>CAXXWD010000001.1:985000-2156125 GCA_963667595.2 Devosiaceae bacterium | reverse complement strand
ATTGTGGGTGGTCAGCGCCACCTTGGCCATGCGCCGGTCGTGAACGGCCATTTCCCACCATCTGGGCCGTCTGGGTGTGCAGACAGAACGCCTGGATGGTGATGCGTGGCAAGAGCCGGGCGCCGGGCAGAATCTCGGCCTGGCGATCGCGTTGTCCCGGATGCTGATGAATGTCCATTGCGCGAAACTCCAAAACGTCCCAGACCTAGTCGAGCACGAAACCCACGCGACCTTGATAAGTGCCGCCACCCGCGCCGTTGATCCCGTAAAGCTTTTCCATGCGACCGAGGAAAATCGCCTCGGCAATCGGATGCGAACTGCATCTTGTCGGTCGGCAGGGTGGGCGTCCCGGTCTGGGCCAGCACTGGCGTGACGAGGATCATCAGTTCGGTTTCCCGAATGAATGAAATCGCGCGAGCGGAACAGCGCGCCGAGGATCGGCACCTTGTCGAGGCCTGGCAGCGAATTGAACTGCTGCCGGATCTGGTCCTGAATGAGACCGGCAATGGCCAGCGTCGCGCCGGAATGCAGTTCCACGGACGTCTTGGCCTTGCGGTCCTTGGTGGCCTGGATGGTGACGCCGGAAAATGGTGAACCCGCCTTCCGTGGTCGGTTCGGAAACCGAGGTTTCGACCGTCAGCGCGATTATTGCCATTGGACTTGACCACCGGCGTGAACTTGAGCTTGAACGCCGAATTCCTTGAATTCGAAGGTCAACACGCCATCCTGGATAACCCGAAGGCACCGGATATTCGCCGCCCGCCAGAAACTCGGCTTCCTGACCCGAAATCGCCGTCAGGGGTCGGCCTTGGCAAGAGTGCGCATGGCACCCGCGCCGTTCAAGCGCCTTGAGCGTCCGCATCGAGCGAGAAATTGCCGATGCCGAGACCAAGGGTGGGCCGATCCGGTGGACACCACGCTCGACGCGCCGCCAAGGCCCGGCTGGTTGATGAGGGAAGTCGACAACCCACCGCTGCTGAGCGAAGCGCTGAGGTCGATGCCGAGCTGCTTGACGGTCTCGCGCGAAACCTCGGCCACCGTGACCTTGAGCGCCACCTGCTGGGCGCCTCCCACGGTAATCAGATTGGCGACATTGGCATCATTGCCGGCGTACTGGCTGGCAACCGAAACCGCCTTGTCGACATCGTCGGCCGACTGCGCCCAGCCGCTCAAAAACGATGCGCGGTCCATTGCCCGACATCAGGGTTTTCGACCGTGATGCGCGATCCCGGAAGCAGGCGCCGCCAGCAGGGCGGCCAGGCCCCGCGGAATCCTGGGTGACGGTCACATCGAGCACGGAGATGCGGGCGCCGTTGGCATCGAGAAAGAAGATATTGGTCTCGCCGAGCGCGGCGCCCTGGACGATGGCACGCTGCTTGGAGCGCATGACTGCCGCGGCCAGGGCCGGATTGGACACGATCACTTCGGAAGCCGGTACCGGCAGATCGACGATCAGCGACTTGTTGAGGCCGATCTCGGACATGCTGGGTGGCGCCGAGCGCGGATTTTGAAACCTGCAGATGGTTGGCCGTTTTCTGCGAAGGCGGCCCCCCGGCGCGAAAGCCGCAACGGCCAGCGCCACAAGGATCCCGGTCGCAAAACCCAGGACCTTCCGCGCATACCTGTTTGCCATGGTCTTTTTCATCATCACTGCACCGGAACCGGGTTGACGACATAGTCCGAACCGGGATCGGTTTTCCGCCGAAGCCACCGGACTCATGTCGGCCATGCCGGACGAGGCGGGCACGACCGAGGACTGCTTGCCGAAGCGGACCAGCTTGGACCGTCTGGCTGTCCTTGTCGGCCTGGACAAGCTGGGTCGGGCCGCCGAAATCGGCGATGGACCGCAAAACCAGCGACAGGTGTCCCTTCGAAATGGCCGTCACAACGGATTCGGCCTGCCTGGGGTCCAGTTCCACGGTTGCGATGGTATTGGCCTGGAACACCTTGGACTGTTGCGACCTGTCATTGTTTTTCATCGCTGGCATCGTATTCGCCGAGACGCTGGCCAATGGCGAGCACCTTGACGTTTTCGATGACGGTATGGGTCTCGACGCCGGCTGCGGACGACAGGGTCTGGACAATGTCGACGCGATCGTTGGGAACGATGAAGCCGCCGGCGCTCGATTCGGCACTGACCGGCAGCGAAACGGCGCGCATGCCCTTTTCGAGGACGGCGCTCAGATAGCCCTGATTGGTGTGTACGAGCTTGGATTCGAGAATGGGCTCACCGGGAAAGATCTGGAAACGGGCAACGGTGCCGGTCAATTGCTGCGGCGCATCGGGAACGGCGGAGATGGTGACATATTCCGAACGGACCGCCGATTCCGGCCAGTCCTGCCATTGCACGAGTTTGGGCGTGATCCGCTGACCGACCCCGATCTGCTCGGCCGCCACCAGGATCTGCGTCTTGGGCGCTTCGACTTCGACGACTTGCTGTACAGTTCGCGGCGCGCCACCGCCGCGGGTCGCCAGATAGGCCGCAAGGCCCGCTGCCAGAACGGCAATGACCAGTAGTACGATACGCGTCGGCTTCATCACAACTCTCCAGGACGCGGGCAACTACCCCACTCCCACGCCGGTCGGAGTTTGGCGACAAAGGGTCAAGGTTTGGTTAATCGGAAGTTTTTTATGATAGTTAACAACAAATTACCGCGTAACTTTCGCACACGGCATCAGATGGCGAGCGCCTTGAAGATGAAGCTATCCGCGTAAAGCAGCATGCCCGCCGCCGCCAGGGCGATCCCATAGGGAACGCCGGCATGAGCTTCGTGGAGCCGGTCGATCCAGGCAATGCCCAGAAGACCGACCGGAAGCGGCCAGCGCCTGAGGATAAGGATAACGATGGTCAAAAGGCCGCCAAGCAGGCCGGCATAGACTACATAAGGCAATAAAAGGGACCAGCCGAGCCAGAGCGCGGTGATCGCTGCCAGTTTGGCATCGCCGCCGCCGATCCAGCCGAAGGCGAAAAAGGTGAAGGCAACGGCAAGCACCAAGCCGCCTGCGCCCAGATGCAAATAGAGCACGTCGAGCGGCATGCCCGTGACCGGAACCATCACTGCGAAGCCGATGAGCAGCGCAAGCACCAGGCGGTTGGAGATGCGCATGGTCAAAAGATCGGACGCGGCCGCCCAGGCCATGATGGCCGGATAGACGAACAGAAGGACGAAACCCATTGCTTGCGCCTCAAATGGTGATAGCGGGCCGGAACCGGCCGCCCAAGCCTCGCCGAGCCTGATTAACAAAGGTTCAAGAGTCCGGCGGCAAATCCGTCGTTTCGATCGATCCATGAAACCGGCATGCAAAAGGGGGGCCAGAGCCCCCCCTTGTATTCGAAATCATCCGGCTGGACGCTCGACTTAGCCCGCCGTCGTATTGGCGGCTTCGGTGTTGAGCCTATTGCCGATGTTGTTGAACAGGTTGCCGAGGCTGTCGCCCAGGGCGCTGGCGGCGGCGATGATACCGACACTGATCAGGGCGGCGATCAGACCGTATTCAATGGCGGTCGCGCCCGATTCATCGGACATAAAACGCGAAAAGGTATTCATTACTAGCTCCTGACTCCACGTCACTTGTCGTGACAGCACGGTTCGACACGTCACATATCGAACTATGGCCAACCTACGCGTGAACATTTGCCAATGCGTTAATCGGATGGTTTGCATTCGACGGGTTTGAGACCGTTTTCACCATGTTCCTCAATGGGTTGGCCTGACACATTCTGGCAGGATCCGGGATTCCGGGAGCATGATGAAGATGTCGTCAAAAGCGGCTTTCATCGGTTTTCATCGTGTCGATGACGATCTTAACGCACTGAATCCACGTTTCTTTCCCATCGTCGCCGATGGCATGTTCCGACCCCCGCGTTTTTGGTTTTTGAACTGGACTTATTCCGATGCCTTTTTCCTCGAAAAGACGGCCGGAAACGGGATTTGCCATTTGTTCACCATTCTCGCCGAAACTGCGCCCGTCATGTAGTTGCGTAGCGGATCGGGTCATGTCGGCAGTTTTCAAGCATGTACTAAAGAGCCTCGTTGTCGTTGTAGCGGGGATTGTTGCCGCCCAGACCGCACTCGCAAGCGACGGCGTCACCGTCAATGTCAACATGGCGCGCATCCTCAGGATCAATTCGGCGGCCTCGACGGTGATCATCGGCAATCCCGCCATCGCCGACGTCACCATTCAGGATCCCAAGACATTGATCCTGACCGGCAAGGCCTATGGCCAGACCAATCTCATCATTCTCGACGCCGTGGGCAATCCGATCGCCGACACGCTCGTCGACGTGGTGCAGCAGGACGCCAACCTGATGACCGTCTATCAGGGCACGTCGCGGACCACGCTCGTGTGCGATCCGGTCTGCCAGATGACGCCCATGCTCGGTGACGATCCGAGCTTTACTTCCCAGGCCATCGCCTCGAGCAACCTCATCTCCTCCGCCGCCGGCAACTAGGCTGTAGTGACGATTTAACTATTTCAGCCAGAGCATGATGGCGGCGAGCTTGATGAAGCCGAGGAAGTTGGCAGCAAGCTTGTCGTATCGGGTTGCGATGCGGCGCCATTGCTTGAGTTTGGCGAAGAAACCCTCGATGCCCCAGCGGTTTTTGTAGGCGATCTTGTCGTAACGGTGCTGGTATTTGCGGTGGCGGCGGGGCGGAATGACCGGTTCGCCGCCCTGTTCGAGAATGAGATCATGGAGGCGGTCGGCGTCGTAGGCACGGTCGGCAAGAACCTGACCGGCGTGAAGGCCCTCAATCATGTCGCAGGCCGGTACCATGTCGTTCTGCTGGCCGGGGCCGAGTTCAAATCGGACCGGCAAACCGAGCGCGTCGACTACAGCATGGACCTTGGTTCCGAACCCGCCCCGGGAGCGCCCGAGAGCCTGGGCTTGCGCTCCCCCCTTTTTCGTCGCGCACCGGCGGCTTGTGCCTGTGCCCGGATCACCGTGGCGTCGAGTGAAAGCCATTCCATGTCGGGATCATCGGCCACGGCCGCAAAGATCTTGTCGAACACGCCCATCTCGATCCAGCGATAATAGCGCCGCTTGACCGTCTGATAGGGCCCGAACCGATCCTCGGGCAGGTCGCGCCAGCGCGCCCCCGAATGAGCCAGCCACAGAATGGCATCGAAAAACCGCCGCCCGTCGCTACGCGGACCGCGCTTGCCCTTGCGTCCGCCGGGAACAAACTCCCTGAGCCGCTCCCACTGATCGTCCCGCAATACCTCGCCTTCCACATCGACCTCCAAAAGCCAGTGTTGAATCCGATTTGCGGCCGCGTGGGAATCCCCCCAACCTTTAAATTGTCACTACAGCCTAGAGTGTTTTCAGGCGAAAAAGTGGAATCCGGTTCGCCGGTTCGTAAACACGACAAAACGAGAAGATAGAGTAGACCCCACGATTCAGCCAAAACGTGATCTGCTCCAGGCCATCCGCGACGCCTTTCGCGCTTTGGCTTAACCTTCCGCTAACCCCGTTTTCATCGCACAGGTGCACGCGCGCCACTTCTAACCGAAGCTTAGAACTTGCGGTTCAAGGCTGGTGGCCGAACCATGAAGCATGTCCCGATGAATCCGGTCGCTCCGAACAAATCCGATCATTCGCGCCCCTCCTTTTTACGGAGGGTGTTCGGACACGCTTTCAGGCGCGACGAACACGGCGCCGTCGCCATCGAGTTCGCCCTGCTCGCCCTGCCCTTTTTCGCCATCATCGGGGCGATCTTCGAAACATCGCTTTACTTCCTGTCCTCACAGATCCTCGACAGCGCCGTCGACACCTCGGTCCGGCTGGTTCGCACCGGTCAGGCCCAGACCGCCGACTACACGGCCTCACAATTCCGGGACTCGATCTGCGACAACCTGCTGAACCTGTTCACCTGCGAAAATCTCCAGGTCGATGTCGAAACCATCAACGATTTCTCTTCGGCTGATTTTTCCATTTCGAGAGAAATCGATCCCGACACCGGCCTTCTCAAGGGGACCTGGATCTATTCGCCGGGCACGGGTTCGGACTATGTGATGCTCCGCGTCGGCTATAAATGGCCCACCATGCTCGATATCCTGGGGTTCAACCTGTCCAATATCGGCGACGGCTACCGGCTGATGACCGCGGTCCGCGTTTTCCGCAACGAGCCGTTCACATGAGGCGTTTGATCGTGTTCCTGTCAGGCCGCCTCAAGCGCTTCGCCCGCAACGACCGGGCCGTTGCCGCCGTCGAATTCGCCCTGGTCCTGCCGATCATGCTGACCCTTTATCTCGGGGCAGTCGAGGTCAGCGCCGCTATCTCTGTCGACAAGCGAGTCGCCGCGGTCGCGGGCTCTCTGGGCGATCTGGTCGCCCGCAAGGACAGTACGATCTCCAGCACCAATATCGATGATTATTTCGCCGCCGTCAGAGCCACCATGGCCCCCTATTCCAGCGACAATGTCCAGCAGATCGTTTCCTGCGTGAGCATTTCCAGCACAGGCGTTGCCAAAATCGGCTGGTCTGTCGCCGACAATGGCGCGACGCGCCACACAGTGGGCAGCCTTTACACCCTGACAAGCGATTTCAAAGACCTCGCTCTTGATGGCTATGTGATCGTTGCCGAGGCACAACTCGCCTACAAGCCGATGTTTGGCTACGTGGTCGACACGACGTTCAACCTCTACCATAAGTATTATTTCCTGCCGCGCTTTGGTGAAGACATCGCACTCGACGGCAAGACCTGCAGGCAGTAGGACCAACGGAACCGAGAGCCGGCTTGCCTCGAGAGGCCGAGCGTGGCATAGGCTGGCGGCCGTAACGCGTCCCACCGACCGTTCGCACCGTCCGGTTTCATCGCCGTCTCATTCCGGTGCGCCATCCTTCCGCCAGCCCGGAGACCATCATGTCCGACGACCTTCTTGTTCCCGTATTCGATCTGGGCGGGGTGATGTTCGACTGGAACCCGCTTTATCTCTTCCGCAAGCTGTTCGACACCGAGGAAGAGGCGCAATGGTTCCTCGACAACGTGTGCACCCTCGAATGGAACCTGGGTTTCGATGCCGGCAAATCCTACACCAAGGGCGTCGCCGAGCTACAGGCACGGTTTCCGCGCTACTGGCGCGAGATCCAGGCCTTCGACACGCGCTGGATCGAAATGACCGGCTCGCTCATTGAGGGCACCACCGTCATTCATGACGAACTGATCGCTGCCGAGTTGCCAACCTTCGCCATCACCAATTATTCCTGGGAAAAATGGGCCTATTCGCTGCCGCTTTTCCCGTTCCTCGAAAAATTCGACGGCATCGTGGTCAGCGGACTGGAAGGCCTGGTCAAGCCCGACCCGCGCCTCTTCCATGTGTTTTTCAACCGCTATGGGTTGGCGCCGCAATCCTGCGTCTTCATCGATGACAACGAGACCAATGTCGTCTCCGCCCGCGCGGTCGGCATGCAGGCGGTGCGGTTCGTCTCTCCGGAAAAGCTGCGCGAAGATCTGATCGCGCTCGGCCTGCCGCTGAAGCCGGCGGCATAGTCTTTCGGAATGTGCCCGCGAACCGGTCGCAACCGGCCCGCGGACACAAGAGATATCAGTTCGCGTCCGGCTGACGGCAGGCGTAGCTGGCCGCGTCCTCGGGATCGCCTTCGCCGGCATAATAGGCATAGCTCGGATAGGGGCAGAGCGGCCGGCTGCGGCCGGGGAAATCTGCGCCCGTCGCGATGACGCCTTGCGGTGCCCTACCGTTTTCCACCCAGTCGACCAGCGGGCTCAGAAGGTCGAACCGGTCGAGGCTGGCCGGCCCGCCGCCGCAATGGGACATGCCGGGAACCAGATAGAATTCGGACCAGTCTTTCTCCGGCACATGGGCGCTCGTCGCCGCCAGCATGCGCTCGTAATAATCGAGAGTGTCGTTGGCCGAGAACCACGGATCGGAAACGCCGTGGAAATAGAGGACCTTGTGTCCGGCCTGGGCGAAGGAGCCGAGATCCGTCCACTCGTTGGTGTTGACGAGCGGTTGCATGATATCGGCTTCGGCCAGACGCGCCGGCAGATCGAACGCGGTGGCGTTGTTGCCGAACTGCAGGGACCGCTCGTCGTCCACCCTCAGGATGCCGGGAATGCCATCGGTATCGGTCATGATGCCGGTGTCGTAGGGGAAGGCGGGATAGGCGGTGAAGCCGTTGGCGTCGATCAGGGGCGAGAAGGTCTTTGTCACCAGATCGGCCTGGGCCGCGGTCAGGCAGGTATCGGTTTTCCCACCGTCGCAGACGAGCGTCGACGGATCGAACCGGCAGGCCTGGGTATTGAAGATCATGCCGTCCTTTATGCCGTCGAGACCGTCACAGCTCTTGAGGAGCGCCTCGAGAATGAGGTGCCTGTCTTGATCGGAAAACACCTTGGACCGATCCGGCACGCCGTCCACCATGGGCGAAACGGCATTCATGGCCACTGCCTTCTCGGCCAGCAGTAGGTTGGAGCGGTTGGTGCGCATGGCCGGCGCGCCGACGATCACCCCGTCGAAGATTTCGGGGAACCGCTCGGTCACGCTCATGGCCTCGCGTCCGCCGGTCGAACAGCCGGCGAAATAGGAATAGCCGGCCGGCGCGCCGTAATAGGCGGTGACGATGGCCTTGCCGAGCGCGGCGACCTTTTCGATCGACCAGCCGGCAAAATTCAAACTGGCGATTTGGTCCTCGCGGAACGTGCCGTCCCACACCTGTCCTTTATGTCCGCTGTCCGACGAGATGACCGCGAAGCCGCGATCGAGCGCCGATTTGTCCCCGGCAGCCGTTTCTCCCAGAGGCGGATTGACGGTGCCGTTGAGGCCGCCCCCGCCCTGATAGAGAAGCCGTCCGGTCCAGGCGTCGGGCAAGGCAATGGCGAAGCCGAGCGCATAATCCTTGCCGTTGATGCCGGTGCGATGCTCGAACGAACCTTCGATAAGGCAATGCGGCAGCCCCTTGTCGGTGACATGGCTGGCGGCATCGATCATGAGATCGTAACCGGAAAGGGAAAGGCCGGCGATGGCGGCGCACGCATCGGGTCCCGGATCGGTCTGGGCACAGGCGACGCCGGTTCCCGCCGCAAGGGCAAACAGGCTAAGGCCCGTCAGGAATGCTGATTTTTTCATCTTTTCCTCACTCTCTGGCCTTGGCGCTGGCAGGTTCGACCGTCCGGTCCCAAGCAAGAAAATCGGCCTCGCCGCCAACGCGCCGTGTCTCTTCAAGACCCTCCCGCCATGCTGCCAAGGGCGCATCGAATTTAGGCGCAAACGCTACGCGTCCGTAACGGTGCGTATGGACGCAGAAGAAAACCCCTGCATCCGCCGGACGCCCAAGGACACGCGCCAAGGCATTCCGGCCAGCCAATCGGCCGATCAACAGGAAAAAGCGCCTATTTCGTGCCGTACATGCGGTCGCCGGCATCGCCGAGACCGGGCACGATATAGCCCAGTTCGTTGAGATGATCGTCGAGCGCGGCGGTGAAGATCTGCACGTCGGGATGCTCTTCTGAAAAGCGCTTGACGCCTTCGGGTGCGGCCACCAGCGAGAGGAACCGGATATTGGTGGCGCCGCGTTCCTTGAGCTTTTGCACCGCGGCGGTCGACGAACCGGCCGTGGCCAGCATCGGATCGACGACGATGACGAGACGGTCTTCGAGATTGCCCGGCGCCTTGAAATAATACTCGACCGGTTCGAGTGTTTCGTGGTCGCGATAGATGCCGATATGGGCGACGCGGGCGGCGGGCACGAGATCGAGCATGCCTTCCAAAAGGCCGTTGCCGGCTCTGAGGATCGAGGCGAAGACCAGTTTCTTGCCCTTGATCGCCGGGGCCTGCATCACGGTCAGCGGCGTTTCGATCTCGACTTCTTCCAGTTCGAGGTCGCGGGTGACCTCATAACAAAGAAGATGGGCAATCTCGCGCAACAGCCGGCGGAAGCCGGCTGTGGACGTATGCTTGTCGCGCATGATGGTCAGCTTGTGCTGGATCAGGGGGTGATTGACCACGGTCAGATTTTTCATCTTGGCACCTCTTGCGCGACATGGGAAAATTTGGCGCGACAATGGAATCGCGTCCCTCAAGAGTCCATGTGCGTTTTGGTTCGATCACAGGAAAGCGCGACCATGTCGCGCCGGTTTGAGACCGATCCATTTTGCCGCCGTTTCCCCGATATCGGCGAAGGTGGTGCGGAGCCCGGCTGAGCCGGCGCCTGTTTTCTGCGAAAAAACGAGGATCGGCACCTGTTCGCGGGTGTGGTCCGTCCCGGTCCAGCTCGGATCGTTGCCGTGATCGGCGGTGAGGATCAAAAGATCGTCCTGACGCAGTTTGGCAATGAGTTCGGGCAGACGGATATCGAACTGTTCGAGCGCGCGCGCATAGCCGACGATATCGCGGCGGTGACCGAAATCCTGATCGAAATCGACGAAATTGGTGAAGATCAGCCCCCTGTCGCCGGCCATATCCATGGCTTCGAGCGTCATGTCCATGAGGGCCATGTTGCCGGCCGCCTTGATCTTGTGGGTCACGCCCCGGCCCGCATAGATATCGGAAATCTTGCCGATGGCATAAACATCGAACCCGGCCTCGGACACCCGGTCGAGCAGGGTCGGTTCGGGCGGTTCGATGGCATAATCGTGCCGGTTGGACGTACGCTTGAAGGTTGCGGCCGTTTCCCCGACGAAAGGCCGGGCGATGACGCGGCCGATCCGCATCGGCGCGGTGTACTTGAAGGCGATTTCGCAAAGATCGTAGAGCCGTTTGAGACCGAAATGGGTTTCGTGTGCCGCGATCTGGAAGACGGAATCGGCCGAGGTGTAGCAGATCGGCTTACCGGTCCTGATGCTTTGCTCGCCGAGTTCGGCGATGATCGTCGTACCCGAGGCGTGCTTGTCGCCAAGGATCCCCGGCAGACCCGCTTCCTCGACAATGGACGCGATCATGTCGGGGGGAAAGGTGGGTACGCGCGTCGGGAAATAGCCCCAGTCGAACGGCACCGGCACACCGGCGATTTCCCAATGCCCGGACGGGGTGTCCTTGCCTTTGGAAACCTCGCGGCCAACGGCCCAGAACCCGATAGCCTGTTCCGAAAAACCGGGCGCCAGAACGCCGCAAGAGAGTTTGCCCGCCGCGCCGAGACCAAGTTTGTCGAGATTGGGCAGGTCGAGCGCCCCGGCGCGAACGCCCGCCCGGTCCGCCTGCCCCGAAGCGCAGGCCTCGGCGATGTGAAGGAACGTGTTGGCGCCGGTATCGGGCACGCCGTTATTGAAATACTCGCCGGCATCCGGCGCCCCGCCAATACCGAAACTGTCGAGAACTCCGATGACGACGCGCGGCATCACATCACTCCTTCGGGTAGGATCGTTTCGGCGATCAACGGGTTTTTCGGCGGTTTGCCGCCGATGTCATAGGCCTCGATCAGGCGCTGGGCCGCCTCGGCCGCCGAGGTTTCGTCGCGGGCATGAAGGCGCGCCAGCGGCGTCTTGGTGTCCAGCTTGACGCCAAGCCCGGTCAGCTTGTCGAAGCCGACGGCATAATCGATCCTGTCGCTCGGCATCCGGCGCCCGCCACCGAGTGCCACCACCGCCATGCCGATGCGCCGCGCATCGATGGCCGCGACGGTGCCGGAACTCCTGGCGAAGACGTCGCGGACGATCGGCGCGGTGTCGAGATAGGCATCCATATTGGAAACAAAATCGGACGGTCCGCCCAGCGCGGAGACCATCAACGAGAACTTTTCGACAGCAGCGCCGGTGTCGAGCGCCTTTTCCGAGCGCGCCCGCGCCGCCGTCAGGTCGGGTGCGGCGCCGCCGAGCACGAGGGCGGCGGCGCTCAAGGCCAGCGTCACCTCGTAAAGCCTGGGATCGCGCCGGGCGCCGGTCAGGAAATCGACGGCGTTACGGACTTCGAGGGCGTTGCCGGCGGCACTGGCCAGGGGCTCGTTCATATCGGTGATGAGGGCGCCGGTCCTGACGCCGGCGCCATTGGCGACACTGACCAGAGACTCGGCCAGTCCCCGCGCATCTTCGCGCGTCTTCATGAAGGCGCCGGAACCGGTCTTGACATCGAGGACCAGCGCGCCGAGCCCGGCAGCGAGTTTCTTTGAAAGGATAGATGCGGTGATGAGCGAGATGTTTTCGACCGTGGCCGTGACGTCGCGGATGGCGTAAAGCGTCCGGTCGGCCGGGGCGAGATCGTCGGTCTGGCCGATGACGGCGCAGCCGACCTTTTTGACCGTCTTGCGAAACAGGGCGTTGTCCGGCTTGGTCGTGTAGCCGGGAATGGAATCGAGCTTGTCGAGCGTGCCGCCGGAATGGCCGAGCCCCCGCCCCGAAATCATCGGCACGAAAACCCCGCACGCGGCCAGGATCGGCGCCAGCATCAGCGAAACGTTGTCGCCGACGCCGCCGGTCGAGTGCTTGTCGACCACCGGACCATCGAGATCGGACCAGTCGAGCACCGTGCCGCTGTCGCGCATGGCCTCGGTCAGCGCCACCCGCTCGTCGCCGGTCATGTCGTTGAAATAGACCGCCATGGCGAAGGCCGCCGCCTGCGCCTCGGAAACCGTACCGGCGGCGAAACCGGAGATGAAGCGCCGGATTTCCTCGCGACTCAGCGTCTTGCCGTCGCGTTTATGCGCGATCACTTCCTGGGGCAGAAAGACCATGTGACTATTCCTCACGCGCCATAGGGGATCCAGATGTTCTTCACCTGCGTCGCCTTCAAAAGGAAGTAATCCCCTTCCAGCGCCGGTTTGTCGAACCAGTCGAACCTCAGACCGCGCGTCGTCCAGACCTGCTTGAGGTTGTGGATGGACAACCGCTCCATTTCGGCGCCGGCTTCGGCCGATCCGCAGAACCACAGACCGTCAACCCCGTCATGGCGCGCCAGTTTTTCAGATAGCGCCACGCTGTCGCCGGCAACGATGTTGACCACGCCCCCGGGCAGGCCCGCCGTCTCGACGATCTGGGCAAAATCCGCCATCGGCGCCGGATTGCTTTCGGAAGGGATGAGCACGATGGTGTTTCCCCGGGCGATGGCTGGCGCCAGAAGCGAAACGGCCCCGAGAAGCGGCGCCTCGTCGGGTGCGGCGATGCCGATGACGCCGATGGGCTCGTTGATGGCCATGACCGTGGCGCGGCGCGGTACGTCATGCACCACGCCCTCGTTCTTGTCGGCCCAGCCGGCAAAGGCGAACAGGCGCTCGATGGTGGCCTCGACCTCGCGTTCCGCTTCGGATGGGGATGCGCCGCATGAAACGAGCCGGCCGATGAATTCGGCCCGGCGCTGTTCCAGGCCTTCGCCGAGGCGATAAAGGCTCGCGGCTCTCGCCGCGCCACTGGTTCCGGCCCAGCCGGATACCTTGCGGGCGGCGGCCACCGCCTTGACGACATCGCCCGAAGACGAAATGGGGGCAGCCGGAACAGCGGGTGCCTTTTCCAGTTTCTGTTCAAAGGCCGGCTTAAGATAGCCGCCGAGGCACTCCCTGCCGCCATCGCGCCCGAACCCGGATTCGCGATAGCCGCCGAACCCGGCGGCCGCATCGAACATGTTGGAACCGTTGATCCAGACCACGCCCGCCTTGAGCTTCGGGGCCATGTCGAGAACGAGGTTGACGTTCTCGCTCCACACGTTCGCCGCCAGCCCGTAGCGCGTGTTGTTGGCCAAGGCCACCGCCTCGTCGGGCGTCCGGAAACTCATGGCGACCAGAACCGGTCCGAAGATTTCCTCGCGGACGAGAGTATGGGTCGGGGCGACATCGGTCACGAGCGTCGGTTTGAAAAAGGCACCGCGATTGGGCAAAACGATTTCCGCCTCGTAGCGCCTGCCGCCTTCCGCTTCGCCCTGATCGAGCATGGCTGAAACCCGGTCGACTTCCGAAGGGGCGATCATCGCGCCGATATCGGTGGAGGCGTCCATCGGATCGCCGACGCGGAGCCCGTTCATGCGCCTTTTGAGCCGCGCGAGGAAATCGTTGGCAATCGCTTCGTGAACGAGCAGGCGCGAACTGGCGGAACAGATCTGGCCCTGGTCGAAAAAGATCGATTCCACCAGGGTGTCGACGGCGCTATCGATATCGGCATCCTCGAAAACGATGAAAGCCGACTTGCCGCCGAGTTCGAGCGACAGCCCCTTGCCGGACCCGGCGGTTCTCGCGCGGATATCGCGGCCGACCTCGGTCGAGCCGGTAAAGGCGATCTTGTCGACATCGTCGTGAGCGACCAGTGCCGCGCCGGTTTCGCCGGCACCGGTGACGATATTGATCACACCTTTCGGCAAACCGATCTCGGTGCAGATTTCGGCGAACAGGAGCGCTGTCAGCGGCGTCAGTTCGGCCGGCTTCAGCACGACCGTGTTGCCCGCCGCCAGGGCCGGGGCAATCTTCCAGGCCAGCATCGAGGTGGGGAAATTCCACGGGATGATTTGGCCGCAAACGCCATAAGCCACGCGGTCGGGAAACGCATGTCCGACAAGCTGGGCCCAACCGGCGAAATAGTCGAAATAGCGAACGACCGAGGGGATCTCGCCGCCAAGACTTTCCGTGATCGGCCTTCCATTGTCGAGCGTTTCCAGAAGCGCAAACAGGCGCGCCTTCTTGCCGACCGCCTTGGCGAGTGCGCGCAGATAACGGGCGCGCTTGTAGCCCGACAGCGCCGCCCAGGCCGGAAAGGCGGCACGCGCCGCCGCAACCGCCGCGTCCACATCCTCGGGCGTGCCGGCGCTGACCTCGGCCAACGGCTCTCCGGTCGCCGGATTGTGGGTGGCGAACAGATGCGCCGGTTGTGTCCACGCGCCGGAAATGAAATGGCCGAATGTGCGCCCATGCGCATCGAGCCAGGCAAAAGCCGCATCGGCATTGTCCGGCGCCGGACCGTACTCCATCGTCATCATGATGTCGGTTATCTCGGTCATGTCAGTGGCCTCGTGCGATCTTTTGAGCTGCGCTCTTTGCCTCTTTTCTGACGGGAAAAGGACAACGCGCCTGACACTCTATCTGGTTCCATTTGTTCATTCGCGCCCCGCGTCACGCCATGGCCTGACGATAGTCGGCGGCGTTGTAGCCGGTGGCGCTCAGTTCGAGCTGGCATTCGAGATCGTTGAGGAGCGAGGACGCGCCGAAACGGAAAAGCTCAGGGTTGAGCCAGTCGGTGCCGAGTTCCTCCCTGATCAGCGCCAGATAGGGCAACGCCTGGCTGGCGGTCGAAATGCCGCCAGCCGGCTTGTAGCCGATCCTGACCCCGGTCATCTCATGGAACTGACGGATCATGCGGATCATGGCAAGGGTCACCGGCAGGGTGGCGTTGACCTTTTCCTTGCCAGTCGAAGTCTTGATGAAATCGGCCCCGGCCATCATCGCCACCATTGAGGCCTTGGCGACATTGGTGAGCGTAGCCAGTTCGCCAGTGCCGAGAATGGTCTTTAAGTGCGCGTCCCCGCACGCCTTGCGATAGGCGCGGATCTGGTCGTAAAGACCCTGCCAGTCGCCAGTCAGCACCAGACCGCGTTCGATGACGATGTCGATCTCGCTGGCGCCGGCCTTGACCGAACCTTCGATCTCCATCAGCCGGCTTTCGAACGGCGCGAGGCCGTGCGGAAAGGCCGTCGAGACGGCCGCGACCGGAATGGATGTGCCATCGAGCGCCTGAACGGCGGTTTCGACGAACTGGTGATAAACGCAGACCGCCGCCGTGTGGAAACCGCGCGCATCAATACCGAGCGCCGCAAGAATATCGGGCCTCAGCGGCGCGCGCGCCTTGGCGCAAAGCCGGGCAACGCGGCCGGGCGTGTCGTCGGAATTGAGCGTCGTCAGGTCCATGAGCGTGATGGCCTTCAAAAGCCAGGCGCTTCGCCATTCGCGTCGGACCACGCGTCGCGCGGCCACGCCATTGGCGCGTCGTTCGAGCGCCGAGCGGTTCACGCGAATCCTGTCGATCACGTCGAGATCGAGCGGATAGCCGGGATTGCGGGCATGGGGTTTTTCGCCCTGGGAAGGGTCGACGATAGTGAGGTTCATACTGCCTCCACCAGCTCCGGAACGAGCCGCAACAATTTGTTCGCCCCTTGTGCGGCCATGACCCGGGTGTGTTCGTGAGAAAGGGTTTCGTCAGAAAGACCGGCGCCCATATTGGTGATGGCCGAGCAGGCCCAGACCTTCAAGCCCAGCATGCGGGCAAGGATCACTTCGGGTACGGTCGACATGCCGACGGCATCGGCGCCAAGCCGGATGGCCATCCGGATTTCCGCCACCGTCTCGAAGGACGGGCCGGAATACCACATGTAGACGCCTTCATGAAGGATGATGCCGAGCCTTTCGGCGACCGTCATGGCCTTGAGCCGCAAGGCGGGATCGTAGGCATCGACCATATTGACGAAACGTTTGTCGGTTGGTTCGCCGATCAGCGGATTCATGCCGGCATAGTTGATGTGATCGGTGATCATCATCAGTTCGCCGGGCGGGACGTCCGGGCGCAGCGACCCGGCGGCATTGGTGAGCAGAAGCGTCTCGACGCCGAGTTCGACAAGCGTTTCGAGGGCCGGCCGCATGGCGGCGGCATTGCCGCGCTCGTAATAGTGCTCGCGACCGGTCAGCACGGCGACGCGTTTCTGCCCCAAAGTGCCGATCAGCAGATCCTGTCCGTGGCCGGCGACACCCGAACCGGAGCGACCCGAACCGGGAAATCCGTCGAGATCGGCATAGGGAATGGCTATGCGGTCGGTCATGAGATCGCCGAGTCCGGAAAGACCCGAACCGAGCACCAATGCCGTCGAGACGCGCGCGTCCGCTCCGGCCCGGTCGTGGATGACGGCGAGGGCGCGCGTGCTCATTTGGCGGCTCCCAGATGTTCGGGCCCGAAAGAATGGGGCAACAATTCGTCGAGCGTCGTCACGAGCGGCTCGCCGTCGACGCCATGGCAGATGATCGTGGTGTCGGGATCGGCGAATTCGCGGATGCGCTGGCGGCAACCGCCGCAGGGCGTCACCGGTTCGGCGCCATTGCCGGTGATGTAGATACGGGCGATGCGATGGGCACCGGCGCCAATCATGGCCGCGATGGCGGAGGCTTCGGCGCAGTTCCCCAAGGGGTAGGCGGCGTTTTCGACATTGCAGCCGGCATAGATCGCGCCGTCATCGGCGAGAATCGCCGCACCGACGGGAAAATGCGAATAGGGCACATGGGCATTGCGGCGAATACGTTCCGCCGCCGCAAAAAGCTGGGCGTCGATATCCTTGTTCATGTCGGGTCCGTGGCCTTTTCTTTTCCGCAAACGTCGTGTCGGCGAGCGTTCATGCTGAAGCGCCACGCCGCTCTTTTTTTCCGTGTGGTCGCACCGTTGATTGCGAAAAACCGGAATACCCTTTTTCGCACGATACGCCAGAGCATATCCCATCATCCGCGCGACACGAAACCCTCGGTCCCGCATGAGATGCGGAAACGACCGAGGGTATCGCAATCCGGAACTTTCCGGTCCGATCAGTTTTCCTTCACATAGGGCACACCATCGGCCTTGGGGCTGACGGCCTTGCCCATGAAGCCGGCAAGCAGCACCACCGTCAGCACATAGGGCAGCGCCTGGATGGCCTGCACCGGCACCTGTCCGATCAGCGGCAGCTCCACGCCCTGCAAACGGATCTGCATGGCATCGAGGAACCCGAACAGCAGGCAGGTCCACAGGGCCGGCCACGGCTTCCATTTGGCGAAGATCATCGCCGCCAGGGCGATGAAGCCCTTGCCGGCCGTCATGTTGTTGCCGAAACCCGAGGACTGGGCGATGGAGAAATAGGCGCCGGCGATGCCTGTCAGCACGCCGGCGATGATCACCGCCAGATAGCGCATGTAGGAGACGTTGATGCCGGCGGTATCGACTGCCTTGGGATTTTCGCCGGTGGCCCGGAGCCGCAAGCCGAAACGGGTGCGGAACAACACGTACCAGGTCAGTGGCACCATCAAAAAGGCGATATAGACCAGGATGTTGTGCCCGGAGATGAGGTCGGCATAAAGCGGGCCGAGAAACGGCACGTTCCTGATCTCGTCGGCAAAGGGCAAAACGATCTCCTCGAAACGGCCCCCCGTGGGCATGGGTGGCGTCCGCCCGCCGAGATGGAACCAGGCCTCGCCGAAAAAGGTGGTCAAACCCGCGGCGAGAAAGTTGATGGCCGTGCCGGAAACGATCTGGTCGCCCTTGAAGGTGATCGAGGCAATGCCGTGGATCAGCGACATCAACACACCGGTGAGGATGCCGGCCCCGAGGCCCAGCCAGGCGGACTGGGTGTAATAGCCCACCACCGCCGCACCGAACGCGCCGGCCAGCATCTTGCCTTCGAGTCCGATATCGACCACGCCGGAGCGTTCCGAATAAAGCCCGGCCAGCGCGGCAAGCAGCAGCGGCACCGAAAGCCGGACCATGGAGTCGAGGACGAAAACGAGCGTCATATAATAGTCCATCATGCGCCCCCTACTTGTCCGTCTCAACGGCGGCGGTGCCGGCCGGTGTCTTGTTTCTGCCAAGCGATGCCAGGCGCATGAACATGATTTCCAGCGGCGCACGGAACAGGCCTTCCATGGCGCCGGTGAACAGAATGACCAGCGCCTGGATGACCACGACCATCTGCCGCGAGATGGCGGGCATTTCGAAGGCCAGTTCCTGGCCGCCCTGATAGAGCGCGCCGAACAGGATCGCCGCAAGGCCAATGCCGAGCGGGTGGTTGCGCCCCATCAGGCCCACGGCGATGCCGGCAAAGCCGTACCCGGAGGCGAAGTCGATGACCAGTCGGTTCTGCACGCCCAAAACCTCGTTGATCGAGGTCAACCCGGCGATGGCGCCGGAGATCGTCATGGTGATGATGATGATGCCGGACGTGGAAATGCCAGCATAATGGGCCGCCGAGGGATTGAGGCCGACCGCCCTCAACTTGTAGCCGAACCTGGTGCGCCACAAAACGATATAGACGAGGATCAACGCCAGGATCGCCACGAAGAACATCACATTGAGGGGCGAATAGCCGAAAAAGTTCCAGAATTCGCGCAATTGCGGCATGCGCCCGGCGCCGCTCAGCGTCACGCTTTCGGGCACCTGGTCGCCGACGGGCTTCAGGACGTAATTGAGCATGTAGACCATGATGGCATAGGAGATGAAGTTGAACATCATGGTGGTGATGACGACGTGGGACCCGCGTTTGGCGGCGAGATAGCCCGGAATGAACCCCCACAGCCCCCCGACCAGACCGGCGCCGATAATGGCGGCCGGCAAAGCCAGCAGCCAATGAGTTTCATTGAACAGCGCCGCCATCAGGAAGGCACCGAGCCCGGCGATATAGGCCTGCCCTTCGGCCCCGATATTGAACAGGCCCGCATGTGAGGCGATGGAAAAGGCCAGCCCCGCGAAAACGAAATTGGTGGCGTAATGAAGGGTATAACCCAGGCCTTCGCCATAGCCGAAGGACCCATAAACCAGCACCTTCATCGCCTTGATCGGATCCTGCCCGATCATGGCAACGGCGAGGCCGGAGACCACGAAGGCCAGGCTCAGGTTGAGAGCCGGCAGGAGAACAAGATCCGCCCAGCGCGGTATCGGCTTGCGGGCGCTCATTCGGCCGCCTCCTTGTCGTGAATACCGGCCATCAACAGGCCCAGTTCGCCTTCGGTCGCGGTTTCGGGGTCGGCCTCGCCGACGATCTCGCCGTCGAACATGACGAGGATCCTGTCGCTCAACGAACGGATTTCGTCGAGTTCGACCGAGACCAGAAGGATCGCCTTGCCGGCATCGCGCATGGCGATGATCTGGTTGTGGATGAACTCGATGGCGCCGATATCGACGCCGCGGGTCGGCTGGCCGACAACGAGCAGATCGTGATCGCGGCTCATTTCGCGGGCCAGAACGATTTTCTGCTGGTTGCCGCCCGAAAAACTTGAAGTCTTCAGCCGACAATTGGTCGGGCGAACGTCGAATTTCTCGATGTTCTTCGACGCCTGCTCGCGACAGGCGGAGACCGACAGGAACAGACCGGAGCCGAATTCTTCTTCGTCCTGATAGCCGAGAACGGAGTTTTCCCATTCCTCGAACTTCATCACCAGCCCCTGCACCTGGCGGTTCTCGGGGACATGGCCGATGCCGGCCCGGCGGGCCTGGGCACCGCCATTATCGCCATGAATGACGATGTCATGACCTTTGAGGCTGATCGTGCCCGTATTCGGGCGGCGCATGCCGGCAATGGCTTCAAGCAGTTCGGACTGACCGTTGCCTGCAACGCCGGCAATGCCGACGATTTCGCCGGCGCGTACGGAGAATCCGACATCCTTGACGCGGAGCACGCCGAGATCGTCGGCAACCGCGAGATTCTTGACCTCCAGCACCGTCTTGCCGGGATGGGCCTCGGTCTTGTCGACGCGCAGCAACACGCGGCGGCCGACCATCAGTTCGGCCAGCTCTTCGGGATTGGTCTTTGCGGTTTCGAGCGTCTTGACCATCTGGCCCTGGCGCATCACCGACACGAAATCGGTAATGGCCATGATCTCCCGCAATTTGTGGGTGATCAGGACAATGGTCTTGCCTTGGGTTCTCAAGGTATTGAGAACACGGAACAGGTGATCCGCCTCGGCCGGCGTCAGCACACCGGTCGGCTCGTCGAGAATGAGGATTTCGGCGCCGCGATAGAGCGCCTTGAGGATTTCGACGCGCTGCTGCTGGCCGACCGAAAGGTCCTCGATCAAGGCATCCGGATCGACTTCGAGTTCGTATTCGCGCGCCAGCCGGGCCAGTTCGCCCCGGGCGCGGCTGATGCTGGGCGCCAGAAGGGCACTGTCCTCGACGCCGAGTATGACGTTTTCCAGGACGGTGAAATTGTCCACGAGCATGAAATGCTGATGGACCATGCCGATGCCCAGTTGCAGGGCATGGCGGGGATCCTTGATGATTGCCGGCACGCCGCCGACTTTGATCGTGCCGGAATCGGCGGTGTAAAAGCCGTAAAGGATCGACATCAGGGTCGACTTGCCGGCGCCGTTCTCGCCGACAATGCCGTGAACGGACCCCCGACGGACCGCGAAGTGAATATCCTTGTTGGCACGAACCGGGCCGAAGCTCTTGTTGATGCCGTCAAGCTCGATCGCCCAAGGCGATGCACCGGTCTGCACAGCGGCCGTGGGCCGCTGTGCAGTTTCTTTTGCCGAATCCGTCATCTTGACGTGGGTGCCTGAACCTAGAACGGGCAGGCGTTGTCGGTATAATAGTCGTGCACCACGATCTCGCCGGAGACGATCTTGTCCTCGAGTTCCTTGACCTTGGCTTTCATCTCGTCGGTGATCAGGGCTTCGTTGTATTCGTCGAGCGCGTAGCCGACGCCGTCATTGGTCAGGCCCATGATCATTTCGCCGGACGTCCAGTTGCCGGCCAGTTCGTCGGTGAAGGCCTGGGCAACCGCATTGTCGACGCGCTTGACCATCGAGGTCAGCACCGAACCGGGCTGGATGAAGTTCTGGTTGGAATCGACGCCGATCGAATACTTGCCGGCATCGGCCATGGCCTGCAGCACGCCGAGGCCCGATCCACCGGCCGCCGCGTAAACGACGTCCGCGCCACGGTCCATGTCGGCCTTGGCCAGCTCGCCCGCGGTCACCGGATCGTTCCAGGCCGAGGCGGTGGTGCCAGTGTAGTTTTCATAGAGTTCGGCGTCGGGATTGATCGCCTTCACGCCTTCGGCATAGCCGCAATAGAAGCGGTGGATCAGCGGGATGTCCATGCCGCCGACGAAGCCGACCTTGCCGGTTTCGGACTTCATCGCCGCCAGCACGCCGACGAGATAGGAGCCTTCATGCTCGTTGAACATCACCGAGCGTACGTTCGGCGCATCGACGACCGAATCGATGATGGCGAAATGGGTGTCCGGGAATTCGGCGGCGACCTTTTCCAGAGCGGCAGCCCAGGAGAAACCGGGAACGACGATCGGATTGGCGCCGCGGCTGGCAAACTTGCGGAGGGCCTGCTCGCGCTGGGCATCGTTCTGCAGTTCGAGGTCGAGGAAGGAATTGCCGGTGTCGGCGGCCCACTTGGTGGCGCCGTTATACGCGGCTTCGTTGAACGACTTGTCGAATTTTCCGCCAAGGTCGTAGATGACGGCCGGTTCGGCGAGAGCCGAGCCTGCCAGCAGCGCACCGAGTGCGGCGCCGGTGGCCAGGACGCCGATGCGGGCGGCCAGTTCTTTGGTCAGATTGCGTGCGGTCATGACGTTCTCCCGATTTGAGCAACGGGGCGGCGCTCCACTGGCACCAGGGATAAACCCCGCGCATTGGGTGCAAATACAATCGTGCAATTCAAGCGGCGGCAAGTGAAAAAGACCGTGTTTGAACACTTGCCCCGACGTTGCCCAAAGAATAACCACCCTGCCACCGGCGGTGTCGGCATCGAAATGCAGGAACGGTTCGTCCGAAGGCAGGACGCGCGGCGCGGCGCGGCAAAAAAAGGCTGCGCGCCAGCACAGGAAGAACGCCACCCTGCCCGCTATCCGCTTGACGCCGTGTTCCGGGCAACACGTCAGACATCACGTCGAAGTGAACCGTCCAGAATCCGGGTCCAATACTTCCATATCGACGTCCACCGCTTTGGCGAAGCGCATGAAGAAATGGTCGATGACGCGCTGGGCGCTCCTGCCGATCAGTTTCTTGCCGAATTTCATGATGGCGTTGGAGGCGCCCCCTTCGGCAATAAAGGCCAGGATGCAGTCGTCGCCATCATCGGTCAGCGTCACGTCGGCGCGCCCGTGCGCATGGCCCAAAAGCCCGCCCTTGCCGTAGCCGAAAAGGGTGTAGCTGACGGCCGGGGTCACGTCGTGCATCTCGATGATGCCGGAAAAGGTCGGTTTGGCCACCCCGAGATCGACGGTGATGACCGCTTCCAGGCTGGTTTCGTCGATCCACACGATTCGGGTGCAGCCGGGAATGGTATTCTTCAAAATCTCGGCATCGTTGAGCGCCGCCCAGATGTGCAGACGCGATGCCTTGAACCGATATCGACCCCCAAATTGCATGCCGGCGTGGTCCTCGTCGTCGATTCTCAGGGAACGTGCTCTTTACGTGCGTCTTTTTGGCACCAATATTGGGAAAATAGTGAGGGGGAACCCTATGCGCAATTGTCATGGCGCGCATGAGTGGGAATCTATGCCTCAATTGATCGATTACTGGGAATGCGGCAATGGGTACGGACGTTATCGAAAAACCCCTTCAATATCTCGACAAGGCGGTCACTGCCATCAAGGATCTCGGCATCTGGCCGGAAGAACACGAAGAGCAGCCGATCACAGGTCTGTTGCAGGAGATCACCGGGCTTGACGAAACGCGGGTCATCCTGATCGGGCGGACGCTTTCCCAGGCTTCGAGCTTCAACGAGGTGGTGCGCGAGCAGATTTCGGCGATGAAGATCGGCGAACGCTACGAGGACATCACCAAGGGGTTCGATTCGATCCGCGACGATGCCAAGGGCATGGTCAATCAGCTCGAAGACGGCAAGCTCGACCTTCTGGAACGTGCGTCCAACGTCTGGATGAAGGTCAGCCGCGGCGACATCGCCACCCGGTTCGACAAAATTCGCGACATCTATCTCGACGTCACCAAGGACACCAAGGATCAGGTGAACCGCGAACACATCATTCTCGAAGCCTATCGCGACTTCCGTGGCGCGCTCAAACAGGCCGAGGTGATGGCGCTCGAAGTGCTGCAGACCGCCGAAGCCAGGCTCAACGAGAAAAAGACCGCGCTCGAGGCCGCTTCCGCCCAGCTCGCCGATTTTTCCGAAGGCACGCCGGCCGACCGGGCCCGGCTCGAAATGGCCCGCGACGAGCGTTTGCGCGAGATGCAGAACGAGGAACGCCGCTACCAGATCGCCAAGGATCTCTCGGACAACCTGACCATTTCCTACAACACCTCGGAAGTGATCATGGCGCGGCTGATGCAGTCGACCAACGCCAAGGAGCGGGTCTACCAGCAGTCGATTTCGTTCTTTTCGACCAATGAAACGGTGTTCACCGCGCTTTCCGCTTCGTTCACCGGCATGTTCGGCCTGCATGAATCGACCGAGACGCTGAACGCCATGAAGGAAGGGATGAGCAAATCGCTCGAAACGCTTTCCGAGATCGGCGACAAGGTGACCGAGGAGGCCCTGAAGGCCGGCTACGGCCCGACCATTCGCGCCGATGCGGTCAAGAAGCTGGTCGATTCCGTGGTCAATTTCCAGGAGAAGTCGCGTACCATCATCACCGAAATGCGCAAGCTTTCCACCGAGAATTCGGCGGAAATCCGCGATGCGGTCGAGGATGGCAAGCGCCGGCTGGCCGATCTCGCGGCCGAGGGCAATGCCCTTATTCTCGAAACCAAGGGCCAATAGGCAAACGGAGGCTAAGGCGGACGTTTGAGCATGGATACGCCGTCTGGGGACAAGGTTCTCCCACTCGATGACGTCATGCTGGCGATGGACGTGGTGGACACGTTGCGCCACCGCGCCGATCTGGTGACGCGGGAGCTGAGCGGTGCGGATCGCGAAGCCCAGCTCCTCGACAGATTGCGCGACATCTATCACCAGCAGGGCATCGAAGTTTCCGATTCCATCCTCAGGGAGGGGGTGGCCGCGCTGAGCGAAAGCCGGTTCGTCTACACCCCGCCCAGTGGTGGATTGGGTGTGTCGCTGGCCAGGCTTTACGTCAGCCGCAAGGCCTGGGGACCATGGTTCGCCGGCATCGTTCTGATCCTGGCGCTCGGCATCGGCGGCTATGCCTTCGGCTATCTGCCCTACAAGGCGGCGCAACAGGAAGCGGCGCGTGTCGAACTGACCGAAACCCTGCCGGCGCGCATGGACGTGCTGGTTGAAACCATCTCGGCGGAAAGCAAGGTCGAAAGCGCGATCGCCGCAGCCGAAACCCTGCGCGATCGCGGCAAAATCGCCGTGGCGGAAGCCAACCGGACCGGAATCGATCAGGCGATCACGGGCCTTGAAACCCTGCTGGCCAAGCTGAGGCTCGACTATACCGTCCACATCGTCAACCGCGACGGGGTGGAATCGGGCTTCTGGACCTTCCCGGAAATCAATGCCGAAGCGACCAATTATTACCTCGTGGTCGAGGCACTCGATACGATCACCCACCAGGCTCTGGCCCTCGACATCGCGAACGAAGAAAACGGCGCGACCGAAACGGTCAATCTCTGGGGCCTCAGGGTGCCGGAGGAAACCTATCGTCAGGTCGAGGCTGACAAGCGCGACGACGGCATCATCGAAAACGACAATATTGGCGCCAAGCATTATGGCTATCTCGATCCGGTCTATTCCGTCGCGGTGCTCGGCGGCACGGTGACGCGGTGGTAAGGGAGACTGGAGCAGATCACGCTTTGGTTGGATCGGATGATCTTCACTAACTTATTGTTTTGTCGCGTTTTCGGATCGGAGAAGTGGCTGCCGCTTTTCCTGAAAACGCTCTAGAGGAACGTGGCGATGGCACTGAGCGGACCGGAAGCACTCAATTCGCTTGACGACGCGGTGCGCGATATCCGCCGCGAGGAAGACGATATCGCCAAACGGCTGGCGCGTAGCGCCGAACGCGTGGCCAAGCTCAGGGAAACCGAAACCGAGCTGTTCCGCGACCTGGCATCGGCACGTCTCAAGGACACGGCACAAACGCTGGGCGGCGAGCTAGGCGGCGCCGAAGCAAGGGCGCGGGCCATTCTCGATCAGCGCGCCTCCGACATGGCCGCCGCCGAGGCCGAACTCACCACGCTCGACAAAACCATCGCCGCCAAGGCGGAAAAGCGCAAGGACCTCGTCGCCGAGATCGACCGGGCCCAGGCAGCGCTCAAGGCGCTGTCGGCCAGAATCGCCAAGGCCATCGAAGCCGATCCGGCCTATGTCGGAAAGCGCAAAGAGGCCGAGGACCTCCAGCAGATCGCCGAGGAATCCTTGAGAAAGACGGAGGTCGCCGAGACGGACCGCGAACAGAAGGGCAAACCTTATCGCGAGGATCCCCTGTTCATGTATCTGTGGGAACTGGGCTACGGCACCAAGAACTACAAGGCGAACAATCTCATCCGCTATCTCGACTCGCTGGTGGCGCGGTTATGCGGCTATGACAAGGCCCGGCCCAATTTCGCCATGCTCAACGAAATCCCTCTCAGGTTGCGCGAGCATGCCGACCGCCAGCAATCGGCCGCCGAAGCCGCCGAGGCCGAACTCGACGCACTCGAAGCCAAGGCCATCGATGCCGCCGGCGGCAAGCCCGAACGCGAAGCGCTCGCGACGGCGCAGCAAAAGATCGCCGCGCTCGATGCCGACATGGTGTCGCTCGAAGACGAACGCGACGAAAAGGCGGTTGCCTATCGTCACATGGCGGAAGGCCGCGATCCCAGATTCGAGGAGGCGCTGCACATTCTGGCGCAAAGCCTCGAACAACAGGATGTCGCCAGCCTGATGGCCGAGGCGCGCAAGACCCCGACACCGGCGGATGACGCCATTGTCAAGCGCATCGACGACACCCGCAGCCAGATTGCCGATGAAACCAGCGAAAGCGGTGATTACAAGGCACGTCTCAAGGTTCTGGCGGCGCGACGACGCGAACTCGAGGATATCTCCTTCGAGTTCAAGAAGGCCCGCTACGACGATCCGCGTTCGACCTTCCGCGAGGACAATCTGGCCGGCGATCTGCTCAACGAATTCCTTAAAGGTGCCATCAGCGCCGGCTCTTATTGGGGCGCCTGGCAGAGATCCCAGCGCTGGCGGCCGGGCACCACCGACTGGGGCGGCGGCGTCGGCCTGCCGCGCTCGGGCCGCATGACGCGGACATCGCGTTCCGGCACCTCCAACCCCTGGCCGATTTCGACCGGCGATACCAATGGCCCCTGGGGCGGCTCTTGGTCGGGCGGCAGTTCCGGCGGCCCGTGGGGCGGCGGCGGTTCCAGCGGATTCTCCCGTCCCCGCACCGGCTCGCGCGGCTCGCGCTCCGGCGGCGGATTCAAGACCGGCGGGGGGTTCTGAACCGTTTCTCCCTCACCCTGTCGGGAGGGCCACAGGCTTTCCCGAACGGATCCCTTTCTCACGTCTCAAAAAAAACTGCCATATCCCGGCAAGGCACGGACCAATTTGACTATTTCCCTTTTCCCCGCACGGACTGAACACTACGACTGGCTCATCGCCGGGACGAGTCTGACCGGACCGGATGGCGTCTGGCTGGCGAGGCCAGATTTCGAATCGACGGACATCCTTATCCTGCTCAAGAACGCCGCCACGACGGTCAACGCCGTTCTTAAAACGAGCAGTTGGCTGATCCTCGAGGGCAACGAACTGGTCGGCCTTTGCGACATCAAATGCGCGCCGGACGAACACGGCCTGGTCGAAATCGGCTATGGCGTCGCCGCCTGGCGCTGCGGCAAGGGAGTCGCCACCCGCGCCATCGCGCTGTTGCTTGAAGAGATTGCGCGCATGCCTCAAATCAAGGGCACCGTCGCCGAAACCGCCATCACCAACGAAGCCTCGCAAAAGGTGCTCAAACGCAACGGTTTCGTCGAAACCGGCCGTCGTCACGATGACGAGGAAGGCGATCTCATCGTGTGGCGACACATGCCGATGCAGCAAAATCGCGCACCGGAATCCTTGCAGTAATCGCACCGGTTGCGGTTTCGGACCCCTTGTGTGATGCCAAGCCGAGCCCTTGCAGACCGGCCGGTAAACCGCATGACCGCGTCCAGCCCGAAACGATTGCCGAACGCTTCATCCGAATGGAAACAGATCATGCCTCAAACCACCTTCTCGGACCCTTCCGGCGCTCTTGTCGAAAAGCTTGATCTGCCACCGCTGGGAACCGGCCCACTGGACAACATGACCTTCGCGGTGAAGGACAATATCGACATCGCCGGGCACCGGACTTCCTATGGCAGCCCGGCCTGGCGGGAGACCCATCCGGCGCCGGTTCACAATGCGCTTTGTGTCGATCAGCTTCTGGCCGCCGGCGCGCGTTGCATTGGCAAGGCCGTTGCCGACGAGTTTACCTACAGCCTTGACGGCGAAAGCCAGTTCTTCGGCACGCCGCGCAATGCAAAGGCGCCGGAGCGCATCCCCGGCGGGTCGTCGAGCGGATCGGCGGCAGCCGTCGCCAACGGCCTGGCCGATTTTGCCATCGGCACGGATTCGGGCGGCTCGATTCGCGTGCCGGCAAGCCTGTGCGGGGTTTGGGGCATGCGTCCGTCGCTGCACCGCATCTCGGAAGCGGGCGTTTTGCCGTTCATGCCGAGCGTGAGCACCGTAGGTGTGCTTGCCCAACGGTTCGCAACGCTGGATGCTGCCATTCGCGTGTTGTTGCGCAGCGACCGAAAGCCTGTCGCGCCGATCCGCCGCCTGCTGGTCCTGTCCGATGCGCTGGAAACTGCCGACGAGGCAGTGGCGGCGCAGTTCGACGCCACGGTGAAAGAGATCGCCCGGCGCGCCGGCATTCCGTACGACCCGATCCGCTTTTCCGATCTCGTCGGAGAGGATCTGCCTTTGAGCGCCTGCAACCTCGACGCGCTGCGCGATCTGCAGACGGCCGAGTTCCAGAGTATCCTTGGCAACTGGATCGAAACGAGCAAACCTGAACTCGGTTCGGTCTTCACCAACGCCTACACCAATGTGCAGCGTTTCGACCGGATCGCGGCGCTGGACAGCCTGACCCGGTGTGAGCGGCTTTTCGCGGCGATCAATGCCGGCCTCCCCGAGGGCACGGTGATCTGTTTTCCGACAACCCCGGTGAAGGCGCCCCTCAAGGGCTCGCTGAACACGCTCGACGCCGTGCTCGCGTTCTACGATCCGACGATGACCATCACCGCCTTTTCCGGCGTGGCGCGGCTGCCGGAGGTTTCAGCCCCTTTGATGACGGTCGATAATTGCCCGGTCGGCGTTTCTTTCGCGGCCGGTCATTATCGGGACGAATTCCTGTTGTCGGCGGTCCACAGCTTGCTCAATCCACGGACCTGACGGCTTTTATCCGGTCAGCCACATCGGCTTGAACGTTTTCAGACCGGGCGCCCCTACCCTGCCGCCTGGAAACGTTCGTCGAACGCATAGCCCGTGCCACGGACGGTTCGGATGGGATCGGGGTTGCGGCCGCGATTGATGGCCTTGCGCAATCGGCCCACATGCACATCGACCGTGCGTTCGTCGACATAGACGTCGGTGCCCCACACGGCGTCGAGCAATTGCTCGCGCGAATAGACCCGACCGGGGGAGCGCATCAGGTATTCCAGAAGCCGGTACTCGGTTGGACCGAGATGGACGTCGCGGCCGGAGCGGCGGACGCGGTGGGAGGTGCGGTCGAGTTCGAGATCGCCGGCCCTGAGGATCGAGGCGACGAGCTGCGGACTGGAGCGCCTGAGCAGCGCATGAATGCGGGCCAGGAGTTCGGGAATGGAGAACGGCTTGGTGACGTAGTCGTCGGCGCCCATTTCGAGGCCCCTGACCCGTTCTTCCTCCTCGCCGCGCGCCGTGAGCATGATGATCGGCACACTCGCGGTTTCCTCGCGCGCGCGCCAGCGGCGACACAATTCGATGCCGGAAAGGCCGGGCAGCATCCAGTCCAGCAAAATGAGGTCTGGCACATTGTCCCTGACCATCTCGGCGGCTTCGTCACCCGTTGCCGCCGAGGTGACCTTGAATCCTTCGGCCTCGAGGTTGTAGCGAAGCATCAAGGAGAGATCGGCTTCGTCCTCAACGATCATGATGGTCGCTGTCATGACGATGATGCCCTAGCTCTTGGCCTTCTGCTCGAGGAGCATGGCGAGATTCTTGCCGGTCTGCAGGTAATAGGCCTGTTCGGCGATATTGGTGGCGTGATCGCCGGCGCGTTCCAGGCTCTTGCCCGCCAGGAGCAGGTTGGTGCACTGGGTGATGTTGCGCGGGTCTTCCATCATGTAGGTCAGAAGTTCGCGGAACAGCGAAACGTAAAGCGCGTCGATCTCGGCGTCGTGCTCGCACACGGCCACGGCCCCGTCGAGATCGCGCGAGGTGTAGACGTCGATCGCGTCCTTGAGCTGGCGTAGGGTCAGGTCCGTCATGTGGCGAACGCCGTTGTAGAATTTCGGCGACAGCCGGGCACCGTCGAGTTGCAGCGCGCGCCGGCAGATCGTCTTGGCCATGTCGCCGACACGTTCAAGATCGTTGGCGATGTGGATGGACGCGACGATCATGCGCAAATCGCCCGCCATGGGCTGGCGCCGCGCGATCATCGACACCGCTGTTTCGTCGATCACGCGCTGCATCTCGTCGATCTTGATGTCGGCGGCGAGAATCTCGCGGGCCGCAACGTGATCGACTTTCAGCAAGGCTTCGACCGCGGAGGAAATGGCGTTTTCGACGGCGCCGCCCATCTCCGCGATGGATGCCGCCAGTTGAAGGATCTCATCATCAAAGGACGAGACAATGTGGTCGCTCGTAGGATTGGCCATTCCGCTTGTTCCTTATCAAACCGTCCGAATCAACCGATACGTCCGGTAATATAGTCCTGCGTTTTCTTGTCGCGTGGGTTGGTGAAGATTTCCTCGGTCGGGCCTTCTTCGATCAGTTTTCCGAGATGGAAGAAAGCCGTCTTCTGGGAAACGCGCGCCGCCTGCTGCATGGAGTGCGTCACGATGCAGATGGTGAAGTTCTCACGCAATTCGTCGATCAGTTCCTCGATGATGGCGGTGGCGATCGGATCGAGCGCCGAACAGGGCTCGTCCATCAGCAAGACTTCCGGCTTGGTGGCGATGGCGCGCGCGATGCATAAGCGCTGCTGCTGGCCGCCGGACAACCCGGTCCCCGGTTCGCTCAAACGATCCTTGACCTCGTCCCACAAGCCGGCGCGCCGCAGCGAGGACTGCACCAGTTCGTCCATTTCTTCCTTGCCGCGCACCATGCCGTGGATTTTCGGACCGTAGGCGACGTTGTCGTAGATGGACTTGGGGAAGGGATTGGGTTTTTGAAACACCATGCCGACGCGCGCCCTGAGCTGCACCGGATCGACGCGCTTGTCGTAGATGTCCTCGCCGTCGAGCAGGATGGTGCCTTCGACGCGGGCGACGTCGATGGTGTCGTTCATGCGGTTGATGCACCTCAAAAAGGTCGACTTGCCGCAACCAGACGGGCCGATGAAGGAGGTGACGGTCTTTTCGACGATCTTTATGCTCACGTCCTTGATGGCGTGGGAGTCCCCGTAATAGACCTGAACGTTGCTCGCCTCGACCTTGACGGCATGGGGCGTTTCCACGGAACGCACCTGTTCGTTCGCCACGGCTTCCATAATTCTCTCCTTACCAGCGACGTTCGAAACGACGGCGCAGGATAACTGCTGCGATATTCATGATGGCCAGGAACACCAGAAGGATGATGATCCCGCCCCAGGCCCGTTCGTAGAAGGCCGGATCGGCGCGTTTCGACCATTCGTAGATCTGCGCCGGCATGGCCGTGTTGGGGCTCAAGAATCCCTCGAAGAATCCGGCGGGATAGTTCGAGGCGATGAATCCGACCATGCCGATCAGCAGCAGGGGGGCGGTCTCGCCGAGCGCCTGCGCCATGCCGATGATCGTGCCGGTCAGAATGCCCGGCATGGCCAGCGGCAGCACATGGTGGAAAACGGTCTGCATCTTGGAGGCGCCGACCCCGAGTGCAGCTTCGCGGATTGAGGGCGGCACGGCGCCCAGAGCGGCGCGCGCCGGAATGATGATACGCGGCAGGGTCATCAGCGTCAGCACCAGTCCGCCCACTAAAGGCGCCGATTTCGGCAGGCTGGCGAACTGGATGAAGGCCGACAGGCCGAGAATGCCGAACACGATCGAGGGCACGGCCGCGAGATTGGAAATGTTCACTTCAATAAGATCGGTAAACCAGTTCTTGGCGGCGAACTCCTCGAGGTAGATCGCGGCGGCGACGCCGATCGGCAGGCTCAGAAAAAGCACCACGATCATCATGAAGAAAGATCCGAGCATGGACACGCCGATACCGGCGCTTTCCGGACGCGAGTCGGAGGAATCGGAGCCGAAGATGAAATCGGCGTTGAAGCGCCGGTCCAGAAGACCCTTTGCGACGAGATGATCGACGATGTCGAGATGAACCGGCGACAGGTTCTTGTCGTCGGCAAGGGACTCGCGCGTGACGCGGCCCTTGAGGTAGCCGTCGACCCGGCTCGCGGCCAGGACATCGAACGTCACGGTCCTGCCGAGTTGATCGGGATTGGCGAGCACGAAATTGCGCACTTGGCTGGCGACGCCCGAGGACAGCATTTTCCTCAGCTGGGATCCCTTCATGTCGACCTCGACACCGGCCGCGACCAGATCCTTCTTGAGCGCTTCCTCGATCAGCGGATTGTAGCCGAAGGTCGTGACCTTGGCCATTTCGGCGGGGTCGCGATGCCCCTTGGGATCGAGCTTGTCGGCCCTTAGTTCGATGTTGAGCGTTAAGTAGCTCTGGGTGAAAGCCGGGATGCCGTTCATGACGATGGTCACCAACAGGACGACCAGAAAGCCGAGGCCGATCACGATGGCCCCTATGCCATAAAGACGAAAACGGGTTTCGGCATTCGAGCGCGCCCGGGTCTTGGGATCCTGCTCGTAAAGCGATTTCTTGGCCGGCACGGGATCGGACGCCGTGACGTTGGTTTCGGCAATATCGCTCATTATTCGTACTGCTCCCGGTATTTGCGCACGATGTAGAGCGCGAGAATGTTGAGGCAGAGCGTGAAGACGAACAGCGTCATGCCCAGCGCAAAGGCGACCAGCGCCACGGGCGACGTGAAGTCGGCGTCACCGGTCAACTGCGAAACGATCTTGGCGGTGACGGTGGTCATGGCCTCGAAGGGATTGAGCGAGATCTTTCCCGCCGCGCCGGCGCCGAGCACGACGATCATGGTTTCGCCGATGGCGCGCGAGGCCGCCAGAAGGATGGCCCCCACGATCCCCGGCAGGGCAGCCGGAAGGATGACGAGACGCACCGTTTCGGACGGGGTGGCGCCAAGGCCGAGCGAGCCGTCGCGCATCGACTGCGGCACGGCGTTGATGATGTCGTCGGAAAGCGAGGAGACGAAGGGGATGAGCATGATGCCCATGACAAGGCCCGCGGTCATGACGGCGGTGCCCCCCTGCATCCAGTTGACGCCCAGAATGCCCTTTTCACCGAAAACACCGAGCAGAAGCGGCCCCACGGTCAGAAGGGCGAACAGGCCGTAGACGATGGTCGGGATGCCGGCCAGGACCTCGATCAGAGGCTTGGCGAAGGACCGCACCGTCGGGGTGGCGTATTCGGAAAGATAGACCGCCGCGAACAGCCCGATGGGAACGGCGACCAGCAGGGCGACGACGGAGATATAGAGCGTGCCCCAGATCAGCGGCACCAGGCCGAGTTGCGAGTTCGCACCGCCGCCGGTGAAGCTCGGCGACCAGGTCAGCCCGAACAGGAAGTCGGCGGCCGGATAGAGGCGGAAGAATTCGATTGTGTTGAAGACCAGCGACAGGACGATGCCGAGCGTGGTCAGGATGGCGATCGACGCCGCGGCGATGAGCAGCCACAAACTGGCGCGTTCCACCACGATGCGGGCCCGGAAACCGGGCGTGATCTGGAAATAGGCATAGACGGCGCTCACCAGCGCCAGCGCGATCACCAATCCGCTGCGCAGCATGGAGCCGGTGGCGTTCATGACGCGGTAATGCTGGGCGATGAGCAGCACGTCGGGGGTCACGTTGGACCCGAGCGCCACGCCGACCTCGCCGAGACGCTCGCGAATATCAGTAAACTCGGAGCGGATCGAATTGGCATGATCGGCGGTCAGGGCCCCGCGCTCGACGGCGACATCGAGACCGTTTGCCAAGCGCCGGACTTCGCTCAGCGCCAGCCCCTTGGAACTGAACTGCGCAACGGTCTGATCGGAAATCTGGCTTGAGATCTGGCTTTCGATGAAGAGCGGCTGGGCGATCAGCCACGCGACCAGCAGCAGGAAAGCCGGCGCCAGCGTGATCACGACCACATGGAACCCATAATAGTTCGGCAGGGAATGAAGCTTGTGGGTGTCGCCGCCGGCCAGGCTGATGGAACGTTGGCGGCCGAGCACGAAACCGATCGCGGCGATCAAGAGCACGGCAAATATGACAACAAGCAGCAGCATCGGCATCCACCAGATGGTCTTTGGATCGACTAAACGGGCATAACGCGCCCGTCATGGCCGGTAAAAGAAGCGGAGCGGCCGGGGCCGCTCCGCCAGAAGCGCATTACTTCATGGTCACTTCGTTGGCGACGTCAGCCTGGGTCTGGGCCAGTTCCGGATCGGAAACCAGACCATACTGGGCGAGCGGGCCGTCCGGGCCAGCCATGTCGTCGGAGACGAAGAACTCGGCATATTCCTTGAGGCCGGGGATCACGCCGATATGAGCCTTCTTCACGTAGAAGAAGAGCGGACGGGAGACCGGATAGTCACCCGAGGCGATGGTATCGGTCGAAGGCGTGACGCCGCTCATGGTCGCAACCTTGAGCTTGTCGGTGTTGTTCTCGTAGAAGGCCAGGCCGAACACGCCGATGGCGTTGGCATTGGACCCGATGCGGGCCAGGGTCTCGGTGTAGTCGCCGTCGATGTCGACCGACTTGCCATCGGTACGAACGGCCTTGCACGAAGCTTCGGCGGCTTTTTTGTCGCCGCCATTGGCTTCCATATATTTGTCGAAGGCACCGGTTTCTTCGCAGCCGGCGATCAGGACCTTTTCCTCGAAGACTTCACGGGTACCGTGCTTGGTGCCCGGGATGAAGGCGAGGATTTCGGCGTCCGGCAGATCGGCGTTGAACGCGTTCCACTTGGAATAGGGATTGTCGACCAGGGCGCCATCCTTGAGGACCTGGGCGCCAAGGGCGTTGAAAAGGTCGGCCGGCGTGAACGCGTTGTAGGCCGGGCCGTCCTTCTGGGAGGCGAAGACGATGCCGTCATAGCCGATGCGGACCTGGATGATGTCGGTGACGCCGTTGGCGGCACAAGTCTCGATTTCGCTCGACTTGATCGGGCGCGACGCGTCGGCCACGTCGATGAAGTTCTCGCCGACACCTTCGCAGAACTGCTTGAGGCCAGCGGAAGACCCGCCGGATTCCACGACCGGGGTCGGGAAGTCGGAGAAGTTCTCGTGGAACGCCTCGGCAACGATCGATGCATAGGGAAGGACGGTGGACGAACCGGCGATGTGGATGTTGTCGCGCGCCATGGCGGCCGAAACGTCCAGCGCGCCGAGCAGGACTACGGCAGCGGCGCCGGCGTAAAGTGCGGTTTTCATGATTTATCCCTTTCAGAGCATTGGGCAGGAGCCCCGGGTCCCGGCTCGATCAGCCACATCCGAACCCGTTCAGACAGGCGCAACCTATGAACCGCCGCTAACGGTTCTATGTCGTTTGGATGACACTTATGTGTCACCGTAACATGCTGTTATTTCTAATGATTACAGAAATGGCGTGGGGGATAACCGGCGTTTTCCCCATTTTGTCATGACGGAAGAAGAACCTCGACGCTCGTTCCCTTTCCAAGTTCGGAGCGGATGGTCATGACGCCGCGATGGCGGTTGACGATGTGCTTGACGATGGCCAAGCCCAGTCCCGTCCCCTTCTTTTTGCGGCTGGATTCGGCGTCGACCCTGTAAAAGCGCTCGGTCAGGCGCGGCACATGTTCTTCGGCGATTCCCGGACCGTGATCGGTCACGCTTACGCAATAGGCATAGCCGGGACGGCCGGTTGCCGGTTTGAGCGCGATCTCGATGGCGCCGCCGCTGCCGCCATATTTCACGGCATTTTCCACGAGATTTTCGAAAACCTCGTAGAGTTCGGTGCGATCGCCGGCAATGACCACGGCGGAGGGCATGAGATCGCGCGTAATGGTGACGCCAGCCTCCTGTGCCTGGGGCTGAAGTCCTTCGGCCACCTCGTCGAGGATGCCCTTGAGATCGACGGTCCCCGAAGGCGTCAGATGCTGGCGCGATTCGATGCGACTGAGGGACATCAGATCGTCGATCAGCTTCGACATGCGCTCGGCCTGATTGGCCATGATGCCCAAAAACTTGTCGCGTGCCGCGGCATCGCGCGCCGCCGGTCCCCTGAGGGTTTCGATGAAGCCGATCACCGAGGTCAAAGGAGTCCTCAGTTCATGGCTGGCATTGGCAATGAAGTCGGACCGCATGGCGTCGATCCGGCGCTGTTCGGTAACGTCGGTGAAGGTCACGACGATCCATTGCCGCGGCGTTTGGGATGAAGAGGGCGACAAAGGCGAGATCGGGGCAACGTGCAGGCGAAAGAACACCTGGGTCGGGATGGTCTGGTGCATCTCGACGGTCTGGTTCGCTCCGGTGCGCCGGCAGGTTTCGATGGCCGAGACCAGAACGGGATTGCGCAGGGAAAGCGAAATCGGCACGCCGAGTTCGAGCTTGGCGAACTGGCGGGCGGCCAGGGCGTTGACCTGTTGCACGACATTGCGCTCGTCGATGATCACCCAGGGCAGGCCAACCGCTTCGCCGACACGGAACAGGGTTTCATCGAAGCTGCGCGTGGTGAGTCCCGCTGTATCGGGATCGGGATGCAAAACCTCGATGCCATCCGGCGCCAGTGCCAGGATGATGACGAACACCACAAAGCCGAGGAGGAGATCGACCCAGTCGACCGGTTGTACGGCGGCCAGAAAGATCAGAACCAGAATAAGCGCGACAAGGGCCCAGCGCTGACGCCCAAATCGCCGCAACACGCGTTGGCGCATACCGCTCACCCCGTCGCGCAAAGCGTGATCGGCCGGTGGAACGGATGAATTGCGGGCGTCATCTTGATCTGCCATTGTTCCAATGGCCCCTAAGGAGTGATTGTAACACCGAGATGACGTTCGTTTCGGGGCCGACACGTATCAAGAGCTAGATTGGTCATGGCTTCGAGTTCCAACGCACCCGCCACCTTCGCCTTCGACATCGAAGATCCGGAACTGCCCAAGGCGATTCGCAAGGCAGCGCTCGGTTCGAGCGGCTATCCTTACGATCACAAGCTCGACAAGGATGAGTATGCCTCACATCTGATCGCGCTGCAAAAACAACTCGTCAGACTTCAAACACATCTCCAGGTCACGGGCCAACGCATCGCCCTGATCTTCGAGGGGCGCGACGCCGCCGGCAAGGGCGGCACCATCAAGCATTATCTCGAACATCTCAATCCACGCATCAACCGCATTGCGGCGCTGCCCAAACCCTCCGACCGCGAACAGGGCGAATGGTATTTCCAGCGCTACATCGACCACCTGCCCTCGGCGGGGGAAACGACGCTGTTCGACCGCTCCTGGTACAACCGCGCCGGGGTCGAGGCGGTCATGGGCTTTTGCTCGCCGGCCGAGACGGCAAGCTTTCTCATCGCCGCGCCGCGTTTCGAGCGCATGATCGTCGATGACGGCATTCACCTGTTCAAGTTCTGGCTCGATATCGGCAAGGAAATGCAGCTCTTGCGGTTCCACGACCGCCGCCATGACCCGCTCAAGGTGTGGAAGCTGTCGCCGGTCGATCTCAAGGCGCTCGACAAGTGGGATGAGTATTCCGACGCCCGCAACGAAATGCTGGAGGCAACCGATTCGCCCCACGCACCCTGGACGGTGATTTTATCCAACGACAAGCGCCGGACGCGCCTCGCCGCCATCCAGACCGTGCTTGCCGCGCTCGATTACGACGGCAAGAACGACGCGGCCATCGGCCCGATCGACAAGAAGATCGTCATGGACGCCCAGACCTTCTTGAAGCGGGAAAAGGAATAGCAGCCGGCTTCACGCCCTGATCGCCCACTGGTCCGGGTTGCGCGCCTGCCCGATCAGGGCGAGACCGTATGCGATCGATTCGAACTGGTCGGCGGACAGGAGCTTTTCGTCGCCGAACCGCTCAACGAAGAGATTGCGAACGGCCGGCACGAAGGACGAGCCGCCCGTCAAAAAGACCCTGTCCACTGCGTCCGGAGCAAGCCCGGCCTGATCAAGGGTTCGGTCGACGATGGCGGCGATCCGCGCAAGATCGTTTGCAATCCAGCTCTCGAATTCGGCACGGGAGATATCGGCGTGGATGGCGATCCCTTCCTCGTCGAAACGAAACGCGATTTCCTCTTGTGCCGACAAGGCGATCTTGGCGTCCGAGATGGCGCGATAGAGCGGGAAGCCGAGATCGAACTCGACAAGGGTGATGAAGTCCTCAAGCGGGCCGGGATTGACGGCAGCGGCGGCCAGTTCCCTGAGTTCGACAAGATCGGAGCCGGTCTTCATCATCGCCAGTTCGTGCCAGCGCGACAGATGGCTGAAGTACTGGTTGGGGATCGGAAGAAGCTTTCCGAAGGAGCGGTATTCGCTCCCCCACCCCAGGCGTGGCGAAACGACATGCTCGACCATGCGGGCATCGAACGTGTCGCCGGCAATACCGATGCCGCCATGAGCGAGCGGATCGACCCGCAGGTTTCCCGCTTCGCGCGAAAAGCGCACGATGGAAAAATCGCTGGTGCCGCCGCCAAAATCGGCGACCAGAACCGTCGCATCGCCCTTGAGTTGACGCGCGAAGGAAAAGGCGGCGCCAACGGGCTCATAGACATAAAGCGCCTTCTCGACGCCGAAGCGGGCATAGGCGTCGCGATAACGCTGCATGGCCAGCGCCTCGTCGGGATTGGCCCCGGCGAAATGGACCGGCCGACCGATGACGACAGGTGCCGAAGCCAGATCGAGCGCCGAATCGGCATGGCGGTGAAGCGTCCTCAAAAACGCCGCCAGCAGATCTTCGAATGCGAAACGCTGTCCGAAAATCGTGGTCGACTGAAAAGCCCGGCTGGCGGCGAACGTCTTGAACGACTGGATGAATCTCAGCGCCGCATGTTCTTGAAGAAAATGCTCGATCGCCCAGGGGCCGCCCTCGACATGAGGCGGCAGGCCGCTGCCGCGCCGTTCGGGCCAGAAGCACAGCGCAGAGGTGAAAACGTTGTGCACCTCGTTTGCATGGGTAAATCGGACAGTCTCGACACGACCGTCCGCGGCCGCCAGGGCGACCACACTGTTACTGGTGCCAAAATCAACACCGATCGACGCGACGGGCGAGGCGCTCGACATGATAAATCTCGGAAACTGGAAAGGGCGGGCTGTTTAGCGACCCTTTTTGCGCTTGGCAACGCCTATTCTACCGGGCGCGCCGTTTCGGCGCAGCCCGCCGGGGCGTGCTTTTTTGTCAAGAGGCTACTGACTGGTGCTGACATGGCGCGGTCCTATGCACCCGCCCCGGATGACAAGGGAGTTGTGCCATGTCCGAGACCAGCAAGCGGTTCGTTCGCAAACAAACGCCGCCGAGTCCGAGCGAACTCGAGGCCTTTGTCGGCGCGACAGCCTTCGGGTTCTGGCAGGACCTCGTGGCCCGGATCGATGAATCCTATCCGGGGACATTTGCTCCTGATTGGAGCAATGGCGGCCAGAAGCACGGTTGGGGCCTGAGATTCAAGAAATCGAGATCGTTATTAACGCTCATTCCCGAGAGCGGCGGCGTGGCGGTGATGGTGGTTTTCGGCGCGGCCGAGCGCGAAAAGATGACAGGTCTTCTCGACCGGCTCGATCTTCGGTTTCGGACGGCATATGAGGAGGCGCCAACCTATCACGACGGGAAATGGGTGCTGTACCCGATCCAGCGCACAGGCGATCTCGACGACATCATGACCGCCCTGACGACGAAGCGACGCCCCAAACCCGCGCCGTGACAATGGCGTTTTTTTTCGGCGGCAGGAGCCCCATTCCCCCCTTGCAAGGAAAAACGAAACGGGGCTGACCTGTGGGGCGACGCGCGAAAAGCCCGGTTTGCCTAGAGCGCGTCCAGGAAAAGTGGAAACGGTTTTCCGGTTCGGACGCGCGACAAAACAGATACATAGAGCAGGTCGACCGATTCAACCTGAACCGGACCTGCTCTAGTCTTCTTCTTCCAGCGCCTCGCCGTTGTGGACGACGCGATGGACGGTCGCCTTGGCGCCTTCGCTTAAAAGATGGCTCAGATGGGCCGTGACCTGACGGCGGAAACGGGCATTGTTGGGCAGGTCCTCGCCGAAAATCTCGGTCATGCCGAGATAGGCCGCCGCCATGGCATCGGGATTGGACATGGCCTGTTTGCCCAAAAAGACCAGACGCTCGGCGTAAGGATCGCGCACGTCGATCTCGGTGCCATTCTCGTCGGTGCCGGTCACGTAACGCATCCAGCCGGCCACCCCGAGGCAGAGACGGATCGAAGGCTCGCCCATTCCAATGCGGTCGCGGATGGTGTTCAAGAGGCGCTGCGGCAGTTTCTGCGAGCCATCCATGGCGATCTGCCAGGTCCGGTGCTTGAGCATCGGATTGGAATAGCGGGTGATCAGGGCGTCGCGATAGGCCATCAAATCGGCATCGACCTTGACGGTCGGCGCGATTTCGCGGGTCATCATATCGGTGATCAACGTCTTGAAATCAGGATCGGATATGGTCTCGGATATGGTCTCGTAGCCGGACAGATAACCGAGATAGGCCATACTCGAGTGGGTGCCGTTGAGCATCCGCAATTTCATGTCCTCGAATGGCTCGACATCGGTGACGAATTGCGCGCCGACTTCGTCCCAGTCGGGACGGCCCTTGACGAATTTGTCCTCGATCACCCATTGCCGGAAGGGCTCGCACACGATGCCGTTGGGATCGTCGAACCCGAGCCGTTCGCGGATCAAGGCCCGGCTCTCATCGGTCAGGGCGGGCACGATGCGGTCGACCATCGAACAGGGGAAGGTGACATTGGCCTCGATCCAGGCCGCCAGATCGGCGTCAACCTTTTCGGCATAAGCCTTGACCGCCTTGTGGCAGGTCACCCCGTTCGAGGGCAGATTGTCGAGCGACAGGATGGTGAAGGCGTCGAGCCCCTTGGCGCGGCGGCGGCGCAAGGCTTCGACCAGCGCGCCGATGGCGCTTAACGGCGCATGCGGCTGGGCCAGATCATGCGCGATGTCGGGATTGGTTTCATCGAGCTCACCGCCGGCCAGGCAATAGCCCTTTTCCGTGACGGTCAGCGAAACGATGGCCAGATCGGGATAAAGGAACGGCTCGAAAAAGCCTTCAACGCCATTGCGTTCGGGATGCGCCGTGCCGAGGATCGAGCCGATGACGCGCAGATGGTCGACGGTGTCGGAGTATTCGAGCACCGAATAATAAAGGTCGTTGCCTTCCAATAGACCGAAGCGGTCGGCATTGTATTTGAGATCGGTGACCATCACTCCCCAGTCGGAACCGGAGTGCTTGTGCAAGAAGTCCTGGTGGTAGCCCATCCAGTGCGCCCGGGCGAACGCGCCGAAGCCCAGATGCAGGAGACGCGGGCGAAGCGCACTGCGTTGGTAGCGGGGCGTCTCGATCCCCTCGGCAAGCTTGGACAGGACGAAATCGGACATGAAAGGCTCCTCAATGAGCGTGTTTGTTGCGGACGGCCAGACCGGTCCCGGACCGAGGATGCCGGATGGGTGTCGCCGCGATTCCCCAAAATGCGGTTATACGGGGAAATGAACGGCAATCCAGCCATGCCGAACGATCCGGCGGAAACCGACGGGCCCTTGGGCGCGAGTGGCGGCGTTTGCCACACGGTTCAGGCCCAGTATCGCTTCCAGCGCGTTCGAAAAACGGATTTTCCCCCATGATGCGGCCATTTTGGCGGTTTTGGTTTCGCGCCGCAATCCACCGGATGGACATTATTGGGCGATTGTACACAGTACCATACAATTCACGAGCAGTTGAAACGCCTCATCCCCGCAAGACTACCATTCTACCATACCATTTTCAATTCAACGACAATTCGATTTGCCGCAAACACGCCGGTGGCACTAAAGTGCGGTGAACTCGTTTCGTGACAAGAAATGCCATGACGCAGGAAGACTATATCGTCAAACCGCTGGTCAACGCCTTGTGCGTTCTCGACGTATTGAGCGCGTCCGGCCGTTCGATGAGTCTCAGGGACATCGCCGCCGAGGCCGGCATCTCCAAGACGACGGCCTTTCGCTACCTCAAAACGCTTGATTTGATGGGCTATGTCATCAAGCAGCCCAAGGGCGATTACACCCTCGGGCCGGCCTCTTTTGCCCTTTCCAGCGAGGACAATCGCGACGCAGCGCTGAAAAGCGCGGCGCATGACGAGATGCAGGCGCTGGCGGACATGTTCGGAGAACGGGTCAGTCTCGGTGCCCCCAAGGGCAAGCGCATCTACTACATTTGCATCATGCAAGAAAACCAGACGCTGCGCTTGAGGGCCGAGTCGGGTGATGCGGACTATTTCCATTCCACCGCGCTCGGCAAGGCAATGATCGCTTTCATGCCGCCTGAAAAGGCCAACACGCACCTCAAATCGCGCCTGACCCGGTTCACCGAACACACGTTGACCACGCGTCGCCAGCTCGATTCCGCCCTGTCGCTGGTGCGCAAATACGGTTTTGCCATCGACCGCGAGGAAAACGAACTGGGCTGCGTCTGTTACGCCGCGCCGATCTTTGGCTGGGGCGACATGCCCATCGCCGCCATTTCCGTGTCGGTGTCGACGTCGCGCCTGACCGGAGAACTGGACGTGGCCGTGCCCGAGGAAGTCAAACGACGCGCCAAAGCGATCACGGCACGCCTGCGCCAGAACGCGCCGGCCGGATCGCGACACGCAACGATCAGGTCCGGGCGGGGCAATGCCGGGCTTACGGCGTAAATTTCTATGTTCCGACAGCCTGTTGCAACCCATCCGGATCGTCTTTGCCTGTGGTGGTGCCCGTTTCGTACGGCGAAACGAAACCTGCTAGTAATCGTGTCACAAAGCTGAGATTTTAGGCGGGTCATCCGAGACGTGGAACGGCGCCGAGCGGTTTGTCCGGTGTTTGGCCCATTCGGAAACGCCTCGGAGTTAACTAAACAGGCGGTCGCTTTTGCACCAAATTGCGGGAGCCACGCCGCAAAGGTGCCCGAACGGCATCCGGTCGGACCTCGAAACCAACCAAACGAGTTGAAAGAAGGAACCATGAGCAAGATAGAGCTGCGAGACGAAAAGGACTGCCGTTACGACATCCTGTCGCTCGGCGAGATTATGCTCCGTCTCGATCCGGGTGAGGGCCGGATCCGCACGGCCAGGAACTTCCGGGCCTGGGAGGGAGGCGGCGAATACAACGTCGCGCGCGGGTTGCGCCGCTGCTTTTCTAAGCGCGCCGCCGTGGCCACGGCCTTCGCCAAGAACGAGGTCGGCCTGCTGATGGAAGACTTCATCCTGCAGGGCGGTGTCGACACCCAGTTCATCAAGTGGGTTCCCTATGACGGCATCGGCCGCACCGTCCGCAACGGCATCAATTTCACCGAGCGCGGCTTCGGTTTGCGCGGCGCCGTCGGCTGCTCGGATCGCGGCCTGACCGCCGCCAGCCAGATCAAACCCGGCGATTTCGACTGGGAGTACATTTTCGGCACGCTTGGCGTTCGCTGGTTCCACACCGGCGGCATCTTTGCCGGCCTTTCCGAAACGACCGGCCCGGCCGTGATCGAGGCGGCCCGCATCGCCAAGAAATATGGCACGGTCGTTTCCTACGACCTCAACTACCGCCCGTCCCTGTGGAAGGGGTTCGGTGGCAAGGACAAGTGCCAGGAGATCAACCGCGAGATCGCCAAATATGTCGATGTCATGATCGGCAATGAAGAGGATTTCACCGCGTCGCTCGGCTATGAAATCGAAGGGACCGGCGCCAATCTAACCGATCTCGAAGTTTCCTCGTTCGAAAAGATGATCGCCAAGGTCGTGGCCGATTATCCGAATTTCCGGGCGACGGCGACCACCATGCGCGGCGTCAAGACCGCAACGGTCAACGACTGGGGCGCCATGTGCTGGTATGACGGCACGTTCTATTCCTCGGCCCAGCGCAAGGGTGTCGAGATCATGGACCGCGTCGGCGGCGGCGACAGCTTCGCCTCCGGATTCATCTACGGCATGATGACGTTCGGCGATGCCCAAAAGGCCGTGGAATACGGCGCGGCGCATGGCGCATTGGCCATGACCACGCCGGGCGACACCACCATGGCCAGCCTCAACGAAGTCGAAAAACTGGTTGGTGGTGGCGGCGCCCGCGTCGACAGGTAGTCGCCACAGCCAGGTTATTGCGAGTGAGCGCGGCGCAAGCGGCCATTGAGTGCCTCCTCCCGCTCGGTGCCGCGGTGCCGTCGCTCCTCGCAACGACAAGACCTTTTTGAAAACACAACACCAACCCTGTTCAGGGAGTTACCTACCCATGCCCGCATCATTTGAAGAACTCACCAAGCGCCGTATCGTTCCGGTCATCGTCATCGAAGACGCCAAGGACGCCGTGCTGCTGGCCGAAGCCCTCTTGAAGGGCGGCATCGACATCATCGAAGTCACCTTCCGCACCGCCGCGGCGGCCGACGCCATCACCGCCATCGCCAAACAAATGCCGGAAATGCTGCTCGGCGCCGGCACGGTGGTGACCGAGGAAAATGCCACCCGCGCCATCAATGCCGGCGTCAGCTTCGGTCTCGCTCCCGGTCTCAATCCGGTTACCGTCGAGCGCTTCCAGAAGGCCGGCATCCCGTTCGTGCCCGGCATCGCTACGCCGTCCGAGGTCGAAAAGGCCCTCGCCATGGGCTGCAAGCTGCAAAAGGTCTTCCCGGCCGGCGATCTTGGCGGCACCAAGTTCCTCAAGGCCCTGGCCGGCCCCTATCAGAGCTTCGGCGTTCGATTCTGTCCGACCGGCGGCGTCTCGCTCGCCAATCTCAAGGAATACCTGTCGACCCCGATCGTTGCCTTCATCGGCGGCTCTTGGCTCGCCACCAAAAAACAGATCGCCGACAAGGACTGGGCAACGATCACCCAGCAGGCCAAGGACGCTCTGGCCGTGGCGGCTGAAATCTAGGTCCCTTAGTTTTTATTGGAAAAGCCGGATCTGCGGATCCGGCTTTTCCTTTTGCGCATTCGCAAGAAAACCGGACGCCCCGGCCGTCATTCCGCGCTCAGTCCCAGAACCATCAGCTCCCGGCCATGCGCTCTCAGCCAGGCGCGGCCTTTCATATAGTCGGGCAAAGTCTCTTCGACCCTGGCCCAGAAGGCCGGCGAATGGTTCATCTCGCACATATGGGCGACCTCATGTGCCGCCACGTAGTCGAGCACGAAAGGCGGCGCCAGAATGAGCCGCCAGTTGAAGTTCAGGCGCCCCTTGACCGAACAGGATCCCCAGCGACTCGACTGACTTCTGAGACTGAGACCTGTCGGACGCACCCCGAGCCGGGCGGCATGGGCATCGACCCGCGCATCAAGATCCCGTTTCGCCTCCGATTTCAGCCAATCGGTCAGGCGGCGGCTTAAGTGGTCCGGCGATCCGGGAACAAAGAGCGCCGGCCGGCCCGCTTCCTTGCCCGTAGCAACCGTGCCACGCAGACGCCCGGTGGCGATGATGACATGTTCGATCCCGCGCAAGGGCACCAGCGCGCCGGCAACAAAGGGCTGCGGCCCCTTGATCCGTTTCAGCCGCGTTTCGAGCCAGACCTGTTGGCGACGAACGAAATCCTCGGCATCTGCGACACGTCCAAAGGGGGGCACAGTCAGCACCGCCCGGCCGGCATCGGTCAGGCGCAACCGGTAGGTGCGGGCGCGGGCATGGACCCGAACGGCGATATCGAGCGTACCGCCACCGATTTCGAGACGGATGCTTTGCGGCCATTGCGCCGGTTTTTGATGCCTGAGGAAAAGCTGCATGTCCGGGGGAATCGGGTTGAAACGAACACGAACCTAGAGCATCGGACGTGAAGTGGGCACCCGTTCACGAAAAAGAGCCGCAACGCAACGAAGCGAAGCGGCTCTTTTCGTTCGCGCGACGTGCCGGGGGAGGAGCGCCGGGACGCGAACCAATGGGAAGGAAAGAGGCGGACGTAAAAACCCGTCCGCCGGAAGTCGGTCTTTGGAGGTCGACGCCCTGGCTAGAAGCCCTGACGGTGCTCGGTATCGCCGTTCTCGTCGCGATAGGTATCGCGGGCCGAAGAACGACGGTCGCGCATGAAGCGGTCGAACTCTTCGCGGTCGCGGGCTTTTCTGAGATTGCGCATGTAATCGTGAAATTCATGCACTTCCTCGTCGAGACGCCGGCGTTCCTCGTCGAGGCGCTTGAGCTGCTCGGAGCGATAGTCGTCGAAGGCGGCGTTGCCGCTCGTATTCCATTCGCCACCGCCCGAATAGCGGTTGCGATGTTCGCGGGCCCAATCCTTCTGCTTCCTGACCCAGTGTTCGGCCTTTTCCGAGGAGCCGCCGAAATACTCGCCCCACAGGATGTAGGCGAGCATGGCCAGCCCCAGCGGCCAGAACACGATGAAACCAAGAACCATCAGGGCGATGGTCACCGCGGACCATTCAGGTTTGATGATGGCTGTGTGCATTTTTTTGTTCTCCCAGTCTCGAACACCACTGATTTGGGAAGGTGTTTGGCTGTTTCAAGGCGTTTTTTGATGGGTTTCGGCCTTGAAAAATGCCTAGAATGGAACCATGCGGCTGGTTTTTTGTTCGATACTCGACAAAACTAACGAGGATTCGCTTCCAGGGGCCCAAATTGAACGCCGAAATCGCTTCCGTTGACTCTACATCTCTGGACGGCCAATGGCGGCCTTTGCGACTTGCCACATTGACTCGGCTGAGATGGCTTGGCGTCGTCGGCCAGAGCGCGGCCATTCTCGTGGTGGCCTTTGGATTCGGGTTTTCCCTGCCGCTTTTGCCGGCCGCGCTTCTGATCCTGGTCGCCGCCTTGCTCAATATCGGGCTCGACTGGCATTTCGGCCCATCCTATCGGCTGGGCAACAATGCCGCCGCGATCCTACTCGTCGCCGATTGCCTGCAACTCGGCGGATTGTTGTGGCTGACGGGGGGGCTCCAGAACCCCTTCTCCATCCTGCTTTTGGCGCCGGTTTCGGTTTCGGCGACCACACTCAGCCCCAAGGCGACGGTGGTCCTGTCGTCCATCGCCTGCCTCATCGCCACGCTCTTGCTCGTGTCGCACCTGCCCCTGCCCTGGCGCGAAGCCGCTCCGATTTTTCTCGACCCGCTTTACGTAACCGGCACCTGGATCGCCCTGTTGCTCGGCGTCATCTTCATTGCCGGCTACACAAACCGCACCGCGCACGAAGCGCGCCAGTTGGCCGATGCCCTGAGCCTTACCGAACTCGCATTGTCGAACCAGCAGCAGTTGAGGGCCCTGGACGGTCTCGCGGCGGCGGCGGCCCACGAACTGGGCACGCCCCTGTCGACCATCGCCCTGGTCGCCAAGGAACGGCGCGGCGAACTCGAACCGGGCGAAACGCGCGAAGATCTCGACCTTATCCTTGAACAGGTGGCGCGCTGCCGCGCCATTCTGGGCAAGCTCAGAAGCCTCGGCGCCGAAAAGGACCCCTTCGCCAGCGTCCCGTTCAGCGATCTCATCGCGGAAGTGGCGCAGCCCTATGAAAAGCTCGGCAAGGAAATCCAGCTTGAAATCCAGCCTTTTGCCGGTGGCGAGCCGGTTTTCGCGCGCAATGTCGGATTGATCTACGGGTTGGGCAATCTCGTCGAGAACGCAGTCCATTTCGCCGAAGGCACGGTCTCGATCATTTCCGCCTGGGATGAAAAATCCATCCGGCTGACCATTACCGACGACGGGCCGGGATTCCCCGACGATGTGCTCGACCGTCTGGGCGAGCCCTATTTGACCACACGTCCGCATAATGCCCAGACCGATCCGGCCCGTACGGGCGGGTTGGGCCTGGGCGTCTTCATCGCCAAAACCCTGGTCGAACGGACCGGCGCGCGCCTTGTTTTCGCCAACGCCGACCCGGGTGGTGGCGCCGAAGTCAGAATTTCATGGCCGCGAACAGCTTTGACGCAAACAGAAGTTTGACCTCTTCGCGCACAACGATTATTGAGGCTGAATATGGAATATCGCATGCGCACCCTCGAAGACCTGCTTTCTGCCGATAACAGCCTGTTGCTCGTCGATGACGACAAGGCTTTTCTTTCCCGCCTGGAACGGGCCATGGAAAAACGCGGCTTCACCGTAACGGCTGTCGACAGTGTCGAAACCGGTCTGGCGGCCGTATCCGAAATGGCGCCGGCCTTTGCCGTCGTCGACATGCGGCTCGAGGACGGCAACGGCCTCGACGTCGTTTCGGCCATCCATGAAAAGCGTCCGGACGCGCGGGTCGTGATGCTGACCGGCTATGGCAACATCACCACGGCCGTCACCGCCGTGAAGCTCGGCGCCGTCGACTATCTCGCCAAGCCGGCCGATGCCGACGACGTGGTCAAGGCGTTCCTGCAATCCGACGACAACAAGCCGGAACCGCCCGACAATCCGATGTCGGCCGACCGGGTGCGCTGGGAACATATCCAGCGGGTTTACGAGTTGTGCGATCGCAACGTCTCGGAAACGGCGCGCCGGCTCAACATGCACCGTCGCACCCTGCAGCGCATCCTTTCCAAGCGCGCACCGCGCTAGAGCAGATCACGTTTTAGTTGAATCGGGTGATCTGCTCTCTCTTCTTGTTATGGCGTGTTCATCGGGAAAACAGTTCACTGGACTGTTTTCTGATCCTCTTCACTTGAACCAGCGAACCGGTACCCACTTCGCCTGAAAACACGCTAGGACGGTGTGCGAGATAGTGGATCGCGGTTCCGCCGCAAGCATCCGACCGGCTTCAGCGATGGCCTGAAATCACGGGACGTCGCGCGGCGTTCTCGCATCTTGCCCGCGCCCGACTGAGTGCGATTGCCGCTCAGTACCACATGAGGCCCTGTATCAGGCCATCCTTGAGAATGGCGACGCCGTCCATCGGGATCACGTCGATTCCCTGTTTACGGAAATGATCGCCGGCGAAATCGCCACCGAACGTGATGCGGTTGCCATCGACCTTCACATCGTGGATGACGATGGTGCTGTTGTCGTCGGCAAGAAAACCCAGCCAGGCACCGATCTCATCCGGACCGACCAATGCGGCCTTGCCGTCCCAGGGGGCCGGAATCGCGACATAGACCGCATCCGGCGCGAAGAACTTGACCGCGGCCTGGATATCACCCGCACCCATGGCGGAAAATGCGCCAGAAATGACAGACTCGCCTGCGGCAGCATAGTCTTCCGCGACGGCAGTTCCGGCGCAGAAGGTCATGACAGCCATGGTTGTCGCAAGAAATCTATACATAGTCCCTCCAATATTTCCTATCTACATTTTGCATCCTTCTTCAGCGTCAATGTGTTGACCTCGGCACATTAGCGCCAAGAAGAATGACACAAAAGACATGATTACTGTCGTTTTTCTAGCCGTACTCAAAGCAATGCGAATTTGTTTAGTTATATTTCTTTTGCAAACAAGAGTTTGATTTCGAAATTGCCGGATCTGCTTCTTTGCCGCCGGTTTGAATCGGCGGCGATTTCAGGGTTCATGGCGAAATGCGGCATCGCTTTGCGTCGATTACGCAGCCGCTGCGATTGACCCGGGACAAGCCGGGATGCGAAATACTGCGGACGAAGGCTTCACGCGCCCTAGATCATTTCACCGTTTCATTGAAACGCTGAAATGATCCAACTCTTTGTTTTGTCGCGTTTTCGAATTGCAAAACCGGTATCCACTTTTGCTGAAAACGCCCTAACTGTTGTTTTATCGCGTTTCCGGCTGGATAACCATTATCGACTTGTCCCCGAAAACGCCCTGGCATCAAATCTTGAGGCCAGACCGCATCGGCTTTTCGACAGTATCGAGCCGCACGTGATGGCGCGGTTTTGTCATTCGTCGATCGGGCCGCATTCGCCTGTCGGCAGGGGACAGCGCATTCGCTGGAACCAAATGGATCTTGACCTTATCGATCAAGGCAGAATGCCAGCGCCTTCTGCAGCCCGGCATTGAAGAACGCGTTGTCGTGACCTCCGGGCCATTCCTCGTAGGTATAGTCGTATCCAAGGGTCTGCATGTCCCGGGCGAAACGGCGATTGTCCGCCAGAAAGCCGTCGTCGAGACCACAGGCGGCATAAAAACGCGGTCGCGCGGCACTTGCTTCGACGGCACGCGCCAGACCTGGGACATCCATATCAAGACCGACCTCGAGATCCTCGCCGAGGATCGCCTGGAAGTCTCCGATCAAACGCTCGCCCCAGATCTGCTCCAGCTCCGCGATCGTCACGCCGCGCGCCGCGAGATCGAAATCCTCTTTCAGATAGAGGGCCGGCGATGCCAGAGCGGCGCATTTTGAATAACGTTCCGGTCTCATCAGGGCGATACGCAAGGCGCCGAATGCACCCATCGATCCGCCGATCACAGCGGTACGTTCGCGATCCGCCGAGATGTTGAAGATATCGGCACAGATCCGTGGCACTTCGTCGGCGACAAAGCTGAAATAGTCGAGGCCGAAACGCATGTTGGCATAAAAACTGCGCGCCACCTCGGGCATGACGATAATGGCGTCGGACCGGGCCGCAAAACTCGTCAGCATGGAATAATCGAGCCAGTCGCCACTGCGGCCGCATAGCCCGTGCAACAATTGTACGAGGCTGAATCTGCCATCGGCACCTCTGCCATCCGGGACGAAAACCGTCAGGCTCGTTTCCATCTGGAGCGTTGGAGAAAAAAAGTCGCCACGCAAGATCATCGGATCGCCCCTCGTGTTGAGAAAAAATAGGCATCAGCCGCCATAGCCGATGCGGTCATATTGAGACGCGTACATCGATCCCAGCACGCAAGATGCCGCACACACCAGGGCGCACCGCAGCGCATCCTTTCCAGGCGCGCGCCGCGCAGAGATCGACCGGTTCACTGCGTCATTGTCGATCAGCTTTTTCGCGCACGCCGGATATGCAACGGCTCTCGTCAAGGTGCGAAACGACCTCTGCCAGAGAGACTATGTGCTCCCCTTCGCTGACGCCATTCCGGACAAGATGAAGACCCCTCATGCCGAGCTTACGCGCCGGCTCGATGTCATTGCCGAAATCGTCTCCCACCATCAGGCAAGCCGCCGGCGCGACGGAGAACCTGTTCGCAACGTTGAGAAAAGCGGCACGGTCAGGTTTTGAAAAACCGGTTTCCTCGCTTATGAAAACTGTCTCGACCAGGTGATCCAACCCCGTTGCCCGCAGTTTGACGCGCTGGCCGCCGCTCGGGCCATTAGTCAGGATCGCCACGTTCAGTCCACGTCCCGCAAGGGCATGAAGAAGTGGCTGAGCATCGGGAAACAGGTTTATCCCGGCATTGGCCCCGGCCATATATCGTGCGTTTGCAGCATCGATTCGGTCTTCAGATTCCCGCTTTGAGAGAACCTGTTGGAAACGCTGACGGCGATAGTCTGCAAGATCGAGATCGCCGTTGGCGAATTTCCTGAACAGCGCTGGTTCCAGTTCGAGATAGCGGCCGATCATCTGCGCGCGTTCTGTTTCGCTTGAAGCGAACGGCGCCATGGCCTGTTCGAGCGCCCTCGTTTTGGCGCTGGCGTAATCACAAAGCGTATCGTCGAGATCGAGAATGACGAGTTCAGTATCCGACATAGGCGTTTTGCCCTGAGGAGTTACAATATGGCAGCAAAGAAGGTTCATCACCGCGCGCGTCGTCGTTAGGCGGCAATTGCGTCGCTTGTGCGGTACATAATGGGTTTGGTGTCGCACCGTCATTGAAATGACGGCTTCGGACCTTTAGCCTCCCGATGAATTTCCGAGGAGATATCCCTTGACCGTTACCCTTCACATCCACGGTGCCGCCGGCATGGTGACCGGCTCGTGCTATCGCATCACCCATCCGAACGGGCAGTTTCTTGTCGACTGTGGCATGTTCCAGGGCAATCGCTCGGTCAGGGACCTTAATGAAAAGCCCCTGCCCTTCGATCCCAAAGCGATCGATTATGTGCTGGTCACCCACGCCCATATCGACCATATCGGATTGATCCCGAAGCTTTACGCCCATGGCTATCGCGGCCCGTTGCACGCGACCAATCCAACCTGCGGGTTGATGGAATTCCTGCTCGACGATGCCGCCGGCATTCAGGAGAGCGAAGCGAAATGGCAGACCAAGAAGGCGGCGCGGCGCGGCGAACCACCGGTCAAGCCGCTCTATACGCTTGAAGATGCCGAGGAGGCGCTGAAACACCGCGCGCCCCACAATTACGAGGAATGGGTTTCGCCCGGCCCCGGTGTCCGGTTCCGATTCTGGAATGCCGGGCACATTCTCGGTTCGGCGTCCATCGAGGTGGACGTCCAGAACGGCGACGGCAAATCGGTCAGCTTGTTGTTTTCGGGCGATCTCGGACCGGACGAAAAGGTATTTTACCGCGAACCGGACGCGCCGTCGGGCTTCGACTACATCTTCACCGAATCGACCTATGGCGGGCGCGATCGCGAGGACTATACGCTCGAAGCGCGCCGCGAGGCTCTGCGGGCCGAGATCAACGCCGCACTGGAGCGTGGCGGCAATCTCGTCATTCCGGCCTTCGCCGTGGAGCGCAGCCAGGAATTGCTGCACGATATCGGTTCCCTGATCGAAAAAGGCGAGATCAACCCGCAGGTCGTCTTCCTCGACAGTCCGCTCGCCCGCAAGGTGACCGGCGTTTACAAGACCTACGCCAAGATGTTCGAGGACGTCGAACTGACGGCGGATCAATTGTTCAACGATCCGCGTTTCCGCATCGTCGAAAGCGTCGAGGAATCCAAGGCGATCAACACCATCAGGGGCGGCGCCATCATCATGGCCGCCTCGGGCATGTGCGATGCCGGCCGCATCAAGCACCATCTGCGCAACAACCTCATCCGCAACAACGCCACGGTGCTGTTCGTCGGCTATCAGGCCCAGGGCACGCTCGGCGCGGTCATCCAGGGCGGCGCCGACGAGGTCAAGATTCACGGCGACCTCATCCCCGTACGGGCAACCATCCGCACGGTGCATAATTACTCGGCCCATGCCGATCATTCCGAACTGGTCGATTGGGTTCGCGAACGCCTGCCGGCCCATGGCGCGGTCTTCGTGACCCATGGCGAGGACGATGGACGCCAAGCCATGCGCAAGGCTCTCCTGGCGGAAGGTCTGGGCAGCGACCAGATCATCCTGCCGCTGCTCGACGACTATTTCGAGTTGCGGGCCAGCGGCATCAAAAACCAGGCGGCGCCGAGTGAGCGACGTATCGATGTCGCCCAGACGGGCGAGGATTGGCACAATCTTTACGCCGATTTCTCGATCCAGCTGTCGAACCGACTGGCTTCGGCCAAATCCGATCACGACCGTCTCGAATTGATGCAGGCCATCCGCGCCGTGCTCAAACCCGATGTAAAGGGCGACCGGCCGGAAACCTGATCCCGGCTGTGGCCTTCCAATGCATTCGGATTTCGCCGCCCAGGGCCACCTCGCCTTCACGCCAGTCGATTGGATAAAAAATGCCGGTTCTACCTTCCGCGTTTTCGACCCGGCGCCTTCGATTGCGCCGCTATGTGCCGGATGATGCCTCCTGGTATGCCGAGATGGCCGCGCGCAACAAACCTCATCTCGCCCGTTTCGAAAGCGGCAACGCCGTCATGCGGATCGCCAGCACGGCAGACGCGCGCAGGGCCATTGACGGATTCATCGCGCAATCGGAGGCGGGCAAGGCCGCGTTTCTCGGTGCTTTTTTGAAAGAAGACGGCGCGTTCGTGGCCCAGATCTATATCGGACGCAACAATGCCGACCTGCCCGGCTACCTGATCGGGTTTTTCTGCGAGGTGGACCATCTGCGGCAGGGCTATACGGGCGAAGCGGCGGCGGCGGCACTCGCGGTTCTGTTCAACGATTGCGGTGCCGCGCGCGTCGGGCTTTGGTGCGACGATGCCAATGTTGCCAGCCAGCACATCGCCTTGCGGCTCGGCATGGTTCAGGAAGGTCACATCAGGGCCGATACGCGCCATGCCGACGGCACCGTAACCGGCTCGCTCTGTTTCGGACTCCTCAGCGAGGAGTTTTTCGGACAGCCGGCATAAAGCGGCTCATCCGATTCCTTTTTTTGGAAGGGAAGCCAAAGACGAGTCCGCAAAAGAGCGACTTGCCTTACGTCCGCTTATGCCTTTGCCCAGTGGTGAGGCCGGCTTTGGCGGTCGCCACAGGCCGAGGGTGTCGCTTGCGCTCGACCTGCGCCTTGAGCGAGGCATCGAGCGCAACGTCGTTGCGGTTCAGCACCGCTAGCACCCCGCGCACGTCCGGAAAGGCGTCGGCCGGGATGCGCAGATGGCTGCCGTCCCGCTTTTCGACGATCAGAGCATGGCTCGGCCGTTCGGCGGTCAAAAGGGCGATGCCGAATCCCCGCCAGCCACCGAACAGGACGAGCAGGGGCTTGAGCCAACGCGGCGGCGGCCTGGTTTCCGCCCGGACCCGGGCAATTTCCGAAAAAGGCAGCGTGACGATGCCGTGCATGTCGGCAAGGGTGAGTTCATGCCCCAGAACGCGCAGCCACAGGCATTGGTGACGGGCGGCAATCCAGAAAATGAGAAGCGCGACGGCTCCCGGCGTCCAGAACATGGCGAAGAACCAGGGCGACTGGCCGAGGCTCGGCTGGTTGACAGCGACGATGAGAGGCAGGGTGAAGAATGTCGTGGCCAGCATGAATCCGAGCAGATCGGGCATGAACACCGTCGGCATGCGCTCGTGATACACCGCGCCCTGGGGCGGTTTCGGCCGTGGCGGCAGGGCATAGACCAACCCGCCAGCGACGATGGCCGCCAAGGCGAGATCGGCGCGCCCGTAACCCAGGCCGATCGTCGCGCCGGCAATGAACAGAACCAGCGCCCCTCCTCGACGCAAAAGCTCCGTCAAAACGATCATACGTTGCGGATTCGACGTGCCCATGGCCGAAACCCCTCCTGTTCTCCCCTTGAGGAAAGGCTGATCCCATTAAGCGCGTCCGGCCTTGATCCTCATCAAGCACCCCTATACGGACAACGACAAAATGCGGGTCGCCGGCTGTGTGAATTTTGAGACACTCAGAGCGCAGTGATCACCGGCAGAACCGAACAGGCTTGCCTTGTCATTTCTTCGGCGTTATGAGCCCGCCGTTCAATCAAGAGGACAAGTGGTTTTTGTCTAATTCAACCATGAAGCAGTCGGCCCCCAGCGCCGCATCGGCCTTTCATTCGGCCCTTGCGGAACGGTCGTCCTGTGTGTTGATCAGCCGCTCATAAACCACGCCGCTGTCAGCCCCGGTCGATCTGGCTGGCAGCAAAATCTCCACTTCCTGATCTGAGATTTTGTTCTGCCCACTCATCTGGTTCGAGATGATTGGCAAGAACTCATGTTCATCGACCACGACGATTTCGGGCGGAAATCCTTCCGCGCCGACAGGTACCGTAACGGCAATAAACAACGCCCCCGCAACAATCGATGGCAGGCGACAGACGGTGCGTTTCGATGCACCAATTGCAGGAGGATGGTTTTTGCATCCTCTTTTATGGGCACGGCCCATCGCAATCACTGTCCATATTGCCTGTATTCGCGACATGTCGACACGCATCCCGGGAACCGGGCCTCGAAATGTTGTGCGCGCATGACGCCCATCGGTTTGACCTTCAAACACAACGGCTTCGATAAATACGGCCGCGAACGCCGCGGCGATGTCATGCTGGTTCATTTCTGCGCGGGATGCGGCACAGTGAACATCAACCGCATCGCTGGCGACGATTCCTGCCTTGAGCTTCTCGAAGTCTTCAAGCGCTCCCACGCGATGACCGAAAACCAAAAGCAGGTGCTCGAAAAAGCCGGTATCCATCTGGTGCAGCCGGACGAAGCCGATCAGCTTCACGTCGCGCTTTATGGCAAGCCATTGTCGGGATAGGCCGACCGGACGGCCCGGAGAAATCCTCTCCTCCGGGCCGTTCCCAAGAGCACAGGCGATTGATTTGGTGCCATCAAAACGCCCGGTGTTCTAAAGCGTTCCGTATTCCGATGGAAACGGAACGCACGCCCCATTCTTTTGTTTTCGCGGTGTTCTTTTTCGCGAAAACCGGAACTAGAGCAACGGACGTTCAAGTGGACGCATATCCAGCGGCTTTGAAGTAGTTGGCGCATTCGGTTGGGGTGTAGAGGGCGCAGATGTCGCCGACGGCTTTCCAAAGGTCGTCGATGGTTCGTTCGGCCCGTTTCCGCAGATGCGCCTTGAGCTTTGAGAAGGCCATTTCGATGGGATTGAGGTCTGGGCTGTAGGGCGGCAGGAAGAGCACCCATGCGCCCCTTTCCCGGATCGCGGCCTTGGCTTTGGGGCTTTTGTGGGCGGCCAGGTTGTCCATGATGACGACATCACCTTTTTTGAGGGTCGGGGCGAGCTGGGTTTGGACGTAGGTCTCGAAGATCTGCCGGTTCATGGGCCGGTCGATGACGAAGGGCGCGGTCAGTCCGTCGCATCTGAGCCCAGCGATGAAGGTCTGGGTCTTCCAGTGCCCGAAGGGTGCCTTGGCCCTGAGGCGCTGGCCCTTGGGGCAGCGGCCGCGCAGGCGGGTCATCTTGGTGGTGGTGCCGGTCTCGTCGATGAACACCAGGCGATGGGCATGGCGCCGCATGCGGGGCTGACGCCGCTCGATCCAGACCCTACGCCGGGCTTTGATGTCGGGGCGATCTTGTTCGCTGGCCAGCAGCGTTTTTTTTAAACCGGTAGCCGTTGCGGATCAGCCAACGCGATAGCGAGGCAGGAGCGACATGCGTGCCACGAGCGGCCAGTTCGTCCGCCAACTCCGGCATGGTGATGTCGTCTTTCTCCGCCACCCGCCGAAGAACGAAGTCCCGGTGCGGCTCCAGCTTGGCGTGCCGGCGTCCGCCCATCGGCTGCGGCGCGAGACTACCCCGAGACCGAAGGGCCTGCATCAACTTCACCACAAAAGACACCGACACCCCAAAATGGGCCGCCGCCTGGTGGCAGGAATGACCCGCCTCGACAAAGCCAACAACGCGTTCGCGAAGGTCACATGAATAAGCTCTGGGCATGGCAAATCACCTCCGAAGGAAGTGAATCACCAATCGTTCCCTAAAGGAATCCTCTCCGATTCCTTTTGAAGCTCCTCCGCTCTAGCCGCTCTAGCCGCCGAAGATCTGGCTGAACAGATCGACCAGGGTACGCGGCCGGTCGGACGGTTTGGCCGGTTCGGGCTCGGGGGCTTTTTGTTCACGCTTGCCGCGTGGCAGGTCGGTGACGGACAGGCCCTGATGCGCCTTCTGCATGAATTCGGACCAAAGCTCGGCCGGATAGGAGCCACCGCCGACGCCCTTCATCGGCGTGTCGTCGTCATTGCCGAGCCAGACGCCGGTGATCATGCGGGCCGAGTAGCCGACGAAAACCGCATCGCGGTTGGACTGGGTGGTGCCGGTCTTGCCCGCGATCGGCCAGCCGGGCAGGCGCGCTTTCTTGGCGGTGCCGACCGAGACGGCGCCGGACAGCATGTCGTTCATTTCCCCGATCACCTCGGGCGTGGCGACCCGGCCGGGGCCCCCGGGCAGGTTGGAATAGAGCACATCGCCTTTCGCCGTCTCGATGCGGGTGATGACATGGGCGATCACCCCGATGCCGCCATTGGCGAAAGGCGTGTAGGCGGCGGTCAGTTCCAGAAGGGACACTTCCTGGGTGCCGAGCGCGATCGAGGGCACGGCCTTGAGGGGCGAGGAAATGCCGAAGCGCAGAGCCGTATCGACCACCGCCTGCGGTCCGACATCGACCGTCAAGCGCGCCGAAACGGTGTTGAGTGAATTGGCCAGGGCATCGCGTAAACGCACCTTGCCGACATACTTATGGTTGTAGTTTTCCGGGCTCCAGCCCTTGTAGGTGAACGGAGCATCCTCCACGACGGAATCCGGCGTGTAGCCATGTTCGAGCGCCGTCAGGTAGACGAAAGGCTTGAAGGCCGAGCCGGGCTGGCGGCGGGCGGTGACGGCACGGTTGTACTGGCTCTTGGCATAATCGACACCGCCGACCACCGCCTTGACGGCGCCATCGGTATTCATGGAAACCAGGGCGCCCTGGCTGAACCTCGACTCGGCGCCGTGCGCAGCCACCATTTCCTTCAAAAGGAACTCCGCCTGTTTCTGCAGGTCCCAGTCGATGGTCGTGGTGACGATCACGTCCTCGGTAATGTCGCCGATATAGGCCTGCATCAAGGTTTCGACCCAGTCGGCCACATAATATTCGGCGCCAGCGACACGGGTACGGACGCGCTTGTTGGGATCGATCGCGGCGGCCTTGGCCTCTTCTTTGGAAATATAGCCGAGCTTGGCCATCTGATTGAGCACGACGCGGGCGCGTCTGGCGGCACCGTCCGGGTTCTTGTCCGGGGCAAGACGCGAAGGCGCCTGCAACATGCCGGCCAATATCGCCGCCTCGCCGAGCGACAGGTTGCGCGCCGATTTGCCGAAAAAGCGCTGGGCGGCATATTCGACGCCATAGCCGGCACCGAAGGGTGCGCGATTGAGATAAAGCTCGAGGATCTGGTCCTTGGTGTATTCATGCTCGAGCCAGAGGGCCAGAAGCGCCTCCTGGATCTTGCGCCCGATGGTCTGGTCGGGGGTTAAAAACAGGTTCTTGGCCACCTGCTGGGTGAGGGTCGAGCCGCCACGCAGATATTTGTATTGCCCGGTCAGATTGTCGATGAGGGCCCCGACGATACCGATCGGATCGACGCCGAAATGGCTGTAGAAGCGCTCGTCCTCGATGGAGATCACCGCCTCGGGTACGTAATAAGGCAGTTCGGTGATGGAAACGGCTTCGCCGCCCATCTTGCCGCGATTGGAAATGAGCTGGCCGTCGGCGGCGACGATGCGAATATTCGGGGCGCGTTCAGGCACCGCCCAGGTGTCGGCCGCCGGCAGTTGCATGCCGTAATAAACGACGATGCCGACCACTGCGATGCCGGCCCAGACGGCAAGGACCGTCCCCCAGTAGAGCAGTTTGACAAACAGCCGCCCGAGCGTGAGCTTTTCGGTCTTCTTGCGCGGTTTACGGCGTGACTTGGCGGGTTTGCCTGCGGTTTTCGCCGTTTTGGCACTGCCTTTCCGGACGGGCTTGGCCGACGCGCGCCGGGATTTGCGGCGTTTGCCGCCTCCGGCAACCCGGTCGTCCTGCGTCAGCTTGATGTCCATGAAGCATTCCCGTGGTGATGCGCGACCACCTGCCAATCCTCGGTATTCAAGCTAAATGTGGCCGGTTTATGTGGGGTAAAGGCAAATAACCCGGGCCAAGGGGTGGCTGTGTCGTTCCACCCACGACACAGTACCGAGGTTGAACCCTACCCCAAAAAAAGGAGACGTCCGATGGATCTTTACGCCAGCAAATCGCCGTCGATCCCGCAAAAACTGACCCTGATCGCCATCGAATGCGTCATTTTGATCTTTTCCGCCCTGATTCTGTTCGGCGCACCCGGCCAGGCTTTGTCCGCTCTGTTCGGCTGGTCGTGGCCGGTCGACATGCCCGCTCGGCGTTTCCTCGTCATCGCGTTCTCCGTTGTCATCCTTTTGCGGATGAGCGTCACGATGTTCCGCTTCATGAAACGGACCATGGCGTGGGACGAAGCGCTTTCGGTGCCCTTCGCCTTTGCCATCTATTATGTCGGCTTCGCCATTCTCGTCCTGCCGGCCACGGGGCCGCTCGATTTGTGGGATGGATTGGGCGTGGTGCTTTTCCTTATCGGGTGCACACTCAACACGGGCTCGGAATTCCAGCGCGAAGCCTTCAAGAAGGACCCGGCAAACAAGGGGAAACTTTTTACCGGAGGCCTGTTTTCACTGTCCCGGCATATCAACTTTTTCGGCGATGTCGTCTGGGTCGCCGGCTATGCGCTCGTCACCCACAACCCATGGTCGTGGGTGATCGTTGTCCTGATCTTTGTGTTCTTCGGCTTCTACAACGGTCCGATGCTCGACAAGCACCTCGCCGATCACTACGGCGCGCAATATGACGCCTATGCCAGACGCACCAAGGGGCTCATCCCGTTCGTATGGTGATCAGATATCGAGGTTGGCGACGCTCAGGGCGTTCTCCTGGATGAAGTCGCGGCGCGGTTCGACGAGATCGCCCATCAACTGGGTAAAGGTCTCGTCGGCAAGGTCGGACTCCTTGACCTGGACCTGCAACAGCGTCCGGGCATTCGGGTCGAGCGTCGTTTCCCAGAGCTGGCCGGGATTCATTTCACCAAGGCCTTTGTAGCGCTGCATGGTGATGCCCTTGCGCCCGGAATTGGTGATGGCGGCGTAAAGCGAGAAGGGCCCGTAGATCGGGGCGTCGACGTCCTTGCGGGACAACCGTGTCACGCCGCCGTAAAGCTCGTCGAGCCGTTCGGCCATACCCCTCAGCTTGCGGGCGTCGGCGCTCAAAAGCAGCGAGCGATCGATGACATGGCTTTCCTCGACGCCGCGCACGGTGCGCCAGAACCGCAACCCGCCGAATCCGTCGGGCTCACCCTGCCAGCCGCGCTCCACCTCGTCGGCCAGACGGTCGAGCCGGTTGGCGACGCGCGTGACGATGGTGCCGACCTGATCCGGATCGTCGACCATGTCGAGATCGAGTCCGCCGACGATGGCGGCCTGCTCGACCAGGGTGCGGTTGTACTTGGTGTTGAGCTGCTCGATACCGTGCACCAGATCGCGGGCCTGCTCGGCGATGTGCATGAGGTCGGCACCGGCATGGGAATTGCCGTCCCGCGTGGTGAACACAGCGTCCTCGAGACCGGTGGCCAGCAGGTATTCCTCCAGCGCCCGCTCGTCCTTCAAATAGAGTTCGGACGAACCGCGCTTGACTTTGTAGAGCGGCGGCTGGGCGATGTAGAGATAGCCGCGTTCGATGATCTCCGGCATTTGCCGATAGAAAAAGGTCAGCAAAAGCGTGCGGATATGGGCGCCGTCGACATCGGCGTCGGTCATGATGATGATCTTGTGGTAGCGGCACTTGCCGATGTCGAACTCCTCGCGGCCGATGCCGGTGCCGAGCGCCGTAATGAGCGTGCCGACCTGATCGGACGCGAGCATGCGATCGAACCGGGCCCGCTCGACATTGAGGATCTTGCCGCGCAAGGGCAGGACGGCCTGGGTGGCACGGTCGCGCCCCTGCTTGGCGGAACCGCCTGCCGAATCGCCCTCGACCAGAAACACTTCGGACTTGGCCGGGTCGCGTTCCTGACAATCGGCAAGCTTGCCGGGCAGAGACGAGATCTCGAGTGCCGTCTTGCGCCGGGTCAGTTCGCGTGCCTTGCGCGCCGCTTCGCGGGCGGCGGCCGCTTCGGCGACCTTGCCGACAATGGTCTTGGCTTCGGTCGGATGCTCCTCGAACCACTGGCCGAGACGGTCGTTGATCACGCTTTCGACCACCGGACGCACCTCGGACGAGACGAGCTTGTCCTTTGTCTGCGACGAGAATTTCGGATCCGGCACCTTGACCGACAATACCGCCGTCAACCCTTCGCGGCTGTCGTCGCCGGTCAGCGACACCTTTTCCTTCTTGAGGATGCCCGAACTCTCGGCATAGGAGGTGACCTGCCGGGTCAACGCGCCGCGGAAGCCCGCCAGATGGGTGCCGCCGTCACGCTGCGGGATGTTGTTGGTAAAGCACAACACGTTCTCGTGGTAGCTGTCGTTCCACCACAGCGCCACTTCGACGGTAATGTCGTCCTTTTCCTGGGTGAAAAAGATCGGATCGACAATCAGGGCCTGCTTGGTCTTGTCGAGATAGCGGACGAAAGCCTCCAGGCCCCCTTCATAATGCAGTTCGACTTCCTCGGGCTCCGGATGACGCTGATCGCTCAGAACGATCCTGACGCCCGAATTGAGAAAGGCGAGTTCGCGCAGGCGGTGTTCGAGCGTCTTGAAGTCGAACTCCAACATGGTGAAGGTTTCGGGCGAAGGCAGAAAGGTGATTTCGGACCCCGAACGGCCCTCATAGGTGCCGGGCTGATGGTTCGGGGTATAGGTGCCCACCACCTTGAGCGGGGCAACGGCATCGCCATGCGCAAAGCTCATCTCGTGGATGCGCCCGTTACGGCGGATGGTCAGCTTGAGCCAGATCGAAAGGGCATTGACCACGGACACGCCAACCCCGTGCAGGCCACCCGAGACCTTGTAGGAGTTCTGGTCGAATTTGCCGCCGGCATGCAGCTGGGTCATGATGACTTCCGCCGCCGACACGCCCTCTTCGTGATGGATATCGGTTGGGATGCCGCGCCCGTTGTCGATGACCGTCGCCGACCCGTCGGCGTTGAGAATGACGGTGATCAGGTCGGCATGGCCGGCCAGGGCCTCGTCGATGGCATTGTCCACCACCTCATAGACCATGTGATGCAGACCCGAGCCGTCATCGGTGTCACCGATATACATGCCGGGACGTTTGCGCACGGCATCGAGGCCTTTGAGGACCTTGATCGAATCGGCACCATATTCTTCTTCGTCCGAGATGTTTTCTTCGCTCATGCCATTCCGAATCAGGCTGGTTTCGCCGTCACTCTTTTATGCGGTCTTACGCTTCAAACCCAACCCATATAAGGGTTTTAGTGGTGGATTTCGACCCCGAACGGGCGTCGGCGCGTTTGTTTCGTTCCCTATTGGCGTCTGGGGTGGACAGGTCTCGTCGATCAAGGCGATTTCCTTTCCGTTCCGGGGGTCCAGTCCGTGCGTTTCACGCCCTTTTCACCTGACCCACGGCCACCTCGAAAACCTGGGCGCTGTCGCCCAGCGCCTCGAACAGCATTTTGTCCGTTCCGGTCATCCAGCACTGGGTGCCCAGGGCATCGAGCGCTGCGAACAGGGCCGCGCGCCGGCTTGGATCGAGATGAGCGGCGATCTCGTCGAGCAACAGGATCGGCACGATACCGGTCGTATCGGCGACGAGCCGCGCATGGGCCAGGATGAGCCCGATCAGCAAGGCTTTCTGTTCTCCGGTCGAACACAGGGCCGCCGGCATGGCCTTCTGGGCGTGGGCGACCTCGAAATCGACGCGATGGGGACCGATCAACGTACGTCCCGCAACGGCATCCTGGCCGCGGCTCGCTCGCCAATGCGCAAGAAACTGGGATTCGAGGCCATTGGATGTGGCATCCGGCGCCTCATCGGCGAACAGCGGTGTCAGCGCCATGCGGGCGGCGGGAAAAGCCGCCGGGTCGACGCTTCTCGCGGCCAGCGCCTCGATATGCGCGACGGTATCGATCCGGGCAAAATGGAGAGCCGCCGCATGTTCGGCCATCTGCGCCTCAATGGCGTCGAGCCAGAGCGGATCGGCGTTTTCCGACAAAAGCCGGTTGCGTTGGCGCATGGCGTTTTCGAAATCGGAAACCGTCACGCCATGACCGGGGATAAGGGTCATGACCAACCGGTCGAGAAAACGCCGCCGGTCGCCGGCGGCCCCTCGAAACAAGCCGTCCATATCCGGGATCATCCACAAAAGCCGCAAATAGGCGGTCATGTCCTCGACCGCCCCGGCCGGCGCGCCGTTGATCCTGACCTTGCGCCCCTGCCCGCTCTCGCCGAGCCCGGTGCCGATATCGGCCGGCCCGTCCGGCGTCTCGACCGTCGCGGCCACCGCCCAGGGCGCATCCGCCCCCAACTGGCTGAGCGTCTCGTAAGGCGCGCGCCTGAGCCCCCGCCCCGGCGCGAGAAGCGACACGGCCTCCAAAAGATTGGTCTTGCCCGACCCGTTCGACCCGGTCAGCACCACGTGCCGGGCGTCGAGATCGAGCGCGCCGGTGGCGTAGTTGCGGAAATGGGAAAGGCGGAGACGGGAGAGGTGGGGCAATTTAAACTTTAGATATATTTCCAAGCATAAATCCATCAATGGAGTTTACCCGAAATCGCCAAAAGCCAATTTCATCGTTTGACATATTATTAACGTGATATTGCTTCAAATTTTTGAGATGAACGAAGTTTGATGCTCTTTCTGAAGAATTTAATTCTTGTTTATCTGGATAGGTATTTTCTTTAAGTAAACTAATATTTCCTTCTAAATGTTCTGATATTAAGTCACCAATCTCATTAGTATCCGTATTTTTCTCTATTCCTTTCATTATATTTTCGAAGTATTTATTCGCGCCAATAATGGTACCGGTATATATCACTCCAGAAACACTAATCGTAACTCCGACCTCTAATCCTATTTGATTACAAAAATTGTTAATAAGGCCCAAAAGCCAATCGCCTTCCGAATCAAACAGGTTTTGCTCATGGTTTTCGTGGTCGCTGGTTTCTTCGGAAGACATATGGAATCTCCTCATTACTCGAGTTTGATCGCACCTCAGACCCGCATCGGCATCAGCACATAGAGGGCCTGACCCCCATTCTCTTCCTGCACCAGGGTCGGCGAGCCGGAATCGTTGAACATGAACACAACGGTTTCGGTGCGGATCTGGGTGATGATGTCCAAAAGATAGCGGGCGTTGAAGCCGATTTCGAAGCTGTCGTGCTCGAAGGAAACGGCAATCTCTTCGGATGCGGTGCCGTGATCCGGGTTGGTGACGCTCAGCTCCAGCACGTCATTGCCGGCGATGAGCTTGACCGCCTTGCCGCCCCGGTCCGAGGCGATGGTCGACACGCGGTCGACGGCGGTGGCGAAGGCGCCCCGATCGACTTGCATGCGCTTGTCGTTGTTCTTCGGGGTCACCCGCTCGTAATCGGGGAAGGTGCCCTCGATGAGCTTACTCAAAAGCACGACGCCCCCGAGCGAGAAACGGATCTTGGTGTCGGACAATTCGACCTTGACCTCTTCCTCGCTGCCTTCGAGCAGCTTTTGCACCTCGGCGACGGTCTTTTTCGGCACGATGATGCCCGGCATGCCAGCCGAGCCGTCCGGCGCCGGCGCCTCGGCGCGGGCCAGACGATGTCCATCCGTCGCCACGGCCCGCATCACCACATTGCTGGCGTCGTCCATGGTGTGGAAATAGATGCCGTTGAGATAGTAGCGGGTTTCCTCGCTCGAAATGGCGAACTGGGTCCGTTCGATCAGCTCGCCCAGAACCGGCGCCGCGATCGAGAAGGAATGGGTGAAATCGTCGGCCTTGAGATCGGGAAAACCATCCGGATTGAGGCAGCTCAGCTCGAAACGCGATTTGCCCGAGGAAATGGCCATGCGTTCCCCGCCCTCGGTTTCGAGGCGGACCTCGGCGCCGTCGGAGAGCTTTCTGACGATCTCGTAAAGCGTATGCGCCGGAACCGTTGTGGCGCCGGGCGTTTCGGTCATGGCAGGCGCGGTCTCGGTCACCTCGATGTCGAGGTCGGTGGCCCTGAGATCCAGCCCGCCGGGACCGGCGGTGATGAGAACGTTGGCCAGAATGGGATAGGTATTGCGCCGCTCGACGACCCGGTGAACATGGCCAAGCGATTTCAGCAGATGATTGCGTTCGAGCGTGACTTTCATCGTAACTTATCCTTTGCGCACCGCCAGGGTGAACGCGGCGATGCCCGTCCAAAATACGGGGTTCGGACTGTGGCAAGCGAGAGACAAAAACGCAAGCGTCGGTACCGAATTTACGCCGCTTTCGGTACATCCCGTAAACGAAGTTGCGCTTTCAGGCCGACCGGTCGGTTTGGGTTCTCTCGTATAGGACCCGCCTCATCTGAAGTGCAATTCCGTTTTGACGGAATCGCCGCCTGCCATCTCCCCCCAAGCGGGGGAGAAAGCTAAGCCCCTAGATCATTTCACCGTTTCATTGAAACGCTGAAATGATCCAACTCTTTGTTTTGTCGCGTTTTCGAATTGCAAAACCGGTATCCACTTTTGCTGAAAACGCTCTGGTCTTTGCCAGAGGGGAAGGGAAGGCCAAACGGCAGCGCTTCGGTTAAAATCTGAAAGACTTTTCCCACATATCAAGGCGACCGATCCTGGCCCGTCGAACATCGCTCTTCGGGCGTTCAAACCTAAAACCGCCGCGCCGGGGCGCATGGCCGCTGGCCAGGGACCCCGCTGCCTTTCGGCAGCTCCCCGGCGTCATTCGTCTTCCGAAGCCCCACCGGGGCTTCGGATCGCCACAGGCGACCGACCCTGGCCCTTCGAGCACAGCTCTTCGGGCGTTCGGACCTAAAATCGCCCCACCGGGGCGCATGGCCGCTGGCCAGGGACCCCGCTGCCTTTCGGCAGCTCCCCGGCGTCATTCGTCTTCCGAAGCCCCACCGGGGCTTCGGATCGCCACAGGCGACCGACCCTGGCCCTTCGAGCACAGCTCTTCGGGCGTTCGGACCTAAAATCGCCCCACCGGGGCGATTTTGCGCCGGGTATTGCCCGGCGCCGGTCCTCACTCCTCCAGCATTCTCTTCAAAAGCTCGATCTCCTGCTGGAGATCGCCGTCCTCCTTCATCATCTGTTCGACCTTGCGAACCGAATGAAGAACGGTGGTGTGATCCCGCCCGCCGAAACGCCGACCGATTTCCGGCAGGGAACGCGAGGTCAGGGATTTGGCCAGATACATGGCGATCTGGCGTGGACGGACCACTTCGCGCGAGCGGCGCGAACTGAGAAGGTCGTTGCGCGGCACCTTGAAATGACGCGACACCAGCTTGAGGATGTCTTCGATGCGGACGCGCTTGATTTCCCTGACGCGCATCAGGTCGGCCAGGGTCCGCTCGGCCATCTGCACGGTAATGGCTTCGCCGGTCAGCTGGTTGGCCGCTACCAACCGGTTGACGGCGCCGTCGAGATCGCGGCCATGGCTCACCACGGCATGCGCGATGAAATCGATGACCGCGCCGGGGAAATGCACCCCCGGGAAGCGCTGCACCGCCATTTCGGCTCGCCGCGCCACGATGGCGCGCCTTAGTTCATAATCGAACGGGATGATCGGAATGACCAGTCCCCCGGAAAGCCGCGAGCGCACGCGTTCATCGATCATGTCGAGATCGCGCGGCGGCGCATCGCCAGCCACCACCACCTGTTTGGCACCGCTCAAAAGAGCGGAAAGATTGTGCCCGAATTCGGTGGCCGACTTGCCCTGCAAAAACTGCATATCGTCGATCAGCAGAAGGTCGATCCGCCTCAGCCATTCCTTGAAGGCAATGGCCGACTGGCGCTGCACCGCCGAGATGAAATGGTACATGAAATGATCGGCGGTCAGATAAACGATGTTGAGCCCCGGATCCGCCTTGCTCGCCGCCCAGGCGATGGCGTTGAGAAGATGCGATTTGCCCAGACCCACGGTCGAATGGATATAGACCGGATTGAAGGTCACCGATTTGCGAACCGCCGCCCCGGCCACCTGTTTGGCGACGCCGAAGGCGATTTCATTGGCCTTGCCGGGAACGAACGTCTCGAAGGTCAGACGCGGATCGAGCGCGGAACCGGACAGCGCGTCGGAGCGCTGGGCCGGCTGCGGGATCGGGGTGACCTGGGCCGGTTGCGGCGCGGCCTGCTCGGTCTGTTCGTGATGAGGCGCAAGCCGCGGCCGCGCCTGCCCGTTGATCCTGACGGTCAGATGGATGCGCGAAATGGACGAATCCTCCTCGCTGAGACAAGCGAGGATGCGTTCGACATATTTGGACTCGATCCATGAACACAGGAATTTGGTCGGGACCGAGAGATGGGCGACATCGTCGACGATCTCCTCCATCTCCAGCCGTTGAAACCAGGAATTGAAGGCATCGTCCCCAACCGTTGCCTTCAGCCGCGCTCGCGCACGCAGCCATATCTGACCAGGATCGACCCGGTCCTTGTCGTCACCCATCTTTGCCCCCCTCTCAGCGGAGTCTGGCGTCGCATTCGAAACCGCGTCTTCCAGGCTCCGATATGAATTTGCCGCAATCGAATTCATGTTTCTGGCGTTCCCCAATACTAGTCCGTCTCGTTCGTTCGATACCCGAACGCATTACCGGTACACATGTCGCCGGACAAAACTTACCCGCACCCGTAAAAACACAACGAGCAACGGTACCAATCAACAATATGAAGAAATGGCAGTCTTCCGAATAGAGTCTAGACAACCGGTATGATCTGATAGAATCCCAGCTAGAACTCGGCAAAGAAGATCGGTATTTTCGCGTGTACGTTTCTGGTTTTAACAGCCAACATACCTCGAACGATCATCGCGCTTGCCCCCAAATAGTCCTACCGACCACAAAAACGCGTCGGCCCGCCGCCGTTTGTCTATCTGACGGGAGGCATCTTAACGAGGGGGAAATCTCGCTTCAATATGTGATTCGTTGAAAATGGGGCTTGACTCCGCGTCTCGGCAAAAGTGTTTCACCCCCTGGTTTCGTGACGGTTTTTTAACACTCTGAGTCGCAAGCGGAATCTCGGGATTGTCGGGAACTCGACAGGAGAACAAATTTCTCAAAGCGCTTGCGTATCGCCGGGTTCGGGACGAAACACCGCACCTGACCTGAGTGGTATCCGCCGAAAACCCGTAGACGGAAAACGAAAAGGGCCCTTGCGGGCCCTTGGCATTTTTCAAAATCCCAAATGGAACTCAGGCCGTCATCGCCTTCACGCGACGGGCCAGGCGCGAAACCTTGCGCGAGGCCAGGTTGCGATGGACGATACCGTGCGTGGCGGCGCTCTGCAGTTCGGGCTGGGCCAGCTTCAATGCCTCGGCGGCGGCTTCCTGGTTGCCCGAGGCGATTGCCTCCTCGACCTTTCTCAAAAAGGTGCGCATGCGCGACCGGCGGGATTTGTTGACCGCGGTCTGCCGGGCGATCTTGCGGGCGGCTTTTTTAGCCGAAGGTGTATTGGCCATGATTTCCTCTGCGGCTTTTTCGAGTCAGGCAGCGCGTCGAACGAAACGTTCCGCAGCCGGCCCCATAAAACAATGCGGCGGCCCGACAGGCCGCCAAGGTCGCCGGGTTATAGTGTTCGACGCGTTTGGCGTCAACTCATTTGCTCTGACACACAGGGCAATAAAAGCTCGATCGCCCCGATTGGGTCATGCGCAAGATCGTTCCCGTGCAGCCCGGCCTGTGGCAGGCGTCGCCATCGCGACCGTAAACGTCGAAACTGTGCTGAAAATAGCCCGTGCCGCCATTGGCGTCGACATAATCCTTGAGCGTCGATCCGCCGGCGGCGATCGCGTCGGTCAGAACCGCACGAATGGCGGCGACCAAAAGGGCGAGCCGCGTCTCGGTCAGCCGTCCCGCCGGACAATCGGGCGCGATGCCGGCGCGCCACAAGGCTTCCGACACATAGATATTGCCGAGCCCGGCAATGATGCGCTGGTCGAGCAGGATGGATTTGATCGGTGCAGCACGTCCGGCGCAGGCCTTTGCCAGATAGTCGGGAGAAAAGGCATTGCCCAGCGGTTCGGGGCCGAGCCCCCTCAGGGCTTTTGCCGTTTCGAGGCTTTTTTCGAGCGTGACGAAACCGAAACGCCTGGGGTCGTTGTAGACCAATCCGGCATCCCGTCCCTCTCGCCTGATGCCAAGGATCAGATGATCGTGATTGACCGAGCGGTTGTTGCCCCTCAGCCGCGTCGGTTCGGCGAAGGGATCGTCATCGATCCGCCAGGCACCGGTCATGCCGAGATGGCTCAAAAGCAGGCGGCCATCATCGAGCCCAAACAGCAGGTATTTTGCCCGCCGTTCGATCGTTTCAATACGGGCGCCGGCAAGGGTGCAAAGATCGGCGGGAAACGGGAACCGAAGATCGGGCCGCCGCATGGTAACCGAAATGATCCGCGCACCCTCGACGAGCGCGGACAATCCCCGCCTGATGGTTTCGACTTCGGGCAGTTCGGGCATTCTGGAAGGTGTCTCGCCGCTTGGAGAACGTGAAGGCGTGGTCTATGGTCGCCGCACCTTAATGAACACCCGGTTTGACGCGCAATGAGCCAGAGTTCCGAAACCACCCATTTCGGCGAACGGGAAGTGCTGCTTTCGGAAAAGCAGGAATTGGTCGACGACGTTTTCCACGCCGTGGCCGATCGCTACGACCTGATGAACGATCTGATGAGCTTCGGCATCCATCGCGTGTGGAAGGATGTCATGGTCACCCGCCTGTCGCCGCCCAAGGGGGGAACCCGTCCCTATCGGGTATTGGACATGGCGGGCGGCACCGGCGACATCGCCGAACGCATCATCAATGCCAGTTACGGATATGCCGAGGTGACCGTTTCGGATATCAATTCCGACATGCTCAGGGTCGGCGCCGAACGGGCCAAATCCTGGCGCTATCCCCAGCAGGCGACATTCGTCACCGCCAATGCCGAGGACCTGCCGTTCGAAGACGAAAGCTTCGACGCCTATACCATCGCCTTCGGCATCCGCAACGTGCCGCGCATCGACACGGCGTTGAAGGAAGCGCATCGCGTATTGAAACGCGGCGGCCGGTTTCTGTGCCTCGAATTTTCCAATGTCGATATCGCCGGGTTTGACACGGTTTATGCCAAGTTTTCCGACTGGGTCATTCCGCCGACCGGCAGGATCGTCACCGGCGATGCCCAGCCCTATCAATACCTCATCGAATCGATCCGCAAGTTTCCCGACGCCACCACATTTTCCGGCATGATCGCGGCGGCCGGGTTCAGCCGCGTGACCCATGACGCCCTGTCCGGCAATATCGCCGCCCTTCATGGCGGCTGGAAAATCCGGGGATAAAGACGATGGTTCTTTTCGCCTATGCACGGCTCGTACGCGCCGGTTTCGTGCTTGCCCGCGAAGGCGCCTTTTCGCTTGTCGACACCTCCGGCCTGCCGAACGGCGCGCGCGTGGCGATCAGGCTGGCACGGCTGATCGAGCGGGGGTCCGTCAGAAAGAGCGGACGGGTGGAAACCCTGACCCGCGCCCTCAACAGGCTGGGGCCGACCTATGTCAAGTTCGGTCAGTCGCTGGCGACGCGTCCGGACATCGTCGGCATCCAGATTGCATCCGACCTGTCGGCCCTGCAGGACCGCATGCCGCCCTTTCCGACCGACGAGGCCGAGGCCATGGTCAAAAAGGCGCTCGGCAAGAGGGCCGAGGCGCTCGGCGAACTGGGGCCGGCCATCGCCGCAGCGTCCATCGCTCAGGTGCACAAGACCACGCTCGATCTCGGCGACGGCCGGGTGGAAGAGGTGGCGGTCAAGATCCTGAGGCCCGGTATCGCCGAACGGTTCGAGCGCGATCTTCAAAGCTATTACGCCGGGGCAAAGCTGGCCGAGCGTCTCATTCCGCCGCTCAGGCGGCTGAAGCCCGTCGTCGTCGTTCAAACGCTCGAACATTCGGCGCGGCTCGAACTTGATCTGAGATTCGAGGCGGCGGCGATTTCCGAATTCGCCGAAAACGGCAAGGACAATGCCGATTTCGTCCTGCCGGAACTGCACTGGGAGCAGGTGGCGACCAACGTGCTGACCACGAGCTGGATCACCGGCATCCCCCTGACCGACCGGAAGGCGGTCGAAGCCTCCAGTATCGACCGCAAGGCCCTGGCGGCGCATCTGTTGCAGAGCTTTTTGCGGCACGCCATCCATGACGGCTTTTTTCACGCCGACATGCATCCGGGCAATCTGTTCGCCCTTGAAAACGGCGGCGTGGCGGCGGTCGATTTCGGCATCATGGGCCGGATCGGTCACGGCGAAAGGCGGTTTCTGGCCGAGATCGTCTACGGCTTCATCACCCGCAATTACGCCATGATCGCGCGGCGCCATTTCGAAATGGGCTATGTGCCGGCCGACCAGTCGATCGAGGAATTCACCCTGGCCATCCGTTCCATCGGCGAGCCGCTGGTCGGGCGCTCGTCGCGCAACATCTCCATGGCCAAGGTGCTCGGGCAGCTTTTCGCCATCACCGAGCTTTTCCACATGCAGACGCGGCCGGAGCTGTTGCTTTTGCAAAAGACCATGGTGCTGGTCGAGGGCGTGGCGCGCGATCTCGATCCCGATCTCGACATCTGGACCGTTGCCGAGCCGGTGGTCGGCGACTGGCTCAAGCGTCAGGCCGGCCCGATCGGGCGGCTGGAGGAATGGCGCGAGCATGGCGTGCGCCTTGCCGGCTTTCTCGCCCGCCTTCCGGATCTCGCCGAGCGTGGCGAGCGCCTGCTCGTCAGAGCCGAACAGGACGCGATGACGCCGCGCAAGCCGTCACGCGTGTTGCCGACGCTTCTTTTCGCCCTCATCGCAATGCTGGGTTTGCTGGTCTGGCGGCTCTGGTGACCGCTCCGAGGGGGCAGTCCGTTTCTTTTTGGTTAATGCAGATGTCAAAGTCTTGCGCCGGCGCTTGCTCCTAACCAGTCCTCCCCATAGGTTACGAACCAAATTACCGGAAAGATGAAACCATGAAATTCTCTCACCTTTTCAAGACTGCCGTAGTATTATTTGCCGCAACCGGGCTGGCCGGCTGTTTTGATGTCGACATGGAAGTCGCCATTACCGGTCCCGACACAGCGCTGGTCACGACCTCGACCACCCTATCCAAGGACATGGTTTCGCTTGCCGACCTGAAATCGGGCGATTCCGAGTTCTGCAACGACAGCGCCGAGATCATCGAGAACGAAACCAGTATCACCTGCGTGGAAACGCTCAAGGGATCGTTCGCCGAAATCATGGGCGCCGGCGACAAAGACCAGCCGCAGCCCACCATCGAACTCGTGGCGCCGAACCGGGTCAAGATCAACTTCCCCACCCGCATGATCGCCGATGAATTCAACAATAGCGGCGATGGCGAAGATACCGACCCGCAGGTCAAGGCGATGATCAAGCAGATGTTCGAAGGACACGCCATCACCATACGCGTCTCCGGCCCGAAGGTTGTCGAGACCAACATGACCCTCAGCGATGACGCCAAGAGCGCCGAAATCAACATCGCCTTTTCCGATCTGTTCGAAAAGACAATGGATCTGCCCGAAAACTCCTATGCCCTCATCGAACTTGACTGATACGGCGCTTGAAATCGGGCTTCGCATCCTGCCCCATGGCGCCGGCATCGAGCTGCCGGCGCTACAAACGCCCGGTTCGGCGGGCGCGGATTTGCGTGCCGCGCTTGATGAGAACGAAATCGTGACGCTCGGCCGGGCCAGCGCAGGCTTGTTCCCTGCGGTTTCGCCATGGCGCTGCCCGAGGGCTTTGAGGCGCAGATCCGGCCACGTTCCGGACTGGCGGTGAAATTTGGCGTGACCGTGCTCAACGCGCCGGGTACCATCGATTCGGACTATCGCGGGGAGGTTCAGGTAATCCTCATCAATCACGGCGAGTCCGCATTCGACGTCCGCCGTGGCGACCGTATTGCCCAGATGGTCATAGCGCCCGTCACGCATCCGCTTTTCGTAGCGCGGGCACGACTGGACGACACGGCGCGGGGCGCCGGCGGATTCGGATCGACGGGACATGGCAGCTAGACTGATGAAATGGATTCCGGCTCTTTTGGCCGGCCTGGCGATCGCTTCAGGCGTCGGCCCGGCCGTCGCTGCCGATTCGGCCCTGATGGTGCCGATCGGCTATTCGCAGAATTTGAGGTATTTCGCCTTCGAGGAATTCGGTATCCAGGACGGATCCGGTTTCGCCTATTCCTCGATCTACGTCATCGACATCGCCCAGGATCACTGGGTCGTCGGAACGCCCATCCGGGTCGTTGCCGAGAGCGAAGACGCAAGCCTCAGCGCCATTCGCACCCAAGCCTATGAGGACGCCAAAGCGCGACTCGATGATCTGGCCGTCGACGTGCCGGCGCACGAACTGGCGAGCAATGGCGATGGCGAGCCGGGCATTACCGGCAAGGAACTTGTGTTCGGATTGCCGACGCCGAATCAGCCGGATATCACCGAGGGCCTCAACACGCTCGAACTCGAACGCTATCCGACCACGGCCGGTTCGCCCTGTGCGGACTGGTTCAACGACGAGCCGGTCGGCTTCGTTCTGAAACTCACCGATTATGGCCCGACCCGGGAAATCCACCGTGATGGCGTGCTGCCGCGCTCGCGCGGCTGTCCGACCGATTACCGCATCTATTCGGTCTATGCCCCGTTCGGCGCGACGGATATTTCACACGCCCTGGCGATCATCTCCGTTTATGCCCACGGCTTCGAAGGCATAGACCGGCGTTTCATCGCCGTGGCGCTCGCCAAATCGCAAGTCGGTTTTTAGGTTTCGTTCCGCTTTTCATGACACGGCGAAACAAAGCTCACGTCACGACGGCTCGCGTTCCCGAACGGAGAACCGGTTCCTTTTTGTCCCGGGAACGCTCCTGATGGTCCTCACCCCCGACGAAAGCCGCCGCTACGCCCGTCATCTCGTGCTCAAGAGCTTCGGCGCGCCGGCCCAGAACCGGCTCAAGTCCGGCAAGGTGCTGGTGATCGGCGCCGGCGGGCTCGGTTCGCCGGTCATCGCCTATCTGGCGGCGTCCGGCGTGGGACAGATCACCATCGCCGATCCCGACCATGTGGCGCTTTCCAATCTGCAACGCCAGATCGTGCATGATGAATCCCGTCTCGGCGCGTCGAAGGCCGAAAGTGCCGCGAAATTTGCCAGCCGGCTCAACGCGAGCCTTGCGGTGACGGCCCTGCCTTTTGCCATCGATGCCGAAAACGGGCCGGATCTGATGGCGAAACACGATGTCATCGTTGATGGCACTGACCTTTTTGCGACGCGGGCGGTGATCGCTTATGCCGCCGAGCTGGCACGAAAACCGCTGGTAGCGGGCGCCGTGTCGCTCTTTGACGGGCAGGTGACCGTTTTCGCCCCGCATCTCGCCGACGCTGCCGGACGATCCTGGCCCCGTTTCAGCGACCTTTATCCCGAGCAAACGGATCCGGATGCCCTGCCCTCCTGCGAGGCGGTCGGCGTGCTCGGAGCGGTGACCGGCGTGATCGGCACCTTGATGGCCATGGAGACAATCAAGCTTCTGACCGGGATCGGCACGCCGCTTTTCGGCCGGCTTCTCGTCTATGACGGCCGCGACGCCCGTTTCTCGGACCTGAACTACGCGCGGCGATGACGCCCGATTACGGGCACCAGTAGACCGTGACCGGCGTTTCGGTCTGCCTCAGTACGGCGCGGACCGGCATGTCGGCGACGGAGCCGTCGCCCAGCGCCTTTTCCAGCGTGCGGGCCTTTTGATCGCCTTCGATGTGAAGATAAAGCGCTTCGGTCTTCAAAAGGCGCGGCAGAGTGAGGGTAACGCGCGGTTCGCCCGCTCCCGGCGCCGACAATGCCAACGCGGGACCGGGATCGGACAACACCTCGTCAAGCGTGTCGCCGCCGGGAAAGAACGAGGCCGTGTGCCCGTCTCCGCCCATACCGAGCACGACCACGTCGAAGGTTTCCGGCAGGTCGGCCAGCCGCGCGTTGGTCTTGGCCAGGTGTTCCGCATCGGGCGTCTCACCCCCGGAATAGAGCGGCACGAAACGGGCCGCCGAGGCTGCGCCCTGCAACAGATGATGGCGAACCAGCGCCGCATTGGAGCGCTCCGAGGTCTCGTCGACCCAACGTTCATCGACCAGGGTGACGACGATCCTTGACCAGTCGATCTGGTCGTGCCGGGACAGAGCTTCGAAGAATTTCGCCGGCGTGGTGCCACCGGACACGGCCAGAACGGCCATGCCTTTGTTCTTGATGCCAAGGCCAAGCTCGGTTGCCACCTCAGTCGCAAACGCGGCAGCAAGGGCATCGCGATCGGGGTTGTCGCGCCGTAACAGCATCAGTAATCACCTTCCTCGTGCCAGGTACGTCCGTCGCGTTCGATGAGCGCCACCGAGCCGGTCGGGCCCCAGGTGCCGGCGATATAGGGCTGCGGCGAACCGGACGATGAATCCCAGGCCTCGCGGATGGGATCGACCCATTTCCAGGCCGCTTCCAGCTCGTCGCGCCGCATGAACAGGGCCTGGTTGCCCCTGATGACATCGAGCAGGAGCCGTTCATAGGCTTCCGGCATGCGATCTTCGAAAGTCTGGGCGAAAAAGAGGTTGAGGCTGACTTCGTGTAACCGGATATCGCCGCGCCCCGGGTCCTTGATCATCATGAACAGCTTGACGCCTTCGTCCGGCTGCAGGCGAATGACGAGCTTGTTGGGCGCGGGCGGCACATCGAGATTGCCGAAGATCGAGTGCGGAATACGCCGGAACTGAATGACGATTTCGCTGAGCTTGGCCGCCATGCGCTTGCCGGTACGGATGTAGAAGGGCACGCCGGCCCAGCGCCAGTTTTCGATCTCGGCCTTGAGGGCCACGAAGGTTTCGGTCCTGGAGCCCTTGCGCTCGGGGGGCAGCTCCTCCTGATAGGACTTGACCGAAACCGTCTCCGAGGCGACGCCGCGATATTGTCCGCGCACGGAAACCCTCGAAATCGTCTCGCCCGTGATCGGCTTGAGGGCGCGCAGGACCTTGAGTTTTTCGTCCCGCATGGCGTTGGCCTCGCCGCTCGCAGGCGGCTCCATGGCGACCAGGCACAAAAGCTGCAGGATATGGTTCTGGATCATGTCCCGCATCGCGCCGGATTCGTCATAATAGCCGCGCGTGCCGGCGCCGACCGTTTCGGCCACCGAAATCTGGACATGGTCGATATGGGTCGAATTCCAGATCGGCTCGAACAGGGCATTGGCGAAACGCAAGGCCAGAAGGTTCTGGACGGTTTCCTTGCCGAGATAATGATCGATACGGTAGACCTGATCTTCGTTGAAGACCTTGGCCACGGCATCGTTGATTTCCTGGGACGAGGCAAGGTTATGCCCCAACGGCTTTTCGAGCACGACGCGGGCCGAAGGACGCCAGCACCCGGTTTCGGAGATGTATTCGCAGATGCGCTCGAAAATATCCGGCGAAACCGCGAGATAGAACGCACGCACGATCGTCTCGTTGTCACGCAGGCGGGATTTGAGATCCGCCCAGTTGTCCTTGTTGGTTACATCGTTGCAGACATAGGAAAACTGGGAGGCGAACTTTTCGATCGTCGCTTCGTCCTGATAGGCGGGATCGACGAATTCCGTGACCGCCGCACGCGCCACATCCTGCATTCTGGCGTCGTCCCAGGCCGAACGGGCAACACCGATGACACGCGAATTTTCATCGATCTGGCCGGCCCGGAAACGATAGTAGAGCGCCGGGATGAGCTTACGCCGGGTCAGGTCGCCGGTGGCGCCGAAAACGACATAATCGAAGCTGGGAACGGGAACGATGCGAGCCACGTCTCATATCTCCTCAATCATGGGAAAGTAGACGGGACGCATGAAAGCGCACTCGTCCTTTTCGTTCATAGGCACGAAACGCCGGCCAAAATCCGTCCCCTCAGACGCGGACCTGCCGGTACGGTTTGCCGGAACCCTTTTTTACGTCAATTACCAAAGTGCTGCCGGGCAAGCGTGATGGCACCACTGAGGGAGACCGGCTCCTCCTCGATGATGATCTCGCCAAAACGCGCCCTGATATGCGGCATGATCGCGTGTCCGAAGCCACCGACAATAGCGATGGACGTCGTGCCGCAACGCTTGAACCAGTCGACATACTGGGCGATGGCGTCAAGTTCGAAACGCAACAGTTCCTCAGCCAGCGGATCGCCCTTTTTAAGATATTCGGTAAACATAAGCGTAAAGGCGCCGTAATCGACCGGGCGGGCCGGCACCGGATGGGTCGGCTCGACACCGGGCGGCAGTTCCTTGACGACTTCCGCCCGCGCGGTCTCGTTCTTGAACGACCACTCCATCATCTCGTCGCCGCTCGCGTGGAATGCGGCCATGACCGCTTCGGTCAACGGCGTTTTCGGTTCGAGCCCGTCATGAGCGAGCAGCGCGCGGCGCAGGAGTTCGCGGCCAAGAATGGCGCCCGACATCGAATCGCCGACGTTGAAACCCCAGCCGCCGGCCTGATAGCGCTTGCCCCTGACCAGCGCCATGGCGGCCGAACCGGTGCCGACGATCATGACACCGCCATCGCCTTCGCCATGGGCGCCGGCACGGGCGATATCGATATCGTCGAAAACAATCAGGTTCTCGAGCGGAAAGCTGCGTTTCTGGAAGGCTTCGCGTGCCGATGTCATGCGACCGCCGGCCATGCCGAAACAGGCCGCGGCCTTTGTGGACTCGGACCGATCAATGCCGGCCTTGTCGAAAACCGCCGCAATAAGGTCGGTCACCGCCTCATAGGCGGCGTCGCCCCCACGCACTTGCAGGTTGGACGATTTCCGCGTCGCCGCCTCGGCCAGGATAGTCAGATTTTCGTCGCAAAGACGTATGCGGCAGTTGGTGCCGCCGCCATCGACGCCGATAAAGTATTTGGGCACCGGTTCGTGCTCCCCTTGTCGTCCTGAGGCCTGGACATCCGGCCGAGTTGGGCCGGACCATAAAGCCAATCCCGTTACGGGAAAAGACCCTCGTGACCCTCGGATCCGTTTGATCCCCTGTCCCGGCGTCTCTCTCGCTCATCCGCACATCACGTCCCAAAGGACGCCGAAAAAAACGCCGGTCCGGCTCCGTTGGCCTGTCGTTTGACGACGCAGCGCCCCGAACGTCTTGAGTGGTCGCGTTTCCTGACGGATAACCAGTATCCACTTGTTCCGCAAACGCTCCGAAAAGGTCGAATACCATGGCAGCCGGACATATCTTCATTACCGGCGGTGCACGTTCGGGCAAGACCGCACTGGCCGAGTCGCTGGCCTTGAGGCTTGGACAACGCCCGGCCTATCTGGCGACCGCGGAAATAAGGGATGCGGAAATGGCGAAACGCATCCGGATCCATCGGGCGACGCGGAGCCGGGACTTCACCACCATCGAGGAGCCGCTCGATCTCGCCAAAACACTTTTGACGGCCAGCGATCGCTTCGATGTCATATTGGTCGACTGCCTGACCCTGTGGCTGTCCAATCTTTTAGAAAACAAGCGCGACATCACGGTCGAGACCGGCACGCTCGTCGAAACGCTGGCCACGCTTGAAACCACACGGGTTTTGCTGGTCTCCAACGAGGTCGGCCTCGGCATCGTGCCGGAAAATGCCCTCGCCCGCTCCTTTCGCGATCATGCCGGACGGCTCAACCAGGCCGTCGCCTTTATCGCAACCCATGCCTATTTCACCGTTGCCGGCCTGCCGCTGGTGCTCAAGGGCACGCCGCCGGACGCGCTATGACAGCTTGAGCCGGGCGTCTTGACTGTATCAAAACGCCCGATGCTTTCACCGTGACAACCGGGAAAGGACAAGCCGGAAAGCGCCGAAAAAGCGGCGCGCCTTATGCCAGCCGGGTCAGCGACACTTCGGGCAGATCGTAGAAGCGGCGCACGACGTCCCAGCCCTGTTCGGCCGTGTCGACCACGCTGAACAGATCGGAATCGCCGGGCGAGATCGTGCCTTCCTCTTCGAGCACTTCGAGATGAAGCGCCCGATCCCAGAAGCTCTTGCCGAACAGGATCAGGGGCATGCGGTCCATGCGGCCGGTCTGGATGAGGGTCACGGTCTCGAAGAATTCATCGAGCGTACCGAACCCGCCCGGAAAGATGGCGACGGCGCGGGCGCGCATGAGGAAATGGATTTTCCGTACGGCGAAATAGTGGAAGTTGAAGCACAGTTCCGGCGTGACAAAGCGGTTGGGCGCCTGTTCGTGAGGCAGAACGATATTGAGCCCGATCGAGGGCGCACCGATTTCAGCGGCGCCGCGATTACCCGCTTCCATGACGCCCGGCCCGCCGCCGGTCACCACTACGTATTCCTTGTATTTATGACTCTTCGAAGTCAGCGAGGCGTATTGGGCGAAACGTCGTGCCTCCTCGTAATAGCGCGAGCTGGCCATGAGGTTCTTACGCGCCGCTTCGGTCTTGGCCGCGTGCGGTTCCTCGCCCGGCGCCGGAATACGGGCACCGCCAAACAGGACCACGGTCGAGTTGATGCCCTTTTCGCGCAAGCTGAGATCGGTCTTCATGAACTCGAGCTGAAACCGGACGCCGCGCATTTCGGACGCCTGGAGGAAATCCTCATCGGTGATGGCGAGCCGATAGGCGGGCGACTGCGTCTGCGGGGTGACGGGAATGCGGCGCACATCAGCGATATCCTGCGCCGAGCTGCGCAGGGGAGAATGGTTGTTGCGGCGCGACATTCTGGGTGTCCTTTTTTCATCGTCGGAACGCTTATCCTGACGGAGTTAGGTTAAGACCACGTGGCGAGCGACACGGTTGACAGGAAAGTGACCGGGGGTAATGTCCCGGCGCCTTCACATCAATGGAAAAAGCCATGTCGCAATCAGATCTCGAACAGACCATCGAAACCGCCTTCGAAGCGCGCGCCGAGCTTGGTTTTGCGACCAAAGGACCGGTTCGGGAGGCCGTCGAGGACGCACTCGACCTGCTTGATTCCGGCAAGGCGCGGGTGGCCGAAAAGCAGGCCGACGGCACATGGACGGTCAATCAATGGCTGAAAAAGGCCGTGCTCCTGAGTTTCAGACTCAACGATATGGAAGAAATCCCCGGCGGTCCGGGCGGCACGCTTTATTGGGACAAGGTCCCGTCCAAGTTCACCGGTTGGAACGAGGCCCGTTTTCGCGCTGCGGGGTTCCGCGCCGTGCCCGGCGCCATCGTCCGCCGCTCCGCCTTCATCGACAAGGGCGCAGTGCTGATGCCGAGCTTCGTCAATCTCGGGGCGCATGTGGGTGAAAACACCATGGTCGACACCTGGGTGACGGTCGGGTCCTGTGCCCAGATCGGTGCCAATGTTCACCTCAGCGGTGGCGTCGGCATCGGCGGCGTGCTCGAACCGTTGCAGGCCGGCCCGACCATCATCGAGGACGACTGCTTCATCGGCGCCCGTTCCGAAGTGGTCGAGGGCGTCGTGGTCGGCGAAGGCTCGGTCATCTCGATGGGCGTGTTCATCGGCAAGTCGACCAAGATCGTCGACCGCGCGACCGGCGAAGTGTTCATGGGCCGCGTGCCGCCCTATTCGGTGGTGGTGTCCGGCTCCCTGCCCGGCAAGCCCCTGCCCGACGGCAAACCCGGTCCGAGCCTTTACTGCGCCGTCATCGTCAAGCGCGTCGACGCCAAGACCCGCTCGAAGACCTCGATCAACGATCTGTTGCGCGACTGACAAGACAGAACCGCTTCGTCAAGTCGGTACGGGATAACGCCGCATGAATTGACAGCCCCCTGACCGGGCCGCACTCTTGTTGTGTTCAAACGCGTTTTTCGGCCGTAACTCAAGGGGGCTTTCATGCTGCGGTCCTTTCTCAATTTCGACGACTTCCTTTTTCCCAAGCTGGTCACGATCATCTACTGGGTCGGACTGGTTCTCATCGCGCTGTTCGCCATCATTGGCGCACTCGGTTCCCTGGCGGCCGGCAATTACGGCGGCGGCGGCCTCGGCTTTCTCGTGGCGCTGATCGGCGGCGTGATCTCCATCGTCGTCTGGCGCATCACCATGGAGCTGGCGATCGTCTTGTTCTCGATCCAGGACATCCTGAAATCCATCCGCGACCAGAACCGCTGAACCTGGTCAAAACGGTTTTTCACGCGGCGCGTCCCCGTTTTCCAAAGGGGCGCGCCGTTTTGTTCGCGGTGCTGGAAAATCTCACAAGGCCAGCCCAACGTCGTCGCATTTCCGAAAAGGTGGATTATTACCGGACGGGGCGGACGTGTTGGTCTCTTCGCGCTCCACCTTCTGGTGGTGCTCGGCTTTCCCAAGGGTTATGAAGGGTCCAACGCCTACGGGCCCGACCCGCTGAGCGCCGCATCCTGAACCAGAAACGGGCATCCGTACCATGCGCAACCTTCAATCCAGTCCGGCTGCCCGGCTCTTGTCAGACCTCATCCGTTGCCCTTCGGTTACCCCGGAGGCGAAAGACGCGCTTGACGTGGTCGAGCGCTTCCTGACCGCGTTGGGCTTTACGTGCACGCGCCTGACCTTTTCGGGGAACGGGTCCTATCCGGTCGACAATCTGTTCGCCACGCGCGGCACCGGCGGAAAACACCTGTTGTTCGGCGGTCATGTCGACGTGGTGCCGCCGGGCAATGCGGACGACTGGACGCACCCGCCGTTTTCCGCCGACATCGTCGATGATGTCATGTACGGACGCGGCGCGGTCGACATGAAGTCCGGCGTTGCCGCCTTCTGTGCCGCCCTGGCCGAGGCCATCGCCGATACCAGCGCCGACAAAGGTACGGTTTCTCTCGTCATCACCGGCGACGAGGAGGCCGATTCGATCAACGGCACCGATCGCGTCATGGCCTGGGCCGACGACAAGGGGTACCGCTTCGATTTCGCCATCGTCGGAGAGCCGAGTTCGGCCCAAAAGATCGGCGACCGGCTAAAAAGCGGACGACGCGGCTCGTTCAACGGCCGGATTGCCCTCAAGGGCGTGCAGGGCCATTCCGCCTATCCGGAGCGCTCGATCAATCCCCTGCCCCCGCTCACACGTATCGCCACGATTTTGGCCGAAACCCCGCTCGACAACGGAACGAACTATTTCCAGCCGTCCCGTCTGGTGCTGACCAGCCTCGATACCGGCAACACGGCCAGCAATGTCATTCCCGAACGGGCGGAGCTCAGGTTCAACATCCGCTATTCCGATCTGTGGTCGGCCGAAAGCCTCAAGGCCTGGATCGCCGAAAAACTCGAAACCGTCGATCTTGAGGGCTGCACGCTCAGTTTTAGCGAACCGGTCGCGGGCGCCTTTCCCTTCATTTGTCCGGAAGGCGAGGGCGTGGCCGAGCTCGATGCGGTCATCGTCGCCGAAACCGGCGCCGCGCCGGAACACTCGACCACCGGCGGCACGTCCGACGCCCGGTTCATTGCAAAATATTGTCCGGTGGTCGAATGCGGTCTTGTCGGCGCAACCATGCACCAGACCGACGAACGCGTGGCCCTTGCCGACCTCGACATGTTGACACGACTCTATCTCCGCTATATCGGCGCCTTTTTCGGCGCCTGAGGGGAAATTACCCGGCCGGGGACGCTTTCCGGACCGGCCGGCCTTGATTTTCGCGCGCCGAATGCCCACTCATGCGTCAACCCTGAACGCCAGACCAGGTTCGTGATGACCTTTATCGAAGAAGCAATTGAGGCCGGACGCGGGATCGTCGCGTTGGTTGCGGGACGTCGCGACGCCCATCGCTTTTTCGACCTCGGCCCCGGCGGTCTGGCCGGTTCGATGGCCGCCTTCTTCATCGCCCTGATGATCAACGGCTATCTGCCCTATCTCGTCGATCCGTCCGGTTCGATGGGTCCCGCCTGGCAGAACATCATGCTGGCCCTGCTCCTGTTTCTCGTTCAGGTGGGATTCGCCGCGCTGGTTTTGAGGCAATTCGGACGCCTGGACGGGCTGATGCCCTATGTTGTTGCCGACAACTGGGCCAGTTTCTACATGACGCTGGTCTCGGTCGTGCTGGTCTTCGTGCACGTGCCGGGCGACATTCTGGCGGTACCGCTCGGCATTCTCATTCTTTATATCGAGATCAATATCAGCCGGCTGATCGTCACCCTCAACGGCTGGCAGATCGCTGCGTTTCTGGCCGGACAGTTCGCCGCCGTTCTGGTTGGGCTGATAACGTTCGGCATGTTCTTTCCCGGCACCTCGGTTGGGGTCTAGGCTGTATCGACATTCAGGTTTCGGGCGCGGCGCGAGTGGATTTTTGTCCTGAAAGGACTTTGGGACGTGCCGTGGTGTGATCACCACAAGAGGCACAAAGTCCTTTCAGGGCGAAAAGACGCCGCGTCCCTTCGGGATATGGCCAAAATCGCTCATTGCGGCGTCAAAAGGGCTTGAAGGATATCAATCCTCCTGCGCCCTTATTCCTGGCACTGGGCGATTTTCGCACATACCGCGCTCCAAATCCTGAGTGTCGATACAGCCTAGTGCGGAAAAGCCCCAATACCTCCAGACAAAACTGACACCGTCCCGCAGCTCAGTAATCGACTCGCATGAGATAGAGCCCGTCGGGCGGGGCCAGGGCGCCACAGCGGGCGCGGTCGGCGGCATCGAGCGCCGCCTTGAAATCGGCAATTCGCCACTTGCCTTCACCGACCAGTTTCAGCGAGCCGACCAGCGAGCGGACCTGATGATGCAGGAACGAGCGGGCGCTGGCCGTGATGACGATTTCGTCCGCCTCGCGCCTGACGTCGAGCCTGTCGAGCGTCTTGACCGGCGATTTCGCCTGGCACTCGGCGGCGCGGAAGGTGGTGAAATCGTGTTGCCCGAGCGCGGTCTCGGCCGCCGCATGCATGGCCCCGGCATCGAGCGCCTGTACCACGTGCCAGACGCGATGCGCCGCGAGCGCGGCCCGTGCGCGCCGGTTGAGGATGCGGTATTCGTAATGCCGCGCCCTGGCCGAAAACCGTGCCTCGAAGCTCTCATCGACCCGTTCGACCGACAGCACCGCCACCGGGGCGGGCTTTAGATGAAAATTGATCGCCTCGCCGACACGAAACGGATCCCAGGGTTTTTCGAGATCGAAATGGGCCACCTGACCAAGCGCATGCACGCCCGTATCGGTGCGCCCCGCCGCCTGGGTGGTTGCGGTTTCGCCGGAAAACCCGGCTATTGCCTCTTCCAGCGCCTGCTGCACCGAAGGCTGGCCCTTCTGGCGCTGCCAGCCGCAGAATGGGGTTCCGTCATATTCGATGATGAGCTTGTAGCGCGGCATCGCTCAGCGGGCGATCCGGCCGGTCAATGGCCCCGTACCGCGCAGGAAATCGCCGGCATTCATCGCCGCCTTGCCTTCGCGCTGGACCTTGATCAACCGCACCGCGCCGGTGCCGCAGGCAATCGTCAGCGCCTCGTCGAGCACCGTGCCCGGCGCACCCGCGCCTTGAGCCATCTCGCTCAGCAACGCCTTGATGCGCACCGGCTTGCCGGCAAGCTCCAGTTCGAACCAGGCACCGGGGAAGGGCGAAAGGCCCCTTATGCGATTATGGACCTCACGCGCCGAAAGGGAAAAATCGATGTGCGTTTCGGCCTTTTCGATCTTTTTGGCGTAGGTCGCACCCTCTTCGACCTGCGGGGTGAAACTGAGCGCATCGCGGCTCAGCGCCTCGACGGCACGCGCCATGAGATCGGCACCGCGAACCATCATGATGTCGTGAAGCGCGCCGGTGGTCATGTTTTCGCCGATCTCGATGGTCTCGATCAGCCCGACCGGGCCGGTATCGAGCCCCTCGTCCATCTTCATGACCATGGCGGCGGTGGTCTTGTCGCCCGCCATCACGGCCCGCTGGATCGGGGCGGCGCCGCGCCAGCGCGGCAGGGCCGAGCCGTGCAGATTGAGGCAGCCGTGAACCGGCGCGTCGAGAATGGCTTTGGGCAGCAATAGCCCGTAGGCCGCGACCACGCCGAGTTCGGCGTTCAAGCCTTCGAAAGCCGCGATGTCGGCCGGATCCCTGAAATTGCGCGGCGTCCGGACCTCGAGCCCGAACCCTTCGGCCGCGACATGGACCGGCGATTTTCGCAAATCCTGTCCGCGCCCGGCCGGACGCGGCGCCCTTGTGTAGACGGCGGCGATGTCGTGGCCGCGCGCCACCAGTTCGACAAGCGTCGGCACTGAAAATTCCGGCGTGCCCATGAAGATGATGCGCATGTCAACTCCCCGGGGCGCGTCGGCCTCAGCCAGCGCGCTTTGCCGCCTTCTGGAACTTTTTGATGACGCGGTCGCGCTTCAAGCGCGAGAGGTGGTCGATGAACAGCGTGCCGTTCAGGTGATCGATCTCGTGCTGCATGACGACGGAAAGCAGCCCGTCGGCCTCGCGCTCGACCGTTTCGCCCTCTACCGTCATATAGCGCACCCGTACGCGATCGGGCCGTTCGACTTCCTCGTAGTACTCGGGAATAGACAGGCATCCTTCCTCGTGCAGCTTGGTCTCCTCGGAAGTCCACAGGATCTCCGGATTGATCAGCGCGATGGGGTCGGGTTCGGTCTGGTCGTTCTCGCTGGTCTCGTTGGCGACCTGGCCGGCACCCTGGTTCTTGCCGGCATCAATGACGACAACGCGCTGCATGATGCCGAGCTGCGTCGCCGCCAGACCGACGCCGGGAGCGTCGTACATGGTGTCGAACATGTCCTTGACCAGCGTCCGGATCTCGTCGGTGATCTCGGCGACCGGCGCGGCGATCGCCTTGAGGCGCGGATCGGGAAGGGTGATGATGTGTCGTAAGGCCATAGGTTCGTCTCTTGAAGTGATTGCCCCTGATATGGCGCTTCGAACCGCGGGGGTCAACTCCGTGACTGTCTGGAATATCGGGCGTCTTGATTGCGTCAAACTGCCCGAATCCAGTCTTTAGCGGTCGCGGCGGTTTTGCGAAAACCCGCAAGTCCGTTTTTCGCCTGCCGCTCCAGAGGTGCAAAGAACCGTTTCTGATTCGTTCCGAACCGATCCGAATCGGCTAAGTTCGGCACATGGAATCGGTTTTATTCTTTATTTCGGGTTACCCAATCACCGCCGGCACGGTGCTGGTCGGCACCGGATTCGTCTTCGGTCTCGTCGTGATCGGCCTTGTCTTCGCCATCCTGTCGTTGCGATCGAGCCGCCGCCAGATCGAACAAAGCGGGCATGCCGCAGCCGACAGTCTCAAACAGAATTTCGACAAGCAGGTGGCCTATCGCGACAAGCGTATCGAGGACCTGGAAACGCGCCTCGAAGAGGAACGCCGGGCAAATTCGGACATCCGGTCTCAGGCCGCCGCACTCAGGGCACAGATGGCCGAACAGCGCCAGCAGGCCGAGGAAAGCTTCAAGCGCACCGAGGCGATGCGCCAGCAGATGACCGAACAGTTCAAGGCCATCGCCGGGGACATCCTTCAGACCAACAGTGCCACCTTTTCCAAGCAGAACCGCGAGCAGGTGGACACGCTTTTAAAGCCGCTCAACGAAAAGATCGTCGAGTTCCAGGCGGGAATCGTACGCGACCGGGCCGCGATGAACGAGCAGATCCGGGCGCTGGCCGAATCCAACCTCAGAATCACCACCGAGGCCAACAACCTGACCCGCGCCCTCAAGGGCAGCGCCCAGACCCAGGGCGCCTGGGGCGAAATGATTCTTGAGACCATTCTCGAACGCTCTGGCCTGATAGACGGCGAGCATTATCGCACCCAGAAAAGCCACACGGACGAAAACGACAGGCGCGTGCGGACGGACGTCGAGGTCTTCATGCCCAATGGCGACGTGCTGATCATCGATTCCAAGGTGTCGCTGACTGCCTTCGAAGCCTTCACCAATTGCGAAGACGAGAGCGAACGGGCGCGGCACCTGGCCGATCACGTCGCCTCGGTCCGCACCCATGTCAAAACGCTCGGCGACAAGAACTACCAGCGCCGTGCCGGATCGAGCCTCGATTACGTCATCATGTTCGTGCCGATCGAGGCGGCGTTGTCAGCCGCCATCTCGGCCGATTCCCAGATGCTCGAATACGGATTCGCCAACGGCGTCATGCCGACGACGCCGACGACGCTGATGCCGGTTCTCAGGGCCGTCAGAACCGTGTGGGACGCCGAAAAACGCGAAAAGAACGCCGAGGAGATCGCCGCCCGGGCCGGCCTGCTGTTCGACAAGGTCGCCGGGTTCGCCACCACCCTCAACGGTCTCGGCACCTCGCTCGATCGTGCCCAGAAGAGTTTTGCCGACGCCCAGACGCAACTGACCGGACGCGGCGGCGTCATCCGTCAGGTCGAAATGCTCAAGGACCTGGGGGCCAAAACCTCCAAGTCCCTGCCCGCCGGCTGGGAGGGCGAGAGCGGCGGGGAGGAGGACGGACAAAAGCAGATCGGAGACGACGCGAGCGGCGCGAGTCTTTTGTAGGCGTTGGCCCCACACGCCGCGTCACCCTCGGGCTTGACCCGAGGGCCCATGCGGCGAGCACGAATACACCTTAAAAAGATGCTCACTTGCCTTTCGGCGGATACGACTGTTTTTCGAATGGAGGTGTGGTCATGGGTCCTCGGGTCAAGCCCGAGGATGACGTTGCAGTGTGTGGGATATTGAGTAGCGAGAACGGCAACTCATTGATCTAAAACACCGTTCTCGCCTTCAACGCCTGGGTCAGCGTGCCCTCGTCGAGATAGTCGAGTTCGCCGCCGACCGGGACGCCGTGCGCGAGCCGGGTGATCTTGACGTCAAGCCCGGCGAGGCGGTCGGTAATGTAATGGGCCGTGGTCTGGCCTTCGACCGTGGCGTTGACGGCCAAGACGATTTCCGAGAAGTCCGATGCCCGACCGACCAGTCTGTCTATGGTCAAATCCTCGGGCCCGACCCCGTCGAGCGGCGATAATACGCCGCCGAGAACGTGGTAGCTGACATCGCCCGAACCGGCCCGCTCCATGGCCCAGAGATCGGCGACGTCCTCGACCACGATCAGGAGGCCGGACTCCCGGCGGCGCGGATCGGCGCAGATCGAACAGGGTGAATGGGTGTCGATATTGCCGCAGATTTCACAGACCGTGACCGTCTCGACCGCCCTGTCGAGCGCGGCCGAAAGCGGCGCCATCAGGCTTTCCTTCTTCTTGATCAGGTGCAGGACCGCACGCCGCGCCGAACGCGGCCCCAGCCCCGGCAGGCGGGCCATCAACTGGATCAACTGTTCGATTTCGGGGGAGGACTGGGACATCGGGATGCCTTTACGTGAAGTTCCTCATCCTGAGACTGTCGAAAAACGAGGGACCGTAACCCCGCCCTTTTGGATCGACAGGTTCACCACAAGGGTGACCGCAGCGCTCTAGAACGGTAGTTTCATGCCGGGCGGAATGGGCAGGCCGGCGGTCAGCTCGGCCATGCGCTCGGCCATTCTCGCCTCCATTTTCTGTTTGGCGTCGGCATGGGCGGCGATGATCAGGTCCTCGATAATGCCCTTGTCGCCATCGGAAACGAGGGCCCGGTCGACATCGATCGCCGTCAAATCAAACTTGCCGTTGAGCGTAACCAAGACGAGGCCGCCACCGGAGGTTCCGGTCGCCTCTTCGGTTTTCAGTTCCTCCTGCAGGGCGGTCATTTTCTCCTGCAATTCGCCGGCGCTTTTCATCAGGCTCATCAGATCGCGCATCAGTCTTCCTCGTCGCTGAAATCGGTGGGGTCGGGCGGCGGTAGTTCACCCATTGCGCTGTCGTCGCGCAGGCGGATATCGACCAGTCGTGCACCCGGAAAGGTTTCCATGATCTTTTTGACCAGCGGATCGTCGCGCGCGGCGTCGTCGCGGGCCCGTTCCGCGGCCTTGCGGGTTTCGGCAAGGGTCGGACTGGCGTCGGCGCGGGAATTGACCGTCACCATCCAGTTGCGCCCGGTCCAGCGCTGCAACCGTGCCGAGAGCGTTGAAATGATATTCGGATCGGCGCGTTCGGTCAGCTGCACCTCGACGCGACCCGGCGCGAAACTGACCGGCCGCAGATCGCTTTCAAGCGCATGCTTGATGGCAAGGTCGCGTTTCTCGGCGGCCAGGGCCACCAGATCGGCAAAGCTTTGCGGCTGGGGAACCGTGAGGGTGGCGCTTGGAACCGGCGGCAGCTCCGGTCGCGGTGCCGGATCGAGTTGCGAGCGGGTCGCCACGCGCAGGCCGGAGGGCGCGGCGCCGCCCCCCGAAAAACCCGATGGACGCGACGGCGGCGTCCCGGAAGACGCCGGCTCGGCCGGGGTCGTCCTCAGTTTTTCGATGATCTCGTCGGGCGTCGGTAGATCGGCGGCATAGGCAAGGCGGATGAGCACCATCTCCTCAGCCTGCAATCCATTGCCGGCGCGATTGGTCTCCTCGATGCCCTTGGTCAGGATCTGCCAGGTCCGGGTCAAAACGCGGATGCCGAGCTTTTCGGCCAGTTCCGGCGCACGCGCGCGCTCGTCCGGGGTCAGGGATCTGTCGCCGGACGCGCCGGGCACCAGTTTCAGCCGTGTGACAAGATGAGTGAAATCGGCAAGATCGGTAAGAAGCGTCGCGGGATCGGCGCCGGCGTCGTAAAGTGCGCGATTGGTGTCGAGCGCCGAAGCGATCTCGCCCTTCATCAGTTTTTCGAACAGATCGATGACGACCGAGCGATCGGCCAGACCGAGCATTTCCCGGACATCCGTCGCCGCGATCCTGCCGCCGCCATGGGCGATGGCCTGATCGAGCAGCGACTGGCAGTCCCTGACCGAGCCTTCGCCGGCCCTCACCACCATAGCCAGCGCCTCGGGCTCCGTTTCGATCCCCTCCTTTTCAAGAAGGGTTTCGAGATAGGTGGTCATGATGTCGGGTGGCACGCGGCGCAAATCGAAACGCTGGCAGCGTGATAGAATGGTCACCGGCACCTTGCGGATCTCGGTGGTCGCGAAGATGAACTTCACATAGGGCGGTGGCTCTTCCAGCGTCTTCAACAGGCCGTTGAAGGCGGAATTGGAGAGCATGTGCACTTCGTCGATAATGAAGACCTTGAACGGCGCCGAAACTGGTCCGTATTTCACCGATTCGATGATTTCGCGGATGTCGTCGATCGAGGTGTTGGACGCCGCGTCCATCTCCTGCACATCGACGTGACGGCCTTCGATGATGGCGCGGCAATGCTCGCCTTCCTTTTTGAGATCGAGGGTCGGGTGCGGTCCGGTCTCGTCGACATAGTTGAAGGCGCGGGCAAGGATGCGGGCGGTCGTGGTCTTTCCGACCCCACGCACGCCGGTCAGGATGAAGGCATGGTGGATGCGGTTCGCCGCGAAGGCATTGGTCAGCGTCCTGACCATGGCGTCCTGGCCGATCAGGGAGGAAAAATCCAGCGGCCGGTATTTGCGCGCCAGAACGACATAGGGGCTGTGGGGGTCGTCCATCAGCCACCCGCCTTTATAACTGTTACTCGGGATTCGCTTGATTGCATGAGGGCAAACTAGCGGTCTTGGCCTTCGGAGAAAACAGGCTTGGCAGCTTGTCCCGCCCGAATTGAAAATGCCGCCCATAAGAGGCGGCGAGAAGAGGAAGACAAAAGGAGGCTGACAACGACCCGAGTCGAAACTCGTTAGGGCTGCTTCCTTCCGGACCTGACCCGGTTGGCGAGGGACACGTCCGCCGCCAACCTCCCGCGCGCTATTTGGGAGAAATGCACCGAAAATGCAAGGCCTGCTGGTCGATCAAGCGGCATCGCCCCTTCCCAAAAAGGTAAAAACCAGTACTTTTAATCGGACTATTTCACGGGAGGCCGAAAAATGGCGTATAAATTCAAGATCGTGGATCGCAAGAACGACCAGTTCGGCGTCCAGTTCCTCTATAATGCAGAAATCATGGTGTGGTCGGAGAGCTACAAGTCCAAGGCCAGCGCCAAGAACTGTATCGATTCTCTCAAAAAACATGTCGCTGACGCCGCGGTCGTCGATTTGACTGCCGACGAAAAGGGCTCCGGCTATCGTTTCGAGATGAAAAAGTCCAAGGACGGCCAGTTCCACGTCGTCTTCATCGCCTCGAACGGCGAACCGATGGTGCAATCCGAACTCTATACCGCCAAGGCCAGCGCCAAGAACTGCATCGAATCGTGCAAGAAGAACATGGTCGAGGCCGAGGTGGTCGACGAGACCTGAGCGGGACTTGCCACACCGGACTTGCCACACCGGACTTGCCGGCATCGACCGGCAGGCATAGGACAGGCACAGGCGGCGCATTCCCGAAGATACGGGGCTGCGCCGTTTTCGTGAACAAAGCACCCGGGGACCGGCCGTGACCCATTCCGACGATAAAGAAGACGCCTTGGCCGAAGCCTATAACCGCGGGCTCGAGCTTGAAAAGGCGGGCGATATCGCCGGTGCTGTTACGGCCTATCGCACGGCGCTGGCGCTTGATCCGGACGATCCGGGCGGCATCGCAGTGCGCGTTGCCGCGCTCGGAGAAAGTCCGGTACCGGAAACGGCGCCGCCGGCCTATGTCGAGATGCTCTTCGACCAACATGCCGACACGTTCGAGATGATCCTGGTCGACCAGCTTCATTACGACGTGCCGAACCTCACGCGGCAAAGACTCGATACGCTCGGCTTTGTCCATTTCGCGCGCATGCTCGATCTTGGCTGCGGGACAGGGCTGGCCGCCGAGGCGTTGCGCGATATCGTCGGGGAGATCATCGGCATCGACATTTCCGAAGCCATGGTCGATATCGCCGAGGAAAAGGACGTCTATAACGGGCTTTATTCCGGCGAACTCGTCGGTTTTCTCGAAGACAATGACGAAGCCCCGTTCGATCTCGTCACCGCTGCCGACGTGTTGCCCTATCTCGGCGCGGTCGAACCGCTGTTTTCGGGCGTCGCCCAAATGCTTCGGCCGGGTGGCGTTCTTGCCTTTTCGACCGAGAAACTCGACGAGAGGAACACGGATCTGTGCTATGCCGTCGGCCGCAACCAGCGTTTCCTGCATGCCGAAACCTATCTGCGCGCAGCGCTCGATGCGGCCGGGTTCGCTGTGCTCTCGCTCGACGACATCAACGTGCGCGACGAAGACAAGGCCCCCTCGCCCGGGCATCTCGTCGTGGCGAAAAAGGGCTAGCCCTTGACCTCGGGCCCACAAAGGGCCATGCGCTAGCGCGCTTTTTCATGAGTTCGATATGTCCCCCCTATACGAAACACGCCGCACCTTCGCCATCATCTCGCATCCGGACGCCGGCAAGACGACGCTGACCGAGCATCTCTTGAAGGCATCGGGCGCCATCCAGCTCGCCGGGCAGGTTCGGGCGCGCGGCGAGAGGCGGCGGACGCAGTCGGACTGGATGGAGATCGAACAGAAACGCGGCATCTCGGTTACCTCGTCGGTGATGACCTTCGAGCGCGACGGGTTGACTTTCAACCTGCTCGATACGCCCGGCCACTCCGATTTTTCCGAGGACACCTATCGCACCCTGACCGCCGTCGATTCGGCGGTGATGGTGATCGATGCGGCGCGCGGCATCGAAGCGCAGACCTTGAAGCTTTTCGAGATCTGTCGGTTGCGGAACATTCCGATCATCACCTTCGTCAACAAGATCGACCGCGAGGGGCGCGATCCGCTGGAAATCCTCGACGAAATCGCCAACACCCTTGCCCTCGACGTGACCCCGATGAACTGGCCGGTCGGCATGGGCGTCTCCCTGGCACGCGTGCTCGATCTGAGGACCGGCAAGGTGATCGGCGCCCATGGCGAGGAGGTGCCCGAAACCCTCGATCAGCTCGAGGACCAGGCCAAGGCCGGTTTCGAGGACCAGGACTATGCCCGCGCTTTCGAAGGGCTGGAACTGGCGCACGACCTGTTGCCGGAATTCGACCTTGAGCTTTATCGCGCCGGTCACCTGACGCCGGTCTTTTTCGGCTCCGCCATCCGCGGCCTCGCCGTGCCGGACCTGCTCGACGCGGTGGCGCGCTGGGCGCCGCCGCCGCAGCCCCAGCCGGCCGAGCCCGCGCCGATCGACCCCGACAACCCGGATGTCACCGGGTTCGTGTTCAAGGTGCAGGCCAATATGGACAAGAACCATCGCGACCGCGTGGCCTTCGTCCGCCTGAGTTCGGGAACCTTCAGGCGCGGCATGAAGCTCAGGAACGTCAAGAAGAAGAAAGACATCACGGTCGCCAGCCCGATGTTCTTTTTCGCCCGCGAACGCGAAACGGCGGACGAGGCCTTTCCCGGCGACGTGGTCGGCATTCCCAACCACGGCACGCTTTCGGTCGGCGACACGCTTTCCGAAGGGCGCGAGGTCATGGTGACCGGCATTCCCGATTTCGCCCCGGAAATCATCCGTCGCGTCCTTTTGAGAGATCCGATCAAGGCCAAGCAATTGTCCAAGGCCCTTTCCGATCTTTCCGAGGAAGGCGTGACCCAGGTTTTTCGTCCGATTCTTGGATCGGACTGGATCGTCGGCGTCGTCGGCAACCTGCAGCTCGACGTGTTGACCTCACGGGTCGACAACGAATACGGCGTGCCGATCGTCACCGAAAGCTTCGGCATCGAAACGGCCCGTTGGCTTCATTCCGACGAAAAGGGCGAAGTCGACCGCTTCATCGCCAAGAACCGTTCCACCATCGCCGAGGACAGGACCGGCGCCCCGGTCTTTCTGGTGCGCGACCGCTGGTTTTTGGGCCATATGCAGAAGGAATGGCCGAAAATGCAGTTCCTCGAGACGCGGGAGCGGACGTAGTTTGTTTGCAGAACCTCCAGCCTCTTCCCAGGTTGCGAGACCCACAGGATGAGCGTCTACTCGAATTGCCTCTTGGTGGTTTAGGCAAGAACACTGTCCGGACGTGGTGTGGCAATGGACACGCTCTCGGTTACGCCGAGTGAATCGGCATATCTTCAGCAGCGGATAAAAGCTCTTCTCCTGCAGGCTTTTCCTGACACGGATGGCGATTCCTGTGAGCAAACCAAGCCGTGGAAACTGGTGCTGGGCATGGACGCTGCACAAGTCGTTGCGCATGTTGCGATCTACATTCGCACTGTGTTGATCGACGGCGCGGAGAGGCGAATTGGTCTGCTGGGCGATGTTGCGGTTGCGCCCGAATTCAGACGTATGGGCATTGCACGTACGCTGATTGCCGAGGCCCACCGGTTGCTAATCGAGCAGCACATCAATTTCGCGGTACTTTTTGCCGTCAACCCCGATGTCTACGCGTCATCCGGCTATGCTCCCATGGAGAATGAAACCAGATTTATTGAGGCAGGACAGACAAAGCAGTTCGTCTATAGAGGCGGGATGGTTTCAGCTTTGGCCGACGAAGTGTGGGATGCGAAACTGCTCGACCTGCAAGGGGAGGCAGTGTGATCCCGGTGCGCGAGCGCTGGTTTTTGGGCCATATGCAGAAGGAATGGCCGAAACTACAGTTCCTGGAGACGCGGGAGCGGACGTAAGGGCCGGTCTTTTTCCCCTCGCACCGCGTCGTCACCCTCGGGCTTGACCCGAGGGCCCATAACCTGATCGCCGCGTGAGTGGCGGACGTGACATCTGCCGCTCGTTGACGTTGCCTGATGGGTTCTCGGGTCAAGCCCGAGAATGACGAATTGAGAGGTTTTGCCTTTCTCTCAGGCCCTTGCGGGGCCTTTCACCTATCCGCCGATCGGTTCGGCCAACCGCGTTTCGCCGAGGTCACGGATCACCTCGGCGATCTCCTCGAACAGTTTGCCAAACGGCGTGTCTTCGCGCCAGACCAGCCGCAGCAGTCGGCCGGCGCCGGGTGCTTCCAGTTCGTGGAGGGCGATGCGGCGGTCGGCGGCTTCCTTGCTGAAGGCTGATCGCCGGCAACAGCGTGATCCCTTGCCCGTTGGCGACGAATTCGACAATGGTCGACAGCGACGTCGCCGAGAAGCTTTCCGTCAAACGTCGGCTGTCGCGCTTAAGGCGCAGGCGTCGATGGCCTGATCGCGGAAGCAATGACCCTCGTCGAGCAGGAGAATGCGCTCCTTGGGCAAGTTCGCGAAAGCTGTACCGGGTCGAGAACGCCGGCATGCGGCGCGGGGCGGCAAGGACGAACGGATCGGCGAAAAGCGGCGCTTCGACGAGATGCGCCGCTTGCCGGCGGGCGGCTCGGTGGCGATCAGGGCCAGATCGATCTCGCCGTTTTCGAGACCCTGCAAGCAGTCGTGTCGGTGCTGCGCCTCACGCGCCACGATGACCGACATCGGGCAGCGCATGTCTGGAGTGCCGGGTAGAATGTCGGGCAACAGATAGGGCGCGACATGGTCGGGATCATGCCCGAAGCGCAGGGGACGCGCCGGCCGGCCGTTCGGGACTCTGGGCAAAGCCGACAAGCGAATCGGTTTCGGCGGCAACGACGCGGGCGGCGCGGGTCGAGGAACTCGCGTCCGAACGGAGTCGGCCGCACCGTCTCGCGTGGTGCGCTCGAACAGTTTGACGCCGAATCCCTGCCTCGATGGCTGACGAATCTGCTGGCTGAAAGCGCCGGCTGGGTGACGCCGCAGGCTTGGGCGGCGCCCGGCCGAAATGGCCGCTATCGGCAAGGGCAAGCGCAAAGCGCAACTGCCTCAAGAGTCAGGTCAATCATAATGCTCAACTTATCAATACATCACATATTTATCAATTGGAATATGAAAGTGGCTGGCCCTATTGTCGCTTCGCGAAAACGGCCCTGAGGGCCGCGTTCAACCACCGGCGGCAGACGCACGGAGACAGATCATGACAGACAAAACCGAGACTGCGGGCAAATGCCCGGTGATGCATGGCGGCATGACCGCCTCCGGCAAATCCGTGATGGATTGGTGGCCCAACGCCCTCAATCTCGACATCCTGCATCAGCACGACACCAAGACCGACCCGATGGGCCCGGGCTTCGACTACCAGAAAGAAGTCAAAAAGCTCGACTTCGCGGCGCTGAAAGCCGACATGCGCGCCCTGTTGCACGACAGCCAAGACTGGTGGCCGGCCGACTGGGGCCATTATGGCGGGCTGATGATCCGCATGTCCTGGCATGCGGCGGGCTCCTACCGGCTGGCCGATGGCCGCGGCGGCGCCGGTACGGGCAACCAGCGCTTCGCGCCCCTCAATTCCTGGCCGGACAATGTCTCGCTCGACAAGGCGCGACGCCTTCTCTGGCCGATCAAGAAAAAATACGGCAACCAGGTTTCCTGGGCCGACCTCATCATTCTAGCCGGCACCGTCGCCTATGAATCGATGGGCTTGAAGACTTTCGGGTTCGGCTTCGGGCGCGCCGATATCTGGCACCCGGAAATCGACACTTATTGGGGCGCCGAAAAACAATGGCTCGCCCCCTCGGACGGCCGTTACGAGGATGTCGAAAAACCCGAGACCATGGAAAACCCGTTGGCCGCGGTGCAGATGGGGCTCATCTACGTCAATCCCGAAGGGGTCAACGGCAAGCCCGATCCGCTGAAGACGGCGGCGCAGGTGCGCGAGACCTTCGCCCGCATGGCAATGAACGATGAGGAAACCGTCGCGCTGACCGCCGGCGGCCACACCGTTGGCAAAACCCACGGCAATGGCGATGCCGGCGCACTCGGCCCCGATCCGGAAGCGGCGGACGTCACCATGCAGGGTTTGGGCTGGGCCAACCCCAACCAGCACGGCAAGGCGGCCAACGCCGTCACCTCCGGGCTCGAAGGCGCCTGGACCACGCACCCGACCCGGTTCGACATGGGCTTTTTCGACATGCTGTTCGGCCATGAGTGGGAACTGAAAAAATCCCCGGCCGGGGCCTGGCAGTGGGAACCGGTCGCTATCGCCGAAAACGACAAGCCGCTCGACGCCTCCGATCCGTCAAAGCGCCACAATCCGATGATGACCGACGCCGACATGGCGATGAAGATGGACCCGGTCTATCGCGAGATCTGCCAGAAGTTCATGGCCGACCCGGATTCTTTCCGGAACGCCTTCGCCCGCGCCTGGTTCAAGCTGACCCATCGCGACATGGGCCCGAAGGTCCGCTATCTCGGACCGGACGTGCCGAAAGAGGATTTGATCTGGCAGGACCCGGTGCCGGCTGGCAACACTTCCTATGATATTGCCGCGCTCAAGGCGAAGATCGCCGCGTCCGGGCTTTCCGTTTCCGACATGGTTTCGACCGCCTGGGACAGCGCCCGCACCTATCGCGGCTCCGACATGCGCGGCGGCGCTAATGGGGCCCGCATCCGTCTTGCCCCGCAAAAGGACTGGGAGGGCAACGAGCCGGCACGGCTTGCCCGTGTGCTGTCGGTCCTTGAGCCGATCGCCGATGCGTTCGGCGCCAGCATCGCCGATACGATCGTTTTGGCCGGCGGCGTCGGCATCGAGCAGGCGGCGAAGGCCGCCGGGTTCGACATCTCCGTGCCCTTCGCGCCGGGCCGGGGCGACGCCACGGATGCGATGACCGACGCGGCAAGCTTTGCGGTGCTCGAACCGCTGGCCGACGGCTACCGCAACTGGCTCAAGAAGGACTATGTCGTTTCCCCCGAAGAGCTGATGCTCGACAGGACCCAGTTGATGGGCCTCACGGCGCCGGAAATGGTGGTGCTGGTTGGCGGGTTGCGCGTCATGGACGCCAATCACGGCGGAACGGCGCATGGCGTTCTGACCGACAGGGTCGGTGCGCTGACGACGGATTTCTTCGTCAACCTCACCGACATGGCCTATTCCTGGCATCCGATCAGCAAAAACACCTACGAAATCCGCGACCGCAAGACCGGTACGGTCAAATGGACCGCCACACGCCTGGACCTGATCTTCGGCTCCAATTCGATCCTCAGAGCCTATGCCGAACTCTATGCCCAGAACGACAACTCGGAAAAATTCGTCGCCGATTTCGTCGCCGCCTGGGTCAAGGTCATGAACGCCGACCGGTTCGACCTCAAATAGGCGGACATTTTTCAAAAAACCGTATGGCGGCGTACCGGCGCCGCCGTTTCGTTCTGGGCAAGCGTTCACACAATCGTTAGTCTTCCGGCCAGACCCTCATTAAGAGAACCGGGAGACAGCTGCCTCATGCATACCTTTGCCAAATTCGCCCTCGCTGGGCTTGCCGCCTTGTCGTTCGGCGCCGCCGCCAATGCCGGCGATCTGCCGGATCTTGCCGGCAAGAGCATCGTTGCGGTCACCGAGAACGCCTATACGCCGCTCAATTTCGCCGACCCGGCCACCGGCGAAGGCATCGGCTGGGAATATGACGCCTTCAACGAAATCGCCAAGCGCCTCAACGCCAAGGTCGACTGGGAGCTCGCCAGCTGGGACACGATGATCCAGGCGGTACGCGACGGCCAGTTCGATGTCGGCATGGACGGCATCACCATCACCGACGAACGCAAGCCACCCAGATCGATTTCTCCGAGCCCTATATGATCTCGCCAGCAGTTCATGCTGGTCCGTGCCGATGAAGAGCCGTTTCGGCGACGCCGCCAGACTTCGCCACTGATCCCGACCTTCTGGTCGGCGCCCAGGCCGGGCACGACCAATTTCTACGTCGCGGTCTATGACATGCTCGACGGCGACGAAGCCAATCCGCGCATCAAGCTGTTCGAGACCTTCGGGGCGAGCGTGCAGGCGCTGAAATCGGGCGATGTCGACACCGTCCTGATGGACCAGACCTCGGCCAAGGGCTATATCGGCGCCAATCCGGGTGCCTTCAAACTCATTGGCGGGCCCCTCGGAACCGAGGAATTCGGCTTCATCTTCACCCCCGGTTCCGACCTTGTCGGCCCGGTCAATGCCGCCCTTGAACAGATGAGGGAAGACGGCACGCTCGAAGCGCTCAACACCAAGTGGCTCTACGAGTACAACCAGTAAGCCCCATTTGACCAATGGATAGGCTCCGCGGCATCCCAAAAGGGGATAAGCCGCGGGCCCCACCTCATGTCCACGTCTTAGACAAGGCCGGGCAAGCCCCGGCGCGAAATTCCCTTCTGGCTGCTCGCCATCGCGCTTCTGGGCGTCCTGATCCTTTGGGGGATCAGCGTCGACAGCGATTACGCGACCATTTTCCGCGCCCTGAGCTCGGGTTGCTGACGACGCTGTGGGTGACGCTGACCGCCTTTTTCCTGGCTTCGATCCTCGGGCTGACGCTGGCGCTGATGCGCCAGTCGGGGTCGCGGATCCTCAGGGAAATCGCCACCTTCTACATCGAGATCGTGCGCGGCATCCCGATCCTGGTCATGCTGTTCTACATCGCCTTTGTCGGCGCGCCCTGGTTCGTTTCCGCCTATAACGACACGGTCAATGCCATCGGGCTGGAGGGGGTCTTGCCCGAGCTCAGCGTACGGCATCTCGATTTCACCTGGCGGGCGATCATCGCCCTGACGCTGGCCTATGCCGCCTTTCTGGCCGAGATCTTCCGGGCCGGCATCGAAGCGGTCGATCCCGGGCCAGATCGAGGCGGCCCAGTCGCTCGGGCTCAAACGCTGGCAACATCTTCCGGCTGATCACCGGCCCGCAGGCCTTCCGCATCATCCTGCCGCCCTATGGCAACGACTTCGTCTCGATGATCAAGGATTCCGCCCTGGTCTCGGCGCTCGGCGTGCAGGACATCACCCAATTGGGCAAGGTGTTTTCCGCTTCGAGCTTCAAGTTCTTCGAGACCTACAACATCGTGGCGTTTCTTTACCTCGTGATGACGATTTCCTTGTCACTTGTCATCCGCATGGTGGAAAAGCGGATCAAGCGCACCGATATGGAGCGCACCAACCGCTGACACTGGACGGAATTTGCCTTGCGGGGCCGACGTGCGCATTAGCGTTCGGCGCCAGAAACGCGATTCGCGGTCAGAACCGCGACGTTCAAAGGATTGCACCAGATGAGCCTCGATATTGGGTTCGATTACGCCGCCTCGACGACGAAGACGACAAGCCGGACAAGGAAGAATCTCCAGGCCCTGCCCTCGAAAGATTGTCGAGGAAACGCTGTTCAAGAAGCGGCACGTTCTGATCACCGGCACGCATCAACGACAAGGTGGCGCGCGCGACGGTCGAACGGCTGCTGGCGCTTTCCGCCGACAGCGACGCGCCGATCAACGTCTTCATCTCCTCGCCGGGCGGCCATGTCGAATCCGGCGACATGATCCATGACGTCATGCGCTTCATCACGCCGGAAGTCCGCTGCATCGGCTCGGGCTGGGTCGCAAGCGCCGGCGCGCTGATCTTCATCGCCGCCGAGAAAAAGAACCGTTTCTGCATGCCCAACACGCGCTTTTTGATCCATCAGCCCTCGGGTGGGGTCGGCGGCTCGGCCACCGATATCGCCATCCAGGCCAAGCAGATCGAGATCATGCGCAACCGGCTCAACAAGCTGTTCGCCGAAGCGACGGACCAGCCGCTCGAAAAGATCGAGAAGGACATGGAACGCGACTACTGGATGAATACCGACGAAGCCATCGCCTACGGACTTTTGGGCAAGGTCGTCGCCTCCGAAACCGAGCTGGCCGACGCGACCAGATAGGTCCGGGCCGGCATCGGCATCCGTTTCAAAACCCCTTCCGATGCCGGGAGGGGTTTTTCTTTACGGATTTCAAGACCGACAAACAGGTTTCATACGCCTTGCGCCCGGGCTGAACACTTCCCATGTGTTGGCCAGTTCGAAGCGAGAGATTTTGCCCATGAACAAGTTCGCACTCCTGGCCGCCGCCATGATCGTCACCTTTTCCGCCGGCCTTATCGTCGGCACCCAGCCGAGCCATGCCGGAGAGATCGGGCGCGTCGGGGTCGACTGGATCGGCAACGACATCGTCATCGAGGCGATCGAGGATCCGAAGGTCGAGGGCGTGACCTGTGAGGTCGCTTTTTTCGACCGCTCCCTGATCGACAGGCTGCAACAGGGCAACTGGTTCGAGGACCCCTCGAATTCCTCGATCGATTGCGTACAGACCGGACCGATCACCATTTCCAAGATCGCCCTCGACAAGGATGGCGAGGAAGTGTTCGAGCAAAAGCGCTCGCTGATCTTCAAATCGCTGGTGGTCAACCGCCTCTACGACAAGGAGCACGACGCCCTGATCTATCTGGCGCACACGCGTCAGGTGAACGAGGGCTCGGCCAAGATGTCGCTTTCCGTCGTACCGCTGGCCGGTACCGGCGCGGTCTGGGCCGACGGCAAGCCCGAGAACGGCAAAAAGTAGTCAAGCACGAAAAAGGCCGCCTTTCGGCGGCCTCTTTTTTTATCCGGAGGGACCAATACCAACCGAAAAGAGACAGCGGCCCCTGGCGTGCGCGGCACGCGCCATTTTGTGCAAAGTGCAATCGGTGAAACGGATTACCGCACGCAGATTAGAATAAGTAAAAAATAGTTGGTTTCCCCTCTGCACGAGGCGGTCGCGATACCCATATAATGGGGGATACCCATTCCCCTTGGAGGGGAAGCATCACGACAAGGAGATTTCTATGTCATTGCTTATCGGCGACACTGCCCCGGATTTCGAAGCTGAAACCACCGAAGGCAAGATTCGTTTTCACGATTTCATCGACGGTCACTGGGCCGTGATCTTTTCGCATCCGGCCGATTTCACCCCGGTGTGCACCACCGAACTCGGCTACACGTCCAAGCTCAAGGGCGAGTTCGACACGCGCGGCGTCAAGGTTGTCGGCCTTTCCGTCGATTCCCTTGAGGATCACAAGGCCTGGGTGGGTGACATCGAGGAAACCCAAGGCACGGCCCTCAACTTCCCGATGATCGCCGACCCCGATGGCAAGATCGCCACCGCCTATGGCATGATCCATCCCAATTCGGACGCCAAGACCACGGTCCGCGCGCTGTTCGTCATCGGACCGGACAAGAAGATCAAGCTCAAGATCGAGTATCCGCCGTCGACCGGCCGCAACTTCATCGAAGTGCTGCGCGTCATCGATTCCCTGCAGGCCGCCGCCAAGTATTCCATCGCCACGCCGGCCAACTGGGAACCGGGCCAGGACGTCATCGTCTCGCTTTCGGTATCCGACGAAGAAGCCAAGAAACGCTTCGGCGGTTTCAAGGCCTTGAAGCCCTATTTGCGCATGATCCCCCAGCCCAAGGGCTGATCGCGCCTTAGCAACGACGATCGAAAAGGGGGCCTTTCCGGCCCCCTTTTTTCATGCGGTCAATCCGAGCGCCTTGAGACGTTCGGTCTCGCTGGCAAGGATACGGTTGAGCCTTGTCTGCTGAGCGATAAGCGCAACCTGTTTGCTGAACAACTGGTTCTGAAGCTCCTGCAAGCGCCAGCCCGTCGCGTTTCGCTCTTCCGGGGAGAGCTCGGGCGAGCGAAGCGTGTGAACAAGGCTTCTGATATCGGCTTCGATATCGCGGATGTCGTCGTTCAAAACGAAGACTTCGTGGGCCTCGAGATAGACACGGCCGAAGCTCAGCCCGATCTGGCCATCGCAGACCTGATGATAGGGATTGCCCGCCTCGCCTTCGGAAACGGCGCGTTCGAGGCGGCAATAGGACGTCAGGCCTTCTTTGTATCCGGCGAGATAAAGCGTCCGGTCGGGCGTTACGTCGTATTGGGTGCAAGATTCGACATGCCGGTCGAACCGGTCCCCGGCATAGCCGTGATAGCCGTCGCTCATGCCGATCTGGTGCCAGTCGCCGGTTTCGCATTGCGATCTGGTCAGCGTCGCGCACCCGGATACGCCGAGGCTCAGAACGAGTGCACCAAGAGCGGGAAACCAGCGCGGCATGACAAAACTCCCGTCGGCAAGCGACAAAGAACAGCCGACAAACCTATTTTTGACGTCGAGTGTAGCACAGTCCTGCGCGGGATGCGCGTGTTGGGAAAACAGTTGCCAACCGCGCCGGAGAAAGCCTCGACCGCCGCCGTTTCCGGAACAAATCCGCTTTGGCGGAATCGCTTTCTCCCATCCCTTCGCCCATGCCGGTCAGAATGGGCGAGCGGCAACGCTTCCGCCAAAATCTTGATGATTCTCACTGGTGTCGAAGCCGCCGGGACACCGTGTTTCGTCGTCGCCAGCGCGGCTTCAACTGTTCTTAACACGGTTTGCCCAAGCATGGTGGCTTCCGTTGATTCGCCATTGCCGATGATTGCGCAGCTAAACCGTCTCAAAGCACTTCTTTCCCGGCCCGGCACCCTGGTGGCGCTGGCCTGGGCGCTGCTTGTGGTGGTGCTCGTCATGCGTGCCTGGAACAAGGATCTGCTCGCTCTTTTAGTCGATACGGACGATGCAACGCGGCTCGTGGTGGTGCGCGACCTGATGGGTGGCCAGAACTGGTTCGATCACGTCGAACACCGTCTCGACACGCCTTTCGGCGCGCAGATCCACTGGTCGCGCCTGATCGATCTGCCGCTGTGTTGGCTCATTTCGTTCTTTGGCATCCTGATGCCGGGTCAGGGGGAACGCCTGACCCTGTTCGTCTGGCCGCTCATCTGGCTCCTGCCGGCGCTTGCGCTGACCGTCCAGTTGACGCGGCGGCTGGTTGGACCGGACAATGCTCTGGTCGCGCTGGTTCTTGCGGGACTGAGCCTGCCGATCTTTTCGGAATTCGAACCCGGCCGCATCGATCATCACAATGTCCAGGCCGTTCTTGTCTTGTGGCTGGCCAACGCCACGCTGGCCGGCCGGAAAAGCAACAAGGCGGCCATCTGGGCCGGCATCGCCGCCGCCACCTCGCTCGCCATTGGAGCGGAAACACTGCCGATCATTGTCGCCGCAATCGTTGCCTTCGGAATCGGCTGGGTCATCGATGCGGCTTTCGCACCGCGCTTCTGGCGATTCGGCGTCAGTTTCGCCGTTGCGGTGCTGGCGCATTTCCTGATTGCGACTGGACCGCAGGACTGGTTCGCGGTTCGCTGCGATGCCCTGTCCATCGTCTATGTGACGGCCGGTTTCGCCGTGGCGGTAGTGTTTGCCGGTCTTGCACGCCTGCCGCTTCCGGGAAAGGCCTGGGGCCACCGCCTGATCGCCGGCCTGGCCGGTGCGGCGCTCGTCGGCGCGGTGCTTCCCGAACTTTTTCCCGCCTGTGCGGCCGGCCCCTTCGCTGGGCTCGATCCCTGGATCAAAAGCGCATGGCTCGAGCGCGTGATCGAGGCGCAGCCGTTCTGGATCAGCCTTGTTACCCTGCCCGCCTACACCATTGCGGCGAGCCTGCCGATCCTGATCGGTTTGGCAACGACGCTCTTGCGTCTGGATGCCCGTCGCAACGCGGCCTGGGAAGACTGGCTGGCCTACGCCACGCTGCTTCTTGCCGCCGTGCTGTCGCTGTTCCTGCAGATCCGCGGCGTCAGACTGGCCGCGCTTCTGGCCGTGCCCGGCTGCGTGGCGCTGATCGCGACACTACGCCAGACCTATCTTGCGGCAAGGGATCGAAAAAAACTGCCGGCCACGCTCGCGCTCGTTGCTGGCTGGGTTCTGTCTTCGGGCATCGTGGTCTTTGTTGGTGCAAGCGCCGTTCTGTCGCCGGGCCAGTCGGGACTCGAAAGCTCGTCGATCCGGTCCTGTGTGTCGAACGAAGCCTTCGCACCGCTCGCACGCCTGTCGCCGGCCCGGCTGGCCGCGCCTGTCGATCTCGGACCCTATCTCCTTTTGATGACCCCGCACGCGGTCATCGGTTCGCCCTATCACCGCAACAGCGACGGCATCGGCGACAGTTTCAAGGTCTTCGGCGGGTCCGAAATCACGGCACGGGCAATCCTCAAGCGGCGTGGCATCGATTTCATCGTTTCCTGCGATGATTTTCTCGATTCCACCGGTGGCAGGCTGGACGCGCCGGACGCCCTGGCCAAACGCTTCAAGAGCGGCGATGTGCCCGACTGGCTGACCGCCGTCCCCGTGCCGGACGGCGCGCTCCGGATCTATCGCGTCGCCAGATAGGCTTCGAGCCCGAGTTTCGCCTTCGCCTGCCGCGTCAGCTTTTGCGCCACCAGTGCGTGTGCCGCGCCGAGATAGGCGGCGAGTTCGGTTTCGGTCAATGCCGAATCCGGCCCGAGCGCCACCCATTTGGCGCGGGCGAAATAGGGTGCCGGACTGATGCCTTCGAGATCGGGCAGAAGCGCGAAGGCCATGTCGGAGCATTTGAACGCAATGCGCGGCGCCGTGTCCACGTCGGACAGTATGGCGAAGATCTTGCCGCCAACCTTGCCCACCGAAGCATCGCCCCATTGATGGACGATCCCGGTCGCCGGCAATGACAGGACAAACGCTTCGAACGCTGCGCGGTCGAACAGGGTCAAGCCGAGACACCCGTGCCGACGGGACAGCTGACGCCCGTCCCTTTAAGACCGCAATAGCCGTCGGGATTCTTGGCAAGATATTGCTGGTGATAGGTCTCGGCGAAATAGAACGGACCGGCCGGCGCGATTTCGGTGGTGATCGCGCCCCTGCCCTTGGCCGTCAGAGCCGCCTGATAAAGTGCCCGGCTCTTTTCGACCTGCCTTGCCTGTTCCGGCGTCGTTGTGAAGACGGCCGAACGATACTGGGTGCCGGTGTCGTTGCCCTGGCGCATGCCCTCGGTCGGATCGTGTTCCTCCCAGAACAGCCTGAGCAGCGTTTCGAGCGACACCTGTTGCGGATCGAACACCACCCTTACCGTCTCGACATGGCCGGTGCGCCCCGTGCACACCTCCTCATAGCTCGGGTTGGGCGTCAGTCCGCTCTGATAGCCGACCGCCGTCACCAACACGCCCGGCACCTGCCAGAACAGCCGTTCGGCGCCCCAAAAGCACCCCATGCCGAAATGAATGGTTTCACTGCCGTCCGGATAGGGTCCCTTGAGCATGGCCCCCGAAACGAAATGACGGGCGGCGACGGCCATTTCCTCCCGACGTCCCGGCAGGGCCTCTTCGACCGTCGGCAGCGTCATCAGTTTCCGGTGAAAGACCATGGCGGTTCCTCTCAATAATAGCGCGGTTCCGTTTCCGGCTTTTTCCGTTTGGTGACGGCGAACAAGAGCATGGAAACAATCACCGCCACCACGGCGCCGCCGCCAAGGGCCAGCCATGTCGGCCAGGTGAGGATCGTGGTGATCACCGGATCCCACAGGAACGACAGGCCGAGCTTGCGCTCGAAAAACGCCTGCACGAGCTGAATGCTCGGCGAACCGAGATAGGGCCGCAACAGATCGTCCTCGAACCATACCCGCCCCAGTTCCCAGCTCACCTTGCCCTCGCCGGCGGTGATGGAATAGCCCAACAGATAGATGGCGGCGAAAGCCGCGAGCATGAGCAGAAAGGCAATGATGCGGATCATGGCGCGGATGACATCGAGCACGAAGCGCATGCGAAAATCTCCCCTCACAGAATATCGGTATAAACGGGCTTGCGGCGCTTTCGGCCAAGGACAAGCGCGATCAGGCCGAGCACGCCGGACAGAACCCAGGCCGGCACCGCCAGGGCGTATTGGACCAGGTTGGCCAGACCATAAGGCGCGATAGAGTCGACGACGAGTTGCTGAAAAGCCTCCCAGCTCGTCGCATCCAGGTTGCTCCAGACCATGCCGATGGATGTCGAAACCAACGCATTGACGGCCAGCGACTTGGTGCCGTCGATCACCAAAAGGATGACCGACAGCGCAACAAGCCATGTTCCGATCACGCGCGCTACGAACTTCATACGCCGCCTATGCCCCTCACGCACCGGCCGTTCCGCCGGTTCCGCTGTTCTGGCATGCATCGCCCCGCACCCGCAAGACGTTGCGGCGTTTCGCCAACGGGCCCTGGCCAGATCCGCACACTCTTGAACAGGCATCGCGCCTTTCCCCACACTCGGGACGATGCCGTTTCACTTCCCGCCTTCACGCGACGCAAAGCCACACCGTCTATTCCGGCGCCGTGCCCGCACAGGTCGACCGACGCCCGCCCCGGCGCCTACATTACACTTTGCCAGACCCGAAACGGGTTTCGTCATGTGCACGAAAGCAGGCATTTTTCACCCCACACCGCAACGGGGACTTGCGTCTTGGCCGCGTTCCCGCTAACTCCCTGTCTCCGGACGATGCAAGCCGTCGTTCCGAGCGGAGAGGTGGCCGAGTGGTCGAAGGCGCACGCCTGGAAAGTGTGTAGGCGGGGAACCGTCTCAAGGGTTCGAATCCCTTTCTCTCCGCCAGTCACATCTGCTCCAATTCCCCATCCACGGTTGACCAGGGAAAAGTGCCGTTACTTCCGTCGCTTGGCGGATCAACGTGTCTGCTGAGACGTGTGTTGGCCTGAGAATACTGTCTGATTTCCCGCTTTGTCTCTGAGCGCCAATCTGGAATGTACGGTCAGGGATTTCCCTGCGAACAGGGAAATTATCAGGGATTTTTGTAAGTTCCGGAATCGCCGGAATTGCCGTGGGACAATTCACTGAACTCGATCAATGAATTAGACGGAATGAAGCTGCGCGCTTTGTTTTGGAGCAGGGAAAAGAACAGGGTATCTTCGATCAAAGTTCTTAGGTGAAGAGCTTTTCCTGATCCTGCCAGTCGAGCGGGATCCTACCCTTGGTCAGATGGGCCAGCGTCAAATGCGGCGGCTGGGTGCCTTCGAGAATCTGCTGCTGAAGCTTTGGAGAGAGAAACGCTAACTCGATCCTCAGGCGGACATAATCCTCATTGCGGCCTTCCTCGGACGAGATCTGATGCATGAATTTTCCAGCCCGGATCTCATCGAGCCAATGATGCGCCTTGCCGAGCAATTCGATGAGCGTCTTGTCCGGCGCGGCTTGCTGGGCGCCCGAGATGATCTTCGTCTCGATCCCGCGCCGGTTCAATTGGAAGGGGGACGAGATTTCTAGGGCGATTGAGGCGATCAGATCAGGGCTGATTCCGAGAAACTCACTGGTCCTTCGCCGATTGAGTTCGATAGCGATTGTTCCGGGCGAAACAGTGCAGCGTTCGACAAGTGAAGACGCGATCTCGATCCTTCGCTCGTTCTCAAGATTGTGTAGTTTGTGACTCGAACTCCGCAGTGCACCGATCGTGCTGGTTGAATAGCCCCTAGATTCGTAGACGCCTTCTTCCCTAATTTTGAGGCAAGGAGGCCAAGATGGGCAAAGCCAACTTCAGTGACGAGTTCAAGCGGGACGCGGTGGCACAGATCACCGAACGGGGCTATCCGGTTGCGGAGGTTTCGAAGCGTCTCGGGGTCAGCCCGCACTCGCTCTACGAGTGGAAGAGGAGGTTTTCGGCGGCGGGGTCGGCCGACGATGGCAAGGATGCCGAGATTCGACGACTGAAGAAGGAGCTGACGCGCGTCACCGAGGAGCGCGACATCCTAAAAAAAGCGACCGCGTATTTCGCCAAGGATGCAAAGTGAGATACGCGTTCGTTGCCGAGCATCGCCCGCTGTTTTCGGTGCGTGCGATGTGTCGGTGCCTGCGCATCCAACCCAGTGGCTTCTATGCCTGGCTGAAGACCCCGCTGAGCAAGCGAGCGGAGGAGGATGTCCGGCAGACCGAGCTCATCAGGGCAGCCTGGCATGACAGCGGCAAGGTCTATGGCTATCGCAAGCTCCACGATGATCTTCTTGATCAGGGAGAGACCTGTTGCCCGAACCGGGTTGCACGACTGGCAAGACTGGCCGGGATCAAGGCCCAGATCGGCTACAAGCGCCGGCCGGGAAGCTATGGTGGCAAGCCTTCGGTCGTCGTCGACAACACGCTGGACCGGCAGTTCGACGTAGAAGTCCCTGATCGGGCCTGGGTGACAGACATCACTTATATCCGGACGCTGGAAGGCTTCGCCTACCTGGCGGTCGTCATCGATCTTTATTCCCGGCGTGTCGTCGGATGGTCGATGCAGAGCCGCCAGACCACGGACGTGGTCCTACAGGCATTGCTGATGGCGGTGTGGAGACGGAAGCCGAAGGGCAAGGTGCTGATCCACTCGGACCAGGGCTCCCAGTTCACCAGCATGGACTGGGCTGCATTCCTCAAGCATCACAACCTGGAACACTCGATGAGCCGCCGCGGCAACTGCCACGACAACGCCGTCGCCGAGAGCTTCTTCAACCTGCTCAAGCGGGAACGGATACGGCGCCGGGCCTACAAAACCCGCGCAGAAGCCCGGCAGGACGTGTTCGATTACATCGAGATGTTCTACAACCCAATACGCAAGCACGTCAGGAACGGAATGCTGCCTCCCGTCGAGTTCGAACGGCAGCAGAGAATGAGCACCGAGGGCGTCTAGAAAACTCGGGGCTATTCAAACATGTGGATGCGCAGTCGCGCCGTGGGGCCATTCCTGCGGGAGGGCAGATCGCAGAACTGGGTACCGTTGTCGGTGAGCACGGTGTGGATCTGGTAGGGCACGGCCTCGATCAGGGCCTTCAGGAAGGCGGCGGCAGCGTGCACCGTTGCGCTTGTCTCAAGGCGGGCAAAGGCAAACTTCGAGGTGCGGTCGATGGCAACGAAGAGCTGGAGTTTACCCTCGGCTGTCTGGACCTGGGCAATATCGACATGGAAGTAGCCGATCGGATAACGCTTGAACTTCTTCTTGGGCTTTTGTCGCCCTCTACTTCCGGCAACCGGGATATCCCGTGCCGTTGCAGGCAGCGGTGCAGTGAAGACCGCGTTAGGTGTGGGATCGTCGGTTGCAGGGCGTAGAGGCAGTCGTCCAATGGCAGCAAAGTGTGCTTGCGAAAGGCGACGATGACGGCCTCCTCCTCGAGAGACAGCACCGTCGAGTGCGGCACTTTCGGCCCCGTCGGCAGATCGACGGTCGAGGTCCGCCTCTTCCACTTGGCGACCGTTTTCTGGTTGATCCCATAGCGCCTAGCCAGCGCTCTCAGGCTCTCTTGACTATTTTGTATCGCTCGACGGACCGCCTCTGTCGTCGTGGCGCTGCCGTGTAGAACCTGTCCCATAGCGCATCCCTCCATGCCGAAGAAAACAATGCTCCATCAAAACTCGGGATCAAACAGCTAGCTCCCTGACTTTCTCTCCGCCAGTCAATTCCAAAAATCGCATACTTTCGGGGCTTTTCGGCCTTTGCAGAGCTTACGACTAGCCAGTAGTGACTCACCAACCCCTTTTCGCCTATGGCTGCTTGTGACGGCTACAGGAAACCTAGGGAGGGGGGACTTGGTCGAACCGGCTATCAAACTGGCAGTGGCGAAAGAGACCGTATCGTCGCTAGGTCTCTTGAAACCCGAAGCAGCTGCAATAATCCGGGATTTGCTAGATGATACATTCGTCAAACATCCACGCGCGATATGCTTGGATTATCGAAAAGCAACTCCGCAATTAACCAATGATGAAAAGAGGCATGCTGGAATGAAGACGAGTGCTTTCTTCAGCAGAGAAGCATATCAGCAACTTTCAGAATCTGGGTGCCAAGCACCTTTGGCAGCGCACGAAACTACACTTCTACGCGCAACATTTTCATTACGACGTTTTGTATCTGTTGTGGACAAAAAAAGCGGGCATCACGCAGGTCCAATACGAAATGCTAAAATTGGATTGCCCGTGGTGCGCAGCCAATGACGGGGTAATTGTTGACTGGAACAAGGCGCGCATATTGCCACCGCCCGAATGCGTGTGCGAGACCGCAAATTACGGTCTGACACCCTGTATCGATTGGTTCGCTGACATCGATTAGCTATCGCCATTAGTAAGTGCGAAGTCGCTCACAAGCTAGCCGATTGTAATGGAGCGACGATGCAACAAGGCGCATCGATTCATAGGAGCGAACCTTGGCCCCTATTTTTTGCATTAGTCGGAACGTGTTGGCGTGCAATTGGGGTGGGAAGTCGGCTTCCCGCGATTGTGCGTTCAGAATTTCAACGCCGCGCCACAAAACCTCCCATTCGGGCTGTGGCAGGTTTGCGAATTCTTCTAGGTTGGGCCGGACGTTCACTTCAGTTTTCCTCGATATATCGTCGGTAGATTTCAGCGGCTTCTTCAGCCGTGTGCGTCACAAGGATTCGAGGCAAGCCGTCATTGCGAGGTGCAAACGGCTCATTTAGCGAGCGCTCGTACATCACCGCAGCTTCTTCGGCGTTTATCGTGAGCTTCGAATGCTGACGGCTTTCAACTGCTTTGGTTAGGTCTTTGATCCGCCTAATGTCCGATTGCCGGATGGTCATGATTTGGGACCTTTCAAAAGCTTTTCCAACTCCTCCAGCCGATCACGCAGCTGCTCGATTTCCGCAATCTCTGCCAATTTCGCGAGTGTCGTCGCAATGTCTTTGGCTTCAGCCGGGGAAATATCGCCGGCCTTCAGGGCCGCGCTTACATCGTCCGGCGACATTCCCTCGAATTCGACCAACCGGCCATTCGCCGGGAGTATTTTCCCAATCACGAACAAGACCGCCCATTGTTCCTTGGCGAGGACGCTTTCCCGCAATGCGGCAAGGGCTTCCGGCCCGAACGACTTTACGGTTTCGAGCGCTTGTCTCGATGCCTTAGCGCGAGCACCCTTCGGCCTTCCTCCCGATCCTTTTGTGAACTGGCCGCTTTGCGTTCTTTCAGGTGCCCATACGTCCGCTAGATTATGCGTGTTCATCATCCGCCTCGCTCAACAGTGACACCATGAGCGGTCAACCAGCGGGCCACATCATCGGTGAAATATGAAGCCCGAGAAAAGTCGTTTCCCGGCCACCACACTTGCGGGAACCCGCCAAAGCGAGTCCAGTTGAGCATGATTTGCCGAGACCTGGGGCGGCCGGGCGAACCCAGCGCCGCGGCGAATTAGCTTGGCAGGCACAATCGCTTCGGCGGGGAGCGTTACGGCTCCCGGCAAGCTATAGGGGCGAAAGGACAGCCTAGTCATTGGAGCGCCCGAACAACACATCGAAAACCTCAGCCGGCTGGACCGCAAGGGCAGCGGCGGCGACGTTGATGAGGTCCCTTAGGAAGCGCTCAGCGTTGACAACATCGTCCAAACGGCGACGGCGTTGGGCCGAAGCTTCAACCACAATCTTGGTTAGGGCTGCTTCATCAACAGTGCCGGGGAGCGGCGAGATATCGTCTAGCGATGGTTTCTTCTGAAGGGATGTCCCAAGGTTCGAACGGATATAGGCGGCATGGGCCAGATCAAGCCGACGCTCTTCGGCCCTCGTCCGGATTTGTGGGTCCAGTTCGACCCGGTTGAGTCCATCGGATCGATCAAGGATGGCATTCAGTTCGGACAGGCTGGCATGGTTGAGCGCAAAGGTTGCCTGCTCTGCGACCGACATGGCCGCGACCCGAACCCGGATATCACGGGCTTCAATCCGTTCCTCGAACGTCGATGGACCGGACGGGATAAGGCGGGCATCTGCTTCGGCACTGCTGACCTTTGCAGCAGTTACAGATTGGTGAATTGCTTGGAAGTGTTCCGGAACCAACTTTTTAACAGTTCTTTGTTTGTACTTGCGAGTTTTTCTGGCTTCAGATCAGCATCAAGTTTTGCTGCTTCCATTGCATATTTGCTGACAGAATCAATAAATACGCTTGCAGAGAATTCGCGCTCATTTGACGGAATCCATGCAGCATACTTCCCATTGGATCCGAATATTTTGTTGCCGTCATTATCAGTATTAATGGTAAAATCAAACATCGCCATATTCCTTTGTTCATCTACAACAAAGAATGGACGTCCAACAATGCCTTCGTCAATATCACCGCATAGTGCAATCTAATATTTATTTGTCACCGGGTGGTGATTGTAACACAATTGCCACAGGAGCGTCGGACTCATTCTGTTCGCGTTGTTCGTGTTGTACGCCATTTCTATAAAGTCCCGAACATTTTCCCTTTCCCATTGATTTACTATTTCCATTATCAATAGGAGATATATTTTCGGAGGTTCTTGGAAGTGGCGAACAACGCAAACAGCCTATGGTCGTGCGTGCCAGCTATTAGCCGCCGAAAGGACTTTTTGTCTCACGGCGGCAGGCGGCATGGCTGCAATATCGGCGGGGATGAGCGCGCTATCGGTAATCAGGATTGTTTCAACTTTCGGCCCGATTCTGGTCCGATCTGCCGTTAGCATCCCGGCTCGCTCGATCACGTGCGACAAAGCACGACCGCGCGGCGCATCGTCCCCGAGGTAGTCAGCCAAGATTGAAACCGTTGCCAACTGCCCCGGCCATGACGCCTTGAATTGACGTGCGGCTTTGTCCGCATCGGATTCCAGTGCGCCCAAAGCCCTCTGCTTTGCCGAATTCATCGGCGCGTGTTCGCCGGCTTTGAATGCCGAGATGTCCAGCGTGCTCAGATACCGTTGAATGCTCGCTATGAAATCGGGCCGCTCAATTTGATCGTGAAGGTATTCGTACCAGTCAGCGCCCGCGCGATGTGTAGGATTTTCGATCACGATCAATCTGCGATCACCGATATCGAACGGGATTGCATCCAAGTGATTGGAGAACATGAGCCATCGACAACAATTCTGTTCGACGGTCTGCATTCCGTATTTTGGGTTTATTAGCCGCGTTTCCTCGGTAATGATCGACTTGAGCGCTTCGGCAATTTGATAGCGGTTGGCGGAATTGCCTTCCCGAATTTCATCCACGGTTACCAGCAATTTTTGCGATAGACGGCCATTGAAATTGCCGGTCAGGATTTTCGGCAAATTCACATTGGCTGCAACATATCCCCGGAGCGCGCAGACTAGCATTGATGCCAACATGCCGCGACCAATGCCGGTTGTCGTGGCAACCATCAGATATGCCGTGTGTGGCAATTCTTGAGGGCGCTGAAAGATGTGCGCCAACCACATTAAGAATCGCTGCCGCTCATCATCGACCGGCACCAGATACGCGATGTGCTGCAAAAACGGCTGCACCCGCTGCATCCAATCGTCAGGCGCTGGCAGGAATGAAATACCCCGCCACATATTATAGGCCCGTCCCCCGGCATTCCCCACGTCCAGCGCGCGCGTAATTTCCGGCTGGCGGGGAACCCATGCCAATTGATCGACGCTGTTGCGTGTGGGGCTGGCCAGCCACACTGGCAAAGCGGGAACAATCTTTGTCACCGGCTCGCCCAATCCATCGACCTTGCCGGTTTCGATTTCTGTTTTGCTCGCAGCGTAGGCGAGACGGGCATCATCCTTGTTGCGAACGCGCTTGTTCAATCTGTTCACGACAGCGCCACCATGTTCGATAAACACAAGATTGCGCTGCATTTCATCCACCGTGAGAATGGTTGGCACCGATGGTTCTGCCGGATCGTCACCAATCTCTATATTCCGCTCAATCTGCTGGTGACGGCGCTGCTCAATGAACGCTTCCCGGTTCAGGAAATCCTGATCGGGATTTTTGATGGCCCGCCATATCGTCGCTTCCCGATATCCGCCGCGCTTGATCCATTTATCTCGCTTGCCGAGTTTGCTCACGCTGAAAAGCCGTTCCATGCGAACGGGATTGCAGCTGGTCCAGAATGCGAGAATGCTCAACAACGCCAGATCGGCTGACGACTGGTCGAAACCATCAGGGTTGGTAGGCGACGGAAAATAGTTGCCCAGCTTTTCGGAATCGGCTGTCCACAGGTCACGCGCTGTCGCCTTGGCGCCAAACATCGCTCCGGGCCGGGTATCGTCCAATATGCGGCGCAGAAGGTCATCGTCGTCGGTTGGCCCGCTGTAGCCAGGGCGGGCTTGATCGCGAAACCAGTCTGGTGCGGGTTCATGATCGCCTACCGCACGCCGGGGGACCATCAGGTTGATTAATGCGTTGGGGACCACCTTTGAAGGATCACCGGTCCAGTCGCCGCCACCGAACGCGACGTAACGCGAGTGTCGGTAAAATTCGCACGTTTTGCCATCTGCAACTTTCCATTTGTTTTGAAGGTCATCGAGCGCCGACTTGTCGGTCGCGCTGGCAATGATGTGGAGGCCCGCTCCCGATTGGCTTACTTCAACGGCGCAGCCGGCAAATGTGCCAAGAAAGCCTTGTGCAAGAGGTGTGAGGTTTCCCGTTTTCAAATCTCGGCAATCATCAAGATCAACAAAAACAAACGGATCATCGGGGGTGAGCACGAAGCCAATCCCTGAGTATTCCCCCTCAACCTTGGCTTTGCACGCCTCATCAAACGTGCCCCATGTACTCGGATCGGTACTGCTTGCCGGTTGCCCGGTGCGAGGATTGTAAGGAACCTTGGTTGGCTTTTGCGGGCCGGGACGATGTTCACGCCGCCAAACGACAAACTGCCGGTAGCCTTTTAGGGCATCGGGACAAGGCGCGAGAATGCCAAGAGATGGAACAGGGGCGGTCATTGGATTTGCCTTCGGTTTTGGATCAACAAGCGCTGTCACGCGCGAAGCGGCATCCAACGCAGGCACCGGTCGAACCGGCATGAGCCATCCGGCTCCAATTAGTCGGGGACGGGCAATCAGCATGTTGCCGAAGGTGACACCCCGCCCCGTCGATCCGCTCGAAAGCGACAAGACGTTTAGCTTTTTCCGAATCGATGTCAACAAATGGGCTTGCGGAGTGTCTGTCCGCTAAACGCATTCTTTTTATTGAACTAATTCTGTCCCTCACCATTTCCGCTAACCAAATAGGCGCGGACATGACGATTTATGAGTGTTCAGGGATATGCAAAGCGGCTTCGCGCTGGCGGTCCACATAAGCGGCCACATCGTGGCTGGAAAAGCCAACGCGGCGCGGACCAAGTTGAATCTTGCGGGGGAATCCTTCGACGCCAGCTTTTGTGTAGCGGCGAAGGGTCGGCTCGCTGAGCGAGAGGCGATGGCAGGTCTCAGCGACGGTCAAAATGACATCGTGGGCAGGCGCGGTCATGATATGAACCTCGAAACGGAATGGGGTTGACGTTTTGGCAGCATCCGCTGCGAGCGCCGGGGTTTCCCCTCCGGCCTTCGGTCATCCAACCGCTTGCACCGCCGACCATACAGCCAGCGACAGATTCGACGGTAGCGTGAGCAATCATGTCCCGTCAATAACAAAAAGGACCATTCAAGGCCCTTTTCTAAAGTTAAATGGCATTTTTCTATCTGATCTATTGAATAATTTCGCTCTCTGCGATGAACAGATTCCATTTTAACTGGTATTCATTCGGTGAGTTCGTCAAATAATCATCCCATTGCTGTATAAGATTCCGGCGACGATCAAATGCGGTTCCGCGTCGATAGGCTGCTTCCGTCTTGTTTTTGATGGTGTGCGCCAATGCCATTTCGGCAATCGTATCGGGGTGCATTGTCGTTTCCGATATCCAATCCCTGAATGCCGACCTGAAGCCATGAACCGTCAAACCGTCATCGTTCATCCCGCGCAACATCTCGAGCATTGCCATATTGCTCAACGGGCGGTTTCGTCTAGCGCCGGGAAAGACATAGGGATTGCCTTCGATCCTCGACAATTTGGACAGCAAATCGATTGCTGTTTTGGAAAGCGGAATGGAATGCGGCTGTCCCGCTTTCATCCGTTCGGCTGGAATATTCCAAACCTTGTTTTCGATATCGATTTCGGTCCACTTGGCGTTGAGCGTTTCGCTTGTTCTGGTGGCGCAAAGGATCGTCAACCGCAGTGCGTGAGCCGAGAAATCAGACTTGGCGCTAAGCGTCTGGAAAAAGGTCGGCAGGTCTTTCCAGTCCATCGCTTTGAAATGCTGCTTGGTGCGACGGTTCGCTTTAAAAATGCGGTCTAGGTGCCCCCTCCATTGTGCCGGGTTTCTGAATGTTGACCACGCTTCGGCATATCGCGGATCGTCCTTGCCCAAGGCGTAGGCTCAACCGATTACGGCTTCGATCCGCATGCGGACGCGAGACGCGGTTTCTCGCGCACCGTCCCAAAGGGTACTATCGTTGTAGGGCTGTCTCAGCACGTTCACCACATCGGCAGTGGTAATGTCGAACGGCAGTTTCGATCCGATGATAGGATAGACATAGGACTTGAGCGTGCTGGACCATTGCGCAGCGTGCTTTTCATTTTTCCAGTCGCCCTGATTTTCAGCAATGAACGCGCGCGCGGCTTCCTCAAAAGTGTCGGCCTTAGCGCGGACTTCGGGCTTGTTTTCGTTGGCTGCCATGTGACGTTCGGCAAGCGGGTCTAGTCCGGCCCGAACCTGTTTTCTCAGTTCGGCCACCTGCAATTCGAGCGCCTTCAAAGTGGTGGTGTCGATGTCATCAAAAGCCGCTAGCGTCATGGTCCGCCGCTGGCCTTGCTTCGTTGAGTAACGATAGGCCCACGACGCGTTGCCGGATTTGGCGACCACTAGATAAAGCCCGGCACCTTGCGCCCACATGCCGGGTTCAGCTGCTTGCACGATGGCGCGGATGGCGGGAATAGGGGATTTGCGGCGGGTAGCACTCTTCATGTTGAGCGTCCTTCATTTGGCTAGTCGCCACGCTAGACACTCACCAAATGCCACTCACCTATCCATTTTGTAGCTGATCGGTCGTGATCGGACCTGATCGTCTAAAGTTGTGGATAATCAAAACGGTAGCAACATTCTTGGTCGTTTGCGACGACTATTGACGTGCCAAATTTAAGGACTTTCTCTCCGCCATAACTCATTGAATTTACTAGTTATTTTTTGACTTGGTCACTACTAATAAGCTACTGCAAGCTTGGCGGCGGTGCTTTTGGGCTAGGCAATGATTTCAGGCAGATCGCGATGCACATACTTTCGCACCAGAATCGTTCAGAATTCCTCGCTTGCCCACAGCTTATCCGCTTTGAGTATGGCGAAGGGCGTGACGGTTTTGAGCCGACCCTGCTCATTAAGGGAAACACGCTGCTCCTGAAGTACATTGTGCTCGGCGTGCCAATGCAGCTTGCCTTCGCCATGTGTGAAGGGCGCTTGCTGTATGCGCTGAAGGTTTTTGATGATGGGGAAGACGGCGGCATCCTTTGGTCTATAGCTGAAGGCGAGCAAGAGCTTAAGGGCATCCGTGGTTTGGCCCGTGGCGAAACGCTAGTGGCATTTCTGTTTAACGAAGCAGTGGTGAACGTAGCTTGGAACGACTGGCCGGCACTCAAACGACCTGAAGACCTGAGTGCTTGGGCGGATACGGCCGAGCTTGGTCCTATTGATCACGCGGAATACAGAGGCGTCGCCAAGGGTTTGCTTGAGCAACTTCACAGCACGGCCAAAAGTAATGGCGAATGGTTGGTGTTGGACATCGGAAATAGGTCGGATTGGGAGTCTATTAGAAACTTCCATATTACCAACAAAAATCAATCCAGCCTTATTGACCTATTTAGCACCAACGAAGGTAATCAACAAGAGCAAATTGGCGTTTGGCTTACAGATAGCCTTAATTTTTCGGAGAACATCATAGGCCGCAGATCAATAAGGGCGATAAAACTAGAGAACTAACAGATTTACTTCTGAGCTACGAGTATGGCTCCGTGTTAATTGAATCGAAGGCTTTGTCGTTGCTATCGCGTCAGCGGCTTCCAGATAGGGCCAAACTAAAACGGGATGTTGCCGGGCACATTGAAAAGGCATTTGCTCAATTGCGAGGGACAATTAGGTCGCTGAAGTCCGACATGCCGGTAACAAGCCAAAGCGGTGAGGTGTTTTCGATTGAGCGTAAAAAAGCCGGCTCACGCTATCGTACTCATCCCCGATTTGGAACTAATTGAAGACCGCAAGTTCTATGGGGCCGCTTTTATCAAGAGCTTTATTGAGGACACTGGTAGCTATCCTCACATTCTCGATATTTCAGAATTACTCAGAGTTGTGCAGGCGGCTGAAATGATTGCCGCTCGCGGCAAATTAACTACACCTATGATGGCATTTGACTATTATCTTGTACAGCGCATCGAAAAGGCCATTCAAGCCGGCACGCATTGCATTGAAGTATTACTGCGAATTGTTGATGCGGAAACGCCTGTAAAAGAAATTTGACGCAGATAAAGAAAGACCCCCGCCTTTCGACGGGGGTTCAGCTTGCGCGCCTGTAAACAGGAAAAGAGCGCGCAAAAATAAGGGAACGGCGACGGGCCTAAATTTCAACCCTCGAAGCTTCGGCCTTGGTGACGATGGCGACGTTGTTAAAAACTGCGATGGATGCTGGTCACAACGCTTTCATAGTTGCCCACGATATCGGCAAGTGCCTGCCCTTCCCGCAAACGCGCACCGGCTTTGGGGGCGTGCATCTCAACGGCAGTAGCGAGCATACGGCCATGCAGGTCTTTGGAAAGGCCGAGCAAGAAGTGCGGCGATGAATAGATGATCGAAGCGACGTTCTTGTCGGTCTTGTATGCCTCGCTCACAGCGACCATGCCTTCGGGGGTTTTGGCCTGTTCCCTGATCCAATCGCATATCTTGCTGTCGATGTAGCCCCAAGCGCCGCCACGCGGTCCCAGAGTGCTGTCAGCGGCTTCTTTGCCCTGTGCGATCAGCAGGTCGGCCTGCCGCCTGAAGGCGTCCGCATTGCGCCGGATAAGCGTGGTTGCCTGGTCGGCAACAGCAACATCACGCGCCGCTAGATGCCGCAGCTCAACAGTTCGCGTCTTGTCGCCTGCAAACTTGAACGCCGTTGTAGCCATTCCGGCTACGTCGCGCACTTGGTCCTACATGGTATCAGCAACGCTCGGATAATTGTTGCAGTCGCCAAGCTGGCTGCGCAGCCACGTAGTCGTTTGCAGCAAATTCAGCGTGTCGGCCTGACCTGAAACCGGGTACGTACTACTCATTTGTCTCTTCCTTTGTAGACTTCGGCCAAAAGCCGTTCTTGCTGCGCAATGCAGGCCGCTTCCCACTCTTCGTCGGTGCCGTGGTTTGATATCAAAAGCACTCGGCTACCCTTCGGTGGCAGGAGGCTAAGAATTCCGCCGGTCGTCACGGAGTACTCTAGTTGTTTGATCCCGAGTTTTGATGGAGCATTGTTTTCTTCGGCATGGAGGGATGCGCTATGGGACAGGTTCTACACGGCAGCGCCACGACGACAGAGGCGGTCCGTCGAGCGATACAAAATAGTCAAGAGAGCCTGAGAGCGCTGGCTAGGCGCTATGGGATCAACCAGAAAACGGTCGCCAAGTGGAAGAGGCGGACCTCGACCGTCGATCTGCCGACGGGGCCGAAAGTGCCGCACTCGACGGTGCTGTCTCTCGAGGAGGAGGCCGTCATCGTCGCCTTTCGCAAGCACACTTTGCTGCCATTGGACGACTGCCTCTACGCCCTGCAACCGACGATCCCACACCTAACGCGGTCTTCACTGCACCGCTGCCTGCAACGGCACGGGATATCCCGGTTGCCGGAAGTAGAGGGCGACAAAAAGCCCAAGAAGAAGTTCAAGCGTTATCCGATCGGCTACTTCCATGTCGATATTGCCCAGGTCCAGACAGCCGAGGGTAAACTCCAGCTCTTCGTTGCCATCGACCGCACCTCGAAGTTTGCCTTTGCCCGCCTTGAGACAAGCGCAACGGTGCACGCTGCCGCCGCCTTCCTGAAGGCCCTGATCGAGGCCGTGCCCTACCAGATCCACACCGTGCTCACCGACAACGGTACCCAGTTCTGCGATCTGCCCTCCCGCAGGAATGGCCCCACGGCGCGACTGCGCATCCACATGTTTGATCGCGTCTGCATCGACAACGGCATCGAGCATCGGTTGACCAAACCGAACCACCCATGGACCAACGGCCAGGTCGAGCGCATGAACCGAACCATCAAGGAGGCGACCGTCAAGCGCTTCCATTACGACAGTCACGACCAGTTGCGCCGGCACCTTCAGGACTTCATCAACGCCTATAACTTTGGCCGTCGCCTTAAGGCCCTCAAAGGCCTCACCCCATACGAGTTCATCTGCAAACGCTGGACTTCAGAGCCGGATCGATTCATTCTCGATCCACTCCATCAAATGCCGGGACTGAACACCTAGGACGCGGTAGCAAATTCGAACGGGCGGGCGGCGGCGCGTTTCGATCTTGGCGATGCGGCTTTTTAGGGGGTGCGCCATCTCAGCCCACCCTTAGCTGCTCAAGAGCTTCAATGCGTTCCTCAAGGTCCGAGGTTTCCATAAGGCGGGCGATCATGACCAAGATGTTGCTGAGTTTGCTGGCCTCGGACACGTCCAGCCACCCGCACACTGGGCAGACACTGCGTATCGGATCCAGCATGGCCCAACATATTGAGGTTGTCCGCCAGCAGCCCGCAAAGGCCCGAGGACGAGCGGTTGTCGAACTGCGCGCCGACAAGCCGGGCCAATATGCAAGTCCTCATGACCCGCAGGCGTGATGCGCGCGGTCCTGCCCGCCTCGATCTCGGCTATTTGAAGTTGTAGATGCCCAGCTTTTCGAAGATCGTGTAGATGCGGTGTGCATATTCGGCGAAGTCCGGATAGTCGCCGAGATGGAAAGGACGCGGGCGCGGCAGGTCGATCGGGATTTCCTCGATGATCTGGCCCGGATTCTTGGACATGACCAGAACCCGATCGGACAGGCCGATGGCCTCGTCAACCGAATGGGTGATGAACAGGACCGTCATGCCCCTATCGAGCCATAGCTTTTCGAGGTCGTGCCGGATCTGGGTCCGTGTGATCGCGTCCAGGGCGCCGAACGGTTCGTCCATGAACAAAACGGAGGGTTTGTGCACTAGCGCGCGCGCAATGGCCACACGCTGCCGCATACCACCCGACAACTGGTTGGGATAGCGGTCTTCGGCACCTTTGAGCCCCAACTGTCCGAAAAGCTCTTCGGCGTATTCACGCGTCTCCTGCTTGGGCAGGTGGCGAATTTCCTGCTGGATCATGACATTGGACATGGCCTTGCGGAATTCGAGCAGCAGGTGGTCTTGAAACACGATGCCGATATCGGTCTGCGGGCCACTGAGTTCCTTGCCGTTGATCTTCAGGCTGCCGCTCGATTTCTCCAACAGCCCGGCGGCAATAAGCATAGACGTGCTCTTGCCACATCCCGAGGGACCGATGATCGACACGAACTCACCCGGTTTCACATCGATGCTGATGGGGCCGAGTGCATGAAAATCACCAAAGTGCCGCTCGATCTTGTCGAACAAAATCGAGGAACCCACTTTGGTTGTTGACGGTGCGTCACGCAGTTCTGTGGAAGCGGAATTTTGCATCGGAGCGGAACCCAACTTTCGTTTTTTTCTAGTGTTCCTGGGCGTGGTGCCAGGGCAGCAGCAGCTTCTCGAACAGAGCCAGCACCAGACTCAACGCCACGCCAAGGACCGAAGCGCTCAGAACGCCAACGAATATAAGTGGCATGTCCATATCGCTGGAGGCATAAAGGATGAGGAAGCCGACGCCTTCATTGGATCCGACATATTCGGCTACGACGGCTGCGGTAATAGCGTAGACCACGGCAGTCTTCATCCCGGCATAGATGTGAACCATGGCGGCAGGAAGCTCCATCAGGCTGAATGTCTGCATCCAGTTCGCGCCCATCGATTTGGTCGTGTAGTAGAGACGCTCGTCGATATTGCGGAAACCGGTGATGCTTTCCATCAGCAGCGGGAAGAAGGTCATCAGGAAGACCAGCGCGGTCTTGGGCACGAAACCGATGCCCAGATAGACCAGCAGCAAGGGCGCCAGAATGGTCTTGGGCACGAACTGAACGACCAGAAGGATCGGGTAGAGGATGTAGTTGCCCGGCTTGGTCCTGGCAATCAGGTAGCCGGCCGGCACGGCCAGCACGATGCTGAGAATGAAGCCGCTCAGGATGATATTGGTCGTCGCGACGATGCTTTGCCAAACCATCGGCAGGTTCGCACCCGTCGCCGCCGCAACCTCGCCCGGTGTCGGCAGCAGATACCGCGGAATCCCCCAGATCGCCTCAACCGCTATCCATACGATAAGCAAACCGACTACGGTGAGGGCTGGACCGCCGACTGACTGGAGAGCTTTTTGGGCACGCATGACCACATCCTTGGCTCTGATTTGGGAGATGAGCGGCCGCACGGGAGGACGCTTGGCCGCTCATCTGCCGATGATCCCGCTAGTCCTTGCAGGCGACAGGCGGGTTCGGGAGGAACTCATCGACGTAGTAGAAGTCGATCGGGTTGCTGGAGTCGACGCCCATATAGGTGGTCATGATGTCGAAGGCGCCGTCCAGATTGGCTTTCGACGGCTGCAGCAGGCCCAAGGAATCCTTGGCGCAGTACAGGCTGTCGGCGCGGCTGTTGACGGTGTGAAGCGCCGCTTCGCGCTCGCCGGCATCGGGATAGCGGCTGAGCAGGACATCGACGGCCGCCTCACGGTCCGCGATGGTCGCCTTAAGGCTCTCAGCAGTCGCCTTGAGGAACCCGCGCACCATATCCGGGCGATTGGCAAGCGTATCCTCGCTTGCAATGATCGAGATCCCGAAAAGCGGAACGCTATAATCCCTCAGATAGAGAGAGCGGGACGCCACGCCGCGTTCATCAAGGCGCGGACCCATAATGTCCGGCACCTCAATGATCGCATCGACGCGCTCTTCCGAAAGCATGGAAAGCGCTGCGGCGTTGTCGTAATTGACGATTTCTACCTTGCTCATATCGATGTCGTTGGCGGCTGCGAGCGCGGTGAACAGCGCTTTCTGGGCCGTGCCCGAGGAAATGCCCATGGTCTTGCCCTCGAGATCCTTGGGCGAGGTGATGGGCGAACCGTCCTTGACCATCAACGCCCAGCCCGACACGTGCTCGATGACGCCGATGATCTTGATCGGAGCGCCGCGCGCGGCGAGGTTGATGGCGCTGGCCGTATCGACGATGCCGATATCGGTCTGACCGGCGGCGACAAGCTGCGAGGTGTTGCCGGAGCCACGGCCCTGGAAGATCTTCAGGGTGATGCCTTCATCCTGGTAAAGGCCGAGCGACTGACCGTAGAAATAGGGCGCGTGCCCGGGATCCGCGGTCCAGTTGAGCGTGAAGCCCACCTTGTCCTGGGCGACGGCGCCGCCCGCGAGGGCAAGGGCGGCGAACGCCCCGACCGCGAGTTTCGCAAAAACTGATTTCATAGCCTTACTCCCTTTTCATGATTATTTACGTGCCGTTTTCCAGGGCAGCGCCAGACGTTCGACGACGTCCATGATGATCGTGGCCGTGAAACCGATGATCGTGCCAATGGCAACGATGGCGAAAACCATGGAGATGTCGTCGTTCAGGACGCCGCGCATGGCGGCATAGCCCAGGCCTTGAGTGGCGGAGACGTACTCGACAACGATCGCTGTGACGATCGAGATGAGCAGCGACGTCCTCAGTCCCGAAATCAGGTGCGGCAGCGCCGAGGGCAGGCGAATGTAGATAAACATCTGCCAGAAGCTCGCACCGGTCGATTTGGCCAGATAGGTGATACGCGGGTCAATATACTTGAACCCAGCAATGGCATCGACGAGCACTGGAATGAAGGACGAAATGGCGACGAGGATGATGTTCGGTAGAGCGCCCTGCCCGGCCCAGACGGTCAGCAGCGGCGCCAGGGCCACTTTCGGCATCGTATTGAGAATGACGATGAGATAGTAGAGCGATTTCTCGAGCGCCGGCACCAACCCGATCGCTAGCCCCATGGGGACGGCGACGATCACGCCGGCGAAAAAGCCTATGATGATGATCTCCAGCGTCGCCCAGGTGTGCCCGGCAAGATCTAGGGTGTCCGATCCCTGCACATCGGGCGCCGCCCACCCCTGGAACAGAGTTGTCATGAAGGTGCTCGGACGCGGCACGATGTAGTCAGGCAGGCCAGTCAGGCCAATCCCGAACTCCCAGAACAAAAGCAACGCCGCAACCGACAGGGTGGGAGCGGCTTTCCAGAGATGTTCCATCTGGCTTTCGCGGACGGCAGAGGATCCTGGCATATCGTAGCTTTCGTTCTGATAGCTAGAAAATGGAAAGTCGTTCCATATAAAACACTATTCTCATTTTGGTCAAGGCACACGCTATGACGCCATGCCTTACGCGGATTGTCGCACGCACAACATATTGAAAATACTTCGTATTTTTCGCTCTTTGTGTGAGAATGCGGCTTTTTCACCTCTATTTTGCTACCTATGAACGCCGTCTCACCCACGAGATCCGCGTTTCATATTCCGGAATATCGTTGCGATTTTCGGAATTTTTAGTGGGGGGAAATTTCACTGAACGGACCCGGCGAACACACAGGCAAGCAGTCGCAACGCCACCCTCCCCAGCAAATCTGACCAGCTGTTGCCGAGTTGACTGCACCGCAATCCACACAGGTTCATCTGGCCTCAAGAAAGCGGCTGGCCAGAGGCAAAGGGGCAAACCGGATTGGTTGCATTGCCCTACGATCAAGGAACTGCCGGACATGCATTGCTTTTTTAGATTTTGGCGCCCCGCATCTGCATCAGCACCGTCAGCATATGATGACCCGTGCTGGAATGGTGTTTCAGTGCCCCCGACTCCGCATCCGAGTCGACCGGTTGCAGGCCAGTCGCGCACGCCGGATGCAGCACCGCCATGACGCCTGAAGCGCGTCAGGCCCTTCGCAGCCACTTGGCAATGCGCGCCCTACGTGTCATTTTAGAATAGCATTTCGATTGGAACGGTTATGGTTTCGTCCAACATTACGCGCTATTTCACCATTCTCGAGATCCTGTCCGAGTGCCGACAAGGTCTCTCACTGGGCGAAGTCGCCTCACGCGCCAATATTCCCAAAAGCGCCGCACATCGCATGCTCAATGCGCTTTGCGACACCGCCTTCGTTACGCAACTGCCTTCGCGCGACTATCGCCTGACCCTGCGTCTGCCAGGACTGGGGATCACTTTCCTGATGAACACCCAGATACTCGAGGAGTGCCAGTTTCTTCTGGATCGGCTTGCCGAAGAGGTCGGTGAACTCGTGCGGCTGTCCGTGGTCAATCAAGACAAGCTCGTCTGGATCGCCAAGGCGCAAGGAGCCAGGAGCCGGCTCGTCGTTGACCCGGTGGTTGGTCACGATGTCGTTCTGCACGCGACCGCGACAGGTAAGGTCTGGCTTGCCTCGCTCACCACAGAGCAGGCCCTGCGCAATGTCCTGCGGGACGGTTTCGGCACACCGGAAAAGCATGGCCCCAACGTGATCCAGACCGTTGAGGCACTGCAGGCCGATCTCGCCGAGACGAGAAAACGTGGTTACGGGCTGGCTCTCGAAGAGGCAGACCCGGGCATCGTCGCAATTGCCGTCGGTATTCACAGCGTCAAATGCAAGGAAACCGTGGTTGCGACTCTGTCGATCGCGGGTCCCCACTCGCGCCTGTCAGCGGAGAAGCTGATTGACTATCTGCCGAAACTGAAGGCCACCGCGGATCAGCTCCGCGGCATCGATGCGTTGATGTCCTTCGCCGACGCAACCGTTTCTGAAAAGGCCTGATCCCGACCGTTGCGACCTTCAGGCGGGACCGTACTGCGCCATGCCATCGGCGAAGTGCTGAGCGATCAGACCAACCTGATTGATCAGCATGTGCTCTCCGGAATGGATGGCTGCGCCTCTTTTTCGGGCTTCCTCAAGAAACCGGGTGATCGGAGGGTCCGCAATGGCATCGGCGACAAGCATGGTTGCATCGATTCGCTCGACAGGCAGCGGCAGCGGATCGTCCACGGATAATCCCATCGGTGTGGCGTTGACCAGAATCTGATGCCCCTCAGGGTCCGGCAGGCCGTCTTTGGCGCAGGCTCGCTTCATCTTCCGGTTGATGTCCTCGGCCAGCGCCCTGGCGTTGTCCTTATCCCGGTCGGTGATGGTCACCCCGGCCGCGCCGGCATCGAGCAGGCCGAAGGCGATTGCTCTTGCCGCACCTCCCGACCCGACGATCAGGCAGTCGCGTCCACGCGGATCGTGCCCCTGCCGGTGCAGCCCGACGATGAAGCCGCGGCTGTCGAACTGATAGCCGCGAAACGCGCCATCCGCCTCGCGACGCACCACGTTGACCGCGTTCACGCGCACGGCTTCGGCATCGAGGCTGTCACATAGCCGAAGCGCGTCGTGCTTGTGTGGAAGAGTCACCGTGAACCCGATGAAGTTTTGAACGCTGCGCAACCCCGCCCACAACGCGGACAGATCGCTTGCCGACACATGCAGCGGCACACAAACGATATCGACTCCCAGCGCCGCGAAGATCGGATTGATGGTCTGCGGGGTCCTCACTTGCGCGATCGGATCTCCGAGCATGCCGAGGATCAGGGTCGAACCGCTGATTTCGACGAAACCCGAAGACATATTGGTTAGGGGCATTTACGTGCTCAATCTGGGTCGTTCCAGGACAGGTGCTCCCGCTCGAACCAGACAAGGCTACCGTCTTCGACGCCGACGACAAGTCCCAATGCGCCGCTTCCGGTCCAGTCCACGGCCTCAGGCGAACAGGCATGCATGGCCAGCGCGATAACCTCACCTTTGTATCTGAAAGGTCTGGGGGGCGCGAAACGCGGGTCGGCATTGCCGCCGACATTCTCGAAATAGAAAATTCCGGCCTGGCCGGTCGTGTGGCGCGGCTGACCAATCCTGCCCGGTGGTATCGAGGCGCGAGCGTGCGTGCCCACAATGAGATCGAGGCGTCCTGTACCGGTCCAGTCGCAGACGCAGAGCTTGACGCGCCCCTGACCGCCGCCGACATCCTCGGTGAAGCGGATTTCTGCGCCATCTTCCGACAAAAGCAGGCGCTTATCGGTCAAGACCGTATTCGACTGCCGCCTGTAATCAGCCAGCCGCCCCTCTTCGTCCAAGCTCAGATAGTGGAGATTGCCGTCACCCAGCCAATCGACGACTGCTGGGCGGACGCGCCACACGGTCTTGAGCGGCATGCCGGCATAGGTCAGCATCTGCGCTGGTCGGAAGCTCGGCGGATAGCCATGCGTCTCGTTCTGGTAAAGAGTGTGATAGCCGGTGACATCGCTCATCAGGATGTCGGGATGGCCATCTCCGTCCCAGTCGACAATAGTCGGACACGTGTAGCCGAACATCTTTTCCGACGGCCCCTGGATCGACCCGTCCAGACCGGCACTGATGGCGATGTCCTTTCCTCCGGCCTGCAATCGCACTTCGCGGCCTAGCGCCGGCGCCTCGGCAGGACCAAGATTGGGATAGAACAGCAACTCACCGCCGCTATTGCCAACAACAAGATCGCAAAGCCCGTTGCCGTTGAAGTCGTGAGCCGCCGGCACAGGCAGCACGCCGGCATGCACGATGGGGGCCGTCGTCTCGACACGCCCGGCTTTCCTGAACCGAGGCGGCTCAGCGGGATCGGTCGTGACGTTTTCCAGAAAGCTGACATAGCCATCTTCAGCACCGACCAATATGTCCGGCCTGCCATCGCCGTTCCAGTCGGTGACGCAAGGGATATTGATACAATGGTCGAGCGCAAGCGCCGCACCGCCAGCGTCTCTGACGAGATCCGGTGCACCGACATTGCCATCGCGGTAATCCGGCGCCATGTGCAGAACGTTCCAGAATTCGCCGGAGATCAGGCCGCGCCGGCCCGCCGGGCCGAAACGGCCGAAGGCCGGCGCCAACTGCCCATAGACCTCGAGCGGTTGCCCACCGGTCCGTATCGGCTGTCCCCTGTCGAGCCGAGGCTCAGTGAGGCTGCCGCTGTTCTTGAAAATGTAGACATAGCCACGAAGCGGGCCGCCAAGCCATCTGCCCGCGGCATCATAGGCCTTGTAGCCATGATCATTCCACTCGAGACCGTTTGGCCAGTACTCGTCCCAAAAGTCGGTGCCTACGACCAGCGAAAGCTGTCCATCGTCATCGAGATCCTCGAACCGCGCGAGGTGAATGTACTCATTGCCCCTAACCCAATCGGCATCGAGCTCAAATCGGAACGGCGTACCAAATTTCGGCTGACTGTTCGTGCCGATATTGGGATAAACGAGGATGTCCTTGCGCAGTCGCGACGCCGAAACGAGGTGGAATACGTCGCCGTCACGTACTGCCGTGACATATCCACGCACGCCAGGCACCAATTGCTCGGGACCGAGAACCGGTGTGCCATCGGCGTTGGTGCCGATCTGCTGACGCAGATAGACTTGCCCGTCATAGCAGGCATCCCAACTCGACAGCAGCAGGTCGCGCCCGCCATCGCCGTCCCAGTCGACCACATCAACACATGAAATCAGGCGGCCGCTGGCAAAGCCTTTGGCGACCGAAGGCGCATAGCGGATTGTCTCAGAAAAATAGCCCGGCCCATTCCATACGCTGGTGTCGTCTTCCCATCTTTTGACGGCCATGGCTTTGTCCCGATATTGCAAATGATGTTCCATATAGAATATGATTTCGATAAACGGAACAAGAGAAACGTTGCCGGCCCGGCGCGTCAACCTGTCATCCAACCCGAACCCACGATTGAACGAGGCTGTGAACACGAATGAATAAACGGATAGGTGGGATTGTCCCGGTCATGCTGACGCCATTCGACGAGACCGGTGCCGTGGACTTCGACAGCCTCGAACGGCTTGTCGAATGGTATGTCGGCCACGGCGTCGATGCGCTTTTCGCGGTCTGCCAGTCGAGCGAAATGCAGTATTTGTCAGTCGATGAACGCGTTGAAATCGCTCGCTTTGTCGTGGCACGCACAGCCGGCCGCATCCCGGTCATTGCCTCCGGTCATGTCGCCGATTCCCGGGATGAGCAGGCGCAGGAACTTGGCCGAATGACGGAAACGGGAATCGACGCGTTGGTTCTCGTTACCAATCGACTCGACACCGGCAATGAGGGCACGCCAGCATTTCGGGATAATCTGGACGCCCTTCTGGCGCGCTTGCCGGGTGACCTGTCGCTCGGGCTCTACGAGTGCCCCGCACCTTTCCGGCGCCTTTTGACCGACGACGAGATCAGGCTGTGCCGCGACACCGAACGCTTCGTCGTCCTCAAGGATGTCAGTTGCGATCTCGACACCGTCCGTCACCGGGCTGCCCTGGTCGAAGGCTCGCCCTTCACCATAGTAAACGCCAATGCGGCCATTGCCCGCGAAGCCATGCGGGCCGGCTCCGAAGGCTTCGCCGGAGTCTTCACCAATTTCCATCCAGATCTTTATGCATGGATGTACAAGAACCGGCAGGTCGACACCCCGTTGATGAACGATCTGACCGTCTTTCTGGCTCTTGCGGCAATGGCAGAATCGATGGGCTATCCCGCGCTCGCTAAGCTCTATCACACGCGTCTCGGCACGCTGAAATCGATGAAATGCCGGGTGATCGATTACGACATTATAGAGCGTCACTGGGCGGTCGAGGATCTGTTGGCGCACATCGTCAATGGCACGGAAATCTTCCGCCAGCGCATCGCCGCCGAGGCGCAAGACGAGGTGCAAGTGCAATGAATGTGATCGTGCTCGGAAGCATCAATATGGATGTGGTCACGACGGTCGCCGAACTGCCGAAGCCGGGCGAGACCGTCAGCGCTCTGGAACAGCGTCTCCATCCCGGAGGGAAAGGGGCAAACCAGGCCATTGCTGCGGCACGCAGCGGGGCATCGACATCGATCCTGGGCGCCGTCGGCGAGGACGACTACGGCACCCTGCTCACAGACAACCTGAAGATCAGCGGCGTCGGAACGGACCGGATCGTCACGCTGACCGGCGCCTCCACCGGCCAGGCCATGATTACGGTGTCGCAGGCAGGCGAGAACACCATCCTCGTTCTTTCAGGTGCCAACCACGAATACACCTTCCCAACCGACGACATTTCGACAGATCCGACCGCTTTGACATCTTCCATTCGTCTGACGCAGTTCGAAATGCCGCTTGCCGAAATCAAGCGGTTTTTCCGCGCGTCAAATAGCGAATCCGGATTGCGGATACTCAATCCGGCACCAGCGATTCCGCAGGGCCGGCATCTGTTCGATCTGTCCGATATCATCATCGTTAATGAGACCGAACTGGCGACCTATGCCGGCGTCGCGCTTTCGAAAACGCAAACCCGCGAAGGTGTTGCCGCCCTGGCGCGCAGCCTCATGACCCGCGAAACGCAGTGGATCGTGGTTACGTTGGGTGCGAAAGGCGCCATTGCCATCAATGCCGATCATGAGATCGTGGTGGATGGATCGCCCGTCGACGTGATCGACACGACAGGCGCTGGCGACTGCTTTTGCGGCGCGCTTGCTGCACAATTGTGCGCTGGCAGTCCAGTGCGTGAGGCGCTCGGATTTGCCAATGCCGCGGCCAGCATTGCGGTCACGAGGCACGGCGCCAGCTCATCGATGCCAACCTACCAAGAAGTCGTCGAAAAAGGATATTGAAGGCTGCACCCGCGCAGGAGAAGGGCGGTCAAAACGTCCTTGCGCGACCGATAGATCGCTCTGATCTGCTCTGGGCTCCAAGGCTAGAGGCAAAGCCTTGTCACCCCGGGCGTGACGCGTGCTCAGGGTTATGGACTAGAATTTCACGAACGCCAGGGCGCGCCGGGACTTTTCCAGATTGGACAGGAAATCTGACTTGCGGCTCAACGAGACGCCAACCGAAAGAACATCAATAACAGATAATTGGGCGATGCGGGACGCCATGGGCTCAAATCGATAGCCTGTTTCTTCCGCCATGACCTGAAGCGTATAATGCGCCACTTTGGCAAGCGGCGTTTTCGAATAGCTCACGATCGCCACGACCATCGCACCTGCGGCGGCAGCGATTTCGGCGGTTTTAACGACGTCGCGACTGGAGCCCGAATGCGAAATGACGACGAAGACGTCGTTGGCTTTCAGAATGGAAGCGCTCATGAGCGCCATGTGTGGATCCTGCTGCCACTCGACGGGCAGACCGATCCTAAAGAACTTGTGGTAGGCATCCATCGCAACCACGGCCGATCCGCCAAGACCGTGAAAGATGATGCGGTTGGCATTGGTCAGGGCATGGATAACCTCAGTCACCACGGCGAAATCCAGCGTCTTGAGCGTACCGCGTATGGCCTCGATGTTCGCATCGAAAACCTTGCTGACGAGATCAGGCGCGTCGCTCAGCTGCTCCGCTGACTCGTGGATGGCGCGTGCCGTTGGCACGACGCTTTGCGCCAAGTGGATCTTGAAGTCCTGAAATCCCCTAAAGCCGAGCGAACGGCAGAAGCGGATAACGGTCGGATCGGAAACGCCGGCGCGCTCGGCTAACTGGCTCACCGAGAAATGGATGACTTCCTCGGCGTTGGAAAACACGGCATCGGCGACTTTTCGCTCGGACTTGCGAAGATCATCATACCGGGCTTCGATATAGCGCAGCCTCGCCGTCATCGATTTCCACTTGTGGTTTCACATCTCTGGAACGCCGGCTGCGGCTGGAAAGGACGCATCCGATGCTTGCGTCTCTATAGCACACTGTCACGAAATCAAGATACAGGCGGCAGGGACCAGGAACGTTCGCGCCCCGAAGCCGATCCCAAGTTCTCCCGCGCGCCGGAACTTGCCGTTGCCGCATGGCCGACGCGCGGAGAGACATGTCATCCAATCAGGCTGCCGCTGCGGGTTCAGGCTCGAATGAAAGCTCCAGCTCGGCAAAGGCCTGCTCGATTGCGATACGGATTTCAGTGTATTTCGGGTCACCGAGCGCGGGCAACAGCATCGGCTTGCGCGGATAGCCGGCGTCGAAGCCGCGGGCATAAAGCGCCATGTGCGAGGCGATGGTCGAGTCGGTGAAGTGCAGCTTGCTGGAAAGCCGCATCATGACCAGATAGGCCTTGCGTGCGCGATCCAGATCACCTGCGAACGTTGCACGCACCAGTTCGGTCATGATCTCGGGCGCCCAGTTGTTCATCCCAGCGATCGCTGCTCTGACGCCCATGTGATAAAGCGGCAGCCAGCCAGTCGACGTACCGGCGATGAACTGGAAATCAAGTTTTTTCTCGGCCGCTTCATAGGCGACCTGACTGATGAAGCCGAGCGAAAGCGGGCTGTCCTTCATGCCGGCAAGACCGGCCTCCTGCAAGGCTCGCACCGTGGCCAGGTTGAAGGTGTAGCGTGACGTGCCGGGATTGTTGTAGGCGAAAACCGGCGAACCAACCGCCTCGATGATCGCCTTGTAATAGGCAATTATAGCTTGATCATCGTGCTTGTAATAGAATGGAGGCACCGCACCGATGGCGTCGACACCCAGCCGGTCGGTGGCCGCAGCCAGCTCCACGGTGTGCTTTGTGTCGATGCATCCCACATGCGGGAAGATGATCTTGCCCGAAAAGCCGGCTGCGGCCTCTTTGGCGAGTTTGAAGATGTCCAGCCGCTCCTCGTTGCTCATCAGCGGCCCTGCGCCATACGAACCTGTCAGGAAAAGTCCGTCGACGCCCTTGTCGAACATCCATTCCATATGCTTGCGGGTCTTGGCGAAATCGATCGCCCCGGACTCGTCGAAAATGGTGATGTTGGGCACTAGCGATCCTTGAATGGGCATCAGTCTGTCTCCTGTTTATTGGGCCGAATGTTCAGTCTCGGCGCGTGTTCTCATGAAGAGCGTGTTGGTTGACCGCGCAGGCCGTATTGCCATGCACGAGCATGTCGACCACGTTGCGGGCGACGATCCGTGAAACTTCCGCGGCGGACTCGATCGAGGTTGCCGCCAGATGCGGCGTCAGAACGGCCCCGCTGGAACGCAGGGGTGAGTCCTTTGCCAGGGGCTCCGGATCGAATGCATCCAGCGCGGCTCCGGCAATGCGTCCGGATGCGAGTGCGTCACAAAGCGCGTTCTCGTCGATCAGGCCGCCGCGCGCAGTGTTGACGACAATCGCGCCCGGCTTCATCAGCCCGATACGTTGCGCATTCACCAGATGGTGGGTTGCTTCGTTGAGCGGCAGGGACAGGGTCAGGAAGTCCGCGGCGGCAAAGACTGCGTCTACGTCCTCGGCCAGTCGGACATCAAGGCCGTCCAGCTCCTGCGCTGTGATGTAGGGATCATAGCCGACAAGGCTGACCTCGAACCCTTTCAGCAGCTGCGCCACCCGTCGACCGATGCTGCCGAGACCGAGAATTCCGATAGTCTTGCCTGATACCTCCGAACCTGCCTTGCGCTCCCATCTCCCGGATTTCAGGATGTCCATATGCGTATCGATGCGCCTTGCGGCGATCAGCATGAGCGCCACCGTCAGTTCGGCAACCGCGTTGGAATTGGCGCCGGGAGCATTGGCAACTGCGATGCCGCGTGCGCTGGCGCCGGCGACATCAATGGCGTCGAGTCCCGTGCCGTGCATATGGATGAGCTTGAGGTTCCATCCGGCGTCAAGAACTTGCGCGTCGACTGGATCGTTGCCCACGACCAGCGCATCGCTGTCGCCGATTTCGGCGGCGATCTCGGCTGCGGTCAGGGTCGGCTTGGATCCTCGGACGACTTCGAGATCGTTGCTGGTCAGTAAGTCGATGGAATCAGGCGCGGTTCGGCCGAACGATTTCGATGTGACAAACACTTTCATGGGTTTTCTTCTTCTTTTTGCAGTCTTGTGGCGCGCACCACCTCCACGAGGCGCAGGTGCTCGCGATACAGATCCCGGTATCGAGCCGCGCTTGCGGGATCGGGAGTGAACTCGGCTGGGCTTGCGGGCTCATCCAGAAATGCCGGCGTGTCGATAAGGCCGAGCCCCATGGCACCAAGCAGCGCGGCACCGGCAATCGATCCCTCGCCCTCCTCCGGCACGCGAATTGGCCGATCGAGCACATCGGCAAGCATTTGCGGAAGCAGCGGCATACGCGCGAGACCGCCGGTCAACGTGACGGTCGGCTCGGTTTCTACCTGCGCATTCATGATCCCAACCACCGACTTGAGGTCGTAGGCCATCGCTTCGACCAGGGCGCGACCGAGATGGCCGCGACCGTGCTCGGGGGTCAGTCCCCAGAACACGCCGGTCAGCCGGGCGTCCCAGGTCGGGGAGCGCGGCTTGCGCAGATATGGAAGGGCATGAAGACCATTGGCGCCGGGCTCAACGCCTGCGGCGGCCTGTCCGAGCCGCGACAGCGCTTGTTCACGTTCGGCACTCCCGGACTCCAGCAACGCGCCAAACCAGTCCCAGGTATTGCCCGCATTGGTCAGAATGCCGCCATAAGCCCAGCTCGTATCGGCAAGGCAGAAGCACCACAGGCTGGCCGCATCGTCGGTGACCGGTCGATCGACAACGCAGCGCGCCGCCCCCGAGGTCCCGAGGTCGATATTGATCGCCCCATGCCGCGCGGCGCCCGAGCCAAGATTGGCGAGAGGTCCGTCGCCACCACCGAGGAAGATTTTGACGTCCGGGCGCAGCCCCAGCCCGTCGAGCGGACCGGGCGAAACCAGCGCAAAGGGCTGAAGTCCCGAAACCGGTTCCGAGAGCTGGCGCTCGTCTAGTCCTGTCGCCTCGAGCGCAACGCCATGCCAGGCGCGACGCCTTATGTTGAAAAGGCCGGTCGCGGAGGCCATAGAGTGATCGACGGCCCAGGCAGCGATCAGCGGCTGCGTCACATACTCCTTGATCGACACGTAGCGCGCTGCCCTGTCTGCTATGTCCGGGCGGTTCCTGCTGAGCCACAACAGCTTGGCGATCGGAAACAGCGCACTGCCCGGACAACCGGTATCGGCGTAAAGGCCAAGCGTGCCGAAGCGATCCTTTAGTTCCTCGGCTTCGGCTTCCGCCCGGGCATCGCTCCACACGATGTTGCGGGTCAGCGGCTTGTCGTCCGCATCAAGCGCGATCACGCCGTAAAGCTGCGAGGAAAAGGCGATGGCCCCGATCCGTCCGGGCGTGACGCCGTTTTCTTCAAGGCAAAGCGCGATGGCGCGATAGGTGTCGGCGCGGACCCGGTCCGGGTCCTGTTCCTCGAAACCCGGATGCGGCCGCACCGTGCCGTAGCCGATGCGGGTGCGGCCATGGACCGTGCCAAAGGCGTCAAACACCATGGCGCGAACCGAGGAAGTGCCGATATCGACGGCCAGGATGTGATCGAGAGGGGAACGTTCGGACATGGCGCTTTCCCTCAGAACCGGTAAAGTCCGAAGACTTCGCGCGGCAGGAAGACGATGATCTCGGGGAAGGCGGCCGACAGGAACAGCGCCGCATAGATGACGGCCATGAACGGCGCGAGCTGGCGCACCACCGCCCCGAACGAACACTTGGACATCGAACAGCCCAGATAAATCAGCGTTCCGACCGGCGGCGTGATCAGACCCGCGGTCAGCGTGGCGCAAAAGAAGACGCCGAAATGGATCGGATCGATGTGGAAGGCCGCAACTGGCCCGACAAAGATCGGAGTCAGGATCAGGATGGCCGGCGTCAGGTCCATGATCATGCCGACGAGGAACAGGATGCCGAAAGTGACCACCATGAACAGGGCGGGCGAGCTGATATTGGCGACCAGGAACGCCGTGGCTTCCTGCGGCACCTGCTTGTAGGTGAGTACCCAGCCGACCGCTGTGGCCGAACCGACGATCGCCATGACGGCGCCGGAGCCCTTCATCGACTGCATCATCATCGCCGGCATCTGCGGCAGCTTGAACTCGCGGTAAACGAAGGTCCCCACGGCCCAAGCGTAGACCACCGCCATCGCCGAAGTTTCGGTGGCGGTCATGAAGCCGCCGGTGATCGAGACCATGATGAGCACCGGAAAGATCAGGGCCCAGATGATGCCGCTTGTGTCGCCGAAATCGATGTCCGGCACGTTGACGCCCCAGCCGTTGCGCTTGGAGATCCACCAAGCGACGAGGCATTCGCCGAAAATGATCAGCGCGCCCAGGATGAAACCACCAGTGAACAGCGCCGCGACCGAATCTCCTGTCGTCGAGCCGTAAACGATCATCGGAATCGAGGGCGGGATGATCGGGCCGACGACGCCGCCGGCGGCGATGGCCGCCACCGAAAAGGCGCCGGGATAGCCCTGGCGCACCATGGCCGGATACATGATGGCGCCGATGGCGAGCGTCGTTGCGATGGCCGAACCGTTGATGGCGGCGAACAGCCCGCACGAGACCAGCGCCACCAGCGCCAGCCCGCCCGGAATGCCTTTCACGGCGCGCGACACGGCGGCGATGATGCGGCGCGTCATGCCGCCGCCATTCATGATCTCGCCGGCCAGGATGAAGAAGAACATCGCGGTCAGGCTGTAATTGTCCATCGACACCATGAACTTCTGGGCAAAGACCAGAAGGTTGGCATCGACCAGCAGCAGCATGGCGATGGCCGCCGCCGCCAGCGCCAGAACGACCGGCACGCCGATAGCGAAAAGAACGCCGAACAGGCCAAGATAGAGGGCGAGCGTGCTCATGCTTCCGGCTCCTTGGCGGGCCGGGCGAGGTCGCGGAACAACGCGATCAGCCTTGTGATGCCGATGATGACCCAGACGCAGCCGGCAATGACGCCGGGCCACATCAGAAGGCCGGTGGGCAGGTTGGTGGCGGCCAGCGGCACATCGCTCGTATAGCCGGCATAGATGTAGCCGAACCAGGCAAGCACGCCACCGACGCCCGTCAGGGTTGCCGCATAGCCGAAGCGGCTGAGCAGCGCCGCCTTGGCGCCGAAATCGGAGAAATTGTCGAACCCGATATGGGAGTTGCGGACGAAGCCCTCGGTGATGGCGATGAACATCGCCCAGACGAAGAGCAGGCGGATCACCTCTTCGGACCACACCAGCGAGGTCGAAAACAGGTAACGAAGAGAGGCGTTGGTGAACATGATCAGTGTCATCGCCAGTCCGAGCGCGACCAAGGTCGCAATCTCGATCTTGTGAAGAACGCCGCCCGCTCTGGTTAGGAAGCCCGACATCTTTTATCTCGATAGGATTGGTGGCATCGGCGGGCGGAGAATCTGCAGACCCCCCGCCCGATGGGACAGGCGGCCGCTATTCGGCGGCGGCCTTGAGGACCTTTTCCAGCATCTCGGAATAGACGACGCCGTACTCGTTCTTGGCCCAGGCGAAAGCCGGCTCGGCCGATTTCTGGAACGCGGCCTTTTCCTCGGTGCTGAGGATGCTGACTTCGGATTGCTGCGAGATCTCCGCCAGGTAGGCTTCCTGCTGCTCGAGCCCGCGATTGCGTTCCCAGACCCTGAGGTCATAGACGGTCTTGGCGACCAGCTCCTGCACGTCCGGCGGCAGCATGTCCCACTTTACCTTGGAGAAGTAGACCGGCACGGCCGAATAGACGTGATCGGTCTGCGAGACGTACTTCTGCTGTTCGTAGAACTTGTTGGTGGCAATCAGCGAGAACGGGTTCTCCTGACCGTCGACGACGCGGGTTGCCAGCGCGTTGTAGATCTCGGTGAACGGCAGCGGGGTCGGGCTAGCGCCCATGTCGGAGAACCACTGGATGTGCAGCCGGTTCTGCTGCACGCGGACTTTCAGACCCTCGACATCCGCCGGCTTGCGGATTTCGCGGACATTGTTGGTCATCTGGCGGAAGCCGTTTTCCCAGAAGGCCAGCCCGATAAGGCCGCGCGATTCAAGCCCGGTCAGGAACTCCTGACCCACGGGACCGTCGAGCACCTTGTAGGCCTGATCAGCATTGAGGAACACATACGGGGTCTCAAGCACATAATAAAACGGGTTCAGCTGACCGAGCGGGCCGGTCGTGGTCGGCAGCATGTCCGTCAGGCCCGCCTGCAGCTGGCCGATAATCTCGCCCTCGGAGCCGAGTTGGCCGCCGGGGAAGACCTGGACATCGATATTGGGATTGGCGGCCTCGATCATTTCCTCGAACTTGAGGGCCGCTTCGTGAATGGGGCCGCCGGCGGTGCCGTAGGCAACCTTGATGGTGATATCTGCCGACAGGGCCGGCCCGGCGGTGAACCCGGCAGCGACCAGGGCCGTGGCCAGAAGTGTACGTCTCAACATTGTTAGTCTCCTCCTAGTATTTTCAGCGGCTGTCGCCTGAATGCAGACAGACGCGATAAATGGTCGGTTGCCCGGTATCCGGGCCTGGGGCGGACACCGCCTTCGGCCAAGGGCCGACGGCGTCCGCCCGACGCCCGATCAGAGCGCCGTGTAGGGCGTGCCGACACCGTCGATACGCCAGATGCGGAAATTCGGAACGGCTGGCTCGTCGAAATCCACCGTGTCGACGACGAACTGGTTCAGGTGGTTGCTGATCACGTGGAGCGCACCGTCCTGGCCCCACGAGAACGTGTCGGGCCAAACCATCGCTTTGTCGTAGACGAAGCGGCTGAGGGTGTCGCGGGCGGGACCGAACTTCATCAATCCGTTGAGCGTGAGCGCGGTCATACAGACATTGCCCTCCCGGTCGGCGGTCATGCCGTCGGTATTGGACGGCAGGATCACAGCCTGCTTGACGCCAGCCTGCAGGCTGGCCTCGGGCACAAAGAAGTCGCGCAGAAGGCTGGTGTCGAGCGACCGCAGGATATTGTCGGGCAGCGTCGTCCAGTAGAGCGTCTTCTTGTCGCCGCCATGTGCGATGCCGTCGGCGCCCGTCACCATTGGGCTACCTTTGGTGACCGGGATGTCTTCCATGTTGAACACGAAGTTCGGGTCGGCATTGGTGAACATGGTCTGGTCGAGAACGCGCCGGACCGTGTTGGTCTTGAGGTCGTAAACGATCAGCCCGCCCTGGGTCGGGGTGCAGAAGATGCTGCTCTCTTCCCAGATCTTGGCCAGCGCCGGATCCTTAACCGCGCAAGTGACCCGGTTGAGGCTGACGATGGACTTGGCCGTCATTTCGGCGGCCACGGCCGTGCCCGCGAGCAACGATAATGCACCGAGTGCAATACCGAACAGCCTCATGAAACACCTCCCCTATTCTCTGCGCGTGTCGCAGCAACAGACATGCAGCTGGGACATTGGCAGATCGCCAGACGCATCATGGCGACGATATCGACGCCGCGACGTTCTGGTTTGGACTTGCACACGCGATCTACGGGTTCGAGACCTCTCGGACCGGCCCCCGTCATACCACGACAAAAAGGTAGTAATCTTGCTACCTTCGGGAGTCAAGCACGCAATCGCAGGCAGAAGGTGTGTCGGATTCCGGGAATGATGCATTCGTGACGCACCAAAAGCCCAACCCACTTCATTGCCCAAGGCGTATGGGCTGTGTTTGCTGGGGATTTTGGCCGAAATTTGAAGGGCTGACAGTCCGTCCAACTGCTTTTGCACAGTGATGCGCCAACCTCCAGAGAGCCAATTCATCAGTCCGTACGCACATAACGACAACACGGGCATCACGTTATCGCACGACAGAATCGAATTTGTGTAGTGACATTACTACTTTTTCTGCGCCGGCTATCGGACTGTTCGGACGGGATCGTGGCGTTAGGCCAGCCATGCTGTCGCGCTTCAGATTCACATAGCGCTTCCGGACACGAGAGATATATGTCCGCAATAAAAGCTCTGGCGCTACATGCTGATAGGCAACCGCCGGCGCAGGAGAACCCATTCAGTGGCGCAGGTTTTGTCGAGACCGTTTGCAGGCAACCGACCTTTCAGCGCCGTAACCAGTGTTCACCTCGCCGTCCATGCTGGCCGCGGGAGAACAATGATGGGGCGCTCGCAATGTGAACCTTCCGGGCTCGGCAGGTCTGCGTGGAATGTACGAAAAAAGGTCGAGGATCGGAGCAAAGCGGGTGCTGAAGTTGCGACAGGTGGTCCGGCCCTCGCATCCGGGTCGTGGCCCGGATCTCGTTCACGCGGGCGCGGAGAACGTCGATGCGCTTGGCAAGAGAATCCCTGTCTGCTCGTCCTGTTCACCCAGCGCCGCAATATCGGGATCGATCCCTAAGGGCCAGTGTTCGACTGGCAGCCGCACTGCCATGCGCCGGGCGGCCTCCTGGGTTCAGTCCAGATGGTTCCGGGTTTTATCGACGACGGTCTGTGCGTCGGTCAGGAGAGCCTGGGCGGCTTTCAGCAAGTCGGCGGCACTCATGCGGATCCCTTGCAGCCAGTCTCGTCTTGTCGATGGCGCGGCGCTCGGCATCTCGCGCCACTTCAACCGCCCGTTTGCGCTCGGCATCCTCCCGGGCCTTTCGGGTGGCGCATTCCTGATGGCTCAAGTGTTCACGACGCGTGCGCCCCACGCCATAACGCTTACCGACTTCCTGCAGGGTGAGTCTCTCCACCAGCCGGAGCCGGGCGATTTCCCGGTCGTGTGGCTTCAGGACGTCGCGCGCGGCCGCGTTGATGGCGGCCCGGGACTTCGCGGTGACCATGTTCGCCTCCCGCCTCCGGTATCACGAAGAGGCTCAAGCGACACCTAGCACAACGAGAACGCAGCGAAACCCTGGCCGCGCCAGGGTTACGCTGCGGTGATCGGAATATCGGAAATCGCTCCACCCAGACGAACCTTTATCTGGCGCGAGCACGGTTTTTCGGCCGGGTGGAGCGGGTTTGCCTTAGTTGAAGACCATGCCGCCGTCGATGATCAGCGCCTGGCCGGTCATGTAGTCGGAATCCGGACCGGCGAGGTAGGAGACGCAGGCAGCCACGTCCTCCGGTTCGGAAATGCGACCGAGCAGGACCGACATGGCCCATTGCTCAAGCCCCCACTCCAGCGACTTGCCGTTTTCGTCGGCCACTTTCTGGGCGATGCCCTCCATCATCGGGGTGCGAACGATGCCGGGGCAATAAGCGTTGGAGGTGATGCCGAGTCCGGCAAGGTCCTTTGCCGCGGTCTGGGTAATGCCGCGGATGGCGAACTTGGTAGCGCCATAAACCGCCAGATCCGGGTTGCCGACCTGACCGGCCTGCGAGGACGCGTTGATGATCTTGCCGACCACGTCGCCCTTTTTCGCCGGCTTGCGCGCCTTGAAATGCTTGACGGCAGCCTGCGTGCCCCAATACGTACCGCCGACATTGACGTCGAAGACCCTGTGATAGACCTCCGGGGTGATCTCCTCGATTGGCGTCGTCGGGCCGAGGCCGGCATTGTTGACCATGACATCCAGTCGCCCGAAAGCGGCGACGACCGCATCGACCGCCTTGAAGACGTCGGCACGATCGGCAACGTCGACCTTGATGGCCAGAGCCTTGCCGCCGTTCTTGTTGATCTCTTCGGCAGCCGTCTTGGCGGTTTTTTCGTTGAAATCGAGGCATCCGACGGCGAAACCGTCCTTGGCGAGGCGGATGGCGATGGCCTTGCCGATGCCCTGACCGGCACCGGTCACGACGGCGACTTTCTGGGTACTAGACATGATGTAGTCCTTTCAGTGGGGGGGTGGAAAAGGAACGGGAGCCCAGCTTTTGGTTGGGAGCGAGTTGCCGGTTTTTTAGACGTGCAAATCGACGCCCACGAGCTTGTGGTGGACGAGCGCCTTGCTGCCGAAGCCGAACGGTTCGCGTCCAGAGCCGGAAAGGCAGCTGCAACCTTGAGACATTCGAATCCGATGGTCTTCGTTGGGGGCCTGCATTCAGCTCGTGCTGGTCGGACGGGGCCAACCCGATCCGGATGCGCGATTACATGCGGCTAATATAGGCTTTACCTGTCTATGAGAAAAGTGAATTGATTGACTAATGTCTATTCCGATATGGACTTGATATGGAATTTCGAACGCTCCGCGCCTTCGTCGAAGTTGTCCGTCAGGGCGGGTTTTCCAAGGCCGCCAAGACTGTCTTTGCGACGCAGTCCACCGTCAGCAAGGCGGTCAGGCAGCTCGAAGACGAACTCGGCATGCCGCTGCTCAACCGGATCGGGCATCAAAGCCAGCTTACCACCGCCGGCGAAGTGGTTTACCGGCGTGGCCTCGAGATGCTGGCCAACCGCGACAATCTGTTGGCCGAACTCGACGAGATTCGCGGACTGAAACGCGGCGTTCTGCGCCTGGGTCTGCCACCCGTCGGCAGCAACACGCTGTTCGCGCCACTTTTCGCCATCTATCGTCGGCGCTATCCCGACATTGAGATTCGTCTGATCGAGCGCGGCGCCGCCGAACTCAAGTCCAATCTTTTGGCCGGCGATGTCGATTGTATCGGCGTATTGACACCGTTGCCCGCCGCGTTCGACTTCTGCCCGGTACGGCGCGAGCCCCTTGTCGCCGTTCTGGAGGCACACCACCCGCTCGCCGAAAGATCGACCATTGCCCTCAGCGACCTGAAGCACACGCCCTTCATCCTGTTCGACAGCACCTTTTTGTTGCATCGAACGGTCCTCGACGCCTGTCGTCGCGCCGGATTCGAGCCGAGCGTCGTGGCCGAGAGCAGCCAGATCGATTTCATTGTTGAGCTGGTCGATGCCGAGATCGGGGTTGCCTTCCTGCCGCGCATGAGCGCCTCGCAACGCAAACGCCCATCACTGCGCCTCGTGCCACTCGACGATCCGGGCATGGTCTGGGAAATGGTCATGGCCTGGCGGCGCGGCGCCTATCTTTCCGAGGCGGTCAAGGCCTGGCTGGACATCGTGAACGAAGCGCATGACGGCCTGTCAGACAGAGACTAGTTGTTCAGCCCCAAAGCAGTTCCATCGCTCAATGGAATTGATCACATGACGCCCCCGACACGTGCGGACCGCCTCGTGGCTTGCCATCAAGGACCAGGTGGCCCAAAGCCTTTTCAATCCGATCGGGTCAGTAGCCAAGAGCAGATCGCTTGCCGCCTGCAGGCGCGAGGGCAGCCACGGGTTTTGCCCCTGATGGAAAACCGCACCGTGTTCCTTTTTCAATCCGCGCGTCTGGCGGAACCGAAGCGATGTAGAGAACAAACGTTTTTGGCACCGGCGCAACGCATCCTGACATCCTGCTGCCGCTAGCAACCGAAATTGGAAGTTTAATTATTCTAATCAGTTAGCTGACATTCCCTGACTTTCGCAGCGCGACAAATTGCGCGGTCTTGTATGAAGAATCTTTCTAGAATTCATAACATCAACCTCCTAGTTTGCTGTGGCTGAGTTCAGGGTACTGCGCCGGTCGGGCGTCGAATCCGGACGCAGTCCGAGGAGGAAACGATGCAAACCAGGCCCTTGTCAGGGTTGGTTGCCTCTGTGACGCGTGTGACCCTCACCGTTCGCGGAGGGTGCCGTGCTGATCCGCGGAGAATTGTCCTTCTTGTGTTCAAAGCCTTTGCCGGAAGGAAAATAGCCCATGGCTGCAACCGCCGCCGCTTTGCAAAAACAGAACCGCTTCTTTGACGAATACGGCGCGCGCAACGCCGCGCTCAAAGCGGAAATAGACGCACTCGTGGAAAGCATGGGGGCCAACCAGTCCTCCCTCATCCCCATTCTCGGGGAAATCCAGAAGCGCCATGCCGTCGTCAACAGTTTTGCCATGCAGTACGTCGCGCACCGGCTGAACATCAGCCCCGCCGAAGTCTATGGCGTTTTGAGCTTCTATTCGTTCCTCTCCGAAAAATACCACGGACGGTTCGTCATCCGCCTGTGCCGGACCATCGCCTGCGACATGGTCGGCAAGGAAAACGTGGCGCGCCAGCTGGAAAACGACCTCGGCATCCGCTTCGGCGAGACTACGCCGGACGGCAAGTTCTCGCTTGAATGGGCGAACTGCATCGGGTTGTGCGACCAGGCGCCGGGCATTCTCGTCAATGACCAGGTCTTCACCGAAGTCACGCCGGCGAAGGTCCACGAGATCATCGAGGCCTGCGAAAAAATCTATCAGAACGTTTCCACGAAAAACAAAGGAACGGGCCATGGACATCAGGAATGAGGTTTCATTCGCAGCCATTCCCGCTCACGAAGGTCTGAAGACGGCCCTTACGGCAGACCCTTCAGGCATTATCGGGACCCTTGCCGAATCCGGCCTGCGCGGCTGTGGCGGCGCGGGTTTTCCGGTCGGCATCAAATGGAAGACGACTTTTAATGCGCCGGGCGAGGCGAAATACGTCATCTGCAACGCCGACGAAGGCGAACCGGGCACGTTCAAGGATCGTGTGATCCTTTCCGAATGGCCGGATCTGGTTTTTGATGGCATGACGATCGCCGGCTACACCATCGGCGCCACCGAGGGCGTCATCTATCTGCGCGGCGAATATGCCTATCTGCGCGCCCGGCTGGAAGACTGCTTGGCGGCGCGACGCGCGGCCGGCCTGATGGGCGATGACATCCTCGGCAAGACGGGCTTTTCGTTCAATATCCGCATTCACATGGGCCAGGGTGCTTATGTGTGCGGCGAGGAATCCGCCCTGATCGAATCCATCGAGGGCAAACGCGGCGAGCCGCGCAACCGTCCGCCCTTCCCGGCGACCTGCGGTCTTTTCGGTCAGCCGACCATCGTCAACAATGTCGAGACCCTGGCCTGGGTCGCGGCGCTTTTCGTCAAGGGCGTCGACTGGTTCAAGGCTGCCGGAACCGAAAAATCCAGAGGCTACAAGCTTCTGTCCATTTCCGGGGATGTCGAGCGGCCTGGCGTTTACGAGTTCCCGATGGGCACGAGGATCGACACCGTTCTCGAAGCGGCCGGTGCGGAGAACACCAAGGCGGCCATGGTCGGCGGCGGTTCGGGCATTCTGGTGCCGGCCGGCGAGTTTTCAAGAACGATCTGTTTCGAGGACGTCTCCACCGGCGGATCGATCGTCGTTTTCGATCAGGGGCGCGATCTTCTGGATGTCGTCGAAAACATCCAGGAATTCTTCGCCGACGAATCCTGCGGGCAATGCACCATCTGCCGCATGGGCAATCTCAAGATTCTCGAAGGCATCCGCATGCTCAAGCAAGGGACCTGCACGACCAAGCACTTGAAGGCCCTTTGCGATCTGGGTGCCAGCATGCAGACCGCCTCGAAATGCGGCCTCGGGCAGGCTTCGCCCAACCTGTTCCTGTCGGTCCTCAAGCATTTCCGTGGTGAAGTAATGGGACGCGTCGATCACCACCACAAGATTTCCGGGAGAAGGGTTGCGTCATGAGTTCCAGTATTGGCATCGAGATCGACCCATCCAGGAGCGTCTCGCTCACCGTCGACGACAAGGCGATTTCCGTTCCCTACGGCACGCCTTTGTTGCATGCCCTGCGCGACAACGGCATTCACATTCCGACCCTTTGCTATCATGAGGATCTGTCGATCTTCGGCAGCTGCCGGTTGTGCCTCGTCGAAATCGAGGGCCGTCGCGCCCTTGCGGCAAGTTGCGCCTACCCGGTGACTGAACCGATCGAGGTCAAGACCTCCTCGCCGCGCATTCGCGCCGCGCGACGCCATTCGGTCGAACTGCTTTTGTCCGAGCATTGCGGCGACTGCTATTCGTGCAAGCGCAACGGCAATTGCGAGTTGCAGAACCTGGCGCGGGAATATGGCGTCGATACCTACCGGTTCGGCCACCCGATCGAAAAGGTCTTCGTAACGGACACCTCGAGCCTGGCGCTCGTGCATGACGTCGACAAATGCGTGCAATGCGGCCGTTGCGTCAGGGCCTGCGAGGAATTGCAGGGCATCGGCATTTTCTCCTTCGCCCAGCGCGGCGACAAGAAAACCGTCACCTCCTATCTCGACAAGCCGATGGGCGAGATCAACTGCATCAATTGCGGACAATGCGTCATCAGATGCCCAACCGGCGCCCTGACCGAGCGCGACGAGACCGACGACATCTGGGCAGCCATAGAGGACCCGACCAAACACGTCGTGATCCAGACGGCTCCGAGCCCGCGCGCCGCGATCGGCGAGGAATTCGGCCTCGATGCCGGAACGGCAATGACCTGGCAGCTCAACACGGCCTTGCGGCGCTGCGGTTTCGACAAGGTGTTCGACACCAATTTCACCGCCGACCTGACGATCATGGAGGAAGGCACGGAACTGCTTTTGAGGCTCTACAAGACCCTCGTCGAAGGCGACGATTCGATGCCCCTGCCGCAGTTCACCTCGTGCTGTCCCGGCTGGGTCAAGTATTTCGAGCACACCCATCCGCACGATCTGGCCCATCTGTCCTCGGCCAAGAGCCCGCAGCAGATGTTCGGCCCCGTCATCAAGACCTGGTATGCGGACCTCAACGGCATCGATCCGGAAAACATCGTTTCCGTCTCGCTCATGCCGTGCACGGCCAAGAAGTACGAATGCAACCGGCCCGAGATGCGCGACAGCGGCGTCAAGGATGTCGATTACGTCCTGACGACGCGCGAATGCGCCCGCATGATCCGCGAAGCCGGCATGGATCTGCCCAGCCTGCCGGGGTCCGATTTCGACGATCCGTTCGGAACGGCAACCGGTTCGGGCGTGATCTTCGGCGCCACTGGCGGCGTCATGGAATCGGCCTTGCGGACGGTTTTGGAATTCGTCACCGGTCTCAAGATCGAGGACATCTTCGACCATGCCGACATCATTCCGGTGCGCGGCATGGACGGGTGTCGCTATGCCGAGATCACGGTGCCCGAAAAGGTCGGTCCCGTACCGGATCTGATTGCCCATCTCGTTCCGAACTGGGACTGGCTGAAGGGCCAGACGCTCCGCGTCGGCATCGCGCACGGCATCAAGAATGCCCAGGCGATTCTGGATGACATCGCGGACGGCGGCACGTTCTCCAAGTGCCATTTCATCGAGGTCATGGCCTGCCCCGGCGGCTGCATTTCCGGCGGCGGTCAGCCGATCCCGACCAGCCCCGCCATCCGCGCGGCACGGGCCGAGGCCATCTACAGGGAAGATGCGGATTATGGCGTGCGCGGAAGCGTCCGAAAGAGCCACGAAAATCCGGCCATCCTCAGGATTTACAAGGAATTCCTGACCGAAGGGCCCTGCGGCCACCTCAGTCACGAACTTCTTCACACCGAATACACGCCGCGCGGCAGTTTCATCGCGGATTGAGTTCTTGGGGCGAATCTTAAGAGGTTTTGACGCGCTCCATTTTGCCGGTTCGATCAAACGGCCCATCTGTTTGGTCGAACCGGTTTTTTAAGGTTGAGCCAGACCCGGACAGTCGCGCCGGGTCTGATTTGTTACGGCTTTCCAGCTAGTAAGCGGTTGTCGCTCCCGAAGCGGACGGCCTGTTTTTGGACGCGGCAAAAAAGCTCAGTTCGGTATGAAAATAGGGGCTCGATTTCATACTTTCACTCCCTTACGGTGCGCCGACCGATTTTTCGATCCGATTGCCCTTCCCCATCGATCGTAAAGCACACATTCGAGGATGAACTGATGCACAGCACACTCCGCAAGGGGCTCGCTTTGGCCCTTCTGGCGTCGACCGCCGCCCTTTTCGCCGGCGGCCCTGCCCTTGCCAAGTCTGACCTGATCCTGGCCATCGGTGGCGAACCGGACAATGGCTACGATCCGCTGCTCGGTTGGGGGCGTTACGGCCACCCGCTCTTCCAGTCGACGCTGCTGACGCGCGACGCGTCGATGAAGACCCAGCCGGACCTTGCGACCCAATGGTCTTTGTCAAACGATCGGCGGACCTGGACTATCAAGCTCAGAAACGACGCCAAATTCTCCGACGGCACGGCGCTGACGGCAAAGGACGTCGCCTTCACCTTCAATCAGGCGAAAGACGCGGGCGGTTCGCTCGACCTGAACGTTCTCGACAAAGCCGTGGCGCTCGACGATACGACGGTCGAAATCACGCTCGCCCAGCCCTGGATCACTTTTTCCGAGTTCCTTTATACCCTCGGCATCGTGCCGGCGGAGAGCTATGGAGAGGACTATTCCCGGCATCCGGTCGGGTCCGGTCCCTACAAGCTGGTTTCCTGGACCGAGGGCGAACAACTGATCGTTGAGCAGAACGCCTATTACTACGGCAAGCAGTCGCCCTTCGAAAAGATCACCTTCCTGTTCACCGACGGCGACACCAGCCTTGCCGCGGCCTATGCCGGCCAGGTCAATCTGGTGTCGGTGCAGGCGGCGACGGCAGATGCGCCGCCCGCCGGATTCAAGCAGGTCGTCGTCGATTCCGTCGACAACCGCGGCATGACCTTTCCGATGCGGCCCGATACGGGCGAGACCGACGCCGACGGCAATCCGATCGGCAACGATGTCACTTCCGATCTGGCCATCCGCCGGGCAATCAATCTCGGACTCGACCGGAACGAGCTGGTCGACGTCGCGCTTCTCGGCCATGGCACGCCGGCCTACGGCCCCGCCGACGGCCTGCCCTGGTCGAACCCGGACGCGGCCATCGCCTACGATCCCGACGCGGCCAAGGCACTGCTCGATGATGCCGGCTGGCGTCCCGGACCGGACGGCGTCCGCGTGAAAGACGGGGTGCGCGCCGCATTCCCGATTATCTATCCAGCCTCCGATACAACCCGACAGGCGTTGACCGTAACCGTGACCGAACAGCTCAAGGCTCTCGGCATCGAAGCGTCACCGATCGGCAAGAGTTGGGAAGACATCGGAAGGCTCAACCATTCCGCGCCGGTTCTGTTCGGTTGGGGCAGTCACACCCCGCTTGAAGTCTATAGCCTTTATCAGAGCAGTTGGGGCGGCGTGGCGAGCTATAACGCCGGCTATTTCTCCGATCCGACGGTCGATGCCCACTTCGCGGCGGCACAGGCAGCCGAAAGCCTTGAAGCCTCCTATCCGGACTGGCAGGCAGCCGAGTGGGACGGAACGACCGGCTTTTCCGCCAAGGGTCTGGCCGGCTGGGCCTGGCTCGTCAATATCGACCATATCTATTACGTCGACCAATGCCTCGATATCGGCCCGACCCAGATCGAACCGCACGGGCATGGCTGGCCGATCACGGCCCTGATCCAGAACTGGACCTGGACCTGCGAGTAGATCCGTCATGACCAACTGGCCCGTCTTTCTGACAACCCGGTTTCTGCGGCTGGCCCTGGTGCTGGCCGCAGTGGCTCTGGTTGCCTTCGGCTTGGCGAAGGTTTCGCCGGTCGATCCGATCAACGCCTATCTCGGACCGAGCATTGCCAGGGTCGGGCCGGAGCAGCGCGATCTCATCGCCGCCAAATGGGGACTGGATCAGCCACCGCTCATCCAGTTCGGCAAATGGGCGGGCAATCTGCTTCATGGCGATCTCGGCACGTCCATGACCTTCAATGCACCGGTCGCCGACGTGCTCGCCAAAAGGTTTCAGGCGTCGCTGCCGCTGATGGGGCTGGCCTGGCTCCTGTCGGGCATACTCGGGTTCACGCTCGGCGTGACGGCCGGCGCCCTGCCGGACACCTGGGTGGACCGCACCATCCGCACCTATGCCTATCTTTTGGCCTCGACCCCGACCTTCTGGCTCGCCATCATCCTTTTGGTGGTGTTCTCGGTCGGGCTCAACTGGACGCCGGTGTGTTGCGCCGCCCCGATCGGGGTGTTGCCGCAGGACGTGACGTTTCTTCAGCGCGCGCACCACATCATCCTGCCCCTCATTACCCTGACCGTGCTCGGCGTGGCGCAGATCACCCTTCACACCCGCGCCAAGATGATCGAGATCATGCAGTCCGATTTCGCTCTTTACGCACGGGCGCAAGGAGCGTCCCTCATGGATGTCGCGCTCCGGCACGGCGCTCGCAACGCCGCCCTGCCGGCGGTGACGGTTCTGTTCGCCTCGCTCGGGGAGCTGTTCGGCGGCTCGGTTCTGGCCGAACAGGTCTTCGCCTATCCTGGCCTCGGGCGGGCCGCCGTGCAGGCGGGCGTGGCCGGCGACGTGCCGCTGCTTTTGGCGGTGGCGCTTTGTCTCACTCTTTTCGTTTCGGTCGGCAACACCATCGCCGACATCCTTTATCACGTCGTCGACCCGCGCATCGGCGCGACCCCCGACATGGAGGCCGCGCCATGACCGAAGCTCTTCAGAGCGGGATCGTCCCAACGCCCGGCTTTCGCCTGAACACGCGTGTCGCGACCCTGATCGCGACGGGCATCGGCGTGGCCGGGATCGGCTTCGTTATTTTCGGGTCGCTCGGGTTCGGCGGGTTCGGCGTCGATCCGGATTTTTCGGCACGTCTGGCGGGCCCGTCCTGGATCCACTGGTTCGGCACCGACCAGTTCGGCCACGACATGTTCGCGCGGACCGTGCACGGGCTCAATGTCAGCCTGTGGGTCGGCCTTTTCGCCGCCACGCTGTCGGCGCTGATCGCGATTGTGCTGTCGATCTTTTCGACCACCTGCGGGCGCTGGGCCGACATGCTTGTCTCGTTTCTGGTCGATGCAACCATGGGCCTGCCGCATCTGGTCCTGCTGATCCTCGTCTCTTTCGCGCTCGGGGGCGGCACCAATGCCGTCATCATCGCCGTCGCGGTCACCCACTGGCCGCGTCTCACGCGCATCCTTCGGGCCGAGATCCTGCAATTGCGCCATGCCGATTTCGTCATCGCCGCACGACGGTTCGGCAAGTCGTGGTGGTCCATCGGACGCACTCACTTCCTGCCGCATCTCGTCCCGCAGATGCTGGTCGGGCTAGTGCTGATGTTCCCGCACGCCATCCTGCATGAAGCGGGCCTGACCTTTATCGGTTTCGGGCTCGAACCGACCAAGCCGGCCATCGGCGTTCTTTTGTCGGACTCGATGCGTTATCTGACCGCCGGCAAATGGTGGCTCGGGCTTTATCCCGGATTGAGCCTTCTGGTCCTGGTCCTGTGTTTCGATGCGATCGGCAACGGGCTTCGCCTCCTCATCGATCCAAGGCAGGCGCACAAATGACGCTTCTTTGTGTTGAGAACCTGTCCGTCGGCTTTGTCCGCTATGACGGCCTTGTCGCCCAGCGCGAATTGGGCATTCTGGAAGGGTTGAGCTTTTCGGTCGATCGCGGCGAGGTGCTGGCTCTGATCGGCGCATCTGGCGCCGGCAAGAGCCTCATGGCCCACGCTCTTTTCGGCATCCTGCCGGGCAACGCCACAACGCATGGCCGCATCCGCTTCGATGGCGCGGTGCTCGACAAGCAGGCGCGCGCGCGCCTGTGCGGCCGGCGCATGGCGCTGGTGCCGCAATCGGTCAGCCATCTCGACCCGATGACCCGCTGCCGCAAGCAGATCTTCTGGGCCGGCGAACGGGCCGGACGCCGGCTCGAGCGCAAAGATATCGGGACCCTGCTCGCGCGCTACGGGCTCGATGACGCGGTGGCCGATGCCTATCCTCACGAGCTTTCGGGCGGCATGGCGCGGCGCATGATGATGGCCATCGCCACGGTCGGCGATCCCGATCTTGTCGTTGCCGACGAACCGACCAGCGGGCTCGACGCCGAAAACGCCGAAACCGTGCTCGCCCATCTCCGGGCGTTGGCCGACGCCGGCAAGGCCGTTCTCGTCATCACCCACTCTCTCGCCGAGGCCCTGCCCTTTTCCGACCGCGTCGCGGTGATGCAGGGCGGACGTCTTGAAAGCGTTGAGATGGCGGCGGGTTTCGTCGATGACGGGGGCGATCTCAAATCGTCTTATGCGCGTGCCCTGTGGCGGGCGCTGCCGCAGAACGATTTCAGCAGGAAGGACGCGACGTGCTGAGCGCAGAACACCTGAGTTACCGCTACGCGGCCCGAACGCCCCTCGTTTTCGAGGATGTCGACATCGCGATTGCACCGGGCGAAATCGTCGGGCTGACCGGTACCTCCGGCCGTGGCAAGTCGACCCTGGGGCGCCTCGTTGCCGGACACATGGCGCCAACTTCCGGCACCGTCACGATCGACGCACAAAGGCAAGACTCCGGCTTCTGGCCCGTCCAGTATCTGCACCAGTCGCCCGTGTTCGCCACGGATCCACGCTGGCAGATCGGACGCATCGTCACCGAAGCCTGGCAGCCGGACGATGCCACCCGCATGGAACTCGGCGTCGAGACGGCGTGGTACGACCGCTATCCGCATGAGATCTCCGGCGGCGAATTACAGCGCATTGCGCTTTTGCGGGCCATGGCGCCGGGCCTGCATTATCTCGTCGCCGACGAGATCACCGCCATGCTCGATCCGGTGGCGCAGGTGGACATCTGGCAGTGTCTTCTGGCACGGGCTCAAAAAGGCCTCGGCATTCTCGCCATCAGCCACGACCAGGCTCTGCTCAAGCGTATCGCGACACGCATCGTGACGCTGTAGGCGCGTCCGGACATGGCCGCCGGCCTCGGATGGCGATCGCCATCGGCGGCGATCGCGGCGCGGCAGGGTCGCGGAATCTTTCCGGACGGCCCCGTACGAGTCTGCTCGTGACTTCAGGTCATGACAGACGGGGATTATCCACCGTCATCAAACTGCAACCTTACCGACAAGAATGTGAAATGCTCACGGGATAGGTGTCCCACTCCCCCATGAAACGACAGGGACGCAACCTATGTACAAAGGCATTCTCGCGGCTGGCCTCATGCTGGCTGTCTCCACGACCTCGGCACTTGCCGCCACCGAAGTTAGCTGGTGGCACGCCATGGGCGGCGAACTCGGCGCCAAGCTCGAGGAAATCGTCGCCGGCTACAACGAGTCACAGAGCGCCTATCATGTGACGCCGGTCTACAAGGGCTCCTATGCCGAGACCATGACCGCAGCCATCGCCGCCTTCCGCGCCGGCGAGCAACCCGACATCGTGCAGGTGTTTGAAGTCGGCACCGGCACCATGATGGCCGCCGAGGGCGCCATCTATCCGGTCTATCAGCTCATGGCCGACACCAAGACCGAATTCGATCCCGCCAGCTACCTGCCCGCAGTCGTCGGCTATTACACCGACACCGAAGGCCACATGCTGTCGATGCCGTTCAATTCCTCGACCCCGATCCTTTATTACAACAAGGACGTGTTCGCCAAAGCCGGGCTCGATCCCGAAACGCCGCCCAAGACCTGGGAAGATCTCGAAGCCTATTCCAGGAAAATCATGGAAACCGGCGCGGCCAAGTGTGGGTTCACCACCGGCTGGATTTCCTGGGTGCAGCTCGAGAACTTCTCGGCCTGGCACAACCTGCCCATCGGCACGCTGGAAAACGGCTTCGGCGGCCTCGACACCGAACTCAGCGTCAACGGCCCGACCCAGGTCCGGCACTGGGTCAATCTCAAGAAATGGCAGGATGACGGCCTGTTCCAGTATGGCGGCCCGAGCGGCGGTTCCGATGCCCCGCCGAAGTTCTATGCCCAGGAATGCGCCATGTACATGAACTCGTCGGCCTCGCGTGCCGGCGTGATCGCCAACGCCAAGGATTTCGAAGTCGGCTACGGCATGCTGCCGTACTATAGCGACGTCGACGGCGCACCGCAGAACTCGATCATCGGCGGCGCCACCCTGTGGGTACTCCAGGGCAAGCCGGCCGAGGAGTACAAGGGCGTGGCCGATTTCTTCCACTACCTTTCCTCCGCCGAAGTCCAGGCCGACTGGCACCAGTTCTCCGGCTACCTGCCGATCACCCAGGCCGCTTATGAACTTGGCCAGGAACAGGGTTATTACGCCGCCAATCCCGGCTCGGACGTGGCGATCAAGCAGATCACACTCAATACCCCGACCCCCAATTCGAAGGGTCTTCGGTTCGGCAATTACGTCCAGATCCGCGACGTGATCGATCAGGAATTCGAAAACCTTCTGAATGGTTCGAAAAATGCCCAGCAGGCGCTCGACGCGCTTGTCAGCCGTGGCAACGAGCTGATCCGCGAATTCCAGGCGGCCAATCAGTAGCCACCCTTTTCGACAAGGGTCCGGGCTTCGGTCCGGACCTTTTGCCTTCGTCGTTTTTCGAGTCACACCTAGATGCAGACCAAACGTACGGTGTTCAGCAGTCCGGTCCTGCCCTATCTGCTCATCCTTCCGCAGATGGCGATCACCGTGATCTTCTTTCTCTGGCCGGCCGGTCAGGCCCTCTGGCAATCCTTCCTCAGACAGGACCCGTTCGGGCTCAAGACGAGTTTCGTCTGGCTCGCCAATTACCAGAAGCTGTTTTCCGATCCGCTCTATCTTTATTCGCTCGAGATCACGGCGGTCTTTTCCGTGCTGGTCGCCACCCTGTCCATCGGGCTGGCGCTGATCCTGGCGGTCGCGGCGGATCGCCTGGTCAAGTCCGCCCAGGCCTATACGACCCTTCTGGTCTGGCCCTATGCGGTGGCGCCGGCCGTGGCTGGCGTCATGTGGTGGTTCATGTTCAATCCCACGATCGGCATCATGAGCTACATCCTGCGCAGTCTCGGCTACGACTGGAACCACGCGCTCCATCCGGGCGATGCCATGATCCTGGTGGTCGTCGCCGCGAGCTGGAAACAGATCTCCTACAATTTCCTGTTCTTTCTCGCCGGGCTGCAGTCCATTCCCGGTTCGCTGAGCGAGGCAGCGGCCATCGACGGCGCCGGGCCGGTGAAGCGCTTTTTCACCATCGTATTGCCCCTTCTTTCGCCGACGACCTTCTTTCTGGGCGTGGTCAATCTCGTCTACGCCATGTTCGACACCTTCGCGGTCATCCACTCGACCACCCAGGGCGGACCGTCGCAATCGACCAATATCCTTGTCTACAAGGTGTTCCAGGACGGCTTCATCGGATTGAAGCTCGGCCCGTCCGCGGCGCAGTCGGTCGTTCTCATGGCCATCGTCATTGCCCTGACCGTGATCCAGTTCCGCTGGGTCGAACGGCATGTCGAATACTGAGGCTGAAAATGGTCGAAAACCGTCCCTGGCTTGATTTCTTCTCCCATCTCATCCTGATCCTCGGCGTTCTGGCGGTCGCCTTTCCCGTCTATCTGGCTCTCATTGCCTCGACCCACGGTCCCAACGATTTCATGAGCGGGGTCATGCCGCTCCTGCCCGGTCCGCACGCCCTGGAAAACTACTGGCACATGCTGACCGAGGGCGTTTCGACCTCCGGTGCGCCGCCGCTCTGGCGCATGATGCTCAATTCGCTGGTGATGGCGCTGATGATCACCATCGGCAAGATCGCCATCTCGATCCTGTCCGCCTTCGCGATCGTCTATTTCCGCTTTCCCTTGCGCGGCGTGGCCTTCTGGCTGATCTTCGTCACCTTGATGCTGCCGGTCGAAGTCAGGATCATGCCGACCTTCAAGGTCGTGGCCGATCTGCACCTTCTCAATTCCTATGCCGGACTGGCGATCCCGCTCATCGCCTCGGCGACGGCGACCTTCCTGTTCCGGCAGTTCTTTCTGACCATCCCCGACGAGCTGACCGAGGCGTCCCGCGTCGACGGGGCGACGCCGATGAAGTTCTTCCGCGATATCCTTTTGCCGCTCAGTCGTACCAATATCGCGGCCCTGTTCGTCATCCTCTTCATCTTCGGATGGAACCAATATCTCTGGCCCCTGCTGATCACCACCGATCCGCAATATTACACCGTCGTCATGGGCATCAAGCGCATGGCCGACGTCGCCGACTCCGTTCCGCAATGGAACGTCGTCATGGCGACCGTCATGCTGGCCATGCTGCCGCCGGTCATTGTCGTGATCTCGATGCAGAAGCTCTTCGTCAAGGGCCTGGTGGAAACGGAGAAATAGCAAATGGCTGAAATCAGTCTCAAAGACGTGCGCAAGGTCTATCCGGGCGGGTTCGAAGCGGTCAAAGGCGTCGACCTCGCTATCGCGGACGGTGAATTCATCGTCTTGGTCGGCCCGTCCGGGTGCGGAAAATCGACGCTTTTGCGCATGGTCGCCGGGCTCGAACGCATTACCGAAGGCGAAGTGTCGATCGGGAACCGGGTGGTCAACGAACTCGAACCCATGGAGCGCGACATCGCCATGGTGTTCCAGAATTACGCGCTTTACCCGCACATGACCGTGTTCCAGAACCTCGCCTATGGGCTCAAGAACCAGGGCACACCCAAAGCCGAAATCGTCCGCCGCGTCTCCGAGGTCGCCCGCATTCTCGAAATCGAGTCCTATCTCGACCGCAAGCCGCGTGCCCTTTCCGGTGGCCAGCGCCAGCGCGTTGCCATGGGGCGCGCCATCGTCAGGGAGCCGGCGGCGTTTCTGTTCGACGAGCCCCTGTCCAATCTCGATGCCAAGTTGAGAGTGCAGATGCGTGGCGAGATCAAGCAGCTCCATCGCCGACTCGGCACGACGTCGCTTTACGTCACCCACGACCAGCTCGAAGCCATGACGCTGGCCGACCGGCTGGTGGTGCTCAATGGCGGCGTGATCGAACAGATCGGCACCCCGCTCGAGGTCTATCGCAAGCCGGCGTCGATTTTCGTCGCCAGCTTCATCGGCTCGCCGGCGATGAATCTCATCACGGCGCACCGCACCAACGGCTCGGCGATCGTCGGCGATACCGCCTTGCCCCTGCCCGACAGAATCGCCGACGGCGCCGAAATCGTCCTTGGTCTGAGGCCCGAGGATCTCGTGCCGGCCGAGCAAAAAGGCGCCAACGTCTTGAAGCTGGCCATTGCCTATGTCGAGGAACTGGGCGCGCACCGTCTCGTGCATGGCCATGTCGCCAGCCAGAGTGTGGTGGCCACGGTTCCGGGCGAATTTCCGCTCGGCGACACACTCGACGTCCACGCCGCGCCGCATGTCATGCATGTCTTCGACCACCAGACGGGCCGCCGGCTGAATTAGTGCGTTTTTTGTTCCGATCTGGCCGAAAGGCCCGCGCACGCACCTGCTTTATCCGATTTCCAAACAATTGCCGTCGGAAGGCGAGAGCGGTCAGCGTCCCGATACCGGCTTTCGCCCATATTGCTCGAGCTTGAGATAAAGGGTGGAGCGCGCAATGCCGAGCTGACGCGCCGCGCGGCTCAGATTGCCTTCCGCCTCGGCCACGGCACTCAGGATCGTGGCCTTCTCGTGATCCCGCAGCCGCCGGTTGTCGGCGCCACCGGCGCTACCGATCTTTTCGGGCAGATCGCCAATATCGACGATCCCGGCCTGGTCTCCGGTGCAATCGGTTTCGAGAGCGTCGACGAGGTCGCGCATCTCCCACAGATTGCCCGGCCAGTCATAGGCCCTCAGGGCTTCCAGCGCGGCGGCGGTGAAACGAAGGGGCTCACCCTCCGGCCCCGCCGCTTCCCGGGCGAAATGGCGCAACAGCGCGCCGATCTCGTCGCGTCGGGAACACAAGCCGGGCAGCCGGATCACCGCCCCCGAACACCGCAATTGCAATTCCTGCAACAGGCGTCCCTCGGTCACGGCGGTGGTGAGCGGTTCCGAGGTCAAGGTGATGAAGCGCATGCGTACGCCGCCGCTTCGCGTCAATCGTTCCAGCACCTCGGCAACAAGGGGCTGTGCTTCCTGTGGCGTGCGTTGTGGTTCGAGAAGGCACAGCGTTCCGCTGCGCGCCCGGCGCCGGAGAATCCCTGTCCTGTCGCGCAGATCGCTCCGAAGGCTTTCCGCATCGAGCAGGCTGCAATCGAGCCATTCCAAAGGCCGTGCGATACCCGAAGCGGCGTTGAGGGCCTCGGCCAGCGTGTGCTTGCCCGTGCCCGGCGCGCCCTCCAGGGTCAGCGCGATGGCGCGCTCGTAAAATCTCGATGCCGAGGCGCAGAGCGGCGCAAGAGCGGGGCTCAACTCGGCGATCCGGCGTAACGTCAATCCGTGTTCGGAAAGCGGATCCGAGGACCGGAACGGGACCGGGTGGGCATGAAGGGTCACCACAAGACCAAGCGTTTTGTCCGGGGCACCGATAAGATCGATCCCGGCCCCGGGCAACATGTCGCCCAGCACCGTCGCCACATGTTCCGCGCTGCCTTCGCGCTCGACAGCAAGTTTGGAAAAAGGCGCCGATGCCGACAGGCCTGCCTCTTCGGCGTAACGGGCAAAAGCGCTGCTTTTCCAGATCGGGCGTCCGAATCTGTCGAGCAGCATCTGTGCTTCCGTCTGTTGGCTTAGCCGATCGACCAAAAACAGCTCGAGCACTTCTCTTTGCTCGTTAAGATCGGCTTCGCGAAGCGCCGTTTCGATCTCTTGCGCCAGCGTAGCGACGATGGCCCCGGCAGTGGCAAAACCAGCGCCCGGAATACCGGAAATATCGATCGCCCCCAGCAACCTACCGTCCACCGGATCGCGGAGCGGCACCGCCGCGCAGGCCCAGTGCCGGATCGCGGCGCAATAATGCTCGTTCTCGCTTATCGTCACCGGTTTGCATAGATGCAGAGCGGTCCCGATCGCATTGGTGCCGATCGCTTTTTCGCTCCAGTGCCCGCCGGGTTGCAGATTGTTGCGTTCTCCCTGTCGCCGGATATGCGCGGCGCCAGACACCTGCATCACCACGCCATCCGGATTGCACAAGAGCAGGATCGCGTCGCTGTCTTCGAGCAACGCGCCGGTCCGCATCAGTCGGTCGCTGGCCACGGCGCGCAGGCGGTCGCTGTCACCCAGGATCTTGTCGAAAAGGGACGGAGAAACGCTCGGCGCCTGCGTTCGCATATCAAGCCCCTGCCTGGCCTGGGAACGCAGCCAGGACCCCGCCACCAGTTCGCGCTTGCCGCCACCCTGTGCGTCTTGCCTGCCTGCCACGTTTTTCTCCGCCAGCTCCAAGAGGAGGCATCCGATATCCATCAAGCAAAAGCTGAAAGACCCGGCGTTCGACCTGCCGTCACATCCGGTTCCTGGCACGATGACGGGCCGGATCATGCTTTACCAAAAGTCTAGAATCTTTGATGTCGCGACGAAAGTGACTCTCAAACAGGCAAGCCGGTTCATGCGGGCGCCCGGCGAACGTGTCGCAGAAAATTCGGGCGCGGGATCAGTTTTCCGGGCGGCAAAATCGGTGTGCGACAGGGTTTTCGAACGCGTTTGCGCGACCGAAACCAGACTGAAACGTCGCGTCTCCCGAAAACATTCTAGGTCGGCAACAAGGACCAGAAACGTTCGACCACGCTCGATGCCGTACCCGTCTTTCTGAACACCGAGATCTTGAGATCGACGACCGGTTCCCTGATCTCGACGATCGCCAGTTTCTTGCGCGCAACCTCGTCGCTGGCGGTGCTGAGCGGCAGCCAGCCGACACCCTTGCCGACCATGACCATACGCTTGATCGCCTCCGACATCGAGTTTTCGTAAACACTCGAAAAGGTGACGCCGGTCTGGCGGAGACGGCCGACCAGATGGCTCTGGATCTTTCCCAAAAAACATCCCGAACTGTAGGCGATCAGTGGCAGGGTGCCGCCGATATCCATGTCGGGCAGCCTGTAGACCGGCGCGCCCGCCTCGTCACAGGCGGTCAGCAGCACGAAGGGATCGTTGCCGATGGTCTTGGAGACGAACTGTCCGGTTTCGAGGACCGGCGGCCCGAGCGGATGGGTGAAACACAAGGCGAAATCGCAGCGATCGAGCGCCAGCGATTCGATACAGTCGTAGAAATCCGTTGCTTCCATGCGGGTGACGAACGGCCCGGCCTCGCGCTCGATGCGGGCGAGCAGGTCGGGGAAAATGGCCAGCGCAATCGAATGCAGCGCCGAAAAACTGAGCGTTTCGGTGCCGACCCGTTCGAGCTGACGGCACTCGTCCCTCAACCGATAGATCTCGCGCGTCAGTTCACGCGCCGAGACCAGAAGCGTCTCGCCAGCCTTGGTCAAGCTAACCGGATAGCTCGACCGATCGATCAATTCGGCGCCGACCCAGTTCTCAAGGGCTCTCACCCGGCGGCTGAAGGCCGGCTGGGTGATCCGTCGCGCTGCCGCTGCCGTCGAGAAATTCCGTACGGCAGCCAATTCTATCAAATCTTCCAGCCAGTTAAGTTCCATCGCCTCAACTCATGCCTGTTTTGCATAACCTATTTGCAAAAGGCATTTGCCACAAGCGGCAGGACGCGCCTAGCTTCATGTCCGGTGCAGCTCAATTCTTTGAGAAATCTGTCGCGTGGCGGGGGTCTATACCGCCAGCACAGGTGTTTTTCGTGCCCGACACCACAAGCGAACGTCCAGAGGTCTTCATCGTGATCGAAACTCCCTATCTGTTGTTTTTGGGTGATGCGCCGGATGGCCTGGCCGCCAAGGTGGCGCAGGGCATCAAGGACTGGCGTCCCGAATACGCCATCGGCCAGTACCGCATGGACGGATGCAAGGCGAACCTCAAACTGGCTGACCTCACCATTGCCGAGGCTGTCGACAAGGGCGTCAAGACGCTGGTCATTGGCGTCGCCAACCGTGGCGGCATCATTTCGCCGGCCTGGAAGGCGGTGCTGCTCGAAGCGCTGGATGCCGGGCTCGACATCGCCTCGGGCCTGCACAACCTGTTGCGCAACGAACCCGACCTGGCGGCCAGGGCAAAAGAGCTTGGCCGCACCCTTCATGATGTGCGCATACCCTCGGTGCCCTACCCGATCGCCACCGGCAAGAAGCGGACCGGCAAGCGCATGCTGGCCGTCGGCACGGATTGTTCGGTCGGCAAGATGTACACAGCCCTCAGCATCGAAAAGGCGCTCCGTGAAAAGGGCCTCAAGGCCACGTTCCGCGCCACCGGCCAGACCGGTATCCTGATCACGGGGGGCGGCGTGCCGCTTGATGCGGTGATCGCCGATTTCATGGCCGGCGCGGTCGAATACCTGACTCCGGACAACGCGCCCGACCATTGGGACCTGATCGAAGGCCAGGGGAGCCTTTTTCACGCCTCCTATTCCGGCGTGACGCTGGCGCTCATTCATGGCGGCCAGCCCGACGCGCTCGTGCTCTGTCACGAGCCCAACCGTCCGCATATGCGCGGCCTGCCCGATTACCAGCTGCCCAGTCTCGAAGAGCTTCGCGAGGTGGCGCTCAGGATGGCGCGCATGGTCAATCCCGCCTGTCAGGTGGCCGGCATCTCGCTCAACACCTCCGCCATGTCGGACGACGAGGCAAAGAGCTATTGTGCCGAAGTCGAAAAGCGCATGGGCCTGCCGACCATCGATCCGTTCCGCCATGGCGCCGAACGACTGGCTGAAGCCCTGGAGGCCCTATGAGCGGCATTCGCCTTTCGGTTCGCGAAGAGATTTTTCCCGTCGCGGGCACCTTCACCATTTCGCGCGGCTCGCGCACCGAAATCCATGTCGTCACCGTGGAGCTGAGCGACGGCGCTCATAAGGGACGCGGCGAATGCGTCCCCTATGCCCGCTACGACGAGACCGTGCCGGGGGTGATCAAAACCATCCGGTCGCTCGAAGCCGATCTGGCAACCGGGCTTACCCGCGAAGCGCTGCAAACGCGTCTGCCAGCCGGTGCGGCCCGCAACGGGCTCGATTGCGCCTTCTGGGATCTCGAGGCCAAAAAGGCGGGACGTCCCGCCTGGCGACTGGCCGGTCTTGTCGCACCCGCGCCGCTCAAGACCGCCTACACGTTGTCGCTCGATACGCCGGAAAAAATGCAGGAGCAGGCGGCCAAACACGCCCACATGCCGCTTTTGAAGGTCAAGCTCGGCACGCAATCCGATCTCGAACGCATCGAGGCCGTACGCCGGGGGGCGCCGGTTTCGACCATCATCGTCGATGCCAACGAAGGCTGGTCGGTCGATGACTACAAGGCGCTGGCGCCACAACTGGTCCGGCTCGGCGTCGCCATGGTGGAACAGCCCTTGCCCGCCGCCGAGGACGAAGCGCTGAGGACGCTCGACCGGGTGCTGCCGGTTTGCGCCGACGAAAGCTGCCACGATCGCAAGACGCTTGGCGGGATCGTCGGCAAATACGATCTCATCAACATCAAACTGGACAAGACGGGAGGCCTGACCGAGGCACTGGCGCTCAAGGCGGCGGCCCTCGAGGAGGGGTTCGGCATCCTGATCGGCTGTATGCTGGGCACCTCGCTCGGCATGGCGCCGGCGACGCTTCTGGGCCGGGATGCGGCCTATATCGACCTTGATGGTCCTCTGCTTCTGGCCGCCGACCGGCCGGATCCGCTCGTTTACGACGGCGCGATCATCAATCCTCCTTCTGTCGGGCTTTGGGGTTAGTCTCATGCGAACCGTATATGTCAATGGCGCCTATCTGCCTGAGGATCAGGCCAGTGTTTCCATCTTCGACAGGGGATTCCTGTTCGCCGATTCCGTTTACGAGGTCACCGCCGTGCTCGACGGCAAGCTTATTGATTTCGACGGTCACATGCGCCGGCTCGCCCGTTCGCTCGGCGAGTTGAGCCTTGCCCAGCCGGCCGACAGGGATGAGTTGCTCGCCATCCATCGCAGGCTGGTGGAGCTGAACGCAGTCGACGAAGGGCTGGTCTACATGCAGGTGACGCGCGGCGTCGCCGATCGCGACTTTCCCTTCCCCAAGGTGGAGCTGAAACCGACCCTTGTCATGTTCACCCAGAAAAAGCCGCTGATCGAGAATCCGATCGCCAAGCGCGGCCAGAAGGTGGCGCTCGCCGAGGACCTGCGCTGGCGGCGGGGCGACATCAAGACCACGCAGCTCTTGTATGCCGCCTGGGCCAAGACCGAGGCCAAGGCGAAAGGCGCCGACGACGTCTGGCTGGTGCGTGACGGCAAGATCACCGAAGGCTCGTCCAACAACGCCTTCATCGTCACCAAAGACGCAAAGATCGTCACCCGCAACCTCTCCAACGACATCCTGGCCGGCATCACCCGTCACGCCGTGCTCAAATGCGCCGCCGAACTGAAACTCGACATCGTCGAGCGCGCCTTCACCCCCGAAGAAGCCAAGTCGGCCGCCGAAGCCTTCTCGACCTCTTCGAGCGCTTTCGCCAACCCAGTGGTCGAAATCGACGGCGTGGCCATCGGCAACGGCAAGCCCGGCCCGGTGACCGGACGGTTGCGCGAGGTCTATATCGAGGAATACCGTAAGGCGGCGATCTGACGGGTAGAGGTTTGCGGGTGGGTCTATCCCCGTCTCGGAGTCGTCCCGGGACTTGATCCTGGGATCCACTCGCTTTTCCGTCTACCGCAGCGTGGATTGGATTCCGGGGTCAAGCCCCGGAATGACCAGAGTATGCGGCAAATGCACTGCCCCCACTCTGAGCCTGTCGAAGGGTGAGCTTGGTCAAAAACACCGGCGTTCGCGACACCATCCAAACACGAAACGCCCGGCACGACGGCCGGGCGCTCGCTTCCCCTCGTTCCGGAACGTCCCCTCAAACGCTGCCGGAATGCACGATTTCGTCGTAGATCTTTTCAAGCTCCAGCTTGTGCTGGGTCTCTTCCCTGGCCAGGAAGATAAAAGCCTCCTTGAGCGGGCCCTCGGGCGCGGTCTCGGCCAGTTCGGTATATTGTTTCATCGCGGAATCCTCGCGATGAATGGCGTATTGCAGCACCTCCTGATCGTCGGGGTCCGCCCCGAGATCCGGGGTCATGACGCAATCAGAGAACTGCGTGTCGGCCACGGGCCGGTCGATCTCGGCATGAAGGACCCTGGCCACGTCCGGGTTCTCGGCCAATTCGGTGAAGATGCGGACATGCTCCAGCTCTTCCTCGGCGAGTTCCTCGACGAGATAACGGATGTTTTTGGAGACCTTGCCGACCAGGCCCGCATAGAAGCTGTGCGCGACGTGTTCGAACTGGGTCGCGGTTTCGAAAATTTCGCGAACGGTGGTCTTGCCCTTGAGTTTTGCCTTGCTGGCTTCGCTCATATCGCTTCCTTTCCAGCCATCAGAACCTCATTGATGTTTTCGGCCACGCGATGACCATCGGCCACGGCGTTGATCACGTCCGGACCGTTGACCGCGTCTCCCGCCGCCCACAACCAGGGTTCGGACGTGCGTCCCATGCGATCGATCCTGATCCAGGCGCGATTCCAGTCCAGCATTTCCGTCAGGTCCTCGCCGAGCAGCGAGATGTCGGCCTGCTGGCCGGTGGCCTCGACAACCATGTCGGCAGGAACGATGACGTCGTCCTGCTCGTAGCTTGGCGCAAAACGACCGATCTCGTCAAAACCCGGAATGACTTTCCAGGTCCTTATGCCGCTGACATGGCCGGCCTTGCTGCCGGACCCGTGCAGCATCATTTCCTGGGGCGCGCGCAATTCGATGATCTTGATGCCCTCGTCGCGCGATTCCTCAATTTCCTCCTTGTCGGCGCGGAACATCGAGACATCCTTGCGGGCGCAGATGGTGGTGGTGATCCTGTCGTATTTCTGTTTCTGCAACCGTGCCATGGTGCGGGCGATGTCCATCGCCACGTTGCCGGCGCCGATGACGACGACATTTTCCGGCACGGGAATCTTGTCGCCCGCGGTCACGCGGCGCAACAGATCGATGGCATTTTCGACCCCGGGCGCATCCCAACCCGGCACGCGCGTGGACCGCGAAAGCTGCAGCCCGATGGCCAGCACCACGGCGTCGTAGTCGCGTTTGAGATCGGCCATGGCGATGTCGGTGCCGATCCGCGTCCCGGTGCGGATTTCAACGCCCATCTTCTCGATTATCGCGATGTCGCGGTCGAGGGCGTCATAGGGCAGACGGTATTCGGGAATGCCGTAACGCATCATGCCGCCGGCTTTTTCCAGCGCCTCGAACACCACGACCTTGTGCCCGAGCCGGGCAAGATCGTAGGCCGCCGTCAATCCACCCGGGCCGGCGCCGACGATCGCCACCGACTTGCCGCTCTTTTCGGCTTGTGGTTCGCCGATCAGTTCGAGCCGTCGCGCCATCGGCACAGTGTCGATGATGTGGCGCTTGAGCCAACGGATGGCGATGGCGTCGCCATCATGCTCGGCCGCGCAGACCTCCTCGCATTTATGCGTACACACGCGCCCGCACACTTCCGAGAAGGGATTGGTTTCATAAAGGAGTTCGAGCCCCCTGTCGTAATCGCCCTCGCGCACGGCCCGAATATAGTCCGGAATGGACATGTGGGCCGGGCAGGACGCGACGCAAAGCCCGCATTCGACGCAGCGGTCGGCCTCCGCCACCGCCTCTTCGCGCGAATAGCCGAAGACCATTTCGTCGAAATTGCCGATGCGGTCCTCCGGGCTCATTTCGCGCATCCGGACGCGTTCGGTGCCCATCAGGCGCCGTTCGTCGTTCTCGCGCTTGTAGCCCTTTTCCCTGTCGTCCCAGGGCTTGGCATCGACCCCCGGAATGAAGCGGAAGGCATCCGGGTCGGCATCGACCCAGGTATATTCGTTCGACATGGTCAAAGAGCCGGTCATGCACACGTCGACGCACAGCGCACACCAGCAGCAGCGGCCGTAATCGATCATCGGCCGCAAGCCGGAATCGCCGGGCTTGGGCTCGGAAACCGGCACCATGTCGATGGCGGCGTTCTGGCAGATCTCTTCGCAGGATCCGCAGCCGATGCATTTGTCGAGGTCGTTCTTGTGAAAGCCCCGATAGGTGTCGGAAGCTTCGCGATTGACCGGGTCCTTGATGGTGACCGGCGGTTCGAGCACGTGCTTCCACGCCGAATAGGGGCTGAGGACGTCTTTCAAAGACATGTCACGTTACCTCTCGATTTCCGGCGGATAGGTGTGAAGGCTCATCATCAGCGCCGCGACGTCGGCGATGTTGGTGCCGGCGATCATGTGCTCCAACAGGGCGATGGCATGGGTATAGGACGGCCCGCGCACATTGATGCGGCGGGGATAGGCCGACCCGTCGGCGACGAGGTAGTAGCCGTATTCACCGCGCGAGCATTCGCCCTTGATATAGGTCTCGCCGCGCGGGATCTGCCAGTGAAGCACGTTGGGCAGCTTCGACATGACGTCGCCGGATTTCGGCATCCTTTTGAGGATCTGCCGGATCAGGGCAATGGTCTGGCGAAGGTCGCGATAGCGCACGTCCGTCCGGGCGAAGATGTCGCTTTCGCTGGCCGTCTGCACCTCGAAATCAAGCTGATCATAGACGAGATAGGGCGCGTCCTTGCGGACGTCCTTGGCGACACCGCCGGCGCGGGCGTTCGGACCCGTTACGCCAAAAGGCTCGAACAGGGCCGGATCGATGATGCCGACGCCCTTGGTGCGACGCTTGAAGACGCCATTGCGGAACATGACCTTCTCGACATCGTCGAGCGTGCGTTCGGCCGTTTGCAGCACTTCTTCCATGCGGGTTTCGAAACCTTCGGGCAGGTGACCGCGCACGCCGCCGGGCAGGATGAACATGTGATAGATGCGGGCGCCGGTCAGTTCCTCGAAACGGTCGAGCATCAGGTCGCGCATATACATCAGCCATTGCCCGGTAACGCCGAGCCCGAGCATGCCGCCCATGCCCCCCAGATACATCATGAAGGAGTTGAACCGGCCCATTTCGAGGATGAGCGTGCGGATCCAGTTCGCCGTTTCCGGCACCTTGATGCCAGCCAAATCCTCGACGGCGGCCGCATAGCAATATTCGTTGAAGTCCGGCTCCGGCACGCACACGCGGCACACGATCGGAAAGACCTGGATGAAGGACCGGCGCTCCATCAACTTTTCGAAGCCACGATGCAGATACCCCACATGGGTCTTGGCTTCGACGACCTCGTCGCCGCAAATGGTCAGTTCGACCGACATGTTGCCGGTCATGCCGGGGTGCTGCGGACCCTGCCAGAGCTTCAAAAACTTGCCGGTCTCGAGATCGATCTCGAGCTTGCCGTCGGGACCGGGCGCCGGATATTGCGTGCGGTTGGGTTCAAACCGGAACATCTCAGTGCGCTCCTTTCGGACCGTCGTCGGGATGAAGGTGCTTTTTCATGTGATCGCGCGGCACACTGGTCTCGCGGCCGGGCCGGTCGCGATAGGTCTGCATGGAATAGGCGAGCGTATCGAAATCGCGCCGATAGGGCGGCATGTCGGTCCAGCCTTCGAGGATGAATTCCTCGTCAACGCCGGGCGAACCGGGAAAATCGATGCCGAACATTTCCCTAAGCTCACGCTGGTAGGTCGCCGCCGTCGGCCAGAGATCGTGGATCGTCTCCGCGCTCGCACCGTCACGGTCAATGAGGACCCTGACGCCAAGCGTCAGGTTTTCCGCCCGGTTGGTCATCATGTAGGTCAGTTGGAACTTGCCCTCCTCCAGCCAGTCGACGGCGGTCAGAAGGGTCAGATGGGAAAAGCCTTCGCGATCGCGCAAAACGATGAGCAAGGCGCGCAATTCGTCCGGTTTCGCCGTGACGAAAGCCAGTTCGGGCCGCTGATAGACGAGGTCCGTCAGCTTGTAATGCGTCTTCAAACGGGTGATCAGGTCTTTCATCTCAATCACCATGAATAATCCGGCATGTCCCAGTCCTTGATCACGGCCTTCTGGTTGGCCTTGTACTGGGCAAAATTCTCGGCATAGAGGTTGGCGCCCTCGCCCTTGCCGGCCTTGATGCGCTTTTTCAGCTCGTTGAACCCGGCGATCAGGGCTTCGGGGCGCGGCATGCAGCCGGCGATGTAGAGATCGACCGGCAAATAGTCGTCGAGCCGCTTGATGGTGTTGTAGCTGTCCCAGTACATGCCGCCATTGATGGTGCAGGATCCGAGACCCATGACGTATTTGGGGTTCTGCATCTGCTCGTAGGAGCGGATGACGCGCTTCAGGGTCTTGACCGACAGGTAGCCGGACACGATCAGGAGATTGGACTGGCGGGGCGTCGGGCGCCACTGGATGCCGTAGCGATAGGCGTCGAATCTCGGCGTCATCAGCGGTCGCGTCTCGATGGCGCCGCAGCCGGTGCCGAACCCGAGGATCCAGATGCTTTCGGCCCGGGCCCAGTTGTAGAACTCCTCGACGATCTTCGAATAGGCCTTGGGGTGAACCTTGGGCGCCGCCTCGCAGAAATAGTCCTTGAGCGGATCGATCTCGATCTTTTGCCCGTCAGGCGTTTCGACTGTGCGCGGTTTCATTTCCTCGCGCAGCGGGAAATCGGTCTCGGTGTCTTTTTTGAAGCTGGGATCGAACTGTTTCATGTCTCACACCACCAGAATGGCGAGGATGCCGACGGGCACGGCCCATTTGATGAAAAACAGGATCGACTGTTCGACGCGGAAGCGCGGATGGACGACCCCGATGACGACCGACACCATGTAGATGGCGAAAACCTTGAGCGCGAACTCGCCCCAGTTCGTCGCGCCGCCGAAAAACAGGTTCATGTAGATGACCGTCTTGGCGACCGGGAACAGCGAGCGGTTGGTCTGCATCAACGCGAGGTAAGCCGAGTGATACTCGGTCGGCGGGCCGATCGGAATTTCCTGCGGCGCCAGCACCACGTCGAACGGCGAGCGCATCATGGTTCCCACGAAGGCGAACATGGCGGCGACGGTCGCCAGAGGGTTGGTGAACAAGGTCCAGTTGAAAATCGAACCCTGTTGCGCGGCGACGATCTCGTTGACGTTGAGGGTGCCGTACTGAACCGTGATCGAATAGACGGCCAGAGCCAGCGGCAGTTCGGCCAGCGTCGTCAGGGACAATCCGCGCGACACGCCGATGGCCGAATGCGGGTGCCCGGACTCGGCGGCGCCAAGCGCCATGCCGAGCGTGCCGAAGAAGACGAAATAGAGCGCCAGCACCAGATCGCCGGCATAGGAAAAGTTCTGCGTCCAGCTCATCCCGTAGATGGTCGGGATGAACAAAAGGAGCCCCAGACCGCCCGTCAGCCGGAAAACCGGGCCGAGATAGAACATGACGCCATGGGTGATCTTCGATCTCTGCCCGATGTTCTTGAATAGGTCGATGTAGTTCTGCCAGACCGGAATGCCGTAGCGGCCACCGACGCGCGCGGCGATCTTCCTGACGAAGGCCGTCATCAGGAACCCGTAATTGATGACGATGAACAGGGTCAGCAGAGCATAGGGGATCTGCATCCAGTCAAAGCTCGGAGCGCTCATGCTGCGCCTCCCATGGCGATGAGATAGGTGGCGATGACGAAGAACAGCACCTGCACCGCGTAGGTCTGGCCGTCACCCGAATAGAGCTTGCGGCCGAATTCGGCGGTGGCGGCGAAACTGTCGGTGATCCCGGTCCAGAAGCTGGTGACGATCGGCGTTTCGACAAAGCCCATGGCCTTGCGGTAGGGCGCAAAGAAGTTCCAGGCGAAATGGGTCGTTTGCGGCTTGAACGGCCGTTCGGCGGCAAACACGATGTTAAACTGCTTGAGCTTCTGGGCGTTGCGGTTCATCGCCAGCAAAAGCGCCAGCACACCGACAAACATCACGGCGATGGTCAGCATGACCCCGACCGGGCTCCAGTAGCCATAGGTCGAAACGATGGTGCGCCCCATCCACCCGGTCCAGATCAAAGGCTGGTCGCCGAAATAGGTGCCGATAAAGGCATCGACCTTTTGCAGGGCCACGCCGGGCAGAACCGCGAAACCGATAAGGATGACAACGAAGATCATCTGGGGCACGAGGATCCAGAACGGGGCTTCCTTGAGTGTCCGGTGCTCATCCTTCAACTGCCCGAGGAAGATCGTGTGGATCAGCCGGAAGAGATACAAAAAGCTCACGGGACTGGCGAGGAAGATGATGACCAGCGGCAATCTCAGATCGCCGTCGAGAATGGCGTTGTAAAAAAGCCAGCGGCCGCCGAAGCCGGACAGCGGCGGCACGCCCGACATGGCGATGATGCCGACCAGCACGGAGACAAAGCTCAAGGGCATGAGCGAGATCAGCCCGCCCATCTGGTACATGAGCTTGGTATGGGTGCGCTTGTAGACGCCGCCAACCGCCAAAAAGAGCATCGATTTATAAAGGTAGTGGTTGATGACGAACATCAGCGCCAAGAGCCAGCCGACGTGGTTCATCAAGGAAAGGCCGAACAGGGCATAGCCGAGCTGCGAGATCGAGGAATAGGCCAGAAGCCTTTTGGCATCTTCCTGGAAGATGGCCAGCACCGCGCCAACAAAGGCCGAAAGCGCGCCGATCCACACGAGAATGTGGGTCAGATCGAAACCGAAAAGCCTCTGATGGCCCATATGGGCCAGAAGGATCCACAGGCCGAAAAGACCTGCTTTCAGAAGAATGCCCGAGACCATGGGCGAGACGTCGGTTTCGGCTTCGGCGTGAGCGCCCGGCAACCAGATGTGGAAGCCGACCGAAGCGGTCTTGGTCATGAACCCGACGGCCAGAAGGATGAACACCCAGGGGGCGACGTCGGTGGCGACCTCCGCCAGTGCAGTCAGTGCAAAGGGCTGCACGCCCCCGCCGGCGAGAGAAAAACCGGCGAGGATGGCGAAGGCGCCACCCAGGGAGAAGAGGATGTAGGAAAGGGCGTGGGGCTCCGAGAGCTTGCCCCTCAGAATGAGAAAATAGGAGCCGATGGTCAAAACTTCCCAGGCGGCGAAGAAGCCGAACGAGGTTTTGGCTTCGATCAAAAGCGCCAGGCCGGCATACATGGCCATGGCCGAGGGATAAAAGCCGATGCGCTTGCCCGTCTCGTTGAACGAAGCGAGAAAGATCACCGCGCCGCCCAAAAGCATGATGATGGCGAAGATCATCTGGATCGGGTCGTAGACCCCCATGCGCAGCACGAACCAGGCAACGAGCCCGGCGATGGCCAGACCGTTCTTGGCGCGGGCCGGCACGAAAAGATCGATGACGATGAAAAGCACCACGAACAGGATCGGCGCCTGCATGAGGATGTTGGCATTGTCGCCGACAGCGCCCCAGACATAGCCAAGGCCCCAGCCGACAAGCACGGCGGCGAAGATCGACAGACCCTTGGGCCTTTCGGCCGCAAGCCGAACGCCTTCGGGATAATCGCGCTTCATGGCATAGCCGAACCAGCGGAAGAGATAGCCCGCCTCGATCAGGGTGCCGAGCAGAACAAGCGCCAGAACCGGCAGACGATCGCCGGCGACCAGGGCCTGAGCCAGATCCCATTTGGCGTAAAAGCTCGGGAAGGGCGGCAGGCCGACCAGCATGGCGATGAAGACGGCAAAGGCGAAAACAAGGATCGGCATGCGCCGCAACAGGGCCCAATCGGTCAGTTTGTGCTCACGCGGACAGGCGCTCAGATAGAACAGGCCGGCCTTGGCGACGGCGTGGGTCACGAGAATGCCACCGGCGACGAAAGCAAAACTGTCGCCGAGAATGTCGCGCTGGCCGATGATGGTCAGGATCAGCCCGATCTGGCCAATCGAGGAATAGCCCAGCAAACGCCGGTCATTGTCCTGACTGAGGGCGATTACGGAGGCCGCGACGAAGGTGATGAGCCCCACCCAGGTCGCCAGCACCAGCCAGTCCGGACCTGCGGCAGCAAAGAGCTTGTCGGCCGCGAACAGGGCCGCACTGCCCGAGGCGGCGGAGAACAGTGCCGCGAAACCGGGATGGGCGGATTCGTAGATATCGAGCGCCCAGCCGTTGGCGGGAAACGGTTTTAGTTCGAGCATCAGCGCGATCAGCACGAGAAAGATCGCTAGGGACGGGCCGGCAAAGCCGAGCGGGGTTGGCGCGATGTCGTCGATATTGAGCGAGCCGTTGGCGTGATAGGTGAAGATGATGCCGATGAGCAAAAGCATCGAAATGACCTGCGAAACGATCAGGTACTTGAAGCCGGCAGCTATGGCGCGTTCGTCTTCGCTCAAGAGCACCAGACCGGCCGAGGCGATGACGATCAGCTCGACAAAGACGAAAAGGTTGAAAACGTCCCGGGTCATGACGAGACCCGAAAGGGCCATGATCAGCACCAAAAGCACCGCCATGGCGCGCTGGCCCTGCCTCAGGAGCGCATCGCGCATGACAAGGGCGGAAAAGAACCCGACGCCGGTCACCACCGACAAAACGGCGGCTTCGGTCAACCCGACGCGAAGATTGATGGCGAAAGGCGGCGGCGTTCCGGCGGTAATGATGTCGACCGGCTGGGCCGTACCGGTGGCCAGTGCCAGTGTCCAGGAAATGGCGATAATGGCCATGAGCGCCAAAAGCGCCATGGTGGTGACGTAGGCTGAAAACTTCTGACTCTCACGAAACAGGCCGAGCGCGAAGGCGCCGCCGAGACCTGCGACGATGATGAAGAGGGCGCTTACCATTTGAGGTCCCTGAAATCGGAGATGTCGAGAGAGCGGCGCTGGCGGAACAGGCGATAGGCATAAGCCAGCATCAGGGCGGTGATGCCCAGCCCGATGACAATGGCGGTCAGAACCAGGGCCTGCGGCACCGGATCGATGATGCGCTGGGCCGCCTCGGCGGGCGTCACGATATCGAGGATCGGTGCGGTGCGGCCGGCCATCATGCCGACCGAGACCAGAACGATGTTGACCCCGGTGTCGGCGATGGAAAAGCCGATGATCATGCGGATGATGTCGCGATTGGTCAGCGCACCATAGAGCCCCATCAGGATGAGGATGAAGCCGGTTGCCATGGCGATCTCGGTCATGCCGGGTCCTCCGTTTCCTCGAAGCTTGCGAGCATGGACGAGAATTCGGCCCCGACCTTCAACCCGATCAGGGTGTAGATGAGCGGGATGGCGCCGCCGGACAGGACTGTTCCGAAATCTCCGAGCGGCAGGATGCGGTTGTCGAGAAAACCGCCGGCAAGCAGGGCGCCGATGACGCCGATGGCCACATAGAGCATGCCGGAGACCGATTCGATCCCCGAGATGACCGAGTGACTGAAACGTCGGCCCGGATCGGCGAGAATGACCAGCAACATGCCGGAAGCGATGACCGCGCCGCCCTGGAAACCGCCGCCGGGAGTCAGGTGGCCGTTGATAAAGATGTAGCCGCCGAACAGGAGAATGACCGGCACCAGAAGCCGCGCACCGATAACAAGCAGTTCGCCGGAAGGCAGAAGGCCCGAGCCGGCCGCCTTTTTCGGCGCGAAGGATTGGGAAAGGACCAGCGCGACAATGGCGGCGGTCAGGAACAGCACCGTCACTTCGCCGAGCGTATCGAGACCGCGATAGGTGACGATGATGGCGGCGACGATGTTCTGCGCCCCGGTCTCGGCGCCAGTGTTTTCGGCGTAGTAAAGCGCCGACCGGTTGAGAAACTCATCCGGAACGTAACCGGCCAAGAGCACATAAAAGGCGGTGCCAAGCAAAACCAGAAGCGAGATGACAATGACGTGGCGCGTGAGGCTCATGACCGATCCTCCCGGCGGATGCGTCCCAACACGAAAACGAAGAGAAAGGTCGTCAGGCCCGAGCCAATGGCCGCCTCGGTCATCGCCACGTCGGGCGCGGCGAGCAGGAGGAAGAGGATCGAGGCGAACAGCGAAACCAGACCGGCAGCGAGAACGGCGGAAATGCGCGTTCTGGTGAAAAGAGCCACCGCCGCGGTGACGATCATTCCAAGGGCCAGAAGCACGGCCATGATAAAAACGAGCGTCGTCACGCGAGATCCTCCCCGTCTTCGGCCAGGTGATCGGTTTCCATCCTGGCGGAAACCTTGGCGCGGTGAGCGGCACGCGCCAGAACCTGGCTCGACAAGGGATTGGTGAAGATGACGAACAGGCCGATCAGCAGGAGTTTGATGGCCCAGGCCGGCATCAGGAGAGCAAGGCCGAGCAGCGTCAGGAGCGTCCCGAGCGTCACGGCTTTCGTACCGGCCTGGATTCGGTTGTAGGTATCGGGCATGCGATAAAGGCCCAGCCCGCCGAGGAAAAGAAACGCGGTTCCCGCCAACAGGATCAGCGCTCCGAAAACCTGCAAGACCTCGATCATTGCTCGCCTCCTTCCAGATAACGGGCGGCGACAATGACGCCGAGAAAGCTCAAAAGGGCGTAGACCAGCGCGATGTCGAGATAGATCTCGCGGCCGGACGCATAGGCGGCCAGAAAGATGCCTGTCATCGAGATGATGGTCAGAACGTCGAAGGCGACGACCCTATCGACCACACGCGGACCGACAACGAACCGGTAGAGCGCCAGCGCAAAGCCGATGGCGGCGACAAGCCCGGCCAGGAGCAGCACCATTTCAACCATACATGACCTCCAGATAGCGTTCGAACCCGGCGGCGATGGCCTCGGTTGCCGCTTCGAGATCGGTGGTTTCGGCGACGACCCAGTGGATGTAGAGCCACTCGCCCTTCATCTCGACGGTCAAAGTGCCGGGGGTAAGCGTGATGCCATTGGCGAGAAAGACGCGGGCGACAGGGTTCTTGAGCCCGGTCTTGATCCTGACGATCGCCGGCTTGACCGGCAGGGACGGCGTCAGAACGATCCGCGCGACATTGAGGTTGGCCTTGACCAGTTCGATAAGGAAGAAGCCGATGAACCCGATTGTTGCCCGGAGCGAAGCCCAGGTGAACCTGAACCCGTAGAAATAGGAAAGCTTGGAGGAGACGAACAAAGCGATGAGCGCGGCGACGACGACGCCGATCAGCACCGAGTCCCAGGCCAGGGACCCTCCAAGCAAAAGCAGCCAAAAGACCATCAACGCGCCAAACAGCCTGATCGGTGCGCCTGTTTCACTCATCGGTCCCATCTCCTGTCTCCAACCCGGTGCCGGCACGTTTTCGGTCTGAGCGGAAAGGCAAAAATACCTAACGAAAACAGATCCGTTCACGTTCCGGAGCGCCGGGCGTCAGGGGGGAAGCGCCGGCCTGGTCACCAGAGGGTGAGTTCATTCTAATGTGGGTTAGAACAGATATTCGAATATACCGAATTGATCTCGAACAAGTTCCTTTTCGTCCCCCATCCCCATTCGGCGCTTCAAGCAGCGATATTCCGTCGCAGGGAGCTTTGCCCTGCCAACGATGCCTGACCGATGTGCTGGCGCAAAATCGAGCAGCCGGGAAAGCAGTTTCGAAAAGCGGGGGTTCGTGAGCTTTCACGGAAACGGCGTTGGGGCTTTTCTCCTTTTCGATAGGAGAAAGACTCCAGGTCCAAATCCGGGCAAAGCCGATAAAGGCTAGTTTTCCGGCGTATCCGCATGCGCATGTCCGTCCGTGTGGACATGGCGGTGTGTGTGGACGTGCGGATGGGAATGGATCGAGGCCGGTTCGAGTCTGCCGTTTTCGAGCATCATGGCGCGATCGGCCCGCTCGGCGATGAAGCCGGCATCGTGCGAGACCAGCACCATCGCCCCCTTGAACCCATCGAGTGCAGCGCTGAGGCGTTCGCCATTTGCCGCGTCGATGCCGTTGGTCGGCTCGTCGAGCAGCAGCACCTCGGGCGTCATGGCGAACAGGCCGGCGAGGCAGACGAGGCGCTTTTCGCCGCCGGACAATCTGTGGCTGATCCGGTCGGCGAGATGGGAAATGCCGAGCCCCGCAAGTGCCGTCTCGGCGCGCGACCTGGCCTCGGTTTCGGTCAAGCCCGTGTTGAGCGGACCGAAACTGACGTCTTCGACGACCGTCGGCGAAAAGAGCTGGTCGTCGCTGTCCTGAAACAGAAAGCCGATGCGCGGACGGACGAGGCGGAACGCCTTTTCCGTATCACAGGTCTTGCCGAACAGGGTGACGGTGCCGGTTTCGGTCTGTTCGAGCCCGACAATGGTACGCAACAGCGTTGTCTTGCCGGCGCCGTTCGGCCCGACAATGGCGAGGCGCTCGCCCGGTTCGAGATGCAAGGACGCCTGTTTGAGAACGTTCACCCCGTCCCGGCTGACCGTAACACCATCGAGTTCGACAATTGCGCTCATAAACGCCCGAATAGCAGGAGCGCGAAAAACAGGCCAGTCATGAAACAAAAGCCGACCCAGTCGCGTAAGGCCGGCGCCGGCAGCACGGCGTAGGCGAAGCGTCCGGAAAAGCCGCGGCAGCGCATCGCCTCCTCGACCCGTTCGGCGCGTTCGAGGGCCCTGACCAGCAGCATGCCGATAAGGTTGCCGTAGGCGCGCCAGGTGTGGCGATTGGAGCGCGGCGCAAAACCGCGTGCCCGCATGGCGTCGTTGAGCCGGCGTGCCTCGTCGCCGATCAGCCATAAATAGCGCACCGTCATGACGAAGAGCCTGACGATCGGTTCGGGCACACCGAGCCTGTCGAGGGCGGCCCCGATCCGTTCCGGCTCGACGGGACCGAGCAGGACCATGATGACGAGCACCGAAGCCGAAACCTTGCAGGCGACCAGAACGGCCCGCAGAACGCCCTCGATACTGGCGGTCAGCGGACCCAGGGTGAAAAGCGGCTGGCCCGCAACCGCGAAAGGCAGGGTGACAAAGATCAGGAGCACGAAGCCTTCGACGTGAAGGATGCGCCGCCACAACCTGGCATCGATGCCGGACAGCAGCGCCAGAAGACCGGCACCGGCAAGGGCCAGCGCGGCGGGTGTAAGTTCGTAAACAAGCGAGATCGCGACAACGACGAGAAAGGCCCCGACGAGTCTCAAGCGGGTGTCCCTGACGAGGATCATTTCGGCTTGGGTGCCCCGAAACGCGCCCGCGCCCACATCCCCATGCCGGCCAGTCCGATGATCAGGAAGATGCCCGACAAGATGTCGGTGTAGCGCAATCGCGAATCCATCTCCTCGATGCGTTCGAGCAACGGCTCGATCTGGCGCTGCACGGCGGCTTCGACCAGCGCCGTCGTCTCGACCCTGGACGTCTCAACCGGATGCGATGGCACCGCTGGATCAGCCGAAGCCGAAATGTCGGATGCCGGCTGGGCCGGCGCCGCAGCATCGCTCGCGACGCCAAACCGGGCGGCCTGAAGTGTTTTCGAGGCGATGTGCCCCTCGTGGGTATCGACCGTAATGGTGATGTCGGAGGTGACGGGTTCGGTCACACTCAGGCTGAACGTGCCATCCGTGCCGGTCTGCCCGGTACCAAGCACCTGACCCGTCGCGTCTTTCGCGGTCCAGTCGGTGTTCTGCGCCCGCCCGCCACCGACGAAAAAGGCGTAGCCGGAAATGGTGTCCCCCTCGACAGCGGCGAACACCTTGATCTTGTGGGCCGCGGCGGGGCTGGCCATGACGAGGATCAGGCAGAGAGAAACGAGGATTTTGCGGATCATGCCGAAAGAGCCTGGGGTTTGACACGGGCGAGAAAACCGACCACGGCGGCGGTAACGAAGGCTTCGCCGATCGCCAGTGGCAGATAGGTGGCAAGCAGAACGCTCGCCACCGGCGTGTAGTCGGACGACGAAAGCCACAGCGCCAGCGCCACCATGGCGCCGGTTCCGATCACCGCCAGCGCCCCGACCAGCGCCGCCAGCACCGAGCGCCAGCCGGCGGAGTCCGTCTTGCGGACAGCCGGCCCGAAGGCCATGGCCACGAGCACGCCGGGCACCGCCATGTTGACCACGTTGACGCCAAGCGTCGTCAACCCGCCGAAGCCGAATAAAAGCGCCTGTAACAGGAGGGCAACGGCGACCGCCGGAAAGGCGGCCCAGCCGAGCATGAGACCCATGAGGCCGGATAACAAAAGATGCACACTCGACGGCCCGACCGGGACGGCGATCAGCGAGCCGGCGAAAAAGGCAGCCGACAGGATCGCCGCCTTGGGGATGGTGGCGTCATCGAGATGCTTGAGACCAAGGGCAATTCCCCCGAGGGCAATGACGGCACCCCCGATCAGTACGGGTGCGGAAAGGATGCCGTCCGGGATATGCGCCATTTGCTAGTCGTTTTCCCCCATGGCCGTGGCCTTGACCCAGATGAGTGCGCCGTTTTCAACGGAAACCGCATTGCCTTCGGGCGAGGTCATCGGTTCGTCGCCCTCGATCAGGGCGGCAAAGCCCCACCAGCCGGCGCGCGGCATGGCGTAGGTGAAGGTGCCGTTGGCATCGGCCTTGATTACCTGGGTGACAAAGGCGTCGTTGGGCGCGCTGACCGAGCCGTCATTGATGAATTCCACCTCGATCTCCGCGAACGGCACCGGCTCGCCCGCCTTGAGCACGACGCCGGAAAAGACATTGCCGGCCCACACGCCGGTCGGCCGCGTGAGCGGCTCGATTTCGACCGGCAGGCCGACAAGCGCGTCCCAGCCGTCGCCGGAGGCATAGGAATCGACCACCACCTTGGCGTAATGAACGATGAATTTCTGCTCGGCCGGCTCCCAATAGGGCTGCGGCGTCACGAAATAGATGGCCGCGCCGGGTTCTTCAAGCTCATCTTCGAGCGTCCAGGCACTGGCGCCATCGATCGGAGCGGCGACGAGCTTGTCCATGAGGTCGACGACAGCGCCGCCTTTGAGGACGCCCACCGCTTCGGGCTTTTTCATTTCCATGACCGGCGCCCCTTCGAAGGGATGGGTGAAAACGAGGTCGAGCGTGACCACGCCGCCATCGGGCAGAACGTCGTTGTCGGGGATAATCTCCTGGAAATGCGCCAGCGCCGGGCCGGCAAGACCGAAGGCTGTCATCAAGCTGGCGAGCATAAGTGTTACGTGGCGCATGGTCCGGTCCTCGGTTGCGTATGAATTTGCAAACTAAAAATCATACGAATCGATGACACGCAAGTCGTTGCGCCGCACCGGACCTACTTTTCAGGTGCCGGAGCCGGCGTTACCTTGTCGCACCGAAGGCGCAACCCGAAGAGGCCAGCCATGCAGAGAATTACCATTGCGCTCGACGACGCCCTCGTCGCCGAACTCGACGCCCATATGGCGGCCACCAGCGGCACGTCCCGCTCCGAGACCATCCGCGACCTCGTGCGGCGTGGCCTGTCGACCCTGCCCCGAAATTCGCAGCACGCAGACTGCTACGGCGTCATCAGCGCCGCCATTGACCAATCGGTCAGAAACCTCGCCTCGCGGGTACCGCAAAGCCGGCTCGATCATCACGACGAGGCCATCGCGGCCCTGTCCGTGCCGCTCGATCACTCGACCTCGGTCGACGTGATGGTGATGCGCGGCCGCGTGAGCGACGTCACCGCCTATGCCGAGGCCCTGTTTCTGGAACGCGGCGTCATGCATGGCTCGCTCGGCCTGATCCCGGTCGCCCAGGATACCGTGACCCATATCCATCACGACGGCCCGCCGCACCAGCACACGCACCTGAAGGTCAAGAACAGCTTCTGAGGCGGATGCTCTGATCCTGTTTCAACACATGCTTTTCGACCGCAGTGCTTTCGCAAGACGTCTCAACTCGCCTTGATGGTCGTCCCGGTGTCGAGATCGGGACGACTGAGAATGTGGACGTCAAGGGGAAACACGTCTTCGCAAAGACTGCCTGAGACGCGACAACATCGGTCAAAACGACAGACCGGTGGTCTGATGAAGCCGCTTTTCAGTTCTTGGTTTCGAACTGGCTGGGCGTGAAGTGATAGGCGGTCGAGCAGAACTCGCAGACCACCTCGATTTCGCCATCGACCGCCATGTCGTCACGCTCTTGCGCGGTGAAGTTCTGCATCAGCATGTCTTCGATGCGTTCGGCCGAACAGGTGCAGCGCTCTTCGAGCGGCTGGGCCTCGTAAAGACGCAGGCCGGCATCGTGGAACAGCCGGTACAAAAGCCGTTCGGGCGAAACGTCCGGATCGACCAGTTCATCGTCTTCGACAGTCGCCATGAGCGCCTTGGCTTCGATCCAGCCTTGTGAGGCGGCCCGGTCGGGTTCGCTGGTTTCCGGATTGGAGAAATCGCCGTCCCGCGGAAGATCCATGAGTGTCGGCCGGTCGCCGCTGGGCAGATGCTGGATCAGCACGCCTTCGGCGCGCCAGCGCGGACGGTCGTTGCGCTGGTCATGCTCGGCAACGGCAAGCCTGACCTCCGTCGGGATCTGTTCGGACTGCTGGAAATAATGGCGGGCCGCCGCTTCGAACCCCTCGCCTTCCAGAGCGACGATGCCCTGATAGCGTTCCATCTCCGCGCCCTGATCGATCGTCAGGGCCAGATGCCCCTTGCCGAGCAGATCCGCAACGCCGGTCTTGCCCGCGTTCACGGCGGCGGCAACGGCGTCGGCATCGAACTGGGCGCAGGCGCGCACGCCATCCGGCACGTCGAAATCCACCACGATCAGCGAGACCGGTCCATCGGTCTGGGTCTGCAGGATGAAACGACCTTCGAATTTCAGCGACGAGCCGACGAGCGCCGCCAGCACGATGGCCTCGCCCAAAAGCCGCGAAACCGCGTCGGGATAGCCGTGACGTCGCAAAATCGTATCGATCGCCGGGCCGAGACGAACGACGCGCCCCCGGCAATCGAGCGCATCGAGGGTGAACGGGACCACGGTGTCGTCGCCGCTTTCCGGCCGGTCGAGACCGACATCGCTCAGCTTGACCGCCATCAGAGTTCCTCGATTCCGAAGACCCACAAAAGAATGGCCTTCTGGATGTGAAGGCGGTTTTCGGCTTCATCGAAGACCACCGATTGCGGTCCGTCGATGATCTCGTCGGTCACCTCGTCGCCGCGATGGGCCGGCAGGCAATGCATGAACAGGGCATTACGTTTGGCGGCGCTCATCAGATGGCGATCGACGCGCCAAGGCGCCAGAATCTTGCGCCGTTCATGCGCGTCCGTATCGCCCATCGATACCCAGGTATCGGTCACGATGAGATCGGCATCGGCCACCGCATCGCGCGGATCGGCAACCAGGCGAATTGTGGAGCCAGCCTCGGCGATGTCGCTGAGCATGCCCTGATCGGGCCCATATTCCTCGGGCGTCGAAATGGCCAGGTGATTGCCGAACAGGCGCGTGGCGTGCACCCAGGAACTCAACACGTTGTTGGAATCGCCGACCCAGGCGACCTTGCGCCCGTTGATCGGCCCGCGATGCTCCTCATAGGTCATGATGTCGGCCATGACCTGACACGGATGGGAGTGACGCGTCAGTCCGTTGATCACCGGGATGGAAGCAGCGCCGGCCAGTTCCAGCAAATCGTCGTGATTGAGAATCCGAATCATGATGGCGTCGACGAAACGCGACATCACCCGCGCCGTATCGGCGATGGTTTCCTCGCGCGCCAACTGCATTTCGCTGCCGGTCAGCATCAGGGTTTCGCCGCCGAGCTGACGCATACCGACATCGAAGGAAACGCGGGTGCGGGTCGACTCGCGTTCGAAGATCATGGCCAGAACCTTGTCCTTCAGCAAAGGCGGTCGCTCGCCATGCCGGAACTGGCGCTTCACCTCGCTGGCAAGGGTCAGAATGCGGCTCAGATCGTCGGCCGTGAAGTCCGACAGATCGAGGAAATGCCTGGGCGGGCGGGAAGAGACGGAAGTCATGATCCTATGGGTCCCTGGTTTTGGGGCGCCGGCCTAACTGGCGGCACCGACCTGGTTTTGAGCCTCGAGCGCATCGGCAATGATGCCGACCGCTTCCTCGATGTCCTTCTCGGTGACGATGAGGGGCGGCAGGAGGCGCAGGACATTATCGCCGGCAGCGGCGGCGAGAAGGCGATGATTGCGCAGTGTCGCGACGAAATCACGCACCGGCGGGGTGATCTTGAGTCCGGCCATCAGCCCTTTTCCCCTGATCTCGACGACGAGATCGGGAAAGCGCTGCGCCAGTTGCTGCAGATGCCAGGACAGGCACTGGCCCATTTCTTCGACATGTTCGATGAAGCCAGGCGCCAGAATACGGTCGAGCACGGCATTGCCCACGGCGCAGCCGAGCGGATTGCCGCCATAGGTCGACCCGTGCGTACCCGGCACCATGCAGGCCGCCACCTTGTCGGTGGCAAGACAGGCCCCGAGCGGAAAGCCGCCGCCGATCGCCTTGGCGATGGCCATGATATCGGGCGTAATGCCGGCCCATTCGTGCGCGAACAGACGTCCAGTGCGGCCCATGCCGCACTGCACCTCGTCGAGGATCAGCAAGAGATCGTATTTGTCGCAAAGCGCGCGCAGCCCCTTGAGGTACTCGACCGACATGGCGGAAACGCCGCCCTCGCCCTGGACCGGCTCGATGAGGATGCCTGCCGTATGGCTGTCGATCAGTGCCTCGACGGCGCCGAGATCGCCGGGCTTGACATGCTTGAAGCCGGGCAGAACCGGGCCGAACCCGTCGAGATAGGCCGGATTGCCGCCCGCCGCGATGGTGGCGAGGGTCCGTCCGTGAAAGGAACCGGTAAAGGCAATGATGTCGGTCTTTTCCGGCTTGCCGCCGGTATGGAAGTGGCGGCGCGCCGTCTTGATCGCGCATTCGAGCGCTTCGGCGCCGGAATTTGTGAAAAAGACCTTGTCGGCAAAGGTTGCCGCCACCAGCCGTTCCGCCAGCCGTTCCGCCTCGGGAATGGTGAAGATGTTGGAGACGTGCCAGACCTTGTCGGCCTGTGCCTTGAGGGCTTCGACGACATGCGCGTCATGATGGCCGAGCGCGTTGACCCCGATGCCGGCATAGAAATCGAGATAGGACGTTCCGTCGCTCGTATAAAGGCGCATACCCTCGCCCCGCACAAAAGCAAGGTCGGACCGGGCATAGGTGCCAAAGAGCGCAGACATGATCTCTTCCTGGATTTTGGCGTCCGATACGGACGCGCAGTGGTGAAGCTAAAAGCGTAAAAACCAAAAACGCGCCGCTTGCGGCGGCACGTTACGGTGGCATTTTATGCCGTTTTGTGCCTTGAGAGTCAACGAAAAGGCCAACAAGCACCAACAAAGTGCTGATAAGACTCGGTTTCCCGAAAAAGAGCACCACCACGTGCAATACACGGGGAAATTCGAGCAGGACTCTTGCACCCGATTCCACCGCTTGTGTAAGATAAGTGCCGTTGGGGACACGATATCTGGTGTGGCGGACCCCCTCAATATACGAGAGCTAGCATGTCTGGCCGGCAGGGCTTTTTTGTCGGCAGGCTGTTGGATTCTGCCGATACCTTGGGGCCATGGAGTGGTTTTATGAGTTGGACCGACGAGCGAGTCGAGTTGCTGAAGAAACTCTGGATGGAAGGTTTGAGCGCCAGCCAGATCGCCAGTGAACTCGGAGATGGCGTGACGCGCAATGCCGTGATCGGCAAGGTGCACCGCCTCAAGCTTTCGGCGCGCGCCAAACCGGCCAGCACCGCACCGCGGCCGCGAACGAGCAACCGGGCGCCGGTCCGGCGAACGCCATCGGCAGGAAGCAGCGCCCCTTCCGGCATCAAGCGCCGCGTCATGCAGTCCGCGCCGGTTCTGGGGGCCACGGCCCTGAAACCGAGCGAGGAGTTCGCCATTGAGGCCGAACCCGAACTCGTCGAGATGAATGAGATCTTCATTCCCGAAGGTGAGCGGCTGAGCCTTCTCGACCTCAACGAGCACACCTGCAAGTGGCCGATCGGCGATCCGCTCAATCCGGATTTCCATTTCTGCGGCCGGCCGTCCAAGGAAGACGGCCCCTATTGCGAATTCCACGCCCGCCGGGCCTATCATCAGGTGGACAAGAAAAGACGGTAACCCGGAAAGAAACGAGCGAGCTGCCGGTTCACTCCGCAGCGGGGCGTTTCAAAAGCGTTCAGACAACATGACCGGCCTCCAGATCAGGCGCTTCCGTTTTCGGAAGCGCCTCTTGTTTGTCCGAACGTCAGTTCGTAACCAGACCGAGCTGCTCGCGCCGGGTCCAGCGGATCGCAAGGACCACGGCGTTGAAGGCCAGTCCGACGGCGAGGCCGATCCAGACGCCGACGCCATTCCAGCCGATGACGAAACCGCAAACATAGGCAACGATCACGCCAACCAGCCAATACCCGATCATGGCAACGATCATCGGCACCCTTGTATCCGACAGGCCCCGCAGGGCCGCGGTCAGGGAGACTTGGGCACCGTCGAAAAGCTGGAACAGCCCCGCCACGACCAGATAGGAGGCGGCGAGCACGATGATGTTGGCGTTCTCCGGCCGGGACGCATCGAGGAACAGGCCGACCAGAGAGCGTGGCATCGATACGAACAGCATAAACGCACACGACATGAACAGGAGGGCGATGACCAGCGATGACCAGCCAGCGCGACCAACCCGCGCCGGATCGCGCGCGCCCTTGGCATGACCGACACGGATCGTCGTGGCCTGCGACAGGCCGAGCGGCACCATGAAGGAAATCGAGGCATACTGGGCAGCGATGGCATGGGCAGCGACCGCTTCCGTACCGATCCAGCCCATAAGGATGACGGCGAAGCCGAAAAAGCCAGCCTCCGCGATACTGGTCAGGCCGATCGGCCAGCCAATATGCAGGAATTCGAAAAAGCGCGGCCAGTCGGGTTTGAAAAACCGGGCAAAGACGTGATGTCGGCGGAATTTCGGATGTTTCGATGCGTAGACCATGCCCATGAAGAGCATCAGCCAGTTGGTGATCATGGTTGCCAGCGCCGCGCCGACAATGCCCATGGCCGGAAATCCGCATTTGCCGAAGATCAGCACGTAGTTGAAGACGACATTAAGCGCCACCGAAATGAGCGTTATGGCGAGGATGGCGCCAGTCTTGCCTTTGGACGAAATAAACAGGCGCAGCACCATATAGGAGAGCGCCGGAATGGCACTGATCGAGGCGATATCAAGATAGGAAGCGGCCAGCGCCGAAGGCTTTTCCGGTTGACCGAGCAGGAGAAAAATCCATTCGGCGCTGACGGCAATCGGAATGATCAGCCCGGCGACCAATAGCGCGACCCAAAGTCCCTGACGTACAGTGCGTCGCACCGATTTGAACTCGCGGGCGCCAAGGGCCTGCGATACCATCGGCGCAGTTGCCGACACCACGCCGAACCCACCGATCAGGAACGGATTGAGCAGGGCTGTCGCCAGCGAGATTCCAGCCAGCGAATCCGGTCCGAGCCATCCCATCATGATGATGTCGGTCGTGAAAAAGGCGATCTGGGCAACCTGCGACAGGATAAGGGGCCAGGCCAGAGACAGCATGGCGCCCGCTTCCTCGATCCACAAGGAACGATGCGCAGGATAGGATTTCGACGGCATGGATTCGGCTCACATTCAGGCGGTTTCTCCCGCCTTGAAAGTCGTGGCGAGCCGGTTCTTATAGGGGACCATTGCAGGCTTGTCGCCTCATTCATCCATGGATTTTGCTTATGCCGCCGATAGGCCGCAGGCAAAAAGGGCGCCGGATGACACCCTTTTCCCATTCACATCACATCGGTGGAGGAGTCTTGTTGAGGGCTCTTGGCCCCTTTCAGTTCAGAACTCGTTCCAGTCCTTGTCGATAGCGGCATTACCTTTGGTAAGGTAGGGCGCCGCCGCCTTGGTCGCCTTTTCCTTTTGGGCCTTGCCCCCCATGGGTCTGGGCGGTGCCGGCGTCTCGGTCCTGGCCGGCGCTTCTTCGTCGAGCGTGAAGACCTCGACGATGCGGTCGAGTTCGGAAGCCTGCGCCTCGGTCTGCTCGATGGCTGCATTGGTCTCTTCGACCAGCGCCGCGTTGTGCTGGGTCATCTCGTCCATCTGGCGAACCGCCGTGTTGACCTCATCGATCGAGGAGGCCTGTTCACGGCTTTCACGGGCAATCTCTTCCATCTGCTTGGCGTTGGTCTTGACCGCTTCGAGAATGGCCGAGAGCTTCTCGGTCGCCGAGGCCACCAGCTTGGTACCGCCGGAAACCTCCACCGCGCTCTGCTCGATCAGTGCCTTGACGTCGGACGACGCTTCCGCCGAACTCTGCGCCAGGCGACGAACCTCGACGGCAACCACGGCAAAGCCCTTGCCGGCTTCTCCGGCCCGTGCCGCTTCCACGCTGGCGTTCAGGGCCAGAAGGTTTGTCTGGAAGGCGATGTCGTCGATCATGCCGATGATGTTGGAGATCTTTGCACTCGAAGCCGAGATCCGTTCCATGGCCTCGTTGGCCTCGGCCATGACCTTGCCGCCCTCTTCGGCCGTGTGCGACGCCTTACCGGCTTCGGTACTGGCTTCGCCGGCGCGCTTGGCGTTGTCCATGACCGTATGGGCCAATTGTTCCATGGCGGCCGAGGTTTCTTCGATGGTTGCGGCCTGCTTGGTGGTGCGTTGGGAAAGATCGTTGGCCCCGGTCAAGATCTCGCCCGTTGCCGTCTTCACACCGCGTGAGGTGTTGCGCAACTGCGTAACGATTTCGACCAGCCGTTCGGCCAGAGCATTGGTGTCCCGTTTCAGCTTGTCGAAGGCCCCTTTATAGGTGCCGGTGACACGCCGCCTCAGATCGGTTTCTGCGAGAGAGGACAAGACTGTTCCGGTTTCCTTGAGGCCGCGATCGACCGTTTCGACCAGATCGTTGACCGAACGCGCCAAGGCGTTCAGCTCCATGTCGGAGAACTCCGCCTCCACCCGTTTGGAGAAATCTCCCGCAATGGCGGCATCCACCACCGCGCCGAAGGACCGCTGCAATTCCTGCATCATTTCGGCATGTTCCAGATGCGAACGCTCAATCCGCGCGGCTTCCTGTTCGCTCAGATTGCCGACCTTGATGGCGTTTTCGCGGAAGACCTCCACCGTACGGGCCATGGCGCCGACTTCGTCCGTGCGTTCGACAAAGACCGGTTTGACGTCCAGTTCACCGGCGGCCAGCCGGTCCATACTCTTGGTCAGGGCGTTGATCGGGCGGAAAATGAGATGGCGCCCGGTTACCGAGATCAGAGCCGCAATCAACAACATCAGACCGGCCACGGCCGCCGCCGCCCATCGCCCATAGGTCGCGATGCCGTTATAGTGCGTGCGATCGATGGCGATGACGCCAACGCCGATGCTGTTTCCGGAAAAATCAACGACAGGAAAGGCGATTCCGGCAAGATTGCTGTTGCCGCCCGGCAATGTCTGCCAGAAGGCCGGGGTGCGCATGCGATCCTCAAAGTCAAAATTGGCCGGATCGATATCCGATGTAAAGGTGCTGCCGATCAGGGAGAATCCGTCATTGCCCTTGACGAAAATGGCAGTCTGATAGCCGTTCTTCTCGGTGAACTTCTTAACGAAGCCTTCGTGCAGAGACAGGCCGAATTCGACGGTCCCGAGATGCGCGCCCTTATAGGAAACCGGCGCCATGCCTCGGATGCCGATACCGGCGACCCCGCCTTCAAGGCCGCTGATCACGCTCTTGTCCCGGTTGGCGACCAGCACGGTGTTGCGGAAACTTGACAGGTCGTCGCCAAACTTTTCCGGCTTGTGCACACGGAAGAAGGACGTCGCGGGCGGCGTGTGGAACTGGAACTGACGGACGTCGTAGGCGTCCATCAACCTGGTGAATCCGGGCAGGAACTGGGTTTCGAGCGTGGCCCGATCGTTGTCGGCCATGGCTTTTCCCGCCAGGGGCATTTCCGAGACGAGCACCGCCATCATTTCGGCGGCACGTTGCGAAGCGGCGATCTCGCCCATAAAGGCGCGCTCGGCGCTTCTGGCTTCGTCATTCAGCGCTTGTTCGACGAACTGGTTCGACAAGGAAACGGTGACAACCGCCACGGCTATCGCCGAAACAATGGCCCCACCGAACAACAGACCATTGAATTTGGAATAGATATTGAACTGGCGCATGTGCAACCCACCGTCGTCGATAGTCGGTTGCGTCCTCACCCGTTTCTATGCACACAAAAAAATTTACTTTTCTTTACCCAAACCTGTCAGAGGTAAACGCTGGCGGATATTTTGTTGCCGCCGCAGTAAAATCTTCCCGGCTTTCCAATAAAGAAAAACCTGTTTTCGGGACAAAAACGGCGCCCGGAGGCGCCGCTTCTTTCGTCCCGAACATCAATCGCGCTAGTTGAAGCGATAGCGAATGCTCGCCCTTAGTTCGTTGATGAAGTTGTTGTTGATGAGATAGGCGTCGCCGATATCGGGCGGCTGATTCATCACCTTGTTCATGTAGATGCCGCGCCATCCGAGATCGGCAACCGTATTACCCATATCGTAGGAAATGCCGGCCATCAGAGCGCCAGCCGCTTCCACGGAACTGCCATAGGCATATTCGGCGCCGTTGAGGCTGACTTGCGTGTAGTTCTTGGCAAAGCCGACACCCGCTCCGACATAGGCGCCAAGCCCGCCGGCGGCACCGCCACCATCATGAAACTGGAAGTCGTAGTAAAGGTTTGCCAGAGCCAGACCGGACCGCAGCCTGACATCGTAGCCGCTGGTCGAGGTCATCTTGTCGATATTGAGATAATCGAGGGTCACATCGGCGCGCAGGCCGGTCCCGGTCTCGTATCCCATGCCGACGCCGAGCGAATAGCCGTAACCGGGCGAGTCGAAATCGGCAACACAGTTGCAGTGTTCTCCATCGATCGCGTACCAGCTTGCGGCAGCGACGCTTCCGCGCAGGTAGAAACCGCCGACAAGGCCCGTATCGACCTCCGGCAAATCATAGGTCGGGTATTCCGGATAGGTCGGATAGTCGGCGCCCAAGGCCGGCACCGCAACAAGTGCGAGGGCGGCAATAACGCCAACTGACAACAAATTACGCATTGCGTCTTCCTTTGCTTCGGCCACGTTCGGGAGTGGTTCGCCGGAAGAATCCCACAATTGTATTAATGTGCACTTAACCTAAATAATTAACCATAACAATGCGTTGAGTAAGATTTCGTTAGTGATTTGTAAAGCTCGTCAAGTCCTTTTGAAATAACGGCATAGCTGGAAAGGCGGGCAAAAAACGGGCTTGCAGCTTGTCGCGCCAACCACCGCCAAAACCGTCAGCAATGAGAGCCGGGCGGTTCGATGCAGCCAAAACGCCCGATGTTTTTTGACGCGCCGGTCGCAGGCCCCCAGAAGAGGCGCGGCCGGGCGGTTCAGGCGGCGATGGTCTCGATGAGGCTCGAAATGTCGTGCACGACCGACGCCACCAGCGCGGCATCGTCGCCTTCCGCCATGATCCGGATCAGCGGTTCGGTGCCGCTCTCGCGGATCACCAGCCGCCCAACGTCGCCGAGGCGTTTTTCCGCTTCGGAAATGGCCTGCTTGACGGATTTGTTCTCGAGCGGTTTGCCGCTCTTGAACCGGACGTTCTGCAAAAGCTGGGGCACCTTCTCGAACCGGGACGTCACTTCGGACACCGGGCGGTTCTGTTTGCGCACCACCGCGAGAATCTGCAGCGCCGCCACCAGACCGTCGCCGGTGCGGGCGAAATCGGAAATGATGATATGGCCGGACTGTTCGCCGCCGACATTGAACCCCTTGGCGCGCATTGCCTCGATGACGTAGCGGTCGCCGACCTTGGTGCGGAAGAGATCGAGCCCGATGCTCTTGAGATAGCGTTCGAGCCCCATGTTGGACATGATCGTTGCCGCGATGCCACCACCGCTCAACAGGCCACGCTCGCTCCAGGACTGGGCAATCACCGCCAGCAATTGGTCGCCGTCGACGATATCGCCCTTTTCGTTGATGATGATGACGCGATCGGCATCGCCATCGAGCGCAATTCCGATATCGGCGCGCAGTTCCCGGACCTTGTCGGCCACTGCCTGCGGCGCGGTCGAACCGCACTGGTCGTTGATATTGAAGCCGTCCGGCTCCACCCCGATCTTGAACACTTCGGCGCCGAGTTCCCACAAGGCTTCCGGCGCGGTCTTGTAGGCGGCGCCGTTGGCGCAATCGACCACCACTCTCAACCCGTTGAAATCCATGTTCCGTGGCAGCGTGCCCTTGGCGAATTCGATATAACGGGTGAGCGCTTCCTCGATGCGCCGGGCCCGCCCCACGTCGCGCCCCTGGCTGAGGCGAGGTGACAGATCGGCATCGATCAGCTTTTCGATTTCCTCTTCCTGACTGTCGGGCAGCTTATAGCCATCCGAGCGGAAGAACTTGATGCCGTTGTCCTCGTAAGGGTTGTGCGAGGCCGAAATCATGACGCCGAGATCGGCCCTGAGAGACCGGGTCAACATGGCCACGGCCGGCGTCGGCATCGGCCCCAAAAGGAACACGTCCATGCCGACCGAGGTGAACCCCGCCTGCAAGGCGGCTTCCAGCATGTAGCCGGAGCGGCGCGTATCCTTGCCAATCACCACGCGATGGCGATGGCCGCCATTATGGAAGGTCAAACCCGCCGCCATACCGACCTTGAGCGCCAGTTCCGGCGTCAGCATCGGGCCATTGGCGAGACCGCGAATACCATCGGTTCCGAAATATTTCCGCGCCATCATGCCTCCCGTTCAACACCATCGATTTATAGTCTTCGTCTTTGAAAATGACGATGACGATTGAAACATGTCGTTAACGACGACGCGGGGAGTGCCGCACCTCGCTTGTCGTACAGCCGGCGGTCACGGCGAAATACCAGATTTTGCTTTTTCCTGCGCCATTCTGGCCCTGTCGGCTGCCGCCTTGTAGCGCGCCTGCGACTCGGCCGGCCAGAGACTGTCCACCTCGTAATAGACTTTGAAAGCTGGCACGTCCGGCGGCAGAGCGACCCAGGGCTGTTTGGAGCGGGTGAAGATATGCACGTCCGGCGCGATCACGGTCGGATCGTCCAGCGTGCCCACCCTGACGAACATCATGAAACCGCGCCGGCCGTAATCGCTCCACAGGGCTGTATGGCATTTCGGGCAGCGGTAGATGTCGTGCGGAAACCCGCTATCGGTCGGCACCTCGGTCGGCTCGGGCTTTCCCGTCAGAATTTCGATGCGATCCGTTTCGATGAGCGCGTTGATCACGAAGGCGGAACCGGTCTGGCGCTGGCAATCGAGGCAATGGCAGCAGTGAACGAACATCGGGGCTGAAACAAGCCGATAGGAGACCTCGCCGCAGGCACAGCGGCCGGTGAAATGATCTGTCATCTTCATGAGCCTTGTTCGACAGGAACCGGGGATCACAATACAACAAAAAAAGGCCACCCGAGGGCGGCCCTTTCATGTTTCGACTGGTTTTTCGCCTCAGCTTTCCGGCTGCGGCGTCATGTCGGCATCCGGCTTGCCGCTCGGCTTGTGGCGGGGCGCCTTGCCGGCACTCGGCACTGCCGATTTCGCGGCGCCACCGTCCGGCTCAACCTCGCGAACCGGCTGCTGACCATCGAGAATGCCCTTGATCTCGTCGCCCGAAAGCGTTTCGAATTCCAGAAGAGCACCGGCGATGGCGTGCAGCTGGTCGATGTTTTCGCGGATCACCCGCTGCGCCGTCTCATAGCCTTCCTCGACGAAGCGCTTGATCTCGCTGTCGACGAGTTTCTGGGTTTCGTCGGAAAGATGGGTGTTGCGCTGCACCATCGAACGGCCGAGGAAAACCTCATCGTCATTGTCGCCGTAAAGCAGCGGCCCGAGCTTGTCCGACATGCCGTATTCGGCGGCCATGGAGCGGGCGAGAGACGTCGCCATCTTGATATCGGCCGAAGCGCCAGAGGTGACCTTTTCGTAGCCGAAGATTTCCTCTTCGGCGACGCGGCCGCCCATGGCGACGGCAAGGTCTGCAAAGCATTTCTGGCGCGTCAGGGAGACCTGATCCCGTTCCGGCAGGCGGATGACCACGCCGAGGGCGCGGCCGCGCGGGATGATGGTCGCCTTGTGGATGGGGTCCGACCCCGGCATGTAGGACGCGACCAGGGCATGCCCGCCTTCATGATAGGCCGTCAGCTTTTTCTGCTCTTCGGTCATCGACAACGTCCGGCGTTCGGCGCCCATGAACAGCTTGTCCTTGCTGTCTTCGAACTCGGCCATGGTGACGAAGCGCTTGTTGTGCCGCGCCGCCAGAAGCGCCGCCTCGTTGACGAGGTTCATAAGGTCGGCGCCGGAAAAACCCGGGGTCCCGCGCGCCAGGACTTTCAGGTCGACATCGGGGGCCAGTGGCACCTTGCGGACATGGACCTTGAGGATCTTCTCGCGGCCGGCGACGTCCGGATTGGGCACCACGACCTGGCGGTCGAAACGGCCCGGACGCAAGAGGGCCGGATCGAGCACGTCGGGACGGTTGGTCGCGGCGATCAGAATGACGCCTTCGTTCGCCTCGAACCCGTCCATTTCGACCAGCAACTGGTTGAGGGTCTGTTCGCGTTCGTCATTGCCGCCGCCCAGGCCCGCGCCACGATGACGGCCGACCGCATCGATTTCGTCGATGAAGATGATGCACGGGGCATTCTTCTTGGCCTGTTCGAACATGTCGCGGACACGGGAGGCGCCGACGCCGACGAACATTTCGACGAAGTCCGAACCGGAAATGGTGAAAAAGGGCACATTGGCTTCGCCGGCCACGGACCGGGCCAGAAGCGTCTTACCGGTGCCCGGAGGGCCGACAAGCAGCACGCCGCGCGGAATACGGCCGCCCAGACGCTGGAACTTGCCCGGCTCTTTCAGGAACTCGACGATTTCCTCGAGGTCCTGCTTGGCCTCGTCGACGCCGGCAACGTCCTCGAAGGTCACCTTGCCCTGCGCTTCGGTCAAAAGCTTGGCGCGGGACTTGCCGAAGCCCATGGCGCCGCCGCGCCCGCCGCCCTGCATCTGGCGAATAAAGAAGAACCATACGCCAATGATGACGATGAAGGGCAGCCAGGACGACAAAAGGATCGACCAGAACGGGCTGGCGTCCGGTTCGCGCGCCGTGATCGAAACGCCCTTGGCTTCGAGCCGGTCGACGACATTGGCGCCCTGCGGAATGATGGTCTGGAAGCGTGTGTTGTTGTCCCTGAGGACCCCCGACACCACATCGTTGGTGATGGTCACACTGGCAACGGAGCCGGCATCGACATCCGAGATGAACTGGCTATAGCTCTTTTCCGCTACCGTGACCGTCCGGGTCGACGTCGAAAAGACCTGGTACAGCCCCATCAACATAAGGATGATGACAAGCCAGATGGCGAAGTTGCGGAAATTGTTGTTCATCAAAACTTTCCCGATGGTCCGGCGTCACAGGCCGGCGTGATCTCAGAATGTAGGTCCCCAACCCACCCGATACAAGACTGGCAGGGTCACGACCTCGCGTCCTGGTTTCCGATATCCTGCCGGAAAGGCCTTGGATTAGTCTTAAGAGGAGATGTTGCGGCTTTCTCCCCGTGTCGTGGGCGTTCTATGCCCCAAGCTGGGCAAATGCACAGATCAATTTTTTGAGATTTCGGGGTTCGGATCGTCGGCAAGGGGAGCCCCGGTCCGCCGGGCCCGGCGCGTACCGAACCAGGACGGCGACGCAACGGCCGCCGACACGGGCGCGACTGCCCCTCGTCCATGCGGCCCGAACGCGATGGCGAAGCACAACCAGGCGAGCAAGGCCCCGGCCGGCAGATCGACAAGATAATGCCAGCGGGTGGCAACGGAGGTCACGGTGAGAAAGACGAGAATGAGCGAATAGATCGGAACCAGCACCTTCGCCTCCCGCCAGGCAAAGAGCAGGAACAGAACCGCACCAGCGATGTGCAGGGACGGCATGGCCGCGAGCCCGACGGAAAAATTTGGCGAACCGTTGGCGGCAAGGAAGGCTGGCCCCTCGGCGACCGACGCCTGATAGAAGCGCAGCATGCCCGCCTGCCCTTCGGTGATGATGGGATTGACGCCCTCTTGATAGAGGAAAGGCCCGAGCGCCGGCGCCACCAGATAGGCGAGCCCACCCAGCGCCTGTTGCAAAAGAACGGCAACTGTCAGCTTACCGAAGCTGTTGGGTACAATGATTGCGCAATAAATAAAACTCGAATAGAACAAAATAATAAATAGTATCATGTAGGAATTGGCTTCGAATGGAACAAATCCGAATATGCTTAACCGAAAAAAGTAGAAAAAATCGACAATGAATTGTAGTTTTGTATCTATATACCAATAAAGATCGTCAAAAAGCATAGGGTTTATGTGCGGAATCCAGAGCTTGAAGTTGAAGTGCGCAAACAAAACTACAACATAACAAGGCATGGCCGTGAGAAAACGGATGGCAATGGCGCGTTTGCCAAACAGGAGCATCAACACGCCGAGCAGCGCAACCCCGATCAACGGATAGATGTAGTGTATTCCAACGAATCTCGCACGCTCGCCGGAAGGGATTATTACGGGTAACTTGAAAATGAACGAGACGACGAACATCAAGACGATGAAAGACACGGCAATATAGATTTCCGGAACGATCTTTTTCTTTAAATATATCGTCACACCTCTCATGAAAGGACTCATTTTACTAAATTTTATACTGCCTTCGCCGGCAGGATTATCCCATGACGCCTCTTAAAAATGCATGTATGTCCCGTATCGTGCGACCGGAAGTATAAAGATACAACGGGAAAGACTTGATTATCGGAGGGGTTGGAGCGGAACGATTTCAAGTCCCAGGTGCTTCGCGAACGTTCCGATGGCGAGAATGGTCCCCGTCCGATCGCTGACGACCGGAGCGGCGTGAAGCGCCGCCATGGGCGTGTCGATCCTTTGGCCGCAGAAGGTCTCGGCCCGGACCCTGGTCAGCCCGGTTCCCGCCACAACGACAAGGGGATCACAGTCCGGCGCGGTGGCGATCGAGAATCTGCGGTCCCAGACAAGGGTCGCGCCGGGCGCGAGACCGGTTTCGGATGTCGACATCCGCCCCGCTTCGCGATAGGCGCGGATCCGGTTCGAGGAAAACGCAACGACCGCGCCGCAAAACGTCGTCGCAAAGCCATCCCTCCGTTCGAGAAGGCCGTCATAGGCCGTTTCGATCTGCCCAAGCCGGCATGGTTCCTCGCCCCCGCCGGCCCAGTCGACGGCGCGGGATAAAAGACGCAGCCCGATTTCTTCGGGCAGGGCAAAAAATGGATCCGCATCGAGAAAAACCACCCCAAACCCGTCGATCTCGGCCAGATCGCGAAAGGCGGCGTCCGCCCAGGTTTCAAGCGCGCGATCCGCACGCGCTGCGCGCCGGGCGAAACCGGCCAGACGCGTGCTGTCGAGCCCTTCGGCGCCGAGCACAGGCAAAAGGCGCCGCCAATGGGTGCGTTCGTATTTCTCGCTTCTGTTGGACGGGTCTTCTGCCGGGACCAGCCCCGCGCCTGAAGCGATGGCGCGCAGCGTCGGGCCCGCGATCCCGAGAAGCGGCCGGCAGACCCGGACGCCTTCGAGCGTACCGAACAGGGCCATACCGCCAAGCCCGCGCAATCCGCTGCCATGGGCCAGTCGCATCAAGACGGTCTCGGCCTGATCGTCGCGATGATGGGCGGTCACGAGCACCTCGGCACCATCTTCGCGCATCGCCGCGCCGATGAGGCGGTAACGGGCCACCCGCGCCGCCGCCTGGACACCGGTTTTCGGTTTGTCCGCGCTCCAGACGAGGCGGCGACATACCAAACCGAGCCTTTCGGCTTCGGCGGCGACCATGGCGCACTCGCCAGCCGATTCCGGCCTCAGCCGATGATCGACGGTATAAACGATGAGCGTTTTGCCCGTGCACCGCGCCCAGTCGGCACTGAGCAGCATAAGCCCGAGGCTGTCCGGCCCGCCGGAAACCGCAACCCCGATCCGGTCGAATGGCAGAAGCGGCGCAAACAGTGTTTCCGCGTCAACGCCGCCCACGCCTGTTACGCGTTTCAGCACCCGGCCTTTGCCACTTCCTCGGACAGACGCTGCTTGAAGGTCGGCGAAACAGTGGGATAACGCCTGAGCACTTCCGAAAAGGTCCGGCAGGCCGTTTCCGTTTCGCCGGTTCCGGACAGCGCGATCCCGAGCTTCATCAAAATGTCCGGCGCGCGCGTCGAGTTGGGGTAGGTCTGGAAGCCGTTGAGCAGGATATTGGCCGCTTCCTCGTAATCGCCGCGCTGGATCAGGGCCTCACCCAGCCAGTTGGTGGCATCCGGCGCCATCGGATGGTCGGGAAACAGGCCGATGAACTGACGGAACTGCTCCTCGGCAAATTCATAATCGCCCCGGATCACCGCGTCATAGCCGGCCTTGTACTGAGCATCCGCGTCGGCATCGGTGACGAGCGGCCCGCCCCCCTGGCCGAGATCGATCTCGCCGCCGCCGGCGGCCGCTAGATCGCCGATGGCCAGCGTGCCGAGCGGATGTTCTGGGGCGCCGAGTTCGATCGGGGCATCGGTGGGGTCGAAACCACCTGAACCCGCGCCGGTATCGGTCTGGGTTTGCTGGCCCGGCATGGTCAGATCGAGGCTCTGCGACGCCTCCCCGGCAGGCGTCGCGCCTCCGGCTCGAGACGCCGCACTAGTTTTTCCCGGCGCGACACCGCCCTCCAGAGCGGTGAAGCGGGCATCGGTATCTTCCTGCATGCGTTCCAGCAGCGTCTGCAGCTGGGTCAACTGAAACTGCAACCCTTCAACCTGACCGTTGATCAGGCGCATCTGTTCTTCGAGCCGGTCGAGACGAACCGCCAGCGAGGCCGTGTCGCGCGAAGATTGTGCCACCAGGACCGGCGCCACCGCCGAGGGTCCGACCGAAGCCGGCGGCACGAAACGATCCAGAAAGCCCGAAAATCCGTCGAGGCGCTGCTGTACGGCATCGGCCTGCAACGTAAGACCGGACAGTCGTGTTGCATCCGAAACGGATCCGTTCGCCGCCAGGGCGAGTGGAGCCGGAAGGACCGTTCCCAGCACCAGCGCGAGCGCAATACCGCGCCAGGCGGCACGGCTCCCACTCATTGTTTTCAAATACGCCTGCACGCTTTGCCTCCTGTTCCCGCAGCTCCAAATTCAAGCATTGGACATGCAGTATAGACGAATTTTGGGCAAAAGAATGCGCCGGGTGCGATAACCAGCACCCGGCGCCCACCTCCAGCTTTGCTGGCGCGTTCTATTGCAGGACGGTGACCGCCCGGCGATTCTGCGACCAGCAGGAAATGTCGTTGCAAACAGCGACCGGCCGTTCCTTGCCGTAGCTCTTGGACGTAATGCGATTGGCATTGATGCCGCGCGACGTGAGATAGTTGACCACGGCCGCAGCACGACGGGCGCCGAGCGCGATATTGTATTCGCGGGTGCCGCGTTCGTCGGCATGACCTTCGATCAGCACGCGATATTGCGGATAGCGGTTAAGCCAGACGGCCTGCAGGTCGAGCGTCTTCTGGCCTTCGGTCGAGATCACCGAAGAATCGGTGTCGAAGAAGACGCGATCGCCGACTGAAACGAGAAACTCCTGCTGGCTGCCAGGAGTCGCCACGCCATTGGCATCGACCCCGGTACCCGGCGTACGCGCACAGGCCGCGACGGCCACAACGAGGGCCACGAGCACGAAGGCTCTGAGGCCGGAAAAAATCGGCGTTAAAAAACGCATTGGACGGCTCCAACGGAAAGGAATTGCACTAATCTGTTTACCGCCCGTTATCTTAAGGCGGCGTTCCTTATCAAGCTTAATCGCGGGTTAATCCGGCGGAATTGGGGCGATTCACAAACGCAGATCGTGCCGGTCGCGCTCGTAACGACGCCGCACCTTGGCAAAATAGCTGCGCGCCCGGTCGCGCCTTAAGCGTGAGACGCGGTCGTAGAACAAAATGCCGTTGGTGTGATCGACCTCGTGCTGAACGCAGACCGACAGCGGGCCATCGGCATCGCGTTCACGGGTCTTCCCGTCAAGGTCGATGAAGCGAACCGTGACCCTTTTGTGCCGGGGAACCACGATGCCGTAGCCGGGCATCGATAAACACCCCTCTTCGCCCCTGACCAATTCGTCCGACCGGGTGGAGATTTCCGGATTGATCATGGCAAGACGATGCCTTTTGCCCGAGGCATCCTCGGTGTCGATCGTCACGACACGCCTTGGCTGCCCGATCTGGACCGCTGCCAGTCCGGCGCCATTGTCCCGCGCCATGATCTCGAACATCTGTTCGGTCAGGGCGCGCACCGCGTCGTCGATGACCTCGACGGCGTTTGAGGGGCGCGACAGAAAATAGTGGTCGATCGGCAGAATGGGTTCGTCGGGCATCGACCTGTCCTCAGCTCAGAAGCGGCGACCAAGCCGGGTCCGAGGCATAGGTCTCGGTCGGAATGACCTGGTTGTTGCGGCCAAACACGTCGACCGAATAAAGACGCGCCCCGTCATTGCCGCCCGGATCGGAGAAATACATCAAGACAAGCCCGTTCGGCGCCCAGGTCGGCCCTTCGGCGTGATAATTCGAAACGAGAATACGCTCGCCCGAGCCGTCCGGTTTCATGATCCCGACATGGAACTGCCCGCCGGCCTGCTTGGTGAAGGCGATGTAGTTTCCCTTGGGCGACCAGACCGGGGTGGCATAGGTGCCCTCGCCATAGGAGATGCGCTGCGCCCCGCCGCCATTGGCGCCCATGATATAGATCTGCTGGGAGCCGCCGCGGTCGGATTCGAAGGCGATCTGGCGGCCGTCCGGCGAATAGGAGGGTCCCGTGTCGATGGCCGCGCCGCTTGTGAGCTGCGACGGCCGTCCGCCGCCGATCGGCATGGCGTAGATATTGGTATTGCCGCCCTGTTCCACCGAAAAGGCCAGCGTGTTGCCGTCCGGCGAAAAGCGCGGGGAAAAGGTCATCTGCCCGAACGAACCGATGGATTGCTGGCGGCCCGAGGCCATGTCCAATAGATAGACCTGCGGATTGCCGGTCTCGTAGTTCATGTAGGTCAGCAATTGCCGGTTGGGCGAAAAGCGCGGCGTCAGCGCCATCGCCTTGCCGGAGGTGATGTACTGGACGTTGGCGCCGTCCTGGTCCATCACCGCCAGCCGCTTGACGCGGTTGGCCTTGGGACCGCTCTCGGCAATGTAGACGATACGCGTATCGAAATAGCCGCCCTCGCCGGTCAGCGCCTTGTAGATGGCGTCCGAAACGATATGGGCGATGCGTCGCCACGAGGCCGGATCGGTCGAATAGGCCTCACCGACCACCTGCGCCGCCGCCTGCGTGTCCCAGACGCGGACCGAGGACTGGATCTGCCCGCCCCGTTCGACCTGTCCCATGACCAGGGCATCGGCACCGGTTTGACGCCATGCGGCGAAATCGGGACTGGCGCCGACATCTCCGACCCGCTGCGGCAGGCTGGCCACATCGATGATCTGAAACAGGCCCGAACGCCTGAGATTGGCCCTGACGATTTCGGCCACGTCGTGCCCGAAAGCGGGATCGGACGATCCGAAATCGGGGATGGCGATCGGCAGGGGGACGAAATCGCCCGCCGTCACCGTGATCTTGACCAACGCCGCGGCCGGAGAGGCCAATAGGGCCAGCGCCGAACCGGCGAGCCCGGCTTTCAGTACCTGTCTGCGGTTGAAAAGGATCATTGCGCTATCCATCGGAACATCCATCCATGGGACCGGTTTGGAGCAAACATGTCAATTGGCCTGACTGGCGTCGAGCGTTACGTCGATCTGACGCCAGTGATCGTACTTGTCCGAAGGCAGTGTGAACGGGCCGCAGGCATGGACCTTGCGCGCCGCCGTGCGGGCACTGACGCCCAGAAGCGGCGAGGCCGAAAGATCGCTCAGGATCTCCGGCATGCCGGCAACCGTGCCGTCCGGGTTCATCGTGACCATCAGGCGGATGATCACCCCGTCATTGCGTTCGGCCAGGGTCGGGCTCCAGCATCGGCGCATCTGCGCGATCAGGGCGCCGAGTTCGGACTGGGTCAACCGCGCTGCCTGACCGGTCGGCTTGCCGGCCGCCGCCTGTCCACCGGATCCGGTCACCGTGCCGCGCGAGGTTTCGGTGTTGATGATGTCGGCGACCTGATCGGCCGGCTTGGCCTGCTGGGTCGGTTTCGGCTTGCGTTCGGCCCGTTGCGTCTCGATGGCGGCAGTGCGCATGGCCGGCACCGGAGGCGGCGCGTCGGACGGCGTCTCGTCCGGTTGCGGTGCGGACGACAGAACGGGCTTTGGCGTTTCCGCGACCGGTTCGGCGGGCTTGGTCTCAGGGACCGGCTCGGGCGACGGTGTTTTTTCCGGCTCGGGCGCGGGCTCCGGCACGGGGTCCGGCTTGGGGGCCGTGTTGACCGTCGGCGCCGGGCTTTCCGTCGTCGTTTCTTCCGGGTTCGGCTGGTCCTTTTCGGTCGCGCCCGGACGCTCGGCCAGTTGTGCGGGTTCAGGCGTGTCCACCACCGCCGGCGCCGGGGTCTCGATCACCTTGGAGTGTTCGGACCCCATGCGGATGGACGCAATCTCCTCGATGGGCACCAGGTCGACCGAAATCGCCTCGATGGCGAGCGGTTCAAGTTCCTGAGCATGATGAAGGCCTAAAATGCCAAACGTGATCAACGCGGCATGGCCAACAAGCGAGATCGCGAGCCCGATTCGCATCGGGTCATTGTCCCTGCACCGGTTCGGTGATGAGACCGATATGCGTGTAGCCGGCACCCGACAACACGCCCATCACCTGCATGACCGTACCGTAATCGGCACTGGCGTCACCGCGCACATAGATGCGTTCCTCGGTGTTTTCGGCGGTGGCCGCCGCGACGGCCGCCATCACCCCGTCGAGCGGAACCTGCTGATCGCCGATATAAACCTCGCCGGCCGCGGTTACCGACACGGTCACCGGCTTTTGCTCGGTATTGAGCGATTTGGCCGCCGTCTTGGGCAGATCGATCGGCACGCCGACGGTCAGCAAAGGCGCCGCCACCATGAAGACGATCAAAAGCACCAGCATGACGTCGACCATCGGGGTGACGTTGATGCTGGCCATGGGTCCGGAGCGCTGCCGCCGTCCGCGCCGGCCGCCGCCACGGCTGGATTTCGAAAGGGAAACGCCCATCAGCGCTGGCTCCGCGCTTCAAGCTGACGGGACAGGATGGTCGAAAACTCCTCCGCGAAGGTTTCGAGCCGCCCGCCGAGCTTGCCGGAATCCGAATTGAGCTTGTTATAGGCGATGGTGGCCGGAATGGCGGCGAGAAGCCCGAGCGCGGTGGCGAACAGCGCCTCGGCAATGCCCGGCGCCACCACCGCGAGGTTGGTGGATTTCGACGCGGCGATGGATTCGAACGAGTTCATGATGCCCCAGACCGTGCCGAACAGCCCGACGAACGGCGACGCCGAAGCGACGGTGGCCAGAAAACTGAGGTTTTTGTCGAGAATATCGGTTTCGCGGGAAATGGCGACGTCGAGCACCCTGTCGAGGCGCGACTGCATGCCGATGGGCGAGGCGGCGCGCTGCTCGTGGCTTCGTTTCCACTCCTTCATCGCCGCGACGAACACGGCCGCCAGGCCGCGCGGATTGTCCTCGGAAAGCGTCTTGTAGAGGTCTTCGAGCGACTGGCCCGACCAGAAGATTTTCTCGAACCGGTTCATCTGCCGGTTGGTGCGCGAATAAAGTACCGCCTTGTCGATGATGACCGCCCAGGTCCACACCGAAGCAGCCAAAAGACCCATCATGACCAGCTTGACCACCCAGTCCGCCCGCAAAAACAGCGCGATAAGCGAGAAATCCACCTGTACGGCGGCGGTGGCGACGTCTGCGGCTTCCATGACGGCAATTCCAGTTCGATCGATCGAGTGCGAAAGAGGCGATTGCGAGGTAAATCAGGTTTTTTTATGAGAATTGCGCGCGGTTCTCCCGGAGCGGACAATGGCGCGCAAATTCACCAGTCATTATGGTTGACGATGGGTTAAAAAGCTCTTCCCGACGGGTCTATGCCAGAAGTTCCGGCGGCAGGCGCACCGGATGGCCGTCCTTGTTGAGCATGACGATCTCGATTTTGACCGAAACGAGCAGTGCCTCGCCGCGCCGCAGGTCCTGTTCGAGCAGAAGGCGTGCGCCCGTCGAACCGGTGATTCTGGTCTCGACGGTAAGCAGATCGTCGATATGGGCCGGCCGGTCGAAGGAAATTTCCATGCGCCGGGCCACGAAGAACAGGCCCTTCTCGATCAGTTCGGAATGCTGAAAACCACGCGCCCTCAGCCATTCGGTGCGGGCGCGCTCGAAAAACTTGAGATAGGCGGCGTGATAGACGTAGCCGGAAAAATCGGTGTCCTCGTAATAGACCCGGACCTCAAAAAGCGATTCCGTTTGGCTCATCTTTCGTCGACCACCAGATGTTGCGGCGTTTCGGGCAGCGATTTCAGACGCGTTCGCAACCAGCGCGGCATGAGATTGACCCGGTCGAGCGCCGTGTCGTCGATCTTTACCCAGTCGAAATGAAGAACGTGACCTTCGTCTTTTGTGACCAGCGCAGAACGGGCAGTGACGAAGTCGACATGCTGGGGCGGCTCGATCAGGTAATAAAGCCCGACTTCGTGAAACACGCGCGCATCGCGCACGAAAAAGGTCTCGGCGGTAAAGACAAGTCGTCCGACTGTCCCCGGCGCCTTCATCTCCTCTTCGATCTCGCGCATAAGCGAGGTCCGGCTGTCCTCGCCGAACTCGATCCGCCCACCCGGCAGGAGTGTAAAGGCATCGTCGTCCTCGCGGCAGATAAGGACATGTCCGTCGTGAATGGCGATGCCGGCGGTCCGGTGGTTGAACACACCGCCATCGACCGGAAAGTGGATCATCATTCGGTCACTGGAAAAAGGCATGGTCGACCATATGTTGCGCACCAAGGCGCCTTCGGGTGAAATCAAGGCGCATCGGCGCCTTGGCTACTAAGTTTTGTCATCGGGTTCAAGAAAGGCCGACATTCATGACCAGCGACAAAGCCGGGCTGACACCATGGGCCGCGCTCGACAAGGACGCACAGATAAAACTGCGTCTCGACTATCAGGCCGAACTCGACGCCAATCCGCGCACCTGTTCGCTCGACGAAAAGATGGATCGGTTCACCAAATGGCTGGCCGAGCGGGGCGTCGGTTTTACGATGGACGATCTGCGGCGGCGATAAGGCGCGCCGTTTCTTTCGCACGCGCCTGCCGACATAATTATCGTCATTCCCAACTTGATCGGGGATGACGACGACAAAATAGCAGCTCCAAACCGCCCGTTCACTCCTCCCACATCCGCACCCCGAGCGCTTTGAGATCGGCAAACAGCCTGTCGGGATCGATGTGCACGCCCATGGAATGGAGCCCGGGCGTTGCCAGCGGCCCGTCCTGCATTTGCTTGACGGCGGCGACGACGCACTGGGCCGTCAGGCCATAAGGGTCGTCGGAATGAAGACAAAAGCTCTTTTCTTCCGGCCCGCTCGCACCCGTGCCTTCGGCCAGAGCCCGCATCTCGATGCAGTGCTGCTTGGGCGAAAACCAGACATTGCCCCAGTAGAACAGCGGCAAAACATGTCGGGCCAGCGGCAGGCCGCCAAGCTTGACCGCCCCGAGTATGAGCGGAAACACGAGATAATCGACGAACCAGTTGAAGCCGGCGGCATAGACCCCGGCATTGGTCAGACCAAGCTCGAGCCCGACCGTTTTCGCTTCGGGCATGTCGAGCGGATAGCAGCTTTTCGTGCCGAACGGGGACCCGAACGCGAACGATTTGAGATCGTTGTAGCTCGCCTCGGTCCACACGCCGTCGCGCAACAGATAGGTCGGCGCCGTGATGCTTTCGGTGATCTCGGAGGCGGATTTTGCATCGCGCAACTGCGCCCGCATCGCCATGCCGACATGAACCGACCGGGCCTTTGTGACGAGCCCAGCCGCCTTGCGGATCATCGGGCCCGGCACGCCGGGATGGAACCCGGCCTGGGTGACGATGATCCGACCCTTGTCGCGCGCCGCATCGGCCAGGGACTCCAGCGCCCGCGCGACGTCGCTGACCACCAGAATGTCGAGCATGTCGGTTTCGCTCTCAAGCGCCGCCGCACCGATTTCGGCCATATGCGCGGCCACCGGCGCGGCGATGATCACGAGATCAACATCGCCAAGCGCCGCAACCAGAGCCTTGTAATCGGTGATATCGACCGCACGTGCACGGAACCGGGCGCCGGGAAACCTGCCGGCCAGCTTGTCGGCCTTGTTCTTCACGGAAACGCCATTGCGCCCGGCAATGACGATCTCCGCCTCAACCTGTTCGGCCAGCATTTCGGCGATCTGACCGCCTGTCAGTCCGGTGCCGCCGAAAACCATGATGCGCTGGTACTCTGCCATACGTGCCTTCCATCTGTTCTGCACCAGATTGTGGACCGAATGGTGCGAACTGTTAGTCCGCCGACTTAGTCTTCTGCGCCGTCATCAAACAGGCCCGCCTGCCCGCCTGCGACGTTTTGCGGCACGACACGTCCGAGATGGGCAAAGGCCGTCGCGGTCAGCATACGCCCGCGCGGTGTCCGCTGTATGAAGCCCTGCTGCAACAGGAACGGCTCGACAATTTCCTCGATGGCATCGCGCGGTTCGGAAAGCGCGGCAGCGATGGTTTCGATGCCGACCGGACCGCCGTCGTAATGCTCGGCGATCAAGGTGAGATAGCGCCGGTCGAGCATGTCGAGACCGCGCTTGTCGACGTCGAGCCGCAACAGGGCGCCGTCGGCCAGTTGGGCGGTAATCCGGCCGTCGCCGGAAACGAGGGCGAAATCGACCACGCGCCGCAAAAGACGGCCCGCGATGCGCGGCGTGCCACGAGAGCGACGGGCCACTTCCATCGCTCCGTCCTCGGTCATGGAAATACCCATCAGCCGCGCCCCACGTTTGACGATCTCGACCAGCTCCTCGGGCTGATAGAAATTGAGCCGGATCGGAATGCCGAACCGGTCGCGCAAGGGCGTGGTCAGAAGGCCGGCGCGCGTCGTCGCCCCAATGAGGGTGAACTTCGACAAATCGATACGGACCGAACGCGCCGCCGGCCCCTCCCCGATAATGAGATCGAGCTGAAAATCCTCCATGGCCGGATAAAGGATTTCCTCAACCGCCGGGTTGAGCCGGTGGATCTCGTCGATGAACAGGACGTCGCGTTCTTCGAGATTGGTCAAAAGCGCCGCCAGATCGCCGGCCTTGGCGATGACCGGACCCGAGGTTGCCCTAAACCCGACGCCGAGTTCGCGGGCGACGATCTGCGCCAGCGTGGTCTTGCCGAGGCCGGGCGGGCCGACGAACAGCACGTGGTCGAGCGCTGCCTGGCGCTGTTTCGCCGCCGCGATGAACACTTCGAGATTAGCCCGCGCATCGGCCTGGCCGATGAAATCGGCAAAACCCGAAGGACGAAGCGAAATGTCGAGCGCGCCGTCGCGTCCAGCGCTGGCGGAGGTCAGATCGGTCATGAAAGGCGTTTCTCCAGCACCAGTTCGTCCCGGATTGGAATGCCGAAATTGCCGATTTCCGGGATCTGCGGCTTGATCCTGCGGCTTTGTTCGAACACGTCCGGAAAAAGCGCGCACAGACGCATGCCGCGTTTCTGATAGAACTTCAGCGCCTCGACATTGTCATTGGTCGTGGTCAGCCAGACCCGCCCGAGCCCAAGCGTATGCGCCTTGGCGAAGGCATGAGCGAGCAGGGCCGAGCCGATGCCGATACCGGAAATAAAACTGTTGAGCGAGGCGATTTCCATTTCGTCGCCATCGAGGCGCCAGGTGATGAAGCCGACGATGTCGGACCCGCGCCTGGCCGCCGCGCCGCCAAGGTCGCCGGCCGCGATCCTGCGGCCCCGGCTCACCAGGAAATCGGCACCCCAATGTGCGCCGAGCAAGGCGCCGATCGCGTCCGGATCGGTCAGGGCGACGATATCGAACGCCGTCATGAACTCAACTCCCTGAGGCCCAGCCGGATCAGCTTTTCGGTTGGCAGGTCTTCGCCGTCGCGCGCCACGATCCGGGCCAGGGCGGCGCTTGCCTGCTGGCTCGAATAGCCGAGATTTGTCAGGGCCGAAACGGCATCCGCGACGTTGGACTTGGCGGCGCCGGCGCCAAGCGCCTGTTGCAGCCCCAGTGCGCCGGCATCGATACCGCCGAGATCGGGCAGTTTGCCCTTGAGTTCGGAAACGATACGCTGGGCCAGCTTGGGGCCGACGCCATTGGCCCGCCCGACCATCGCCTTGTCCTGAAGCGCGATGGCGCTCGACAATTCGGTCGGCGTCAAAACGGACAGGATGGCCAGCGCCACGCGTGCGCCCACGCCCTGCACATCGGTCAGAAGCGAAAACCAGGCCTTTTCCGTCGGATCGGCGAACCCGTAAAGCCTGACGAGGTCTTCGCGCACCACCATTTCCGTTAAAAGTTCGGCCGCCTCGCCCCGGCGCGGCAGACGCGACAGCGTCTTTTGCGAACAAAAGGCAATGTAGCACACACCCCCGACGTCGATCAGGACGTGATCGTCGTCGCAGTCCTCGATCAGACCCTTGAGCTTGCCGATCATGTCGTTTCCGGCCCCGTTTTCTTTCTGACGACCATCTCAGTTCCCGCCTCCTGGGCAAGGATCCCGGACGGCCTGCGGACACTGTCTACGAATAGGTTCGATTCGCTCAAAACACAAAACTTGGTCCGGAACCGAACGCACACATCATTTCCCGCTTTTTGTTGCGACAATTTTGACGCTTCACGTCAGGCGCGCTAAGTCCATAAAATATCTTCGCTTTTTGTAGACAGTCGAAGAATGGGTCGTTAAAAACCAATAATAACTGCGGGCGGCGACATTTTTGAATATAAATATAGGGTGGGATAAAAAAGATGAAATCGAAAAAAACAATATTTTATTGCGATGATCAGAAGCAGTTCATTGAAAAATTCAAAGAAAATCATGGTGATGAATATAATATTGAGACGACGAATGATATTAATAAATACCAACAATTCATCGCGGATCATATGGACCGTCACATCAAGCCGGACCTGATCCTGATAGATCTTTATCATCCGAACGACGTCGGAGACTCCGAACAGAACATCAACGAAGCCGAGCAGAAACTGGCTGAACTCAGCAAAACGATTGACGATATTCGTCCCTATATCGAAAGGGCCTGGCTGCCTTCCGGAATCGACGTATTGAAGTCCTTAAGAAACGACAAAAGACTCGATGGCATCCCGATTCTTTTTTACACGCAACGTGGCTTGCTCTTCATGAACGACGATCAGATGAAGACAATTTACGAGAACGATTGCGACTGGGTTCTGAAGGACAAAAGACGGGAATCCAAGATCGCGGAACGCGAAAGAATAAATCAGATCATCCGCACTTATGAAAAACGGCACAACAAGATAAAGAACTTGAGCCTTGCTTTGTGGAGCGGCGCCGGTGGCGTGCTGATCGGGTTCATCGGCAGTGAGCTCGCCAATCTCGTCCACTGGTTTCCATCCATGTTCTAGCTTTACGTCGGTAGAGTCGTCCGCTCGATCGGGCACTTCGTGCGTCGCGCTTTCCGGCTAGATCATTTCACCGTTTCATTGAAACGCCAAAAATGATCCAACTCTTTGTTTTGTCGCGTTTTCGACTTGCAAAACCGGCATCCACTTTTGCTGAAAACGCCCTAAAGCGATCTGGCCGCTACCGTGTTGAGCGTCATGGCGGTTCTGTGGTGCGCGTGGCAGATGGCGATGGCCAGCGCATCAGCGGCGTCGGCGCCTTTGAAGTCCGCCTGTGGCAAAAGCGTCTTGACCATGAGCTGGACCTGCGTCTTGTCGGCATGACCGGTGCCGACCACCGACTTCTTGATGAGATTGGCGGCATATTCGGTCACGGGCACACCGGCAAGCGCCGGCGTCATCAGCACCACCCCTCTGGCCTGCCCGAGGATGAGCGCCGAACGCGGCCCCTGGTTGACGAAGGTCTCCTCCACCGCCGCTTCGTCGGGTGCCTGCCGGGCGATCAGCTCGTTCAGCGCCTTGTGCAGAAAAACCAGTCGGTCGGCGAGCGCCCCCGTGACGGGCGGGGTCACGACCCCGGCCGCGACGAAACTCAGCCTGTTGCCGGTCGTGTCGATGACGCCCCAGCCGCAATGCCTCAATCCAGGATCGATCCCGATGATTCGTGTCGTTTTCTGCATCTGCCAAGACTAGAGCGACAGGCGAAAAAAGTGGAATCCGGTTTTTTGGCAAAACCGCCGCGACCGTTAACGCATGGAGCCGGGCGATTTGCAGCCCCCATACGCCCGATGTCGTAAAGCGCACGCCATTTCGAAAAACCGAACGGGCGAAAACCCGGGATTTTCGCTTGTTTCCCAGACCTTCCGGGCCCCTTTCACAGCGCCGCCCCAGCGCCTCAGAAAAACCAGAACCTGAATTCCCGTTGAAATCAGACGCCTAAATTGAATCAATTTGCATGAGCGAGTTAAAGCCGCCATTCATTCGCAACTTCTAATAAGAAGATTGGAAGGAACTCGGGGAGCCCGATGCTGAAAACGTTTCCGGATTTGCCTAGGGAAGGATGGTCGAAAGTCACTACCGTAACCGGTTTGACAACGCTCGCCGTCAGTATCCTAGCCATTCTGGGAACCCTTGCCGCCAATCACCTCGCGGGCCAACAAAGCCTGGCGAGCGATTACTACATCTCCGCGACGCTCGCCGTCTTTTTTACGGTGCCGCTGTTTGGTTTTTTCATGATCAAGGTGCAGCAACTCGAACGCGCCAACGAACGGCTCAACTATTTCGCCACCATCGATTCTCTGACCGGTGCGCTCAACCGCCGTGCCTTCATGGAAGCGGTCGAAACCCGGCTGGTCGAACAGAACCAATCCGGCGAAGTGACCCAATCCGCCCTGCTGGTCATCGATGTCGACCATTTCAAGTTAATCAACGACCGATACGGCCATCAGACGGGCGATATCGCCCTGGTCAGGATTTCCGACACCATCCGCGCCAATCTCCGGGAAACCGATCTGTTCGGTCGTCTCGGTGGCGAGGAATTCGGGGTCTATCTTGAAAATATCGTGCCGGCCGCCGCCATCCGCACCGCGGAACAGTGCCGGCAGGCCACCAACAATTGCCCGTTTACGCCGGAAGGCGAAGACCATCGTCTGTCGATCAGCATCGGCATTGCCATTTCGGAACAGGATGAGGATTTTTCCTCGCTGTTCAAGGAAGCCGACAACCGGCTCTATCTGGCCAAGGCGAATGGTCGCAACCGCATTGAGCTGCCGCGCATCCAGCACGCGGCCTGATCCTGCGGCGTTGCGACCCAGCCCTTTTCCCATTGTCTTCGGCGTCAGCACCAACTAGAGCTTCGGGCGATTTGATTGCATCAAATCGCCCGGCTCTTTCCTTTTTTCGCGTCGGGTGATGCGAAAAACCGGATTCCACTTTTTCACCCGATGCTTTAGGAAGCCGGGTCGGATTTCGAGACCAAACCTACGTGCCCACACTTCCTGATACCCTTTCCTTGATCGCCCTTGTCGCGACGCTTGCCCTTGCCGGTTTTGTGCGTGGCTTTTCCGGATTTGGCTCGGGGCTCATCGCCATCCCAGTCGTCAGCGCCGTGCTCGGTCCGCAGGTCGCGGTGCCGTTGCTGGCCATCGTCGATTTCGTTTTGTCGCTGCCCATGCTGCCGCCGGCTTTTCGCCGCGCCGACTGGAAGACGGTTCTGCCCGCCGCGCTGGCAGCGCTCGTCACCGTGCCGATCGGCGCTCTCATCCTCACATGGTCCGATCCGGTCACCCTGCGCTGGGGCCTCAGCGCCACCGTCATTCTCATGCTTTTGCTGTTGATGTCGGGCTGGCGCTATCGGGGTACGCCGCAACCGGCGATTTCGGCGACGATCGGCGCCGTTGCCGGCGTGTTCGGCGGCACAGCCGGCATCGCCGGGCCGCCCGTCATCACCTACTGGATGTCCGGACCGGCCGAAAAGGACGTGCTGCGCGCCAATCTCATTTCGTTTTTCGTGTTTACCGCCGTATCCGCCTTGATATCCTACTTCGTCGCAGGCCTGTTCACCACGGATATCATCATCCTGTCGGTCATCGCCGCACCGATTTACGCGCTGGCCATCTGGCTTGGCGTCAGAAGCCAGAACAGGGCGTCCGAAAACCAGTTCCGGCGTTTCGCCTTCGCGCTGATCGTTCTGGCGGCAATCATCGGCCTGCCGGTGCTCGACCCGATCATCAGGGGCGGCTGACACGACGAACAGCGCCCCGGGGCGCCGCCCGTCGCGGGATCAACCCTCGAGCTGGGCGAGGACGTCGTCGCTCATGTCGTAATTGGCGTAAACGTTCTGCACGTCGTCATCGTCGTCAAGCGCGTCGAGCAGCTTCATCAGCGTCGCGCCCTTGTCGGCATCGACCGGCGTCGTATTCTGCGGCTTGAACACCGGCTTGACGGATTCGGCTTCGCCGAGCAACACCGCCAGCGCACTCGACACATCGCCAATAGCCTCAAAGGCACAATAGATGGTGTGGCCGTCTTCTTCGTCGGATTCGACGTCGTCGGCCCCGGCCTCGATGGCCGCTTCCATTACGGCATCGGCCGAGCCCGCCGAAGCCGGATAATCGATTTCGCCGACCCGGTCGAACATGAAGGCGACCGAATTGGATTCGCCCAGGGCGCCGCCGTTCTTGGAAAAGATCGACCGCAGATTGGCGCTGGTGCGGTTGCGGTTGTCGGTCAGCGTCTCGACGATGATCGCCACGCCGCCCGGGCCGTAGCCCTCGTAGCGGATTTCCTCGTAATTCTCGCCATCGGTCGAGGCCTTGTTGATGGCGCGCTGAATGTTGTCCTTGGGCATGGACTGGGCGCGGGCGTTCTGGACCGCTAGTCTCAAACGCGGATTGAAATCGGGGTCGGGCATGCCCAGTTTGGCCGCCACGGTAATTTCCTTGGAAAGTTTGGAAAAAGCCTTGGAGCGGATCGCGTCGGACTTGCCCTTGCGGTGCATGATGTTCTTGGCGTGCGAATGGCCGGCCATGTCGGGCATTCCTTCGACTGGATTGGTCTGGATGGGCCGGGTTTATAGCAAGGGCTGTGAAAAAGAAAAGCCGGTACGGGAAAACCGGCGCCGGGAGCATGAACAACCGGCGCCGGCCATGAACCAAGATGCGTGCCGCGTCACCCCTTTTGCCGCGCCGATGGGCTAGAGTGTTTTTAAGGCGAAGTGGGTACCGGTTCGCCGGTTCGAGTGAAGAGGATCAGAAAACAGTCCAGTGGACTGTTTTCCCGATGAACACGCCATAACAAAAAGAGAGAGCAGATCACCCGATTCAACTGAAACGTGATCTGCTCTAGTGCCTTGCACCAGTTAAAAAGACCAGTTGAGATTTGTTAAGCGAGCTGATTCTCTTGGTGCTGATTTGAGCATTAAGGAGAAGGGTTTTGACGAACAAACGATATGTGGTTGAGCTGACGTTGGACGAGCGCGAGGCGCTTTTGTCGAAGGTCAGGAAAGGCACATTGCCAGCACGCGCGAACACCAAGGCGCGCATCCTGTTGAAAGCCGACAAGGGGCCGTGTGGCGAGGGTTGGACGGATCGGGCGATCTGCCAAAGTCTGGAGACATCGCCGTCTACGGTCGCGCGCGTGCGCGAGACCTTCGTGATGGAAGGGATGGAGGCGGTCTTCGCCCGCAAGCAGCGTCTTCATCCCGCTGTCAGGCGCATTTTCGACGGCGAAGCGGAGGCCCGGCTGATCGCGCTGGCGTGCTCCGAGCCGCCGGAAGGCCATGCGCGCTGGACCATTCGGCTTCTGGCGGACAAGGTTGTCGAACTGAACATCGTTGAGGCGGCGCATTTCAACACGATTGGGCGCGCGCTTAAAAAAACGAACTTAAGCCTCACCGAAGCCGATATTGGGTAATCCCGCCAAAACAGAGCGCGGCCTTTGTCGCGGCCATGGAGAACGTGTTGGCGATCTACCAGCGCCCACGTGATCCCAAGCGTCCACTGGTCTGCCTCGACGAAGCGGCTAAGCAACTGGTCGGCGCCACGCGTTTACCTATCCCCATGAAACCGGGGCGCATCGCCCGGCACGATTATGAGTACAAGCGCGCAGGAACGGCCAGTGTATTCATGGCCTTTGCCCCGCTTGAAGGGGTGCGGCACCTCAAGGTCACAGACCATCGCGGCGCAAACGAGTACGCACACTTTCTTGCCGAACTCGCCGACATCCATTTTGCCGATGCCGACAAGATCGTGCTGGTCCAGGACAATCTCAACACACACAGCCCCACATCGCTTTACGCGACCTTCGAACCCGCCAAAGCCCGTCGCATCGCCGACAGGTTCGAATGGAACTACACGCCAAAACACGGTTCGTGGCTGAATATGGCCGAAGCAGAACTTTCAATCCTGTCGCGCCAGTGCCTGAAAGAACGCGTCAGCAGCAAGAACGAATTGATCCGCGACATCGCCGCCTGGCAAAAAGCGCGCAACGACAAACGCTGCATCGCAAACTGGCAGTTCACAAACGAACACGCCCGCATCAAACTTATAAAATTGTACCCGTCAGTTTGAGTGATTCAAAGGACTAGGCGATGTCGAGCGAAACCGGGAAGTGATCGGAGGCGGCCAGCAGGTCCGATTTCAGCGGTTTCGCGGATTCCGTCTGGTAGGGATTCCAGATGACATGACTCTCGGGACCGGCGACGGGCACGTCCGACGACACCAGGATGTGGTCGATCAAGACGTTAACGGGATCGCTGGTGAACCTGTCGACGAAACGGGCGCTCGACGGTTCGAACCCGTGCGCGCGCCAGACTGGCCGGCCGGCCCAGCTCCTGAGAATGGCATCGGGGGCGAACACGTCTCCCATGATGTTCTCCACGGCGCTGCGGCCGAAGCGGAACTCCGCATTGTCCATGCCGGGGCCGTCATTGATGTCGCCGGTGACAATCACCTTGCGACCCAGCGCCAGCCATTCCTCGACGCGAAGGCGGATATGACTGGTTTCGGCGAAGAGCTTGCGGCGGTTGCGTTCCTCTTCGCGCTGGTAGTGCAGCATGTCGTTGTGGGAAAAGATGCCTTTGGACTTGGTGTGCGCGGTGATCAGCCAGAATTCTCCGCCACCCGCGAGGTCGAGCTTCATCTCCATGGGCGGACGGTAATGGGAGTAAAGCTCCTCGATTCCGTCGGCGTCGGAATCGTACTGGAATTCGTGATCGAACGCGGGGTTGTGGTGGCTCGTGGCACTGCCGCCGGGCATGTGGGACACGCTGAGCCGTGCCGGATCGTACATGAGGGCGATTTCCTGGCGTCCGCGCGAGGCAAACCCCATGGCCGCCTTCGACAGGCGCAGGCCGAACCGGGCCGCAAATCCCTCGAGGCAGGCGATGGTGGACTTGCCCGTGCTGGCGGTGGTGCCGGGTCCCTCGATCACGCTCACCATGTCGGGATCGACCGCTTTCAGCACGGCGGCGATGGCTGTCGCCTTCTTGATCGATGCGGGATCGGTCTTGAGCAGATTGTTGGTTTCGAAGGCGTCGTCGAACCATTCGAGATTGTAGGTGCAGAGTCGAACAGGCACAGCAGATCTCCTTCAACCGGGTTAAACATATCTTGCATTGCAGTTTGCAATAATAGTGCATCCAAAAAATCTGTCACATCAATTAAAAGCACATACTGACATTTCCTCTAGGGGAAATCCCATATTCTCGAAGTCATTCTCAAATACTTCATGAAACGACATCGATGCACGAATGACCGGATACGAGGAGGGTGTGCGGAAAAGACTGGAATCGCAAAAGGATAAGAGACAGGCTTCGGCTTCACAAAACTGAAATATTCTTGAATGAAACAGCCAGTGGCTCGGACGGCACAAGAACCCGGCAATCCTGGATTGCGATTGACCGATCCTTGTTGCCCGGCACCGCCTTTGTCCTATTGTCGCGCCGGCCAATCCCCGCCCGTGCGAAAGTACCCGTTCGAAAGACTGAACCTCGTGGCCGGCTGGGTCGTTTTTCGGGAGACGGTGCATTCCGACGACATCCGGCACGCATTTCGAACGCTTCCGGGACAAGCGGATAATGGTTGTCCGTCAAAAAAAACGTCAAAACAGCGATGAAGACTCGCAAAGCGTTTTTCGTGAAAAAGCTGGCGTTTTCAGCCCGGGTCCTTTCCAGGGCGCCGCCGGCATTTTCTCATTTTGCCGAAAAATCCGGCACGGCCTGCGGCAGGCTTCCGCCAATCCGAACCGGCTGGATCGACCGGCACAGTCCGGTCGCGTCATCGGTTTCGACGGCGACGCCGGAAAGCGTCGCGTTGCCTTCGGCGGGAACGAACCGTCCCCGCGCGATCCCCGTCAGGAACCGTTCGACCGGCTCGTCGGCTTCCATGCCGATGACGCTGTCGTAATTGCCGCACATGCCGGCATCGGACATCAGGCCGGTCCCGCCCTTGAGGATACGCTGATCGGCGGTTGGAATGTGAGTGTGGGTGCCGACCACCAGCGATACGCGTCCGTCGAGGAACTGGCCCATGGCCTGGATTTCCGAAGTGGCTTCGGTATGGAAATCGAGAACGATGGCATCGGCAACGGTGCCAAGCGGACAATCGGCGAGCGCCGTTTCGACCGCGTGGAACGGGTTATCGACCGGGTTCATGAAAACCTGACCCTGGGCCTGAATCACCAGAACCCGCTGTCCGTTTCGCGCTTCGATCAGCATGGCGCCGCGCCCCGGCGCGCCGGCCAGGAAGTTGACCGGCCGGATCAGCGCCGTTTCACGTTCGATATAGGTGAGCGTGTCGCGCTGGTCCCAGGCATGATCGCCCAGCGTCACCGCGTCGGCGCCAGCCTCGCGCATGGCGCGAAAATGGCTCTCGGTCAGTCCGCGTCCGTGACTGGCGTTTTCACCATTGATGACGACGAAATCAAATCCGTGGGTCTCGATCAGGCCGGCAAGCCGTTGGGAAATGGCATCGCGTCCCGCCTTGCCCATCACATCCCCGAGAAAAAGAATACGCATTGGATCCTATCTTGATGCTGCTACGTGCGCGAACCGTCTGACGCCCATTTCCGTAACGGCGAAATCGAGCGGCATGTCATGGCCGGCGCGTGGAATGTCGGGCAGTTCCTGCACCGAAAAACCATAGCCGACAAGCACGGGCTTCGTTTCGAACGCGGCGATGGTCCTGTCGTAATAACCGCCGCCATAGCCGAGCCGCGTTCCGCTGGCGTCGAACCCGACCAAAGGAACGATCATGACGTCCGGTATCGCTTCGGGAGCCTGGTCATCCGGCGCCAGCGTCCCGAACCCGGCTGGAACGAGCCTGGCACCAGGCTCCCAGATGCGGAAAACCAGAGGTTGGCCGGCGCCCCGCACCACGGGCAGGCAAACAACGAACGCATCGCGTGCAAGCTGCGAAAGCAGTGGCCGGGGATCGATTTCACCATTGATCGGCCAGTAGCCGGCGATCACGCTCCGGTCGCCACAGGACACGTTTTGCCGGAAATGACGCGCCGCGGCATCGGCGGCCGCAATACGTGCGCTTTCGGCGAGCCCCGCCCGGCGGACCCTGGCCGTGTTGCGCAGATCCGCTCTCAGGATTTCCTGTTCGTCGCTCTTGACCAAGCGCCGTCTGTTCCTTGTTTGAAAGTCCAAGGTGCCGCCCGGCCGTGGGAATGTCGATCCCGGGAACCTACTCACGTAGGTGGGCGCCGTATGTCCGGGCCCACGAGCCCGGTCAGGAGACAGCTCCCTTTAGAATCGATAAGGCCCCGGGGATATTGTTTCCTGCACGCACCGGGCAGCCTGCGACATATAGGGCGGCCCGAGGCAAACGCCAAGATGAAACCGTTCGGAACCGTTATCCGCCCGCCTTGTCGATCGTGTCGGCGACCATTTCGATACGACGGGCGGTTTCGTCCATCTTGCGCGCAAACCTGGTTTCCATGGTCTCGTATTCGCGCGAAACCTGCTCGCCGGCACGCGTCAGCTCTTCGATGCGTTGGTTGAGCGCCTCGATCCGCCGCTCGGTCTCGACCAGCGTATCGAGCACGGCGATACCGGCCATGACGGTCAGCCGCGTGTCGCCGATCTCGCCGAATTCGCCTTTATAGTCCTCCACCAGACGGTCGAAACGGGCGGCGAGGGCCAGAAGATGGCCTTCCTGCCCCTCTTCGCAGGCCATGCGATATTTGCGGCCATTGATCTCGACGAAGACTTCCGGCATCAGCCTGCTCCATTCCCGGACAAGACGGTCTTGACCCCTTCCATGGCCTCAACGAGGCGTCGGCTGACCTCGCCGGCCTTGTCGTCGAGCCGCCTGGCGCGGACCTGCGCGCGATCGAGTTCGGCGGCGAGCCGGGTGCGTTCGCCGGAAAGACGCTGCACCTCGGTTTCGGCGCCCGCGAGCGCCACTAGACGGGTGCGAGCGCCGGCAACGCTTTTGTCGAGTTTGAGAAGCGCGGCGTCGAGCCGGCGCTGGGCCTCGTTGAAAGCGTCCGATTCGCCTCCAGGGTATGCCTCGTTCATGTCAGGCCCGTCCGTCCGCCGAATCCGTGGTACCATAATAGCTAAGCCCATCCGCGCCCCTTTAGGCAACAGCATTTGCATCTTGACCCCTTGCGGGCGTAAACTGCTGCCGCTATGTCGCAGGTCCGTGATGCCGCAGGGCATTAAGCGCAAGATTGACACCTTGAGCGGACCTGTTATGTCTCACGGCGCACGCAAATCTCACTGCCCGTCGCGAGAGCGACGCGCATGTCAGACTTCGGGACAATCAGTTTCATGACAGATCGATCCAAACATGACGCGATGGCCAACGCCATTCGCTTCCTATCCGTGGATGCCGTCGAGAAGGCCAATTCCGGCCATCCCGGCTTGCCCATGGGCGCCGCCGATATTGCCACGGTCCTGTTCTCAAAGGTCATGAAGTTTGACCCCAAGGACCCCAACTGGCCGGACCGCGACCGGTTCGTCCTTTCGGCAGGCCACGGCTCCATGATGCTTTATTCCTCGCTCTATCTCCTCGGCTACGAGGACATGACGATCGAGGAGATCAAGAATTTCCGCCAATGGGGCGCGAAAACCGCAGGGCACCCGGAATACGGCCATGCCTCGGGCATCGAGACCACGACGGGACCCTTGGGCCAGGGCATAGCCAATGGCGTCGGCATGGCCGTCGCCGAGGCCAAGCTCGCGGCCGAATTCGGCTCCGACATCGTCGATCACCGCACCTACATTCTGGCTGGTGACGGATGTCTGATGGAGGGCCTTTCCCAGGAAGCCATCGCTTTCGCCGGAAACCTCAAGCTCAACAAGATCACCCTGATCTGGGACAATAACGGCATCACCATCGACGGCGCCGTGTCGAACTCGGATTCGACCGACCAGCTCAAGCGCTTCGAAGCCTCGGGCTGGAACACCATCGCCATCGACGGCCACGATCCGGAGGCCATCGAAAAGGCCCTGATCGCCTCGCAGTCGTCCGACAAGCCCACCCTGATCGCCGCCAAGACCACCATCGGTTTCGGCGCCCCGACCAAGGCCGGCACCAACAAGGCGCATGGTTCGCCGCTTGGGGCCGAAGAACTCAAGGGCGCCCGCGAAAATCTCAACTGGCCTTACGAGCCCTTCGACATTCCCCAGGAAATCCTGGACAACTGGCGCCTGGCGGGCAATCGCTCGACCAAGGTGCGCAGCGCCTGGCTCGAACGCCACGACGCCATGGATCCGGAGAAGAAGGCCGAGTTCGACCGTCGCGTCGCCGGCCAGCTGCCGCTCGATTTCACCAAGGCGGTCAACGAGTATAAAAAGAAGCTCGTCGAGACCAAGCCGAAGCTCGCTTCGCGCAAGTCTTCGCAGAACGCGCTCGAGGTGATCAATGGCGTCTTGCCCGAAACGCTGGGCGGTTCGGCCGATCTGACCGGATCGAACAACACCAACACCTCGCAGACCCTGCCCTTCACCGCCAAGGATCGCACCGGCCGTTACATGATGTACGGCATCCGCGAACACGCCATGGCGGCGGCAATGAACGGGATCGCGCTGCATGGCGGGCTTATTCCCTACGGTGGCACCTTCCTGGTCTTCACCGATTACTGCCGGCATTCGATCCGGCTGTCTGCCCTTATGGGCAAGCGCGTCATCTACGTCATGACGCACGACTCCATTGGTCTGGGCGAGGACGGCCCGACCCATCAGCCGGTCGAGCATCTGTCGACGCTGAGAGCGATCCCCAACGTGCTGGTCTTCAGGCCGGCCGACGCGGTGGAAACGCTCGAGTGCTGGCAGGCCGCGCTCGAGAGCACCGGCGCACCTTCGGTGCTGGCCCTTTCGCGCCAGAACCTGCCGGCCCTCAGGACCGAGTACACCGAGGAAAATCTTTCGGCCCGCGGCGCCTATGTACTGGCTGGATCGGATAACGATACGGCCGTCATCTTCGCTACCGGATCGGAAGTCATGCTTGCCATGGAGGCGCGCAAGACGCTGGAAAGCCAAGGTGTGGCAACCCGCGTCGTATCCGTGCCCTCGATGGAACTCTTCAACAAGCAGCCGCAGGCCTATCGCCGCGAGGTGATCGGCACCCCCAAGGCCCGCGTCGCGGTCGAAGCCGGTATCCGCATGAGCTGGGATCGGCTCCTGGGCGACACTGGCCAATTCGTCGGGATGACCGGTTTCGGCGCCTCAGCCCCCGCTGAGGAATTGTACACCCATTTCGGCATCACCGCCGAAGCGGTGGTTGAAGCCGTAACATCCCAGTTGTAATGAACAACGCGTTCCCCCCGTCCTTATAAGGAGCATACAAAAAATGCCCATTCGTGTTGCCGTCAATGGCTTTGGCCGCATCGGCCGTCTCGTTGTCCGCGCCATCTACGAGTCCGGTCGCAAGGACATCGACATCGTCGCGATCAACGACCTCGGCCCGGTCGAGACCAATGCGCACCTTTTGCGCTATGACTCGGTGCATGGCCGTTTCCCCCACGAAGTCAGCGTCAATGGCGATGTGATTTCCGTCGGCAATGAAAGCTTCAAGTGCTTTGCCGAGCGCGATCCTTCGAAGCTCCCGTGGAAAGAACTCGGCATCGACATCGTTATGGAATGCACCGGTATCTTCACCGCCAAGGAGAAGGCCGTCGCCCATCTCGAGGCCGGCGCCAAGCGCGTGCTCGTTTCCGCCCCGTCCAAGGGTGCCGACAAGACCGTCGTTTTCGGCGTCAATGACAGCGTTCTGACCAAGGACGACCTGGTGGTCTCCAACGGGTCGTGCACCACCAACTGCCTGGCCCCGGTGGCCAAGGTTCTTTCCGACAGCTTCGGCATCGAAAAGGGCTACATGACCACCATCCACTCCTATACCGGTGACCAGCCGACCCTCGACACGCTGCACAAGGACCTGCATCGCGCCCGCGCTGCCGCCCTTTCGATGATCCCGACCTCGACCGGCGCCGCCAAGGCCGTTGGCCTGGTTCTGCCCGAGCTGGCCGGCAAGTTCGACGGTTCCGCCATCCGCGTGCCGACCCCGAACGTATCCGTGGTCGACCTCAAGGTCGTGGTGTCCAAAGACGCCGTGACCGCCGACGAGGTCAACGCCGCGATGAAGGCCGCCGCCGAAGGCCCGCTCAAGGGCGTTCTGGCCTACATCACCGAGCCGCTCGTTTCGATGGACTTCAACCATGACGCCCATTCCTCGAGCTTCGCTGCCGAACAGACCAAGGTCCTCGGCGGCAACCTCGTGCGCATCATGGCTTGGTACGACAACGAGTGGGGCTTCTCTTGCCGCATGGCCGACACGGCCATCGCGATGAGCAAGTTCCTCTGATCGCGTGACTCGCGGCCCGGCCAAGCCGGGCCGCTTCATACTACATCCCATCGTTCCGGAGAGATCAGATGGCCGGATTCAAAACCCTCGAAGATTTCGACCTTGCGGGTAAGCGCGTTCTCGTACGCGTCGACCTCAACGTCCCGGTTGCGGACGGCAAGGTTACAGACGCCACGCGCATCGAACGTATCGTTCCGACCCTGCGCGCCATTACCAAGACCGGTGCCAAGGCGATCCTGATGTCGCATTTCGGTCGCCCGAAAGGCAAGGTCAACCCAGAGTTTTCACTGGAAGTCACCCTGTCCGCCGTCGCCAAGGCCTATGGCCACGAGGTCGGATTCGTGCCGACCGACTGGCAGGATGTTTCCGCCGCCAAGGCGACGATCGACGCCGCCCCTGCCGGCAGCGTGCTCATCCTGGAAAACACCCGGTTCCATCCGGGTGAGGAAAAGAACGATCCCGAGCTTGCCGCCCGCATGGCGAGCCTGGGTGACATCTACATCAACGACGCCTTTTCGTCGGCCCACCGCGCCCATGCCTCGACCGAAGGTGTGGCGCACCTGTTGCCCTCGGGCGCCGGCACCGCCATGGCGGCGGAACTGACCGCCCTCGAAAAGGGCCTCGGCAATCCGCATCGCCCGGTCGTCGCCATCGTCGGCGGCGCCAAGGTTTCCACCAAGATCGACTTGCTGGAAAACCTCATCACCAAGGTCGAAGCCCTGGTGATCGGCGGCGGCATGGCCAATACTTTCCTTTATGCCAAGGGCATCGGCATCGGCCAGTCCCTCGCTGAAAAGGATCTCGACGAGACGGCACGCCGCATCCTCGAAAAGGCCGAAAAGATCGGCTGCGCCATCATCCTGCCGGTCGACGCGCAGGTGGCCTGGCATTTTGAGGCCAATGCCCCGCATCGGCTCTACGGCGTCGAGAATGTCGACAATGACGGCATGATCCTCGATGTCGGTCCGAAATCGATGGAGCGCATCAAGGGCGCCATCGACGACGCCCATACCGTGGTGTGGAACGGCCCGCTCGGCGCGTTCGAACTGACCCCCTTCGATGCGGGGACGGTCGAACTGGCCAAGCATGTCGCCCAGCGCACCAAGGAAGGCACGCTCGTTTCGGTTGCCGGTGGCGGCGATACCGTTTCGGCGCTCGCCCATGCCGGCGTCAAGGACGACCTGACCTATGTGTCGACCGCCGGCGGCGCCTTCCTCGAATGGATGGAAGGCAAGACCCTGCCTGGCGTTGCGGCCCTGATGGCCTAAGGCCAAACGGCCTGTTTCATCGGCAAATGAACACCGAGGACGCTGGTTTTGCCAGCGTCCTTTTTGTTGACACGATTGCCACCCAAATCCGTTTGACGAGGAAGAGATGTCTTTGGGAAATGCTGCCATGAGTGCCGAGCTTTTTATCGTTGCACCCCCCAATGCCGTTGCGGCCTCCTTTAGCGCCGCGCTTCAAGGTGTGCTCGATGCCGATCCGGCAGCGGCCCTGCTTTTACCGCGCGGCGATCGATCCGATTTGGACTATCGCGCCTTCGTGACCGCCATTCTTCCCATTGCCCAGTCGCGCGATTGCGCCGTGCTCGTCGACAACGACGCGGACCTGGCCAAGACACTCGGCGCAGACGGGGTGCATATCTCTCTCGGTCTCAAGGCGGTCGAACAGGCATTGGCGCTATTGAAACCCGACATGATCGTCGGGGCGGGTGCGCTTCATTCGCATCACGACGCCATGGTCAAGGCCGAGGCTGGCGTCGATTATGTCTTTTTCGGCGATCTCGACGCGGGAACGGCTTTTCCCGAAGACATCGACACGGCCCGGTGGTGGGCGGAGACCTTCGAAGTGCCGTGCGTTCTGTTCGAGGCCGGACGCGACGCCGCGGGCACGGGCGCCGAATTCGCCGCGCTCGGTCCCAGTCTGTTCGGCGAAAACCCGTCTGGTTCGGAGCCGGAGCGTTGAAACAGATTTTCGCCGGTCTCGTTCTGTCATTGCTCCTTTTGCCCGGCATCGGACTGGCCGAAGCCGCTGCCTCAACCGAAACGGGCGTTCTCAACACCCGGCCGAGCGGTCCGACCCAGCCGATCGATGACGCCTACGGCGCCTTCCAGCGCGGCTATTATCTGACGGCGCTCAATCTCGCGCTCGAACGCGCCCGCACCGATGACGCCGCCGCCCAGACGCTGATCGGCGAGATTTATGCCAACGGACTCGGCGTGCCCGAAAGCGCCGCCAAGGCGGCAAGCTGGTACGCCCTGGCCGACAGGAACGGCGATGCCAATGCCAGTTTCGCGCTCGCCCTGATGTACCAGGAGGGCAAGGGCGTGCCGGCCAATCGCGCCAGGGCCGCCGAACTGATGGAAAAGGCCGCAAAGGCGGGCCTTCCGGCCGCCCAGTACAACCTGGCCCTGCTCTATGTCGAAGGCCAGTATGTCGAACCCAACCAGACCAGAGCCGCCGCACTGATGGAACAGGCGGCCAAGGCCGGGCTTGGCGATGCCGAACTCGAATTCGGCCTCATGCTGATCAACGGTATCGGTACCGTGCCCGATCCGCGGCGCGGCGCCGCCTATGTCCGTGCCGCCGCCGAGGCCGGTCTCAGCGACGCCATGGTGGAATACGCGACCCTCAGATATCTCGGCAAAGGCATCGACAAGGACATCGAGAACGCCGCCCAATGGTATGAAAAGGCGGCCCAGCTGGGCAATCCGGTCGCCCAGAACCGGCTGGCCATTCTTCTGGCCGTTGGCGAAGGCATCCCAAAGGATCTGCAAACGGCCGCCGTATGGCGCGCCCTGGCGCGGCGCGCGGGGCTTGCCGATCCCAAGACCGACAAGCTTTTGGCCGATATTTCGCCCGACGATCTCAAAAAGGCCGAAGCCCGGGCCCGCGCCTGGCCGGGCACGCCCGTCGGAACGACAAGAACCGATTCTTTGCGCCAATAGCTTCGGGCCTTGAGTTGCCGGCCGTTCTGGGGCAAAAGCGCCGCAACACAAACCCTTTCCCACAGTTCCGGACGAAAACGACATGGCCGAATCGGCATTGCTCAACATCATGGTCGGCGCCGCGCGCAAGGCGGCCCGCGCGCTGGTCCGCGATTTCGGTGAAGTCGAGAACCTGCAGGTTTCCCGCAAGGGCCCGGCCGATTTCGTCTCCAATGCCGACAAGCGGGCTGAGGCGATCATTCACGAGGAACTCCTCAAGGCACGGCCGACCTATGGCTTCCTGATGGAAGAAAGCGGCGAGGAAAAGGGCACTGACGGGCAACATCGCTGGCTGATCGACCCGCTCGACGGCACCACCAATTTCCTGCACTCGATCCCGCTGTTCGCCACCGCCATCGCGCTGGAACGCGCCGGCGAAATCGTCGCCTCAGTCGTTTTCTCCCCGATTCTCGACGAGCTGTTCACCGCCGAGAAAGGCGCCGGCGCCTTCGTCAACAACAAAAGGCTGCGCGTCGCCGGACGACGGCATGTTGCAGATGCAGTGGTCGTGACCGGCATCAAGGTCACCGGCACCCCGGACGACGCGCGCACGCTTAAGCAGCTCGCCTATATTTCGCCGGCCGTCGCCGGCATAAGGCGCTCCGGCTCGGCTTCGACCGATCTGGCCTGGGTCGCCGCAGGCCGGTTCGACGGCTATTGGGAAGGCCGCCTTGCCCCCTGGGACATCGCGCCCGGCTTGTTGATGGTCAGAGAGGCTGGCGGTTTCGTTTCCGATTATGCCGGCGGAACCGGCTCCGTCTACAATGGCGAGGTCGTGGCCGGCAACGAAGCCATCCAGGGGCAATTGCTCCAGATGATCAAAAAGGTCGGCTAGAGCATCGGGTTTCGCGAAAACACAGATTCCACTTTTTCGCCTGCCATTACGCCGTCACACTGTGATCATCACATGTCGCGCGACACCCGGCCGTATCGCCGCAGCCGGCGTTTTCGTGCGGCGGACGATCGGATACGTCAGGACCTGTTCATGCAACGGGAGGGCGAGACAAACCGGCGTTTCAACAATTGTGCGTTTTGCATTAATCTTTGATTCGTCAACATGTGTCCCGCACACCCGTTCCGCGACGCGTTTGACTGAAGTGTTTGGATAATCGCGGCCGATTTCGGATCGGTCCGAGCGGAGAACAATGACGGCCATGAGCGACCGCTACGATCCCTATCATCTCGCCAGCCCCACGGTCTATCTGGTCAAGATGATCATCTTCCTGATCCTGGCGATCCTGGTCGGGATCATCCTTGCCCCACAACTGCTTTCGGCCTTCTGGTCCAATCCGTTCATCAACGGCATGATCATTTTCGTGCTGTTTGTCGGCGTTCTTTTGAGCTTCAGACAGGTGATGCGGCTCTTTCCCGAAATCGGTTGGGTCAATTCGCTGCAGGACGGGTTCCAGACCCAGGGCGTCAAACCGCCGGTCCTGCTCGCCCCCGTTGCCGGCATCATGCGCGACCGGCTCGGGGAAACCATGATCACGCCGGCATCCATGCGCACCATTCTCGATTCGGTCGGCTACCGGCTGGAAGAGGCCAAGGACACTTCGCGCTACCTCACCGGCCTTCTGGTCTTTCTCGGCCTTTTGGGCACGTTCTACGGCCTTTTGCAGACCGTTTCCTCGGTTTCGACCGTCATCCAGAGCCTCGATGTGACCGCGGGCGATGCCGGCGATCTGTTCGGCACGTTGCAATCGGGCCTGCAGGCGCCACTTTCCGGCATGGGCACGGCCTTTTCGTCCTCGCTGTTCGGCCTCACGGGATCGCTGATCCTCGGGTTCCTCGATCTGCAGACCGGCCAGGCGCAGAACGCCTTTTACACCGATCTCGAGGACTGGATGGCCTCGATGACCGAACTGGACCATCCCATGACCGCCATGCAGGCTTCCGGCATGGGCGTTTCCTCCAACGAAATGCAGCAGATGATCGACCAGCTCGGCTCCTCGATGCAGAGTTCCAATTCGTCCCAGAACGCCATAAGGGCGATGGCGGAACTGGCCCGGGGCATAGACGGCTTGGTCAAGCACATCCGCACCGAACAGGACGATCTGAGGCGCCACATCACCGATCAGGCCGAGACCAACAAGCAGTTGCGCAACCTTATCGAAGCGCTGCTGCGCGAGGACAATGACGACAACAGGCCAAACTGACGACATGCGCCACAGCGTGAGCCAAAAGCACCGGAACCTAACATGGCAATGAGCCGTCTGCGCCGCGAGAGCACCAATTACTGGCCGGGTTTCGTCGATGCCCTGTCGAGCCTGTTGCTCGTCATCATGTTCCTGTTGTCGATCTTCGTTCTGGCCCAGTTCTTTCTCGGCCAGGAGATCCTCGGCAAGGACACGGTGCTCAGCCGCCTCAATTCCCAGATTGCCGAACTGACCGAACTGTTGCAGCTCGAACGGGCCAATTCCTCCGATCTCGAATCGACCATCGCATCTCTCAGCGCCACTCTTGCCAGCGCCGAAACCGAGCGGGACAGCCTCAAGACCCAGCTTGCCGGCATTGGCGGGGGCCTGGGCGAAAAGGATTCGACCATTGCCAAACTCAACTCCAAGCTTCTGGCGGCTGAGGAGATTTCCGACGAGGCAACGGCCCAGATTACGCTTTTGAACCAGCAACTTGCCGCTCTGAGAACCCAGATCTCCGCCCTCGAACAGGCGCTCGAAGCCTCCGAATCCCGCGACAGTGAAAGCCGGACCAAGATCGCCGATCTCGGGCGGCGTCTCAATCTCGCCCTGGCCCAGCGGGTGCAGGATCTTTCCCGCTACCGGTCGGATTTCTTCGGACGCCTGCGCCAGGTTCTCGAAGGGCGCGCCGATGTCCGCGTCGTCGGCGACCGGTTCGTCTTCCAGTCCGAAGTGCTGTTTCCGGCCGGCCAGGCCACGATCTCCGTGGAAGGCGCCAAGGAGATCCAGGCGCTTGGTCAGGCGATCCTCGAACTGGAAAAGGAAATCCCGCCCGAGATCAACTGGGTTCTCCGCATCGACGGACACACGGACAAACGCCCGATCTCGACCCCGCAATTTCCGTCCAACTGGGAGCTTTCGGCCGCCCGCGCCATCGCCGTCGCCAAGCTTCTGGTCGCCGAGGGCGTCTCGCCCAACCGACTTCTGGCCGCCGGTTTCGGCGAATACCAGCCCATCGACAGCGGCGACACCGAGGAAGCCTACCGGCGGAACAGACGTATCGAGTTCAAGCTGACGGAAGGCTAGGGCATTTCCAGGTGAAGTGGACACCGGTTCACCGTTCTGAAATGCGATAAAACAAGAACTTGGAGCCTGTCACTGTTTCCGTGAAACAGTGACAGGCTCCAGTGAATTTTCAGGTTTTCCGGAGGGTCCGCACTCCCTATTCGCTATCCACGTCCTTACTCACCACTTCCATCCCGGAACTGCAGCTTGGCCAATTCGGCGTAGCGGCCGTCCTTGACGATCAGCTCGTCATGCGTGCCCTGATCGATGATCTGGCCGGCATCGAGCACCAGGATGCGGTTGGCGTGGCGGATGGTGGCAAGGCGGTGGGCGATGACCAGGGTGGTGCGCCCTTCCATCAGCCGCTCCAGCGCCTGCTGGACCAGATGCTCGGACTGCGCGTCAAGCGCGCTCGTTGCCTCGTCGAGCAGAAGGATGGGGGCATCCTTCAAAAGCGCCCGGGCGATGGCGATACGCTGCTTCTGGCCACCCGAAAGCATGACGCCGCGCTCGCCGACAATGGTCTCATAGCCATGCGGCAACTGGGAGACGAAATCGTCGACCAGCGCGGCCTTGCCGGCGGCGATCACTTCGTCGTCACTGGCGTCTCGTTTGCCAAAACGGATATTGTCGGCGACCGTGCCGCCAAAGATCGCCGATTCCTGCTCGACATAGGCGAAGCGCGTCCTCAGTACCTGCGTCGAGACCTTGCGAATGTCGATGCCGTCGACCCGGATCGTGCCTTCCTTGACGTCGTAGAAACGCTGTAGCAGCGCGAAAATGGTCGACTTACCCGATCCGGACGGCCCGACCAGCGCCACCATTTCGCCCTTGCGGACCGAGAAGCTGACATTCTCGAGCACGATTTCGTTTTCGCGCGTGTCATAGGCAAAGGCCACGTGTTCGAAATCGATGGACGACAGGGGCGGGTCCGGAAACGCGACCGGATGCGCTGGCGAGGTGACCGTCGGCTCGGTATCGAGCACTTCGAAGAGGCGCTCGGTCGCGCCGGCAACGATCTGCAAGGTGCCCCAGACCTCGGAAATATTGGTGAGCGCCCCGGCCGCCAGCAGGGCGTAGGCGAGGAACTGGGTCAGCTCGCCGGCGGTGACCGCGCCGGAAAACACCATCTGCGCGCCCCACCACACCAGGCCGACCAAAGCGGCGGTGGCGAGGAAAATGACGATGGCGACCAGGACCGCGCGCGTCAGCAGGCGCATGGCCTCGGCACGATAGGAGAGTTCGGAAAAATCCGCGAAACGCTTTTTCTGGTTTTCCTCCTGCACGAAGGCCTTGATGGTGCGGGCGGCGCCCAGCGATTCGGTCGCCAGCGCCGAGATGTCCCCCAACACGTCCTGGGTGCGGCGCGACATGTGCCTGAGGCGCCCGCCATACCAGAAAATCGGAATGATGATCCCCGGCACCAGCACCATCACCGCCAGCGTGAGCCAGAAACTCGTCATGAACATCATGATGAGCGCACCGAGAATGGTCACGAACGAGCGGAGCATCAGCGTCATGGACGAACTGACCGCATTGCGGATGGTGCCGACATCGCCGTTGAGCCGCGAGGTGAGATCGCCGACCCTGTTGGTGTCGAAATACTTCACGTCGAGGATCAGCATGTGGTCGAACACCGCCTGCCGCAGATCGACCACGAGCAGTTCGCCAATCATCGAGATGAAGTAGAAGCGCGCGCCGCTCGCGACCGCCATGAAGGCGGCGATGATGACGATGATCAGGCCGTATTCCCCGACCTTGTCGAGATTGCGGGCCAGAAAGCCTTCGTCGATGACGTCGCCGACCATGGCCGGGATGGCCAGCTGGGCCGTCGCCGCGATGAACAGAAAGGCCAGCGTGAGCGCGAGTCTGACGGGGTAGCGTAAAAGAAAGGGGAAGATACGCCGCAAGGGCTTGAGATCGCGCTGGTGCTCGGGACTGGGATCGGTTTTGACCTCCGTCTCCTCGCCCTTGGCGTCGTCCGCCGCTGTTTCCGTCATTGCGTCGCCGCTCTCAGATTGGTGCGCCCCGATATAGGCATTCCGATCCGGACGAGCAAGCACCCATGGTGTCGCCCGGCCATCATCGGCAAGCCCCTTGCTATCTTGCCTCGCTTTGCGCTAGAAACCGGGCCAACATGATCTGAGGCTCACCGGGCGCTTTGGCGCCCGTTTGGTTTGCGAGAGACAAGATGAAGAAGGACATTCACCCCAACTATCACACCATCAAGGTGGTGATGACTGATGGCACCGAGTATGAAACCCGGTCGACCTGGGGCAAGGAGGGTGAAACCCTTCAGCTCGACATCGATCCCAACACCCATCCGGCCTGGACCGGCGGGTCGGGCCAGCTCGTCGACCGCGGCGGCCGCGTGTCGCGCTTCAAGGAAAAGTTCAAGGGTATCCTGGGCTGATTTCCCAAAGAGTCGGCAGAAAATTGGCCGCACTTTCAGGCTCGACTGCATGAAGAAATAATGCGGCGTTCCCGGCAAAAGGGAGCCGTCCGACTTTGTTTTGGAACGCAGTTCCATGCGTTTGTTGACCGAATGACAAAAGCCCGGCGTTGCCGGGCTTTTTCATGGGCCTGAATGTCAGGACTTGGTTTCGGAGGTGTCGTAGGCCGCCTTGAGCCGGGAGAGCTGGGCGGCGATGCCCTTGGTCTCCGCATCCGGTGAGGGCGGCGGCACATCGCCCCTGTCGAGCCGGTCGAAATGCTGCACCCGTTCGAACAGCCTGTCGCCCTCGGCGATATACTCGACCAGCGCGGACGGCAGCTGATCCCAGCCTGGGCCGCCGCGTTCCGCCGGATTCGGCGTAAACTTGACCTTGGCCTTCTCGGTCCGCGCGGTCTCGGCGGAGATCTCGCCCTCGTTGACCGCCCGCTGCAGCAAGAGCCATGAGGCCAACTGCATCAGCCGTGTCGTCAGGCGCATCGATTCCGTGGCATAGACGAACGATGCTTCTCGGGTCAGCGTCTGGCTGGCGGTACGGCCCTCGCCGTCGAGATAGGCGGCGACTTCCTCGATCAGGCCCATGCCCTCGCGATAGAGCGCAGTGAACCCGCCGCCGGACACCAGCCGCTGCTTGAGTTCCACCGTCTCGCCGGTCGTGTTGTCCTCGGCCACCGCTTTGTCCAATTCCTCACCTTGCTGGCGACACCTTAACCCTGTTGCCCGGTGTCGTCATCCCGAGAACATTTGTGACACCCAAAGGCTTAGGAAAGACTAAAATGCCAGACGAAACCGGCGATGACTTCCCTGGCCCAAAAAGAAAAAAGAGCCGTCGAATAACGGCTCTCGCAAGTTAACAGGGAGGCGTCAAACAGAGGGAGAAACCACTCTGCAGAACCCAGTAAAGACTGGATAACCAAGCCTTACCGCAAATCTCTTAACTGGGCGTTAATTGCACACTTTTGCTTAACCCTGACGCGCGAGAACTGGGTAGTTCAGGACAAAATTAGAACTTGAAGACGGAGTCGGCGGCATTCCGGCTGGCTTTCTTGACGGAAATGGCCGCCTTCAACCGCGCGATCTCCTCGGTCAGGAGCACGATCCGTTCTTCGAGTTCCTCGACCGACAGGGTATCGAGCACCATGCCGATCTCGTGAACCGGTTTCTTGATGGGGGCGTCATCGTCGAGATCCATGGTGGGTCTTTTCTCCTTTTGGATTTACGCTTCACAGTTCTGGCACGACCCGAAGGGCAAGAAAAGAAGGGGCGCAAGCATGAGGGCGATGGAACGCGTGGTGATCACCGAACCCGGCGGCCCGGAAAAACTCGGATTCGAGACCGTCGCCGTTCCCGATCCCGGTCCCGGCGACCTTCTCGTGCGCGTCGCCGCCGCCGGCCTTAATGGACCGGACCTGTTGCAACGCCGCGGACTGTACGTGCCGGCGCTGGAAAACGCGCAACGGCCCGGCCTCGAAATCTCCGGCATCGTTACGGCCACGGGCGCAAAAACCCATCATTTCAAGCCGGGCGATCGCGTGATCGCCCTTACCAACGGAGCCGGTTACGCCGAATATGTCACGGTGCCCGAAGCCCAGACCCTTCCCGCGCCGGACGGCTGGCGGCTTTCCGACGCCGCCGCCCTGCCCGAAACCTTTTTCACCATCGAACAAGCGCTCGTCATGCGCGCCGGACTGGAAAAAGGCATGAGCGTTCTCGTTCATGGCGCCTCGGGTGGACTGGGCGGGGCGGCCCTCCAGATCGCCCACCTGTTTGGCGCCGAAACCATCGCCTCGGTTTCCACCCCGGAAAAGGCAGAGTATGTCCGCCGCCTCGGGGCCGACCACGTCATCGATCATACACAGGAAGATGTTGTTGCGCGGGTGCACGACATTACCAATGGCAGAGGGGTGGATCGTATCGTCGACGTGATCGGCGGTGCCAGCTTGCGGCGCAATCTCGAAATGGCGGCGCCGGGCGGCGTCATCGTCGCTTTGGCCTATCTCGGCGGCGCCAGGGGCGAATTGATCTTTCCTCTTCTGCTTTCCAGGAACCTTACCCTGATCGGTTCGGTGCTCGGCCCGCAGCCGGGATCCGTCAAGGCGGAGATCGCCCGCCGACTCAAAACCGATGTCTGGCCCGGCCTTGACTCTGGCGCCATTGTTTCACCGCACATCCGGGTCTTTTCTTTTTCCGAGGTCGTCGACGCCCACAGGGCGATGGAAGATAAAACGCATTACGGAAAAATCGTTCTTGTCACACCGTTCGGTACTTCTGTTGAGTGAACCCAGTCTTTCGTTGCGAATGAAAACCTTTCAGACTATATGAAGCGTCATCTCCCCCTCAGCGTTGATACGAGGTGGGGCGGGCCGGACGCTCCCGGACCGCACCAGGGGGGACGCATTGTCGGCAAAGATGCCTCGGGCGCTCCGGTTCGGCACTGCACTCAAAACGAGGAGAACACGAGATGGCCACGACCCTGTTAATGCCCAAGGCGACCGCTGTCTGGCTGGTCGACAACACCTCTCTGACCTTCGAACAGATCGCCGCTTTCTGCGCGCTGCATCCGCTCGAAGTGCAGGGCATCGCCGATGGCGACGTCGCCGCCGGCATCATGGGCGTCAATCCCATCAATAACGGCCAGTTGACCCGCGAGGAAATCGTCAAGGCCGAGGCAGACACCAGCTACCGCATGAAGGTGGCCGAACCGCGCGTGCATGTCGCCCAGGCCAAGCGCAAGGGCCCGCGCTACACTCCGATTTCGCGGCGTAACGAACGGCCGGGCGCCATCAAATGGCTGGCCAAGAACCATCCCGAGCTCAAGGATGCGCAGATCATGCGTCTGGTGGGCACCACCAAATCGACCATCGAGGCGGTGCGCGAGGGCACGCACTGGAACGCGGCCAACCTGACCGCCGTCGACCCGGTGACGTTGGGCCTGTGCAGCCAGATCGATCTCGACATGGAAGTCAAGAAAGCCGCCGGCGGACGCGACCAGGAAGAGGTCGAGCACGGCACGCGCCTGTTGTCGGCCGAAGAGGCCATGGCCACCATTCGCGGCGACATCCCCGCCGAGCCGGCCGATTCGCAACTGGCCCAGGAAGCCGAACGTCATGTCGAGCCTGCGGAAGAAGAGTTCGACGCCGATTCGGTTTTCGCCAAGCTCAAATCGCTCAAGCCGCTCGACGGCGATGACGACGACCGGGGGTTCTAGGGCGTTTCCAGGTGAAGTGGACACCGGTTCACCGTTCGCGGAAATGCGATAAAACAAGAACTTGGAGCCTTTCACTGTTTCTGTGAAACAGTGAAAGGCTCTTGGGCGTTTTCCGGTTTTGACCGTCAGCGTTCCCGCGCACGTAATCTTTAGCCGACCAAAGCCTTTCAACGTCATACCCGACCTGGTCGGGCCTAAAGTCGCAAGGCGTCTACCGGGGCATGAAGAGTGCTATTGCGCGCAATGATGCGTGCGCCGCTGGATCCCGACTCGCGGGCCGTAATGACGCGGAGCGTGTGGCAATGCCCCTAAAAAAGCCTTGCCAAGGCTTTTTGCACCGCTGGCCATAAAACGGATTTGCCCTCAAAGACCGCCGACGCAGCCGAACGTCAGCTACCGTTGCGACAGTCCGAGCAGTCTTTCAGCCGCCGCCGGAATCTCGTCGAACCGGTCGACCAGGGCATCGGCGCCCAGCGTTTCGGGCGGTACGGCGCTGTAGCCATAGCTGACCAGCACCATCGGCACCCCGGCGTTGCGGGCGGTCTGGACGTCCGGGAGGCTGTCACCCACCATGACGGCCGGCCCGTCGCCACCAAGATCGGTCATGACCTCGGCAAAAAGGCGTGCATCCGGCTTGAGGAAAGCCCGTTTCCCGCCGCCATAGACCACCGGGAAGAACCGGGCGAGATCGAGCGTATCGATTAGCTCTTCCGCCGACACTTGCGGCTTGTTGGTCAGAATGGCGAGACGCGCGCCGGTCTTCTGCAGGCGCGTCAGCGTTTCGATCACGCCGGGATAAGGCCGGCTGTGACTGGAATGATTGGCGTCGTAGAGGGCCAGAAAGTCTTCGTAAAGCGAATCGATCCGCGCCGGATCGATCGGTGCGCCGGTTCTTAAAAATGCGCGTTCGATGAGTTTTTTGACACCGTTTCCAACCAGAAGCGGTATCTCCTCGAGCGCTATTTCGCGTCGGCCTTCCCGCGTCAACAACGCATTGATGGTGATGTTGAGATCGGGCGCGGTGTCGACCAGGGTTCCGTCGAGATCAAAAACATAGGCTGGGGTCATGCCGTCTGACTAAACCAGCCCCGCGCCGAGAACAAGCGGTGAATTGCGCCCGCGCGTACCGCATCGTCTTGCGAAGATGCAAAGGGCACGCCATGCTTGCAATTGTGTCGCAACTCCAGTGATCGCGCCCAGATGTCGAAACCCGTCCTGTTCATCGTCGCCCATCCCGAAATCGGCGTTTCCCGCGCCAACAAGGTGCTGGCGGCAACGGCGCGGTCCATGGAAAACATTCTGGTTCACGACATCTACGAAACCTATCCCGACATGTTCATCGACGGGGGACGCGAACGGCGGCGTCTTGAGGAAACCGGCGCCTTGGTCTTGCAGTTCCCCTTTTTCTGGTACGGCGCGCCGGGTCTTTTGAAGGAGTGGATCGACCGCACCTTCATCGGCGGCTGGGCCTACGGCCATGATGGCAAGAGCCTCAGGGGCAAACCGTTTCTCGTTTCCATCTCGACCGGCTCGGACATCAACGCCTACCGGCCCGGCGGCATCCACAACCAGCCGATCGAGGAATACTTATTTCCGTTCGAGCAGATCGCTCATTTTTGCGGCATGGTCTGGCAGCCTCCCCTTGTGTTCTATCGCGCCCGCTATGCCGACGATTCCATGCTCGGGGAACATGCCGAAGAGTTGCGGACCCGGCTCAAGGCGCTTGAAAGCGGAGCGATATTCTAATGGAAGCCAACCTGCTGCTGGCCGTCTTCGTTTTCATCGCCGCCGCCATTCTCGTGGTCCCGGCGGCAAAGCTGACAGGTCTGGGAACGGTCTTGGGCTATCTTGTGGCCGGCGTCCTGATCGGCCCTTACGGGCTCAGATTCGTCACCGATACCGGCACCATCCTGCATTTCGGCGAGTTCGGCGTCGTCATGATGCTGTTTCTCATCGGGCTGGAACTGCAGCCGCGCGAATTGTGGCGGCTGCGCTCGCGCCTGATCGGCATGGGCGGGACCCAGTTCCTTTTCACCACCCTTCTCATTCTGGCGATCGGGCTTTATGTCGGCATCGCCTGGCAGTCGGCTCTCATCATCGGGTTCGCCCTGTCGCTGAGTTCCACCGCCATCGTCCTGCAGATCATGGCCGAACGCGGCATCACCCGGACCGCGACCGGACGCTCGGGCTTTTCCGTCCTTTTGTTCCAGGACATCGCCGTCATCCCCATCCTCGCTCTCATTCCGCTTCTGTCGGTTCCCGACATTCGCCAGTCGCTGTCCGAGGCCGGAGGGGTCGCCATGGGCTTTGGCGGCGATGGCAGCTGGGTCGCGGCACTGCACATTCTTTTGAGTTTTGTCGGCATGTATCTGGCCGGACGCTATGTCCTGAGACCGGTGATGAATTACGTGGCCCGCTCCGGCATTCGCGAAATCTTCACCGCTCTGGCCTTGTTCGTCGTCATCGGATCGGCGCTTTTGATGGAATGGCTGTCGCTGAGCCACGCGCTCGGGGCCTTCTTTGCCGGTGTCATCCTCGCCGACAGCGAGTACCGGCATGAACTCGAAAGCCAGATCGAGCCGTTCAAGGGCCTGCTGCTCGGCCTGTTCTTCATTTCGGTCGGCATGGGCATCGAGTTTTCCGTGGTGGCGGATGCGCCGCTGCGCGTCATCGAACTGGTTCTCGGACTGGTGGCGCTCAAGTTCATCGTGCTGTTCGTCATCGGCGCCATCTTCCATATGCGCCTGACCGACCGATTCCTGTTCGCCACCCTGCTGGCCCAAGGCGGTGAGTTCGCCTTCGTCCTGTTCCAGGTGGCCACGCAGTCCGGCGCGCTCGACAAGGCCGTTTCGGACGTCCTCAATGTCAGCGTCGCCCTGTCCATGGCCATGACCCCGCTCCTTTTGCTGATCTTCGATCGCGTCATTGCCCGACATCTGGTACGCCACCAGCCTGAACCGGATATCCCCGACATGGGCGATACCCGCGAAAAGGTGCTGGTGCTCGGCTATGGCCGTTTCGGACAGATCATCGCCCGCCTGCTCAACGCGCAAGGGTTCGAGACCACATTGATCGATCACGACCCGGCCCAGGGCGAACTGCTCGGACGGTTCGGCTGGAAGGTGTTTTACGGCGATGCCGGCCGGCTCGATCTGTTGCAGGCCGCCGGCGCCGCCGAGGCGCGCATCATCGTGGTCACCATCAAGGACAGGGAGAAAAGCATCGAAATCTGCCGCATGATAAGGCGCCATTTTCCGCACGCAAAGATCTATGCGCGCGCCTTCGACCGGGTTCATGCCTACGAACTGATGGATCTCGACGTTGACGGATTCGAACGCGAAACCTTTCGCTCGTCCCTCGCCCTTGCCGCCAAGGTGCTGGTGGGTCTGGGCTATTCCTCTCACGGCGCGATGCGGGTCGCCAAGGCCTTCGAGTGGCATGACATGGAGATGCTCGACAAGGCGCGCGCCTTACGCAATGACGACGAAGCCTATGTCTCCTACGTCAATCAGGCGCGCGAAACGCTGCACACGGTCATGCAGACCGAAAAGGAGCAGCGACAGGATCCGGAAGCGGCAAGCTGGCCGATCGACAGCGACGATATCGAAAAGGAATCACAGGCCCGTTCCGAATGACGCGTTTTACCCTTTCGGCGAAAGCCAGGGCGGTTCTCTCTTGTATTAACGAAAATCCGGGCGGATAAGCGGACCCAGCTTCGCCAAGATGTCCCGGTTAATCCCAATAGCGCACCCAGCCTGTCATGATCTCCGATCCCATGTTCTGGTTCGTCGCCGCCCTTGCGGTCTTCATCGTCGCCCTGGCCAAGTCGGGTCTGGTGGGCAGTCTCGGCGTGGTCGGTGTGCCCCTGATGACGCTGGTTGCGGCGCCGCGTGAAGCCGCCGGCATCCTCCTGCCGCTGATGCTTTTGATGGATGCGTTCGCCGTTTTCGCCTACCGGCGCGATTTCGACTGGCGCAATCTGGCGATTCTCATTCCGGGCGGCATTGCCGGCATCGCGCTCGGCTGGCTCTTCTGGTCGGTGGTAACCGATGACATGGTGCTTCTGGCCATCGGCATCATTTCGATGATCTTCATCCTCGATGCCATCCTGCCCCTCAGGAAAAAGATCATCGGCAAGCCGCCCTCGAAGCCCTGGGGCGTGTTCTGGGGCGGGGTGACCGGGTTCACCAGCTTCGTCTCCCATTCGGGCGGGTTGCCCTTTCAGATCTATGTCCTGCCGCAGCGCCTGTCACCGGCCGTCTTTGCCGGCACCACGGCGCTCAATTTCGCCACCCTCAACTTTTTGAAGCTGTTTCCCTATTACCTCCTCGGCCAGCTTTCGCCCGCCAATCTCGAAATCTCCGCCATGCTGGTTCCAGTCGCCATCGGCGGCATGGTTCTGGGGATTTTCCTGGTCAGGCGGGTGAATATGGAGGTCTTCTACCGCATCGCCTATTTTCTGGTCTTTCTTTTGTCGCTCAAGCTGATCTACGACGGCATTATCGGCATCATGACCTCGGCTCCATTGGCCTAGGGCAAAAGGTGGGCATCGATTTGCGCGCACCCCATGAAAAAGGCCACCGGGAGGGGTGGCCTTTTTGCAAATTCTTCACCTCGTTACAAAGACTAGGCAGCGTCCCGACGCTTCATGCGCGTCAACTCATCCTTGACTTCCAGCTTCTTTACCTTGAGCAGACGAAGGCGCTCGTCGTCCGCCGAAGCGTGACCCAGCTCCTCCTCAATCATCCGCTCAAGTTCCATGTGACGCCGCTCGAGAGCGGCAATATGGCTTTCTGTCGTCATGGCAACTCCTTTCGGCTGCTTTGCATAAAGATCGTCACAAATAATTCGCGTCCTGTCGATGCCCAAAACGGTTACAGCGCAAATGTCGCGTGAAACGCAGCCAATGAAGGGTTAAGATCGGCGCCGCCAGATTGAACGAAACGGGATATCGCGCGAAGGCCAAGCCCGCTGAAGCCAGTCTGCACCGCCCTTTTGGAATCACCCAAGGTGCGGATAATCAACGGTTTTCCGCCGCGGCGGCAAAAACCCTGTCTTTTCGGGACGGGGATTTGTGACCGGCGGGAGTGAGTCGCGTTTTTTTGAAGAGGCGGGGGGAGCATGTATCAGATCGATGAGGACTTGAAGGTGAAGCTCGGACTGGAGCTATCGCTGAAGCGGCAGGAACATGATGATCTGGACGCGGCGATTCACGCGCTCGCCAGTTCGGGCACCGCCGACCAGATGGCCGTCAGGCGCCTCAAGAAAAAGAAGCTCGCGCTCAAGGACCGCATCGTCGAACTCGAAAAGATCCTGCTGCCCGATATCATCGCCTGATGTCGGACGATCTGCCCGATTTCACTATCGGTTATTCTCGACGTACCTTTTTCGGTTATGGCGTTGCTTTCCTGATCCTCGCTTATGGCGGGGTCGGCATGGTATCCGGACTGATCGCCGTCGATGCCGGCCAGCGCTTCCAGCAGATACTGATCGGCCTTGTCTTTCTGGTTCTGGCCGTTTGCATCGGCGTTTTCCTTTTTTCCATGTTCCGCATGATGGGCAAACCGGTCCTGATCCTTAAAGATGACGGGCTGTGGGACCGGCGACTGACCGTCAAACCCATTCCCTGGTCCGACATCCAGTCGATCGAACGGGTCGAACCCGGCATGGTCGAACGCTTGGTGCTGCTCGGCGGCATGACCGGCAAGATCGTCATCTGTGTCGTTCCCGAGGCCCGCGACCGCATCGGCTTTGTTCATCCCTGGCAGGCGTTCCTGCACGCATTCGTGCTGGCCGGCGACGGACGTTTGCGCCTCATTCACAAACCGCTCGACGCCCAGTATGCGCAGCTCAGTGCCCTGTTGATGCAAAAGTGGCAGATCGCACACGGCCGACGGTCGGATATTGCCGATGGTACAGGTTCCACTTCGGCAGAAAATCGTGCGATAAGCGCGTAATCGACGGATAAAATGAAGGACCGCGCCATGTTGAGCCCTCCCCCCGTTGCCATCATCATGGGGTCTCAGTCCGACTGGCCGCATATGCGGTTCGCCGCAGAGACCCTCGACGCGCTCAAGATCGATTACGAGACCCGGATCGTGTCCGCCCACCGCACGCCGGAACGACTTTTCGAATTCGCCCGGTCGGCGCGCGATGACGGTTTCAAGGTCATCATCGCCTCGGCGGGCGGTGCGGCCCACCTGCCCGGCATGGTTGCCGCCCTGACGCCATTGCCCGTGCTCGGCGTTCCGGCCGAAACCCATGCGCTCGGCGGCAAGGATTCACTTTTGTCCATCGTGCAGATGCCCGCCGGCGTTCCCGTTGGCACGCTGGCCATCGGCCGCGCCGGCGCCATCAATGCCGCGCTTCTGGCGACGGCCATTCTTGCCCTGGAGGACGAGGAGATCGCCGTAGCGCTCGACACGTTCCGCCGCACCCAAACCAGTTCCGTTCCCGACTATCCTGTTGACGATGACTGATCCTTTTTTTCTAGCCCCCGGTTCGACCATTGGTATTCTCGGTGGTGGCCAATTGGGGCGCATGCTGGCGCTGGCCGCGGCCCGCCTCGGCATGAAGACCCACATCTTCTGCCCCGATCCGGAAAGTCCCGCCTTCGAGGTGACACCGCACAAGACCGTCGCCGCCTATGGCGACGAGGCCGCACTGGCGCGTTTCGCCGAAACTGTCGATGTCGTCACCTACGAATTCGAGAACGTTCCGATTGAGACAGTCGCGTTTCTTTCCCAAAACAGGCTGGTGCTGCCGCAGGCCCGCGCCCTCGCCGTTTCCCAGGATCGTCTGGCGGAAAAAACCTTCCTGACCGGCGCCGGCATCGCGGTCGCGCCTCATCGCGCCGTTACCTCGCTTGCCGATTTCGAAACGGCGCTCAATGAGATCGGCATCCCTTCGGTCCTCAAGACGACGCGGTTTGGCTACGATGGAAAGGGCCAGCGCATGATCCAGGCCCCCGCCGACGCGGCGCCGGCCTTTGCGGCGCTTTCCGGATCGGATCTGGTGCTCGAAGGCTTCGTGCCCTTCGAACGCGAAGTGTCGATCGTGGCTGCCCGTGGCGTCGATGGCAGTTTTCGCGCCTTCGATCCGGCCGAAAACGTGCATCGCAACCACATGCTTCATACGAGCACCGTGCCGGCCCGTCTTCCGGAGGCGACAGCCCGGGAAGCGGCCGAGATCGCCGCAAGGATCGCACAGGCGCTCGATTATATCGGCGTCCTCGGCGTCGAGTTCTTCGTGGTTCCGGATGGTCCCGGACCGCGCCTCGTGGTCAACGAGATCGCGCCGCGCGTCCATAATTCCGGTCACTGGACGGAAGCCGTGTGTATCACCGACCAGTTCGAGCAGCACATCCGCGCCATTTGCGGCTGGCCGCTCGGCGATCCGTCGCGACTGGCCGATGTCGAGATGGTCAACCTGGTCGGCGTGGAAATTCTTGGCGTCGGAGCTGATCTCGGGCCGCGCGACAAGGTGCATGTCTACGGCAAGTCCGAACCGCGCACGGGACGCAAGATGGGACACCTCAATCGAGTCCGGCCGCGCTGAACCGAAACGGCATTTTGGTGATTTTGCCGCGTAGGCGACGGTAGACAAATCGCAACGGTTTTGCTATTGAGCCGCTCCAACATGCCGGCTATACCGGCTGCGGCGGGCTTAATGCGCCCGCGGCTTTGGTTCTGCAACATGATAAGATGCTGAGAAGGGGCTTTTGACCTTTGCAAGTAGTCGTTCGCGATAACAACGTAGATCAGGCGCTGCGCGCCCTTAAAAAGAAGCTTCAGCGCGAAGGCGTGTTCCGCGAAATGAAGCTGCGCAACTACTACGAGAAGCCGTCTGAAAAGAAGGCAAGGCAGAAGGCCGAGGCTGTGCGCCGCGCCCGTAAGCTGGCTCGCAAGCGTGCCCAGCGCGAAGGTCTCGCCGCCACGCCGGGTCGCTAGACCTCACAAGCCCTCCGATCCCCGGAGACCCATTGTTTTTTGGAAGTGGTCCCGGTTTCTCCGTGAAACTGGGGCGGTTCTGGATGCCAATGGTCCGTCGGGTTTCAATACGCCGCCCTTTCGGGCGGCGTTTGCGTTTTGCTCTACTGGAGCGTTTTCAAAAAAAAGCGGATTCCACTTTTTCACCCGCTGATCCCGTTCGGATCGAATCCATCCCCTCGTTCACCGGACTTTCGTTTGACGCAAAGCCGGAGCATGCTTGCGCCTGACGCCACGATTCGTCGGCGGCGTCTGACGTGCGTTGTCATTGCCGGTGTCGTGCCGTTTCAGGGGAAATGGCGCAACACGTGACAAAAGCCGACATTCATCCGGTCTGACCGATCCGCCGGACCGGACGAGTCTGACGGATCACCCGCTTTTTGCGCAAATCCCGGAGGGACCCATCATGAAGACCATTGTTGCCGGCACGCTTGCCGCGCTTTTTCTTGCCGCAGCGACCCTGTCCGTCACGGCGGCCGAACCATCGGTCAAGATCGGCCGGCTGGCCTGCGACGTCGCCGGCGGCGTCGGCCTCATTCTTGGCTCCGAAAAGAAAGTCTCCTGCACCTTCCACAAGGCCGAGGGCGGTACCGAATCCTATTCGGGCAAGATCACCCGTATCGGACTCGATATCGGCAAGACCGAACGCACCCATGTCGAATGGCTGGTCTTCGCGGCGACCAAGACCAAATACACCTCGCGTGCGCTTGCCGGGCAATATGTCGGCGCCAGCGGCGAGGCCACGCTCGGTGTCGGTCTCGGTGGCAACGTGCTTGTCGGCGGGCTGAACAAGTCCTTCGCCCTGCAGCCCTTCAGCGTTCAGGCCCAGACCGGCCTCAGCCTGGCGGCCGGGCTTGCCAGCCTGACGCTGAAATGAAGCAACAGGCGGCTTGATGCTCTCAAGCCGCCCTGTTTTCTGGTGCGTCTTGTGTTCCGATGGATTCGGAACACATGTCCCTTTTTTTTGTCGCGGTGTGCAAAAGACCGGAACCGCTCTTCGCACACCGCTCCGGGCCCGGTCACTCGAAACGAACCACCTCGTCGCTGATCATGTGGCGGGCGAGATGTTTCGAGAGCTGCAAAATCGCGAGCGCACCGAAAAGACCTGCTGCCAGAAACAGAAAATAGGTGAGATCCGGTGCACCGATCGACAGATCCTCGGTCAGGGTGCGCACGATCAGATAGGCGGCGAAATAGCCGGCGGCGATGGAAAAGGCCAATACCCCGGCCAGCGGGATCGCGGCTTCGAGAAACACGACGCGGTCGAGCGTCTTGTCCGGCATACCGATCAGGCGCATCAGGCCGAAGGTCCGCCGGCGGTCGATCAGCGCACCGAGGGTCGAAACGGTCAGCGACAGGCCGGAAATGAGGATGGTGATCAGCGCGCCCGAATAGGCGATGAGCGAAAGCTCCTTGAGCAACCGGTTGGGACCCGCCAGATTCCGTTCGATGCGCGTCATGGGCGCCCGGAACCAGAGCGTTTGGCGTTCGAGAGCGGTTCGGGCCGTCTCAAGGGCGCGCAACGTCCCGTCGGTCCGGGCGATAAGCACTTCGGGCGTGAGGTCCGCTCGGGAGAACGGAACCTTGGCAATCGCGAACTGATCGTGATCGACTCCCGCGAGATAGAGCACCAGATCGATGCGATAGTAGCTGTCCGCTTCACCCGTTGCGACAATGCCAAGTGCGCCGAAATCGGCGCCGGAAACGATAATGTCGTTGCCGATGCCCGGCGCCGTGTAGCCGGTCACGAGCCGATCGGCACCGACCAGTTCGGTCGGACTATCCGATCCGTCGGCCAGTCCCACAAGCAGTGCATCGAGCGGCAGCCGGTTGGGCGTCTCGGTTGTCAGGAACCTGGAAACGACGCCGCTGCTGGCCGCCGAGAACAGCGTGACCAGAAACACGGCGATGACCAGCCCGCTGACCGAACGGAAAATAGCAACCGGCGCCTGGGCAATGCGGTTGGCCACGATCACCCCGGCGGCGGACCCAGTGAGACGCGCGGTCAGCCTGCCGACGTGCGCGGTCAGCCAGGGGCCAATCACGACCAGACCGATCATGATGAAAACGAAACCGCAAAGGAACAGGGTCACACCCATCCACTCGGCAAGGTTTTCGTCGAGAAGGTCCGATGCGCCTAAAAAGAGCAAGCCGAACCCGACCAGAAGCGGCAGGATGCGCCACCATCTGGCCGGTTTCTCGGCGATCGCCCGGCTGGCGCCGAGCGGGCCGATATCGGCGCGCCACATGCCGATAGCCGCGACAAGGGTCGCCGACAGCACGATGGCAGCAGCAATCGTCAGCGTGGCGCCGGTACCAATATCGAGATCGGCGGGATAAAAGCTGGCCCCGACGGCTTCGAACCGCGCCGCCAGAGGCCGGAACAGCACCGCGAGCCCTGCCCCGAGCGCCGTGCCCACACAGGAGACCAGCAGGGTTTCGATCCCGGCGATCATGCCGATCTGGCGTGGCGTGGCCCCGATCAATCTCAGGACGGAAAAGCTTTCGCGTCGCGACGCCGCGCCGAGTTTCGTCGCAATGGCGACGAACAACAACACAGGGAACAGCATGCCGACCGCGCCGATGGCGGCAATGGACCGAAAGCTGTTACTATCGGTATCCGGTTTGCCCTTTGCCGTTTCGGCGGCAACAAGATGGCGGCGATGGGCGAGAACTTCGGGGGACTGGCCGACCACGACCACCAGCGAATCCGGTCCTTTGAGATGATCGGCGCCGATAATGCCGACGCGGGTGCCATAGCGGTTGCCAAGCATTTCGGGGGGCGTGGCATCGATGAGTGCAGCCAGAGCCGGGGAGGCATAATATTCGCCGGGACGTGGCCAGTTTGGAAGGGGCACAAACCCCGGAGCGGCGTGATCCGGGGCAAAGACGTCGACGCGCGCGATCGCCTTGGCATCGAACCAGTCCTCGACCGGGGCAACCAGGGCAATATCGCCGCCAAGGGCCTGTTCCGGCGTCACCAATTCGCCGACCGGACTGACCCAGGCGGCTACGCACCTCGCGCGTATCGAGCGCTTCATAGGCGCCGACCAGAAGCACGATCAGTGTCATGCCCATGGCAATGCCGACCACGATGGCGACGAGCCGGCCGAGCGCCGACCGTTTTGCCGCGATGACGAGGCGCAGGACGTCCGGGCTCATCATGCCGCCACCCGCGAGTCGACCGACGTCCGCCCGTCCCTGATGATCACTTCCCGATCGGCATAGGCGGCAGCGCGTGGATCGTGGGTGACCACAATGAGCGTCGTGCCCACCGCTTTGACCTCGTTTCTCAAAAGATTCATCGTGGTTTCGGCGGCCAGTGAATCGAGCGAACCGGTCGGTTCGTCGGCATAAAGAACGTCCGGATGGATGGCGAGGGCGCGTGCCACGGCGATGCGTTGCGCTTCGCCGCCGGACAGCGTGGACGGCCGCTTCATCGCCAGGGCGCCAACATCGAGTCGATCCAGCCAGATCATGGCCTCGTACCGCGCCGCTTTTCGGGTCTTGCCGGCCAGCAGCAGGGGCAGGCTGACATTGTCGATCGCCGTCAGTTCGGGCAGGAGCTGGCCGAACTGGAACACGAAGCCGAAGCGGGTAAGGCGCAAACGACTGCGTTCGGCTTCGCCGAGAACGCCGATATCCGTGCCCGACAGCAGCACCCGTCCCTTGTCGGGCATGATGATGCCGGCCAGACAATGCAGCAATGTCGATTTACCCGATCCGCTCGGCCCCATGATGGCGACGATCTCACCGGGGTCGATGGCGATATCGAGCCCGCGCAGGGCGTGGGTGGGGCCGAAATGTTTGTCGAGGCCGCGCGCCTCCAGGATTGGAGTCATTTGAGGTTGGCTTTCATGGCTTCGAGGCGGGCGCTGGTCAGATCTATCCAGTGCAGATCGGCCTCGATGTGGAAAAGGGCATGGTCGTAGAGCAGGACATGCATGAGATCGGCATCCTGCTTGGCCTGGGTCAGCACACGCATCTGGCGCATATGCTGCGCCCGCTGCCGATCGAGCAGTTCCTGGGCATCGTTGTCGGTTAAGAGCGCCACCACGACCTTGGCGAAAAGATTGGCCTGGAGCGCCTCGGAGGGCACATCGGGCGTCATCATCCAGTCGGAGAGATGCGCACGCCCCTGATCGGTGACCGCGTAACGCCGCCGGTCCGGACCGGCACCGGCCTCGGCGCCCAGTTCCACGAGATATCCATCGCGGATCATGCGGGCCAGGGTTGCATAGACCTGTCCGAACGCCAGGGGCTTTTTGAGGCCGAAATAGCGGTCATAGGTGTGCTTGAGATCGTAGCCGTAGCTCGGCGCCACGCTGGCAAGGCCGAGAAGGGTCAATGCGTTGTCCATGGCCGCTGTCTATACTCTGAGTGTATAGTTGCGCAAGAGGTTTTTTCCCTTGGCCTTTTTTGCGGCATTAACCGGACAAGGCCCCAGGTGTGCGGGATCGTTTTATTTTCATGACAGACACGAATGGGATGGGTTAAGAACTTGCCGACACGGCTGCACGGGCATCTTTTCATGCCTTTGCACTTTGCAGGCGCGCCAACACGTCACGTCAAAATGCCGATAATGCATCTTGACTGGTGTGTCGGCGCATTGTGTTTGTGCATCGCGCCGTTTTCTTGATGTCGTCCGAGGCAGCGATCCGCGTCGGGACGCGTCAAGGTCACTTAACCAGATACCGAGGAAACCAGGTTTTGGGTTCCCGGATGAAGCGGGTACACGCGCCCCCCAGCGTGGTACCGAAAAACAACGAGGCAATCATGGCTCTTACTATCGGGATACCGCGGGAGACTTTCCCCGGTGAACGACGCGTAGCGACCGTTCCAGATGTCGTCGAAAAGCTCATCAAACTTGGCTTCGAGGTCACCGTCGAAACCAAGGCGGGCGCCGACGCCAATTTCTCCGATCAGGACTACAAGGCAGCGGGAGCATCGGTCTCCCGGACTGCGTCTTCCCTTTACGGCAAGTCGGACATCATCTTCAAGGTCCGCGCGCCGAGTGAAGAGGAAGTAGCGCTTCTCAAGGACGGGACGGTACTGGTGAGTTTCATCTGGCCGGCTCAGAACCCGGATTTGATGGACAAGCTTGCGGCGCGCAAGGTGACGGTTCTGGCGATGGACACGCTTCCGCGCCAGTTGAGCCGGGCCCAGAAGATGGACGCGCTGACCTCGATGGCGGGGATCACCGGCTATCGCGCGGTCGTCGAAGCGGCCAATGCCTTCGGGCGGTTCTTCAACGGCCAGATCACGGCGGCGGGCAAGGTGCCCCCGGCCAAGGTATTCATCGCGGGCGCCGGCGTGGCCGGTCTGGCCGCGATCGGCACGGCGGTGGGTCTTGGCGCGATCGTTCGGGCCAACGACACCCGCGCCGAGGTGGCCGATCAGGTGACCTCGATGGGCGGCGAGTTCGTCAAGGTGGACTATGAGGAAGAAGGCTCGGGCGGCGGCGGCTATGCCAAGGTCATGTCCGAGGGCTTCCAGAAGGCCCAGAAGGAGATGTACGCCAAGCAGGCGGCCGAGGTCGATATCATCATCACCACGGCGCTCATTCCCGGCAAGCCGGCTCCCAAGCTCATCACGGCCGACATGGTCAAGTCGATGAAGCCGGGCTCGGTGATCGTCGATCTGGCCGCCGAACAGGGCGGCAATTGCGAGCTGACCGAGCCGGACAAGGCCGTGGTCAAAAACGGCGTGACCATTATCGGGTATACCGACATGGCAAGCCGGCTGGCCCGCCAGTCCTCGACGCTTTACGCCACCAACCTGTTGAACCTTCTCCAGGAGCTTTGCCCGGAAAAGGACGGCGCCATCAACGTCAACATGGACGACGACGCCATCCGCGGCCTGACGGTCATCAAGCAAGGCGAGATCACCTGGCCGGCCCCGCCGCTCGACCTGCCGGCGCCGCCCGCGCCCAAGCCGGCCGCCGCGGCACCCGTGGTCAAGCCGGAGAAGAAGACGTCCGGTGTCGGCACCGCCGTCATGGCGCTTGTCGGCGCGGCCCTGTTCCTTTTGGTCGGCATGTACGCCCCGCCGGCCTTCATCGGACACTTCACCGTGTTCGTTCTGGCCGTGTTCGTGGGCTACATGGTGGTGTGGAACGTCACCCCGGCGCTTCATACGCCCCTGATGAGCGTGACCAACGCCATTTCCTCGATCATCACCATCGGCGCGCTCATCCAGATCGCCCCGCAGGTGGAGATGGGAACGGTTCGTCCCGACGCCCTCATCCTGGGCATCGCCTTTGTCGGCATTGCGCTGACCTCGATCAACATGTTCGGCGGCTTCGCGGTGACGCGGCGCATGCTGTTGATGTTCCACAAGTAGGAGACCGATCAAAATGCTTCCTGCCACTTTGACAACGGTCGCCTATATCGTTGCGATCATCCTGTTCATCCTGTCGCTCGGCGGGCTTTCCAACCCCGAGACCTCGCGGCGCGGCAACTGGTTCGGCATCATCGGCATGGCCCTTGCCGTTCTGGCCACCATCTTCGGCACGCGTCTGGTCGATGTCGGCGGCGGCGTTTCCGAGACCTGGCAGCTCGTTTTGCCCCAGGGCCTCATCTGGATCGTCATCGCCATGGCCATCGGCGGCTCCATCGGCCTTTACGCCGCCAAGGCCGTCAAGATGACCCAGATGCCCGAGCTGGTGGCGATCATGCACTCCCTGGTCGGCTTTGCCGCCTGCACCATCGGGTTCGCCAGCTTCATCGACACCTCGATCCACTATACCGGGGCCGAGCACAACATCCATCTCGGCGAGATCTATATCGGTATCCTGATCGGTGCCGTGACCTTCTCGGGTTCGGTCATCGCCTTCGGCAAGCTCTCGGGCAAGATCAACGGCAAGCCGGTCCTTTTGCCCTTCCGCAACTGGATCAACGCCGCCGCCGGCCTTCTCGTCATCTGGTTCTTCTTCCAGTTCGTCGGCACCGCCGGCATCGAGAACCACAACGCCGCCATCGCCGCCGGCTGGCTGCCCTTGATCGTCATGACGATCATCTCGCTGCTGTTCGGCGTGCATATGGTCATGGCCATCGGCGGGGCCGACATGCCGGTCGTCGTTTCCATGCTCAACTCGTATTCGGGCTGGGCCGCGGCCGCCACCGGCTTCATGCTCTCTAACGACCTGCTGATCGTGGTCGGCGCTCTGGTCGGCTCCTCCGGCGCCATCCTTTCCTACATCATGTGCAAGGCGATGAACCGCAAGTTCCTCGCCGTGATCGCGGGCGGGTTTGGCACCGGTGACAGTGGCGGCGCCCCTGCCGGCGATATCGTGCCGGCCGGTGAGGTCACCCCGATCTCTTCCGCCGAGACCGCGGAGCTTCTCAAAGACGCCAAGTCCGTCATCATCGTGCCCGGCTACGGCATGGCCGTCGCCCAGGCCCAGCACACGGTCTTCGAGATCACCAAGCTGCTGCGCGACAAGGGCATCAATGTCAGGTTCGCCATCCATCCCGTCGCAGGCCGCATGCCCGGGCACATGAACGTGCTTCTGGCCGAGGCCAAGGTCCCCTATGACATCGTCATGGAGATGGACGAGATCAACGACGACTTCCCCGAGACCGATGTGGTGATGGTCATCGGCGCCAATGACATCGTCAACCCGGCCGCCGAGGACGATCCCACCTCCCCCATCGCCGGTATGCCCGTGTTGCAGGTGTGGAAGGCCAAGACCTCCATCGTCATGAAGCGCTCCATGGCCTCCGGCTATGCCGGCGTCGACAACCCCCTGTTCTACAAGGACAACAACCGCATGCTCTTCGGCGACGCCAAGAAAATGCTCGACGAAGTCCTCACCGCGCTCAATTCCTGACAAATAAATTGGGACTTAAGGAAACAAAAGAGCGGGGTTTGCCCCGCTCTTTTTTTGTCCTGCGCCCACCAAAACCACCTCGTCATTCCCGTGAAAATGGGACACCAGCGGCGCGCAGTCCTGCGCACCAAAGGAGTCTTCTCACGCCGCCGACGCGGCGCTGCTGGATCCCCGACCCGATCGGGGATGACGTGGAGATTTGGGGAAATGCTGAACCGTCAGCTCTTGGCCTTGCCGAGCCTGTTGTCGCCGAGACCGGCGGGGACGGCGAGGATGAGCAGCACAAGGCCCAACCAGAAATTACCGGCGATGATGAAGCTATAGAGGGCCACAACGGCGAACGCCAAGGCGGCCATGGCGAATTTCACCATCGCGATGAAATGCGCGTAGGTCAGTTCGTGCGCGGCGTCGTTCATGGTCTCGCTCGGTTCGGCCATCTTTCCTCCGGTCCGTTTCGCATCAGGGCAATGTGTCTGGGGGCGGATTTGTACATTTTGTCGCACCCAAGCTCAAGCCCGTGCGGCGGCGACCCGCCCGTTCGTCGTGGCGCAAACGGAAAACGTCTCATATCTCCAGCAGGCGTTAGGCTTGCACCGAACGGCCGACACAAACCCAACTCAAGAGCAGGCGCCTATTTCGGCTGGCTCTGTTCCAGCTCGTCGATCAGCCCTTCGATCATGGAAAGCCCGAGATCCCAGAAGCCGGGATCGGCGGCATCAAGGCCGAACGGAGCCAAAAGCTCTGAATGGTGCTTGGACCCGCCTGCCTTCAAGAGCTCGAAATACTTCTCGGCGAACCCGTCCGGCTCGTCCATGTAGCGCTGGTAGAGCGAGTTCACCAGGCAATCGCCGAAAGCATAGGCATAGACGTAGAAGGGCGAATGGATGAAGTGCGGGACATAGGCCCAGAAGATGTCATAGCCCTGGTTGAGGGTGATGGCCGGGCCGAGGCTTTCAGCCGAAACATCGAGCCACATGCCGTTGATGTCCTCGGTCTTCAATTCGCCCTGACGCCGGCCGGTATGGACCTTGCGCTCGAAGGAATAGAACGAAATCTGCCTGACGACCGTGTTGAGCATGTCCTCGACCTTGGAGGCCAACAGCGCGAAACGGATCTCCGGGGTCTCGGCACTGGCCAGAAGCGAACGGAAGGTCAGCATCTCGCCGAAAACGGAGGCCGTTTCGGCCAGGGTCAGGGGTGTCGAGGCGAGAATCGGTCCCTGCGCCGCCGCCAGACGCTGGTGAACGCCATGGCCCAGTTCATGCGCCAGGGTCATCACGTCGCGCGCCTTGCCCATGTAGTTGAGCATTAAGTAGGGATGCGCGCTCGGCACGGTCGGATGGGCGAAGGCGCCCGATCCCTTGCCGTCGCGGACCGGCGCGTCGATCCAGCCGCCGGCAAAGAAGGGTTGCGCGATCTCGACCATTTTGGGCGAAAACCGGCCATAGGCCTCGAGCACCGTGCTCTTGGCCTGCTCCCAGGTGAAGATGCGGTCGTCGCTGGTCGGCAGCGGCGCATTACGGTCCCAGGCGTCGAGCGCCGGCTTGCCGAACCATTTCGCCTTCATGGCGTAATAGCGATGGGACAAGCGCGGATAGGCGGCGCGCACCGCCGTTTCGAGCGCGTCGACCACTTCGCGCTCCACCGAATTGGCCAGGTGTCGGCTGTCGGCGATATCCTTGAAACCGCGCCAGCGGTCGGAAATCTCCTTGTCCTTGGCCAGAACATTGGTGATCTGGGTGAACAGGCGCTGATTGTCGGTGAGCACGTCCGACAGGGCGTGGAAGGCCGACTCGCGCTTCTTTTCGTCCTTGTCGCTCAACCGGGTCAGCGTCGGCTCGAGATTGAGCGTTTCGCCGTCGACATCGAACTTCAAGCTGGCCATGGTCTCGTCGAACAGACGGTTCCACGCCGCCCGCCCGGTCACCGACTTGTCGTGGAACAGCTCCTCGATGCGGTCTTCGAGCTGATAGGGCTTGGCCTTGCGCAATTCGTCGAACCAGGTGCGATAGCGCTTGAGGCCCGGCTCGGTTTCGATGGCCTTGTCCAGAACCGCATCGTCGACGCGATTGAGTTCGAGATCGAAGAACAGGGTGTGGGTCGACATGCTGGTTAGGGCGTCCTGGCAGTCGCCGAGGAATTTCGCCCGGTCCGGATCGCCGGTGTTCTGGATGTAATATAGATAGGCGAACGAGCCGATCCGCCCTTCGAGATCGCCGAGCGCCTCGTAATCGTGGATCGTCGCCAACAATCCGCCAGAGGCGGCCAGCTCGGCGAGCTTGCCCTTGTACCTGGCCTCGAAAGCGATGGATTCATCCTCGGCTCTCTTGAGGGCCGCCTTGAACTCCGGCGAGTCGGCGCCTGGAAACAGATCGCTCAGATCCCATTCCGGCATCGTGCCAAAAGTGCTGTTTCCGGTTGCGGAACCGGTTTCGGGGGCGCTGAGCGGATGGATCATCGAAAACTCCAAAGTCAGGACGAAAAGGACGGCAAACATAGGCTGGGACCTTGCGCCCCACAAGTCCGGCACATTCGTCTCGTGGTTTAAAACCAGCATTAAAGCCCTGTTAAGAGCCGACGCCTAGTGTGCCTCAAATCGGCACAAAGCGAGTCGCTCTTTAGCCGAATTGACGAATATAAACAAAAGATTACCGGCGTATCCCAGTATGGCCAAAGTGCTCGTCGTCGACGACGACCCCGTCCAGCTCCGCCTCACGTCAGAAGTGGCGCGAAAAGCTGGATTCGACGTATTGACCGCCACTGGCGGCGCCGAGGCGCTCGGCCTTCTTGGCGACACAGGCGGTATCGGCGCCGTGGTGCTCGATCTCGTCATGCCCGATCTCGACGGATTGAGCGTTTTGGAAGCGCTCAAGGCGCGTGGCAATACCGTGCCGGTGATCGTGCAGACCGCCAAGTCTTCACTGGAAACAATCGTTTCGGCCATGCGGCTCGGCGCGGCGGATTTCTTCGTCAAGCCCGTGGCGCCCGAACGCCTGATCGTCTCCCTGCGCAACATCCTGCAGATCGGTGAACTGGAAACCGCCCTGAGGACCGAGCGCAATCTGTTGACCGGCCAGTTCGGTATTGCCGACATCCTGACCCGATCGCCGGTCATGGACCGTACGCTGGAGCTGTCCCGCAAGGCGGCCAAATCCACCATCCCGGTTTTGATCGAAGGCGAAAGCGGCACCGGCAAGGAACTGATTGCCCGTGCTATACAAGGATCGGGCGACCGCGCCGGCAAGCCCTTCATTGCCATCAATTGCGGCGCCATCCCTGCCAATCTCGTCGAATCGGCCCTGTTCGGGCATCTCAAGGGGTCCTTCACCGGCGCCACGTCCGATCATGCCGGCAAGTTCCAGGAAGCCCATGGGGGAACGCTGTTTCTCGATGAGGTTGGCGAGCTGCCGCCGGAAGCCCAGGTCAAGCTGTTGCGCGCCCTGCAGGAAGGCGAGATCGAGCCGGTCGGGGCGACGCGTCCGGTCAAGGTCAATGTCCGGGTGATCTCGGCGACCAACCGGCGTCTTTTGAACATGGCGCGCGAAGGATCGTTTCGCGAAGACCTCTATTACCGGCTCAACGTCTTTCCCATTTTCGTGCCGCCCCTCAGAGAACGCCACGAGGATATCGCGCTTCTGGCCGATCACTTTCTTGCCCGTTTCTCCGCGGAGACGGGAAAGCGTTTTTCCGGCCTTTCGCCGGAAGCGCTCGATCTTTTGTCCTCCTATGACTGGCCCGGCAATGTCCGGCAGCTCGAAAACGCGGTCTATCGCGCCGTGGTCCTGGCCGATGCCGACCAGTTGCGCCCCGTCGATTTCCCGCAGATCACCGCCCGCAAGTCCGGCATGAGCGAAGCGCGCGCGCTGGTGGAGCGTCTGCCGTTGCCGGACGGGCCGGTCAGGATCGATGAAGCCCCGCCGCGCCGGCCGGTGATCGAGACCGTTGCCGAACCCGATTCGTCCGATCGTTTTCTCGATCCGGAAGGCACGCTGCAAACCCTCAGCGCTATCGAGCGCGACCTGATTCTTTTCGCCATCGAGCGCTGCGACGGCCGCATGACGCGGGTGGCGCGCGCGCTCGGCATCGGCCGGTCGACGCTTTATCGCAAACTCAAGGAATACGGCATCGACGACGAGGAAGGCATGGCGGCCTGACATATCGTTCGGCCGGATTGGCCGGAACACGATGAAATACACGTCACTTTTTTGCGTGATGCTTGGCGGGTCGTGGTGAATACGGGTAGAACGTGCATCGGGTTGGGCGAGCGTGATTCCGTGCCGCCCGCAGGACGCAGCCGGTTTGGGCATAAGGGGGTTGGGGTGCATATCAAACGGTTCATGGTCGGCCTCGGGGTGGCGTTGGTCCTTTTTTCACCCGGTCTGGTTTCGCCCGGCTTCGCGCTCTCTCCCGAAATCGTCGACATAAACGGACACACCGCCACCCGCATTGTCATCGCCCCGCCCGAAACCGATCTTGCCCGCACCATCAAGACGGGTCTTCGCGCCACGCTCGAGTCTGCCCGCGGCGGAGCGGCTTTCGACGATGCCTTGAGGCTTTACTATTTCTACGGCGCCCGCCATTTCGAGCCGCTCTGGCTTGACGAGAAGCCGGACGGCAGCGTCGCCTGGTCGCTCAATGCCGGAAAGATCATGGAGGCCTTCTACAAGGCCGATTACTCCGGGCTCGATCCGGACGATTATCTCGATCCGGTTTTCCAGACGGTCCCCAAACCAGGCGATCCTGGTGCGCTCGCCGCGCTCGAAACCCGCTTTTCGGATGCCGCCCTCAAATTCGCCGGCGACCTTCATTCCGGCCGGATCGCACCGGCCCGCGTTTCATCCTCGATTACCATCACCCCGCCGAAGCTCGACGATACCGAAACTCTGATGCAGCTTGCCGCGACTGATGATCCGGCTGCCGTACTGGCGGAGCTGGAGCCGCAGGAACGCGAATACAAGGCGCTTAAATCCATCCTCGCCGACTATATCGCCGGCACCGTCGAGCAGCAGGCTGCCATCCCCGACGGGCCGATGCTGCGGCCAGGCGACAGCGACGAGCGGCTGCCGGCCTTGAGGAAGCGGCTGAAATTGCCGGCGCCCGAGACCGATCCGCTCGTTTACGACGCGGCCACCGTCGCCGCCGTCGAGGCTTTCCAGGAGTCGCTCGATCTGCTCGTCGACGGCGTGGTCGGCCCGGCCACCATTGCCGCGCTCAATGGCGGGGAAGCGACCTCCAGGGGCGATATCATCGCCAATATGGAACGCTGGCGCTGGGAGCCGGTCGACATGGGTGCCTTCCATGTCGCGGTAAACATTCCCGAATTCCGCCTCGCCGTGATCGACAATGGTGAAACGCTCTACACGACGCGTGTGGTCACCGGCAAACCCAACCATAAAACGCCGATTTTTTCGGACGAGATCGAAACGATCGTCGTCAACCCTTACTGGAACGTTCCCTCTTCGATCGCCGCCAACGAGATCGCTCCCAAGCTGCAGAGCAATCCGGGCTACATCGCCAACAACAACATGGAACTTTTATACGGCGGCAAGGTCGTCGACGCCTCGGCCGTCGACTGGTCGGAAACCAGCGTCAGAAATTTCTCCATCCGCCAGCGCCCCGGCACCAGCAATGCCCTGGGATCGATCAAGTTCCTGTTCCCCAACGAGCACAACGTCTATCTGCACGATACGCCGTCCAAATCGCTGTTTTCCCGCTCCTATCGCGCCTTCTCCCATGGCTGCATCCGGGTGCAGAACCCCTGGGATTTCGCCGAAGCCCTGCTGAACAGCGAGCCCGACGTTTCTCTCTCCCAGCTTGAAGCCGAGCGTGGCGGGTCCGAACGCTGGAACAATCTCGGCCAGCACATCCCCGTGCATCTGATGTATTTCACCCTGCGCGTGGATGAAGACGGCACCATTCATTCCTATGGCGACATCTATGGCCATAATGAAAAGCTTAAGGAACTGCTTGGTGTCTAGGCGAATATGTCCCGAAATGGCGACATTATCTGCTTCCGGCGACCCAACACGTTAACGCATATTAGCTTTTAGGCCTTGGTTCGGCCCTTTTCCGGCGTTAATTGCGGGGGGTCGCGCTGGCGTATGCTGGTCTTCGGTACAAATTAGCGTTAACAAATCCTCCAAGGATTTGCTTCATTTTGTAACTTCGGACCAACCGGAGTAACTGGGTAAAGTAGGGCGTGAAAAAGGGCAGGACATACCGGACGATAGCTGCTCGGTTGACAGCAGTGTTTCTCGCGCTGGGTTTGGCGCTGACGGTCGGTGTGCCTCTGGCGACGGCCGGCACGGGTGATCGTACGCTCTATTTATACTACACCCACACCAAGGAAACCGGGACGTTCACCTTTCGCAAGAACGGCAAGTACGACCAGAAAGTCCTCGGCGAACTCAATCATTTCCTCAGGGACTGGCGCCGCAACGAAGAAACCAAGATGGATCCGGCCCTGTTCGATCTCATCTGGCAGGTCTATCGGGACGTCGGGGCCACCAAGCCGATCAGTGTCGTTTCCGCCTATCGCGCGCCGGCCACCAACGCCATGCTGCGCTCGAGATCGAGCGCCGTCGCCGAGAACTCGCGCCACACCATGGGCATGGCCATGGATTTCTTCATTCCCGGCGTTCCACTCAGCCGGCTGCGGGAAGCGGCGATGAAACAACAGGTCGGCGGCGTCGGCTATTATCCGGCCTCGGGCAGCCCGTTCGTTCATCTGGACACCGGCAATGTCCGCGCCTGGCCGCGCATGACCAGAGCCCAGCTTAAAAAGCTCTTCCCCGATGGCAAGACCCTGCACCTGCCGGCCGAAAGCAACGTGCCGCTGTCGCAGGAAGGCTATCAGGTCGCCAGGGCCGAATGGAACAAGTGCCACTCCATCCCCTGTTCAACCGTCGCCCGGGGCAGCAGCTTCGCCGTTGCGCAGGCCGATAGCGGCGGCGCCTCCGCCGGCAATGGCAAGACCCTCATGGGCTGGCTGTTCGGCGAGAACGCCGATAGTCCCGATGCGGACAAGGCCCCGGTTCCCGCTTCCAAGGTGGTCGTGGCCAGCGCGCCGGCGGTGCCGCCCGTGCCCGTCCTGCGCCCCGCAGCGCTTTACCGCGGCATCGACCCGGTCCCGACGATGGATACCGACGGCGACATCACCGTCGCCGTCGCCGAACTCGTCGTTCCCGTTCCCGATGCGCCGCCCGCCTGGCATGCCGATGGTTTCGATGCCGGGATCGATACGAGTTTCACCGTCGCCTCGATTTCGTCTGTCGCCGACGACCGCATACCGTCGCCGGCACCTGCCGCGCCAATGCCGACGCTTACGGCCTATGCACCGGCCACGGCGCCAGAACCGGATGCGCAGCGTGCCCTGGCCATGATGCTTGAACAGCGCGCCGCCGAAAACACGCGTCAGGCGCCCGACCTCAACACCACCAGTCTCAAGGCCGGCATGGCGGGCGATGCGACCGATGTCGCGGTTTTGTCGGCCCTCATTGCCGGTACGATGCAATCGATCATGCCGTCGCGCAGCACCGCCGAACCGGCCGCGCTTTTCGAAATGCGGATCCCGGTCCTGGTCGCGCCCGACCTCGCGCATGCCGCCGATCTTTTCGTCAATCCGGCCTTCGTCTCTTCGGACCGGTTCGCCATCATCTTCGCCCAGAATGTCGGCGATCTCAGTCCGGCTACGGAACTGGGCAGCTTCGCGCCACGACTCACCATGGATCAGGATCCCGCCTTCGGTCTGGGCCGCAGCTATTTCGTTCGCGGCGCATCCCGTCTTGTCGCCACGCGTGAGGGCATATCCGGATAAGGAAAACGCCGTTTCCCGGCTTCCCAAAAACCGATCGTGACCTCAATCTGGAATCCCACAAGCTTGTCCTGATTTCGACCGCATTGTCGGTTACTTATCTTTCCTTGTCTGTTAAGAACACACTCGACTTGCGAACTGGCTGGAACAAAGGCGCAGCCACGATGGATGACAAAGAAACCGCCAAACTTCTCGATACGATCGAGCTACCCGAGGGGTTGCGCACGCTGACGCGCGACGAACTCCGCCAGGTCGCCGACGAGCTCCGCACGGAGCTGATCGAGGCGGTCTCGGTCACCGGCGGACATCTGGGCGCCGGGCTCGGCGTCGTCGAACTGACCGTGGCGCTCCATTCGGTATTCGACACGCCGAACGACCGGCTGATCTGGGATGTCGGGCATCAGGCCTATCCGCACAAGATGCTGACCGGACGGCGCGACCGCATCCGGACGCTGAGGCAAAAGCACGGGCTGTCCGGATTCACCCGCCGCAAAGAGAGCGAATACGATCCGTTCGGCGCCGGCCATTCGTCCACCTCGATTTCCGCGGGTCTCGGCATGGCGGTCGCCAGCCAGATCGAGGGGACCAGGCGCAACGTCATCGCCGTGATCGGCGATGGCGCCATGTCGGCGGGCATGGCCTATGAAGCGATGAACAATGCCGGTTCGATGGATGCGCGCCTTATCGTCATTCTCAACGACAACGACATGTCGATCGCGCCGCCGACCGGCGCGCTGCGCGCCCATCTCGCCCGGCTGGTTTCGGGACGCACCTATCGCGGCATCAGGCAGACCGCCAAATCGATAACCGGCCTTCTGCCGCCCTTCATCCAGGATCAGGCGCGCAAGACCGAGGAATATACGCGCGGGTTCTTCACCGGCGGCACCCTGTTCGAGGAACTGGGTTTTTACTATGTCGGGCCGATCGACGGACACAATCTCGATCACCTGCTGCCGGTCCTGAAAAATGTCCGCGACACCGATGGCGGGCCGTTCCTGGTGCACGTCGTCACCCAGAAGGGCAAGGGCTACGCACCGGCCGAGCGGTCGGCCGACAAATATCACGGCGTTTCCAAATTCAACGTCATCACCGGCGCGCAATCCAAGCCGGTTTCCAATGCGCCGAACTATACCGATGTCTTCGCCGACAGCCTGATTGCCGAGGCCAGGCGGGACGAGTCGATCGTCGCCGTCACCGCCGCCATGCCGGCCGGCACCGGTCTCGACAAGTTCGAGGACATCTTTCCGTCGCGCTTTTTCGATGTCGGCATCGCCGAGCAGCACGCCGTGACCTTTTCGGCGGGTCTGGCCAGCGAAGGGCTCAAGCCCTTCTGCGCCATCTACTCGACCTTCCTGCAGCGCGCCTACGATCAGGTCATCCATGACGTGGCGCTGCAAAACCTGCCGGTGCGGTTCGCCATAGACCGGGCCGGGTTCGTCGGGGCGGACGGGCCGACCCATGCCGGCAATTACGACAACGCCTATCTCGGCGCCATTCCCAACATGGTGCTGATGGCCGCCGCCGACGAAGCGGAACTCAGGCACATGGTGGCGACGGCCGCTGTTCATGAGTCCGGCCCCATCGCCTTCCGCTATCCGCGCAGCGACGGTGTCGGCGTCGATTTGCCCGAGACCGGTACACCGCTTGTTATCGGCAAGGGCCGGATCGTCAGAGAAGGCAGCGCCATCGCTATTTTGAGCTATGGAACGCGGCTTGGCGAAGCGCGCGCCGCCGCCGAAACCCTGGCCGGGTTCGGGCTGTCGACGACGCTGGCCGATGCGCGCTTTTTAAAACCGCTCGACACCGACCTCATCCGTCAGCTCGCCAAAAACCACGAAGTGCTGTTGACCGTCGAAGAAGGCGGACCGGGCGGGTTCGGCGCCCATGTCGCCACCTTCCTTGCGCAGGAAGGGCTCCTGGACGGCAAGCTCAGGTTCCGCCCGCTCATGGTGCCGGATCGCTATGACGAACAATCCAGCCAGGCCGATCTCTACGCCGCGGCCGGCCTTGATCGCGCCGGTATCGTCGCCGCGGCGCTCGGGGCCCTGGGCAACAAAGACCGCGCCCGCACCCTTCTTCAGTCGGTCGACACGCACTGAACCGGGGCATTCGCGCATCGGGTGAAAGCCTGAAACCGCTTTTCCAAAAACTCCGAACCGGATGATTCCTCATGAGCGTCGTGATCCATCACAACCCCCAATGCGGCACTTCTCGCAATGTGCTCGGCATCATCCGGGCCGCCGGCATCGAACCGGTCGTTATCGATTATCTCGCGACCGGCTGGACAAAACCGCAGCTTCTCGGCCTGTTCGCCGCCGCCGATCTGACGCCGCGCCAAGCCTTGCGCGTCTCGAAGTCGCCGGCCGCCGAACTCGGACTGACCGATCCGGAAGTCGGCGACGACGCACTTCTTGATGCAATGGTCGCCCACCCGATCCTGGTCAACCGGCCGATCGTATGTACGCCCAAAGGCGTACGGCTCTGCCGTCCGAGCGAAGCCGTGCTCGACCTTCTCGACACCCTGCCGCCCGGCCCCTTTTACAAGGAAGACGGCGAGATGGTGATCAACGAAAAGGGCGAACGGGTCGGATAGGCCCTATTCGTTGTCGTCTTCGATCTCAGGCGCCATGCCGAGCGCGTGCAGATAAAGATCGAGGATGGCTTCCTGCTCGGCCCGCTCGTGCTGATCCTGCTTGCGGATCCTGACCACCTGCCGCAAAACCTTGGTGTCGTAGCCCATGCCCTTGGCTTCGGCATAGATTTCCTTGATGTCGTCGGTGATGGACTTTTTTTCTTCTTCCATGCGTTCGATGCGTTCGACGAATGCCCTCAGCTGGTCCCGCGCTACGCCTGTGTCCGCCATATCCTGACCTTTTCTCTTGTTGCCCCTCGGGAGCGCCTAAAAATCGCCTTGTATCAATCGCAAGAGGCCGGCAGCGGGCAAGCAATATTCGCCGCCTTTCCACCAGCACCGATTGGAGATACTCCTTCGAGCATGCGAATCACCGGCATTCTTTCAGCATTGCAGCCCCGTCGTCTTCCGGCAAATCGGCCCGGCCAGTGGCGCGCCGGCCAGCGCCTTTTCATCTGCCTCGCCTTTGTCCTGCCCGTCTTTCAGTTCGTTGCCATCGGGTCGGCGCATGCCGATCTGCGCGTCTGCAACCAGACCCACAATCTCGTTTCCATCGCGCTCGGCTATCCAACCGATCGTGGCTGGCAGTCCGAAGGCTGGTGGGTCGCCGGTCCGGGCAATTGCGCCACCGTCTACAAGGGTGATCTTTCCTCGCGCTATTACTACATCTTCGCGGCCGACGATGTCGGCGGCGGCGTCTGGGACGGCAAGGTCTATATGTGTACCCAGGACGACATTTTTACGATATTTGGTGTTGAGGACTGTTTGGCACGAGGATACGAACGCACAGGCTTTTTCGAAGTCGACACCCAGAACCGCAGCGATTGGACGCTGCAGCTCACGGATTCCTAAAGGGTTTCCAGGATAAGTGAATATCGGTTATCCGTTCGGAAACGCGATCACCCAGGTGCTTGGGCTCGTTTTGTCCTTCTGCGAAAGGCGAAAGGAGACCAAAAGCGCGATCCCGAAAGACCTTCGTCGGTTTTCGGAAAGAATCATGCGCTAACATAGATCAAACGTTACAAGACGGGCCGGAAACGGTCCGGTTTTGGCAAATGCAACTGAAAACGACATACAGTCGCAAACCGACTCATAGATAAGCGTAACAGCTCTTGTGCTTTGGCCTCTCCCCGGCCGCCATCGGAAAGTGTGGTTCGACATGAAACGCTCCCGACGCGTCAAAATTCTGGCAACTCTCGGTCCTTCCTCGCTCGAGGAAAACATCATTGAAGCATTGTTCCGCGCCGGCGCGGACGTCTTCCGCATCAACATGAGCCATGCCAGCCACGAGCTGATGGCCGAGACCGTCGCCCGCATCCGCCGGGTCGAAGAAAAGGTCAATTATCCCATCGGCATTCTGGTTGACCTGCAGGGTCCCAAACTGAGAATCGGCAAATTCGCCAAGGACGCGATCGTCCTCGAGGAAGGCCAGACCTTCCGGCTCGATGACGACCAGACCCCCGGGGACAACACGCGCGTCGAGCTGCCGCACCCCGAAATCATCGCGGCGGTCGAACCCGGACACATCCTGTTGCTCGACGACGGCAAGGTGCAGTTGAAGGCGACGGCGGTCGACGCCGGCTATATCGATACGGTCGTCGTTTATGGCGGCAAGCTCAGTTCCAGGAAAGGCGTCTCGCTTCCCGAAACCATCCTGCCCTCGGGCGCCCTCACCCCCAAGGATCGGTCCGATCTCGACGCGGCGCTCAAGCAGAACGTCGACTGGATCGCCCTTTCCTTCGTGCAGCGTCCCGAAGACGTCATGGAAATCCGCAAGGTCGTGCAGGGCCGCGCCGGCGTCATGGCCAAGATCGAAAAGCCCCAGGCCGTCGAGCGGCTCGAAGAGATCATCCGCCTGTGCGACGCGCTGATGATCGCCCGCGGCGATCTCGGCGTCGAAATGCCGATCGAACAGGTGCCGGGTCTGCAAAAGCGCATGATCCGTCTCGCCCGCAAGAAAGGCAAGCCGGTGGTCGTCGCCACCCAGATGCTGGAATCGATGATCACGTCGCCGGTGCCGACCCGCGCCGAGGTGTCCGACGTGTCGATCGCCGTGTTCGAAGGCGCCGACGCCATCATGCTGTCGGCGGAAAGCGCCGCCGGGCAATACCCCATCGAGGCCGTCTCCATGATGGACAAGGTCGCCCAGGCCGTCGAATCCGATGCACTCTATTCGAGTATCATCCGCTCTTCGGCAACCGAGCCGGAAGCAACCTCGGCCGATGCTATTTCCGCCGCAACGCGCCAGGTGGCCGAGACGCTCAACCTTGCCGCCATCGTTACCTTCACCCATTCCGGCTCGACCGGCATCCGCGCCTCGCGTGAGCGGCCGACCAAGCCGATCCTGGCCTGTTCGCCGGTCAAGGAAACCGCACGCCGCCTGTCGCTGGTCTGGGGCATGCATTGCGTGCAGACCGAGGACCCGAAGGACACCGAGGACATGGTCAAGCGCGCCTGCGACACTGCGCGCGATCACGGTTTCGCCCGACCTGGCGATAGCATTGCCATTTCGGCCGGCGTTCCGTTCGGATCGCCCGGTACCACCAATATGTTGCGCATTGCCTATGTGCACGGCCCGGTCGATCGTTCCTGAGCGAGCGTGCCGTTTGAAGAAAAGGACCTCCACGATGGAGCATGTCGAAGCTGAAATCGCCAAGAGTCTCACCCACGCCAATTCCGACGAGGATGCCGCCCTCGAACGTCTGTTCGATTTTCTGCGTATTCCCTCGATCTCGACCGATCCGGCGCACAAGGACGACTGCCGCAAGGCGGCGACCTGGTTGAGGGACGAGCTGGCCGGGCTCGGCTTTTCGGCCGAACTGCACGAAACCCCCGGCCATCCGGTGGTTTTTGCCACGGACCATTCCTCATCGGGTCCTCATGTCCTGTTTTATGGCCATTATGACGTGCAGCCGGTCGATCCGCTCGACCTGTGGCGCGAGCCGCCCTTCGAGCCGCATGTCCGGACCGCCGACAATGGCGAACTGCAGATCCATGGACGCGGCGCGGCCGATGACAAGGGACAGGTCATGACCTTTGTCGAAGCCTGCCGGGCCATCAAGGCCGCCACCGGCAGCCTGCCGGTCAAGGTAACCTTCGTCATCGAGGGCGAGGAGGAATCCGGCGGGATCAACCTGCCCGCCTATCTCGAAAAGATGAAGCCGACGCTTTCCAAGGCCGATATCGCCCTCATCTGCGACACGGACATGTGGGATCGCGATACGCCGTCGATCTGCACCTCGCTGCGCGGCCTCGTCGCCGACGAGATCGAGATTACCGCCGCAAGCCGCGATCTGCATTCCGGCATGTACGGCAATGCCGCGCGCAATCCCAACCAGCTTCTGGCCGAGATCATTACGAGCCTCAGGACTCCCGACGGCGGCGTGGCCGTCGAAGGCTTCTACGACGGCGTCAAGGACCTGCCGGACGAAGTCGCCGAAATCTGGAAGACGCTCGATTTCGACGAGTCCCAGTTCCTCGGCGAGGTCGGTCTTTCCGTCCCCGCCGGCGAAAAGGACCGGTCGGTGATGGAGCAGACCATTTCGCGCCCGACCTGCGAGATCAACGGCATGTGGGGCGGCTATACCGGCAAGGGCTTCAAGACCGTCATTCCGGCCAAGGCCGGCGCCAAGATTTCCTTCCGGCTCGTCGCCGGACAGGACCCGGACAAGATCCGCGCCGCCTTCCGCGCCCATGTCAAGGCACGGATGCCGGCCGATTGCACCGTCACCTTCGCGCCCCATGGCGGCTCGCCCGCCGTCTCGGTGCCCATCGAGGGCGAATATCTCGGCCTTGCCCGCGCGGCACTCAAGGACGAATGGGGCAAGGACGTCGCCCTGGTCGGATCGGGCGGGTCGGTCCCCGTCGCCGGCGATTTCAAGCGCATCCTCGGACTCGATTCACTCCTGATCGGCTTCGGTCTCGATGACGACGCCATTCACAGCCCCAACGAGAAATACAACGTCACCAGCTTCGTGAAGGGCGCCCGGTCCTGGATCCGCATTCTGGCCGCCTTCGGACACTAGAGCATTTCCAGGTGAAGTGGACACCGGTTCACCTGGAAATGCGATAAAACAAGAACTTGGAGCCTTTCACTGTTTTTCGTGAAACAGTGAAAGGCTCTAGCAACAAGCAATCTTTTCCCCTTTTGAGACAACAAAAAACCCGCTCCAAAAGAGCGGGTTTTTTAATTTTCTTGAACGTCGAAGCGACGCCCGATGCGGTTCACTCAGCCCTGGCGCGCCTTGTAGCGCTTGTTGACCTTGTTGATGATGTAAACCCGGCCCCGGCGGCGCACCAGCTTGTTGGCCCGGTGGCGGCCCATCAGTGCCTTCAGCGAGTTACGGATCTTCATTTTGGGGTTCCTCAGAACAAAAACAGGCGCCGAGCGCCTTGAATGGATCGGGGCGGACCATAGAGGTTGCACGGAACCCTGTCAACGCGTCCCTCGGGGATTCCTGCCGATCCCGACTTAACCAAAAAAAACACGGGAAACCCGGTAGCGGTGCGACAAATATCCTGTCGGACAAATTGACGTATGGGTCAATTCGTTGAATCGATTATGACACACGAGGACACCTTCCCAGGAGGAGGAATTGGACGTAACGACCGATCTTAAGTCGGCATATCACCCCTGGATCGAACACTATCCGGAGGGCATCGACTGGGCCGCCCCGATCAATGTCACGCCGGTCACCGAGCGTATGTTCGACACCTGCCGGCGTCATCCTGACCTTGTCGCCATGGATTTCATGGGGCGCCGGACCAGTTACAGCGAGTTGGGACATATTGTCGAACGACTGAGCGGCGCTTTGCAAAGCCAGCTCGGCGTCAAGAAGGGCACGCGCGTCGCGCTGCTTTTGCCCAATATCACCTTTTACACCTACTTCTACTACGCGACCCTTCGGGCCGGCGGCGTGGTGGTCAACTGCAATCCGCTCTACACGATCCCCGAACTGACCCAGATCGTCGGCAATTCCCACGCCGACATCATGGTCACGCTCAATCTGGCGCTGCAGTTCAAAAAGGCCGAACAGGTCGCCATGGCAACCGAGGTGAAGCGCATCGTGCTGGTGCCCTTCGCCAGGGCCCTGCCCTTCCCGCAAAGCCTTCTGTTCAACGTGATGCGGCGGCGCGAGCTTGCCCGTCCGTCGCGTTCCAAGGTCAAGGACCGCGTCGTTTCCTATAACAAGCTGATGCGTATCGGCGGCAGTTTCCGTCCGGTCGAAATCAACGCGCTGACCGACATCGCCGTGCAGCAATATACCGGCGGCACGACCGGCACGCCCAAGGGCGCCATGCTGACCCACGCCAATATCTCGGCCAATGCCAGCCAGGCCACAATCTGGGCCAAAGGCATGTATCGTCCCAAGCGCAGGGTCGTATCGGTCATTCCGTTCTTTCACGTCTTCTCCATGACCACCTGTCTCAACAACTCGCTGGTCAACGGCATGGAAATCGACATGCTGCCCCGGTTCGAACTCAAGGGCATGCTGGACATGATCAAGCGGCTCCGACCGGATTTCTTCATGGCGGTGCCCACGCTCATCCACGCCGTGTGCGGGTCGGAACGCTCGAAGAAATACGATCTCAGTTCGATGGTCCTCGGCGTTTCCGGCGGCGCACCCCTGTCCGAAACGGTCAGGCGCGAGTTTCGCGAATCCGCTGGCGGCAAGATCGTCGAAGGCTACGGGCTGACGGAATGCTCGCCCGTCGTATGCTGCGGTCCAATCTGGGCGGCGGTCAAGGACGGCTCGATCGGCCAGCCCTTTCCCGGAACGGATATCCGCTTCACCGATATCGACGACCCGACCAAGGAAGTCGAACCGGGCAAGAGCGGCGAAATCCAGGTGCGCGGCCCCCAGGTCATGGCCGGCTATTTCGAGAACGAAGACGCCACGCGCGCGGTGTTTGTCGATGGATGGCTGCGAACCGGGGATGTCGGCTATATCGACGAAGAAGGTCATGTCTTTCTCGTCGACCGCATCAAGGATCTGATCATTTCCTCCGGCTTCAACGTTTATCCAAGGACCATCGAGGCCATGCTGGAAACGCATCCGGAGGTCGAGGAATGCAATGTCATCGGCGTGCCGGACGATTATCGTGGCGAGGCGCCAGTTGCCTATGTCAAGCTGGTTGCCGGTTCCAGCGTGACCGACAAGGACCTCAAGGCGTTCCTGGTCGGCAAGGTTTCGCGCATCGAAATGCCGCGCGAGATCCATTTCCGCGAGGAACTTCCCAAGACCCTGGTCGGGAAACTGTCCAAGAAGGAATTGCGCGCGGACTACATTCAATCGGAGAGCGTTGATGGTAAAAAATCGGCCTGATCAGAAAACAAACAAGCTGTTTTCGATTGCCGAGCTCGCCGGCGAGTTCGGCATCTCCACCCGGACCATACGTTTCTACGAAGCCAAAGGGTTGATCGCCCCCGAACGGGTCGGCTCGACCCGGGTCTTTCGCCGCCAGGATCGCGCCCGGCTGATGCTCATCATGCGCGGCAAGCGGCTCGGGTTCTCCTTGAGAGACATTGCCGACTATCTCGGGCTTTACGATATCGATCCGACCCAGTTCACCCAGACCGCCCATCTCGACAAGCAGGTCCGGGAGCGCATCGCGCTCCTCGAACGGCAGATGAGCGATCTGCAGGCAACGCTGTCCGAGCTCAAGGATATCCGCAAGCTGACCCAGGCGGTGCTGACCACGCGCAAGCCGTCGAAAGCCACGAGCTGATGCGTTCGCCGCACCCGCACAAGGTGATTGTCGAGTGTCAGGCCGATAACGGGCTCCGTCCCCGCCCCGTTGCCGACAGCACGAGACGCGGCAAGGAAACTAGAGCAACGGACGTTCAAGTGGACGCATATCCAGCGGCTTTGAAGTAGTTGGCGCATTCGGTTGGGGTGTAGAGGGCGCAGATGTCGCCGACGGCTTTCCAAAGGTCGTCGATGGTTCGTTCGGCCCGTTTCCGCAGATGCGCCTTGAGCTTTGAGAAGGCCATTTCGATGGGATTGAGGTCTGGGCTGTAGGGCGGCAGGAAGAGCACCCATGCGCCCCTTTCCCGGATCGCGGCCTTGGCTTTGGGGCTTTTGTGGGCGGCCAGGTTGTCCATGATGACGACATCACCTTTTTTGAGGGTCGGGGCGAGCTGGGTTTGGACGTAGGTCTCGAAGATCTGCCGGTTCATGGGCCGGTCGATGACGAAGGGCGCGGTCAGTCCGTCGCATCTGAGCCCAGCGATGAAGGTCTGGGTCTTCCAGTGCCCGAAGGGTGCCTTGGCCCTGAGGCGCTGGCCCTTGGGGCAGCGGCCGCGCAGGCGGGTCATCTTGGTGGTGGTGCCGGTCTCGTCGATGAACACCAGGCGATGGGCATGGCGCCGCATGCGGGGCTGACGCCGCTCGATCCAGACCCTACGCCGGGCTTTGATGTCGGGGCGATCTTGTTCGCTGGCCAGCAGCGTTTTTTTTAAACCGGTAGCCGTTGCGGATCAGCCAACGCGATAGCGAGGCAGGAGCGACATGCGTGCCACGAGCGGCCAGTTCGTCCGCCAACTCCGGCATGGTGATGTCGTCTTTCTCCGCCACCCGCCGAAGAACGAAGTCCCGGTGCGGCTCCAGCTTGGCGTGCCGGCGTCCGCCCATCGGCTGCGGCGCGAGACTACCCCGAGACCGAAGGGCCTGCATCAACTTCACCACAAAAGACACCGACACCCCAAAATGGGCCGCCGCCTGGTGGCAGGAATGACCCGCCTCGACAAAGCCAACAACGCGTTCGCGAAGGTCACATGAATAAGCTCTGGGCATGGCAAATCACCTCCGAAGGAAGTGAATCACCAATCGTTCCCTAAAGGAATCCTCTCCGATTCCTTTTGAAGCTCCTCCGCTCTAGTCCTTTGAATCACTCAAACTGACGGGTACAATTTTATAAGTTTGATGCGGGCGTGTTCGTTTGTGAACTGCCAGTTTGCGATGCAGCGTTTGTCGTTGCGCGCTTTTTGCCAGGCGGCGATGTCGCGGATCAATTCGTTCTTGCTGCTGACGCGTTCTTTCAGGCACTGGCGCGACAGGATTGAAAGTTCTGCTTCGGCCATATTCAGCCACGAACCGTGTTTTGGCGTGTAGTTCCATTCGAACCTGTCGGCGATGCGACGGGCTTTGGCGGGTTCGAAGGTCGCGTAAAGCGATGTGGGGCTGTGTGTGTTGAGATTGTCCTGGACCAGCACGATCTTGTCGGCATCGGCAAAATGGATGTCGGCGAGTTCGGCAAGAAAGTGTGCGTACTCGTTTGCGCCGCGATGGTCTGTGACCTTGAGGTGCCGCACCCCTTCAAGCGGGGCAAAGGCCATGAATACACTGGCCGTTCCTGCGCGCTTGTACTCATAATCGTGCCGGGCGATGCGCCCCGGTTTCATGGGGATAGGTAAACGCGTGGCGCCGACCAGTTGCTTAGCCGCTTCGTCGAGGCAGACCAGTGGACGCTTGGGATCACGTGGGCGCTGGTAGATCGCCAACACGTTCTCCATGGCCGCGACAAAGGCCGCGCTCTGTTTTGGCGGGATTACCCAATATCGGCTTCGGTGAGGCTTAAGTTCGTTTTTTTAAGCGCGCGCCCAATCGTGTTGAAATGCGCCGCCTCAACGATGTTCAGTTCGACAACCTTGTCCGCCAGAAGCCGAATGGTCCAGCGCGCATGGCCTTCCGGCGGCTCGGAGCACGCCAGCGCGATCAGCCGGGCCTCCGCTTCGCCGTCGAAAATGCGCCTGACAGCGGGATGAAGACGCTGCTTGCGGGCGAAGACCGCCTCCATCCCTTCCATCACGAAGGTCTCGCGCACGCGCGCGACCGTAGACGGCGATGTCTCCAGACTTTGGCAGATCGCCCGATCCGTCCAACCCTCGCCACACGGCCCCTTGTCGGCTTTCAACAGGATGCGCGCCTTGGTGTTCGCGCGTGCTGGCAATGTGCCTTTCCTGACCTTCGACAAAAGCGCCTCGCGCTCGTCCAACGTCAGCTCAACCACATATCGTTTGTTCGTCAAAACCCTTCTCCTTAATGCTCAAATCAGCACCAAGAGAATCAGCTCGCTTAACAAATCTCAACTGGTCTTTTTAACTGGTGCAAGGCACTAGAGCCTTTCACTGTTTCACGGAAACAGTGAAAGGCTCCAAGTTCTTGTTTTATCGCATTTCCGAACGGTGAACCGGTGTCCACTTCACCTGGAAATGCTCTAGCTGTTTGATCCCGAGTTTTGATGGAGCATTGTTTTCTTCGGCATGGAGGGATGCGCTATGGGACAGGTTCTACACGGCAGCGCCACGACGACAGAGGCGGTCCGTCGAGCGATACAAAATAGTCAAGAGAGCCTGAGAGCGCTGGCTAGGCGCTATGGGATCAACCAGAAAACGGTCGCCAAGTGGAAGAGGCGGACCTCGACCGTCGATCTGCCGACGGGGCCGAAAGTGCCGCACTCGACGGTGCTGTCTCTCGAGGAGGAGGCCGTCATCGTCGCCTTTCGCAAGCACACTTTGCTGCCATTGGACGACTGCCTCTACGCCCTGCAACCGACGATCCCACACCTAACGCGGTCTTCACTGCACCGCTGCCTGCAACGGCACGGGATATCCCGGTTGCCGGAAGTAGAGGGCGACAAAAAGCCCAAGAAGAAGTTCAAGCGTTATCCGATCGGCTACTTCCATGTCGATATTGCCCAGGTCCAGACAGCCGAGGGTAAACTCCAGCTCTTCGTTGCCATCGACCGCACCTCGAAGTTTGCCTTTGCCCGCCTTGAGACAAGCGCAACGGTGCACGCTGCCGCCGCCTTCCTGAAGGCCCTGATCGAGGCCGTGCCCTACCAGATCCACACCGTGCTCACCGACAACGGTACCCAGTTCTGCGATCTGCCCTCCCGCAGGAATGGCCCCACGGCGCGACTGCGCATCCACATGTTTGATCGCGTCTGCATCGACAACGGCATCGAGCATCGGTTGACCAAACCGAACCACCCATGGACCAACGGCCAGGTCGAGCGCATGAACCGAACCATCAAGGAGGCGACCGTCAAGCGCTTCCATTACGACAGTCACGACCAGTTGCGCCGGCACCTTCAGGACTTCATCAACGCCTATAACTTTGGCCGTCGCCTTAAGGCCCTCAAAGGCCTCACCCCATACGAGTTCATCTGCAAACGCTGGACTTCAGAGCCGGATCGATTCATCCTCGATCCACTCCATCAAATGCCGGGACTGAACACCTAGAGCGTTTTCAGCAAAAGTGGATACCGGTTTTGCAATTCGAAAACGCGACAAAACAAAGAGTTGGATCATTTCAGCGTTTCAATGAAACGGTGAAATGATCTAGTTCTGCCGTCAGCCGCCGGCCCCGCCCAATTGTTCGGTATCCGAGCCCAGCGCCGCCGCCATGCCGGACGCGTTCTGGGCGCCAAGAAAGACGGTGCGGGCGCGCGGCAGGGCCGTGGGATGTTCCTTTTGCAGAAAACCGATCAGTTCCTCGCGCAACTGGCAGCGCAAATCCCAGACATCGGAGGAATTGTGGGCCGAGGCGGTGACCCTCACCTTGATGGTCGAGGGATTGGCCTCGGTCACCAGAACCCCGAACACGTCCCCGTCCCAGAGCGTCGAGGCTTCGACCAGTTGGCGCGCCTTGTCGCGGATCGCCTGAACCGGCGCCTGATAATCGCAGTAAAGTTCGACCGTACCGATGATCTGGGCGCCTTCCCGCGTCCAGTTCTCGAACGGCTTTTCGATGAAATAGGAAAGCGGCAGGATGAGACGCCTCAGATCCCAGATCCGGATCACCACATAGGTCGAACTGATTTCCTCGACCCGCCCCCATTCGCCTTCGACCACCAGCACGTCGTCGATACGGATCGGCTGGGTGATGGCGAGCTGAATGCCGGCGAACAGGTTCTTGATCAAGGGCTGCAACGCCAAACCGACGACGAGACCGGCGGCGCCGGCCGAGGCCAGAAGCGAAATGCCGTATTGGCGGACGCCATCGAAGGTCATCAGCATGGCGGCGATGCCGACAACGATCAGAAGCGTGTCGGCGGTCTTTTTCAAAATCTTGATCTGGGTGACATGCTGGCGCGCCGCCAGATTGTCGTCGGACCCGAGCTTGAAGCGCCGCAAATGCAGCGTCGTCCAGATATGGAGCGCCGTGCGTGCGGCGAGAAAGGCCACGCCGATCAGCCCGACCAGAAGGATCTTGCCGGCGATGTCGAGCCCGGCCCCGTCGAGCGGCGCGAAGGAGGTGGCGGTGGCAAGCCCGATGCACAGCATCCCCACCTGCCCCAATGTCCGTGTCCGGGAAACCAGCGAGCGCCAGAAAAGGTCACGCCCGACGACAAGACGCGTCAGAAACCGGAAAATGATGCGATGCAGATAATAGGCGATGCCGAGGCAGACGATATAGAGCACCGCCGCGACAAGCCAATCCGGCGCCCAGGAAAACCAGTTCGCCAGTGTTGATAAAAAAGTCTCAAAATCCGCCATGTTCCATTTCCAGTTTCATCCGGCCCCGTGCGGCGAGCGGTCGGGTTTGATTGGAGGAAATGAACCTAACACGTCGGGGGATGGGCAAGGCAACCTGCCGATGCCTATCCGGCCGATTTGACATTTTCCCGTTTCGACAGAAGGACAAATGCCAGACCGGCCACAAGGCTTAAAAGAGCGGCGGCGCCGAGCGACACCAATCCGGCTGGCAGCGTTCCCACAAGGCCATCGAGCGGCGGCAGTGCCCTGCCCGTCACGACCCAGGGCATGATCAGCACCAGATCGAGCCCGATAACGCTCACTGTCGCCAGCCAGGCCCCCTTTCTGACACTCGATCCGACACGGCGTCCGACAAGCACATGGCGAAGGCTTTTGAACGCGCGGGCGATATCGTTCTGGATGACCATGAGCGAGGGAATCATCATCAGAACGATGAAGAACCCGACCGACAATCCATAGACCAGCGTCACCACGGTCGGTTTTAAGAAGAGCGACTGCCGGCTTTGCTCGTACATGAGCGGGGCAAGGCCGAGGACCGTCGTCAGCGTGGTCAGAAGAATGGGCCGGAGCCGATCCTTGGCGGCGTCGATGGCGGCCGAAACGATGGGGCGCGTGCGGGCATAATTCTTTATGCTCGTCACCAGGACGATGGCATCGTTGATGATGATGCCGGACATGCCGATGAGCCCGATAATGGTGAAAAGCGACAGCGCGAGGCCGAACTGCATGTGGCCCCAGACCGCGCCGATCAGCCCGAAGGGAATGACCGACATGACGACGAGGGGTGTCCACCACGACCCGAACACCCAGCCGAGCACGAGATAGATGCCGAAAATGCACAAAAGGAAGCCGAGCACGGCTTCGGACAGGAAATCCTGTTCCTGCACGGCAAGCCCGCCGAGATCCCAGTCGACAGCATGACGGCTGGCAATGGCGGGCAGGATGTCGTTTTTCAAGGCCGCGCCGATTTCGGCCGCCCGTTCCGGATTGCCTTCGGCCAGCGCACCGGAAACGGTGACGAGCTGGCGTCCGTTCTCACGATTGAGGGTGGAAAAGGCGAGACTGCTCGTCGTCGTGACAATGTCGCCGAGCGGGACCCAGGCCCCGGTCGGGGCGCGGACAAGCGTGTTTTCGAGGAAACCCGGCCCGAGTTCGGCCCTGGGCAGGCCGACGGTCACGTTGGTCGCGCGCGTGCCGGCCGGAAAACTGGCGGCGACGATGCCGTTGAGGCGGGAAAAGAGTTCGGCGCCGATCGCCTCGGTGGTGAAGCCGAGATTCTCGGCTTCGGGCGTCAGGTCCAGCGCCATGTCCTCGCGCCCGTAAGGCAGACTGTCCTGCAACCCGGTCACCTCCGGATAGGCCCCGAGGGCGGTAATGAGATCGGTCGCGGCGGCCTTGAGGGCGAAACTGTCGGCGCCGTAGAAATTGACCGCGAGGCTGTCGCCGCCCGGACCGGCGCCCTGTGTCCTGAAGCTCAGGAGCGCCAGGCCGGCGGGCCGGACGATTTCGGCAGTGAGCTCGCGCACGAAATCCTGAGCCGAAAAATCGCGCCTGTCGGCGCTGACGAGCCCGATATCAATCGAACCGAGCGTATCGGGATCCATGGTCTCCTGTCCCGGCAGCCCCTTGGCGGCGGTGCCGCCGATCTGGGTCAGGGCGTGAACAACCGGATAGGTGCCCGACTTTTCTTCATGGCTTTTTGCCACCGCATCGACGGCACGGGCGAGTTCGCGCGTCAGATCGCGGGCGTCGTCGCGGGTCGCGCCGGGCAGGAAGGCGAAATTGCCGGTGATCGAGCCGGCTTCCGGCGCGGTATAGAAAGACCAGGCGACATCGCCCTTGATGATCGCGGCAGCCGACAGCGACAACAAAACCAGCATGGACGCCACGACGAGATAGCGCCCGGCGATGATCAGGCGCATGAGCGGGGCGAAAATCGTCTCGGTCAGGCGGGCGAGCCCGCGGTTGAACCAGAGAGACGGCCTGTCGATGAGGCTCGGTTTCCTGCCGGCGGAAAGCGCGTGACTCATATGGTTGGGCAGGATCAGAAAGCTCTCAATCAGCGAGGCGACGAGCACGGCTGAAACGACCACCGGAATCTCGTTGATCAGCCGGCCGAAACTGCCGCCGATGAACAACAGGCCGATAAAGGCGAGAATCGTCGTCGCGGTCGAGGAAAAGACCGGCGCGAGCATGCGACGAACGGCATTGACCGGCGCGTTTTCGGGGCTGTCGCCCAGACGTCGCGCCCGATAGTCGGCATGCTCGGCCACCACGATGGCATCGTCGACGACAATGCCGAGGGTGATGATCAACGCGAACAGCGACATCATGTTGAGCGTAAAGCCGAACGCATACATCACGGCAACGGCGGCCAGCATGGACACCGGAATGCCCATGGCCACCCAGAAGGCGGTACGCGCCGACAAGAATAGGAACAATACCAAAAGCACCAGGACGAGGCCCTGCAGCCCGTTGTTCAGAAGAATGTCGAGCTGGGTGGTGATGTCCTGCGCGCGGGCGTTGATCAAACGGATGTCGGTGCCAGCCGGCAGGCTGGGTCTCACTTCATCGGCCAGGCGCCTGACCGTTTGTTCCATGCGAATGGCATCGCCGTCTGCCATCCGGTCGACCCGGATGAGCACGGCCGGCTGATCGTTGAAGAAATAGGCGCGACCGGCGTCGGTTCCGGTGACCGTGACACTGGCGATGTTGCGCACCGTCAGCTTGGAGCCATCGACATTGACGCGCACGACCATGTTGCGGATGTCCTCGGCGGCGCGGCTTTGTGTGCCGGCCCGCAAGCGCGCCGACCCGTTGGCGACATCGCCGGCCGGCCGGGTCGCGATCTGGGCAGCAATGGCGTCGGCCACGTCCTTGAGCGCCAGATCGTTGCGCACGCGCGCCAGTTCGGGCACGGCAATTTCGATCTGGGGCGCAGAAACGCCGGTGATGGCGGTGCGGGTGATGCCGGCGCGATAGAGCGTTGCAACGAACTCGTCGCCGATACGGCCGAGCTGATCGGGCGAGATCGGGCCGGATATCACGACCTCCGTCACCTTGTCTTTCCAGGCGCCACGCTTGACGACCGGAGTGTCGGTCCCGTCCGGCAGGGTCCGGACGCTGTCGACCGCCGCCTTGACATCGTCGGTGGCGCGTCCGAGATCCCAGCCCGGCTCGAAGGCCAGCGTGAGGGTCGTCGAACCTTCCTTGGAAACGGCCGTGGTGCCGGTCACGCCTTCGACGCTCGACAAAGCCGGATCGAGCAGGGCCACGACGGCAGTATCGAGATCCTCCGGCCCCGCACCATCCCAGTTGACGGTGACGGTCACGGTGTCGATGACGACATCCGGAAAGAACTGGGATCGGATCTTGCTGGCGGCCACAAGGCCGATCAACAGCATGACCACCATCAAAAGACTCGCCGCCGTACGGTGGCGGGTGAAATAGGTCAGGATGCCGCCCGACGCCCCCGAAGCCTCGATCATCACTGGCCCTCCGCCATCTTGGACTCGAATTTTTCGACCGTGGCGCGTGGCACGTCGGGACGCGACAGCTCTTCAAGGAACTTTTCGCGCATGTCCGGTTTCATCGTCGTCGAGGCGTTGACAAAGGCGATGATGGCGGCGCGACGTTCATCGTCGAGCGCGATGGTGTCCGGTTCGGACGGGGCGGTGCTCGCTGCGGGCGCGGGCGCCCTTTGCGGCGTTTTCCGGGTCAGCGGCGATGATGGGGTCGACCTGGATGCCGGCGCCAAGCTGCTGGGCGCGGGCCCGCACATAGTGACGGCCGAACGGAACGCCGGACACGATCAGGGTGTCGCCCTGGTTGCGCACCGGCATAACGGCGATTTCCTCGAGGCGGTTGTTCTCGCCGACAACCAGAATGCGCTCGTCGGCGCTGACGGCGCTTGCCGGAATTTGCGCGACACCGTCGAGCGGCGTTTCGGCGATCCTGACCGTGACGAAATCGCCGGGCTTGACGCTTTTCGGGTCGGGATCGGTCAGCCGCGCATAGACCAGCCGGCCGATCTGATCGTCCCCGACTTCGGCGCCGGCCCGATCGAGCGTTGCCTTGATCTCGGTTTCGGTCTTGCCGGACTGGACGAGGACGGTGACCGCCGTGCGGTTCAACTGGCCGGTCGCATCGAGCAGGCGGGAAAACTGGTTCTTGCTCAGGCGGAAGGAGACTTCCATTTCGGAGGGATCGATCAGCATGCCGAGCATTTCGTTGACCGCGACCAAACGACCGATCATGGCGTCGGGCGCGCTGATGATGCCGGCAAACGGCGCGGTGACCGTGGCATCGGTCAGGGCGCGATTGGCATCGCCAAGCGCAAGTTGACTCCGTTCGACAGCGATTTGCGCCTGATCGACGCGCGCTTCATCCGCCGCCACCACCTGGCGACGGTTGACCAGCGTCTGTTCGGCGGCGGCGCGGGCCAGGGCGGCGGTTTCGACCTCGGCCGAGGTGGAGACGCCGCGCGCGCGCAGGTCTTCCTGCCGGGCAACCGCCTGACGGCGCAGATCGAGCTGACTCTGGGCCGCGTCTACTTCGAGTTTTGCCAGTTCGAGCCCGGACCGGGCCTCGGCCAGATCGGCCTCGGCTTCGGCGACATCGACCCTGGCGAAGGACAGGGCGCTTTCGAGTTTCGCCGGATCGATGCGGAACAGCACCTCGCCCGCCGCAATCGAACCGCCGTCGCGGAAACCAGGTGCAAGTTCGATCAGTGGACCGGCAACGGCGCTGCGCAACTCCAGCGTGCGACCGCTGACAAGATGGCCGTAGGAGGTGATGACCGGCGTCACCGTTTCGGCCGTCAGCGTGCCGACTTCGACCGCATAGAGCTTTTCGCGCGGCACTTTTGCAACGCCTGGCGCGGCGCCTTGCTCAAAGGCCTGATAGAGCACGCCGCCCGCAATCAGGACCAGCGCAAGCGAAATCCCCCCAAGGGCCAATCCGGCCCCCGTTCGTACCAATGCCGCCATCAGAGGCCCCCTCGAGAATGCATCGTAATTTAACGATTGCAAAAATACGGGAGGTGCTTGACGCGTCAAGTATACATTTCTTCATGTATAAGTACTTTTGGACACATTTGAACACAAACCGGAACCGGCGCCATCGGGCGCCGAGCACAGGTCTTTTGCCGGAGCAAGGTGCGAAAAAGTGGACGCCGGCTCATCGCGCGAGGTTTATTCAGCTTTTCACGAAAAACGCTTCACGCGTCTGAACTCGTTGTCTTGTCGCGTTTCCGGACGAACGACCGGTATCCACTTGTCCTTAAGGCGTTCTAGTCGAGCCATAACGGGTTGGACCACGCCCGGCGCCCCTCGGCATCGGCGACGGCCAACCGGCACCAGGAGCCGAGAAACGGCGTCAGATCCAGGCGCGCTTCGTTCAGATGGCCGCCTTCGGTTCCGGCATGGGCATAGGCATGCCGCATGCCCGGCCCGTTGAGCATGATCGTTTTAGCCGGCGAACAGGCGATGACGAGGTCGTTGCCCTCGCGGCGGATGTCGTGGATTTCCGGTCCCTGCGAAGCGTAGAAGGCCCCGTTTCTGAGCGCTGAGAGCAGGGCCTCGGGCGTATTGGCTTCCGCCTTGACCATGACCCAGCCGCCGAAGGCATCGCCATCCATCCAGTGGCTGTCGTCCACCGCGATCGCCAGGCGTCGTTGACCCGCGCTGAGCAAAGCGTCGAGCATCACCAGACCGTCACCGGCATCGCAATGCACCTGGCTCGTGTGATTGTAGACTTCGACGGCATGCGCCGCATCGAGCGTCCGTCCGTCCTCAAGCTGCAGCTGGTACCAGTGCGGGTGGGCCAGCGCGACGAAGGCACCGGCCTTTCGGGCGCGCCGGGCCAGTTGCGGGCCGGTTTCGCCATCCGAGGGTTTCGCGAAGTCGAAAGGCAGGCCAACCGCAAGGATGTGCCAGAGTTCGCCACGAGACGTGTTCGGCACATGAAGCTCGGCGCCGATGATCGTGGTGAAGGTCTCGGTGCGGAAGGGGCGCGTGTCCGTAATCTGAAAACCGAACTCGTCCAGGAAATGATCGGAAAGAACCGTGAAATCATAGCCTTTTTCGCGGTAAGCGGCGCAGGCATCAGCCGGCGATTTCACACCATCTGAGCCGGTCGAGTGCCCGTGAAGATTGCCCTTGAAAAAACGGCCCGGCCGACCGAACGCTGTCAACATATCGTCTTCATCTCCCATTGTCGGTCGCCATCGGCCGAGATCGAGTCACTAACTAGAGCCTTTCACTGTTTCACGGAAACAGTGAAAGGCTCCAAGTTCTTGTTTTGTCGCATTTCCGAACCGGTGAACCGGTATCCACTTTTGCTGAAAACACTCTAGAATCGGATCGATGACAGATCTGTTTCAGGACGGCTGACCGGTAGCGGGTTTTTCCAACTGTCACACAAACCGGCCCCCTTTTTGACAGCAATCATGGCCTTTCGGCTGTTTTTGAAAAAAGCAACCGCAAGGACTTCACGTCCTGGGAGAAAACCCACGCCGTCATTGCGTGCCCGTTTTCGCGCCCGATGCTTCAGGCGAGCACGTGGCGCATGGCATCGTGCCAGGTATTGCGAATAGCGGCGGCTTCCGAGGCGTCCATTTGCGGCTCGAAACGCGTGGTGCCGGCATCGAAACGCGTTTCAACGCCCAGGGCGCCAAAGGCCATGGCGGCGGCGCCGAGCGCCCCGACTTCCTCGATTTCAGCACGGTCGACCGGATGGCCAATGAGGTCGGCCTGAAGCTGCATCAGAAAACCATTGGACGACGCGCCGCCATCCGCCCGCAGGATTTTAAGCGGCAGCCCGGCATCGGCCTGCATCGCGGCAAAAACATCGGCGATCTGGTTGGCGATGGCCTCGAATGTAGCGCGGGCGAGATGGGCTGGCGTCGTGCCATGCGTCATTCCGGAAATCGTACCGGTGGCGCGCTCGTCCCAATAGGGCGCACCGAGACCGGCGAGGGCCGGAACGAAGACGGTGCCATTGGCCGTGGGAACGGTCTGGGCCAGATCGGAAAGCGCCCGGGCATCGCCGATACCCAGAAGCGTTCCCATATAGGCGGCCGCCTGGGCGGAGACGATGATGTTGCCTTCAAGCGCATAGGCCGTGCCGTTGCGGTCGGTCCAGCCGATGGTTCCGGACAGGCCGTGCTGCGAGGCCACGCGCCCGGATGTCAGCGTCATCAGCGACGAACCGGTGCCATAGGTCGCCTTGACGCTGCCCGGCTCCCTGATGCCATGGCCGTAAAGCGCGGCATGGCTGTCCCCCATCATGGCCTGCACCGGAATGCCTTCCGGCAAAATGGTCACACCGGCGGCGGTTTCGCCGAAACGGGCATCGGACGCGAGAGGTTCGGGCAGGTGGGAGGGTCTGGCACCGAACAGACGGCACAGCTTTTCGCTCCACATAAGGCGTCCGGTGTCGAAAAGCTGGGTGCGCGAGGCGTTCGAATGATCCGTGGCGAAACGTACGCCGCCGGTGAGATTCCATAAAAGCCAGGCATCGACTGTACCGATGCGTAAGCGGCCGGCGTCGGCGAGACTGCTGGCCTCGGGGCGGTTCCGCAGGATCCAGCCGATCTTGGCGGCCGGAAACATGGGGTTGATCCCGAGCCCGGTCAGGGCTTCGACCTCGGCATTGTGTCCATTCGCGACCAGCGTTTCGCAGGTCCCGGCGGTCCGGCTGTCCTGCCAGAGGATTGCCGGTCCGACCGGCTCGCCGGTCTCGCTGTCCCAGGCAATAATGGTTTCGCGCTGGTTGGAGATGGCGATGGCCGCAATGGTCCCGGGCCCCACCTTTGCCGCAACGGCGTCGATCACCGTGCGGGTGGCCTGCCAGATGCCCTTTGCCGATTGCTCGGCCCATCCGGGATGGGGATAGCTGGACGTCGAGGGGGCGGAGGCGCGTGCATGGATGGCGCCGGTTTCGTCGACGACGAGCGCCTTGGTATTGGTCGTGCCCTGATCGATGGCAAGAATCCGCACGGGCCTACACCCTTTTCCGATTGATGGCGCAGCGCGCCGCCGCCGCGATGCCAACCGGGCTCAGCCCGTTCTCCTTGAACAGGAAATCGACACTTCCGGTGGGCAGAAAGCCGGGAAAGCCGATCCGCTCGACGGGGACCGGCACCTGGGAGGAGGTGGTCTCGGCCACGGCACCACCGAGCCCACCAGTCACCAGCGCTTCTTCGACGGTGACGATGGCTCCGGTTTCGCGCGCGGCGGCCAGAACGGCCTCCTCGTCGAGCGGATTGAGCGTATGCATGTCGAGAACCCGCGCCGAAACGCCTTCATTCTCGAGAACCTGGGCTGCCTCGTCGGCAAGGTGGACGGTCGTGCCATTGGCGATGATGCAGACGTCGCTTCCGGCGCGGATCAGGCGCGCCTTGCCCGGCACGAATTCGGTGTCGATGGCATCGAGCATTGGCACCGGCATGCGCGACAGGCGAATGAAGACCGATCCCTTGTAGGTTGCCGCCCACCTGACCGCAGCGTCCGTTTCGAACGGATCGGCCGGAACGATGACGGTGATGTTCCTGAGGGCGCGCAGCCAGGAAAAATCCTCGATGGAATGATGGGTGGCGCCGAGTTCGCCATAGGCGATGCCCGAGGACTGGCCGACGAGTTTCACGTTGAAGCCGGCATAGGCGATGTCGGCCTTGAGCTGCTCTAGGGCGCGTCCGGTCAAAAAACAGGCGGCAGCGGATACAAAGGGGATGCGGCCGCCATTGGCCAGACCGGCACCGACCCCGACCATGTTCTGTTCGGCGATGCCGACATTGACGGTGCGCTTCGGGAATTTCTTGAAAAACCCGTTCAGGTTGGACGATCCGACCGAATCGTTGACCACCACGACGATGCGCTCGTCCTGTTCGGCGAGCTCTTCGATCGTCGCCGCCCAGGCTTTGCGGCAATCGAACAGATCCGCCTTCGCTGTTGCTGCCGCAACCATTACACCAACTCCCTCATCGCCTGCGCGAACTGTTCGGCATTGGGCACGCCATGATGCCATCTCGCCTGGTTTTCCATGAAGGATACGCCTTTGCCCTTGATGGTGTTGGCAATGACACAAAGCGGTTTTTCGCGCTTGCCGACCGGTGCGCCGAGCACGTCGAGCAACTGGCCGTAATCATGTCCGTTCACCTCGACCACCTCCCAGCCGAAGGCACGGTACTTGTCATCGAGCGGATCAAGACCGTTGGTTTCCTCGGTGCCCGCACCCTGCTGCAACCGGTTCCGGTCGATGATCAGGGTCAGGCTGGAAAGCTTGCGGTTGCCGGCGGTCATCGCCGCTTCCCAGTTCGATCCTTCCTGCTGCTCGCCATCGCCCGTCAGCACGAAGGTGCGATAGCTCGCGCCGGTGATCTGCGCGGCGATGGCAATGCCGACCGCAACCGGAAAACCGTGGCCGAGCGGGCCGGTATTGGTTTCAACGCCCGGCACGTAATTGCGGTTCGGATGACCATTCAGCTTCGAATGGTTGAGCATGTAGGTATCGAGCCAGTCCTCGGGGAAAAACCCCGCGGCCGCGAGGCCGGAATAAAGCGTGCCCGTCGCATGGCCCTTGGACATCACGAATCGATCCCGTTCCGGCCAATCCGCCCGTTTGGGATCGTAACGCAACACGCCAAAATAGAGGGTGGCGACGATATCGGCGGCCGAAAAGTCACCACCCGGATGTCCGAGCTGCTTTTCGAAGACCATCCGGAAGGCGCGCCGCCGTATCCACAGCGCCCTTTCCCGGATCAATTCAAGCTTGTCTTCGATCTTGGCAACCATGTTCATCAAGCTCTGTCTTCCTGTCAGGCGCGGACGTTTTTTAGGTCCGCGCGTCGTCCTTTGCGTCTTTGCGCTCAAGAGCAGATCACGTATTGGCTGATCGGGTGATTTGCTCTAACATCTTGTTTTGTCGCGTTTCCGAGCGGGCAAGCGGTATCCACTTGTCCTGGAAACGCTCTAGAAGCGGTTGGGCATGAACAGCTTCGGTTCGGGCACGCCGCCGTGATAGTAAACCGGCCACCCGAGATAGCGCGTCGCCGCCTCGTTCACGATGTCGGCATAGTGCCCGCGCACCATCGCCACGTGATGTTCGAAACCATTCTGGGTGATGAACCGCATCAGTTGGCGCAGGTGCGCGACCTCGGTAACGGCGATGCCGCCATCCATGCCATAGGGATCGTCCGTCAGCGCTCCTTCGCCGAGATAGGCCTTCATGGTGCCGTTGCGGTCATCGGTCGACAGGCGGAAATAGGTCATGTCGCCAGCCTTGACCTTGCCCTTGACGGCGCCGAAGCAACGGGATTTGCCGAGCGTCGCTCCCAGAATGTCGAGTTCGGAGATTTCCGGGGTGACCCCCAGAAAGCTCTTGGGATAATTGCCGCAATGGGTGCACACGCACTTGTCTTCCTCGTCGCCGTAATTGTTGTTCCAGTCGAGGATGGCGGCGGGGGCCGCGGCGGCTAGCGTCAGCGCATACATCGAGACCGCGCCCATCACGTCGACCTCGCAGGCCGAAGGCATCAGGTCTTCGCCCATCATCGACATGGTCAGACAGGTTGCGCAGCCCCAGTTCTTCTGGAGCGAATCCCAGCACTGGATGGCCGAGGCGTCGCATTCGTTTTCCATAATCCAGCGATTGACCGCGAGCGTCCATTTGGCCTGCTTTGTGATCTGGGCAGCCTCGATATGGGACGGAATCCGTCCATACCCCTTGATGCGGTCGAGAACGGCCTTGAGATCGGGCTCGTCGTCCTTGATCTTTTCGGTCGCGGCAAGCAACACGCTCAAATCGACCGTAACCACCGTGATGCCGGAGGCCTGCAGGAGCCGTTCCGAATGACGCATGGTCTGGAATGGCGTCGTCCGGGCGCCGATCGAACCGATCCGTGCCGTCCCGAGCCCGCGCACCGTACGGCACACCCGCGCGAACCGTTCGAGATCGGCCTTGAACTCAGCCCCACCGATATCGACGGTGTGGTGGGTGGTTTCGGTGAACGGCACCCCGTATTGCCAGAAATTGTTGGCAACCGAGAGCTTGCCGCAGAACGCATCGCGCCGGGACGCCACGTCGACCTTGTCGAATTCGTCGTTCGACGCCTGCAACAGGATCGGCACGTCGAGCTTGGCGCGGTTCACCAGTTCGGCAATGCCGATCTCGTCGCCGAAATTGGGCAGGCAGATCACGAGGCCATCGATATCGTCGCGATGGATCTTGAAATGCTCGGCATAGAGTTTGGCGTCGTCGATCGACTGGACGGCACCATTGGGCGTTGCTTCATACGGCAGGATGACCGCCCCAATACCAAGGGCCTCGAGCTGCGCCAGCACCTCGTCGCGCGCCTGACGGCACGGCGCCGGGTTGAAAAACGCGCGCGAGCCGATGATCACGCCCAAGGTTACCTTGCGTTGAGCCGTTCTCATTGTGCCTTCCTCCTGAGACGAATTCTGTGGTCAGGCAATATGACCAACCTTCGATCTTTTTCGTATGATTGCGTTTTTTAGCGGAACTTCTGCGATTTTGCAATCGCTTTGGCGATGGCCGTACTCTTGGGATAACAGCCCTCTAAGTCAGCCAAAAACCTCATCATTAGCTCATCGGCCTGTTGCCGGTCTCCAATCGGAAACACGTTTTCCGGTGCAAAAGCTCCAAAAAACAATGCACCAATTCAGCATAAATCGAAACACCGGCGCGGCAAATCGCGATACCAACGGAACCCACCGGTTCGCGCCTCGCGGACACTTTTTAAAAAAAGCACTGACACGTGGCCTGATCGGCACGGCATAGATGCGAAAAAACCATGATCGGGGTCCTCGACATAGTCGAATTCGCAAAGGAATGCCTGCCTTTGCCCATACGTCCGCCAAAAGCCCGGCCTCACAGATCGCGGTTAGCCGGTCGCTGGAACCAAGTAGGATCAACGCCGGTGGGCTCGTCGGGCTTGGCATGGCTCATCAGAGAAGCGGTGCCGGTCCGGTCGTTCCCGGTCTGCGCCGACACCCGGAGCAGGAGCGCGACGGGAAAACAGTCTCGACAGAGCAATGGTGTGACATTCGGCAAGACGCACCTTCGAGCCGACCGGGCAGGCAAACGCCATAGGCGGCGTCCGGCCTGCCACCGACGACACTGCCACAACGCATCGGATACACGACCAGCGGCGCGATGCTCATCAGGTGTCGATGACGTCGACCTCGCACGCGCCCCTATCGACCAGCAGGCCGGTGGTCCGCTGGGCCGGCTGGTGTTCGCCGAAGCAGGCATGGCTGACCCACGGCCTGGTAGGTGACAGAGCGCCACGCACCCTCGGCGTCCGGCATAAACCGAATGCGGCAGGTCCTCTCGTCGTCATAAAAAACCCCGTGCCCGGACCTGACGGCCTTCCTTGGCAAAAACCACCTCCAGGCTGACATCGAGACAAGGGTTGTTGGCGCCCGGGTCGTCGCGCGCCAACTCGAAAGCATCCCGTTTGGCAAAAGGCGCGTTGGCCATTTCGTCCTTCCCGACGGCCTTTATTTTGAGCCTATGAACGCCGGAGCAACAGGGCCTGATACGGCTTTGACGCTATATGCAGCACCTGCCCGCGCGTCACGCCGGTTGCGATCGGGGTCTCGGTCATTTCCCAGGTGTCGATCAGCGTCGCGTCGTAACGCTCTTCCGGCGGCACCGGAACTTCGACTTCGAAAGGCTGGCTCTCGCCGAAATAGCTGAGATAGTAGCTATGCTCCTGCCCCGCCGTCGCATATTGCATGGACGCACGCGACCAGCTCTCCTCGCCCGGCGCCGGTTCGATGAGTTGGGCCAGCGTGACCTTGTCGATCCCGCCAGCCTTGAAGGTGCGGTAGGGACTGCTGGATTTGATCGGATCGAGACCCTCATCCGGTCCCTCTTCGAGAATGCGCCGCAAAAAGGCGATGCGTGCGACGCTTTCCCCGACCAGCTTGCCGCCTTTGGCCCACCACAGGGTTTCGCTGTCATTGTAGAAGGTCTCGCCATGGGTGACGTAGCCGCCACCAACCGTGCCCTTCCAGAAGCGGTGAACCAGTTCGCGTCCCGAGATGTTCCCCCAGCCTTCGGCGATATCGCCTTCGTACTGGCATTCGTCGACCGAGACCGGTTTTCCGAAGGTCTCGCGCCAATCCAGGCACCGTTCCGTATAGGAGCGCTGGATGCTGACATGGGTGATCTTCGGGTGAGTGTAATCGAACGGCGCGAAACCGTTATGGATCGACAGGAGATGGCCATGGGGATCGGTGTCGCTGACCAAGTCGATCATGCGTTCCCAATCGGCCTGCGACTTGTTCTGCATGAAATCATATTCGTTGGCCATCGACCACCAGACATTCGGCAGCGCAGCCAGACGCGCCACCAGATAGCTGAGATAACGGTCGTCCTGGGCCGCGCTCATTTCGGAGAATCCCCAGCGGTCATAGGGGTGGAGGACGATGAGGTCGGCCTCGATGCCGAGGGCCGCCAGATCGTTGATGCGCTGTTCGAGATGACGGAAATAGGCCGGCTCGATACGGTCGAAATCGAACGCCCAACCCGAGTCTTCTATCGTTGCGGGCCAGGAACTCGCGCCTTTGGTCACAAGCGCGAACGGATAGCCCTGCGGTTCGTTCTGGTTGTAGCGATAGTGCTTGGGAAACACGCACATGCGGATCTTGGTGAAGGGCGCGCCGGCAAGCGTCTTGAGCGTTTCGGCCTCCGTCGCGTCGCCCTGCAGGTTCCACACATAGGCCGTGGTTCCGATCGCGATGTAGCGGGTCCCGTCGGCATAGCGGAAATGGTGGGTGTTGGCGACGCGAACCGGTCCATGATGACCCGGCTTGGCGGGCCCGACCGTGAATGTGCCTTTTATGCCGTCGAGCGCCTTGGCCGTGCTGGAGGTGACAAAGCTCCAGAGCCCGACGGCATCCGGCAACAGTCGCGCTTTATAAACGCCGTCGCCATCGTAAAAGCCCATCGCCCTGATCTCGCGTTCGCCCTGCCGGAACACGACGGACAGGTCCACCTCGACATAAGGATTGCCGGTGGACGGCCCCTCCATGGCGATTTCGAACGTCCCCCAAAGCGAAGCGTCGCCGGAGGTTCTTGCTGTGCTGGACATTTTGGACTCCCAAAGAAATGTGCGCCGGCGATTTGATGCCGATCCGTTTGATTAGCTGACGGCCGTTGCCGCTCTCGGTCTCCAGCGATTTCGCGTGGTCGGGATCGAACTGAGCAACAGCCTCGTGTAGTCGTGCCGGGGATTGGACATCACCTCGTGCGCCGTTCCGAACTCCACGATCTGCCCCTTGTTCATTACGGCCACATAGTCCGAAATGTAGTAGGCGGTGGCGAGATCATGGGTGATGTACAAAAAGCTCCGGCCGGATTCGTCACGCAGACGCCTGAACAGATTAATAATGATCATGCGCCGGGAGGCATCGATCATCGACACCGGTTCGTCGGCCACGATCAGGTTCGGGTGCGGGATGAGCGCGCGGGCCACGGAAACGCGCTGCAACTCCCCGCCGGAGAACTGGTTGGTGTATTTGCCATGCACATCGGCATAGTCGAGCCCGACCTCGGACAGGGCCTCTGCCACCGCGTTCTTCACATCGTCGCCTTTCAGCCCGGCAACCCGGCTGGCCGTCTCGTGAAGATAGGCGTCGACTGGGCGATAACGGCTGAAAGCCTCGAAGGGATTCTGGAAGATCGGCTGAAGCGAGCCCAGAAAATCCTGGTGCAGGGGCTTCTTGCCGTCGCCGGCGACGACCTCGTCATAAACGATGGCGCGACCGGACGTCGGCTCGATGAGGCGCAACAGGGTCTTGGCCAGAGTGGTCTTGCCGCTGCCGGATTCGCCGACGACACTGATGATGACCGGGTGATCGCTCTCGATGTTGAGATTGACATTGTCGAGCGCGCGTACGGTTTTCTTGCGGACAAATCCACCCAGCTTGTAGATCTTGTTGAGACCCTCGGTCTTGAGCACGATCGTCATGACGCACCTCCCGCCGAAACGGCCGTTGTGCCGATATTGTGACAGGCGGCAAAATGGCCGGGCAGATGTTCCGTGAGCGCCGGCTCCTCGCTATGGCAGCGCGCCGTCGCAAACGGACAGCGGTCGGCGAAGCGGCACCCTTTCAACGTGCCCCACAGACTGGGCGGACTGCCGGGAATACCCTCGCGCGCCCGTTCGTCGCCGATGGTCGGCAGCGAATTGATCAGGAGGCGCGTATAGGGATGCAACGGCTTTGAAAAGACGCTTTCGGAATCGCCATATTCGACAGCCTTGGCCGCATACATGATGAGCATTCGGTTGGTGACCTGGTAATGCACGCCCATGTCGTGGGACACCAGCATGATGGTGTTGCCCATCTGCTCCTGCAGATCCATGAGGAGCATCAGGATTTCCTTTTGCACCACCACGTCGAGCGCGGTCGTCGGCTCGTCGGCAAGAATCAGTTCCGGCTGGAAGAAGGTCGCCATGGCGATCATCATGCGCTGGCGCATGCCGCCCGAAAGCTGGTGGGGGTAGGAATCAAGGGATTCCGCCGGCAAGCCGAGCTTGCCGATATAGTCCCGGACCTTTTCGAGCACGCGTTTCTTGTTCGGGTCATTGCCGGGAAAATCGATGAACTGCTCGCGGATGCGCACCACCGGATTGAGCGAATTCATCGAACTCTGGGGAATGTAGGAAATGCGGTTGAACCATTCCGCGCGGATGTTCGCACTCGTGACCGGCTCTCCATCGGCATTGTCGAAACCGTATTCGATGCCGCCGGCGGACAGGTGCAACGGCGAAACGACATCGCCATAGATCACCTTCATCAGCGTGGACTTGCCGCAACCGGATTCACCAGCAATGCCGACAATGCAGCCATTGGGAATATCGACGGAGACACCGTCCACCGCATTGATGGAACCGCGACCGGTCCGATAACTGGCGACGACGTTATTGATGTGGATCATGCGACACCACGCTTGCTTGCGAAAGCGGCATTGAAGCCGGTCGAGGTAAGGAAAAGGCCGAGGAACAGCAGGACGGTCGCAACGATCGGGGCGACGACCCAGACATAGTTCCCGGTGAACAGGGCGTTGTAGTTGAGCGCCCAGAAGATGATCGAGCCAAGCGTTGGCACCTCGACCTTGGACAGGCCGATCACCGCAAGCGTCGCTTCCGTATTGATGGCGAACAAAATGGTGTTGATGAACCCGACCAGCATATAGGCCGACACATAAGGGAACACTTCACGCAGCAGGACATCCCGCGTCCGGGCGCCGGAGAACCGCGCCATGTTGATGAACTCCCGCTCCCTTATGGACAACGCCATGGATCTGATCGTGCGGGCGTTCCAGGCCCAGCCGAAGATGGTGATGATGACGCCGACCGTCAGGAACGAGGTGCTGCCCCGGATCAGGGCGCCCATGATGATGAGGATGGGCAGAAGCGGAATGGTGATGAACGTATCGACGACCAGCATCACCAGACGTTCGAAATTGCCGCCGATATAACCGGCACTGAGTCCGACGACCGTCGAGATGATGGTCACGCCGATGCCGACCAGAACGCCGAGTATCAGGGAATTTCGCACCGAAAAGACCAGGAACCAGAAAATGTCCTGCCCCAGCGCGTTGGTTCCGAGCCAGTGCGCGCCGGACATTGGCAGATTGCGCATATAGGTTGACTGGATCGAGGGATCGACCGGAACGAAAACCGGGAGAATGAAACTTCCCAGACCCATGACGATCAGGATGATCAAGCCGAGCGCGAGACGCCCGTTCAGAAGCCAGAGCAGGCTCGAAAGGCTCCAGCTCGCGTCCCGACTCGAGGTGGGTGTGGCCATCTTGGCCGTATTGGACTCGATGGTCATTTGTGCCGGATCCTCGGATCAAGAAGAGGATAGAGAAGGTCGATCACCAGGCCTGCCGCCGCCACCGCGATGATCGACAGCGTAATGGCGCCGTAAAGCACATTATAATCGCCGCCATTGGCCGCGGTTCGCATGATCAGACCGATGCCGGGATACGAAAAGATCATCTCGGTCAGCAACGCGCCGTTGAAGACCATGCCGAGCGACAGGGCCAGCGCCGTCACCTGGGGCAGCAGCGCATTGCGGAACACGTAGCGCACCATCCGGGTCCAGTTGGACGTCCCCTTGAGCCGCGCGTAAACGACATAGGGTTCCTCGATGGTGGCCACCGCCAGCGCCTTCATGGAAAGGATGTTCCAGCCGAAGCCGGCCAGTACCAGCGTCAGCGCCGGCAACAGCGAGTTGTAGATAATCGTGCCCAGCTTCTCCAAGGTCAGCGGACCGACCGGGAAGGTTGCCGATAACGGGAAGACGGGAAAGACGTAAGCCAGTAACAGCAGCAGCGTTACGGCGAGAATGTAATAGGGGATGGGGTAAAGCAGGATGCCGATGAATTCGAGGATGGACGCGGCTTTCTTCTGATAGAAATAGCCGGCAACCAGCCCCACCATGTTGCCCAAAAGCCAGGCGATGAAGGTCGATGTCAGCAAGAGCCCCAGGGTCCAGGGCAACGCATTCATGATCATCGTCGAGACGCGTTCCGGATAGTAGGTGAACGAGGGTCCGAAATCGAAGTCGATGATCACGCGCTTCATGTATGACAGATACTGACTGAACAGATCGCCATTAAGGCCGTAAAGCTCTTCCAGATTGACGCGCAATTCGGCGATCGCTTCGGGGGTAAGCGATCCATTTGCCCGGCTCTGAATCTGCCCGATATACCCGTCGATCGGGTTGGTCGGCATCATGCGGGGCAATAGAAAGGTTATCGATATTGCCACGAACAGGACTGCGAAGAACAAAAATACACGTTTGGCAACGTATTTCAGAGCACCCATAAGACATCTCTTTGTCGGAATGAGAGGTGGGGCAATCCCGAAGCCGGGATCGCCCCGTTCCGTGGGTTGGTTAGTGTTGGCCAGTCGGCTCTATGTTCTCAACAGTCTTCTTGAAGGAACTCCACCACGTATAGGGCGCAGCATAGAAATTGTTCTGCTTGCTGTAGTTCGTCCAATATGTGCTGTTGGTCGGGATCGTCGTCGGGATGTTTATCAGGTTAATCGCCTGCATATCCTGTGTGATATATTTTGCGATCTGCCGGCCATTTTCGATGAATTCCTGCGAATCCGTTTCCAGATTGGCGCTCTCATCGACGATGTCGAAAATCCTCTCGTCCCTGATGCGGAGATAGTTGCCACTGAGCTGGTCGGTGGAGTCCGCGGGCTTGAGATAGGACGGCGTGAACTGACGCCAGTCGTTCCGCCAGTTCGAGTTGTAAACGCAAAGGTTCGACCAGTTGAACTGCACGTCCAGACGCGAGTTGGTGTACTGAATGGTGTTGAATTCACCATTATCCGCCTGACGGGCATTCACGTTGAAGCCAGCCTGGCGCCAGCTGTCGGCGACAGAGAAACCAATCCGCTGCATGACCTTGTTCCAGTCGCCGGGGATGGTGAACTCGAAGACCCAGGGCGAGCCGTCCGGCAGGGTGTAGAAGCCGTCCGCGCCCTTTTTCATGCCGACCGAAGCCAGCAGCTTTTCGGACTCTTCGGGATCATATTTCCACCAACCGAGACCAAAACCGTCGCGCACGGCGTCGCCCGTCGGCAGTTTCGAGGTGTCGATGCCCTGGGTGGCCAGCTCGTCGACGAGCTTGGAGCTGAAATCCACGTCAAACGGTTTGTAGCCATCCGACAAGGTCAGGTTCTTGAGGAAATCGGCAAGCGGATCGTAATAGAGCTTGCTGGTGATCGGCGTGTCGGGCATGGGCAGCGGCGCGGCCTTGATCTGGCCACTCAATGCACTGATACCTACTTTTTCAAGGTCGAGCGAAAGTGCCAGAGCCCAACGTACCTCGGGCTTGTCGTAGGGCGACTTCATCTGGTTGAACAGAATGCCGTAGGCGCACGCATCGTTCATGTCGTGATACGGGAAGGTCGGCGAGAAGGTCTCGATCTTCGGGTTTCGCGCCTGCGCCGCGGCGATCGTGTCCGGGCTCATGAAGGTGTCGATGTCGTACTGGTTCTGCACGAGAGCCATTGCACGCGTTTCTTCGGTGCCGAAATCCTTGTAAAGGACGTATTTCGCCTTGGGTTTGCTCATATTGCCCCGCGCCGAACGCTGCCAGTCGTCGCGCAGCTCCCAAAGATGCCAGAAGCCGTTGGGATCGAATTCCTTGAGCTTGTAAGGACCGATGGTGACGGGCATCGTATTGGTGAAGGTGACCACGTTGTCGCCGAGCGGCTCGAAAACATGCTTGGGCACGACGATGAAGACCGACGCCCAGGTGTAGACACCCATGACCGTGGCGAAGTCATAGGCCGGCTTAACCGTCTCGACCTCGAAGGTGTAGTCGTCCACCTTCTTCCAGCTCTTCACGTAATTGACGACAGTCGGCACATTGGTCAGCTGGTCGCGATACTTGAACGAGGTTTCAAGCGTATAGATAAAGTCGTCGGTGGTCAGCTCGACGCCATCGCTCCAGTAGACGCCGGGACGGATCTTGATGCGGAACTGGGTGTGTTCGTCATTGAGCACTTCCGGCATCTCGGCGGCGAGTTCCGGATAGGATTGGCCGGTTGCCGTATCCATCTCCCAAAGATACCCCCAGCCCAGTTCGCGGAAACCGCGCCAGATGGCATAGGAATTGAGTGGATTCTGGGCACCGGGATTGGCCGCGCGACCGTCGAACGTCTGCACGATGAGCGTCTCATCGCGTGGCGTTCCGACGTCGGTCATCGTCTGGGCATAGCTTGCAGTGAGCATAAGCGCGCCGAAAATGGGCACCAGAATGCCCCGGCCGAGCTTTGACATGTCTTATCCTCCTCTTGTGTCTGCCTTACGAGGCAGATCGGTTGCACTTCGGAAAGCGACCCAACAGGCGCCCAGGCACAGCTGCGCCTTCGAGGCGGCGGCCCTTGTCTTCCGACATCCCGCCTGCCCTGCGCCCTATAGCGCCTCGCATCAAAACCAGTTTCGTGTTCTTCCGTTTTTTTGCGATTAATTACGTTTATGCAAGGTCAATCCGCAAGTCAACGCAAATGCGAAGCCCCTGGGACAAACGTTCGTGGATTTGCGAAAAAATAGCTGGTCAGGACGCGACGATCACTTCGATGCCGCGGGCGCGGAATTCAGCCAGGTGCTCTTCGGAAATCGCATCGTCGGTGATCAGCGTGTTGACGAGTTCGACGCCGCCAAGTGCGGAAAAGGACGTGTGGCCGATCTTGGTGGAATCGGCCAGAAGATAGACCCTGGATGCCGCCTTGATCATGGCGCGCTTGACGTAGATGTCGCCAATCGCCGGATAGGTCAGCCCGGCGTCGAAGGAAATGCCGGCCGTGGCGAGAAACAGCTTTTCCGCATAGATGCCGACAAAGAAGTCGGCCGATTTTTCACCGCTCAAGGACAGGGTCGGCGCCTTGAACTGACCGGCGGGCATATGCACGGTGTTGGCCGGATTGGCGCCCAGCATCAGCGCGATGTTGAGAGCGTTGGTGATGATGTTGAGTTCCTGTCGCGACTTGAGATTTTCTGCAAATTGCGAGGTTGTGGTGCCGGAATCGATAATGATCGTCTCGCGATCGCCCACCAGGGCCGCGGCACGCCGACCAATCTTCTGCTTGCGATCCATGTTCTGGACGTGGTGCAGGCTCATGGTTTCCACTTGTTGTGGAACGGATTTGAGATAGGCGCCGCCATGTTCGCGCGTGATGAATCCTTCGGATTCGAGTTTCTCGAGATCCTGGCGAATGGTGGCTTCGGAAACGCCGAATGCCCCCGACAGATGCCGGACCCGCGCGCTGCCTTCCTCCTGAAGCCATTCGAGAATTTTCATGCGTCTGGGCTCGGCCAACATGGGCTGCTGCGCCAGGGACATGTCGGCGTATTTGGGGGGAGCCTTCATTTTAGCGGTTGTTTTTCGCATTTTGCCTTCGATTTTTCTCAGGAGTCCGCATTTGACGCAAATGACACCATAACCAACTTCCAAAAAAAAGTCAGTGTCCGTCATGTGCCTATCCATCCTTGAATGGAAAAAGCCGCGCTTTCTTCACCGCCGAAGCACCTGCACCGAAAACTGGCTGGCCTTGCCGATGGAAATATCTCCGCCGCAAAAGGACAATGCGCATACCCCTACGCCGATGTGTGCGTTCGCCGAAACCAACGCAAACCACGTGTCCGCATGAAGCGATGGAGACGAGAGCCCGGCTGCCAGTAAGTGAGAAATGTTGCTGACAAAACGCCGTGCCGTCGCCGCGATGACAATCGGGCCCGAACTCGACCGCATTATCCGACATCGGCCACAACGGTTTGCCGGCATCAAGGCTCATGACGCCGACCGGATGGATTGCGGGATTTTCCGTGATGTTTTTCAGATGATTATGTGGGCATCCGGTTCCGTTTTCGGCGGACTGATATCGAATTCGCACCAATGACGATAGGGCGCGTCCGGCGAACAGATGATGGACGGAAAATGCAGGTGATTGACCGCGTCGGGGAAAAACTGGTCCTCAAGACACAGGCCGGAATATTTGCCGTAATGCCGGCCGTGATGTCCTTTTGCCGGAACGTCGGTCAGAAAGCCGTTATAGAACTGCACTGTCGGCTGATCACTGAAGAGCCTCAGAGCGAGGGCGCCGTCCTCGCCGGTGACAGTTGCGACCGGATCCGACAGCTTGCGGTTCATGGCAAGCACATAGTTGACATTGTAGTCGACGCCACGTCCGGACGCTTGTCGCATGCGACGCGGCGACCGGAAGTCCAGGTCGGTTCCGTTTACGGGCAGGATGGCGCCGGTGGGGACGTGATCGGTCCTGAAAGCGGTATGCGCAACCGCCGAAGGAAGGTGGACCATGTGGTCAAGCGCAGTATCTGAACCGGTGAGATTGAAATAGTTGTGCTGCGTCATGTTGATCGGGGTCGGGGCATCGGGCAGCGCCGACAGATCGAGCCGCAGGCGCGACCCGACAAGCGTGTAATACGCCTCGAAGCGCACCGTGCCCGGATATCCCATCTCGCCGGCGGAACTCGTGAGCGAGAACTTGATGGCATTGGTGGCGCTGTCGGGCTCCATCTCCCATATCCGCAAGCTCAGCCCCTGCGGTCCGCCGTGCAGGTGGTTTGCGCCGTCATTGGCGGGAAGTCGATAGGTCTTGCCGTCAAGAGTGAACTGCGCCCCATCGATGCGATTGGCCACGCGTCCGACCAATGCACCGAAATAGGGCGAATGAACGGGATAGGGATCAAACGTCTCAAAACCCAACACGACGGAGCGCGGCTTGCCGCAAACGGACACCTGCCAGTCGCGGACCACGACGCCCCAGTTCATCAGCGAAACCCTGACGCCGGCGGCGCTTTCAAGGGTGACTTCCTCGACAATCTTGCCGTCAAACGTGCCAATACCCTTTTTCGACAGCATTGCGGGCTCTTCCTAAAAAAGCCGGTCCGCCTGTCCGGCACAGGGTCTTGCTATGCCGGTTGGCCGGCACCGATCTCATCGAGCAGATCGGCAGCGAGGGGATGGTTGGGATCGAGCGACAGCGCTTGTGTCAGATAATCCCTTGCCTCTGTGATATTGCCCAATCCAATCGCGGCTTCCGCCAACATGACGTACGCCGTAACTTTCTGCCTTAATTGCAGATCGTCCTCGAAGATCAGCATGGTCGGCAGCGACGTGGCGAAATAGTCGATTTTGGCCGGCGTGCTCAGGAGATTTTCGGCAAATTCGCCGAGTGACCGGAACAGAGCTTCCGCTTCCTGCCGGCGGCCGAGCCGCACCAGCGACATCGCCGAAAAATAGGTCTTTTCGGAGAACGCGCGCACTTCCATGCCGAGGAAATCGCCAACGGATTCGGCGGCATGCGTAAAGTGGCAACGGGCCGCTGCCTGATCGCCGATCTGTTCCATTGCGCGGCCCATCCAGTATCGGATGTCGCTCTGATTGGCCAGAAGGTGCCGGGCTTCTCCGAGAGAATGGGGAGGGTTAAGTGCTGCATCGAACGAAGCAATTGCGTCTTGTGGCCGGTTTTCGTCGAGCGCCTTGCGGCCAAGCAGCAGCTTCGTGCGTACCCACTGATCGAGGACAAGCCCTTCACCGCCTTCCCAGGGCTGGAATTGCCGGTTGGCAATCACCGCCTCGGCACGCTCGTATCGGCCAAGCTGGTTGTAGAGCGCGCTGAGTTCGAGGCTGAGGTCGTCGCGTCGCGCAACAAGCTCCAGATTGGCTTCGAGTTCGGCAAGACGCGCGGCCGGGGGCCGGCCGATCCGCTTTAAAAGCTGATCGCGTTCGTAAAGAAGGCGCGCGTCCGCAGGCGCTGCGCTAAGGGCATGCTCATAGGCTTGGGATGCCCGTTCCGGTTCGGAAAGCACGTTGAAATAACCGATCCCGAGATTGCGCCAGACAATCGAGAAGTCCGGATCGATGGCCGCAGCCTTCTCCCAAAGGGTGATCGCTTCCTCGTGGCGGCGTCGGTCGTAAAGCAGATTGCCCAGATAATAAGGCGTCCGGGCATCTCTCGGGTTGGCGTCGAGCGCCGCTTCGAGAACGAGGCCATCCTCGATACGGGAAGGAAAGCAGTAGTCGCTCGATGCGTCGCCGGCCAGGGTCAGGTGGCGCAACCGGGCGTCCTGATCTCCGAGCCTGTGGGCATAGTCGGCGGCATAATAGTGCAGCATCGGAGATGCGCTCTTCCCGCTCCTTACGGCGCGATCGGAAACGAGCCCGTAGGCAATTTCGAAGAACCCGGCCCGGGCATTGACGATGGCCACGTCAATGACGGTCTGCTCGTTTATGTCGACGGGCCGTCCGGCAAGCAGAAGCGCCCATGGGTCGAGTGGATCGAGCGCCAGCGTCGCCTCGATCGCAGCGCGCGCCTCCGCCTCGCGTCCAAGCCGCCGGCAAAGCGCGGCGCGAAGATTGCGGGCGCCGAGATTGTCGACATCATGTTTCAAAGACTGTTCGACATGCGCGAGCGCCGCCGAATATCGTTTCCGCGCGGCATCAAGTTCGGCCATGGCGAGACTCGCCGGCGCCACAAAGCCAGCGTTCCAGCTTGCCTTGGCAAAGGCGGCATAGGCATCGTCCGAGGCGCCGAGATAGCGCAATGTGATACCGAGATAATAGAAGGCATCGCCATCCGAAGGATTGGGATTGCGTCGTGTCAACCTCGCGATGGCCTTGCGGAAAAAGGCTTCGGCCGCCGCAAACTCGGCGCGTCTCAGGTGCCACATGCCGAGTGCAATGTTGCACCGGCTGTCGCCGGGATCGCGACGGAGCGCCTCTTGCCAATAGGGTTCGGGGAAACGCGTCGCGTGGCGGTATTGTTGCAGATGCTGCGCCGTCACCCAAAGCTCGTCGACGCTCTCGATGCTTTCCGGGGGCGGCGGCGCGCTGGCCGTTATGGGCGCAGGAGCCGGAGCGGCATTTTCGGGTATCCGTTCAACGACAGTGTCGTCTCCAGCCCTTAGCGCGATTTCAAGGTCTGCCGACCCCACGCCGTCCGGCAGAACGACATCCAGGAAATACGGCGCCGCCGGCGACAGATAGACGGCGCGGCGCACCAGTTCGCGCCCGGATGCGGCGACGGTGATTTCGGCATCAGGCCGCTTTTTTGTCACCAGAATGCCGATTCTTGCACCATGGCCGCTTGCAGTAAGGCCGATGGCGGCCTCGCGCGTTGCGGCGACGGCCGGCCCGATCTCGCGGATCGGATACCAGTACTGGGAAAACACCTTGGTTTCGCCGGGCGCCAGATAGGAGAAGTCCGGCTGATTGTCGGTGAAGACGCCCGCCATCAGTTCGATATAGGGGCGATAGACGCCATCCTCGTCCGGCTCGGTCAGGTTGCGGTCCCAGGCGTAGCCGAAATCATGATTGCCCCAGGTCCACTGCTTCTTGCCGGGCGAAATGCGATGATCGGCGATATGGACGATTCCGGCTTTTACACCATGGTCGTAGCCGCCGGAAAAGTCATGGCGCGATCCCAGACACATATAGCTCGTTGGCACCGGAATATTGGCATACCAGCGCAAATCATTCGGCGCCCGGTCCGGCGGCGGAACGAATTGGGACGGACACTCCGTTTCGGGCACGCCCGAGCGGGCGCGTTCCGCATAATCGACACCATAATAACGTCCCTCACAGCAGGGAAACGCGCTGACGGCGCGCTTGGCATGGTCGGCGACAAAGTGAACGTCTTCGGGGAAAAAGCTCTGATAGTTCTCGTTGACCTCGGTCGCGACATTGGCCCACCACAAAAAGGTCTGCGCCAGCTCGGTCCGGTTGTGCAGACGCACCCTTAATTCGAGCACGCTGCAATCGGGCCGCAACCGCACGCCGTGCATACCCTTCATCCGGGTCATCGGCTCGTTTTCGGACATCCACACCGTACGGCTGCCGTCCGGTTCTTCCTCGATCATCCAGCTAACGGGCATGTAGGTGCTGGGACGGTGGTGCTGGGGCCAGTTGAACTCGATGCCGCCGGAAAGCCACGGCCCGGCCAGCCCCACCAGAGCCGGCTTGATCACCCGGTTGCGATAGACAACGTCATAGCCGTTGACCTTGTCGACCATCGCATAGACACGCCCCCCGAGTTCGGGCAGCAACGTGACGCGCAAAAAGGCATTCTCGACGTGGACAGCCTGCCATTTCCTGTCGACGAGATCCTGGCTGATCCTGTCGAAAAACGGCAGGGGATAGACGCGTCCACTCGATCCCTGGAACACGCGGTTTTCGAGAAACATCGGGTTGAGGTCTGCCGTCGCCGGCTCGTAGGTCGGCAGCACCAGTGGCGACGACCAGGCTTTGACCGGTCCGTCAAGGTTCGCAGGCGGTTCAGGAAGCGGGGTGAGTTCCATAAACGAGGCGTCCTCCGGGACGATCTTCTTGGTGTTGAATGCTGCTCGAAGGCTACGCGAGAACCGGGGCGACCGGAATGGGAACAACACTGGATGATATGGATGATTCTCTGATAGAAAGCTGGAATCATGACTGGAGCCGTTCTTCGCATTCTGGAGGGATTTCCCGGGCAGAGAGTGGTTGTCCTGCCGCGATCCGTGGTGTCGTCCTGGTTCGAAGGCGACCCTTTGTTCGATCTCTTACCGACCGATGTCGGCCATTACCCGAAAGCGCAATGGCACTTTGTCGAACGCAACGAAGGCGTTGCTCAATCCGTGCTCATCTATTGCACCGAAGGCTCGGGTTGGGTGCGCTTCGGCGATTTGGACCTCACGATCCTGCCCGGCGATGCCGTGCTGATACCGCCGCATGTGCCGCATGCCTACGGCGCCGATCACGAAAGCCCCTGGACCATCTACTGGGTCCACCTGGCCGGCCCGAAGCTACCGGCAGTATTTCGCGTGCTGGGTCTGGGCCGCGAACGGGCGTTGCTCCATCCGGGCCACGATCCGGCATTGCCGACGGTGTTCGAAAAGCTGCTGGCGGTCCTTGCGGATGGCTACACGCCGGACAATCTGCTTTCGTCATCGATGTTGCTTGGCCAGATCGTGACGCATCTCGCCGTGGCGCGCCATCGCGTGCGAAACCGTCAATCGTCCCATAGCGAAGAGCGCATCAAGCGCGTCATCGACATGATGCACGCCAATCTCGCAGGCCAGCTTCGCGTCGAGGATCTGGCGCGCCTGGCGAACCTGTCCCCATCCCACCTCACGGCGGTCTTCAAGAAGCACACCGGCTTCACACTCATGGACTTTTTTGTCCGCCTGAAGATCCAGCGCGCCTGCTTTCTGCTCGACACCACGGAATATTCGATCAAGGACGTTGCCGGCGAACTGGGATTTGATGACCCTTTATATTTCTCGCGCTGCTTTCGCCGCATTCACGCCTGTTCGCCGACCCAATACCGCGCGCTCCGAAAAGGATAATCGACAAACCGTAAATCCGTTCCTTTCCACGGCGTATCGCGCGCGAAACTGGACACCGAATTAACCTGACAAACGATGCGGCGCCAGACGGACCGGTCAGCGAAGCGCTTCGCTGGCATCGTTCCGCTGGCGCGCCCACCAGGCGAGAACCGTTTCGGGCTCGACAACCGGCACTCCGGGTGTCCGATCGGCAGATGCCGCATAAGCGGCCAGCGCCCTATGCATGCAACGGGCCACCGGACGATCGCTGAGGGCATTCTGGAGATCGAAGCCGCAGAGCAGAAGCCGACCCCTGCCGATCCCCAGTTCGGCCAGAAGCGCCAGATCGCGGTTGGTGTTCCAATCGTCCACCACCTGAACGATATGGTGGGCGGCAAGGCCGGCAAGATCGAAGGCGCGCCGCCCATGCACAAGCTCCCACCAGTGGAAATCGGAATAACGGCCCGATGGAAAAACGGAAAAAATCGCGTGATCAATGGCGTTGATCAGGCCAAGCGTGTGTGGCGCCTGTCCCGACGTCCATAGCGTATTCCAGAAGATCGTGGTGAAGCCGAGAGTACTGTTTGGCCGGATCATCTCGGGCGAAGGCATAAAAACGATCGTCTCTCCGTGCTGGACCCTGTCTATCACCGCTTCATCCAGCACAAACGTGACGGGAAAGACCGGAGAATCCTGTTTGTCGAACACCCAGAAGGACCAGCGATTGCGAAACGCGGTCCCGGGAACAAAGATGACGATCTCGTATCGCGCAGACGCCGGCAGATCGGATGTATCCACATCAAGAACGCCGACATCATTGAGGGCGCCGCTCTTGAGCAAAGCGTCTCCCACGGTGCCACTCATATATTGCGTTCCGTCCGCGTCACGAACCATAAAGGCGAGCCTCGATATGTCGATCTCGGGTGGACCGAAATGCGCAAGCTGGATTCTGGCGGTAAAGACGTCTCCTTGTTCCACAATGAATCTCGGCGCCCTGAGAAGTGGCACCACCTGCGCGCAGAACTCGCGAAACCGCTCGGCCGTCACATAAGGCTTGGCGTCCCAGAACGCATCGACCACGCCGACGAGCGCCGTGCCCTGGCCTGGGAAATCCTGCAGACCGAGAAGCTGGGTTCCGGCGAAATCCGACGTCCGTAATGCCGCTTCCAGTTCTTCCTTGTAGAGCAGCGTTTGCAGCGCCCCACTCGCCATCAGCATTTCGTCCGCCTCGCCGAGCCGGCCTTTTGCTTCGAGGTCGTCGCGCACCATTTCGAGGTTCCGTGCCGCCAGAACGCCGGTGTATTTGCCGATTTCGCGCACATTCGGATAGGCACACCATTGCCCTGCTTCATGGGTCAACAGCGGATGATCGGTCGCGTCGCGGTCGCGGCTCCAGTCCGTTTCGGTTTCCAGCGGTCCCGCGTTAAGACGCCCCTCTAGACCGTCGCCCCATGCCTGGCAGCGCGGCTCGGGCTTGCTGTCATAGTCGGCTTCGGGTGTCGTCGGCCAGCCGGAACCGCCGGTATAGAGCCGACGCGGGTCGTGTTCACGCCAATAGCGGACGAATTTCGAGGCAAAAGCATGCAGTCCGTCGCCATGCAACTCGTTGCCGATGGCGAACATCACGAAACTCGGATGATTGCCGTAATCGCGAAAGATCCGGGCGCTTTCGAGCCAGATGAAATCATCGAGATTGGGATCGGCGTGAAGGCGTGGCCAGACCGGTCCTTCCACCGCCAGCATCACCCCGAGCCTGTCCGCGACCTCGAAGGCAGCGTTGGGCGGGCAGTAGGAATGAAAGCGCACATGGTTGAGCCCGTAAGCCTTCACGGTCTCGAAAACCTTGCGCCATCCGGCACGATCGGTCGGTGGATAGCCGGTTAGCGGAAAGACGCAGCAATCGAGCGTGCCGCGCAAAAAGACCCTGCGCTCGTTCAAAAGCAGATGCCGGCCTTCGGTTCTGAAACTGCGGATGCCGAAATCACTTTCCCGCCGATCGATGATCTCGCCATTTCTGATCCATTCGGCGCAAAGCGAATGCAGCACTGGATCGAACTCATCCCATAGCCCTGCGCTTTCGGGCAGAGCCACCTCGATTCGAAGCGGCGTGAAGGCGCTGACCACGTCAAGCGGTTGCTCGACCAGAACCGGCGTGTCATGGCCGGCAAGAGAAATCGTCAGGCGCAAGCGGTCGTCTGCCTTTCCATCCCAGAATGTCGGATGGACGCGGTCGCTGTCGTAGGCTTCGAGTTCGAAGGAGACGGCGACGTTGCGGCTCCTTGCGTCGATATCCATGCGCGCGATGGCGCCACGCGCCGCTTCGATGCGCAAAGCGCCGACCACGCCGTTCCAGTTGGTCTGCGTGTGGTCGGTGTTGGCGTGGGCAACGTCGTAAAATTCAGGACCCATATACTGGATCGCCTCGCCCACGGCTTCGAAACGCGAATTGTCGATCATCAGCACGAGGCGATGAGGTCCGGCCGCGAGCGTGCCGAGAAAGAACCTGTGTTCGGTTGAAAGGCTGCGGTCGCGGCCGATCTTGAAGCCGTCGAGATAGACATTGACCTCGCCATGGGGTCGTTCGAGCACGAGGGTGAAAAACAACCCGGCGGCATCTGCTTCCACCGTAATATCCCGAGCATACCAGGCGCGTCCCACATAGGGGTGACGCCGGCTCAGATGCGCCATGGTGCGCGAATGCGTTTCCGGCGTCAGTTTCGCTTCGTCGATGCTACCGGGCAACTCGATATGATCTTCGAGCGGGGCATCGAACCAAGCGTCCCTCGTGCCCCGGTTCTCCGGGTCGAGCGCAAACGACCACGTCCCGGACAGGGAGAATGAGTAAAGCATCATTTGCCTCCATATCGGACATCGTGCCGTCTCGCGCGAACGCAAAGGGCCGGTCCCGCCTTTGGCCTCCTCGGCAAACCGCGCCGTAAAGACCCGAAAGGCGCGCCCGAATCAGATCTCAGTCCGAAAGCGACTCGGCCATGGCGCGGATGATGATGACCGCGGACGCCGCGCCAGGATCCATATGTCCCAGAGAACGACCGCCGACGCGCGCAGCCCGGCCTTTGGTCGCCACCATGGAGCAGGTGGCGTTGGCACCATGTTCGGCGGCCGTAACGATCTCGTGCCAGAAATCCGACCTGTTCCTCTTTTTGGCGAGAGCATTGGTCGCCGCCTCGGCAGCGGGCAGCCAGGCGTCGAGCATGGTCTTGTCGCCCAGCTGCGCCTTGCCGCGTTCGCCAATCCCCGCGGGGATGGCCTGCAGCATCGCCGTCACGGCAGCGTTGTCGAGGTCGTCGTAATCCTTGAGGCTCTTGGCCGCCCGCTGGAAGCCGGTGGCATAGAGCGGGCCGGTCGAGGCGCCGACCGCGTTCAAAAAGGCCATGGCAGCGGCGCTCATCACCTCGGAAGCCGAAGAGAGCCCGGACCTGGACCCCTGCAACGCCGCGTTTACGGCGTGGAATCCGAGCACCATGGTGATGCCGTGATCGGCATCCCCAATGGCGCCGTCGAGTTCGGAAAGCTGATCCACGGAGTCATCGATCGCCCGGGAGATCCGTTCGAACATGTCGATGAGGCATTGAACCGCGCTGTCGGACATACCTACCCTCTCCTCAAACGCCCTTCGTCTCCGGCATCGCCGCAGCAAGGCCGAAGACCCCTGCGATATCGCCCGTCCTGCGGCGTATCGCTCCTCCCGGGGACCGGGCCACCATCCAGTTACGTCTCGTTTGAACCGTATCGCATCCGCTCAACGCGCACGCTGATTCCCGGTTGCCAAGACGCATCCGGTACTCGGGATTTCTAGCAGAAAATGAAGACAATGCCGACATCAAGATACGAATGTGCCACCCCCTTAGTCGACCTTGAAGGCCGCGGTATCGCAAGGCTGGCTGAGCAGCCGCGACAACTCATTGTCGAGATGCATGATGGTGATCGAAGCGCCGGCCATGTCCAGCGAGGTACAGTAGGGACCGATCCAGTTCGCTTCGATGACGATGTCCCGCGCCGCCAGCCGCTGCACGACGCGGCGATAGATGATGTAGAGTTCCATCATCGGCGTGGCGCCAAACGAATTGACCAGAACCGCGACCCGGTCATGCGGCTTGGCATCCATTTCCGTGAGGATCGCATCGAGCGCCGTATCGACAATCGCATCGGCGGACTGGAGCTGCTCACGCTTGACGCCGGGTTCGCCGTGAATGCCGACGCCAACTTCCATTTCGTCGGAACCGAGATCGTAGGTCGGCCGACGGATCTGCGGCAGCGAACAGGGTTCGAGCGCGACCCCGATGGTGTAGGTCCGCGCGTTGGCCTTGCGGGTCACCGCCTCGCAGGCATCGAGCGACAGACCGAGATCGCAGGCGGCACCGGCGATCTTGAAGATCAGCACGTTGCCCGCAACGCCCCGCCGTCCGTCGCGATCCGCGACGGGCGAGGAGGCGATGTCGTCGGTGGTCAGCACCGTTCGGACCTTGACGCCCTTTTCTTCCACCAGTTCGGCCGCCATTTCGAAGTTCATGACGTCGCCGGTGTAGTTGCCATAAACGAACAACACCCCGGCGCCCCCGGAAGCGGCTTCGGCGCAATGAAGGATGGGATCGGGCGGCGGCGAGGAGAAGATGTTGCCGATGGCGACGGCATCGGCGAGCCCCTTGCCAACAAAGCCAAGAAAACTGGGCTCATGACCTGAGCCGCCGCCAATCACCAGACCGACCTTGCCGGGGCGGGGACCGTGGCGCGCGACAAGCGCGCGATTCGAGCTGCCGATCGGGGTGAGATACCGGCTGTGCGCCTCGACAGCACCTTCAAGCATTTCGTCGACGGCATCGTCGGGATGGTTGAGGAATTTCTTGATCTGGGTGCGAACGATCGCCAGGGCGTGCGGCTTCTTTTTTTCCCGCGAGCGGAAAACCGTCACATCCTCGGCATTGAGAATGCCGCGTCCGGTGGCGGCGTCGGTGATGAGCACATTGGCATAGCCGCCGCGCAGCATGGCAAGGATCGCCGGCACCTTGTCGAAGCCGCCGGCCACGGCGACGCGGGTCTTGATCGCGGCCAACTGGTCGAGCGAAATGCCGATCGTGCGCTCTTCCAGCGGGCCGTCCACCGCAGCGCCGGCTTCGTCGATGAACCGGCCGGCCAGGACCGCCGCCGCGCCCCGTGCCAGATATTGCTGCAGCGAAACCTCTTCGAAAAAGCCGCTGACATGAATGGTGGAGTTCGGCCTCAGCGAGGACACGCCGAAAATGATGCGGTTGATCTTGGACAGGGCGGCGAACTCCCGGCTGACCAGGGGTTCTCCCATGAGGGCACGCGCCATTTCCGGAGAACCGACCAGCGCCGGTGCGCTGATATTGACGGATTTGGCCGAAAGTGCGGTGGCGAAGGCGGCGGTGACCAGATTGGGCGTATAGGGAAAATCGGAGGTCATTGCGCCCGTGGTCTGAACCACGGTCAGATCCTTGAGAGGCCGGACACTGAGATGCTCGGCCACGGCCAGCGCCGTGCGTCCCCAGACCACGCCGAGAGAATCGCCCGATTTCAGGATACCCTTGAGCGCAAGGGCGCCGGCCTGGCCGAGCCGGTCGATCATCGAGGGGACTTCCGCGCTCGGTACGACAAGACAGCTTTCGAGACCGAAATGTCGCCTGAGCTCGTCGGCAATGGTCAGGGACGCCAGCCGGGCCGGTTCGAGCGAGATGTTGACGATACCCCTGTCGCGCGCTTCCGAGAGATAGGCATTCACCGTCGCACGCGACACGCCCATCGTCTCGGCGATCTGCCCCTGTGTCAGCCCATCCTGATAGTAAAGCCAACAGGCCCAGACATAGGGATCGTCCCCGAAGCGCATCGGAATGGTATCGAGACCATCTGCTTCGGCACGTTTCGTGCCGGCCTTGCGCAGTTCAACGGACGCCCTTGAGGCCATTCGAGCCTTGTCTCCCCATCCCCCTTACTGAAACCAAAAGGGTTCAGCCTGTGTAGTGATCCGCCCAGGTGACGCGCAACCGATAACCAAGGGTTACGAACAATGCGCGACGCGACGGCCTTTGTCCGAGTTTGTCGAAACCAAGTGTTGATACCATAATTCAGCACCTGGCTGACATATGTCTATTTGTCCGTCCTATCCACACCGGAAAACTTTGCCGCGCGGGGCATGGATCAGGGCAAACCGCCGGACGAGCGGCACGCCGCGTGCCTCAGACATCGACGACATGCAGATGGACGCCGTTCTTGATGAGGGCGTCGGCTTCGTGAGGGGCAATACCGCTGTCGGTGAACACGTCGTCAAACTCGGTGAGTTCGGCGAGCCGGATAAGTGCCGTCTTGCCGAACTTCGAACTGTCGATGAGCAGGATCGTTCGGTCGGCAGCCCGCATCAGGGCTCTTTTGACCTGCACGACTTCTTCCTGCTGGTGATAGGCGATGCCGCCCATGACCGTCGATGTCGACATGAACAGAAGATTGGCACGCAACGAACCGATGGCCTGTTCGCAGAGATGGCCGAAAAACGCGTTGAATCGGGGATTATAACGGCCGCCGAGGCAGATGGTCTCGATCCCGTGCGCGTCCTTGAGCGTGTTGATGACAGAAAGGCTGCTGCTGATAACGGTGAGCGGCTTGTACGAAATGACCTGCGAGGCCAGGTGAATTGCGGTGGTGGAATCGTCAAGAATGATGGCCAGACCCGGCTCCACCAGTTCGGCCGCGGCACGGGCCAGGGCGTTCTTTTCCGCATCCGCCTGTCGTGACCGATAGAGAATGGTGCTGTCGGCAAGGTTGGAGGATCGCACTGTCACCCCGCCATGAACCCGCCGGACGATGCCCCGTTCCTCCAGCATCTTGAGATCGCGATGCACGGTCATCTTGCTGACGCCGAAATAGTCTGCCAGTTCGTCGACCTGGGCGGAGCCGAGGGGAATGAGATAGTCGAGTAGCGCCTTCCGGCGCGCGTCGGGACCGGCCGGGAGTGTCCGCGCCCCTGCCGCCTCGTCTTCATTCCGCATCTTTATTCGCTCCATCCTGTCCGCGCCCGGCATTGAACAGTCTTAACGGAAAGATAACACGGTTTCGAGCTTCATGCCGGCGGTCCCGGCCTCACGCCACCGCTTCGCACGGTTTTTTGGCCGACGCGGTTCCCGCGCGTCATCCGATCCGGGTATGCCAGCAGGGTCTGAATGGGCCGGATGTGCGGCGTTTCACAAGGTCGCCACGATCCTTTATTCCAGCGGCGCAGACTCGCTGCGACATTTGCGCCGAGAATGTTATTATAATATCATTTCTATGTTATTTTTGCCGTATAGATGTTATGTTTGCAACATGACATTTCCGGCCCCTGTCGCGGATTGCCGTGGTACCCTCCCGTACGACCGATCCTCCCGGTGCAGTTGCGCGGCAGGGACCGGTCTTTGCCGGATGAAAGGAGTCTCAAATTGGCTGACAAGCTTTCCGAACTCGCACGACACACGGTGATTGTCGCCGATACCGGCGATATCGAGCGGATCAAGGCGACTGGTGCCGAGGACTGCACAACCAATCCAAGCCTGATCCTCAAGGCGGCCAGCAACCCGGACTATGTTGCACTCGTCGACGAGGCGGTGCGCCATGCCTTGGCGCATGAGAGCGGTGAAGACGCGCGCATTGAACTGGCGCTCGACCGACTTGCGGTGAATTTCGGCACCGAGCTGTCGCGCATCGTGCCGGGATTCGTCTCCACCGAAGTCGATGCGCGTCTGTCGTTCGATTCGGTAGCGACCGTGCGCCGGGCCAAGCGGCTTATCGAGCTTTATCGCGAGAACGGCGTCGATCCAAAACGCATCCTCATCAAGATCGCGGCGACATGGGAAGGCGTGAAGGCCGCAGCCGTCCTTGAAAAACAGGGAATCGCCTGCAATCTGACGCTGGTCTTCAGCACGGTTCAGGCTGCCTTGTGCGGCGCTGCCGGCGTGTTCCTGATCTCGCCTTTTGTCGGCCGGATAACCGACTGGCACAAGGCTCATGGGACCGTCATCACCTCGGCCGAAGACGATCCCGGCGTGCAGTCGGTTCGCGATATCTATAAATATTACAAGGCAATGGGTTACACCACCATTGTCATGGGCGCTTCGTTCCGCAACACCGACCAGATCCTCGGATTGGCCGGCTGCGATCGGCTGACCATCGGGCCCGCGCTGCTCGACGAATTGCGTGGCTTGGAAGGCAAGGTCGTGCGCAAGCTGGGTGCAGCCGCCGCCGGCGAGCGGGTCGCACCGCTGGCGCTCGATGAGGCCAGTTTCCGCTGGCAGCTCAATCAGGACGCCATGGCGACCGAGAAGCTCGCCGAAGGCATTCGTGATTTCGCCAGGGACACGGAGACGCTTTGCGCGCTGTTGCGCAAACGAGTGCAGGCGAGCTAACTTCCAGATCACCTTTTGGGTGAACCGGGCGATCTGCTCCAACGTCTCGTTTTGTCTCGTTTCTGTCCGGATAACCGGTGTTTTCCTGTCCTGGAAGCACTCCAATGTCTTCCTTTATCGCGTTCATCGGGAAAACGGTTCACTGAGCCGTTTTCCCGATCCTTTTCATGCGCATTTTCCCGATCCTTTTCATGCGCACCGGGAAAGTAGTCGTTACTTTTCCTGAAAACGTTCCAGCGCAACGCGGTCGATTTCCTGTCATTCAGGGCGCATGTGCCCTTTGTTCGTCCGGTCCATCCCCGGCCCGGACTGACGTCGCCGGAAGACGTCCCCGGGCACCAAATTGTCGCATGGTGTTGTAATAATAACATCTGCATGTTGCATTTTGCGACAATGACGTTAGTTTCTGTGACGATTATCGCCTAGATATCACAACCGCTGTCGCCATCTCGGCGGCGGCAACACGGCCGCGCCGACAGGTGCGGGCGTGCGGGTTCACACGTGCAAATCGAGAGGAATCGGAACATGAAGGTGGCAATTGCAGGCGACAGCGCCGGTGAAGGTCTTGCACACATTCTTGCCGAACACTTCAAGACGCAGTTCGAGGTCTTCGAAGTGTCGCGTACCGAAACGGGACCGGATGCGTTCTATGCCAACATGGCGGATCGCGTCGCTTCAGGCGTTATGGCTGGCACCTATGACCGCGCCATTCTCGTCTGCGGCACCGGCATCGGCGTCAGCATCAGCGCCAACAAGGTCCGGGGCATTCGCGCCGCGCTGACTCACGATGTCTATTCGGCACAACGCGCGGCGTTGTCCAACAATGCCCAGATCATCACCATGGGCGCGCGCGTCGTTGGCGTCGAACACGCCAAACTGATTGCCGAAACCTTCCTTTCCCTGACCGACAAGTTCGACGAAAACGGCGCTTCCGCCAATAACGTCAAGGCCATCGATCAGGTCGACGCCAAATATTCGGCGTCCTAAATCCGCCAGTAGTCTCAACCGGCGCCTAACAGGTATCGTCGCAAGACACAATCCGCCGGTCCGGCCCGATGCTGCGTATCGGCCCAGTTGTGTGACGGCGCGATCGACACCGCACAAAATCGCGAACCGGAGACGCCGCGACTGCCGATGTGTGGCAGTGGGCCTGCCGTTTCCGTCAGTTGGCGCGCGGTGTCGATCATGCAAAAGAGCTAGACGAACGCGTGTCGTGTTCGCCCAAAGGCCTCTTTCAACCAGTAGGCGGCTGCGTTTCCTGGCGCCGATCGGTCAAGTCCCGCCAGTTTTCCTTCCCCTTCGCCTTGAGATAATTACCCGTTTTATCAAACGGTTAAGCGCATTTCCGCGTCGTATTGTCCAGAGCGAAAAAGACAGAATTGACAAATGTCGATAAGGTGACGAACATTGTAAGGTGTACAGACGAACACGTCGTACCGAAAAGACGAAGCCCCGGCAGAATACCGTCAGGGGACAAAGGAGGAATTGTGGGATCGCTTCGGAATTCCGCGGCCCTGCGGGTGCCGTTCGGCAATGGCGCGAAGACATGCGTACTGACGCACACGGGAACGACCGTGTGTGCCAGCTTCTCCCGCGCGTGCCGGCCGACCGCCGCTATCCGGCACCGGAGACCTATCGTTTCCGGGCGCTCCCACGCCTTTTCGTCGCCGATTTTGACAACCCAACAACGGCGGATGCAGACGCTTTGGCGGACGGCCAGCCCATCTGCTGCAAGGGAGTAAATGAGCATCATGCAGCGGTTCATCAATGATCCGGACAGGGTTGTCGAAGATACCCTGAAGGGCTTTGCAAAGGCCCATGCCGACACCATCCGTATTTCCGAGGCGAACGCCCGCGTCGTCGTCTCGCGGACGGCTCCGGTTTCCGGCAAGGTTGGCATCATCACCGGGGGCGGCTCCGGCCACGAACCTGCCTTTCTCGGCTATACCGGCCGCAACATGCTTGATGCGGTGGCCATCGGCGAACTTTTTTCCTCCCCGACCGCCAAAAGCTTCCTCGACGCTGCTCGGGAAGCCAATGGCGGCAAGGGGGTCGTCTGCCTTTACGGCAATTACGCCGGCGACAACATGAACGTCAAAATGGCGATCAAGCTCGCCGCCAAGGAAGGAATTGAAATCGCGACCGTCGTCGCCAATGACGACGTTTGTTCGGCATCGCCGGAAGAACGCGAAAAGCGCCGCGGCGTTGCCGGCGAAATCCTGATGTGGAAATGCGGCGGCGCCAAAGCTGCCGAAGGCGCCAGCCTCGAAGAGGTCCGCATCACGGCCCAGAAAGCCATCGACAACTGCCGTTCGATCGGCGTCGGTCTCGGACCGTGTACGCTGCCGGCGGTGGGACACCCCAATTTCTCCATCGAACCGGACACCATGGAGGTCGGCATCGGCCATCACGGCGAACCCGGCGTGCGCGTCGAGCCGCTGAAGACGGCGGCGGAAATCGCAAAGGAAATGGCCGACATCGTCCTTGACGATCACACGCTGTCAGCCGGTTCCGAGGTCGTGGTGCTGGTCTCCGGCCTGGGAGCGACGCCGCTCAACGAGCTCTACATTCTCAACGACACCATCGAGACCGAGATTACCGCCCGCGGGATCAAGATCCACAAGACCTATGTCGGCAACTATTTCACCTCGCTCGAAATGGTCGGCGCGACACTGACGGTGATGAAGCTCGACGATGAACTCAAGCGGCTGATCGATGTCGACATCGATTGCCCTGCCCGGCTGCTGTGAAGAAAGACGACAACCAGATGCAAGCTTTCGCGAATGCCTCGGCCGCCGATATCGTTCTCGATCTCGCCGACCAGATCATCAAGAACAAGGCCTATCTCAGCGAGATAGACGGCAAGATCGGCGACGGCGACCATGGCGTGAACATGGCCAAGGGCTTCGGGCTCGCCGCCGAGCGGATCCGCGGCGAGAACATGTCCTTTGCGACGGGTCTCGATACACTCGGCACGGTGCTCATGACCGAGATCGGCGGCTCGATGGGGCCGCTTTACGGCGTCATGTTCACACAATTCGCCGAAACCATCGAAGACAAGAGCAAAATCGACGCCGAAACCTTCGCCGATATGCTCGCCAACGGTCTCGAGGGCATCAAGGCCATCGGGTCCGCCAAAGTCGGCGACAAGACGCTGCTTGATGCGCTCGTGCCTGCTCTCGAAGCCTTCAAGGCGGCGTTGGCACAGGGCGCCGACTTCGCCAAAGCGCTCGATGCGCTTTCTCTCGCCGCCGAGAAGGGGCGCGACAGCACCAAAGACATGATGGCGAAGATCGGTCGGGCCAGCCGGCTCGGCGAACGCTCGATCGGGGTAATGGACGCCGGTGCGACGTCTTGCGCGCTGATCCTTGTGACCATGGCTCGCAATATCAAGGCAAAGCTAGCGGCCGATGGCCAGCTTTCGGCATAACGGAGAAGCGTGATGGATCGCCAGCTCAACTTCCTTGTCGCAGTCAATGCGCTTCTGCTGGTGGCGGCGGTGTCCGTTGCCGGGGTTGGCTTCATCGACATCTACAACCTGCAAAACATGGCGATCCAGATTCCCGAACTCGGGCTCCTGGCCGTGGGTGTCATGCTGACCATGATCTCGGGCAATGGCGGCATCGACCTGTCCGGTATCGCCGTGGCCAATCTGGCCGGCATCACGGCGGCGCTCGTCGTGCCACAGTTCATCTCCGCCGACGCGTTTCCGCTGCTCTACGTCATCGTATTTGGCGTGGTCTGCCTCGCCGTAGGTCTCGTCTGCGGCCTGATCAACGGGTTTCTCGTCTCCAATGCCAATCTGACACCGATCATCGCCACCCTCGGAACCTCGCTCGCCTTTACCGGCGTCAGCGTCGTTCTGACCAACGGATCGGGCGTACGCCTCGGCTATATCGAGCCGCTCGACGCTTTCGGCCATGCACCGATTTTCGGCGTGCCGATTGTTTTCATCCTGTTCATCGCCATCACGGCGGCCATCGGCGTGCTGCTCAAGTTCACGCCGTTCGGCACGCGGCTTTATCTATTGGGCAGCAATGCCAAGGCGGCGCGCTTTGCCGGCTTCAACCACAAACAGCTCCTGATGGTAGCCTACACCCTGTCGAGCGTTCTGGCCTCGGTCGCCGGCTTCATCATCGCCGCCCGTATCTCGAGCGTGAAATGGGATTACGGCACGTCCTACGTTCTCATCGCCATACTGATCGTCGTCATGGCCGGCGTACGCCCGAGCGGCGGATATGGCCGCGTCATCTGCGTGGTTCTGTCGGCGGTGGCGCTACAGCTTGTTTCGAGCATGTTCAATTTCCTCAACATCTCGAATTTCTTCCGCGATTTCGCCTGGGGAATGCTGCTGCTGGCGTTCCTCGCCGTATCCAAATTCGACCTTCGAGTCCTGTTCCCGCGCAAGACCTGAGCCCGGACGGGCACGAAGGACCAATGCGATCGCCCTCTCGCAAGCCAAATAGGCACCGAGGGTATTAGAGGAAGGAGACCTTAAGTGGCTATATGGAATAAAGTTGCTCTGGGCGCCTTGGCGCTTGGCACTATGCTCAGCACCGGCGCCGTCTATGCCGCCGACACCACCATCGTCACCGTGGTGAAGCTGGCCGGTGAAACCTGGTTCACCCGTATGGACCAAGGCGTCGTCCAGTATGGCGCGGAAACCGATGGCGTCGAAACGCGTGAAATCGGACCGGGCAAGGCCGACGCGGCCCAGCAGGTGAGCCTCATTGAGGACCTCATCGCCAAGGATGTCGACGCGATTGCCGTCGTGCCGTTCGACCCGCCGATGCTCGAAGGCGTTCTCAAGCGCGCCATGGACCGCGGCATCAAGGTCATGACGCACGAAGCCGACAACCTCAAGAACACCCAGGTCGACATGGAGGCGTTCGACAACGCCGCCTTCGGCGCGCACTTCAACGACCAGCTGGCGGCCTGCATGGGCGAAGAAGGCACCTGGACGAGCTTTGTGGGCTCCCTCGGTTCACTCACCCACGTCCAGTGGGCCGACGCCTCGGCCGCCAACGCCGAAGCGAAATATCCGAACATGAAGCTCGTTTCGGCCAAGAACGAGTCCTTCAACGACGCCAACACGGCCTATGACAAGACCAAGGAGCTTCTGAAGAAGTATCCGGACATCAAGGGCATCGAAGGCGGTTCCGCCGTCGACGTGATCGGCATCGGCCGCGCCCTGGAAGAAGCCGGTCTGGCCGGCAAGATCTGCGTCTACGGCATCGGCATGCCGAACGACACCAGCCGCTATCTCAAGAGCGGTGCGGTCACCGGCATCAGCCTTTGGGATCCCAAGGACGCCGGCTTCGTGATGAACAAGATCGCCCACATGCTGGTCAATGGTGAAGAATTCACCGAAGGCATGGATCTCGGCGTTCCCGGCTACACCAACATGCATCTGAAGCAGGGTCCGGGCAAAGGCCTCATCCTGACCGGTCAGGCCTGGATCGACGTCAACAAGGACAATCTGGACCAGTACAACTTCTAGGTTTCGTCCAAACGGGGCAATCGCCAGGCCATGGCTCGGCGATTGCCCCCAACGGAACAGGGTTTGAACTGCCTGACCGGCAGATGCCGTCTGCAAGTGGTCCTGCCAAGCCAGCAAGAGCCCTGTTTCGCCTGTTCTGCTCGTTCACTGTGGGCCCAAAGCCCAGCGTAAACCATCTGACAAATAGCATAGCTGTCGCAAAATTGGTCGCCCAGAGGTTTGAAATGGAAAAAAACAACACTACGCCTCAAACCGGCCCGGCGACGACCCCGTCGAGTTCGGACACGGTTCCGTTTCTCGAGATCAACGACATCCACAAAAGCTTCGCGGGTGTTCACGCCCTGCGTGGCGTCAGCACGGTCATCGAGGCCGGCCATATCTATCATCTGATGGGCGAGAATGGCTGCGGCAAGAGTACGCTCATCAAGATCATCTCCGGGGCCCAAGGGTTCGATTCCGGTTCCATACGGATCGCCGGAAAGCCGGTTCAGTCCCTGACGCCGCTCGATGCACTCTCGGCCGGGATCGAAACCGTCTATCAGGACCTGTCGCTCCTGCCCAATCTCTCCGTCGCCGAGAACATTTCGCTTTCCCAGCAATTGGTCGAATCCAATGGCAGGCTGTCCTCCCACATCAACCGGCCACGGCTGATCGCCACCGCCGTCAAGGCGCTCGAAGCGGTCAACCTTCCGACCGATCAGCGTTTCTGGTCGCTTCTTGTCGAGGAGTTGCCGATTGCAACCCGTCAGCTCGTGGCCATCGCCCGCGCCATCGCCACCGATGCCAAGCTGGTCATCATGGACGAGCCGACATCGGCACTGACCAAGCGCGAGGTCGACAATCTGGTCCGTGTCGTCAGTCGCTTGCGCGAAAACGGCGTGGCGGTCCTGTTCGTCACCCACAAACTCGACGAGTCCATATCCATCGGTGGCCGGTTCATCATCTTGCGCGACGGCGAAAAGGTGAAGGAAGGCAATATCGCGGACGTCAAGAAAAGCGATCTCAGCTTCTGGATGACCGGCAAGAAACTCGACTCCTCGCGTTACCGCAAGGCGATCAAGGGCGATCATGGCCTGTTCGAGGTCAGCAAGCTGAGCCGTGCGCGGGCCTTCTCCGACGTTTCATTCTCGCTCGCCCATGGCGAGATCATCGGCATTACCGGCCTGCTCGATTCGGGCCGGAATGAACTCGCAAGGGCGCTTGCCGGCGTCAACCCGGCCGAAAGCGGGGAAATCCGCGTCGATGGCAACGCCGTCAAACTCAGGCGTCCGCTCGACGCCACCCGTTCCGGCATCGGCTATGTCCCCGAGGACCGGCTGTCCGAAGGGCTTTTCCTCGAGCGATCGATCAACACCAATATCGTGGTGCAGATCCTCGACCGGATCAAGAATCGCTTCGGAATGATCGATGCCGATACCAGCACCTCAAAGGCCAAGGGCATGGCCGAGGAACTGCAAATCGTCGCGGCCAATCTTGAAAACCCGGTGCAGTCCCTGTCGGGCGGCAACCAGCAACGCGTCCTCATCGGCCGCGGCCTGATGACCGAGCCGCAATTGCTGATCCTGCACGGGCCAACGGTTGGTGTCGATGTCGGTTCCAAGGACACGATCTTCCGCATCATCCAGAAGCTCGCCGGAGACGGCATTGGCGTCATCATCGTCAGCGACGACCTTCCTGAGCTCTTGCAGAACTGCGACCGCATCATCGTGATGCGCAAGGGGAAGGTCGCCGAAGTCTTCGATGCCGAGCAGGTCGACGAGGACACGCTCTACAATGCGCTCGTCAGCGAGCAGTCTTCAGGAAAACAATCATGAGTGATTTTGTCTGGTCAAATTCCGACGCTGCGGGCACGTCTTCGGTAAAGCGGGTCGTCGACTGGCTGATCCATCATCCGCCGGTGTTCACATTGCTGCTGATCGTTCTGGTCAGCGTGGTGATCGGCACGATCTCTCCCGAATTCTGGCAGATCGCCAACATCTTCGATATGGCGCGCGCCTCGGTCGTCACCGGGTTGTTCGGCCTTGGATTCCTGGTCGTTCTGGCCGCTGGCGGCCTCGACATGTCCTTTGCCGCGATCGCGGCGCTTGTCATGTACTGGATGACGACGGCGATTGCCGCCTATGCGCCGTGGCTGCCCATGCCGGTCATTCTTTTGATCGCCTCTCTCGGCGGCGCGCTGCTGGGCATGTGCAACGGTCTTCTGGTTCACTATCTGCAGGCGCCGGCGCTCATCGTCACCATCGGCACGCAATATGTCGTTCGCGGCTTCCTTCTGACCTTCATCGGGACCGAGCTTTTCGTCAATGTACCGCTTCCGATCGAGGATTTCGGCAAGCTCGAACTGTGGCGGGTGCAAGCCGACAGTGGCTCCATCGCCATCTTGCCGGCCTATGTGCTGGTGCTTGTCGCCGCAGCCATTCTGACATGGTGGATTCTCAAAAGGACGCTGATGGGACGGGCCATCTTCGCAATCGGCGGCAATGCCTCGATCGCCGAGCGCCTGGGCTATGACGCGCGCAAGGTGCAGATATTCGTATTCGGCTATGCCGGGTTGTTGGCAGGGATCGCCGGCATGATACATGTGGCGAGCAACCGGCTGGCCAACCCGTTCGATCTGATGGGCAACGAGTTGGGCGTGATCGCCGCCGTGGTTCTGGGCGGTGCCCGCATCACCGGCGGGGCCGGTAGCGTCATCGGCACCATCCTCGGTGTCGTTCTGGTGACGCTGGTCTACAACGTTCTGATCCTCGCCGGCATTCCGAGCACCTGGCAGACGTTCGTGGTCGGATGTTTCATCATCCTTGCCGGCACAGTCTTTGCAACCAGGCGGAGTTCTTAAAAAAGCCCGTACCGCTTTGGCGCCGGACGCGGATAAAGGATCACGGCGCGCAACTCCGCCGATGCCTTGGCGTCGGCACGATCAGCCGGCGGGCCGTCAGGTGGCAGCTCGGTCGGGAAGGAACACAACCACCTGTGAGGAGTGATGAGTGATGCCTGAGTTCGATGCCGTATTCGTAGGGTTGACCATTCTCGACGTCGCCGGCCGGCCGGTGGAGGCCATTCCGGCAGGTGGCGGTATCAACTTTGTCGAGGAAATCCGCATGAATCCGGCGGGTACAGCGGCCGGTGCGGTGATGAACGCGGCCAAGATGGGGATCAAGACGGCGACGGTGGCCTGTGTCGGCAACGATGCGCAGGGCCAGTTCATCCTGGATACCTATCAACGCATGGGTATCGACTGTTCCATGGTTCAGGTGACGGACGAAAAATCGACTTCGGCAACGATCCTGACGATCCGTCCGAATGGCGAGCGCCCGGCGCTACACTGCAAGGGCGCATCGGACGTGCTTTTCGTTGCGGAAGAGGATTTCGACAAGGTGTGCAATGCACGCTTTCTGCATCATGGCGGAACCGGGTTCCTCAAGGCTATGGATCAGGGACAAAGCGCCAAGCTCTTGGCGCACGCCAAAAAGAAGGGGCTGACGACCACCTTCGATGTTCTGGGCCCGCAAAAGGAAACCCTGGCATCCATCGAACAATGCCTGCCCTATGTCGACTATTTCATGCCGTCGATGGAAGAAGCGGTGCTTTTGTCCGGCCGTACCGACCCGAAGGACGTCGCCGATTTCTTCATCGACCGCGGCGCCGGCGCCTGCATCTTCAAATGGGGCGACAAGGGTTCGTATATCCGCACCAGGGACATGGCCGAGCGCCTGCCCGCCTTCAAGGTCAACGCGTCCGATACGACGGGATGCGGCGACAGCTATTGCGGCGGATTTGTCGCCGGTCTCGCCAAGGGTTTCGATCTCATCGAAGCCTGCCGTCTGGCAACTGCCGTCTCCGGTCTTGTCGCCACCGCACTTGGTTCGGATGCGGGCGTCGTCGACTACGAAACGACCAGAGCGTTCATGGAAACGGCCGCACTGATCGTCTGATCGTCCGGGACCGTGTGCCGGTCGGTACGGATCCGGCCTCTGCGCGATGCCGAGGTCGAGCAGGATGCGGCGGGTGTCAAGCGTGCAAGACCCGCCGCACCGTCTGTAGAGCTTTTAAGGAAAGCGGCAAGTCGTCAGCTTGTTTCGCGCAACCCGTAATTTCCGAATTTTCTCAACACATCCTGCATCTGTGGATCAGTGAGAACCGGCGGCGTGTCGGTGATCTGAAGAAGATTCACATACATCCTCGCAAGGGTCTCCACTTCGACGGCCAGCCACATGGCCGATGCCAGGCTTGGTCCCGTGGCGATCATGCCGTGATGACGTAAAAGGATCGCCTTGCGGTCCTTGAGGCCGGCCTCGACATAATCCGAAAGCTCATCGGTGCCGTAGGTGGCATACTCGACCACAGGAATGTCGATCCCGCCAGCCGCCGCCACCATGTAGTGAACGGCGGGAATGGGCCTGTTGAGAATGGAGACGATGGCGGCGTAGGTGGCATGGTTGTGCACCACCGCATTGGCGTCGGCACGGGCGCGGTAGCTTGCCAGATGAAAGCGCCATTCGCTCGAGGGCACGGCATCGTTTGCAAACGAGCCGTCATCGCCAACGAAAACGATCTGCTCGGGTTTCAGCTTGTCATAGGCGATGCCGGACGGCGTGATAAGCATGCCGCCGTCCTGCCTTATGCTGATATTGCCGGACGTTCCCTGATTGAGGCCAAGCGCATTCATTTCGATGCACGCCTTGACGATGCTTTCACGAAGCCTGGCAGTCTCACTCATTTCGTTTTTTCCCGTCGTTTCAGGTTCTTGGGCGGCATGACCGGTTTTTCGTGACACCCAACCCGCGTTTCCCCTTTTCGTCCATTTAGGCACGCCTCATGCGCCCGGACAAGGCCGGTCGACGCCGGCAGGGCGTGACAAAACGGGACATGACGGACGCAGGAACATGGCATTGCCAAAAGAATGACAACGACATGCCGATTCTGCCGTGCCGCTTTTTTTGGGACACCTTCGATTGGCCATGTCCTGACATTCGCAAGAAGGGCAAATTTTCCGCTCACCCAGACGAGAAACGCCAAGACATCGGGCGGTCCAAAATCCGGGAGCCACGTCCTGATTGAACTGCCTCCGGCAAATGCCCCCGAAGTGATGTAGAGTTTTCCGGGTCGTTTCCCTGGCTGGGGAGAGGAACGGAGAACGATGAAGGCATCGAGGTTCACGGACGCGCAGAAGGCGTTCATCATCAAGCAGGGTGAAGAGGGCACATCGGTTGCCGAGATCTGCCGGCAGGCGGGGATCAGCCAGGCGACGTATTTCAACTGGAAGAAGAAGTACGCCGGGATGATGCCGTCGGAGATGAAGCGGCTGAGGGAGCTGGAAGAGGAGAACAACCGGCTCAAGAAGATCGTAGCCGATCTCTCGCTCGACAAGGCCATGCTGCAGGACATCGTTCGCCGAAAACTCTGAAGCCTGCCCGGAAGAGAACGCTGATCGATGTGATGCGTAGCGAGTGGGCGGTGTCGATCCGCCGCGCCTGTGCGGTGATCCTGTTCGATCCCAAGACCTATCGCTACACGTCCCGTCGGTCCGGTCAGGCTGCCCTGGAACAGCGGATAAGAGAGATCTGCGAGACACGCGTACGCTTCGGCTACCGACGGGTGCATGTCCTGCTTCGACGGGAAGGATGGCAGGTCAACATGAAGAAGACCTACAGGATATACAGGGAGTTGGGGATGCAACTGCGCAACAAGACGCCAAAGAGAAGGGTGAAAGCGAAGCTCAGAGACGATCGTGCAGAAGCCGTTGGGCCGAACGATGTGTGGGCCATGGACTTCGTCCACGACCAGTTGACGACCGGCCGCAAGATCCGGATTCTGACGGTCGTCGATACCTACTCCCGATATGTGCCGGTGCTCGATCCCAGGTTCAGCTACCGCGGCGAGGACGTCGTTGCGACGCTGGAACGGATCTGCAGCAAAATCGGCTATCCGAGTACAATCAGAGTGGACAATGGCAGCGAGTTCATCTCACGCGACATGGACCTGTGGGCCTATCAGCGCGGAGTGATCCTGGACTTCTCGAGGCCAGGAAAACCCACCGACAACGCCTTCATCGAAGCGTTCAACGGCAGGCTGCGGGCGGAATGCCTGAACACGCACTGGTTCCTGAGCCTTGCGGATGCCGCCGAAAAGTTGGAGGCTTGGCGTAGAGACTACAATGAGCAACGGCCACATGGTGCCATCGGGAACAATGTCCCGGCGGCGCTGCAGAAATCAGCGGACGCGTCCAGCCCGTACTGCTGATCAAGGCCCGGAAACTCTACCCCTCCCCGAGGGCGCGTTCGGTAGCGGTTCATGATCGTGATAGACTCCATCAAAACGGGAGGAAATCTTGGGGCTCAGGTCAAACCCCAAGATCGGGCTTATCCACCCAGGTCACAAGCGTACAACTCCAGCAACCGAGCAGTGGTCGAGATGTTCTGTTATCCGTTCGCCTTTGGACGCGTTCGGCGCTTCTTGCCTCTCGGCATCCGTGACCTCCCGCACGCTCCTCGAACCAGATCTTCGAACTCGATCGAAGCTCCCATGTATCTCAATCACATAGGTATTCGCACTTATGTTCTGAGTGGCGTGCCAATGGCATCGGTGAATTGACGCGATTTGGCGCAAGGCCGGCAAGGGCCCCTCTCGTCGAACACCATTGCTGTCTTCGATAGCCTTAAGTTCACCTCACAGTTTTGATGAACGGAACGATCGTGTCATTGATCTCCGGTCCATAGAACTTGAAGGCCACGACCGGCGTCGAGCCGGTGTTCACGATGCGAACCCCCTCGCGCGCCTTGTCGTGCGAAACGAGAAACTCGTCGCGGGAGCTCTCGAGCGACACCTTCTGGCCTTCTGCTTCGAAACCTTCAACAAGGCAGGCTCCTTTCCACACGAACAGACCGTGCACGCCGAGGCCCTTGCTCACATATTGCGCGCCCGGTTGCAGCGTTACGCGGGTGCCGCTGAAGCGGGTCGAGTTGTACCACACCCATTCCTCTGCGACGCCTTCGGGAACCTTTTCGGCGATCGGCAGGGGGTGAAGCCGGTGGTTCTCGTAGAAATTGGGATCAATGCAGGCTTGCCAGTCGATCTGATCGAGGACCGCGGCATCACCCTTGGCAGCGACCTCGTCGGGCGGAATGTGCTTGGACAGCAATGTCTTGCTGATCTTCACACCATCGATTTCGGCCTGCAGGATCGACATGATGTCCGAGGATTCCTGCAACTCGAGCGTCAAGGCCGTGCCGGGGGCGTGCAGGATGCCCGGGGGCAGATGGAAGCCCTCGCCCACGACATTGAGATAGGCCATGGCGTGCTGCAGGATGCCCTCGCCTTCCCACTTCTCAAGATAGGGCAGGAAGATCTCGCTTTGTCGCCCGTCGCGTACGATATAGGGGTGAACGCCGAAAAATGTCTCGGGATGCGCGCCCAGATCGGCGTCGAGATAATGGTAGGCTTCCTCCTTGGAGTTCATGCCAACCTTCGCGGCGTCCTCCTTGCGCTGGTGGACATGATAGAAGAGCCGGGTCTTGTAGTCATAGATCTTCAGCAGCCGATCAAGACCGGTGTGCCTTCTGGCATAGTCCTTTCCAAGCAGTTCCGGTCCACATTCAGCGAGCGCGTCGACAAGCAGGATCGGTTCGCCATCGCTCATCTTGATGTAGGACTGCCCTTCATGCGGCGTGTCGATGGTATTGTCCGCCTTGGTCTCGGAAACAATCCAGCGCTCGCAAACATAGCCGCGCTCGCCTGCATCGTATTCCGCCTCGCTCAAACCGAGGCGCTTTCCGGGCGGCAGGAAGTCGCGCGTGACCCAGCACGGTTTCATCGCCAGCAGACCGCTGTTGCGGTTCAGTTCCGCCAGCGTACGGTCTCTGATCTCTCTTTTTTCCATTTTGCGATTCCTTTACACAGTGAATCTCTCGGCCCTCCGAACGGTTCTGCCACGAGGCAATCGCCTCGGTGGACGCTCGGCTCGAGCAAAGTTGTGATTTCAGATGCCAGTTCGTGTCTTCTGTGATCCCGGAGTAATCTGGGCGTGGACGAATGAAATACGTGATGTTATCGTTCACATATGACAACAAAATGAGGATATCCATGAAGGACTTTGGACAATGGCGACTTTGAAGGACATCGCCAAGCGTGCGAATGTTTCGGCCATGACTGTGTCGCGTGTCGTGAAGAACAACGGATACGTCAAATCCGAGACACGGAAGCGAATCGAAGCAGCGATAGAGGAACTGGACTACCGACCGAACGAGATCGCCCGCAGTCTGGTCAGAAGCCGAACCGACAATATCTTCCTGATCGTTCCCGATATCGAGAATCCGTTTTTCCCCGAGATGATCAAGGGGACCGAAGCGGTATTGCGCGAGCATGGCTTCAAATCCATCTTCGCCGACACCGACGGCAGAATCGAAAACGAGAAGCAGGTGTGCGATCATGCCCTGTCGCGCATCGTCGACGGTGTCATCCTTTATACGCCCCGCTCGGAAACGGCCTATCTGGAGTTCCTTGCCGCGCGTATTCCCTTGCTCGTCGTCGATCGGCGCGTTGCTTCCGACACAGTCGATCACATCTACTACGACAACAAGCCGAGCGCGCAAAAAGCCGTCGAATACCTCATCGAGAACGGGCACAGGACGATCGGCCTGATCGGCGGCCCCGAAAACGTGCTCGCCAATCTCCGGCGCAAAAGCGGATACCTCGCCGCTTTTCGAAAGCATGGAATCACTGTTCGCGACGATCTGATGCTGTCGAGCGGGTTCTCCTTCGAAGATGGCGCCGCGGCTTTCCGCTATTTCTGGAATCTTGCCGAGCGGCCTACCGCCTATTTCGCCACCAATGACGTCATGGCCCTCGGCTTCCTGCAGGAAGCGCAGGAACAGGGCGCCTCGGTTCCGACCGACTTTTCCATCATCGGGTTCGACAACATTGCCATTTCTCGCCTGATCAGCCCGCCGCTGACCACGGTCAACAATCCGCGCCGCCAGATGGGCGCGCTCGCCGCCTACCGGCTTCTGAAACGATTGGGAAGAAACGTCGAGATTCCGGAATTCGACCTGTCGAGCGATCTCGTCATTCGCGGTTCGGTCCGGCCTAACGGCTAGGGTGGGTCGCCCAGACCATTCGGCTCGAAGGGATGGCGCCAGCGTGTTCATCGCAAAGCCGTCACGTCATACGACCAGGTCGAAGGCCAGCGAGATATCGAAACGCTTCGTCTCTCCGGCCTCAAGCATGTCGACATCATTTTCCGCGAAACATGCGTCGCGCCCGGAGGCAAAGCAGTTCCCGGGTTCCAGCCCGAGCACATATTCGCGCTCCCCGAACATTCTCCATTCCACGAGGTGGTTGAGCGCAGCGAGCGGGAACTCCATGTCCATGACCAGTCGACCGGCGCCGGTTGCGTTTTCGAGGCGCACATGGGCCATTTCGGCCTCGGAGGCCGAAAAGTCGTGATAGAAAACACGCTCCTGATAATCCGGATGCGGCGCCGCAAGGGAGCGCCATGCCTTCACCTCTTCGGTATGGGCCGGATTCTTGGCGCGAACCTCTGTTACGGGCGAGATGTCGAGCCGGGCGCTCTCCGAGATCAGCGGATAGCCGAAGTTGAAATGATAGAGCAGGAAGAAGGGTTGTGGGCGCGATCCGACATTGGTGACGTCGTCGTGAATCCGGATCCGGTTTTCGCCCATGGCGATAAAGATTGATCGGCGGATTTCCAGTGCCGGCCCGAGCACGGCATAATCCAGCATCGATCCGCTGACGCCGATCCGGTAGCGCTGCTCCTCCCAGCCGCGCGCGATCGCGACATCGCGCGCCGGGATGTGGGACAGGGTACCATGCTGTCCGACGTCCATGCCATCGACCGTGGTTGGGGCGCCGACATTGGTCAGTCCGCAGGAGGTGAGAAGCCCGCCACCGAAGGAGCGTAGCCAGCCGCCGCCGACAGGGTTGTAGAATTGCGGCGCCACCGGACCGAGTGCCGAACACCAGGCCAGAGGCAGGCCGAACAGGGTCGCTTCGCCGATGCCCATTCCCCGATCGGGCAGAATCTGAAACGCCAGGCCGGAACCGGTGCGGACCTCGATGGCCTGCATGCCGCGCGCCGGCCCGTCGGCAAAGGTCATCGGCGTTGCCGAGCAAAGTTGGTCAACGCTGCCGACATGACGAAGCAGATCCTCGTGATCGGCCGATGGAAAGATCGAAAAGTTCATATCGTTTCTGCCTTGTCCATGGTCACACGACACGGTTTCGAGGTGCCGAACAGCGTATGCCCGTTCAGTTTCCAACCCGGACAGAACCGGCATCGTGGCAATGGGGGCCTGGAATCATCACGACCCGGCGAAAACCGGCCTGCCCCTTTGGGAGGAAAGCAGGCAGACCGGCAGGAGCGGTGTCAGTTTGCCTAAAGCGTGTCCGCCGTAACAAGCTTGACCGGAACGTAGGTCGTCTCTTCAACGGACTTGCCATTGAGATAGTCGACAGCGGTCTGTACGCCGAGCTTGCCCATTTCGTAAGGCTGTTGCGCGACGCTGGCCAGCATGCGGCCTTCCGAGATCGCGGCCTCGGCATCGGCCGTACCGTCGAACCCGACCACCTTGACCTGTTCGGACTTGCCCGCCGAGGCAATCGCCTCGACCGCACCGAGCGCCATCTCGTCATTCTCAGCAAATACCGCCGCGATGTCGGGATGTGCCTGAAGGATGTTCTGCATCACGTCCATGCCCTTGATCCGCTGTGAGTCTGCGGACTGCTTGGCCACGATTTCGATGCCCTTCTCGTCCATGATTTCCTTGAAACCCTGTCCGCGTAGCGCCGGAATGACGTAACCCGGCTGGCAGGTGATATGCGCGACCTTGGACGAGGCGGGAATCTGCGAGGCGATATATTCGCCGGCGATGTGTCCGCCCTCGAGGTTGTCGGATACGATCAGGCTTACGATTTCACCACTGGCGACGCCGATATCGAGAACGAATACCGGGATATCAGCCTTGTTGGCTTCGGCGACATCGGTGGCACCCGAGTTGGTGTCCCAGGGCGACAACAGAATGGCGTCGACCTTCTTTTGGATCATGTCGTCGATATTGGCCAGTTCGCGTGCCGGATCGGTGCGGGCGTCCATGACGACGACCTCGATACCCTGCGCCGCCGCCGCGTCCTTGACGCCTTCGGCCACGTTGACCCAGTACTGGTTGGCAAGGTCCTGAACCGCATAGCCGAAGACCAGGTCGCTGGCCTGGGACGGGCCCATGCCGAACGCTGCGGCAAGGGCGATCCCGGCGACCATTGTTGTAAACTTCACTTTCATTTGCTCCTCCTTTTTGGACTTTTGTGTCCGTTGTTGCCTACTTTCGTCCATCCACCATCCCGCGTGATTGCCGAGAGGGAGGACGCTCCTTTCATCGCTGAGAGTGTTGATCGATCATCACCGCGAGAATGATGACCGTCCCGAGCACGACGCTCTGGTAATAAGGATCGATGTTCATGAGGTTCAGCCCGTTACTGATGACACCCATGATGAGAGCACCAATCAGAGTGCCCACGATCGAGCCTCGGCCACCGCTGAGGCTCGTGCCGCCGATCACCACGGCGGCGATGGCATTGAGCTCGTAACCCATGCCCGAACCGGGATGACCGGAATTGATGCGCCCCACATACATGAGCGCAGCGATGCCGGTCAGCAGCCCGGCCAAGGTGTAGACGAGAATCTTGTAGCGGCGGGTGTTGATGCCTGTGAGGCGCGTCGCCTCCTCGTTGCTACCCATCGCGTAGACGATCTTGCCGAACGGCGTGCTCCTCAGAACGAAGAACAGGACAGCATAGAGGACGGCGGTGATGATCAGCATCATCGGTATGCCCGCGATCTCGCCGGCGCCGGCGAAGCGGTAGGCGGCTGGAAAGCTGCTGATTGGAATGCCGCCTGTAAAGACGAACGCCGCCCCGCGCGCGATCGACATGATGCCGAGCGTACACACGAAGGGCGGGATCTTGCCGAAAGTGACCAGGAGCCCGGCGAAATAGCCGAACAACAGGGAAACACCGAGGCAGGTCAGGACCGCAAGCGTGACACTGCCAGTGCCATGCGTGACGGCGGCCGAGAGCACTCCGGCCAAAGCCAGGACGCCACCAACCGAAAGGTCGATGCCGCCAGTCAGGATGATGAACATCGCGCCCGAGGCGATCACAGCGATGACGGCGACCTGGACGACGATGTTGGTCAGGTTCTGAACCTGAAGGAAGACGGGCGAGGTCACGGAAAACACACCCATGATCAGCAGAAGGGCGATCAACGAACCCATCCCGCGAACGCGGCTCAGTGACATACTCGCCTTGCCGGGCCAGGGTAGGCGACTTGCGGGTGATTCAGTCATGGTAAGCCTCGCTTGCGTTTTTTGCTTGCCCTGGGTTGTCGCCGGGCACGTTGGTGGCGGCAGCCAGCATGATCTTGTCCGGCGCGAACGCGTCCCGGCTGAACTCGCCGGCCGCCCGTCCCTTGTTCATCACGATGATCCTGTCGCTGATCCCCATCAGCTCGGGCAGTTCCGAGGAAACGATGATGACACCGACACCCGCCTCTACCAGGTCGCCGATCTTGCGGTAGATCTCCGATTTGGCGCCAACATCGATGCCCTTGGTCGGCTCATCAAGGATCATCACCCGAGGGTTGCGCAGGAACCATTTGCCGAGAACGACTTTCTGCTGGTTGCCGCCGGACAGGTTCTTGGTGATCTGCTTGCCGGAAGGGGTCTTGATGTTCATGGTGCGGATGGCATCGGCGCATAGTTGCGCGCGCTTTCTGGCGCTGACGACAAAGTGCCTGGTGGTTTCCCGAAGGCTGGCCAGGCCGACATTGTCCTCGACCGAGAATTCGCTGATCAGCCCCTCGTCGCGGCGGTTTTCAGGCACAAAGGCAATGCCGTTGCGGATCGCCTGTTCGGGACTGCGGATATCCACCTTGTGCCCGTCGATGGTGATATCGGCGGCGCCGTTCGGCAAGGCGCCATAGATCGACTTGACCAGTTCGGTGCGCCCGGCGCCGACCAGCCCGCCGATTCCAAGGATTTCCCCCTTGCGCACGAAAAGGGAAACATCGTTTACAAGGCCCTTGACGCGGACATGATCCGCCCTGAGCACGACGTCGCCGATCGGCACCTGTTTTTTGGGGAACATGTCGTGCACTTCGCGGCCGACCATGTGATTGACGAGCGTTGGTTCGTCGAGCTCCTCGATCTTCCAGCTGCCAACCATCCTGCCATCGCGCAGGACCGTCACCTTTTCGACGACGGCGAAGATCTCTTCCATGTGATGGCTGATGAAGATGATCGCCACGCCGCGGCTTTTCAGTCGCCGCATCTGCTCGAACAGGTTTTGCGATTCCGCCTTGCTGAGCGAGGAGGTCGGCTCGTCGAGAATCAAAACGCGAATGTCGTTGACCAGAACCCGCGCGATCGCGATCATCTGCTGGTCGGCCACCGACAGTTCGCCCACGATCGCCGAAGGAGGGATCGTGCTGTTCAGCATTGCCAGGACCTTGCGCGCGCCCTCCTCGATGGCCCGCCGATCGATGAAGACGCCGCGTTTGACAAAGCGGTTCATATAGATGTTTTCGGCCGCCGTCAGATCCTTGATCAGGTCGAGGCTCTGGTAGACCGTGCCAATCCCGAGATCGATCGCCGATTGCGAATCGGTGATCCTGACCGGTTTGCCATCAAGGAGAACTTCGCCCGCGTCCATGGAATAGGCGCCGGACAGGATCTTCATCAGCGTCGACTTGCCGGCACCGTTCTCGCCAACGACCGAGTGAATCTCCCCAGACGCGACGGATAAATCGACACCGTCGAGAGCAACGACTCCGGGGAACCGCTTTGTGACCCCGCGCATCTCCAAAGTGTTGGGCATGCGTTCCCCCTCAGTTCGACGCCTTTGGCGCTCCATTTCTGTTAACGATAACATATGCCATCACAGCTGTAAAGTGGCCCTGATCGGGCCGCTCGACCGTCATGTTCCGCAACAGCTACGGAGAGAGGCAATGAAGTTGGGCGCCATTGCTTCCAATCCCGTGCATGGTGTCGATCGCCCGGCCGACAACAGGCGCGACCTGTCGCCTGATAGCCGATGAGTACCGCACGCTCGGCAAGGCGCTGGCGAATGCCGAAACCGAGCCATGGCAGGCTGTTGCGGGAATCCGCCTATTGGCCCCTCACCGGCTGCCGCAAGAGCGAGAGTGCCCGGCTACGGTAGGAGGAAATCGATCTTAAGGGTTCATGCCTTCACCTTGGCGACACCAAAACGGGGGCCTCAATTCGACCACTCGGAAGTGCCGCAAAGGACGTACTAACGAGCCTTCCGGAGCACGGGGAACGGGGAACGGGGATTCGTATTCCCGGGCATCAGGGACCCGGCAAAGCCTTACGGGGCCCTGGATACGGCCATTGACCGCGTGATGGTCCGCGCCGGACTTGAGGGCGTCACTGCCCCTATGCTGCACTACTCGTTTGCTTCGGTCGCCGCTGATCTCGGCTATACGGATTCGACCATCGGCGCCTGCCTCGGGCACGCCGGCGCGGGCATCACGTCCCGCTACACGCACCGGCTGGCTTCCGTTCTGGTCGCGGCGGCAAACAAGATTGCTGGTGAGGTTCACCGCCATATGACGGCGGAAGAAGCAAAAGTCGTCGAATTGCCAAGGCGGGCGTGAGTGTGACGATGGCAGCGTGATCGCGCCCAGAGCTTATGCGCTACGCCGCGATGGTCAGCTTGAAGCCAAGCGCATGGATGACCTTGAGCACCGTTGCAAACTCAGGGTTGCCGTTGTCGGAGAGGGCCTTGTAGAGGCTGGCGCGGGTAAGGCCGGTTGCTTTGGAAATCTCCGTCATGCCTTCGATACGTCGGCCACCTGACAACCTATATTGGTTCAGACGCGGCCTCGCTCTTTCACGCAACGATTGTCTGAACATCAAAGCGTTCGAGAATGCGCGTAAACGGCTCGGCAGGCTCCTCGTCCGTGACGCAGGCTGAAATCAGGTTGAGCGGCACGACCGGAAATAGCGAGGTCTTGCCGAACTTGGATTTGTCGAGAAGCAAGACCGTTTTCTTTGCGGCCTCGACCATGGCACGCTTAACGGCGATTTCCATCGGATCCGGGTCAAGCAGTTCCCCCGCCATTGATAGCCCGGTGGCGCTTATGAAGCATATATCGAGATTGAGGCGAGCGACGTACTCGGCCGCTTCCGGACCGACGAAAGTCAAAGTGTTCACTTTAAGAACACCAGGAATGGTGAAGACCTGCCCGGTCTGAAGGCCGAGCGTCTGAGCTTTCGTCAAAGCACCGACGCAGTTCATGAAAATGCGACAACTCGGCTTGTCGACAACGAAGTCGAGGAGCGCCGCAGCCGTCGAGCCCGATTCGACGATGATGCTGGTGCTCTCACCGACAAACCGGTCGACCGCCACGCGCGCAATCTGCGATTTGGCGCCGGCATTGATCACGGCCTTGACGCTCAATCCGGGATCGAAACTCCTGAAATCGGCAGTGATCGCCCCGCCACGGACACGTCGCAGACGTTTCTGCTCGTGCAGTTCGCGCAAGTCGCGATTGATGGTCATTCGGGTTACGTCAAGCGTCGTCGCCAACTGCTGTGTGGTGATGGATCCGCGCTCCGACACCAGTTCCAAGATCCTGCTATGACGTTCGCTTTGTTTCATATTTTCTTCTTTGTATCAGCATTATGTTACAATCGAGCAACCTGTAACACAATACGGGTAGAAGGTTTTCTGAAGAACGTCTATCGTTATCAGAGAAATAAGTCAAAGGAACAAACGGCAGACGAGATGTTCCAAATCCCCTTCTGCACTGTAGATGTTACAAATGGTAACATCCGAACAAGCAATCCGAATGCCGCTGGCGAACGTGTGACATCACAGCGTCGGCTGGGAGACGTCAGCACACTTTTTGCTGACCAGGCGGCGCTGTCCGGACTGGATCTCGATAGCATCATCTACAGAACCGAAGTCTGGCAGCCGGCGCCGGAAGGCACACCGAATGTACTGCAATTCGGCACAAGCTTCATCCAGCCAGGCAATGTCGGCGGCGAATACTTCATGACCAAAGGCCACCTGCACGCCATTCGCGAAAGACCCGAGATCTATTGGGGCATTCGCGGCAAGGGGGCGCTGGTGTTGCAAAACGATGCGGGCGAGTGCTGGGCGGAAGCGGTCTTCCCCGGCTCGTTGCACCACATTTTTGGTCACATTGCACATCGATTGGTCAATGTCGGAGAAGAGGAATTGGCGGTCGGCGCCTGCTGGCCGCTCGATGCCGGACACGACTACTCATCGCTCGAGGCTCACGGCTTCAACTGCCGCGTGGTGCGCGGTGAACACGGCGAACCGGTGCTCGTTGCGCGCTGAACAAAACCAATAACAGGCAAGCAGGGCACACAGACGGACAACAAGATCCAGTTCGAAAAGATGATCTCGCCCGCGATAGCGGGGAGACCTCGATGATGAGCGGAACGAAACGCTCCTGACTGCGCAAAGCAAAACTCACGATCCCAGGGAGGATACAATGAAGAAACTTCTTTTAGCGGCAGCTACGGTTGCCATCATGGCCGGAAGCGGACCGGCATATGCCGACTCCGGCATCTCGATTGTCTTCACGCATCACTCTTCGGCCGCCAACACCTTCTGGCAGGCCGTGAAGAAGGGCTATGAGGACGCCTGCGAGAAGATCGATGCGCAGTGCCAGATGGTCTTCGTTCAAAACGAAGGATCGATCGAGCAGCAGGTCGCCAACATGCAAGCGGCCGTGGCGTCCAATCCCACCGCGCTTTTGACCACCATTGTCGACGGCAATGCCTACAATCAGGTTCTCGCCGACGCGCAGGCCAAGGGCGTCCTCGTCATCGCCGTCAACGTCGATGCGCCGGAGAGCCAGGATGCCGCGCCGCACGCCTTCGTCGGTCAGGGTTTCATTGCCGCCGGTGAGGCCCTCGGCAAGGCCCTTGGCGACAGGTTCCCCGAAGAAGGCCCGATCAAGGCACTCGTTGGCGTTTCCGCTCCCGGTCAAAGCTGGTCCGAACAGCGCGCCGCCGGCGTCGTCAAGTTCCTTGAGGACTTCAAGGCCGCCAATCCCGACCGCGACGTGACCTTCGAAAAAACGGATTCGGGCACGGATATCGCCATCGTCGCCGATCGCGTCGGCGCCTATCTCAACGCCAATCCCGACACGACCGCGTATTACGACACCGGCTATTGGGTCGCCGGCCTCGGCCGCGTCCTCAAGGACCGTGGCATCGAACCGGGCAAATATCTCCTTGGCGGCTTCGACGTCGTCCCCGATGTGCTGACGCAGGTGCAGGCCGGCTACGTTACGGCCGTCGTCGACCAGCAGCCCTATATGCAGGGCTTCATGCCGGTCATGGAGGTTTATCTCAACCACGCGTTCGGGTTGTCCACGGCCGACATCAATACCGGCAAGGGCATCGTCACCCAGGAAGATGCCGAGCAGATCATGGAACTGTCTTTGAAGGGCATTCGCTGAACCTTTACTGGCCGGCCATGTTTCATGGCCGGCCATCTTCAAGTTCTGCAGCAAGGGCCGGCAAACATGAAAAGCCTCCTCAAGAAATATCTGCAAAAACCCGAGTTTGCAGGAATACTGCTCCTGATCGTGTTGACGATCATTTTCCAGTCCCGCTCCGGCGGGATCTTCCTATCGACGGAAAACTTGCGCGGCGTGCTGGGCATTCTTCCCGAGACGGCACTGGTGGCCATCGGCGTCACCATCCTCATGATCGGCGGCGAATTTGACCTCTCGGTCGGATCTGTCTTCGCCCTGACGCCGATGTCGATCGCGCTTTTGATGGGGGGCGGCTGGCCTTTCACCCTGGCCGTGCTCGGCGGTCTGGCTCTCGCCGCGGCGGTCGGCTTCGCCAATGGGATCCTTACGCTGAAATTCCAGATTCCAAGTTTCATCACCACTTTGGGCATGATGTACGTGGCGCGATCGCTGACGATCGTGTTGTCGGGCGGCTTTCCGCCACCGCTGCCCATGGACGTGCCGTTCTGGCTGTTCACGGCCTTTGTCGGCCCCTATGGCCTGTTTCGCATGTCGTTCCTGTGGTTCCTTCTCATCGCCTTCGCCGGCGCGGCCATGCTGTCCTACACCAATCTCGGCAACTGGATTCGTGCCACGGGTGGCTTTGCCGAAGCCTCGCGCTCGCTCGGCGTGCCGACGCGGAATGTCAAACTGTTCAGCTTCATGCTCTGTTCGGTGCTTGCTGGCTTTGCCGGCCTCATCCAGACGCTGCGGCTCGGTTCGCCGCTGCCTTCGGCCGGCGACGGCATGGAACTTCAGGCCGTGGCGGCTGCTGTCATCGGCGGCACCGCCCTGACCGGCGGCATCGGCACCGTGCTCGGCGGTATCGTCGGCGCACTGCTCATCCGCGTCATCGATAATGGCATGGTGCTCACACGAGTCGATGCCAACTGGTTCAAGTTCGCCGTCGGCGCGCTCACCATTCTCGCCGTTATCGTCAATGCGTGGATGCGCCAAACAGGACGACGCATCAGGGTGGAGGACGAGAAATGACCACTCCCATCATCTCCTGCCGTAGCCTGTCGAAGTGGTATTCGGGTGTTCATGCCCTCAAGAATGTCGACCTCGACATCCAACCCGGCGAAGTCGTCGGGCTGGTCGGCGACAACGGCGCCGGCAAGTCGACACTGATCAACATCCTCGCCGGCGTGCACGGCCCCGATGCCGGCCAGGTTCTGTTTGACGGCGAACCGGTCTCCATCCGCACGCCCAAAGACGCCAAGCAGATCGGCATCGAAACGATCCACCAGTACAATTCGGTGGTGCCGACCATGTCGATCGCCCGCAACCTGTTCATCGGCCGCGAACCGCTGCGTTTCTCCATCGGCGGTCTCGGCATTCTCGACCAGAAGCGGATGCGGGAAGACAGCATACGCGCCATCTCCGACGTCGATCTGCACCTGCGCTCTCCGGAGGCTCTGGTCGGCGAGCTCTCGGGCGGGCAGCGTCAGGGCGTTGCCATTGCCCGCGCCATGCACTTCAAGTCGCGCGTTCTGATCCTTGACGAGCCGACCAACCATCTGTCGGTCAAGGAAACCAACAAGGTGCTCGATTTCGTCAGGAACCTGAAGACCCAGGGCCTGACGGGCATCTTCATCAGCCATAACATGCATCACGTTTTCCAGTCCTGTGACCGGGTCGTGGCCATGGCGCGCGGCGAGATCGTCTTCGACCGACCGGCCGCAGAAACCGACATCGAAGAAGTGCAGAGCTATCTGTGATGTCGCCTGGACTTCAGTCATCCGCACACAACAAGGGACACGCCGCAAACCTGTGGCGGGTCCCGTCGATGTGCGCAAGCGATGCCGCACCTCGCTCGAATCCTGGCGTTCCTCCCGCAGGTCAGGGCGCGCGAGTGTGCGGCTTTCGCGCTGCGCAAGAGAAGGCCGACAGATGAGTAAGCCCAATCTGGTCATGGATTTCGGTGGCACCATTATCAAGCTTGCGATCATGCGGGACGGGAACGTCATCGCGCGCAGCACGGTCGACAATCACTCCAATGCCGACGATCTCGACAAGGTGGCGAAACTCGCCCTCGACCTGTGCTCGGAAAACGGACTGTCTCAAGACGATCTTGGCGGCGTTGGCCTGTCGGTTCCGGGCATTGTCGACACGGATGCCAAGGTCCCGCTGTCGATCAACGGCAAGTATGACTACATGGTCGGCGTCGATCTTGGCGCCTGGGGGCAAGCAACGTTCGGCCTGCCGATCGTGATCGACAATGATGCCCGCATGGCGCTTTGCGGCGAGGTCGGATACGGCGTCGCAAGGGGCGCAAGCAACGCAGTGATCATGATCCTTGGCACCGGCGTCGGCACAGCCGCGATGATCGATGGTCGCCTGCTGCGCGGGGCGCACCAGCAGGCGGGCATTCTCGGGGGCCACCTCACCATCGAGACCAATGGCTATCGCTGTACCTGCGGCAATCGCGGTTGCGTCGAGGCCGAAGCTGGCTCGTGGAACATGCCGACCATCGTAAGGAACCATCCCGACTTTGCCGGATCCGTGCTCAGCCGGGCGGAAGTATTGGATTTCAAGGCCATTGCCGAGGCCTATCGCGCCCACGACCAGGTCGCCACCGATGTTTTCGTGCGGCTTGTCCAGTGCTGGGCGACAGGCGTCATCAACCTTATCCACGCCTACGACCCTGAAGTCGTCGTTCTCAGCGGCGGTCTGATGAAGGCCCACGATCTCATCCTCGCTCCGCTTCGCGATCACGTCGCCGCCAACGCGTGGGTGCCTTCCGGCCTGCCTGACTTTCGCATCGCCGCCAACAGTAACCTCTCGGTGCTGATGGGGCTGGACTACCAAATCAACCACACCGAAGACAAAGCACGCCAGCAATGACGACATCCACGCCCACCAACAGCAATTTCGATCGCTTCCCGCGCGTCGACGTTCCCGGTCATTCCTGCCTTGTCGGTGGAGAGCAGGTTTTCGACCGAATCGGCCAATCGGCGCTCTCCCGGAACGAAACCCCGCTCGTGGCCATCGACTGCTATCCGGGCGTCGATCTCGATGCGCTCAAGCGAGACATTGCAGGTCAGCTCCCGCAGTTCGACATTGTCGATATCGAACAGGAAGCGGCCCTCGAGGAACCCGCACTGACGGCGATGATGCAGCGCTGGCTGACCGATGATCGTGTGTTCGGTGTACTGGCGCCATTCCATCTTTCCGAATTTTATGATTCCGAAAGGCTTGAGCGCCTGCGGGCGCAGCTGGCGGCACGCAAACGCCCCACCGTCGTGGTCGGCCTGGGCGCTACGCTGGCCGCGCCGGAAGCCGATGTCACCGTGCTTGCCGACATGCCGCGTTGGGAACTGCAGCAGCGCATGCGCAAGGGATTGCCCAACTGGCGCTGTTCCAATGGCAGCGAGGACATCCTGCGCAAGTACAAACGGGGTTTTTTCGTCGAATGGCGCGTCGCCGACCGGCACAAGCAGACCTTGTTCGACCGCATCGATTTCCTGCTCGACACCACCGATGCCGGCAGAGTGAAGCTGATCACCGGCGATGCCTTTCGCGCTGGCCTGAAAACCGCCAGTCAGCGCCCCATCCGTCTCCTGCCGTTCTTCGATCCCGGCGTTTGGGGCGGGCAATGGATGAAGGCAACCTGCGGTCTCGACCCCAGCGCAAAGAACTACGCCTGGTGCTTCGACTGCGTGCCCGAGGAAAACAGCCTGCTTCTCGGATTTGGCGACGAGACGATCGAAATCCCCTCGATCGATCTGGTTTTCCGGCATCCAGTAGAGCTGCTCGGCGACCGGACCCATGCGCGATTCGGTGCCGAATTCCCGATCCGCTTCGATCTGCTCGATACGATGGGCGGCGGAAATCTGTCACTTCAGGTGCATCCGCTCACCAGTTACATCCAGAACAATTTCGGCATGCATTACACGCAGGACGAAAGCTACTACATCCTTGATGCCTCACCCGACTCCTCGGTTTATCTGGGCGTTAAGGAAGGCATTGAGCCCCGGGAGATGATCGAGGCTCTGCGCGTTGCCGAAACCGGCGCCGAAGCTTTTCCGGCCGAAAAATACGTCAATCAGTTTCCGGCGAAAAAGCACGATCATTTCCTGATTCCAGCCGGAACCGTACATTGCTCGGGTGCCGGCACGATGGTGCTCGAAATCTCGGCAACCCCCTACATCTTTACCTTCAAGCTATGGGATTGGGGGCGGCTCGGTCTCGACGGTCTGCCGCGACCTGTTCACATCGATCATGGCGCGGCCGTCATCCAGTGGCAGCGCGACACCATATTCGCACGCGACCAGCTCGTCGATCGTGTCGAGAAGATCGCTTCGGGTGACGGCTGGGAAGAAGAACGCACCGGGCTTCATCACCTGGAGTTCATCGAGGTGCGGCGGCACTGGTTCACCAAGCCTGTCATGCACGACACGCATGGAACGGTGAACGTCCTCAATCTCGTCGAAGGCACCGAAGCCGAAATCTCCAGTCCCAACAACGCATTCGCCCCCTATGTCGTGCACTACGCCGAAACGTTCATCGTGCCGGCAGCGGTTGGCGCATACGTGATCTCGCCCACACCAAGAAGCCAGGGCAGTCGACTGGCGACAGTCAAGGCGTTCGTGCGGGGCACCGAGATCGAGCCGCCGGGCGGCGTTGGCCGGGCCGGCTAAGCCGACACGCAACCCTAACAAGAGGAGACGGGACCAACCTTCAGCCGGGCTGAAGCGACTACCCGCATCAACCATGATCGACAGTTTCAGCGTCGCACAAGCATTCTTCGCCAAGGCCCTCGCGGTGTGGTCCCATGCCGGGGTTGACCCGCGGGACGGCGATTTTGTCGAAGCGCTCAATCTCGACGGCACACCACTTCTCGACATGCCGCGCCGCGGCCGGACGCAGGCCCGTCAGGTGCTGACCTTCGCCATGGCGCATGCGATGGGCGACGATTCGGATGGGAAATTCCTCGAAGTCGCCGTTCGCGGCTATGAAACCCTCAAGCACAAATACATGCATCCCGATGGCGGGTTGTTCATGGCGGTCAACCCGGATGGATCGGTGGCCGACGCTCATCGGTTCGCCTATGAGCTGGCTTTCCTGCTTATGGCGCAGGGATGGCTGCACCGGGTGACCGGCCAGAAACGTTATGCCGAAGACGCAGAAGAAGTCTGGGCATGGCTCGAGGCCAATTTGCGCGATACCGAATATGACGGCTTCCATATCGGGCTGCCCGGCGACCGCAACGATCCGCGTCAGCAGAACCCGCATATGCATCTGTTCGAAGCCTGCCTTCTCAATGTCGCCAATATCGGCGGCAAGGCATGGCGACAGCGCATGGAATGGCTTTTGGAACTGTTCCGAAGTCGGTTTTTTGATGCCAACGAACGGTGCCTACGCGAGTTCTTTCAGGCCGACTGGCACCTTCACGAAAGCACCGGCGACCGGATCGATCCCGGTCATCATTTTGAATGGACCTGGCTACTGGGCGTCTATGCGAAAACGACCGGCGAAATACCGGAGCAGTTGCTCAGTCTTTACGAATACGGAAGCCGCTACGGGCTGAGCGCACGCAAATTGGGTTTGGACGAAATCTATCCGCAAGGTGGCGAGTTGCGCTTCACCTCCCGTCTCTGGGTGCAGTGCGAGGTGCTCAAGGGGCACCTGACGCTTTGGAACCTTACCGGCAACCGGTGCTTTTTGGCCAAGGCGGATGAAATACTGGAGCTCATCCTCGACCGCTACCTGGTGGCCGAGACCGGTTGCTGGAAAGACCAGCTCGATCAGAAAGGTATGGTGATTTCCGCTAACAGCCCTGCCAGCACGCTCTATCATCTCTACGTTGCCTTTGCCGAATATCGATCGGCCACATCAGCCATGGCGTTTTCAACGAGAGGGCAATTTGAAGCTGATCAGGCGAGAACCAGCTGCTCTGAACCCCTATATTGATAGCCTGTTGTCCAAAGCGTTCAAACGACCTTCACGCAATTGGCACGTCCAGCCTATCGTTCTTCCAGTCCTCCCAGTCCTCATGGCTGATGAACGCCATGGGGGTCGCGCACAGGCCGGAATTGTTCCTCCGGGAGGCCCACAGGCGGCAAACATCCTCGCCGCGACCCTTGCGGGTCGTATCGGCGCCGATCGTCCTGATGGCGGCATCGATGACGTCACCCAGCGACTTCAGCTCTGCGGCGCGATAGTCACGCCGGCTGTCGTTGTTGCGATCGTTGAGGACCTGGATGACCTTGGCGTCGGCCTCGGCGAGATCGTCGAAGCTCTTGACGAAGTCCGGAAAGCCCGTAGTCCGGATCCGGACCTGATAGGCGGTCAGGCGACCGTCGCTCGAGATGCGTTCGTAGACGTAGTTGTGGTTCTTCAGCTTGCGCGTCGGCATTGGGTAAAGCCTTCGGTTGGCGGCTTGTCCTAAAATTGTCCCAAACAGGTCCGAAAGGCACAAAGGGGATCCGATCCGGAGATCGAACTTTCTTTCAGGAGGTCGAATAGCCCTTTTCTATCAAGGGCTTGCACCAGAAAGATTCTGGCGCACCCTAAGAGATATAGATGGGCACTGTAATCATTGGGAAATTGTGGCCTGCTTCGGAACCGTCGGCGATGAGCTTGGTTCCTTAAGGAGACGCCACGCACGGCGGTAGCCATCACTACGGCGCCTCTTCGCTTGGGCGACAGGTCCGGAGACCGGCCAAGCAGAGAATTGGTCATTCACGGCAAGCAAAGCCAGCACTGCGCGCGACGACCTCGCCTACCTCTTGAAGCTGATTATCGAGAACGGAAATGAAGGCTCCCGCGAGAGGTGTGGCATAGCTTGCGATAATTATTGGGCGCGTGCGTGGATATTTCATCACTCCCAACCTGTGATTGAGACCAACCATCAGAACGGCCGACGCTATGCTCCTGAGGCAAACTTTCAGAAGGACTGTGTCTCCTTCTTCGCAGACAGGATCATACTGAACCTTAGCGCGCAGGAATGAAGGCGGGACATTCGGGATCTGGCGCCGGCGTCCTTCAGATCCGCGAAACTTGTCTTGCCGCCAGATTTGTTGGAATAGCCAACCAAAGTGATCTGATGCGGTCTCTGCTTGGCTCCCTCCACGGCATCCTGTTTAGCCGAAAAATCGCTACATAAAGACTTAAAATCAACTCGCTAATACACCTCTTGCAAATGAGGAATATCCCCGCGCATGAGGGCATCGCTTAATTCGCTGTAGGTTCGGCTTGCAATAATGTTGTAACTGCCACATAAAATATGTTGGAATTGCAATATCTAGCGAAGTTGGATTCTCTCGAGATGCTCTACGACGATGCCTTCCTTTCGCGCCTGCAATCAGCTCTCAGAGCCGCCGCACCGCGCTGGGGCGCCAGCGCCGAGGCTGATCTGTCGCTCCTGACCATTTCGGAGAATGCCACCTTCAAGCTCGAGGACGCGGCGTCGGGGCAAAAGCTCATCGTTCGCGTGCACCGGCCCGATTATCACACCCGCGAACAGATCCTTTCGGAACTGGCCTGGATCGATGCCTTGAGGCGCGACGGCGTTGTCGAGACTCCTGGTCCCGTGCCGACGCAGGACGGGCCGCTTCTCACCGAGTTCTCGGATGGCGAGACGAAGCGCTTCGCCGTCGCCTTCGAGTTCATGAGCGGAAAGGAACCCGATGCCGAATCCGATCTCGGCAAGTGGTATTCGAAGCTCGGCGAGATTAATGCGCGCCTTCATGCGCATAGCCGCGACTGGGCGCGCCCCGAAAGCTTTGACCGCAAGGTCTGGGATTTCGACACGATCATTGGTGCGCGCGCCTATTGGGGCGACTGGCGCAGGGCGCTGGGGCTGACGGATGACGGCAAGGCGATCCTTGAAAGAACGCACGAGGCGCTGAAACAGGGCACGGCCCGCTATGGCATGGGTGCCGACCGATTCGGGCTGGTTCATTGCGACATGCGCGCCGCCAATCTCCTCGTCGACGGCGATCGGCTCGGCGTCATCGATTTCGACGATTGCGGGCTTTCCTGGTTCGCCTACGACTTTCCGGCGGCGATCTCGTTTCTCGAAACCGAGCCCTACGTCCCGGACCTGCAGGCGGCGTGGCTCGAAGGCTACCGTCGCGTTGCGCCGTTCGGGGCCGAGCACGAGGCCGCATTGCCGATGCTGATCATTCTCAGGCGCATGCAGTTGACCGCCTGGATCGCCTCACATGCCGAAACGCCGACGGCGCAGGCCATGGGTGCCGGTTTCACCGACGGCACGGTCGCGCTGGCGGAACGCTATCTCACCCGGGAGGGGTAGGCTCAGATGTCCGCGACCAAGGAAATTCTCGATCTCAACCGCTTCGATTCCAGCCAGCTCGCAAGGATCGAGGGCGACCTCGCCGAACGGCTGACGAAGCGCCAGGCCAGCTTCGGCGCCTCGTCGGTGCTGTTCTACGAAAAACCGATCGAAATGGTCAGCGCTAGCGGCGCTTACATGGTCGACGCCGAAGGCAAGCGCTATCTCGACGTCTACAACAACGTGCCTTCGGTGGGCCATTGTCACCCACGCGTCGTCTCGTCCATCGCCGAACAGGCCGGCAAGCTCAACATCCACACGCGCTACCTGACGCGCCCGGTCGAGATCTACGCCGAGCGCCTGCTGGCGGAGTTTCCCGATCCGCTGTCCAATGTGGTGTTCACCTGCACCGGCTCGGAGAGCAACGATCTCGCCATGCGCATCGCCCGCATCGCCACCGGCAAGGCGGGGTTCATCGTCACGCAATCGGCTTATCACGGAAACACCGCGCTCGTTTCCGAGATTTCACCGGCTTCGCTTCGGCAGCGCAAGCCGGTCGATTTTGTGCGGCTGGTGCCGGCGCCTTCGGCAGCGCTTGCTAATGGCGCCGATCTCGGGACGGGTTTTGCTGCCGCAATCGACACGGCCATCGCCGAGCTCGAAGCGGCCGGGCATGGTTTTGCAGGCCTGATTGTCGACTCGATCTTTTCGAGCGATGGCATCTTCGCCGACCCGCCGGGCTTCCTGCAACAGGCGGTCGAGGCGGTGCATCGCGCCGGCGGGCTGTTCATCGCCGACGAGGTGCAGCCCGGATTCGCCCGCACGGGCGGTGGCATGTGGGGCTTTATGCGCCATTCCGTAACGCCGGACATCGTCACCATGGGCAAGCCGATGGGCAATGGCTTCCCGATGGCGGGTGTCGTGACCCGGCCGGAACTGCTTGCCGGCTTTTGCGAGGAAACCGGCTATTTCAATACGTTTGGAGGAAATCCGGTCGCCGCGGCGGCGGGACTGGCGGTGCTCGATGTCATCCGCGACGAAGGGCTTGTGGCCCATGCCGGCAAGACCGGCGCGGAATTCAAGCAGATGCTCGAAGAGCTTCAGGCCGACCATCCGGAAATCGGCGGCATTCGGGGTGCCGGCCTGTTCATCGGTTTGGATTTCATCGATCCGGAAACGGGCGCGCCGGACACACCACGCGCCACTCGCGTCATCAATGAAATGAAGGAGCGCGGCATCCTGATCGGCGCCGCCGGCCTTTACGGCAACACCTTGAAGATCAGGCCGCCGCTTTGTTTTGGCGTCGATGACGCCGTGTTCTTCACAGAGACATTGGAGAAATCTCTCAAATACTGATCGTTCGAGGCACGAGGGGAAGGGCGCAAGCCGGACGCGGGGCTTGCGCCCTTTTTATTATTGCTGAGCTGAAACCGTCAGGCGTCCATTTCCTCGAGCGCGCCGAGGGATTCCGGAAGAATCTGGCCGCCGTCCACAGTCAGTGCCTGGCCGGTGATGTAGCCGGCCTCTTCCGACGCAAAGAACAGGGCGGCATTGGCGATGTCTGTGACGCTGCCCAGTCGCTTCATCGGGATCGAACCTTCCATCTTTGCGATGTAGTCGCCGCCGATACCGTCGAGCCCCTCGGTGAAGATATTGCCCGGCAGCACGGCGTTGACAGTGATGTGCTTTGGCGCCAGTTCGATGGCGGCGGTGCGCATGAACCCGAGTTGCCCGGCCTTGCTCGCTCCGTAGTGAGACCAGCCGGGATAGCCAGTAACCGGTCCGGTGATCGACGAGGTCAGGATGATGCGTCCGCTGCCGGCTTTGGTCATCGCCGGCAAAACCGCCGAGACCGACAGAAACGTGCTTCTGAGATTGGTCGAAATGACGTGGTCGAAATCAGCGGCTGTCATCGTCCCGAGCTTGGCGGCGGGAAAAATGCCGGCATTGGCGCACAACACGTTGATGGCGCCGTATCGCTCGAGCGCCGTCGTCGCCATGGCGTCGCACGCCTCCGGTTCGGAGACGTCGGCGGCAAACCCGGAGGCGTTCGGTCCGATCGCAGCGGCCACCGCCTCGGCATCGGCAAGCTTGCGTGACACCACCAGCACATTGAGACCGGCTTCGCCGAAGCGTTCGGCAATGCCTTTTCCGATGCCGCGGCTTCCTCCCGTGACGATTGCGGTTTTCCCGTGTAGCGACTGCAACATTTGTGGCAAACTCCTCAAAGACCAGATGAACAAAAATGCGGCAAAATATCGTCGAAGAGTTGGGATGCGGACAAAACCATCGCCGCATAACACATGACGTCATGAGACGAAAGCGCAGGAAAACCTTGCGCTGATGCCTCGTTTCTCACTCTACTGACTAATAATTGTGCATTTTTGCGCCGAAGTTACGATTGCAGCATGCCCTACAAAAAAAGTGTTGTAAACATCACATTTTTACGACTAACTTCCAACAATGCCGATGACTCCTCCCCCGGTAATTGGATAAAGGACACACAGATGAGCGAGTTTTCCAGACGTAGCGTTCTTCAGCTTATGGGCGCGGCCGGCCTGGCCGGTCCGCTGGCCGGCGTGAACAAGGCCTTCGCCGCCCGTGAGAAGGAACTGAACATCCTGTGCTGGGAGGGCTACAACTCTGCCCAGGTGCTCGACCCGTTCCGGGCTGCCGAAGGCGCGACGGTCAAGGCGGAAAGCCTCACCAACGATCCGACCATGATCAACCGGTTGCGCGCCGGCGAAACAAATGTCTGGGACCTCATCAACGTCAACAACCCGTGGGCCCGCAAGGTCATGGCGCCGGCCGGACTGATCAAGCCGCTGCCCAAGGACGAGTTCGAGCCCTATTTCGAGACGATGCTGCCGGCGTTCAAGCCGCCTTATCGCTGGGCGATGAGCGAGGACGGCAAAGACCTGCTCGGCATGGCCCAGCGCTTCGGGCCCTATTCCTTCGTGGTCAACACCGACAAGATTTCCCGCGCCACGGCCGAGGAACAGGGCTGGAACCTGTTCAACGATCCGGCGCTCGAAGGTCGGTACGGCATTCTCGAATCCGACGACTGGAACGTGTTCGACATCTTCCTGACCGCCGGCATCAATCCGTTCGTCGAGCATACCGACGCCGAGATGAAGACCTTCGAGGAAACCGCCATCAAGATTTTCAAGGGCGCCAAGATGGTCGGCGATATCGCCACCATGAATCAGGCGCTGGTCTCGGGCGAAATCGACCTGCACTTCACCGGCGGCACCTATTCGGTTTCGCCGGCCCGCGCCGACGGCTTCCCGAACCTTCGCGCCATCACCCCGCTCTCCGGCCCCATCGACGGCAAGGGCGGCGTCGCCTGGATCGAGATCACCTCGACGGTCAACAACCCCCAGCTGTCCCCGCTCGCTACCGAGTTCCTCAAATATGTCCAGGACCCGGAAGTAGCGCACACGGTCGCTTTCGCCGAGGGCACGTTCAACCCGGTCTCGCAAATGGGCAATCCCAAATGCTTCGAACTGTTCACCACCGACGAACTCGACGCCATCCAGTGGGACAGCCTCGAAGAGGAAATGGCCCGCTCAGCCGAGTACGACATCGTGCCGGACTACGATAAGGCGCTCGACCTGATGACCGGCGCCAAGCGGCTGCGCGGGTGATCCCGCCGGCCAGCCACACAGGGGTATCCAAGAAGAAGGGGACGTCGATGACGTTCGCAACGCCCGCCGAAAAGACCACAGCCGGCTCTATCGAAACCACCGCCGTCGGGCCGAAACTCCCGGCGGCGGACGAGGCCGCCAACTTCATCCTGCAGCTTGTTGGTGTGAAGCGCATCTACGGCGATTTCGCCGCGGTCGACGGCATCAAGATGGATATCCGCGAAGGCGAGTTCCTGACGATCGTCGGGCCGTCAGGCTCGGGCAAGACGACCCTGTTGCGCATGCTTGCCGGCATGGAAGCGCCGTCCGAGGGCTATATCACCTTGCGTGGCGAGCTGATCAACGACGTTCCCTCAAACAAGCGCCCGACCTGCCTGGTGTTCCAGTCGTTGGCGCTTTTTCCGCACAAGTCGGTGGGCGAGAACATCGAGTTCCCGCTCAAGGTGCGTCGCGTCGCACCGGCCGAGCGCAAGGCTCGGGCGCTTGAGCTGATGCGCATGGTGCGCTTGCCCGAAAGCTATTACGCCAAAAACGTCATGCAGTGTTCGGGCGGCGAGAAACAGCGAGTGGCGCTGGCCCGAGCCTTTGCCTATGACCCGGAAGTGCTGTTTTTCGACGAGCCGCTCTCGGCCCTCGACTACAAGCTCAAGAAGGTCCTCGAAAAGGAACTAAAGGACCTGCACCGCGAAAGCGGCAAGACCTTCGTCTACATCACCCATTCGCTCGAAGAGGCGATGGTGATGTCCGACCGCATTGGCGTGATGCGCGAAGGCAAACTCACCCAGATCGGCACACCGGAGGAGATCTACGCCCGTCCGGCCGACCGCTTCGTCGCCGAGTTCTTTGGCGAGGTCAACACTATCCCGGTGACCCGCGACGCCGAAGGCAATTGGCATGAATCCGGGGGCAGGGAACTGAAGCTCGCTCCGGGCTCGGCGCCTGATGCAATGAGCGCCGCCGCCGTAGTGCGCCCGGAATATCTGCGCTTCGTCACCGGCGAAAGCGGCGCTGACAATGTCGTCACGGGCACGGTCTACAACGAGTATTCGCTCGGCTCGCGCGTCCAGTACCAGGTACGGGCCGGCGAGCGCACCTATCTGCTCGAAGTGCCGCGCGCCGCCGCCATCGGGGCTGGAAACGGCGCCGAGGTGATGATCGGCTGGGACGCGCGCGACGCCATCGTGGTGGAGGGCTGAATGAGCTCCGTCACTTTCGACGACCAGATCAAGGTTCGCCACTTTGCCCTCAACATTCCGGTGGGGCTGCGCAATGCCAGCCCCGTCATCGTCCTGCTGCTGCTCGGTTTTCTGGCGCCGTTGTTGACCGTCGCCGCCTTCGCATTTGCGACGCCAAAAAGCTTTGACGCCTTCACCTCTTTCACCCTCGCGAATTTCGCCGCCATCGTCGAACCGGGCAACACGGTGTGGATGTCGTTCGCATGGTCGCTGGCCTTCGCCTTCGCGACGGTCGTGCTTCTGGCGGTCATTGCCTATCCGGTCGCTTATGGCCTCAACACGGTCTTCGGCAAGTTCTCGTCTCTGGTCAGTCTGCTTTTCGTTTTTCCGCTGTTCATTTCCGAGAACGTCCGGCTGCACGGCTGGGTCCTGTTCTTCATCAAGAACGGCGTGCTCGATGGCACGCTCAAATGGCTCGGACTCGGCGGCGGCATCGACGTGCTGTACACGCCCGCCGCCATCCTGTTCGGCATGCTCTATGTCTATCTGCCCTTCATGCTGTTCCCGATGACGCTCGGCCTTGCCATGGTCCCCAAGGACCTCATCAACGCAGCGAGCGATCTCGGCGCCGGACGGCTGATGATCTGGCGCGAGATCGAATTGCCGCTGGCCATGCCCGGTATCCTGATCGGCATGTTGCTGACCTTCGTGCTCGCCGCTGGCGCGCTGGCTGAGTCCAAGATCCTCGGCGGTCAGTCGATCATCACCATCGCCCAGGACATCGAAGTCGCCTTCACCTACGCCCAGAACTGGCCGCTTGGCTCGGCGCTGGCGCTGGTGCTGGTCGCCATCGTCTCGGGCCTGTCGCTTTATGTCCTGTCCAAACTCGATCTCGACCGGATCCTGGGGAGGCGCTGAGCCATGGAAAGTCTCGGCAAGGCCCGCACCCGCCTGTTCATCCGTCTGTGGACCACCTTCGTCGTGCTGGTGATCTACCTGCCGATCATCTGCTCCGCCCTGGCCGGGCTGAGCAAGAGCCGCTATTTCGGCTTCCCGATCCGCCAATTCTCGTTCGAATGGTGGCAAAAAACCCTCGGCTCCTTCGAAATCCAGGTGCTGGTGCAGAACTCGGCGCTGATCGCCATCCTCGTCACCATCATCTCGGTTGGCATCGGCTTTTTCGGCGCACTGGCCTTTGCCCGCTATGAGTGGAAGGGCCGCCGGCTTTACCAGAAGCTCCTGCTTTTGCCGGTGTTCTTCCCGCAGCCGGTGCTCGGGTTGGCGCTGTTGTTGTGGTTCCACGCCCTTGGCATCAATCCGAGCTGGCAGACGGCGGTCATCGCCCATCTGGTCTGGATCGTACCGGTGGTGACCCTGGTCATTGCCATCCAGGTCTATGGTTTCGATCCGACCCTTGAGGAGGCGGCGAGCGATCTTGGTGCGTCCCGGCTGTTCATCCTTAAGGAGATAACCCTACCGATCCTGTGGCCAGGCATATGGTCGGGGGCATTGTTCGCTTTCCTGCTGTCTTGGGGCAATTTTCCACTGTCCCTCTACGCAGCCGGGGTCGACTCGACTATTCCGAAATGGCTCTATGCCAAGATGGTCGCCGGCTATACGCCAATGGTGCCCGCGCTCGGCACGATGAGCACCCTGTCTGCGGCTGCGCTTTTGGTGGCCGGCGGGTTGGCCGTCAGCATCACCAGACGTTTGCAGCGGCGCGGCGGCAGGGCAGAGGGCTGAAAGCAGCGGCGTTTTCGGCCGACGGAACTGGCCGCATGAGGGGGACATGAAGAGATCGAAATCGGAGCGTCAGAAACGCATCCTTGCCGAGTTGAACGGCGCGCCGAGCCTGCGCGTCGCCGAATTGGCACAGCGGCTGGCCGTCTCGACCGAAACCATCCGCCGTGATCTCGACGAGATGACCGAACAGGGACTGCTCAACCGGACCTATGGCGGCGCGACGCGCCCGCTGTCCAAGGAGCCCTCGATTTCCGAGCGCCACACCCTGTTCGTCGCCGAACGCGAACGCATCGCCAGGGCGACGATTCCGCTGATCAAGGGCGATCGCGTCCTGATGATCGGCTCGGGGTCGACGACCACGCATGTGGCGCAGCGCATCGCCATCGAAATGCGCGACATCACGGTCATCACCCATTCATTTGGCGTCGCCACGCTCTTGTCGATCAATCCCACCATCAAGGTGCTGATGCTGCCGGGCGACTACAACGCCCTGGAAGGCGCGACGGTCGGTGCCCATACGGTATCGTTTCTGAACAATTTCTACGCTGATCACGCCATTCTCGGTGCCAGCGGGCTGACCCCTGAAGGCCCCTCCGATGCATCGATGGACTGCAGTGTCGTTTATTCGGCGATTGTGTCGCGATCGGCCAGCAGCATCGTTGTCGCCGACCATTCCAAATGCAACCAGATGTTTGCGGCGCGCTATGCCAACTGGAAACAGATCGATCATCTTGTAACGGACGCACCAATAAAAGGTCCGTTGCTAACGGCACTGCAACAGCAAAAGATTGATATTCACGTCACACAGTGAATATCTCAGCGGGCATGTCGTGGATCACGACAATGGCTGAACCAAAATTTTCTCGGTCTTTTGTCGAATGGCGCACCCGAAGAGACATAGATGGGCACTGCGATTTCTGGGAAATAAGCGCTTATAGCGATGACCAGCACAATTTGTGACAGATATTGCCCCTGAGCTTTTTTAGGCACCGTCCGGTCGCGACCCGACACCGCTTCCCACAGCATACCGCCTAAGAATCTGCGAAGACTGACTTTTCCATTGTTCGGACTTGGAAGTGGTTGCGCATCATCATTGCATTTGCCGCGGGCTTATTAAGCCCTCGAAAAGGCCCGCTTCCGGAGACCTAGATCTATTTCAAACGGCCAAGTTTACTGCCGAGAAGGACGCGTGGCTCGCTAGCGCCTCGCGCTTATTGCATATTCGTGTAATGGTAAGCGACTTTTCAGGGCAATCGAAGTGGTTATTTGATCACGCGAAGTGCATATGTTTTCCTTTTGGTAAGCGCGGGACATTCATGATGTTTCAGAACGAAATACTTACCCTTCTTGACGAGTTTGAGGTCAATACCACAGAAGATTTTTTGCGACTTCCTCCGGGCCGGAAAACTTACTTTATTAGTAGACTATACAAGGCATTCACAAAGAGTCGACAGGAAGCATTTCGAGAAATTTCGATCATTGGCGGAGTAAATTTCCATTTTGCTACAAGTGGCGACCTAACAAGTAATACGCCAAACTTGCCAACTCATGCGTTCCTTAAAAAATTGTGCTTTTATTCGAACAGAACTCTAATAACATTTCCCTTCAAAGAAGTGAGCAAGCCCGATGAAACTCGGCTGATCAAAGGAGTTCACATTAAGGAGTGGACAAGAAGTAAATTAAGAAAAAGTCGGCCTATCATTTTTGGCGAATTGGTAAGTGAGAGAACACCGATCGGCGGAATGGTTAGCGCTATTGGCAAGTCATATACCCTCGATAGGTCGGCATTTAGAGATTTTATTCAATGCATCACTTTGCTTCGGCCCGCTGTTGATGCGGGCCTTACATATTTAGTACCCTCTTTTCCAGACGAGAAGGTGGAAATGCGAAGAATAAGCAAAAAGTTAACATCTGCGAATTTTTCCCTGGAGGAATTAAACAATCAATTCCAAGAAACAGAACTTTATGATTCGGAAACGATACGCTTTGAAGGCGATTTACTGAATTTGTATCTTCCTTATTTTAAAGATGTGCCTCTCGAGCGGATACTAGAAATTAGAAACAAGCAAGAAGATATGTATAATGAATTTCAAAGGCATATGGAAAATCTAATTAAAGGATCGAGCGTTGAGGAGACAGAACTAAAACTACTTGGCTTTTTAAGGGAGGTAGACACTGGAATTAGGGAATTGAATAGAGCATTCACCTCTACGAAAAAGGAATATGCTAGAAAAAATATCGTTATAGGTCTAGGTGTACTTTGTACTGGATTAGCGCTTTATGCCTCTGCTGAGTGGGGTCAGGAGTTGGCAAAGTACATAGCTGGCGCCACAGGGGGAGCAACGGGTCTAAAGCTTCTTTCGAGTTCCGCTGACAGATCCGCTGCGCTGTCACGTCACACGGAAGATCGATTCTACCTACCATGGCTAGTCCACAACAGTACTCCATCAATCGTGGAGGTGCCAGTTGTTCCGCTATATTGAGTCGCAGTCGGCCTAGCGCCGCCGCCGTCAAGTGGCTACGATTGGTGACTATTATAGATATCGAATATCAATGTGCGGGGGCCGCCGCCGATGAGTCGTTGCCGTGGTAGGCATATCGCACTTCGCTGAGGCACGTCCTTGCTCGTCCGCTATTGCTAGGCTTGTTGTCATCAAGGCCTAATCCGGCACCACGATAGTGCAGAAGCCGGGTTTGGATGAGGCGTTCGGCAGAACACGCCGGACCGGGGAATGAACCCGATCATTCACGCACAAAACAGGTTACACGCATCCACGCGTGCCCATCTTTGTCTCCCCCGTTCTTAAAATGGATATTCAACAGAATGCTCTAGAAACTGGCGCGCCCGACGAGATATAGATGGGCACTATCATCATTGGGAGGTGCGAGCGCGCATATCCCTCTGACAATAAAGCGAGCCTTTCTATTTGACACGCAGCAAATTGCTGCCTCCGAATTGCCAATCCCAACAACCTCCCGATAAAAATACCGGTTCTGTGCCCGGCTCAGTTCTGCCTGCACTTCGCAGGATGGCTTCGTTCTCGTGGCAATTGAGGCAGCTCAATGGTTTCCATTTGGCATTGTCGTGGCACTTCCGCCGCGATACTTTCGAACCCTTGAAAGAAAATACTTGTTAACCATATTCGTAGATTCTTGACCTGCGAATCACCGTGTTTACGCTTGACATTGGGATCGGTCTGATTCTGCGACAAGGCGTAGGCTTGATTCCTGCGGTTGTGTTCTATATCTAGTTGCGCTCGTGCTAGAAATGCTTCCATTCGCAACTCACCCAAGCTAAGCATTGCCATGTTCAGAATCATAAAAGACCTATTTAAAGTCGCGACTATGTCGAATCGTAAAGTTGAAACATTGACACGTGCGGCTATTAAGTGGGAGCATGATGAAGTATCCAATTTGTCCGCAGAGAGATATTTTCGCGGCAATATTTTGGCGCAGATGGGTCGTTTTTTTTCGAGGTAGCATGTCCTAAAGATGGACATTTTTCGGAAGATTTATTTTGGTTCCGGCATTTGGCGAAATAGACGACCACGAGCGCAAAAGAATCGCCGACTTGCTATCTCGGTGGAGATCTGTTGAACGGCGCCTCAAGGAAGCTGAACAGGTATCAAAACTTGTAGTAATGCCTGCCGTCAATGAGCTCCGCTATGCGGGTAGGATGCTGGTTGCGTCCCTAGCTAATGTAGATAATGACCCAAATATTAAGTCTGTAGGCGACGCAATTATTGTGGCGGAGCAATACATCACTAATGCTGAAAACGATATAGTAGATTCGTTAGTATATTTCTATTCTGATAGAATTGATAGCCTGAAGCAAAAATATGGTCTCCCTTACCTTAAAAGAACATACCCCGCATTTAAAGATCTGGACGATAAAATAAATAAAATAAGAATATTGATTGCGGACTCAAGAGGCAATATAGCAAATCGTCATAAGAACTACGAAGAAGCCAGCAATTTACTATTAATGTCTGTGCAGGTGGACTACGAGAGTTTAGTCGAATCGGAAGTAATGTCCTCTCTGGAAATGGGCCTACTGCATCGAAAATTGCTGCAGCAGAGGTTCGTGATCATTTTGCTATTTTCACTTTTTGTTGTTACATCCGGCGTGTTAGGCTACATGTCTCTGTACTAAATTTATTAGTGATTTGTCGATGTCCAGTGTCAGCTATGTTCTTCTGATTGATGGAACCAATCACAACTCATTGAAGAAGTCGAATATCTGGAGGCTGTACTTGGCCTTGGAGAACGCTTCTGCCCAGCAGCAACGGGCCATTTACGTGCCCGGCATTGCCAGTAACACCGCCTATAGATTTGTGGAATCGCTGATTGGGGCCGACTTGTTGCCGGAGGCAGCGAAAGCATACGAGATGCTCGCCACGGCGGGAGTGAGGCCAGGCGATAAAGTATTCATCATTGGTTACTCTCGAGGGGCCGTAATCGCTCGCCTTGTGGCTCGATTGATCAATGATAAATATTTCTACCGTGAACTCATAAATAGAGGCTTAATTCATCAAAAGATAAGACCAGGCGTTGAGTTTCTTGGTTTGTTTGAGCCAGTGCCGGGGCCGCTTTGGCTGAGACGTAGAATAGTACGTGAACAGGCGACTCTTTCTAAGACAATAGACGATGAAAGAATTAAATATTATGTCGAAATGAGCGCTATCGACGAAAGAGCGCTTTTTATTAAGAGTAGCTCTATATGGGATCCGAGTCCGAAGCTAACAATCAGCCGAGCGCCACGAGAATTAGGAAGTTATTTTCGTGATATAACGCAAGGAGTGTGGATATTTAGCGACAAAAGTAACTTGTCACGCCGACGGCATTATTTAGGAAAGCCGAAGACAGCAAATAGAATATGGTTTCCCGGCGGCCACGGTGACGTGGGTGGAGGCAATAAGTCACCAGCACTCAACAACCGAGCGCTTCTTACAATGCTTGACTGCATGAGAAGAAGTGAGGATGGCGCGACGTTGCGGTATAACCAAATAGTGCTCTCCGAAATCAGGCAGGAGATGAGCACGACTTACTATGATGCAGTTGGCCGTGGGGATCTATTTTGGTGGAATCCTATAAAGCGGAAACGCAAAATCGTCTTTCATCCTGGCGCTATAATACATTCAGCTGCAGATGAGATGTGTGGTAAAAGAATAGTAGATTTAACTGGAATGATTTTTCTAGAGCGGATTTATCGACTTACTAAGTCGACCCACGGAATTGTCAGAGATTTCTCTGAGATAGAAAAGCTTTTAGGGTAAAGCTTGGAAAACTGGCAATATAGACCCATAGCAAAGTCAGAGACTTGAAACAGGAATTTGACTCGGCCGTCGCGGCGAAGGTGACCCTCTCCTTGCTTTGCGTTTTTCGCTGAAGCTAAATCAACTGATAGGTGATGGTGACCGGACTTCCGAACATTCAATCGGAGCGTCAACCCGGCGCACACCAACACCCACAGCGGCCCGCGTAGCGGTTTCAGGCGGGCCGCCGCCCGCCCCCGCTGTGCCCGGGCCTACGGCCCGCTCGGTGCGCGCGGAACCTCGAACGGCGACTGCCGCCGCTCAACAACACGCCTGTAGGCTTCAACATCTTCCAGAAGACTGGTCCGGTCCTCCTCATCCTCAAGACGCCGTTCGATGCCGGGCTGGACGGCCAGCTCAGCAAAGAGACCGAGTGCCTTGCGGCGCCACTCGGCATCGACACCAGCCGGGCCGACAGCTTCGAGCTCAGCGCGCACGGCACGCCATCGATCGACAAGACCGTCCTGCCGCATCAGCTTCTGCTCGTCCCGGGCGACAGGGGCAAGATGGGCGTTGACGACCGTGATCCCGGCCCGGACAGAGGCCCGGGCCAGAGCCTGCTGCCAGGCGGCCGTGCCGCCCGAGACCGTGATCGTCTTCCACCTGCGAGCCCGGGCATGTGCGATCATGACCGCGACGGTGTCCTCGGTCGCATGATCAGCCGTTGCGTGGTCCGGGGTCAGCACCACCTCGGCCCCTGAGGTGAGACGCAGCCGCTGCCGGTCGGCGTCGATGCGATCAACCCAGGCGAGCAAGTCACCGACATCCTCGGGCAGGTTGGCCAGCTTAGCCCGGTAGCGCTTGCGCCAATTCGGAACTCCGATCGACGGACGATCTAGCGCTTCTTCCTCTTCTACAATGCGGGCCTTGAGGCGCCGACGCTCCTCGGCGATCTCGCGCTGAACGCGGGCACCGATCTCGGAGCAGATCTTCGCGGCCTGCGCAGCCGCGTCGCCAAGAAGGGCGTCTTCGAGTTCGAGCAGAGCTTGCAGCTGCTCTGGGGTCAGCTCGGCCCGTGGCTGCTCATCGGGAGTGCTGACCGCGAGTTCTTCCTGCGGGTCCAGAACGTCCGGCAGGTCTGCCGGGAGTTCGTCTTCAACAGGGATTGCTTCAACGTCCCGGGCACTGACGCTGCGCTCAAGACCGGTGATCCCGAAGCAGCCCGCATCGAATCCGGGGATCGGCTCCAGGTCATTGGCATCCGGCAGATCCATGCCCTTGAGCAACTCGACGACAACCGCCTTTTTGAGCCACTTGCCGTTTGCCGCTTTCGCCCCACCCGCGTTGATGGCCCGCAAGAGGCTACGTTTGGCGCCTGCAGGCCCGACCACGACCGGGCATTTCTTTCCGATTGCGAGACGCAGGCCGACGTCGGCAAGAGCTGCCATAAGGGCCGGGCCGGTATCCGACCGGCGCCATGCGTCATAGGTCCGGCGATCGATCTCGTCGACAGACCAATCACCGAGCCGTTCGGTCATCGCCCGCTCCGCGGACGAGGTCGCGGCCGGAGCCTGAACCTGGTCGAGGCCGACAGCAAGCATCGCCGCTGCCACGTCTTCGTGGCCTTCGACCAGAAGATACTTGATCACGGACTGGTTGTAGTCCCCCGACACGAAGCGCTCGCCGGTCCTGTATTCGGAGATGCGACTGAGTTTTTCCAGCCGGATCTTGGGGTAACTGATCGGCACTGCCTTGCCGTTTTCGTCGATCCGCAGAAAGTACAGGTGCCCATGCTCGGCGGTCCGGCCGCCTTTTCCGTATTTCAGGTGGCGGACAAACAGGTAGGGAAAGCCTTCGAGATGAAACTCGCCGGCGGCCGACGATATATACGCGTCCCAACCCTCTTGCATGTACGGGATGCTCGGGCTGACGGTGATATGGAAGAATGGCCACTTGGTCCGGCAGCCGGCCGCCATCAGCCGCAGCTCGGCCATGGCCTCGGCGATCGTCGTAGCCGACAAGCCGAACGTTTCGACCTCAATGCTCTCGTTATCCGTAGCATTCGCCAAATGCGCAGCGAGCCTGGGATCGCCAGTATGGAGGAAGTGCTTGCCGATCATGTCTTCTGGCGCTCCACCCAGGCATTGAGGTCGGCCTTGATGCGCTGCAGCTCGTCGTGGTGAGCGTTGAGCTTGGTGACGAGATCGCGGCGAGCCTCCCAGTCAGGAAGCTTGATCACGGAGAGTTTGAGCATCCCGGTGAGGTGACCCATGGACCGGGTGCAGGCGCCAATCACCGCGCGATCCGCTTCGGAGAGCTTGCGGCGCGGAGCGGACGGGACAGCCTTCGCGTCTGCAGGGGCGATGCGACGACGCAGATACTCGGCGCGCGTCGTCTTCGCCTCGATCGCAAGCTCGGTCAGCCTCTTGAAGGTCTCGTCGTCGAGCCGGACCAGGACCGCGTTCTTTTTCCTGCGCTCGTCGCTACCATGTCCACTCATGCCATCACCACGTGACGGCGGGCTTCAGGGGGTTCGACAGGGGGCTCCGCCCCCTTCGCCAGCTGCATTGATAGGAGCGACCCGGAGGGACGCGGATATCAATGCACCGCTGGCTTAACTTCTTACGCCGTCTATGAGTCTATATTTTGCCGGCATGCAAACAACAAGGACGACATTTTCGACGGCCCGGCCCGGGCATGAAGGAGCGACTTAAGTTGCTGCCCAATATCTATGTCTCGTCGGACAGATCTTCGAAATGGTCATACACATCGAGGGCGCGCCACGGCAGCGATACGGAAAGCTCGTCGATATCGAGCGCGTAGCGGCCGAGCAAGAACCGCCCGTGGCGCTCACGTATCTCATAGAACCGGACGGGGCGGCTGCGGCCAGCGAGGGCTTTTACGATGGCGAATTTTACGGTGTGTGAGCAGCGCATCCCGAACACGACTTCTTCCATCTCAAGCGGGGAGTCCTGCGGGCCGCGCGGGCCGATGAGCCGCCATTCGCGCTCGTAACGCCAGTCGATAGCCTTCTTCGTGAGCACGGCGTCATCCACCTTGCGGCGGGCATCCTCGTCGCCGTCGAGCATGGCGGCGACTGCGCTAGCCGCGATTTGCCGGCTGCCCCCGTAGCTGATCTTGTGCAGATCGCCTGCCGCCCGCGCGGGTATAGAATAGCCGATGCACACGCCCTTGTGCTGGTCGCCATAGTGGCTCCACATCAGCGGACAGTTGGCCCGTTCCGCAAGAGATACGATACCCTTGCCGTAGCGCCTCAGAAGTTCATCCTCGACATATTGCCCGAAAAGGAACCGGGCCGGGTCTTCGATATCGTATTCAGGGTTGGTCGCGTGGTAGCGGATTTCGGCGACGACCTGCTCCGCGCGCCGGCGGCTTTGGGCCGCTATGTGGCTGATGGTCTTCGGCCCGCTGTACCGGATCGTCTTCGCGGCCGCGTTCATTTCGGCGCTGACGCGCTGCTCGACGAGGCGCGCGAGGATGGCTGCCAGCGCATCGGCATCGATATCCGTATCGAGGGTAGGCCTTGTGTCGAGCGGATCGTTAAAGGTGCCGGGATCGGCAAAGAACATCTGGTCAGCGATCAGCGCATCGAGGGTGCGGTTGCTGAACGCACGGTATTTGTAGAGCCTCTCCGGTATCTTTCTCTTTGCCATAACCGCCGTCCTACGAAGCGAAATACTTGGCGTCGCGGTTGTCGAAGGCGGGCCGCGTGCCTTCCAGTACATCGACGAGGAAACGGTTGATCGCCGACGACTCGATGGCGCCCATCGTGTAGATGACGGCATTGCCGGCGGCGCGGTCGATATGGGCGTGGATGATCTGTTCTGCGTCACAGACCACCGCGATGTTCGGGCTGTGCGTCACCATGATGATCTGGCGGTGTTTTTTCACGTCCTTGATGACCGGGATCAGCAGCCGGTATACGGTCTGGCTGTCGAGATTCTCTTCCGGCTGATCGACGATGATCGGCTTGTTGCTCTTGTCGACCAGCAGGTAGAAGACCAGCAGGAGCGTGCCGCGCTCGCCGGGCGAGAGGTGGCTGAGGTCCTTGCCGTCCAGCTTCAGCGAATATTCCGGCTCAAGGTAGCTGAGACCCCAGAGAAAATCATAGAGCGCCTTCACATCGACGTTCTTGCGCAGCTGGCTGGCGACGCCGGTGGGCGTCTGCTGCGCGGTACGCATGTCGCGTTCGAGAAAGGTGATGATCTTCTCGATATAGGCGAGCGCCTGGTCTTCGTCGTTCACGTCGAAATCCGCACGGATTTCTTCGAGCGCCGTGCCCTTTTCCTTGCGGTAGAATGAGCCGGCAATGCCCGTAGAAACGAATTTGTCGAAGAGGTCGCCTTCGAGGTTGCGCTCGATGATGCTGCTCTCGAATGTGAGCTGGAATCCTTCCTTGATGATGACGCTGGAGCCGATCAACTCCTGCACCGCGGAGAACAGCTCCTTGTAGGCGTCGCGGATCGCGGCGACGCATTTGTGAATGCTGCGGGCGATCTCCCGGCGCTGCGTGCGTAGCTTCTCTATATCGCCGGGAAGGTCGGTTTTCAGGTATGAGAGCTGCGCTTCATAGCCCTTCAGCGTATCGGGCTTGTCGGCCGCCCCGTCGATCAGCAGGCCCTTCTCCTGCCAGGCCCGCAGAGCCTCGTTATATTCCTGAAAGCGCTTGTTCGGCGCATCGAGCTGCCCTTGAAGCCCGGCAATACGTTGCAGGCAGTCGGTTTTCTGTGCGGGAAGGCCGCCGGCGCCGGAATCATCCAGCGCGGCATCGATGAGCGTCTTTTCGGCAATCAGCCTGTCGCGCGCGGTGGTGAGCGCCGCTTTATCGACGGTCAGCGCCACCAGGGTGGAGAGGGACAGTCCCAATTTTTCGAGGTCGGGAGCGGTCTCGCGGTTGAGGCGGGCATATTCGCTCTCAAAGTTGTCGATTTTTCCCTCGATTTTGCGGGCGAGCGCGATCTTTTCCGTCAGCGTCTTCTGCTGATGCGTCTTCTCTGCCGTCTCCGTATCGATGCGGTTGAGCATGGTCCGCTCGCTGGCGAGTTTTTCCGCGATAGCGTCGTAGGCCGCCTTCTGTTCGGGGCTGACTTCTCCCGGCTGCTCAACCTTCGCTGGCTCGATCCCCCTGTGCGCCTTCAGTTCTTGCTGCTTTTGGCGCAGCAGCGCCTCGATACGCGCGGCGTAGGAGGGGGCCGCCTTTTCTTCGAGGCGCACCAGCTCGCCGTTCACCCGCTCGATCTCGCGCCGCGCGTTGTCGATATGTCCTTTCAGTTCCTCGGTCTTGTATTCGATCAGCTCGTCGAGCGACTGCCGGCCGAGCTGGTCGGCTTCGCTGATATGGGAGAAGATGACCTTGCGCAGCTCGGCCTGGAATTCGCTCTGCTGGCCCGGTTCGGTCTCGGTACAGACCTTCTCCAGATAGGTCTGCGGAATATAGCGCACGCGCTCGACGCCGGTGGTGTCGGGCTTCGCGTTCAGCGGTAGCGCCGTTTCGGTGCCGTCGGCCCAGACTGGGCGGACCGTGAACTGCCTAGCGAGCTTCCCGCTGCGCTCGCAGAAGCGGTCCTTGACGAGGAACGAGAAATGGACCGGGTCGCAGTGCGTGTTGCCGGCGAGCGCGAGGATGTCGGCAAGCGCGCTCTTGCCGCTGCCCTTGTTGCCGATGATGGCCACCATGTCGGCGTTGAGCGGCAGCTCGCTATCAAACCAGGTATCCGGCGTGTCGGCGTCGGCGTTCTTCCGAATGTGAAGCCGGTCGATAAATCGCGTGGCGTTGCTGCGCACCTCTTCGAGCTTGGGCGGGATGCGTCCGATATAGACACGGTCCTCCGGCTCGTTGACTATCTGGAGCAGTCCGGCGAAGGTCGGGTCGGCCTTGATCCAGCAGTATTTGTCGGTCGGCCGGGAATCTTGGTCCTTGAGCTTGCCGAGTTCGTCGTTGACGTTGTGGGAGTCGCTGCCCTTGACGCACGGCTTCCGGTTGCCGAACCACTCGCGGTAGGCGTCCTCGCCATATTTGGGGTTTTTCCATAGAAAGAAGTCGGCCTGCGACTTGTTGGCCGACCCCAGAATATCCGCGTCGCGGATGAGGTGCTGCTTGAGCAGCGCATCGGTGTTCGGGTCGATGTTGTCGATGCCGCCATATTCGTCATAGGGGAGCCAGACGAGATACCGGCCGCGGAAGCTGCCGTCCGTGCCCAGCGTCTTCAGGATTTCGTTGAAATCGACCTGCACGCCCAGCAGGAACTCGCTGCTGGCGTACCGCCCGCCGATCGAGCTGCCGCCGGCCTGCTGGTTCTTGAGGAATGTCTCGATATCGTCCGTATCGAGCGCCGGGTCGAATATCAGGTGGAAGTTGAGACGCTGGCCGCCCTTGCCCTGCTTGTTCATCAGCACGTTGGTCATGCGGCACTCGACGACCGGCAGCAGGATCTTACCGCGCAACTTTTCGAGGGCGTCGCGGTAGGCCGCGTTGCCTTCCGTGTCGCCGGCAGGATCGGCCAGCCGGCGGACCACTTCGCGGTAGCCCGCGACCGAGAAATAGTCGTTGATGCCGATCACGTCGCAATCGGAATTGCCCAGCTGGATGATGAACTGGTTATAGTCGCCGGTGAACCCGTGCGATGCCGGACTGTGGACGTGCAGGTCCCACTTCCGCCACTCCGCGCCCCGCGGCCATTTCTCTTCGGTCACGCTGGTCCCCCAACTGTTGCTTCGGCGACGCCGTCAAGGTCCTCAAAAAGAGGTGTACAATACTGCGCCGCGGTCGCCCCTCCTGCTTGCTTCCGAAGTGATAAGTATCGTGAGGAGGGTGCCTTTCCCAGTAGAAATTAGCGAAGCAAAAAGATTCTTCATAAATATCATTGCGATGTATTGTGCTGCTACATTAAGTCGCTGGTCTGCTTTTCCTGCGAAAGGCGGGAATCAGCATCCAGTTCCGGTGTCGCGCGAGCAGCTTCCGGCCACAAACTTGCCTCTGTAAAACGAACGCTTTACTTTGCCGCCATGGACAAGCGCGCCGAGCTCATTGCTGCAGCCGACAGGCTTTTCGACCGACATGGTTTCATGGCCACAAGCATGGACCAGCTCACGGATGCCGCCGGCATGTCGAGCCGGACCCTTTACAAGCACATCGGTAGCAAGACCGAACTCATCGTCGCGGTGCTTGCCGAGAGACACCAGCGGTTCATGCGACGGATGGAGGTGGAGAGCGTGGACGCGCTTTTTGCCGCCCTTGAGAAGTGGGTGGCGACCGAGGGCGCCAACGGATGCCTGTTTCTGCGCGCCGTTGGCGAGACCGGCGGAGACGTGCCTGAGGTGGTCGACGTCATGGCGGATCACAAGGCAATGTTGGGATTGCGGATCGAGCAGATCGTGAAGACCGAGGTCCCGGGCCGTCACGCCACAGACTTGGCGGAACAGATCCTGGTCCTGTTTGAAGGCGCCATGACCGCGTCAATCTATCGTGGGCTGTACGCCGTGCAATCCGCGCGGCAGGCCGCGACGGCCCTGATTGCACAGGCGCGGCGCGGAGAGTCACCGCGATAGGGTCCGGGCACGGCAGTCGGGCTCGGGGATAGGCGATCCGCCTTGCTGTTGTTGTTTGCATAAGTATGTGAATACTGGGGTGAGGTTTTTGAAAGGAGACCTCACATGCCCGCCGACTACCCCGCTTTCAAGCGTACTCCCGTTTCCCCCTTCGTTGACGATGATCCGCCGCTCGATGAGGCTGATGCCGCCCTCGACGACCCGGACGACGTTCCGCCGGATGAGGATCAGGACCCTCCTGTTCCGTCATTGACGATCACGAAGGCCCGGCGCGTTCTCGGCGAGTTCAAGGATGACTGCACCGCAGCCTTTTCTCAGCTGGAGGAACTGCAGAAAAATCGCCGGATCGACCTGTCCGAGATTGCCGTCGACGCGATGATCTGCGGGGCGTTGGACCTGCGCTACCCGATCGATCACGACGATCCGCAGATTTCCGCCTGGCGCGAGCGGGCCCGGAATGGCCGCCTCAACACGTCCAAAAAGTTCGTGAAGCTCGCAAAGGACGAGGTCGAGGATATGATCGGGAGCCTCATTGCCGCGGAGGCGAGCCTCAAGGCCGCCTCGTATCTCGACGAGCCGCTCCCTCCCGACCTTGGCAATCTCCTGCCGATCGAGTTGGCACGCAAGATCAACCGGCTGGGACACAACCTCATGCGTGGGCATCTGCCGGGGACCCGCTTTTGATGGCGCACCCCGCGACACTTCGCGCCGTCAGGGCCTCAATCGAGGCCCTCGGCGCTCCGCTCGACATCGGCGCCGTTTTTTCGCCAAAGGAGGGCGAGGAGCGTGGCTACGGGATCTGGCAGAACCGGGACCTCGAACCTGATGAGATCCTCAGCCTGATCCCGCGCCTCGCGGCGCAGAACGTTCGCGGTGGGAATATCTTCATGAGGCTTGGCCCGGGGGCATCGAAAGCGCATCCGGGTCTCGTGCTTTTGGACGACCTGTCGTCGGACTCCGTCAAGCGCCTTTCCTCGGCCGGCTTCGAACCGTGCCTGATCACGGAAACGAGCCCGACCAACTATCAGGCTTGGGTCCGGATCATCGACGGCGTCATTCCCTACGACACGATGAGGCTGGTCGCTCGCCATCTCGCTGCGGAGTTTGACGGCGATCCGCGAGCTGTCAGCCCGCGCCAGCCCGGAAGGGTCCCGGGCTTCACGAACCGCAAGCTCAAGCACCGGCGTTCGGACGGCAACTTTCCCTATGTGCGCGTCATAGATGCCAATCCCAGCTGCATAGCTAGCCGTGGCCGGGACCTGATCACCAGGCTGACGTCCGACACAGCGCGGCGGGCGGCGGGCGCCCTGCCCGAAACGCCGCGCACCGCGGCGAAGGTGACCGCCTATTCGAATACCTCGATCAACGGCGAGGCCGAGACCGAACTCGACAAGCTCTATGCCCGGGCGCACGCGATTATCCATGCCCAGATTGCGCGGGGTACCAGGTCAGCGGCCGCCGGCTCGGCGTCGGAGATCGACTTCCTCTTCGCCCGGTTGGCCATTAAGGCCGGCCAAAAGACGGAAGTGATCGCCGCGTTCATCGCGATCCAGCGCCCCGACAAGTCATTCAACTACCCGAGCGCGACCGTGCGCGCGGCCACTGAATACCTGAGCACAAAGTCCCCGACGACCATGTCCCGGCTCGGGTAGCGATCGCCGAAGGTTCTGTTAACCAATTGAAAAACAGCGCCGAGGCACGGCGAGTCCCAAGGAGTATGATCCCGTGCATCGGCGTTGCCAGCGCCGATCATCGTGGCTGGCATCCGCATAAGGCGGGTGCCACGGTGGCGCCAACCATCGCAGCACCCTGACCATGACGTTCCCCTGCATTACCAGGAGTTCAACATGGCTATCTCTGTCTTCGCCGCGCCGGCGTGCGCGGTCAATCCCGCATCCCCCGAAATCAGTCATGCCTGCACCGATCCTGACGCCATCGTCAGCGCCACCGGAACGCAGCGCGTCGAGCAGATCGGGAGGGCGTCATGAAGCTATTGTGCGTCTTCGCCGACGGGCACGGTCGCCTGCTTGTTGAAACTGCGCGTGCCCCCGAGGTTCGGCGCCGCGAAATCGCCGTCGAGACCGGCAGTTCGCAGCTGGTCGTGTGTTCGATTCCTCCCCGCGACATCGAACTCCAGGAATGTGTTCGGCGGCTCGCCAACCGGCTCGAAGGGCGCGTGGTCGAGTCCGAAGCCGATCATGCGCTCGTGCAAGAGTTGGCCAATCGCGAGCTTGTTGTGGGACCGGCCTTCCGTCGCATTCGGCGAAACCTGGTCCGGTGCTGGAAGTGCACCGCACATGCGATTCTAGTGACACTTTTGCCTTCGCAACCTACTGAAAAATAGAGTGAATCAAGAAAAAGGATTTATTCTACAAAAATAGATTTGCGCGCCAAATTGAATCGACCGACCCTAGATACGTGCCTGTTGGAAAAGAGACTTTTTCGATTCCCACAGGTACCGCTCGGGGTCAGGTGCCGAAACTTTCCCGCACCAGCCGGTGGTCAATCCCCGATGTCGTAGGCCACCGGCGGGTGCGGGGCACCAAGGTCTTTCATGGCGTCGAAACTCCCCGGCCCGCTGGCGCCAGGCGCGGTTCGCGCAAGAAAGCCAGTCTCTGTAGGTACGCGCCCATGCACCGGCGCCAAACGGATGATCGTCACGGACTTGACGATCGTCAACGACTTCACCGTCGACATCACTGTCTCGGCGGGTGAGGTCGATCTCTACCTTCGCTGGGCCAGTGATCTTCTGGCTCCGGAAAAGGACGACGACAATGGCGATGGCTAGACAGCTTCGATTGCCGAGTAGCTTGAAGCAGTCCTTGGCTGCTGGCTATCGCCACATCACCAACGGCGGCTTGTCTTGCCGCCTGAAGGACCAAGGCAATGGTGACCACTAGGCGGGAACCCGAATTCGTCACGCCCCACCGGCAGCGCGCCGTTGGCTATGGCCGCGTCAGCACCAAGCGGCAGGCCGAACACCAGATATCGCTCGATGAGCAGCAGCGGAAGATCGAGGCTTGTGCAGAAGCTCTGGCCACTGACCTGAGCCGCATGTTTATCGAGCCCGGCGTGACTGGGCGTCTGGACCAACGTCCGCAGTTCCAGGAAATGCTCAAGTTCGTGTGCGATCCGGAGAACCAGATCGATTTCGTCATTGTCTATTCGTTCAGCCGCATTTTTCGAAACGCCACCCAGCACCTGTTCTATAGGGACCAACTCCGTCAGCACGGCGTCCGCCTAATCTCGGCAACGCAAGCTATTCCCAAAGGCCCCGACGGGGATCTGTTGGAAACCGTGATCGCGGCTGTTGATGCCCACCAGTCGGACACCAACGCGGCCACTGTCCGCGACATGATGATGGCCAACGCCGAGGCGGGCTTTTGGAACGGCTCAAAGCCTCCGTACGGCTACAAGGCCAGAACGGCTCTGGTTCTGCGCCGCAAGGAAAAGAAGGTCCTGGAGATCGACGAAGCGGAAGCGGCTGTGGTCAACACGATCTTCCGGCTGTACCTCGAAGGCTCCGGTCAAGGCCCGATGGGCATCAAGGCCATCGCCAAGCACATGAATGAGAAAGGCTACCGCCAGCGCGGCAAGGCCTTCTACACGGCGTCGATCGAACGGATCCTGAAGAACGAAGCCTATATCGGAACTCACTACTACAACCGCATCGACAGTCGCACCCGAAAACAAAGACCACCGTCCGAATGGATCAAGATGTCGGTTCCGCAAATCGTTGAAGCGGAGGTCTTCGATGCCGTTCAGAGCACACTCAAGGCGCGCAATCCAAGGACGACTCCGCCGCGGGTGGTCACCGGCCCTACATTGCTGACAGGGATCGCCGTTTGCAGCAACTGCGGTCGCGGCATGATGCTGCGCACGGGCAAGGGTGGGCAATACAAGTATCTGACCTGCGCCAAGGACGCCCTGGAAGGGACGGGCTGCGGGCAATCGATCAGGATGGACAAGATCGATGAACTCGTTCTCCATGCCGTCGAGAGCGAGGTGTTTGCAGCGGAGCGATTGTCGGCCATCCTGGAAGCCATGATCGACCGCTCAGATGCCGGCCGCCAGCAGCTTGAGGTGGAGATCTCTCGCCAGGGAAGCGCCGTGGCCCAAGCAAAGACACGGCTCGAAAGGCTGTACGACGCAATCGAGTCTGGCGTTGCTGACCTTGGGGACCCCGGATTCAAGGATCGCGTGGATCTGGCGAAACTGCAGGTTCGGGCAGGAACCGCTGCTCTCGAGTCGCTTCGTCGGCGCCGTCAGGCGTCGGTCGATGTTTCACCGGAAATGCTGCGTCGCTTCTCCGCCGGCATCAGGCGGCGCCTGCGCGATGCCGATCCGGCGTTTCGTCGGGCATGGTTGCACATGTTCGTATCTGAGGTGATCGTGAGCAAACAGGCCATCCGGATCCGTGGGCCGAAGGACACCCTTCTAAAAGCCATATCCACGAACGACGATTTTGTTCGTCCTATAGTGCCCAGTTTTGCACGAGATTGGCGCACCCGGCGAGATTCGAACTCACGACCTCTGCCTTCGGAGGGCAGCGCTCTATCCAGCTGAGCTACGGGTGCCTGCCTGTGGTCCGGGCAAAGCGCGATGTCCGGCCGGCGCGCAAACTAGTCGAAGCGGGCGAGGTGCGCAACAGAAAGCAACATCACAGGCGGAAATGTCGGCCTTGCCCGATGATCGGGACAAAACCGGATGCGAGAGCGGGCGGGCGATCCGGGTTTATCCACACCCGGTCTGTGTCAGGTTTCAAACGGCACACGAAAACCTGGTGTCGACAGGAGCATCGTGTCCGTGTGCCGTCTTCCCGCTCGGCGTAACGGGTTTTGCGCGATGGCTTACCGGTTGGGGGTGCTGCTGCCGGATTGTTTTTGGCCTTTCAGTACAAGGAATTGCGCAGACAGCGGATGAAGAGCCGGGCGCCGGTTTCGATGAGCAGATCTGGAAAATCGTAATCGGGATCATGAAGGGCCGCACAGCTCGTGCCGGCGCCGAGCTGCAGCATCGCCGAATTGGCGACGGTGCCGAAACGACCGAAATCCTCCGAAGCGCGCATCGGCAGATCGCCCTTGTCCACAGGGATGGCTTCCGCCTTTAGCGCATGTCGTAACAAGGCCGTCGCTTCGGATGCGTTCTCGCAATGGCGAAACACATCGTGCCAGGTGATCTCATATTCCAGTCCGGCTTTTTGCGCGTCTTCGGCGACGATCGTTTCGGCGCCGGCGACCAGGGCGTTCATGCCGGTATCATGCTGGGTGCGCAGGGTGACCCAGAGTTCGGCGCGGCCGGGCGCGACGCCGAAGGCCGGTTCGCCGACACGCGCGTGGGTAACGGTGACCAGCGAGAACGCCGGATCGGCCTGCGGCCCGCCCGTTCCGAGCCCCGTCAGCGCTCCCGTGAGGCGCGACAGGGCCGGCACCGGCGAAATCCCGGTTTCCGGCTGGGAGGCATGCGCGGTACGTCCCTTGAGGACGATTTTCATGCCGCGCGAGGCGCAGTTCATGACACCTTCCTTCAGGGCCGCATGGCCGAGCGGCAGGCCCGGCATGTTGTGCAGGGCCAGGGCGTAATCCGGCCTGATCTCGCTAAAACGCGGATCGGCGAGAACCTTTTCGGCGCCGGATCCGTCCTCTTCGGCCGGCTGGAACAAAAGGATCGCCCGCCCCTTTTTCGGCCGGTTGCGACCGAGCCAGCGCGCGACGCCGGCCAGGATGGCCATGTGGCCGTCATGACCGCAAAGATGGGCCACACCGGGCGTTTCGGATCGATAGGACACCGTCCCGAGTTCCTCGATCGGCAAGCCATCCAGTTCGCACCGCAAAAGAAGCGATGGTCCGTCGGCGGCGCCCTGATAAATGGCAGCGACACCATACCCGCCAAGGCCGGTAATCAGCCGGTCCGGCGTCGTCAAAGTCAGCATCGCGGCGATACGATCGGCCGTATCGGCCTCTTCGCCCGAAAGTTCGGGATGCCGGTGCAACTCGTGACGCCAGGCGACCAGTGCGGCGATATCATCCGCGCCAAGAACAGGTGTTGACGCCGCTTCGTCCGATCCGGTCATGGCTCGCCCCTTTTTTCCCCGCACCATGGGTCTTCCAGATGAAGGCTTGATACGGCGCTCTCGGTTTTCATTCGGAATAGGTCCGCTCGGTCAGCGGAACGCGATCGATCATCTCGTCGAGAGCATCGAGGAAGGCCGTTTCCGGTGGCGTGAGACTGCGTTTCGGATTGGCGACACTATAGATATCGACCGCCGCCAGATCGTCATAGGGCGGCAATTGCCACAAACGACCATTTTCCACGTCCTGCCGCGCCACGTGTACGGGCAAGGCGCCGATACCGATATTCGTCGCGATCATGCGCCTCACCTCGGTCAGGTTGGGCGACACACCCTTGAGTTCCGGCGCCAACCCGGCACGGGCGCGCAGATGGGTCACCGAGTCGAGCGGGCCTTTTTCCGTATCGGTCTGAAAGGAAACGCAGGGTTCGTTTTCGAGGTCCGACAGCCTGATCCCCTGTTTACCGAAAAGGCGGTGTCGCGGTCCGCAATAAAGACCGAAATGCTCACGAAACAGGACGCGGCAGTCAAGGTTCTTCAGCGGCTCGGACAAAAGGCAGATGCCGAAACTTGCCTGATTCTGGCGGACGCGGCTCACCACTTCCGTGCTTTCGGCAACAACGGTCGAGAAAGTCACGTCACGGTGCCGGAGCGCAAAATCCTCCATCACCGTGTCGAGATGCGGCGAAACCACGTGGCTGGTCGTCACGATGCTGATGTGTCCGGTCAGGTCCGCATCCTCGATCGACAAAAGCGAAGGCAGCCGCGACACGGTGCCGAAAATCGCAACGCACTCGTCATAAAGGACTTTCCCGGTTCTGGTGACTTCAAAACGGTTGGGCTTGCGCTCGATCAGCCTTTGACCCGTCGCCTCTTCCAGCCGTTTGAGCGCGCTCGAAATGGTCGGCTGCTTGAGACCGAGGAAATCCGCAGCCTTCGAGACCCCCTTTCGCTCCACAACCACCATGAAGGTGCGGAGGAGATTCCAGTCGAGATTGAAGGGGAACCGTTGTTCGAAAGGCCTGAGCATAGATCTCATCAATAATGATAATTCCAGCTATTTATTTGCACAATGATGCTTTGTTGTGCAAGCCTTTCATCCTGGCGTCTGTTTGTGCACAGGCGCCTCTCACGGGCAACGCCCTAGGACGGGGTGCAAACAAGGAATGAACACATGAGAACGCAGACAACTATGCTCAAGACGATCGTCGCAGCAGGTTTCGCGGTTCTGGCCGGTCTGGGCATGGCCAATACGGTGCTGGCGGACGAACTCGACACGATCAAGGACAAGGGTGTCATCAGCATCGCCATGAGCGGCGCCTATCCGCCGTTCAACTTCGTCAACGAAGAAAACCAGGTCGTCGGGTTCGATCCGGCCATCGGCACCGAAATCGCCAAGCGCATGGGCGTCGATGTCAAGATCGTCACCACCGCCTGGGATGGCATTATCGGCGGTTTGTTGGCCAACAAGTATGACGCCATCGTCGGTTCAATGTCGATCACGCCCGAACGCGCCGAAGTCGTCGATTTCGTCGGCCCCTATTACCGCATGAGCCGCGGCGTCTTCGTGAAAGACGGCAGTTCCATCGCGTCGCTGGACGATCTCAAGACCGCAACCATCGGCGTGACGCTCGGGGAAACCCATGAGCAATGGGCACGCGATCAGGGCTACGCCATCCGCACCTATAAGGGCCTGCCCGAACTGCTTTTGGAACTCGAAGCCGGCCGCATCGACGCTATCGTGACCGACGACATCCCGGTGCTTTTGGCCATCCGCAAGGACGATCGCTCGATCACGCAGCTCGACACCTCAGCTCTCGGCGGCGTTGCCGATCAGGCCGGCATCGCCATCCGCAAAGGCAATCCCGAGCTGCAAGCCGCCATGCAGGCCGCGCTCGACGCCATGATGGAAGACGGGACCTATCTTGCCATCGCCAATGAATGGGTTGGCGGCGACATCCGCTAGTTCCGGTTTTCGAAGGGCCGCCGGTTCGTTCCGGGGTGGCGGCCCTTTCCGCTTCCTTGCATTTCACAGGCGTTTTGCGGCCCGTTTGGATTAACGGAGCGCAACGTCGACAGGTCTCGCGGTCGAAAAAACCCGCGAACATAGAGAAGATAAGGGGACGCGTTCCGGGTCGGCCAGACCGCAACACGTGCCAGGGAGATCGCATTGGATTTTGACCTGATACGCAAGATCTACCCGTTCTTTCTCGAAGCGGCCTGGGTCACCATCGAGCTTTCGGTGCTGACCACGCTGCTCGGACTCACCTGCGGCGTTCTCGGGGTGTCGGCCCGCCTGTCGCGGCACGCAACGCTGCGGTTCATCGGGGCCGCCTATGTTTCCGTCTTTCGCGGTACGCCGGCACTGATCCAGCTTTTCCTGCTTTATTTCGGCGGGCCCCAGGTCGGCATCCAGCTCGATGCCTTTCAGGCCGGGGTCATCGGGCTCGGCATCAATATCGGCGCCTATATGACCGAGACCATGCGCGGCGCCATCGTCGCGGTGGACAAGGGCCAGGGCGAGGCCGCGCGCACGCTGGGGATGAGCCGGTCGCAATCGATGCGCAAGGTGGTGCTGCCACAGGCCATGCGGCTGATGATCCGCCCCCTCGGGGTCAACATCAACGCCCTGATCAAGGGCACGGCGCTGGTCGCCGCCATTTCGGTGGTCGAACTGACCTACACGGCCCAGCGCTATATCGGTTCGACCTACAAGCCGTTCGAAATGTTCTTTCTGTCCGGCGTTTTGTACATGGCCATCATCTACGCCACGGGCTGGGTCATCGGCTGGCTCGACCGCAAAGTCAAAATCGTCTGAACGGGAAGAAACGGAACATGGGTCTCGATTTCACCGTCATCCCGAAATATTTCGACACCGTCATGCTCGGCGTCATGTGGACAATCGCCATCACCGTTTCCTCGGCGCTTTTGAGCTTTGTCGGCGGCATCTTTTTCGCGGTGATCGCGCTTTACGCGCCCAAGATCGTCAGTCTGCCCTTCAAGGCCTTCGAATGGCTGTTCATGGGCACGCCTCTGCTCTTGCAGCTTTTCCTGATCTATTTTGGTCTGGTGCAGATCGGCATCGACCTGCCCGCCTTCGCCTCGGGGGTCATCGGGCTGGGACTGCATTTCGCGGTCTATAATTCCGAACTCATCCAGACCGCGATCCTCGCCGTCGACAAGGGTCAGATGGAAGCGGCGCGCACGCTCGGGCTCTCCCATTCGCAGGCCCTCAGAAAAGTGGTGATCCCGCAGGCGGTCCGCGATGTCGTGCCGCCCATCGGCAACAACATGATCGCCTTGCTGAAAGATTCCGCGCTGGTGTCGGTGATCGGGGTAACCGAACTGACCCTTTCGGCGCAGCTGGCGATCGGCCGGACCTACCGGCCCTTCGAATTCTACATTCTGGCGGCGGTTCTCTACTACGTCATCAACCTTTGCATGGAAGCCGTGTTGCGCCGCATCGAAGAGCGCGTTCAGGCCACGCGCTGACGGGAGCGAACGAGGAAAACCATGACCGAAACCAAGCCTTTCGTGAACATCGTCCGTGCCCAGAAAAGCTATGGGGATTTCGAGGTCCTCAGAGACATCAACCTCAAGGTGAACAAGGGCCAGATCGTCGCCATCATCGGCCCGTCCGGCTCCGGCAAATCGACGCTTTTGCGCGCGATCAACGATTTGGATCCCTTGACCGACGGCGAGGTCTGGCTCGAGGACATGCTGGTCAACAAGAAGCTGCCGCACCGGCAATACGAAAAGCACATCAATCAGGTGCGCCAGCAGATCGGCATGGTGTTCCAGCACTTCAACCTCTTCCCGCATCTGAAAGTGCGCGAGAACGTCACGCTGGCCCCCAAAATGCTCAAGCACCTTTCGGACGATGAGGCCAACAGGCTGGCCGAGGAACAGCTCGACCATGTCGGCATGCTCGACTGGATCGACCGCTATCCGTCCCAGCTTTCGGGCGGTCAAAAGCAGCGCGTCGCCATCGCCCGGGCGCTGGCCATGAAGCCCAAGGTGATGCTTTTCGACGAGGCAACCTCAGCGCTCGATCCGGAACTGGTCGAGGAAGTGAACCTCGTGATGAAAAAGCTCGCCGAGGAACACATGACGATGATCATCGTCACCCATGAAATGGGCTTTGCCGAAAGCGTGTGCGACCGCGTCCTGTTCATGGATCTCGGCGTCGTGGTCGAGGAAGGCCCGCCCGAGATGATTTTCAAGAACCCCAGGAACGAACGCACCCGCGCTTTCCTGCGCAAGCATCTGGCCGACGCAAACGGATAAACGTCAAATGCCCCAATCGCACCTTTTCTACCAGTCCCGCCATCCCCGTCCCGTGCTCGACAGGGCCGAAGGCATCTATATGTGGGACACCTCCGGCAAGCGCTATATCGATGGCTCGTCGGGCGCCATGGTCTCCAATATCGGGCACTCCAACCGCCATGTGCTCGATGCCATGCGCAAGCAGATGGAAAAATCCACCTTCGGGTATCGCCTCCATTTCCAGACCGAACCGTCCGAAAAACTGGCGGCGAAGGTGGCTGCACTCAGCCCTCACGGCATGGGGCAGGTCTATTTCGTTTCCGGCGGCTCCGAGGCGGTCGAAAGCACGCTGAAGCTCGCGCGCCAATACGCCGTCATCAAGGGCCAGCCCGAACGCTACAAGGTCATCTCGCGCATGCCTTCCTATCACGGCGCAACCCTCGGCGCGCTGGCGGTGACCGGCTACGATCCGCTTTCGGCTCCCTTCGCGCCGATGATGCGGATGATGCCGAAGATCCCGGCACCGCGCGCCTATCTTGACGGGCGCGACATGAGCGATCCGCAAACGGGTCTTTATTACGCCAACATGCTTGAAGCCAAAATTCTCGAAGAAGGCCCGGAGACCGTTCTGGCCTTTATCGTCGAACCGATCGGCGGCGCCTCGACGGGGGCGCTGGTGCCGCCGGCCGGCTACATGAAACGCATCCGCGAAATCTGCGACGCCTATGGCGTCTTGCTCATTCACGACGAGGTCATGTCGGGCGGCGGACGCACCGGCAAGTTCTGGGGCGCAGCACATTGGGACGATGCGGCGCCGGACATCATCTCCATCGCCAAGGCGTTCGGGGCCGGCTACATCCCGCTCGGCGCCATGGTCGCGCGCAACGACATCGTCGAAACGGTGCTCGATGCCGGCGGCTTCCAGCACGGGCACACCTATGCCGGCAACCCGCTCGCCTGCGCGACCGGCGTCGCCGTGCTCGAGGTCATCGAAAACGATCACCTGATCGCCAACGCGGCGGCGATGGGCGAGAAGCTGATCGCGCGTCTCAAAAGCCTGATGAACCGCTACCCCTTTATCGGCGACGTGCGCGGCAAGGGCTTGCTAACCGCCTTCGAGCTGGTTTCTGACACGCTCACCATGACGCCCCTGCCCAGGGAAATGAACGCCTATTTAAGGCTGGTCGACATCGCCTACGAGAACGGGCTGATCATCTATTCGCGCCGGACCCGTGGCGGCATTGAAGGCGACCATTTCCTCATCGCGCCGCCGATGATCGTTTCCGAAACGCAAATCGACGAGATCATGGCGATGCTCACCGCCGCGCTCGACCAGTTCGCCACCGAGAACGGTCTCGCGCTCGGCAGCGCGGCCTGACGGAGACCGAGAGCGATGCTGGCTAACAAGACCATGGCGATAAGTGAAGCCATCGCCCGCATCCCGGACGGCGCGACCGTTCTGGTCGGCGGCTTCGGCGTGCCCGGAACGCCCTTCGATCTCATCCGCGAACTGGCGGCTCAGGGCCAGAGGGGCCTGACGCTTGTCAAGAACGACGCCAACGAGACGGGCATGGGCATCGATCATCTTCTGGCCAACGGCCAGGTGAAAAAACTGGTCACCACCCATTTAGGGCTCAACCAGCACGCCATCGACATGATGAACACCGGTCGGATCGAGGTGGAATTCTGCGCCCAGGGGATTCTCGCCGAACGCATCCGGGCCGGCGGCGCCGGGCTCAAGGCGATCCTCACCGATATCGGCATGGACACGGAACTGGCCGAAGGCAAGCCGGTCGTCGAAATTGATGGCGCACGCCTTTTGGTCGAGACGGCCTTGAGAGCCGATGTCGCCCTCGTTCATGCGTCCCGCGCCGACAGTTTCGGCAATCTCGCCTATCGGGCGACGGCGCGCAATTTCAACACGGTCATGGCCATGGCGGCCGATCTGGTGATCGCGGAAACCGAGGAATTGGTGCCGGTCGGCGGACTCGATCCCGATCGCGTCCAGACCCCGGGCCCGTTCGTCGATCATGTGGTGGCGCTCGGCACACTTGGCGAGGAGTATCAGGTTGTCCGACGCTAGAACCAACATGATCAAGCGCGCGGCCCGCGAGATCGCGCCGGGGCTCGTGGTCAATCTCGGCATCGGGCTGCCGACCAAGGTGCTCGATTACCTCGAACCCGGTTTCCCGGTGTGTTTTCATACCGAAAACGGGTTGACCGGGATCGGCCCCGTCCTTCCTTTCGAGAAGGCTGACCGCAATCTCATCGATTCGGGCGGGGCCTATATCTCGACCCTGCCGGGCAGCGCCTTTTTCGACAGCGCCACCTCCTTCGCGCTGGTGAGGAGCGGACGGCTCGATCTGACCATGCTCGGCGCCTTCGAGGTGGCGGAAAACGGCGATCTGGCCAATTGGAAGATCCCGGGCAAATTCTCGCCCGGCGCCGGCGGCGGCATCGAGCTGGCCCAGAAGGCGCGCCGCGTCGTCGTGCTGTCGACCCATACCGACCGCAAGGGCAATCCCAAGCTTTTGAAAACCTGTTCGCTGCCGCTGACGGCAAGAGGGTGCGTCAAGCGCATCTTCACCGATCTGGCAGTGATCGACGTCACCCCCCAAGGCTTTGCCCTTACCGAACTCGCAAACGGCATTTCCATCGCCGAAGTCAAAGAGGCAACCGGCGCGCCGCTTTTCATCCCCGACAGGGACATTCCGAACTTTTAGGGCTTTGCCATGACCGACATCCCGAAAACGGACATCCTGGCCGCCGTCGACCGGAACTTCGATGCCCAGATCGCCTTCCTGTCCGAAATCGTTTCAAAGGCCTCGACGCGCGGCAACGAACAGGGTGCCCAGGATGTCATGGCCAGACAATATGCAGCACATGGGCTTGCCGTCGACCGCTGGCGGATCGATGTCGACGACATCAGGGGCCTGCCCGGCTTTTCGCCGGTTTCCGGCCCCTATGAGGATGCCGTCAATGTCGTCGGCACCCATCGCAGCAAAACGAAAAAAGGCAAGTCGCTGATCCTTAACGGGCATATCGACGTCGTCCCGCCCGGTCCCATCGACATGTGGGACACCCCGCCCTTCTCGCCGCATGTGAGAGGCAAATGGATGTACGGGCGCGGGGCCGGCGACATGAAGGCGGGTGACAGCGCCAATCTTTTCGCGCTCGATGCCTTGCGGGCGGCCGGCTACGCCCCGGCGGCGGATCTTTTCATCCAGTCGGTGGTCGAGGAGGAATGCACCGGCAACGGGGCGCTGGCCTGTTTGCAACGCGGCTACAGGGCCGATGCGGTGCTCATTCCCGAGCCGTTCGCGGAAAGCCTCATCACCGCGCAGGTCGGCGTTATCTGGTTCAGGGTCCATATCAAGGGAATGCCGACCCATGTCGCTTATGCCGGGGCCGGCACCAATGCCATTGAAGCGGCCATCCCGATCATCGCCGGTTTGCGGAAGATGGAAGCGCGCTGGAACGAGACGGCGAAAAAGCATCCCGATTTTGCCGCGATCGATCACCCGCTCAATCTCAATATCGGCAGGATCGAAGGCGGCGACTGGGCCAGTTCGGTGCCGGCCTGGTGCGTGCTCGACGTCAGATGGGGGCTTTATCCGGGCCAGGACACAGAAATAGTTAAGGCGGAGATCGAGACGGTGGTCGCCGAGGCGGCGCGCGCCAACGCCTTCTTGAAAGATAATCTGCCGGAGGTGGTCTTCGAAGGATTCCAGGCCGAGGGCTATGCTCTCAGCGAAGACAAAAGCGCCGTCGCGGCCGCCGCCGTTTCGACGCTCGAAAAGGCGCATGATGCGGTCAACGACACGCCGCTTGACCGCATCGCCATCACCGCGACGACGGATTCGCGCTTTTTCGGGCTTTATGCCGAAACGCCGGCGCTGGTCTACGGGCCTTATGCCGAGGCAATCCACGGGTTCAACGAGCGGGTCGATCTTCAAAGCGTCAAGCGCGTCACGAAGGCGACGGCCCTGTTCATCGCCGACTGGTGCGGCCTCGAGCCTTCATAGGAAAAACCATGCGTGAAGCCGTTATCGCCTCGATTGCCCGCACCCCGATCGGCAAGGCCTATCGCGGCGCCTTCAACAATCTCGAAGGCCCGGACCTCGGGGCCCATGCCGTTCGCGCCGCCGTCGCCCGCGCCGGCCTTGCCGGCGAGGAAATCGAAGACGTCGTTTTCGGCTCGGCCCTGACCCAGGGCTCGACCGGGGTCAACACCGCCCGGCATATCGGGCTTGCCTCCGGCCTGCCGGATGCGGTTGCCGGCACGACGATCGACAGGCAATGCGCCTCCGGGCTAGACGCCATCGCCTATGCCGCCCGCGCGATCGTGCTGGACGGAGTGGGCGTGGCCGTCGCCGGCGGAATCGAAACCATCTCGCTGGTCCAGAACAGCCACTGGAACGATTTCCGCTACAAAAGCCCGTCGGTTCCCGAGCGCTATTACACCTCGATGCTGGAAACGGCGGAAAACGTCGCCACCCGTTACGGCATCACACGCGACGTCCAGGACGAGTACGCCTTTCAAAGCCAGATGCGCACCGCCGCCGCGCAGCAAGCCGGGCGATTCGATGCCGAGATCGTGCCGGTCGAGGCGATCAAGCTGGTGACCGACAAGGTAACGGGCGAGACCCATGAGGAACCGGTGCGGCTCACCCGCGACGAGTGCAACCGGCCGGCGACCACGCGCGACGGGCTTGGCGGGCTCGTCCCGGTGCTCGGTCAAAACACGACCATCACCGCCGGCAATTCGAGCCAGCTCTCCGACGGGGCGGCGGCGCTGGTGCTGATGGAGAAAAAAGACGCCCTGCGCCGCAATCTGGCGCCCTTGGGTATTTTCCGGGGCTTCGCCATAGCCGGCGTCGCGCCCGACGAAATGGGAACCGGTCCGGTCGTCGCCATCCCGCGCCTCATCGAGCGTCAGGGATTGAGGCTTGCCGATATCGGGCTTTGGGAGATCAACGAGGCCTTCGCCAGCCAGATCGTTTACGTCCGCGACCGGCTCGGCATTCCCGACAACAGCCTCAATGTCGACGGCGGCGCCATTTCCATCGGCCATCCTTATGGCATGTCCGGCGCACGCATGGCCGGCCATGCGCTGATCGAGGGCAAGAGGCGCGGCGTGCGCTACGTTGTCGTTTCCATGTGCGTCGGCGGCGGCCAGGGCGCGGCGGGTCTGTTCGAGATCGCCTGAGAGCCCGGGCGAACGAGTGTGATCGCACTCCGGTTGCGATCAGCGGAACGCCGGCCGGTCGATGATCATGGCCGAAGCGGCGATGAGTGCGTCGAAGGCGTGCCAGATACCGGCGGCGCGGGCCATGGCTTGACCGCGCTCACACGTCGAGCGCGCTGTCGAGCGCCAGTTCGACCATGTCGATCAGCGACGACTGGCGTTCGCCGGCATCGATCTCGGCCCCGGTGACGAGGCAATCGGTCATGGTGCAGATGGCCAGCGCTTTCGCCTTGAACCGCGCCGCCAGCGTATAAAGCGTCGCCGCCTCCATCTCGACCGCCAGGACGCCGTGTTCCGGCAGGGCGCCATAGGACTCGATGCCGTCGGGCACGTAGAAGACATCGGAGGAAACGATGCTGCCGACATGGGTGGTCAACCCGCGTTCCGCCGCGATATCGACCGCCCTGCGCAACAGGCCAAAATCGGCGAAAGGCGCATAGGAGAACGGCTCGAAACTCCTGTTGATGGCGCTGTCGGTCGAGGCGGTGATGGCCAGAACGATGTCGCGGACCTTGACGTCGGTCGACAATCCGCCACAGGTGCCGACGCGGATGAGGTTTTTAGCGCCATAGACGGCGAGCAGTTCATGCACGTAGATGGCCAATGACGGCTGGCCCATGCCGGTGGCCTGAACCGAGACCGGCTTGCCCTTCCATAAGCCGGTATAGCCAAGGCAATTGCGCACGCCATTGACCTGACGCGGGGCCTCGAAAAACGTCTCGGCAATCCATTTCGCCCTTAACGGGTCACCGGGCAGCAGAACGGTTTCGGCATAATCGCCCTTTTTCGCTTCGTTATGCGGGGTCATGCGTGTTCCTCTAGGTCTTGTTGGCTTGATGATGTCCGGCCGCGCCGCATCGGACATGACAGGTTTTTCATTCGGGTGTAAACAGCCGCGCGCGACAAGAGGAACGTGACAGTGACCACCAGGATTTTTATCGACGGGGAAGCCGGCACCACCGGAATTGAAATCAGGGAACGGCTAGAAAAGCGGACCGATCTCGACTTCATCTCGCTTGATGCGGACCACCGCAAGGACCTTGGTCAGCGAAAGGACGCGCTCAACGCGGCGGACATCGCCATCTTGTGCCTGCCCGATGTGGCGGCGAAGGAAAGCGTCGCGCTGATCGACAACAAGACGACCCGCGTCATCGACGCCTCGACCGCCCATCGCGTCGCGCCGGGCTGGGTTTACGGGTTCGCCGAAATGGACGAAGGCCAGACCAGAGCCATCGCCGAAGCGCGTTTCGTCGCCAATACCGGCTGCTGGCCGCTTGGCCTCATCGCGACGATGCGGCCGCTGATCACGGCGGGCCTTTTGCCCGACACCTTCCCGGTTACCTATTCCGGCATTTCCGGGTTTTCAGGCGGCGGCAAATCGATGATTGCCGATTATCGCGACAAGGGCATTAACGCGCCCGTCTTCCATCCCTACGGCTTCAAGTTCAACCACAAGCACCTGCCCGAGATGACCGCCTATGGAAAACTGGCGCATGACCCGCTCTTCGTCCCGGCCGTGGGCAATTACTATAAAGGCATGCTGACCGTGCTGCCGCTGCAGCTCAGCCAGCTGCCGCATCCGCCGACCGGCGCCGACATCCATGCCGCGCTCGCGGCGCATTTCGCCGCCATTCCGAACAGTTTCGTCGCACTCGCCCCCTTAGCCGATTTCGACAGGGCGGCAACGCTCGAACCCGAGGCCAATAACGGCACCAACAGGCTGACACTGACCGTTTGCGCCAACGACGCCCGCCGGCACGTGGCGGTCGTTGCGGTCTACGACAATCTCGGCAAGGGCGCCTCTGGCGGCGCGGTGCAGAATCTCAACCTGATGATGGGCGTCGATCCGGCGACGGGGCTTTAGAGCGGTGTGCGAATAAGTGGCTCCGGTTTTTTCGCAATAAACACCGCGACACCAAAAGGAGAGAGCATGCGTTCCGATTCCATCGGAACACAGAGCGCTCTAGAAGCTGGAGCCGTCTGGCACTGTGTCGTCCCGGGGCACCAGGCTGAATGATGTGGTCTGCTCTATCTTCTTATTTTGTCGAGTTTTCGAATCGGCAAACCGGTATCCGCTTCGCCCAAAAAACGCTCTAGACGAACATCACAGCTTCGGACCTCTCGAAGGACAATTCGACCGAATTGCAGAACACCCGCTCTATTTCCTGAACCCGACCGTCAAAATCTTGGCCCAGGTCTCCTCGGAATCCAGTACATCCAAACTCGTAATCAGGTTGCACAGCTGCGCGTGGGCGATGAAGCGCTGGATCTTCATTTTCTTGGCACGTGAGCGCGCCTTCACGGTCGCGATGATGAAACCCGTGCCGCGCCGCACCGCGTCCGCGACTTCCGGAACGTCCATCGCCGCCTGCGCATGGACCTGCACCATCAAAAGCTCGCGATCGATCATGAGGCGCTGATAGGCTTGTTCCATGGCGTCGAGAATCTTTTCCGACTTGGTGGAGCCGGTCGCGTCCGCCGCTTCGGAGAGCACCGCAACGATCCTGTCGTAGCAGCGCGTCACGACCGCCACGAACAGCTCGCATTTGGTGGGAAAGAGCTTGAAGACATAGGCCTGCGAAATGCCCGCCGCCCGCGCCACGTCGGTGACGGGGGTGCTGGCATAGCCCGATCGGGCAAAAACGGCACTCGCCGCTTCCAGAATGGCGTCGCGGCGGGTTTCCGCGTCGGAAAGACCGGTGAGTGTATCCATAAGACAAATGTAAATTCACTCGTTTGGTGCTGTCAAACTACAGCATCAAAACATTTGTCGATCTTGTCGCGGATCGCGCGGAAAAAACGGATTCGGTTCGCGCTCATGCGTAGGTGCTTGACCCGGGGACCCTGCTCGCGCCATATCCGGCCCACCAGAGACGGAAAGGGAAAAATCATGGACAAGTTCGACAAGCTGACCAGCGTCGCCGCGCCGCTGCCGATCATCAATATCGACACCGACATGATCATTCCCAAGCAGTATCTGAAAACGATCAAGCGCACCGGGCTCGGCACGGCGCTGTTTTCCGAGATGCGCTACAATGAGGACGGCTCGGAAAATCCCGAGTTCGTGCTCAACAAGCCGGCCTATCGCGCTGCCAGAATCATCGTTGCCGGCGACAATTTCGGCTGCGGATCTTCGCGCGAACACGCCCCCTGGGCCCTGCTCGACTACGGCATCCGGGTGGTCATTTCGACGAGCTTTGCCGACATCTTCTACAATAACTGCTTCAAGAACGGCATCCTGCCGGCCATCGTCTCCGAAGACGATCTCAAAAAGCTGATGGACGATGCGGAACGCGGCTCCAACGCCACCCTGAGCGTCGATCTGGAAAGCCAGACCATTTCGGGTCCCGACGGCGGATCGATCAGCTTCGAAATCGATCCAGCCCGCAAGCATGTGCTGCTCGAAGGCCTGGACGATATTGCCATGACCTTAAAGAGCGAAAAGCGCATCGGCGGCTTCGAAGCCGGGATGGCCGAGAACCGCCCCTGGATCTAGCCGAGCGTTTCTCAAAAAAAGAAAAACTCCGGTTTTTCGGTTCGGGAACGCAATCGCCAAAAGGCTTCCGACCGCCTAGGACACCATCTCGGTTATGCGACAGTATCGCTGGAACAATCTGGAAGCGCCCGGTTTCGAACTCCTCGAGTTCGAACAGATCCGATCCGGCGTTTTTGCGCGATCGATGGTTATCGGGACCTGGGGTGAAACACCCGGCGCCGCCATTTATCGCGTCCGGCTCGACGCAAACTGGGTGTTTCATGCACTCGAAATTCGGTCTCTCGACGGCGCGGCCATGCGCCTCAATTCGGACGGCATGGGCAATTGGACCGATGGCAGCGGCGCACCGATGCCCCTTCTTGCGGGGTGCACCGACATCGATCTTTCCGCATCACCCTTTTCCAACACACTGCCGATCCGGCGTGCGTCATTCGTGATCGGCGAGCCGCAGCGGTTCCGCACGGCGCGGGTGGATTTTGCGACGCTCGAGGTTACCCCGCACGTCCAGACCTACACCAGGCGCAACGATACGCATTTTGTCTATCAATCCGAAACCACCGGCTACGAGAGCGAACTGAGCGTCGACACTGACGGCTTCGTCGTGACCTATCCGGGTCTTTTTCAACTTGTGTGAGGCGATAATGGTCACCCGCATCTCCACCGGTTCGCCTCTAGAGAAGAGCCACGGCTATTCACGCGCCATTGTCGATGGCAACACGGTGCACGTCTCCGGCACCACCGGCTACGATTACGAGAAAATGGAAATGCCCGAGGACGCGGGCGAACAGGCGCGAAACGCCTTGAAGACCATTGCCACGACCCTTGATGAAGCCGGCTCGTCGCTCGCCGACGTGGTGCGCGTGCGCTATTATTTATCCGACCACGCCCACGAGGAGGCCGTGGTCAAGGTGGTCGGCGAGGCCTTTCGCGACATCCGTCCGGCCGCGACCATGGTGATCTGCGGACTGGTTGCGCCCGAGATGAAGATCGAAATCGAAGTGACGGCGCGCCGGGGTTCGGGAGGCTGACAATGGAGATCGCCGAAGAACATGCGCCCGTTGCGGCGCAGCGCGACCTGATCGGCCGTCATCTCGGCGCTTCGAACCACGCACGCATGCCGCGCCTCACGGCGCGTTTCCAGCACGCCTTTTTCCTGAAAGACACGTCCGGCGAAATCATGGGCGGCCTTTGGGCCGACTGCATGCTCGACTGGGTCTATGTCGATCTTTTGTTCGTGCCCGAAACCGAACGGGGCAAGGGCACCGGAAAAGAATTGATGGCCCTTATCGAAACGCGCGCGCGGGAGTGGCAGTCGAAGGGCATCTGGCTTTTGACCTTCGAATTCCAGGCACGCGGCTTTTATGAAAAGCTCGGCTATACCTGTTTCGGAACGCTCGACGGCATGGACGCGACGACGAACGAATATTTCATGCGTAAATATCTGAGGTGAACGCCTGCGGCGTTCAAAGACTTGCCAAGCCCCCGAAGCCGGTCTAGCAAGGCCGCAAATCCAAGCAAGTCCCCAAAGAGATCCCCATGTCCCAATCCCTTTTTCTTTTGCCCGGCGACGGCATCGGCACCGAAATCATGGCCGAGGTCGAAAAGCTCATCGCCTATCTCAACAAGACGGGCCAGACCGATTTTGCAACCGATACCGGTCTGGTCGGCGGCGCGGCCTACGACGCCCATGGGGTAGCGATTACGGAAGAGGACATGCAAAAGGCGCTTAACGCCGATGCGGTGATCTTCGGCGCGGTCGGCGGGACCAAATGGGATAGCGTGCCTTACGAGCATCGTCCCGAAGCCGGCCTGTTGCGCCTCAGAAAGGATCTCGGGCTGTTCGCCAATCTCAGGCCCGCCATCGTCTATCCGGCCCTGGCCGAAGCCTCTTCGCTCAAAAAGGAGCTGGTCGAGGGGCTCGACATTCTCATCGTCAGGGAACTGACCGGTGGCGTCTATTTCGGCGAACCCAAGCAGATCACCGATCTCGGCAATGGCCAGAAGCGCGCCGTCGATACCCAGGTCTATGAGAGCTACGAAATCGAGCGCATCGCCCGCGTTGCTTTCGATCTGGCCGGCACGCGTTCCAGGCGGGTGAATTCGGTCGACAAAAAGAACGTCATGAAGACCGGCCTGCTCTGGGACGAAATCGTGCAATCCGTCGCCAAGGACTATCCGGACATCACGATCGAGCACACCCTGGCCGACAATTGCGCCATGCAGCTCGTTCGCCGGCCCAAGCAGTTCGACGTCATCCTGACCGACAACCTGTTCGGCGACGTTTTGTCCGATACCGCCGCCATGCTGACCGGTTCGCTCGGCAATCTCCCCTCGGCCTCGCTCGGGGCCGTCGATCCGAAGACCGGCAAGCGCAAGGCGATGTACGAACCGGTGCACGGCTCGGCGCCCGACATCGCCGGCAAGGGCATCGCCAACCCGATCGCCATGGTCGCCAGCTTCTCCATGGCGTTGCGCTATTCGTTCGGCATGATTGAACTGGCCGACAAGATCGAGGCGGCCATCGCCGGCGTTCTGGCGGATGGGCTGAGGTCTGCCGACATCATGCAGCCGGGCTGCACCAAGGTCAGCACGGCCGAGATGGGCGACGCCATCATCGCCAAGCTCTGAGGCGCTTCCGGATCGGGCTCCCGACCCGGCCCAACAAGATCTCACCCCCGTTCGCGGCGTTCGCGGATGGGGGTGATTTCGTAAGGGCTCCCCTTGAGCATGTAATAGAGCGTTTCCGGGTCGTAGCCCATGTCGCGCAGCCGGGAAGCCGGCAGACAGGACAGCCGCGCGTAAAGGCGGCGTTCCGCCCGGCGCGCCAGAATCCGGCGCCACAAGGCCCCGATCCGGCCGGCCAGCTTGCCAATATCGGGCGCAAAAAGGTTTCGTGACAGCGCTTTGCCGCCGATTGGGGTTTCGGCGCGGAAAAGTCCGGTTCCCGACAAGGTCATGGTCGCCTCCATCAGTTTTCGATTGGCCTTGAATCGATTCAATGATTTGTCAAAATCCGGGGTTGAACCGATTCAATTCACGCCACCAATTGAAACGATTCAAAGCGCATTGTCAAGCGAAAATTGAATCGATTTAAGCGTCGTGCTACAGCGGTCGGGAACTCATGGCAACGCAAACGGGGCCTTATGCGAATGGCGTCTTTACGGCAGGACAGGACGATCAGGCTTGCCGATCTGGCCAAGGCGGCCGGCGTTTCCCAAGGCACGGCCTCCAACGTTTTCAACCACCCCGAGCTGGTGCGGCCCGAACTGCGCGAACGTATCCACGCCAAGGCGGCGGAAATCGGCTACAAGGGCCCCGACCCGAAAGGGCGTCTCCTGCGCGCCGGCAAGGTCAACGCCATCGGCGTCGCCACGACCGGACCCCTGACCTATTTCTTCGACGATCCCTTCGCCCGGGCCGTCATGTCGGAAATCTCGAAGGCGTGCGATGCCAATGGGTCCGGCATTTCGCTGATCTCGACCAAGAATGAGAGGTTGTTGAGCTGGAACATCGACAGCGCCCTGGTCGATGGTCTGATCCTGCTCTGCCTCAACGGAACGGAAGCATTCGTCGCCAGCGCCCGCGAACGGGGGCTGCCTTCCGTCGCGCTGGCCTTCGGTAATGCCGAACAGGATCTGCCCATCATCGACGTCGACAATGTCGAGGGTGGACGCAAGGCGGCCGAGTATCTGGCCGATCTCGGCCACACGCGTTTCGCCATTCTCGCCATAGAATTCAACTCCGGCGGTTTCGGGCAGAGAACGATCGAGGAAATTACGGCAGCGACACATCTGACCTCGCGCGACCGTACCATCGGCAGTTTCGAGGCGCTCGCCGCGCGCGGCATCGACACCGGCGCCATCCCCATCTTCGAAACATGCGAAAAAATCGCCAGTATCCATGACGCGCTCGCCGTCCTTTTCGAAAACGACGCGCGACCGACCGCCATCATCGCACAATCCGACCTCATCGCCCTTGTCGCGCTCGACTGGTTCGCCGCGCACGGCCTGCGTGTGCCCGAAGACGTTTCGATCATCGGTTTCGACGGCGTGCCGGAAGCGGCGCTGTCCGATCCGCCGCTGACCACCATCGCCCAGCCGATCGCAAAAATCGCACGGCTGGCCGTCGAGGCCGTGCTCGATCCTTCCGAAAAAAGCACGCATCTGCTGCTCGACACCACGCTGATCGTGCGGGGTTCGACCGCACCGCCGCCCGACAAAAGATGACACGCATCGCCCAACATCTTTGTACTTATTCAGTCATTTCCCAATGATCGGCTTGACATCGGGGGACGGCGGTGGCGGATTGTCGTTCGTGTCGGCAACGAAATGGAAATTCGGCGTGAAAACGGGTCTTGCTTTGTTGTTCGGGGTCGTGGCGCTCGCCGGCACTGCGTTGCCTGCCTTTGGTGCCGATATTGGAAACCCGGCAAATTTCAATGCCGGCTCCATCGTTTCCGATCTCAGGCTCGGCGTTTATGCCCACGACATGTACCCGGTCTGGCTGCCCTTGAGCCTGACGGACTATCATTTCGACCAGATCGAAGACATCAACGTCGAAGTGCTGATGCGCCTGCCCGATGTCGATGCGGTGCGCTGGATCGGCTCGCCCAAGCTCAGCCTCGGCGCAACGATCAATCTCGACGGCCAGGAAAGCCTCGCCCATCTCGGCCTCACCTGGCAGGTGCCGGTTTTCGACACCCCGGTCTTCGTCGAGGCGACGGCTGGCGGCGCCATCCATGACGGCATCCTGACCGGCCCGTTCACAGGTTCCGGCGCCCTGCGCCCGCAGGGCTGTCGTGTCCAGTTCTATACCGGGGTCGGTCTCGGCATGAACATCACCGACACCATGTATGCCCTTTTGTCCTACGAGCACATGTCCAATGCCGATTTGTGCTCGACCAATAACGGGCTTTCCAATATGGGCCTCAGGATCGGGTTCCGCTTCAACTGACCGACTGGCCATCCGGCGCGCGTTGCCGCAGGGATATGACGGCCGGTTCCGCCGTGCCTGGTTTTCATTGACTCTTCGCCATTTACCGGTATGAACACCAGACTGACGGCAGGAGTGATCATGAAGGCTTCCTTCACATCGACCAGTCACCCCCTGACTCGCGCCGCTGGCGCGGGGCCGATGCCGCGCGCGTCCAAAACCAGCAAAACTACCAAAATGCTCTAGCCGTTCCCCCGGGCCACTCACCCCCGGCGGGGGAAGGGCCGGAACCGGTTGGCGACAGGCACAAAAGCCTGTCCGGGGGCAGGGCAAAAAGGAATTTCGAACATGTCCTATCGGGTTGCAGTCGTTGGTGCCACGGGCAATGTGGGCCGTGAAATGCTTGCCATTCTCGCGGAACGCAATTTCCCCGTTTCCGAAGTCATTCCACTCGCTTCCGTCCGTTCCCAGGGCAAGCAAGTCAGTTTCGGCGACAAGATCCTGAAGGTCCGGGCGCTCGAACATTTCGACTTCACCGGCACCGATTTCTGCATCATGAGCGCCGGCGCCAAGATCAGTAAGGAATGGTCCCCCAGAATCGGTGCGGCCGGCGCCGTCGTCATCGATAATTCCAGCCAGTGGCGCTATCACTCCGACGTGCCGCTTGTCGTGCCGGAAGTGAACGGCGAGGTGCTCGACACCTATATGGCCAAAAAGGACCGGCTCAACATCATCGCCAATCCCAATTGCTCGACGGCCCAGCTGCTCGTCGTCCTCAAGCCCTTGCACGATGCGGCCAGGATCAAGCGCGTCGTCGTTTCGACCTATCAGTCGGTTTCCGGCGCCGGCAAGGCCGCGATGGACGAATTGTGGACCCAGACCAAGGGCATTTTCGTCAACGACAAGCCCGAACCCGTGAAGTTCCCCAAGCAGATCGCCTTCAACGTCATTCCCCATATCGACGTCTTCATGGAAGACGGCACGACCAAGGAAGAATGGAAGATGGTGGCCGAGACCAAGAAGATGCTCGATCCCCATATCAAGCTGACCGCCACCTGCGTGCGCGTGCCGGTGTTCATCTCCCATTCCGAGGCGGTCAATATCGAATTTGAAAACCCGATCAGCGCCGACGAGGCCCGCGAGATCCTGAGAAACGCACCGGGCGTCTCGGTTTTCGACAAGCGCGAACCGGGCGGCTATATCACCCCGGTCGAAGCGGCCGGCGAGGATGCCTCCTATGTTTCCCGCATCCGCGAGGACATCACCGTCGAAAACGGGCTCGATCTGTGGGTGGTTTCGGACAATCTGAGGAAGGGCGCCGCCCTGAACGCCATCCAGATCGCCGAAGCCCTGATCGAACGCGGGCTGATGAACAAGGCCGGTTGATCCCTCATTTCGCCCAAGGACCATTCCATGCGCTTCATCGCCCTGCTCGAAGACCGCCCGAACACCGCCGAGATTCGGGCGGCCAATACCGCCGCGCACGAAGAATTTCTCAGGCGCCACAAGGGCACCATCGTCATGGCCGGGGGGCTGCGCGAAACGCCCGATGGCGCCCCGCTCGGCGGGCTCTGGCTGTTCGAGGCGGAAAGCCGCGAGGCGGTCGAGGCGATCATCGCCGAGGACCCCTATATGAAGGTCGACATGCGTGCCTCGGTCCGGGTGCTCAACTGGAGCACGGCGCCCGGCTTCGAGGACATGCGCGTGATCTCGGGCAACTGAGCCAGAAGCGCCCTCAGATTTCCGGGCGCTCGAATTCGCCGCTTTGCCGGTCCATGATCCACAATTCGCCGGTCTTGATCTCGAACCAGGCGCCGTGAACGGTGAGCTTGCCGTCGTCCTCGCGGGTCTTCACGTAAGGAAAGCTTCTCAGGTTCGAAATCGAATTGCGGATTGAAATCCATTCAAAAGCGCGGGCCCGCTCGCCCGGCGTCATCAGCCCGTCATCGTCGAACCGGGTTGCGACCGGATCGAGCAGATGCAGCCACTTGCCGATGAAATCGCCCTCGGCCACGGGCTTGAAATCGGGATTGAGCGCCGTAGCGATGCCGCCGCAACTGGCATGACCCATGACGACGATGTGCCTGACCTTCAGCACTTCGACGGCATATTCGATGCTGGACGAGGTGCCGTGACGCCCTCCATCCGGTTCGAAGGGCGGCACCAGATTGGCGATATTTCTCAAAACGAACAATTCACCCGGCCCGGCCCCGAAAATCGTCTCGGGCGCCGCCCGGCTGTCGCAACACGCGACAACCATGGTCGACGGGTTCTGGCCTTCGGTGGCAAGCTGATGGTAGCGCTCGCGTTCCGCCGCGTAACGCCCGCTCATGAACCCCTTGTAGCCATCGATCAGATGCTGCGGAAAATCCATCATGATTTCTTCCTAGAGCATCGGGCGAAAAAGTGGACGTGCGGTTTTTACCAAAACCGATGCGACCACCAAAGAAGAGAGCCGGATGTTTTGATGTCAAAAAGACATCCTATGCTTTAGCGTGACTGGAGGCCGGACGCAATCCATCGGGTCTTGTCGTAAGCTTCCGTCCCGAGCGGCAACGCGCTAAAAGCGCCTCCCCCGAATACAGTGAGGCGAGGCGAAAACCCAATGGATATCTACCGATTCCTGACCGGCGACGACGATTCGGCTTTCTGCCGCAAGGTGACCGAGGCCTTGACCCAGGGCTGGGTGCTCTATGGCGCGCCGCATTACGTCTTCGACGCCGCCCAGGGCAAAATGCGCTGCGGTCAGGCCGTGACCAAACAGGTCACCGACCAGCCTTTCGATCCGAACAAGAAGCTGACCGATTACCAATGATGCGTCCTGCGGCTAGGTGAGGTCGATCCCGCTTGCCGGACCGGTTGCCGGTTCTGCTTCGAATTCGACTTGACGAACGAGCGGCAACGTCGCAGGCTCATCGACGGTATCAACAATTGAAAGGAGGTGGTCAAATGTCTCATTGTCCAGTCGCACGTGGTGCGCAAAGCGTGAGCAAGACCTCTCCGATGGAGATCGGCCGCGCCTAAAATTCTGATCGAAGATCGGAATTTGCGCAGCGAACGCCTGACAATGGAAAGGCCGTCTCAAAGGGCGGCCTTTCGCTTTTTCGTGACCTAATGTCCGTGTTTTTCGAGCGCCAGGTGCTGCAGCAAAAGGATGGTCTTGGAATCGACGATCTCGCCGCGTCCGATCATGGCGAAGGCCGTTTCAAAGGGATATTCCCTGACCTCGATGTCCTCGCCCTCCTCCGGTGCACCGAGGCCGCTGGCGGGGGCGACAGGCCCCTGATAGGTGCCAATGAAGCAGTGGATCTTCTCGGTGACGGAACCGGGACTGACGAAAACGGTAAAGACCGGCCGGCACGCCATGACCCTCAGTCCTGTTTCTTCCATCGACTCGCGCCGGGCGCAGGTTTCCGGGTCGTCGTCGTCCAGAAGCCCTGCCACCACTTCGGTCAGGAAGGCCGGTTCGCCGGCAATGAAGGCCCCAAAACGGAACTGGCGGACCAAAACGACGTTGTCGCGATCGGGATCGTAAAGCAGAACCGCCGCCGCGTGGCCATGATCATAGGCCTCGCGTTTCAGCCGCTCCATGGTGCCGTCGGTACGCGTATACTCGACCTCGTAGGCCGAAACGGTGCCCCAGTTGTCGCTTAAAACCCGTGAAGATACGATCTTCGCCCCAGCCGTCATGTCCGCCTCTTCCAGTTCATCGGGTGTTTTGATTGCATCAAGACACCCGGCCTTTTTGTTTGGTAATCGCATCGGTTATTGCCAAAAACCGCAAATTCCACTTTTTCACCCGATGCTCCAATTGCCTTTGGCGCCGTGGCCTTATCACGATGTGAGCGATGCTGGCCATGTCGGGATGAGCCGTTCGCCACCTGACAAGGAGGCATAAACCTGACCGCCGTCCCGCAGAAGCAGGTTTCGGGCTTTGACGAAACCCTGTTTCATCGCTATCAGGAAGAGGCATTTTCCACGCGCGCCGTGGACCCGCATGTGGCAGAGGAGAGGGACTCCCCAGCAGGTTTCGATGGGGTTCCGGCCTTTCGACAAATCTCCGCCGCGGGCCAGACGGTGCGGCAGCGAAAGCCCTGAAATGAGCAAAAATTCGCGTCCGCTTTCTCCACACCTGTTCATCTACAAACTCGAAATGACCATGCTGATGTCCGGCATGCACCGCATCACCGGCGTCGGTCTCACTCTCGGCATCTTCGTCGTGGCCTGGTGGATGGGCGCCGCCGTCGCCGGCGATTCTGCTCTTGATTTCTTCTATTTCATCTTCGGCAACTGGTTCGGCCAGTTTATTTCCTTCTGCTTCGTGTGGGCGCTTTTTCACCATCTGCTCGGCGGCATTCGCCATTTCGTCTGGGATACCGGGGCCGGTTTCTCCGCCAAAATGCGTTTCGGCATGGCTTGGGCCACGGCAATCGGGGGCTTGTTTTTGACCCTTTTCACCTTCGTTGTGTTCGTGTGGCTGTGAGGATTGTCATGAGCTTGCGCACTCCCCTTTCCCGCGTTGGCGCGCTGGGCGCGGCCCGCAAGGGTACCGGTCATTTCTGGTGGCAACGCATGACGGGCATCGCCATGCTTCCGCTGACCGTGTTTCTGGTCCGCACGGGCATCGTCCTGGCCGGCGCCGACGCGGCAACGATCGCCACCTATTTCGCCAGCCCGGTGAATGCCCTTTTGATGATCGCATCCGCCGTCATCGTCCTGTGGCACCTGCAGCAGGGCTTGCAGGTCGTGGTCGAGGACTACATTCAGAATTTCGGCATCAAGATCGTCACCACGATCCTCATCCTTTTCTTCTGCATCGGCATGGCGGGGCTTTTGACGGCCTACACCATCAAACTGAGTATCGGGGGCTGAGATGGTCGACACCAAGGCCTATGAAATCGTTGATCACGCCTTCGACGTGGTTGTGGTCGGCGCCGGCGGCGCCGGATTGCGCGCCACCCTCGGCATGGCCGAACAGGGATTGAGGACCGCCAACATCACCAAGGTGTTTCCCACCCGCTCGCACACGGTGGCGGCGCAGGGCGGCATCGCCGCATCCTTGCAGAACATGGGCCCCGACAATTGGCAGTGGCACATGTACGACACCGTCAAGGGGTCGGACTGGCTCGGCGACAACGACGCCATGGAATACCTCACCCGCGAGGCCCCGGCCGCCGTCTACGAACTCGAGCATTACGGCGTGCCCTTCTCGCGCACCGAGGACGGCAGGATCTACCAGCGCCCCTTCGGCGGCCATATGCAGAATTTCGGCGACGGCCCGCCGGTCCAGCGCACCTGCGCGGCGGCCGACAGGACCGGACACGCGATCCTTCACACGCTTTACGGCCAATCGCTCAAGAACAACGCCCAGTTCTTCGTCGAGTATTTCGCCATCGACCTTCTGATGTCGGACGATGGCGCGGTTCAGGGCGTCGTCGCCTGGAAACTCGACGACGGCACGCTGCACAGGTTCCGCGCCAAACTGGTCGTTCTGGCGACCGGCGGTTATGGACGCACCTATTTTTCCTGTACCTCGGCCCATACCTGTACCGGCGACGGCGCCGGCATGGCGACCCGCGCCGGCCTGCCCTTGCAGGACATGGAATTCGTGCAGTTCCACCCGACCGGCGTTTACGGCGCCGGCGTGCTCATCACCGAAGGCGCGCGCGGCGAGGGCGGGTATCTCACCAATTCGGAGGGCGAGCGTTTCATGGAGCGCTACGCGCCGAACGCCAAGGATCTGGCGTCGCGCGACGTCGTTTCGCGCTGCATGACCATCGAAATCCGCGAAGGGCGTGGCGTCGGGCCGAAAAAGGACCATCTCTACCTTCATCTCGACCATCTCGATCCCAAGGTTCTGGCCGAGCGCCTGCCCGGTATCACGGAAAGCGCCAAGATCTTTGCCGGCGTCGATCTCACCCGCGAGCCGATCCCGGTCCTTCCGACCGCGCATTACAATATGGGCGGCATCCCAACCAATTATCACGGCGAGGCGATCAATCCCGATCTCGGCGGGCCCGATGCAACGATTCCCGGACTGATGGCCGTCGGCGAGGCCGGTTCGGCCTCGGTGCACGGCGCCAACCGGCTCGGCTCCAATTCTTTGATCGATCTCGTCGTTTTCGGCCGGGCTTCGGCGCTTCGCGCCGGGGAAATCATCGATCCGGCCAGTGCGGTACCGGAGGCCAATTTGCATGTGTTCGACCGGATCATCGATCGGTTCGACCGGCTCCGGCACGCCAATGGCGGCATTCCGACCGCCGAATTGCGCGACCGCATGCAGCACGCCATGCAGGAGGATGCGGCGGTGTTCCGCACCGAGGAAAGCCTCCAGACCGGCGTCAAGCGCATCTCCAGGATCTGGCAGGACCTGAAGGACGTCCATGTCACCGACCGCTCGATGATCTGGAATTCCGACCTCATGGAAACGCTCGAACTCGAAAACCTCATGGCCAACGCCCTGACCACGGTCGTTTCGGCCGAGGCGCGCACCGAAAGCCGCGGCGCCCATGCCCGCGAGGACTATCCCGACCGCGACGACGAGAACTGGCGCAAGCACACCCTTTCCTGGATCGAACCGAATGGTGACGTCCGGCTCGACTATCGGGCGGTGCATGTCGATCCGCTGACCCCCGAAGACCAGGGCGGCATCGAACTCAAGAAAATCGCGCCCAAGGCGCGGGTCTATTGATGCGGGCGAAAAGGACGAGAAAGAATGGTTGAATTCCGCCTTCCGAAGAACTCCCGCATCAGACCCGGCAAGATCTGGCCGCAGCCGGACAGCGCCAATACCCGCGAGTTCGCCGTCTACCGCTACGATCCGGACAGCGGCGACAACCCGCGCATAGACACCTATTTCGTCAATCTTGACGATTGCGGCCCGATGGTCCTCGACGCGCTTTTGTGGATCAAGAACACAATCGATCCAACCCTGACGCTTCGCCGCTCCTGCCGCGAGGGCGTGTGCGGGTCCTGCGCCATGAATATCGGCGGCATGAACACGCTCGCCTGCACCAAACCGATGGACGAGATCAAGGGCGTCATCAAGGTCTATCCGCTGCCGCACATGCCGGTGGTCAAGGACCTCGTGCCCGATCTGTCGGTCTTTTACGCCCAGCATCGCTCCATCGAGCCCTGGCTCAAGACCACGACGCCGGAGCCGGAAACCGAATGGCTGCAGAGCCGGGAAGATCGCGAAAAGCTCGACGGGCTCTATGAATGCATCCTGTGCGCCTGCTGTTCGACCTCCTGTCCCTCCTATTGGTGGAACGGCGATCGCTATCTCGGTCCGGCGGTCCTGTTGCAGGCCTATCGCTGGATCATCGACAGCCGCGACGAGGCGACCGGCGAGCGGCTCGATCATCTCGAGGACCCGTTCCGGCTCTATCGCTGCCACACCATCATGAACTGCACCAATACCTGCCCCAAGGGATTGAACCCGGCCCAGGCGATCGCCGAGATCAAGAAGCTGATGGTGGAACGGCAGATTTAGTGCGTTTCGTGTTCCGATGATATCGGAACACACGCCCTATCCTTTTGTCGTCGCGTTCATCGGGACAAGCGGGAATCCCTTTTCCTGAGAACGCTCTAGAGCATTTCCAGGTGAAGTGGGCACCGGATCACCGTTCGGAAATGCGGCAAAACAAGAACTTGAAGCCTTTCACTGTTTCCGTGAAACAGTGAAAGGCTTTAGGACCAAAGCCAAATTCCGGTTGCGGGCAAAATGCTGCCGGAATTTCCCCCTATCGGGAGGGGGTCAGTAAGGTCCAAACAATCATGCATACATCAAGAGTTCTTGGCCAGTTTCTCAAAACGGCGGGTCTGGCAGCCTGCATAGGGGTATCTCTCGTTACTGCGCCGCAGGCACAAGCCGATCTTCATCACTCGCTTCGCCCCGACGGCAGTGTCATCGACTGGTTCCTCAACATCCCTCGATCCGATGAGCCGCAAGGGCTTATTCTGCTCGCGCAGGGCTCGGGCTGCCTTCCCGTTGCGCAAAATGACAACATCGAAGATGCAAGGCAGATCTTTTCGCACTTCGCGTCGCTGACCGTGGAAAAATACGGAATCGAACCCGATAGCCATATCGAGGACCCGTTCGGCAATTGCCCAACCGCCTATCACGCGCACAACACTTTGTCCCAGCGGGTTGCCGACTATGCGCAGGTCGTTCACGAACTTGCGGGGCAGCCCTGGTGGAACAGCAAGCTTGTTTTGTTCGGCGGCTCCATGGGCGGATCGGCCATGGCGCAGCTGGCGGCTCAGGTCGATGCGGATGCGGTCATCCTGCTCTCGACCGGCGGGGGTGTCAGCTTCGGTGAAATGGTGCTGCAAACCGTACCGGAAGACGCGTGGCCGCAGCTGAAGCAGCAATTTGACGACATCCGTCAGCATCCCGACAGCACCGAGTTCTGGGCAGGCTATTCCTATCGCTACTGGGCCGATACGCTCGATTACCGCGAAGTCGACGACATGTTGAAATCGAGCGCACCGATCCTGCTCATCCAGGGAGGCCGAGACAGTTCCACGCCGGTCGGTGTGGCGCGCGCGACCGCCGACCTGTTTGAACAGGCACACCGCTGCAACCTCACTTACTGGGAACTGCCCAGCCTTGATCACGGCATGGTGGACGTGAACGAGCAATCGCACATGGCCTCGGTTCTCGAGCTTGCCGCCGGCTGGCTCGACCAAACGCTTTTAAAATCCGATCATCCGGCCTGCGCCCAGCCGGATTAGTGCTTCGGGCGCTTTAGTTGCATCAAGCCGCCCGGCTCTATCCCTTTGTGGTCGCATCGGGCGAAAAACCGCTAGTCCACTTTTTCGCCCGATGCTCTCGACAGAAAAAGGCCTTCACAACCATCCGCAGGTCCGTTTGAACGGAACCGCTGATGCAGATCGCGATTCTCATCCCCGCTGCCTGTCGGCAAGGATTGCAGGCAGTGCAGATCTCATATGTGTTACACACAGCGACATTTTGCCCGGAACGGAATCCCGGATATTGTAACGGGAGAGGCGCTTGTTACATATGCGTATATTCGAATGAAAGGAAGTACCATGAGTCAAGCGATCGACTGGCCCGATTTCATCAAGACCCTGAACAAACGCGGCGTGGCCCTGCGTGAGGGGAACCCCGACGTGATGGCCGCTTTCCGCGGTCTCGACCAGGCTGCCTCCAAGCCCGGCGCGCTCGACCCCAAGACCAAGGAACTGATCTGCCTGGCCATCGGCATCACTGCCCGCTGCGACGGGTGCCTGGCCTATCACGCCAAGGCGGCGATCAAGTATGGCGCCACCCGCGAGGAAGTGCTCGAGATGATCGGCGTGGCGATCTATATGGGCGGCGGGCCGTCGACCATCTACGGCGCCGAAGCGCTCGACGCGTTCGACCAGTTGTCGGCGTCCTGATTTTACCGATCGTCTTGCCCGAAAGGGCGCGACCTGCTTTCCTCGCGTCGGGACAGCACGCCCGACGCGAGGAAAAAATGCTCGAAACCATTGCCGAACTGGAAGACATTTCCGAGGTCCTTGCCGTGATCACGGCTTTGAAGGCCTATGGTTTCCATCCGCTCGAAGGCGGTGAAATGGGGTTGCCCGGCCTGCCGGGTATCCGCAGTTTCAAGGGGCTTTTGGCCATTCAGGTCCCCGAGAACGAGGCGACCGATGCGCGGCTCCTCGTTAACTCCTTACTGATCGACATGCACAAAAAGGCCTGACCGGAAGGGAACGGCCGTCGATTGCCGGCGGACACGACATGGCAGGCGCGGGGGATTAAGTCCCAAACCCGCCACATTACCAGTGCCTAAATCCCAATTGGGCTTTTTGCGGCGCCTGGCGGATTGAACCGCGGCGGGCCTTCTGGTTATAAGCCCAAGGATCGGCGGGGGCCGAGACGTGTGGAGTTGTCCATGATCAGTCCGATCAGACCACAATATGCTGCGCTGGCCGCGATTGGCATCGCGCTCGTGTTGTCCGGCTGCTCGTCCACCCGCTTCGGCGGCATCGGCACCGGTCAGCCGCAGAGCGTCGACAGCGTCAATCCTGTCGCCAGTTCGACGGTCCAGAGCCAGACATTGCCGCCGATCGGCGGAGCCGACGGCTCGATCACGACCGTGCAGTCGGACATCTATGCCCAAAGCGCCGATCCCGCCCTTGGCGACACAAGCCTTCCGGGCTCCGATGTGGCCAGCGCCGACGGTTCCTTCGTCAGTCTCGACGATGTCAGCGGCACGAGTGGGCTGACGCCGGGCGGACGGGACTTGTCCAGCCCGCTGACCGTCACCAAGCTCCTCGGCGCCTGGGATGTCGTTGCCGGCGCCGATCACTGCCGGCTGAACCTGACCCAGACCACCAAGACGGGCACCAACCGCTATCGCGCCTCGACGCCGGGCTGTGCCATCGCACCGCTGGCGCGGGTCTCTTCCTGGCAGCTCGCCGGCACCCAGGTTCAGCTTTACGACGACAATGGCGCCATCATCGGTTCGCTCCTTTTGAGCGACAACCGTTTCCTCGGCACCCTGGCCGGCGGTATCGCCGTGTCCATGGCCGGCTGATCCGGAACGTTTCGCGGCATTGGGCGGCATGGGGACGTTCGGCGCGGTCCCGCCACTTCATCCGGTCGCGGCTGCCTATAAGGCCGAAATCGAAACGGGCGCGCTGTCGCCCGATCCGGCCCAGGCCGAGGCCAATGCGCTTCTGGCCGCGCTTGCGACACAAATCGAAAAGACGGGCGGTGGCGTCCGGTTCGCCAATCCTTTCGGCCGGCGCAAGCCCATAACGGGCGCCTATATCTGGGGCGAGGTCGGGCGCGGCAAGACCATGCTCATGGACCTTTTCGTCGACAACGTGGCCATCGCCCGCAAGCGACGCCTGCATTTTCACGAATTCATGGACGAGGTCCACCGCGAAATCGCCGTCTTCCGCGTCAAGACGGCCGATTCAAAGGGCCGCCGCGACCCTATCCCCTTCGTGACCAAGCCGATCATCGCCGAGACCCGGCTTTTGTGTCTCGACGAATTCCATGTCAACGACATCACCAACGCCATGCTGCTCGGGCGGCTGTTTTCGGCCCTGTTCGCGGGAGGCGTCACCCTTGTCGCCACGTCCAATGTCAGTCCGGACGGGCTTTATCACAATGGGCTCAACCGCCAGCTCGTCCTTCCGTTCATCGCTCTTCTCAAGGCGCGAACCCGTGTCCTCGAACTGGTTTCCGCGACCGACTACCGCCATCTCAAGCTGGCCGGCAGGCCGGTCTTTTCCTTCGGCCCGCCGGAGGCGACGCGCCGGGACATGGATGCGATCTGGCGACGACTGACAGGAAGCGACACGGGCCGGGCCGGCGAAATCCATTCGCTCGGACGCATCATTCCGGTCCCGCGCGAGTTTATGGGCGTGGCCCGTTTCAGCTTTGCCGACCTCTGCGAAGCGCCCCTTGGCGCCCGCGACTATTTGCGGATTGCCGAAAGCTTCCATTCCTTCGTCATCGACGACATCCCGACCCTCACCAGCACCCGTTCGGATGCGGCCAAGCGTTTTATCCTGTTCATCGACACGCTCTATGATCGCAATTCGATACTTGCGGCAGGCTTTGCCGCCCCGCTCGACCGGCTCGCCACGGATGAAAAAACCGCATTCGAATTCAAACGAACACTGTCTCGGCTTGTCGAAATGCAGTCCGAAGACTGGCTTTCACCGCAAAACGCGCGTGTTTTCCACTGAGAGCGTGTTTTTTCGTCCCGATCCGGGCCCGCACAAGTTCTTGACACAATGCGAATTTCTGCATGCGCATGCATTATTCGGTCGCACGACTTGCGCCAAATTGCCGCTGGCGTTAAGGAGTGCGCCACTCAGCCACTATAGGGAAAATGGAATATTCCATGGCGCAATCCAAAATTGCTCTTATCGGCGCGGGTCAGATTGGCGGAACCTTGGCGCATCTGGCTGTGCTCAAGAGCCTGGGCCACGTCGTCCTGTTCGACATCGTTGACGGCCCTCCCCAGGGCAAGGCCCTCGATCTTTCCCAATCCGGTGCAATCGATGCCTTCGACGCCGACATCCAGGGGACATCCCATTATGCCGACATTGCCGGTGCCGAAGTGGTGATCGTCACCGCCGGCGTACCGCGCAAGCCCGGCATGAGCCGCGACGATCTTCTCGAGATCAATTTGAAGGTCATGGAGCAGGTCGGGGCCGGCATCGCCAAATACGCGCCCGATGCCTTCGTCATCTGCATCACCAATCCGCTTGACGCCATGGTCTGGGCCCTGCAGCGCTTTTCCGGCCTGCCGCCCGAACGCGTCGTGGGCATGGCCGGCGTGCTCGACGGCGCCCGTTTCCGCCATTTCGTCGCCGAGGAACTCGGCGTTTCCATGGAGGACGTCTCGGCCTTCGTGCTCGGCGGTCACGGCGACACCATGGTGCCGCTGACCCGTTATTCGACCGTCGCCGGCATTCCGCTTCCCGACATCGTCAAGCTCGGGTGGATGAGCAAGGAAAAACTCGACCAGATCGTTCAGCGCACCCGCGACGGCGGCGCCGAGATCGTGTCGCTTCTAAAGACCGGATCGGCCTTCTACGCCCCCGCCACCTCGGCCATCGCCATGGCCGAATCCTACCTCAAGGACCGCAAGCGCGTCATGTCGGCCGCCGCCCACCTGTCGGGCGAGTTCGGCGTCAAGGACATGTATGTGGGCGTGCCGGTGGTCATCGGCGCAGGCGGCATCGAGAAGGTGATCGAGGTCTCTTTGACCAGTTCCGAAAAGAAGGCCTTCGAGAAATCGGTCGCCGCGGTCGAAAGCCTTACCGAAGCGTGCAAGAAGATCGCGCCGAAACTGGCGTAAGCTCAAGCGAGCCGGAACCTCGTCCGTCGACAAGCTCAGGATGAGGTTCTTCGCGGAACCGGGGCTTTTTTCGTAGGCCTCATGGTGAGCTTGTCGAACCACGAGGTCGTGGCACGATGAACATTCACGAACACCAAGCCAAGGCTCTGCTCAAGGCCTATGGCGCTCCTGTCGCCGAAGGCGTCGCAATCTTTTCGGCCGACGAGGCGGAAAAGGCGGCCAGGACCCTGCCCGGACCGGTTTACGTCGTCAAATCGCAGATCCACGCCGGCGGACGTGGCAAGGGCAGGTTCAAGGACCTCAGCCCCGAGGCCAAGGGCGGCGTCCGGCTGGCCAAATCGGTCGCGGACGTCGTCGCCAACGCAAGTGAAATGCTCGGCGCGACACTCGTCACCAAACAGACGGGCCCCACGGGCCGCGTGGTCAGGCGGCTTTATATCGAGGATGGCGCGGACATTGCCCGCGAACTCTATTTGTCCCTTCTGGTCGATCGCGGTGTCGGGCGCGTCAGCTTCGTCGCCTCGACCGAAGGCGGCATGGACATCGAAACGGTGGCTGAAAAGACCCCGGAAAAGATCGTCACCCTCGCCATCGATCCCGATACCGGCGTCACCGCCTCGGATGTCCGGGTGCTGTCCGAGGCCCTGAAACTCGACGATCTGGCCGCCGGGGATGCCGAACGCCTGTTCCCGATCCTTTATCGCGCCTTTACCGACAAGGACATGAGCCTTTTGGAGATCAACCCGCTCATCGTCATGGGCGACGGTCATTTACGCGTGCTCGATGCCAAGGTCTCGTTCGACAACAACGCCCTGTTCCGCCATCCCGACATTGTCGAGTTGCGCGACGTGGCCGAGGAGGACGCAAAGGAAATCGAGGCGTCCAAGTGGGACCTCGCCTATATCGCCCTTGATGGCACCATCGGCTGCATGGTCAACGGGGCGGGCCTGGCCATGGCGACCATGGACATCATCAAGCTTTACGGCGCCGAACCGGCCAACTTCCTCGATGTGGGCGGCGGCGCCTCGGCAGAAAAAGTCACGGCGGCCTTCAAGATCATCACCGCCGACCCAAACGTCAAAGGCATCCTGGTCAACATCTTCGGCGGCATCATGCGTTGCGACGTCATTGCCGAGGGGGTGATCGTGGCCGTCAAGGAGGTCGGGCTCAAGGTGCCGCTGGTCGTCAGACTCGAAGGCACGCGGGTCGATGAGGGCAAGAAGATCCTCGCCGAATCCGGCCTAAACGTCATTCCGGCCGACGATCTCGACGACGCGGCCAAGAAAATCGTCGCCGCCGTGAAGGGAGCCTGACCCATGTCCATTCTCGTCAACAAGGACACCCGTGTCCTCGTCCAGGGCCTGACAGGCAAGACCGGCACCTTCCACACCGAACAGGCGCTCAACTATTACGGCACCAGGATGGTCGGAGGCACCCACCCGAAAAAGGGCGGGGAGACCTGGAGTTCCGGCGTCGACGGCACCACCCTGCCGATCTTCGCCTCGGTCGCCGAAGGGCGCGACAAGACCGGCGCCAACGCCTCGGTCATCTACGTGCCGCCGGCCGGCGCCGCCGCCGCCATCATCGAAGCGATCGATGCCGGCATCGAACTCATTACCTGCATCACCGAGGGCGTGCCGGTTCTCGACATGGTCAAGGTCAAGGCGCGCCTGGCCAAATCGCAATCCCGTCTGGTCGGCCCGAACTGCCCCGGCGTTCTGACCCCGGAGGAATGCAAGATCGGCATCATGCCGGGCAACATCTTCAAGAAGGGCTCGGTCGGCATCGTCTCGCGCTCCGGGACCCTGACCTACGAGGCCGTCTTCCAGACCACTGTCACCGGGCTCGGCCAGACCACCGCCGTCGGCATCGGCGGCGACCCGGTCAAGGGCACCGAGTTCATCGACGTTTTGGAGATGTTCCTTGCCGATGAGGACACCAAGTCGATCATCATGATCGGCGAGATCGGCGGCGCGGCCGAGGAAGACGCGGCCCAGTTCCTGATCGACGAAGCCAGAAAAGGCCGCAAGAAGCCGATGGCCGGGTTCATCGCCGGGCTGACCGCCCCCAAGGGCCGGACCATGGGGCATGCCGGTGCCGTCATTTCCGGCGGCAAGGGCGGCGCGGAAGACAAGATCGCCGCCATGGAAGCGGCGGGGATCCGGGTGTCCCGCTCGCCGGCGCGCATCGGACAAACCCTTCTCGATGTTTTGAAGGGTTGACGCGCCGATAACGCCGAACAACAACTAGCGACGGTTGAGTTGACCAATTTGTCGCATCAAATACGGCATGATCGAGGGGCCATCCACTCTTGGCCAAGGGCATGGCCAGCGCAGGACGCGCTTGATGGGAGAGGCCGGGGCAAGACCCGGCACATAAACGATGACGCGACAGGATAAGAACGAGACGTTCTTGCTGACCTCCTTCCTTTATGGCGGCAATGCCGACTATATCGAGGAGCTTTACGCCCGCTATGCCGAAGACCCGGCCAGCGTCGATGCCACCTGGCGGGACTATTTTTCCCGGTTACAGGACAAGGCCGAAGACGTAACCGCCAATGCCGAAGGGCCGAGCTGGGCGCGTCCCGACTGGCCCCAGACCCCAAACGACGAGCTGGTCTCGGCGTTCGATGGCAATTGGGGCGAGATCGCCGTCAAGGCCCAGCGTGCCGCAACGACAAAGGCCGCCTCCGCCGGTCGCACGGCCAGCCTCAGCGAAATCCAGCAGGCCACCCGCGATTCCATCCACGCCATCATGATGATCCGCGCCTATCGCATGCGCGGACATCTTCATGCCGATCTCGATCCCTTACGGCTGAAGGCCAATGAATCGGCCCCGGAACTCGATCCGGGCAGCTACGGGTTCACTCCGGCCGACTATTCGCGCAAGATCTTCATCGATTTCTATCTCGGGCTCGAATACGCCACCATTCCCGAGATGATCGAGATCCTTTTGAGGACCTATTGCTCGACGCTCGCCGTCGAGTTCATGCACATCTCCGATCCGGAAGCCAAGGCCTGGATCCAGGAACGCATCGAAGGCCCGCACAAGGAGATCAGCTTCACCGAGAACGGCAAGAAGGCCATTCTCAACAAGCTCGCCGAGGCCGAAGGCTTCGAGCGCTTTCTGGACGTCAAGTATACCGGCACCAAAAGGTTCGGTCTCGATGGCGCCGAGGCGCTGATCCCGGCGCTCGAACAGATCATCAAGGTCGGCGGCGCGCACGGGGTCGAGGACATCGTTCTGGGCATGCCGCATCGCGGACGCCTCAACGTTCTGACCCAGGTGATGGCCAAGCCGCACCGGGCGCTGTTCCACGAATTCAAGGGCGGCTCCTATTATCCCGAGGACGTTCAGGGCTCCGGCGACGTCAAATACCATCTGGGCGCTTCGTCCGACCGTTCGTTCGACGGCAACAAGGTCCATCTTTCCCTGACGGCCAATCCGAGCCATCTCGAAATCGTCAACCCGGTTGTGCTCGGCAAGTCCCGCGCCAAGCAGGACCAGCACAATGCCGTCGACGGCCTTTTCATCGACGATACCTCCAAGACCGAACGTACGAGCGTCCTGCCGCTGCTGATCCATGGCGATGCCGCCTTCGCCGGACAGGGCGTGGTGGCCGAATGTCTGGGGCTTTCCGGCCTCAAGGGCCATCGCACCGGCGGCTCGATCCATTTCGTGGTCAACAACCAGATCGGGTTCACCACCACGCCGCATTTCTCGCGGTCCTCGCCCTATCCGACCGATGTCGCCAAGATGATCGAGGCGCCGGTTTTCCATGTGAATGGCGACGATCCCGAAGCGGTGGTTTATGCCGCCCGTATCGCCACCGAATTCCGCCAGCGCTTCCACAAGCCGGTGGTTATCGACATGTTCTGCTATCGCCGGTTCGGCCATAACGAGGGCGACGATCCGAGCCTGACCCAGCCGATGATGTACAAGCGCATCCGCGCCCACAGGACAACCTTCGAGCTTTACGCCGAAAAGCTCATCACCGAGGGTCTGGTCACCGAGAACGACGTCCACAAGCTGCAATCTGACTGGCGCGCCTATCTCGACAGCGAGTTCGAGTCCGGTCAGGACTACCAGCCCAACAAGGCCGACTGGCTCGACGGGGCGTGGAAGAACATCCGGGCGGCCACCGAGGAAGGGCCGCGGCGCGGCCAAACCGGGGTCGACGCGACGACGCTTATGCGGATCGGCGCGCGGCTCATCGATGTGCCGAAAGGCTTCACCGTTCACCGCACCATCGAGCGGTTCAACGACAAACGCCGGCGCATGTTCGAAACGGGGGAAGGCTTCGACTGGGCCACCGCCGAAGCGCTCTCGTTCGGCTCGCTTTTACTCGAAGGCCATCCGGTCCGGCTCTCCGGTCAGGACAGCGAACGCGGCACCTTCGTGCAACGCAATTCGGTCCTGCACAATCAGGACGCCGACGAGCCGTTTACCCCGCTCAACACTCTCGACCCCGGTCAGGCGCGTTACGAAGTCATCAATTCGATGCTGTCGGAAGAGGCCGTGCTCGGTTTCGAATACGGCTATTCCCTGGCCGAACCGAACGCCCTGACGCTTTGGGAAGCGCAGTTTGGCGATTTCGCCAACGGCGCCCAGGTGGTCATCGACCAGTTCATCTCGGCCGGCGAGCGAAAATGGTTCCGAATGTCGGGTCTCGTCATGCTGTTGCCGCACGGCTATGAAGGCCAGGGACCGGAACACTCCTCGGCCCGTCTCGAACGCTATTTACAGCTTTGCGCCGAGGACAATCTTCAGGTCGCCAACTGCACGACGCCGGCCAATTATTTCCATATTCTCAGGCGCCAGCTCAACCGCGACTTCAGGAAGCCGCTGGTCCTGATGACGCCGAAATCGCTTCTGAGGCACAAGCGCGCCACATCGACGCTCGAGGAAATGGCAACGGGCACCTGTTTCCATCGCCTGTTGTGGGACGATGCCGAAGCGCCCGGCCCCGCCAAGACCGACATCCAGCTCGTCGACGACCGCGACATCCGCCGCGTCATTCTGTCTACCGGCAAAATCTATTACGACCTGCTTGAAGACCGCGAGAAGCGTGGTATCAACGATGTCTATCTTCTGCGTGTCGAGCAGCTCTATCCTTTTCCGGCCAAGGCCCTGGTCGACGAACTGTCGCGTTTTCCGAACGCCGACATCGTCTGGTGCCAGGAAGAACCCAAGAATATGGGGGCCTGGAGCTTCGTGCAGCCCTATCTCGAATGGGTGCTGGAGCAACTCGGACGTGGCGACAGCCGCCCGGGCTATGTTGGCCGTCCGGCCGCCGCCTCGACGGCCACAGGGCTGATGCGCACCCATCTGAGCCAGCTTCAGGCCTTCCTCGACGAGGCCTTCAGCGAGTAGTTTTATCGCGACGGACAAAGGACATAACGAAATGGCGATCGAAATCAGAGTCCCCACGCTCGGCGAAAGCGTGACCGAGGCGACCATCGGACAGTGGTACAAGAAGATCGGCGACACCGTTCATGCCGACGAGCCCTTGTGCGAACTGGAGACCGACAAGGTCGCGCTCGAGGTCAACGCTCCCGCCGCCGGTGTACTCGCCTCCATCGCCGTGGAAGCGGGCGCGACCGTCGAGGTCGGCGCCCTGATCGGTTCGCTCGCAGAAGGCGAAGGCACCGTCGCCGCCGTGGCGCCGGCCGAAGAAACCGCCGCACCAGCAGCAGCCGAAGCGAAGGGCGCCGTTTCGGTTCCGCCGCCCTCGCCCGCCGCCCAGAAGCTCATCGAGGAAGCCGGGCTCGACGCGGCCAGCATCGTCGGCACCGGCAAAAACGGCCAGATCCTCAAGGAAGACGTCATCAAGGCCGCCGCGGCCGCACCGGCAGAGACAACCAATGTGGCCGAGCTGATCGCGGCGACGGAAACGCCCTCTCCCGCGCCGGCGCCGCGCGCACCGATCGCGGCCAATGACGTGGGCCGCGAGGAACGGGTGAAATTGACCCGGCTCCGCCAGACCATCGCCCGGCGGTTGAAGGATGCCCAGAACACGGCGGCCATGCTGACGACCTTCAACGAGGTCGACATGAAACCGATCATGGACCTTCGCGCGCAGTACAAGGAGCTTTTCGAGAAAAAGCATGGCGTCAAGCTCGGCTTCATGGGCTTTTTCACCAAGGCCGTGACCCATGCCCTCAAGGAAATCCCGGCGGTCAATGCCGAGATCGATGGCGAGGACCTGATCTACAAGCATTTCGCCCATGTCGGCATCGCGGTCGGAACCGACAAGGGGCTGGTCGTGCCGGTGGTACGCAATGCCGATCAGCTCTCCATCGCCGAGATCGAAAAGGAGATCGGCCGTCTCGGCAAGCTCGCCCGCGACGGGGCCTTGTCCATGGCCGACATGCAGGGCGGCACCTTCACCATCACCAATGGCGGCATTTACGGTTCGCTGATGTCGACGCCGATCATCAACGCCCCGCAGTCCGGCATTCTGGGCATGCACAAGATCCAGGAACGCCCGATGGTGGTCAAAGGCGAGATCGTCATCCGCCCGATGATGTATCTGGCCCTGAGCTACGACCATCGCGTCGTCGACGGCAAGGAAGCCGTAACCTTCCTGGTGCGCGTCAAGGAAAGCCTCGAGGACCCGCGCCGGCTGGTGCTGGATCTTTAGGGCGGCCGCGCCTTTCTCCCTCCCCGTCACGGGGAGGGACGGCCGAACCGCAAAGGAGCTATCGGATGCTCAGCCCCGAATTTCTTCTGACCGCCTTCCTCATCGTTCTGGCGCCCGGCACCGGGGTTATCTACACGCTGGCAACGGGGCTGGGACGCGGAAGGATGGCATCCCTTGCTGCGGCCATCGGGTGCACCGGCGCGACGGTTTTGCATCTTCTGGCGGCGCTGGTCGGGCTGGCGGCGATCCTTCACGCCAGCGCCCTTTTGTTCCATCTCGTCAAATATGCGGGCGTAGCCTACCTTATCTACCTCGCCATCCAGACCCTCAGGGACAAGGGTCCGGTCCGGTTCGAACCGGCCCACGAGGCAAAGAGCCTGATGAGAACCGCCTGGGGCGGATTCATCCTCAATATCCTCAACCCCAAGATCTCGATTTTCTTCGTGGCCTTCCTGCCGCAGTTCATGTCGGGCGTGCCCTCGCAGGCGCTGGCCGAAATCCTGACCCTTGGCGGTACCTTCGTCGGATTGACCTTCATCGTCTTCGTCGCCTATGGCCAACTGGCCAGCATCGTGCGCAGGCGGGTGCTCGAAAGCCGCCGCGCCATGGCCTGGTTCCGCCGCCTGACCGCTGCGGCCTTCGCCGGCATGGGGCTGAAACTGGCCCTGCCCGATTCCTGAGGATCGCAAAAAATGAGTTTTCCCTGGCTCGAATATGTTGCCCTGATGGCCGCCTTCGGCATCGCCGCCGTGGTGCCGGGGCTCGATTTCGCCATGGTTCTCAAGCAATCGATCACCCATGGCCGCGCGGCGGCGCTCATGACCAGCGCCGGCATTGCCAGCGCCATTCTCGTACATGGCACCTATACCATCCTCGGCATTGGCCTTGTCGTCAGCCAGTCGATCTTTCTGTTCAACCTGCTGAAATTTGCCGGCGCCGCCTATCTGTTGTGGGTCGGCATCGATGCCTTGCGCTCCCCGCCCCCCGCCACTCCGGATGTGGCCGAGGCCGCATCCCTCCGAGCCATCTCGCCGCGCCAGGCTTTCATGCAGGGATTTCTGACCAACCTGCTCAACCCCAAGGCGGTGGTCTTTTTCCTGGCGCTGTTCACCACCCTTGTCGGCGCGCACACGCCGGTCGGCACCAAAGGGATCTACGTTCTTTCCATGAGCGGCATGCTGTTTATCTGGTTTGCCTTCGTTTCGGTGGTCTTCACCACGAAACGGGTTCGCGATGCCTTTTTTCGCCTCGGCAAGTGGTTTAACCGCATAACGGGGGCAACCTTCGTCGCCCTCGCCGCCAGCATTGCCCTCACTCGCCCACACTAGAATAATACCGGAGTACGAAAGCCATGTCCGACATCTTCGATCTCACCGTAATCGGCACTGGCCCGGGTGGTTACGTTTGCGCCATTCGCGCCGCACAGCTCGGCCTCAAGGTGGCGGTTGTCGAAAAATGGCCAACCTTCGGCGGCACCTGTCTCAATATCGGCTGCATTCCGAGCAAGGCGCTCTTGTATGCCTCGGAGCTTTTCGAGGAAGCGCGGGACCATTTCGACACGCTCGGCATCGATATCGACGGACCGCGGCTCAATCTCGAACAGATGATGGCCCACAAGGACGACGTGGTGAGCTCCAATACGCAGGGCATCGCCTATCTGTTCAAGAAGAACGGCATCACGGTCTTTTCCGGGTTCGGTTCCATCGCGGCGCCCGGCCGGGTTCTGGTAACCCCGGAAAACGGCGCGGCCGAAGAAATCACGACCAAAAACATCGTCATCGCCTCGGGCTCCGTGTCGACCCCTCTTGCCGGCATCGAGATCGACGAGGAACGCGTGGTTACCTCGACCGGCGCCCTCAGTCTCGACCGCGTGCCTGAAAGACTGCTGGTCATCGGCGCCGGCGTCATCGGGCTCGAACTCGGTTCGGTCTGGGCGCGCCTCGGCGCCGAGGTGACGGTGGTCGAATTCCTCGACAGGATCCTGCCCGGCATGGATGGCGAGGTCGCCAAGCAGTTCCAGCGCATGCTGACCAAGCAGGGCTTCTCCTTCCATCTCGGCACCAAGGTCACCGGCATCGAAAAGACCGAGACCGGCCTCAAGGCCCATATCGAACCGGCCAATGGTGGCGATACCAACGGCATCGACTGCGACGTGGCGCTGGTTGCCATCGGCCGCAAGCCTTATACTGAGGGGCTGGGACTTGACATCGTCGGCGTCGAGATCGACGGCCGTGGCCGCGTCAAGACCGACGGCCACTACAAGACCAATATCGACGGCATCTATGCCATCGGCGACGTCATCACCGGCCCGATGCTGGCCCACAAGGCCGAGGATGAAGGCGTGGCGGTGGCCGAGATCCTCGCCGGACAGGCCGGACATGTGAACTACGGCGTCATTCCCGGCGTCGTCTACACCAGCCCGGAGATCGCCTCTGTGGGCAAGACCGAGGAAGAACTGAAGGCCGAAGGCATTGCCTATCGCGTCGGCAAGTTCCCCTTCTCGGCCAATGGCCGCGCCAAGGCCATGCTCAAGACCGACGGTTTCGTCAAGATCCTTTGCGATGCCGAAACCGACCGGGTGCTCGGCGGCCATATCGTGGGGGCCAACGCCGGCGAAATGATCCACGAGATTGCGGTGCTGATGGAGTTTTCCGGCGCGGCCGAAGACATGGCCCGCACCTGTCACGCCCATCCCACCATGTCCGAAGCCGTGCGCGAGGCGGCCCTGGCCTGCGGGCTTGGAGCCATCCACATCTGAGGCAGCTTCCGCCTAAAAAGCCTTTGTGTCGTCCCGGGACTTGATCCCGGGACCCAATGGCTTTGCCACTGGTGAAACAATCAACCCAAAGCCTCATCCTGAGCTTGTCGAAGGACGAGGATTTAGCCGCGGCGTTTGTTTCGCATCCTTCGACAGGCTCAGGATGAGGAGGGTGCATGAAGCCGACACCGCATGGATCCTTTGCTCACCCCTATCCCTTTGCCTGCCGTTCCGCCTGCACAAACCAGATGACGCCGCCAAGGACCAGCGCCGAACCGAGCGCATGCCAGAGGCTGAACGGTTCGCCCAATATGGTGATGGCCAGCGCGATGGTGACGAGCGGAGAAACGTTGCCCATGACCGCCGTCGGCGCCGGGCCGATCCGGCCGATGGCGGCGGCGATCATGTAGGCGGGCAATACGGTCGAAACCGTGCCAATGGCCAGCATCAGCCACATCGCCTCGGGCGTAACGACGAGGGCGCCGAACCCGGCATGGGTGGCCAAGAAATGCAAAACCACCATCAGGCCAGCGGCCGACATGGCGATGGAGGTGAACAGGCGCGAACTCATCTCGTCGATCAGCGGCTTGGCCAGCGTCTGGTAAAAAGCATAGGCAATAGCGGCGCCGAGCACGAACGCCGTGCCGACGATCACGTCCTCGCCCACCAGCGACAGGTCGTGGGCAAAGATCAGGATGAGCCCGAGATAGGATACGAGCGCCGCTCCGATCATGACCGGGGTGATGCGGCGGTGAAACCAGATAGCGCCGATGGCCATGACGAAGAAGGGCCCGGTCAGAAGGATCAGCCGGTCGAACTGGGCCGAGATATATTCGAGCCCGATGAAATCGAGATAGGAGGCGATGTAATAGCCGATGATGCCGACGCCACCCGCCTTGATCACATTTGCCGGTTTCAGGCGAAAATCGGGATCGCGCAACCGCCGTTCGCGATAGCCGAACCAGCCGACAGCCACGAAGATCGGCACGGCGATGATCATTCGCCAGGTCAGCGTCGTCACGGCATCCACGCCTTGCGCCAGGGCCAGTTTGATGACAATGCCCTTGGTGGCGAAGAACGCGGCACCGAGCGCGCCGAGGACATAGCCCAACACGCGGCTGGACGCGGCGGGTTCGGGCGCGGAACTGGCAGAAACGGTCATGTCGATCCCTTCGTTGAGGAACCGGACCGGACGAAACGAGGGATCTTCAACCATACCCCGTCGTTGCGACTGGGCCGGTTGCGTGGTGTCAGAAATTCACACGCCGCCGCCCCGGCCGGGATGACCGAGTTCGGTGGTAATCACAAAAAGGCGAAGCGTGTTCATGGCGCTTGGCTACACGGCTCGCACGCTTGACGCAAGTCCAGCAGAACCGATTCGGTCACGCTCGCGGATGCGCCTTTCGGTAGACTGCGAGCAGGTGATCGGTATCGATGCGGGTATAGATCTGGGTGCTCGACAAGGAGGCGTGGCCCAAAAGCTCTTGGATGGTCCTTAAGTCGCCACCGCGCCCCAAAAGATGCGTGGCGAAGGAATGGCGCAACGCGTGCGGCGTTGCCGATGCGGGCAGGCCAAGCGCCGAACGAAGCGCAACCACCCGTTTCTGGATGAGCCGCGGCGACAAAACGCCACCGCGCGCACCCCGGAACATCGGCTGGTCAGCCGGTACCGCGAACGGACACTGGCCGAGATAATCGGCAACCGCCTGCCTGACCGGCGCAATCACCGGCACCAGCCGGACCTTGCCGCCCTTGCCGGTAACCCTCAGCACGTCGCCGTCGAAATCGGCCCGGCTCAGCCCCAGCGCCTCTGAAATTCTGAGGCCCGCGCCGTAACACAGGGTCAAAACGGCCGTGTCGCGCGCCGCGATCCAGGGCGCGTCTTCCATCTCACCGGTCAGCGCCAGGGCTTGACGCGCCTCGATGGGCGACAACGGCTTGGGCAGGGATTTGGGCAGTTTCGGTCCCCTGACGACGCTCAACGCCTCGTTGGAAACGAGCCCTTCGCGTTCGAGAAAACCGAAGAAATTGCGAAAGGCCGACAATTGCCGGTTGAGCGTACGGGCGCCGACCCCCGCCTGACGCCTGACCGCCATGAAGGCGCGGAAATCGCCGGCGCGCAATTGTCCGAGTTCGGCCAGCGTCACCGGCCCGCCGAGATGATCGCCGAGAAAGGACAATAGCATTCCCGTATCGCGCGAATAGGCCTCGAGCGTTTTCGGCGACAGCCGCCGCGCCGATTTCAGGTGGTCGAGCCAGGCCGCGATATGCGGCTTCAGACTGTCGGAAATGGCAAAGGCGGCATCGGTCATGGGAGCAAGGATAGGCCGAACGGCTTAAGGCTTGGCGAATGAAACGCGGCCCGCCCGTACGTCATCCCCGACCCGATCGGGGATCCAGCCGCGCGCAGTCCTGCGCGCGAAAAGACTCATGCACTCGGCAAACGCCTCGCGACTGGATTCCCGCTTTCGCGGGGAATGACGCCGGAGAATGGACCAAACTCAGATAAACGGATCGTAGGCCCATTGCAGCAGTGCCTGGCGCTGGCGGGGACGACACGACAAGTCGTGCGGCACGCAATTGGCACGGATCTGGCCGGCGTGGCGGGCGAAATTGCGCCAGCGGCCGATCTGGATGCCGTCAATTTCGGGCAATCGCCGCCCCATGTAGTAACGGCAATACCATTGGAACCAGCCGCGCGGATCGGGCTCATGAATCCAGCCCTTGTCGCGCCAGACCGAAAGCGGCTGCCGGCTCTTGACGCCGAAGCAATTGAGCGAAGGGTCGGGCCGGTCGGAAAGCTTTGCTTCGACGTACCAGTCGGCGGGAAACTCGTTGCGGCAATCGTTGATATATTTGCCTTCGAACACACCGAGCTTGAGTATTTCGGCCGGGGTGAAGGCCGGTGCGAAACCGGAATCGAAATTTGCACCCATCGGCGCGTCGAGCCGGTAGACATAGCCTTTCTGCATCGAATCGCTGACGGTGACAAAATCGCCGGGCTGCATGGGCCCTCCGCTCAGGAACGAAAACGACATAATGGCATTGCCAAGTGCCATCTGAATCGGCCTAGTTTGACCTTTGGTTGACAATTCCCAAACCGGCGCCGTCTGGAGGCATATGGAAACGCGAGGCGACATCGTTGCCGTCATGGTCGGGGTGGCCGTCGAGACACCCTATTCCTATCGCGTGCCGGAAGGAATGACGGTCGCGCGCGGGTCCATCGTCGTGGTGCCATTGGGGCCGCGCCCGACCCTCGGCGTCGTCTGGGGACCCCCGAAGGACATGGTGGCCCACAACCGATTGAAGGACATCCTTCACGTCTACAATACGCCGCCCCTTTCGGAAGAATTGCTGCTTCTGGTCGACTGGGTGGCGCGCTACACCCTGGCCGCACCCGGCATGGTGCTACGTTCGGTGCTGCGCGCGCCCGAAGCGTTCGAACCGGACAAGCCGGTCACGGCCTTTCGCTACACGGGTTGCGACCCCGAGCGGATGACCTCGGCGCGGGAACGGGTCATCGATGCCGTTCTGGACGGCATGGCCTGGGCCAAGCCGGCGCTGATCGGCGCCACGGGCGTGTCGGCTTCGGTGATCGAGGGTCTGGTCAAAACCGGAACTCTGGAGGAGGTCCTGTTGCCGGCCCCGCCGGTGGTCGGCAAACCCGACCCCGATTTCGCCCCGCCCCGGCTCAACGCGGAGCAGGCCGCCGCCCTTGACCGGATCCATGCGCTATCGGATGGATTCGGCGTGGCGCTTGTCGACGGCGTCACCGGCTCGGGCAAGACCGAAGTGTTTTTCGAGGCCGTGGCCGACGCCTTGCGCGCCGGCAGACAGGCGCTGGTTCTCTTGCCGGAAATCGCCCTCACCAACACCTTTTTGTCCCGCTTTGCCGATCGGTTCGGCGAAAAGCCGGCCGAATGGCATTCCGACATGACCCCGGTCCAGCGCAATCGCGTCTGGCGCGGGGTGACCAACGGTCAGGTCCGGGCCGTGGTCGGCGCGCGCTCGGCCCTGTTCCTGCCTTTCCACGAGCTCGGCCTCATCGTACTCGACGAAGAACATGACGGCGCCTTCAAGCAGTCTGACGGCATCAACTACCACGCCCGAGACATGGCCGTGGTTCGCGCCTCTCTGGCCGGCGCCAAGGCGATCCTTTCTTCGGCGACGCCCTCGGTCGAAAGCCGGCACAATGCCGATACCGGCAAATATGCCCATATCCGGCTCGAAAGCCGCTTCGCCGAGGCGAGCCTGCCCGACATCACCGCCATCGACATGCGCGAGGAGGGACCGGACAAGGGCGAATGGATCGCGCCGCGCCTGGCACGCGAGATCTTTGCGACCCTGGACCGGGGCGAACAGGCGCTTTTGTTCCTCAACCGGCGCGGCTATGCCCCGCTGACCCTGTGCCGGGCCTGCGGACATCAATATCAGTGCCCGGATTGCACCTCCTGGCTGGTCGAGCACCGTTTCCGCGGCGTGTTGATGTGCCACCATTGCGGATTCGAGATGAAGACGCCCACGACCTGTGGACAGTGCGGCGCCGAGGACAGTCTCGTTCCCATCGGTCCCGGTATCGAGCGGGTGGCCGAGGAAGCGGCAAAACGCTTTCCCGAGGCGCGGCGGGTGATCCTGTCCTCCGACATGGGCTCGAACGCCCAATTGCGCGACCGCTTCACCGAGATCGAACGCGGCGAACACGATCTCATCATCGGTACCCAGCTCGTCGCCAAGGGCCACCATTTCGAAAAGCTGACCCTGGTCGGCGTGCTCGACGCCGATCTCGGGCTCAATCACGGCGACCCGCGCGCCGCCGAAAAGACCTTCCAGATCCTGACCCAGGTCACCGGCCGGGCCGGGCGCGCCGCGCGGGCGGGCCGGGCCTTTTTGCAAACCTACCACCCGACTCATCCGGTCATCGCCGCCATGGTTGCCGGTGATCGCGAGGGATTTTACGCTCATGAGATGCAGACGCGCGAAGCCGAAGGCCTGCCGCCCTTCGGACGACTGGCTGCGCTCATCATTTCGGGAAACGATCACGACGAGACGTTTTCCTTCGCCCGCCGCGTGCTCGCCGCCGCCCCTCTGGCCGAAGGCGTACGGCTGTTCGGACCGGCCGATGCACCCATCGCCATGGTGCGCGGCCGCCATCGCGTCCGTCTTCTCACGCAAAGTCCCAAGGGGTTCGACCTTTCCGCCTATGTGCGCTTCTGGCTCGCCAATGCGGAAAAACCGAAAGGAAACATCCGGATACAGATCGATATCGATCCCCAGAGCTTTTACTGAAACCACGCCCCGCACCCGCCCGTTCCGAAGAACGGCGTCATATGGGAACAGGCAGCAATCGTTTGCAAAAAGGAGGCGTTTTCAAAAGCGCGCAAGGCCCGTTCCGATCCAAACGATGCATCCGGTGTTCCCGGTGCGACAGTTTGTGCCAAATATTGGAAATTTCTTAACTGTCAGCGGACATTGCATAGGTATGCAATTGCGCTGAGATTTGTGCGTCGACCGCTTGCAGGCAAGCTATCGCCTGTGTTAGTGACGGCCCGATTTTGGGCTGCCGCGCGGCCGTTTCAAATATGGGGCAAGGTCCGTCGTCGGCCCGAAAATGCCTTTTATCAAGGCGTGGATCGGATAGGATATTGAGCATGTGGGGTCCGCACAGGTGAGCGCTGCGAATTCGGTGGTAATGCAGATCGCCAGGCCATACGCATCGGCCTTGTTCGATCTGGCGAACGAAACCAAGTCCGTGGCCATGGTGGAGAAATCGCTCGACGCGCTTGCTGCGTTGATCGACGAAAGTGCCGATTTCCGGCGTTTTCTCGTTTCACCGCTCATCACCCAGGACGAGAAAATGCCGGTCATCGGCGACATTCTTGCCAAGTCCGGCGCCGATAATGAGGTTGCCAATTTCGTCAAGACCGTCGCGGCCAACGGGCGCCTTTTTGCTCTTCCTCAAATGATTTCCGAGTTCAAGCGCCTTTGCGCCGACGCGCGCGGCGAGGTCAGCGCCGAGGTCACCTCGGCCGCCCCGTTGACCAAGGCGCAATTGAAAGCACTTGCCGACACGCTCAAATCCGAGATCGGCAAGACCGTTACACTCGACACCCAGGTGGATCCCGGTCTGATCGGCGGCCTCGTCGTCAAGGTCGGCTCGCGGATGATCGATTCTTCCCTCAGAACCAAATTGACGGCGATGAAGATCGCAATGAAAGAGGTCGGCTAATGGACATCAAGGCTGCGGAAGTTTCCGCCATCCTCAAGGACCAGATCAAGAATTTCGGCAAGGAAGCCGAGGTCTCCGAAGTCGGACAGGTCCTGAGCATCGGCGACGGCATCGCCCGTGTCTACGGGCTCGACAATGTCCAGGCCGGTGAGCTTGTTGAATTTCCCGGCGGCATCAAGGGCATGGCTCTCAACCTCGAATCCGACAATGTCGGCGTCGTCATCTTCGGCAATGACCGCGACATCATGGAAGGCGACACCGTCAAGCGGACCGGCGCCATCGTCGACACTCCGGTCGGCATGGGTCTGTTGGGCCGCGTGGTCGATGCCCTGGGCAACCCGATCGACGGCAAGGGGCCGATCAAGGCCACTGAACGCCGCCGCGTCGACGTCAAGGCGCCGGGCATCCTGCCGCGCCGGTCGGTGCACGAACCGATGTCGACCGGCTTGAAGGCCATCGACGCGCTGATCCCGATCGGGCGCGGCCAGCGCGAGTTGATCATCGGCGACCGCCAGACCGGCAAGACCGCCATTTTGACCGACACGTTCCTCAACCAGAAGCCGGCCCACGACGAGAACCGCGAAAGCGACAAGCTCTACTGCATCTATGTCGCCATCGGCCAAAAGCGCTCGACCGTCGCCCAGATCGTCAAGACCCTCGAGGATCGCGGCGCCATGGACTATTCCATCGTCGTCGCCGCCACGGCCTCCGATCCGGCCCCGATGCAGTATCTGGCGCCGTTCACCGGCTGCACGATCGGCGAATATTTCCGCGACAACGGCATGCATGCCCTGGTCGGTTATGACGACTTGTCCAAACAGGCCGTCGCCTATCGCCAGATGTCGCTTTTGCTGCGCCGCCCGCCGGGGCGCGAAGCCTATCCGGGCGACGTTTTCTACCTCCATTCGCGTCTTCTCGAACGCGCCGCCAAGCTCAACGAGGACCACGGGTCCGGTTCGTTGACCGCGCTTCCGGTGATCGAGACCCAGGCCAACGACATTTCGGCCTATATTCCGACCAATGTGATCTCCATCACCGACGGCCAGATCTTTCTGGAAACCGACCTGTTCTTCCAGGGCATCCGCCCGGCCGTGAATGCGGGTCTTTCGGTTTCCCGCGTCGGGTCCTCGGCCCAGATCAAGGCGATGAAGCAGGTGGCAGGGTCGATCAAGGGCGAACTGGCCCAGTATCGTGAAATGGCCGCTTTCGCGCAGTTCGGGTCCGATCTTGACGCAGCGACCCAGCGCCTTCTCAACCGTGGCGCCCGCCTGACAGAACTGATGAAGCAGCCGCAGTTCTCGCCCCTCAAGACGGAGGAGCAGGTGGCGGTGATCTTCGCCGGCGTCAACGGCTATCTCGACCCGCTGCCGCTGTCGCGCGTCAATGTCTTCGAAAATGGCCTGTTGAGCCTTTTGAGGGCCAAGCATGCCGACATCCTTAAGGACATCGCCAAGGAAAAAGTGCTGTCCGACGACCTTAAGGCGCGACTGACGGCAGTTCTCGAGAGCTTTAAAAAGAGCTTCGCCGACTAAGGGACAAAACGGATATGGCCTCCTTGAAGGACCTCAAGAACCGGATTGCCTCGGTTCAGTCGACCCAGAAGATCACCAAGGCCATGCAGATGGTCGCGGCGGCAAAACTGCGGCGCGCGCAGGAAGCCGCCGAAACGGCGCGCCCCTATGCCAAGCGCATGGCGGCGGTTCTGCAGACACTCGGGCTCGATTATGCCGGACGGCCCGACCTGCCCAAGCTTCTGGCCGGAACCGGTTCCGACAAGACCCATCTTCTGATCGTCGCGACCGCCGAGCGCGGGCTTTGCGGCGGCTTCAACTCGGCCATCGCCCGCATGGCGCGCGACCATGCCAACAAGTTGATCGCCGAGGGCAAGACGGTCAAGATCATGACCGTCGGCAAGAAGGGTCACGACGTCTTGCGGCGCCTGTTCCCCGACAAGATCGTCGAGAACATCACCTTGAGGGAAGTGCGTCAGATTTCCTATGCCAATGCCGAGGCCATTGCTGAAAGCGTGCTGGCCCGCTTCGCGGCAGAAGAATTCGACGTGGCGACGCTGTTCTATTCCGAGTTCCACTCGGTGATCTCGCAGGTGCCGACGGCCCTGCAGCTCATCCCGGCTCCGATCGCGGAGACCAATGAAGAGCAGATCTCTTATGAATACGAACCGAGCGAGCACGGCATTCTCGCCGAGATCCTGCCGCGCAACATCACGGTGCAGATCTTTTCGGCGCTTCTGGAAAACGGCGCCGGCGAAATGGGCGCCAAGATGTCTGCGATGGACAGTGCCACGCGCAATGCCGGCGACATGATCGACAAGCTGAACCTGAGCTACAACCGCCAGCGCCAGGCCAAGATCACGACGGAACTGACCGAAATCATCGCAGGCGCCGAGGCACTCTAGGCGAAGCGCTTTTATTGAATTTGACTGCCGGGAACACCGGCGCATGACAGGATAGGCCGGGCGCCGAGGCGTCGCGGAAGGAACGAAGGAACAGAGCATGGCAACCAAGAAGCTTGTAGGTCACGTCGCTCAGGTTATCGGCGCCGTCGTCGACGTGACGTTCGACGATGATCTGCCAGCCATCCTCAACGCGCTCGAAACCGAGAACAACGGCAACCGGCTGGTCCTCGAAGTGGCCCAGCACCTCGGAGAAAACACCATCCGGACCATCGCCATGGACACCACAGAGGGTCTGGTGCGCGGCCAGAAAGTGACCGATACCGGCGAGCCGATTTCCGTTCCGGTCGGTGAAGAAACCCTCGGACGCATCATGAACGTCATCGGCGAGCCCGTGGACGAGGCCGGCCCGGTCAAAACCAAGACACGCCGCGCCATCCACCAGCCCGCACCGGAATTCACCGACCAGAGCCCGGAAGCGCAGATCCTGGTGACCGGCATCAAGGTCGTCGACCTTCTGGCGCCCTACGCCCGCGGCGGCAAGATCGGCCTGTTCGGCGGCGCCGGCGTCGGCAAGACCGTGCTGATCCAGGAGCTGATCAACAACGTCGCCAAGGCCCATGGCGGTTTCTCGGTGTTCGCCGGCGTCGGCGAGCGCACCCGCGAGGGCAACGACCTTTACCACGAGATGATCGAATCCGGCGTGAACAAGGACCCGAAGGCCAATAACGGCTCGACCGAAGGGTCCAAGTGCTCGCTGGTCTTCGGCCAGATGAACGAGCCGCCCGGCGCCCGTGCCCGTGTCGCCCTGACCGGCCTGACCGTCGCCGAAGAACTTCCGCAACCAGGGCCAGGACGTGCTGTTCTTCATCGACAACATCTTCCGGTTCACCCAGGCCGGTTCGGAAATGTCGGCCCTTCTCGGCCGCATCCCGTCGGCCGTGGGCTATCAGCCGACGCTCGCAACCGACATGGGCGCGCTGCAGGAGCGCATCACCACCACCTCCAAGGGCTCGATCACGTCCGTGCAGGCCATTTACGTGCCGGCCGACGATTTGACCGACCCGGCGCCGGCCACCTCGTTCGCCCACCTCGACGCCACGACCGTGCTTTCCCGCGCCATTTCGGAAAAGGGCATCTATCCGGCGGTCGACCCGCTCGATTCGACCTCGCGCATGCTCGATCCCCTGATCGTCGGCGAAGAGCACTACAGCCGTGGCCCGCGAGGTGCAGGAGATCCTGCAGCGCTACAAGTCGCTCCAGGACATCATCGCCATTCTCGGCATGGACGAACTTTCCGAAGAAGACAAACTGACCGTGGCCCGTGCCCGCAAGATCGAGCGCTTCATGAGCCAGCCCTTCCACGTCGCCGAGGTCTTCCTCGGCGTGCCCGGCGCTTTCGTTGACCTCGAGGATACCATCCGCGGGTTCAAGGGCCTGTGCGCCGGCGAGTACGACCATCTGCCCGAGGCGGCGTTCTACATGGTCGGCACCATCGACGATGCCGTGGCCAAGGCGCAGAAGCTCGCGGCCGAAGCGGCGTAATCGGTGAGTTGTGAATTTGTGAATCGAGAATGGGGAGGCGCGAATCGGATGAAGACATGGTGAAGCCGATGATGTGGACGCCTGTAACTTTGAGCTGCGTTTTACCGTTTCACCATTCACCATTCACCATTCGCTGAACGAACATGGCAGACCTGATCAAACTCCTCATCGTTTCGCCCGAGCGCCAGGTTCTGGCGGTCGACGCAGATTCGGTTTCCGTTCCCGGCTCCGAAGGCTATTTCACCGTCGGCGGGGAACACGCGCCGTTCCTGTCGACGCTGAAGCCGGGCTTCATTACCGTCATGATCAACGGCAAGTCCGACATCTATTACGTGCGCGGGGGCTTCGCCGAAGTGAATCCGGAGGGCCTGACCGTTCTCGCCGAAGAGGCCCAGCCCATTCGTGAATTCGACCGGCCGCGCATCGAATCCGCCATTCAGGAAGCGCGCGACGCCTTGGTCGCCGCCGAAACCGATCACGACAAATGGGGCGCTGCCCTGGTCGTTCTCAGCCTCGAGAACCTTTTGATCGAAGCCGCGACACTCGAACCGGGCAGCCTCGCGCACTAAAGCCTTCTGCTTTCCAAAGGCTCGGAAAGCATGTTCTATCGTCTTGTGGTCGCGGTTCTTTTGAAAAAAGCCGGTATCCACTTTTTCGCACACCGCTCTGGCTCGACTCCTTTTTTTTAAGCGAGAACAAAACCTCGGGCGCCAGACCCCGGAAACCGTATTCTTTACTCCTTTTTAACGCGCGATAAGCCGCATCCCTGCGCCGATTACATCGCTCGCAAAACGCCTAGCTTTATGTTATATTCAAATATGCGTATGTAGAATGCGTTCCGGTGCATGAAGAGGCGAAAACGCGCGTAAACACCGTTTCCGCCGAACGGCGCCCGACCATTTCCAGCGTCGGGTCGTGCCGTTCCAAGCCGGACGCGATCTTGAGAAGACTTGGATCACATCCGATGACCCCATCGGGTCGCGATCCGGAGAGGATGTAAAATGGAGGTTCTCGACCTCACGGAACGGGCTGGAGACGCTGCCGAGTTGCTCGCGGCGATGGCACATCGCAAACGCCTGATGATTCTGTGTTATCTCCTCAACGAGGAGTTGAGCGTCAACGCTCTGGCGGAGCGGCTCGATATCGCCCAGCCCACCTTGTCCCAGCATCTGGCCAAGCTCAGAGACCTCAAACTGGTTGCGCCGCGTCGCGAAGGCAATCTGGTTTACTACCGTTTGGCGTCGAAGGAAGTCGAACAGGTTTTGCGCGCACTGCACTCTGCCTATTGTGCCTAGTTGATTTTGGCTGTGCGGAAAGGACCTCGCGTTTTTCATCAAACCTATCAGTTGGTAATAAGTTTTATTCAGTTTCTTTTTTTGATATCTATTTGCGTTGACCCAGGACAATTTACCAATGCGCCCTATTGAAAATCCTATGACGCCCTTTACGCATCAACCGCAATCGCAGCACGCCGCCATGCGTCGCGGCAACGAGCACACCATTCTCGAACGTTTGCGACGCGAACCGAACCTGTCCGGGTCGGCCATCGCTAAAAAGACCGGTCTGGCGCCGCAAACCGTGTCGGTTCTGCTGCGCCATCTCGAAGCGACCGGCCTCATCGCGCGCGGAGCGGTGCTGCGCGGGCGTCGCGGCCAGCCGGCCATTCCGTTTCACCTGAGAGGCGAAGCCGCCTATGCCATCGGCGTCGAGGTGAGCTGGCATCATTGCGAGTTCGTTTTGGTCGATCTCGCGGGTCAGGTCATTTCCGGCCAGAAGATCGTTTATCTTTATCCCGATCCCGACCGGATCGTCGATCAGGTCGCCGCCGGCATCGCGGACCTCCATTTAAGGATGCCCAGCCGTACCGGGACCATTCTCGGCATCGGCCTCACCGGCCCGGCAACGCTCGACACGCATATCGGCATCATCGGTGCCCCCGACGAAGTCCGCCAGCGCCTCAGCGACATCGATCTGCGCGCGGAGCTGATGAAGCGGACCGAACTGCCCATTTCCGAAAGCTATGACGGCACGTCCGCCCTGTGGTCGGAGACCGGTTTCGGTCGCATGCAGGACGGTGTCGATTGCGGCTATGTGTTTTTGTCCATTTTCATCGGATCTGCCCTGTGCGTGGATGGGCACATTCTGGTCGGACGCGGCGCGGGAAGCGCCCGCATCGGCGCCTCCATGACCAACCAGCCCAACGGCAGCGTCAGCGCTCTTTACCGGACCTGCTCGCCCTGGGCCCTGGCCAATTTCCTCATTGCACGCGGCCACGACATCCCCGCGCACGACATCGCCGCCTGGGACTGGGACGCCATCGAGACGGATTTCGCCATCTGGCTCGATACGGCCGCCAGCGCGCTGGCGCTGGCTTTCGCCAACACCACGGCGATCGTCGGCGTGCCCACCATCGTGCTGGACGGCATCCTGCCGCGCAAGATCCTTGCCCGCATGGTCAATGCCATCCAGACCAAGATCAGTGCGCTTCCCATCCGGCTGTTCGAACCGCCGCTTATTCTTCTCGGCGAAAGCGGCGCGTCGGCGCCGGCGATGGGCGCCGCCTTCAAGCTGTTGCACGATCACTATTTCGATTGCTGAAGCCTCGTGCGAAAAAGCGTGACGATTCACGCTTTTTCCATACAGAGAACCAGACTTCAGATGACAAAATCCATCGGACTCGTCGCCCACGACCAGAAGAAACCCGAACTCGCGGACTGGGCCGCGCATCACAAGCCGGTGCTTGCCCGCCACACGCTTTACGCCACGGGCACGACCGGAGGCGTCATCCACACGGCAACCGGGCTCGACATCACCTGTTTGAAGAGCGGCCCATGGGGCGGCGACGCCCAGCTCGGCGCCATGATCGCCGAGGAACGGCTCGACATCCTGGTCTTTTTCATCGATCCGCTTTCGGCCCTGCCGCACGATGTCGACGTCAAGGCGCTGACGCGTCTGGCCACGCTCTACAACGTGCCTTTCGCCTGCAACCGCGCCACGGCGACGGCTGTTCTTTCCGCCCTTTAGGGTAAAAATGCCGGACGAAGCGCGTCGCGATCTGATTAATTCTTGTGCAGAACAGAAAAAAGCGCGACTTGACGCCGCTCAGGGGCCTGAATCAGGACCTAAACGCTTGCGAAAGCGACAATTTATGTCTATTGCCTCTGCGGCGGAAGGTTGACCTTTTGGCCAAGCGCGCCTTTCGGGCCGATAGATTCTCTTCAACGCGGCAATTGACCCGGAGGCGGGGCTGTGACCAGATTAGGGCTAACAGTCGCCGCCTGAGCATGACCGGAAAATTGGGGCTATTTTCCGCTTGGATCATGCGACGACAATAAAAGCTTGGTGCCGTCGCTCATTTTCTCGCGCGGTGTCCGGAGTAACAAGACGACCGGGACTGGATACTCGTGGCTGGCGACACGCTGATTGAAGTAAAAAATCTCACAAAGCATTTTGGCGGGCTTCACGCCGTTTCAAACTGCTCCCTCAAAGTCGGCCGGGGTACGATCACCGGCCTGATCGGCCCGAACGGCGCCGGCAAGACGACGCTGTTCAATGTCGTTGCGGGCACCTACGCCCCCAGTAGCGGGCAGGTGCTCTTCGACGGCAAGGACGTGACCGGTCTCAAACCGCACGATCTGTTCAAACGCGGTCTCTTGAGGACCTTCCAAATCGCGCACGAATTCTCGCAGATGACGGCGCTCGAGAACCTGATGATGGTGCCGCCCGATCAACCCGGCGAAAACCTGGTGACGAACTGGCTCGATCCGCGGCGCGTCGATCGCGCGGAACTGGCGGTCAAGCACAAGGCCGAGGATGTCATCGAATTCCTGAAACTCGGGCACGTGCGCAACGAGCTGGCGGGCAACCTCTCCGGCGGCCAGAAAAAGCTTTTGGAGCTGGGACGCACCATGATGACCGAGGCCAAGGCGGTGCTGCTCGATGAAGTGGCGGCCGGCGTCAACAAGACGCTCTTGAAGGATCTGGCTTCCAATATCGAGCGTATGAACCGCGATCTCGGCTACACCTTCTTCGTCATCGAACACGACATGGACCTGATCGGACGGTTGTGCGATCCGGTGATCGTGATGGCCTCTGGCGAAGTGATCGCAGAAGGTCCGATGGACGAGTTGCGCCGTGATCCCCAGATCATCGAAGCCTATTTCGGCTCATCGATGGAGGTGGCGTAAGACCTATGCTGATCGAACTCAAAAACGTCGTCGGCGGCTATGGCGGCGCACCGGTTCTCAACGGCGTCGACATCGCCATTGAACCCTCCGACATCGGCGTCATCGTCGGTCCCAATGGCGCCGGCAAATCGACGGCGCTCAAGGCGATCTTCGGCCTGGTCAAGGTCACCTCGGGCGACGTGCTTTTCGAAGGCAGGAACGTCGCCAATTCGCTGCCCGACAGGCTCGTGCCCATGGGCATGAGTTTCGTGCCGCAGGAAAAGAACGTTTTCACCACGCTGACGGTTGAGGAAAACCTCGAGATGGGGGCTTTCATCCGCAACGACGATTTCTCCGACACGCTCGTGTCGGTCTATGACATGTTCCCGCCCTTGAAGGAAAAGCGCCGTCAGGTCGCCGGCGAACTGTCGGGCGGCCAGCGCCAGATGGTGGCCATGGGAAGGGCGCTGATGAGCACCCCGCATCTTTTGATGCTCGACGAGCCGTCGGCGGGATTGAGCCCGCGCTATGTCGGCGAGATCTTCGAGCAGATCCTCAAGGTCAACGCCTCCGGCGTCGGCATCCTGATGGTCGAACAGAACGCCCGCAGAGCGCTTGAATTCGCGTCCAGGGGCTTCGTGCTTGCCGGTGGCAAGAACCTGTTCACCGGCACGGGCAAGGAATTGCTGGCCGATCCGGAAGTCGCCCAGAGTTTCCTGGGAGGCCACAAGTAAGGCTCATGGACGAGATCATCTTTCTCATCAACAAGGTCGTGATCTCGGGCTCCGTGCTCGGATCGGTCTATGCCATGGGTGCCGTCGGCGTGACGCTGATCTACGGCATCCTGAGATTTGCCCATTTCGCCCATGGCGACATGATGACCACGGGCACCTTCGTATCCCTGCTTCTGGCCATGGCCGCCGGTGCGCTGGGCATCCAGGCGCCGGTGCCGCTCGCCTTTCTGGTATTGCCGCTCGCCATGATCATCACGGCCGTCATCGCGCTCGGCCTCGACAAGGCTTTTTATGCGCCCCTGCGCGTCAGAGGCGCCAATTCCATGACCCTGATGATCGCCTCGATCGGCGTCACCCTGATGTTGCAGGGCCTGGTCCGGCTCGTCTTCGGATCGGGAACGCGCAACCTGTTTCTCGAAACCGAGACCAAGATCATCTACCGCATCGACCTGTCGGCGCTGGGCGGCACGCGGCCGCTGGTGATCAGTCAGCCACAGGTCCTTTTGTTCGTCGTCACCATCATCGTCATTCTCGGGCTTCATTATTTCCTGACGCGGTCGCGCATGGGCAAGGCCATGCGTGCCACCTCCGACAATCCCGACCTGGCCCAGGTGTCCGGCATCAACACCCAACAGGTGGTCACCGTCACTTGGCTCATCGCCGGCGCGCTGACCTGTCTCGCCGGTACCATGCTGGCGCTCGACGTCAACCTCAGACCGGATCTGGCCTTCAACATCATCCTGCCGATCTTCGCGGCGGCCGTGGTCGGGGGATTGGGCAACACCTATGGCGCCATTGCCGGAGGCCTTCTCATCGGGTTTGCCGAATCGCTGGCCGTATTCAACTGGACCGCGGTCCTCAGACCTTTGGCGCCCTATCTGCCGTTCGGCTGGGAGCTGCCGCGAAATCTGGCTTTCGTGCCCACCGAATACAAGCTGACCGTCGCCTTTGCCATTCTGGTGATCACGCTTCTGTGGCGGCCGACAGGTATCTTCAAGGGGTTGTCCGACTGATGACCGATCGCCGCACGCTTTACGCCTATCTCGGACTTCTGGTTTTCGTCATCCTTGTCGGGCTATGGCAGGGGCCGGCCAACCTGACCCTTCTCATCGCCTATACGCTTGCCTATGCAATCATCGGACTGGGGCTCAACATCCAGTGGGGCTATGGCGGTCTTTCCAATTTCGGCGTCATGGGCTTTCTCATGGTCGGCGGCGCCACCACGGTGTTCTTTTCCTATCCGATCAAGCCCGAATTCTGGTCTTCCGATGGACCGATGCTGCTCGGCTATGCGCTGATGGCCTTTATCGGCGGCGGTATTCTGGTCTGGATCGCCCACAAGCTTCCCCTCAAGGGCAAGCTCAGGGGGCTGGTGATCGTTCTGGCCTGGCTGACGGCCTATATCCTTTACCGCAGCCGGATCGATCCAGCCGCCGCCTATATCGAATCGACAAGCGGCTGGGTGGGCGGACTCGGCCTTTATCCGGTTATCGGCTGGCTGATGGCCGGCGGCGTCGTGGCCCTGATCGGTTGGCTCATCGCCCGGATCACCCTCGGACTCAGGTCCGATTATCTCGGCATCGCGACCATCGGCATCGCCGAAATTTTGAGAAGTTTCGTCAAGAACATGGACTGGCTGACCCGTGGCACGCTGTCGGTGACCCCGATTCCCTGGCCGGTGCCACTGCCGCAGGAACTGCAGACGATCGGCGTTTCCATCGACGATTCCTTCGTTTATGCCCGCCTCGGATTCATCGTCCTGTTGCTCATCATCTTCCTGGCGATCTTCGTTCTGATCAATCGCGCCTATGCCGGCCCGTGGGGGCGGGTGATGCGCGCCGTCCGCGAGAACCACGTCTCCGCCGAGGCGATGGGCAAGGACGTCCGCGCCCGCCAGATCGAATTGTTCGTGCTCGGCTCGGTGCTGATGGGCATGGGCGGCGCCATGCTGGTGACGTTCGCGCAAATTCTCGATCCGTCGGGCTATCAGCCGATCAACCACACCTTCCTGGTGTGGGTCATGGTCATCGTCGGCGGCGCCGGAAACAATTTCGGCGCGGTCCTGGGCGCCTTCCTGATTTATTTCATCTGGATCCTTTCCGATTCGATGGCGCAGTTCCTGTTCGTCAACCTATCCGACTGGACCGAGTCCATCGGCTGGGGCGCCATTCCCGAAATCGATTCGCGTGCGTTGCAGATGCGCGTCTTCGTGCTCGGGCTGGCGATCTCGATCGCGTTGCGCTACGCGCCGCAGGGCCTGATCCCGGAAGTCATCCGACGGCATCACGACCCGAAAAAGCCCGCCTGAGCAGCTCGCGACTTCTTAGAAAACAAAGGCGTTTCGGCCAATCCGAAACGCCTTTTTCCTGTTTGCGACCGTTCCAGAGCATTCCGGGGTGAAGTGGAAACCGGTTCACCATCCGGAAATGCGATCAAACAAGGACATAGTGCTTTTCGGTGTTTCCGAGAGACACCGAAAAGTTCTGGTGCGCCAGAGGACTTTTTTCGTCACCACCGCAGATTCGGCAAATTGTCAGGTCAGGTTCATCTTCACCATGCTTTGATCACGGTCACACACGGACGACAAGAAACGCGTCGTCCGGTTCCGCGCCTGGCGCGTTTCCGAAAACAAGTGGATACCGGTTATCCGTCCGGAAACGCGACAAAAAATACCGACTCGGGCTCGTGAAGCGCCTTTAAAAAGCCGAACGAGCCCTGGATACAGACTGCCTGTTAGGGAGATACATAAGATGAACGTCGCAAGGTCGCTCAAGATTGCCTTTGTCTCGGCCATCGCCATCGCCATGACCACCGAAGCCTTTGCCTTCGATGCGGCCGCCATCCGGTCGCTCAATGTGCGAACCGGCCCCGGCACCGGCTATCGCGTTGTCGACACGCTGCAAAGGGGCGAAGTGGTCGAGGTTTCCGAGTGCAACGGCGCCGGCTGGTGCATGATCCAGCACAGGGGACCGGATGGCTGGGTTTCCGCCAGATACCTGAACCAGGCCGAAAGGTCCGGGGTGAGTTCCAATGATGCCGCCCTCGCCGTCTTCCTCGGCATCACCGCGCTCGCCATCGGCGGCGCCATCGCCAGCGGCAATCACAACCAGCCGCACCATCCGGCCCCGCCGCCACCGCCGCCGTACCATCCGTATCCGCACCACCCGTATCCACACCATCCGTATCCGCACCATCCGTTCCCGTATCATCCGTTCCCGTATCATCCGTAAAACATGAAAAAGAAAAGGCCCGGAATTTTCCGGGCCTTCTCCATGTTTCGTGGCGGTCTTGATCCTACGGGATGAGGCCCTGGCTGATCTGTTCGCTGTTTTCGATCAGGAACCATTCGACCGCGCCGGGAACGTCGCCGTGCTCATCGAATTCGATGACGCCGGAAGCGCCCTGATAATTGATGTCGGTGCCGGCCTTGATCAGTTCGACCGCCTTGGCCCACTCGCCCGGCAGGATGGTTTCGCCGGGGGCGTTCGCCACTTCGCGCAACGCCGCCGAAACGCCGGTACGATCGGCGGTGCCGGACTTTTCGATGGCCAGCGCCAAAACGAAGGCGGCATCGAACGACGTCGTGGCATAGGTTGCATCCGGGGCAAGACCTTCGGCGGAAACGATCGCCGAATAGGCCTCATAGGCCGGGCCGGCGGCCGGGGCGGCCTTGGTCAGGATCATGCCGTCGATATTCTTGTGGTTCTTCAGCAGAGCATCGCCGGCCATGCCGTCGCCGCCGACATACTGGGTGAAGAAGCCGGATTCGAGAGACTGATCGAGAATGACGCCACCGGCGGCGTTCTCATAGCCGTAGATCACCAGCGCATCGGCGCCGGAGGCTTCAAGCTGACCAATTTCCGGACGATAGTCCGACTTGCCGTCCTCGTGGGCGAGGTTGGCGACCACGGTGCCGCCATCGGCCTCGAACGCCGCGATGAAGGCATCGGCCAGGCCCTTGCCATAGTCATTGTTGGTGTAGGTCACAGCGACCGACTTGATCCCCCTGGACCAGAGCAGATCGGCGCCCTTGGCACCTTGCTCGGAATCCGGCACGACGGTCCTGAAGACCAGGTCGTTGTCATCCAGTTCGCTGACGATCGGCGCGGTGGCGGACGGCGAGATCATCACGACATTACCGGCAATGCCGGCCGCGTTGGCGCCCGAAATGGTCGGGCCGGTGCAATAGGAGCCGAAAATCGCCGTCACCTTTTCGGAATTGACGAGACGGTCGGCAGCCGGGCCGCCGAGATCGCCGGAACACCCGGTGTCGGCCAGAACGGAAACAAGTGTGTTTCCACCGAGAATGCCGCCCTGGTCGTTGACGATCTTGACCACGATATTTCCGGCCTGCACCATACCCGGTGCAAAACCGGCAATCGGGCCGGTCACGTCGGCCAGAAAGCCCATCTTCACATCGTCGGCGAGTGCCGGCGCGGCGGCGAGAACAACCGCGGCGGCCGCGGTGGTAATAAGAGATTTGGTAAGCGTATGCATGATTTCCTCTCGAATGGTCATACGTCGAACCGTGCAGGGGCGCCTGAATGAACCTCCCCTGCTCCGCCCGATCTTTATCGCGTCGCCATGATGGCGGGTCGCCGATTGTCAGTTTTGCACATTTCGGGACCCGGAGTCACCGGTTTTGCCGCTTTATCGTGCAACTGATGTTTTTGCACAAGAACGAGGATTGAATATCCCTTCTGCCGCCAGCGCGGACACCGAAAGGCCGGGAATGATACGTCGTCTTATTGCACTGATGATCCTTGTTGCGTTCACCTCTACCGCTGCCGCCGAAAACAGCGCTGTCGAGACGACGCCGATGACCGAATTGCCGGTCTGCGGCACCGAGCCGATTTCCATCGCCCGCATGCAATGGCCGTCCGCCGCCATTCTCGCCGCCATCCACGCCGACATCCTTTCGGCCGAACTCGGCTGCACGATCGACATCGTGGGGGGCGATCTCAACGCCACCACCTCGTCCATGGCCATGACGGGACGGCCGATGGTGGCCCCCGAGATCTGGCTCGGCCGTGTCGCGTCCATCTGGAATGCGGCGCTCGAAACCGGTCGCGTCCGCCAGGCGGCGCCGACCTTTTCGGGCGGCGATCTGGAAGCCTGGTTCGTGCCCGACTACGTCGCCAAGGACAATCCCGGACTGAAATCGGCCACCGATCTCATGGACCACTGGCAGGTCTTTGCCAATGGCGGCACGCGCGCGTCCTTTCTGTCCTGTCCGTCCGACTGGGCCTGCGCGGTGATCAACCGCAACCTTGTGCGCGCCTTCGGGCTCACGACCCGTTTCGACATCATCGAGCCGGAAAACCGCTTCAAGATGGACAAGACCATCGCCGGGGCGGTGTCGCGCCACGAACCGATCCTGTTCTATTACTGGCAGCCGAACGGGGTTCTGGCGCAATTCGGTTTCACTGAACTCGATATGGGCGCCTACGATGCCAAGGCCGTCTCCTGCCTTGCCTCGACAGATTGCGTGGTGCCCAGCCCATCGTCGTTTCCGTCCGAACAGGTGGTCATCGTCATCTCCGACGACCTGTTCGCCCTTGCGCCCGCCGTCGCCGCCTATTTCCAGCGTGCCACCATGCCGTTCGAGGAAATGAACCGACTTTTGGCCGAGATGAGCGAATCGGGCGGCACGCCGGAAGATGCGGCCCTTAGCTTTGTCGAGAACCGACCCGAGATCTGGACGGCCTGGCTCGGTCGCTGACAGCCGAAACGCGCCAAATGTCTACTTGACCCCATCCCGGCATTGTGACCGGATACCTGTCACGTGTGGTCGTTTCGGGGAGGAGACACCTCATGGTTGGTTTCATGCGCCATTTCTCGGCAGTCGGGGTTCTGGCTGTTCTTGGTTTCCTGTTTCCGACTGCCGCCGGCGCCACCGGATGCGGCACGCAAAAAGCGATCGACATCGCCGTCATGGGTTGGTCGTCCGCGGCCATTCTTGCCCATATCGACGCCGTAGTGCTCGAAAAAGGGTTCGGCTGTTCCATTGCGCTCATTCCCGGTGACACGCTGCCAACATTTGCCACCATGACGACGCGCGGCATTCCAGCGCTCGCCCCGGAACTCTGGATCAATTTGCGGGAGAAGGACTGGCGCAGGGCCGAGGCCACCGGCCGTGTCGCCGATCTCGGTTCGACCTTCGCGGGCGGTTTTGCCGAGGGCTGGTTTATTCCCGCCTACACCGCCGAGGCCTATCCCGACCTCAAGACCGTCCGGGACCTGGCCGATCATGTCGCGCTGTTCGCCGATTCCAGCGATCCCACACAAGGACGTTTCTACTCCTGCCCCAACAACTGGGCCTGCGATACGGCCAACGCCAATCTGCTCAGGGCCTATGGCCTCGATACCAAATTCCGGCTGATCCGGCCTCGATCCGGTTCAGTCTTCACAAAGCCCATGGAAGCCGCCCTGAAAGCAAAAAAGCCGATTGTTTTCTACAATTGGGGCCCGACCGCGCTGATGTTCCGCTACGATCTCGTCCGGCTTGACATGGATGCGCCTTACGATCCCGACCGGTTCGCCTGCATTACGGCACAAACCTGCGCCGATCCGCAGCCAACCGATTTCAGCCCTCCCCAATCGATCAAAGCGGTTGCCGGCTGGCTTCCCCATGCCGCACCGGACGTCGCCGGCTTTTTGAAGACCATGACGATGACTGAAAAAACGATCGGCGATCTGTTGGTGTGGAGCGAAGACAATCATGCCGGTCCGCGTGCCACCGCACGCCATTTCCTCAGAACCGCTCCGGAGATCTGGACGGCCTGGGTCCCTGCGGACGTGGCCGAACGGGTCATGGCCGCCCTGTAGAATCTGTCGGGAAACGGGCAATGGTTGCCGAATCGGTGTCGCCGGGCTGCGGGCGTCGATCGGGCCGGAAGATGCCAATCCGGACGGAGCGCCCCGAACCGTTTGCGCCCCGCTTTCTACATCTCCACTATTTCAAATTCGAGTTTTCGGAAAGTAAAAGTCTTTCAGATATATCAATGCGTTCGAAAAAGTCTTTCTAAAGCCAGCGGTTAGAACACTCATTGACAGAGTCATGTCAGTATCCAGATCAAACACTTGATATACATCGTTTTCATTTCATTCCAGCGGTAATTCACAGATGACAGATTTGTCATGGTCGCGCGTTTGACTCATCAGTACTGACAGACTAGAATCTCTCCATTCATAAATTGATGGGAGAATGCTTATGCTCGGAAAACGCACGTCTCGTGCGGCGACCGTTGGTGCCTCACTTGGCCTTATCCTTGGCCTGACCGGTGCGGTCGGCGCCACCGAATGCGGAACCGACAGGACAATTGATCTTGCTGAAATGACCTGGGCTTCGGCGGCGGCGCTGGCCCATATTCATGCTCATATTCTATCAGACGGATATGGCTGCACCACCGACATCGTTGCCGGTGACACGGTGCCGACCTCCGCCTCGATGCTGTCCAAGGGCACACCGGCCGTCGCGCCCGAGCTCTGGACCAGCGCTATTCAGGAACAGTGGAAAAAGGGCATCGCCGACGGCGTCGTCATGAGCCTCGGAAATGCCTTCAAGGGCGGCGCGGTGGAAGCGTGGTTCATCCCGCAATACACCAAAGACGCCCATCCCGAGCTTAATACCCCCGAAGACGTCATCGCGCATCCCGAGCTTTTCCCCGACCCCGAAGATCCGGACAAGGGACGGCTTTACGCCTGTCCTCCCGGCTGGGCCTGCGAAATCGCCAACGCGTCGCTGTTTGAGGCCTACGGCATGGGCGACAAGGGCTGGAACCTGTTCTCGCCGGGGTCCGGCGGCAATCTCGACGCGTCCATTGCCCGCGCCTTCACCAAGGAAGAGCCAATCCTTTTCTACTATTGGGGGCCGACCGCCATTCTCGGCAAATATCCGACCTTCATGCTCGACATGCCGCCGGTCGATCTTGCCGGCTATCAGTGCAACACCAATCAGGACTGTAACGATCCGCCGGTCATCACTGGCTGGCCCTCGTCCGAGGTGATCGTGGGTGCCGCCTCCTGGGTTAAAAACGAAGCCCCCGTGGTCGCCGACTACTTCTCCAAGGTGGCCATGGATGTCGACCAGATCAACAAGATCCTGGCCTGGGGTGACGCGAACAAGGCCGACGCCGAGGACACGGCGATCAATTTCCTCAAAACGGAAACCGACACCTGGACGCAATGGGTGCCGGAAGATGTTGCCGAAAGGGTCATGGCGGCGCTCTGACGCCCCGTTACCGACACGATTTCCGGCGGCCGGGCGCAACGCCCGGCCGCCTTTGATGAACCATCGCCCGCAAGGAAGAGGGGCGAGCGTTTCAGAGGTAAAGGGGACAGATGTTTCCGGATATAATTGATACCAAACCATTGCGGTTCTGGGTCGACGACGGCCTGAACTGGGTGGTCAAGTATTGGGGTGACGGCTTCGAAGCCGCAGCGCACCCTCTCCTCGTTCTTCTCATCTCCATTGAGAAATTCCTTTTGTGGCTGCCCTGGTGGGTGATCATTCTCGCCCTGGTAGGGCTGGCCTATGCGGCGACGCGCAACTGGAAGCTGCCGGTCGTCGTGCTTTTTTCGCTGCTCTTTTTGGGGGTCATGGACCTTTGGAACGACAGCATCAAAACCATGGCCCTGATGATCTCGGCGACATTGACCGCCATCATCGTGTCCTTGCCTGTCGGCATGATCATGTCGCGATCGAAAGGATTCCGGCGCGTCATGACGCCGATCCTCGACCTGATGCAGACATTGCCGAGTTTCGTCTATCTCATTCCGGCGGTGATGATCTTCGGGCCCGGAAAGATTCCGGCCCTGATCTCGACCATCATCTATGCCGCCCCGCCCCTGATCAGGCTGACCGATCTCGGCATCCGCATGGTCGATCCCAATATCATGGAAGCCTCGCGCGCCTTCGGAACCACGCCGAGCCAACGCCTGTTCGGCGTGCAGATTCCCCTCGCCATGCCGACCATTCTTGCCGGGGTCAACCAGACAACGATGATGGCGTTGGCCATGGTGGTCATCGCTTCGATGATCGGCGCCGGAGGGCTTGGCTATCAGGTGCTGCAGGGCATCGGCCGACTTGAAGTCAGCCGCGGTCTTTTCGCAGGTCTTGGCATCGTGGCGCTCGCCATCATCTTTGACCGCGTCTCCCAGGCCTTCGGCAAACAGTTGCAGGCACGGATCGGTCTGGTGGAGAAGCGGGTATGAGTGAAGACTTCGCCATCGAAATCAAACATGTCACCAAGATCTTCGGTCATGACCCGGAGATTGCGCTCGATCTTTTGCGCCAGGGCAAGACCAAGACCGAAGTCCAGGCCGAGACCGGCCAGGTGGTGGGCATCAACGACGTCTCGCTCAATGTCGAGCCGGGTCAGGTCTATGTGGTCATGGGGCTTTCCGGTTCGGGCAAGTCGACGCTCATCCGCCACGTCATCCGGCTGATCGATCCAACATCCGGCGAAATCTACGTGCACGGAACCGATGTGCTCGGCATGTCGCTCCCCGAACTGAGGGAATTCCGCCGCACCCGGATCGCCATGGTGTTCCAGCGCTTCGGCCTTCTGCCGCACCGCACGGTCATCGAAAACGTCGCCTACGGACTTGAGGTTCGACATGTCAAACGCGCCGAACGCCTTGATACCGCGGCGCGCTGGGTTGAGACAGTTGGCCTGTCGGGCTATGAAAACGTCCTGCCGCACCAGCTTTCCGGTGGGCAGCAACAGCGCGTGGGCCTTGCGCGCGCACTGGCCATGGACACCGACATCATCCTGATGGATGAGGCTTTTTCCGCCCTCGATCCGTTGATCCGTTCGGGCATGCAGGATGAATTGCTGAAGCTTCAGGCCGATCTCAACAAGACGATTCTGTTCATCACCCATGATTTCGACGAAGCCCTCAAGATCGGCAACCGCATCGCCATTCTCGACGACGGCGCCGTGATCCAGGAAGGACGACCCGAAGAAATCGTGCTCAATCCGGCCGATTCCCATGTCGAAGCGTTCGTCTCCGATGTCAACAAGGCCCGCGCCATCCACGTTCACACCATCATGGACGGGGACGTGACGGAACCGTGCGAATTCAGCGTTCCCGATACGGCTTGCTGCGAAGACGTCCTGCCGCTTTTCGCCGATCATCAATGGGTCGGCGTCAACGATTCGAACGGAACCCGCATCGGCCGGATCAGCGCCCGTCGCGTCATTCAGGCCCTGGCCCGCTATACCAACGGCACGAAATAGGGCGCATTGCCCATCGATAAGGCAAACGCCTGCCGACCCGGTTCCTGAAATCTTGCCGCAAAATGCACGGCATTGCCTCTATTGGCGGCATGAAGAACCGGGTCCGGCAACTTATCCTTGACCATTTCCAGCAGCTTTTGAATCCAAAAGAGTGCCGAAATGCGCGGCAAACCGCGTCTTGCGTCGCCGCCGGCGGACAAAGGGGCATGAACCCTCGCCGAAGGGAAGATACGCTTTTTTAACCACTTTATTTATCACGTTGATTTTGCTCATGTATTCAAGTCCCGTTAACCGGGAAGCGCCACAATCGGGCTGAACGGGATCGGACCTTATGAGCATCAAAGATCTACAAGTGCCTTTCCAGCTCCGCACCTATCGGGTCACGACGGTTTTGGTCGGCGCACTCATTTTCGGGATCGCGGCACTCGGCCTTACTGGCTATTTCGCACCTGACAGCATCCGCTCTCTTGGTCCGCTATTCGCCATCGCGCTCGTGCTCATGGCCGTGCTGGCCGGCGCCGTTCTCTATGCCGGCCATCTCAGTCTCAAACACGAAGTCCGCCACGCCGCCATGGATTTCGAACATTATCTTGCTTCGACGCATCTCGATTATCTGACCGGCGCCGTGACCCGGTCCTTCTTTTTGACCGAACTCAAGAACCGGCTGAGGCGGCTCGACGAGGAGCCGGTGGCGTTCGTCCAGATCGACATGGATCACCTCAAGCAGCTCAACGACAGTTCCGGGCACGCTGCCGGCGATGCCGCCCTCAGGCATCTGGCGACCACCATCGGCAAGTCCCTGCCCGAGGCGATTGTCGGCCGCCTGGGGGGCGACGAATTCGGCGTGATCATCCTCGGCCACGACGATGTCGACGCGATCAGCACCGTCCTGCGGCAGATGCTCGACGCCCTGAACGTGCCCATCTTCATTTCGGGCCGTCATGTCAGCCTGTCCGCCAGCGTCGGGTTTGCCGTGGCGCCCCGCCATGCCAGCCAGACCGACGATCTCATGTCCAAGGCCGATCTGGCCCTTTACAAGGGCAAGAAAACCGGCCGCAACGCCGTCGTCGCCTTCGAGGACGATCTGCATTACGACGAACGCCAGAAGCGTTTCATCGAGCGCGAGCTCAGGGCCGCCGTTCTGATGAACGAACTCGAACTGCATTATCAGCCGATCTTTGCGAGCGATGGGACGACGCTCAGGTCCTACGAGGCGCTGGTGAGGTGGAACCATCCCGTGCGCGGCATGATCCCGCCTTCGGATTTCATTCCCGTCGCCGAATCCAGCCAGATCATCGACATGCTGGGCGACTGGGTGCTCAAACGCGCTTGCGCGGATTTCGCGGCGCTCGAAACGCCGTCCGTTTCGGTCAACGTTTCCCCGGTTCAGTTGCGCCGGCCCGAGTTTGCCGACCGGTTCATCGCCACTCTCGCCAAGGCCGGCGTTGCGCCGCACAGTATCGCCGTCGAAATCACCGAGACCGTTCCGCTCGCCGACGAAGGCATCGAAATGGTCAATCTCGAAAGATTGAAAAAACTCGGTACGCCGATCGTCATCGATGATTTCGGCTCGGGCAATGCCAGCCTTTCCTATCTCAAGCGGTCGTTCTTCGACATTCTGAAGATCGACAGGTCCTATGTGGAAAATGTCGTCTCCAGCCGGCTCGACAGCCTGATGATCGCCTCGATCTGTCGCGTAGCGCGCGCCACCAACATGACCGTTGTCGCCGAGGGGATCGAGACCCCGGACCAGATGTATACGGTCGCGACCGCCGGGGTTACAGCCCTACAGGGTTTCCTTCTCGGGCGGCCGCAATCGCTTCGCGCCATTCTGGCCGAACGCCGCACCCCTGGCACCGAACACGCCGCCTGACCCCCCGCGTGATCGTCGCGCATCGAGAGCAGTTGCGCGTATGAGCAAGCTTTGCTTATAACAATTATAAACTGACGCCGCTTTCGGTGTCGTCTTGGGGCACGTCCGAATTTGGAAATTCGGCTTTCCCGGAGGTGTGCTTGCGGGATACGGTTACGCGTGCCGCATGAGACGGCATGGCGCTGGGTCAAGCTAGGAGAGACGGGCTTGGAAATCAGACGGATCAATGAACGCATCAGCGTGTCGCCACAGATCGCTCCGGACGACATCGCGGCGATCAAGGCAGCCGGATTCGTGACCATCATCAACAACCGCCCCGACGGCGAAGCGCCCGAACAGCCGAAAAACAGCGAAATCGAAGAGGCCTGCCGGGCCGCGGGTCTCGATTTCGTTGCCATCCCGCTCGGTCGTGACGGCATCACGCCCGACATGATCGAAAAGACCCATGTCGCACTCGAAAACGCCAGCGGCCCGGTTTTCTGCTTTTGCCGCTCCGGCACGCGTTCGGCGACGCTCTGGGCTCTGAGCCAGGCCGGCGTGATGCATGCCGACGACATTATCGCCGCGGCCGCCGATGCCGGATACGACCTGTCGCATCTGATCGATAAACTCACCTAATTGAGTCCGTAAGGACCGGCCCGTTTCGATCCATTTTGCCGTAAGGCGCGGATCTGTTGGTTTTTTCCTTTTTCAAAGGTCCTGAAATGGCAATCTCCAAAATACTCGTCGCCAATCGTAGTGAAATCGCCATACGCGTTTTCCGCGCCGCCAATGAACTGGGGCTCAAGACTGTCGCGGTCTTCGCCGAGGAAGACAAACTGGCGCTGCACCGGTTCAAAGCGGACGAAGCCTATCTGATCGGCAAGGGGCTTGGGCCGGTCGAGGCTTATTTGCAAATCGACGAATATCTGAGGATTGCGAAGATCACTGGCGCCGACGCCATCCATCCCGGCTACGGGTTGTTGTCGGAAAGCCCGGAATTCGCCGATGCCTGCATGGCGGCCGGCCTGACCTTCATCGGCCCGACCTCTGAGACCATGCGCGATTTGGGCAACAAGGTCTCGGCCCGCAACATGGCCGTCGCCGCCGGCGTACCGGTGGTTCCCGCAACACCCCCGCTGCCCGAGGATCTCGACGAGGTCGCAAGGATGGCGGCCGAGATCGGCTATCCGCTCATGCTCAAGGCGAGCTGGGGCGGTGGCGGACGCGGCATGCGCGCCTTAAGGAGCGAAGCGGATCTCAGACACGTCGTGCCCGAAGCCAAACGCGAAGCCAAGGCCTCGTTCGGCAAGGACGAGATGTATCTGGAAAAGCTCGTTATCCACGCCCGCCACGTCGAGGTCCAGATCCTTGGCGACGATCACGGCAATCTCGTCCATCTGTTCGAGCGCGACTGCTCAGTGCAGCGGCGCAACCAGAAGGTGGTCGAACGCGCCCCCGCGCCCTATCTCAGCGAAGCCCAGCGCGCCGAGCTGACCGAAATGGCCCTGAGGATCGGCCGGGCCGCCAACTACCGGTGCGCCGGCACCGTCGAATTCCTCATGGATGTCGACACCGGCCATTTCTATTTCATCGAGGTCAATCCGCGTATCCAGGTCGAACATACCGTCACCGAGGAGGTGACCGGCATCGACATCGTCAAGGCGCAGATCAACGTCATGAACGGCGCGACGATCGGCGAGGCCGGATCGGGCGTGCCGCGCCAGGAGGACATCAAGCTCAACGGCCACGCCCTGCAATGCCGGGTGACGACCGAGGATCCGGAAGAAAACTTCATCCCCGACTACGGCCGCATCACCGCCTATCGCGGCGCCACCGGCTTCGGCATTCGTCTCGACGGCGGCACCGCCTATTCGGGCGCCGTCATCACCCGCTATTACGATCCGCTTCTCGAAAAGGTCACGGCCTGGGCGCCGACTCCGATCGAAGCGATCCGCCGCATGGACCGCGCCTTGCGCGAATTCCGCATTCGCGGCGTCGTCACCAATCTGGCGTTCCTCGAAAACATCATCTGCCACCCGAAATTCCGCGATAATTCCTATACGACGCGGTTCATCGACACGACGCCGGAACTGTTCGACATTTCCAAGCGCCGTGACCGGGCGTCGAAGCTTTTAACCTATATCGCCGACGTCACCGTCAACGGCCATCCGGAAGTCCGCAACCGGCCCAAACCGCCGGAAGCCGCCGCGCCGGTCGTTCCCGATTTCTCCGATCGACCGATTGCCGACGGCGCCCGCCAGATTCTCGACAAGCACGGCGCCAAAGCCCTGGCCGACTGGCTGAGGGATCAAACCCAGGTGTTGTTCACCGACACCACCATGCGCGACGCCCATCAGTCGCTTCTGGCCACCCGCATGCGCACCTATGACATCGTCAGAATTGCGAACGCCTATGCGCGTGGGTTGCCGAACCTGTTTTCGCTCGAAGACTGGGGCGGCGCCACCTTCGATGTCGCCATGCGCTTTTTGAACGAGGACCCGTGGGAACGGCTCGCCAAGATCCGTGAAGCCGCGCCGAACCTTTTGAACCAGATGCTTTTGCGCGGCTCGAACGGGGTTGGCTACACCAATTATCCCGACAATGTGGTGAAGTTCTTCGTTGCCCAGGCAGCCAAGGGCGGGGTCGACGTCTTCCGCGTTTTCGACTGCCTCAACTGGGTCGAGAACATGCGCGTGTCGATGGACGCGGTGCTCGATGCCGGCAAGGTCTGCGAGGGCGCCCTGTGCTACACGGGCGACATCCTCGACCCCACCAGAGCGAAATACGATCTCAAGTATTACGTCGGTCTGGCCAAGGACCTCGAAGCGGCCGGCGCCCACATCCTCGGCATCAAGGACATGGCGGGGCTCATGAAACCCGCCGCCGCCAAACTGCTGATCGGAACGCTCAAGCAGGAAATCGGCATCCCCATCCATTTCCACACCCACGACACCTCGGGCGCGGCAGCGGCATCGGTGCTGGCTGCGATCGACGCCGGTGTCGATGTGGTCGACGCCGCCATGGATGCGCTTTCGGGCACCACTTCCCAGCCCTGTTTCGGTTCGCTCAACGAGGCGCTCAAGGGTTCCGAACGCGATCCGCAGTTCGAGCCGAGCGTCATCAGGCGGCTGAGTTTTTACTGGGAAGCGGTTCGCCACCAGTACCGCGCCTTCGAGTCCGACCTGAGATCGGGCGCCTCGGAGGTTTACCTGCATGAAATGCCGGGCGGCCAGTTCACCAATCTCAAGGAACAGGCCCGCTCGCTCGGTCTCGAAACCCGCTGGCACGAGGTGGCGCAGGCCTATGCCGACGTCAACCAGATGTTCGGCGATATCGTCAAGGTGACGCCCTCGTCCAAGGTCGTCGGCGACATGGCGCTCAGTATGGTGTCTTCCGGCATTTCCCGCGCCGATGTCGAGGACCCCGACCGCGAGGTCGCCTTTCCCGATTCTGTGATCGGGTTCTTTGCCGGCGATCTCGGCCAGCCGCCCGGGGGCTTCCCCGAGGCATTGCAGAAAAAGGTTTTGAAGGGCAAACCGGCGCTGACGGATCGGCCGGGCCTTCATCTGGAAGCGCTCGACATCGAAGCCGAGCGCGCCAAGCTTTCAACCGAACTCGGCGAGGAGATCGACGATTTCCAGCTTGCCTCCTATCTCATGTACCCAAAGGTCTTTACCGACTTCATGAAGACGCAGGCGATCTACGGGCCGACCTCGGTGCTGCCGACGCCGATCTTTTTCTATGGTCTGGAAGCGGGCGCGGAACTGGCGGTCGATCTAGGGCCGGGCGTCACTTTCGTCACCCAGTACGAAGCCCGGTCCGAGCCCAACGAAAAAGGCATGGTGCGCCTGTTCTTCGAACTCAACGGCCAGCCGCGCGCCGTCGCCGTTCCCGATCGCATGCGCGCCTCAAGCGTCGCCCAGCGGCCCAAGGCCGTCGCGGGCGATGCCAAACAGGTCGGCGCGCCGATGCCGGGCGTCATCTCGACCCTTGCCGTCAAGCCGGGCCAGAAGGTCGTGGCCGGCGACGTGCTCTTGTCGATCGAAGCGATGAAGATGGAAACCGCCATTCACGCCGACGCCGATGGTGTCGTTGCCGAGGTCACGGTGGCCATCGGCGACCAGATCGACGCCAAGGACCTGTTGGTGCGGTTCGAGTAGCCGGCCCACGCTCTCCGCCCTCATGGTGAGCTTGTCGAACCATGGAGCCGGATGATCGCCAGCGCTGGAGGGCCGGATCGTTGTCATGCCCGGCCTAATCGGCAATCCAGCACGAGGCGTCTGCCGAGCAAAAAGCTCTTCAGGCGCGCAAGACTGCGCGCCGCTGGATTCCCGCCTGCGCGGGAATGACGGCGGGGGATTGGCTGATAGCGGAGGAAAACGGCAGGGCAGTTGCCCCCCTTCTCCCTCCCCTTCATGGGGAGGGTGGCTTGGCGAAGCCAAGTCGGGTGGGGTGAAGGCCACAGGCACTGACCCTCGTTCTTCGACAAGCTCATCCTTCGACAAGCTCATCCTTCGACAAGCTCATCCTTCGACAAGCTCATCCTTCGACAAGCTCAGGATGAGGGTCGGCTCGTCGGGCACTCGTCCTCAAGCCCGACCCAATCGGCAATCCAGCACGAGGCATTTACCGCACAAAGGGCTCTCCTGGCGTGAAAGCTCTAGCCATCCCGCTCAGTCCTGATGCTTGCGCCATAGAAGGCGCGAGCCGATCCACACCACGATCAGCGCCACGGGCGTCAACGCACCCATCACCCATTCCTTGTCCCAGTGCATCAGGTGGATGGGGCCGGCGAGCGCATAGCCCAGAACCGCGATCAGATAATAGGTGATGGCGATGATCGACAGGCCCTCGACCGTTTGTTGCAGCAAGAACTGCGAGCGGGCGGTCTTGGAAATGGTGCCGAGGATGGCGCTGTTCTGGATGCCGAGTTCGAGACCGTTGCGGGCGTTGATCATCAGGGCGGCCCGCTCGATCTTTTGCGCCGCCCCCTGCAGGCGCTTTTCGGTGGCCTTGAGGGTTCTGAGGGCCGGCCCGACCCGATTTTCGACATAGACCGAGAGATTTGCGCCGGTGCCGGTGGTGAAATCCTGCAAGGTGTCGAGCCGGTCGGCGACAATCTGGCCATAGGCCTGGGATGCAGCCATGCGATAGGAAAGGCTATCGGTCAGAACCGCGACCCTCAGCGACAGGTTGTTGAGGGCGGCGATGGCCGCGCCGGACGCCTCGACGCCCTCTATGGTCGGCAGCGCGCCGATCACCGCTGAAATCTCCGTTTCGAGCGCGCCAAGTTCGGCGCCGGCCGCCCTGACCTCGGGCAAACCGAGCAGGGCGAGCTTGGAATAGGATTCGACCTCGAACAGCCGCCGCGCCAGAATGGATCGTCTCAGGGGCGTCAACGCCCCGGCCGCAAATTCATAATGAACGAACCCGTCTTCGTCCTCCACAAGATCGGTGGCGATTTCGGCCTTGCCGCTTTCAATGCTGACGTGACACAGGCTGGCGGTATCGCACGCGTCGAGAATGTCCGCCGTAAGAGCGCTTTCTTCGCGGATATCGATGATCGTTGCCGAGACCAACGCCAGGTCGGCAACGATCTCCAGCCCGATATCGGTGGGCGTGACGACGGTGTCGCCCGGCGGCGACGACCAGGTGAGCGAGGTGAATTCATTGTGGAATCCGAAGGTGACGGTGAACCCGTCCGCGCCGGTGCCGCGCAGAAAGGAATATTGCCGCGTTTCCGGACCAGGACTGGCAAGGCCGCGCGCGGCGCACCAGTTACGCAGCGTTTCGAGGATGGCGCCGACCGTACGCCCATCCTCGGGCAAAAAGACCAGGCGCCGGAGACGGCAGGCATTGGGCACCAAAACGACCGGGCGCGCATGAACCTCGTCACGTATCGCCAAGCGGTGCGGATGATCGCGCAGCATGGTTCGGTCTCCCCTCGAACAGATATAAAACTATAATCATTCAAATGAATTTCGAAAGGGGCTAGAGCATTTCCAGGTGAAGTGGACACCGGTTCACCGTTCGGAAATGCGATAAAACACGAACTTGGAGCCTTTCACTGTTTCCGTGAAACAGTGAAAAGCCCTAGACCATCGGGCGAAACACCGGACTTGCGCTTTTTCACAACAAGCCGATGCAACCATCAAAGAATGACGCCGGATGTTTCTATGCGATTAAAGCACCCGATGCTTTTGAGCATCACCTCTTGCCGGCTCCGGCCGCCGACGGGGCGACGCGGAGCCCGCGCGTCGTGACGATCGCCAGAACGAAGGCCAGGACCGCGCTGGCGGCGATGACCGACAGCATGGGGATGGGCGTGCCGTTGAACAAAACGCCCCCGAGCGTCATGGCAAAGGTCGCCATCAGCATTTGCAGCGTGCCCGACAGGGACGCCGCCGCGCCCGCCATCCGGCCATGTTCTTCAAGCGTCAGCACCGCCGCGGCCGGCGAAAAGAAGCCGAAGAACATGTTCACGACCATCAGCAAGCCGGCCATGATCCAGAAACTGTCGACGCCCACAAGAAACAGCACCAGCAAGAGCACGGCGAGGCCGGCATAACAGGCGGTCGCCAGGCGGATGAGACGCACCGAGCCAAGCCTTGCCATCATGGTGGCGGAAAACTGGTTCGCCACCATGAGACCGACGGCATTGACCCCGAAGGCCAGGCCGAACTGCAACGGCGTCAGGCCGAAATGGGTCATGTAGACAAAGGAGGCGTTGCCGATAAAGGCGAACAGACCCGCCATGCCGAGCCCGCCGATCAGGGTGAAGCCCAGAAAGCTTCTGTCGCGGAAGAGAAAAACGAGGCTCTCGAGAAGCGAGGACGGCGAAAACGGCTTGCGGTTTTCCGGCGCCAGCGTTTCCGGCAGAAAGAAGGTGTGCAAGAACAGGATCAGCACCGAGATCACGCTGAACAGGACAAAGACCGATCTCCAGCCGAACGGAATGATGAGGAACGAACCGATCATCGGCGCCAGCATCGGGGCGACGGAACTGACCAGCATCATCGTTCCCATCAACTGGGTTGCCTTCACGCCGGTATAGCAGTCGCGGATGACGGCGCGCGGAATGGCCAGAACCCCGGCGGCGGCAATGCCCTGGAAAAAGCGCAACACGGTGAGGATCTCGATCGACGGGGCGAAGGCGCATCCGATCGAAGAAGCAATCAGCAGCACCAGACCGACATAGATCGGCGGCTTGCGGCCATACATGTCGCTGGCCGGGCCGAAAAAAAGCTGTGCGATGCTGAAGGCAAGGAAATAGGTGGTCAGCGTGATCTGAACGCTGGCCGCACTGGTGCTGAACTCGCTGGCGATGCGCGGAAAAGCCGGCAGATACATGTCGGTTGCAAACGGGCCGATGGTGTTCATCAGCCCCAGAACGAGAGTCATCTTCCAGAAATTGCGGTTCATCCAGCAGTCTTTCGCACAAAAGAAAAACGTTCTGCCGGCTGCCTGCGAAGTGCGGGAAACCGGTGTCGGGCACGATTCTGTCGCCTGGCGCAATGTCAGGAACCTGGAGCCTCAGCGGCTCTTGCACTTGGTTCGCGATTGCCAATCTGCCTTGGTATCGCGATCTCAACGATGCGGAAACGTCTGGCGGGAGGAAGGGCTTGTGCCAATGCCACCACTGTCTTCGATTGCATCGATGCTGACAAGCGCCATCTTTCCGGCACCTGCCGAAAGATCAGGCGGCCGCGCACGATCCTGCCCCGCAATCGTCTGGGTTTTTAGGTGTCATCGGCTGCGTGTCGAACGCCTTTGTCACTGATCCATGAAGCGTGTCGCCACCGGCGCTCACCCGGCTCCGGCAACTCCGCCCGCTTTTCTGGCGGCGTTTTCCGCCAACCGAAAGTTCACGATCTCGATCACGAGAGCGTCGGGCAGCGGCTGATCCGGGGTGAACCGGATCGTCCCCCGCGCGGTCGCAAAATCGAGGAGCTGCGCCTCGAACGCGTCGATGGCGGATTCGCCCATCGGATAGAACCCGCAATGAGCCTTGAACGCCGCATAGCAGACGAGCGGGCCATCCTGGCGAAAGCCCGGCACGCCGTAGACCATCGCCTCGCGGGCTTCCGGCGCCGCCTGTTTGACAAGAGCGCGGATGTGTTCGAGCGCGGCTCGTTTCACCGGTTCAATGCCGGTGAGATAGGCCTCGATCTCGGTTATGGATGACGGTTTCGCCTTGGACATTGTTCCATCCCCCTCGTCCGGTTCGACCGAATGTGGAAGTGTTCGGGGATCCGGCCCGTCCGTCAAGGGGCTTACGGTTGCAGGCGCTGGCCCGTGTTGCCTCGTACGAGGCAAAGGCGTATGCCCCCGGGGAAAAATGCCAGCGGAGAGCATCATGGCGGGTCTCGTGCAACGTAAACCAACAGTTGCGGTCGATGTCGGCGGCGTGAAAATCGGCGGTGGCGCACCGATCGTGGTGCAGTCGATGACCAATACCGACACTGCCGATATCGAAACGACCGCCCGCCAGATCGCCGCGCTTTATCGGGCTGGCTCGGAACTGGTCCGCGTCACGGTCGATCGCGACGAGGCCGCCGCTGCCGTGCCGCATATCCGCGACCTTCTGGCCAAGCGCGGCATCGAGGTGCCGATCATCGGTGATTTCCACTATATCGGGCACAAGCTTTTGACCGACCATCCGGCTTGCGCCGAAGCCCTGGCGAAATACCGGATCAATCCGGGCAATGTCGGTTTCAAGTCTAAGCGCGACCCGCAATTCGCCACCCTGATCGAACTGGCGCTCAAATACGACAAGCCGGTTCGGATCGGCGTCAACTGGGGCTCGCTCGACCAGGATCTTTTGACGAAACTGATGGACGAGAACACCAAGCGCAACCGGCCGTGGTCGGCCAATCACGTCATGCGCGAGGCCATCGTGCAATCGGCGCTCTTGAGCGCCAAACGCGCCGAAGAGCTGGGCCTTGCCAAAAACCGCATCATCCTTTCCACCAAGGTATCGGACGTGCAGAACCTCATCGCCGTCTACGAGGATCTGGCGGAACGCGACGATTATGCCCTGCATCTGGGCCTGACCGAAGCCGGCATGGGCACCAAGGGTATCGTCGCCTCGTCGGCGGCCATGGGGATCCTGTTGCAGCAGGGGATCGGCGATACCATTCGTGTCTCCCTGACCCCCGAGCCGGGCGGCGACCGCACCCTTGAAGTCAAGGTGGCTCAGGAACTCTTGCAGACCATGGGCTTCAGACAGTTCGTGCCGATCGTTTCGGCCTGCCCGGGCTGCGGGCGCACCACCTCGACCACCTTCCAGACCCTGGCCAAGACCATCCAGGATCATCTGTCCCAATCCATGCCGGACTGGCGCGAGAAATACCCCGGCATCGAAAACCTCTCGATCGCAGTCATGGGGTGCGTCGTCAACGGACCGGGTGAATCCAAGCACGCCGATATCGGCATTTCCCTGCCCGGCACCGGCGAAAATCCGGCCGCGCCGGTGTTTGTCGAAGGCGAAAAGGTCGCGACGTTGCGGGGCGACGATGTCGCCGACCAGTTCATGCAAATGGTCGCCGACTATATCGAGAAGCGTTTCGGGGCGGGGAATTCGGAAGCTGCGGAGTAGGAAAATGGCCAGGGTTCCCGGCACAGCCGGCTATGCAAATGAAGCCCCAGAGCTTTTCAGGCGCTATGAAGCGCGCGCTTTCGAGGACGTCCATCGGCTCATTCTCGATTTTCTGCCCCCGGCAACGGCCGACGCCCTGGAAATCGGCGCCGGAACGGGGCGCGACGCGGCCGGGCTGGCGGCGCGTGGTTATAACGTTGTCGCGGTGGAACCGGTCGCGACGTTGCGCGAAGGCGCCATGGCGCGCCATCCCGAGCCGAACATCCGCTGGATCGACGACGGCCTGCCAGAGCTGGCTTCGGTTGTCGCGCTTCACCAGCCATTCGACCTCGTCATGATGACGGCGGTATTGATGCATCTCGATGCCCCGCTCAGGGCGCAATCGCTCGACGTGGTTTGTTCGCTGGTGAAACCCGGCGGACTGCTGGCCATGACGCTACGCCATGGCCCCGTGCCCGATGGACGCGTGATGTTCGAGGTCACCGCCGACGAAATCCAGAAACTTTCGTTTCCGCGCGGCTTTTCCGTCCTGCTCGACACGGAAACCGTCTCCAGCGAACAAAGCGACGTGACCTGGACACGGATGGTGCTGAAAAAGGGCTGAGTTTTTTGGCCTAAGCCGCCGGCTCGACGCAGGCATCCACCCAAGTGTCGCCGCAAAGCTCGGCCAGCCGGGAAAGCGGCAGGCGCACCGAAGCGTTGAGAGCGCCGGCGGCGGGGATAATCTCGTCGTAGTTCTTCATCGAGACATCAAGATAGATCTTCATGGGCGCCGGTAGGCCGAAGGGGCAGACGCCACCGATTTCGTGGCTGGTCAGGCGCAGGACGTCCTCGGGGCCGAGCATTTTCGCCCGCCCGCCGAATGCCGCCTTCGATTTCTTGTTGTCGAGCCGCGCATCGCCCCTGGTGACCAGCAGGACTTCCTTGTCCTTGACCCTGATGCACAGGGTCTTGGCGATCATGCCCGGTTCGACGCCATGCACCCGAGCGGCCGTCTCGACCGTCTCGGTGGTGTTCTCGGTGACCATGATGCTGAGATCGGGCGCACGGGCGGAAAGGTCGGCGCGAACGGAATCGAGACTCATTTCAGTTTTCCCTGATGGCAAAATAGCGGGCGATGGCTCTCAGCCCGTCGGCCTCCGGGCCGAACGGCGAGAGCGCGGAAACCGCGTGATGAATCTGTTCGCCCAAATGGCGCCGCGCCGCATCGAGTCCGATGCGGGCGACCAGGGTCGGCTTGTTGCGGGCGCTGTCCTTGTGGGTGGCCTTGCCCATCTGTTCCGGGGTCGCCGTCTCGTCGAGAATGTCGTCGGCGAGCTGAAAGGCCCGGCCGGCCGCTTCGCCGTAAAGGGTCAGCGCCGCGAACCGGTCCTGATCTGCGCCCCCGATCAGGGCGCCCATGCGCACCGAAGCGCGGATCAGCGCGCCGGTCTTCATTTTCTGCATCACGGCGATATCGGTATTTGAAAAGCCGCCCTGCTCGCCTTCGAGATCGAGCTGCTGGCCGCCGGCCATACCGCCGGCGCCCGTTGCCGTGGCCAGTTCGCCGACCAGTGCCATCCGGATGGCGGGATCGGGATGGGTCCGTTCGTCGGCCAGAACGGCAAAGGCAAAAGAATGCAAGGCATCTCCCGCCAGAATTGCCGTCGCCTCGTCGAACGCCTTGTGGACGGTCGGCTTGCCGCGCCTCAAATCGTCGTCGTCCATCGCCGGCAGGTCGTCATGCACCAGCGAGAAGCAATGGATGAGTTCGACGGCAACCGCCGCCGGCAACGCGTGCTTTTCCGGCACGTCGAACACGCCGGCCGTCTCGACAACAAGCAGCGGCCTCAGCCGCTTGCCGCCATTGAGCGCGCCATGGCGCATGGCCGCGGCCAGCCGGACGGGGGCGGCATAGGGGACACACAGGTTTTCATCCACAAGGCAGCGTTCGAGAAACGGGCCAAACCGATCGGCAAAACCAGCGATGTCGAGCGCGGAAGAGGACATAGCCCTTGCTATCCCGCCCGAAGACCATCCGCAAGACAGGAGCACTTCGACATCGGGAATCTTTCGCTCAACTGATTGACGTGTCGCGCGGCCCCACCCGAAAACGTGCTCTCGAGCCTCATCCGGGGGCGGTGTTCACTTTTCGGGGCCATGCCTGTCTTTTTGCATCGCATGGCCTCGTCCGAAAACCGGTAACCACTTTTCGGGGCCATGCTCGTCTTTCGCGTCGCATGGCCTTTTCCGAAAACCGGCATCCACTTTTCGGGGCCATGCTCTAGCCAAACGCCCGGATTTCCACTATAAGGCCGGCCGATCCGAGACAGAGTGTCAAAAACGCCTGCCTCGCCGGCCAAGGGCCTTTATCCGGTCTGGCCGAAGCGGGGCGGCGAACCGTTTGGAGTTATGATCCCATGGCAGTGCCAAAGCGAAAGACTTCCCCCGCCAAGCGCGGCATGCGCCGCTCGGCCGATGGCCTCAAGGCCAATGCCTATGTCGAGGACAAGGATTCGGGCGAGCTTCGCCGTCCCCATCACATCGATCTCAAGGCCGGCACCTATCGCGGCCGTCAGGTTCTGACGCCGAAAGCCTGAGCGCATCGGCGCATAATTGATACGTTTTGACGCCGTGGCGCGGCCTTTGCCGGCGCTGCGGTGTTTTCAACATATAATCGCGGCCGGTCCCAATGCGGGCTGGCCGTTTTTGCGTGTTTTTGGCACTATCGGGCGGTTTCGCACGCCATCGACATGCCGGGAACGGGCGGAGCGCCTGTTTTCATTTCACCAAGAACGCCGCGGTTACGCATTGCATCATGGTTATTCCGCTAAACGATAACGCGCCCCAGAAAGCCAGCACCATGTGGATTCCACCACTGCTTATCCTGCCCTTCCTTGTCTACAATATTATTGTTTTTTTCTTTTTCGGCACACTGGAAGGCGGCTGGGCGACGACGGTTCTTTCGGTGCCGATGGTGTCCGGGTCGGTCTGGACGCTCAGTCTTTCCGACACCTTTCTGGTCGTCTCGCTGCTTTTGCTGTTTTTCGAGGTTCTCAAGTCGACACGGACCGGCACCGGCTCGATGATCGAGCACATGATCTCGACGCTGATCTTCGTCGCTTTCCTGGTCGAATTCCTGGTGGTGCCGGCAGCCTCGACCTCGCTGTTTTTCATGTGCACGGTCATGAGCTTCATCGATGTCGTCGCCGGCTTCTCGATTTCGATGCGCGCCGCCGGTCGTGACATCAATATGGGATAATCGAGCGCCTTTTGACCCCTGTTCAAGCGCTCAAATCGAGCCGGTAGCCTTGCGGCATGCGCCGTTCGTCGAGATGTCCGGTCCAATCATAGGCGAGATGGGCGATATCGCCATCGGCCCGCCGGCGCGCGCGCTGAACCGGCATGTTGTCGCGCGCCGCTATCAGTTGCGACGCAAAATCGGAGGTGACGGACGTGCGCTCACCGCGGCGCCGTTCCTGGCGCGGGCCGAGATAGACGGGAAGATTCCGTCCCGAATTGACATTTCCCGCCGCACTCACGCCACTCATGACACGATTCCTGTTCCGCTTCGGGCCAGATGTGCCATTTCGGAACGGCACATCCGGCTTTCAGCCGATACGTCGCAAGCATCGTGCCAGTAATTAAGGTTTTGTTAAGACTTGTGGCAGCACACCCCACAGGCAATGTGGTGATGCCAGATCGTTTCGTGTTTGGGTGAACCATGGCGGTCATCATTGCGCGCACCCGATGGGCGTGCGGCAATTAAGGCGGCTCGCCCCGGCATCAGGGCTGCGGGCTGGATTGCGTCATTGCCTGCGCGCTTCGCAAGAACGACGTGCGCATTCGGTTTGAACGCGAACCGTTCTATCTGAAAACGTCCTTGGCCTTTCTGAGCGCGGCGAAAACCTCGAACGGCGCGGCATCGGCAAGACCGAGATGCGCCATGACGGCCGGATCATCGGCCCGAAGAAAGGGATTGGCCCGTTTTTCGTCGCCCAGCCGGGCGGGAATGGTCGGCCGGTCGGCCGCCCGTTGCGCCGCCGCCTCTTTCGCCCGCGCCTGCAATGCCTGGTTATCGGGATCGACACTGAGCGCGAACCGGGCATTGGCGGTGGTATAATCGTGGCCGCAATAGACCAGCGTCTCGTCGGGCAAGTCCCTGAGGGTCGCAAGGCCCGCCCACATGGTTTTCGGCTCGCCCTCGAACATGCGGCCGCACCCGAGCGAGAACAGCGCATCGCCGGTGAACAGGTGCCCGCCCGCCTTGTCGAAATAGGCGAGATGCCCGCGTGTGTGGCCAGGAACGCCAATGACCGCGATTTGGATATCGCCGAGCTTGACCGCATCGCCATTGCTTACCCCGACATCGAGCGTGCCGATCTTTTTCGCCTCCGCGGCCGGACCGGTGACCTTGGCGCCGAAATGCGATTTGAGTTCGGCAACGCCGCCCGTATGGTCATTATGGTGATGGGTCACGAAAATATCGGTCAGCCGCCAGCCCCGTTCATTCAACCGTTCGATGATCGGCCCGGCCACGCCTGCGTCGACGCTGGCGGTCGCGCCCGTTCCCGGATCGTGAACGAGAAAACCTAAATTGTCGGAGAAAGGCTGGAAAACGTCGATGATGAGCGCCATTTTAGGCTCCATTGCAGGCGGTGGGACGAAACCTCATCTGCGCTTCTTCCAAGGGTCGCACCCCGGAAGCAGATAAGGCATGCGGGCGTTTCAACCGGCTGGAACGCAACATGCCGCAAATATCGCGGGGGCCGACAGTAAAAAAACATGACACCCGATGTCACCAGACTGATCGCGTTCTATCGTTCGCCGCTTGGACGCATCGCCCGACCCCTGGTCCGCGATCCCCTGTTGACGCTGGCCGGCGACGTCTCGGGCAAGCGCGTGCTCGGGCTCGGTTTCGCCTCGCCTTATCTGAGGCCGATGCTCAAACCGGCCGAACGCGTGGTGGTGCTGATGCCGGCCCGTCAGGGCGCCTCAGCCTGGCCGCGCGAAGGTCCGTCGGTCACGCTTCTGGCCGATCCGCTCGAAATGCCCTTCACCGATGCGAGCTTCGATCTCATCGTCGCGGTGCACGCGCTTGAACACGCCGCCGACGCAGAGGAACAGATGCGCGAACTCTGGCGCGTTGCCGCCCCCGATGCCCGGCTGATCGTCGTGGTGCCGCGCCGTCGCGGCATCTGGGCCGGTCGCGACAACACCCCGTTCGGGTTCGGCGATCCGTTCTCGCGTTCGCAGCTCGACAACCTGTTGCGCATGCATTCCTTCGTGCCGGAAGTCTGGCGCGACGCGCTCTATCTGCCGCCGGTCGAGTGGTCGCCGGTTCTCAAATCGGCACGCCTGTTCGAAAAAGGCGGCCGCCTGCTCGGCGCGGCCCTGGCCGGGGTGATCATCACCAAGGCCCGCAAGGAACAGTTCCCGGCCATCGCCCGGCGCCGGCGCGCCGAACGGCTGGTGCGCGTGCCCGCCTTTACGCCCCAGACAGCCATGCATCTGCCGGACGCCGAAGCCTGATCCAAAACGGCGCAACCATCGGTTTTCTTTGCTTTTACGGGGGGCTTCGCCTATGGTCCGGCCGGTCGCGCTCCATAGGCGCGATGGCTCCGTTTTGGTTCTTCGGTGTTCCTGATGTCACTCCGTCCCATGCCGCAACCCGGCATTCTCAAAATCGCGCCCTATGTCGCCGGCAAGTCCGGCAGCGGGTCCGGCAAACCGGCGATCAAGCTCTCCTCGAATGAATCTCCCCTGGGCGCCAGCCCGAAGGCGGTCGACGCCTATACCGAGGCAGCGCACCACCTGGCCGATTATCCCGAGGGGTCTTCGGCCGTGCTGCGTGAAACGCTGGCCGAGATCCATGGACTGGAAGCGGAACGCATCGTCATCGGTGCCGGTTCGGACCAGATCCTGCACCTTCTGGCCGAGACCTATCTCAGCGCGGGCGACGAGGCGATCCAGACAGAATTCGCGTTTTTGATGTATCCGATCGCCACGCTTGCGGCTGGCGCCGATGTCGTTGTCGCCAAGGATCGCGACTTCAAGGTCGATGTCGACGCCGTCCTTGCCGCAGTGACCGACAGGACCAAACTCGTCTGGCTGGCCAATCCCAACAACCCGACAGGCACCTGGCTTTCCGATGCCGAGGTCCGGCGGCTGCAGGCGGGTTTGAGACCCGACATCCTGTTTGTCGTCGACAATGCCTATGCCGAATACGTGACGGCACCCGATTACGCCACGGCCGCCGCGCTCGTTCGCGAAACCGAAAACACCGTCATGGTCCGCACCTATTCCAAAATGGGTCTGGCCGCCCTGCGCGTCGGCTGGCTCTACGGACCGGACCACGTCGTCGACGCCCTTCACCGCCTGCGCGATCCATTCAACGTTTCGATACCGGCCCAGGCCGCGGCGGCGGCGGCAACCCGGGACACCGCCTTCACTGCCGCGCTTTCGGCCCACAATGCGAAATGGCGTTCCTGGCTGACCGAACAATTGCGCTCCAACCGTGTGAAGGTGCCCGAGAGCCAAGGCAATTTCATCCTCGCCCTGTTCGACGAAACGGCCGGGCCGAGCGCCGCGGAACTGTTCGCCACCCTGGCGGAAGCCGGGCTCATCACCCGCGAGATGAACGGGTACGGCCTTGACAATGCCCTGAGGATTTCCATCGGCAGCGAAGACGCCATGCGGCGGGTTGCCGAAATCATCAACTCACGTCTGGGAGCGAAGGGCTGATGTTTCAACGCCTCGCCCTGATCGGCATCGGGCTCATCGGCTCGTCGATCGTCCATGCGGCACGTCGCGCCGGCGTGGTCGAGCACATCGCCGTTTCCACCCGCAGCGCCGCAACGCTTGAAGAAGCCGAAGCGCTCGGCCTCGGCAACTCCTACCATCTCGATGCCGCCGAGGCGGTCAAAGGAGCCGATCTCGTCATCATCTGCGCGCCGGTTCTGGCCTATGAGGCGATCATGGACCACATCGCGCCGTTTCTGATGCCCGGCGCCATTCTTTCCGACGCCGGTTCGGTCAAGGCCCATGTCTTGCGCGTTTTGAAACCGCGCCTGCCGGCGGGCGTTCATCTTGTGCCCGGGCACCCGATTGCCGGCACCGAACATTCGGGTCCCTCGGCCGGTTTCGCCACGCTGTTCGACAATCGCTGGTGCATCCTCACGCCCGAACCGGATGCCGACAAGAACGCCGTCGACCGGCTGGCCGCCTTCTGGCGCGCGCTCGGCTCGAAAGTCGAGATCATGGAGCCCGCACACCACGACCTGGTGCTGGCCATCACCAGCCACGTGCCGCATCTGATTGCCTACAATATCGTCGGCACGGTCGCCGATCTCGAAACCGACACCAAATCGGAAGTGATCAAGTATTCCGCCTCCGGGTTCCGCGATTTCACCCGCATCGCGGCGTCGGATCCGGTGATGTGGCGCGACGTCTTCCTGACCAACCGCGACGCGGTTCTCGAAATGCTCGGGCGGTTCACCGAGGACTTGAGCGTCTTGCAGCGGGCCGTGCGCTCCGGCGACGGCAAGAAGCTCGAGGACATGTTCACCCGCACCCGCGCCATTCGCCGCTCGATTATTGATGCCGGACAGGAAACCTCCGCCCCCGATTTCGGTCGTCCGCACGGCGCGGACAAGAACGGCTGAAAACTTTCAGGTTTAGCCAGAAGCCGTGTGGCAGCGCTTCGGCCAAAACTTGAAAAAATACCCTAAAACAGCGGTGGCAATTCGATCAGCGGCACGATGCCAGCCGACAGGATCGAATGCGAGAAGGTGAGCGTCTGGTGCGCGGTGCCGTCTTCGTCTTCCGGACCAAGCAGCACGCCAGCCAGGGGCGCGGCGAAATAGTGCTGCATCAACGGGGAAAACCCGCGCGAAGCGAGATCGAGACTGCCGTCGATCCTGCCCGCCGCGTCCGGTTGAAGCGTGCCTGAAAGGCTTGCCGATAGCGCCCCGGTCGCCAAATCGGCCTGTTCGATCTCGATCGCACCATCGCCCGCCGCCCAGTCCGGCAGAAGAGCGCTGCCGAGCCAGTCGCGGATGTCAGCCGGCCATTCGGTCACCAGCACCGTGGCCGAGGTCGAAAGAGGAGCATCGAGCTGGGGCGCCATGGCGTTTTCCACGCGGGCGTTGAGCCTGATGTTGCGCCTGTCTTTTCCAAGAGCGCCATCGGTACCGCGTGCATGGAACTCGGCATGCCCGATCCGGGCCATTTCAAAGGTGTCGAGCACACTATCTTCCAGAACCAGACCATCGGCAACGAGCGAGGCTCGGGCCAGCGACAGCCAGTCGAGGCGGATATCGGCCTGAAGAACATCCCAGTCGAGCCGATAGGAGGCGCCGGTGAAGGCATCGGAGAACGCCGCCGGTGCGCTGGCGGTGAGTTCGGCGAAATTCGGCCGATAGACCAGCGCCGAAATGCGAAGCGCGAACAGCTCGATCCGCTTGTCACCATCGCTCAGCGTCAGGCCGGAACAGGTGATGTCGAAGCGAAACGGATAGCCGGCGATATCGAGTTTGGCGCAGGCGAGGACCGGGGATCCGCCGGCCGCGCTGGCAACACCGGCGCGGACAAGACCCGCGCCGACGAACCAGACCGCGGTCCATAAAAGAACGACCCCGGCGACGACGCTCAGCAGCTTGGCGAATCGATTCATGATTTTTCCCACAAAAGCGACGCAAGGACCGCAAAAACCCGGCCTGCCGGCCTTTTCAGCGATGGACGGCCCGGTTCCCTAACCTGTCGGACACCCCGAGGGCAATTGTGCTTGCATCCTCCGACGATATCGGCATGTTTTTTTTAACGATAACAAGGTGCATTCTTCATGCTGTTGCCGATCGATGGCGATGTTTTGCCAATTCCCTATGTCTTTGGCTACGGATCGCTGATCTGGCGGCCGGGGTTCGATCACGGCGGCAGTTTTCCCGCCCTGCTTTATGGCGCCCATCGCTGCCTGTGCGTTTTTTCCCACCGCTATCGGGGCACGAAGGAGACGCCCGGCCTCGTTTTCGGCCTGGCCGATGGCGGCTCCTGCCATGGCATGGTCTTCGCGATCCGTCCGGAAACCTGGCCGGAGGTCCGGGCGTATCTGTGGGACCGCGAAATGGTCACCGGCGTCTATCGGCCCGCCATAAGGAAGGTTCGGCTCGGCGACGGCCGCACGGTCGATGCTTTGGTCTTTCTCGCCGATCCCGATCATGCCCAGTTCGCAGGTCAGCTCGATCTCGAAACGCAATTACGCTTCATCCGCCAGGGGCACGGCGAAATGGGGCCGAATGCCGATTATGTCGTCAACACCGCCCGGCACCTTGCCGAGATGGGCATCTGGGACCATAGGCTTGAACGGATCAGCCGCGCGCTCGGCGCCCCGCTCGACACGTCGGGAACCGGAAACGCCTGCATCCTGAAACGGCACAAATAAGTATGCCAAGGGCAATCGCCCTGGTCGGCACGTGCGCGCGAAAAGGAAAATGGGTTTAGGGCGTTTTCAGCAAAAGTGGATACCGGTTTTGCAATTCGAAAACGCGACAAAACCAAAGAGTTGGATCATTTCAGCGTTTCAATGAAACGGTGCAATGATCTAGTGCGCCTCGACCAGCTTGAGCGGTTCGGCGGAGTGTCCATGAAGGATATCCCAGCACACCAGCACCCGCGCCTCGGCCTCGGGCGTCGGTTCGAGCCGGTAGACGGTAATCTTTTTCGCCATGGCGCTGCGGAAGAACGAACGGCTCTGCGGATCGCCGACGACATCCTCGGCCGAACCGGTCCAGAGAACCGCCCGTTTAGAGATGAGCACATGCACGACCCCGTTGCGCAGCTGGAAATCCGTGAAGGATTCAGGCAGCAGCCGATATTGCCGCCCGGACTGTCCGATCCAGAGAAGCACTTCGTTCTCGGCCGTTGGTGCGACAAACGGGCAGGCAAGAGACATGAGGTCGGATCTTTCGGCTCTGCGTATCAGAGACGCGCTGAAACAGAACAAATGTAGAACAAACTGGTTCGGCCGTCAAGGGGCGACTATGACACGCTACATATGCGGTCAGAAAGGTTAACAATGTCAAAATATAGTGTGTCTCAACAAAAAACGAGAGACTGCTCGCTGTCCTGACCGGCAAAACGGGGCCGGAAAAACGTCGAAAACGGCAAGGCCCGGTTTCACGGTTAGGCCTCCGCTTTTTGCCTCAGCACACAAAGGCGCGACTGCATATCGGGACTGAGCGGCCGGGCAATGCCCTCGCGAGCCGCCTCGAGCATAAGCCGATCGGAGTCCGCTTCGATCGCCGCCACCATCCGGGCATACATGTCCTCGGGAGCAAGCCCCGGCGGAATGGCCGGCAGGAAATGGGCCCGCGCCCGGCCCGGCCACAGGACCAGCGAATGCCGGCCCCAGAACAGGCCCGAATTGAGCGCCACCGGCACCACCGGCACATCGAGCGCCGCATAAAGCCGGGCGACGCCGATCTTGTATTCCGGATCGGACAGAGGCGGCCGGCGCGTGCCTTCGGGAAAGATGATGATGCGGCACCCGCGCGAGACGGCACCGCGCGCCGCCTCGATCATCGACGGAATGGCCCTGCCGCCGAGGCTCCTGTCGATCGGAATGGTCTCAAGCGCCTTCGCCGCCCAGCCGAAAAAGGGAATGTCCATGAGCTGTTTCTTGGCAATGAAGGCGGGATGCTCGCTCGCTGGCAACAGGGCGTAGATATCCCAGTCCGACTGGTGCTTGGAGGCGATGATGCAGCCCCCTTCCGGCAGGTTTTCGAGACCCGTCACTTCGGATCTCATGCCGACAACCCATCTCAACAGGAATTTATTGGAACAGGCCCAGTATGTAGCCAGCTTGAGGCCATAGCGGGATGGACGCCGGATGATCAGCGCGACGAGACCGAGAAAGACGGCAAGAATAAAGGTTTGTGCAAAAAACAGAGCATAGAACACCAGTGAGCGCATGGCCTGAACCAGCATCGCGCCTCCCCCTTTTCTCGTTCGGTCCCCGATTCGGTTTGTTTCCCGCGCGTTGGTGAAACGAACCGAAATCCCTGAGTGATCGCGTTCCGGATGGATAGCCGGTTTCCGCCTCTTCTGGAAACGTTTTAGGGCATTTCTCCGTCTCAAAACTACGAAGGAACGACCCCATCCGGCATTCTGTCGTGTTTCGAACCTGCGAACCGGTACCCACTTCGCTAAAAAACGCTCCCGTTTTCAGGAACTGAGCTGCACCAGGAACCGCTTCACCGTCAGGCGCGAGGTCAGGGCGGTCAGTCCTCCCATGATCGCGACGATGACCAGGATGGCGACGATGCCGTCAAGCCCGAGCGCGAAGCGGCCGAACACGGCGTTGAGCTGGGCCGAGGATTCATTGGGCAGGACCGTCGAAACGACAAGGCCGGTGACAAGGAAGAAGGCGAGCGCCATGACCCCGCCGATGGCCCCGCCCGTCATGCCGATCGTCAGAAAACGGCGCTGGAACTCGCCGGCGATGAACTGGTTCGAGGCGCCGATGAAATGCAAAACGTCGACGATCTCCCGGCTGGAAGCCATGGTGCCGCGCGTTGCAAACACCACCGCCAGAATCGTCGCGACAAGGATGAGCACCAGAACCAGAACGCCGGAAACAACGATGGTGCCCGTCATGACATTGAGCTGCTGACGCCAGGCGGCGTGGGTATCGAGACTCGCGCCCTTCACCGTCGAGACTGTCTTGGACAGCAGGCCGAGATCGAGTTGGCGCGGTTCGGCGATTTCGACCACGATGAGCTGAGGCAGTTTCAGGCTGGCAAGATCGACACCCTTGCCGAGCCAGGGCGTCAACAGTCCCTCGACCTCATCTGCGCTCAAGACCCGCGCCCGTCCTACGCCCGGCACGCTTTCGGCCAGGGCGATGGCGGTGCGGACATTGGACTGCATCACTTCGCCGTCAATGGGCCGGATCTCGATGGTGACTTCGCGGCCCACATCCGCCGACCAGCCGATGGCCGATTTCTGGATGAGGATGACCGAGCCCAGAGTGATGCAGCTCAAAAAGGTCATGATGGTGACGAGCAGCATCAGCGTGCGCCCGGCGACCGAGGCCACCGGCACGATGGGCGCCGATGCCGGCTTGCGCTCGTGTTCCGTTCCCGTCTCGATCTCAGTCATGAAAATGCACCTCGCCCCTGTCGAGGATCATGCGCGGCACGGCGAACTTGTCGAGAAGCGTGGTCTCGTGGGTCGCCACGATGACGGTCGTTCCCATTCTGTTGAGCTCGGCGAACAGATGCATCAACCGTTCACTGAGTTCGGGATCGACATTGCCCGTCGGCTCGTCGGCCAGAAGCAGCTCCGGCTTGGAGATCACCGCCCGCGCGATTGCCGCCCGCTGCTTCTCCCCGCCCGACAACACGTCCGGAAGCGCCGCGATGCGTTCACCCAGGCCAACCCATTCGAGTAGTTCGGTGACGTTTTCGCGATAGGCCGAATCGGGCAGACCCTGAACGCGCAAGGGCAGGGCGACATTCTCGTAGGTCGTCAGGTGATCGAGCAGGCGGAATTCCTGAAACACGATGCCGATGCGCCGCCGGACGGCCAGGAGCCTGTCGCCCCTCAAGCTGGTGATGTCGCCGTCGAACATGACGATGCGGCCGGTCGTGGGGCGCCGCGACAGGAGCAGAAGCCTTAGGAGCGAGGTCTTGCCCGCGCCCGACGGTCCGGTCAGAAAATGAAACGAACCGGGCTCGATGCGGAAGTTGAGATTCCTCAGGACGGGGGGACCGTCGCCATAGCTCAGGCTCACATCCTCGAATTCGATCACGCCTTTGGTTCTCCGAATCACCCTTTTGGCCAAAATAGCATAGCGGGCGTCGCCCGTTTCGGCTCAACGTTTCAGGAGTGTTAAGTTTCCCGCGCAATGATCGGATAACGATTCAGAATCATGCGCTAGCGATGATCATCACCTGTCCCAATTGCCAGACAAAATACCAGGTGGCCGATCATGCTATCGGTTCGGCCGGACGCAAGGTGCAATGCGCCAACTGCCACCAATCCTGGAGGGCTGTTGCCACCATGGATGAGCCTTTGCCGCCAAAACCCAAGATCATTGCCGGCACCGACATCACCGATCCGCCTGCCGATCCCCCCGCAGCCGCCGCCGATCGGCTTTTCAGCGACAATACCGAGACCGAACTCGACGAGGCCTTCGCCGAGGAAGAAGCACGCCTTGATGGCGACGACCCCGCCGGTTTCGACGCCGATCCGACGGATGCGGCGCACGATCACGACGATGCACTCGATCACCATCTGATCAGCCGGCGCGAACGCGACCTTGCCCGCCGTCAGAAAAAGCACGCCTCGCGCCTGCCACTGGCCCGTTTCCGGCGTTTCGCGCGCATGACCGGGCTCATCATGCTGATGACGCTTGTCGGCATGGCCTATCAGTTCCGTATCGACATTGTCCGGGCATTTCCCGATCTCGGCGGGCTCTACCAGACCATCGGCTTGCCGGTGAATATTTACGGACTCACCTTTTCCAATGCCGAGACGTTGCGCACGCTCAAGGACGGCGATGACGTCACCATCATCAGCGCCAAGATCCGGAATGTCGTCAACCGCACCGTGCGGATTCCCCCGATTCTGGTCAGCATTCTCAACGCGGACGACACGCCGATCTATGAATGGACGGCGCACGCGCCGGTCGAGATTGTGTCGCCCGGTGAGATCATCGACTTCCAGACCCAGTTGAACTCGGCGCCGGCCGATGCCGCCAAGGTTCGTCTGGTTTTCGGCGGCACCGCCATGGAACAGGCGGGACCGTAACGTCTTGTCCAATAGCATTTCGGCGCGGCGCCTCCTCGTCCGGCCGCTCCGAATGAAACCAACCAAACCGAGCGCCGGTCAGGTATCCCGGTCCGGCGCTTGGGAAAACAACGGGAAACCGGATTCTCGATGTCCGGACGTCAAGCGGAGAAAAGCGATGGCACGCATTCTGGTGGCCGAAGATGAAGACAATGTCCGGGCCTTCGTTTCGCGGGCGCTGACGCTCAAGGGTCATCATGTCGTCGATGTTTCGGACGGCGGGCTGGCCATGGAAGCCCTGGCCGATTCCGGCGGCGAATTCGACCTGTTGCTGTCCGACATCCGCATGCCGGTCATGGACGGCATCGCGCTCGCTTTGGAGGTGGGCGTGCAATATCCCGGCCTCAAGATCCTGCTCATGACCGGTTTCGCCGATCAGCAGGAACGGGCACATGGGCTCGACGCCCTCATCCACGACGTCATTCCCAAGCCGTTCAACCTCGACACGCTCATCGGCAAGGTCGACGAAGCCTTGTCCGGCGCCCCTGCGGAAATCATTCCGCTGGCCGTATCCGGACTGCGCCAGTAGACCACTGTTTTGACCTCGTTTCTGGTGCCGCCGCTGATCGCCCTGTTCGGGACCTGAACGCCTCTAGATCATTTCACCGTTTCATTGAAACGCTGAAATGATCCAACTCTTTGTTTTGTCGCGTTTTCGAATTGCAAAACCGGTATCCACTTTTGCTGAAAACGCTCTCGAGTGTTTTTCAGGCGAAGTGGATACCGATTCACCGGTTCGCGTGAAGAGGATCAGAAAAAATAGTCCAGTGGACTGGTTTCCCGATGAACACGACAAAACAGATCACACGAGTCAGCTAAAGCGTGATCTGCTCTAGTCCGAGCATGTCCTTCCAGCGCGCGATCTGGGCCCGGACGTTATCCGGCGCCGTACCGCCATAGCTCTTGCGGCTCTTGACCGAGGCCTCGACGCTCAACACCTCGTAAACCCGCGCATCGAGACGCGGATCGAGCAGCCTGAAATCTTCGACGGTCAGACCGTCGAGGCCACAGCCTTTCTGTTCGGCGAGGGCCACGGCCTGCCCGGTGATGTGATGGGCATCGCGGAAGGGGACGTTGGCCTCGCGCACCAGCCAGTCGGCAAGATCGGTCGCGGTCGAGAACCCGGCCGAGGCCGAGGCGTGCATGCGTTCGCGGTTGAAGGCGAGATCGCCGACCATGCCGGTCATGGCCGCCAGGGACAACGAAAGGGCATCGAAGGCATCGAAGGCCACTTCCTTGTCCTCCTGCATGTCCTTGGCATAGGCGAGCGGCAACCCCTTCATCACGGTCAGAAGGGCGGTCAGCGCCCCGAGAATGCGCCCGATCTTGGCGCGTACCAGTTCGGCGGCATCGGGATTGCGCTTTTGCGGCATGATCGAGGAGCCGGTCGAGAACTTGTCCGACAGGCGGACGAAGCCGAACTGCGCCGACGACCAGATCACCAGTTCCTCGGCGAACCGGGACAGGTGCATGGCGCACAGGCTCGCCGCCGCCAGGGTCTCGATGACGAAATCGCGGTCGGAAACGGCATCGAGCGAATTGGCGGTCGGCCGGTCGAAGCCGAGCGCCTTGGTCGTCATGTCGCGATCGATCGAATAGGGCGTACCGGCAAGGGCCGCCGAGCCGAGCGGATTTTCGTTGAGCCGTTTTCTGGCATCGGTGAAACGGCCGGCATCGCGTCCGAGCATTTCGACATAGGCCAAAAGATAATGGCCGAGACTGACCGGCTGGGCATTCTGCAAATGGGTGAAGCCGGGCAGGATGGTGTCTGCTTCCTGTTCGGCGCGCAGGACAAGGGCCTTCTGCAAGGCCGCGATCCCGGCGAGAAACAGGTCGATTTCGTCGCGGACGTAAAGCCGGAAATCGGTGGCAACCTGGTCGTTGCGCGAGCGGGCGGTGTGGAGCCTGCCGGCGGCATCGCCGACAAGATCCTTAAGGCGCGCTTCCACATTCATGTGGATGTCCTCAAGCGCGCGCGAAAACGTGAACGTTTCCGCCTCGATTTCGCTACGGACCTTTGCGAGCCCGGCTAGAATGGCGTCGCCATCGGCTTTCGTGAGAATGCCGGTCGCAGCCAGCATGGTTGCATGGGCGACGGAGCCGGCGATATCCTGACGGAAAAGACGCTTGTCGAAATCGATCGAGGCGTTGATCTCTTCCATAATGGCGTCGGGGCCCGAGGCGAAACGCCCACCCCACATGCGATTGCTCATTTTCTGGCTCTTTAAAGTGATTTGGAGCGTGCCGTGTCCGACCAGAACGAGACCCCGACCCCGAACCGAAACCGGGCCCGCATCATCCCGATCGCTTTGGTCGGTGCGGGTCTTTGTATAGCGGCGGTCTTCTTTCTCGGCAATGCCGCGCCCCCTCAACCCGGCGCCTGTGCCGCCCGGCCGGAGGCCGCCGCAGCACTCGACAAGGCGGCGGCTGGCGAACTGGCCGCGCTCACCCCGACGGGGATCGGTCGCTCCTATACCGATCTCGGCTTTGTCGACGACACGGGCCGGCCGATGAGCCTTGCCGATTACGGCGGCAAGCCGCTTCTCGTCAATTTCTGGGCGACCTGGTGCGTGCCCTGTCGCGAAGAAATGCCGGCGCTCAACGCCCTTGCCGCCGCTTATGGCGAAGACGTGTTCTCGGTGGTGCCGATCAATCTCGATACCGGCGGCGACGCCATGGACAAGGTCCAGAGCTTTTTCGCCGACGAAAGCCTCGGCAACCTGCCGGTCCTCAGCGATTCGAGTTTCGCCGCCTTCGAGCGCCTGAAAAAAACCGGCGTCGCCATCGGGTTGCCGGCAACGGTGCTTCTGGATGCCTCCGGATGCGAACTCGCCATCCTGCAAGGTCCGGCGGAATGGAATTCGATGGATGGACACAAGGTCATCGAAGCCCTGATTGCGGTTGGCGGCGGCAAATCCTGATACCCTGGTTGCACCTGTCCGGGGCGCGTCACGCGGATCGGGATGCCAGCCGACGCAATGCTTGGACGTCTGGCTTTTTTTCCTGTTCCGACAGGACGAGCCCGCCACAACGGGCGCAACAATCCAGCAAGCGCCTGCAGGCGTCGGGTTCACCACTCCCCTTGAGGGACCTTCAAAATCCCAAATCCTCGCGCACCCTGTGCGGCGTCCAGCCACGCGTCCTGAGATCGCGCAAGGCGGGGGCGCCTTTCGATTTGGAGAGCTTGCGGCCATCGGGGCCGAGAATCAGCCGATGAAAGGAATAGACCGGCACCGGCAGACCGAGCAGCATCTGCAAAAGCACGTGCACATCGGTCGCCGCTTCCATGTCGGTGCCGCGGGTCACGTGGGTCACGCCTTCGAAGGCATCGTCCACCACCACGGCAAGATGATAGCTGGCCGGTGCATCCTTGCGCCTCAAGACAACGTCGCCCCAGCGTTCGGGCCGGGCGAAGCGGATTTGCGGACGGTCCTCGGGAAGCGGCGCCGCCACCGAATAGCTCAGCATGCCGACCCGGCGTGCCGCTTCGGCCATGTCGAGCCGGATCTGTGCCCTTTCCCCCCTGGCCAGCCGGTCGGCAATCTCTTTCTTGGTCAGATGCCGGCAGGTGCCGGGATAGATCGGCGCGCCGTCCGGATCGGTCTTTTCCGTCCGCGATGCAATTTCGGCACGGGTGCAAAAGCACGGATAGGTCAGCCCGAGCGCGTCGAGTTTTTCAAGCGCGGCCTCGTAGGCCGGAACCCTTGTCGATTGCACGAGAATATCGCCGTCCCAGGCAAGGCCGAGCCAGGTCAGGTCCTCGATGATCGCCTCGGCGAATTTCGGCTTGCTCCGGCCCGGATCGATGTCTTCCATCCTCAAGAGAAACCGCCCGTTGAGTCGCGTCGCGGCACGATGGGCATAAAGCGCCGAATACGCATGGCCGAGATGCAGATAGCCGTTGGGACTGGGCGCAAATCTGAAGACCGGTTCGGATGAGGACATCGTGGCAACTCTGATGACTGGAATTGTAGCTAGCACGCCCGCTGCCGACACGGAAACGATCGATGATCGCGCGGTGCTCGAACGGCACCTCAGACAGTTGGTGGCGGCCGATCCAAGGTTTGCACCAATCCATGCCGTTGCCGGCGAGGTCCCCTTGCGGCGCGAACAGGGCGGGTTCGCCGGCCTGTCGCGCATCGTCAACGCCCAGATGCTGTCGGTTGCCAGCGCTGCCGCCATCCACGCCCGCTTCGCCGCCCTTGTCGACACGTCCGACGCTGCCGCTCTCGCCACCGTCGATGACGCCGCCCTTAAAGCCGCCGGCCTGTCGAGGGCCAAGATCAGGACTCTGCACCACTTGGCCAAAGCCGAACAAACGGGCCAGCTCGATTACACCGCCCTCGCCCACATGCCCGCCGACGCCGCCATCGCCACGCTCATGGCGCTCCCCGGCATCGGACGCTGGAGCGCCGAACTTTATTTGCTGTTCTGTTGCGGGCATCCCGATATCCTGCCTGCCGGCGACCTGGCCCTGCGCAAGGCGGCCCATTCTGCTCTTGCCCTTGATGCCGTCCCGTCGGAAAAGCAGTTGCGCATCCTTGCCGAAACATGGTCGCCCTGGCGCGGCGCGGCCGCTCGTCTGCTCTGGCGTCATTACGCCCTCATCAAGAACCGCGAAGGACTCATCGGATGATCCTCAACCTTTCCGGCCCCATCATCACGCCGAAGACCGGCGACCCGGACTCCATTCTGGTCCTGCTGCACGGCTACGGCTCGGATGGGCACGATCTCATCAGCCTTGCGCCTTTGTTCGCCGATCTTTTACCGGCGCCGGTGATCTTCGCGCCCAACGCGCCGGAGCGCTGTGCGATGAATCCCGGCGGCTACCAATGGTTCGATCTCGCCATGGTGCCCGATTTCAACCGGATCGAGGGCATCGTGCCGATGGCCGAAACGATCCACGAGCTGCTCGACGGGCTCTGGCGCGAGACCGGTCTCGGCCCATCCCGCACCGTGCTGTCGGGGTTCAGCCAGGGTGCCATATTGACGCTTTATGCCGGCCTCGGCCTCGATGAACCGCTTGCCGGTCTCATCTCCTTTTCCGGCGGACTGCCGCTCGACGAAACCAGTTGGCCGGAGATCGCCGTTGCGCCGCCGATTCTTCTGGTCCATGGCGATACCGACCCGGTGGTGCCGGTGGAAATGAGCGTCAAGACAGCGGAAAGGCTCAATGCGCGCGGGCTCGATGCCACACTTCACATCTCGCCCGAGTGCCCGCACGCCATCGCGCCGGACGGAATCACCATGGCGCGCGAATTTGTCGCTGCCCACTTCCCGCCACCAACGCCTCAAGGCTGAGGAGTGCCGCTTAATCGCTTCACAGCCCTGTCATACTCACGCTAGATATAGGGGCAGCAGTGCGTTGATTCCCCCAATGGAGCGTGTGTGGTGACTGTTCATGTCCCACCAGAATCCTGCCCGGCCCTGGTGCTGAACGCGGACTTTCGTCCCCTCAGCTACTATCCTTTGTCGCTCTGGTCCTGGCAGGACGCCATCAAGGCGGTGTTCATGGATCGGGTGAACATCGTGTCCGAATACGACACTGTCGTGCGAAGTCCGAGTTTCGAAATGAAGCTGCCTTCCGTCGTTTCCTTGCGCGAATACATCAAGCCTTCCCGACACCCCGCCTTCACCCGCTTCAACGTTTTCCTGCGCGACAAGTTCCAGTGCCAGTATTGCGGCGCCCATCACGACCTGACGTTCGATCACGTCGTTCCGCGCTCGAAAGGCGGCCGCACCACCTGGGAAAACGTCGTCGCCGCCTGCGCCCCCTGCAATTTGAAAAAGGGCAACCGCATGCCGCGCGACATTGGCATGGTTCCCATGCAGGCGCCCTACCAGCCGTCCGTCGCCGATCTCAACAATAACGGCCGGGCCTTCCCGCCCAATTATCTGCACGAAAGCTGGATGGACTATCTGTACTGGGATACCGAACTGGAGCCCTGAGCGGGAGTCAGCCTATCGGTGGCCTGTCGCGCCAGGATTCTACGGCCAGATCGACGGCCGCGCGCGCGCCGACCAGTATGGAATCGGCCGATCCGATCCTCACCCGTTTCGCTTTTCCCGTCTTGACGAGACTGGCGCCCAGTTCGGCGAAATGGTCCATATCGCCGGTGGGCGCGGCCGGAAAACTGACCCAGCGCCGGACGCCGTCGACCAGAACCGGAGCGCCCTGCATCTCGCTCGGACGATCCGGCCAGGCGCGCTGCTCGGCCAGGTGCAGCATGGTGCAGCTGGTAAAATCGACGCCCAACAGGAGAATGCTGGCATCCGCCTCATAAAGACGCGCGAGCGGCGAGTGTTCTCCCAAGGGGCTTTCGAGCCGGTGATCGGCAAGAAGATCCGCCGCCGCCCGGCCATAGGCGGCGAACGAGCAATTGGGATGCGCGCTGCGCCGCGTTCCCGGCCAGGTGCGGAACAATTCGGCGATGGCGCCCATGCCGCGGGTCGGGGTCTTTTGCGGATCGTAGGCTGGCGTATGCGCCCTGATCGGCTCGATCCAGTCGGCGGGCACCGGCGGGGCCTGCCAGTCGGCCGGGTCAGACAGATCCCCCGAATGCGCCGGCATGACCAGCGTGCCTTCGGGCCCCAGAACGTCGAACAGCGCTTCGATGACGGCCACCGGACCGCCAGCGACCCAACCAAGGGCGCTGAGCGAAGAATGGACCATCATCACCGTTCCGGCCTGAATACCCGCCGCACTCAAATCGGCGGCAAGACTCTGCCGGGTGCGCGGGTCCGGGGTTTTCGCAATGATCTGGGCTTCGTCCATGGCAGTATCGCGATTCGTGTCAGGCGCGCAGTGGCTGGGTCAGCGGGCTGTGCCCTTGAAGCGCTGCCACTGTCCGAGCATGGACCAGAACAGCAATCCGGCAATGACCAGCGAGCCCAGAGCATTGAACCCGGCCATGGAAACACCGAGAATCTGGAACGGCGCCACGTCGCACGGCACCACGCCGCTCAGTGTCGACAGGCCATCGAGATCGGAAAAGCTGATCTGGGCGTCGAGACCGGTACAGGAGGCCGGGCCGGGCCAGATCCGGTATTCGATACCGGCGTGATAGACGCCGAGCCCGGTGCTGACCAGAAAGATCAACGCGCCGACAAGGCTCAGGCCGAGACGCGGCACGATCGGAATCATTTTCCAGAAAGAAAGCACGACGGCGAGAACCGGCACGCCGAGATAATAGGGCCAGCGTTCCCAGTAGCAGATCTCGCAGGGCTCGACGCCGAGCAGATATTGGGACCCCAGGGCACCCAATATGCTGGCAAGCGCCAGAATGAAGGCCAAACCGGCCCTGAGAGGCGTCGGCGTATAGAAAAGGTCGAGATACTTGCGCATGTCGGGACTCTATTTAATCAGGCTGACAACCAGGAAACCACCAATCAAAAGCGCCACAAATGCGACGAAAACAAGGGTCAACCGCTTTTCGATGAACGCTTTTATCGGCTCTCCGAACCAATAGAGCAGGCCGGCAACCAGAAAGAACCGTATCCCGCGCCCGACAATGGAAACCGCGATGAAGACGGGAACGGAAAACGCCACCGTGCCGGAAAAGATGGTCAGGACCTTGTAAGGGATGGGCGTGACCGCCCCGGCGAGAATGCCGAGCCAGCCCCATTGATCATACCAGCCGACGACCCGGTCGAAGGCGGCCTGGGCGTGATAGACATCGATCAGCCAGACGCCGACCGTTTCGAACAGGAAGGCGCCGATGGCATAGCCGAGCAGCGCGCCCAGAACGGAGGCGATCGTGCACACCAGCGCGATGCGCAGCCAGGCCTTGCGCTCGGCAATGACCATCGGAATGAGCATCACGTCGGGCGGAATGGGAAAGAACGAGCTTTCGATAAAGCTGATGGCGGCGAGCGCGGAAAGGGCCGAACGGCCGGACGCAAGGGACATGACCCAGTCGTAAAGGCGGCGCAGCATGTTCACTTGCCCTTTCCGGAACCGGTCGTTTCGACGCTTTGGAAAATAAAACTGGACGCGTCCTCATGCCGCCGGAAGCGGCGAAACATGGTGCCCTCCGCCGGGGTCGAACCGGCATGCCCGAAGGCGCGGGATTTTGAGTCCCGTGCGTCTACCAATTCCGCCAGGAGGGCGACGGAGTGAACGACCTACCAGACCTCCGCCGAGACGGCAAGCTCCGTGTCGCGTCTTGTCCCGACAACCGATCCGGCGGGAACGCCCATGCGAACGTGAAAACCCGCTGCGCCCCGGGCTTGGCTGCGTCCTTATTGGCATCTTGCGGTCAAGCCTTTACTCGTGGATTGTGCCGCAACCGGCGCGGATCGGATCCAGTCCCGGCAAGACCAAAAAACCGATGGGAGAATGAGAATGCGCAACCTCGAAGCGCTCGTTGACGCCATGAGCCTTTCCGAGCAGGTCGCCCTGCTTTCCGGACAGGATTCCTGGTCGGTCGCCGGCAATCAGCGAATCGGTTTCGCGCCATTCAAGGTGACGGACGGTCCCAACGGCGCGCGCGGCGGCGGCTCCCTGATCGGCGGCGTCACGGCGGCCGCCTTTCCCGTCGGCATCGCCCTCGGGGCGAGCTGGAACACAGAACTGGCCGCGGAAATCGGCAGTGCCCTGGCCGGCGAAGTGCGGTCGAAAGGCGCACGCGTTCTTCTGGCGCCGACTGTCAATATCCAGCGCTCCGTTTCCAATGGCCGCAATTTCGAATGCTATTCCGAGGATCCGGTCCTGACGGCCAAGCTCGCCACCGCCTATATTTCGGGACTGCAGAAAAAGGGCGTTTCGGCCACCATCAAGCATTTCGCCGGCAACGAAACCGAAATCGAACGCACCACCGTCTCGTCCGAGATCGACGAACGCACCTTGCGCGAAATCTATCTGTTGCCCTTCGAGGCGGCGGTCAAGACGGCCGGCACCTGGGCCATCATGTCGGCCTACAACAAGCTCAACGGCACCTATTGCGCCGAAAACCACTGGCTTCTGACCAAGGTCCTGCGCGACGACTGGAACTATACCGGCATCGTCATGTCGGACTGGTTCGGCTCGCGCAGCACCGCGCCCACGATCAATGCCGGGCTCGATCTCGAAATGCCGGGCCCGACCCGCGACCGCGGCGACAAGCTGATCAAGGCGGTCGAAGCCGGTGAGGTTATGCCCGAAACCGTGCGCGAGAGTGCCTTGAGGATGTTGAGGCTCATGGAGCGGACCGGCGGTCTCGAAGCGACGCGCGTGGAAGAAGAACGGGCGGAAGACCTGCCCCAGACACGCGCCCTGATCCGGCGGGCCGGCGCCGAATCGATGGTGCTTTTAAAAAACAACGGCATCCTGCCGCTCGATGCCAAGCGCCTGAGCCGCATCGCCGTCATCGGCCCCAATGCCAAGACGGCCCGCATCATGGGCGGCGGATCGGCCCAGCTCAATCCGCATTACAGCGTCAGTCCCTGGGACGGCCTCGTCTCCCAGTTCGGGGCCGACAGGCTGGTCTTTGCCGAAGGCGCGAGCAACCACCGCTACGAAACGGTGATCGAGGGCCCGTTCAAGGCCGAGTATTTCGCCAACATGGACTTTTCCGGCACACCGGCCCATGTCGGGGAACTCACCCAGTCCATCGCTTTCTTCAACGACATCGTCGCCGAGGGCAAGGTCGACGAACAAGCCTTTTCCGCTCGCTTTACCGGCAGCTATACGCCCGATCGTTCCGGAACCTACCGCGTCGGCGGCTATGCCGCCGGCTATCTCAAGGTCTTTATCGACGATCGTCTCATCATCGATGCGACCGCCGGCAAGTGGCAAAAGGGCCATACCTTCTTCGAGGAAGGCTGCGACGAAGTCATCGGCGCGATCGAGCTCGAACAGGAGCGCACCTACCGGATCACCATCGAACTCACCTCGAAACCGTCCGACAACATTTCCTTCACCGCCTTTTCGGTCGGTATCGGCTTCCCCTTGGGCGAATCGGCCATTTCGGAAGCGGCATCCCTCGCCTCCAATGCCGATGTCGCGCTGGTTTTCGTCGGACGCAGCGGCGAATGGGACACGGAAGGAAGCGACCTGACATCCCTCGCCCTGCCGGGCCGTCAGAACGAACTCATTTCCGCCGTCGCCCAGGCCAATCCGAAAACCATCGTGATCCTGCAAAGCGGTGGCCCGATCGCCATGCCCTGGCTCGACGATATCGCCGGACTGCTCGAAGCCTGGTACCCCGGCCAGGAGCTGGGCAATGCCGTCGCCGACGTGCTTTCCGGCACGGCCCGAACCGGGCGGGCCGCCTACCCCCAGAGCTTTCCGGTCCGCTGGGAGGACAATCCCACCCAGTCCCAGGACCTGGAAGTCTATCCCGGCCTCAACGGCAAGGTACGCTACGAGGAAGGCGTGTTCATTGGCTACCGCCATTACGACAAGGCCGGCATCGTGCCGCTCTTCCCCCTTCGGGTTCGGGCTTTCCTACACGCAGTTCGAGTGCACCGGGTTCGAGGTCGACAATGCGCTCACCACCGAAGGCGTGGTCCGGGCCCATTTCGGCATCCGCAATGTGGCGCGCGGGCCGGTTCGAGTGTCGTGCAGATTTATGTCCACGACATTGCCGCATCGGTGCCGCGTCCGAAAAAGGAACTCAAGGCCTTTGCCAAGCTCGCCCTTGCGGCGGGCGAAGGACGGACCATCACGCTGGAACTGAAACCGCGCGATTTCGCCTTTTACGACGTCGCGGCCCAGTGCTGGCGCATCGAAAAGGGCGAATTCGAAATCCTGGCCGGCTTCTCGTCCGCCGAGATCGTTGCCAGCGCCGCCATCACCGTCAAGGGACGACACCCTGCCTCTGGGCGGGCGCGCTCTGACCTGTCGGTTGCGGCAATTCAGGCGTCATTCGGCGGCAAGGCGCACCTTGCCGCCGCGGGCGTCATACTCTTCGCGCGCCGAAACGATGTCGGCATGATGCGCGACGACCGACCATTCCACAATCCCTCGATCGCCGGCAACAGCGTATCGCCGAGTGGGGTCAACCGGTATTCCACCCGCGGCGGAATCTCGGGATACATGGTCCGGATAACCAGGCCGTCGCGTTCGAGATTTCTGAGCGTCAGGGTCAGCATACGCTGCGAGATGCCGCCGATTTCGCGTTTGAGCGTGTTGAAGCGCACCGGCCCGTTCTTGAGCCGGCCGACCACCATGACACTCCATTTGTCGCCGATCCGGCTCAGGACATCGCTCATGGCGGTGCAGTTCTTGCCAACAGGATCATCAGTCTCGGACATGGCCTCACCCGCACAGCTTGGGAACCGATCCCTGCTTTAGCACCGGTTCCTTTGTGTGCCTAGGGCCCTTTCGCATACAACGGTATGCATTCCGTCTCAGGGATCAGGGCGGGCGTGCTCGGCGCCCAGAAGACCCGACATAATAGTCGAGCTCAGGCCCGCCGAACCCGAGCGCTTTCGAGACCTCCCGCATGAAGCTGACCGGCGCCGTTCCGGGAGCGGTGATGAATGCCCGCTACTTGCCAGAGCCGCCTGCCTGTGCAACGAAACGGTCTCCGCCGGCGATAAGCGGAGACACCGGCCAGTTCCTCCCTGTTATTGCCGGTGTGCGGCACATCGTCGAGCAATCCCGCTTCGGCCAGCGCCCGCACGGCCCCGCAGATCGCTGCGACCGGGCTTGCCGCGTTGATGCATGTTTCTGAGCAACGCGACCAGACCGGGTACGCTTTCGTGGCGCCCATGCCGTGCCGCCATTGACGATCAGCGCATCGATGTCTTTTGCCACGACATCGCCCAGCGCCAGATCCGGCGTGACACGAAAGCCGCCCGCAGAGGTGACCTGCCCGCCGTCCGGGCTCGCCGTCAGCACCTCGACGCCATAATAGGTGCTGAGCGTCGCTGCCGTGAGGGCACTTTCCCCAATCGGCATAGCCTTCGGTCAGAACAACGACAATTTTGGTCATTTTGCAGTCTCCCAAATGGTGATGCGCCTGTCCTATCGCCATATACTGTCGATATTTGGCAGTAATGGACACATCTCACCTGTGCGGTGCGCCGTGCCTGCGCATTTGCTCCGGTGGAATGCGGCTGCTAGGAGTTGCACCGAAATTCACCGATCGCCGGAGCCCTATTCATGCACGCCTGGAACCGTGCCCTCTTCGCTGTTCTTGTCGGGCTTGTGGCGCTGTGCGTTCAGCCGGCCTCGGCGACGCCGCGTCTTCTCGTCGACATGCGCTCGGGCGAAGTGTTGTTCGCCGAAGACGCCGGTCAGCCCTGGTATCCGGCGTCCTTGACCAAGCTGATGACCGCTTTCGTCACCTTCGAGGCGATTTCCAACGGACGGGTGACGCTCGATACGCCCGTTATCATGTCGAAACGGGCGCTTGCCGAGCCTCCCGCCAAGGTCGGCCTGCCGGTCGACAGCGCCGTCACCCTCAAGGACGCGCTTTATCTCATGATCGTCAAATCGGCCAATGACGTCGCCGTCGCCATTGCCGAAACGGTCTCGGGCAGTGTCGAGAATTTCGTCTTCGAGATGAACGTCACGGCCAAGGCGCTCGGTCTTTCGGCCACCCATTACGCCAATCCAAACGGGCTGTTCGATCCCCGTCAGGTCACCAGCGCCCGCGACCTCGCCATGCTCGCCCTCAACATCCGCGCCCGCCATCCCGAATACGATCAGATGTTCGCCACCGAGAACGTCAGGATCGGCAAGGCACGGCTCGAAAGCCAGAACAACCTTTTAACCCATTTCGCCGGGACCACCGGCATGAAGACCGGCTATGTGTGTTCCTCTGGACTCAACATCGTCGCCACCACGGAACGCGGCAGCCGCTCCCTGATGGCGGTGGTGCTCGGCAGCGCCTCGGCGCGCGAACGCGGCGAGGAAACGGGCCAGCTCATGCTCAAGGGTTTTTCCGGACAATTGCGCGGCACGGGCCAGTCCGTCGCCGCTCTCGCCAACAGCGACGTGCCGCCTGTCGACATGCGTTCGCTGATCTGCGGCACCGAAGCCAAGACCTATGGCGCCGAGCGCAAGGCGGCCTTTCCCTACGGACTCGAAGGCGAACCGACCTTCCTGTCCGATACCGTAGCGCCGCTTTCCCATTCCGTTTCCCTGCTCGGCCGCCTGCGCAAGGTTCCCTTGCCGCGCCCGCGTCCGCTCTGGGCCCCCGAACCACCGCCGCTACCCGAATTGATAATCCCCCTGCCGCGCCCACGGCCGTTTCTGAGGGGAAGTTTGTAGGGCGGGGCAACGGGGAACTTTTTCGGCGTCGTTCCTTAACGCGATCGCAGAGCCGCGCGCGGTACCGAATAACCAACGCCTTTTGTCTTGCGCATTTCGCAGCGCGACGCGTCATGCTCGGGCTTGACCCGAGCACCCATGACAACCTCTCATGTCGACAGAACGTCCCTGTAGCAACCTTCCCACATCTTCATGACCAGCAGCACGACCGCATGGATCCTCGGGTCAAGCCCGAGGATGACGGGAATGGGGCGGGAATGGGGAGTGAGTGGGCGAGAAAATAAGGTGCCGTTCAAACGGCAGTGCAGGATATTCCGTGCTGCCGTGCCACCTCGCCCCTTGCTAAATAGCCACGCCACCATCAATGAAAATTCCGGCCGCTTGGCAGGGCCGCCCTGGCGGCGCGCTCGGCCCGGTCGGCGGTGGCGGCATCCTTGGCGATCCATGGATTTTCGGGAGGTGTACGCCCTTCGCCCAGAGCCTCCGGGGCGTGCCGGGTGGTCGGGTCTTCGTCGGAAAGGGCGGTGATCGCCGCTGTCAGGTCGGTCATGGAGCGGGCGACGAGATGAACGACCAGCCCCTCGCGCTGCACTTGGCCCTTGACGGCGACAAAACGACCGCCCAGGACCACCTGCCGACAGGTTTCGAAGACCTTCGGCCAGACGATGATATTGGCGATGCCGGTTTCGTCCTCGAGCGTCAGAAACACCACGCCGGACGCCGTGCCCGGACGCTGGCGCACCAGCACGAGGCCCGCCACCTCGACCACGTGCCCGTGCCCCGTGGCGCCGAGTTCGGCGCAGGTAAGCGTTCGGCGCGCCCTGAGCCCGTCGCGCACGAAGCTGGCCGGATGCGCCTTCAGGGACAGCCCCAGGTGCCGGTAGTCGTGGATCACTTCCTCGCCCGGCGGCATGGGCGGCAGACCGGCATCCGGTTCGCGGCGCGGATCGCGTTGGGAAGCGGCGGCGAAAAGCGGCAGCGTCTCGGCCCCGTCCGTACCGCGCAATCCCCGAACCGCCCAGAGCGCATCGCGCCGGGAAAGCCCGAGCGAGGCGAACAGGTCCGCCTCGGCCAGGCGTTCGAGCACCGGCGACCCGAGACCGGTTCTGAGCCACAGGTCCCGGACCGAATCGTACCCCTTGCCGCGTCGGGCGACGATCAGGGCCGCATCGGCTTGCTTCAAACCCTTGACCCGCGAAAACCCCAAACGCACGGCATGGCTGGTTCTGATGTCGCCCGCCATCCCGGCGTGCCGGTCCCACACGTGTCCCAAGACCGGTCGGCCCGGCTCGAGACCGTTTTCCAGCTCGGAAAAATTGATGTCCGGTTCGCGAATCTCCACCCCGTGTTCGAGAGCGTCGCGCACGATCTGGGCGGGAGCGTAAAAGCCCATGGGCTGGGAATTGAGCAGGGCGGCGGCGAACACGTCCGGATAATGGCATTTGAGCCAGGCCGAGACATAGACCAGCAGCGCGAAGCTCGCCGCGTGGCTTTCGGGGAAACCGTAATCGGCGAAACCCTCGATCTGGTGGAAACAGCGCTCGGCGAAATCCCGGCTATAGCCCTTCTTGAGCATGCCGGCGGTCAGCTTGTCGCGGAACTTTCCGATGGTGCCGGTCCGCCTGAAGGTCGCCATGGCGCGCCTGAGCTGATCGGCCTCGCCGGGGGTGAAGCCGCCGGCGACAATGGCGATCTGCATCGCCTGTTCCTGGAACAGCGGAATGCCGAGCGTGCGCTTGAGAACGGCATCGAGAGCCGGTCCGACCGTTTCGGGCGTCTCGATGCCCTGCCGGCGCTTGAGATAGGGATGAACCATGCCGCCCTGGATCGGGCCGGGCCTGACGATGGCGACCTCGATGACGAGATCGTAAAATTCGGTCGGCCGCAAACGCGGCAGCATGGACATCTGCGCCCGGCTTTCGATCTGGAAGGTGCCAAGCGTATCGGCGCGCTGGATCATTTCATAAACCCGTGCGTCCTGGTCGCGCAGAATCCCGGCCAGACTGAGGTCCTGCCCGTAGTGAAGCCGCATCAGCTCGAACCCGCGGCGGATGCAGCTCAGCATGCCGAGGGCCAGCACATCGACCTTGAGGATACCAAGGGTATCGAGATCGTCCTTGTCCCACTCGACCGTGGTCCGGCCTTCCATCGCCGCATTGTGGATGGGAATGGACGCATCGAGCCGGTCGCCGGTCAAAACGAACCCGCCCACATGCTGGCTCAGGTGCCGGGGAAACCCGATCAGTTCGGAAACCAGTTCGATGACCAGCTTGAGCGTGGGCTCGTCCGGATCGAGCCCGAGGTCCCGGAGCCGTTCGCCCTTTATGCCGCGCGTGTGCCAGCCCCAGTTGAGCCCGTTCAATGCCGTGATCAGATCGGCCGAAAGCCCGAAGACCTTGCCGATCTCCCTGATCGCGCCACGCGTTCTGTACGTGACGACGGTCGCGGTCAGCGCCGCCCGGTGGCGCCCGTATTTTTGATAAAGATACTGGATCACCTCCTCGCGCCGTTCGTGCTCGAAATCGACATCGATGTCCGGCGGCTCGTCGCGTTCGGTCGAAATGAACCGGCCGAAAACGAGATTGCCGACCATCGGATCGACCTCGGTCACCCCGAGGCAGAAACAGACGGTGGAATTGGCCGCCGAACCGCGCCCCTGGCACAGGATGCCGCGTTCCTCGCGGGCATAGCGGATGAGATCGGCGACGGTGAGGAAATAGGCGGCGTAGCGCTTGTCCGCGATCAGCTTCAACTCCTTTAGGGCCATGCGCTTGACCTTGAAGGGAATGGCTTCCGGATACCGCTTTTTCGCGCCGGCCCAGGTCAGGCGCTCGAGCGTTTGTTGCGCCGTCTCGCCATTGCCGACCGTTTCTTCCGGATAATTGTACCTGAGATCGTCGAGCGAAAAGGTGATGCGGGAGATGACGCGCGCCGTTTCCGCCAGAGCCGCGGGATGGTCGTGAAACAGGCGTGCCATTTCCGCGGGTGGTTTGAGATGGCGTTCGGCGTTCTGTTCCAGGCGCCGGCCGGCCGAGGCGATGGTCACGTGATCGCGGATCGCTGTCAGGACGTCCTGAAGCGGCCGCCGCCCGGCATCGTGATAAAGCACGTCGTTATGCGCCAGAAGCGGCACGCCGGCATCGTGGGCAAGCGCCGCGGCTTCGTTGAGCCGGGCCCGGTCGTCGCCCTTCAGGCGGCAGGCGATGCCGAGATGGACCCGGCCCGGCGCCAGCCGCTTGAGGGCCTCAAGGACTGGACGCACCTCATAAGCAGCGTTCGCCTCCGGCAGCACGATGAAAAGCTGGCCTTCGGCGAAATCGGCAAGATCGTCGAAACGAAGGATGCAATTGCCCTTTTCGGCCCGCCGGTTGCCAAGGCTCAGGAGCTGACAGAGCCGGCCATAGGCGTTCCGGTCCATCGGATAGGCGACGATGTCCGGCGTTGCGTCGGCAAAAACCAGCCTGACCCCGACGAGATAGCGAAAATCGGGATAAGTCTTTTCGATTTCGCGCATCATCGCATGGGCACGGACCACGCCGGCAAACGTATTGCGGTCGCAGAGCCCCAATCCGGCCAGCCCGAGGCTTGCCGCCCGCATGACCAGTTCGTCCGGATGCGAGCCGCCCCTCAAAAAGGAAAAGTTGGAGGTCGAAACGAGTTCGGCATAGGTGGGGGAGGACATGGCTCAATGCCCCCCTTCTTTTGCCGTCCATGAAGATTTCTGCGGGGCAAATGCCCTCACTCCGGAATCATCCCGGGACGTGATCCCGGGATCCACGCGCATCTGTATCTCGATGCAAACGTGGATTGGATTCCGGCCTCCGCCGGAATGACGATGGCGTTTGTGGCCCCACCCCGCCCGACCCGCCCCGGATCGGGTCCGGGGCGCGCGCCCCTTCCCATCAAAGGGGAGGAAAAACGACGCCGTGCCCTTCATCAGGCGGCTGTCGTCTTCCTGGCCTTTTCCCCTCCGATCGGCAGGGGCACACCGCATCGTTTTCATCCGAACAGCCCGTGCAGAAACCAGCGCGGCGTGCCGGTCTCGTCGAACAGCCCCTCGCGAAAGAGCCAGAAGCGCCGGCCCTCGTCGTCCTCGCAGGTGTAATAGTCGCGGGTCAGGGCGCCTTCGCCGGGCTGCCACCACTCGACCCCGATCCGTTCCGGCCCGGACGCCTTCAAGAACCTGTAGCCGATGCGCCGCCACACCATGCGCGCCGGAGGACCGTCCGGCACTTCGGCAATTACCTTGACCGGTTCGGGGCTGGGCAGGAGTTTCAGCGGACGCGGCGCCGTAACGGGCGGCGCGGTCTCCGGATCATCCCCGGTACGCGCCACCATCGGTTCGAGCACGACCGCCCGTTCGGGCATGTGGCTGTCGACCGGCTTCAGCCGGAGGACCGCCCCCGCCCCGAGCCGGCTCGCCATGCGATCATAAAGCCGATCGAGCGCTTCGGCTTCGCCGCCGCCGATGAGACTGTCGGCCTGGATCTCGCCGAGGGCGGAAACCGAACTCGCCATCAGCCGGATCATCTCGATGCCGAATCCGGCATCGAAATCACCGGTCAGCCTGTCGATCCGGTTGGAAAAGAGCCGGGCGATGTGACCGGCATCGCGCGTCGCCCGCGCCGCATTGACCGCCAGATGCATGACCTGATGGTCGACGCGGAACATCAGAAGATGGAAGGTCTGCGCCCCCGCGCCTTCGCCCGCGAGCTGGCCTGACAGCCGGTGCGCCAGATCGGTAACGCTCAAAAGGACATCATCGATCAACCCGATCGGTTCGGCGAACGTCCTGTCGACATAGCGTTCCGGCACCGGCAGGCGGCAAACGAGTGTTTCATCGGCCCGCCCGAGCGCCTGATCAAGCCGCAAAAGAAGCGTTTCCCCGAACCGGGCCAGCAGGCCGCGCCGGTCACGCCCGTAAAGCTGACCGATACGCTTGAGCCCCATCTGCCTGAGCGCCGCGACCGTTTCGGCATCGAGTCTGAGAGCGGCGACCGGCAGCGGCGCCAGAAGAGTTACGACATCCGTCCCCGGCTCGGCCGCACCGAGGACCGCCGTCCCGCCCTCAACCGCCGCGATGGCGTCGAACACCCGCCCGCTGCCCTGATCGCGCGGATGACCGAGCGGGGGCGGAGAAAGGGAAACGACCCTGAGACGGTGCGCGCGCCCACCCTCGCTGTCGGCACCCTTTCCGGCAAGAGGGAAAGAACCCGAACCGCTCGCATGGCGTTCTTTCTTTCCTCCCCCTTGCCGGGAAGGGTTGGGGGTAAGCCCATCATCGCTTCCGGCAATCGTCCCCGGCGCGAAATGGGCCAAGGCCCAGGCCGCACCGATGCTCGGCGCGATCGCGCCTTCAGCCGCATAACCGAAGGCGGCAAGCCGGTCGACCACCAGGACGAGCAGGGCCCGTTCGCCCCCGAACAGATGGCTAACCCCGGTGATGTCGATCAAAAGATCGCCATAGGGATGCTCCCCCTCCGGAAGGGCGACGATGGGCGAGACATTGGCGTGCCAGTCGGCCAGACGCGCGAACATCGCCGACAAAAAACCATGATCGGCTTCGCGCGCGACAAGCCCGGGGCAAAGCGCGCGGGCATCGGCCAGGCTCTGGCCAATGCCGAGTCCGGCCCGGCGCGCCTCCCGGTCCAGCGCTACAAGCCGCATCGCGTTGTCGCGCTTTTCGTAAACGACGAGCGGCCGGTTCGACCGTATCAGATGTTCGTCATGCCGTTTGAGACAGTCGGTCGCCCAGTCCGGCAGCAAAAGCGCCAGATAGCGCCGTTCTGCCGCGCGTTCCGGTAGTGTCCCGTCTTTCGGGAAGGTCTGCAACAAGCCCATGTTCACTCCATTGCAAATCCCAGAAATCCCGCCCGAACGCATCGCGTCGACGTGCCCGAAGCCCGAGACGCCGGGCGCCCTTTTCGAGCGTCACCCGGTAACGCGCCACGCCCGGCGCGCGAACATCAAAAGCGGCTTCGGCGCTCGGGATCGGCATGACGTGCCAGCGCAGGGCGGCAGCGCTCGCCTCGCGTTCCGCGCCACTGCGCAAAAACACGAGGGCCGTTCCGAAACGCGCCGCCCTGAGACTGAGGCGCCGCGAGGCGGTGAAATCGAGCGCCTTGTGCGCATGGGCGACATCGCTGATCGCCGCGGCGACGGTGCCGCACCCCGCCGCCTCTTCCATCGCCCACAAGAGTTCGGAAACGGTCTTTGTGCGCACAAGCACCAGAGCCCGCGGATCGAACCCGAAACCGGAAAGCCCCGGCCCGTAGGGCAGGCCCGTTTCCTCGGCCTCGGCACGAAGCTGCAGCCACAAGACGACCGGACGGTTGCGGCTGACGAGTTTTTGCGCCTGCATCAGGGCGAAACCGAAACCCGCCCCGGCATCACGCGTATTGGCGACAAAGATCTCGTTCAACGTCCCGGCGCCGATCGGCGGCAGGCCGTCCGTCGCCACGGTCCTTACGCCCAAACGCATCGTTTCCACGCCCGTCGTGCCCATATCCCCGGTGCCGGCCAGAACCGATTGGCTGCCGATCCGTTCAATCGCGGCATGAAGATTGGCAATGGTGCGGGCATGAACAGACATGCGAAACGTTCCCGATAATGAGAACAAAAAGGGAACAACAAATCGGTTCCGGAGTCAAGCACCTTGATGTTTCATGGCGTGCCGGGACAGTACATGAGGCGTTCAGACTTGCCACCATCCCGCGTTATGCTAAGCACGGCATCTGCCGCCGAACGCGCATCCGGGACCCTTTCAATGACCGACAAGATTCACATCGCCCTGACTTTCGACGACAATTTCTGGGCGCCGGCCTACGCCACCATGCGCTCGGTCTGCATCGCGACGCATCGTCGGACCGATCTGAATTTTCATCTGTGCCATCGCGCCCTGAGCGACGAACACGTCGCCGACCTCAAAAAGATCGAGGCCGAGTTCGGCGCGACCCTTTTGTGGTACGACATCGACGCCATCGATCTGTTCAACGACATCGCCACCCGCGCCCACTACAACAAGCGCCTGTCCAACATCGTCTACGCGCGGCTATTGTTTGCCGAAATCCTGCCGTCCGAAATCGAACGCCTGATTTATCTCGATTGCGACACCTATATGCGCGCGCCCATCGAGTGGCTTGCCGAGATGGATCTTCAGGGGTTCCCCATCGCGGGCGTGCAGGACCTTCTCAGCCAGATCATCACCAATGGTCGTGATCTCAGAAACAAGACCGATCTGTTCGATACGGCGGACCCCTATTTCAACGCCGGCATGCTCGTGATCGACATGCGTGCCTGGAAGAAGGCGGACATCCTCGGCAGACTTGAACAGGCCATCGCCGATGGCACGATGGATCGTATCTATTACGACCAGGATTTCCTGAACCTGGTCTTCAAGAACAACTGGCTGCAACTCGAGCAACTCTGGAACATCATCGAGCCACGCCCGCCACACGAAGCGTTCAATCCCCATCTGATGCATTATACCGGGTGGCGGAAGCCCTGGAACCTTGTGTCCGCAGTGGCCTTTGCCCGTATCTACAGGCATACGATGACCAATGAGCTGTTCTATCGTTATTTCTGGTTCCGCATGCGGCGGCGCCTCAAACGCTGGATCGGCCTGAAATAGCCGCAGTTCGCTCATAACGAAGGCCGGTGTGTTGAAAAGCGAAACGACTGCAAAAGCTCAGACCCGGAACCCGCGCATGTTCGATGTCCTTGCCAAATTCTTCGCCCAACCCAATACCGGCAGCACGCCGCCCGACACCAAGCTGTCGGTTGCGGCGCTTCTCGTTCACCTTGCCGCCATCGACGGCGTCGTGACCGAGGATGAACGCAAGACCATTGCCGGCGTCTTGAAGGCCCAGTTCGGCCTTGGCGCCGACGACGTCAGGCAGCTGGTTTCAGAAGCAACGCGCCGCGACGCCGAATCAGTCGATTTCTACCAGTTCACCGCCGCGCTTTCCCGCCTGCCCGAAACCGAACGGCTCGATATCATCCGCCTGATGTGGCAGGTGGTCTTCGCCGACGGGGTCAATCACGAACTTGAGGACAACATGGTCTGGCGCGTCGCCGAACTGATCGGCATCTCGACCCGCCAGCGCACTCTTTTGCGCCGGGAAATCAAAAACGGGGCCGACCCCGCCGCCGACAGCACGGCGTGAGCGTTTACCGCATTGCAACAAACCCCCTTGTCCTAATCTGCCCGCAGGTTACCTTGCGTCGGAAACGATGAGGCCTCTATTTTAACCTTTCCGGGCCCGCCCACCCAGCTCCGACTTGCCCGACCGGTTCGGGATAACTAGATATGCGGGGCCATTCAAAACTGGGGATACCGCATGCTCTTCGGTCTGTTGAAGTTTATCGACGTTCTGCTCGACATCGTAATCTGGATCATCATCGCTCAGGTGATCATCAGTTGGCTGCTCGCGTTCAACATCCTCAACATGTCCAACCAGTTCGTCGCGACCATCGCCAAGGCGCTCTACCAATTGACCGAACCGGTCCTGCGCCCCATCCAGCGTATTGTGCCGGTTTTCGGCGGTCTCGACATGTCCCCGATCATTCTGTTCCTGGCCATCATCTTTATCCGGCTGGTCATTCTGTATCCCTTGATGAACATGCTGGCCTACCGCGGGTTGTGATCCCTCCCTGGCGCAGGACCGGAACCGGGCTCGACCTTTCTGTCAGGGTCACGCCCAATGCCGGCGTCACGCGAATCGATGGCATCGAGACCCGCGACGACGGCACGACGGTCTTGCGCGTGCGCGTTACCGCCGTGCCGGACAAGGGCAAGGCCAACAAGGCGGTGGTCGCGCTTGTCGCGGCCACGTTCGATCTTTCCAAATCAGCCGTAACCCTGACATCGGGCGAAACCGCCCGGTTCAAGCGATTCCATCTTGAAGGCAGCCCCGACCGGCTCTCCGCAAAGGCAAAAAAACTGTTTCAAAGCGACGCATGATCACTGTTTGATCGGCGTTTCGGTCGATATTCATTGCCTCTTGGGCGCCAATTTGCCATACGTTCGCCATTTTCGGGGGAAGGCACCTCTGCCTTGCCCGGCGTTTGCACGTTGTCCGGCCCAGCCGGACCCGGAGAGCACGAACTAAAAACAAGAGGGTTACCCATGGACCTTGCACTCTGGCTGATCGTCATCGCGGGAGCGCTGTCGATCGTTTATGGCGTCGTCACGACGCGCGGCCTGATGGCCGCCGACGCCGGCACCGCCCGCATGCAGGAAATTTCTGCTGCGGTACGTGAAGGCGCCCAAGCTTATCTCAAGCGCCAGTACACGACCATCGCCATCGTCGGCGTGGTCATTTTCATCATCGCCTTCATTCTGCTCGGTGCGGCTTCCGCCATCGGCTTTCTGATCGGCGCCGTCCTGTCGGCTTCCGCCGGCTTCATCGGCATGAACGTTTCGGTACGCGCCAATGTCCGCGTCGCCCAGGCCGCAACCAAGTCGCTCGCGGGCGGTCTTGAAATGGCCTTCAAATCGGGCGCGGTCACCGGCCTTCTGGTCGCCGGCCTCGGCCTTCTCGGCGTCACCATCTACTTTTCGGTCCTGTGGAAGTTCTTCGGCTTCGATCCGACCGGCCGTGCCATGGTCAATGCCTTGGTCTCCACCGGCTTCGGCGCTTCGCTGATTTCCATCTTCGCCCGTCTTGGCGGCGGCATCTTCACCAAGGGTGCGGACGTCGGCGGTGATATGGTCGGTAAGGTCGAAGCGGGCATCCCCGAGGACGATCCGCGCAACCCGGCCACCATCGCCGACAACGTGGGCGACAACGTGGGCGACTGCGCCGGCATGGCTGCCGACCTGTTCGAAACCTATGTGGTGACCGCTGTCGCCACCATGGTTCTGGCCGCGATCGTTCTGCCGCTCGAGATGAAGATCCCGGGCATGATCCTGCCGCTCGCCATCGGCGGCGCCTGTGTCGTGACCTCGATCATCGGCACCTATTTCGTCAAGCTCGGCGCCTCCAACAACATCATGGGTGCGCTCTACAAGGGCGTGATCGCCACCGGCGTCATGTCGCTCGTCGTCTTGTTCCCGGTCATCTGGCTGGTCTTCGGCAGCCTTGACGTCGATCTCGGCGGCTTCACCCCGCTGTCGCTGTACTTCTCCGGCCTCGTCGGCCTGGTGATCACCACTCTCATCGTGATCATCACCGAGTACTACACCGGTTCGAACAAGCGTCCGGTCAACTCGATCGCCGAAGCATCGATCACCGGCCACGGCACCAACGTCATCCAGGGTCTGGCCGTCTCGCTCGAGTCGACCGCTCTGCCGGCGCTGGTCATCATTGCCGGCATCATCGTCAGCTACATGCTGGCGGGCCTGTTCGGTATCGCCGTCGCCGTGACCACCATGCTGTCGCTTGCCGGCATGATCGTCGCCCTCGACGCCTTCGGTCCCGTGACCGACAATGCCGGCGGCATTGCCGAAATGGCCGGTCTCGACAAGGAGGTCAGGAAGAACACCGACGCGCTCGACGCGGTGGGCAACACCACCAAGGCCGTGACCAAGGGTTATGCCATCAGCTCCGCGGGCCTCGGCGCGCTGGTGCTGTTCGCGGCCTATACCCAGGACCTGCACGAGTACTTCCCGCATCTCAATGTCAGCTTCGATCTGTCCAACCCGTTCGTCGTGGTTGGCCTGATCTTCGGCGGTTTGCTGCCTTACCTCTTCGGTGGTATCGCGATGACCGCGGTTGGCCGCGCCGCCCAGGCGGTGGTTCTGGAAGTCCGTCGCCAGTTCAAGGAAAAGCCGGGCATCATGGAAGGCAAGGAAAAGCCGGATTACGGCCGTGCCGTCGACATGCTGACCAAGGCCGCGATCAAGGAAATGATCGTTCCCTCGCTGCTGCCGGTTCTGTCACCGATCGTGATCTACTTCGTGATCACCTGGATTGCCGGACCGTCACAGGGTTTCGCCGCTCTCGGCGCGTCCCTGATGGGCGTGATCGTCACCGGCCTGTTCGTCGCCGTCTCCATGACGACGGGCGGCGGTGCCTGGGACAATGCCAAGAAGTCGTTCGAAGACGGCTTCACGGATTCCAACGGCCAGGTCCACTACAAGGGTTCGGATGCCCATAAGGCGTCCGTCACCGGCGACACCGTCGGCGACCCCTACAAGGACACCGCTGGTCCGGCCGTCAACCCGCTGATCAAGATCACCAACATCATGGCGCTCTTGCTCCTCGCGGTCATGGCAGCCTGATAGCGGCCCTTCGCTCCGGACCCCGATCCGGAGACCCAAAAAAAAGACAAGGAAGGCCCGGGAGACATCCCGGGCCTTTTTCCTGCCCGCGCCTCTCACTGGCAGGTCGCGAGCTCAAGCCGTTCGACCTCCTCTTGGGAAATGACATCACCGATGCGGTAGCGGAAGGTTTTGACCGAGACGAGATCGACGCCAAGAACGCATTCGTATTCGAGCCGGAACCAGATCGTGCCGATCAGCACCGCCGCGCCCCGCGCCGTCACCTGGTCGCCGTCGATTTGCGCATCGTCATAGGCATAGGCGATGACGCATTCCGGCCGGCGCTGCGGCGTTTCGAGCTTGATCTGCTCCATCGCCTCGACGCCGCAGACCTGTTCGCGCCGAACCGACGGGACGATGAGCTCAAGCATTGCCCGCGCTTCGGCGTTGCGCGGATCGGCAAAAACGCTGCCGGCCATCAGTCTGGTCGCTGCGATCAAAGACGTGGTTTTTTCCGGACTGGCCGTGTCCTCAGGCGCGGAAACGACGGCTTCGGACGCCACCGGGGCACCCGGTCCCGGCGACTCACCCGCTTGCGTGGCTATTGTGACGTCCGGTGCCGCAACGAGTTCGACCAGCACCACCTGTTCCTCGGTGTCGGGCAGCGGCGCTGGCCGTACGAACAGTCCCGCCCAGGCGAAGAAAACAACATGTAGACCGAGCGCGGCGGAAAGCCCCACCGGGCCGGGCGAGGAAAAGGCCATCCGGACGGCTTTGGCGGTTGCAAGATACCCTCGAGAATGCAGAACAATCGGGCGAAAATCGTGCGCAAAGTCCGCGTCAGGTCTTTATCCGCGCGGCGGCCTGGGTTTTCTCAGCCCTGCAACCCTTGCGCGATTCCGCGCATCCCCACCATTTCGATGCCGCGTTCGTCCATCATTTCCTTGAGCGTGCCGGCGCTGAACAGGCGATATTCGTTGATGCGGTTGGCGGCGTCCGGGGCGAACCGCTCGATATCGCCCGGCGTCGTGCAATGGAAGGCGGCGTAGCTCAGACCCTCCGGCAGGGCATCGAGGATCGCTGCGTAATCCGCCGGCCCGGCGCCTGGCGTGTTGAGCGGGGAAACGGCAAGATGGTCGAAAACCGGATTGCCGCGCGCCTCCAGCCGTTTGAACAGCGGCTTGTAGGCTTCACTCAGATCCATCTGCGCCACGAAATTGCGGCCGATGACGATGGGCAGGCCGTAGTCCTGGCCCAGCCGCTCGTAGATGGAAATGAATTCGGGCAGATAGAGCGCCATCATGTGGGTGTCGAGATGGGTGAGGATCAGTCCATTGGCGACGGCCGTGTCAATCTGCGCCCGGCACTCGGCCTCGACGGCCTTCGGGTCGGCATTGCGGAGTTCCGCAACCGTTTTCGGAAAGAATCCGTCCTTGTCGGTTAGGCCATTGTCCGAAACCCCGGTCAGCGGCCGCCAGCGCCTTTTGTCGAATTCGGCATTGAGGGTCAGGTGCACGCCGAGATCGTCGTCAAAACTCGTCCGTGTCATCATGAAGATTTCCATGAGATCGGCGCCGGGTATCATGATCGAACCGGCCGAGACCCTCCGGTGTTCCCATAAATCGGCATAGGCCATGTTGGCGGCGTGGCTGCCCCCGAGATCGTCGTGATGCACCACCAGTTTCCTGCCGCTCATGATTCGCTCCCTCATCCGATAGGCGTCTGCCATCCGGGCCCGCTTTTTTTCACTGACGACGGCGTACGGCAAGGCCCGCAACGAAGATTTCCCGCTTGCCCTTAATCCCTTGGCGCCTACGCCAGCACGATGCCGCCGGTCGAGACCTCGATGATCACGCTGAGATCGCCCGGGGGCTTGTGGCCGGCCGGAATTGCGTCAATTCTCATTGTCCCTATCCACATCTGCTCGACAAAACGTCGCACCTTTTGCGGCGACCCGGCAGAAAGGCAAGCGCGAAGGAGAACGGACATGATCGGTAGACCCCTTCTCACCACACTTTTCGGCGTGTGTCTCATGGTTACGCCAGCCATGGCGCAGCAGTTCGACAGCGCCTATACCAAACTCGACACCGACAAATGCACCCTTTTGACCAGCGACAATCTGGGCGGATCCTGGTTCTGTCCGGGCTACAAGGGCATTCCGGTCTATGTCGCCGAGGGCGATCTCAGGATGTTCGTGTCCTATGGCGCCAATGCCGAATACGAGATGGCGGCGCACCAGACCTTCGGACCGTTCAACGACATCAACGAGACGCTGGAATGGCGGCTCGTCAAAACCAGATCCGGCTGGAAACCCTTCGCAACGATCCTGCATTTCTTCTTGCAATATGGCGACGGATCTCAGCCGGACGGACAGATCCTGGTTGTCACCAGCCTCGCGCCGGGCAATACCTGCCATGTCGCCCATATCGATGCGCGGCGTATTTCCGACGCCAACGAAGTCGCACGGTACTGGGCCGACACTGCCGCCATGAGCTTTAATTGCGCACGTGACGAAATCATCGAGGACCCGTATTGAGCCCATGTCTTTTCCCCTCAAATCCGTCGGCCGATATCGGCTCTTGTATGTCATGGCGGCCGAGGCCGAATACGGCCCGCATCTTGCGGCGCGCATCACGCCGCTGATGATCGATGTCGGCCCGGTCGAGGCCGGCATCGGGCTGGCGCTGGCGCTGGCGGAGGCAAAAGCTTCCGGTACCCTGCCCGATCTTGTCGTCTCGCTCGGCTCGGCCGGCTCACGCGTGCTCGAACAAGGCACGGTCTATCAGGCAGGGACGGTCTCTTATCGCGACATGGACGCCTCTCCGCTCGGCTTCAAAAAGGGTGAGACGCCGTTCATGGATCTGCCGATCGAGCTTTTACTCGACACGCCCGTGCCCGGCCTGCCGGTCAAGCGGCTATCGAGCGGCGCCGATATCGTCTCAGGCGTCGCCTATGACGCTATAGACGCCGACATGGTCGATATGGAGACCTTTGCCCTCAAGCGCGCCGCCATGCGCTTCGAAGTGCCCCTGGTGGCTCTCAGGGGCATTTCCGACGGCGCCGCGGACCTGCATCATTTCGACGATTGGACGCAATACCTGCACATCGTCGACGAGAACCTGGCGGAGGCAGTCGACCGGCTGGAAGCGGCGTTGACACGACGCTGAAAACTGACGGACAGCCTCACCGGCGCATCGCGTATCGTTAACAAAGAATTACCTGTTCACTCTATATTGTATCAGTCTCAAATTTGAGAAAACTCAAAGCCGGGACTGCGTGCAATGAGTAATAAAAATATTGTATTACCAACAATTACAAAGAAAGAATTAATTTCTTTCTTTATTGGCGCAGCTAGCAGCTTGGCCGGTACAGTCGTTATTACTATATATAATAATGCTATTATTAGTTCTGCGAGAGATCCATACCTCACAGGATAGACAAACGTCACTATCAATCAGCCATTTCGAGGTGGTTATGATTTACCACCTCAACAATGCCCGGCGAATATTTGCCTATGTTCTTGCTCTCTGCAGCAGAATGAAGACCAGCCTATGCCAGCCGCGCTTCTGGACGGATAACAGTATCCACTTATCCCGGAAACGCCCTAGCTTGCCTGCGCCGCCCGGAAGGCGCGCTTGCGGGCGTTGGGATCGAGGTGGATCTTCCTCAAGCGGATGTTCTTCGGGGTGACCTCGACATATTCGTCGTCGGCGATGTAGCCGAGCGCCTGGTCGAGCGAGAGCCGCTTGGGCGGGGTCAGTCGCACCGCCTCGTCCTTGGAGGTCGTGCGGATATTGGTCAACTGCTTGCCCTTGACCGGATTGACCTCGAGATCATTCTCGCGCGTGTGCTCGCCGATGATCATGCCTTCATAGACGTCGATGCCCGGATCGATGAGCATGGGGCCGCGATCCTCGAGATTCCACAGGGCATAGGCCACCGAAGTGCCGTTGGAATTGGAAATGAGCACGCCGGTGCGTCGGCCCTGCATGGCGCCCTTATAGGGCTCGTAACCGTAGAACAGCCGGTTGAAAATGGCGGTGCCGCGCGTGTCGCCCAAAAGCTCCGACTGATAGCCGATCAGAGCCCGCGTCGGCACGTGCAGGCGCAAGCGGGTGCGGCCGTGGCCGGAGGGGCGCATTTCGATGAGGTCGCCCTTGCGTTCGGTCAGTTTCTGCACCACCACGCCGGAAAACTCGTCGTCGACGTCGATGATGACTTCCTCGATCGGTTCGAGCGTCACCCCGTTTTCCTCGTGCATCAGCACGCGGGGACGCCCGACCGTCATTTCGAATCCCTCGCGCCGCATGGTTTCGATGAGAACGGCAAGCTGCAATTCGCCGCGCCCCGCCACTTCGAAACTGTCGGCGTCGGTGCCCATGGTCACCTTGATGGCGACATTGCCCTCGGTCTCACGCAACAGCCGTTCGCGGATGACGCGCGACTGCACCTTGTCGCCCTCGCGACCGGCGAACGGACCGTCATTGATGCGGAAGGTCATGGAAAGGGTCGGCGGATCGATCGGCCGCGCCGCAATGGGGTCGGAGATTTCCATGGCGGCAATGGTATCGGCCACGGTCGCGGTTTCGAGCCCGGCGATGGCGACGATGTCGCCCGCCTCGCCGGCGGCGATCGGCTGGCGTTCGAGGCCGCGGAAGGCGAGCACCTTGGAAACGCGCCCCTTTTCGACTTCCTTGCCGTCGCGATGAAGCGCGTGCACCTGTTCGCCGGACTTGATGGTGCCGGACTGGATGCGGCCGGTGAGGATGCGGCCGAGGAAGGGATTGCGCTCGATGGTCGTCACCAGCATGCGGAACGGGCCGGTTTCAACCTCGGGTTCCTTAACGTGGGAAACCACCAGATCGAGGAGCGGCGCGATGGTGTCCTTTGGACCTTGCGGATCGTGCGCCATCCAGCCCTGCTTGGCCGAGCCGTAAAGCACCGGGAAATCGAGCTGTTCCTCATGGGCGTCGAGCGCCACGAACAGGTCGAACACCTCGTTGAGCACCTCGACATGGCGCTCGTCCGGCTTGTCGATCTTGTTGATGGCAACGATCGGCTTCAACCCGAGCGCCAACGCCTTGGAAAGCACGAACTTGGTCTGCGGCATCGGCCCTTCGGCCGCGTCGACCAGAACCACCACGCCGTCGACCATCGACAGGATGCGCTCCACCTCGCCGCCGAAATCGGCATGGCCGGGCGTATCGACGATGTTGATGCGGGTATCGCCCCACATCAGCGAGGTGACCTTGGCCAGAATGGTGATGCCGCGCTCGCGCTCCAGGTCGTTGGAGTCCATCATGCGTTCTTCGACCCGCTGGTTCTCGCGAAACGCACCGGACTGCTTGAGGAGAACATCGATCAGCGTGGTCTTGCCATGGTCGACATGGGCAATGATCGCGATATTGCGCAATTTCATGGGTCGGGTCGTATCTGTGGCTGGATTTGATGTCACGCGCAGCCGGACAACAACAATCCCTGCACGCGTTCATGTACTTGAAGCGTGTCCTCTATCCCGTTGTCGTGACGGAAACAAGACCAAAGGTCCTGTTTCGATGCGAATCAGGCCTCTTCGCGCCAGTTCCAGGCCGTCAGGAGGATCCAGAGCAGGGTTGCGAGCTCCACCAAGGAGAAGAAAACATAGTGCATCGTCAGGCCGGGGGTCAGCACCGAACCTGCCTGTACGACGAAAAGGGCGGCGCCGATGGCGAGATTGGCCCAGCGGGCGTAATTAAAGGCAGCAAGCCGGGACACCAGCACCATGACGAGGCCGAGTTCCATCAGAATCGAGAAGATCAGCAGGAAGGATTGGTCCATCACCATGCCACCCATGACCCCTGTCATCAATTCGCCCAGGCTGGGGGCGTAGAACAGGGTGAAGACATCGCAGAAGATGAAATTGAGAAAGAGAAATATCCACAGAAGCGAAAGCTTCTCGCGTGTTGTCGGCATCAAGAGGACCTCCCAATTGGTTTTGCCGGGCGCTCGGCGTGATCACGATCTCCGGGATACCCATGGCGGCCATTGGCCAATAGATCGAATCTCCGCATAAAAAGACTACACAAACGCGACAGCAAGGAGAAACCCCATGCATCGGGCCCTTACGAACGGACGCACGGCCGTCATCACAGGCGGTGCCAGCGGGATTGGCCGGGCGGTCGCACAGCGCCTCGCCGCGGCCGGTCTGCACCTTGCCCTGATCGATACCAACGCCCGAAAACTCGCCGAGGCCGAGGCGGAGCTTGGCACGCACGCCGCACCGGGCGTCAGGATCGCCGGTTTCAACATCGATGTCTCCGACCGGGTCGCCTACCAAACGGTGGCCGACCGCGTTCTCAAGGACATGGGGACGCCGGCCCTTTTGATGAACAATGCCGCGCTGTTCGTACACGGCGGTCCGGGCGGCATTCTCGATCCGCTCGAGACCTGGCGCCGGGTTTTCGACGTCAACTTCTTCGGCGTCCTCAACGGGATTTCCGCCTTCCTGCCGGCCATGCTCGCCGCAAACGAGGCCGCACTGATCGTCAATACCGGCTCGAAGCAGGGCATTACCCATCCACCGGGCAATCCCGCCTACAACAGCGTCAAGGCGGCGCTCAACGGCTATACGATGAACCTCGCCCGCGATCTCAGGCAGCGTGAAGAGGGCAAGGTCTCCGCCCATCTGCTCGTGCCCGGCTGGACGACGACCGGCGATCATGAACATCGTCCCGGCGCCTGGACGGCCGATCAGGTTGCCGGATATCTTTTCGACCGTCTCGACAACGAGGATTTCTACATCATCTGTCCGGACGGTGAGACGAGCACCGAAATGGACAACAAGCGCATTCTCTGGCAGGCGCTCGACATGATCGAAAACCGCCCCGCGCTTTCCCGCTGGCACGAGGACTACGCCGACGCCTTCGCGGCGTTCATGAAAAAGCCGCTGGACTGAATCGGCTCACGTTTTGGCGCCCGGTGTCGTCATGACGCGTGATTGACGCTAAACGCGGCAATCCATCGATCCTGACGCGCGTTGAGGCGCCGGTGGATTGCCACACCGCTCGCAGGTCGACCCCGAAAGCGCCCCGCAACGACATCGGAGCATCGGGCGAAAAAGTGGAAACCGGTTTTTCGCATCACCCGATGCGACGACAAAAGGAAAGGGCCGGGCGATTTATTGCAACTAAATCGCCCGGCCCTAAGCGTCGTTTCAGCCAAGCCCCGAAGACTACTCTTCGAGCTTTTGCACTTCCTCTTCGGTGAGATTGCGCGCCTCGTCGATGGTCAACAAAGGCACGCCCCTACGAATGGGAAAAGCCATGCGCGCCGCGCGCGAGATCAGCTCGTTATGATCGGCGGACAGCGTCAACCGGGTCTTGGTCAGGGGACAGACCAGCATTTCGAGCATATGGCGGTCGAGTTCGCGGTCCTTCATATCACTGCAGCGTGTGGCCGGCATGGGCCCGGACCATTTCCACCTCGGCAATCGCCATCAGCGCTTCGGCGCGCGCCTTGAGCGTTGGCGATTCGAGCAGAAGCTGGCGTTCCGGCGGACCGAAAGGCGCCAGCATGGCCGACAGGTTGATGAGATCGGCGGTACCGGTTTCGGCAACCTCGTCCCAGTCGATGTCGAAACCGGCGAAGTCGGCATAGGTTCTGAGCGCCTGGATGAAACGATCGCGATCGACCGCCTCCTCGCCCTGGATCGGCTCGAGATCGGCATCGTAACCGGTCGCATCGATGGCAAAGCGCCGGAAAGCGGAATCGTTGAGCTCCTCTTCGCCGAGACGAACCCGGCACAGGCCTTCGAGCACGATGAGATAGCGCCCTTCCGAGTTTTCCTCGAAATGGACGATCCGTCCGAGACAGCCGATATCCCGCAAAACCACGTCCTTGCCTTCGGGCGATTCTTCACCGGCCTCAAGCGGCTGGACCAGAACAATCAGCCGCTCCGCGCCGAGTGCGGCATCGACCATGTCGATGTAGCGCGGCTCGAACACGTTGAGCGGCCGGTTGGTGTGCGGCAGCAGCAGCGCCCCGTTCAGCGGAAAGACCGGGGCGCTGTCAGGCAACTCCTCTATGCGGGCAGCTTTATGCAAACCGGATTCACCCCTTCACGAAAACAGTACGGACGACAAAAGCCGACGGCCCTTGAGGGTGGCCGGGTCCTTGGGACCCCAGGCCTCGAGCAGTTCGAGGAGCTTCTTGCGGGCCGCATCGTCGTTCCAGGTCCGGTCGCGCCGCATCAGGGCGACCAGTGCCTCGGCCGCCTCGACACGGAACCCCTTGGCATTAAGGGCAATAGCCAGATCGTAGCGCGCCTGATGATCGTTTTCGTTGGCCGCGATGCGCCGCTCGAGCTCTTCGACCGAGCCGATCCCCGCGGCCTCCTCGGCCAGGGCAATGGCCTTGACGAGGGCCTGATATTCGGCGCTTTTCTGCGCCTCGGCCGGCACCGCCGCGAGCACCTTCTTGGCCTGCTCCATTTCGCCCGCCGTCTGGTAGAGAACGGCAAGACCGACAAGCGCCTCGGCATTGTCCGGCTGCTGTTCGAGAATGGCGCCATAGATCTGTTCGGCCGTGGCGAAATCGCCGGCCATCACCGCATCCTTGGCGGCGCTCAGCACCTGCGCCAGTTCGGCGGCGCCGGGTTCCTCGTTGCCGGCCGTCTGCAACAGTTTTTCGACGAAACGGCGGATCTCGCTTTCCGGCAGGGCGCCCATGAATCCGTCGACCGGCTTGCCGCCGGCAAAGGCATAGACCGTCGGGATGGACTGCACCCGGAACTGCCCGGCGATTTCCTGATTCTCGTCGACATTGATCTTGACCAGCTTGACCTTGCCGTTCTGATCACCGACCACCCGCTCGATCGCGGGCCCGAGCGTTCGGCACGGACCGCACCAGGGTGCCCAGAAATCGACGAGGACCGGCTGGGCCATCGATGCGTCGATCACATCTTTTTGAAAGCTCGCCGTCGTTGCGTTGACGACATGGGCACCGGTTCCCCCGCCATTGGCGGCTACGCCATTTCCCAGACTCATGTTCTTCCCATCCTTGTTGCAGACCCGAAACCGACATGCGACCCCGGGCCGCATCGTCGCGCTTCGGCGCAGTTTTTCATCCGATCCCGCCCCTTTTCTGGCACCTGAGCCGCCTGATGCGGGCCGGTTTGGCGGGATAACCTTTTCGTGCCCGTTGTCGCAGAGACCCCGGGTATTATGCAAGTCTTCGATTGCGTCGCAAAACCGATGAGTTTTCGGTTGCAAACACCTGTCGATTTCGGCATATAGGCGCCCACCGGCTCTGCGCCAAGCCCCACGGGCTTTCAGTGCAAAGACCGACAAGCGGGCGTAGCTCAGGGGTAGAGCGCAACCTTGCCAAGGTTGATGTCGTGAGTTCGAATCTCATCGCCCGCTCCAAAATCCCCACAAATCGAAGCGTTCGATTTTTCAAGGGTCCGCAAGGGCCCTTTCGCCTTTTCGAGCGTGATGCCGGTACAAATGGATGACGCCCAGGTGCATATCGGGTGATCGGCTTCGGCCGTGGTGTTTTCACAAAGCGTCTCCATCCTTTTCATGGTCGTCCCCGTACTTGATGCCGGGAACCACGCGCCGTGCAACGCGTATCCATGCCGGTGGCTTTTCCTGCCTGCCAACAAAACGCTTACATAAACAATACCTTGATCAATAAGTGCTTCGGCAGATTGCCGATGCGAGTGGGTCCCGGTGTCAAGCACCGGGACGACTTCGAGTGTTATTTCGAAGATATGGCAAACGCGCAAAGGCTGATTGTGGCGAAACAAGATCGATCAGAAGGCTAGCCCGCCGGCATCAGACCGGTTTTGTCAGCCCGGTGATCTCGACAAACCGATCGGTCGGAAAGAGCGTTTGCTCCCCATCCGGACCTTTCGCAACCAACAGAGCCGGCAAACCATGTTGTTTTGCAAAAGCGAGCCCCTTTTGCCGGCCCATCACCATCAACGCCGTCGCCAGCGCGTCGGCGATCATACTGGTGTCGGCAAGGACCGAGACCGACAAGAGATCGTTTTCGACCGGCCGGCCGGTTCCCGGATCGATGGTGTGCGACAGTGTTCGCCCGTCGACGACATGCGCGTGCCGGTAGGTGCCGGAGGTCGCAAGCGCCATGTCGGCGATCTCGATGCCAACAAGGGTATCGCGCGCCTTTTCATCCGGCCGCTCGATGCCGACGCGCCAGCCCTGTTCCGCCGCCATCATGCCCTCGGCCCGGACCTCGCCATCAATGGACGCCAGATGGCGTGAAATGCCGAGCCCAGTCAAAACCTCGGACATGCGGTCGACCCCATATCCCTTGGCGATGCCGCCAAGATCGAGCAGCACCGCGCCCTTGCGGCTGATGCGGTGTTGGATGCGGTCGAAGCCGATGGCGCGCGCGCGTCCCGCCCAGACTTTTGAAAGCTGGGTAATGCGCAAGGGATCGGGCTCCGGGCCGTCGGCGCCAAAGCCGAATGCCATGACGGGCTCCCCGACGAAAGGATCGAACGCCCCCGCGGTCAGGGCGTTGATCTCGAGCGCCGCCGTGACAACGGCAAAGCTCTCGTCGGGCAGATCGATCCAGGTTCCGGCCGGTGCGCGATTGAACACGCTCAACACCGATTCCGGCTTCCAGGGCGACATCTGCCCGTCGACCCGGTCGAGCGCCGCCTGCACCTTTGTCGTGATATCACCCGGATCGATCTCCGGCGCGGCGAAAAAGACCGCCGACCAGCGCGTGCCCATGGTCGGCCCGTTGAGCGCAAAGCGCCGAAGCGTGTTGGACCGCGTGGCCGGCCCCGCCGCCACGACTTTCATCAATAGACGTCCTCGGCCAGCCGACCCGCCTGTTTCAGGGCGGCGCTGGTCAGTTTGAGCGGCGCCAGCACATCATCCAGCGTCGTGGTGACGCCACGCGCCATACCCGCACCGCCGCAGATCAGGATTGAGGCGCCCTTGGCAACGCAATCGCGCAGGAAAGCGCCGTCGTCGCGCAATTCGTCCTGAACGTAGCGGCGTGTGCCGGTTCGGGAGAAGGCGATCCTGGCGCCGGACAGGCGACCGTCCTTGCGGAAATCGAGCAGTTCCTCGCGGAACAGGAAATCCGAACCGGGATCGCGCCCGCCCCAATACAAATAGGCCTGCCTGTGGCGGCGGTTGGCGCGCAGGTGCCCGACAAAGGGCGCGATGCCGGTGCCGGCACCGATCAGGATCAACGGGCTTTTACCCCTGGGGGCGCGGAAGGCCGGATTGGTCTTGATGAAGCCGTCGATTTCCGTGCCGGGCTCCATGTTGCACAAAAAGCCCGAGCACAGACCACCCGGCTGTTTGGACACACAGATCTCGATAAAGCCGTCGCGCGCGGCTGAGGCCAGCGAATAATAGCGCGGAACCGCGTTTCCCGGCGGTACGATGCCGATGAGATCGCCAGCCTCAAACCCCGAACCAAATCCGGACCGGCCGACCGGCCTGAACCGGAGGATGGCGCGCGGCGCCTGATCGGGTTGACCGAAATCGCGCCGGGATTCGAGCACGTATCGCTTCGTTTTCGGCAAGTCGATCCTGTGCCGGAGCACAAGGTCTTCGCCGAGCGCGCGGCCGAGCGCCAAACCCCATTCGGCAAAGCTCTGGGCGGACTGGCGGTCGATGGCGGTGAAAGCGACAAGCGGCACAAGACCCTTTTTGGCGACAGCCGTCTCGAGTCGTTTCGCATAGCCGCAGAAATCGACAAAGCTGCGGTCACCGAATCCGAGCACCGCGACGCCGAGCCCCGGCCTGGGCTCGAACCCGGCGAGCCGGATAAGGAAGTGCCGGGCCGAGGCTGGCGCGTCGCCATTGCCATAGCTTGACGCCATGACGATGAGGCGCTCAGCCGAGCGGTAGCTCTTCTGGATCCCGTTCATCGGGCCCACATGCACAACGTGCCCGTTTTCGGTCAGCGCCTTGTGCAGGGTCGCCGCGAACCCCCAGGTCGTGTTGCCCTCGGAGCCGACCAGAATGATCGTGTCGGCCGCTTGCGGACGGGCGTTGTTGCGGATGCGCACGCCGGCACGTCGACGCTGGACCCACATGAAAAGACCGGTCACGAACAGGGCCGGCACGCTTAGCGCCCCCGCCCCGAGCAAAAGGGCATACCACCAGACGCCTTGACCGGTATGAAGCGTATAAACGAGCTGGTAGACGTTCTCCCAAACCGTGTTGGGCGTGAAATCGAGCCATTGCCCGTTCGTCTGATCGACATAGCCCGAACCGGACGCGGTGATGACGGTAAAGACATCACCGGCATCACCTGCGACGGGAAAGACCAGTTCACGGAGATCATTGAGCGCCACACCGGCAAGAGCCGGCATGTCGGCCGTCGCCATGATCGTGCTGCCGTTCGATTGCGGCGGGAAGGAAAAGCCCGTGTCGGCGGCGCCGACCACGCCGAAATAGGTCAGCGCCATCCACAGGCCCGTTGCCGATAGAACCGTCAGCAAGAGGGCGCCGATCCGCGACAATTCGACATGAAAACGTTGCGACAGCGTTCCTTTGGCCGGAGCGAACAAACGCCTCCAGCCCCCGAGCCGCTTGACCAGCAGCACCACGCCGCCAAGGCTCAGAACGATCAGCGTTGCGGCGGCCAGCGCGGCGACCATGCGTCCTGCATCTCCGCCGAGGAAGGCCCGGTGCAGATCGGTGACGAACTGGAAAAAGGCGGAAGGCCGATAGGCGCCAAGGCTGTTGCCCACCGCATCGACGATATCGGCCGCCGGCCCGGACGCGCCCATGGAATAGGCGATCAGTTCGCCGTTTGCGCGCCTGACGAGATGCTCGACCCCCGCGATATGGCTGGCAACGCCGGCGGCGAGCGTCGCCAGATCGGACGATGCCGCAACGCCGTTGGCCGGCGCCGAAAAACTGGCGAAAACCGGCTGCAGCGATAAAACAGCGCCGGTCAGGGCCATGAAGACGACGAGGAGCCCGGCGGCAAGGGCCGGCCAGGCATGCAGTTTGCGCAGCATGATACCGTTCCCGGCTCGTTTTACATCTTGACCGTCAACTGGCCGACAAAGCCCTGCCCCGCCGCGCTGCCGCCACCGCTCTTGAGCGGGACCGAAGCATCGCCGGTTACATCGCCAACATGTTCCACCGCCGTGTCGACGACGATCGAATAGCCGGCATCGATCAGGGCGTCGGAAAGCGTGGCGTTGATCGTCAGTGACCGGCCACTGCCGACGCTGGCCCCCGAGATACCGTCAAGACTGGTGCCGCCGGCGGCGGTAAAGCCGCGCGCCCAGCCGCGCAGGGAACCGAGATAGCGGTATTTCTGCCCCGCGACCCACAGGGTCGAATCGTACTGGCCGCTGGCGTCGACGACATAGACGGCGAGATAGGCGGCGGGCCCGCTATAGGATTTCATGTCGACCTGAACGGTCACGTCGGCGGCCTCGGCCGCAACCGGCGCGACCAGCGCCGTGCTCAGCAACAGAATGAAAGCGAGTCTTTTCAATTCCACAATCCCAATTGGTGGTTCGGACCTTTACGCCTAACCAAGCGGACCTAACGCCAATCTGGATTGGAGATGAAATTCTCGTAATACAGATGGCGACAATGAGATAAATCCGGAGACAGTTTTCGGTTCAGTCCGCTTCCGTTTGCTGCTCTTGCCGCGCCTGCGGCAGCAATGGGCCTATGCCGTCTGCGCCGAATATGGCGTTGAGGAACAGTCGTCCTTCCAAAGATGCGATGACGTTGACGGCGTGGCTTTCCGCCGTTGACGGCACGACCTCGTGCTGCTCGTAGCTTCTGCGGGCGAGGCTTTTCAAAAGGCGTTCGTAATAGGCGCGCGTTTCGGTGCGAAAGTCATCGAGCCGGGAAAAGGCCTCGAAAAACAGCGCGAAATAGCGAGCCATGTCGATGCCTGCCGCCTCGACCGCCCCGGGCAGTTCCAGATAGGCACCGGCGAGGATGTTTCGACTGTCTCGCAACTTCTGCGCGTCGAACCCGTCGAAATCGAACTTGCGGATTGGAACGAGGAAAAAGGCCTCGATCACCTCGTGATAGAGCGCCTCCTTGGTCTCGAAGTAATGATAGAACGCGCCCTTGGAAAGAGCGGTGGCCTTGAGGATCTGGCTTAGCCCGGTCCCGTCGAACCCGTGGAGCAAAAAGAGTTCGAAACTCGCCGCGACAATGCGGTCGCGCGTCGAGGGAGGCGGAATTTCGCCGCTCGGTTTGGCGTTATCATCTGGTTCGACCGCGGGCATGGCGACTCACCGACATCAAGTCCGACCGATCGGTCTGTAGCGGTCCAGGATCGATATGGTCAACCACCGCCCACCTTTCGAGCCGGGTTGTCCCCGCGTGAATCTGCGTTCCGTTTCATCGGCGCGTCGATAGAACGGTTTCAAAGCCGTCGACGTGAAACGCCGAGATCAGATCACGTTTTGATTGAAACGGGCGATCTGCTCTTGCTGAATATTTCATCGTGGTTTCGAACCGGAAAAGTGCAATTCGCTTTTTTTTGAAGCGCTCGAACCGCGTTTGATCGGCTAAAAAAAGGCCCCGCCGATGACGGGGCCCTTGTCGCGTTCAATCCAGGATGACGCCTCAGAACTCGCTCCAGTCCTGATCGATGGCGGCGTTGCCGCTCGACAGATAGGCCTTGGCTGCCTGTTGTGTCTTGGCCCCCGGCGCCTTTGCGCCCGCAGGTTTTTGCGCGGACGCCGGAGATTTTGCACGAGCCGGCGCTTCTTCGGTGAGCGTAAAGACCTCGACGATGCGGTCGAGTTCGCTGGCCTGGGATTCGGTCTGCTCGATCGCTGCATTGGTCTCTTCGACCAGCGCCGCGTTATGCTGGGTCATCTCGTCCATCTGGCGAACAGCCGTGTTGACCTCGTCGATCGAGGAGGCCTGTTCACGGCTGTCCCGGGCAATCTCTTCCATCTGCTTGGCGTTGGTCTTGACCGCCTCGAGAATGGCCGAGAGTTTTTCGGTCGCCGAGGCCACCAGCTTGGTGCCGCCGGAAACCTCAACCGCGCTCTGCTCGATCAGCGCCTTGACGTCGGACGAAGCTTCCGCCGAACTCTGCGCCAGACGCCTGACTTCCACAGCAACCACGGCAAAGCCCTTGCCGGCTTCCCCGGCCCGTGCCGCCTCGACCGAAGCGTTCAAGGCCAGAAGGTTGGTCTGGAAGGCGATGTCGTCGATCATGCCGATGATGTTGGAGATCTTGGAGGAAGATGCCGAGATCCGTTCCATGGCCTCGTTGGCCTCGGCCATGACCTTGCCGCCCTCTTCGGCGGTGGCGGACGCCCTGTCGGCCTCGTTGCTGGCTTCGCCGGCGCGCTTGGCGTTGTCCATGACGGTATGGGCCAATTGTTCCATGGCGGCCGAGGTCTCTTCGATGGTCGCCGCCTGCTTGGTGGTGCGTTCCGAAAGATCGTTGGCCCCGGACAAGATCTCGCCCGTCGCCGTCTTGACGCCGCGTGAGGTGTTGCGCAAACGAACGACGATCTCGGAAAACTGCGCGACGGTCCGGTTGAACGCCTCGCGCACCTTGTCGAGCTGACCGGAAAACTGTTCGGTGATGTGGGTGTCGAGCCGCCCGTCGGCCAGTTTTTCGAGCGCCGCGCCCAGAATATCGATGGCGTGCGCCTGGGCATCGGCGGCAGCCTGTACCTCTTCCGCGTGCTTTTGACGTTCCGTCTCGGTTTTCGAGCGTTCTTCGTCCATCACGCGCTGCTGTTCGGCCTGCTGGATGCGCAATTCCTTGCGTTCGACCACGGAGTCCCGAAGCACGATGACCGCGCAGGAAATCTCGCCGATCTCGTCCTTGCGCTTGCCGCATTCGAGTTCGACATCGGTGTTTTCCTTGGCGATCTCGCCGATGGCCTTTTTGAGCAGGTCGAGCGGCTTGACGAAGCTGCGGATGACCAAATAGGCAAGCACCGCCGTCGACAGCACGATGAGCACGATCCCGGCAAGAATGATTCTCATATTTTCCCAAAAGATTGCCGCGAGATCGTCGACATAGACGCCGGTTCCGATCACCCAACCCCACGGCTCGAAAAGTTCGACATAGGAAATTTTCTCGACCGGCCGGTCGAGTCCCGGCTTGGGCCAGTAATAATCGACGAAACCCTGCCCTTCATTTTTGGCGATCTTGGTGAATTCGACGAAGATGTGGGTCCCTTTCGGATCCGTTATGCCGGAAACATCGGTGCCGTCCAGTTTGGGATTGGTCGGATGCATGATCATGACGGCGTCGAGATCATTGATCCAGAAATAGCCGTCCGTATCGTAGCGCATGCCGTGAACGGCGCTCATCGCCTGGGTCTGCGCCTCCTCGCGGGACAGAACACCGGCTTTTTCCATTTCATAATAGGTCCCGATCATGGTCACGACCGATTGATCGAGGCTGATGAGACTGGTCTTGCGTTCGGTTTCGCGGCCGTATTGACCGTAAACAGCGCTCGCAATCATGGCGATGGCGAATATGGCGAGTCCTGCACCAATGAGCCCGTAAAGTTTCGTGGAAATTTTGATGTTATTGAACAAAGCCCACATATCACCCTCGGCGGAAATTGTTACGCGTCCTACGGCGATAATTTCGACTCGTTAGAGATACCTACTTAAAGTAAATAAAATGTGGGATTTGATTTTCCTATCTCGGGTTGACTCCGGAAACGATTGTTCAGATGGCCCCGCCGTTGTTTTTCTTCGTAAAAAACGCAACGCCAGAGAGAGTCCTTCTTCGCCACTTCGCAGGCTAATCGAGGTAATTCCTTCGCATTTCGAGCTTTTCTGACATGGAAGAACAGAAAGAGCGCCGCGTAGGAACCTAAAATCCGACTTGTTTTTCCGCGTGCGACGGAGATCCGCTTGGCGGCCATCGACAGCACACCTTCCCAATCAAGCCCAAATCATTTCAAATTGAACCCTATCAATCAGAATACATATTACCAATATTACTCAGTTTCCAAGATCCATCCGGCTATAAACTCGGGACGTGACAATTGAACACGAGACACTCTCGTTGATCGCTTTCGGTCTTGCGTTGTCTGGTCTAGAGCGTTTTTTAGCAAAAGTAGATATCGGTTTTGCAATTCGAAAACGCGACAAAACAAAGAGTTGGATCATTTCAGCGTTTCAATGAAACGGTGAAATGATCTAGGGCGACAGGACGCGGCTGGACGTCCCGTCATCCGTCAGACAAGCGGGATGACCGGCCGGTTCGAGGTAAAGAAAAAATGCCGGGGTTTGTTCGCTCGGCACCCCGGCGACACGTGTTTGTAACGGTCAATCGAAAAATCTGGTGCGCACCTGTTTGACGATCGGCAACGCGATCAACACGAGCGTGGCGATAACGAAGCCGCACGCGATCGGGCGCTCAACAAAGGTCATTGGATCACCGCGCGCAATCAGCATGGCGCGCCTCAGATTGGTTTCGATCAACGGACCGAGCACGAATCCGAGCAGCAACAGGGCCGGGTTGAACTTGGCACGCGACAGGGCGTGCCCGATTATGCCGATACCGGCGACCATGATGATGTCGAGGCTGGAGCCGCGTACCGAATAGACCCCGAGGCTGATGAAAACGATGATGGCCGGGTAAAGCCAGCGGAACGGAATCCTCAGCATCGACACCCAGATGCCGATCAACGGCAGGTTGATGAGCAACAAGAAAAGATTGCCGATACCGAAGCTGACGACCAGCCCCCAGAACATGTCGGGCCGCGCTTCCAGCATCTGCGGGCCGGGCTGGACGCCGTGAATGACCAGGGCGCCGAGCATCAGCGCCATGATCGGATCGCCGGGAATGCCGAGCGTCAGGGTCGGTACGAAGGCGGTGATCGAAGCGGAATTATTGGCCGCTTCCGGCGCCGAAATCCCCTCCATCTGGCCTTCGCCGAACCGATCCGGCGTTTTGGATACACGCCGTTCGAGCGCATAGGCGAGGAAAGACGAAATGGTCGAGCCGGTGCCCGGAAGGGCGCCGAAAAAGCCGCCAATGCTCGTCCCTCTGAGGATCGGCAGGGGCAGGCGCTTGATCTCGTCCCAACTGGGGATCAGCGAACTCAGCCGCACCCGATCCGGCCGGGCGTGCCGGTCGGCATTGCCGATATTGTTGATGACCTCGGCCACGCCGAACAGACCCATGGCCAGCGCCACCATGTTGAGCCCGTCCATCAGTTCGGTCTGACCGAAGGTGAAGCGCTGCACGCCGGAATTCACGTCGGTGCCGATCAGCCCGAGGATGAGGCCGAGAACGACCATGGCGAGGTTCTTGGCCGTATTGGACGAGCTGATGGTCGAGGCGGCGATCAACCCCATGATCATCATCGCCGCGTAATCGGCGGCGCCGAACGCGGTAGCGACCTGGGATAGCCAGCCGGCCAGGCCGATGAGAATGGCGATGCCGAGAAGCGACCCGGAAAAGGACGAGATCATCGAGGTGAACAGGGCCAGCCCCGCCCGCCCCTTCTGGGCCAGCGGATAGCCGTCCAGGGTCGTGACCACCGATTGCGGCGTGCCCGGCAATCTCAGGAGAATGGACGCGACCGCACCGCCATACTGGGCGCCGTAATAGACCCCGGCGAGCATGACGATCGCCGCTTCGGGCGAGATGTAATAGGTGATCGGCAGCAAAAGCGTGATCGCCGCCATGGCGCCGATGCCGGGCAGGACGCCGACAAAGGTGCCGAGAAAGGCCCCGAACAGGGAATAGATGAGGATCGACGGCTGAAGGGCAACGCTCAGACCGTGCATAAGCCCGTCGAGCGCGCTCATGTAACCAGACCTCGCGGCCAGACGGGAATCGTCATCTTGAGCCCGACGATGAAGATCGCCCAGGTCAAAACGGTGATCACCACGGTCAGCACCAGCCGCCAGACCAGCCCTTTATGCGGCTCGACGATACTGGCGACGAGCACGGTCAGCGCCGTGGTGATGATGATGCCGACCTGGTCAAGAAGCAGTCCGAAGATCAGAAGCGCGGCCGAAATGGCGAGCGTCTCGCGCCAGGCAAAAACGTGCCTGGTGCCGTCTCGCCACCAGGCCGGAAGGGCGATGGCAATCCCGATGCCGGCCAAAACCACACCGAGCCCGACCGGGAAAAAGCCCGGCCCCATGCGCCGCGGCGTTCCAAGCTCGTAATGGGTTGCGGCATAGATCGCAACGGCCAGACCGACAAGGGTCAGAAAACCGCCCCACATCACATCATGCGTGTCACGCTGCATCCGCTTTTCCAAATGATATCAAGACCGTCCGGCACCGGGTAAACCCAACGGCGCCGAACGCATGCCAGGACGGCAGTAAAATCTGCGTCAAGAGCGGCACTGCCTACTTGCTGGCGTCGATCCTGTCGAGAACCTTGCCCCACACCGCCGTGTCAGTGGTGATGCGTTCGGCCAGGTCCTCGGGCGCGCCGGGAGTGACTTTCCAGCCCATGGCCAGAAGCTTTTCGACGACCGCCGGGTCCTTGAGGATCTTGACGATTTCGGTGTTGAGCTTTTCGATCACGGCCGGATCGGTGCCGGCGGGCGCGATGAAGGCATCCCACAATTCGGCGCGGAAATTGTCGGGCATGCCGGCCTGTCCGGCGATCACCGGCACGTCGGGCACCTGCGGGAAGGGCTCGGACGAGGTGACGCCGAGCATTTTCATCTTGCCGGCCTCGACCTGCGGCAGGGCGGCCGACGGCGCCATGAAGCCGGAATCGATCTCTCCGCCGATGATCGAGGTCGTTACCTCGGCATAGGCGGAGAACGGCACGTGCAGCATTTCGATGCCCGCATCCATGGAAAACAGTTCGGCGGTCAGATGCGCGCCGGAACCATGCCCGACCGAGCCGTAGCTGACATCGCCGGGCGCCGCCTTGGCCTTGGCGATGAACTCGCCGACCGTATTGGCCGGGAAGTCGGCGGCGGTGGCCAGAACCAGCGGCGTGGTCGCGATCAGGTTGACCGGCGCGATGTCGGTCAGCGGATCGTAGCCGAGATCGGCGATCATGCGCGGCGCCGTGGTCAGCGGGCCGTTGATGGTGACCCCGAAACTCAACCCGTCATTATGCGCCAGCATCTGCTGCACGCCGATGACGCCGCCGGCGCCCGGCTTGTTCTCGACGACGACCGGCTGGCCGAGCGCCTCGGCGAGCGGATCGGCAATCAGGCGCGCGATGGTGTCGGGCGAAGACCCGGCCGGAAAGCCGACATAAACGTGAAGAGCGGCGCTCGGCCAGTCGGCTGCGAAACCGGGACTGGCAAAGGCGGCAAAGGCGAGTGCGGCAGCAACGAACCGGGTCTTGTGGGTCATGATTTTCATTTCCTCCATTTTCGCCAACTTGTTTCGGTTTTGCCGACAAGCGTCAATGCATGCCAGCGAGCCGGATTGCCGCGTTTCCCCAGTTTCAGTCATCTGATGGCGAAGGCAACGCCTCTTGCGCGGCGGGCCGGAACGGCACGACCGGCAATGACAAACACGATCGCACGCCCCGTTTCATGCCGGGACAGTGCCGGCAGTCGTCGTCGGTCCTCTCCGGAACCGACTGAAGCACGAAGAAAATACCGCCCCTATTTCAAAGGATTAACGTGTTTCCGATTCGAAACCGTACTGATGACGAGAACGGCTGCCCGCAACGGACACGCCTTTCATGTCTGGATCGAAATACAAACGCAGCGCCGTTGACAGGGATCAGACCTGGTTCCTTGTCGCCCCGCGAAACGAAGGCGCCGCACCAAAAAACCGACTCTGCGTCATTTGGTTGCGGCCGGGCAGCAACGGCCCGTTTGATCGCATTCCACCTCGAATCTGCATGAAAACACGCCCTTTGGCCTCACCAAGAGGAAGAAAGGAACATATCGGCGGGATATCAAGGGGATGGTGCCCAGGGGCGGATTGGCTACAACCACCACTTGCGCATTGATTTTATTGCGATTTCTCGATCACGTTCGTTGTTTTGTGTGACACATCTGTGTGACGTTGGCAAGCTCGTTCGACGCCTCTTCGCGACCGCTATCCCGCCTGCCTCTCCGCTCTCTTTTGGTTGAGAGCAAACAGGCGCTCCAGCACCTCATCATCGGACAGGTCTGCCGGCCAGCCATAGGCAGTCGCCACGGCCTCATCCAAGGACTTATGGGCATTCCTCAGCCATGCCGGGCGCTCGCTATACAGGTTGGTCAAGGTCCGCTTCTTGAGCAGCTCAGCTGCTTCTTCATTCACAGGAAGGATACGGTCTGGATAACCGGGGACAACTTCAGGCGTCCGCTGAACTAGGTCGGAGGGGTTAAGCCAATTTTCGCGGAGCTCGTTAAGACGTTTGGCAGCGTCGGCAATCGCGATAGCTCTTGGGTCAGCTGCATAGTCGGTGGCGGATAATGTTGGGGGTCAGTCCCTGCGGGAAAGGAAACGTCATAAAGCACGTGGATATCGTGTAGCGGGGATCATTGCCCGCACCATGCCAATTGCCCACCTTCAATGACCACACCAAGTGAATGCGCGAAGCCAAAATGCCAAAGCTTGTGTCATCGTCGCGAGCGATAACCTGTAGCTTGTGATCGGGCACAATGCTGGTCGGAAGGAAAGCAAACACTCTGTATCTCGACACTTCTGGTGTTGCGATCATCCGGGAAAGTGGCCGCAAGGCAGCCCACATGCCCGGCCTTGCTTCCACATGTCTCCACCAAAACTTTCGATAGTGCTCCCGATTGTTGGTCAGCCGTGCTGGCCGGACGTGCCGCTCAACGTGCTCGAATGGTTTCTCGAACAGTGATGCCTCTTCCTCGGTCATCTCCCAACCAAAGTCGATAATCCACTTGTCACGCCATCGACGCGTCAAATCCAGTCCGTTAGCCCAAGGGCGCAAAACATCGGCATTGCTTCTGCCATTGGGATTGCGCGGAGATTGAAGCAATTGTCGAGCATGCTCGCCAGGGATTTCGAACGACCCGCCCTTGGTGTCCCCCATGAATGCGACACCATTGTTTTCGTAGAGCGGCCTAACCTTTGTGAAGTCTAGAGCCGTTCCGCTGAGGTCAGAGTTGATGTGTTCCACCTCGGAACCGTTCAGGCGGCGTATTTCACCCGCTAAAGCCGGACCATATGTGATCAGAGATACCCGTACAGCCGCGCCTTCTACTGTCCAAGGCTCATCCGACCATGCCGACAAAAAGCCCGGAGCATCAGCAATCTTGCCCAATACTCGCCTATTAGCTCCACCTCTGACAGAGTTGGTAGCGACGAAGCCAACACGTTCTGTTGTCCCGTTCCGCAGTTCACAACGTCCTCGCTCGATCCAGTAGGTCACCAAATCGGCTTCCGCAGGAACCTCAGCAGCATAAAGCTTGAAAAGCCTACCAATTGTCTCATCTCCCAACTGGCTCCTGAGTAGCTTGCCGCCAAGAAACGGAGGATTGCCAATGATGGCGTTCGCTCTCGGCCACTTAGTTTGCACCCAGTGGCTTTCTTCCCCATCTGTCCCCGGCATCAGCGTCATGAGTGCATCGCCACACTCTATGCTGTCGAGTTTCTTGAGGATTGGCCTCCTGCCGGCATCGAAACCGTTCCTGATCATCCACTGGATTTCTCCAATCCAAATTGAGACCCGAGCCAGTTCTGCCGCGTACGGGTTGAGTTCGATGCCGAGCACATTGGATGGTCCAACCATCGGTGGCGGCACGTTGAACGTGAACCCGTAGGTCAGCGCCATAGTTTCCATTTCGATGGCTACCAACCGCTCGATGTCTTTAAGTGCGTGAAGGGCGAGGTAAAGGAAGTTTCCCGAGCCACACGCCGGGTCGAGTACGCGGTAGGCTCGAAGTCTTTCAAGGAACTCATGGCATAAGGCCACAGCCTCGCGCTCCGACGACTTCTCCTTGCGACGGGCCGCTTGATAAACTCGCTTAGCCTCCTTCTGATCGACAGGTATCCGCGCCCGAGCCTCACTCGCTGACTTGTACCACTTCTCGATTTCGGTGAGCCTAGAGCGCCAGTCTGACAACAGCGGCTCGACTACAACGGGACGAACGATCATCATGATTTTGTCGCGGTCGGTATAGTGAGCGCCAAGCTGGCTTCGCTTGTCGGGATCGAGACCGCGCTCGAACAGCGTGCCCAGGATCGACGGATCGATGTCCCCCCAGTACTGCTGGGCAGCCCGTTGGACGATCCTGATTTCATCCGAAGTTAAGGCAAAGGTGAGGTCGTCATTGAAGAGGCCACCGTTGAACCACTCCACCATTTCGAAGCCGACGCGACCGCCGCTTTTCATGGCGGCAAAGAGGTCACCTGAGAAGCTCTCGAACTGAGCAGGGTCTACTAACGCCTGATCAAGCATTCGCGTGAACATGTTGTTGGGCAGGAGGTTCACGTCTTCAGCAAACATGCAGAAGACCAACCTGTTGATGAAGTGGGCGACTTCCTCCGGCTTATGACCGCGCTCCCTCAGCGACCGGGCAAGTTGGGCGAACTCTCCGGCTATCTGCTCCGTGAGCTGTTGACGGGTTTTTGAGGGTCGCAGCGCCTCAGGGTCTGACAGTGCCGACTTGAGCCAGCCGCGCTTGTCGGGGTCCGCGAGCTCGGCAATGGCGATCTCGTAGACTTTGGACACAGTGTTCGTCCAATTGGTGTGGATGCGGATCGTTGTGCCTATGTCGGAAACGATGAGGAGTGGCGGGTTGTCGAGCGCGATGGCGTAGCGCTGGAGCTGGGCGAAAGCTACGTCGAGATTGGCCTTGGTGCCCTTGTACTCCCAGCCGAAGTGTCCTCGCTTGAACACATCCGCGAAGCCGTTACCCTCCAGTCGTCTTGGTCGCGCCGAACTCGAAGGCATAGTCCTTGCCATCCGGGTCAGCATCAGCGGGGCGTAGGCTCCCCCAGCATGTGGCACAGGTCGATGAAGTGCTCCTGCGCGGCAGACCGCTCCTTGAGCTTGCTGTTCTGCCACTTGGCGATGAACTCTGACGGGTTCATAAAGATGCAGCGCCTCCCCCAGTGCTGGAAACCCAGCCATGGCGAGACCTTAGTCGGAACAGGTGGTTACCAGCAAGGTTAGGATAGGCGCCAGTTGGGGGGGGTAGCCAGCATCGACTTGAAAATACACGCCAGATTTGAAGAGGCATATCTCCTGCTGCGCAAAACTGGTTTCCCCCCGTAGGGGTACTTGAAGGGGTGCCCCGGCATGGCTCTAGCCTTGTTCCTCGTGGTTCAAATGGTAAAAAGACAAGACAACACGGGAGGGAAGTTCAATTGTTCGCGCTCTTCAATATAGATTGTGATTTGGTTGGTTGGATCGATCCCGGCAGACATATCTTCACGACCGAAATGGAATGGGCAGCCTACATCTCAGGAGGCCATGCTTGGTCCTCAAAAACGGGAAATTGGCTGGGACCTGTCGAGGGATTGCTCTGTCTAGATCAGTCGGGAAAGCCTGTGGCTTGGAACCCCAGAGAAGGCGTTAACGGCAAAGCTAGGCCGGCACGTCCTGCGAGAGCAGCAAGAGCTGCACGACCCGCAAGACCTGCTAGACCGGCAAGGCCAGCGCGACCTGCTAGACCCGCGACACCCGCCGGTGGATGGTCACCACTAACCTTTTTCGAGTGGATCGATCAGTAGCCCTGTTACACATGCCATCGACCAACAGCTTAGTATGTCATGTCCGGCATGGGTATACCCCACCGCGACACTCTGGCGCGTCGCAATAACGTCCTACATGGGTTGACCATCTAGTTATCGCACGATAATCCGAGAAGGTCTTAAACCTTTTCGGACGTATTGCCATGAAGATCGGATATGCCCGCGTCTCCTCAGTGGGACAGAATGAAGCCGCTCAAGTCGACCTCCTGCACAAGCATGGGGTGGACGACGAAATGTTGTTCATCGACAAAGCCAGTGGCACCTCACGCAAGGACCGGCACAAGCTGGCAGAGGCCATCAAGTATGCCCGGAAGGGCGACACGCTCGTGGTTACCCGTCTTGATCGGCTCGCCCGTTCAGTTTGCCGACCTTCACGACATCGCCAGCGAGCTTCAGTCCAAGGACGTTGACCTGCTCGTCACAGAGCAATCCATCGACACCAGCACTTCCACCGGCAAGCTGATGTTCAACATGCTGGGGGCCATTGCCGAGTTTGAGGCCGACCTGAGGCGGGAGCGACAGATGGAGGGTATCGCCAAGGCCAAGGCCGAAGGGCGCTACAAGGGACGCCCGGTGACGGTCGACGCGGAAGCCATCAGGGTGGCCTTAGCTGCCGGCGACAAGCCCGCTTCTGTCGCCCGGCGCTTCAATGTGGCGCGGTCAACTGTCTACCGGGTGAAGGAAGGGAGTGTCTGATGAGCAGTCGAGAGGCGTTCCGGTTCGGGGTGGCTTGCCTGTGCTTCAACTTCGGGGCGCTGTTGTGGCTCACACTAGACCGGATTTTCTCCTAGCCATCATGGCTCTAGAGCAGGCAGCGGGGGAGCGGATACTCGACAAACCGCCTGATCGGCCCACTGAACGGCATCAAGACGCGCTCTCTGGTGCGTCTCTCGTCGAGCAGACGTCCGATTGTACACGCCACCGGCATTCTCATCGACCTGACAGGCTCTTTTCGGGGCGATAAGGCCGGGAAGCAGCAGGCAACGGGCGACCACAAATCTGACCGCAATATCAGTGAGTTACATTCTTTGACCCTTTAGAACTGAGGGGTTATACCTATACACAGGGGGGACTGCCTTGGGTCCTTCCAATCCCAATCCCCAATATCAATCCAATCTGGAGTGTCTGCCCACCGGGGAACTGAAGGTGACTACGTGTCTACGGTGGGGGTCTAGTACGTGTGTCCTTTGCGCCCGTCACGGGTCAGGACAAGCGAATGAGGTTGACCCCGTGAGGTAGTAGTCGACGCCCCTTTCGTCTCTCTTTGACAACGAATGATCACCCTGCGAGAACGGCCCGGTCGCTGGCTAGGTCCCACAACCCAACGCCCCCCACCAATTGATTGACCCTCTTGCTCGGGATGAACTCCCGACCTTCGGCATCACCGTAGGTACACCGAGCATGTTCGCCTCATGACACGAGAGACGCCGCGTCAGAGGAAGCCCCATCCTCACTCCCTTCTGAGCGGGTGTACCCATCGTCTGCACCATGGGATCTCCGTCCTTGGTGGGGTCAGGGTATGGTCCCGTTCAAGGTGTGGACGCGAGTTTGGGATGTTTCTGGTAGGGCTACCGCCTCGCGACTCTTTCGCCGCTCCACGACAACAAATATCGGCCATTGCGAAACCTGAGCGGCGTCGCTGGAGCCGTCTCCGTGTCCGCTCGATTTCTGTCTTGCTCGTCCCGGTTTCGGAAGGCGACGAACACACGACACGTTCGCCTCGCGGCTCTCGCTAGGCACAGGCGGACACTGCCCAACTAACATCGCCCCCAAAACAACGTGATTGTTCCGTGCCCGTTCCGACCAAGGACGGGCTTTTCCATTTCTGCCGACCATGCCCCGCCAGACACACGCAACCACGCTGTGCGGACCTAATGCGACCCAACTCGCCCTACTGCCCAAGAGAAAGGAACTGAATGTATGTATCAAATAGACCTCATCGGATCGGACACCGCCCAGTGCGACGAGATGGGATTAAGCGTCACCCGCGAGAAGAGCGGGATCATCGACATCCTCGCCCGTAGAATGATCGAAGCGGGAGCCGATCCGGAAGCCCAGGTTGAGGTCTATCGAGAGGAGACGCTTTGTTTCCTTCCGCGTCCGCTGAGGAGCTGGGGGGCGTGGAGACTGAAAGAGAACGGCAAGACAGGCTTCCATATGCGGCGGCGTACCCGTTCGTCCTTCGAGACCAAAACGGATGCTCTCGCCCTTGCCGCCATCTAGGGCAGATACACCGCCCCCTAGGCTCCCACTAGGTTGAGCCGGGGGTTTTCCCGGCCCCCGACCTGCAAGCTCCTCTGGCCGTGGTGACCCATGGGGCTAACTAAGAGCGTGTTCAAGCGCCCGTCCGCAGGTCGGGGGAACGGGTCACCACCTGCCATCGCTCATTGAGCACAGCCCATCCATCCGGCCCATGATGTGCTCCGAGGATTGCTCCGGTCAGCCTTTGTTTGGCAGTCACGTAGGGCATCCCGTCATCCGCCCGCTCGTGTTCAATGATCCACTTGGGAAACTGGGAGACATAGCGCATAGACGACGCTCAGTGTGTCTTGGGTGCGGGGGTTGCTCTTGGGGAAGGGAACGACTGCCATACCAGCCTCCTAAGTTGCTGTCTCTTCAGAACCGAAGCGCGTACGCGAGCCTCTGTTATTTGTTCACGACACGTCGTAGCGAGGAAACTTCTCAATGGCAGCTGACTTCGCTTCTGGTGAGTAGTCGCCGTACTTGGCGGCTTCTTCGGTCTGAGCATGTCCGTTCAACTCATTGAGCATGTACTCCGAGATTTGCAGATTGCGTCCGATTGTCTTGAACCGGTGCCGCCAACCATGCGTCGGCTGGACATCCTTGTTGGGCACAGCTTGTCGAACAAAGTCCCGGACACGGTTCTTGACGGTGCCGAGAGGCTTCAGGACATCACCATCTTTCCTCGGATCGAGAAACAAATGCCCCTTGGGGGCTTTGTCGACAAACTCTAGAAAGCCCAGATCAACGAGGTGCGAGTGGATAGGGACGTCTCTTTCCGCTTTCGTTTTCACCGTTCCGGCATCCGGAGTGACATGAAGCATCCGGTAGCCATCCTCCTCGATGACATCCTCCTTGCGCAGTTGTGCCATTTCGCCAACACGCGCTCCGGTATAGGCGCAAAGCCAAGGCACCCATCTCTTGGCTGCATATATCTTCCTACCCTCACGGCCTTGCTTGTGATCTCTGGCATGTCGAAGGACAGCTATGGCCTCTTCGTCCGTAAAACCGTGGGAGCGTGTTCTTGTCACCCCTTTGCCGACTTTTACTGTTACGCCCTTCGCGGGGTTTGAAGGGATGATGAAGTTGGCTACCGCATGCCCGAGAATGCGCCGGATGCCGGCCAAGTCGTTGTCCTTTATGGTTTTGAGAGACAGTCCAGCCTTGACCCGGTCGTCCTTGAACCTGACCACGTCTTTCGGTTCCACCTTCCTTGCATCCTCGTGCCCGAGGAAGTTTGCGAAGTGGCGCATTGCTGTTCTGTAAGCCTGATACGTGCGCGGAGAGCCTCCCCCCGCTTTTGCTTCGCACCACCAACTTTCAAGGAGGCTGCTAAAGGTTGCCTCGGACGCGTCGTTTGGTCTGACCTTGGTATCGACCTGAAGCTCGGGGAACCGCTCAAGATTTGCATCCGGGCTGTAGTCGCCGTTGGCGTTTCTCTCTAGCCTGCTCATCGCCTCGCTGGCCGCCCGCACAAGCTCTTTGCGAAGTCGAGCTTTGCTGCCTTCATCGACAGCCAGATTGTACCGAGCAAGCAAACGAGCAAGACGAGATGGGGGCTCAGGCTTGGCCACTCCCTGTCGGATTTGTAGGCCACTGCCTGTCATCCGGTTTTCGATTTCCCGCAGAGCCTCCCACCCCTCGGGTGTTCCCGGATTGTCTTCGTGTCGACTGACAAGTTCCCGATACTCTTCCCCCGCTAAAGCAACGACTTGTTTGTGGGAGAGCTTGTCCGGCTTCTCGCGCAGAGACGCCCATACACCATTCAGGTAAGCCATCGCCACGACATGCCGCGCTTTTGCCTCAACTGGATCGCGGGTTCGAAGCGACACTTGCACCGTCTCCATCTGGGGAGTGATACGGACCGTGGCTTCGTCGTTGCCAAGAGGGATCACCAACACTTGACCTACAGCCTTCTCGCGAAGATCGGTCGGAATGCGCTGTCGGAGCTGCTTCATTGACGACGCTTTGCGTCGTGTCGGCCTAGCCATCATAACTACCATGTGCGACACCCGTGTGTGACAGTCGGGTGATCTAAAAACGCAGCAAAGCCAATTTGTTATGGCAGGTCAATGCGCTAAAGGTAGCATGGTGCCCAGGGGCGGAATTGAACCACCGACACGCGGATTTTCAGTCCGCTGCTCTACCAACTGAGCTACCTGGGCCCTTCCGCGCCGGTCAGCGCGAAATGTGGGCGGTTTATAGGGTGTCAAATCGGGCTTGTCCAGAAGGCATGAGCATGGTTTTCACCCTGCTGTCATCTTTGTTTATGACAAGTTTGTCGACAAGGCCGCACACACGGCATCGAAATGCCGAAAAAGCGGAAAATGCGGCTGGAGCAGCGGGCGTGCTGATTGCATCAAAGCACCCGGTTTCATTTCCTGGGGGTCACGACAGGTTGGCGCAAAAACCTTAAGCTCGTTGTTTCGCCCGCCGCTCCAAATCGCCCGGTTTCGTGTCAAAAGCGCCTGACGCGCCGGACCGGAGGGCGACGAAGCCGTTTCGCGACAGGCTCCGCCTGTGCTAATGGCTCGGTGACAATCAGCAAGGGAAACGCAAGCGTGCTTGAAGATCTCAAGGGAAAACGGGTTCTGATTACCGGCTCCTCGATCGGCATCGGCGCGGCCGTGGCGCGCGAGATGGGCCGGCTCGGCGCCAGAATCGCGGTGCATGGCCATACCAGCATTCTGGCGGCGCAAAAGGTCGTCGAGGATATCGAAAACGAAAAAGGGTTCGCCGCGCTGGTTTCCGGCGACGTGGCCGAGGCGGAAAGCGCGGCGCATATCGTCGAGGACGCGGTTTCGGCGCTCGGTGGGCTCGATATCCTTATCAACAACGCCGGTTCGATGATCCGGCGTCTCAGCAACGAGGATTTCGACAACGCGCTTTACGACCAGGTGTTCGATCTCAACGTGCGCTCGGTCTATACCGTCACCAAGGCGGCCCTGCCCCATCTCAAATCGGCCGGTGGCGGCGCCATCGTCAATTCCGGCTCGATCGCCGGACGGAGTGGCGGGGCCGGCGGGTCGTCGATCTATTCGGCCGCCAAGGCGGCGGTGCACTCGATCTCGCGTAACATGGCGCGCGAATTCGCTCCCTACAAAATCCGCGTCAACACGGTGGCGCCCGGCTTCATCGACACCGCCTTTCACGCCGAAACCTCAGAGGAAAAACGTCAGGCGGCGCTCGAAGCCATTGCGCTTGGGCGGCTCGGCACGGTCGAGGACTGCGTCGGCGCCTATGTTTTTCTAAGCTCGGAAACGATGTCGGGCTACATCACCGGCCAGATCATCGACGTCAATGGCGGCCAGATGACGCCGTAATCCGGCTGCCTTCTTCTAAAACACTTCCGTTTTTGATCCATAAACGATCCGCAATGCCCGTTGACGGCTCGTTTATGGACTTATGCCTTTACTTTTCGAGAATTCCTGATAGTGATCCATATGTGGACCGGATGATATCTTCCCGGTCCATAAACGGACAAGACATGACGAAACCGACCACACGGGCCTATTCGCGCTATTCCCGCGAGGCGATGACGCTTTTCGGGCTTTCCATCCGCCAGCGACGGATCGAACGGAAACTGACGCTCGAAGCGCTGGCCGAGCGGGCGGGCATTTCGCGCGGCCTTTTGCAGCGGATCGAACGCGGCGACATGGGCTGTGCCATCGGCGCGGTTTTCGAAGTGGCAACGATCGTCGGCATTCCCCTGTTCGGCGCCGACCACGCCGAACTGGCGCACAGGACCGCGACCGCCGAAAAGACGCTGACGCTGTTGCCACATGCCGCGCGGGCCGCGCACACGAAGGTGAAGGATGACTTCTAGCGCGCCCGAAGAGGCCTTCGTCTGGGTCTGGTTGCCCAGTGCGACGGACCCCGTCGTTGCCGGTCGGTTGTGGCGGGACGGGTCCCGGCTGATTTTCAACTACGGACGGTCCTATCTCGCCCGCACCAACGCCATCCCGCTTTACGAACCCGAACTGCCGCTGGTGCCCGGCGCGATCGCACCGCACCCGAAAATGGAGCTGGCCGGTTGCCTGCGCGATGCCGCACCGGACGCCTGGGGGCGTCGGGTCATCCTCAACCGTCTTTACGGGTCAAGGGGCGCCGGTATCGATCCGGGCCGGATCGATGAACTGACCTATCTGCTCGAATCCGGCTCCGACCGCGTCGGCGCCCTCGATTTCCAGGCCTCGGCCACCTCCTACACACCGCGCGCAGTTCGGGAAGCAAATATCGACGAGCTTTTGCACGCGGCGCACAAGGTCGAACACGGCATTCCGCTGAACCCCGAACTCGATCAGGCGCTGTTTCACGGCAGTTCGCTCGGCGGCGCCCGGCCGAAAGCGTTGATCGAGGATGACCGTGGCAAATGGATTGCCAAGTTTTCCTCGAACACGGACACATTCGACGTCGTCAGGGGCGAATATGTGGCGATGCGCCTTGCCGCCGAAATCGGCCTCGAGGTCGCCGCGGTACGCCTCGAAAAGGCGGCCGGAAAGGACGTGTTGCTCATCGAGCGTTTCGATAGGCAAAAAACCGAAAAAGGCTACCAGCGCCGCATCATGGTTTCGGCGCTGACCCTTCTGGCGCTCGACGAAATGATGGCGCGCTATGCCAGCTACGAGGATCTGGCGGAGATCGTCCGGCACCGGTTTTCCCATCCGAAGGAAACGCTCCGCGAGCTTTTCGGTCGGTTGGTCTTCAACATTCTTTGCGGCAATACCGACGACCACGCCCGCAACCATGCGGCTTTCTGGGACGGCAGGACCCTCAGCCTGACGCCCGCCTACGACATCTGTCCGCAGGCGCGCGCCGGCAACGAAGCCAGCCAGGCCATGCTGATCCACGGCCACGCGCGCGCCAGCAAGCTTCAAACCTGCGTGGCGGCGGCGCGCCATTTTCTCATCGATGCGAAAACCGCCTCGGCGATCATCGCCGATCAGATCGCCGTCATCCGCGCCCGCTTGCCGGACCTGTGCGACGAAGCCGGTCTCGGCGAAATCGACCGACGCCTGCTTGTCGAGCGCCAGTTCCTCAATCCGTCGATTTTCGAAGGAACAACGTTCGGTCCGGCGGCATAGCGCTACGTCATTTTCAGCCGGATCAGGGGCGGAAGGCCACAAACTAACGCAGGTCTACGCCTCGCCCTCATCCGTCTCAGGCAGGCTCTTTTCGTCTTCTTCCTCATCGTCCCGCGCCGGGATGACATAGGCGCCGGAAAGCCAGCGGTTGAGATCGACATCGGCGCAGCGCGCCGAGCAGAAAGGATGGAACTGCTGCACCGAAGGCTTGCCGCAGATCGGACAGGGCCGGGTTGGCCTGAGACGGGTGATCTTGGATTCACACACCGCTGAGGCCGGGCTGGTTGAGCCAGTTGAAATGGACCGGATAGCCTTCGGAGCCCAGAAGCTGCACCGTTTCGGTCAAGGGCAGGCCGACCACGGCGGAATAGGACCCGCTCAATTTGACGACAAAACTGCCGGCAATGCCCTGGATGGCGTAACCGCCGGCCTTGCCGCGCCATTCGGCGCTGGCCAGATAGGCTTCCATTTCCTTCGGGCTCAAGCGTTTGAAACGAATGCGGGTTTCCACCATACGCCGGCGCAGGCGGCCGCTGGTGTTAATAAGGGTCATGCCGGTATAGACGCGATGGTTGCGCCCGCTCAGGAGCTTGAGGCACAGCGCCGCCTCGTCCATGGTCTCCGCCTTGGGCAGGATACGGCGCCCGACGGCCACCACCGTGTCGGCGGACAAAATCAGCGCATTTTCCGTCAAGCCGGTCTGACGGGCCTTGTGCTGGGCGGTCAGGGCCTTGAGATCGGAAAGGCGCTGGGCCAGCCGGCGCGGCAATTCGCCCTTGTCCGGCGTCTCGTCGACATTGGCCGGCACCAGGTTTTCGGGCTCGATTCCGACCTGGTTCAAAAGAGCCAGCCGGCGCGGCGAGGACGAAGCGAGAATGAGGTCGGGTCGGCGCGCCATTCGCGAAGCGATCTATTTGAAGCGATAGGTGATTCGGCCCTTGGTCAGGTCATAGGGGGTCATCTCGACCAGAACCTTGTCGCCGACCAGAACGCGGATACGGTTCTTGCGCATGCGTCCGGCGGTGTGGGCGATGATCTCGTGTTCGTTCTCGAGCTTGACGCGGAACGTCGCGTTGGGCAGCAGCTCTACGACCACGCCCGGGAACTCGAGCACTTCTTCTTTAGCCATTACGTCTCCTGGAATGGCCGGCCATTTCCGGCAGACCCAAAGCCCCGCAACCAACCGGTCCGGGGCGAATTGTGGCGCAAACTATAGGAATTCATACGCTTTGTGAACCACCTGCCACCAACAGGGACAATCGATCGCGCACCTTTTTGTCGAGAAGGTCCCTGAGCGCGCGATAGGCAGCGAGCTTTTGATCGCGCGAACCGTCCACCTGGCTCGGGTCCGGCACCCGCCAGCGTTCGATCGCGGCAGCGGAAATCTTGCGGGCGGTGACGATTTCGGCCGCCTCGTCCGACATCGGCACGACGAGATCGAAATGGATCGAGACCAGTTCGTCGAGCGTATGCGGCGTGTGCGCCGACATGTCGACGCCCATCTCGTCCATGACCTGATGCACGAAACCGTCGACAATTCCGTTCCTTACGCCCGCCGAGCGGGAAATGACCTCGGCCGGAAAGGCGCGCCGCGCCAGCGCCGCAGCCATGGGCGATCTGACCGCGTTCATCGAACACACGAACAAGACGAGCGGCAGCTTGGCATCGCGCGGATCGATGCGGGACGCATAGGGCTGCACGGCGCAGATCAGCGTGAACAGGCGCCGCGCCGTCTCGTGATCCATCTCGACCTTGCCCTTGAGACGGTCGGTCAGTAGGTCGGCAGCTTCGTTGTGCAAGCCCCGGCGCCCCATGTCGACCGCTTCGATGCGATAGGCCGATCCAGATTTCACCGCTTCGTAATAAAGGTCGCGAATGCGGAAATAGTCGCGAATCAATCCCTTGAACGGGGACAGCGACACGTAATGGGCCACGATCGGTTCGGAGACTTCCGCGGTACGGATATCAACAAGGATATAGTTGCCCATGATCGACAGATGCAGGGCGAACGGCCCGTCGGCGGCACTCCGCGCCGGCGCGAAGCGGTTGTCCTCGACGAGGTCGTCGATGGCCAACCGCCATTCCTGCTCGGCCTCGGGATTGATCGAGGTGATGGTATAGGGATCGAGTGTGACCGTCGAAATACGGTCGGTTGCTCTGAAAGCCCGTTCAGCGGTCCTAGTGGTTGAGGCGGATCGAGACGGATCGTCCATGGGCGCTCAAATCCTCCGATTCGGCCAGGGTCACGGTCGCCGCGCCGAGTTCGGCCAGCGCATCCGGCGTACATTGGAGCACGGAAATGCGCTTGACGAAATCGAGTACGCCTAAGCCCGAGGCAAAACGCGCCGACCGCGCCGTCGGCAGCACGTGATTGGTGCCCCCGAGATAATCGCCGATCGCCTCGGGCGTGTGATGGCCGAGGAACACCGCACCGGCGTTCTTCACCCCGGCCAGGAGCTTCATCGGGTCGTCGACCGACAGTTCCAGATGCTCTGGCGCCATGCGGTTGGCGATGTCGAGCGCCGTTTCAAAACCATCGACCACGATGATGGCGCCGTATTCTTCCCAACCTTCGCGGGTCAGTTCGGCCCGGGGCAGCACTGCCAATTGCCGTTCGACTTCGGCGGCAACTGCGTCGGCCAGCTTCTGGGAGGTGACGACGGCCACGCCCTGGGCGCCAGCGCCGTGTTCGGTCTGGGCCAGAAGATCGGCGGCGATGAAGGCCGGATTGGCGCTTTCATCGGCGATGACCAGAACTTCGGACGGTCCGGCGATCATGTCGATGCCGACGGTGCCGAAAACCTGGCGCTTGGCGGCGGCGACATAGGCGTTGCCCGGCCCGACGATCTTGTCGACCGGCGCGATCGTCGCGGTGCCGTAGGCGAGCGCGGCCACGGCCTGCGCCCCGCCGACACGATAGATCTCGGTCACCCCGCAGATGCGGGCGGCGCCGAGCACGGCCGGATTGACCTCGCCGTTCGGGGTGGGCACAACCATGGCCAGGCGGTCGACACCGGCCACGATCGCCGGCACCGCGTTCATGATGACCGAGGACGGATAGGATGCGAGCCCGCCGGGCACGTAAAGTCCGACCGAGGTGATCGGAACCCATTTGGTGCCGAGCGTGACGCCGAGCGCGTCGGTATAAAGTTCGTCCTTCGGCATCTGACGGCTGTGATGGGCGAGCACGCGGTCATAAGCCAGCTTCAGCGCATCCTTCAATTCGACGCCGAGGCTGTCCCAAGCGGCTTCGATCTCCTCGCCGGTGAATCTCAGCGTTTCCGGCGTCAGCTTCAAATGGTCGAAACGATCCGTCAGTTCGATGACGGCCGCATCGCCGCGGGCGCGGACATCGGCAATGATTTTCCCAACGGTCTCCCCCACTTCGACCGTGGTTTCGCGCTTCGTCGCCAGGAAGGCATCGAAAGACGCGGCAAAGCCGTCCTCACGGCTTTTGAGCAACAGGGGCATGGAACGTATCCGTCTTCTGGAATAAGGACTTTACGGGTCTAGTCTTTACGCGGACAGGTCGTGGGCGGGAACCGCCTTGGCAGCCCAGGCCGCGCCAAGATCATGCAATCGCGCTTCCAGACACTCCACGTCAAGTGCCACGGTGCCGCCTCCGGCGAAATCGAGCGTGATCACACCCGCTGGCGCATCCTTTTCCTCGAAGCGAATGGCGAGCAATTCCAACACGCCATCGCTGGCTTTCGGATCGAATCCCGTAAAGCGCACGCCGAGCACATTTTCTATTCTCAAGGCGGCGCGCTTGCGCTGGCCCTTGGCACGTCCGCCGGTTGTCGTCCAGTCGAACCGGTTGAGCATCAGGGCAAAACGGCGGTCCGCATGGGCAAACCCCATGTCCCCGACCTTTAAAACCGCATCCTGGACCTGGGCGGAAAGGGCATCGAGATCCTCGGTGTCGAGGGCGATCAACTTGAGATCGGTCATGGGCAAGTCCTCGTATTCGGAACACGGCACATTTGGGCATGTCGCGCGCCGAATACAAGCATGTCGAACGGGCCTTTGGCCAGCGCGGTTAACCTGTCACACGTTCGATATCCGCCCCGCAGGCCCTGAGTTTCTCCTCGAGCCGCTCGAAACCGCGATCGAGATGGTAGATGCGGCTGACCGTGGTCTCGCCGCGCGCCGCCAGACCCGCGATGACCAGCGAAACCGAAGCCCGCAAATCGGTGGCCATCACCTTGGCGCCCTTGAGTTCGGGAATGCCGGTCACCTGGGCCACCTGCCCTTCCACCTTGATGTCGGCGCCGAAACGCAACAGCTCGGCGACATGCATGAACCGGTTCTCGAAAATCGTCTCTCGTATGCTCGACACGCCATTGGCCCGCGTCATCAGCGCCATGAACTGGGCCTGCAGATCGGTCGGAAAGCCCGGAAAAGGATCGATTTCGACATCGACCGCCCGCAAGCCGTTGCCATTGCGCCTGACGCGGATGCCGTCCGGTTCGGCTTCGATCTCGGTGCCGGTCAGGGCGATGACATCAAGCGCCGTCTGCAAGTGTTCGGGGCGCGCGCCGGTCAACAGCACATTGCCGCCGGTCATGGCCGCCGCCATGGCAAAGGTTCCGGTTTCGATGCGGTCGGGAATGACATCGATACTCGCGCCGTGAAGACTGTCGACGCCTTCGATGACGAGGGTGCGCGTGCCGATGCCGGAAATCTTCGCGCCCATGGCGACAAGACATTCGGCGACGTTGACAATTTCGGGTTCGGTCGCGGCATTGTCGATTTCTGTCGTCCCGCGCGCCAGCGTCGCAGCCATCAGGATGGTGTGGGTCGCCCCGACCGAAACCCGCGGCAGATCGACCCTTCCGCCGACGAGCCCGCCTTTGGGCGCCTTGGCGACGACATAGCCTTCATCGATATCGATCTCGGCGCCGAGCGCCCTCAATCCGTAAAGGAAGAAATCGACCGGCCGCGTGCCGATGGCGCAACCGCCAGGCAAGGAAACCCGTGCCTCGTGCATGCGCGCAAGCAGCGGGCCGATGACCCAGAAGCTGGCGCGCATGGTCGAAACCAGTTCATAGGGCGCGCAGGTGTCGACGATTTCGGCGGCGGTCAACGTCATCTGCTGACCGCGGTCATTGTCGACGGGGCGGCGGCCATGCACGCCGATATCAACGCCATGATTTTCCAGAATACGTTCGAGCTGCTTGACGTCGGCCAGACGCGGCACGTTGTTGAGAACCAGTGGTTCGGACGTCAACAGCGAGGCAATCATCAGCGGCAGGGCGGCATTCTTGGCCCCCGAGATCGGAATCGACCCGTTGAGTTCGTTTTCGCCCTGAATTCTGATCCTGTCCATGAACGCTCCTCGTCTTGTTGTGCTGTTGCCGGGCCTGCCCGTTACGCTAATGAGTTGCGAAATCCCGTCGCACCGTTGCGAAAATTAAGAGGTCACCGATCGCCGGGCAAACGGTTCGGGTCGGTGTCGGGTCCGTTTTGGGGCGCCGGTTCCTGGCCGGTCTTGCGCGCCTCGGCCTGCTTTTTCCGACGCTTGAGATTTTCCCTGAGCTTTGCGGCCAATCTTTGTTGGCGCGCTTCGGAATCGGCCCTTGATGGCATGAAGTGGTTCTCCCGATCATTTTGATATCGACCTGCCAGTTTTTTCGCCTTGCGTCCAGTTTGACGCTATGGCAGTAACACCGCGGCTTTCCGATCCGACCTCACGTCGGTCGCGCGTTCAAAGCGAAAGTGGTCTCCACTTCTTGGAACACGCCCCGGATGCTGCTGTAGCTCAGTGGTAGAGCACTCCCTTGGTAAGGGAGAGGCCGTCAGTTCAATCCTGACCAGCAGCACCAGTTATCCGGTTGATTCAGCACACTGTTTTTGGGTTTCGTATCTTCGTGCCGGTCTTTGTGCTCGGCAGAACATGGCAGGAACAGGCACTGGTGTACGTGTAAAACCCGTGTAGTCTGTTCATGCCTTGTTCCTGTATGATCGGGTGATGAGACAGTTTGCGATCGTTTTGAGTTTCCTGTTGCTTTTCCCGTCTTGCAACGTCATCGCGGGCGATGCCCTTGTTGAATCGCACTTCTAGGCGATTTTCTGCGCCGGCATGACGCGGGAAGTCGCGCTTGGCGACATGGGGCGGGCCGACTGCGTTTCCGCAACACATGCGATCGAGGTCGAATGGGACGACAAGTGGCACGAAGGTGTGGGCCAGGCTCTGGCCTATGCCACGGCTTCGGGCCTGGAACCCGGCCTCGTGTTGCTCTGTCGACATAAGGAAAGGCTGTGCCTCAAGCACTCTCTGGCGGCGCAGGAAGTGTTCAGTGCTCAGGGCGTTACGGCGACGGTGTGGGAGTGCGGGCTGGATAGCGAAACGCTCGACGATTGCCTGATGCGGGGACAATAATCGAGCAATAGAACAGCAACGACAATCCTTCCACACCAAGCAACCAGTACCCGTTAACATCGACTCTGCCCATTGGCGTCAGCGTGATTACCCGGACAAGAGCAGTGGATATCACCCGATACCTCAACATTTATCTAGAACAATTGACCGACCGATCCCAAAAGGACACAATATTATATGATGGCAACCCATATGGGGAGTGCCAGCTCAGTGGAGGAAGCATCAATGACGGTTTCAGAAACTACACTGACAGACGGCCATCGCTACGCGTTCAATACGGTGGCGCGGATGGTCGAGGACAAATTGGTGACGGTGAGCGTCGCCGCTTATCAGGACTCGATCTCGGGGGGCAAATCCTCGCAGACGCAGATGATGGTGGATAACACCGTAGTGATGAGTAAGATACTGCGCGTCTCGGGCGAGACTTGCGAGGCAGTCATTACCTTCGGCGATGCCTTGGGTGGGGGCACGCTCAAACTGCATTGGACCCTGGCCGAGGATGGCTCAGATATGACCTCCGAGGCAACAGGCGAATGGAATGGGGCGGCGCTGGCCCCCTTCTCTCTGCGTTTTCCCAAGGGTAGTGAGCGTGATACGCCCCCCTACAAGGCAATTAAAGACATGCCCACGCTTACCCTCGCCGATGGCAGTGCGGTTGAGGGCGGCATGGCGGATGAAACCACCGCGAAGACGCTGGCAGTCTTTGCTAAGGAAATTGACGTGCCGAAGCGCGACCGCGGTACGGGGTGCGTGGTGTTCTGCACCTTAGCGGCTGAGGCCTGCGCCGTTGCTTGCGCTGGTGGCGTGCTTACACCGGCGGCGCCTGTCACGCCGCTTTGTGCGGCAGGCTGCGTCGCGCTAGAATCGGCTTGTATGGCAGGTTGCGCCAGTCTTACATGATGGAAAGAAGGCCACCGGGGGAACTACCCCCGGTGGTTTGAAATCCACACCCAGTCAAGCAACGGCCCGGAAAACTCTACCTCATGTTTCATGCAGGATAGTGGTTCGAATATCAGCAGGGGACCGGCCATCGTGAGGCACCATCTGTTCAAGAACATCGGCGAACGTCAATGAACGGTTGTGATCGCGTGTCAACGAAATCGAATAGGTGAGATCGACCTTTTCCATGCGGAACCCGGCGAAGGTTTGCTGAACTTCCGGAACATCGTTGAACGACACGATCGCCTTGCCCTCAAGTCCGGCGAGGGTCGTGGCCATTTCGACAAACCTGTCGCGCGTGAACAGTTGGCGGCCGTAATCATCCTCGCACCCCCAATAGGGTGGATCGAGGTAGAAAAGCGTATTGGGGGAATCGTCCGAACACATCGTTGATCACTTCGCAGGGATGATTTTGGGCGCAAGAAGGTGTTTGCCGCCCTGCCATGGCGCGGGCGGCGCGACCGGGGCAACCGGCCGAAGACAAGAGTTCATTTAGGTTTTTCCTGATAGGCCACCTGTGCCCGCTTGTCGGGCGCGGCGTGCCGATGATCAGGTAGACATCGGGCCGGATGAGCGGCAAACTCTAGCCGGCTGGACGGCGCTTTGTACGCCGTGCACGCGCCGCGCGAGGCGGCGCGTTTGCTTTTTGTTCGTCAGACGCTCGCGAGGTCCGCCACGGCCTGCCCAAGCTCCAGGGCGAGGGCGATCAGCACAATGGCGATACCCATGAAGACGATCTGTCTGGCGAGGTGGTGACCCACCCTGGCGGCGCGCTTCATGGCTTCGCCCCCTGGATGACAGCGAGGATCCATTCGGCCAGACCGTTCTTGAGCGCCATGTAGCCGCCGATGATGACGCCAAGCCAGACGATGATCGACTTGATGGCCGATCCGACGGACCCGAGCGTTGCCAGCGCCAGCATGAACTTGGCGAACTTGCGAAGCGCGTCGGCCTCTTCGGTCGTGAACAGGGATTCGCCGCGCTCGTCGATCATGTGCTGTATCTTTTCGATGGCGGTTCGTTCCGCCTCGTTACTCGGCACTCTCATTTCGCCGCCTCCCATCCGCAGATTTTCGCGCCACTCTTGTTAAGCGTAACGATCTGTTCTTTTTCCGCGCGGGTCAGGCGCGCGGCGGCACCCTTGTCGAGAATGATCGGGCCGGCCGAGCAGAGATTGCCGAGCGGCGGAGTCGTGGCGCAGCCGGAAAGCATCAAGGCAAAAACTGCGGCAAGGATCAGTCGCGCGTCCATTTGTCGATCTCCTTGTCGAGTTCAGTGTCGGCAAGCGCCTGAGTGCCGATCCTGTTTTTCTGGACCGTCTGCACGTCCCGACGCTCTTTCGCTTGCTGACGGCTTTCGCTGGCCGTGCGTTCGTCCTTTCGTCCCTTGGAGTAGATGATCGAGGCAAGGCCGATCGTCGCCACGCCAAAGGCGAGTTTTTTCCCTTTCCAGACGTAGGCGACCACAACGGCGACGAGCCACACAACAACAACGATGTTGTCGAGCACAAATCTGATGATGTCCATTTTCTAGAGCCCCGAAACGCAGAGTTCGCCCTCGCCGATGCGCGCGGCGTCGCCCATCTCGCGGCGGTGCACGAGACCGATGACCATCCGACCACCGGCCTTGTTCCACCAGGTCGCTGCCCTGCAACTGCCCAGATAGTCGCCGGCGATGCCGCGCCGGGCGGCGGTCGAGGTACAGGCGGCGTGAACGCCGATATTCCAGGCGAGCGAATCCATCATCGCCCGCCAACTGATCGGCTTGTCCCCAAAGCCCGGAATGCACTTGGTAAGCGGCGCGCGGTAATCGCGCACCAGCTTGACTGCCAAACGCCTGTTGCAGCCTTGAGGCGTTTCGATCATGCCCGGCACGACGTTATCGGTGTCGCCATCGCAGATCGTCCACACCGGAGGATCGGCGATTGTGTCGTAATAGGCCTCAAGGCTCCGCCCTTCCCACGGTTGGACGAGGTAGTCGATGGCGAGCGCCACGTCGTCGGGCACCTGGTAGGCGCCGTTGAATAAAGCGACCATGCCGCCGATCGAAACGGCGAGGATGGCGGCAATCGCCGCCCTGGCGCGGCGGCTAGACCTGAGCTTGGTCATCCTGGAATTCCTTCTGGCCGAGGAAACGGGCGACGAAGGCCGCCGTGGTGAAAAGGCTGGCGAGACCGGCGGAAACCGCCGTCCAGACGACCGAACCGCCACCGAACATCGGCAGTACGGCTGCCCCGATCTCGAACGGGATGGCGGCCAGCATGAAGCGGACGGACCACGCATGCCGCGCAATCCGCCGCCAGTCGGGGTGGAGTTTCATGAAAGACCTCAAGAGATGAGTGGGTGGAGAGACGCGCTCCGCCAGGCTTTTCGTTTGCCGCCAAGCGCGGTCGTGTAGCTGTCCTTGGAATAGGTGTGCGTCGCCGTTTCGACGATGAAGGCGATGCCGTCGATGCCGGCTTCCATGCCGGAAAAGCAACATGTCGCGCGGTCGCGGCTTTATATCGCGCGGATTACGGGACTATACTTAATTGTTTTAACTACTTGGAATGATTTCGATGAAAAACGATAGCCTACATTTTATAGGGCCTGTTCTGCCCCCAAGACTTGTTGCGGATAGCAAGAACATTCAGCACATGCAAAGCCAATGGCTCCGCCGCGCCTGCCGTTCGGCGGCCATAATGAAAAAGCCCAAAAAGATTGAACACCGGGAGGTCAAACGGCAAGCGTTTCGCTAAACCTTGAGCTTGCCGTCGAGCGCGGTCGTGTAGCTTTCCTTGGAGTAGGTGTGCGTCGCCGTTTCGACGATGAAGGCGATGCCGTCGATGCCGGCTTCCATGCCGGAAAACGTCAGCGGGCAACCGGCGCGGGCCGTCGGATCGCCGAGGATCTTTGCTGAAAAGCTGATCTCCTGGCGCTTCAACTCCTTGCCCTTGGATGCGGCCGCTGCCGAGGCCTCCTTATCCGAGGCGAACGGCTCGCCGATCTTGTAGATGGCCTGGGCGTCGTCCGGGCTTTCCCAGTCCAGTTCCACCCGTTCGCCCTTTTCGACGTCCTGGTGATAGGCCGTCACCTTTTTGTAGCTGGTGCGGTCGGAATATCTGATGGAGCCACTGCCCTCGACGAGGTTGTCCGGTGTTACCGTGATTTGTGGCAACGCCGTGCCGTCGGCATTGGTGCCGGCGCCGCGCGCCGCGAAAACGAGGTTGCCGTCCTTGACCGAAAACAGCGCCCCGTGCCGCTCCTCAAGGCGCTTGAGGACATGCATGTCGCTTTCGTCCTGCTGGCCGAACCACTCGTAGGTAAAGGCGCCGATGGCGCCGTCCACCTTGGCGGAAAGGCCGTGATCGCCGGCGATCTCCGAAATGATGTCGGCGATTGTGGCGTTGTCCCAGTGCCGCTCCTTGTTCTCCTTCATCTTTTCGCGGAAATCGGCGCCTTTGCCGGAAATCGTCATGGTGTGCTCGAAAAGCGAAACCTCCACCCCGTCGACGACGAAGGTCCCCATGAAGCTCATGGCGCCGCCGGCATAGCCGAGCCAGATGCGCATCTTTACGCCGCGCTTCGGGATGGAGGCGGCCGGATGATTGTTGAGCTTGATCGAGCAGGTGTCGGAGGCAAAACCTTCCTTGTCGGTCACCGAAACCGAGATCATCCGGTCCATCAGCGTGCCGCTGGCAGCGGCCCCGTCGATGGTCAGGCGGCATTGAGGGCGCATTGGATTAATCCCACAAGCTGACCGACGTCAGGGCGGCCGGAGCCGCGATTTCGGGAAGCGTGATCACAATCCCGGCCGGCAGGGTAAGCCCCTCACCGGCGAGGCCGGGATTGGCCTTGTATATGGCCTCGACATAGCCGGACTCGTCGCCGTAATGCGCGCGGGCGATGGCGTCGACCATGTCGCCCTGAACCGTCGTCACCGTGGTTGCCATTGTATCTCTCCCTTATCCTGAGCTTTCCGAAGGATGAACCTGTCGACCAGCTCGCCCTTTTTCGTTGCGAGGAGCGCAAGCGACGAAGCAATCCAGAAGGCAACCCATACCGGGCAAGTCGTCCCTAGATTGCCGCGCACCCGATGGGTGCTCGCAATGGCGGCCGTCGTGGTTCCGCCAAAACGCGAAACGCTCACTTTTGAGTGGTCGCGTTTTCGAACCGGCGAACCGGTATCCACTTCGCCTGAAAACGCTCCTAGTGGTCAAAATCTGACACTTGGTACCCGCAAGGATCGATCGCCCAACGACCGGGATTGGTGGGAAGCGGTCGCTCCGCCGATCAGCGGCTGGCGGCAGCTATGCGCCTCATCTTCGTCATTCAAGATCAAATTTGAGCCTCCCGAAAGCAGCCATTCAATGCCTTCCTTAGGGCCTCAACAGGAGGAAAGTTGGCATCGAGGCGTCGCTCTAGTCGAGAAGGAAAGGGCCCCCTCAGGGAATAAACCCTGCCCGCTCTTCCGGGCCAGCCGTGGGGCCGGCAAAAAGCTGGAGATTAAGCACGGCGGCCAACTCAGAGCTCGGTTCCTTGTTATCGAGGATGATGACCTGAATATCAGGTGCTGTCTTTGATATGCTGTCCCAGAACAATGGCTCGATGGTTTGATTGACACTCTGTGCATCTGCTTCGTCGCCCTTCGATGGCGCCTCAGCGTCGCGCTGCTTCACAGTCGTTAGAGGGGAGTCGAGCACAACAAACTGGGGATGCGGCTTCTGATGCTCATGGCAATACCTCAGCACGCCAATCGCAAGTGCCGAGTTAAGAACCGCGCGAAACCCCTTGCCATGGGACTTTCTGGCTTTGCCGTTGACCTTGATATCGTAGGCTTTTTCGTCGAATTCGACCCTCACATCCTTGGGCCATGACCATTCCTGCAAGACCTGCTCTATCGTTCGGCAAAGCTTAAGAACGGCCGCCGAATCGATTGGCGCCCAAGTTTGCTTCCTATCGACTGGTGGCAGCTCTCCTGTCAGCTGAGCTTTGAGCGCCTGGAGCCTTGCCACTTCGTCTCGGTCTGTTCGTCTGGTCTGAAGATCAAGGCGTCGTTGCACCAGGTCATCGAGATTCGACTGAGTCCGTGTCCGACTGGGCAAAAGCACACCATCGAGCTGACGATCGATCCGTGATATCGCGGTGTTCGCACGGCTTTGCTCATCCTTACGAAGCTGTTTGCGATGGTTCAGATCATGGATAGCCGCCTGAAGATCTCTCTGCAGACCTTGAATCTTTGCAGCTTCTGCTCTCGCCGACTGATAGACGGTGTCGGCGTCTAGGGCCGCCTGAAAACCGTCGTGGTCATGCTCAATGCCAACCATCTCCTGTCCGCATAGGGGGCAGACACTGTCTTGAAGACCATCAAAGAAATGCGCCCCTTCAGCAATAAAGTCGAGCCGTTGGAGATCGGAGCTATACCGCTCGTTTAGCAAGCGATAGCGCTCAAGCAACTCGCCTATCCCAATAAGTTGCGATTCGGCGCGACGTTGCAGGGCAAGCTGCTCACGGCGCTCTGCCCTTAGGTTGGTCCGCTGTTCCTCGTTTTCTGACAAGAGGTTGGAGAGGCTTTCGATGGTAGCTTCGACTCTCTCGTCGTTGTCGTCCTCTTCGGCTTGCTCGGTTGCGTTTGCCAATCGGCGTTGCAGCGGTTCTAGCAAATCGTCGATCAGGTTGAGCTTAGCCGATATTTCTGCGTGAGCGATCTCTCGCCGCTCTTGCGCGATGACATTGCGGTCATCAACGCCAGTCAAAACGTACGAGAACATCCGCTTTTTGGCAGTCTGGCCGAAGCCGTCACCAATAATCGGAGAGTTCTCGCTGATGATCGCGGCTTCATCAAATATAAAGATTGGCAAGAGCGTACGGATAGAGAGGCGCTCCGTATCTCCCTTGGCGTCGCGGCGAAGCCGCACAGTCTCAGGCATGCCAAAGAAGGGAAAGACGCGGGAGGTGACGTCGGGCGCCAGCGACATACCTCGCCTTCTCCAGACCAAGGTTTCGACGTTGGTTTCCGATGGTTCGGTATCCTCGTCGCTGGAGGTGGAATCGACCGCATTGTTTCGATTGGTCAAAACCTCCCCAACAGGGATGTTGTGGGCACGGATATCGCCGCCGCTCAGGTGCCTTTCAAGTGTGAGCGTTTCACCCACTTCGTTTGTGAGTTCGAGCCAAACAAGCTCATAGCCAGACGCTTCATCAATGACTTTGGTCATCTCTTCTGCACCGAACACATAGTCGATACAGCGAAGCAGGTAGCTTTTGCCTGTGTCGGAGTCACCAGCGACGACATTGGCGCCAGGTTGAAACCTGATCAGCGCATCCGGCTTACCGTGACCGGTTAGGCGTATCTCAGAGATGTGCGCCACTATAGCTCCAACTCCTGCAGCGCGGAGATGCGATCAAACTCAGCGCCCCACTGACCAACTCGTTCAGTCATGAATGCCTGAAGCTCATCGTCGCTGGCTTCGCCGAACTCATCCGCGAGCCACTGTGCCCGCAAGCGCAGTTCTTCCGCATAGCCTGTTTTGAGAAGTGCAACGAAAGCTGTCGTCAAGTCAGAGCCACTGAAGATGATGCCTGATGGCGTAAGCGTCTTGATGACAAGTTCACGCGCAAACAACAACCCCAAACCAGTCCGCACTAGGTCTCGTTTGACAATCCATTCCGAGCCTCGAAATGGGACTGGCGGGTGAAGGCTGGGCGGGCCGCCGGCAATGTCGCCTGAGTGAACAAGGAGATAGTCATAACTAATAAGGCGCTGCAAATCTGAGGCCTTGGGGCGACAAGCGCTGAGTGCAAAGAGGAGGCGGAAACCGCACTCAAGCGGGGTGTTGAATAGTCGATGGCCATCAAGTGGCGCCGGGGCAGCGACAGCAGGATCAGACATCATCGCACCATTTTACGTCACCATTGTTCGCGAGGTGATGGCACAGGCCTTCCCGATCAGGCGCGTTGATATGGTCTTTGAGGACTGAACTCGACACCTGCTGAGCCTGCGCCGCTTTGACGGTTTCGCTTAAGCGAATGTATCCAGAAGGTGCGGGTGCGCTGTAGGTGTAGTAGAGACCGTGGCGAAACTCACCAAGCAGTTCATCAAAGAAGGCGGCGTCTGCCATACCGTCGCGAGCCAGCTCCTTCAAGCCCTCCGCGCTGTAGAAGGTCATCCGAGAACGCTCAAAAAGACCCTTCGCTTGCGCATGTGCAGCGAAATCATCCTCGCAAGTAACGTTCGTACCGGTCAACTCACCGATTACTTTGAAGAGCTCACCAACATAGACTTGCTCGGCTTCATCAACCTCCGATGGCGGCGTCGGCGGCGGCGGCCGGTCGACCAAAGGGGCGCCAAAGACTATACGGTGGTAACTCGTTTGCCCGTGCTCGTTGATGATATCGAGCGGTTGCTTGGCGCGAATGAAACTGAAGTCCAGGTTAGCGACGTGACTAGCAAACTTACCGTCTAGCTTTACGGTCTTCGTTGAGGTGATCTCGGTTGCGCAATGCGCGTCCCAGTTGGCAATCAAGTAGCCTCGCAGTTTTACCGGTTCATCGATGAGATCTTGAAACTCGCCTGTGATGCCTTTTCGGGTAACAAACCAGTATTCAGACGGCAGGGTGTAGTCACCTCGGAAAGCATAAAATAGAACTTTCGCGATCTCCCCAATGCCTTTATTGACGCCGAGCGCTGTGCCGTATCGTTTGCACTGGTATAAGTGCCAATGGCGCTCAGGCGACCCCGGCGCACCGAACCAGACAACGATATCGCGCCCCTTATCGCCGGCGCCGCCGCGTTGCTGAATGTCGGTCACACCAGGGAGCTTCTGACGCAGGAAGCCATCGGCCCATTCGAGTGTAAACCGCTCAAAGTCATCGGCACTGAAGCTTGCGAGACGGTCTAGCGGATTAACGGGGAGGCCTGCACCTAGGCCTAACAGCCGAGCATTCGCCGATGGCCACTTGGTTGGACTATCAAGAGGCGAAATGGGGATTGGAGCGCCATCCATCGCTCATATTCCTCGCAAGCCAAGAGGCAATAAACTGCGGGTAACCTACTAAAATCTTTGCTTCTCCTTTCGTTGATAACCATTAGTCCATCGTCGCGCAACGTCCTTCGAGTGAAATCACACTTGTTATCATGAAGTCCGTCTATATGCTTCGCCTGCAACTCTCGTCGCTTGAAGCGAAACCTCCGAAAAGGACCGAAACGGGGTCGTGAGCCGACGCCCGCCCCACGGCACCATGTGTCAGATTTTACCCACTAGAACAAACTCGCCAGCGCCTCCGCAAACGAGAACGACCCGCCCGAATAGCGCTTCAAATCGAGCGAATAGGCGTTTTTGCGCGGCACGCCGTCCGGGCCGATATAGCTTTGCTCGTCGTCGACGCCCTCGATGACGCAAAGCGCAACGATGGAACCGGTATTGGCGGCCGACAACTGGATGAGATGCAAGGGCGTGCCGGCCTTGGCGGCGGCGCTGATGCCGTTGAGTGAGGTCCTGCCACCGAATTCGGCCGGAAACAGCACGCCTTCGATGCGCATGGTCTCGCTGTCGCCACCCATCCATTGCAGCCGGTCGAGCCCGCCAGGCACCTTGATCGCCGCCCATGGCGTCTTGAGGCTTCGCGAAATGGTCTTGAGCCCGAACCCATAGGCGGTGAAGGCGAACGGCCCGAGCGCCGCGATGATCGGTCCCGCCATCAGCAGCCTCCGTCGGAAAAGACCGAAGCCACGTCGGCCCCGACCTCGCGTCCGATCGCCTCGGCGATTTCGCCGGGCGTGGCATTGGCCCCACCCTGAACGACGATATCGCCGAACTGGAAGTGGTTGGTGACCGGGCCGCGCGCATTGGCATTGGCGGCGTTGTCGTTTGCCGTCAGGACGCGGTTGGGCCGGATCGGCGCCAGACCGGACAGCATGCGCGACGTCCGCGCGGCGGTGTGAATGGTGCCGGAAACGCCGGGAGTGAAGAGTTCTGGGCCGAGTTCTCCGACCAATGTGGGGATCCCTGCACGGACCGGACCGCCGGCGGCGTTTGTCGGAATGCCGCCATGACGGGCGTTCGCCCGCGCGGCGGCATCGATTGGCGCCGATTGCTGCTCGGAGGGCGAGAAGAAACTGCCGATGGCGTTGCCGATGTCGACGGCGATCTTGAGCCCGTTCTGGGCGATATCCCAGAGCCACTGGATAACCGGATCGATCATGCCGGAAGCAAAGTCGACAAGCGTTGTGATGGTCTGGTTCTCGTGCAGCCATTGCAGAATGGGTGCGACGGCACCAGCGCCGATGTCACAGGTAAGTTTCAACGCCGCCCCGGCATTGGCAAAGCTATCGCTGACGGCCTGCAAAACGGCTTCTGCCGCCTGTCGCCCGGCATTCTGAAAGCCCTTTTCCTCCTCACCGGAAAAGTCTTCCATCTTGAACAGATCGCCCATCCAGTTGCCGACCTGTCCCGGCAGATTCCAAAGCCAGCCAACGATACCGTCCCAAGCGGCCTGAATCCCCGCCTTGGCACTCTCGACCGCCGTGTTCATTGTCGCTTCGTCGATGCCAAACAGCTTTCCAACATCAATGATCCTGTCGACAACGAAACCGCCGATCGCCGCCATGGCGGTGCTGACGCCTTCGGCGACGACCTGACCAAAGCCGGTGAAGAAACCGGAGATCGGCTCCCAATACTTGTAAACGAGGATGCCGATCGCGGCGGCAAGGGCAACAATGGCCGCGACAGTGGCCCAGACCGGCGCGGTAATACCGGCGACGGCCGCGCCGATGGCGGTCAATGCTCCGGACAAGCCGGAGACGCCCGGTACGGCGAGCGCCAATCCCTTAACGACGTCAACCAGCGCCCGCAATCCGGTATATTTCACCCCGGAACTTGCCGCCAAGGCGCGCTGATACCGCACCATTTCCGCAGCCGGACTGGCCGCAGCCTTGGCGGCTGCTCCGAATTTGACAAAAGCTAAAGCGGCATCGATCACCCCGCCCTTCATGAACAGGAACCCATACCGCGTCGCAGCGGTGACGATGCGCAACCCGACAAGCGCCGTGGTCACGGCGACGATGGACTTGACAAGCTCCGGGTTGGCCTCGGCCCAATCACTGATTGCGATGATGATGGGTCCGATCCAGTCGAGCAAATCGTTAAGCGGCGGGAGTAGAGCCGCGCCGATGGAAATAGCTAGGTCGTTAAGTTGAGCATTGAGTCTAACGACGGCGTTTTCGAATGTTTTCGATCTCTGTTCAAATTCCGCCTGCGCCGACCCAAAATAGTTCTTCTGATCACCAACTAACTTGAGCACGCGCTGCAATTCGTCGAGATTGCCGATCAGCGGAATCAAAGCGCGAGCTTCATCGCCGAAGATGTCGGACATAATCGATGCCTGGACTTCTTTCGGCATCTGGTTGATGCGCGCCATGACGTCGAGCGTCGTGCCGACGGCATCTTTTTGCATGCGCGCCGCAACCTTGACCGCATCGAGCCCAAGCTCCTTCATGGCGTTACGCTGCCGCTTCGTCGCGCTGGCGCCCTTGGTTAGTGCCCTCCCCATGTTTCGGAACGACGTTGCGGCAACCTCTGTTTGAAAGCCGGAGGCGATCATCGCATCACCAAAGGCCAGGCTCTGCTCCTTGGAAAAGCCGTAGTATTCTCCGGTTTTGGCCGTCAGCAGTGCAAAATCGACCAGTTGCGGCGCGGCGGCTGCACTGTTGTTCGAAAGATGATTGATGGCGTCGGCATAAAGGCCGAGTTCGGGCACGGTCAGCCCCAACGCCGTCTTGATATGGGCGAGGTCGTCGCCCGTCTTCTGTCCTGACATTTCCCAAGCAACGGCGGCCTTGGCCGCCATCTTGGTAAAATCGAGTAGATCATTGTCAGCAACGCCCGCCTGAGCGGCGGCGGCGGCCAAGGCCGCCAGCTCGGTCACCGCCATCGGAATTTCACTGGTGGCAACTTTTCGAAGCTGCCTGCCGAATTCACTTAAGCCGGCGTCATCAAATCCGGAGACTTTCCTGACGTCGGCCATGGCACTTTCAAACGAAGTCGCCGCTTCGATCGGTTTGCCCAGAGCCCGTGCCAGCATGTAGGCGACGGCCACTGCATCCCTCATCTGGCCGCGCGCCGCGTTCATCGCCGCGACGTTGCGCTTTTGCGCCCGCGTCAGGCTATCGATCGCCTGCGTCACGGCGCGCGACGGCGCCGTCACCTTGTCGATAAGCGAGACAATAAGCTCCGCCGTCATCCGTGCCATGTCGCATGGACTCCTAAAAATCAGTCGGTTAGGGTGATCGCGTTTCAGCTAAGGCATTTCAGATGGGGGACTTCGAAATGCGAAAAACCTTGCGCGGCGCGGCGATGACGCTCGTCGCGACGTTTGCTCTGGCCACGCCGTCACTGGGCGAAAGCCTTGAGATGATGCAGTTGGCCAGCGATCTGGGTTCTGTTCTTGCCGCCGAAGAAAAATGCGACCTCAGCTACGATCAGGACGCCATCGCGGCATTCATCGAAAAGAACGTCGAGGAAGACGACATGAGCTTTCCCTCAACGCTGCGGGCGATGACGGGAACGGCCGAATGGCAGCTGGATGACATGAGCAAGTCGGCGATGACGGCTCACTGCATGCAGATCCGCCGCGTCGCCAAATCCTATGGCTTTACCAACTAAGAGCGATTTCCATGAAAACCAATAAAGTGGTCCGCATTTCCCTGTCAGGCGGGCTGATCGGCCTTTTGATGACCAATCCGCGCCGCGCGCTCGATGAAACGATCGACAAACAAAATCAGGACGGCTGGAACGCCATCTATTTCATGCCGCATCGGACATCGAACATTCTGGTTTTCGTTCTGCAGGTCCTCGTTCTGATCTGCACACTCGGTCTTTGGACATGGGGTGCCGGCTATATAGTCTTGTTCGAACGCGAACGGGCCTGATTACCCCGTCGCCTCGCTCCTGTGCTTGATGCGGAAGCCGAGATACATGACGATGCGACTGGCTTAAGGCCAATGGCTATCTGAAGAACTGATCTTCATTCCCCTCCCCGCTTCATTTCGAGCATCCAGACCGCCTGGTCGTACCAGTGGAGCAGCCATTCCGCGCCCTCCATGTCGAGCACGGCATCAAGCGGAGTGTGGTGGACGTGGCAGATGACGGCGATGATCTGGCTCCAGGTCAGATCTCCTCCGTCTCCATCCCCTCCTTGTCGAGTTCGGCCAGTTTCTTCTGCGCCGATCTGCCCAACAAAGGGGCGCCGGCCGTCATCACCTCCGTGAGGTCGTCGGCGCTCATGTCCTGAAACACGGTAAGCGGCACGCCGGCCATGGAAGCGTAAATGGCATAGGCGCGCATGGTCGATCCTTTGACGAGATCGCCGGCCGCGAGATCGCGCCCGCGCGCCTTGTGGGTGAAGGTGATTTCCTTGATGGTCCTGGCCTTGTCGCCCGCGCTGATGGTGACCGGGTCCTCAAGCTTGATGGTGATGGGGTCCATTTGATGGTGTCCTGACAAGAGGAAAAAATCAGCCCTCATGGCGCATGGGTCGAACCACGAGGGCGGGTTGGTGCGATATCGCTACTCGATCCGCAGCGCGTCCTTGAGACCTGGGAAAACCTCGACGCCGCCGAAACTCGCCGAGAAGTCGTCCACCGCCGCAATCTCTTCGTCGTCGACATAAAGCGTGTAGGAATTGACGCTCCAGTCCGTGTCGACGGGTGCTAGCTTGCCGCTGCCCCATGTGCCGGGATCGTGCTTTTTCGGCGAACAGGCCATTTCGCAGCGGGCGGCGTGTTCCTCGCCGTTTTCGTCCTGCATATAGCCATAGGCGATGACCGGCAGAGCGACGCCGGGCGCGACGCCGTAAAGACTGAGGATCGCTGGATCGAACCCGGGGAGCTTGATGCTCGCGGTCGTCGCGTTGAGACCCACCTTGATCTCGGCCGGCTTGATCATGCCGCCGTTCTGCATTTCCTCGGTCTTGAACTCCACAACGGGCAGGACGATTTCCTCGACCTGGCCGATATAGGAAACGGCGGCGATCTGGACCGTGAAGTTTTTGAGAATAAAGGCTGGACGCTTTCCGGCCATGGTTGGGATCCTTTCTCAGTCTCTTTGCCCTCGGGGCAAGGCTATCGAGCCACGAGGAACGAGAATTGCTGTTGTGAGGAGATGACGGCCTATTCGGCTTCGATCGAGACTTCGCCGGTGACCGCATTGAACAGGAGCGTGTAGCCGACTTCGACGTTGCGATAGGCGGCGATGCGGATATCGATCATCGGCGCCGGCACTTCGAAGGCCATGGTGAACTTGACGATACCCTGAACGTGGGTCGTCGTGGTGTTGTCGTCGGACAGCTTGAACACCGAACCGGGCAACAGCATGCCGTCGCTTTCGAAGTCCTTGAGTGCCTTCTTGCCGGACCACACGGCTGCGTCGAGATTGGCCAGCGTCATGGGCCGCCCGACGAACGCCATGAAGGCGTCTTCGATCGCTTCGTTGACCGCGTCGGTGGTGCGCACAACGTTGACGAACTGCCAGAGGCTGTCGCTCGCGCAGGTCCAAACGCCCCAGGTCTTGAACCCGTCGCCGCGATTGATGACGGTATTGACCCGGTTTTCGTTGAGATAGTCGGACTGGTCGCCATAGACGATGGCGCGATTGAGCCCGACGATGCCGGCAACATCGACATTGGTGCCGGGCCAGTGCGGGCCGTGCAGCTTGTCCATCTTGGCCTGGGTGCCGACATGAAGCGCCGAGGAGGGCATCGGCGTCGACGCCCCGTCGATCGACTTGAGGACGCGCGGATCGCAGAAGAAAATGCGCTTCGACCCGATGAGGTTCCGCGCCGCCACGGCCTGGGCGTCGGTGCCGTCCGGCCCGTCGGCGTAGAACATGGCCTTGAGCTTTTCGGCCACGCTCATCGCTTCGGCCACGATCGGGTTCATCACGCTGCCGATGGTGGCGGTGAAAGTGGCGCCCGACCCCGCGCCATCGGTCGCCGTCACCGTGACCGGCGCGGTATAGCCCCAGCCCGGCTTGTCGATATTGACCGCCGTGATCACACCGCCGGCAACCGTCGCGGACAGCTTGCAGCCCTGGCCGGTGGCCCCGGCGATCGTCAGGGTTACGGCACCAGAATAGTCCTCTCCACCCGCCGTCACCGCGACCGATGCGATGCCATCGGCCGGCGCGGTCGTCCCAATTCCCGGCGCCAGCAAGAGCTTGGGCTTGGGCAAACCGAGCGAGGTCGCCTTGAGCATGGCGTTGATGCCCGTCAGGCTGATTGACGAGCCAACCGCATTGGCCAAAAGCTCGGCGCTGTCCGCCGCTTCGTCGATCCGGACCACCACCACCTTGGTGTATTGCTGGTCGAAGATCGTTTCGAGGTTTTCGTAAAGCGTGCCGGCCGTGCCGAGGGCGGAAGCGGCCGTCGGATTGGTGACGACGACAGGCGTGTTGAGCGGAAACGCTGCGGCGTCGGCATCCGGCGCCGTACCGATTATGCCGACGACCGAAGTGTCGGCGAGGCGGACGGTCGTGACATCCGAGCTATTTTGCGTAACGCGGACCCCATGGTGAAAGGTAACGGCCATGCCGATAACTCCTTGTTGATGTTACGGATTTGCTCCGCGTGCGGAGCGGAAAACAAAAAACCCGCCGAATTGGCGGGGTCTCGAAACGTCTTGGTCGTGATCAGGCGCTGAGTGGCGTCTAGATATCCTTGGCGGCGAGCTAGAACGTGGTGGCAGCCATCTCGGCCTCGAACTCGGTCTTGGTGAACCCAAGCCGCGTGATGGTTGTCAGGTCCTCGCGCGCTTCCCACATCGGCGTAATGGTTTCGCCCGCATAGTCCGGTTCCCCATAGCCTTCCGGGTACTCCGCCGTGTCGACGCGGATCGTCATTGATCCGGCGAGCTTCATCATGGTCTCAGCAAAAGCCGGCGTACCGCGCAGCGATTCCAGGTCGGAGCGCGAGTTTATGATGTTTGCCATTCTGCTTTCCTACTCAACACAAAAATGACCGCACCGCCCACGGGCACCGAAGGCGGCGTTCTGGTCCGACGGCGCGTGGGACCAGAAGGACGCGCGCGAACCGGCGTTCACGGTGTCGCCCCAGTACGCGCCCAAGAGCACGGCATTGGATTGCTGGTAGACCTGCCCTCGGGCACCATTGGTATTTTCCCAGACCATTCCGGCATCCGGCCCACCAAATTCATCACCCCAAACATACAGAGTTCCGGTCATGTTGAATCCATACTTTGAAGTAAAATAGTGATCAGGATTAGAACTACCTGTGTTCGTCGTTGCCAGACCGGTTGTGATCGGATCATTGCCACGGGCAATGTTTTCCTTCACGCCAAAAGCCATAACTGCAAATTCTTGGTATGTTGGAAGTCGCAATCCATGCGACGCTAAGGCTTCTGCAAAATTCCACCAATTCCCGCTGGAATAAGTCGTTGAGCCGTTGCCACCAAACTCTAGAGGAATCTTTGGCGGCGCCGATCCATCAGCAATCGTTACACCGTAGCGTGATGGGCCGTCAGTTATATGGTTCACGCCAAGATGGTACATGCATCCCCAGCCCAAAGGATCTTTTGCCATGCCGCGCGGGTCGGGGCAGGCTGGCCGGAATTTAAGGTCATAGAGCGACGCCCCCCAAATCTGGGGGGTGGTGTCTCCGCCGGTGTTGTATCCGGTTGCAGGGCCTCCCGCTGCATAATGGAAACCGCCCAAAAGCCGCGCATTCATCGTCGGCGATGAAGATGCACTGGTGTTGATGGCAATGGTGCCATCGGCATTGGCCCAGACAAAATAGTCGACGCCGAGGCTCGAAAACGCCGGCATGGTCAACGCCAAATCGCTTTCAAGCTTGTAGAGCTTGCCGGCAACACCATAGGTCAAACCCGCACGCAGGCTTACGGTTGTCAGTCCTGTCCTGATAAAGATCGGCGCCTCACGATCTCCGGCTTTGTCCAGAACAGACGAACAAATGGCATCGAGCCCAAAATTCGCGCAGGCCTGTGCCTTTTGCGTCGTCGTCAAGGTCTGGGCCGCGTCGAACCGGATACGGTTGGCAAGAGCCGCTGATACCGTCGCTGCAAAGTGTTCGTCGTCGCCAAGGGCGGCGGCCAGTTCCTTAAGCGTATCGAGCGCACCCGGCGCACCGTTGAGCAGTTCGTTCTTGGCCGAAGCAATCGCCTGAGCGACTTCCGTCGCGGACAGTGTCGCCGCAAGGCCCTCATCGAGCGCCGCCAGCCGGGAGAACAGGCCGACGATATCGGTTATCGGAATGCCGAGATTTTGCTTTTCCGAGATCAGGTTGAGGATCGTCTGGGCATCGGCCTTGATCTGGGTGATGGCGTCGAGCTGCACATTTCCGGCATCGACGACAGGTGCCAGCTCCTGCTCAATGACATTAAGCCCGCGCTGTACAATGGCATCGGTCGTCGCCCGCTGAATGTCGAGCTGTTCTTCGAGCGGCTTGAACCGCGCATCAAGGGCGCGGATCAGCCCGTCCCAGACCTCGGCCCGCCAGGCCTTGACCTTGTTACTCAGATAGTCGGTGATCGCCATAAGGCGGCCCTCGTAGAAAAATGACTAGGACTTGGGCTCATAGGCGGAGACCGCCTTGTCATTGGCAGCAACGATCGCCTTGAGCGTGTCGCCGCGCAGAACGACGTTCGGGCCGGGATGTACGATAGAGCGTCCCACGGGGATCGAACGGGTCAGCGTAACCTTGTAGATCAGGTCGTCCTTGATGGCGGGTTTGGCCATTTTCTGTTTCCTTTCATATCGGGTTTACGCGGCCGGGAAGCCGATGTCGGTCTGTTCGGCGACGTGGAAAACGCTCAGAGCCGATGCGGTGCCGAGCACGGTTTTGCGTTTCCAGGCATTGGTTGGGGCAAAGCCGGTAAACACCCATGTCCGTCGGATCGTGCCGTCAGCCAGGACCTCGTCGCTTGCCGAAGCCGCCACCGTCTCGCTGGCAAAGCCCGCGCCGGTCAGAAGTGTCACGGTCGCATCGTGGTTGGCCTCGACATAGTGTTCGAGCAGCGCCACCACATGCACCTCGTCGACATTGGCCGGCGCCGTCCGCGCCGCCGAAACATGGGTTGCGGCAGTGCGCGGTCGCGACACGGTCACAAAACTCGTGCCGATCTTGATCGAGGGCATCAGTTCGGTGGTGCCCAGAAGGATCATGCGGGCATTGACCGAGGCCGGCAGGCCGTGAAGCGGGTTGTTGCCGGACGCGACGAACTCGACCGGCGTCCAGTCGCCGCCGATCTGCACTTCGAAGGTGATCGAGGTGCCGTCCGGCACGATCTGTTCAAGGTCGAGGTCGAGATCGGTCAAACCGCCGTCAAGGTTCCAGTCGTCGAGATTGATGACGAGGCGCGGCGCTTCGAACAGGGCGCCGACGACCTCAAAACAGGCATCCTGGGAGATGTTGCCCTGGGACCAGACGCCATCGGTCGAGGTAAAGAACGTGCCTTGCGCGTACTTGTTGCCCTCAACCATCGCCAGCCAATGGTTGCCAGCCGTGATGACCGCCCAGGCATAGCGCTTGCCGCCTTCAAGAAAGGTCGGCCCCACCGCAAACTCGGTCAAGCTCGGATAGGTCTTGAGGTCCGCCGCCGCGACCGTGACCGAGGCCAGGGCGCTCGCATAATCGGGCGAGCCATCGGCGCGGGTTTCGCACAAGAGCAAGCGGACATCGCCGCCGGTATCGATGCGGCTGAAACCGAGCCTGATCTTGGTGATCCAGGCCGAGCGCGGCATCTGGAAGGTGTTCGACGAGACGTTGCCGGTATAGCTGGCATCGACCGCCACGGCCGCCCAGTATGGCTCCTCATAAGTGTCTTCCCAGAACTGGGTCAAACGCAGCATGACGTGGTTTTGCGCCACGTTCGCCCAGGCCTCCTGGGTCGGGGCGAACTCGACATTGAAGACCTCGCCGTCGCGCTCGAACACGCCGCGCACCGGATCGTAGCGGCCGGTTTGCCACCATTGGTTGTTGGTGCAAACCAGAAGCGAGTTGCCGTAGCGGATGCGGGTGCGGCTGACCGTTTTGACCTGATAGTCGATGGTCTGAGAACCGGCATTTGAAACGGCGATCTCGCTGTCTTTGCCGATAACCGAAAGAATCGTCTGGTCGCTCGATTTGGGCAGGAGCATGCCGTTCGGATGGACCGTGAAGCGCGTGTCGCCAGGCGTTTCGAGCGCCAGCGCCGAACGGTCGGAATTGGCGTCGGAAAACCGCAGGCCCTCTTCGACCTTGGCGAGAAAAAGGATGTTCCCGACATCGCTGTCAGTGATATCGAGGTAGTAATCGGTCTTCGAATAGGACGCCGCCGCGTCGATGCCGACCCGCTCGTTGAGCCGGGCGAGCTGTTCGAGCATGTAGCCGATAAAGACGCGGTCGGTCTTGCCCTTGGAGCTGTCGACCAGCTTGGCAACGTCAAAGCGCAAGCCGTCGATCGTCGGCTGGGTCTGGGTCTTCCAGGTTTCGACGGTGGCAAGGCGTCCATCGACACCCCGAAGCGTGTTGATCCGGGTCGCGGTGTTCTGCTCGACGCTCGACACTTCGGTCGAGGACAAGGTCACCCAGGCGATCACGGTATTGGCCGCATCGACCACGGGTTTGTTCGGCGACGGCGCCTGGTCGCCGACCTGATAGGTCACATTGGCCTTGCGCCAAGTGATGGTCTCGGTCGGCTGCGGATCCATGACCGGCGGATAGACCGACCCGTCGACCTCGAAGTCGCGCGCCTGGGTGTCGGTATCGACTTCCTGCGCCTGCAAGATGATGGCGACCATGCGCTTGTTGCCGGCGGTCGGAAGCTGGGCCAGAAGGTCAATGGCGACCGGATCGGCCCCGCCCGTATAGAGCGCGCCGTCCTTGAACAGGTATGCCGGCGCGCCGACCGAAACCGTCGTCGTTGCCGTCTTGGTCACCGTCGCCCCGGCATAGGAAGCACCGCCATCGATCGCGGTTTCGATGAGTGCGTCGAGTGCGTCGCGCGGCAGTCTCGCGAGATTGCGGAAGTCTTCAAGCGTCAGAACCTGATTGTCCGAGATACGGGCAATTTTGCTCATGCTGATCTCCTGTTGATCGGCACCATCCCTCCGAACGGGATCTCGCCCTCAAAGCTGAGATCGCCGATGGCACGGGGCCGATAGGTCTTGGTGGTGAAGCGGATGTCGTCGCGAAGCGCCTTGGCCCTGACGATGCAGAAGCCAACACGGTCGATCTTGTCGGAAGCCTTGCCGGCAATGGCGCGACCGACCGAAACCTTGCCAACAACGGCGCGCCGCCCGTGCGCCTCAAACCGGGCATTGACCCGCAAATGGGCGCGATAGGGCGACAGGCTGACAATGGCGCGGCCGACCGCCGGACCGAGCGCCTGATAGGGATCGGCGCCGGCGCGGCGCGCATCGAACAGATACCAGCGCGAATAGATGAACCTTCCGGCCCGGCTCAGGCGTGCAACCGTTCGGGCGAGCGCGAGGCGCGGTCGCCTGCCGGCAACCGGTGTGTAGCTCAAGGCATCGTGCCGTTCGTGCACCGTTTCCGGTTCGATGTTGAGAACCCGAACACTTGATCCGCCCGGCGGCACGGCGGCGCCCGAGGCGGTCAACTCGTCGGCACCAAGCACGAACAGCCGCCCACGCGCCTCGCCATGCGCCGCAAGCGAACCGACAGCGCCGCGCCCGACCATAGCTTCGTTGCCGCGCGCCGTGCCGGGGATGGCAAAGATCGTTGCCGAAATCGAGGTCTCGTCCGTATCGACGCACAACTGGTCCTGAGAGCGGATCTCGGTTTCGTTGCCTTTGTCGTAGACGACGGCCTTGCGCCCATAATGCTGCAAGGCGGTGTTGGTGCGTGCCACGGCACTGCCGACAACGGCAAGCGCACTGCCGTTCCGCTTGGCGGCAACGCCCGGCCGGTTGCCGCGCGTTCGGAAGGGATAGACCCGCAATTGCGCGAACCGCGCCTTGAAACCGGCGATGCGTTCGGCGCTCTGTGCCCGCGCCACCACGCCCTGCGGCGGCACCACCCAATCCTCGATTTTGGCGTCGACGAAGAACAGATAGGCATCGATCCCGGCAAGCGTGCCCTTGAGGCCCTTGAGCCGATAGGCTTCGGAAACGATGCGGCGTTTCTTCCACTCCGGCCAATCCTCATACCAGAGATCGACGCCGCGCTCCCAGGCGAGATAGGGCAGGAAGGCAAGCGGTGTGTCGGCCGGGGACTTGATGCGCCTGAGCACATCGACATCGATATCGGTGAGCCGGTTGCTCGTCTGGTCGAGCGCGATTTCGAGCGGCGTCGAGTTGGGCGGCAAAAGGGTCAGGTCAGACACGCACCACCTCCACCGAAATATCGGTTACATGGACCGCGCCGAATGCGCCCGGATCGATATCGGCAACAGGCGAAACCACGACCACGCGCTCGACCGGTTCGGCCTTGCGCGCCGCGCCGACAATGCCGTCGAGATAAAGCGGCGCACCGATGGCATGTCGTGAGATTGCAAAGGCTTGCAATCCGGCAAGGGCCCTGGCCTTGATTGTTGCCGCGTCCGGACCCGAGCCGATCTCGATGCGTACCGAGATCGCCGTTTCGACGATCGTTGCCGAGCGGACATAAAGGCTGTCGGTCAAAGGGCGCCTGGCCTCGGGCGAAAGCGCCTCCTGGACCGTGATCACCGTGTCAGCATCGACGGCACCATTGCCGTCGCCCGACAAAAGAACCAGCGTCACGACATTGTCGTTGCCCTTGATCGCCTCGGCTTGTTTGAGACTTGGCGCGGCTTCAAGGGCGTGAAAACGATAGGCGTCCTTCGGGCCGGCGACGGCATAGCCTTCCGGCGCCAGTTGTCGACGGAAACGCAATTGCGCATCCGTCTCGCCGTTTCGCCTCACAAGGTTGAAGTCTGCCGCCAGATTGTCGAGATCGGCGCCCGTAGCGCTCGCCAGGAGCACGGCACGCACCGCGTCGTTGATCTTTTGAAGGACGAGCAGTTCGCGATAGGCCCGCGCCTCTTCGTTGATGACCAGAGGATCGGTTTCGATTCTGTCGACGTCGAAATCGATCCCGACCGCCGCGAGCCGCGCTTTGAGATCGGCCAGCGTTGCCGCCCGGATCGCTTCATAGTCGATTTCCGTGATCGCGTTCGGAACCGGCACGGTCGAAAGATCGATCAGGCTGCCCATCTACAGAATCCCCATGATGGCGTCCGTGACGACGGCCTGCGCCTTCGAATAGTCGCCTTCGGCGCCGTCCGGATAATAGGTGCCTATGCAGACCATCCCGATCTTGCCGGTTTCTCCGACCGAAACGATTCTGATCTCGCTAAGCTGGAAACGCGGTTCTCCGTACCAGTTGCCATCTACAAGCCGCGCTTCGAGCGCTGCGGCCGTGCAAGCAAACAGCGCCATGATGTTGGGGTTATTCATCGGCGCGCCGACAAGGTTCGAAAGGTCTGATCCGAAATCGCGGCGCATGACGCGGCCGCCGATCGCTGTTGCCAGAATCGTACCAATCGACTGTTGGACGTGCGCCCAGCCTTCAATCATCTGCCCGGTTCTTGCCGATAACCCCGCCATCCTAGCTGGCGCTTTCCTCGCCCATCGTCGTGGACAAGGTCGACGCCTTGGTCGTCTTGCTCGTCTTTTTGGTGTTCGTCGTTTCGGCAACGATACTGAGCTTGTCGCCATAAGGCGGCGCCAGGTATTTGGCCTGCTTTTCGGTGACTGGCACCGCGTCGCCCTCTTTGTAATAGATACCAGCCACAAAGCCGCTCTCAGCGGCGACATAGGATTTGCCCATTGTCCCGTTCCTTCATTTCGGCAGCATGCCGCCGTTTTGGATTTTGGTGTGTTTCAGATAGCCGTGACGACGTTCGATCCTTCAACGATTGGCCACATCCCGGCCGACGATCCAGATCCCACATTCACCATGTCGCCAACCCGAGCGACCTTCCTGCCACCCGTGCCGCCAAGCTCGACGCGCTGAGCGTTGACCAGGGCGGATACGGTGTTGACCGTGACCTTCTGCCCGGCGATTTCGATGCGCGTGTCGCCCTTGGTTATCACCGCCTCAGCCCCGTCATGCGGGCGCGGATTGGCGTTCGACGGGATCGACATGTCGATCACACCGTCGGCAAGATCGCCACTCTCGGAAACGACCGTGACCTGTTGTCCGACAGAGGGCGGAATATGGGTTTTGATATCGCCCGCCGCGATTTCCCCCCATGGCATCCACGGCCCGACATAGTCCTTGCCGTCGCGGATCTCGAACCTCACCCGCGCCAGCCCCTTGGCCGTATCAACCTCGGAAACAATACCGGTGCGCTTGCGGTTACGATCGCGGCGCTTCATGTCGCCGATCTGGGCAACAAGCCAGGTTACCTGCCCCCGCAGATCGTTCGGAAACGCGCTCATTTGATTGACCTCCCTTCGACCGCCCGGGCGCCGATGGTCGGCATCTCGTCCAGTCCATAAGGAGGCACGATGCCAAGGGCCTTGCCGGCGGCGCACGTGAAGCCCATGGCACGCAAAACAAGTCGCCAGTCTTCTGTTGCCGCGCCGTCGGTCAGCAGCGCGCGCATTTGCGCGGCAAACCCGACAAGCGTTTCCGTCGCCTCTGCCTTGGCGAGGAACTTCCCCCAAAAGCTCGTATCCTTGATCGCTGCCCCAAACTCGGGATCCTTGATCGGCGTGCCGGTGAAAACCACCTGCCGTCCGGCGAGGCGTTCCCCGGCTTCCGTTTTCATGGCGCCGCGCGTCGATCCGGTTTTTTCAAGGTCCGAGCAGACCGTCTTCAAAAGGGCCGCCCACTCGTTTTCCTCGTCGGCAAAGGCAATATCGATCTGGCGTTCAAGCAAATCGATCAGCGCTTCGATGCCGTCGTCGATCGCCGGTATGCCGGTGACGAATTCTTCTTGCGTGGCGCCGTCCCGAAGCACCGCCATCCGCGCCAAAACGCCGATTTCGATAGTCAGGGTCACGACACCGTCCTTTTGGTCGTCGGTATAGACCGCGACGAATGGCTTGGTATCCCCGACGTTTCCCGCCGGATCGATCGGCACGATCACGCTGTCGCCGACTTCATCGCCAGCAAAGGTCCTGCCAGCAAGCGCGTAAACCGCGCAAAGCCGCATCGCAAACCTGTTAAGCATGGGAGAGCCCCGACAAATGAACGATGATGCAGATACGCCCCCGCGTATCGATGGAATCGACGGCAAAACGCGGTTGCCCGTCCCGTTCGAGCGCCACCACGATGTCGTCCTTTCTCATCCCGAATCCCGCCGGCCACACAGAGCGACGCACACGAAGCGTCACCGCCCCCTGCCCATACCGGTCGACATCGCTATGCCCCTTGCTGTCGGCGGCGCCGACGCCACCATTTTCGCAGATAAGCGGCGCCAGAATCGTCACCGCTTCACGGCTTGCATCCTCTACGCGTCCAATGCCGTGCCGCTCGAGATGCGCCAGGCTAACGCGTACGATCCGTCCGCGTGCGTCGCGCTCGACCGGCAGATCATGATGTTCCTCAATCAGTCTTTTGACCGTCTTGGAGATCGCCTGCTTCGAAACCCCTTCCCGCGTTGCGATCTCGCCGGGCGACAGCATCACCATGGCGCTGTCAACCTGTCCCGGCATCTGTGACAACCCTGTCAACCCAATTTTCGAGACTAAAAAACTGCCAAAATCCCGGGCCTAAACGCCGGCGCTTGGGGGGTGAGGCGGAATACGGTCCCTAAAACGTTCGGCCCTTGGTGGCTAACTATCCGGGAATTCCGGATGGTTCGGGGGTCAGGTGATGACGCCGCCGGTGGCCCGCTTGATCTCGTGGGCAACGCGGACGGGCAAGACTTCGCGCACCGTGCGGTTAAACGCATCGGCTGTCTCACCCTTGAGCATCTCCACCGGGATGATCACGCCGGACTTGACCTTGCGCAGCGGATATTTGAACGTTGATGTCCTTTCAAGGACATGCCCGCCCATATTGATCGGCACGCGGTTCGGGAAACGCCCGCCCTTCATGAATGTGCCCGGAAAGACTTGCCGCTTGCCCCATGGCGCGGCGGAGACGCCCTTTCGCGTTTCGCGGGCCTTGAAGAATTTGAGCGCGATATCGCCGCCCGTCGTCCGCATCGTATAGGAGAGGTCGGAATAGCTTGGCCTGGTCACCTTGATCGACTTGACGATGACCTTGCGCGGCAATCCCGTTTGCTTGGTCAGCGCGCGAACGACTTTTGTCTTGGCCATATCGCCGGTACGCGACAGCGCCCGCCTGTAAATCAGCGGCGCATCGTTGCGGCCGAGTTTTCGAAGCGCCTCATCGAACCGTTCGAGCCCGTCGACATCGCGCCAGTTGATCGCGAGACTCATGATCGCTGGCCTTCTGGATGGTTGCGGCAACAAAAAACCCGCCGGGCGTGTGCCAGCGGGTTGGTTCGGGCGTTCTCAGCCCTTTTTCGTTGTTCGCATCCTTGTCAAGGAATCACCGCAGTGTCAACCGGGCCGCGTCCGCGCCTGCATGTCCCCCGCCGTCTCCGGCCGCAGATGGTCATAGGCGCCGCCTTGACCATGCCGGTCACTCGGCACGGCGTTTTCCGGGTTCGCGGCCAGCCTCCGGGCTTCCAGCGTTTCCGAAAAAGGCACGGGCACCGGCCCCGTATCCTTCAGTCCGTCCCACGGACATGCCGGCGCTTCCGGCCCTGTCGCGTCATGATCGGCCAATGTTCCTTCCAAAGCCTTTTTCAACGCCACAAGCGATTCGCGCCACAACGTCCACGACGCCCGCTCGTAATCAATCTGGCGGACATGAGCGTCATAGCCGCGCCAGTCGAGCACGGGAAAGCGTGCGCCGCGACAGTTCTTCTGGTCTTCATAAACCCATTTGAGTTTGCCATTGCCGGCCGTCATCTGCACCGGCTCGCCATAGCCCTCCTCGCCCCAGTCCGGGCGCAAACCGATGCGTCCATTGGAAATGACGAGATATCGCCCTTCGGCCGGCAACCGGTCGATGGCGGCCCGCATGGCCAAGGCATCGGCGCTGTCGCAAAGCCCGACGCCAAGCGCCGGCAGGCCATAACTCACCGACCTGTCGATGCGCACGCCGAGCGTTTCCACGTCGAGCCCCGAACCGGCCGATGGCGACCAGCCCAACCCTTGGTCCCGCAAGGCCCACGTCACCAGCTTTTCGATATCCATCGTCGTTTTCATCGATACGACCTTTCTCGACATTCAGCGACATTTGTTCCCAACTATCGAAAACAAAAAAGAATAGAGAAAACAAAGAGAAGGAAGACGCGGCGACAATCGTGACCTTTGCAACGCATGACATAAGGAAAAAGAACAAGCACCAGACCACCAAAGCCCCCCCGGCCCCCTCTCACACAGTATAGGCCCGGGCGACTGTCGCACTGTCGCAAAAAATGCGCTAACCGATTGAAATATCTATTGCATTTACGATGCGACAGTCGCATTCCAAATCTCGCAAACTCCTGCAACTATCGTGTCGCGCGCCGGTAGGCGCGACGATGGTTGCAATCCGCTTTTTCTTTCTGTCTGAGGGGGTTGGGGGCGAGGCTTGCGGAAAGGGCAGAGTGCTCTGAAAAGGGGTGCGGGGACTAAAGGGGAAGGTCTAGCGGGTCGTACCTACTCGGGACGTCGGTCAGGCGAACGTTCTGGTATTGCACCAGACGGCCGGAAATCTTTTCGAAGTTGAGGGCCGCCATGCGGTCGCCGAAAGCGCGGTTTGACCACGGCTTGATGGCATTGGCCTCGCACCAGTCGCAAAAGCCCTTGTACATCGCCGCGCCCTGCACCGTGGCCCCGTCCACGCGTTCGATGCAGGCCGAAACGAACTGGCCGGGAATGTCTCGATCGTCGCGATAGGCGGAGGTGAACGCACGCACCGAAGCCGGGATATAGGCATTGAGACCGTTGACGAGGTAGAGCCTAAGCCCGTCGACCAGCCAGTTGAGAATACCTGGCCGTTCGGCATCGAGTTCGGCTTTGAACCTGCCGAAATTCTTCTTTTCGGCCTCGGGAATCTTGACGCCCCATTTGACGATGAGAAGTCGCCGCCACAGCCCTTCGTCGAGGCCGGAGGTCTGCGGCATGTCGTTGCCACTGAGTGCCGCCGTGAACATCGGCACGAATTCGAAAAACTCCTTTTGCAGGAAGCGCGCCGTCTGTTTTGTGCCGCCGGACAGCGATTTGAGCATGTTTTCGCGCAAGGGCGTGCCGCGCGGCAACTCGTCGACCGTAACGAAGCGGGCGTTGAACAGCCGGGCGATGTCGGACGAAGCCTGATTGCCCGCCTTGGCCGTTTCCCCCGTCATGGTATCCGGAGACACGGCAGCGCGGTATTCGCCGGCGAGATCGCCAAGGACCTCGTTGAGCATGGTCTTGCCCTCGCCGCCGGTGCCATAGTTGAACAGGATCTTCTGCTCGTCGTTGCCCCCGATCATGATCGCCTGGGCATAGAAGACCTGCAGAAAGCGCCGCATGTCCGGATCCGGATGCGCGCGTTCCAGATAGTCCATGAAGGCCGGCGCTTTGGCTTCCGGATCGAAGCTGGTTTCGGCACGTCGCGTCATATAGTCGGCGCGATCGTGCGGATCGAACGACACGTCGGCAATGTAGCGCTCGCCATCCTCGTCCGGGTTTTCCATGTCGAGCACACGCTGAAATTTCAGTGTGCCGTTGATGGTGTTGAAGGCGTAGCGATCGGCATCGAGCCGCGATTTGTCGAGCGCCGCCTGGGAGGCCGCCTGCGCCAGCATGGCGGTCGTTTTGGAGGCATTCCCCGTCGAAACGGCGAACTTCCAGCGCGAGTCCCGCTTTTTGCTCACTTGCGTGATGACCTCGTCCGCCTTGGCAATCAGGCTTACGTCCTTTGCGGTCTGCTCTTTCTTGGCTTTCTTGCGCGCCTTATCCGCCGCCGCCAACAGCCGCGCCTGGGCCGGCGTCGCCTCGATGGCGTAGACCTCAAGCTTGATGCAATCGACGACGTTCTGGGCCATTAGCCGGCTCATCAGCTCGCCCTCGTCGCGCTGCCAATGCGTGCCGCGCCAGGTGAGCCAGCCCATGCCGGCGACGTAGATCAGATCGGCGCCGAACCAGATCATCAGGCGCCGGGCGGTGTCGCGATCGTTCTGGTCGAGCCCGGCGCATTTCCGGGCGCGATCGATATCCTCGGGCGGCATGTTCGGCCCGAAGCCTTCGAAAGCGCCTGCCCAGTCGTTTTCGCTTGCATCGACATCGTCGGCTTCGGCCGTGCCGCGCTGACCGGACGGGACGTCGTATTCCCAGTCCTCATCGTTGACCGGCACGCCGGCGGCCATGGCTTCTTTCACGTTTTGCGGCCGGCCCTTCATTTTTCGACCGCCTCGCCGCGCGCCATCGCGCCGTTTCTAACAAGATCGTTCAGATCTTCGCCCGGCCCCGGCGCCGGCACGAAAAAGCCCTTGAGGCCCGGCCGCGCCCGCATGGCGCGGCGCAATCCCCGCGTGAGCTTTTGCCGGTTGATGTCGCCTTCGTCGCCTTCGCCGAGGAAAACCAGCTCCTCGCACCATTCCGGTGGCATGAAGGCGTCGGAATCGGTCATGTCGGGCTCGTCCATGACCTGATGACCCTTGGCGTCGCGAAAGGCCTTTCCGGCCATGTTTCCGACGTCGCCGGCGGCCCAATAGGCTGTGTCCGCTTCGAAGGCGTGAACGAGCGGCGTTGCCGTGGTCTCGAAACCCTCGCCGATGACAAGGCGGCGCGGATGAGGTGGCGTGAAGATGCGGATGGCCCCGCCCATTTTCGAGCCGAGCATCTTTTTCGAACTGAGGGGCTTTCCCTTCGCATCGACCAAAACAGCCCGTCCCTTGGGCTGGGACAGGTCAATCCATGTCTGGTGTGCCGCCCCGAAGGCGCCGTCGGCGCGACGGATCGGCAACACCATGGCCGACCCGGCCAGAAGCGTTACCCATTGCCCCTTTTTCGCTTCATGACGATAGGGGTGGGCCGAAAGCTCATGCACGATGGTGACGCCGAGCGACAAAAGCCGTTCCGGTTCGATGCCGCGCAATTCGAGATAGCTCCTGACTTCCGAATCTGCCCCGAAACTGTCGAACCGACGCGATCGCGTCCAAAGATCATATCCGGCCCGGCGCGCCCGTTCGCGATAGCGTTCGTTTTCTTCCGCCCGCTTCGCCTCTTGTGCTTCGGCTTTTTTCCGCGCCCTTTCGGCTTCGGCCGGGTCAACCTGCTGTTCGAGCCTCGTCCCGGTGATCATCTCGCAGGCCTCGACAAAGCCCACGCGCTTGGTCTGCATCACCAGGTCGATAACGCCGGCGCCCTTGAGATCGCATTTGCGGCAAAGGAAGGTGTTTTTCTTGGTGTGGATCGAAAACCGGTCCTTGCCGCCACACAAAGGGCATGGCCCGGCACGGTCGATGCCGCGTGCCAATGGCCAGCGTTGCCGCATGGCCCAGCTTTCGCAACTGGTCTGCATGGCCCTGTCGCGCAGGGTGGCGAGGTTGGCGGGAAGAGTCATGACGGTGCCCCATTGCCGTCGAAAAATGTTTTCCCGTATATACAAAAATTCTTGACGTTCCGCATTTTCGTATATACATTAAATGCATCGAAAGGGACGCGGAAATGCAAATCGAATTCGACGAGGCCAAATCGGAAAGGAACCGCAAAATGCGCGGGTTCGGCTTTGAGCTGGCCCATGAATTCGATTTCGCTACCGCCCATGTTTTCGAAGACACGCGGTTTGGTTATGACGAGCGCCGGTTCGTCGCGATCGGCCGCATCGAAACCAAGCCGTACCGCATCGCCTTCACCTTTCGCGGTTCGGTATTGCGCGTCATCACCATGCATCGCATCCACGAAAAGGAGGCCAAACGCCATGGCATCTGAAAAGAGAAAAGCCGATCGGGAATATCCCCACGACAGCGAACCGGCCACCGACGAGGAGATCGCGCGGGCACGCCCAGGCGCCGAAGTCTTCGCCGAACTGGGGCTGACGCCGCCCAAACCGCGCGGCCGCCCCAAGGCAGCCAAAACCAAGGTTCCGGTGTCCCTGCGCATCGATCCCGACACGCTGGACCGTTTCCGCGCCACCGGCGACGGCTGGCAGGTCCGCATGACCGAAACGCTCGACCGCGCCGCCCGGCGGCTGGAAAAATGACCCGCACGGCAACGGTCGACTGGACGGCGCGGCGCATGGCGCAAATGGGGGCTTAAGGCGCTCATTTCGCCGCCTCCGCGCATGACGGCGAGGTTGGTGGGAAGAGTCATGTCCCCACGCCTTCACGCTCGCTAACAATCGTACAATTTTGTTCGATTTTGCTTGTGTGTCGAACATTTTTGTGCGAGTGCAATTGTGTTGAAGAGAGGAAGCCGAAATGAAGCGCAAGCAATTGGTCCAGAAGCTCGAAAAAGAGGCCAAGGCAAAAGGCTTGCCTTTCGAGGTAAACACAACGCGCGGTAAGGGCGGACACTGGCTCGCATGGTGCGGGACGCGCCGCACCACTATCCAGTCCGGGGAAATCACCCCCGGCATGGAAAGGACAATCAGGAAGCAGTTGGGGCTTTAGGCCCCAACCCATTTTGGAGATAGGATCATCATGAAAAACGCGGGATATGCCTTCACCATCGCGTCTGACGGCGACGGTTTCCTTTTGACCTTCCCGGACGTTCCCGAAGCGATTACCGGTGGCGCAAGCGAAGCCGAGGCGATCGCCAATGCCCAGGAGGCGCTCGATCTGGCCCTGGCCTCCTATGCGGTTGTGGGCGAATCCTTGCCTGTGCCGCGCACCGCGCCTGACGAACCGGCCCACAGCGCCACGCCAAGCGCGGCAATCATGGCGAAAATTGCCTTCATCCAGGCGTTCCGCGCGTCCGGATTGACCCGCACCGCGCTGGCGGCTCGCCTTGACAAGAGCGAGGTCGAAATCCGCCGCATGCTTAACCCGGCCCACGCCACCAAACTGAGCAATCTTGAGGCGGGACTCATGGCGCTCGGCAAGCGCTACGTGATCGCGGTCGAGGAAATGGCTTAAGGCACTCATTTCGCTGCCGGCGCGCAAGGTGGCGAGGTTAGCGGGAAGAGTCATGCCGCGCCTTCCTGCCCCAAAAAGAATGTGCATTTATATGCACCTTCTGTCTTGACCTTCACGCCAAGAAAGTGCATATATGCACATAAAGGACGGGGGCAGATGGAACAGAACACCAAGAAGATCGAGCGGCGGTTGAAAAGGGATGGATGGTTTCTGTTTCGCAACGGCGCAGGTCATGACATCTACTGCCACCCGACGATCCCCGGCAGCATCGTCCTGCCGCGCCACGCAAAGGTCAGCCCCGGCGTAGCCAGGCAAATTGCTCAAAAGGCGGGCTGGCGGGAGTAATCCCGCCGACCTTGTCCGGAAACTGGAGTACGAGAAATGAACCGCTATCCCGCTTTCATCGACGGTGAAAAAGGCGCTTATGGTGTCGTTTTCCCCGACATTCCCGGCGCCTGCGCCATGGGGGAAACCATCGATCAGGCGCTCATGAATGCCGAAAGTGCGTTGAGGGATGTTGCCGAGGTTGCCACCCAACGCGGCGAAACGCTGCCCCCGCCGAGCGCCCCCGAAGACGTCGCCATTCCCGACGGCGCCACGCTGGTTTCGGTTCCACTGATGATGCTTTCCGGCCGGACGGTTCGCGCCAATCTTGCGCTGGACGAGGAGGCGCTCGCCTATATCGACGACGTGGCCCGCCGTCGCGGTCTGACCCGCACGGCAACGGTCAACTGGATGGCTCGGCGCATGGCGCAAATGGGCGACTAGGGCGATCGAGGTGTCGATTGCGGGTTGCGTGTCGCCGCCATCGAGCAGCAACACGATTTCGGGCAAGGCACGCATCATCGTCACCGGCAATTCCTGGCGGTCGGGACAACCCCAAGCGTCTCATCGCCCTCGGATGCGCACCTCAGCGCCATCGCGGCGAGTTGCACGGCCTCGACATAGACGTCGTCCCAATGGGTCGATTTGCCTTCGCGGACATGGAGCATTGCCTGGGCAAGCTCGCCCGCCTCTTCGGCTATGGCCGCGACCTGCGGATTAGGCTGTGGGTACTTCGCGCGAGCCCGGCGGACTTCGGCGAAGACATCGGCGAGGAACTGTTCGTCAAAGGCTTGATAGGCGTCGCGCGGCATCATTCGGCCGCCACCCTTTGCTCAGCCGCCATCTCGGCAAGAAGGTTGCGCGCATAGGCGTCGTTCGAACCGCGTATGGGCATCAAAAGCGTGCGCAGCGAACCGTCGGGCCGAGAGAGTTCGGCCGGGCCTGATGCATCGCTAAAGTGGAAGGTCAGGACGTCCTCTGCCAGCGCTTTCAGCGTGTCGCGCAGAAACCTTCGCGAATAGGAGATGGAGACCGGCGCGTCCGGGAGGTCCGGTTTGTTGGTATATCCGATGACTTCCGCGCCGATGACATCACCACCCTCCCCGCGCGCGCCTATGGCACAGCGATCGGCGCCGAGGGCAAAAAGCATCTCGGAACCCGCATAATGTCGCCCACTTCCCATAATGCCCTGTCGCCGCGCTATGGCAGAAAGCGCGCGGGCGTCGAGGTTGAACCGATACTTGGTCCTCTCCGGCCAGACCTTCGTGTAATCCGGATAGGTGCCATCGATCAGCTTCGAAACCAGCTCCATGCCCGGCCAACGAAAGCTCATGCCCTTTTCGGTGATGCGGATCGTTTCGGGATCGGGGAGGTATTTAAGGATGGGCCATGCAACGCTTGGCAGGATCAGGCCGTTGAAGGCCTGGGGAACAGGGAACGGTGTCGCTGCCATGCGATGCCCGTCTGTTGCGACAAGAACCTCACCAAACCGCTCATTAGCCGAAAAACAGACGCCGTTGAGATAGTACCGGGTGAAATCTTCATCCACGGCCCAGATGACATCGGTGATTGCCCGCTTGAGCCCTGACCCGGATATAGTGCCCGAACCGTCCTCGTCGAACGCCCAGTCTCCAAGCGATGCCGGGGCGAGCGAGGGAAGCTCATAGCGCGCCGCGCCGAAAGCGACCGTGGCGCGTTCGTCGTCGACGGCAAGCGAAACATCCACATCCACCGGAATGGCGTGCACCAGCCCGGCAAGCGTCACGTAATCGACCCCAGCCCGCCCCGACGAGGCCCCGGATGTCGCAAAGGAAACGCGCATCCATTGGTCGAGATTGGAGCCTGTAATGGTCCCCGCGTCGCCGTCTATAACCACGCAACCCAAAGCCGGATAGCGGTTCCATTTCTCGATGAGACGCTTGAACGGCGCGAGTGCGGCGCGCAACTGTCCGGAAGTTGTCTTGAGGTTCATCATCTGTCAGGCCCTTTCTTCTTCCGCGTTTTCCTCGCTCAACCGCCATTCGTTGGCCTTGAGCGCCTTGAGACGGGCCTGGTCCTGGCGCGACAGGCGAATGCCGCCGTCAGGTGTGGTGCTAAAATTGATGCCGGCCCGTATCAGCCCGGCCGTCATGCGGGTGAAAAGCTTCGCGCCGGACGTACGCTCCGGACGGCCGATTTCGATCAACCGGGCGCGCGACACTTCCTTCTTGATCGCCAGTTCGGACGCCACGACGGCCGTAAGGCTAAAGGGCTGGATGGCGTAGGCCGGCAGGTAGGATTCGCCGATGCGGGACGCGTTGCCGGCCGCCGGCACACGCTCAAGGCGGCCGGCGCGGGCGTCGTCGAGAAGGACGGCAAGCTCCTTTCCGGTCAGGCCGAGAAGATCGGCAACGCCTGAAACATCCCGCCCGCACTCGTTCGCCATCAGCAGAAAACCGACGGCCTCGGTGCGATGCTCGGAAAAGGCATAGGCAGACAGTGTCATGATCAGACTTCCCCGTGTGCGGGCACCGGGCCGACGCGGCCGATGCGGAAAATGGTTTGCGGAACGACAAGCTGGCCGGACCTTTCGGTCATGAGATCGGCCGCGACGGCCGCCACGAATTCCTCGACCGTGAGGCCGAGACCGTCGGCGGAAGACGTCAGGGAAACAAAGCCATTGGTGTCGAAAAAGGGCGTATCGGAGGTCGCGTAAAGCCCGATGGTCGGCCAGCGGCAGTCGACGATGAGGATGCCGGTCGCTTCGGACTCCCATTCGAAACAGCCGTTCTGCCCCCAGATCGGCACCGCGCCCATCGGCGCCGCCGTCGCCTTGCGGATGGCGGACGGGCCGGGATTGACGTCGAGGGCAAAGACCCGGTTGCCGTTGACCCGATAGAGCACGGCGCCCATCCGTTCGCCGGCGTCGCGCGCGGCGGTTTCGTCGCCGGCGCGCATGGCGGCGTCATACCGTGTCATCGCCTCCTGATAGGCTTCGACGAGTTTGGCGCGCTCCCTGGGCAACCCTTGGGCTTTTTCGGCGAGGATGCCGGCAAGATCGGCGCCGGCGAGGCTCGCCAGACGGAACGGCACCGGGGCGGACGCGAGGCTTTGCGCGGGCGTTTCGACATCCGCCTCCGGTGCGTGGCCCGCCTCGGGTTGGGATAAGGGGGGCTGGTCTTTATCGCCCTTTTTACCGGCAGAAGAGGTCTCCGGGGCCTCGCCAGCGACCCGCGATTGCGTTGCATCTTCTCCCTCCCCCTCGTGGGGAGGGTGGCCGGCAAAGCCGGTCGGGTGGGGGGTGTCCTGCCCCACGCGCGGCGGCAACGGCAGGTGAGAAGCATCGGCAAAGCCGTTCTCGTCGACGACAATCCCGCGCGCCGCGTCGCCGGTGACCTCGTTGCCCCAGGCCCACCATCCGTCGCGCGCACACCCGCGCCGGTTGAGTTCGATCTTCGGCGCGTCGGGGAAATAGGCTTCAATGAGAAACAGCGCGCTTTCCGGCTTGGCCGAGTGTTCGGTCCTGTCGCCCCACAATAGGGACGACCAGTTCTCCCCCGGCGCTGGACAGGGCGGATTGCCCCGCGTCGCCACAACAAGGATTTCGTGCTGATTGCGGTTCCAGTAGCCCTTGCCGAACTTGTCCTTCGGCCAAACGAACTCTGAAACGACCTTAAAGCCCCAGGCATCCTCGATGATCTCGATTGAGGCGCGCATCATGCCGGGACGTATCCAGCAGAACATGACGGCATCGGCCTCGGCGAGGCCCGCGATGTTGCGCGCCCTTAATTCTTCGAGTGAGCTTGTCGGGTAGTGGTTTTCCTCGCTGCGATCCATGCCGGTTTCGCGCGAATAGGCCTCCCACGGCCATTCGGGATCCACGTAAAGCACCGGGAATTTGCGCTCGCCGGCCGCAAGGTTCGCCTTGCCCATTGCCTTTTGCCGTTCGTCGCGGCGGGCTTTCTTTTCGGCCTGTTTTACCGCCCGCCGCTCCTTGGCCACCCGCGCGAACGCCTTGGGATCGGCGGCGCGGATGAGGTCGGCTTGCGTTTCGACCGGCATGTCGGCGATTTCGGCGGCGGCGGAAACGGCGACAGCGCCGTCTCGAACGGCGGCAACAAGCTCCGGCGCGCCGGCGTCCAGCACTTTGCGGGCCGATGAAACAGACCGTTCGGACACATGCAGCGCCTCGGCCGCTTCGGCCTGGGTCATCACCGGCGCCTCTTCGAAATCCCGCAAATTTGCGGAATTATCGGGCGCGGCATCGTGCTTGGTTCTGGGGCTTTCGGCGGAGGGACGGCCCGGAACGAGCCGCGCAAGGTCCGCCGCGACCAGCGCCCGCTGACTGTCGGACAGGTGCCGCCGATGCAGGTTTTTCGACAACACCCAGGCAAGCGGGTCCATGAACGGGGCGACCTGCCGGAAGGTGGTAAAGTGCTTGTCTTTTTTCCAGTCGACATCTTCGGCGAGGCGCCCGGCCTCGATGCCGGCCTTGTAGCGGTTGCGTCCGTCGAGGATCTTGCCGTCCAGTATGACGATCTTTTCACGCACGTCGTTGACGCGGATGTCGGCAACGAAGTCCGGCCAATCGGCCGCGCCGATCATCGGGAAGAGGTCGGCAAAGGGGTGGAAAGGAATGGTCATCGTCTCAAAACTCCCCGATCGCCTTGACGGTTTCGTTTGTGCGGGCGCCCGGCCCGCCGTCTTCGCTCACCTGTTCGGCCTTGAAGTTCTTGAGTGCTTCGATCATCCGGTCGACCTCTCCGACCTTGAGCCGCAATTCGACATGGCCGACGCCGATCTCGCAAAGGTGTGCCCCGTCCGGGCGCCAGCGGGCGCGCACGCTGATGGGGTGGTCCTGGGTGGTGACGGGCAGCATGCGGTTCACTTCGCGCCGTCCTTTCCATCGGAAAGGACACAAGGGTCCTGCTCGAATGGCATGCGCCCCTCGTCGAGCGCGTCGTTGACGGCGCCGAAGACCTCGGACTCCGGCAGGCCTGTCAGTCCGGCGATATCCTTGGTGTCGAAATGGCCTGTCGCCCAGAGAACGCGGGCGGCATCGTGTTGCATCTCGTGTTCAAGTCGAATGGCACTCATTCTTCGCCCTCCTCGTTCTGGTCCTCATGGAAAATTGGCCGCGCCTCGGCCGCCCGCCCGATGTCGCGATCGAGTTCGGCAAGTTTTTGCATGGCCTCCCGCACCTCGCGGTGCAGTGCCTTGGCCTCGGCGCGGGTTATCCTGTCGTCGGCAAGGGCTTCGGCCACGCCGCCGGAAACGTCGGAGACTTCGCGCAGCATGTCGGATACGCGCGCGACCAGCGTCGCGCTGTCCGGCGTTTTTGCCTTGGGCATGGGCACCAGCACATACCCGGCCGTTTCGGCCAGGTACTCGGAAACGATCGGCGCATCGCAATGGCTTTCGAGGTCGAGAACGACATCAAGCGGCGCGAAATAGCTGGCGTGCTCTTCCGATAAATCGCCGTAGCGCGAAATCTGGGTTTGCGAGACGCGCGAAATGCGTTCGGCGCTGTTCGGCCCGCCACAACGGTCGACGAGCAGCCGGAACGCCGTCTTGGCGCCATTGTAAACGCGCCGGGCGTGCAGACGGGCGGTCATGACATCCGCCCCCTCGCCATCGCGACGGCAAGAAGTTTGCCGGGTGCCACGCCCCAGGCCGAAGCAAGGCGGCCGATCGCAGCCATCCGTCCTGAAAGACGCGCGCTTTCAATCCACGCCTGCAGGTAAAGATTATCGAACGGCCAGCTTTCCGCCCCGCACGGGGTCGAAACCGCCCTTGCGACCCCAAGACAGCAAAGCGCGCCGCCGGTAGGTTGACCGGCATGACACGCGAACAACTCATGACGCCCGCCCTCGCCCGCGCCTTGCGGCGCTATCGTCAAGCCTACCGCGCCCTCGCCGATTTCCGGCGCGCACGCGCTCGCCTCCCCGACAAAAAAACCGTGGCGACGGCCCCGCCCGAAGGAAGGACCGAAGCCACGGACATCAGTTTTGGGAGAAGACATGAAACTCGTGGGAATAGACGTTCGAGCACTCATGACGGGGCAGACGGCCGCCCCACGCCCTGGCCGGGAACGCCCCGGCAAGCGGAAAAACGGAAGTGAGCCCGTCTCAGGTGTCGCCGGGGACGGCGCGAATGCCGCCGCCCCCGGCCCGCCATCCGTTCGGGCTGGAATGGGAAAGGAAAAGGGACGCGTAGGCCGGGTCATTGCTTGCCCCCGGAAAATCGCGCTTTGATGGTTCGGATCAAAGAGGAGAACACCCCATGACCGAAGACATGACGCTGCTTCCGGATGCCGTTCAGACCTACATTGAGCAGACCCTTCTGGAGATCCTGATACGCATCGCCATCAACACCGCCGGGCAGATGGCCCTCAGAGACGGTGGTGACATGACAGAGTTTCGCGCCGTTCTGGCCCGCACCGCCGGAGAATTCACCATCGGTGGACCAACCTTTGCCAAACTCGTAACGGATGGACTTATCGAACCAGACGAGCTTGAGGCGCTGTTGCGCGAAAAACTGACCGAGACGATAGGCACTCTTCTCGCCCAAACCCAAAAGCTTGTGCAAAAGCACAATCCGTCCCCATTTGGAAAACACTGACGGCGATGTCTGGGCTGCTTTCTGCTCCTGTCCATAGACAAGCGCGGCGACCAGTTCGGGCGGGAGGAGGCGGACGGGCCGAGTCATTCGGCGGCCTCCATGCTCTTGAACTTGGGATGCGCGGTGTCCGCGCGGGAAAACTCCGGGAAGAAATCATTCGGCTCGAGTCCCGGCAGGGCGGCGCAAATCGCCAGAATGGTTTCGCGCGTCGGCGATGCCGCGCCACGCTCGACCTTGCTCAGATAGCCCTTGTCGTATCCGGTCAGTGCCCCGAGTTGTTCAAGGGACATGCCGGCAGACCGTCTGGATTTTCGGACTTTTGACTCTTCGCAGCCGCTCATCATGCAACTCATGTTGCACGTTGGGCAACTTTTAGCAAGCAAGATGTTGCCTGCGACGCTAACGCCTAAAGTCATTGCATCCGGCACAATGGTTTTGATGATGCAAACCGAACACAAGCCTCGCCACTATATCCCCGAACACGCCAAAGCCCGCGGGTGGAGGCAGATCGACCTTGTGCGGGAGACTGGCGCAGACAAAGGAACGGTGAGCAAGTGGTTCACATCGCGGAAGATGCCGGACGACACTTACCGCGCCAGTCTTGCAGCACTTTTTGGAATGGAATGGGCCGACCTTCTGAGGCCTCCGTCGGAAACACCTGCCCTGTTACCCCAACTCAGCGAGGAAAAGAGCAACGCTGTTTTTGCAGTCCTGCCAAGATCTGTTCCTGTTCGCGGGAGGGCTGGCGACAATTTGGCTGACCTACCACCCTTAGTTTTAAAAGAGGAAGCTGAGGAAATGGTAGATAGGCCTATTCATCTTAAAAACGTAGACTCGCTTTTTGCACTCGCCGTCGACACCGACGAACTTTTTCCCATGTTCAAGCGCGGCGGCCGCATTCTGGTCCATCCAAACAGACCGCTGGTCCTGGACGAGCCCTGTGTCGTCATCACAGACGAAGGCAAGGCGTTGCTGAAAATCTATAGAGGGCGTACGCAGCTTGGGCATCTTCTCAATACGATCAAGACACCGGAAATAGTTACCTTTCCCGACCAAGCCGGACAACAAATTCTCAAAGTGCTGACCTACGACGATCTTCTCGGGTAGCGCGCCGAAAGGGCAACTAGCCCCCGCTGGTTGCCCTTAATTCAACATTTCTTTTGACTATTGTTGCCCTTTGTGCAACTTTCCCTTCATTCCAACCGATGGAGGGCATCCATGTCTCGCCCCAATTCTGCATTCGACGGCGCCGTGTCTAGAAAGATCACCGCCCTGGTCGACGCCATGGCACAGGTCCTGATCGAGACCGGCGCCGGCGCTACCGAAGCGGACCTTGTCCTGCGCGGTTTCAGCGCCGAGGACATCGCCACCCACGGCTCTGCCGCCGCCGCCATCGCCAATTCCCGCCGCGTCCGGCATCTGGAAAAAGCAGGGGCGTGACATGACCGGAACAACCGCCGTCGCCCGCGACCAGTTGCGCGCTTTCGTCGAGCGCATCGAGCGCATGGAAGAAGAAAAGCAGGCCATCGTCGACGACATCAAGGAAATCTATGCCGAAGCCAAGGGCTCGGGCTACGACACGGCCGTGCTCCGCCAGGTCATCAGGATCCGCAAACAGGACCAGATGGCACGTGCCGAACAGGACGCCATCCTTGATCTCTATCTGCACGCGCTCGGCATGCTTCCGGACGATGGAGTCGACGGCTCGGAAAATGGGGACGCGGAATGACAGCCCTTTCCCCCTACTGGAAGGTTACCTCCTCCGGCCGCGCCTTCGATTTTCTCAACCCCAGCCCGAGAACGATCGAGATCGAGGTCATTGCCCACGAGCTGGCCATGACCAACCGTTGGGGCGGTAACCTCGAACTCCCCTATTCCGTGGCGCAACATTCGATGATCGTCGCGGACGGCATCGCGCGGCCGGATTGGCGCATCTACGGGCTGCTGCACGATGCCGGCGAAGCCTATATCGGCGACATCATCAGCCCGCTCAAGGCGCTGATCGCCACCGACTTCGACATTCACGGCCTCGAACGGCGGATCCTTCATTGCGTTTGGGATCGCTTCGGTCTGACCCCACCGCGCAGCGAGGTGGCCGAAGCCGTCGATATCGCCGACATGCGCGCCCTGGCCACCGAATACCGCGACCTCGTCAAGAGTCGCCATCCGGACTGGCTACCGCAGGGCAAGCCCTTTTCCGCACCCATCCGCCCGATGTCGGCGCCGGACGCCGAGGCGGCATTTCTCGCCTATTTTTCGACCTATCTCGGCATCGCCAAGGCCGGGGAGCACCGGAGACGGACGGCATGAACGAACGAAACAAGACTGGCGAATCCGGCTTGGTTCTCGCCGAGGAAACTATTGCCGCTATGCATCGGGTACGTGTTTTCTCCGATGTCATCGACGAGCGCATCCATCAGATCGACGAAGAAGGCTTCGATGCCGAACACGACGATAATCACGTCGACGGCGAACTGGCGAAAGCCGGGGCAACCTACGGCTACATGGCGACGCAAAGCCAGCGCATGCGCTTTGGCCTCAAGGACCGGGTCTTGCGGGGTAATGGACTTATCACGGACTACATGTGGCCGTGGGGGCTCGAATGGTGGAAGCCCGGCACCCCGCGCCGTATGCTGGTCAAGGCCGCCGCCCTGATCATCGCCGAGATCGAGCGCATCGACCGCAGAGACAGTCCCGGCACCTGCGAAGGCTGTGGCCGGCCGATCCTTGACGGCGACAAATGCCACTCCTGCGCCGACGGGCCGATCCTTTGCGAGGCCTGCGCGCCCATGCTTTCCGAGGTCATCGCGCAATACAAGGAAATCCTCGCCGCCGATGAATTCGGTCCCGGTGAACTCGATTTCGCCACGCCTCAGAAGCTGGCAGCGATGGTGCTGGAGATGGAAGCCGATCTCGCCGCCAATGACGACAGGAAGATGGTGGGGTGATGAACAAGCCCCCCCCACTACGACAGCGCCAAGTTGAAGTTTTTTACCTCCCTCGGCCCGATGACGATCGAGAATCGCGCGCGCGCCGAGGCGGTTTTCGACGATACGCTTGCAACGGCCTCGGCGCGGCTCGCCGATGCCGTCGATGCCTTCAACCATGACGTCTAGATCGCGTTGCCTGCATGGGTTCGCTGGAGCCTGACATGGGGAGGCAGGTTCAAATGACAGCGCCACTTGTGCAGCTTTTTTCGATGAACGAGACGGCCGGCCTCTTGTCGATCTCGCGCCGGCGCCTGCAGGACCTTATCAAGGACCACCCCTATTACCGCTTGAATGGCAACCGAAAACTGTTTTCAAATGCCGATATCGCCCGGTTGATCGAGGCTTTGCCATGCCCCTCAAACTCCACCCGCCCCGCAAGGGCCAAAGCCCGAACTGGCGGATACGCGGCACACACTTCGGTGTCCTCATTGACCAGAGTGCGCGCACTTCTGACCGCAGGAAAGCCCAGAAGGTCCTCGCCAAGATCCGTGACGACATCGAACGTGGTGCCTTTACCCCAAAACAGGCCGTAACCTTTGCCGATGCCGTTCTGAGCTATATCCAGGCTGGCGGCGAAACCACGTTCCTGCCGCCGCTGGTCGACTACTTTGCGGCACGGCCACTGATCGAGATCGATCAGGCCTCGATCGATGATGCTGCCGCAACGCTTTATCCCTCGGCCGCGCCGGCAACGCGCAACCGGCAAGTCTACACGCCGATGTCGGCGATTCTGAAACATGCCGGCGCCCACTTCCCGCTCAAGCGCCCCAAGGGCGCACAGGGTAAGACCCGCACTGAGTGGATGACACCCGACCAGGCATCGCGCCTGGTCGATGAGGCGACGAAGCAGGATGCCGAATTCGGCGTCTTCGTGACCATCCTCATCTACACCGGCATGCGCCTGAGTGAGGCACTCAATGTCGAGATCTCCGAACTCGATCTGTCGGCGGCAACCATCCTGTTGCCGGATACCAAGAATGACGACCCGCGCCTGGTACATCTGCCGCCGCCGGCAATCGCCGCACTCGCCAACCACCCGCGCGGTCTCGATCGACCCGACGAACGACTGTTCCGCTTCCGCAAAAACGGCCACCTTTACGGCTTCATGCGTGATGCACGCAAAGAGGCTGGCCTGCCCAAGGTCAGCTTTCACACCTGTCGCCACACATGGGCCACCTGGATGCGCCGCTACGCCAACCTCGACACCAAGGGCCTGGTCGACACCGGCGCATGGAAGGACCTGAAATCAGCAGCGCGCTACGCGCATTCGGTGGTGACGGAGGAAGCAAAGCGGGCGGATAGTCTGCCTTCGCTGCAGCGGAAGAAGACGGTTGAATAGCCGAGGCCACTCAGTCCGCCCCAAGGCGGACGGGCGGGAAACAGTCATTAACACCAGATTGGCAAGAGCCGGTATTCTGCTCGGCGCGAGTCGTCTCCATTTGGGCCCATTCCCGACCGGCGGGTTTCGGCGACTGGAGGGCCATTGCAGACGTTCGGCCAGTCGAGGTTGACGTCTCGGATGGGGCCGATGGCGGACTGGCTGCATTTGGCGTACGACAAGCAAAAGCAGACGGTACGCCAAATGAAACTGGTCTCTCAGAACAGTCGATCAAACTGGAAATGCCTCCTGTGAATGCGACGCTCCCTGAGCGTGAAGCTCCGCGTCACAGCAGGACGAGATTCAGTGGGGGTTAGCTCGATGCGATAGGTGAGTTGAGTTTTGAGAACTCACCACATGTCGCTAGAGCAGGTCTGGTTCAGGTTGAATCGGTCGACCTGCTCTATGTCTTTGTTTTGTCGCGTGTCCGAACCGGAAAACCGTTTCTACTTTTCCTGGACGCGCTCTAGGTATCGGACAACTCCGCAAACAACAGCCCAGAGCGGACCTGCTCCGGAACTAAGCGCGCTTCCGACCGATAGAATAGCCTAGCCGTTCGGACAGTTCCTCGGCGGCGTCTATCAGACTGGCAAGATATTTCTGTCGGTTGAGATGCCCATCTTCCTTGGGCGTGACCAAGCAGAGGGTGGCGATGCAGGTTCCATCTGCCTGACAGACCGGCACGGCCAAACAGTGCGTGAAATGATCGACGATACTGTTGAAGGTGAAATACCTATCGTCGGCCGCCTGCCGCACTTCCGAGATGAAAAGCCCGTGATCGAGCCGCTCGCCATCGGGCAAGGTGAAATCCTCGGAAGGGATAAACTCGAGGATTTCCTCGTCGCTCAAATGCGAAACGAGGAGCCGTCCCGAAGCCGTCCAGGGAATGGGAACAAGTTCGCCCACGGTGGAGGAAATCCGGAACGGCCGGCTGCCCTCGCGCATCATCGCCACGGTATATTTGTTGCCCTCAAGCAGGCAGAGCTGGGCCGTTTCACGCGTGTCCGCAGCAAGCCGGGACAGCATCGTCTCGCATTCGCGCATGAGGTCGAACTGCTCGGCATAGGCCTGACCGAGGAAATAGACCTTGCGACCAAGGAAGATGCGTCCGTCACTGCCCCGATATTCGAGCATGCCATGCCGCAGAAGCAGATTGACCAGTTCGTAGACCGACGAGCGCGGCGCGCCGATCGCACCGGCAATCTCGTTGGGGCGCATCGGCTGGCGACGGACGCGGAGGAATTCGAGAATCTCGAAGGCACGGTCGAGACCGCGCGTCCGTCTGGTCACGACTTCCCCGACAGTTTCGGTCATTCAGTTTCCTCTTGCTCCTTACAGACGACAGACATGCCTCATGTCCGGTCGCTGCGATAAGCGACGCATTCAACCTCTACCTTGCAATCGACCATCATCCTCGATTGAACGCAAGCGCGTGCCGGCGGGTTGTCGCCAAAGTATTGGGCAAACACACCATTGAAGCTCCAGAAATCGCGCGGATCGTCGATCCATACGCCAATGCGGACAATGTCTTCGGTGCCATAGCCGGCCTCGGTGAGGATCGCGATCATGTTTTTGATCGCCTTGTGGCTTTCGGCGATGATGCCACCCTTGACGATTTCGCCGTCCTGCATGGCCACCTGGCCGGAAACATAGAGCCAGCCTCCAGCCTCCACGGCGCGCGCAAAAGGCAAAGCCTGTCCGCCGGCGCCTTTTTCACCAGCGCCCAAACGTTTGATCGACATAGGAAATCTCTTTTCTGCTAGTTGAAACTCGATGTTTTCAGGAAATCGGCCAAACGTTCTGTTTTTGGCCGAACGAACATCTCTTTCGGATCGCCCTCTTCGCCGATGACCCCCTGGTTCATGAAAATGACCCTGGAGGAAACTTCGTAGGCGAAGCGCATTTCGTGCGTGACCAGAAGCATGCTCATGCCGTCGGCAGCCAGACCCTTGATGACCTGAAGGACTTCGCCCACCAACTCGGGATCGAGCGCAGATGTGACCTCGTCGAAGAGCATCAGCCGCGGCGTCATGGCGATGGCGCGCGCAATGGCGACACGCTGTTGTTGCCCCCCGGACATCTGGCCCGGATACTTGTCGGCGAACTCCGCCAGCCCAACGCGGTCCAGCCAGTCGGCGGCAATCAGGCGTGCCTGCTCGCGGTTCATCTTCTTGACCTTGATCAGGCCCAGCATGACGTTTGCCGCTGCCGTCATGTGCGGAAACAGGTTGAACTGCTGGAAGGCCATTCCGGTCAGTGACCGCTGGCGGGCGATCTCCTTTTCGGATTTGCGCTTGCGGCCGGACTTCGTCTCCTCGTAGCCAATCTCCTGGCCGTCAATCCGGATCTGCCCGCCCTGGAAGTCCTCGAGCATATTGATGCAGCGCAGCATGGTGGTTTTGCCGGAACCGGACGAGCCGATGATGGAAATCACTTCGCCTTGCCGCATGGAGCAGTCGACGCCCTTCAGGACTTCGACCAAGCCGTACAGTTTCCGGAGCCCTTTGATTTCAAGAAGTTGTTCACTCATGCAGTGAGTTCCTAGGATGGAATGGTCGTCTTGCGTTCGACAAACTTGCCAAAACGCTCGATGCCGTAGTTGATCGCGAAATACAGGACGCCCGCCAGGAAGTAGAACTGAAGGCTCATGAAGTTGCGCGATATGATTTCCTGCGATCGCAACAGCAGCTCACCGACGCCGATCACCGATAGCAGTGTCGACGCCTTGACCATTTCGGCCGCGGCGTTCACCCATGTCGGCAAGACCTGACGCAGCGCCTGCGGCCACAGAACGGATATGAAGGTCTGGCGGAAGGTCAGCCCAATCGCCTTTCCCGCTTCCGTTTGTCCGGGAGGAATCGCCTGCAGGGCGCCGCGGACAATCTCACCAACATGGGATGAGCAAAAAACGGACAGCGCCAGAACGCCTGCCTGGAAGGCATTGAGGTCAATGCCGATGGTCGACAGGATGTAGAAACTGGCCAGCACCAAAACGAGGACCGGCGTTCCGCGGATGGAATCGGTATAGCCGCGCACGACGAGTCTGAGCGGCCAGTTGCCGTAGGTCAGGGAGAGACCGACCAGAATGCCGAGAATTGATCCGGCCGTGATCGACAAAAGCGAGATCGAAACGGTCAGACCGAGGCCTTTCAGCAAGACCATGCGCGCGATCCACACCTGATCGAAAAAGTTGAGGAGATCGGGCATCTGACTATCTCGCTATTCTCATGCGGCGCTCAAGGGCACGCAGAAATGCGGCCAGAACCGAGCATGTCGCGACGTAGAGACCCGCAGCAACCAGCCAGGTCTCGATGACGCGAAACGTCTCAACGTTGATCTTGCGGGCTTCGAAGGTGAGCTCTGGCACCGCGATCGCCGCGGCCAGGGACGTGTCCTTGAACAGCGAGATCATCGTGGAACCGAGCGAAGGCAAGGCATTCCGAAGCATCAAGGGAATGATGATCGACATGCGGATCTGCATCGGGGTCAGACCGATGGCGAGGCCGGCTTCGCTGAGGCCTGGCGAGATGGACAACAGGCCGGCGCGAAACACTTCGGCCAGATAAGCCCCCGAATAGATCGCCAGCGTCACCACGAAGCTTTCGATCTTGCCGAGGCGGATGCCCATTTGCGGCATGGCAAAGAAGGTAAAAAGGATCAGCACGAGAATCGGCAGATTGCGGATGATCGTGACATAAAGCCCCGAGGGCACCCGCGCCCATCGGTGTTTGGACACAAGACCAAAGGCCGTGATCAGTCCGATGACGGCGCCGATGAGGATTGAGACGAAAGCCAGCTCCAGACTGAGCAGCAAGCCGCCGAGCAGCTGATCGAAGCTTCGCCAAACCGCAGAAAAATTGAGGGTGTAACCCATTTTGGCATCCTGGCAGTCAAATCGTTATGGGCGGAAGATCAACCGACCTTCCGCCTGTTGATCTTACTTGAATTCGACCGGGAAGCCGATCTGGGGCGGTGCGAGTTCCACGCCGAACCATTTCTTGAAGGAAGCGGCATAGGTATCGAACTCAACACCGGTCATGGCTTCGTGCAGCGCCGTGTTGACAAAGTTGAGCCAGTCCTGGTCGCCACGTGCGACGGCGCAGGCATAGGTCTGCGGGTTCCAGCCATATCCGGCATCGGTATAGCGCCCGGGATTCTGGGCCATATACCAGGCCAGCGACGACTGGTCGGTCGCCACGGCATCCGAACGGCCGGATTCAAGCGCCTGGTAGATCAGATCCACGGAATCATACTGATCGACCTGGGCTTCGGGCAGCGCCTTGTGGACCATGTCCTCGGCGTAAACGTTCTGCAGAACCGAAATCGTCACGGCCGAACCGGCTGCCTTGAGCGCAGCGTAGTCGGCATATTTGCCACCGGCCTTGAGCATGAGGCCGATGCCTTCACGATAGTAGGGAACGGTGAAGGCCACCTGCTGTGCACGCTCGCCGGTCACGGTCATGAACTGGCAAGTCAGGTCGACCTTGCCGGTGGTGATGTTCGGGATGCGGGCATCGGACGACTGAGTCACGAACTCGATCTTGTCGGGATCGCTGAACAGGGCCTTTGCAACGATGTGGCCCATATCGACGTCGAAACCCTGCAGTTGGTCATCGACGCTCTTGAAGTGCCACGGCGCGTTGGTGCTGCCCGTGCCGAGGACCAGATGCCCTCGGGAGAGCACTTCGTCGAGCTTGCTATCCTGTGCAAGCGCCGGCGTTGCCGAAAGCAGAAGTGCAGCGGTCAGCGAGAGCGCGCTGACGTAGAAGGTCTTGATCATGCCATTTCCCCTGTTGCCTAGCGTTGTCCACAATACTGGACATGCTTCCATATTATTGGATTGACGTATCAAGCGCCAAGATACATAAGTTGTCAAGATGGAGATGCCGGATGTGGAAAGTGTCGAAGTGGATACGCGCCCGACCGCTGTCTTCTTGAAGTTCTGACGAGGGCCGGTATGAACGCCAAGCAATTGAAATACAAAGACGTAAATACACCTGCAGTCGTGATCGAATTGGACGTGGTCCGTCGCAACATCGAACGCTTGCAGTCCTATGCAAACGCCCATGGACTGAATGTCCGTCCGCACATCAAGACCCATAAACTGCCGCAGATCGCGGAGCTTCAACTTGCGGCGGGGGCGGTCGGCATCAACTGCCAAAAGATTTCCGAAGTCGAGGCGATGGCAGCGGCGAGCCCGGAAATCCGCGATATCCTCATTACCTACAACATACTCGGTCGGGAAAAACTGGCGAGACTGCGCGCATTGGCACGACGGCTCACGGTCAGCGTCGTCGCGGACAACGCCATGGTCGTAAGTGGACTGTCGGAGGCATTCGCCGGGGAAACGGCCCCACTCGCGGTTTTCGTTGAATGCAATACCGGCGCAGATCGCTGCGGCGTCGCGACACCCGAAGACGCGGCACGTCTCGCCAGGGCAATCGCCGACGCTCCGGGCCTCGTCTTTGCCGGACTGATGACCTATCCGCCGGTCGACGGTGCACCTGCCGTCCAGCGCTTCATGACCGAGGCCAAACGCCTGATCGAGCAGACCGGCATGGCGGTTCCGGTCATCACCTCGGGTGGTACACCGTCGATGATGCACGCCGCCGACGCGCCGATCGTCAGCGAATACCGCGCCGGAACCTATGTCTATAACGACCGCTCCCTGGTCGAACGCGGTGCCTGTACCTGGGACGACTGCGCCTTGACCGTTCTGGCGACAGTGGTGTCGGTGCCCTCGCCTCATCGCGCCATCATCGACGCAGGCAGCAAGGTCCTGACCTCCGACCTGCTCGGGCTTGAGGGCTATGGCCATGTGCTCGGGCGCCCGGACATCGCCATCGACCAGCTCTCCGAGGAACACGGACGGCTGGTGAGCGAAGGCCCGATCGGATTGTCCGTCGGCGATCGCGTCCGCATCGTTCCGAACCATGCCTGCGTCGTCAGCAACATGGTCGACACAGTGCAGGTGTTCGACGGCGATGATTTTGTCGGGCCCTGGCGCGTCGTGGCACGCGGCTGTGTCGTGTGAGCCAGAAGACCGACACCCGAGGCAAAATCGTATTCAGATCGGGAAACCCAGACATGTCCGACCGCACCGATCCCGACAGCTATTGGTCCTGGCATGACGATCATGGCTATGCCCGCGTCATCAATGTTTCAGGCACCATCACCACGCTCGGCGGATCGATCACCAGCGACGGTGTCCGCGCCGCGTCGGCCGAAGCCATGGGGCGCTTCGTCAAGATCCACGACATGCAGATCGAGGCCAGCCGCGTCATCGCCGAGCTGACCGGAGCCGAAGCGGGCTGCCTGACCGCATCGGCCAGCGCCGGCATCACCCTCGCCGTGGCGGCGGCCATGACCGGGCTCGACCTCAACCGGGTCGAAGCACTGCCGGGCGATCCCGGCCCCCGCGACGAGGTGGTGGTGCAGACGGGGCATCTGGTTAATTACGGCGCTCCGGTGGCAACCGCCGTGCAGCTGGCTGGCGCCACGGTGTGGCCCGTTGGCCAGGCAACGCAGTGCGGCAATCATCAACTGGCCGGCGCACTCGGCGACAAGACGGCGGCCGGGTTCTATGTCGTTTCACACCACGTCGTCGACCACGGCCAGATGCCACTCCGGCGTTTCGCCGAAATCTGCCACACACGGGGCGTGCCAGTGATCGTCGATGCGGCTTCCGAATACGACCTCAGGGGATTCCTCGCCGCCGGCGCCGATATCGCCATCTATTCGGCGCAGAAATTCCTTGGCGGCCCGACCGCCGGCATCATCGCCGGGCGCAAGCCTCTGGTGCGCGCCGCTTATCTGCAGAACATCGGCATCGGTCGCGGCATGAAGATCGGCAAGGAGAGCATTGCCGGAGCCATCCGGGCCCTCAGCGAGTGGAAAACGCGCGATCACGCCGCCATCAGGATGCGGGAACGTGCAGCCCTCGATTTGTGGATCGGCGCACTCGCAGGGATCGATGGCGTTCACGCGCGCATCGTTCCCGATCCCACCGATAATCCGCTCGACCGGCTCCAGGTCGAGATCGATGCCCGCACACTCGGTGCGAGCGCCGCTACCTTGGTACGCGCCCTCGGCGAAGAAGATCCCGCTCTCATCGTGCGCGATCACGGAATCAAATTCAGTTATTTCCAGCTTGATCCGTGCAATCTCGCACCCGGACAGGCTGAAATCGCTGCGGATATCCTAAGCCGCGTCATTCGACGCGCCAAAGACCTCGTCGCCAAGCCTGATGATTTGGATCTGGCCAGAAATGGCGACGCAAGGACCTACGCCGGCTGGCTCGCTGACTGAGGCTTTTATTGCCGGACACGGCGCAGCCTTCTGGTTCCAACACAGCTGCCCTTCGCCCGCACCGCCCCATGCAATGTCCGCTTGGAGGAAACGAGCGCGTTGGACCAGATGACCATTTTAGGGCGCGAAGCTATCTTCCAGTGCTTCTGTGTCGGTTCTCGGGAATGATCGAGTTAGTCTCGGTAGCTGACTTGAGAGCGTTGCCTAAAGGATCGAGCGCATCCGAAAAAGACCAACGCTTGTGCAAAACGCGTGCAAGGCGCAAATTATGAAACATTTTCAAAGCTTTTCTCTGCCCTTGGTAAGGGAGAGGCCGTCAGTTCAATCCTGACCAGCAGCACCAGTTATCCTGACATGCCCGTCGCGAAAGGCTGCCGGACCAGTCCGGTGCGAGGCGCCTACCCCTTGCGGATGACGCGCGCCAGGGGCCGGAACTGATCCTGGGGTTCGGGCAGGGTATCGTGCAACGCCTGTTCGGCCGCCTCTTCGGCCGCTTCGACCGCCTGTTCGGCCGGCGTCAGGCTGCGCGAGCGGAAACTGTAGGGGCTCATGCCCACATGGCGACGGAAGACCCGCGAGAAATACAAGGGGTCATCGTAGCCGACCATCTGCGACAGCGATTTGATCGGCACGTTGGTGACGCGCAGCAATTGCTTGGCATATTGCAGGCGCTGGCATTCCCGCCATTGCACAACGCCCATGCCGAGATGCTTTCTGAACAGGTGCGACAGACGCGATGGCGACAGGCAGACGGTGGCGGCGATCTCGTTGACGCTGGCCGAATTCTGCAGATCGGACGAGATCAGGTGACAGGCGGCCAGAACGCGTTCGTCGACAGGTGAGTGTTCGGTCTTGGCGGCGCGATCCTCGCGCAGGCACGACAAAAGGATGAACTCGAGACGGTTGAAGGCCAGTTCGGCGGCCAGATGGTCGTTGAGCGCGGCAAAACGTTCCACTTCGACGAAGAGTTGCGCCATTTCGTTGAAAAAGGAACTGCCCTTGGCCCGGATGATCTGTACGTTGCGGACCTGACGCTCCCATTTCAGCCAGGAGCGCCAGAAGGTGCGCGGCTGAAAATAGATCCAGCGGTGCCACCATTTGTCGGCCTCGGGATGCCGGCCATAGTGATGCACCGTATCGGGCGGAAACAGCAAAAGATCGCCCTGCTCGACAAAGAAGGCCTCGTCCCCATCGAAAACCTGGCCTTTGCCTTCGACCGTCAGGTTGATGATATAGCCATGCATGCCGCTCGGGCGGTCGATGATGAAGTCGAGCGGGCCATTGCGCTCGATCGGGGTGATCCCCGCCACCAGCTGGACGTCGAAGGGAAAACCGGGGAAAAGCGGCGCCACGTCGACATCCATGCTCCCGGGGCCCGTCGGTCGGGCCAGCTTGCGGATGATCCTTTGGACCTGAGGGTCCTTGGCGGTGTCGATCACGTCCTGGCCCTGTTTGGCAACCATGCCGCGATCGTCCATGTCATTAGCGGAATGCTGCATTCCCGGATTTCCCTCTCCCGATATAGTTTTAAGGGATTTTACAATAGTTGGCGACTGATTCCACCAAAGAACGAGAAGCGGATTATCCATGCTGGTCATCCGCGCGGAACAGTCGCAGACGAGGAGGAGTCCGGTCTTCGGGCGGTTTTGACGGCAGTTTTCGGAAAAGGTGGATTACGTATCGCCCGCCGTTTCCGGTCATGCTTTAAAAAAAACCTGTCGGTTTACGGGTGTGCCGGGTTTCTCCATGGCTTTCGCTGTCGCGAACAAGGGACATGGCGAAACGCGCGACGCCCGGACAAAAAAGTATCAGGGCGCGCAGATATGCCGCAATCAGATGTCGCCGATGGGTATACACGGGACATCAAAACGGGAGGAAATGACCGATGACGCAACAAGGTGCCGGCGCAGCAGCAGCCATCGCCGAGGGCAAGACGTCTTTGGGCGTCGAATTCGGGTCCACCAATATCAAGGCCTGTCTCATCGGAGCCGATCACGAGGTCCTCGCTTCGGGCAGTCATGGCTGGGAGAACCAGTTCGTCGACCGTCTCTGGACCTATTCCGAGGACGCGATCTGGACCGGCCTGCAGGACGCCGTGGCCAAGCTGATGGCCGACGTCAAGGCCCGTTACGGCACGCCGCTCACGCGGATCGGCGCCCTCGGGTTTTCGGCAATGATGCACGGCTACCTGCCGTTCGACACCGCGGGCAAGCTGCTCGTTCCGTTCCGGACCTGGCGCAACACCAATACCGAGCGCGCCGCCGCCGAACTGACCGAAACGCTCGGCTTCAACTTCCCGCTCAGGTGGTCGGCCTCGCATCTTTATCAGGCGATTCTCGACGATGAACCCCATATCGCCAATCTCGCCGCCATTACGTCTTTGGCCGGATTCGTCCACTGGCGCCTGACCGGGCGCAACGTGCTCGGCGTGGGCGATGCTTCGGGCGTCTTCCCGATCGATCCGGCGACCCATCATTACGATGCGCCGATGCTCAAGCGTTTCGGCGAGATGATCGCCGCCAAAAAGCCGGGACTCGATGTCGCCGCGCTTCTGCCCGAGGTGCTCGTCGCCGGTGAAAATGCCGGCACGCTGACCCCGGAAGGCGCGAAACTGCTCGATCCGACCGGCACGCTCGAGCCGGGTGCGCCGGTCTGTCCGCCAGAGGGCGATGCCGGCACCGGCATGGTCGCCACCAATGCCGTCGCCCGGCGCACCGGCAATATCAGCGCCGGCACCTCGATCTTCGCCATGGTGGTGCTCGAAAAGCCCTTGACCGCAGTGCATGAGGAACTCGACATCGTCACCACGCCGTCGGGCGATCTGGTGGCGATGGTCCATTGCAACAACGGCGCCAGCGAGCTGGGCACCTGGGCCAATGTTTTCACCGAATTCGCGGCGGCCATCGGGGCCAAGGCGGACGCCAACGCCGTTTTCGGCGCCCTGTTCGGCGCGGCGCTCACGGGCGAAGCGGATGGCGGTGGGCTTTTGGCCTATAATTATCTCGCCGGCGAACCGATCACCGGGCTTGCCGAGGGCCGTCCGCTCTTCGTCAGGACGCCCGGCAGTCACCTCACCCTCGCCAATTTCATGCGCACCCAGCTTTATGCCGCCTTCGGCACGCTAAGCCTGGGCATGAACGTGTTGCACGCCGAAGGGGTAAAACTCGATTCGATGTTCGCCCATGGCGGCATGTTCAAGACCGCCGGCGTCGCGCAGCGTCTTCTGGCGGCAGCCATCGGCGCACCGGTGACCGTGGGCGAAACCGCCAGCGAAGGCGGCGCCTGGGGTATCGCGGTTCTGGCCGAATACCTGCGTTCGGGCGCCAGCGAACCGCTGGGCGATTATCTCAAGAACCGGGTCTTCGCCAAGGCGGCACTCGACGTGGCCACGCCAGACCCGGCCGATGTCGCGGGCTATGCCAAATGGCTCGAACACTACAAGGCGGGCCTTGCCATCATGAAGACGGCGACCGAGGCGATCAGCTAGAGCCGTTCAGGGTTTTGCTGACGCGTCGCGGCACAGCCACCCTCCCCTTGACGGGGAGGGTGGGGCGGAACCTCGAGCGCTCGAGCAAGCGGCCCTCTCCCCTCTGGCAAAGACCAAGAACTTAGCTTCGTTAGGCCCAAGTCTTTGCGTCTCCCCCGCAAAGGGGAGGCGATGGTAAGCTGCGATTTTGTCAAAACCGGATTTGCTCTAGAGCATTTCCAGGCGAAGTGGACACCGGTTCACCGTTCGGAAATGCGATAAAACAAGAACTTGGAGTCTTTCACTGTTTTTCGTGAAACAGTGAAAGATCCTAGGCGCCCTGTCGGCTGGCCTTGGGATAGACGCCGAGCACCTGGAAGTAATCGGTGAAGAAACCGAGCTCCTCGAAAGCGAGCTGCACGCCGCGGGCTTCGGGGTGCCCTTCGATATCCGCATAGAACTGGGTGGCGGTGAACGAGCCGTCGACCATATAGCTTTCGAGCTTGGTCATATTGATGCCGTTGGTCGCGAATCCGCCCATGGCCTTGTAGAGCGCCGCCGGCACATTGCGCACGCGGAAAACGAAAGTGGTCTTGACCGTGCCGCTCCAGGTCGGGGGCGTTACCTTTTCGCGCGACATGACGAGAAAGCGCGTGGTGTTGTGGGCGGCATCCTCGATATTCTCGGCCAGAAGCGTCAGCCCGTAGATCTTGCCGGCAAGACGCGAGGCGATGGCGCCGAGGGATTTGTCGCCACGTTCGGCGACCTCGCGGGCGGAGCCTGCCGTATCCACGGAGCCGATGGTCCTCAATTTGTGCTCGTTGATGAAGCGCCGGCACTGGCCCAGCGCCACATTGAGGCTCTGCACCTTCTTGATGTCCTCGATCCGGGCGCCTGGCACGCCGAGCAGGTTCATGCGAATGGGCTGGAAATGCTCGGCGATGATGAACAGGTTGCTTTTGGGCAGAAGCTGGTGGATGTCGGCAACGCGCCCGTAAAGCGAGTTTTCGACCGGCACCATGGCGAGATCGGCGGTGCCGGTCTGTACCGCGCCGATCGTGTCCTCGAAGGTCACGCAGGACATCGGTTCGTCCTCGGGAAAAACGGCCGTGACCGCCTGATGGCTGAAAGCCCCCAATTCGCCCTGATATGCAATTTTGCGCGTCACGATCAGCATCTCCCGAAAGCCGGCCTTACTTGTCACCGGTTCCACCCCCTGTCAAACGAAACGAATGACGGATCGCGAAGCGGGTTTCAGGCGCCTGTGACTCACCGGAAAGGCACAAAAACCGGGTCGAAAAGGACAAGTAAAGCCGGTTGCACCTGCGACATCTTGTCTATATCTTCCGCGCGCTGCGATACTGGGTTCGCCGTCGTCACGTTGTGCCTTGATGCCGATAAGGCCTGACCCGCCTCAAATCGGGGCCGTCCCGGGGGAGACAAACGCATATGAATTCATTCGAAGTGAACAAAATCGTCGGTGCCATTCTGGGCACACTTTTGTTCGTCATGGGCATCGGGTTTCTGGCCGAAGCCATTTATGCGCCCAAAACCGGCGCGGGCCCCGGCTATGCCCTGCCCGAGCCCGAGGGGACGGAAACGGCGTCCTCGGCGCCCGTGATCGTGGTCACGCCGTTGCCGGTCCTTCTGGCCAGCGCTTCGGTCGACGATGGCGCCAAGGTCGCCAAGAAATGTGTCTCGTGCCACAATTTCGGCGAGGGCGACGGCAACAAGACCGGTCCGCATCTTTACGGTGTCGTCGGACGCACCATCGCCTCCATCGAGGATTTCGCCTATTCGGATGCCCTTCACGCGCTGGCGGATGAACACGGCACCTGGACTTTCGAAAACCTCAACGCTTTTTTAACCCGTCCCAAGGATTTCGCCCCCGGCACCAAGATGGGCTTTTCGGGTCTGGCCAAGGACACGGACCGGGCCAATCTTCTCGTTTACCTGCGCTCTCTTTCGCACGATCCGGTCGATTTGCCTGCTGTCGCGACAGAACCGGCCATCGATACCACTGTAACAGACGCCGCCGCGGCCAACGCCGAGGCCACGCCCACCAGCGACTGATTGCGGGAAAAAGTTCGACCCTAACGAAAAGGCCGCGCCGACAAGTGCGGTCTTTTTTCCTATAGAGCATTGCATGGCGTGCCGAACACGGACGCGCCATCCGACACGACGACATATAGGATTTTGGACCGAACATGACCCTGCTGCTTCATCTCAATGGCATCAACGAAGCCAGATGGAAGGATTTGTTGCAGCCGCTTGTCGGAAAACTGCCGGTGGTCACGCGGTCCGACACGTTCGATCCGGCCGAGGTCAGATACATTCTCGTCTGGAAACCGGACGCGACGGCCTTCGATGGCCTGGACAATCTCGAACTCATCCTGTCCTACGGCGCCGGCGTCGATGACCTGCTCGATCACCTCGGGCTGCCGAACGACGTGCCTATCGTCCGCTTCGTCGATCCTGACCTGACCGGCCGCATGCGCGATTACGTCATCGCGGAGGTCCTCGCCCATCAGCGGCTCGAAACCCAGTTCCGTTCCGCCCAACGCCGCAAGCACTGGCAGGAGCTGGTGCCGCCGCGCGCCGAAGACCTCAATATCGGGGTGATGGGCCTGGGCGTTCTCGGACGGACGGCTCTCAAGGCGCTTGGCGGATTCGGCTACGAGTGCCTCGGCTGGGCCCGCTCGCCCAACATGATGGCGGGCGTGCGCTGCTATTCCGGACCGGAAACCTTCGATACTTTCCTGATGCGCACCGACATCCTGGTTTGTCTTCTACCCCTGACGCTCGACACGCGCGGCATTCTCAACATGCGCACTTTCAAAAAACTGAGGCGCAACATCCTGCCCGGCGGGCCCGTGGTCATCAACGCGGCACGGGGCGGGCACCAGAACGAAGCCGACCTCGTTACGGCGCTTGAAGACGGCACGCTCGGGGCCGCCAGCCTCGACGTCTTCGAAAAAGAGCCCCTACCGGCCGACAGCCCGTTCTGGGATCTCGAAAACTGCCGTGTCACACCACACGTCGCCGCCGTCTCGGACCCGGCCGCCGGCGCGGTCTATTTCGCCTCCGTCATCCGCACCCACAGGGCCAACAAGCCCCTGCCCAATCTCGTCGATCGGGAACGGGGTTACTGACGCGTCGCGGCGTGTCGCAATAAGACGTAACGCGCCTTATTGCAGGTCCAGTTCCCAGAACTGGCCATTGAGATCCTTGCCGAAGGCGTGATGCCTTTCCTCGCGCACGAGCCTGAAGCCGGCGGCCTGATAGACGTGGCGGGCGGCGACAAGACAGTCCTGGGTCCACAGCATGATCCTTTGATAGCCGGCCTCGCGGGCGAACCCGATCGCCGTATCGACCAGCTTGTGCCCGAGCCCCGATCCACGGGCGAACGGCTCGACATAAAGCATACGCAATTGCGCCACCGTCGCATTCTTCGCCGTGGGCAACACGAAGATCGATCCGGCCACCACCCCGCCTCTTTCGGCGATCCAGAGGTTTTTGGGCGGAGCCTTCGGCACCTTTTCGTATTCGGCGTAGATTTCGGCGATCAGCGCCTCGAACGCGCCATTCCAGCCCTGCTCCTCGTGATAAAGCCGGCCCTGTCGGGCAATCAGCCAGCCGAGTTCGCCGATGCGATGGGATCTCAAGACGAAATCGGGCGTCGCGTGTTGGTCGAGCAAGTCGGCGACAATCGCCATGGCATCAACCAGGGCCTGGCGTTGCGGCGGCGCCAGAGGCGCCAGAAGCTTGTCGGCCGCCATGTCACTCAGGCCATTGAGCATGGTGAACGCTTCGCTGCCGGATGGCGTCAGCCTGAGATCGGCAACACGGGCGTCGTCCTGCCGCGGCACCGCCGCGACCAGCGCCTTGTCGCCGAGCCGCGACACCAGCCGGCTCAACTGGCCGGGATCCATGTCGAGCGTACGCGCCAGCGCCGCCGCGGTGGTGACATCGAGCTTGCCGATTTCATGGATGACGCGCGCTTCGGCCAGCGCGAAGGGACTTTTCATGATCCCCTCGTCCAACAGGCCAATGACCTTTGTGTAGAAGCGGTTGAAACGGCGGATGGCGGCAATCTGGGCGGCGGTTTCGGACATGGACACCTCGATAGTTGATACTATCAACTATTTCGTTGACAGTGTCAACTATCTCGTCGCGACAAAGGGTCGTTCCAGACGCCTTCGCTTGCGGGCCGGCTCAGCCGAACCGGTTCTTCAACACCTGATAAACTGCCCTGATGCCCTGATCGGTGCCGCCGAAGGGCCGGCCGGGCCTGGCTTCCGGCGCCCAGCCGAAAATGTCGAGATGGACCCAGGTCCTGGCCTTGGTGACGAAGCGCTTGAGGAACAGCGCCGCCGTCACCGAGCCGGCGAAGGCATTGCCGGAAACGTGACTGACATCGGCGATCTTCGAGTTGAGCATGGCCTCATAGGGCGCCCACAAGGGCATCGGCCAGAGCGGATCGCCCCAGGACGCGCCGGCCGCCGCAAGGTCCGCGGCAAGCGTTTCATCGGTGGCATAAAGCGGCGGCAGGTCCGGTCCGAGCGCAACGCGGGCCGCGCCGGTCAACGTGGCCATGTCGATCATGAGATCGGGTTCATCCTCGTCGCCAAGCGCCAGTGCATCGGCAAGGATCAGCCGACCCTCGGCATCGGTATTGCCGATCTCGACCGTCAGCCCGGCCCGCGACGTCAGCACGTCGCCCGGCCGATAGGATTTGCCCGAAACGGCGTTTTCGACCACCGGCAGCAGCACGCGCAGCCGGATGTCGAGTCCGGCGTCGATCAGGGCATGGGCGAGCCCGAGCACGTTGGCCGCGCCACCCATGTCCTTTTTCATCAGCGCCATGCCAGCGGCGGATTTGAGATCGAGCCCGCCGCTGTCGAAGGTCACGCCCTTGCCGACCAGGGTCACCTTCGGAGCGTCCAGCCGGCCCCATTGAAGATCGACGAGACGCGGCGCCTCGGCCGAGGCGCGGCCGACGGCGTGGATCATCGGCAGATTTTCGCTCAAGAGATCGTCGCCGACGACCACCCGGATCGTCATCCTGTTGGTTTCGGCGAAGCGGCGGATTTCGGTTTCGAACGCCTCCGGACCGAGATCGTTCGATGGCGTGTTGATGAGATCGCGCGCCAGGAACGCCGCATCTCTCAGTCGCGTCATTTCGCCTTCGTCCGCACCCGCGGGCAGCACCAGTTCCGGTCGCTCCCCGGACTGGCGATAGCGGTCGAACCGATAGGCGCCAAGCGCGAAACCCAGCGCGGCGCGGGTCGGATCGCCGACTGCACCCTTAAGGGCATAGCGCTCCGCATCGACCCCGGCGCCGGCAAGACCCGCGATGAGAACCGGCCGGTTTACGTCGCTGCCTGTTCCGAAAAGATATCCGGCACGCGCGCCCGTTTCGGACGGCAGGGCCAAGAGGCTGCCGGACTTTCCGGAAAAACCGTTCGACACGGCCCAGGCCCGCTGGGAAGCGGAAAGATCGGCGCCGTCGAGCTCCCCCTCGGGAACAAAGATAATGGGTTTGGCGGCAGCGGTTTTGCTGGATTTCGTATCGGTCATGGTCAGCCTCTTGAAAAAAACGCCGCGCAAAAAAAGCCCCGGTTTGCCCGGTCGAACGCGGAACACCTCACGTTGGGGATCGTCTCGACGAAGTCAATCGCATTGCCCGAACCGGCACATAAAAACCCCGCTGGACGATTGGCGCCGGCGAACACCTGTGCTCCCCGACATCTCCCGCGAAAGCCTCTTGCGACCGGAGACGCGACTATCGGCCCAAGCCCCCTTTTAACCGGCCGTTAGGGTTAACGAACTACTGAATTGGCGAGCCTCAACGATGAAATTTCCGCCGCCGGGGGAAAGACGTGTCACAGTCCTGTTTGTCCTTTTTAAAGCGGTTTCGCGCCATCGCGCTTGCCGGCGTGACCGTCCTCGCCCTTTCCGCCTGCGCCACCAACCGCGCGTCGACCAGCCTCGACATGCCCGACTATTCCGGGCTTTCCCAGGCACAGACGCAATCGGCCGTGGTCCAGCTCGGCGAACGCTACAAGGCCAATCCCCGCGACACGGGCGCCGCCATTCATTTCGCCGCCGCCTTGCGCGCGGCCGGCCAGCCGGCCCAGGCCGTCGCCGTGATGGAACAGGCCATGTCAATTTCCGATAGCATCTCCGTACGCATCGCCTATGCCAAGGCGCTGGCGGCCAACGGGCAGTTCCAGCAGGCCCTCAACGTTATCGAGGCGAGCATCGATCCGACCCGGCCCAACTGGAACGCCCTGTCCGTCAAGGGCGCCATTCTCGACCAGATGGGCCAGAACGAAGAGGCGCGCGCGCTTTACCGTCAGGCCCAGGTGACCGCCCCCAACGAGGCCGCGCTCGAAGCCAATCTCGGCCTGTCCTACGCCATGACCAACGATTTGACCCAGGCCGAGGCCCATCTGAGGCGCGCCGTCGCCATGCCGACCGCCACCTCCCAGATCCGGCAGAACCTGGCTCTGGTCATCGGGTTACAGGGACGGTTCGACGAAGCCCGCCAGATCTACGCCCGCGAATTGCCCGCCGATCAGGTCGAGAATAACATGGCTTATATCCGCGCGCTCATCACCCAGCAGAACCGCTGGGAAGTCATCGAAAGCGCCGGTTGAGACGATCGCAGCCCGATGGGGCTTGCCGCTACGGGCAGACCGGCGCAGTGCCGGACTTGAGCGAGCGGAACAGGTGCGAGACGAGGGAGTTATCGATGCCGCCCTGGTAACGGGCGATGGCGGCCTTCGATCCATCGCAAGAAGCAACGATGCGAACGCGCAGCATGGTGCGCCCGCTTCCCGCTGAAAGCTCGGCCCAGTCCGGCGTCACCGTCTTGGCCTGTACCACCCAGCCTTCATAGTTCTTGAGATCGACGATGAGCGCGTCGACAAAGCCCTTGAAGTTCTTGCCCGGCACGTTGTCGCCGTAGATTGTCACCAGCGCCGTGCGCTGCTTGTTGCCAAAAGTCTGGCCTTTGCCGCCCGCAGCTTCCGGCCCGAGGGCGGTGAAACCAGGCGGCACCTCGGCACTGGCGCCGTAGCGGGCATTGGCATAGCTGGACCAGCCGGCGGCCAGGGCCGGACCGGCAAACAACAGGGCGATTAAGATAAGAGCAAGTTTCCGCATGCGGCAAGATTGAGCGGAATCGGGCGTCCGGTGCAAGATGCTTGCGGGGGGAAAGCACAATGAAAAGGGGATAGGTCGCGCTGGTCGCCGAGGTCGAGGCGATAATCGAGACGATCTCGCCGGAAGAAGCACGCTCCCTTCTCGGGCAAGGGGACGAGTTGCGACGCGGCGTCGTTTCGCCGGGAAATTAAGCAGTATTTGGTAAAAAACATCCATGAAATCGGTTACATTTGTACTTTCATGCCTATACATCTGCATGGCATGATGGGTACTTAACCGTATCGCGAAACCGATCCGGATGAGAATCCGGGATCCGCCGTGCAAGAAAACAAGCGGCAGAACCTGTGATCCGGCGGCACATTCAGCCGGAGGACGAAGGGAAAAAAAGATGAAGCGTGCCAGCGTGACCGACGTCTCGCGCATGGCCGGCGTTTCCACCGCCACGGTAAGCCGGGTGCTCAACGATCCGGAAAAGGTGTCGGAGGGGACACGGAACCGGGTTCTGGCCGCCATCAAGGAGCTGAACTTCGTCAAGAGCGCCGCCGCCTTTTCCCTCAAGGCGCGCCAGTCGCATAACGTGCTCGTCGTTGTCTCGAATATCGGCAACATCTTTTATTCCAAGATGTTCCAGGGCGTGCAGCGCCGCGCCGAGGAAAACGGCTATTCCGTCATCATCACCTCGCGTGCCGACCAGGACCACCCGATCCTCGAACGGCTGCGCACCGGCCGGGTCGACGGCGTTCTCATTCTCGATCCCACCACCATCGCGGCCGAGGATGCCGAGTACCTGCGCGGGGCCTATCAGGGCACGCCGCCGATCGTGGGGTTTTCGGAAAAGCCCAACCTTTTGCATTACCCCCATGTCTTCGTCGACAATTTCCAGCCGTCCTACGCGCTGACCCGCCATCTGATCGATCTCGGGCATCGCGACATCGGCGTGGTCGAGGCCCCCGACTACCTGCCGGTGCGCACCGAACGCCTGGGCGGATTCACCAAGGCCATGAACGATGCCGGCCTCGAGATCAAACCGGAAAACGTCTTTGCGGGCGGGTTTGAATCCGATGCCGGCCACCGGGTGGCGCACGAACTCTTGACGCGCGGCCACATGCCGACGGCGATCGTCGCGTCCAACGATGAAATGGCCATGGGCATGATCAGCGATCTGGCGTTGGCCGGCGTACGCGTGCCCGCGGATCTGTCGGTGACCGGGTTCGACGACAGCACCCTGGCCGACGTCTATTCGCCGCCGATGACCACGGTGGCCCAGCCGCGCGAACGAATCGGCGCCGAGGCGATGGACCTTTTGTTGCGCGTGTTGGCGGACCCGACCATCTCGCCGGAAACCGTCGTCACCCTTCAAACCGAGATGTGTATCCGCGGCACCACGGCGCCGCCGCGGAAATCGGAACCGCGCCTGGATTGACCATCCCCCGATTCACCCCGTAAGACAGTTCGACCTGCAGCGTTCCGTGAGGGACTGAAAGTCAGTCCGGTGCGATCGACCCAAATCGGGGATCAAGGCCGGAGCTGCGCATTCGTCTTGATGCGAAACTCTGCCTCCGTTTTTTCTAGCCTGTGGCGTTTTCCGACCCGGAAGCGGTCTTCGCTTTTCGTTCGGCACCGCCCTCAAGGAGGTGGATTTGACACTTGATTTTACCTTGCCGGAGCATTCCGGCGTCATGCTTTGCGGCCATGGCAGCCGTAACCGACTGGCGGTCGACGAGTTCGCCCATCTGGCCGACGTCCTGAGCGAACGCCTTCCCGGCATCCCCGTCGATTTCGGCTATCTCGAATTCGCCGATCCGGTCATCGCCATCGGGCTCGACAAGCTGCGGGCCAAGGGCGTCAAGCGCGTTTTTGCCCTGCCGGGCATGCTGTTCGCCGCCGGCCACGCCAAGAACGATATCCCGTCCGTTTTGAAGACCTATGCCGCCCGGCACGGCATCGAAATCACCTATGGCCGCGAACTCGGCGTCGATTTGAAAATGCTCAACGCCGCCGGCGCGCGCGTCGCCGAGGCGGAAGCCAGTGCCACGCCAAACGTCTCGCGCCACGACACGCTTTTAATGGTCGTCGGGCGCGGCGCCTCGGACCCGGACGCCAATTCCAACGTCGCCAAGATGATGCGTATGTTGTGGGAAGGCATGGGCTATGGCTGGGGCGAGACGGCCTATTCCGGCGTCACCTTTCCGCTCGTCGCCCCGGCGCTCGATCGTGCCGTGAAACTCGGTTTCAAGCGCATTATCGTTTTTCCCTATTTCCTGTTCACCGGCGTGTTGGTCAAACGCATCTACGCGGCGACCGACGCGGCAGCGGAGAAGTACCCCGATATCGAATTCGTCAAGGCGCCCTATCTCAACGACCACGAACGCGTCGTCGAAACCTTTGTCGACCGCTTGCGCGAAATGACGCTCGGGGAAAACCTGATGAACTGCGCCTTGTGCAAATACCGCGAGGCGGTGCTCGGGTTCAAGGCCGAGGTCGGCGCGGCGCAGGAAAGCCATCATCACCATGTCGAAGGCATCGGCGGCGGCATGGAAAACTGCCCGTGCAACGGCGATTGCGACGGCTCGTGCCGCGACGAGGAGTTCTGCCGTATCCACGGCCTGCCCTTCACGCCGCTTGACGATCATCATCACGAGCACGCGCACAGCCATGAGCATGAGCATGAGCACCATCATCATGACCACGACCATGCGCCCTATCCGCATGCCGATCATCCGCTTGGTCCGGTGACGCTGAAAAAGAGGTAGGCCATGGGAGCGTTCGACGCCTATCTCGCCGTCGACTGGTCGGGCGCGAACGTGCCGAGAACCGGCAAGGATTCGATCTGGATTTCCGAAAGAACGGCGGGTGGAAATCTTCTCGCGAGCATCAATCCATCGACGCGCGAAAACGCCATCGCTCATCTGACGGCGAGGATTTCGAATGCTCTTGCCGGTCACCAGCGCCTCGTCATCGGCTTCGATTTCGCCTTTGGCTATCCATCGGGCGCAGCCGAACGCTTTTCGGGAGAGCCGGACTGGCGCGCGCTTTGGCAGGTTTTGTCCGAGCGCATCAGCGATGGGTCCGACAACAGCTCGAACCGGTTCGAGGTGGCAAACGATCTCAATGAGCTGGACGGTGCCGACAAGCATCTGTTCTGGGGATGCCCGCAAACCCAGATACGCGCACATCTCAGCCCGCGCCGCGACAAGGTGCGCTACGACCGGATTGCCGAAAAGCGAATTGTCGATACGCGCTGCAGGGGTGCACAGCCCGTCTGGAAGCTGGCCTATACCGGCAGCGTCGGCAGTCAGGCCCTGCTCGGAATTCCGCGCCTCGGCCAGCTACGCGATGCGTTTGAGGGCGATGTCGCCATCTGGCCGTTCGAAACCGGTTTTGCCGACGATCTTTCAGCCTCGATCATCCTGGCGGAAATCTACCCTTCTATCGTGCCGATCGACCAGGAGGTGACACCGAAGGATCGCGCCCAGGTCGAAGCCTTTACCGCAATGCTGGCGCGGCTCGACGATCGGGGCGAACTGCCGGAATTGCTGAGCGCGCCATCGGATCTTTCCGCGCGCGACAGGAAGGCCGTTCTTTGCGAGGAAGGCTGGATCGTCGGGGTAGGCAAAAACGAGCTGATGACCAGCGCCAAAGTGACGGCGCCCACGAAAACCGGAACCAGGCCGCTCGCCTATCTTCGCGATCCAAACGAGATCTATCGCCGCTCCTTCGCCATCGTGCGCGAGGAGGCCGATCTTGCCCGGTTTTCGCCGGACGAGGCCGAGATCGCCATCAGGATGATCCACGCCTCGGGGCAGATCGCCATCGCCGAGAGCCTGTTGTTTTCCGCCGGCGCGACCGAGGCCGGAATTGCGGCGCTTCGGGCCGGCAAACCCATCTTCTGCGATGCCGAAATGGTCGCCGCCGGCATCATTCGCACTCGGCTGCCCGACGACAACGAGGTGGTGTGCACTCTCGGCGCACCCCACATCGGCGAAACGGCAAAAGCTACTGGCACCACGCGCTCGGCGGCGGCCATCGATTGCTGGGACGAGCGGCTCGCCGGCGCCGTCGTCGCCATCGGCAACGCGCCGACCGCGCTTTTCCGCCTCATGGAACGGCTGGACGATGGCATGGCGAAACCGGCCCTGATCGTGGCATTGCCGGTCGGCTTCGTCGGCGCCGCCGAAGCCAAGGCCGAGCTTGTCGCCAACAATCGCGGCGTGCCTTTCCTGACAGTGCCGGGCCGCATGGGCGGCAGCGCCATGGCATCGGCGGCACTCAACGCCCTTGCCGGACTGGCCCGGCAATGACTCCTTGGCTCGACATCATCGGGGTAACCGAAGCGGGGGTGGCGGCGCTTCCACCGGAGTTAAGGGCGCGGGTCGATGTGGCGGACGCTGTGCTTGGACCGCCGCGGCTGCTCAAAGGGATCGCCGCGGCGCGGGCCGAGGCGTGGAACGGCTCCCTTGAGGCCATGCTGGACCAGATCATGAGCCGACGCGGTCGGAAAACCGTGCTGCTCGCCTCCGGCGATCCGAACTGGTTCGGCATCGGCGCAACTCTCGTGCACCATTTGTCGCCAGACGAATTCACCGTTTATCCGGCGCCCTCCTCTTTCCAGCTGGCGGCGGCACGCCTCAACTGGCCGCTGCAAAACGTCACCTGTTTGTCCTTGCACGGCCGCGCCCCCGCCGCCCTTCACCCCCATATCCTGCCCGGCAACCGTATCCTCGCCCTGACCACCGACAGGCAAACGCTTGCCGAGATCGCCGAAATTCTCACCGGCCGGGGCTACGGAAAGACGCAATTGCATGTCCTCGAAGCCCTTGGCGGCCCCGAAGAACGCCGCCTGTCGTTTCCCGCCGACACCGCCGCCGACCACTCGATCGGCGATTTCTACGTTCTGGGCATCGATTGCGTGGCCGATCCCGATGCCCCGCTTCTCGTCCCCGCGCCCGGCCTGCCTGATGGCGCTTTCATTTCGGACGGACAATTGACCAAGCGCGAGGTGCGCGTGGCGACACTGGCGCGGCTCGCGCCTTTTCCCGGTGCCCTTTTATGGGATATTGGGGCTGGATCGGGATCGATCGGCATCGAATGGATGCGGGCGGCGCGCGGGGCGCACGCCCTGTGTTTCGAGCGCAATCCTAACCGATGCGCTTTCATCGCGCACAACCGCGAGGCGCTCGGCGTCCCCGGTCTCGAAATCATTGCCGGCAACGCGCCGCAAAGCCTTGCCGGACAACCCCTGCCCGATGCAGTCTTTCTGGGCGGCGATGTCGGCAGCATGGATCTGTTCGCGGCCGCATGGCAGGCGCTGAAACCGGGAGGGAGACTGGTCGGCAATGCCGTGACGCTCGACGGCGAAGCGGCGCTGATGGCGCGACAGAAAGCCTTCGGGGGCGACCTCGTGCGGATCGGCATCGAAACGCTCGATCACGTCGGATCGGAACGGGCCTTCCGGCCGCGTCTCACGGTCACGCAATGGGCTGTCGTCAAGGAGGGGGAATGAGCGGCACGCTTTATCTGGTCGGCACCGGCCCGGGCGATCCGGAGCTTTTGACCCTCAAGGCCAGGCGTATTCTTGCCGAGGCCGGGTGCGTTGCATTTCCACAAAAGCCCGGTACGCCGTCGCTGAGCCTTGAGATCGCCGAAGCCTTCCTCTCGCCCGAGGCCGAACGGCTGGCGTTCGACATGCCCATCGCCATCGAACGGGCGCCGGCGCAAAAGGCCTATGACGCGGCCGCGGCCGCAATCGAGACCCGGCTCGCCGCGGGACAATCGGTCGCCTATTTGTGCGAAGGCGATCCGCTGTTTTTCGGCTCGGCCATGTATCTCATGGACCGTTTAAAACCTCTGGCCCGTGTCGTTGTCGTGCCGGGCGTCACTTCCCTGTCCGCCAGTGCCGCCGCTGCCGGCCGGCCCCTCGCCGCCCGTAACGAAATCCTCAAGGTACTGCCGGCGCCGCTTGCCGACGACATTCTCATGCGCGAACTGACCAGCGCCGACGCCGTCGCGCTCATCAAGGTGGGCCGGCACCTTTCCCGTATCCGCGTCCTTGTCGAACAGGCCGGCCTCATGGCGTCGGCCGTGGTCGTCGAAAAGGCCAGTCAGGACGGGGAGCGGATCGTGCCGCTTGCCGGCGTTACCGGCGACTCACTGCCTTATTTTTCGACCATCCTTTGTTATGCCGGCCGCGAGTCCTGGGCCGAAACCCTTCCTGAAAAGGCGCGGTTCGCCGGCTCTCCGGCCGTCCCGCCGCCACCTTCAATTACGGTGGACCCCATGAATGCTTCCTGTGACACGCCCGCCGCCAAGCCGGCCATCGTCTTGTTCACCACCACTGGCGCTGCGACCGCGGCGGTGATCGCCAACGCCACCGGCGGACGCGTCCACACGTTCGGGCCGGACGAAACCGGCGCCAAGGAGCTGATCCCCACGCTTTTCGCCGAAGGCACGCCGATCATCGGGATCTGCGCCGCCGGCATTCTCGTGCGTCTTCTCGCCGAGACCCTGAGGGACAAGCGGCGCGAACCGCCGGTCGTTGCCGTTTCCGCCGACGGCGCCCATGTCGTGCCGCTTCTGGGTGGCCACCATGGCGGCAATGCCCTGGCGCGCGATCTCGCCGAAGCCCTTGGGGGCGTGGCGGCGGTGACCACCGCCTCGGACACGCGCTTTTCGCACGGCCTCGACGAACCGCCTTCCGGCTATGTGCTCAAAACGCCGGAAAAGGCCAAATCGGCCATGGCGCGCGTGCTCGACGGCGAAGCCATCGCGCTGACCGGTTCGGCACCCTGGCTCGCCGAGGCCGGCTATCCCGTTTCGGACACAGGTACGGTGCGAATCACTGTTACCCCGCGTCAAGATGCGGAGGCGGATCTTGTCTATCATCCGAAAACGCTTGTTGCCGGCATCGGCTGCGAACGCGGCGCCTCGATGGACGAAGTCCACGGCCTTTTAACCTCGACCCTGATCGACAAGGGGCTTGCGCTTGAAAGCCTCGCCGCGCTCGCCAGCCTCGATATCAAGGCGGACGAGCCGGCGCTCAACGCCGTTGCCGAACGGTTCGGCGTTCCGTTGAGGCTGTTTTCGGCCGCGGAACTGGCCGAGGAAGAAGCGCGGCTGGTGACGCCTTCGGAAGTGGTGCGCGCCGAGACCGGCACGCCTGGCGTCGCCGAGGCAGCGGCGCTCAAGGCCGGTGCGCTTCTGGTGCCCAAGCGTCGCTCGGCCCGTGCCACCTGCGCTATCGGGCTTGCCGCCGCACCCGTCGATGTTGCGGCATTCGGTACGGCACGCGGCACGCTCCATATCGTCGGCATCGGGCCGGGCGAGGCGTCCCAACGTACCGAATCGGCCGTCCGGGCGCTCGGCGCGGCGACGGACTGGGTCGGCTACGGGCTCTATCTCGATCTTCTCGCCGATCTCAAAACCGGCCACACGGAACATCGTTTCGACCTCGGCGACGAGGAAAAGCGGGTGCGCCACGCCCTCGAACTGGCCGCCGAGGGCAAAACGGTGGCGCTCGTTTCCTCGGGCGATGCCCAGATCTACGCCATGGCCAGCCTGGTTTTCGAGCTTCTGGACGCGACGGGCAAGCGTGCCGTGTCCGACAGGGCCAGGCGGGTTGAAATCGCCTGCCATCCCGGCATTTCTGCCCTGCAGATGGCCTCGGCCCGGGCGGGCGCCCTGATCGGCCACGATTTTTGCGCCATCTCCCTGTCCGACCTTTTGACCCCGGCCAAAATCATCCGCAAGCGGCTCGGCGCGGCGGCATTGGGCGATTTCGTCACCGCGCTTTATAACCCGCGCTCCGGCCAGCGCACCGAAATGATCAAGCTGGCCAAACGGTTCTTCCTCGCCTACCGGCCGCCGGAAACGCCAGTAATCGTCGCCGCCAATCTCGGCCGTCCCGGTGAAAAGGTCATTGTAACGACGCTCGGTGCGTTCGATCCCAACACGGTCGACATGCTGACCATCGTTCTTGTCGGTTCCGCCCAATCGCGCATTCTCAAACGCGGCGACGGCACTGTCGCCTTCACCCCGCGCGGCTATGAGACCAAGGCGGATGGAAAATGAGCACGCATCGGGCAAAGACAGCGGAGGCACTCCACTCTTTTTCCTCCCCTTCATGGAAAGAGTGGCCCGGCAAGGCCGGGTCGGGACGGGTGGGGACCCGATCGCCAGCGCAAATCCCCCCACCCAGCCTCTCAATGGACTTGGCAAAAGCCAAGTCCTGTTCGGCAACCCTTTCCACGAGGGGAAGGGAAAAGGACCGTTCATGACCGTCTATTTCATCGGGGCCGGCCCCGGCGCAGCCGATCTCATCACCGTGCGCGGTCTCAGGCTCATCGAAAACTGCCCCGTGTGTCTTTATGCCGGCTCGCTGGTGCCCGCCGAGATCGTCGCCGCCGCGCCGAAAGGCGCCCGGGTGATCGACACCGCGCCGCTTCATCTCGACGAGATCCTTGCCGAAATGGTGGCGGCGCAGGAACGCGGCGTGGATGTCGCGCGCGTTCATTCCGGCGATCCGTCGCTTTACGGCGCCATCGCCGAACAGATGCGCCGGCTCGATGCGCTCGGCATTGCTCACGAGATCGTGCCGGGCGTGCCGAGTTTTGCCGGCGCGGCGGCGCGGCTCGGCCTCGAACTGACCCTGCCCGAAATCGCCCAGACGGTCATTCTGACCCGCACCTCGGGCAAGGCTTCGCCCATGCCCAAAGGCGAAAGCCTGGAGATGCTCGGGGCGTCGGGCGCAACGCTCGTCCTGCACCTGTCCATTCGCAACCTTGCCCATGTGGAAAAGGCGCTTACCCCCCATTACGGCGCCGACTGCCCGGTCGCCGTGGTCTATCGCGCCACCTGGCCGGACGAAAAAATCATCCTGACCACGCTTCACCAGATGCGCGCCCGCGTCCGCGCCGAAAAGATCACCCGCACGGCGCTCATTTTCGTCGGACCGGTCCTGGGCGACACCCGCTTCCGCGACAGCCGGCTCTACGATTCCGGCTTCGCGCACGTTTTGCGCAACAGGGGCAAGAAACGCCCCGGTCAGGCCGAGGCTTCGGCGAGATCGTGAACCACGTCGAGCAGTTCTTCCACCGAGGCCACCGTTCGGGCCGGGGGCAGCGCCGGCCGGTCGATCATGTAGATGGTGACGCCGAGCGAGGTTGCGGCTTCCAGCTTGTCGCGCGTCTGGGGACTGCCGGAATTCTTGGTGATGAGATGGGTGATGCCGTTCTGACCCATCAGATTGGTCTCGCTTTTCATCGTATAGGGCGGCCGCGCCATCAGAAGCCGGGCATTGTCCGGCAGCGGGAAGTCCGGCGGATCGATGAGACGAACGAGGAAATCGGCCTTGTCGCATTCGGCGATGACCTCGAGATCCTTCTGGCCGGTGGTGACCAGGGCCTTCTTGCGGGCGGGAACGGCCTTAAGGGCACTGGCGATATCGGAAAAATGCTTCCAGCGCGCCCCCTTGGTCCGAGTCCAGGCAGGACGTTCGAGCCGGATCAGTTCGATGCCGACCTGTGCGGCGGCGTCGACCGCCTCGACCGAAATGGCGCCGGCATAAGGGTGGGTGGCGTCGATCAGAAGATCGATCCGCTCATCGATCAGATAATCGGCCAGAACCTTGGCGCTGCCGAATTCGCCCATGCGCACCCGACCCTCCGGCAGAACGGGCTCGCCGGTCCGCCCGGCCAGCGACGAGGTCACCTCATGACGACGTGCCAGCAGTTTACGCGCCAGGTCGCGCGCTTCGGCCGTTCCGGCCAGAATCAGAATACGCATGCTCTATTCCTCAGATGTGCCCACGATCTCCCCCGCACCGCCGGTAACGAATACCGCCACATCCACCCGGTCATTGTCCAGAATCTTCTCTGCCTTTTTACGGGCCAGGGCTGCGACATGTCGGGCCAGAGGCAGGTTTTCGGCCTCGGCAAGGGCCAAAACCTCGCGGGCGGTGTTGGCTTGTTCGGCGCGTTTCACGAGTTCAGCGCCGCCGCCCACCGCTTCGAGCATGTGGGCGAGGCGCGCCATGTCGACGCTGGACCGGGCGGAATGAAGGTCCATGGCGCCTTCGGCCAGCTTGACCATCTTGGCGAAGCCGCCAACGATGGTCACCCTGTCGACCGGGTGGCGCCTGAGGTATTTGAGCATGCCGCCGACGAAATCGCCCATGTCGAGATAGGCCTCATCGGGAAGGCCGAGTTCGCGCCGCGCCGCCCGCTCGGACCTGTCGCCGGTCGCGCCGACGACATGGGTGAGGCCCACGGCGCGGGCCACGTCGATGCCGGACTGGATCGAATGAATCCAGGCCGAACAGGAATAGGGCACGACCACGCCGGTGGTGCCAAGGATAGACAATCCCCCGACGATGCCGAGGCGCGGGTTCCAGGTCTTTTCGGCGATCTTTGCGCCATCCGGAATCGAAACGGTGATGGCGATATCGGGCGCAACGCCGAACCGGGCCGCGGTTTCGGCAACGATCCGTTTCATCATCTCGCGCGGCGCCGGATTGATCGCCGGTTCGCCCGGCGGCAGGGGCAGGCCCGGCTTGGTGATGGTGCCGACGCCCGCGCCGGCATGAAAGCTGACGCCGCTTCCCGCCGGCCCTCGGGCAACCCGCGCCATAATCGTCGCGCCATGGGTCACGTCCGGATCGTCGCCGGCATCCTTGATAATGCCCGCTTCGGCCCAACCCGCGCCCAAGGCTTGCCGGGCGAGCGCAAACGCCGGTTTCTGTCCGCCCGGCAGGCTGATTTCGACCGGATCGAGAAAATCTCCGCCAAAAAGCGCATGCAGTGCCGAGCGGACCGCTGCCGTGGCGCAGGCGCCCGTCGTCCAGCCGCGTCTCAGTGGTCGATCCTTTTCGACAATGATGTCGCTTTCCTCGTTCATGGCCGGCCACTATATGAAGCCGCATGCGAGTTCAACAGAGGGTTGCCATGTTCGAACGGCTGAAAGCCATCGGTAAAAAGGGCCATTTCGCCCGACTCGATCATGCCGATCTGCCCGAATTCGCACCGGGATCGGTCTGGCTCGTCGGCGCCGGTCCCGGCGCACCGGGCCTCATGTCGCTTCTGGCCTATCACGCGCTCGGGCAGGCCGATATCGTCATTCATGACGCCCTGATCGCACCGGAGGTGCTGGCGCTCGCCCGGCCGGGCGCAGACCTGATCGCCGCCGGCAAACGCGCCGGGCAACCCTCGTCCCGGCAGAAGGACATCACCCTCAAGATGATCGATTTCGCCTGGGCCGGCAAACGCGTGGTTCGTCTCAAAGGCGGCGACCCGTTTTTATTCGGGCGCGGCGGCGAGGAGGCGCTGGCGCTCGAAAAATCCGGCATTCCCTTCCGTATCGTGCCGGGCATTTCGGCCGGCACCGGGGGCTTGGCCTATGCCGGGATTCCGCTGACCCATCGCGAGACCAACCATGCCGTTTTGTTCCTGACCGGACACGACGAACACGGCGCCGTGCCGGATAGCGTCGACTGGGCCCATATCGCCCATTGCGCCCCGGTGCTGGTGCTGTTCATGGCGGCGCGACATCTGCCCGAGATCGCAAAAACGCTTCTCGACGCCGGCCGCGCGCCCGACGACCGCGTTGCCATCGTCTCCAACGCCAGTCTCAGGCATCAATCGGTGATCGAAACGAGGCTGGACGGCATCGCAACGCTTTGCGCCGAAACAGTCATCCCCACCCCGGCCGTCATCGTCATCGGCCCGGTCAGCCGGTATCGCGATCGGCTCGACTGGTATCAACCCGCGTTACGGGAGAACGGCTTTGGCTGACGGCGCCTTTTCAGAACGGGCCGGTACCGGACCTACAGGTCTTGTCATCGCGGCACCGCAATCGAATTCCGGCAAGACGCTCGTCGCGCTCGGTCTCATGCGGGCGTTGGCGTCTCGGGGCGTGCCGGTGCGCCCGGCCAAGTCGGGGCCGGACTATATTGATCCGCAATTTCTCGGCCGCGCCGCCCGCCATGACTGCCTCACGCTCGATGCCTGGGCCATGAGTCCCACGCGTTTGAAGGCCTTGGCCAGAGCCCATGCCGGCGAAGGCGGACGTCTCATCGTCGAAGGGGTCATGGGCCTTTACGACGGCGCCGCCAACGGCAATGGCAGCACGGCCGATCTGGCGGCCCGGCTTGGCCTACCTGTGGTGCTGGTGATCGATTGCGCCCATCTCGCCCAGTCGGTCGCACCGCTGGCTCAGGGCTTCATGGGCTTTCGCGCCGATATCGATGTGATGGGCGTCATTCTCAACCGTGTCGCCTCGGATCGGCACGAGGCGCTTTTACGCGAGGCGCTTGCAGCGAAAGATATCGCCTGTTTCGGCGCCCTGCGCCAGGATGCCCGGCTGAGCGTGCCGGACCGCCATCTCGGTCTGGTACAGCCCGACGAAATCGCCGAGATCGATCCCTTGATCGACAGGGCCGCCGAAGCGGTGCAACAAAGCATCGATCTTATAGCACTTCTCGACCGCGCCGCGCCGCTCGCCGATGCGGAAAACGCCCGCCGCCTGCCGCCGCTCGGCCAGCATATCGCCATCGCCAGCGACAGGGCTTTCGGTTTTTTATACCGCCACTGGCTTGGCGACTGGCATCATGCCGGCGCGGAACTGAGCTTTTTTTCCCCGCTCGCCGACGAAGCGCCCCACCCTTATGCCGACGCGGTTTTCCTGCCCGGCGGCTATCCCGAGCTTTACGGCGCCCAACTGGCCGCCGCGACGCGCTTCCGGGCGGGCCTGGTCGCGGCGCGGGATCGCGGCGCGCTGATCTATGGCGAATGCGGCGGCTACATGGTGCTCGGCAAGGCCCTGGCCGACGCCAGCGGCCGGACCCATGAAATGGCGGGCCTGTTGCCGCATGTCAGCCGCATCGACAGGCCGAAACGCACCCTCGGTTATCGTTTGCTGCGCCATCAGGGCCCGCTGCCCTTTGCCCGCGCCCTCACCGGTCACGAGTTCCACTATTCCAGCGCCAACCAGCTGGAGGCCCCGCAGCTTTTCGCCGCGACCGATGCCAGCGGCAAGCGGCTCGGTCCGATGGGCTCGGTCCTCGGCAGGGTCTGCGGCTCCTATGCCCATGTCATCGACACGCAGGAGGCCGATCCGTGAGCGCCAAGGCCCTGATGTTCATGGGGACCGGGTCGGACGCCGGCAAATCGCTGATCGTCGCCGGGCTTTGCCGCGCCTATAAAAGGCGCGGCCTCTCTGTCGCCCCGTTCAAGCCGCAGAACATGTCGAACAACGCTGCGGTGACCGTCGATAGTGGCGAGATCGGCCGCGCCCAGGCGCTACAGGCGCGGGCCGCCGGCCGCGAACCGATTACCGCCATGAATCCGGTGCTTTTGAAGCCGGAGGCGGAGAGCGGCGCCCAGGTGATCGTCAGGGGCAAGCGGATCGCCTCCATGGCGGCGCGCGATTATTTCAGCCAGCGCCAGCGTTTCCTGCCCGACATCCTTGTGGCCTTCTCGGAACTCGCCAGAAACGCCGATCTCGTGCTGATCGAAGGGGCGGGCAGCGCCTCCGAGGTCAATCTCAGGAAAAACGATCTCGCCAATTTCGGCTTCGCCCGCGCCATTGCGGCGCCGGTCGTTTTGATCGGCGATATCGAGCGCGGCGGCGTCATCGCCTCCCTGGTCGGCACCTTCGCCGTGATCGACCGAAACGATGCCGCCCTGATCGCGGCGACGCTCATCAACCGGTTTCGTGGCGATCCAAGCCTTTTCGATGATGGCATGGCGCTGATCGCGGCCCGCACCGGCCGGCCGGTTCTGGGGCCGATTCCCTATTTCAACGACGCAGAACGGCTGCCGGCCGAAGACGTGCTGGCCCTCGAACGCCTGCGGCCGGCAGAAAAGGGTGGGTTTCACATTGTGGTGCCGCGCCTGCCGCGGATCGCCAATTTCGACGATCTCGATCCGCTGCGGGCCGAACCGGGGGTGACCGTTACCGTGGTGCCGCCAGGCACTGTCTTGCCGCGCGACGCCGACCTCGTCCTCATCCCCGGTTCCAAGGCTGTCCGGGCCGATCTCGCCATGCTGAAACGGGAAGGTTGGGACATCGACATCAAGGCGCATGCCCGGGCCGGCGGCGCCGTCCTCGGGCTTTGCGGCGGTTATCAGATGCTGGGCAAAACCATCGCCGATCCGCAAGGGCTTGAAGGCACGCCCGACACAAGCACCGGGCTCGGGCTTCTCGACGTCGAAACCGTGCTGACCCCGGTCAAGCAGTTGCGTCGCGAGCGGGCGGTGCATGCGGCAAGCGGCACGGCGATTTCCGGCTATCACATGCATATGGGCGAGACCGTCGGCCCCGACCGCGCCCGGCCCTTCGCCCTGATCGGTGACGCGCGCGAAGGTGCGACGGCGCCCTCGGGTCGTATCATGGGCACCTATTTACACGGACTTTTCGCCGAGGACGGTTTCCGCCGCGCCTTTCTCGACAGGCTCGGGGCGTTGCCCGAAGCCGGGCTCGACTATGAAGCCGGTATCGAGGACGTGCTCGACAGACTCGCCGAGCACCTGGAGCGGGCGCTCGATCTCGATGCCCTTTTGGCGCTGGCGCGGGAACCCAAGGGGGACGGCACATCATGACCACGCTTATCGCCGCCCTGGCCTTCATCATCGAACGGGTTTTCGGCTATCCGGATTTCATTCAAAAGCGCATCGGCCATCCGGTCGAATGGATCGGCCGATTGCTCGGCGTGCTCGACAAACGTCTCAACCGGGAAGATCGCTCGGCACGGCACCGCCGCCTGGCCGGCATCGTCACGCTCGTCATCGTGCTTGTCGTAACGGCCCTCGGTGCCGGACTGGTGGTTTTTTTATGCCATCTCCTGCCCTTCGGCTTCCTAATTGAAGCGCTTTTGGCCTCTTCGCTCCTGGCCAGCCGCCAGCTCGGACAGGCCGTCTCGGCCGTTACGGACGAACTCGATCGTTCGCTCGAAGAGGGACAGGCGGCCCTGCAGCCGATCGTCGGACGCGATGCGAAAAGCCTTGATGCCCACGGCACCGCCCGCGCCGCGATTGAGACCCTCGCCGAAAATACCTCAGACGGTGTCGTCGCGCCGCTCATTTTCCTCGCGCTGTTCGGTCTTGTCGGCATCGCGCTCTACAAGGCAATCAACACCGCCGATTCCATGCTTGGGCACTTGAACGCGCGCTATCGCGATTTCGGCTGGGCCGCCGCACGGCTCGACGACGTCGCCAACTACCTGCCGGCGCGGTTGACGGCCCTTCTGATCGCCGGCGCGGCACATCTTTCCGGTCATGATGCGCAAGGCGCGTGGAGGGCGGCGCGACGCGACGCACCGGCTCAGGATTCGCCCAATTCCGGCTGGCCGGAAGCGGCCATGGCCGGTGCGCTCGGATTGAGCCTCGGCGGCCCGCGCGCCTATCAGGGCGAAATGGCCGAGCTGCCCTTCATGGGCGCCGGGCGCGCCGAAGCCATGCCCGAGGACATTCGCCGCGCCCTTGGCATCTACAAGAGCGCCAACAACCTGATGCTGACAGGTCTGGTCATTATCGCTCTGCTGCTGGCCGGCGCCGGACTTTACTGAGACGCCCACATGATACGGGCAATCCAGTCGATATCCTTGGTGGCCAGGGTTCTGGAGGGTTCGGCCGGGTTGAACGCATTGAGTTCGACGACATTGGCGGTCTGGCGATGCAACACCCTGGCCATCAGCTCGCCGTCACGGGTGCGCAGCACCACGCGATCGCCGCGCCGAATCTGCTCGCTCGGAGAGACGACGAGAATATCGCCGTCGCGATAAAGCGGCAGCATGGACTCGCCGGAAACTTCGAGGGCGTAGGTGCCGATGGCGTCACTGGTCGGCAGATCGGTCGCGTCCCAGCCCTGACCGACAGGGTAGCCGCCCGAGTCGAAGAATCCGCCGGTTTCGGCCTGGGCAAACCCGAGCAGCGGAACGGAAGGGGGAGAAAAAAAAACCGACCGGGCGGGCTGACTGTAGCCGCCGCCCTGTACCAGAAACTGATCGAAGCTTTCCCCCGTCACGTCGAGAATCTTGGAGATGCTTTCGGTCGAGGGCCAGCGTTCGCGGCCATCCTTTGAAACACGCTTCGACTTGTTGAAGGCGGTGGCATCGAGCCCCGCCAGACGCGCCAGACCCGAGACCGACAACCCATGACGGTGGGCAAGCTCGTCGATGCCGCTCCAGATTGCCGAGTGGGAAATGGCGGTCATGTCCGTTCCTTCGGGGCGTCGCAAAAGGACATTGGTCTTATGGCCGGAATACTGTCCTACTAGTATCGGGCCGGAACCGGGCTGTAAAGACTTGCCCCCGCTCCGGCCGGCTCCGGACACGCGTCCTGCTTGCGCCTTTCGCCATATTCGTGTCTTGGTGCGCACCTTCATGCGTGCGACAGGCTTTGCGGAGGACAGGATGGGTCCGAACGAAACGACAATCTACAAGATCACGACCGAGACGCTTTGGCAGAAAGGCACTGCTGACGGCAGGGTGCCCTATGCCCCGATCGACGAAAAAGACGGGTTCATGCATTTTTCCACCGCCGGCCAGCTTCGCGAAACGCTGAGGCTTCATTTCGCCGGCCAGACGGATCTGGTGCTCCTTTCCGTTCCGGTCGCCGAAATCGCCGCCGATCTCAAATGGGAGCCTTCGCGGGGCGGGGCCCTATTTCCACATCTTCACGGCCCCCTGCCGCTCTCGGCGATCGCCGCGCATGACCGGATCTCGGTCGCCGAAGACGGCAGCTGCGCCCTGCCCGACGCCATCGCATAGACCGCCGAGATCACACCGTTGCGGCGTCGACCGTTTTGAGCTTGCCCCTGAAGCTTTCGATGCCGTCATAGCCCTTTTCGCGCATGATAGCGGCCAGTTCGCCGGCAATGCGCGCGAAACAGGCCGGACCTTCGCGCATGAACCCAGTGCCGATCTGAACCGCGCTGGCGCCGCACAGGATGTGCTCGAACGCATCCAGACCGGTCCTGACCCCGCCGCAACCGATAATGGCAATTTTTTTATCGAGCAGTTCATAGAACTTGCGCACATTGGCCAGCGCCGTCGGCTTGGCATAATCACCGCCGATGCCACCGAAGCCGTTCTTGGGCCTGATGACGACGGATTCGCGGTCCGGATCGATAACCAGCCCGTTGCCGATGCTGTTGATGCATGTGACGAAGGCGAGCGGATAGCGCCCGAGGATCGCCGCCATCATCTCGAAATGCGGCATATCGAAATAGGGGGGGAGCTTGACGCCGAGCGGCTGGGTGACTTCGGCAAAAACCAAATCGAGCAGCTTTTGCGTGCCCTCGAAATCATAGCCGGTCTGCGGCTTGCCCGGCACGTTGGGACACGACAGGTTGAGTTCGATCGCCGCGATATTGGCGTAGCCGGCAAGCTCTTTGACGATCGTCACATTGTCCTGGTGCGTGAGACCCGAAACCGACATGAAATAGGGTTTGTTATGGCGCTCCGCCCGTTCAGCGTATCTGGCGTAATAGGTCCAGCCCTCATTGGGCAGGCCCATGGAATTGATGGAGCCCCATCCGGTATCGATATAGCGGGGCGCTTCGTTGCCGGCGCGTTTTTCGAGCGTCGCGCTCTTGGACAGGATCGCACCCGCCGCGCTTTCGCCGATGGCGTCCATCTCCGCATCCGTGCTGCACAGCGGCCCCGAGGCATTGAACACACAGGACGAAAGGGGCGTGCCGGCGATTGTCGTGGCAAGCGAGACGGTAAGGGACATGGACATTCTCTTTGTCGAAGGCAGGCGCGGAATCGCAAGCCGTCGCTTCCGCTCGCAACAGCTTCTAGCCCATCCTCTCTTTTTGACAAAGTACTGGCAACGTATCGGGCGTCCGTTTCATGTCCTTTAGGTGACGGGGAACAGGTTCATGCGGTCGCGCCTGACCGCCAGCCAGTAGTAAATTCCGCGTGCGATGAAAAAGACATGCATGGCCAGCCACAACCCGTCGAGGCCGAAAAGAGGCTGCAGCGTGACGGCGGCGACAAGGAACGCTACCGAGGCGACCAGGATACCGTCGCGGATGACGCGATTGAGGGTGGCGCCGATGATGACGCCGTCCATGACGAAGGCGTGCACGCCCGTCACCGCCACCAGAGAAGCGATGAGCAGGTGCTGGTTGGCGGCGGCCCTGACGTCAGGCGTCGTCGTCATGAAATCGATGGCCAGCGGGCCGACCAGCAACAGGAAGAGAAACAGACCCGTGCCGATGGCCAGGCCCCAGCCAAGGGTCAGGCGCATGGCGCGTTCGAAGGCCGGACGGTAATTGGCGCCCACCGCCTTGCCGCATAGCTGTTCGGCGGCCTGCGCCTGCCCGTCGAGGAAAAAGGCCGTGACCATGGACAGATTGAGCAAAAGCGCGTTGGCGGACAGGACCACGGCGCTTTCCCGCGCCAGCAAGGCCGTGAACACGGCATAGGTGCCTTCGAGCGCGGCTGAGCGAATGATGAGGTCGCGGCTCAGGACAACGAGGCGCTTGAGGGCGGCGGTATCGAGAAGCGCCGTTCGGGGCAGTGCCGCCCGCATGGCGGCTATTCCGCCGCTGTGGCGCACAACCAGGAAAAGACCGGGAATGAAGGACAGGGCCTGGGCAATGACCGTTCCCCAGGCCGCACCGGCAATGCCCCAGCCAAAGCTATAAACGAACAGAATCGAAAAAAAGATGTTGCCGCCATGCACGGCGAATTGCAGAACCATGCCGGTCGTGGCCCGGGCCCGCCCGTAAAACCACCCTAAAAGCGCGAAATTGACGAAGGTGAGCGGCGCCGAAACGAGACGGATATAAAGATAGGTCTCAAACGGACCGACGACCGTTTCACCCGGACCGAGCAGAATTTCGCTGAGCTTGACGATCGGCAGGCTCAGAACCACCAGCACAAGTCCCGCGCCGGCCCCGAAAATCGCCGCCCGGACAAAATGCACCAACCCTTCGGTGGGATCGCGCGCGCCGACCGCCTGCGCCACCAGTCCGCCCGTACCGATCCGCAAAAAGAAGAACAGCGAGGCGATGAAGTTGAAGGCCAGAACGCCGAGCACCAGCCCGCCCATCAACCCGGCATCGCCCAACCGGCCGATAACGGTCAGATCCGTCAGCCCGGCCAGCGGTTCGGTAATGAAGGCGAACGTCGCCGGCAGCGCGATGGTCCAGACATCGCGATTGCGGACCTCGAAGGGATGGACGGGACGCATGGCGGAAAAAAGCGCCTCCTAGTTGCGCCTGATGGCGAAGCCGCCCGGGTTCTGCTGCACCGGCATGATTTCGAGCGCATTGATATTGAGATGGGCCGGAAGATTGGCAAGGAACCAGACAATATCGGCGATATCCTCGGGGCGGATATACGCGACGCCCTCGTAGAACGTGTCGTTGGCCTTTTCATCGCCATGGGTCCGGACGGTGGTGAATTCGGTCTTGGCCATGCCCGGCATCAGATCGGTCACGCGGATACCGGTCTCGGCGAGATCGATCCTCAGATTGTAGGAAAACTGATGCACGAAGGCCTTGGTGGCGCCGTAGACATTGCCGCCGGCATAGGGGAAATGCGCCGCCACCGAACCGGCATTGACGATCGCCGCGCCGGGACCCGCCGCCTTGAGGCGCGGCAGGACGGCCATGGTGGTGTTCAAAAGACCCATGATGTTGGTCTCGACCATTCTCCGCCAGTCGGTGATATCGATATCCGGAATCGGTTTGGAGCCGAGCGCCAGCCCGCCATTGTTGAAAAGACAGTCGATCGTTTCGAACCCGGCCGGCAGGGTTTCGACGACACGAGCAATGCTGTCGGGATCGGTCAGGTCCATGGCGGACGCATGAATGAGACCGGGCTGGAATCCGGCCTTGAGCGCGTCGAGCCGGTCGGTCCGACGGCCGGTGGCAACGACCTGCCAACCGTTTTTCGCAAAGAGCCGGGCGGTCGCCGCGCCGAAACCAGACGTCGCGCCAGTGATGAAAATGGTCTTGGCCATGAGTGTCCTCGCGAGGGGAAAAAGCAAAAGGCGGGAGGGAAAAGGACCGCGTCGCCTTCCGGTGCCATGACGGACCGGGTAATGCAAGCCCGACCGGCCGAAGGCCGGGCTTCACGATGTCGCGTGTCCCTTGGGGGATGCCGGGATCCGGAACCGGATCGAAACCGTTCGTGCCCTGATCCTATTGGTTTGTATCGAGCTCGATGACGATGTCGGCGCGCGAGCGCGACGCCACGACGGCCTCGAAATTGACCATGTCGACCTTTTCGACATGATTGACGATCCAGTCCGGCGCGAAAAGGCCGTGTTCGGCGTGACGCCGCAAAAGCCGCGTCCTGACGATGTCCGGCTTGAGATCGAGGAAGAAGTCGAGGTCGAGAATGTCGGCGATTTCGTTCCAGGGCGAGGTGTCGAGCAGGAGATAGTTCCCCTCAACCACCAGAATCGGCACATTGCCGGCAATGGTGAAGGCATTGGGCACCACGTCCTCGATACGGCGCGAATAGCCGGGGATTGCGATCGGCTCCTTGGCGTATTTCAGCATTTTCAGAAGCCGGACAAAGGCTTCGGCCTCGAAAGTGTGCGGCGCGCCCTTGAAGGCGGCGAGTTCCTCGGCCTCAAGCTTGGCCTGCTTCATGTGAAACCCGTCCATGGGCACACGCGCCGCCGACCCGTCGATACGGTCGTTGAGAATGCCGATGACATTGGCGGCCAGCGTCGATTTCCCGGTGCCGGGTCCGCCGATGATACCGATAAGGATACGCCGGCGAAGCTGCGCCGCCACCGCCAGCGAACGCTTGGCGATTTCTGCTGCCGCGGCTTCGGGCGTAAGAAACAAATGGTCCTGCACGTCTGCGACTGCCCTCATGGTGGATTTGGCTTGCGCGCAACCCGACTCACCTGAATGCTCGTTTCCGTCACTCGATCAATCAGCCTGCCTGCAATACGCTAAACATATGACCATACCGGAACCGATTGCCAGATGGTTTTCCGCGCGGGGCTGGGCGCCGCGCGACCATCAGCTCGCCGTGCTTTCGGCCCATCGACAAGGCCTGTCATCCCTGCTGATCGCTCCTACCGGCGCCGGCAAGACGCTTGCCGGTTTTCTGCCAAGCCTCATCGATCTGATCGAGACGCCCGGGGACGGGCTCCATACCCTTTATATCTCGCCGCTCAAGGCGCTGGCGGTCGATGTCGCGCGCAACCTTCTTATGCCCATTAGCGAGATGGACCTGCCGATCCGGGTGGAAACGCGCACCGGCGACACCCCGCAACACAAGCGCCAGCGCCAGCGTTACGACCCGCCGCACATTCTTCTGACCACGCCGGAGCAACTGGCCCTGATGCTGTCGCATGACGATGCCTCGCGCCTGTTCGGATCGCTCCAGCGCATCGTTCTCGATGAACTTCATGCGCTCGTCACGGCCAAGCGCGGCGAACTTTTATCGCTGGCGCTGGCGCGTATGGCCAGGCTGGCGCCGGAGATGAAGATCACCGCCTTGAGCGCCACCGTTGCCCGCCCAGACCTGTTGCGCGACTGGATCGCCGCGCCGATTGCGCCGCGCGAGGCTGTGCTGCTGACGGCGCCGGGCGGCGCCCTGCCCGAACTCGAAATCCTCAGAAGCGTCGAACGCGTGCCCTGGGCCGGCCATTCGGCAACCTACGCCTTTCCAGAACTCTACGAGGTGATCAAGTCCCACAAGACGACCCTTTTGTTCGTCAACACCCGCTCGCAGGCGGAAATGCTGTTTCAGGGCCTGTGGGAGATCAACGAGGACAATCTGCCCATCGCGCTTCATCACGGCTCGCTCGATGTCGAGCAGCGCCGCAAGGTCGAGGCCGCCATGACCGACGGACGCCTGCAGGCGGTGGTGTGCACCTCGACACTCGATCTCGGCATCGACTGGGGCGATGTCGATCTTGTCGTTCAGATCGGCGCACCCAAGGGTGCCTCGCGCATGCTGCAACGGATCGGACGCGCCAACCACCGGCTCGACGAGCCGTCCAAGGCCCTGTTCGTGCCGGCTTCCCGTTTCGAGGTCCTGGAATGCGAGGCGGCGCTGGAAGCGGTGACCGAAGGAGCGCAGGACAGCGAGGATCCGGTTTCGGGCGGGCTCGACGTTCTGGCCCAGCACATTCTCGGGTGTGCCTGCCACGCCCCGTTCGATGCCGATGCCCTTTACGAAGAAATCCGCAAGGCCTGGCCCTATCGCGATCTCGACCGGTCTCTTTTCGACCGCACCGTCGGTTTCGTCGCAACCGGCGGCTATGCCCTAAGGGCCTATGAACGCTTCGCGCGCCTCAGAAAGACCAAAGACGGGCTCTGGCGCATCGCCAATCCCCAGGTGGCCCAGCAATACCGGCTCAATATCGGCACCATCGTCGAGGAGCCGATGCTCAAGGTCAGGCTGGTCCGTGGTCGCGGCGAAAAACGCGGGGCCACCACTGGCCCGATCGGGCGCGGCGGACGGGTGCTCGGCGAGATGGAGGAATATTTCTTTTCCTCTCTCGCGCATGGCGACACCTTCCTGTTCGGCGGTGAGATCGTCGCCTTCGAAGCCTTGCGCGAAACCGAAGCCTATGTCTCGCGGGCCTATTCGAAGAACCCGAAAATCCCGTCCTATATGGGCGGCCGCTTTCCGCTTTCGACCTTCCTCGCCGAGCGGGTCCGGCGCATGCTTGCCGATCCGCATTCCTGGCACAGGCTGCCGCAACAGGTTCGCGACTGGCTGCGGCTGCAGGCCGAGCAAAGCGTGGTGCCCGATGCCGAGACCATGCTGGTCGAGACCTTTTTGTTCGAGAAAAAGCACTTCCTCGTCTGCTATCCGTTCGAGGGGCGTCTCGCCCACCAGACCCTCGGCATGCTCCTGACGCGTCGGCTCGAACGCGCCCGCGCGCGGCCACTCGGTTTCGTTGCCTCGGACTATGCCCTTGCCATCTGGGGGGTCGACGATCTGTCGGCCCTGATCAGGTCGAAGCGTTTGAGGCTCGACGAGCTGTTCGACGAAGACATGCTCGGCGACGACCTCGAAGCCTGGCTCGACGAATCGAGCCTGATGAAGCGCACCTTCCGCAATTGCGCCCTCATTTCCGGGCTGATCGAGAAGCACCACCCCGGCGAGAAAAAGACCGGGCGCCAGATCACCATGTCGTCCGACCTGATCTTCGACGTGCTCCATGCCCAGGAACCCGATCACATCCTTATTAAGGCGACGCGGCGCGACGCCGCCCGCGGGCTGTTGGATGTCGAGCGGCTCGGACAATGTCTGAGGCGTATCCGCCGGCACATCGTTCACAAGCCGCTCGCGCATATCTCGCCGCTGGCCGTTCCGGTCATGCTCGAAATCGGCGCCATTCCGATTTTCGGCGAAGGGCGCGAATCGGCTATGGCGGAGGCGGCGGACGAACTGATGCGCGAGGCGACGGAGACATGAACATGCCGGTCGGCGTGGCGACGAAAAAAGACGCGATCGATGGGGGAGCGATCCGTTTCGCCGGCCAGACGTTCGAACCCTTGTGCTCGGGCGCCCTTTACTGGCCGGACGAAGCGGCGCTGCTCGTCGCGGACCTTCATTTCGAGAAGATGAAAAGTTTCGCCCGGCATAGACAACTCCTGCCGCCCTACGACACAAGCCAGACGCTCGACCGTCTCGACGCCGATCTCGTGCGGACAAATGCCCGAACCGTCATCGCGCTCGGCGACAGTTTCCATCGCGCCGACAGCGCCACTGGCCTTCTGGACGAGGATCGCGAACGGCTCGAAACCCTTATGTCGCATTACGACTGGATCTGGCTTTCGGGCAACCACGATCCCGCGCCGCATGGGCTCGGCGGTTGTCATGTGGAAACGTTCGCGCGGGCCGGCATCACCCTGGCGCACATGCCCGATCATGCCCACAAACCGCTGATCGCCGGCCATCTGCACCCGGCCGCGCGGATCGAGATCAACGGACGTAGCGTCAAGTCCGCCTGCTTTGTGTGCGATGACGACGTAATGATCCTGCCGGCCTATGGCATTTCGACCGGCACCCTCAACGTGTTGTCGTCCGCCTTTGCCGGCCTTTTGCGCCATGACCGTTTACAGGTGGTGATGACCGGATGCGATCGCGTTTATCCCGTCAGTCCGAAACGTCTGATCGGCGGTTAAACGCGTTCGCCTGCCGAACATAAAAAACGACAGCTTTTTCACGAGCCGCGAATGATTCGCAAATACTTGCGAGCACGGCGAGAGTATTTTTAAAACAGTACGCCAGACGCCTTCACGAAACCTGATCGGAAAGACGGAATCGCTTGAAAAACAATGCCGGTTCTCACCTAACGGTTAGGTATCCTTTAAGTTTGTTTTGTCAGATTGTCCGCAAGCACTTGCCGCTCGTCTTGTTCACGGAAGTCTGAATCATGAGCAAACTCCTCAGTACCGTCGCCGGAAAACTCGTTGTCGCGTCCGGGCTTTCCATCGCCGCCATTCTTGTCATCTACACGAGCGTAAGCGCATTGAGCGCCAAATCACGCACGGAGGCCGACGTCATGGCGCTCGCGACCGAAAAGGCCGCGATGGTTGCCGAACAGGTGGCCGTTGACCTGACCCAGGCGACGTCGGCGGGCACCACACTGGCAAGCAGTATCTCCGGCTATATCGCCGAGGGCTCACGGACGCGCAGCGATGTCATCGCCCTGCTCAAGCAGATCGCGCCGCGATATGACAATGTCTTCGGGTCGTGGATGACCGAACTCATCGATGGACCCAGACTGCTGTCAGGGACCGAGAGCGAAAACGACCAGGGCATCTTCACGCCCTATTGGACCAAGAGCGACTCGGGCAGCCTTTCCCTGTCGACCTGGCACATTGAAAACGACGACGAATACTATACCGCGCCGATCAAGGCGAAGGCGACGGTGATCACTTCTCCCTATCTGTCCACGGAGATCAACACCCTTTTGACGTCGGTCGCCGCACCGGTCGTGGTCGATGGCGAAATCGTCGGCGTCGCCGGCGTCGATATCCGGCTCGGCGACCTGACTGCTGCCGTCGAGGCCCTGCGTCCTTTCGAAGGCGGGCACGTCATGCTGATCGCCAATGACGGCAGCTGGCTTGCCAATCCCGACAAAAACAAGCTGATGATGGAATACGTCGATGCCGGTGCGGATCAGGTCAAGCAGGCCATTACCGACGGCAAGATGCAGATCATCCGGGATATGCCGGATGGCAACGTCCGTCTGGTCTATCCGTTTACCGCGCCTGGGATGAACACGACCTGGGCGGCGATTCTCGACGTTCCCTCAGCGGTCTTCTCCGACCCGGTCTGGTCGCAAATCACGATGACGATCATCAGCGGGCTGGTCATCCTGGTCGTTTCGCTGACCGTCATCCTTATTGCGGCGCGTGCCGTCGTCAACAAGCCGGTGACGCGCCTGTCGGCAACGATGCGCACACTGGCGGAAGGAAATGTGGACATCAAGGTTATGGACACAGACCGCAATGACGAAATCGGCGGCATGGCCAAGACGGTCGAAGTCTTCCGGGAGAACGCCATCAAGGTCCGCGAAATGACCGAAGAAGAGGCAGCGCGGATCGAACGGACCCGGCAGGACCGCACCAAGATGATGCAGGAATTGCAGGGCGCCTTCGGCGCGGTCGTCGACGCCGCCGTGGCGGGCGATTTCTCGCAGCGCGTGACGGTGGAGTTCCCCGATCCCGAGCTGAACGCATTGGGTCGGTCGGTCAACGATCTGGTCGAAACGGTCGATCAGGGGCTGGGCGAGACCGGCACGGTTTTGTCGGCGCTGGCGCATACCGACCTGACGCAGCGGGTGACGGGCAGCTATCAGGGCGCCTTCGACAAGCTGAAACAGGACACCAATGCCGTGGCCGAAAAGCTCGTCGAGGTCGTGGGCCAGATCCGCCAGACCTCGCGCGGGTTGAAGACGGCGACGGGCGAGATCTTGTCCGGGGCCAACGATCTTTCGGAACGCACCACCAAGCAGGCCGCGACCATCGAAGAAACCTCGGCTGCCATGGAACAATTGGCCCATACGGTCATGGACAACGCCAAGCGCGCCGGCGAAGCCAGCAACGAGGCCGACAGGGCGTCCGCCACCGCCGAAGAGGGCGGCAAGGTCATGGCCGAGGCCAACGAGGCCATGGAACGGATCTCGGCATCTTCCTCCAAGATCTCCAACATCATCGGCATGATCGACGACATCGCCTTCCAGACCAACCTTCTGGCCTTGAACGCTTCGGTCGAAGCGGCCCGAGCCGGCGAAGCCGGCAAGGGCTTTGCGGTCGTTGCTGTGGAAGTCAGGCGTCTGGCGCAGAGTTCGGCGGAAGCCAGTTCCGACGTCAAGGCACTGATTGAACAAAGCGCGGTTGAGGTTTCCGGCGGCACCAAGCTGGTGGCCTCGGCGACCGAGAAGCTCTCGGCCATTCTCGAGGCGGTCAAGACCAACGCCAAGCAGATGGAAGAGATCGCCCGCGAAAGCCGGGAACAGGCCTCTTCGATCGACGAGGTCAACACGGCGGTTCGCCAGATGGACGAGATGACCCAGCACAATGCGGCGCTGGTCGAAGAAACCAATGCGGCGATCGAACAGACCGAGGCGCAGGCTTCCGAACTCGACCGCATCGTCGAGGTCTTCACGCTCGACGAGAGAGCCGCCGCGGCACGCAAGTCGGCGACGGTATCGGCCAAGCCGGCAGGCGGCAAACCCTCTCCGGCCTCGGCCAAGGTCGCCAAGGCCTATCTGTCGAGCGGCAACGCCGCCATCGACAAGGACTGGAGCGAGTTCTAAGGTTTTGTCTCGCGGATAGAATGACAAAGGCCCCGTTATTGACGGGGCCTTTTGTTTGTTCCGGAACAGGTATTCAGACCTGGGCGGCGTAAACCAGAAGCGTGCTGACAAGAATAAGGCAGACGAGAAGCGTTATCAGCGCCCGGTGACGCTGATAGATTTCGGGCATTGTCTTGCGCCATCCGGACCACACGTCCCAGGCCCCCTGTCCGGCAAAGCCCACACTCAAGAGGGCGAGGGCAGGCGCGAGGGGTAAAAGCAGCGCGACAAGGCCGAGCAGCGATCCGAGGGCGCCTAAGAGAAAGCGGCGATCATTGCGTTCGTTTTTCGCGACAAGAAAGCCCCAGCGCACGCCACCGAGAAAAGCGAGATAAAGGGCGGCATAGCCGATCACCGCCCGTTGCAGAATGATCGGATCGATCGCGACCGAGGAAGGCGCCAGCACGGCGCCGCACCCGAAAACCAGCGGCACCAGCCCGGCAAAGGGAGCGATGGCGGCGCCGAGTGGCAGCTTTTCTTCCCGCATTCCACGATTTTCCCAAAACTACCGTTTGAACAACACGCCGCCGAGCCACCCGGTAATAAGCGCAAGAAAGACGCAAACGAGGCCGTAAAGAAGCGGATCGTCGCGGGCGGATTCACCCAGGAGCCGTTCGAGACCCGCCTTTCTGACGATGAAGCTTTCCGCCTTGTGCGCCATCACCGCCTGATTCTTGAACAGGAAAGTCTGTGCCAGGAAGGTGCCATTAGGGACATCGCCCGGCAATTCGATACGTACGGAATAAAGCGTCGGCGAGCGGAACTGCACGCCAGTCTCGTTGATGCCGTAAAGCTTCTTGTCGGTCATCAACCGCACCAGTTCGGCCTGGAACAACGCGGGATCACCATTGCCGGAGATCTCGGCATCCTCGCCGGTGCTGGTCAAAAGGATATGGTTGGCGTTGAAGACGTCGTTGTCGGAGATGGTTTCGAGCGGCGCGCTGGAAAACACCCATTTATAGGATGGCACCTGATAGAAGGTCTCGGATTCGGTATTGAGCCAGATGAGATATTTGTTGGTCTGTTGGCGTACCACCCGGTTCTGCATCGGCCCGGTGACGACGACCACCACCTGGAACGGCCCGGCGACCGGCTGATCGGCGGCACCGATTGGGGGCTCGATATTGCCGAACAGGGTCAGGGTTTGCCCGACGAAATTGCTGTCGACCGCGACCTGGCGCTCAGACAGGGCACCGGCAAGCCGTTGCGCCACTGACGGGCTGGTCGCCAGCAGGAAGGTCATCAGCAAAAGCAACAATGCGCGGTTCATTGCACGGTCTCCACGATGCCGAAGGCGGAAGTGGAGAAAACCTCGTCGGGCGGCACAACCAGACCGACGGCGAAACGGATGGCGACCGCGAGAATGAGCAGGGCCAGAAGGGCCCGCAACTGTTCACCGCGTAAATGCTGGCCCGCTGCGGCGCCGAACTGGGCACCGATGACGCCACCGACCATCAGCGAGAAGGCCAAAAGGATATCGACGCTCTGGGAATTGACGGCGTGAAGGATGGTCGACGCGGCCATGATGGCGAGGATCTGGACGAGCGAGGTGCCGATGACCATCGATCCGGGCACTCTCAGGATATAGACAAGAGCCGGCACCAGGATGAAGCCGCCGCCGATGCCGAGCATCGAACCGAGAAAACCGATGGTGCCGCCGATGGCCAGAACCGGCAGCACGCTGACATAAAGCTTGGAACGCTTGAACCGGATTCTGAGGGGCAGACCATGCACCCAGTTATGCTGATGCGGGAGCTTTTCGCGTATAACGAGCCCGCGCTTGCGCTTGAGCATCGCATGCACGGCTTCGTTGAGCATGAGCCCACCGACCGCCCCGAGCAGGGCGACATAGCTCAACGAGATGACGAGATCGAGCTGGCCGATGGCGCGCAACGCGCCAAAGGTCATGACGCCGAGAATGGCGCCGATAATACCCGACAGAACCAGATAAAGGGCCAGATGCAGATCGATGCCGCCGCGTCGCCAATAGGAGATGGCGCCGGAGGTCGAGGCCGCAACGACCTGCCCGGTAACCGAGGCGACGGCGACCGGCGAGGGAATGCCCGAAAAGATCAGAAGCGGCGTCAGAAGAAAGCCGCCGCCGACCCCGAACAGACCCGACAGAAACCCGACCGCGGCCCCTATTCCGGCAAGATAGAAAACGTTGAGCGAGAGTTCTGCTATGGGAAGATAGATTTGCACCTGGCCAGAACACCCTCGGGACGATACCAGTCCGGGCGCATGGTTGCGCCACGTTAAAACGAAGTCAACGCGTTCAGGCCGGCTGGCTTCCCAGGACCGCGAGAAGACGCGGATTGACCAGACCTGTCGGCGTCATGCCGGTCGCCCGCTCGAACTCGGTGATCGCCTGAGTCGTTTTCGGTCCCATGACACCATCGATGCTTCCGGGATCATATCCAAGCCGCGCCAGGGCCTTCTGCACGTTTTCGGTTACGGATTTGTCGGCGATGGTCTGTCCGGCATCGAAACTTTCCGCCCAGGTCCCGATCGGCGCGAAATTGGCGGGAATGTTGATCGGCGCCATGTGCCAGTTGGCGATCTCGGTCTTGACCTGATTGAGCGCGGCGGAATCGAGCGATTTGCCGATATCGTCACGCGCCTTGGCCGCATCCTTGTCGCCGTCCTCGGCAGCGAGCGCAAACCACTTGTAGGACGTTTCGAGATTCTGGACCACGCCGAGACCGCGCGCATAGAGCATGCCGAGATTGAACTGGCTGTCGGTCATGCCGGCATCGGCGGCGCGCTCGAACCACTCCGCGGCGGCGGCGAATTGCTGCTCGCCCATCTCGCCGCTGGCATAGAGCGCGGCAAGATTGTGCATGGCCATGCGGTTGCCCGCCTCAGCCGCCCGCGAATACCACAGGCGCGCCTCGTCGAGATCCTTGTCCACCCCGTTTCCGTGTTCGTAAAGATTGCCGAGACGGTATTGCGCCGGCGCAAAGCCCTGCGCCGCCGCCCGTTCATACCAGACCGCCGCCGCCTCGAAATCCTGGGGCACGACGCTGCCTTCGGTATAGATGGCGCCGATTTCGAACTGGGCATGCGCATCGCCGTCGGCCGCCGCCTGACGCAAGTCGAGCGGCCCGACATTTTCGGGAGGCAGATCCAGCTTGATCGGCATTGGCGCCGGATCGGGAAGCGCTTTTTCGACCGGAGGCACCGAATGTGTGAAGGTCGGATTGAGCGTTATCGTCTGTGCCTCTTGTTGAGGCGTCAGCGTGCTCGGCAGGATCTGGCGGGTTGGCGAAGGTTCGACCAGGGTCATCGGAATGAATGGATCGATCGAACCGGTCGGGGTCGGATCGATCATGGAACCGGTTGACTCAGGAACTGTCGCCGATTCGGAAACCGCGGTCGCCGGCGTCGATGGTTCGGACGGTGTCAGCCGCTGCACCACGAGATTGAGCGCCAGAAGCGACGTTGCGACCAGAGCGCCGGCGAGCAGCAGGGCGCGACGATTGCGGGCCAGAAAGCCTGTTTTTTGGTCGGGCGTCGTCTCGTTTGCAACCCGATGGTCGGGATTGGCGATGAAATCGTCTTCGACGACGGTTTCTTCCGGAAGTTCGACCAAATCGGTGAGGGGCGCGGGATCCGTCTCGTGCGGGGCGGGCCCGGTCTCCGGCACCGCCTTTTTGGCCTGGAAACGCGCCAGCGCCCGGCCGATCAGCGAATTGGATTCGGCGCTTGTCTGCGCGTCCTGATTGCCTCTGGCGGCCCGGCGCGCGGCCGCGATGAAGGTGTTGCGATCGGAAATCGGCTGATCGTCTTCCAAAGAGGTTTCGGCGGCCAGACCGGTTTCGAGTTCCGTCATCGGGGTGAAGCCCGGCGGGTCTTCGACCAGGCTCGATTTCGGCCGGGCTGGACGTTCGATCTTGGAGGTGTCGAAACCGGAGGGCGTTGCTTTCGGGCGCGGCGCGGCCGGGGAGCCCTGCTCCTTTTCGAGGCCGATCGAAGACCAGTCCTCGACCGGCGCGACGAGCGTTTTCAGTTCGTCGTCGACCAGCGGGCGATCAATGCTCGGCGCGTGCGGCATGTCGTCGGTCTGTTGCGCGGCGCGCTGATGGCGCGGTTCCGCATCCGGTTCCGAGAACGACGGTTTGGGGGGGCGCGACGCCGTATCAACTGTCGGGCGCTGGGGCGCTTTTTCATGGGAGTGCTGAGCGGGTGCGGGTGGCGGGCTGAGCGGTTCCGCCGGACGGGTGGGGGCGGCAAAACCGGAAACGGGTTGGGGATTGGTGCTGGACGGCACGGGGGCCGGTGTGCCGCGCGCCAGTGTTTCGAGCGCGGATTCGAGTCGGTCGAGCCGCTCGTCGACGCTGGTCAGGTTTTGGGCCACATCGGCAAGCACCGACGGGGCTTCGCCTTGATGCTGATCGGCAAAAAGCCTGGACAGGCGTTTTTCGAGTTCGCCGAGACTGGCTTCGTCAAGACCGGCTTCATCGCCCCGCAAACGGGCCACTTCCTGCGACGTCCGTTCGGCGACAAGGGCCGCTAGCGCCTCGAAGTCCGGCGCGGCACCCGGTCCGGGATCCGACTTGTAGAGTTCGGTCAGTCCGGTGAGCTGCTGGCCGGTCTGATCCATGCGCTGGGCCAGGCGGCGGATCTGTTCTTCGAGCTGAGTGAAGCTCGGCGTGGCCGGCGCCGTGGCGTTGCCAACCTTGCTGGTCAGGTTGTCGAGTCGCGATTCGAGCGCCGCGAAACGCGGTTCCAGCGTTTCTCCGATCACGTCGCGCAGGGCTTCCACATCGTCGCGCAGGGCGGATACGCCCGTATCATCCGCGCCGCCCATGGTGACGATCTGATCGGACAGGGCATCGAGCCGCGCGGCGATGCTGGCAAGCACATCGCTGTCGCCGGAATGGTTGAGGGCCTCGGTCACGCTGCCCATTTCCCGGGTCAGCCGGTCGAGATCGTCCGGCGCGATGGCATAGGAGTGCTCAAGCGCATCGATCCGGTCGTAGATGGAGCGCACACCGTCTTCGATGGCGCGCATGCTGGACCCTTGCGTCGCGGCAACCCCTTGCGCTTCGCGGGCGACGCGTCCGATCTCCTGGACCTGAAAATCGGCCAGCCGGTCGACGGTGACGCTCAGTTCGTCAATTCGCCGGGTCAGCGCCGCGATTTCCGGGCGCGGACCATCCGAATAAAGCCGGGCGAGGTCGGCGATCTGGCTTTCCAGACGCTTGACCTGACCCTGTTCGCCGACGGCGCCGGCCAGAAGCTCGACCACATGGGTCAGCTGGGAGACCTGCTGGGCCACTTCGGCGATATCGCCCGAAGCATCACGGGTTGCCCGCATGTCCGCTTCGAGCCGTTCCAGCCGACCGGTCATGCCGGTCACGGCGGCGGTCAGCCGCTTCAGCCCACCGACGGTTGCCTCGCTGGCTTCGCTTCCGGTGCGATCCGGATAGATCGGACGGGCCGACAACCGGGCGGACGGCGCCTGATAGGCAGTATGGATCGCGTCCAGACGCTGGGCGGGCGTCGGATATCCGTCGGGACTGTAATGGCCGGACGGAACGTGATGGTAAGACGGGGCACTGGACGGCGCACGGTGAAAGACCGGTTCCGTCGACTCGGTCTTGGCGCGGATCTCGCTGATGGCGGATTGAAGATCGCTTCGCGGCGCGACATGGTCTGCCTGCGGCTCGGCAAACCGGTCGACGGCCCGTTTGACCGAGCGCAGGGCGGCGCGATGACGCGCGTCCGGATCGTGTCCCGGCGCAACATGAGGGCCGTGATCAGCCGATCTGTCTTCGGAAAGCTGGCGGTTTTCGACCTGACGCAACAAGGATTCGAGATCGTGACGAAGCGATTCCCAGTCCGTGATCCCGGCACTGCCGGCGGGCTCGGCCCAGTATGCTTCGGGTTGCGGACGCGCCATCACTTGTTCCAATCACAAATACGCGGGCTCGGATCTCTTTTCCAAGGGAGACTCCGCCACTCGCACTCTTTAGAAAACATGGTAAAGAAGGCGTTAACCTTTGCTGGTTTCGCCCTTTTTATTGGGTGCAAAACCCGACAAAGAGACATTCGGCGTCCGTGTCGGCTCATGCCGGCGTGTAACGGTGTGTGTTTGCTCATCCGGACGCTGCAAATTGGGTGTACCGCCAGCCAGACCGCCGGACCGGCAAGTCGAGGAAATCATGCTCAAGGAATTCAGGGAATTTGCCCTTAAGGGCAATATGATCGATCTCGCGGTCGGCATCATTATCGGCGCCGCCTTCGGGGCCATCGTCTCGTCGCTGGTCGACGATATCTTCATGCCGCTTATCGGTCTCATCATTGGCGGCATCGATTTTTCCAACCTGTTCATCGTTTTGTCCAATCCCGGCAACATTGCGGTGCCATCGCTTGCCGCCGCCCAGGACGCGGGCGTCGCCACGCTCAATATCGGCCTGTTCATCAATGCCGTGGTGAAATTCGTCATCATCGCCTTCGCCCTGTTCCTCGTGGTCAAGGCCATGAACAGCCTCAAGAAAAAGGAAGAGGCGGCGCCGAAGCTGGCCGAACCGCCGGCGGATATCAAGCTATTGACCGAGATCCGCGACCTGCTGAAGAAATAGGCTATCGCCCCATCGTGATTTGCCGGCCCGACGGTTTTGCATCGTCGGGCTTGCCTTTACCCACGAACTAGGTATATATTCCTATTTATCGAATCGAAGTCAGGACATAGTACCTGTTACCTAGGTAATCTTCCCTAAGCAACACTCCTCTGGGACGACGTGAACACTTATCGCATTCTTGCGTGGACGATTCACCTTACGTCGCACCCAGAAAGTCCGGATACCGGTCGGGCTTATGCAACATGGTGGACGCTCACACCAACCCATTTTCGGTGTGAAAAGAAAATTATTTTGTATATGCCATAACTTAAGCGGGGACGTAATGAATGACGAGGCTTCCTACCACTCTTTTCTCAACAGAGACCGTCTGATCCATATCGTCGATCCCGATCCGTCCACCTGTGAAGCGCTCAGTGTTTTATTCCGGCTCGAACACTTCCAGACGGCATTCTCCATAGATGTCGGAGGATTTTTGTCCTCTCTGGAGACACGCAATCCCGATATCGTCTTGCTCAACATCGAGACGGACGGCGCGCAGGGGTTGGCGACACTCAAGCGCATCAAGGCCATGCATACCGGCACGCCGGTCTTCATGATCGCGGATCGGCCGGATGTCGCCCTCGCCGTTGCCGCCATGAAGGCGGGCGCCAACGATGTCATCGGCAAGCCGATCGACACCGAGCGGCTCGTTCGCATGGTTGAGGACGCGCTCAGGCGCGATGTCCATATCGGCGCGGTCCAGGGCAGCCGCCGCCCCATCGAGATCAGGGGGTTCAACCAGTTGACGCCGCGCGAACGCGAGGTCCTGCAGCTGATCACAAACGGACAGTCCAACAAGGAGGCCGGACGCGAACTCGGCATCTCGCCGCGCACGGTGGAAGTGCATCGCGCCCGCGTGATGGAAAAGCTCGGCGCCCGCAACACCGCCGATCTGATGCGCATCGTTTTGACCGGCTGAACCGGCAAAGACGGAAACCGCTCGGATTGCCGCATCGCGCGCACTTCGTTTCCGGGGAAATCCCGGCAGGCGTTTAAAAACAGGTCGGCCAAAACCTCAGACACGCTGGCAGCGCGCGGCACAAACTGAATGCACTGCCCGACCCGTTGAACGCTTTGCAATTTTTTAAGAATGGACCGAACCGGCAGCGCCAACCCCTTTTGTTCGCCTAAAAGATATTTCACCGCTATCGCCGGACAATCCGTCCGCCCCGATCTCCTCCGTCAGAACGGGAAGACCAACCGTCTCGGCTGCGATCCGGGCAGGGATCATCCTGACGCGAAAAGCGACTAGAAGCTGGAAGATACGCGCCCCGTCAACACCATCGGGCCGACGAAATCGCGTTTGGGTCTGGCAAGCGCAACTTTATAACATATTGAAATAGCGTGTTTTTTCCCGATTTAACTTGACAGAACGCCGCCAGCGCGCTTCTTGCTTATTGTTCTCATAAGCAACAAAGCGAAACGGACGCGGGGATGCATCAAGACGCTCATCATCATCATCACCACGGCGCGGGCGCGGACAGCTGGCGTCTGGCAGGCGCCGCCGCCATAACCGGTCTGTTCATGATCGTCGAGATCGTCGGCGGCATCTGGTCCGGCTCGCTGACGCTTCTGGCCGATGCCGGCCACATGTTCACCGATTTCGCCGCCCTGTTTCTGGCTTTTCTGGCGCAGCGTATCGCCGCCCGCCCCGCCGACTGGAAATGGACCTACGGTTTCGACCGCGTGTCCATTCTGGTTGCCTTTGTCAACGGCCTGGCGCTGTTCGTCATTGCAGGGTTCATTGTCTACGAGGCGATCGAGCGTTTTCTGGCCCCGCCCGAAATCGCTGGTGGGTTGATGCTCGTCGTCGCGGCGATCGGCCTCGTCGTCAATCTCGTCTCGTTTCTGATGCTCCATGGCGGTTCCCGCGACAGCCTCAACATGCGCGGCGCACTTTTGCATGTGCTCGGCGATCTTCTCGGCTCCGTTGCTGCCATCATTGCCGCCATCGTCATCATGGCGACCGGCTGGATGCCCATCGACCCGCTTTTGTCGCTGCTGGTCGCAGTGATCATTCTCAAAAGCGCCGCCATGCTGGTTCGCGATTCCGGCCGGATCCTTTTGGAGGGCGCTCCGGACGATCTCGACCGCGCCGATCTGGCCCGTCATCTGGTCGCGACACTCCCTGGCCTCGATGACGTGCATCACGTCCATGTCTGGTCAATCAGCGAGTCGCGCCGCATGGCGACGTTTCACGCCTCGATCGATGCGAACGCGGACGCCGAAGAGGTGCTCGAAGGGATCAGGGAAGAGATGAGGCGAAATTTCGGCGTCGATCATGTTACCGTTGAAATCGAAATGAGCGGCACGCCGCGCAAGAGAGCCTGCGCCGACTGCACCTGAAACGCAAAAAAGCCATGCGGGTGCCGATCCGGCGCCGGGATCGCGCATTCGTGAAAGCTGCGGCAATCGGCCGGGCTGGCATCGCGCGGCTGGCGTCCTTAATTCTTGTCGAAATCAGAATGGCGCCGCCGTAAAACCGGAACTGTGCGCCGCAAACGCTTAATCGTCAGATGGATTTGTCATGATCGCTTCACCGTTCACCCCTTCTCGTCGCGCCTTCATGGCCGGCAGTTTCGGTCTTGGATTGGCCGCCGCTCTCTCGCTTCCCGCATCTGCCAGTGAACTTGGCCCCGTCATCACCGACGGCGATGCTTTCGTGCACCAGCAGGATGGCAAGATGATCATCGTCGACATCCGAACGCCCACCGAATGGAGCATGACAGGCATTGCCCAGGACGCCCTTACCATCGACATGCAGGACCCGGACTTCGTCAAGAAGCTGGTTCAGCTGCGTCTCGACAACCCGGACAAGGAGATCGGCCTGATCTGCGCCTCGTCCAATCGCTCGGGTCAGGCCCAGACAGCCCTGTCCCAGGCCGGTTTCGACCGCGTCTATTCCATTTTCGGCGGCATGACCGGCAACGATCAGGCCAAGGGCTGGATCGCCGACGGCCTGCCGACAACGGGATGCTGCTAAATGTGACGGCATTTTCACCCAAAGAAAGAAAGGCCCGCCGGATGGCGGGCCTTTTTTTGTCGAACGCCGCTTTAAAGAAACACGCGGATCCCGTCAGCCGCCGATGGTCAGGGTCAGATCGCCGGAATTGAGCGCTTCGGCCGTCAGTTTAGACGTTTCGACATTACGCGGCAGATCGAGCGCGTCCCAGACCTCAACCAGCGCATCGCGCAAGCGCTCGATCATGGCATCGTCGTGGAACGGCGTCGGTGTGATCCTGAGGCGCTCGGTCCCCTTGGGAACGGTCGGATAATTGATCGGCTGGATATAGATGTTGTGCCTGTCCATCAGCATGTCGCTCGCCGCCTTGCAGGCCTGCGCCTCGCCCACCATCAAAGGCACGATATGGGTGTTGGTCGGCATGACCGGTAGGCCGGCCCCGGTCAGAGCCTTTTTTGTGCGTTGTGCCTGGCGCTGGTGGCGCTCGCGTTCGACGTTCGAAATCTTCAAGTGTTCGATCGAGGCCGTTGCGGCAGCGCAGAGCGCCGGCGGCAGGGCCGTCGTGAAAATGAACTCGGCGGCATAGGACCGAACGGCGTCGATGACGGCGCGCTTGCCGGTGATGTAGCCGCCCATGGTGCCGAATCCCTTGGCCAGCGTGCCCTCGATGATGTCGATGCGATCGGACAACCCGTCACGATCGGTGATGCCGCCACCGCGATTGCCGTAGATGCCGACCGCATGCACCTCGTCGATATAGGTCAGCGCGCCGAATTCGTCGGCCAGATCGGCGATCTTTTCGATCGGGGCGATGTCGCCATCCATCGAATAGACGGATTCGAACACGACCAGCTTGGGACGCGACTTTCCGGCCGCCTGCAAGAGCTCGCGCAGATGGCCGAGATCGCTGTGCCGGAAGATCTGCTTTTGCATACCCGACTGCCGGACCCCGGCAATCATCGAGGCGTGGTTGAGCTGATCGGACAGAATGAGGCAATTCGGCAACAAACGAGCGATGGTCGAAATCGCCGCCTCGTTGGAAACGAACCCGGAGGTGAAAACCAGCGCCGCCTCCTTGTGGTGCAGGTCGGCCAATGAACGTTCGAGTTCGACCAGTTTGCGATTGGTGCCCGATATGTTGCGGGTACCGCCGGCACCGGCACCCATCTTGCCCGCCGTGTCCTGCATTGCGGCGATGACCTTTTGGTGCTGGCCCATGCCGAGATAGTCGTTCGAGCACCAGATCGTGATCTCGCGCTCGTTGTCCGCGCTGTCACGGAAGATCGCCTTCGGAAACCGTCCCGCCACGCGTTCGAGATCGGCGAAAACGCGATAGCGGCGCTCGTTCCGCAAGGCATTGAGTGCCGTTTCGAAGGCATCGCCATAGTCGAACATATTTCGTGGTCCCCTTGGTGTTGTGTCCGGTTGCCGGTAACTGGATCGGAATATTCCTAATCCAGCATAATCCCATTTTTCGTTCGCGCCAAATGGTCGGGCCGACCCGCCCCATATGGGGTTTTGCCCATGAGGTTTCACCCCATCCCGGCAACGATGTTAACGCTTCGAAACCAATGGGGTTGAGTACGGGACACAGTAAAGATAGCGTCACAATAAACGAAGGGGGGTCGTTTCATTTGAAGAGTTTCAGCGCAGCTTCCATTACAGACACGACGTCCGACCCTTTCGGGCAAAATGGAACGCCAATCACGGACCCCTTGGCCCTGTTCACGGACTTCCAATGGTTCCTGTACCGCGCGCGAAATACTGTCTATTTCACCTCCTTTTCCAAAATCGCCTATGACAAGGACGCGTTGATGACGCTGGTGGCCAAGATGGTCACGCTGGCGCCTCAGCTCACGCATGGGTTCAAAGGTGCGTTACCGGGCGCGCCCCTGCCGCAGCATCTTCTGGAAGCGGTCACCTCGGTGGAAACGGTCGAGACCTTCGAGGGCTATCCCGACAAGGGTCTCACGCCGGCGCTCGAACTTTTCGAGGACGGGCATAAGCCGCTGTTTCGCGTCAGGGCGCTGGTCCTCAAGGACGGGCCCGACGCGCTGGAGCGTGCCTCGCTGATCATCGTGCATTCCGCCCACGCCATGATGGAGGGGGCGGACTCCGCTCTTTTGACCCGTTCGCAATCCTCAGCGCGGGGTCCCGAAGGCACCAGCCTTACGGCGCGTTCGATCTGGCGCAAGATCGGTTTTGCGCTGGTCGGCGCCATGGCCGCGCCCTTTCATCTTGTCATGGGCCAGATCGTTGCGCCGAAAACGGCCGACATGCGATTCAAATCGTTGGTCTTCGAACGAAGAACGATCCGTCACCTCGCCGACATTCTTCACGTGCGGCAGCGCGCCTTGATGTTCGCGCTCGTCATGTTCGCGCTCAACAGAAACGGCCGGGGCTTTTCCCAAAAGCGAATCCGCACCTCCTACACCACGCTCGATGACAACCGCAGCCGCAAGGGCGACAACTATTTCCGCCTGCAGGCCGTCGGAGCCAATTTCGACGTTCGTCCGGATTTCCTGTCTTTCGTCAAGGGCGTCGACGACAAGCTGGCGCGTATCGAGGCGAAGGACATGACGTCGACGCAGCTGACGCTCAACGCCATTTTCAAGGCGCACCGGTTTCTTGCCGGGCTCGTCCCCTTTCTCTATTCGACCCGGTTTTTCCGGTTCAGTGGCAATTATCACATGGTGCTGACCCTGGTGCCGCCGCATCGCATCGCCGGCAACCTCACCCTTGGTCTGGCCGAACCGGTCTTTGCCGGCTCCTATCATCCGGGAACAAATCTTTGCACCTTCGTGCCGGGACGCAAGTTCGTGACGTTCAATTTCGCCATGCGGGAAAAACACATTGCCGATGTCGACGCGATCATGCGGCTTCTGGGCGCGATTGCACCGTCCGAAACCTGAGCCCGACGCTGTATTTACCGGATCCCGAGCGTGACTGAATTGTTATTGCGGTTTCATTTGAGCGTCGGACGTTTGATTGCATCAAACCGCCCGGCTCTATTTTGTTGTGGGCGCGGCGGTTTTGCGAAAAACCGGATTCCACTTTTTCGCCCACCGCTCTATCTTTCCGCCAATGCACCGCTATCCAGTTTTGCCGATTCCCGGCCGCCTGTCGGTTGCGCTACAACGGGTTCATCGGTCCGAGGGGAAACAATGTGAACGGGCTGAGCGAATTCGGTCAATGGCTTGCGCAATGGCCATCGCTGATCACGGTTTTGTTGCGATTCCTCGGCCTTGGGCTGACCGGCAACACGCTGACATGGTCGATCATCCAGCTGGCGGTGGTTGCGCTCGCCTTGTCGCTGTCCTTCGTCGGCACGCGCAAGTTTTCCACCCGGCTTGAAGCCCTTGTGGCGCGAACCCGGATGAAACCCGCCTTGCTGCGGGTGATCGCCATTGTCCTGAGACGCCAGCAAGGCATTCTTTTCATCATTCTCTTGTGGTTCGGCGTCGCGGCCATGCGGGCGGCAACCTGGGCGTCCAATTCCTATTTCCTGACGCTGGTGGCCAGCCTCGTCACCTCGCTTATCGCCATCACCATCGCCTCACGCGTGATCCGTAACCGTTCGCTGGCGCGGCTGGTCGAAATCGGCGGCTGGATTCTCGTGACGCTCGGTCTTCTGGGCATCCTGCCCGAAACCCTCAAGCTGATGGACCAGCTGGCCCTGCAGGTCGGCGAATTGCGTATCTCGCTCTTGTTGGTGGTGCAGGGCGTGGTGGTCTTCTGGGTGTTGCTCTGGGCGGCGGGCATGGCCAGCCGTCTGCTCGATTCGCAGCTGACGAAGTTCGACGATATTTCCCCGACACAGCGCGTGCTGATCGGCACCGTCGCCCATGTCGGGCTCATCACCCTGGCACTGCTGATCGGGCTTTACACCATCGGCATTGATTTCACCGCCCTGACCTTCGTTTCCGGCGCCATCGGCGTCGGCCTCGGCTTCGGTCTGCAAAAAGTCGTCTCGAACTTCGTTTCGGGGATCATTATTTTAACGGACAAGTCGATCAAGCCCGGCGACATCATCAGTGTCGGCGACAGCTTCGGCTGGATTTCCTCGCTCAACGCCCGTTACGTTTCCGTGTTCATGTATGACGGACGCGAGGTGCTGATCCCGAACGAGGATTTGATCACCCAGCCGGTCGAGAACTGGTCTTTCGGCGACAGCTTCATTCGCATCGAAATCAGGTTTGGCGTGTCCTATGACGCCGATCCGCATCGTGTGCGCGACCTCGCGCTGGCCGCGGCGGAAGCTCATCCGCGCGTGATCAAGAACCACCAAAAATACTCAAATTACTGCCACTTGACCGATTTCGGCGAGTCTTCGGTCGACTTCGTTTTGAGATTCTACGTTTCGGACCCTCAAAACGGATTGACCAATGTCCGCGGCGAGGTGCTCTTGAACCTGTGGGACGCCTTCAAGGCCGAAGGCATCGAAATCCCGTTCCCGCAACGTGTGGTCACGCTCAAACCGGGCAGCGTGGGCGCAACGCCCGCTTCGAAAATCTAGGGTATCAAGCAAAAAAGCGGACTTGCGTTTTTTCACCAGTCGAGCTCCAACCCGAAGGGACAAATGGTGCCCTTTTGAAATTCGAAGGATGCGACACCCATGAAACGGATCCGGGTGTTTTGAGGCAATCAAATCACCCGATGCTCTGGCGTGACCGGTCAGGGCGCATGTACTGTTGCCCGATTGCATCGGATGCTACACTCTTTGACGTTTGAAGACGGACGCAACACCGAACCGCCGTAATTTGGCATCACTGCCGACGAACAAAACACGATGGGAGACCTGGGGATGAAAACAAGAGTTGTGGTTGCCGTCGCGGCGGTACTGGCGCTGAGCGCCTGCACCACCACCGACCCCTATACCGGACAGCAGAAAATCTCGAACACCACGGGCGGCGCCGCTATCGGCGCGCTGGGCGGCGCTATCGGCGGCACGATCATCGGCGCGGCCACTGGATCAGACCCGCGCGTCGGCGCGCTGATCGGCGCCGGCATCGGAGGTATAGGCGGCGCCGCGGTCGGCAATTACATGGACAGCCAGGAAGCCGAACTGAGGGCGCAACTGGCCTCGACGGGCGTCTCCGTTACCCGTAACGGTGCGCAGATCATTCTCAACATGCCGTCCAACATCACCTTCGCCGTCAACTCCTCGACGATCGCACCGGCTTTCCAGCAGACGCTGGTGTCGGTGGCGATGGTTCTGCAAAAGTACAACCGGACGGTCGTCGATGTTGCCGGGCATACCGATTCGGACGGATCGGACGCCTACAACCAGACCCTGTCGCTGCAACGCGCCCAGGCCGTGGCCGGCTTCCTCGGCCAGCAGGGGATCGACACCCGCCGGTTCAACGTTTTGGGCTATGGCGAAAGCCAGCCCATCGCCTCGAATGCCACCGAAGCCGGCAAGGCGCAGAATCGTCGCGTCGAAATCTATATCTCGCCGATCGTCGCTGGCTGACCGGCGTTTCCAAAAGCCATTTCGAAGGGTCGGCTGCCAAACGCCGGCCCTTTTTTTCATAGGGCGGCGAAGCGATCGTCACTCACAAAACGAACAAAGGGGACGGTCACCCTTCAAGAATGATCGTCCCCTTTCGGACTAGAGCTTCGGGCGATTTCATTGCATCAAATCGCCCGGCTCGATCCTTTTGTTATCGCATCGGGTGATGCGAAAAACCGGATCCCACTTTTTCGCCCGATGCTCTGTCCCCCAAATCCAGGCGTTTCCGCCCGAACCGTTCGAGACGTCAAACTGGCTTACGCGTGGATGCCCTGCGAGAGATGCCAGTAGACCTCGTTGATCCTCAGGTCCTGCTTGAACCGCCCGATCTCGGTCGTTTCGTCGATCATGGCCAGTTCGATGCCGGCGATGGTGGTGAAGTCCTCGAGCATTTCGGGGGTCACGTCGAAGCTGAAGGCGGAATGGTGAGCGCCGCCAGCCAGGATCCAGGCCGAGATCGCCGTCTTGAAATCGGGCTTGCACTCCCAAACCGCACGCGCCACCGGCAGCTTCGGCAGAGCGGGATGATCCACCGAGGTCACCGCGTTGGCGATCATGCGGAAGCGGTTACCCATGTCGATGACGCAGGCGCTGATCGCCGGCCCCTTACGGGCATCGAAGACCATGCGCACCGGATCTGCCTTGCCGCCAATGCCGAGTGCATGGATTTCGATCTTCGGCTTGCCTTCGGCGATCGACGGGCAGACTTCCAGCATGTGGGCGCCCAATACCTTCTCGGCGCCGGGCTTGAGATCATAGGTATAGTCTTCCATGAACGAGGTGGCGCCGGTCAGACCCTCGCCCATGACCTTGAAGGCACGCACCAGGGCCGGCGTCTTCCAATCGCCTTCGCCGGCGAATCCGTAACCGTCGGCCATCAGCCGCTGCGGCGCGAAGCCCGGTAATTGCTTGAGCCCGTGCAGGTCTTCGAACGTGTCGGTGAATCCCTTGAAATTGCCTTCTTCGAGGAAAGCGCGCAAAGCGAGTTCCTGCTTGGCATTATACAAGAGCGCGTCATGACGGGCGCCGCCGGGCAACAGCACCGGATCGACCTCGTAAAGCCTGACATAGTCGGCGGCCAGGGCCTTGATGTCGGACTCCGGAACCTTGTCCATGCGATCGACCAGATCCATGATGCCGTAGCCGTGAACCTCGAAGCCGAGCGCCATTTCGGCAGCGACCTTGTCACCTTCGGTCACGGCGACATAACGCATGTTGTCGCCGAATCTCAGGAAGCGGGCACCCTGCCAGTCGTCCCAGGCGCGCGCGGCGCGCATCCAGGAGTCGATCTGCGCCTGGACGTCCGGCTCGCTCCAGTGGCCGGTCACGACCTTGCGCTTCAGGCGCATGCGGGCCTGAATGAATCCGCCTTCCCGGTCGCCATGGGCGGACTGGTGCAGGTTCATGTAGTCCATGTCGATGGCGTCCCAGGGCAGGTCCGCATTGAACTGGGTATGCAGATGCAGCAGGGGCTTGGTGAGCAGTTTGTAGCCACGGATCCACATCTTGGCGGGCGAGAAGGTGTGCATCCACACGATCACGCCGCCGCATTCGGGATCGGCCGAGGCTCGGCTCATCGCATCAGCGATCTCGTCGGGCGTGGTGACGACGCCGGCAAATTCGATCGGCAAAACCAGCTTTCCGCCTGCGTTTAGCCGTTCCACCATCGTCTTGGAATCGTCGGCCACCTGGGCCAGTGTCTCCGGACCGTAAAGTGCTTGCGATCCGCAGACGAACCAGAACTTCAGCGGTTTCAATCCAATCATGTTCTTGCTCTTTCGTTTTCACGCCGCCGGATGAGATCCGGCGACAATCCCCTTCTTCAGTCCGGATGCCCCTTCGCCACCCGGCCGGACCCGTGGCCGACCTGATGTCCGGTATGCAGCCGGTTGTTTCCAGAGCAGATCACGTTTTGGCCTAATCGTGTGATCTGCTCTTTCTTCTTTTGTTGTCGTGTTTTCCAGCCGGCGAACCTGTATCCACTTCGCCTTAAAAAACACGCTAGAGCATCGGACGCTTTGACGAGTTCAAAACCCCGGCTCTATTCCGTTGTGGTTGCATCGGTTTTTTCAGCAAAAAACCAGTTTCCACTTTTTTTCCCGACGCTTTGGCGTCCGTTCTTTTTTATCGACCGTCATTTGCCCTGGCCGTACCAGGCGTTCTTTCCGTGTTTGCGCTGGTAGTGATAGTCGAGCACATAGTCTTCCAGCGGCGGCGCATCGGAAATCTCGTTGGTCAGCGTCGCCATATGGGCCACTTCCTCGAGAATAACGGCATGGCTGACGGCATCTTCCGGTGACGTCCCCCAGGCAAACGGGCCGTGACCGGCCACGAGCACCATCGGGATCGCCATCGGATCGAGGCCGGCGAACCGGCGTACGATGCAATGCCCGGTATTGGCTTCGTAGGCCGTTTCGACCTCTTGTTTGGTGAGCGGTTCGGTGCAGGGCACCGGTCCATAGCAGTAATCGGCGTGGGTCGTCCCGTAACAGGGAATGTCACGCCGGGCCTGGGCCCAGCTCACGGCATAGCGCGAATGGGTGTGCACCACGCCGCCGATCTCGGGGAAAGCCTTGTACAAAATGGTGTGGGTCTTGGTGTCCGAAGACGGCTTGAGAGTGCCGTCGACGACGTTGTTGTCGAGATCGACAACAACCATGTGTTCGGGCCGCATGTCGTCATAACTGACGCCGGACGGCTTGATCACGACAAGACCACGTTCCCTGTCGATGCCGCTGACATTCCCCCAGGTATAGAGGACGACGCCCCGTCGATTCAGTTCGAGGTTGGCTTCGCACACAGCCTCGCGCAGTTTCTCAAGGGACATCGTCTTCTCCGTCAGTTTGCCTTGCCCGTCGAGCTCAGCGACTCGACCAGCCACCGCTGTATCACGATGAACACGAACAGCAAGACGCCGGTCGCAATCATGATCCAGGCTCCGTTAAGGGACCCGTTGAAGATGATGATCGTCGAGATCAGCGCCAGGATCATGCCGCCAAACAGCGTGCCGGCCACCATGCCGACGCCCCCGGTCAACATCGTGCCGCCGAGCACCGAGGCCGCGATGGCGCTCAGCTCCAGCGTGTTGCCGGCCAGCGGATAGCCCGCCGAGGTGTTCATGGCGTAGATGACGCCGCCCAGAGCGCTGTAGAAGCTCCCCAGAGCGTAGATCATGATCATCGTCTTGCGCATCGGCACGCCCATCAGCACGGCAGACGCCTTGTCGCCGCCGATGGCGTAGATGTTGGTGCCGAAGCGGGTGAAGTGGGCGATGATGATCGCAACGACCAGCATGACCAGCAGAACGAGAGCGGCACTTGTTAAAAAGCCGTTCCCGGGCAGATCGACATAGATCGAGTTGAACTGGCGGATGAAATCATGACGGATCGGCATTGAGTCGATGCTCACCATGAAACAGGCGCCGCGCAGAAGGAACAGGCCGGCCAGGGTAACGATGAAGGGCTGAATGTCGCAGAAGTCGATCAAAAAGCCCATGAACGCGCCGAACAGAAGGCCGAAGCACAACATAACGGCGATGCTCACCAGCGGGTGCCAGCCCATCGAGTCGAACAATGCCATCATCATGCCGACGAAGCCGATCATCGATCCGACGGACAAGTCGATCCCGCCCGACAGGATGATGAAGGTCACCCCGATCGCGGCGATGGTGATGAAGGCGTTATCGGCGAGCAGGTGCCCCAGAACCAGGGTGGAGAAGAAATTCGGGTAAAGGACACCGCCGGTAATGAACAGGATCGAAAACAAAACGACTGTGATGATAAGCGGAAGATAGCGTTCCATTTTCTTTAGTTTCCTCCGACTTTCTTCCGGCCGAACAGTGCGGTTACGGCGGCGCGGAAATTGTCAGACTGCAAAAGCAGGATGATCAGCACCAGTACAGCCTTGATCAGCATGTTGTACTCGGGCGGCCAACCGGTCATCAGGATGGACGTGACCATGGTCTGGATGACGAGCGCGCCCAGAATGGTCATGCCGAGAAAGATTCGGCCGCCAGCCAGGGAACCGCCACCGATCACCACCGCGAGGATGGCGTCGAGTTCGGAATACATGGCCACCGAAACCGGATCGGACGTGTGAACGTCGGCCGTCAGGATGATGGCGGCCCAACCCGTGCAAAAGCCCGAGATCACATAGGTCAAGAAGATGACCAGACGCGAGGGGATGCCGGCCATGCGCGCCGCGGCGGCATTGCCACCGACCGATTCGATGAACAGGCCCAACGCCGTCTTGCGCACCAAAAACCATATGAACAAGAAGACGAAGACGAACAGCACCAACCGTGTCGGGATGAGGCTGATATTGCCCACGCTCAGGCCCTGTAACAGGTCGCTGGTAAAGCTTGGGTCGGTGCCGCCATATAAAAGATTGATCATCAGGCCGATGCCTCGGCCCGCCACCATCAGAATCAGCGTGGCGATGATCGGCGGGATTTTGAGGACGGCGACCAGCATGCCGTTCCAGGCGCCGCACAAAAGGGCAACCGTCATGGCTTCGAGCAGGATGACGAAATGGGGGTCGCCTTCATGGATACGCCAGGCGATGACCGAGCCGACCACGGCAACGATGGAACCGACCGAAAGGTCGATGCCGCCCGTACCGATCACGGCGGCCATACCGAGCGCGATCAGCGCCGGCGGCGTCCCGCGATAAAGCACGTCGATCATCGAACCGAACAGGCGTCCATCCTGGATGCGGATGGAAAAGAAGACCGGCGCGAGAATGGCATCGATGATCAGGATGAGCGCCAACACCAGGACCGGCCAGATGGCACGATGGGCGAGAATTGCACCGAGCGTGATGGCAGATTTGCTCTTTTTCCCAGAGCCAGAGAGATCTTGAGTGTTCATCGCTGGGCAATCGTGTTGATGATGTTGTCACGAGTGATCTCGTCGCCGGAAATTTCCCCGATCTTGTTACGGTCCCGGAGAACGGCGATGCGATCGGCGACGGCCACGAGTTCGTCGAATTCGGACGACGCCACGAGCAGGGCCATGCCCTCCGAACACAGACGCCGGATAAGGGCGACGATTTCGGCATGGGCGCCGACATCGATGCCGCGCGTCGGCTCGTCGAGCAGAACGGCACTCGGCTGGGAAACCAGCGAACGCGCCAAAACGACCTTTTGCTGGTTGCCGCCCGAAAGCTGCCCGACCGGCTTGTCCGCATCGGGCGTGGCAATGGCCAGCGCCTTGATCATTTCCTGGGTGAGCTGCTCCTGTTCCTTGCGCCCCAGTGGGTTGAGCCAGCCACGCTTGGCCTGAAGGCTCAGCATGATGTTTTCCCTGACGCTCAACTCGCCGACAAGTCCTTCGGCCTTGCGGTCTTCGGGACAAAAGGCGATGCCCGAACGCACGGAATGGCGCGGCGAGAAACTGGTCACCGTCTTGCCGGCGATGCTCATCTTGCCCGCATCCGGCTTCAAGGCACCGAAAACGAGCTTGGCCGATTCGGTCCGGCCCGAGCCGAGCAGCCCGGCCAGCCCGACGACCTCGCCGGCATGCACCGTCAGATCGAACGGCGACATGGTGCGCCTGCGGCCAAGCCCCTGGGCTTGGAGCACGGGGTCGCCGATGACATCGTCCGGAGCCCGGACCGGCCGGGTGCCAAGAGTCTCGAGTTCGCGCCCGATCATCATGGAGATGAGCTTCAAACGCGGCAGTTCGGCCGCCGTGGCAGTCCCGATCAACCGGCCGTTGCGCAAGACCGAAATGGTATCGGCAACCTGATAAACCTGATCGATGAAGTGGGTGATGAAGACGATGGCGATGCCATGCGACTTGAGATCCCTGACAATATCGAACAGGAGCCTGGTTTCCTCGGCATCGAGGCTGGCCGTCGGCTCGTCGAGCACGAGGACCTTGGTGTTGTCCTCGAGCGCGCGGGCGATGGCGATGAGCTGCTGAATGGCCACCGAATAGGTGCCGAGCGGCTTTTCGGTGTCGATGCTGAGCTTGAGACGTTCAAGACGCCTGCGCGCCAGAGCGCGGGCTTTGGACCAGCTGACCATGCCGAATCGGGTCGGCTGGCGACCCAGGGTTAGGTTCTTGGTGACCGACAGGGTCGAGATCAGGTTGACTTCCTGGTAGACAGTAGAAATACCGAGTGCTTGCGCTTCGGCCGTCGTCGAGACCTCGATTGGTGCGCCATCGAGCGTGATCGTGCCTGTGTCACGCCGAAGCGCGCCGGTCAGGATCTTGATCAGGGTCGATTTGCCCGCACCATTTTCGCCGAGCAGCGCATGGACCTCACCGGCCTTGAGCTGCAGGTCCACGTTGTCAAGGGCGCGGACACCGGGAAAGGTCTTCGAAACGCCGAGCATCTCAACACGATAGGTTGATGATTCCGCCACGGCGCGTTCCTCCCACATTTGGCATATTTGGATGACCGGCTTCACCGCAGCCAAAAAGAGGGCCTGCGGAATAATCCCGGCTCTTCAGGTAAGGGTGGCACCCCGCCTTGCTTAGGCGGGGCACCACACCTTGGGAAGCACGTAAAAGCGCTTCGCGCGTCAGACGATTACATACCGGCTGCGTGGATGTCGGACGGAATGACGATCCAGTCCGGCAGTTCTTTCGGCTCTTTCAGATAGTCGAGAACGACCGGATAGATGTACTTGCCGATGGCCGACAGCAGTTCGACGGACGCATTGGCTTCGCCGGCGTCGAGGGCCTTGATCATGGCCGGCACGTAGTCGACGGAAACCATCAACACGTCGGTGCCCGGATTCAGACCGGCTTCCTTCATGGCCTGGATGGCGCCAAGCTGCATGTTGTCGTTATGCGCGAAAGAAGCGCAGATGCCGGAAAGATTGTCGGTCGCCTTGATGAAGGCTTCCATGACCTTCTTGCCGCCTTCAGTGGTGAAGTCACCAGACTGCGAGCGAACGATTTCCATGGCCGGGAACTGTGCGATCACGGCCTCGAAGCCCTTCTTGCGCTCGATGGCAGCAGCCGAACCGACGGTGCCCTGAAGCTCGACGATCTCGCAATTGCCGCGGCTCTTGGCAGCGAGCCACGCAGCGGCGAGCTTGCCTTCGAGGTTGAAGTCGGCGGAAATGCGGGTCACGGTCAGCGACTTGTCTTCGATCTCGACGTCACGGTCGACGATGAAGACCGGGATGCTGGCCCGCTTGGCTTCCTGGAGAACCTGCTCCCAACCGGTCACAACCACCGGCGCGATAATGATCGCGTCAACGCCCTGGGCGATGAACGCACGCACGGCGCGGAGCTGCTCTTCCTGCTTGCCCTGGGCGTCGGCGAACTTCAGGTCAATGCCCATTTCCTTGGCGGAATCCTGCATGTCCTTGGAGAAAGCCGGGCGCCAGTCGCCTTCGTCGCCAACCTGCGAGAAGCCGATGGTCACGGCAAAAGCCGAAGACGAGGCCATCAGCATCGAGCCAGCTACGAGCGCGCCGAGCAAATTAAGTTTCTTCATATATTCCTCCCACGGTTAAATGAAGCTTCGAAACCAACTCCACGGGCACTGAGTATTTCCCGTTCTATCTGGCGACGAAGCCTATGTTGCAGGGACGCATATTTGCTCCCCGCGAACAACTAAATTCCTCATCAAAAATCGTAGGCCATTTTCCACGGTTCCCGTAGTCAGCATTTGGTCGTATATATGGACGATCCTGCTTGGTTATTTTAACGTTAATCAAGCGCATCGACTCGTTGGCACGTTCTTGTTTTCTCAATATCGCAAGCGGAGTAACGCGCGGTTTATCCTGTCGAAACCTATGGGTTTTGCGTCTTCCGGCGACCATTTCCGCGTATTCGTCACAGATAAATCCATGTCGTACCAGGCCGGTTCTTGCCCCGGTACTATACCGCATAAACACGATATAGTCCGCATTCGCATGGATGATGATGTGCCCCGACATCGACGCGACGCGCGTCCTTGCGGGGTCGTGACGATGCGGGTTCTACTTTATAGGAGATCTAATATTGGAGCGGCGGACGAAAAACATGCTTGCGGTTTTTTCAGCAAGCCGCCGCGACCACTGGAAAACGGAACCGGCGGTTCGCCGCCTTGATAATGCCGGTTCCCGTTCGCTCCGGGATTTGATCCGTCCGGCGGACGTCCTTTTGTCCGCCAGGATCAGTTCCCAAAGCCGATCCGACCGGCGGCTTTCCGAGTAAAAAAAGGAATGCGTAAACGTTGGTGTCAGTCCGCCGCGCCGAGATAGTGCTCCTTTGGCAGCGAGCGCAACCGTTCGGCCGCCTGTTCGGCGGTGATGTCGCGCTGTGGCGTGCCGAGCATTTCGAACCCGACCATGAACTTTTTCACCGTCGCCGAGCGCAGAAGCGGCGGATAGAAATGCGCGTGCATCTGCCATTCGGGATGATCGGCGCCATCGGTTGGCTGCTGATGGAAGCCCATGGAATAGGGGAAACTCGTCTTGAACAGATTGTCGTAGCGGATGGTGATGTGCGACAGGGCATCCGCCAGTTCGAGGCGTTCGCCCGAGGTCATTTCGTCCATCGACCTGAGCGGCCAGCGCGGCAGGACCATGGTCTCGAAAGGCCAGACCGCCCAATAGGGGACCAGGACGACGAAATCCCGGTTCTCGTAGATGATGCGTTCATCAAGTTTCAGCTCCTGCTCGAGATAGTCGACGAGGAGCGGCGTGCCCTTTTGCTCGTAATGGACACGCTGCATCGCCGTTTCCTTGATCATTTCGTTGGTCAGATGCCGGCTGGCCCAGATCTGGCCGTGCGGATGCGGGTTCGAGCACCCCATGACCGAGCCCCGGTTTTCGAAGATCTGGACCTGAGAGATGTCGGAACGCGATCCGAGTTCGACATACTGGTCCACCCAGGTCGCCACCACCTGTTCAATCGCGGCAACGTCCATGCGCGCCAGGGTCAGATCGTGTCGCGGCGAAAAGCAGACGACGCGGCAAATGCCGGATTCGCCCTCGGCCAACAGCAGACCATCCTTGCTGCGCTCGTCCGGCGCATCCTCGGTCAGCGCAGCGAAATCATTGTCGAAAACGAAGGTGCCGGTGTAGTCGGGATTCTGCGCGCCGTTGATGCGGGTGTTGCCCGCGCACAGATAGCAGGACGGATCGTGTTTCAGCAGATCCGGTCGCCCGGCCTCTTCCACCTGTCCCTGCCAGGGCCGCTTGGCGCGATGCGGCGAGACCAGAACCCATTCTCCGGTCAGGGGATTGAAGCGCCGGTGCGGGTGATCTGCGAACGTATTCATTTCCGTCTCCGTATGGGGCGTTTGGCGTTTCAGGACGCAAAAGGACCGACGCCCTGGGTCGGCGAACAGGCAAAGATTTCCGATTTGAAGCCGGTCGCTTTTTCATATTCGGCGCGAACCGTCGCGACGAAATCCTCGACCGCATCGGCTTTGACGAGGCTGACGGTGCACCCGCCGAAGCCGCCGCCGGTCATGCGCGATCCGAACACGCCTTTCTGTCTGCGACCGATTTCGACCAGTTTGTCGATCTCCGGGCAGGAGATCTGGTAATCGTCGCGCATCGAGACGTGGGACGCATCCATCAGCGCGCCGAAACCGTCGAGATCCCCGCGTTCCAGCGCATGCGCGGCGTCGACCACACGGGCGTTCTCCATAACGACATGGCGGCAGCGCCGGTAGGTTTCCTCCGACAAAAGCGCCTTGTTGGCTTCGAGCATGTCCGGCGTGACATCGCGCAGGGCCGTAACCGTGCCGCCGAGCCTGGGCGCCAGACGGGCGACCCCTTCTTCGCAGGACAGGCGCCGTTTGTTGTATTCACCCCCGGCATGGGCGTGGTGCACCATGGAATTGGCCACGACGATACGGGCGCGGCTGTCGATCGGCACCAGCTCTGTTTTTAGAGAACGGCAGTCGATCATCAGGGCGTGATCCTCAGCGCCGTTGGCGGAAATGAACTGGTCCATGATGCCGCAACGCATGCCGACGAATTCGTTTTCGGCCTTTTGGCTGAGTTTGGCCAGTTCGACCGTGTCGACGGGAAGGCCGGCCAGCGACAAAAGGGCATAGCCGACGACCACTTCGAAGGCTGCCGAGGAGCTGAGGCCCGATCCGATCGGCACGTTCGAGGCGATCATGATATTGGCGCCGCCGATGGCGTGACCGGCCCTTTTGAGCATCAGCGCCACACCGAACGCATAATCGCTCCAGTCGTGATGCGGCTGGGGGTCGGGATCGGCGAGATCGAACTGGGCGGTCTTGCCGTTGCTCAGCGAAAAGATGTGGATATGCCCGTCATCGCGGGCCGAGACGGCCGCTCTCGTTTCGTATTCGATCGCCGCCGGCATGACGAAACCGTCATTGTAGTCCGTGTGCTCGCCGATCATGTTGACGCGGCCCGGGGCCCGGAAAACGAGAGGCTCTCCCCCGAAGCGCCGGCGGAATGCCTGTGCCAGTTCGTCCATGCCAGTCACTTTTTCGTTCTTTCCTTCGTTCCGATCCCATCGCCAATACCTCCCGGTCCGCGGGGATCGGCTGCCACTGTGTCGTGTCAAAGATCACGTTTCGACCGGCGGGCAGCGAAATGCCTCAATCCGGTTATTGTCAAGTCACGGTGCACATATCATCGGCATGACCGTGGAAAATCGATAGGACATATCACCCGCCCCACACCATTGTGACGGAGCCAAAACAGACAGGTCCTTCACGCCGTTCGGCCGTTCGCGCGCCCCATTCGGACTGCCGAACGCGCTATAGAGCGTCACTTTGTCATTCGGGGCGTCTTTTTCTTTTTGTTTTCACCTTCTTTTGGATAGGTATTGCCGATAAGAACCTGCTCGCCACTCCTTGGCTTCGCATAACGCCCCGCTGCGGTGGCACGCCGTTTTCCGTCATGGAGTCGCCATGTCCGAGACCGCCGATCCCGTTCTTGTCAAACACCGGGAACTCGAAAGAATCGCCATGCTCGCCCTGCGCGCGGCCAGGCTGTTTCTTGAATCCGGCGCGCGGGTCAAGGTCGTGCACGAGGGCGCGGGGCTGATCATCAAGGGCCTGGGCGTCAATTGCGTCGGCATGCGCGCCGGCTATGCCAGCCACGAGATCACCGTATCGCACGGGCAGAACACCATCACCCGCATGACCACGGTCGGGCCGCACGGGGTCAATCACCGGCTCGATCACGCCTTGCGTGCCCTTTGCGTGCGTGCTTCGCGGGGCAACATGAAGGTCGAGGAGATTGAGGCCGAAATGGACCGGCTGGTCGCCGAGACGCCGCAGTACCATCCGGTGACCGTGGCCCTTGCGGTCGGCATGGCCTGCGCTTCCTTCGGTCAGCTTCTGGGCATTGACTGGGCGGCCACCGGTCCGGTTTTCGTGGCCGGCGCGGTCGGCCAGTACGCGCGCCATCTCATGAAAAGCCACGGCATCAACGCTTATGTCATCGCCGCCGTCGTGGCGCTCCTTACATCCCTCATGGGCGGGTTCGGCGCCCGTGTTTTCGGCAGCACGACCGTGTCCCTGTCGATGATGGCGTCCATCCTGCTGCTCGTGCCCGGCGTGCCGGCCACCAACGCCCAGACCGACATCATGGACGGTTTTCCGTCCATGGGCAGCGCCCGCGCGGTGACCGTTCTGATGGTGATGGTCTTCGCTACGGTGGGCGTCTGGCTGGCCGAATATATGCTGGGGATGCATTGATGAGCCCGGATCTCTTACACCTTCTGCATCAGGCCCTGTTCGGCGCCCTGGCCGCCGCCGGGTTCGGGGTTTTGTTCAACATCGGCCCCAAGACGCTGGTTTGGGCCATGGGCGCCGGCGCTCTGGCCCTGAGCGTCAGAACGCTCGGCCAGCAGGCCGGCTGGAGCCTCGAAGCCGCCTCCTTTGTTGCAGCAATCACGGCGTCCTCGGCCGTGCGGTTCGTCCGCATCTGGCTCGGTGCGGCCCGCAACGCCGTGGCGCTGGCCGGCTGCATTCCCATGGTTCCCGGCGCCTTCATGAGCCAGGCCATTCTCGGCCTGCTCGCCGTCACCGTTCCGCAGCCGGAAAACGAACTCGCCATCATCGTCATGGCGATGGAATACATGCTCCGGGTGATCTTCACCTTGGGCGCCATCGGCGCTGGCCTCGCCATCCCGGCCTATTTGCTGAAGACCAAGGATTTCTGAGGCGGACTGGATCCCGGTGTCGCGCACCGGGATGACCAGGGGATAAGGGATAGGCATGGCCTTCATCCTCAACGAGTCGAAGGACGAGCCCGTCAAAGACATGCCTTTTCAAAAAACCGATGCGCCGCCGTCTGGATCGGAAACCAGCCGATCAGTCCCAGTCGAGCACCACCTTGCCGGCCTTGCCCGAGGCGGCGATGGCGAAGGCTTCGGAATAGTCGTCGATTTTCATGCGGTGCGTGATGATCTTCCTGACATCGAGCCCGGATTCGAGCATGGCCAGCATCTTGTACCAGGTCTCGAACATCTCGCGCCCGTAGATGCCCCGCAAGGTCACCAGACGGAAGACGATCTTGGACAGATCGAAGATGAAGGGCCGTGCCGGCACACCCAGCAGCGCCACGCGTCCGCCCATGACGAGATGATCGAGCATCTGGTCGAGCGCTGCCGGCGAACCGCTCATTTCAAGCCCGATATCGAAGCCTTCCTTCATGCCGAGACCGGCCATGACCTCCTTGAGATCCTCAGAACCGACATCGACCGTCGTCAGGTCGCCGACAATACTGCGCGCCATTTCCAGCCGCTCGGGATTGACGTCGGTGATGACCACATGCCGCGCGCCGACATGCTTGGCCACGGCCGCACCCATGATGCCGATCGGCCCGGCGCCGGTGATGACGACGTCCTCGCCGACGAGGTCGAACGCGAGCGCGGTATGCACGGCATTGCCCAGGGGATCGAGAATGGCGCCCATCTCATCGTCCACCGCATCGGGCAGCGGCACGATGTTGAAGGCGGGAATCCTGGCGTATTCAGCGAAGACCCCGGGAATATTGACGCCGATCCCCTTTGTGTTGGGATCGAGGTGATATTTGCCGGCACGGGCGGCGCGGCTGTTCATGCCGGTCACGTGACCTTCTCCGGACACGCGCTGCCCGACTTTAAGATGGGTCACTTCCGCTCCCACCTCGACGATCTCGCCGGCATATTCGTGGCCGGTGATCATCGGAACGGGGATGGTCTTCTGGCTCCACTCGTCCCAGTTGTAGATATGGACGTCGGTGCCGCAGATGCCGGTCTTGTGGATCTTGACCAACACGTCGTCGGGGCCGATTTCCGGCACCGGGGCGTCGATCATCCAGATGCCGGGCTCGGCTTTGGTCTTGGCCAGTGCTTTCATTCGTCTCTCCCTAGATAAGACCGATGGCCTTGCCGGCATCGGTGAAGGCCGAAATGGCCAAATCGATATCGGCGTCTTCAAGCGCCGCCGACATCTGGGTGCGGATACGCGCCTTGCCTTCGGGAACGACCGGATAGAAAAAGCCGGCGACATAAACGCCGCGCCGGTCGAGTTCGGCGGCAAGTTTTTGCGCAAGCACCGCCTCATGGGTCATGACCGGAATGATCGGCGTTTCACCGGCAAAAGTGCGAACCCGGCCGTTTCTAGCCCGGCCCGGAAGCGTTTGGCGTGCCGCATCAGTTTGGCGCGCAGATCGTCGGCCTGTTCGGCGATCTCGATGGCCTTGATCGCGCCCGCCGTCACTGACGGCGCCAGGGAATTGGAGAACAGGTAAGGCCGCGCCCTTTGGCGCAAAAGATCGATGATCGGCTGGGCCGCCGCGACGAACCCGCCCATGGCGCCGCCGAGCGTCTTGCCGAAGGTGCCGGTGATGATGTCGACGCGGTCGCCCGCACCGGTCAGTGTCGGCGTGCCCTTGCCCTTGTCGCCCAGGTGCCCGGTGGCGTGGCAATCGTCGACCATGACCGCGGCGCCGTATTTTTCAGCCAGCGCGCAGATTTCCGGCAATTTGGCCACATAGCCATCCATGGAGAAAACGCCATCGGTGACGATCAGGCGGAAACGGGTGCCCTCGGCCACGGCTTTGTTGAGTTCGGTTTCGAGCGCATCCATGTCGGAGGTGGCGAAGCGGTAACGTCTGGCTTTCGACAGGCGCACGCCATCGATGATCGAGGCGTGGTTGAGGCTGTCGGAAATGATGGCGTCGTCCGGGCCCAAGAGGGTCTCGAAAATGCCGCCATTGGCATCGAAGCAGGCGGCGAAAAGGATGGCGTCGTCCTCGCCGAGATAGCGGGAAATGGTTTTTTCGAGCTGACGGTGCAGATCCTGGGTGCCGCAGATGAACCTGACCGAAGCCATGCCAAACCCGTGGCTGTCGAGCGCAGAATGGGCGGCGGCGATGATTTCGGGATGGTTGGCGAGGCCGAGATAGTTGTTGGCGCAAAGATTGACCATCTCGCGCGTCTCATCGGCTTGTCTGACCGCGATGCGACCCGATTGCGCCCCGGTGATCTGACGCTCGCGCTTTAAAAGACCCGCGGTCTCGATTTCACCCAGCGTTTGCCTGATCTGAGCAAGAAATTCTGCCTGCATCTTCGTTCCTCCAGCATAATTCCATCATACTGGATTTTCTAAGATACACAATCACTATGTTGGAATTCTCTGGCGGACGTGCTCTAGCGGAAAAGCACGACGAGAAAACCGCGCGCCGGCGCGTCGCCGGCATTGGCGATGCAATGGGCGACATCGACCGGATAACGCGCCGTTTCGCCGGTAGCGAGCCTGATCGTACTCATGCCGCTGGTCACTTCGAAACTGTTTTCGATGGCGGTGAAATGTTCGAAGGCTCCCGGGGCGTGCGGCTCGCTTTCGAGTCGTCCGCCGGGCTCGATCCGGGTATCGTACCATTCGATCTGGCCGGCCAGACGCGGCGTCGACAGGATCTTGAGCCGGCACAACCCGTCCGGACTTCTGATCTCGGGGGTGTGGGCGGCGGAGGTGATCTCGATCTGCGCGACGCCGGACCCGGTCGAGCTGCCGCCGATGAGATCCGAAAACTCGATCTCCAGCGCCTGGGTCAGGCTCCACAAGACGGCAAAGGTCGGATTTGCCTCGCCGCGTTCTACTTGGCTCAACATGGATTTGGAAACGCCGGACAGGGTCGCGAGCCGTTCGAGCGTCAGCTTGCGCGCCTTTCTCTCCTTCTGGATGGCCGGACCGATACGGGGCGTTTTTGGCGTCATGATTTTTCCCGTGTCACATAGGCGTCGAGGTCATTCCAGTATAACGGAACCATCCGTCTTATCAAACCCTTCCGAACGCCCCAAAGGGTCAGTTTGCCAGAACCTTGCGGAACCGGATGAGCACAACCGTCAGCGCAACGACCGACATCGCCGTCATCGCGGCCAACTTGTCGGCGACCAGGTCGATGCCGGCATTGCGATAGAGCACCGCCTGGGTGAAGTTGACGAAATGCGGCGCCGGATTCGTGATCTTCATCAGAAGCTGCATCCAGTCGGGCATGGATTCCATCGGCGTCATCGATCCCGACAACAAATGCAGGATGATGATGGCGGGGATCATCAACAGGCCGAACTGGCCCATGGTGTGGGTGAAGCTCGCCAGCAACAGGCCGATGCTGGCAATGGCGATCGTGTAGATCGCCGCGCCGAGGACATAAAGCCAGATCGAGCCGGTGATGGGAATGCCCATCATGGTTTCGATCACGATGGACAAACTGAGCAGCGAACACACGAGCACCGTGCCGGCGGTGGCGAAGAGCTTGGAAAAAACGATCTCGAACGGCCGTACCGGCATGACCAGAACATGCTCGATGGTGCCCTGTTCGCGTTCGCGGATCATGGCGGCGCCGGCCAGGATCAGGGTCAGGATGGTCACCCCGTTCATCAGCTGCATGACGGCGGAGAACCATTTCGCCGTCATGTTCGGATTGAACCGCGAGCGGATGACGACATCGACGAGTTCAGCACGGCCCGAACCGGGACTGGCCCAGTCGCTGATCTCGCTGGCGATGAGACGTTGCAGAAAGACGGACGCATTGCCGGCCTGTGCCACGGCTGTGGCGTCGACCAGAATCATCAGTTTCGACGTCTCGCCACGCCTGAGGTCGCGCTCGAAATCGGGCGGGATGGTGAGGGCCAGCACATAATTGCCCGCGACCTGCGCAACGGCCGCTTCTTCGGGCGTCAGCAGGACCGGCGTTTCGAACATCGGCGGCTGGATCGCCCCGATAAGGCGGCGCGACAATGGACTCCTGTCTTCGTCGATCACCCCGATCGAAACGTCGCGGACATCCGTCGACATCGCCTGCGCCACCACGAAAATGGTGCCGGTGAAGATCCATCCCATCAGAACGATCATGACCGTGTCGCGCATGAGCGCGCGCAGTTCCTTGACGGTCAGCCTGAAGATATTGACGAAGGATTGCAGCATCGCCGGGCTCAGGCCTCCTGCTTTTTGAGCGCAAGGATCGCGCCGGCAAGATAGGCGACACAGAAGCCTATCAGCACCAATCCGTTCTGCCAGACATCCGGCCAGCCGAAACCCTTGATGAAGACACCGACCGAGACCGGCTGAAACCAGGCGCCGGGAAAGGCCAGGCCGATCGCCCGCGCACTCGCGTCCAGCGACGACACCGGCAGGATCAGGCCCGACAGCGAGACCGTCGGCACCAGCGCGATGATCGCGCTGGCAAAGACCGCCGCCACCTGCGTGCTGGTGAAGCTCGAGATGAACTGGCCGAACCCGGTCGCCGAAATGACAAAGAGCAGGGCCAGCGCCGCATAGGCACAAAGATCGCCGGAAAACGGCACGCCGAACAGAACGTGCCCCATCGCGGTCAGTACCCAGAACGTCATCCAGGCGATGACGATATAGGGCAACTGCTTGCCGATGAGGAATTCGGGCTGAGTGACCGGCGTCGAACGGAAATTGGCGATGGTGCCGGTTTCCTTTTCCTTGACCACGCTGACGGCCGACATGATCGCCGGGATCAGCATCAGGATCAGCATGATCGAGGAGGGCACGATGGCATTGGCGCTTTTGAACGCCTCGTTGAACAAAAGCCGCGTCTCGATGCCGACAGCGCGTGCGGTGTCGATGCCATGCTCCGTTTTGTAGCGCGTCGTATAGTCGTCGATCAGCCCCAGCGTATAGCCACGCGCCGTCTCCGCTCGGAACGGCATCGCGCCGTCGATCCAGATCGAGACTTCGGGCACCTCGCCAATAACGAGACTTTTGCCGAATCCGTCCGGAATTTCGAGCGCCAGCGTCAGGGCGCCGCGTCCCATGCGATCGTCCAGCTCCTTTTCGTCAACGAACGGGGCCTGTTCGTCGAACTGTTTTATCGACGAAAACTGAGCCACCAGTTCGCGGCTCTGGGGCGTCCTGTCCTGGTCGTTGACCGCAAAGCTCAGCTTGTCGACGTCGAAGGAGATGCCGAAACCCATGGCCAGAAGCAACAGAAAGGGGCCAAGCAGCGAAAAAACGAGCCGGATCGGATCGCGGAAAAGTTCGAGCGTCTCGCGCCAGGCATGCGCCCAGAGCCGGGTGCCGATCTGGCGAAGCGGGCCGCGTTTTTCCTGTTCGCCCGTACCGAAATCGGCGGGCGGCGTGTCGGGCTCTTCGTCCATCTCGTCCTCGAGATAGGCGATGAAAGCCTGTTCGAGCGTTTCCATTCCCCGTTCGGCGACGATCGCCGCTGGCGAACCGACGGCGAGAACCCTTCCCGCCTGCATCAGCGAAATGCGATCGCAGCGCGTCGCCTCGTTCATGAAATGGGTGGAAATGAAAATGGTGACGCCCTTTTCGCGCGAGAGGCGGATGAGGGTGCGCCAGAAATCGTCGCGCATGAGCGGATCGACGCCGGAGGTCGGCTCGTCGAGGATGAGAATGCGCGGCTCGTGCAGCGTCGCCACGGCCAGTTGCAGGCGTTGGCGGATGCCGAGCGGCAGCGCGCCGGGCAGCGCGCCCGCCACGTCTTCGAGATCGAACTCGTCCAGAACCGCCTTCACCCGCCCGGCCCGTTTCTCGATCGGGATGGCATAAAGGGCAGCATGCAGATCGAGGTTCTGCCGGACGCTCAATTCGGTATAGAGCGAAAAACTCTGCGACATGTAGCCGATGCGCAGCCGGGACTGCATGTCCGAGGCGGTCAGTTTCTCCCCAAACAGGCGCGTTTCGCCGGAGGTGGGATCGACAAGCCCGGTCAGCATCTTCATCGTGGTCGACTTGCCGCAGCCGTTCGACCCCAGAAAGCCGAAGATCTCGCCTTGTTCGATGGTGAAACTGACATTGTCGACGGCGGTGAAACTCCCGAAACGCCTGGTCAGATCGCGCGCTTCGATCGCCGGCGACGCGCCGTCGACGGTTTCGCGCGGCGGCAGGATGACAGGCGCGTTTGTGCCGTCCGAACGCGGCAACAGGCGGATGAAAGCCTCTTCTAGCGTTTCGGCGCCGACCCGGTTGCGCAAATCCTCCGGCGAGCCCTGGGCAATCACCTGTCCCGCGTCCATCGCCGCCAGCCAGTCGAACCGTTCGGCCTCTTCCATATAGGCCGTGGCCACGATAACGCTCATCTGGGGCCTCTGAGCGCGAATGCGCGCGATCAGGTCCCAGAATTGGCGGCGCGATAGCGGGTCGACACCGGTCGTCGGCTCGTCGAGAATCATCAGGTCCGGATCGTGGATGAGGGCCGAACACAGGCTCAGCTTCTGTTTCATACCGCCGGACAACTGACCCGCCGGCCGGTCGGGAAAGGGCGCCAGGCCCGTAGCGTTAAGCAGCATGTCGATACGGGCGGAACGTTCGGCTGCGTTCTGACCGAACAGACGGCCGAAGAAATCGAGATTCTCGCGGACCGACAGCGTGGGATAAAGATTGCGCCCGAGCCCTTGCGGCATATAGGCGATGCGCGGCGCCAGTCGGGTCCGCGCCCTGGCATCGGTCATGTCCTCGCCCAGAACGGCAAGCGCGCCGGTCTGGGCGCGCCTCACCCCGGCAATCAGGGCGAGAAGGGTCGATTTGCCGACCCCGTCCGGCCCGATCAGGCCGGCCATCCGCCCGGCGGGGATGTCGAGCGAAATCCCGTTCAGCGCCGTTGCCGCGCGGTAGCGATGGCTGACCCCGGCAAGTTCCGCAACACTGGTCATAGTCTTAATCCGGAATAGTGACCCGGAGCGCGTCCGGCCAGTCGATGTCGGGTCTGGTCTTGACGAAGCCACGCCCCCTGATGCCCGATTTCACATAGGTCTCGAACTGTTCGAGCAGGTCGCGCGGAATGGTCAGTTTCACGCGAAACACCAGTTCCTCGCGCTCGGTCCGGGTCTCGACGCTTTTGGGCGTGAACTGCGAATCCGGCGAAATGAAACTGATCCGGGCCGGAATGACATAATCCGGAATCGGATCGAGGATCAGACGCGCTTCATCGTTGATCGAGAGCATGCCCACGACCGGCGCGGGAAAATAGACGTTCATGTGGACTTCGGTCAGATCCAGAAGGGTCACCACGGACGCACCGGCCGCCAGAACCTCGCCCGGTTCATGCAGCCGGAACAGCACACGCCCAGCGATCGGCGCCCTTATGGTCAGATCGTCGAGGATATTCTCAATCTGGGCAAGCCCGGCCTTGCTGGCGGAAATCTGCGCGTCGGCGCTCTGCATCTTCGCCTCGGCCATGGCAAGCGTGGCCTCAGCCGAAGCATGCACATTGGTGATGTCGTCGAGGCTGGCATCCGAGGCATGACCGTCCTCGTGCAGCTTGGTCACCCGGGCAAAGCTCGTTTCGGCCATATCGAGCGCGCTCCGGGCCTGCATCATGTTGGCCACGGCCTCGGCCTTCGCCGCTTCCGCGCTTGCCACGCTCGCCTGGGCGCGGAGCAGTTCGGCCCTGGTATCGCGTTCGTCGAGACGGGCGATGACGGCGCCGGCGGCGACCTCGTCGCCCTCGTGAACGTCGATCTCGGTGAGCCGGCCGGCATATTTGGTGGCAACCGACACGCTCTGAGCCTCGATCCGCCCATTGGAACTGACGATATTCTCGTAATCGCCGGCCCCGCCGAACAGACTGAACAGCTTGTCAAACGGCGAGTCCGCCAGCGCGATGCCAGGCGCAAGGCTCAGTGCAAACGCCAGAATAAAGCACGCATGCGTCCGTCGCACCCAGCCGAATACGCCCCGGCGCCCGTTTTCGACGCTTTGCCGGAACGAAACCGCTCCGCACGGACTGGTGGTGCTTTTCGCCACGCCTTGCATGTTCTTGTCCCTTCTCCGGCCCGATCGGACGGATAAAGTCTACACGTCCGAGTGTTGCCCTTCCCGCCTCGCGTGACGAGGAAAAAGTGCAGCTCTCAAGATCTCTTGCCATAATGACATTATTGTCAGTATTGTCAGATGCGCGTGATTTCGCGCTTTGTCAAAGCCATTTTTCAAAAAAAGGCATCGACAAAGGTTCCGGCATCGCCCACAGCGCGGGTGTCGTTGTGATCCGACCCTATGCGTCGATATTTGAATGTGATGTTCATCGGACTAGATTTTGATCATGCTTGAAACCGACCCGACAGTTTCGTCCAGCGACTACAGGCGGCAAGCCGCGGCGCGACGGCGCGCGAGCATGCGCCAACGCCTTATCGAGTGCGCCTTACTGGTCTATGCCGAAAAAGGCGTCGAGGTGGCCGTCATCGACGACGTGATCTCGATGGCTGGCGTGTCGCGCGGCACGTTCTACCGCTATTTTCCGTCCGGAGAGGAGTTGCTGGAGGCGATCCACACGGAGCTGGCCGACGAGATCATGGCCGCCATCCGGCCCCGCTACGACCCGATCGCGGATCCGGCGGCGCGAATCGCCTGCGGGCTGCGCCTGTTCATCACCATGACCACGCGCTACTCGGTGTCGTCCCGCTTCATCCGGTCGGCCGGGCAGAGTACGTTCACGCCGGCCGGTCTCATCCATCGTTATCTGCCGGACCATCTCGCCGAAGGCATCAGCGCCGGCCGGTTCGCCGACGCCCCGCTTCCGGTGCTGCTCGATCTCGTCAATGGCGGCATGTTCGCCACCAACACGCGCTGGATCGAGACAAAGGACATTCCCGACCACGCCCATCATGCCGTTGCGGCCATCATGCGCGGGCTGGGGGTCGCGCCCGACGAGGCCTGGCGCCTCTCCTCCGATCCACCGGACGTGCCGGATCTTGCCCAGGACAGCCTGCTTGCGCGCGCCCAGGTCCGCTATCTCAAAAGCCTCGCCGCAACGGCGTGCTGACCGGCTTGTTTCCGACAATACCGGAACGCCGGCCAGGGAATGCAAAAGCGTGATGACGATTCTGTGAGCGCGATCCTTGCCGCCGACGGGTGTCGAATGCCATTATGCGCCGGGAACGCGATGACCGGGCAAGACAGGCCCGATGGTGTTGACGACCGCCGACACGACGCCGGCGGCCGCAAAAGACAAGAACCCCAGCAAGGGAGCGAGTTCGCCTTTTGATGCCTCAGATCAATCCGACGTTTAGCGGCACCGTCCAACCGGACATGTGCGATGTCATGGGCCACATGGATGCCCGCACCTACATGGCGATGTTCGACGATGCCAGCATTACGCTGCTCCAGCATATCTGCGGCGGTCCGTTGAAGGCCGAGGACCGGGTCGGCTGGGCCGATGTCAGGTGCATCATCGATTATTTCCACGAAGTACCGGCCGGGACCGAGATCGTGGTCTATTCCCAGATCGAAAAGATCGGCAGCACCTCCCTGACGGTTGTCCACGAACTGCGCCGCAAGGGCTCGACCACGAACCGGGCGGCGGCGCGCGTCATTACCGTACGTTTCGACAAGGACCGCCGCACCGCGACGCCGATCGAGCCGGAATTGCGGGCGCGGGCCGAAGCTTTGATGCGCGGAGACGCCACCCCCACCGACTGACACGTTAGCAGACCCCGAAACGTCAAGACCGCCTGCCGGTTCTCCCGGAACGACGGCGGCCCTCCGGTTTTGCCGCGGTCGCCGGCAGGCACCGCCAGACAGAGACCGGCCCGGAAACGACAAAAGGCATATGAAAATGAATGATTGGGAGGAACTCCTCGAAACGGTCGCGAAACCTGCGGTTGCGCGCTCGCAAACCCTCAAGAGCCTTGCGGTCGGCCCAGGCCTTCTTGCGCAGTCGGGTGAAATTCTCAAACAGGCTTTCGAGTTTGACAGGCTCGTGGTTTTTGCCGACGAAGCCGGATTCGGCGCCGCTGGCGACGCTTTCGTCAAAAGCGCCAGCGCGGCCGGGTTCACGGTTGCGACCCACATCATTCCGGCGCACCCGCGTCCGATGGCCAGCGTGGAACTGGCCCAGACTTTTGAACCCCTGATTGCCGAAAACGACAGCGTGCCCATCGCGCTCGGATCGGGCGTGATGAACGATTTGGTTAAATATGCCGCCTTCCAGCAGAACCGGCCCTATGGCGTCGTGGCGACGGCAGCGTCGATGGATGGCTACGCCTCGGCCGGCGCGCCGCTCAGCAAGGACGGGTTCAAGATCACCATTCCGGTACGCTGTCCCCGGGTCATCATTGCGGATCTCGACGTCATCGCCGCCGCACCGGCGGAAATGGTCGGCTGGGGCTATGGCGATCTTTGCGGCAAGGTGCCGGCGGGCGCCGACTGGATCGTGGCCGATGCGCTCGGCATCGAGCCCATCGACGCCGATGTGTGGGCGCTGGTCCAGGACCATCTTCTGGAGTCTCTCGCCGATCCTGCCGCGGTGCGCGCGGGCGGCATTTCTTCCATTGCCAAGCTCTTCACCGGGCTGACCATGTCCGGGCTCGCCATGGAATTCCATAGCAGTTCGCGTCCGGCCTCGGGTGCCGAACACCAGATGGCGCATCTGTGGGAAATGCAGCATATCAGCTTCAACGGCGAACGCGTTTCGCACGGTGCCTGCGTCGCGGTGGGCACGATCACCATCCTCGCCCTTTACGAATGGCTGCTCGAACAGGATCTGACCGCTCTCGACATCGATCGTATCGTGGCCGAGGCGCCAAGCCTTGAAACACGGTTTGCCGAGATCGACACGCTGATTTCGACGCCCGAAATCGCACGAAGCGCACATAAGCAGACTGCGGCCAAGCATATCGAAGGCGCCGAGCTGAAAGCGCGGCTCGAAACGGTGACCAAGGTCTGGCCCGCGCTCAAACGGCGGCTCGCCGCGCAACTCATTCCGGCCGCCGCGATGCGGGCCAAGCTCATGGCGGCGGGCGCCCCGGTTACTGCCGCCGGGATCGGGCTGACCGACAACGAACACAAGGCCGCCGCTTACGCCTGCCGGTTCCTCAGAAGCCGCTACACCATTCTCGACCTCATGGCCGAAACCGGACTGCTCGGCGCCGGCATCGAACACATTTTCGCCAACCCGCCCGGAAACGGCTGACGCTTTGAGAAAAAAAGAACCGGGATCGACTGGGCCGTGCCGGTTCTCACGGAAACGATCCCGGACCTCCCTGCTCCTTTGGAGAAAGGGATCACGGGCAGGGTATGTGGTTAATTGCGGTCTATTTCAGGGTCGCCTGAAAACCGTCGGATCGCCGGAAGACGGCCGGATCCGTTCGATGGCCGCATCGAGGTTTTCCCGGCTGACGCGCATGGTGTGACCATTGGCATGAAGCAAGGTTTCGGCGTCTTGCATGATGCCGACATGCCCCGTCCAGAAGACCAGGTCACCCCGCCGGAGCGACTCGCGTCCGATCTCCTCGCCCAGGCCCTTTGCCTGCATGTCCGCGTCGCGCGCGACGCGGTTTCCCGTCATCATCATCGAAAGTTGCACAAGACCTGAGCAGTCGATGCCGAAACCGGATCGTCCGCCCCATAGATACGGCGTTTCGACGAACCGCTCGGCAACCGCGACAAAATCGCCCGAAACCGTTTCGTCACGCGGGACGCAATGCGCCGCGAACACCGCTTCGCCCGAACGTGTGATGAGATAGCGCGTGCCTCTGGTTTCCGTTTCGCCGATCCCTTCGATCAGGCTGCCCATGGACAGCGCCGCGACTTTCGGGAGCTTCAGATCGGGTCCGGGATAAATGAAAGTCCGCGGGACGGTAATCCGGTGCGTGACCGCGACAGGAGCATCGAGCGCGGTCTGCCGAACGTAGCCGCAATAGCCATCTTCATCGAGCTGAACCCAGGCCCATCCGCCCGAACGCTCGAAAACACGGACCATTTCCCCTCTCAGGGCCTCGGTGACGACCATGGCGTTTTCATCCGGCGCGGCATGCAGCGCGGCGACGGAACAGACAATCTGCGCCGGCTGGCCGGCAACGAACCGGTCCGCGTCGACCTGGCCCCTCAGCCGCTCGTCGGCGAGATCGCTCCTGATGATGTTGAGACGTTTGTCGAGCATGTTTGCCTCTTGCGGACTTAGCTGCCGGTGCGAAATCCATGGCGCGCCAATCCCGCCACTCCAACCGCCCTGATACTGACTACACTCTATGCAGGAATGTTACATGCATACCAAATAGGCTTGTTTGCGTGATATGTATCAGTTACGATTTTGATCAACAAGAAGCGTGAACACCGCACCCTTCGTTAAGGATCGTGCATCGCATCGCGCCGTCATCCGTCTCGGCCCAACAATCTGCTCCAAGAGGATTCCATGAAACTTTCACGCATGCTGATGACCTGCGCCGCGGTTGCGTTCATGTCCAGCTTTGCACCGCAGACCTTTGCCGCCACGCCAGCCGATACGCTGGTCGAAGCCTTCGCCATTGACGACGTCATCTCGCTCGATCCGCAGGAAGCCTTCGAGTTCACCGCGGCCGAGGTTAATGGCAACAGCTATTCCCTGCTGATTCGGCTCGATGTCGACGATCCCAGCAAGCTCGCGCTCGATCTCGCCGACAGCTGGTCCGTTTCCGACGACGGGCTCACCTATACGTTCAAGCTCAAGCCCGATCTGAAGTTCGCTTCCGGCAACCCGCTCACCGCCGACGATTTCGTTTTTTCGATCGAACGTCTGATCAAGCTCGACAAGAGCCCGGCCTTTTTGTTCAACCAGTTCGGTCTTGACGGCGACAACGTCACCGACAAGGTCAAGGCCATCGATCCTTTGACCATCGAATTCACCGTCGACCGGCCCTATGCGCCGAGCTTCGTGCTCAACGTCATGTCGTCGTCCGCAGGCTCCGTGGTCGACAAGAAGCTGGTCATGGAACACGCCGAAGCCGTCGCTCCGTCCGACACCTACAAGTGGGACACCGATTTCGGCAATGCCTGGCTCAAGACCAATTCCGCCGGTTCCGGCCCGTTCAAGGTCGTGACCTGGAAGGCCAACGAAGCCCTCGTGCTTGAGCGCAACGACAATTATTACGGCGATATGCCGGCCCTCAAGCGCGTCATCTACCGTCACATGAAGGAAAGCGCCGGCCAGCGTCTCGCCCTCGAGAACGGTGACATCGACATCGCACGCGACCTGTCGCCTTCCGATCTCGAAGCCATTGCCAACAACCCGGATCTCGCCACCACGTCGCGCGCCAAGGGCACCGTCTACTACATCTCGCTCAACCAGAAGAATCCGATTCTGGCCAAGCCCGAAGTGATCCAGGCGATGAAGTATCTCATCGACTATGACGCCATCGGCGCCACCTTGATCAAGGACATCGGCGAAATCCACCAGTCCTTCCTGCCTTCGGGCCAGCTTGGTGCGATCGACGACCTGCCCTATTCGTTCGATGTCGCCAAGGCCAAGGACCTTCTGGCTTCGGCCGGCCTGTCCGACGGTTTCTCCGTCACCATGGACGTGCGCAATACCCAGCCGGTGACCGCCATTGCCGAGACCTTCCAGCAGGCAGCTGCGGAAGCGGGCATCACGGTCGAGATCGTCCCCGGCGACGGCAAGCAGACGCTGACCAAGTACCGTGCCCGCCAGCACGATATCTATATCGGCCAGTGGGGTTCGGACTATTGGGATCCCAATTCCAATGCCGAAACCTTCGTCTCCAATCCCGACAATTCCGACGACGCCAGCAACAAGACGCTGGCCTGGCGCAACGCCTGGGATCCCGGTGAAATGACCGAGGAAACCAAGGCCGCCCTTCTCGAGAAGGACGCCGACAAGCGTGCCGCCATGTATGTCGATCTGCAGAAGAAGTCGCAGGAGACCAGCCCCTTCGTGATGCTCTACCAGCAGATCGAAGTCGGCGCCTACTCCACGAAGGTCAAGGGCTTCAAGCTCGGACCGTCGTTCGATACCAACCTGCTTGCTCCGATTTCCAAAGACTGATGAGTATCGCCCGTGTCAGGCACTGAAACGACAAACGTGCGCGCCGATTATCGGCGCGCACGCGATATCACGGTCGGCGTATTACGGTTTCTGACGGTTCTCGTCACCACCTTCCTCGGCCTTCTCGCTGTGACCTTTTTCATCGGCCGGGTCGTTCCCATCGATCCGGTTCTCGCCATTGTCGGCGACCGCGCTCCGGAAAGCGTGGTCGAGCGCATTCGCGAGGAAATGGGTTTCAACCTGCCGCTCTGGCAACAGTTCCTGATCTATCTGAAACAGGCCGTGACCGGCGATTTCGGCATTTCCGTTCTGACCACCCATCCGGTGATCGAGGACATCGCCCGCGTCTTTCCGGCCACGTTGGAGCTGGCCACGGTCGGCACGCTGATCGGCGCCGGACTCGGCATCCCCTTCGGTGTCGTCGCCGCGGTCTGGCGGGATTCGATCGTCGACCAGATCGTCAGGATCATCGGCCTTGTCGGCTATTCGGTGCCGATCTTCTGGCTGGGGCTCCTGTCGCTTCTGGTGTTCTACGCCCAGCTTAAATGGGCCGCCTATCCGGGTCGGCTCGACATCGCCTACGAATATACATTCGTGTCGACCACCGGTCTCTACCTGCTCGACAGCGCCATGTCGGGACAGTGGGACATCTTCTGGGACGCCTGGCGCCACATCCTTTTGCCCGGCGCGTTGCTCGGCTATTTCTCGCTCGCCTACATCTCGCGCATGACGCGCTCCTTCATGCTCAACGAACTGAGCCAGGAATATGTCGTCGCCGCCCGCGCCAAGGGCCTGTCCGAGGCGCGGATCATCTGGTTCCACGCCTTGCGCAACGCGGCCGTGCCGCTCGTCACCGTCATCGCCCTCAGCTATGCCGGTCTGCTCGAAGGATCGGTTCTGACCGAGACGGTGTTTTCCTGGCCCGGCATCGGCATGTACATCACCAATTCGCTGCAGAACGCCGATATGAACGCGGTTCTCGGCGGAACCATCGTCATCGGCGCCGTTTTCATCGGCATCAACCTGCTCTCCGATCTTTTGTACCGTATGCTCGACCCAAGGACGCGTAGCTGATGACCGACATCTCCCAAACAGCGCGGCCCTATTCCCGGGCTTGGCTTCTCAGCGAGGAGCCGACGTCCCGCAAACAGGCCCGGCTCGGACGCACCTATGTCATCTGGCGGCGTTTTTCCGCCAACCATCTGGCGGTGACCGGTCTTTTGATCATCATCGCGCTGATCGCAATCGCCGCCCTGGCACCGCTCATCGCGCCCCATTCGCCCTATATCGGCAATCTCGCCGAAGCACGGCTCAAGGCGCCGATGACCGACGGGTTCCTGCTCGGAACCGACGGCCAGGGACGCGACATCCTTTCGCGCCTGCTTTACGGATCGCGGATCACGCTCCTGGTCGTGGCGCTGGTGGCGATCATCGCCGCGCCGGTCGGGCTTCTGGTCGGCACCGTTTCGGGCTATGCCGGCGGCTGGACCGATGCGGTATTGATGCGCATCACCGATATTTTCCTCGCCTTTCCCAAGCTGGTGCTGGCTCTTGCCTTCGTCGCCGCCCTCGGGCCCGGCATCGAGAACGCCATCATCGCCATCGCCCTGACCTCATGGCCGCCCTATGCCCGTATCGCACGAGCCGAGACCATGACCTTCCGCAAATCGGATTTCATCGCGGCGGTCAAGCTGATGGGTGCCTCGCCCTTCCGCATCGTCATCAGGCACGTCATGCCGCTCTGCCTTTCTTCGCTGATCGTCAGGGTGACGCTCGACATGGCCGGCATCATCCTGACCGCCGCGGGCCTGGGCTTTCTCGGCCTCGGGGCCCAACCGCCCATGCCGGAATGGGGCGCGATGATCGCCGACGGCCGCCGCTTCATTCTCGATCAATGGTGGGTGGCTGCCATGCCGGGTTTCGCCATTCTCATCGTCAGCCTCGGCTTCAACCTTCTCGGCGACGGCTTGCGCGACGCGCTCGATCCCAAGGAGGGCGGACAATGACGGCGCTCTTGACGGTTGAAAACCTGCGTGTCGTTTATCCAACCCGAACGGGCGTCAGCGAAGCGGTTCGCGGCGTTTCCTTCTCGCTCGGGCGCGAACGGCTCGGCATCGTGGGGGAATCCGGTTCCGGCAAGTCCCAGACGGGCCGCGCCATCATGGGCCTGACCGCAAAGAATGCCCAGATCAGCGCCGATGCGCTCAAGTTCGAGAACACCGATCTCATGCGCATTTCGGCGCGGGACCGTCGGGTCATGCGCGGCAAGAGCATCGCCATGATCCTGCAGGACCCGAAATATTCGCTCAACCCGGTCATGTCGATCGGCCGGCAGATCATGGAAACGCTCAAGACGCATGAACGGGTCAATGGCGACCAGGCGCGCCGGCGCACGCTCGCCATGCTCGAGGCCGTTCAGATCCGCGATCCCGAACGCGTGTTCGATCTTTTTCCGCATGAGGTCTCCGGCGGCATGGGCCAACGCGTCATGATCGCCATGATGCTGGTCTGCGCGCCCGAACTGCTGATTGCCGACGAACCGACCTCCGCGCTCGACGTGACGGTTCAGCTCGAGGTCCTCAAGATCCTCGACAAGCTGGTCAAGGAACGCGGCATGGGGCTCATCTTCATCTCGCACGATTTGAGACTGGTCTCGTCCTTTTGCGACCGGGTATTGGTCATGTATGCCGGCAAGGTGGTCGAGGAACTGCCCTCGGCCGACCTCAAAAACGCTCGTCATCCCTATACCAGGGGGTTGCTCAACTGCCTGCCGCAGATCGGCAGCCATCGCCATCCCCTGCCAGTTCTCGATCGCCAGCCGGAATGGGCCGCATGAACGATATTCTCGCCACATACGACATGGTCGTGAAATTCGACGGGTTCGTTGCCCTCGACCATGTGTCGATCGACGTGATGGAAGGCGAATCCTTCGGCATCGTCGGGGAATCGGGTTCGGGCAAATCGACCCTTTTGCGGGCAATCGCCGGCCTCAATGCCTTTAGCGAAGGCGAGTTGATGGTGGATGGGCAGACCTATTCCGACCAGCATCGCGAAAAGAGTTTTTATCGCGACGTGCAGATGGTGTTTCAGGACCCCTATGCATCGCTGCATCCGCGCCAGACCGTCGATATGCTGTTGCGCGAGCCGCTGCTCATCCATCGGCTCGACAAGAAGGAAGAACGCATCGCGCGGGCCCTCGACGAGGTGGGCCTCGGCTCCGGTTTCCGGTTCCGCTATTCCCATCAGCTTTCCGGCGGCCAGCGCCAGCGTATCGCCATCGCGCGGGCCCTGATCGTCGAACCCAAGGTCCTGTTGCTCGACGAGCCGACGTCGGCCCTCGATGCCTCCATCCAGGCGGAAATCCTCAATCTTCTCGAACAGGCGCGCACGGCCCACAATCTCACCTTCATCATGGTCAGCCACGATCTCGGCATCGTCAATCACATGTGCGACCGGCTGGTGGTGATGAAGGATGGCCGGATCGTCGAGCTGTTGTCAGCCGACGCGCTTGAGACCGAGACCTTTTCGGAGGACTACACACGACGGCTTTTCGTTGCCAGCGCGGGCTTCAGGCCGGAGCAAGGCACGCCGGCCGAACATCCGACATGAGGTGAGCGATGAATCCAGCGATATCCGACTGGAGCGCCCCATGACAAACCGGATCGGAGGCCAGATCCGTTAAAGGGATTACAGCATGAGCAAGCGGCTGCTTTCTGCAATCCAGGAACAAAAAGCATCCCTGACCAGACATGAGGCGCGTATCGCCGCCTACCTTTGCGCGCGACCGGAAGCGATCGTGGTGGAAAGCGGCGCGGTGCTCGCCGACAAGATCGGCGTCAGCCCGATGACGCTGACGCGGTTTTTCAGAAAACTTGGATTCCAGAGCGCCTCTGCCGCCCGGGAAAGCGTCAAGAACGACCTTTACGGTCCGCGCGCCAGCCGGGTCGCCTCCCGTTTCGAAAGCTACAAGGCGGCCCTCGATCGCAGCGATGATTCCGATCTGTCCCTGGCGATCGCGGCGCTTCAAAAGGTCATTGCCGTCCGCGCGTCCGGAACGTGGGGAGAGATCGTCAGGCTCATGGCCGAAGCCGACACCATCTATGTCGCCGGTTTCCAGAACATGCGCTATCTCGCCGACGGGCTCAGCCAGCGGTTGCGTTATGTCAGAAACGGCGTCGTATCGCTCGATACCGTCGATGGCGTCTACGGCAACCTGTTCACCGACAGCGTCCCGAAAAAGGCGCTGATCATGATCGACAATTTCCGCTACGCCGCCCAGGGGCCCGTTCTGCTCGACGCCGCCGTCGCCGCCGGCATTAAGGTGGTGTTCTTTTGTGACGAGTTCTGCGACTGGGCGACGGGCAAGTCCCCTTATCTGGTTGCCCTGCCCAACGAGTCCAGCTTCTTCATGGGCATGCCGATCGGCCTCCATTTCGCGCTCAATCTTTTGATCCAGGACATCATCGCCCTGCTGGGCCCCGACGTTCGCCCGCACGTGGAGATCCTGTCGCGGGTTCAGGACGAACTCGGACAGTTTCTATAAACCCCTGTCGGGCGCTTCCTGCGCGTCTTTTAGGTCATTTCACCGTTTCATTGAAACGCTGAAATGTTCCAACTCTTTGTTTTATCGCGTTTTCGAATTGCAAAACCGGTATCCACTTTTGCTGAAAACGCTCCAGAAAAAAACAGAACGCGACCGGCGCCATTCGCACCCCTGGAGCGGCGTGCGCATCGATTTTGGTGACATACAACTCTATTCGAAGGCCAAAGCCTCGACCGGATCGAGCCGCGCCGCCGAACGGGCCGGCATGAAACCGAACAGCACGCCGATCAGGGTCGAAAAGGCAAAGGCGAGACCGACGGTCGATGCCGACAGCGGCACGGTGAGGCTGGATATCAAGAGCGGCACGAGAAGCGAGATACCGAAGCTCAAACCGATGCCGATGCCGCCGCCGACCATGCACACCATCACCGCCTCGATGAGGAACTGACGCATGATGTCGCCGCGCCGGGCCCCGATGGCCAGGCGCACGCCGATCTCGCGGGTGCGTTCGGTCACCGAAACCAGCATGATGTTCATCACCCCGATGCCGCCGACCAGAAGCGAAATGAGCGCGATGGCGGAGATGAACAATGTCAGTGTCTGGGTCGCCGATTCGATGGTTTCGCGGATGGCATCCGTGTTCAGCAGCGTAAAATCCTTGGTGCCGTGGCGTTGGAGCAGGAGCGCCGAAATCTGTTTTTCGGCATCGTCCATCGAGACCTCGTCCTTGACGCGTACGGTGATGTTGGAAAGGTAGGACTGCCCGAGCGAGCGATGCATCACCGTGGTATAGGGCGCATAGAGGTTGAGTGTGTTGGACGCCATGCCGCCGCTCGAACCGGCGTCGACCACACCGATGATCCTCAATGGCAGCTTGCCGACCAGCAACACCTTGCCGATCGGACTGGCCCCATCGGGAAAGAAGGTGTCGCGCGCCGTGGTGTCAATCACCGCGTCCTGGGACAGTTTGTCGACACTGTCCTGGCTGAAACCGACGCCCTCGGTGAATTCGAGACCGGAAACGCGGAAATACTGTGCCCCGACCCCGTTCATGGTAACCGAAGCCGAGATGTCGCGATAAAGGCCGGAACCGCCGGATGTGACGCGCGGGGTAACGCTGTCGGCAACTGACAAGTGTTCGATCGCCATGGCGTCGGCGGCCGTCAGCGTCTCGACGCGCGGACCGCCGCGGTTGCGGAAACTCGCGCCGGAAAAGATGTTGATGGTATTGGTGCCCATGGCGCTGATACGCGACAGCACCTGTTCCTGAGAGCCCTGACCCAGCCCGACCATGGACACCACCGAGGCAATGCCGATGATGATGCCGAGCATGGTGAGGAACGTCCTCAGCTTGTGACTGGCCATGGCGCGAAGGGCCATGGCGAAGGCCTGGAACAGGCGGGACACGGAATCGACCCAGCCCCAGTTGCGCCTGAGCCTGGATTGATGTTGCGCCTTTTCGCTTGTCTCCGCAGGCGCACTTTTCGTGTCAGCGACGATCCTGCCGTCGCTGATCTCGATCCGGCGCGGCATGGCATCGGCCAGCGCCTTTTCGTGGGTCACAACGATGATGGTGTGCCCCTCGGCATTGAGGTGGCGCAAAAGATCGAGCAACTCGGCGCCCGTGTGGCTATCGAGCGCGCCGGTCGGTTCGTCCGCGAAAATGACCTCGCCGCCATTCATCAGGGCCCGCGCCACCGAAACGCGCTGCTGCTGGCCGCCGGACATGGCATTGGGGCGATGGCGGGCACGATCATCAAGTCCGAGCCGTTCCAGCAAGTCTTTGGCGCGGTTGCGCCGCTCGCCGCTGCGCACGCCGGCATAAACGGCCGGCAATTCGACATTCTCCATCGCGTCGAGATCGGCGAGGAGCTGGTAACGCTGGAAGATGAAACCGAAATGCTCGCGGCGCAGTTCGGCCAGCTCATCGACCTTGAACTTGCGGATGTCGCGCCCCTCGAACATGTATTCGCCGGTGAAAGCCTGGTCGAGACAACCGAGTACGTTCATCAGCGTCGACTTGCCCGATCCCGAAGACCCGACGATGGCCACCATTTCGCCGCGTGCGATATCGAGATCGATGTCATTGAGCGCAACGATGGTTTCGTCACCGCTCTTGAATTCCCGACGCAGCTTTCTCAGAGAAATAATCGGTGTTTCGGGCATCTTGGTGCTTGTCACAGGTTCCGGTTCAGGCTTTCGCGGACACTTCCGAACGTTACCATGCGAGCGGCACGCTCATGTTGAATTGCATCGCCGCTCCATCTGTTCTTTTCATCGGTTTCGACCCAAAACCGGTTCCCGCCTTTGGATCCGTTGTTCTAGAATAAATCACTTTTCCAGCAGATCAGGTGATCTGCTCCATCTTCTTGTTTTATCGTGTTTTCGAACCGACGAACCGGTTTCCACTTCGCCTGAAAACACTCTAGCCGGGCGGACGACCACCGGGGCCACCGCCGATCGGACCGCCGCCGGGCCTGCCGGTCTTTGTGCTGGTGGACGCCGACCCGCCGCCATTGGTGACAACTTTTTCGCCTTCGCTCAAACCATCCTTGATTTCGACGAGAATGGAATTGTCGAGACCGGTAACGACGCGGCGCGGCTGGATGGTCTGGGTCTTGGCGTCGTAGATCATGACTTCCGTCTCGCCGTTCTGCCTCTTGGAAAGGGCGGAAGCGGGCACGACCAGCACGTTGGAAACCTCGTTTGTGACGATGGTGACCTGAGCCGTCATGGCGATCTTGAGTTTGCCCTCCACATTGGGGACCGACAAAACGCCGTTATAGTAGACGGCGGAGCCCGAGGAGGCGGACGCGTCGTTGGAAACGGAGGTCTGGAAGGATTCCGGCGCCGGTTCGACGGTCAGGAGCGTGGCGTCGATCGGCGTATCCGGATCGCCCAGAATGGTGAAATAGGCGCGCTGGCCGGACGTGACCTTGGGGACGTCGGCTTCGGAAATGGACGCCTGAACCGTCATGGTCGACAGATCGGCCAGTTTGGCGATGGTCGGCGACGAGGACGAGGCGTTGATGGTCTGTCCGGCTTCGACCGGCAGGCCGACGACAGTGCCATCCATCGGCGCGGTAATCCTGGTGCGGGACAGGGCAAGCCGGGCGCTTTCCACGCTCAGTTCCGCCGAGGTGATTTCGGCATCGATGACATCGAGTTGCGCCTGAGCCGTCTCCAGGGAGAGTTTGGCTTCCTCATAATCGGAATCCGACATCAGGTTCTGCGCCTTGAGCTGATCGGCCCGCTTGGCGGTCAGTTCGGCCTGATGGGTCGTGGCTTCCTGAATGCGCCGCTTCGCCTGATTGTTCTGCAGCGCGACATTGGCAATCTTGAGGGCGTTTTCCTTGTCGAGCGGATCGATCTCCGCAATCAGATCGCCCTTCTTGACCTCCTGGCCAAGCTCGACATGCAAAACGTCGATCTTGCCCGAGACTTCGGCGCCGACGCTGACCACGGTCGACGCATTGAGCGTGCCGGTGGCGATCACATTGATTTGGATATCGCCGCGGGTCACGGCGGTCGTTGCCGGCGCGACGAACGGCTTTGGCTGCAAGAAGAAATACCAGCCCGCATATCCGGCACCGGCAAGACCAAGAAGTATAACGAAAAAACGGATGATGCGTTTCATAGGAAAAGTCGTCCAGATGCCGTAGTCTGAGTTCGATTTGGGTCTGACTAGTCTTTTTTTGTCGCCCTGTATCCTTATCTTTTTGTAATGTATGCGCTTTGTTCGCTCATGATAGCTCACCTCCAAAGGGCACAACAAAAAAAGACGATCCGGATCGAGCCGAACCTTATCGGAACGCATCAACCAAGCCGGCCCGGGAACCGCACCCTTCATGCGACGGCCAAAAGGGCGGGAAAGGGGCGCGGCACGCGCCACCAAACGCACCGATCCTAGTAGCTATCTCCTATCGTGGCGGATTTCGTCTTTTATGGGGCCATTTCACTGGCGTTCGCGGTGTGGATGCCGGATCGCAACGCTCTGGCCACCCGATTTTACGTTACCGGCGCCACGTTTTTTCGGCCATGCGGTCCTAGCCGATCACACCTGATCGAGGGCGAACGCCAGATCGGCGACGAGATCATCGCCCTCTTCGAGACCGACCGACAGCCTGAGCAGGGCATCGGTAATGCCCAGTTCCGCCTTGACCGCGGGCGCGAACCGCTGATGGGTGGTCGTGGCCGGATGGGAAAGGATCGATTTGGCATCACCGAGATTGTTGGAAATGGCGATGATCGCCAGCGCATCGGCCAACCGGAAGGCCGCCTGTTTGCCCCCCTTTGGCTCGAAACTGACCAGGCTCGAGCCCGCGCCCATCTGCCTTCTGGCCAGTTCGTATTGCGGATGGGAGGGGTGTCCGGGATAGATCAGCCGGTCGATCTTGGGGTGATCGGCAAGGAAAGCGGCAATTTTTTCGGCATTGGCCGTCATGGCGCGGATCCTCAGATCGAGGGTTTCGAGCCCCTTGAGCATCACCCAGGCGTTGAACGGGCTCAGCGACGGGCCGGTCTGGCGGATGATCGTATGGATGTCGGCGGAAATAAGCTCGTTCGAACCGAGAATGACGCCCCCCATCGCCCGGCCCTGCCCGTCGATATGCTTGGTCGCCGAATAAACGACGAGATCGGCGCCGAGCGCGAGCGGATGCTGCCACACACTGGTGGCAAAGACGTTGTCGACCACCAGCTTCGCCCCATGGGCATGGGCGATTTCGGCGACGCCGGCGATATCGACGAGTTCGAGGGTGGGATTGGTCGGGGTTTCGAGGAAAACGGCCTTTGTGTTGGGCTGCATCGCCCGGGCGAAAGCCTCCCTATCACGCCCATCGACCAGCGTGGAGGTCACGCCCCAGCGCGGCAGGTAGTCCTCGACGACGAAACGACAGCCGCCGAACAGCGCCCGCGAGGCGACGACATGATCGCCCGCCCGGACCTGGGCCATCAGCGCCGTCGTCACCGCCGCCATGCCGGTCGCGGTGCCGCGCGCCGCCTCGGCGCCTTCGATCAGCGCCATGCGCTTTTCGAACATTGCCACCGTCGGGTTGGAAAAGCGCGAATAGATATGGCCCGGTTCTTCGCCCTTGAACCGCCGTTCGGCCGCTTCCGAACTTTCGTAGACAAAGCCGGAATTCATGAAAATGGCTTCGGCGGTTTCGCCATGCTGGGAACGGGTGATGCCGCCCTGCACCATCAGCGTACGGGCGCCGCGGTTTTTCGGGTCGGCAAGCGGATTGTCGTCGCGGTCCATTTTCAAGTCTCCCAACAAAAAAACCGGCCCATTTTCGGGGCCGGTCGAAACGGTCGTTTAGCATTTGATTTTAGGTGGCTGCAATCTGACCGGCCAAATCACCACCATAAGCCGTTCCGAAAAGACAATAGACGGTGGGAACGACGTATGGCTTGCAGCTTTAGGACCGATTGCGGCTTGGCGTCAATCCTTGCGGTTGCTATCGGAAAGGGGAAAGGGAGCGTGGATGGACAAACCGAAGACAGGCATTTTTTCGGCGCGCATGATCGCGGCCCTGTTCGAAACCGGCGCGCTGGCCAGCGCGGCGCCGCTTGATGCCGACCAGATTCAACCGGCGAGCCTCGATCTGCGGCTCGGGCGGACGGCCTATCGCATCCGGTCGAGCTTTTTGCCCGGGCCGGGCGTGACGGTTGCCGCCCGCATCGCCGAGCTGAAACTGCACGAGATCGAGCTTGCGGACGGCGCGGTGCTCGAACGCGGCTGCGTCTATCTGGTGCCGCTCATGGAGCAGGCCGCCCTGCCCGGAGATGTCGGCGCCACCACCAACCCGAAAAGCTCGACCGGCCGGCTGGATATCTTCACGCGCGTCATTGCCGACAATGCCCGCGGGTTCGATACCATCCCGGCCGGCTATCACGGCCCGCTTTATCTCGAAATCAGCCCGCGCACCTTTCCCGTTCTGGTCAGGACCGGCTCGCGCCTGTCGCAAATGCGGTTCCGGCGCGGCAAGACACGGCTCAGCGCCGACGAGCACCGGGCGCTCAATGCCCGCGACGCGCTGGTTTTCGATCCGGACGCCGAGATCGGCGACGGCGTTTCGCTGTCCATCGATCTTCTGGGCGACGACCGGAACGGTCTGATCGGGTTTCGGTCCAAGCGCCACACGGCGGTCGTCGATGTCGACAGGCGCAATGCGCTCGACGTTCTCGATTTCTGGGAGCCGCTTTACCGGCGCGGCGCGGCGGAACTGATCCTTGATCCGGACGAGTTCTATATTCTCGTCTCCCGCGAGGCCGTGCAGGTACCACCCGATCATGCCGCCGAAATGGTGCCTTTCGACCCGCTCGTGGGCGAATTCCGCGTTCATTATGCCGGCTTTTTCGATCCCGGCTTCGGGCATGCCGCCGCCGGTGGAGCCGGCGCGCGCGCCGTGCTCGAAGTCAGGAGCCGCGAGGTGCCGTTCCTTGTCGGACACGGCCAGATCATCGGACACCTCATCTACGAACGTATGGCCGAGCGGCCCGAAACGCTTTACGGCAGCGCTCTTGGGTCCAACTACCAGGCCCAGGGGCTCAAGCTGTCAAAGCATTTCCGGGCTTATGCGACTTCCGACTGAAGCACGATGCTGGGTCGGAAATGGGCCTTTAAATAGTCGAGAAAGGCCATGAGCGGCGGCGTGTTCGCCTCCGGATGCTTCTTGATGACAATACTGGCCTCGCCGAGCGGATAGCGCGCATCCATATCGTCGAGGATTTTCAGCCCCGGGGTCAGATACCAGCGCGGCGCCACGGTGATGCCGAGCCCGTCGCGAACGGTGGCAATGAGCAGCGGTGCGTTGGAGGTGGTGTAGGCGAGCCGCCAGTCGCGTCCGCCGGCGGCAAGCGCCGCCAGCGCCTGCCCCCGCCAGGAGCACCCATCCGACCACAGCGCCAGCGGCACGCGTTCGTCGAGATGCCGGCAATGACGCTCCGAGCCAACCCAATGCAACGGATCGGACCGCAGCATTTCGACATCAAGACCGGGATCGCAATTGGACAGCAGCAGCGCGTCGAAATGCTCGGTGCGTTCGCGCCTGCGTAGCTCCACGGCGTCGCCGGTTACCACCTCGACCTCGATGCCTGGATAGGTGCGCGCGAACCGCGCCAGGATCGGCGGCAGGAAGGCCTGGGCATAGTCGTCGCTCGTGCCGATGCGGATGGCACCGCTCACCTCGGGCGGGCGGAAGGCCAGAACCGTTTCGTCGTTGAGCCTGACCATGGGACGGGCGTAATCGAGCAATCGCACGCCCTCCGCCGTCAGCGCATTGCGCCGCCCCGCTTTTTCGAACAGGGCCACGCCGAGCATATCCTCAAGCCGTTTCATCTGGGCGGAGATCGTCGACTGCGTCTTGTTCACCTGCGTCGCGGCGGCGCCATAGCTGCCGGCATCGCAGATGGCAATGAAACTGCGCAGGAAGTCGGGGTCGAGCGAGAGCATGGCCGGCTCCATATTTGATCGATAACCTCGATCATAATGACAAAAAACATTCGTTTGATCAATGTTTCATGTCGCCGGATCATGCTGCTCCACAAAACCAGCCAGAACGGGTTCTTCCAATGACACGATCACACATTCTTCCGCTGCACCGTGTTGCTGCACTGATTGTCGACTGGTACGCCGACCTCCGCGACCGGCAACGACGCATTCATGCGCTTAGGGAATTGCTCGCGGAACCGGATTGGCTGCTCGACGATATCGGCGTCAGCCGGGAGCGCATCGGGACGGAACTCCGGGCGCTTCTCGCGAGGAAACGCGTCACCGGCCACGCGCCTTCCGGCAACAACCGGCTTCCGGTGGCGCGTTATGGACGTACCGGACCGAGATTCAGGAGCGGATCTGAATTGTCGTGTTGTCCGTGCCGTTCTTCTTGACCAACGTGAACAGCTTTTCGGCGTTCTTCGGATCAAGTCGGACGCATCCGTGCGAGGCCGGCGTGCCCAGCCTGGCCAGATCCGTGGTGCCGTGAATGGCGTAACCGCCGTAAAAGAAGATCGAATAGGGCATCGGCGAGCCGTGATACTTCTTCGAGTAGTATTTGACATGCATCCGGATCGGCTGGAACGAGCCGATCGGCGTGCGGTAATTGCTGCGCGCCGTCGAAACATCCCATGTATATCTGGTGAAGGCGCCGACGCGGACGTACATTTTCTGGTCGGAAATATCGACGGTCACAGAAACGGGAGCGGCGGCGGCCGGGATGGCAAAACTCAACACGCCAAGAAATACGAGCAAGATCACGCGAAGTTTCATTCAGGTCACCCCCGGTCGGCATCAGTGCTTGCTGGTCCTGTCCGTCTTTCGTCCAGCAGCCACAGTCTAGATTAGCGGTCAGGGTGTTAAAAACTGGTAGAATACACCGTCCTTTGCGCCTGTGCGCGCCCGCGCGCTTTTTACCATCGCGCCCCCAAGCCGGCTTGACGTCAAAACGGCTTTGTCGCAGAAGGGTAAACGACCGGAACGGGTCGGCGTCGCTCGACCCGGTTGGCATCCGGGCGGGTGTAGCTCAATGGCAGAGCAGAAGCTTCCCAAGCTTACGACGAGGGTTCGATTCCCTTCACCCGCTCCAGAAACTGTGCATCTCCAGCATTCGTGTCGCCCCTTATCCAACGGCTTGGATGTCGTTGGCGCGTCCGGCGGACGATCGGCAGGTGCAAATCGCACCGATGGACCGCCAGAGCGCATCGGCGGGGCAAAAGCGGCTGGCTTGTCTGGATTCTTGCACGGGATATACGGCCGTTTGTGCGGCTTACGCCGCGTCCGACAAGTATTTTTGCAGTATCGCGCCGATCTCGCGCACAAGGACGTCCTTTTTCAGGGACGTTACGTGCGGATGCTTCAGGATATAGCGGCCAAAGGCAATGCCGATCATCTGGATGGAGATCAGCCCGAAAACCTCGTCGCGCCGTTCTGCCGGAATCATGGGCATCACGACCTGGTCGACCTGTTTTTTGAGGAATTCGAAATAGCGCTGGCGCGCGACATCGTGCGACATCGCCGAACGCACCAGCGCGAAAAGCGGATCGCTGTCGTCGGACTGCTCCCTGATGTCGAGAATATGTTTGACGATCGCCTCGCCCCGCTTGTCCGGCGGCACGGCGCTCAGATCCGGCAGGTGAATGTCGAATTGCGCCGCGAGAGCAAACAGATCCGCCTTGCTGCCGTAATATCGCGCCACGATCGAGACGTTGATGTTTGCTGCCGCGGCAATGGCCCGCATCGTCGTTCGCTCGTAGCCGTGTTCGGCAAACAGATGACGCGCTTCAACAAGGATGCGATCTCTGGTGGCCTGGGATCGCAAGGGCGCGGGAACATCCGCATCCGGTTCCGATTCCTCGACAACGAGCGCGTCAACCTGCTTTGGATAGTCACGCAGTCCCGGGTCGCTCACCATCGCATTCCTGTCCGTTTTGCCGTGCTGCGACTCTACACCACTCCCCCTTGTTTGCAAACACATGATTGCAAACAAGCGTTTTCATTGTAGGGTGAGAGTCGGCACAATGACGGCAATCGTAGCGAAGTGAGGTGTGCTTTGAACAAGGTGTTTCCCGAAGAAAACAAGACGTCCAACACACCGTACACATTCGAACCCGGTTCGGGAACCGATGTGCCCTGTTGTCGGGACGCCGGTGCGAGCGACTTGCTGATTGGCATCGACGTGGGCTCGACGACCGCGAAAATCGCGGTGCTCGACAGCGAGAAACGGCTGGTTCTTTCGGAATACCGGCGCCATTTCGGCGAACAGAGCCGTTGCGTGCGTGAGCTTATCGAACTGATCGAGGACCGTTATCCGGCCGCCCCGTTGCGCGTTGCCATGTGCGGCAGCGGTGGCAGGCTGATCGCCGATCACCTCGGCATCGATTTCGTGCAGGAGGTGGTGGCCAACTCCATCGCCGTCAAGCATCTGCATCCGCATGCGCGCACGGCCATCGAGCTCGGCGGGCAGGACGCCAAGATCATCTTCTTTCATTTCGATACGACCTCCGGACAACTCATCGCGTCCGACATGCGCATGAACGGAGTCTGCGCCGGCGGAACGGGCGCTTTCATCGACGAGATCGCCCAGCTTCTCGAGATTCCGGTTGAAGAGTTCAACGCCTTCGCCGAACGCGGCGAAAAGGTTTTTCAGGTGAGCGGTCGGTGCGGCGTGTTCGCCAAGACCGACATCCAGCCGCTCCTCAATCAGGGCGTCGGCAAGGCGGATCTGGCTCTGTCGACGCTTCATGCCGTCGCCAAGCAGACCATTGGCGGGCTGGCGCAGGGCACCACGATCCGGGCGCCGGTGGTATTCGAGGGCGGGCCGCTGACCTTCAACCGCCGCCTCATCGCGGCCTTCGCCGAACATCTGCAGCTCGAGGACGACGACATCATCGTACCGGAGCGGCCGGAAGTAATCGTCGCGCTCGGCGCAGCATTGGCGACGCTGACCCCGCTGACGGGGCACACGCGCACCCATAGCGCCAAAAACCTCATCGCGCTTTTCGACACGAAACCGAAGCCGCATCATGCGGCGTCCATGCTGTCGAACCAGGCCCTGTTCGCCAGCGAAAACGACAGGCGCGCTTTCTTCCAGCGTCACCGTCCGCCGCAGGAAACCGCAGCGCTTCCACCCGATCACGGGCGTCTGGACGTGACCCTTGGCATCGATTGCGGTTCGACGACCAGCAAGTTCGTGTTCCTGGACGACAAGGAACGTATCGTCGCCTCGCATTACGCCAACAACAAGGGCGCCCCGCTCGATGTCCTGCGCGACGCCCTGATCGCGGCGCGCGACGACGCACGGTCCCGCGGCATCGAACTCAACGTGATCGGCGCGGGCACCACCGGCTATGGCGAAGACCTGACGGCGGCGGCTTTCCACGCCGACTACCATGCCGTCGAAACGATTTCGCACGCGCGAGCCGCGCTCAAATACCAGCCCGACGCCTCCTTCGTGCTCGATATCGGCGGGCAGGACATGAAGGCGATCTTTCTCAACAATGGCATCATCACGGGGATTACCCTCAACGAGGCCTGTTCGAGCGGGTGCGGCGCCTTCATCGAAACCTTCTCGGCAAGTCTTGGCGTCGCGGTGGAAGATATCGCCGAGCGGGCCTTCTTAAGCGAGGCGCCCTCGGATCTCGGGAGCCGCTGCACGGTCTTCATGCGTTCGCGGGTCGTCACCGAGATGAAGGACGGCAAATCGGTGGACGACGTCCTTGCAGGACTTTGCCGCTCCATCATCCAGAATGCCTTCACCAAGGTCATCCGGCTGCACAATCTCGAGGCGCTCGGCCAGCACATCGTCGTGCAGGGCGGCACGTTCAAGAACGACGCTATCCTGAGGGCCATGGAACTGCATACCGGCCGCGAGGTCACCCGCGCACCGCATGCGGAATTCATGGGTGCGATCGGCATCGCCCTTTTGACCAGGGAACGGCAACAGGCAGGCGCCGCCAGCTCCTTCATCGGCCTCGACCGGCTCGAAACCCTCGCCTATCACGAGGAAGCCATCGACCCCTGTCCGTGCTGTGCCAACCATTGCAAACGCACGCTGGTGCGCTTTGCCGACGGGTCCCATTACGTACGCGGCAACCGCTGCGAGCGCGGCGAAATTCTCGGCGACATGTCCGACGACAGTTTCCGTGAAAAGGTGAAGGCGGCAACGAAACGCATCGAAAGCGTGCCCAATCTCATTGAGGAACGCGAACGCAACGTCCTCAAGCGCTATCCGGTCAATCCCCTTTCAGAACCGCGCAACATCACCATCGGCATCCCGCGCGCGCTCGATACCTGGATACGCCTGCCCTTCTGGCGCGGGTTGTTCACGGCACTCGGATTTACCCTCAAGATTTCGGAAAAGAGCAGCTACGAGCAATATGAAAGCGCTCTGTCGAGCATCCCTTCGGACACCATCTGCTTTCCGGCCAAGCTCGCCCACGGACATTTCCAGTCGCTGGCGGCCTATGGCGTGGACCGCATCTTCACCCCGGTCATGATGAACGATCTGTCGCGGTTCAAGGACCTTCCCATGGATTGTCCGTGCCCGGTTCTGGTCGGCTATCCGCTCGTTTTGAGGACGAACATCGCTTCGCCGATCACGGTGGATGCGCCGACCTTCGTGTGGAAAAACCGTCAAATGCGCGAACGCCAGCTGGCGAAGTATTTCGAGGAAACCTTTGGCATCGAGGCGGACCTGACACGGGCCGCCATCGCCGAGGCCGATCGCTGCCAGGACGCGTTCGAAAACGAGATGCATCGCCGCGCCGAGGAGGTGATCGACACGGTGAGGGCAAGCGGCGGGTTTGCCCTCGTTCTGTGCATGCACCCCTATCACAACGATCCGCTCATCAATCACCATGTCGGCAAGTATTTCACCCGCCTCGGCGTGCCGGTCATTCCGTCCGATGCGCTGACACATCTCGAAGACGAGGACCTCAGCGACCTCGAGGTGCGCGTCAACAGTGTCGTTCAGGCAAAGCTCTATGCCGCCGCGAAGATCGTGGCGCGGCATCCGAACCTCGAACTCGCCCAGATCACCAGTTTCGGATGCGGTCACGATGCCATCGCCAGCGATGAGATCCAGCGGATCGTGCAGGCCGCCGGCAAGCAGGCGCTCTTGTTGAAACTCGACGAAAGCGACGCGCAGGGCCCGTTGCGCATCCGTGTCAATTCCTTTATCGAAACGGTTCGCCAGCGCCGCCTCGCCCAACCGCCGAAACCCCAACAAAAGGACAAGGCGCCGCCTGTGTTCACCAAGGCGGACCGCCGCCGTCGTACGATCATGCTGCCCAATCTCAGCCCCGGCTTTTCGCGGCTGGTCGGCGCGGTTGCGGATTCCCGGGGCGTCAGAACCAAGGTGTTACCGCTTGCCGACGACCGCGCCCTGGAACTCGGCAAGCTGCACCTCAATGGCGATATCTGTTTTCCCGCACAGGTGAATCTCGGGGAGTTCCTGCGCTATGTCGAGCTTGAACATCCGGACCCCTCCGAGATCGCTTTCGGCATGCACCAGAACTGCAAGGACTGTCGCGCCGGCCAGTACGCGATGCTATCGCGCAAGGCGCTCGACGTGGCGGGGCTGACCGATGTTCCCATCGTGACCTCGGGCGACGAGATCATCGATTTACATCCCGGCTTCCGGCTCGATGCGCGCATGCAGTTCCATCTGATCTATGGGCTGACCGTCCTCGACGCGCTCGAAAGCCTCAGGCGCAGTACCGAGCCCTATGAACGCCATGCCGGCGCGGCCCGGGCCGCCTATGAAGAGGCGATCGACGCGCTGTGTCGTCGGATGCCGCACAGCGTCAAAGGGTCGTTCGACGTTCTCAAAGACGCAGTTGCGGCCTTCAACGCCATCCCGGTCGACGATCAGGTCCGTAAGCCGCTGGTCGTGCTGATGGGCGAGATCCTGATGTCCGCGCACCCGGTGGCGAACTATCACCTCGAAGACTATCTGGTCGCGCACGGCATGGAGGTGCAGGGACCGCGCTTCGTCGATTTCTTCAACCGCGACTTTCTGGTCAAGCGGGACGAGTACGACAATTATTTCGGCACACCCTCCGCGCTGACCTCAGTCGTCAACAAGGTCACGATCGAGATCATCGAACGCGCCCTTTCCCGCAGTGCGCGGATCATGACGGGCTATATCCGCAACCGGCCGCGGCCGACCACGCGCGAGCTGTTTGAAGTAACGCGGCCGCATATGGACAAGGTCCACTGCGCCGGCGAAGGCTGGCTGATCTCCGGCGAGATCCTGCACGCGGCCGCACACGGCACTCACAGTTTCGTCGTCGTCCAGCCCTTCGGTTGCCTGCCCAACCATGTCTTCGGCCGGGGCATGACGAAATTCGTCAAGGACCGCTATCCGCATATCCAGGTGCTCTCGCTCGATTTTGACCCGGACACCAGTTTGGCCAATATCGAGAACCGCCTGCAGATGCTGGTCATGAACGCACGGGAGCTTGAACTCACCCTCAACGCGGCGCGGTCCGAAAATCCCCCGGATTCCAAGGCGTTCGCCGAGCCTGTGAAAGCCTAAAAAGGGTTTTAAGCGACGGCGAGACCGCCAGGAAGCACGCGATCGGTGGGACGGGCATTTGCCTGTTCCACCCCCATTTCGCCCGCCCTAACGGGTCGGTCAGGTGACTTCAAACCCGGTTTGGTCCGGTGCCACCTCCGCGGCCACCTGTTGCGGCGAACGCACGGTTTGCGACATGCCATGCGTGGTTTTCTGCCAGAAATAGGGAAACCGGATCAGTTCGTATCCCGCCCGAAACGAGGCCAGACCCATGAGGGCCCAGTAAAACGGCAACAGGATCTGAAATTTGATCAACCGCCCCTGTCCCAGCCGGATCAGGCCGAAGATCGAAAGCAGAATAGCGGCGAGATAGCCGGAGGTCAGCGTGAACAGTTCGACAAAGGACAGGGCATCCGTTCCGGGCGTCGCAACGCCGTAAAGAGCGAACCGAACGAACGATGCGGCGAAATAGACCGTGTGCAGGGGCGGCGTGAAGATCATGCCGATCATATAGATCTCGAGAGCAAGGAAATTGACCGCGCCGAGGTCGCGCCAGAGCGTCAGTGGATGGCGATTGTGGACCAGAAAGGTTTGCATCCAGCCCTTCATCCAGCGCGTACGCTGCCGGAACCAGGCCGAGACTGTCACCGGCGCTTCCTCATAGGTGCGCGAGGTGAGGGTTGCGGAGCGTTTTCTGCATCGGGCCAGTCTCAGGCCCAGATCGGCATCCTCGGTGACGTTAAAGGCATCCCAGCCCCCGATTTCCATGAGGACGTCGCGCCGGAAATGGTTGGACGTTCCACCGAGCGGCATGGGAAAGCCCCAGCGGGCCAAACCCGGCAGCATGATGCCGAACTGGCCGGAATACTCTGAGGCGAACAGAGCGGTCAGCACGGTCTCGTCGGCATTGTCGGCCACGAGTTCAGCCTGAATGCAGCCGATATCGGGGCGTCTCGCAAACAGGGACGCCGTCCGGCGCAGCTGATCCGGTTCCGGCACGTCCTCGGCGTCATAAACGACGACGAAGGCGCCACGGGTAAAGGGCAAGGCATAATTGAGCGCCTTCGGCTTGGTCAGCGGCGCGGCGCGCGGCACGGTAACAAGCTCGAACCCGGTTTGGGCAAGATGGCGTTTGACCGCCGCAACGGTCATCGGACTATCGGCCTCGACCACGAATTTCACGTCGAGCTTTTCGCCCGGATAATCGAGCTGGCGCAGGGCCCTGACGATCTGGGACACCATATGCGCTTCGTCGCGCAAAGGAACGAGAACCGAATAGACTGGCAGTTCCGCGTCCCCGACAAGACTGTTCCGATCGGCATCGGTCGGGTTGGGCTCGTCGATGATGGCGGCGATACGGAACCAGGCCGGCAGGACCAGAATGAAGAACAGGCCGGGCACCAGAAACGGCCGCGCCTCGAACGGCGCCAGAACCGCCGCCGCCAGCAGAAAAACGAGACCAACGACGAAACCCAGGCGCGTCGCGAAACCGAGATCGAGATGGGCGGTGGCGAAGGGCCATTTTTGCGCGAGGTTCTGCCGACTGAAATCGAGTAGACGCTTCTGGTTGCGTCTGGCGAGAAACCGCCTGATCTCGCTCAGTGGCACCACGCAAATGTGCCGCCGCATCGTTTGGTTATCGGCGATATGCTGGGCCAGCGCCAGGAATTGCCGAAAATCGGGCGAAACGAACAGCACTTCCCTGTCGATCAAAACGAGCCGAAGCGTTCGGGCTTCGGCAAGGGCTTCGAGCGGCACATCCCTTGTGGTGAAACGGGCGGTTTCGGGAATGGCCGGCGCGAAGGCAAGCCCGGCCCAGTTTGCCGCCCGTTCGGCGATCAGCGTCTCGTCGAGCCACAGCCGCGCCCGCATTAAAACGAGCGGATCAACACCCAATGCGTCCGCATGGGCCAAAAGGTTCAGGCTTTCGGCGGTGTCGCAGCCGGTAATGGCCGCAACCAGTGCGTCCGCTTCAGACAAGATCGGCGTCCCCAAGATCCGGCGCCGACCCCTTTTGTCCCACACTTTCCCACATTGGCGGAAAAATGGTGCAGCACCCGGATCCGGCTCGGAAATACGGGATTTTGCCTAGAACGCCCCGTCAGGACAAGTTGACAAAGCGTCTCTGAAGCGGCGTACGAAAAAACCGGCTCCGGTCTTTCATGAAGACCGCCGCGACAACAACTATATAGAGCATGAATACCGATTTTATCGGAACACGTGCTCTTGGCAAAAGCGGGGGCTTTTCCGTTGCCTGGCGATAGCGCATAAGCTTGATTTCAGATGATTGCGGCGATTCACATCGGCGGTGTTCGGAAGAGATGGCGGTCGCTTGGCGCCGCCACGTGCGTTTGCGTCCTTCTGGCCGGGACCGCAACGGGTCAGGTCCTGCCCCGTCACTACGACCCCAACGAAAGACAGTCGGTAAAACCGGCGCAAACCCTGCCGGCGCTTCGCCTGCTGACGACGGCGGACTATCCGCCCTTCAACTATCGCGACGACTCCGGTGCGCTGGTCGGGTACAATATCGATCTGGCCGAGGCGATCTGCAGCGAATTGCAGACCGTGTGCACGCTGCAGGCCTGGCCCTGGGAGCAGGTCGCCGAAGCTCTTGCCGACAATCAGGGCGACGCGCTGATCGGGGGGCTGGTGCTCGACGCGCAAACCGGCGCACGGTTTGAGTTCACTTCGGTCTACCTGCGGTTTCCCGGTCGTTTCGTTTTACCCGACGCAACGACCGATGGCAGCAATTTTGCCCCGGAGCATCTTGCCGGCAAGACCATCGCGGTGAGAACCGGCTCACGCCATGCCGATTTCCTCGCCCGCTACCTGCCTGAAGCAAAACAGATCGAAGCCGGAACGGAATTCGATGCCCTCGATCTTTTGAAAACCGGCGAAGCGGACGGGTTTTTCGGCGACGGGCTCAGAGCCGCCTTCTGGCTTGGAGAAAACCCAGATTGCTGCGGTTTTACCGGCGACGCCTATTTCCGGCCCGATTTTTTCGGTGAAGGGCTGGCCATCGCCGTGGCCCAGGATCGCGACGACGTCACTTCGGCTCTCGATTCCGCCCTGGCGCGCCTCGCCCGCTCGGGCAAGATGGACGAACTCTATTTAAGGTGGTTCCCCATCGGATTCTACTAGAACACTCTCTCGTTTTGGTTGACCCAAAACGTGCGCTCTATCTCTTTGTGATCGCGGTGTTCGTTTTTTAAAAAACCCGAAGCCACTTTCTCGCACACCGCCTAGAGCGTTTTCAGCAAAAGTGGATACCGGTTTTGCAACTCGAAAACGCGACAAAACAAAGAGTTGGATCATTTCAGCGTTTCAATGAAACGGTGAAATGATCTAGACGACATCGGCGCCTTGCTGGCGCCTATGTCAGCCATCTATCGGTCAAAGGCGTGAGAGCAGCGGTCTCAGGGCTTTTTGAGACGGGCACGCGCGGCGCGCTCGATGGCGGCGATGACCAACTTGTCGAGTTCGAGATAATCGCCGATCATTTCGAGCCAGCGCAACTCTTCCTGATTGAGGTTGAGGTCGACCGCGACAAGTTCGACCGCGAGCGCATAGGCGGTGTCATAAAGCCGCTCCGGAAAATCGGCGAAGATAACGTCCAGAACGTCGGAAAGATCGTCGGCCTTCTGGGTCAGATCGAGCGCCGCCTTGGCCAGGGTTGGCAATTGCACCCTGTCGAAGCCGGCAAAGACCGGCAGGCGGGCGACGAGCCCGTCGATCCGTTCGATTTCACCATCGGAAAGGGTGCGGTCGGCGGCCGCGGAGACCACCATCAGGTAAATAAGCGCTTCTTGCGGCGTGAGGGCCATCGGATTTTCCCTTCATGGATCGACCTTTCCTAATGAGCGCGGAGCCGATTGACAAGACATCTGGTCCATGCAGACCTCTGATGCTGGCACAGCAAGAGACCCGCCTGGAAGAGCCGCAAATGACCGAAACCCGAAAGCCGCGCTTCTGGACGCGTAGCATGTTGCGCGATCAATTCCTGGCACTTGGCCTTATGCCGGGTGACATCGTCATGGTTCATGCCGCCGTGAGCCGGGTCGGGCCCCTGCTTAATGGGCCCGATACGCTTATCGCCGCGCTGCGCGAAGCCGTCGGCGCCGAGGGCACGGTGATGGCCTATACCGACTGGAACATCAATGACGGTGGAAAACTGCTTTCCGACGACGGCGCGGTCCCGCCGGAATGGCGCGCGCACGTCCAGCCCTTTGACGTATTGATGTCGCGCGCCACGCGCGACAACTGAATCCTGCCCGAGTTCTTGAGGACGACCCCCGGTGCCCTCAGAAGCGGCAATCCTGGCGCGTCTGTCGCCGCCCTTGGCGCAAAGGCGGAATGGCTCGTCGCCGATCACCCGCTCGATTACGGCTATGGCGAGGACTCACCGCTCGCCAGGCTCGTTGCCGCAGGTGGCAAGGTTATCAATATCGGCGCGCCGCGCGATACCATGACCCTGCTTCATCATGCCGAGCATCTCGCCCAGGTTCCCGGCAAGCGCATCCTGCGCTACGATGTGCCATTCGCCTCCGGTGACGGCGTGGTCTGGCGCACGATCGAGGAATTCACTACCGGCGAGCCGGTGGTCGCCGGTCTGCCCGACGGTTATTTTGCCGACATCGTCACGGCGTTTCTCGCCACCGGGCGTGGCAGTGAAGGCAGGATCGGGAATGCGGACAGCCTGCTCGTTCCCGCCGCCGAGATCGTCGCTTTCGCCGTCGACTGGCTCGAAAGCCGCTTTCCGGCCTGACCGATGCCACGGCGAACTTGTTGACGTCAGCCCCTTAACTGGTGCAACACCGTGCGACCCGACAAGGGGCCGTCAACCCAAGACACGAAAGTGCACCAACGCTATGCTTCCCGAACTCGATCCCAGCCTGTTTGACGCCGCGCAAGAGGCGCGCGCCTGGCCCTTCGAGGAGGCGCGCAAGCTGGTCAAACGGCTTCAGAAAACGGGCAAGCGCGAGGCGGTGTTTGAAACCGGCTACGGCCCGTCGGGCCTGCCGCATATCGGCACCTTCGGCGAAGTGGCGCGCACCACCATGGTCCGCACCGCCTTTCGCCTGTTGACGCGTGACGAGATTCCGACGCGGCTCTTGTGTTTTTCCGACGACATGGACGGCATGCGCAAGATCCCGGACACGGTGCCGGATATTGAGGCGCTGAAGCCCTATCTGCAGATGCCATTGTCCTGGGTACCCAATCCGTTCGGCGGCGATTTCGAAAGTTTCGCCCATCACAACAATGCGATGCTAAGGCGCTTCCTCGACCAGTTCGGCTTCGACTATGAGTTTGTTTCCGCCACCGACTACTATACGTCCGGCCGTTTCGACGAAAAGCTGATTGAGGCGGCGCGGCGCTACGAGGACATCATGAAGGTGATGCTCCCCACCCTCGGCGCCGAGCGGCAGGCAACCTATTCGCCGTTTTTACCCATCTCGCCAACCACGGGCCGGGTGCTCTATGTGCCGATGAAGCATGTCGATGCCGAAAAGGGCACCATCACCTTTGCCGACGAGGACGGCACCGACACCACCCTTTCGGTGACCGGCGGCAAGGTGAAGCTGCAATGGAAGCCCGATTTCGGCATGCGCTGGGCGGCGCTCGGCGTCGATTTCGAGATGTTCGGCAAGGACCACCAGACCAACCAGTCGGTCTACGACCGGATTTGCGTCATCCTCGGCGCACCGGCGCCGGAGCATTATGTCTACGAACTCTTCCTCGACGAACAGGGCCAGAAGATTTCCAAGTCCAAGGGCAACGGCATCACCATCGATGAGTGGTTGACCTATGCCAGCCCGGAAAGCCTAGCGCTCTACATGTTTCAAAAGCCGCGCACGGCCAAGCGACTCTATTTCGACGTCATCCCGCGCGCCGTCGACGAGTACTACGCTTTCGTCGACGCCTATCGCCGGCAGGATACCAAGGCCTTGTTGGAAAACCCGGCCTTCCATATCCATGCCGGCCATCCGCCGCAGGAAGACATGCCGGTCAGCTTTGCGCTGCTTTTGAACCTCGTGTCGGCCGCCAATGCCGAGGACAAATCGGTTCTTTGGGGGTTCATTTCGCGTTACGTGCCCGGCGCAACGCCTCAAAACCATCCCGAACTCGACCGGCTGGCCGGCTATGCGGTCAGATATTTCGACGACTTCGTCAAACCGACCAAAGTGTTCCGCGCGGCAACGCCGGACGAGGCCAAAGCCATGCAGGCGCTCAGCGACGAACTGGCCGCCCATGCCGGATCCAACGATGCCGAAATGCTGCAAAACATCGTCTACGAGATCGGCAAGACGCACGGGTTCACCCAATTGCGCGACTGGTTCAAGGCGCTCTATCAGGTGCTTCTCGGCCAGGACCAGGGGCCGCGTTTCGGCTCATTCGTTGCGCTTTACGGTGTCGAGCACACACGGACGCTGATCGCCGCCGCCCTAAAGGGCGATCTGGTGAAATAGCTGTGTCACGCCCAAGCGGGCGGATAAGGTCAAAAGCCTGACACAGTCCCGTGTCAGGCTTTTTGTTCTCCAGTCCGATCCGAGTCGTCATGTCCAGCATTCCGTTCGCGCCGCACCGTTTCCAGTCGACGGCCGCCTATTACACCCGCTTTCGCACCCCCTATCCGGACGCCCTGATCGACGATGTCGTCAAAAGGGTCGGTCTCAATCCGGGAGATCGCGTGCTCGATCTCGGCTGCGGACCCGGCATGCTGGCCATCGGCTTTGCCAGACGCGGCATGGACGTTCTCGGGATCGATCCGGAAGACGAAATGCTCAACGCCGCACGGGCCGATGCCGAAGCGGCGGGCGTGACGGTCCGTTTCCGGAAAGGCTCGTCCTACGACCTGACGCCGGAAATGGGGCTCTTCCGGCTGGTAACCATGGGCCGGTCCTTCCACTGGATGGATCGGGAAAAAACGCTCGAGATGCTCGATACGATGGTCGTTCCCGACGGGGCGGTGGCGTTTTTCGACGATCACGTCATTTCAAGCGATCCGGCCTGGAAGCCGCTGCTCGACCGGGTCTCGGCAACCTATGTCCCGGAAAACGCCGTTCTGCGCAGGCTCCGCCACGACGGCGGTTTTCAACGACACGAAACGGTTTTGGTCAAATCGGCCTTTTCGGACCTGTCGCTTATCGGCCGCATTCTCGTGCGCGATCTTGGACCGGACGATATCGTCGGGTTTGCCTATTCGCTGTCGGTCACCTCGCCGACGGCGCTCGGGGACCGGCGCGCGGCATTCGAGACCGAATTGAGGGCCGGCCTTTTCGAACTGGCACCGGACGGACAGTTCTCCGACATCGTCTGTCCCGAGGCTTTGATCGCGGTCCGGCCGCAAAGGGACTGAGCGACTACGTCCCGGAAAGAAAGCCGGTGAGATCGTCGGTGACGAAGTTCACATGCAGTGCGTCGTCGGCCTGCGTCGTTTCCCAATGGTCGCGATCGACCGGAGCGTAGCTTTCATCCGGCACCACCTGCACGGTCGCCATACCCATTTCGAACGGCACGGCAAGGTTCTTTTCGATATCGTCGAACATGGCGGCATGGGCCGGGTCGATGTCGAAACTTTTGACGAACAGGTCGTAGGCGGAGCGGGCCGGCTTGGGCTCGAACCGGGCGGCACGAATGTCGAAAATTGCCTCGAACAGATCTGCGCCACCGATCCGGGTGAGGACCGCCTCGGCATGGCCGGTATCGGCATTGGTGAAGATGAACTTGCGTCCGGGCAGGGCGGCAATGGCCTCGACCAGCGGCCTGTTTTCAACAACACAGGAATAATCGATCGCATGCACCGTCTTGAGATAGTGTTCGGGATCGGTGCCGTAATCGGCCATCAGTCCGCGAAGGGTCGTGCCGTATTCCCGGTAGAACTGCTTTTGCATCTGGCGCGCTTCGTCATGGGCGCGGCCGGTCACATCCATGACATAACGGGTGATCAGCCTGTCGATCTGGGCGAACAGGTCGTACTGGCGCGGATAAAGCGTGTTGTCGAGATCGAAGATCCAGTCGGTGACATGGTCAAGAGGAGCGGGGGGCATGGCGTCTCGGAGGGTTTGGTGAGTGAACCCTACCCCATCGCCTTGTTCAGATGAACCCCGGTTCAGCCGGTTTTTCGCGTGGCGATGCGATAGGTGCAGCGGCGTCCGCCCGCCATCAGGTGTTCTTCGCGTGTCACTTCGGCGTCCGATCCGAACAGGGTGCGAAAGGTGTCGAGTTCGGCCCGACAGAACCCGTCATAGGTTTCGGCGGCGGCACAGATCGGACAATGGTTCTCGATGAGGCGACAGGCCCCGCTTTCGAGCGTTTCACTGCGCGCCATGTAGCCGTCCGCCGACCTGAGGTCGGCCAGCCCGGCGACTTTCTGGGCAAGGGTTTCGCCACAAAGACCGGCATAGCGGGCGCCCTGCCGCGCCGCGCGCGTGCCGACCAGACGGTCAAGGCCTTCCTCGCCGAAACTCGCCCTTATCGTTTCAATCAACTCGGCATTGAGTTCGGCATGACGGTCGGGAAAGCGGCGATGCCCGGCTTCGGTCAGGGCGAACAGGCGACGCGGCCGACCCCGCCCCGTCGCAACATCCTCGAAATGCACCAGCCCGGCCTCGCCAAGCCCGCCCAGAACCTTGTGCGCGCCCATGACGCTCAACCCGAACGCATCGGCGATCTCACGAGCCGTTTGCGGCCCCTTGAGCTTCAACGCGACAAGCACTCGGTCAGCGGTGGACTGGTTTTGCATGGGTATTTTATAAACGAAGCTGTTGACAAAATCCATGCCGCATTTTATAAACCAATCCGTTGAATAAACGGATCGGTGAGCGAGAGCTCACCGGAAAGTGGCGGGGTGTCAGGGCCGGTGCCCCGCCATTTTCATAGTCAAACGGTTCTCCCTGAAGCTTTTGATGCGAGAACACACCGGGCGGGACAAACCGTTACGGCAGGTCTATTTCACGATCAGCGTGCCGGCGCCGTATTCGGTGAACAGTTCGATCAACACCGCATGCGGGGTTTTGCCGTTGAGAATGACGACGCCCTCCACGCCATAATCAAGCGCATCGAAACAGGTTTCGACCTTGGGGATCATGCCGCCGGCGATGATGCCGTCGCGAATGAGCGCCTTGGCCTCGGCGACGGTCAGTTCCGGAATGAGCTGCTTGTTGGTATCCAGAACGCCCGGCACGTCGGTCAGGAACAAAAGGCGCTTGGCCCGTTGCGAGGCGGCGATGGCACCGGCAAAGGTGTCGGCATTGATGTTGTAGGTGTGTCCGTCGCGGCCCGGCGCCACTGGGGCGATGACCGGGATCATTTCGGAATGGGCCAGAAGGTCGATAAGCGTGCGGTCGACCTTGACCGGCTCGCCGACGTAACCGAGATCGAGCACCCTTTCGATGTTTGAGGTCGGATCGATCATCTTTTTTTGGGCCTTCTCGGCGAAGACCATGTTGCCGTCCTTGCCGCAAAGCCCGATGGCCCATTCGCCCTCGGCGTTGATCATGGCGACGATCTGCTTATTGATCGAGCCGGCCAGGACCATCTCGACGATTTCGACGGTCTTTTCGTCGGTGACGCGCAGACCACCCTCGAATTTCGATTCGATGCCCATCCTGTTGAGCATTTCGCCGATCTGCGGCCCGCCGCCATGCACGACGATCGGGTTGACCTTGGACTGCTTCAAAAGGGCGATGTCCTGGGCAAAGGCCTTACCGAGGGCCGGATCGCCCATGGCGTGTCCGCCATATTTGACCACGACCGTCTGGCTCTCGTAGCGCTGCATATAAGGCAGGGCCTGGGCGAGAATGGCGGCATCGTAACTCGGGTCGGGTTCCAGATGTGTTTCGTCGGTCATCGCTGATCCTTGAACGCATGTCCCCCAAACGGGGAACGGAATTTTGCCTGTCTATCGCGAAAGTTCCGGTTTGTCTGCACGCTCCTTTCACCGTGGCATCGCTTCCGACGGATTGTGCCGGCAAGGGATTAGCGGATAGGCTCGCAGGCGTGATTCAAGCGAGTTCTTCGTTCATGAAACTGACCCTCCTGCGTGTCGGTGCCGTGCCGGCCTCCCTCAGCGCCCGTTTCCCGAATTTCGACGGTTTTTTCGAGACCATGTTCGGCGCCGTCGGTGCCGGGTTTTCCTTCGAATCGATCGCGATCAGCGAGGGCGCCGGTTTTCCCGATCCGGCCTCGCTCGAAGGCATTGTCATTCCCGGTTCAGCCTTCGGCGTTTATGACACGCCGGACTGGATGGAACCGCTGCGTGGTTTCATCCGGGGTGCCTACACGGCAAGAACGCCGATGCTCGGGGTCTGTTTCGGTCATCAGATCATTGCCGACGCGCTTGGCGGCACGGTCAGGAAATCGGAAAAGGGCTGGGGTCTCGGACGACATTTATACACGGTGACGCCGCGCCATCCGGCGCTGGCCGGTCTTGGCGATGAAATCGCCCTCGCCGCCAGCCATCAAGACCAGGTCATCGTCCCGCCTCCCGGCACCGAGGTTTTTCTAGCCAACGGGTTCGCCCCCAATGCCGGTCTGATCTACGACAACGGCGCGACGATTTCGGTGCAGCCGCATCCCGAATTCCCCGCGGAATTTTCACGGGCCCTGATCGATCTTCGGCGTACCGACCCGCTGCCGGACGCCTTCATCGCCGACCGGTGGACCTCGCTCGACGCCCCTCTCGACAACATGAAAATGGCCGCGGCGCTGGCGACGTTCCTCAACAACGCAGGAGAAAGAAAGTGAGCGAGAAAACAAAAGGCTCATGCCTTTGCGGCGCCGTCAGGTTCGAGATCGAAGGAGAATTCGACGGGTTTTTCCTGTGCCATTGCAGCCGCTGCCGCAAGGATTCCGGTTCGGCCCACGCGTCCAACCTGTTCGCGACCGGCGCCAGACTGACCTGGCTTTCCGGCGAGGACAAGGTCGTGACCTATGATCTGCCCGAAACACGGCATGGCAAGGCCTTTTGTTCGGTGTGTGGCTCGGCGCTGCCGCGCCAACAGATGAACGGGCAGCGCCTCATCGTGCCGGCCGGCAGTCTCGACACACCGGTTTTTCTCCGCCCGAACGCCCATATCTTTGTCGCCGACAGGGTGAACTGGGACGAAAACCTCGACGAGGTGCCGCGTTTCGACAAACTGCCGGGCTGAAGCCAGCGTTCAGCCGACGAATGCGGCGATCTCGGCTCTCAATTCGGCAATGCCGTTGCCTTTTTCCGACGACGTGACGATGAGGTCCGGATGGGCAGCCGGGCGTTTGGCGATCGTTTGTTCCGTCTTGGCGATGGCCTTGTCGCGTTCAGCGGATGAAGGCTTGTCGGCCTTGGTCAGAACGATCTGATAGCTCACCGCCGCCTTGTCGAGTTCGTTCATCAAGCTCAAATCATTGGCCTTGGGTCCGTGCCGGGCATCAACGAGCACGTAGACGCGCCTCAGATTCGGCCGTCCAGTCAGATAGGCGTGGATCAGCCGCGTCCAGGCCATGACCTTGGGCTTGGGCGCCTCGGCAAAGCCGTAGCCGGGCATGTCGACAATGGTCAGAGGCGCGGCGTCCGCCACGAAGATGTTAAGTTCCTGGGTGCGGCCCGGCGTATTGGACGTGCGCGCCAGGCTCACCCGCCCGGTCAGGGCGTTGATCAGCGAGGACTTGCCGACGTTCGAGCGCCCGGCAAAGGCGATCTCGATGCCTGTCGCCGGCGGCAGGTCGTCAATGCGGATGCAGCCCTTGACGAAGCTGAAGGGCCGGGCGAACAGCAGTCGCCCGGCCTCTATCTGTTCGGTTGTGTGTTCGGGTGTGCTCATAAGCTACCGGACTAAACTGCCGCCTCGAGGGCCGCAAGGTCGTTGCCGCGAATGGCCGAAAGATTGCGGGTGATCTTTTGCGCATCCCAGTGCCACCAGGCAATCGCCTCGAGAGCCGCTATGGTTTGATCGTCGAAGCGTTTTTTCACCACGCGCGCCGGATTGCCGACAACGACCGCATAGTCCGGCACGTCGGACGCGACGATCGCATAAGCGCCAATAATGGCGCCGTCGCCGATGGTCACGCCGGGCAGGATCCTAGCATCGCGTCCGATCCACACATCGTTGCCGACAGTTGTATCGCCGCGGGACTGGCGGATGAAGATCTCCGGATCCATCCCCTTTTCCCAGCCGTTGCCGAAGATCGAAAACGGATAGGTGGAAAAGCCGTCGAGCTGGTGATTGGCGCCGTTCATGATGAACTGGACGCCCTTGGCGATGGCGACGAACCGGCCGATCACCAGACGGTCGCCGGTGAAATCGTAGTGGTAAAGGACGTTGCGGTCCTGGAAATGTTCGGCGCCGTCCGGATCGTCGTAATAGGAATAATCCCCGACCGCGATGTTCGATCGCGTCACGACGGCGTTGAGAAAAACGACTTGGGGGAACCCCGCCATGGGGTGAAGCGTTGAAGGTGATGGCCCGTGCATGGGCATGCCTCCGAGTGATCGTGTGAAAGAAAAGGGTCGAGCCGAAGCCAAATCGCGCCTTTGCCAACGCAAAGGCCTTAAGGGGCGGACCGAACCTTCCCCTTTACGCTTCGGAACATCACGCGGTCCTCTCACGCGATCATGTCGAACAGGCTCCCTTTTTTTCCAAGTGTCGCCGGCGAATGAACCGGTCGCCGGCCGAAACCGGCGACGCAACGCCTATTTAGCGGGCTTTTCGTCCGGGTTCTTCTTGAGCCCGAGACTTACCAGAATATTGCCGAACAGGTCCACCTCGACGCCGTTCTTCTTCATGATGAGCCATTGCTGGCCGATCGACAGGAAGTTGTTCCAGGCCCAGTAGATGACGAGACCCGCCGGGAAGGAGCCGAGCATGAAGGTGAACATGATCGGCATGAGGTTGAAGATCATCGCCTGGGACGGATCCGGCGGCGGCGGATTCAGCTTCATCTGCACCCACATGGTGATGCCCATGAGGACAGGCCAGAACCCGAGATGGAGGAACCCGCCGATCAACGGAATGACCGTCGGGTCATAGGGGAGAAGGCCGAACAGGGTGAAGATATTGGTCGGATCGGGTGCGGCAAGGTCGCGAATCCAGCCATAGAACGGCGCATGTCGCATCTCGAGCGAGATGAAGATAACGGTATAAAGCGAGTAGAAGACCGGGATTTGCAGGAACATCGGCCAGCACCCGGCGATCGGGTTGATCTTCTCCTTGGCGTAAAGCTCCATCATGGCCTGCTGCTGGGCGGCCTTGTCGTCGGCAAAGCGTTCCTGCAGCGCCTTCAACTCCGGCTGCACCTTGCGCATCTTGGCCATCGAGGCATAGGAGCGGTTGGCAAGCGGGAAGAAGAGCGCCTTGACCAGAATGGTCAGCGACATGGTGGCCAGACCGAAGTTTCCGAGGAAACTGTTGAGCCAGCGCAGGAGTACGAAGAGCGGATAGGTCAGGAAGTGGAACCAGCCCCAGTCGATCAAAAGATCGAGCCGGTCGAACCCGTATTGCCTGTTATACCCCGAGATGATCGATTCCACCTTGGCGCCGGCAAAGACGTAGGACGTCGCTTCGCCCGAGGCGCCCGGCGCAATGGTTACCGGCTTGGAAGTGACGAAACTGGTCTGGAACTCGTCGAACCCCTGGGTGTCGCGCCAGGAGAACAGGGCGTTGATCTCTTCGCCCGGCTTGGCGATGACGGTCGTCGCCCAGTATTTGTCGGTGATGCCGAGCCAGCCGGTGGTGTCGTCGAACCGGACCTGCTTGTCGTTCTTGAGGTCGGTGTATTTCTTCGAAATGTAATTGTTCGAACCGAGCACGCCGACCGGGCCTTCGTGCTGGATGAAGAAGTTCTGCACGTGCGGGATGCCGTGACGTGCGACGCGCGCATAGGCGAAAAGCGATGCCGGCGCGGTGCCGGAATTCTCGACCGATTGGGTGATGGTGAACAAATAGGCGTCGTCGACCGCAAAGCTGCGCTTGAACAACAGGCCCTGCCCGTTGTCCCAGCTCAACGTGACCGGACTGCTCGTGGTCAGTTCACTGGTATCGCCGAAAACGGACCATTGGGTCGTCGTGGTCGGGACGGCAACATCGGCGCCACTGGCCGCGACCCAGCCCTGTTCGGCGAAATAGGCGTCCGGACCGCCTGCGGGCGACAACAGCGTGATGATCGGCGAGCCCTTGTCGACCGTCTCGTGATATTGCTTGAGCGACAAATCGTCGATGCGGCCACCGATCAGGTTGATCGAACCGGCGAGATCCTTGGTGTTGATCCCGATGCGCGGGCTGGCCGCGACCGCGGCCTCGCGGGTTTCGTACTTGTTGACCTGGGACGTGCTTGCCGGAACCGCATCGGCTTCGCCCACCGCCTCGGCGCTCGGCGTCGCCAGTGCCGCGCTGTCGGTCTGGGCCTGCTGCTGGGCTGCCGCGAACTCGGCTTGCTGCTGCGCCTTTTCCAGTTGCGGTCCAGCGACGAAATACTGCCAGCCGAACAGGATCGCCATGGCCAGGACGGCGGCAATGATGACGTTACGATTTTCATCCATGAGCGTGCGTGTCCGGACGTTGGTTTCTGGCCGAACCGTGAACGCGCACGATCAGGCCTTGAAGGTTTGAAACAAGCAGCGGAAACGGCGCCGACAGAACGTCGCGCCGACCGATGACGACATAATCATGTTGGGTGCGGAAACCGTCGGCGCAAGCCAGGACAGCTGCGCGCAATCGTCGCTTGATACGGCTGCGTTCGGGTGCGTTGCCAGACTTCTTGGTCACTGTAAACCCGACCCCGATATCCTCAAGGCCCGTTTTCGCGGCCTGCACGACCAATCCGCCGCGACTGGCGCGCCGACCGCGGGCCACCGCAAGAAATTCGGCGCGCGTCTTCAGCCTGCGCATACCGCCGGGTTTGCGATCGTCTTCGCGGATCAGGCGGACAGCCGCTTGCGCCCGCGGGCGCGACGGGCGTTCAGAACCTTGCGGCCATTGCGGGTGGCCATGCGGGCACGAAACCCATGACGGCGTTTGCGGACCAGGCGGCTCGGCTGAAAAGTACGCTTCATTGGACCAAACCGCGCCGGGCACGGTTCCTCTTGTTTAATTCTGCGCGAGAAGAATGTGAGACAGCCGGATGGTGGCCCCACCGGCCGCTCGCAAAGTTGCGCGGCTTATAGAAAAACAACGCGCCGAAGTCAACGCGCCGACCGGTCGAACGGTGCGAGAAAGCGCATGAATGACGCCAAAACCCGCAATTGGAGTTCCCGAACCATCAAACCCGGTCACATCGTTACGAGGATCGGGCGACGAGTCGACGGCGGAACTTTCGTCCTTTGCGCTATCGCGTTACTAAAAACCGAGCGGAAAAATGTCCGAAATCCTCGCTCCGAAGACGGTGTCGAGGCCCTCGTGGCGTCGTTTCATCCCGCTGGCGCTTCTTGCGGGCGTCCTCGCCCTCGTCGTTGCAATCAGCTTTTTAACGGAAACGGTGATCGCACCGACGCTTTTGTCACTCCTGTTGCTGCTGCCGGTTGTGATCCGTCGTGCGAGACGGCAGAATGGGAGGTGATCCTTCGTTCCGGGTACGCATATGGCGGACGTCTCAAGGCCTGATCTCTGCATTATCGGTGGCGGTTCGGCCGGTCTTTTCACCGCCACCGCCGCCAGCGCGTTCGGCGCCTCCGTCATTCTCGTCGAAAAGGGCGAAATGGGCGGGGATTGTCTTAATTCCGGCTGCGTTCCGTCCAAGGCGTTGATCGCTGCGGCCCGCCACGCCGAAGCCGGACGGGCCGGTTCCGAATTCGGCGTCAGCTTCGAGCCGCCACGGATCAATTTCGGCCGCATCCATCAGCACGTCGCCGATACCATTGCGGCCATTGCCCCGAACGACAGCATCGAACGCTTCGAAGGGCTGGGCGTGACGGTCATCAGAGGCCAGGGGCGCTTCATCGACAAAAAAACGCTCGAAGCCGACGGCCAGAAGATCCGTGCCCGCCGCTTCGTTGTCGCCACCGGCTCGCGTCCGCTGATCCCGCCGATTCCGGGTCTTGAAACCGTTTCCTATCTCACCAACGAGACGATTTTCGACCTGACCCGCAAGCCGGCCCATCTCATTATCATCGGCGCCGGCCCGGTGGGACTGGAACTGGCCCAGGCCCATCGCCGCCTCGGTTGCACGGTCACCGTCATCGAAGCGCGTGACCCGCTGGCCGATCACGATGCGGAACTGGTCGCGATCACGCTCAGGCGGATTGTCGCGGATGGCGTGACGCTGAAAACCAGAACCGAAATCACCGGCATCGCACCGCATGGCAGCGGCGTTACCGTCACCTTCCGGCAAGGAGACGAAGAAACGACGATCACCGGTTCGCATCTTCTCGTCGCCGCCGGCAGAAAGCCCAATATCGAGGATTTCGGGCTCGATCGGGCCGGAATCAGCACCGACGACAAGGGCATCAGGGTCAATAGCCGGCTGAGAACGTCCAACCGCCGCGTTTATGCCATCGGCGACGTCATCGGCGGCATGCACTTCACCCATGTCGCCTCCTATCACGCCGGTTTTGTCATCCGTTCGGCCCTGTTCGGGCTCGGCGGAAAGGCGGATCGCTCCATCATCCCCATGTGCACCTATACCGATCCGGAAATCGCCACCATCGGGATGAGCGAGGCCGAAGCCCTCAGGCGTTACCCGAGAAAGGCCAAGATCCTGCGCTGGTCCTATGCCGAAAACGACCGGGCCCGTACCGATCGGCTAACGGACGGGCTGGTCAAGCTCATGACCCATCGCGACGGCCGCATTCTGGGCGCGGCCATCGCCGGCACGGGCGCCGGCGAACTCATCGCCTTTTTCGCCTATGCCATGGCCAACCGGCAAAAGATCGCCAGTTTCGCCCGGTTCGTCGCGCCCTATCCGAGCCTTTCGGACATGGCCAAGCGGCTTGCCGTCGAGCATTACCGCGACAAGCTCGCCCATCCTTGGCTCAAATACTGGTTTTCCATCGTCCGGCACCTGCCCTAGCGGAAATGCCGACACCGGCCGGCGACGGTGCGCGAAACGCATCAAGCGGCTTTTCCTTTGTCTGGAAACCTTCTAGCCTTGTTCGTCATGGCGGACCGAGGCAAACGCATTCCCGATTTTCTGACCGGCATTTCCGTCCGGCTCATCGCCACCATCGTCCTGGTGATCATGGTGGTCGAAATCGTCATCTATCTGCCGTTCGTCGCCAATTTCCGCGCCAACTGGCTTAACGACAAACTGTCGGCCGGCGCCGTCGCCGTTGGTGTGCTCGACGTGGTGCCGGACGCCATGAACCTGCCCGAGGAGCTGACCGACAAGCTGTTGTCGACAGCAGGGGCAGTGGCCATTGCCTATCGGCGCGACGGCCAGAGCCAGCTGATCGAGCGGACCGACACGACCAAGCCCATGGCCGAGGTCACCGCCGACATGCGCAATGGCGATCCCGTTCATCTCATCGACGGCGCGCTCGATGTGTTGTTCTTCGGGTCGAACCGCACCACCCGCATCGTTGGCGCCGTGCCCGGGACCGATGCCCTGGTCGAATTGCTGATCGACGAAGCGCCCCTTCGCGCCGACATGATCGTTTGCTCGCGCAACATCTTCATTCTGTCGCTGAGCGTGGCGACGATTACGGCGGCGGTGATCTATGTCGTACTGTCGCGCCTCCTGATCCGGCCGATCCGAAGGCTGACCACCAACATGACCTGGTTCCGGCGCGAGCCGGAAAACGCCACCCTGATCATCGCCCCAACGGAACGACGCGATGAAATCGGCGTGATGGAACGCGAGCTGTCCGGTATGGAGGCGGATCTTTTCGCCATGCTGAGACAGCGCCGGCACCTGGCCGATCTCGGCCTCGGCGTCGCCAAGATCAATCACGATCTCAGAAACATCCTTACTTCGGCCCAGCTATTGTCCGATCAGGTCGCGACCCTCGACGATCCGAAAGTGCAGCGACTGGCGCCGCGTCTCGTGCAGACCCTTGATCGCGCCACCGGTTTTGCCCAGTCGGTCATCGATTACGGACGGCAAAGCGCCACTCCGCCCAAGCCGCAACCGGTCGATCTCAACGCCCTGATCGACGAAGCCGCCGCGGATGCGGGACTGACCGGACATCCGCGCATCCGTTTCGTCAACGCGGTTCCCGACGCCATCTCCCTTTATGTCGACCCCGACCAGATGGCGCGTGTGCTGATCAACCTCATCAAGAATGCCCGCGAAGCGCTGGAGACGGTCGAGACCCCTGCCGCAGAACAGGTCATTACCTGCTCTTTTGCGGACGACACGATGGGTTTCAGCATTCTGGTCTCGGACAACGGGCCAGGGCTGCCGCCCCGGGCGCGCCAGAACCTTTTCGTCGCCTTCGAAGGGTCCGCCCGGGCCGGTGGCACGGGGCTCGGCCTCGCCATCGCCCGTGAATTGACAGAGGCCCATGGCGGCCATCTCACCTATTTCCCGCTCGATCCGGGCACCCGTTTCGTCATCTCGCTGCCGCCCGGCGCACGACTCACCCAAAGACACGACTGACGGTGGCCAGATGCACAAGCGCGCCTGCCGTTGACGTCAGGTCCCCAACTTGTGCGCCCGATGACTTGCAATGGCCGGCAGGCCGGTATAAGTGTTCGCGCCGGTTCGCGGGTTTCCCCCCGCAAAGCACGCGCCCGTAGCTCAGCTGGATAGAGCACCAGACTACGAATCTGGGGGTCGGGAGTTCGAATCTCTCCGGGCGCGCCATTTCTTTCAATCACTGTCAGGCCAAATTGACTCTGGGTCGATTCCAAAAAAACTTGGGACGATTTGGATGGTCGCGGCACGACGAAAGAGCTTGGTCCGTTAGCTCAAACGGTGTCGTGGTGCCAAGGCTATCCGAAGATGATCAGGGTGGAGTTCAAGGGAATGGGAATTGATCCAGTGGATCAATTCTCCCGCAGAATGGAAGCGAGTTCATCTCCCGCGATCTCGACCTCCGGGCGTACCAGCGGGATGTCGTCCTGGACTTCTCCTGCCCCGGCAAGCCGACAGACAGCGCCCATATCTTGCGTCGGGGCAATCGATCCACTGGATCGATTGCATTTCCCTCCTCACTTTCAATGGCAAGTTCCGGGCTGAATGCCTGAACCAGCACTGGTTCCTGACGCTTGACGATGCCCGGCAGAAAATGGAGGAATGGCGTAGAGACTACAACGAGGTTCGTCCTCATAGCGCCATCGGCAACAAACCGCCGATAGCGCTCATGAATGCTTCCGGCGTATCCGGTCCGCCGTGAGTGCTACCCCCGGAAAACCCCAGCCGGGCGGACCAAAATCCGGGAACACGTCAATCATCCCCCGGATTCTCAGAATGCCTGGAGGAAAGTCGGGGCTCAGGTCAATATCGGCCAGTTTTCTGGACGGAGATGGTGGCACACTGCTGCGCCCGGGCTTCCGGCCGAACGGTTCGGGCTAGTTTCGAGGCCTATCGGAAGAAAACGAAGCGGCTGGTGCCCTTCGTGTGGTGAGGAGCACCAACGCGCCTGCGCATTGAGCAAAAGGGACGGCGGACCGTCCCTTTTGCTCTTGAACCTAGAACGAGGCGGACACCGAGCCCGAAATCGAAGCATTGGTTGTGTCGCCGCGCCGCCCGAGCGTGCCGGACAGGCCGAGCTTCGCGCCGCCGGGCAGGCCGCTCGTCACGCCAAGCTCAAGTTCCGTGCCAAGACCCGTCGAAACCGTGCTGGCGCCGCCATTCTCATCGAACGACTGACGGTAGGCGGAAAGGGTGACACCGGCAAAGGGCGAAATCAGGGTTCCGCCATTGGCATCGACGACAAAATCGTAGGAAACCTTCAGCCCGGCATCGGCCGAAGCGATCAGCGAGGTGCCGCCGGCATGGCTGGCCGCAGCGCTGTCGGTGAAATCGGCCACGCTGCCATAGCCAAAATTGGCCGCCAGCATCGGCACAAGGGTGACGGCGCCATAGCTCTGTTCACCGCGCAAGGCCATGGAGGCCGAGGCCATCTGTTCGGCGTAACTGCCGGTGGCGGGGCCGAGGACGACGTCATGATGGGCGGTGCCCCAATTGGCGCCAACGATCAGATCGAGCGCGCTATCGACCGGCAGGGCGACAGCACCGGCGAACAGGATCTTGCGCGACGTGTCCGACTGGCCGGGCGCGTCCGCCTTGCCCAGCCCGCCCGTGACCGACAGCGCATAGCGCAGGTCGGCATCGAGCCGTCCGGAGACCAGAAGGCTGGCCGTGGCCTCGGTCTGGGTCAGCTTGCCACCGGTGACGTCGGCTTCTGCGAAACTGCCCTTGACGATGCCCTTGATGCGCCAGTCTTCGCCGCGCGCCAGCGTGGCGTCGCCGGACAGCAGGGCGTTGGGACCGTAGCCGAGCAGGGAGAAGGTGCCGTCGATGGCCTGGAGTGCTTCGGTGGCGCGGGCGGCGTCGGGCGAAAAGGCCATCGGCTCGGTTCCGCCGGTCTCGCCGACGTCCATGCCGTCGAGCAAGGCACCGAAGGCAACGCCCGAGGAGGCCATGTTCGTCTGCACGAAGCTCGACCGCGCCTGCATCTGGCTTATCGTTTCGGACGTGCCATTGGCGGCGCAAGCGAAGGTGATTGTCGCACTACCAGTCGTAGATAAGTTGACCTCACCGTTGGTGATTACGTCCGACACATGCGCCGTTCCTGTGCCGGCATTCACGGTCAGGATCGTATTGCCCTCAAATTTAACGGTGGCGCCGTTCGTGGCAGTGACGGAGATGTCTGCGCCGATTTCGTTGGTGGTGGTAATTTGGTAATCAATACTCGAGGCGGCAGAGACAGAGCGAGTATGGTGGCCTGCAGGATCGTAGACACAATCGAGCATTATCCCCAAGGCAAAAGTCGGGCTCGTGATCAAAACAAACAGACCACATGCAACATAACCCAGAATGCGCATTCTTTTTCTCCGACTCACAAAGCCCGGAAAGACTTGAGGAAACTGGCGTTCGACGTAAGTACAAATCGGCTGGGTGTGACACCCTGTCTCGTATTTTTCTCGCTCTATTCGCTTAATTTTCCCCGACAACATTCTTTGGGGCGCCGCTGATGTGTTCGTGACCTGCAATAGGTCGTGGCGCGCCAGGCTTCCGGCCGAGCGGCTCGGGTGGATATCGAGGCCTGTTGGATAAGGACGAAATGGCAGGTGCCGTTTGTGTAAAGAGGTGTGATCTGAGGACGCTGGCAGCCTTGAGATTTTTCTCACAATGGAGCGCCTGCTTGGAAAGGCTCGGCCGCACCTCATGTCCTCAGGGGTTGCGGAAACTGTAGGGTACATTCCTCCTGAACCGGTTGTTCGACAGGGGCAGTATGCCGACACCACACTCGAATCCCTGGCCGATTATCTTTCAGGCCCGACATCGAGATGCGTTGAGCACAAGGCCGTCGATCCGGTACCACCCGTTCTGAAACAGACCATCGCAGATTAATGCGCTAACAAGGGCCGAGAGGCATGTCGGCGCGTATCGACCCAGAATCTTTTGGCAAATGGCCGCAATCGACCCATCGGGTTTTGTTGGGTTGAGGAATATCAGAGACTTAGCCGACCCACATCTCTTTAGTGCCGACAACGGGCTGGCAGAACCGCACGGCCAGACGACGAAGTGGACCGTCCGCATCAATCCCGGCGCTTCACGACAGCGGCCACATCAACCCTGGAACCGGCCGAAATCCCCATAGCTCACCGACCGTGGCACACAGGTTCCTTGCTCGGGGGCTTTCGTACGCCTCTCGGCGCCCGAAACCCTTCACGGAAGCTGACTGGCCGCTTTTTGCGCCCCGCACGTGAAAGCGGACCTTCAGCCAAATCTGGACGGCACATAGTCGACCTTGAGGACTGGAAACGCCGTTTTGAGAAGCAACCATACGAGTGCGAGTCGGCTTGGCGTCGACACGGGCATTTGTATGCACTTTCCTGATAATATGTTGTCAAAAATGACCTATGGTCGTAACTTGACTACATATATGGACAAGCTGGACACTCTGCTACAATGTATCTCGGACTCGATATAGGTACCTCTGTCACCAAGGCGGCGCTCTTCGACCTGCATGGCCGGGAGATCGCGGATGCCGCCTTCCGCACCAAGTCGCGCCCGGTACCGATCGGCTGGTCCGAGCTCGACGGCGAAGAGGTCTGGCAGGCTGCCATTGCGGCCATCGGCGCCGTTCTCGGTAAGGCGCAGTGTCGGCCTGAGGAAATTGCAGGCATCGGCATTGCTGGCGTCATGGTTGGCGTGTGGTTGCTGGATGCCGAGGGGCGGTTGCTGCGTCATCCAATCTTGTGGAATGACGCGCGAGCGAGCGACCTGGTCGATCATTTGCAGGGTGAGACTCCGACGTTCTTCTCGGATGTCTTCGCTCATTCCGGATCGCTTATGCAGCTGGGCTGTACCTTGCCCGTACTGGCCTGGCTCAAGCAAAACGAGCCCGATACGCTTGAGCGCGCACGCCATGTCCTTTGTGCCAAGGACTATATCCGCTTCCGCCTCACCGGCGAGATTGCCACCGAGGAATCCGAGGCGGCGATGGCTCCCGGATCGGCACTGACCCGGGATTTCCATCCCGAGCAGTTTGCGCTGCTCGGCATTCCCGAACTGGCGGATCTGGTGGCACCGGTCAGGCGAGGGGAAACGCTGGCCGGAACGATTACGGCTGCTGCAGCAGCGGCGACCGGGCTTGCAAAAGGCACGCCTGTCGCGATCGGCACCGGTGACACAGGTGCCTGCGTTATCGGCTCGGGCTGCTGTGCACCCAAGCAGGCCGCGACCATTCTCGGAACGACCTGCATCAACGGCGTCGTGTTCGATCATGCTATGTACGAACCAAGGGATCTTGGTCTTTTGTTCATCCTGCCCGGTCGGAAATGGTTCAAGGCCATGCCCAATGTCGCGGGCACCACGGTCATCGACTGGGGCATGGCAAACCTGGCACCCGGCGCCAGCTATGATGACTTCGGTGCTTTGGCCAACTCCAGCCCAGCCGGCAGCAACGGCCTTGTCTTCGTGCCCTATCTTTCATCCAGTGGCGTCATCGCGCCTGTCCTTGAACCGCGTGCCCGGGCCGGCTTCTTCGGGCTGGCGCCGCAACATGACCGGTCGGACATGGCGCGCGCCATCTATGAAGGCATGGCACATGCGATCCGGGACAGTTTCGCTGCGATCGGCGATGTCGACACCATGCGGCTGAGCGGTGGTGGCGCCAACAGCCGGTTCTGGTCGCAGATGATCGCCGATGTCACCGGCATTCCCGTCGAAGTGCCTGAAGGCACTCAGTTCGGCGCCAAGGGTGCCGCATTGTGTGCGGCGGTCGCCATCGGCGCCTTTTCTTCCATCGACGAGGCCTGTTTGGCCACCTATGTGCCGGCGCGGCGTCACGAACCGGATGACACGCTTCGACCGTCCTATGAGGATGCCCATGCCCGCTATCTGACGGCGCGCTCCGCGACGCTCGGTCCGTTGCGGGAGGTGGTTGGCAAAGGCCGTTGAAGCACCGCAGCCCGTAGAGCGTTTTTTGGCAAAAGTGGATACCGGTTTTGCAGTTCAAAACGCGACAAAACAAAGAGTTGGATCACTTCAGCGTTTCAATGAAACGGTGAAATGATCTAGGCACGAAAATCGCCGAAGCCCACCGAATACTGCCACTCGGACTCTCGTGGCAGCGCGTTCTCGCCCTTGAAGTCGAAGCCCACACGCTGAATGGAAATGTCGAGCGGCACCGGCAACATGGTGACACGTGACAATTCGATCGAAGCGCCAGTTTGATCGAAGGCCTGACGGATGGCAATGAAGATCGCACTGTTCTCTGCAATATTAAGAAGCTCCGCGATGCGTGCATCCGCCAGCGCGGGGATATACTGATCCTCAGCCCTGACGATCGTCCGACCGAACTGCTTGCGCAGGGCCGCATAGAGCGAGCCGTCAAGATGTGATAGTTCCAGTCCCTCGAGCAGCTTGAGATTGAGCGCGGTCGAGACAACGGCCAATGGGCGTCCGTCGGCAGACGCGCGCCGCTCGTGCACATAGGCCTGTTCGCCCACGCCAAGCCCGAAGAACCGTTTTGTCGGTTCATCGGCTTCGACTGGTCCGCTCGAAAGGATGGAGAACTGCGGCCTCAACCCCTGGCCAATGATTCCTTCGGTGATGCTGGTGATCGCTTTGAAACGGGTATCGACACCTCGTCTGTTGACGAAGGTGCCGAGCCCGTGCTGCCGGCGCACCAGTCCTTCTCCGATAAGGATATCAAGAGCCTGCTGGATCGTTCTCCGGCTAACTTCCCACTCCCGCGCCAATGGCAGTTCGCCGTCGATCTTGTCCTTATAATAGCCCGAAACGATGCGCGCCCTCAGTGTTTCGGCGATCTGGATGTAGATAGGTCTATGATCCTTTGCCAAAGGAGCTTTCGGGTTCACGCGTGCCTCTGAGATTCTCTTTTCTACATTGGCGAGCGTATAGCACAGCCACCTGCTTTGCCATATTGGCGAGCACGGGTTCGAGGATGATCCGTCCCTTTTCCGCCGTTGCGGCACGCGCATCACCGAGGACGGGGGTTTTGGAAAACTCCGTCCATCGATAAGGAACCGAATCGAAATCCGCCGGGAACTCGGGATAGTTCTCGACGGCCCGATCCATATCCACGGATTCTGGCGCCAGATGCAGCATGTAGGAGGTCTCGATCTCGCAGGCATGCATGTAGGAACTGTGCGCTTCGGGACGTTCGCGAACGCGATCGATCTGCTTTTTCGCGCCCGGATAGAAGAAGTTGACCATCGTGATCCCTTCTTCCTTGACGATGCGCTGCGCGTCGCGAATGGGAAAGGCGTTGCCCAGATGGGCATTGATTATCACGACCGTGCTCAGCCCCTTGCTCTTGGCCGAACGCGCCACTTCGACCAGGACACCGGTGACTGTGGCATTGGTAAGGCTGAACGAGCCGGGGGCATCCGCCAGTGACCAGACCTGACCGAAGGGCATGACGGGCAACCGGAGAACCGGCGTTTCGCCATCGATGGTTCGGATCAGGGCGTCGGTCATGCGGTCGGCAAGGATATTGTCCGTGCCCGCCGGCAGGTGCTCGCCATGACTTTCGACGGCACCAATAGGCAGAAGCAGGATCGGCTGCTTGGCCAGCGCCGCTTCCATCTCGGCGTCCGAGAGGCTGGAAATGTCAGTAGAATTGCTCGAAGGCATGACGTTCACTCTGAAAAGGCAAAGGCTCGCTGGGGATTTTCGACAAGGAAGGTGTGGATCAGGGCTTCGCCGTCGAAGCCGGCTTCATTGGCTTCTTCCTTGAAGCGGGGGACCCAGCTTCCAAGGATGTAGCCGAGGCCAGGCCCGCCCTCGCCGTAATTGCGGTACATGGTGCGGCGGGCAATGTCGCCGCCGATCAGGACCTGCTTTTCGTGGCCGTGGCGGACGAGATTGAGAATACAGCCGATCACCACGCTTTCGGGATGGTACTTGATGCGCGAAATGCCGTCGAAGCACAGGAACGCGCCGGTTTCGGCGGCTTTGCGGTGCAGCCAATGGTCGGGATTGCGGTCGACATGGGCAATGGTCAGACGCGAGGGGTCGACGCCTTCCTTTTTGACGATGTCGAGCTGTTCGAGAATGAGGGTTCCCAGTTCCGTGTGAGAATGCAACGGACATCCGGTTTCCTTGTGCGCGTCGAGCACGGCGCGCAGGAACTTGTCCTCGTCGTCGGAAATGGTGTTGTAGCCCGTGCCGAATTTGGCGACACCGCCCTTCAGATCCGTACCGTCGAGGCCGACCGTCAGCTCGCCGACCACGTGATCCCTGAGCTCGGCACGCGACTTCGATGCAACCCATTCGGCGAAGGTGATGTTCTGGTTCCGCATCTTGCCCGGCCACATGATGGCCTTGTTGAAGCCGGCAGTGGCGATGATATTGATGCCGGTGCGGTCGGCGATCTGCTTCAGCGCAACCGGGTCGCGGCCATAGTCGATCGCCGTCGCGTCGTAGACGGACTGGCCGCCTTCGGCGATGAACAACTTCACATCGGCGATCGATTTGTCGACATCGTCGATCATGAAGTCGTCAATGCCCTTTTCCTTCCACAAGGACGGCTCGCAGAAGAGGTGATCATGCGCATAGGTCACACCAAGCTCGGTGGGTGAGATATCGCCATTAAGTGTGCGGACGAACGTCATGAAGACCTCCTTTTGATGTTGGCGAGTGCGAGCGCTGCCACGATGATGCCGCCCTGAACGATGAACCGGGTGGCCGGTGGCAGGGAGAGGACGTAGAGCAGGCTCTGGACGAAGAAGAGAATGAGCGCGCCGACGGACGCACCGCCGGCGAGGAACATGCCGCCGCTAAACACGGCGCCGCCGATCACTGCGGCGGCGATGGAATCGACGGTGTAGGTGTCGGCGATTCCGATCGAGGCCATGCCGGTTATGGCGGACAGCATGATGCCGCCGAGCGTTGCCATCAGGCTGGCAATGACGAAGGACAGGATGATCATCCGGTCGGCGGCGATGCCGTTCATCCTGGCGGCGCGGACATTGGCACCCGATAAGAGCATGCACCGGCCCGACAGGGTGAAATGCACGAAAAACACAAGTGCGGCCGCGACGAGCACCCAGATCAGAATGGAGTAGGGAATAACGCCCCAGAGCCAGCCCTCGGTGATGACGCGGAAGGGCGCCGGTATCGACCCGCGCGGGCTTCCCCCGGTGATCACCAGGATCGTGCCGGCCAGAACCAGCGAGGTGGCGAGGGTGGCGAGAAAGGCCGGAATGCGCAGGGCAACGACCAGAAGCCCGTTGGCAAGGCCTACCAGAAGCCCACAGCCAAGGGTCAGAGCCAGGGCGAAGGCCATGTTGTCCATGTTTCCGGCAAAGCTCATCGCCAAAACGACATTGGCGAGACCAGCCGTGGCGCCGACCGACAGGTCGAGCCGTCCCATCATCAGGATGAGCGCCTGACCAATGGTGATGATGGCCAGCGGCGCCGCCTGACGCATATTGTCGATCACCTGATGTCCGGACACCTTGCCCGATGCGACGAACAGGATTGCGAACAATACGGCCAACAGTCCGAGGGCACGCCAGGTGGCCGCCGCGGGGCGAAGCTGGGCAAGGAAGGGTGAGAGTTTAGTTGGCATCGCCCGCCTTTCCGCGCATGAAGAACACCAGCGCCATCACGAAGATCAGTCCTTTGGCAATCGATTGAAGATTGGTGTCGAGCTGCAGCAGGTTGAAGGCGTTGTTGATTAGGATCAGGGAGATCACTGCCAGCAGGACACCGAGCAGGCTGCCGCGTCCGCCCTTGAGCGCCATGCCGCCGAGTATCGCGGCCGAAACGGCGTCGAGCGTGTAAGCGTCGCCGATCAACGGATCGCCGGACAGGATACGGATAGACAGGAAGACACCGGCAAGTGCGGCCAGGGCACCGCTGATGGAAAACACCTTGAGATCGATACCAATGTCCGAAATACCCTGCGCGAAGGCGGCGCGAGGATCGGAACCGGCCGCATAGATTGCGCGGCCGAACGGCGTCCATGCGGTCATGACGATGAAGGCGCCGTAGAACAAGAGGATGATGAGGAGAGGCAGACCGATGGGCGAGCTGCCTTCGAAAAAGACGGCGTAGAAGGAGTAGTCGACCTGGCCGCCGGGCCGCGACAGGATGAGAAGAGTCACGCCCTTGACCACGGCCGACGTGGCGAGGCTCATGACCAGCGGATTGATGCGGAACAGGATGATGCCTGCCGCCGTGAACAGCCCGGCGAGCATGCCCGCGCCGATTGCCAAGGGAATCGCGAACCACCCGAGCGTCACGGAGGTGACGGCCATGATCGCCGTACCGAGGCTGATGATCGAGCCGACGGAGAGATCGATCCGGCCCGCCATCAGAACCATGGCTTCGCCGAGCGCCACCATGCCCAGGGGCAAAACGCGGTTGACCAGGTTCGCCATGTTGTTGTCGCTGAGAAAGGATGGCGACGCCGAGGCCGTGATCGTGACGAGCAGGACGGCGAGTATGAGCGCCGGCAAGGCCAGAAGCAGGTTGAAACGGATCGAGCCTTTAAGCATGGACGTCCTCCGTCTCCTCGTCGGCATGCGCGGTTGCCTTGCTCATGATGTATTCCTCGGAAAACGCGCTTTTCGGGATCTCGGCCGATATCCGGCGTTCGTAGAGCGTAACGATACGGTCACTGAGCCCGATGAGTTCGAGCAGGTCGGAACTGATGAGGATGACGGCGACGCCTTTGCCGGACAGCTCCGAGACAAGCCGATAGATTTCTGCCTTGGTCTGGATATCGACGCCTTTGGTCGGCTCGGCGAGCACCAGCACCCGCGGCGTGTGGGCCAGCCAGCGCGCGAACACGACCTTTTGCTGATTGCCGCCCGATAACTGCCCGACGGGCTGTTCGAGCGACGACAGCTTGATGTCGAAGCGTTTCCGCGCATCCTCGGCGAAACGCTGTTCCTCGCCCAGGGGCAAGAGGTCGAACTTGGCCACCTGTCGCAGGGCGAACAGGCTCATATTCGTGCGTACCGGCAGATCGAGCGCCAGCCCGTCGCGTTTTCTGTCATCGGGAATGCTGGCGATGCCGAGGGCAATGGCTTTCTGGGTGGAGGAGATGGTCTGCGGTTTTCCGCTGACTTCTACAGTGCCTTGCCGGAAGGGCTGCGCTCCGCAAAGCGCCCGCGCCAGTTCGCGTTGCCCCTGGCCTTCGAGCCCGGCAACACCCAGGACTTCGCCTTCGCGAACCTGCAACGATATTGAGGGCAGCTCGCCATTGGCGGCACGTTCGAGCTTCAGGGCAAGGGGTGCGGTGCCATCGGGTGCGGTGCGGGCAGGGAAGATGTTGCTGAGCTTGCGGCCGACCATCGCCTGGATGAGGTCGTCGCGCTCGAATGCACCTGCCGACGCGTCAAGTGTCAGTTCGCCGTCCTTGAGCACGACGGCGCGGTCGGCGGCGGCCATGACCTCGCCGAGCCGATGCGAGATGAAGATGATCGAGGTTCCCTTGTCCTTCAGCCGGCGCATCAGGCCGAGGACCATTTCAGCAGCCTTGCTCGAAAGCGATGCCGTCGGCTCGTCGAGCACGAGGATCCGCGGATCGAAGCTGATGGCGTGGGCGATTTCGACCATCTGCAGCTCGGCAGCGGACAGATCGAATCCGAGCCGGTGCGGCGCCACGGGAAAGCCGAGCTCATCGAGCAGGTCGGCGGCCTTCGCATGCAGCGCGCTTTGGCGGATGAGACCAAAAGGATTGCGCGGCTCCCGGCCGAAGAAGATGTTCTCGGCCACCGACAGATCAGGAATGACCGCAGTTTCCTGATGCGCGATGGCGACACGGCGCTGCATGGCGTCGAGCGGCCCCGAAGGCGCATAGGGGGCGCCTTCGAGTATCATTTGGCCGTCGTTTGCCCGCAACGCCCCGGTGATGATGTTCATCAGAGTGGACTTGCCGGCACCGTTTTCTCCGACGAGCGCCAGTATTTCGGCGTGGCCGAGGCTGAAGGAGACATCCCGCAAGACCTGGTTCTGGCCGAACGTCATCGAAACGCCATTGACGTCGAGAACAGCAGTCGGTCGATCCATGGGAGGAGTGGTCATTGCGGGATGTCCAGGGGTGTTCATCGGGATGCTTCAATCAGGACGGTCAGTCTGCGAACGCTTCCTTGATCTGATCGTCGGACAGGCGGGTGTTGGCCCAGAAAGAATCCGACAGGTCGTCGCGGACGAAATCCTGGATGTTGTCGGCCGTGATCATCGGAACCGGCAGGATGACGTCTTTGTCGACGTCCTCGCCCTTGAGCAGTTTGAGCGCGATGAGCAGGGATTCGGACCCGAGCCATGTCGGCTTGGAAGGCGCGACCGAGTCGAAGCCCTTATCCTGAAGCGCAACCCAGCGCTTGAGGTAGCCATTGTTGTCCTCGCCGGTCATCGGCACGAGAGGACGCTGCGCCGCCTCGAAGGCATCGATGGCGCCGAGCGTCATCGAGCCGCCCTGCGACCACACCCCGTCGACATCCGGATTGGCCGCCAGCAGGTTGGAGACGGCGACCTTGGCCTGGGCGTAATCCCAGGACGCATCGACTGCCGCGATGACGTTGATACCGGGATATTCGCCGAACACTTCCTGTGCACCGGCCCAACGATCGTCGCTGGCCGAAATACCGGCAATGCCATTGAGCGCGATGATATCGCCTTCGCCGTCGAGCTGATCGACGAGCCACTGGGCGCCGGCCTTGCCGAAATCGACGTCGTCGACGGTGACGAGCGCATCATAATCGTTCGAGTTGATCTTGGCAGCGAGCAGAACCACCTTGATCCCCGAAGCCTGGGCTTTCTTGAGCACCGGAATGAGCGCGGTCGGCGAGACCGGCGTGGTGATGATGGCATCGACGCCCTGGGTGATCAGGTCCTCGATATTGGCGACCTGCTTGTCCGCTTTCATTTCGGATTCGACATAGGTGACATCCACCTCGTCGGCGTGTCGCGCGGCTTCCGCTTCGAATTCCTTGGCGAGCTGAACGGACCAGGAATTGCCAGCGAAATAGACGTCATAGCCAATCGAGTACTTATCAGCCGCCACGGCCGGAGACACGAGCCCCAGCGCCAACGTGACGGCGATTGCTGCCTTGAATTGCATGGTTTCCCCCTTGTGCATGAGAGGCGTTATGGCGGAAACATGATAGCTTGTACATACAAGTAGTCAAGTATGTTGATGATGTGCGGAGCTTCGGGCGTTACGCGCCGTCTTCAAGCGGTCGCTTCGACTGCGGCTCGTGCCCAATCCAGCCGTGCAGCAGGGATCAGTCCGTAGTTGTAGAAGTTGACGCCATCGGCTCCGGCGTTGTTCGCGGCGATCACGCGCTTGACCAGATCTGCCTTGGACGGCACTTCAGGATAGAAAATGCGGTAGCCGGCGCCGAGAAACTTGTCCGGACCGAGCGCCGCACGGCCGGATCGGATCAAATCCGCGACTGCCTCCGGTTCGGCGCCATAGGCACACAAGATGGCGCCGTCCGAGACCTTGCCGATGGCCTGAAGATCGACGCCGCCAAGCCAGCCGTTTTCCAGATCGATCAACACGATCCGCGAGGCCGGGTCAGCGGCGGCCCGGATATCCGCGATCAGGCTGGTGACCGGTTCGGTCCGCCAGACGAGATAGTTGTAGAGCGCGGGCAGGGCGCGAAACGATTCGATCCCCCTATCCGGAAAATCCGGAAAGCGAATTTCCGGCACCTCGCGTGTGCACATCTCTTCAATCAGCGAGCGCACCAGGTCGCGTGCCGGAATAATGTCCACGCCGGCGGCTGCGGCGCGTGCGACGCAATGATCGCAAAAGCACAAGGACAACAGGAAATCGTCTTCCGCGTTGAGGCCGACGCCGTCCTTTTCATGATGGAACTCGTGTGCAAATCCCATGAAGTTTGGGCTTTCGAGCTCGACGAAGTCAGGCTTGTAGTTGCGCGTGATGTCGGCGACCAGGGTAACGACATACTCGCGCGCGGCCGGACTGGAGGGGCACAGATTGTAGTAGTTTGCATTGCCGAACGCGTTATGGGTCACGTCCTGAGGGTGAAGCATGCCAAGACGCGTATTGTGCAGGCACACCGTCCAGCACGAAACGCTCAGTCCCGTCTCGTCTCGTTGCTCGATCATCTGGCGAAGAGCATCGCCGCGTTCATCGACATTGCGGGCCGGCTTCGGCTGGATCGGCTTGTCGGCCCACATCGTTGCATCGGGTCGGAAATAGACAGTTCCGTCTTCCGGAAAATACGCCTTCTGCGTGGGACTGCGCACCTGAAGGAAGCGGCCCGCATGATAGGACGTAGCCAAGCTGATGGTGTTGAGCCCGGCACGCCCGACCAATTCCTCGCCCGTGCGCTTGATCCCTTGGTCCTGAACGTCCCAAGGATAAGTCCACATCGCATATCGCATCTCGGCCTCACATCATCAGGTGGCACAAATTGTTCACTTGTCTATATATGTAGTCAAGTGCGGGAATGGCATCAAGCGGTCTGAGACGAGGATCGACGCCATAGACAAAGCGCTCTGCTCCGATGTGTTGATTGAGGTGGCCTGAGCCTCAAGATGTCTGCAGGTTTTTAGTAGAGTCCATCGCGCGCGTGTTTCCTTAGTCGCCCCACGTAGCCTTCACTTTCGTGGTCGGCTCGAATTGGCGCCTGACGTCGTTCAGAAGCACCCCCCGTGTTCGGAGACGTCCTGCGTTTATTCGACTGCTTGTGCCGATTTGGGCCTGGTTTATAAAATTATCGAGGGATTTCAACGATCTGCACCAGACTACGACTCTGGGGGTCGGGAGTTCGAATCTCTCCGGGCGCACAAGATAGTGATCGAGGATGCCGGTGACGCTCTTTAGCGACTGACCGGTTATCGACGCGATTTGCGGCGTGTTGGCTCCGCCATGTGTGCCATTGGCTCGCTTTATCGGGAGGTGGAACGTCCGCCGGTTGCATGTTGGCCCAAAGGCTCTTTGGCGACGCCGCCTATTCCGTCAAGGTCCAGAACACAATCCGGACTGCGGGTCTGGCAATGGTCGAAAAACCCAGCCAGTTCTGCAGACCGTGAGCGGCGATCCAAAGAGGACGGAAGAAACAGCGAACCTATACTGTATGCCACATAACGATGCCCGCAAGTAATGCCATTGGCCTGCTTTTCGCCCAGGACCAAAGCAATTTGGGCACCTCGGTGCTATTTTTGGGCAGCCTTCATAAGTATTCGGCAACCGCGCGGTAGTACCTTGAGTCAAGGCATCTCGTTAAAGGCAGAGCCATATGTCCGATCGAATCCATCAATTCCAGTCAACTAATGTTGATGCGCGCGCAGCCGTTCGCGAATTCCGAGACGGTGTGTGGCAGCCCAATGCGGCGCTTGTCCTTTTCTTTTGTTCAAGCGCCTATCCGCTCGAAGACATTGCTGAGGAAATGGGAAGACAATTTCCGGATGTCCAGGTGGTCGGTTGCACGACAGCAGGCGAAATCGGTCCTGCGGGATATCTCGACCACACCATATCCGGAGCAAGCTTTCCGTCTGGATCGTTCTCCGCCGTGGGTGGACTACTTTCCGATCTTGCACATTTTGAGTTCTCGTCGGCGCGCGCTTTTGTGCAGGCACGCCTGCAGGAACTTGAAGCCTCAACCAAGAACAGTCATCGGACAAACAGTTTTGCGCTGATGCTGATCGACGGGCTTTCCTCGCGCGAAGAACCGGTCACTCGTGCCCTGCAAAGCGCATTGGGCGACATACCACTGGTGGGGGGATCGGCTGGGGATGGTTTGAATTTCGACCAGACCTTCGTCTATTTCGACGGTCGCTTTCATTCCGACGCAGCGGCTGTGGTCCTGATGGCGACACCTCGTGCGATCAGCACCTTCAAGATTCAGAATTTTGTTCCGATGGAAGAACGGCTTGTCGTGACAGAGGCCGATGCAGACCACAGGTTGGTTCGTGAAATCAATGGCCTTCCGGCGGCCGAAGAGTATGCGCGGGTCATAGGAGCCGAGCCCGGATCGCTAACGCCAGAGTGCTTCGCCGCCTCACCAGTTGTCGTTCTTGTCGATGGCTCGAACTACGTCCGTGCAATTCGAACGGCCAATCAGGACAACAGCCTCACCTTTTATTGTGCCATCGACGAAGGCATGGTGTTGCGCGTCGCCGAGGGGACGGATCTCGTCGCCAATATGAGCGACGCTTTCGAACAGATTCGAACCGAGATTGGCATACCCGACATCGTTGTGGGATTTGATTGTATCCTTCGAAAGCTCAATATCTTTCGGGGCGGTCTTGGTGACAGCGTCGATGCAGTATTACGGCAAAACAACACAGTGGGATTCTCGACCTATGGTGAGCAATACCGCGGGGTGCATATCAATCAGACCCTGACAGGCATCGCAATAGGTGGTTCTCCGGCAGGAGTTGCCGATGGCTGATCGTCACGCGCTCGGATCGAACTCAAGCAAAGAACAACTGTGTGCGGAGATTGCCAGACAGAACAAAGTTATCCAGGCGCTCACCAACCGGTTGGAGCGCGGCGCGACAAGCTCCAGCAGATCGGATTTTGATGCGTTCCAGACAACGATCGTCCTCGAACACGAAGTGCGCCGCCGCACCGCCGAGTTGGAACACGCCTTGCGGGAAAATGAGCGGATGACTCGGGCCCTGAAGGAATCCGAGGAAAAACTGCAGAGCGTCGTAAATCAGCCGCTCGTCGGGATTGCCACGATCGAGAATGACAAATTCACCTTCATGAATGCGAAATTCGCCGAGATTTTTGGCTATGCGGCCGACGAGCTCATCGGTGCTGGACCTTTGAGCTTGGCGGTGGACGAAGACAAACCCAAGGTCGCCGAGCAGCTCTACAAACGCTTGAATGGCGAAGTCAAATCGGTCGACTACACGTTTCGTGGTCTGAAAAAGAACGGTGCCATTGTCGACATCGAACTGCACGGCAGCATCATGAACTCCGGCAAGAAGCCGGTTGCAGTCAGCGTCGCCCTGGACGTCGGTGAACGCCAACGCGCGGAGCAGGAATACACCCGCTTGCAGCAAGAGGACGGGGCGACGCAGGAGTTCGGCCGGACGCCGCTTGATGGCGGTAGCTACGTGATGACCGTGCAGGACATCACGGATCGTCTGCAAGCTGAAAGTAAAAGAAGCCTTCTGGAAAAGGAGCTCATCCAGGCGCAACGGCTCGAGTCGCTCGGCACGCTGGCAAGTGGCATCGCACACGAGATCAACACGCCCATTCAATATGTCGGCGATAACATACGCTTCATCTCTCAGAGTCTTGGCGGCCTGCTTGATATACTGCAGCAGTATCGCAAATCCTTGCACCCACCTATCGATCCGGATCTGGTCGCAGAACATGCCGAGGCGCTGTCCGATCTGGAGAAGGAACTCGATCTTTCGTTCATTCTCGAAGAGCTGCCACTCGCGCTCGACCAGTCCGCGCAAGGTGTCAAACAGGTGGCGACCATCGTCAAGGCGATAAAGGAATTCTCGCATCCCGGCGAGGAAGAAAAAATCAAATTCGACATCAACGCAATCATCGAGACAACGCTGATCGTGTCGAAAAACCAATGGAAGTATTTCGCCGAAGTCGAAACCCAGCTCGATCGCTCCCTGCCGCCGATCAGTTGCCTGCCCGGGGAACTTAGCCAGACACTCCTCAACCTCATTGTTAATGCGGCCCACGCGATCGAAACTGCCAAGCCGGACAGTGGGCTCATCCGCGTCTCGACCTGGCGCGAAGGCGATTCTGTTATCGTAGAGGTTGAGGACAATGGTTGTGGCATTCCCGATGAGATCAAGGAGCGCATCTACGACCCGTTCTTCACCACCAAGGATATTGGCAAGGGCACAGGCCAAGGCTTGACCATCGCGTTCGGCGCGGTGGTGAACAAGCATGGCGGCACGATCGTGTGCGTTTCGCATCCGGGCGAAGGCACACGTTTCACCATCTCGTTGCCCATCGATGACAGCGCCGAGGGCAAGCAAGAAGATGCCGCATGATCAAACCTGCCGCTTAGCTCGCGTTCAGCAATGATTGCGGAATAGCGGAAATAGCTGGTTTGGTTTGGGTACCGCGACTGCGAAGCGGAAAACGGCAACAACACCTCTCCGCTCCAGCTTATCCCGAGGAAACATTTGTTATTTCAATGAGATAGGTGCTCGCAGTTTTATTCCGAGTGGCGCGCCATCCTATCTCGTTGAAAGGACATAACAATCTGATTCTGCTGGATTTTCTGCCGCCGCTGTTGAACCACAGAGGTGGTCCACATGGTCTTATCTATGCCGTCCCCATTCAAGCACCCACTCGCAGGGGTCTACTGATATCGGCAGAGGGTTCCTACCCACTTGCTAAAGACTGCCAAGGACCGGAAGGTTGTCACGACTGTCGATGGACTGCCAAGTACAATGACGCTTGGGGCAGAACTCAAGATCTCTCGCTCCGCACCAAAGACCCGGCACGGGCGAAACGTCTCGGGAATGAAGCTCAGACCGAGTTCGTCCGGATTTGGCTCAACCTGGAACAGGATTCACCCTATCGGCAAGGAATGAGAAGTACTCCTTCCAGCCGAGGCGGATAAGGGCTCTTGGACTGGCCCAGGGCGCGGTGGAAGAGCCGATATGGATGCATGATTACCGGTGAAACGAGGTTCATGGGCTCAGAGGTCTGTTGACACCTCGCCCATGACACCGGCACTGCGTTGTCTGCGTCGACAAACTGACATATGTGGGCAATATGATTCACTGTGCGAAATCGCCGCCAAAGCCCGTTTCCGTTTGGTGGGAGGCGACATCCTGAATGAGGCCGCGATCCGAGACTCGCTGGACGAGGAGGAAATCGACGTCCTGATGCACATGACGGCAACAAGCCATGTCGACCGATCGATCGACGGACCCGAGATATTCGGCGAAACCAACGCCATCGGTACGTCGCTTTTTCTCAAAGCCACACGCGCCTGTTGGGCGGGCTTGACCGGGGACCGCAAGCAAGGCTTCCGGTTCCAGCACGTCTCGACCGACGTGGTCTTCGGCGACCTGCCCTGCGACACACGGTTTCAACACGAGCTAACAGCAATGATTGATGGGTACCTAGACAACGATAGTTTGTGGTATCCGCTAGGTGAGGCGCGTTATACCGGTGAGCGATTCGGCAAGATCGGTTCGTGATGCACACTCTCGTGACGGGCACCAAAGGTCAGATTGCGCGTGCCCTTGTGGTGTGCGCCGAGGGCACGTCAGGCGATCCGGTCGCAGTTTGCCGCCCCGAACTTGATCTGACCGATCCCACAACCATCGAACGCGCCATCGCCGCCCGTGCACCGGACCTGGCGATCGACGCCGCGGGTGCCGAGGCCACCACTGCTGCGGCCGATGGACGCGGCATTCCGGTGATCCAGATCTCGACGGCGGATTTCCCGGCCAAGACGCAAAGACCGCAAAACTCCCGACTGCATAAGCGTCGAATCGCACAGATATTCGGCTTTGAGGCGCATCCCCGGACGCTGGAAACCGCCGACGCGGTGGCGGCACACAATTATCGAATGAGATAATGAATTAGGATCCATGAGCAAAAAAAGCGATGTTTCGAAATTTGACTCGGATTCAACGATGCACACCGTGCAGGAAATTCAACACGTCAGCGACGACGTAAAAGGTGCAGAGGTCGGTCCCGATGCCGACAAGATGGCCAATCAGTCTGATCCTTCCAGAACGTCTCTCCTTATTCTGGGAATGCACAGGTCGGGAACGAGTGCGCTGACGCGCGTGTTGAGCTTGCTTGGTGCGGCGCTGCCCAAAGACATCATGAAGCCTCAAACCGACAACGAAGCCGGTTTCTGGGAACCGGTCAGGCTTGTCAGCTTTCATGACCGGGTGCTCGCCGAGGCGAAGAGTGCATGGAATGACTGGCGTCCTCTTGACCTGACCCTCATTCCGTCCCAGCGACGTCAGGAAATCGAGGCTGAAACCATAAGCCTCATACGGTCGGAATACGCAGACGAGCCGCTCATTGTCGTCAAGGACCCGCGTATTTGTCGATTTGTGCCCTCTTTTGTCCGGGCTCTGGCGACAGACGGCATCGCAACGCGCGCCATTCTTCTTTTTCGAAACCCTCTTGAAGTTGCCCACTCACTGGAAGGACGAAATAACCTCCTGAGTGCCGAGGCTGGCTTGCTGTGGTTACGCCATGTGCTGGATGCGGAAGTAACAACGCGCCAACTACCCCGCGTCATTCTCTCCTATGAAGACTTGCTCAACGACTGGAAACAAACGATAGAGCGTATTACCGAAAACCTTCAGATCACTTGGCCCTACGGCATCGAAGATATCGGCAAGCAAGTGGAAGAGTACCTAGCGCCGGAGCATAGGCATTATGTGAATTCTACTGAAGAGGTTCTAATGGATCCAGCAATGCGTAGCTGGATTGCGGAAGCTTATTGCGCTCTGAAAGTGCTTGGAACCAATCCCTCCTCGGAGCAGGCTTTCAAGGAACTGGATCGGATCCGCCTCGAGTTCGACCATGCAACACCGGCAATCGCTCAATATGTTGCTCAGTTGCGCAGCGCTGCAGAAAACGAGAAGACCTCCCTCGGTTCAACTCTTGCCGAACGAGAGACGGAGCTGAGTGATATTCGCAAACAAGTCGAGTCCCTTGAGGCCGAATTGGCCGAGCGAACAATGGCTTTGAGCAAAACCCAGCACAAAGTCCAGACCCTTGAGGCCGGACTGGCCGAACGCGGAGCGATGCTGAGCAAAACTGAACAAAAAGCAGAAGCCCTCGAGACCGGGCTGGCAGAGGACGAGGCGGCCCTGAACGAGACACGGCAGATCGTTGCAATCCTTGAAAGCAGGCTGGCAGAGCGAGAGGTCGCTCTGAGCGAGGCACTTCATAGAGCGACGATCCTCGATACTGAGTTTTCCACGGCGCGAGAGCAGCTGGCGCAAACACAAGCTGATCTCACAACAGAGCGTGAACAGCATAGAAATACCATGGCCACACTGGCTGCGTTACGCGAGCAACGTGAGACGGAAATCGCCGGTATCCGCTCGCAGCTTGCTTTCACTCAGCAGATGTGTCGAGCCTACACGCAATCGACAAGCTGGAAACTTACGGCACCGATCCGAGCAGCCAAACGTGCTCCAAAAGCTCTTGTTCGTGCTTTGAGATCTGCCCCAGTCGCTATTCGCATCGGTGGAGGCTTACTGCCGACCGTACGAAAAGCGGTGAAGATATGGCGGCGGGAGGGAACTGCTGGGCTAGCGTACAGATTGGCCCATGCAGAGAGCATGCGATCCTCAGGGGTCTCTTTTGGGCATCGGTCGATACCCACAATTGCGCCACTGGAGATGGAGCGGCCTCAGACATCGAAACAGAATTCGGCTCATCCAGTCGACAGACCGCAAGCCTTGCTGCCTGCGGAACAACAGACCCGGCGAATCGTGAAGCAAAATGCCAGGCTATGGTATTATGTAGGCGATACACTCGATTGGCTGAAAGTCCACGCCCATGTCACAGGCGTGGGGCGTGTATCGACGGAGCTGCTGTTTGCGGCCTTGCAGGGTGAACGAGACGTCTCGCCGTGCATCTTTGGGGAAAGCCAATCGTCTCTGCTGCCCGTTACGGGTATCGATCTCGAGCACATTTCGACGGCAACCTTCAAAGGGCAAACCTTCCCTTCCGCTGCCTTTTCCGGAGCAGAAACGGCGGGGCCAGAAGCAGGCGATCACGTTTTTTTCACGGGTTTGGTCTGGACGCCCAATTTTACCGAGCTGTTTAGACGCCTGAATCATCTCGGTATCGGTTTTTCGGTACTCGTACATGATATCATTCCACTGGAGGCGTCCGAATTTTTCGACCCATCGCAATCAGGGCCGTTCGGCGAGTGGTTATCGACGACGCTTCAACTCGCGGATTTGGTGTTTGTTTCCAGTAACGTCGTCAAAGACAAGATCTTGCGTTGGGCTCTTCTCAATGGCGTGGAGCTGCGGTGCGATATTCGGCCAATTGATTTCGGTTCGACGTTCATGTCCGATATCTCAGTTGTGCCCGAAATCACCGCGGATCCTCGCCTCGCAGCGGTAAGGGCGGACAACTTCGTTCTATCTGTGGGGACGATTGACAAGCGTAAAAACCAGATTTTCCTGTGCCGCATGTGGGAGTCATTGGCAAAAAGCGGGCGTGTAGACAAGCTACCGCAACTTGTTCTTGTCGGACGGGATGATGTCGAACTGGGCGGCAAGAAATCACCATTTGCCGATCTCATAAAGGCGGGGCACCTGCTCGTTCTGGAGGGTTTGCGGGACGAGCAGGTGATCGCTTTGATGCGGTCCTGCCGGTTCTCTGCATTTTCGTCCCTGAGTGAAGGATATGGCCTTCCTGTAGAAGAAAGTCTTCAATGCGGAAAGCTGTGTCTCTGCACGGATCTTGCCGAGATCAAGGAGTTCGCCGGAGATCTACCTTGGTATTTCTCCGTCAATGATAGTGAGGCGGCGCAAGAAGTTTTCCTGCGTGCAATTCTCGACGATGCCGCACTGGCCGATGCCGAGGCAAAGATCGCTTCCCAATTCAAGCTTCGCTCCTGGCGGACAGCCTTCGCAAATATGGAATCGATGGCGCTGGAGGCGACGAAACATCAACCCAGGCCTGTGGAATATAGCTCTTGTCGACCGGAGTTTCCCGGCGCACAGCAACAAGACATCTCGGTTGCCATGGCAAGCGCCGCTCGCTGGTGCACGGAAAACGAGCCGGAAGTATCGATCGTCATCGTCAACTGGAACTCGACTCTTCTCACACTCGAATGCGTGCGTCAGGTTTGGAGCAATACCGAGGGACATACATACGAGATCGTGATCGTCGACAATGGCTCGATCGAGCGTGAGATCGGGCGACTCGCCAGTCTGCCGCGGGGTGTTCGCCTCCTATCGGTAGGATGCAACCGCTTTTTCGGCGAAGCCAATAATATCGGGGTCGAAGCCGCGCGCGGAAAGTACGTTTTCCTGCTGAACAATGATGCTTTCCCCAAAAACGGATGGCTTGCCCCCTTGATCGGGGCAATCAAGAACAATCCGGAAGTGGGCGCCGCGGGGCCGTTGTTCCTTTATCCCAATGGCAAAGTGCAGGAGGCGGGCGCCATCGTCAATGAAGGCGGGTACCCGATACGTTTGGGCCGTGGAGACGAAAGGCCGACAAGCGAGACGCTGCAGGAGAAATTCACCGACTACATCTCGGCCGCCGCATTGCTGCTGGATCGCACTCTTTTCCTTCAAGTGGGTGGATTCGATCTGTCTTACGAACCCGCCTACTACGAGGATACCGATCTTTGTTTCAAGCTGCGTGCGATGGGAAAGAAGGTCTTGTATTGCCCGACCAGTCAGGTTGTTCACATAGAAGGCTTTGCGGCCAACGGCGATCCGGGCGCCGAAGCCTATCGGAAGGCCCTTGGTGACATCAATCGCGACAAGTTCGTCGCGCGATGGGGCGGCTATCTGCAAGCCAGGACCGATGCTGCGGCCGCAGCGGTCAAGCCGGCATTCATTCCGACCCGTTGGTCATCGCCGGAGCGTTCGGATATGGATGATCGCCCCGAGGCGGCTTTGTATACGCCTTACGCGCTCACGCCTGGAGGCGGAGAACGATATATACTCAGCATTGCCAGGCAGTTGAGCAAGACGCATCGCGTCAAGCTGGTCACTCCACATTCTTATTCAAACCTGCGGATGCGCAATCTCGCCTGCGAGTTGGATATCGATCTCTCCATGCTGCAACTTGTCACCGAGGCAGAGTTTCTAAACGGCCCGGAACCGGATATCATGGTGACCATGGGGAATTCGGTCCTACCGCGCATCTATGGTCGCGGTCGCCTGAACTTCTATATGTGTCAGTTCCCATTTTTGTACAAGGAAGCGCAGGATTCGAATGCCGATCTGCTAGCCAGCTATGATGCTGTAATCGTTAATTCGACATACACCCAGAGGCACTATCTGACATCCCTGAACAAGCATGGGATGTTTCCTCTTGATATCCATGTCGTCTTTCCTCCCGTGCCGCTAATTGATGCGAAACACTGTCCGAAAGAGCGTATGATTCTGAGCGTTGGCCGGTTCTTCGTCGGTGGACACTCAAAACGTCACGATCTTCTGATCGAAGCTTTCAAGAAAATGATCAAGCGGGGTGTCGGTCCTGTGGAGTTGTGCATCGCCGGATCGTCGACGCCCGATCCGCACAACATAAGCTATCTCGCGTCGCTGAAAGCTGCGGCTGAAGGGTTCCCGGTGAAGATTTACGTCAATCCTTCGAATGACCAACTTCACGATCTTTACCGTCGCGCCATGTTCTACTGGCATGGAACGGGGCTGGGAAGTGACCTTGATGCCAATCCTGCCCAGGCGGAACATTTCGGCATCAGTGTAGTCGAAGCTATGTCGGCGGGCGCCGTGCCTTTTGCATTCGACGCAGGCGGGCCGTGTGAGATCATACGCGACGGCGAGTCGGGCTTCCTCTACAAGACCCAGAAGAGTCTGATCGAAAAAACCGCAAGGCTCTTGTCCCCGACTGCTGCCGAGGAACTCGAACGCGTGAAGGCGGCAGCACAATTGCGCGCGAATGACTTTGCCCTTGACCACTTCAACGACCGGGTTTCCGAGGTTATCAGAATGGTGGGGCGCACGGCGTCAAACCCGAAACAAGGCGGCATCCACAGCGATGGTCAAACACCGGTTGAATCGCTTTTATGAATCTGTATAAACAACACTCTAGATGCGGATCGATTCATTTCCACTCGAATCAATCGTCAAATTCTGGTTTATTATTACGATAAAATATAAGTGATATTGAAATCCATTACTAGTTAAGATGAACTAATATAGATGAAGACAATGACTATATCTCAATCGCGCAATTTTTCTAATTATCGAGCGAAAACGGCTTCCGGTTATGATGAGAAGGAAGACTGACGAGAATGAAAACAGCTCTTATTATTGGGATTTCAGGACAGTATGGCGCCTATCTCTCCCAACTCTTGCTCGACAAAGGGTACACTGTTCTGGGAGGTGCTCGTCGGTCTTCGCGGCAACCTGCTCTTTTGCCACGCCTAGCTCTTCTTGGTATTGAGAACGATATCGAGCTGATCGATTTCGAGTCATTTGAATACACCAACAAATACGTGTCATCGAACATCACAAACCTGACGAAGTTTACAACCTCGCCGCACAAAGCTTTGTATCGACCTCGTGGGAGCAACCGCTCACGACCAGCGATGTCAATGCCATTGGCGTCCTTTGCTTGCTGGAAGCCAACCGGACTTTCAACCCCGAAAGCCGCTTCTACCAAGCTTCAACTTCGGAAATGTTCGGCGCAGCAGAGACATGCCCACAGAACGAGGAGACGCCGTTTCATCCGCGAAGCCCTTATGGTGTCGCCAAGGTCTTCGGCCATTGGATCACACGAATTTACCGTGAGTCGTTTGGCATCAAGGGCTTGTCGGGAATTCTATTCAATCATGAATCGCCGCTACGGGGCCAAGAATTCGTGACCAGGAAGATCACCCTTGGCCTCAGCCGTGTCGTGTTGGGCCCGAAGTCGCATCTTGAACTCGGCAATCTTGATTCAAAGCGCGGCTGGGGGTTCGCAGGTGACTATGTCGAGGGTATGTGGCGTATGCTCAACACCGCGAAGGCGGATGATTATATCCTGGCGACCGGTGAAACTCGTACGATCCGTGAGTTCGCGGAAAAGGCAGCTACCTGCCTCGGAGTAAATCTCGTCTGGAAGGGCGAGAACGAGGTCGGTTTCCACAGCAGCACCGACAAGGACCTCATTCGCATCAATACGAAGTATTATCGGCCTGCAGAAGTGCCCCTGTTGCTGGGCGACTCGTCAAAGGCGGAAAGGGGACTCGGTTGGGTTCGTAAAGCGGATTTCGACCATCTCGTCGAAATGATGGTAAAGTCCGACTACGACGCCTTCAAATCGGAGAAGATACTATTCTAGCCGGAACGGTTTCACGGTTCGGTGCTGCGGAGTGGTCAAGGAGCAATAGTCTACTATGAAAACCAACGGTCAATCCCGGCAGGAGCATGCCGCCAAAGCTGTCGCCAGTAACGAGCCGCGTGCCTGGCTCTCGGTGGTGTCTGACATTGGATGGTTGCTGTTCTTTTTATTGCTCTTTGCATCACTCGCCATGGTGCTTGGACCAGATGGAACACCTGATTTCAAGATATATCATTTCTATAATGGTTATGCTGAAAATGTAGATCGTTCTGAGCTTGATATCTTTGCCGCTCAACTTCAAACGACATTTTTCCCCGTCGTTGATAGCATTTATTATAACCTAACAATACAACTAAACGATAACCCTCTTCTGCTCGGAGCTATTCTCTCTATTCCTAATGCACTTTCGGCATTCTTCATATATATGCTAATACGTAATTTCATTCCGGTTGATATCTTCGGTAGACGAATAGTCGCGGCGGCGGCGGCGGTATTGGGCCTAACCGGGGCATCGGCACTACCGACACTCGCAACTACGATGAGCGATATTGTTCCCGGTGTGTTCGTTGTGGCTGCCATAACCTGGTGGTTGACGCTCGAACTTAAGGAGCGAAACACTTTAGCGACCGCCGCGATCATTGGCGGGCTTGCAGGTGTATCCGTTGCCCTTAAGCTGACTCAGGTCCCTATATTTGTTGGTTTTTTCGTGGCGATCATGGTTCGCAATCCGCGAAACATCCAACAGTCCTTTTGGGAAGCATTCCTGTTTGGGGCGATGGGCGTTCTTGTTTTCTTCTTTATCGATGGGCCGTGGCTATTGGGAAACTGGATTCACTTTGGCAATCCCGTTTTCCCCATGATGAACAATATATTCCAATCGGATCTCGTTGCGTCCGCCCCCTGGACCGATCTACGTTTTATGCCAAAAACTATAATCATGGCGTTGTTTTATCCCTTCTATTGGGGCTTTAGCATTTCGCATGATGCTATAGAACTGAATATGAGAGATCCTCGTATAGCAATAGGTTGTATTTCTGCACTTTTTATTCTCGGAATGTCTATATACCGATTCGCAAGAGATAGAGAAAACACGCACGCCACACCATTTCATCGCGCATCGATTTCATTGGCGCTGATGTTTCTTATTTCTTATGTGCTTTGGGAACGGCTCTGGTCGATCTATCGATACCTTGCGGTACAAGAGACTCTTTCCGCAGTTCTATTCGTGATCGCGGTCATTCAGATTTTCGATTTGATGCGGCTTGGTAGAAAGGTTCTTCTTCTGCCTGTTACGTTGGTGATCGCGTTCGCAATGATGGCCTCTACAGCCTATCCTTGGTGGAGTCGTGCACAGCGTGGGCCACAAGCCATCCAGGTTACCCTTCCAGCAATTGAATCGAACGCCATGGTTCTATTCCTTGATCCATATGCTTACTCCTATCTCGTTCCATTCATGCCAGAAGGCGTACGCGCGGTTGGGGCCAACACCAATTTGGTAAGACCGGGAAGCGTCGGAACTTTATGGCCTCATATCGAAAGCACAGTGAACAGTTTCAGCGGTCCGTTGTGGGGATTCGAATTTCCGAAGGCATTCCCAAATGTAGCCGATAACACGCTTTCCAGTTTGGGAATTCGCCGAGCAAAAGACTGCACGACCCTTGTAAATAACATTGAAGAACAAGGAACAAATATAATGATTTGTAGACTTGAAAAAATGTAACAACTGCCAATTATAGTCACACTTATTCACATTTTAGCCGACCATAATTTATTACTAATTTGCTTTTTAGACGCGAAAATGGGCCCCTGATGGAGAAATACGATGCTAAAAAAAGAAGATGTGGTTTGGGGATATAAAATCTTGTTAAATCGAGAACCAGAGTCTGATTCTGTGATTAATGAAAAACTGGCTAGTTGTAAAACTAATTCTGATTTAGTTTCTAATATTATGGATTCTATAGAATTTAAAAACAGGTTCGATATTTCTACCAAAGACTCGAATGACTCTTGGGTTATCACTGAACATCCACTTGGTTTTAGAATGTGGGTTAATCTAGCTGACAAAGTTATTTCTGGAAATATAATTAAGAATAATTATGAACCGCTAGAGGTTTCTTTTGTTAAAAAAAATGTAAAGGACGGCGATCTAGCCATAGATATAGGAGCCAATATTGGTTTTTATTCATTACTATTTTCAAAGTGTGTCGGCCCGTCAGGTCATGTAATCGGTTTTGAGCCTCTACCATTCCTGCATGAGGCAGCTATACGATCGGTAAATGAAAATGGCTATAATCAATGCCGAATTCACAACGTGGCACTAGGTGCCGAATCAGGAGAAGCCCAATTGCTTTACGCTCCTGAATCCCCAAATTGGGGAGGCGCTTATTTGTCATTCGACGGGATTAAAAAAGAAAATCAATCTTTGGTCAGTGTGCCTATTAGACCTCTTTCCGATTTTGTCGGCGACGAACGGATTAATTTTATTAAGATTGACGTAGAGGGCGCCGAATCAATTGTACTCGGATCTTCTCGTCAGGTGTTAAAAGAACATAAGCCAATTATTATGTCTGAAATTCATAAGTTTCAGTTAAAACTGGTTAGCAACACCACAGCAAGAGAGTATATTTCTATGATTCGAGAGTTAGGATATGGTTGTTACCCCCTTCTTTCCGGCGGTAAACTAGCAAACGACATTACAGATTTAGGTGAAACTGAGCTGGCTAATGTCGCATTTATTCCTAACTAGTACTATTACATGATTACTTGTTTTTGTTAATATTTTAATGCAGCAAATTTGTATTTATGCCGTTTTAACATGATCTTGCATTATGCGGCATAGGTATTCTATTTTGATTTTGTTTTGAATTAGTGGCATTACTTTCTTTGCGATTTTGGCGGATAGGCGGCCGACGTTTGAGAGTAAAGATAAGGTTGTTATACGTTCGTTTTTTCTGAAGGAGGTAACCGGGTCATATGTACATTCCCAATAAGACGCGAACGGACGTTTACGAAAGGGACAACAGTCCGGCCACTTGGCCGATCCGGCGGTAATGCCTACAGCAGCTTTCAAGAGCGTATGCTTATCGGAAGGAAAACCATTGTCATCCAGATTCTGGCGCATGAGCTGATAATGCGTCGGATCGGCTTCGACCGCATAAAGACGAATGTCATCGATGCCGAGAGAACGGGCTGCAAGACCGCTGGCGACAATCCACGGGCCCAAACCAGCCCCGAGTTCCATGGCGACAAACTGCCCTTTCGCATGGCGTACACTTTTCAGAACGCCAATCCACTCAATGGCTTTGGAGTGAAAGTCGCTGGGAATGGGAAGTGGGGTAACCTGCCCGTCCAGCTTGCGAGCACTTGTCCAGAGTGAGCTGGTTCGAATACGCCCCCCCATGAAATCGACGACGAAGCCTGACTGGGGAGCGGCGTGCGGATTCAAGAATTCGGACATTATGTCAAGTTCATGATCTTCATAGCCGCGAAACACATATTGCGGTTCGGAAGAAGGCTTGTGTTTGTATTCGTTGCTGTCCTTTATTCCTTTGCGAAGTAAGCGGGTATCCGATCCCGTCTTTCGCCGGTTGATTGCAGCGGCTACGCACCTGTGACCAGTTTTGTCATGGGTGTGACGTTCTATGTCTGCGCATATGCCTGATGATAGAAAGTTCCAAGTGATCGAGGTTCAGCCCGAGCATGTGGAGCGGTTGAACGCGAGCCCGTCGATGCCGCGCCGGCGGTGGTCGGCGGAAGCGAAGGCGCGGCTGGTGGCCGAGGCGATGGCTCCGGATGCGAACGTTTCGGCGATTGCGCGGCGGAACGGGATGTCGCCGGCGCAGCTGTTTGGCTGGAGGCGGCGGGCTCTTCAGCACAGGACGGAACACGAAGGAACGATGGTCGATGCCGACACCGTCACCGGGAATCCGGCCACAGTCGAGATTGTCATCGCCGGCGTCGTGGTCCGCGCCGGTGCCGATATCGGCGAAGAGGCGTTGAAGCGGGTGATCCGGGCGGTGCGATCGGCATGATCCCGTCGGGGGTAAAGGTGTTCGTGGCCAGCCATCCGGTGGACTTCCGCAAAGGTCCGGATGGTCTGATGGCCTTGGTCCGGGACGCCGGGGCGGATCCGTTCAGTGGGGCGCTCTACGTGTTCCGGACGAAAAGGGCGGATCGGGTCAAGATCGTATGGTGGGACGGCACTGGTCTTTGCCTTTATGCCAAGCGGATCGAGAAGGCGACGTTCTGCTGGCCCCGGATCGGACATACAAGGGTCAGGATCAACCACGCACAGCTTCTTGCCCTGGTTGACGGCATGGACTGGAAACGGGTTCATGCGACACCGGAAAGCCGGCCGCAATCTGCTGGGTAAAGGCGTGCGGCGGACTGACTCAGCACGCAAGAAACTGAGGAAATCCGGGCCGTTTTGTGCTCTGATCGGGCATGGACATTACCGCCTCCGATCTTCCCGACGACGTCGACACGCTCAAGGCGATGCTTGTCGCCATGCGGGACCAAACCGCGGCGGCCGAGGCGCAAATCGCCGAACTCACGGCGACCAATGCGACCGCCAATGAGCGGATTGCGCGGCTGACGTCCATCATCAAGATGTTCGAGCGGGCGCGTTACGGCACACGCTCGGAACGGCTTCGGATCGATCCGATCGACGATGACCAGTATGCCTTCGTGTTCGACGAGATCGAGACCGGGCTAGCAGATATCCAGAGCGGTCTGGAAAAGGCACGTGGACCTTCGGAACCCAAACGGGCGCCGCGGCCGCGAAAAGGCTTTGCGGCTCATCTCGAACGGGTCGAAATCGTCATCGAACCCGAGGTGCCGGCCGGCTGCAAGGCCGAGGACAAGATCCTGATCGGCGAAGACGTCTCCGAACGGCTCGATGTGACGCCGGCAAAGTTCCGGGTGATCGTCACGCGCCGGCCAAAATATGCGTATCGCCTTACAGACGGCGAAGACCGCATCGTTCAGGCCCTGGCGCCCAACCATATCGTCGAGGCAGGCATCCCGACCGAGGCGCTATTGGCTCATGTGGCGGTCAGTAAATACGCCGACGGTCTGCCACTCTACCGGCAGGAGACCATCTATGCCCGCGACGGGGTCGAGATCGACCGCTCCCTGATGGCACAGTGGATGGGCAAGGTCGGGTTCGATCTCGCGCCGCTGGCCGATCACGTTCTCGAACGGATCAAGAAGGGTGAGCGGGTCTTTGCCGACGAGACCACGCTTCCAACGCTGGCGCCGGGCACGGGCAAGGTCAAGACTGCTTGGCTCTGGGCCTATGCGCGCGATGACAGACCCTTCGGCGGATCGGATCCGCCCATGGTCGCCTATCGCTTCGAGGACAGCCGGGCCGGCGCGTGCGTGGCCCGTCATCTCAAGGACTATCGCGGCATCCTGCAGGTCGACGGCTATGCCGCCTACAACAGGCTGGCACAATCCGACCGGCAAAACGACGGCGTCACCCTGGCCGGGTGCTGGTCTCATGTGCGGCGCAAGTTCTACGAACTGCACGCCGCCAAATCCTCGCCCTTTGCCACCCGCATCGTCGAGATGATGGCGCCGCTCTGGGCCAATGAAGACGTCATCCGCGGGCAATCCGCACAAAAGCGGGCGGAGCGGCGCCGGAGCCAGTCAGCAACGATCGTCGCCGAGCTCTTCACTCTGATGGAAACCGAACTGCCAAGACTATCGGGGAAATCCAAACTGGCCGAGGCTATCCGCTACACGACCTCCCGCCGCAAGGTTCTTGAGCGCTTCCTCGAAGACGGGCGTATCGAGATCGACTCCAACATCGTCGAGCGCGCGATCAGGCCCCAGGCGATTACCCGCAAGAATGCGCTGTTCGCCGGCAGTGACGGCGGCGGTCGTACCTGGGCGACCATCGCCACGCTCCTGACCACCGCCAAGATGAACGGCGTCGATCCCAACGCCTGGCTCACCCAGACCCTCGAGCGCATCGCCAATGGCTGGCCAAACAGCCAGATCGACGACCTCATGCCCTGGAACTTCAAAGCCTGAACGGTCCCGGCTTCGCGCTTACTTTGCGAACAACACCAACCCCATTCAGGCGGGCCACGTCTGACCAATACCAAAAACCTTCTGGATCTGGCTCCCGACCCAGCAATTCATGATACAGGTCTGTAACTAACTCGCTAGTAGTTTTAGACCTGTTCTTTCTAAAAGCCATTTATCTTACTCAAGTTCTTCCGGCTAGAGGGTTATACAAAATACATGTAGTAGATAATGCGCGGTCTACTTCATTCGCCCTACATTTTATCGAATATGGCAACGAAAACACCTCTCGGCCTAATGGGGCGCCCGAGTTCTGAGGCAACAATGCCCTTTTGTTGATCAATTACTAGTCTCATTACTGCTCTAGAAAAGCCTGCAGACCTTGCGCGATCAAGGATATCCCATCCGGGTAGCTCAAAGACCAATGATCCCGCCTCTGGGTCAAGCGGATTTCCGTGATATATGGGATCGAAAAAATGGACAACATCACCACCCCTTATTTCGGCCCTGCGAATAGACTGCTCGTTCTCCGACAAAAAGGGGAACGTGCCAATAAACCGACCGCCGTGATGCAAAACGCGATATATTTCTCGTAGCGCTGCATCGATATCTGGAACATGTTCCAAGACATCTCCCGATATGACTAAATCAAATTGGTTATCAAAAAAATAAAGATTGCACACATCAGCATGAGGAATTGGCCAGAGGAACTCCTTTTCTTTATCATTTTTAGCATATTCAGTACCTAAGTATTTTGGGAAGCGGCCACGCAGGAAAAGAGCTAGATTAGTAATCGCTTCGTGCCCATGAATCTTAACAAGATTCGGAGACAGGGAGTGTTCTAAAATGTATTTGTACAGTTCTTCTATAGTAGCTCTCTGCCTAGAACTAAATCCACCGGCCTGAAAATGCTCCCTCATCTCAGGCCCAGTAACTTTAATAGAGCTCGGTGGATAATTAACCCCTAATCCATCATTAGTTCCATAAATTAGGCAATGACGCACAATTGTCTCTTCGCACGCATCTTCAAAATAAACGGGGAAGTTTTCAAAAAAAGAATAGTAGTCACCACTATTTTCAAAATCCTTGGTAATTTGAAAAGAGGACATATTCTTACGCGGCATTTACCATGTCTCCTAGACATTAGAGTAGATATATAGTTGTAATACGTACAAAAAGTGATATGGCGTAATTAATATACACATTGAATATCAATACATTTGTCATTGTTTGAACGGTAGAAAATACCTTACCTACGAATAGCAGTTTCGACAAATTAGCAAAATTAGGCAACATCAATCAACATCGGTGACAGGAGTGTGAAATGGTCAACTTTACGGCTTTCTAGGATTCCGATCAGGCCTATCGTCCCGGCCATGCTCTTGGAAATCGCACCTTGACCGGTCTTGTCGGCTGGCTCTTCGGATCGAAGACAACCGACATGCTGTCCGGCTACAAGGCGTTCAGCCGACGGTTCGTAAAAACCTTCCCGGCCATGATTCATCGATTTGAAATCGAAACAAAATTACTGATCCATGCCCTGGAATTGCAGCTGGACACCCGCAAAAACTAGCTGATTTCGGCGCAGGCGGGCGTGGCATGACGTCGACGCAGATACGGGCCAATGCAAAGGCCTTCGGACACTAGGCGCCATGCTCATAGTTTGACCTTCCGCGTGAGGCCGGTGACGTCCAGGTCAATTAGTGCCGGAAACCGCGTAGTTCACGGTTGACTCTAGAGCCTCGGGGAAAGCCGGAGTAGGTTATCTTTTCCGAATTTCTGACACCAAGATACCAAACAGAAATTACGTAAAAGAATCAGATGCTTGTTGCGTGCAGTGATTTGACGCTAGCGTAGGCGTTTGCCATGGAGGTGAGCGCCGGGGGACGCGAGCCAATTTCTGGAAGCGCTGCCGCGTCGACTACCTGGACAGCACCATCGAAGTAATCGCGTATAAAAGCATTGACAGGATGATAATTGGCATTGTCCAGCGTCACGCGTCCGTCGTGAAAGTGAAATCCGAATCCTGGATCGGTGGTGCTGCTGGCAAGCACGAGACCAAATTTCCTTAAAAAGGAAACGAATTCCCGAAAAATGGGATCAGTTTTTCTGTCGGGATAGTCGCTGAATCTGGCTACTTTGGCGTTGCGATCTATCTGGTACCGCGCAATCGTTTTTTTTGTCCATATCTGTGCGGGGGTGATCATGTCGACTAACCATGGTGGTCTTACGCTCGGCAGTATTGGAGGTAGTCCCAACGAAGCCAGGATCAAGCCAATGGAAGAGCAGCTCATACGATAGAGCGAAGCAAACATCGTTGTCATGCCTGCCGTCTGCTGTTCGACGGTCAGAACATTGAAATGATTCAGCCCATCAATTCTCTTCAGACTCAGTGCGCCCGGCTTTGGCAGAAAGTAGACCATGTGCGGTACGTGGTCAGCGAATTGAACGCCGTGTACCTCCGGGCAGGACCGCATGACCAAACGCAGGCTTCCCACTACACCTGCCGCAATCAATACCCGTTCGGATCTGATGCACTCGCCGCTGTCGAGCCTAGTTTCGATGGTTCCACCTTGCTTGGAGATGCCAAGCACCGAGCCGTCGAATCGCTCCGCATTCAGTTCGGAAATTCGGAGCAAAACAGCCGTCTCCATGGCTCGAAAATCCGCATTTGGAAATGTCGGCGTTCCGACCAAAAGATTGGGTGCGAGAAATACATAGTCCGAATTGGTGGCATGACGAAAGCCTTGAGCCTGACAATCTCGTCCGGGCGTACAGACAAACAAGGACTCGATATACGCACAGGCATCCAGATAGTCCTGATAGCTTTCAAATGTCTGGCGCGGCCACGGATCCCCTTCCTGGTAGCGGACAAATTGTTGTCCCCAGTAGTTAGCCAGCCCTCCTATGATCGCCGTATCGAATACTGTGCTTTTTGTCTTTTCGTTGAACGGCATATCATTCGTGATGCCTGGCAAGGTTCGGCACTCACGGGCAACTGATACAATTTTGGAATGAATCAAGCCCGGTCGGTTGATGCGCCCGGCTGCAGCGGCTCCGGTGATTACCGCAATGCGCATGTCTTGGTTGATGGCGGCCATTGCTGCAAGCGCTGCTGGCCCGGCACCAATTATTACTGTATCGAATGCACTGTTTTTCATGAATGTAGCAATGATCTATCTATATGTGCGTTGAACGACGAAACCTATCCGTCCAGTCGGGTATTCCACTTCCGCTTTTCTTCTAGGAAGTTGGCGATTTCCTGTCGCCTGGTATTCCGTCCCAAAATACGTAGACTGATGCCGAAGAACAGAGAGAGGATGGCTACGATGCCCGAGCCACTGGCAATGGTCGCCGTGGTTGTGTAGGGCCAGCCGGTTTCGAGAAAGCCTGCGATAACACGGTACCCCAGCAATAGCGCTACCAGACTCGAAATGACGGCCAGGATGACAAATACCTGCATCGGCGCGAAGGCGATCCAGTTAACGACAGCAAAACTGACAATCCGCATTCCATCGCGGAACGTATTGAGTTTGGAGTGCGAATTCTCCGGTCGCTCTCGATACGAGATCGGTGTCTCGATTACGTCGGCGCGCAGATAAGCGGCGACAAGATTGATCTCCGTCTCCACTTGAAAGCCCGACGACCTGATGTCAAGCGCGCCAACAAAGGGACGAGACATTATTCTCAGTCCGGAAAACACGTCCCGGTATTCCTTTCCCGCCAGCCCGGAAATGACCACCGTCAACACGCGATTTCCTAAGTTGTGACCCGGGCGCGTATTCTGGGCTGAATAGGCTCCTCCCGAAACTCGGTCGCCTACGATCATGTCGGCCCTTGTTTCCAACAGCGTGTCAACAAGCTTGCGCGCATGTTCCGCCGGATAGGTAGAATCGCCGTCAGTCATGACATAAATATCCGCCTCGAGGCGGCAGAGCCCAGTCTTGACTGCGTAGCCTTTGCCTTTGCGGGATTCGGACAAGAGCAGATCGCGTTCCGGATCGAGCTTAGCCCGCGCGATTTCTTCCGTTCGATCGGTCGAATTGTTGTTTACGACAACGATACGGGCCTCCGGGAATGCCGCCCGATATTCCAGGATCGTTTCGCCAATGGCGTCTTCTTCGTTCATGGCCGGGATAACAATACAGATAATCATTAGGCGTTGTCTCCAAGATTCTCGGAAAAGACAAAATACCGTGACAGAAGAAAGGACGGCGTTGCTCCAATAAATGCCGCCAACATGAAGCCAGTACTGTCCGCCATTACCGATCCAATAAACGGATTCAGAAACTCTCGGCAAACTGGAGACAATGCGGAAACGAAAAACATAATTCCGATATTAGCAGCAATAAATCTGTGGAAGCGCCCATTGGTTGAAAATATAATCGCACGTTGAATAAAGAAATTCAGTAATATTAGTACAGCATACGTGATCAAAGATGCAATAGCATAATCCACCCCGTCACTTCCGCCGATAATGCGGAATAATACAATTTGGATTACCCAGGCAAGCAAACCAATTAGTCCTCCATTTATGAGAAATTTTACGTACTGACGAAAAATCATATTCTTTTCAACACTATCACCTGATGGAAAGCCCAATGACGGGCAAGAGGCGAACCAAGCTGCTCCAGACCACGTAAAAGCGGCTCGGTCCATGACGGCAGAAGTTGTTGGAAATTGAGTCCGCCCGAAACGAGATAACGCAACGAATTGAGACTGTAGTGACGGGCGACGAGCTCGAGATGCTGCCCAAACAGTTGCTCGAAAAGTTCTTTATCCCGTTCAAAAACGATATAGGACAGGGCCTGATTTGCACCTGACATCGGTCCGTTTATGGATTGCGACGTCCATGACGGCGCTTTTACATCGAAAATTTCATCCTTGTGGAGATGCTTATGCAGGAGACGAGAACCAAAGCCATTGTGCGGTTCGATCAAAATACAACCACCACCCGGCTTGATGACGCGAACGAGTTCGGAAAGAAACTTCGCGGGATCGGGGAGATGGTGAAACACGTTGATGGCGTAGATGCAGCGAACTGAGTTATCTTCGAGATCCATGTCCTGGGCATCGATAATCCTATCGATGTAATCCGCCTTGCGGACATCGGACGTGATGACACATGGTCGCGTCTGCTTGAAGAAGCCAGCACCGGAACCGAGTTCGAGTTCGATTCCATCAACCGATAGATACTTATCACAGGACACTGCCAAATCCTCGTAGAAGGCCTTGAAAGCCGACTGTAGCATTGGCTTTTGCTGTAGGCTCTTGCGGTGGATTTCAAGCGCAGCGGCTTCGTCAACGCCCAGATCCCGAAGTTCAGGGTTGTATAGCTTGTCTCTAAGCTTGCTCGTGACTGCCATGTGATCTTGTTTCGTCCTTCTGAACCGCCCCGGGGATTGCGGGAGGCCGGTTGATATGAGCCATGCCGCCATGGTCTGATCGTCCAGAGAGGCGTAGTAGCGTTGCTCGGCTTCGGCCGGCGAGATATTGTCGATCGGCTCGAGCAGGCGGCGGTTGTTGAACCAATCGACCCATTCGAGAGTGGCGAACTCGACGGCCTCAAAAGAGCGCCGAGGTCCCCGCCGCTGAATCACCTCTGCCTTATAGAACCCGTTGATCGTTTCGGCGAGAGCGTTGTCGTAACTGTCACCGACACTGCCCACAGACGGTTCGATCCCGGCCTTGGCGAAACGCTCAGTGTACTTGATAGATACGTATTGAGAACCGCGGTCCGAATGATGAACGGGACGCCGATCGTGAAGCGCCTGCTCCAGGGCATCCAAGACGAAGTCGGCATGCGCTGTCCTGCTGACCCGCCATCCGACGATGCAGTGGGTGAAAACGTCGATGAGTGAGGTGGATCAGAAAACAGTCCAGTGGACTGTTTTCCCGCTGAACGGCAACGTTGACGAACCCGGACCATGTGGCTACACAAGTGAAATCGCTTACCCACAACCGGCTCGGCGCCGGCGCATGGAACTGTCGGTTGACCTGGTCGAGCGGGCAAGATGCGGCCTTGTCGCTGATCGTGGTTCTGATCGAGACTTGCTGCGGATAACGCCGTGCAGGCCCATCTCCCGCATCAGCCTTTCCACGGTGTAGCGGGCGACGTCGAAGTCCTCGCGCTGCAACTGCCGCCAGACCTTGCGAGCCTAGCGTGCTTACCAACGACTCGAGAAGGAATTTTGACCGCTTTTTACGTCACGGATACCAAGCCGAAGGCTGGTGTATATCGGACTGGTTGGCAAGAAAACCGCTAAGATTGTCAGACGTTACCGGAAGCTTCAGTGCCAAAGCTTCGCATGTGCGCAACACACCGAATAGTAATCCTGACGGAATCGGTATGATTAAGACGCGACGGCCCATTGCGTATGCCTCTTCTTTCACGAGGCTTCGTAGTGTTCGTGAGTCCTCATCGAAGAGATTCATCTCTTTGGGGACGTTGTCAGATGTGACTATTCTCAGCGTATCTTCGCAAAGCTCTTCGATAGCGATTGATCTTACCTGTCCGCGGCCGCCGTCCGGCAAGGGAGCAAACGGATAGCGGCGAACCCAGTTTCTGATGCGACCGAAGATTCCGCCGTTCCCCAGAACCAGTCCCGGACGCACGATGATAACATCAGATTGGTCGCGGCAGAGCTTTTCCAGAGTGTATTTGGTTTGTCCGTAAGTGGACTGCGCACCGGCGTGCGCCGAAACGGAAGAAAACAATACTTGCCGTCTCGTTCCGAGGTCGCGCAGAGCGGCCATGATCGATAGCGTTCCGTCGATGGTTCTTTTGGAACCCTCCATGCCGCTGAAGTCGTGGGCAAGATGGATCGCGCAATCGAATTTTTGCCGTGCATGCTCTGGCAGGGGATCTCCAAGCGACCATTGAACTACCGTCGTAGCGCCTGGCAGGGAGCGGCCATTTCGGGAAAACGCAACAACTGTGTGACCACTTTGCGCGGCCGAGATTAGCAGATTGGTCCCTATGAATCCCGAAGCTCCCGTCAGAAGTATGTGCATGTGCTTTCCCATTCGATAGCGAATTACATAAACATGGTACTCAATATCGGCTTCAGTATAGCGCGACGATTTGGATGAGACGGCGGCGACTATCAGGATGAAATTCTCAGGTCGCGGCGTTAAGAAGGTTATCAGGTTGATTATCGCTTTCAAGCGAGGGGTCGGTTTCTGATTGTCGCTCTGCGACGAACTGCGGGGTAAGCCGGTGACCATTGTCTCGGACAACGGCACGGAGTTCACCTCGATGGCGATCCTGAAGTGGAGCCAGGACACAGGCATTGACTGGCACTACATCGCGCCGGGAAAACCCATGCAGAACGGGTTTATCGAGAGCTTCAACGGCAGCTTTCGTGACGAGTGTCTCAACAAGACGCTGTTCTCGTCATTGGCAGACGCCCACGCACAGATCACTCTTTGGAAGGAGGACTACAACCGGCAAAGACCACACTCGTCGCTGGGCAATATCACGCCCAGTGAGTTCGCCAGGAAAATGGCACTGGAAACCAGGGCCGCATAAGGCCACTAATCAACCCTCGGACTCTCCGAATGGCCGGAGGGAAGTTGGGGCTCAGGTCAGAGCATCTCGGGAACGACCAGGCTCGCGCCAAGGCTCTGTCGGAGCTGTTAAGAGTGGCGAAGCGGGTCTATATCACCGTTCCGAACGGTCTGTTTCCGGTCGAACACCATACCGGCATCCCACTTCTGCACTATCTGCCCACGCTGTTTCGACGCGTTCTCAAGGGTTCGAAACTCGACTACTGGACGCATCCGGAAAACATGGACTTTCTCAACAAGTCCCGTATACATGCTTTCCTGCCGAACGGTATCAGGTTCCACGTCGCCTTTTGCGGCCTCAAATTGGGCCCATTCTCGTCCAACATTGCCCTCTGGTCGGAATAACACGGCTTGCGGCGTCTTAGCCGAAACAAAGGCCAAATGAAACAGACTGCATTTCTTCTTTTCTCTCTCATTCGTCGTGATGTAGCCAGTCGATACCGAGGTTCTATACTCGGCGTTTTTTGGTCCATGCTCACGCCGTTATTCATGCTGTGCATCTATACCTTCGTTTTTGGCTTCGTCTTCAAATCCCGTTGGTCCGGCACGGACGACTCGGCTTCGTTCGGCGAGTTTGCCGTCATTCTTTTTTCAGGCCTCATCGTCTTTCAGCTTTTCTCGGAAGTAATAAATCGCGCGCCGATGCTGATGATTGCCAATGCCAACTACGTCAAAAGGATCGTGTTTCCGCTCGAACTGCTTGTTCCGGTTGCCCTGGGCTCGGCGCTTTTCCATCTCGGGGTCAGTCTGATCGTGCTGCTCGTGGCCGTCATTCTTGTTTTTGGCGGTATTCCTTGGACAGCACTGCTCATTCCTGTCGTGCTCCTGCCCTTTAGCCTTGTTATCCTCGGCCTGTCGTGGTTCCTGGCTTCGCTCGGCACATATGTACGCGATATCGGCCAGATCCTAGGCACCATCACCATGGCACTGATGTTCACGTCACCGATATTCTTTCCGGCATCCGTTCTCCCGGAATGGGTACGCCCCTGGTTGGCCCTCAATCCGCTCTTCGTACCGGTCGATCAAATCCACAACATCGTCGTTTTTGGCAAACTGCCGGACTTTGCAGCTCTGGGGCTTTACGCGCTCCTGTCGATCGTCATTGCCTTTCTCGGCTATTGGTGGTTCCAGAAGACGCGGAAAGGCTTTGCCGATGTGCTCTGACAAACCTGCCATTCGAGTCCGCGACATCACCAAGCATTACCTGATGTTCGAGCGGCCCGAGGATCGCCTCAAACAGATGGTCCAGCCTCGCCTTGCGCGCCTTTTTGGCCGGCCGGGCAGGCAGTACTATCGCGATTTCGCGGCACTCAACGGCATCTCCTTCGATATCGGACGCGGCGAGACAGTGGGAATCATCGGCCGTAACGGCTGCGGCAAGTCGACCCTTTTGCAGATCGTGTGCGGCACCTTCAGTCCGTCTTCCGGATCCGTCGAAGTCAACGGACGCATCGCGGCGCTGCTCGAACTTGGGGCCGGTTTCAACCCGGATTTCACCGGGCGCGAGAATGTCTATCTCAACGCCAGCATTCTCGGTCTCACCAAGGCCGAAACCGATGCCCGCTTCGACGACATCGCCCGTTTCGCCGATATCGGCATATTCATCGATCAGCCGGTCAAGACCTATTCCTCGGGTATGTATGTCCGGCTGGCCTTCGCCGTGGCCGTCAATATCGATCCCGACATTCTGGTGGTCGATGAGGCCCTGGCCGTCGGCGACGAAGCCTTCCAGCGCAAGTGCTTCGCCCGCATCGAGAATATCCGCGAAAAGGGCGCGACGATCCTGTTCGTGTCGCATGCCGCCCAGGCCATCGTTCAGCTCTGCGACCGCGCCATGCTGTTCGACCGGGGCGAAATGATCATGGAAGGCCGCCCCAAGACGGTGGTCAACCAGTATCAGAGGTTCGTGAATGCCAGCGAGGACAGCGCCAAGCAGATCCGGGAGGAGATCAGGGTCATGGATGGCTGGGCGGTGCCGGACCGCAAGGAAGATGCGGTCGACGTCGAACGAGATGGTCGGGATGACGCCGATGGGGCCGCCGAGAGGAATACGGTTTCAGCCTCGACTGCACAGGGCGACGACGAAAGTTGGTATGATCCCAGTCTGATCGCCGACAGCCGGGTGGAATATGAGAGCCGCGGCGCGCGGATCCATGATGTCCGCATCACCACGCTTGACGGGCGACAGGTGAACGTGTTGAAGAATGGCTTTCGGTATATTTATGAATATAAAGTAGAATTTCTGAAAGATTTTGAAAGCGTCGGGTTCGGAACTCTTCTTCGCACCGTTCAAGGCTTCGAGTTGGGTGGTACAAGCTCCAACTTACTGAATAAGAAATTGAATGATGTCCAAAGGGGTCAAATCGCTAAGGCTAAATTTTCATTCGACGTCCGTTTGGCTCCCGGAGCCTATTTCTTGAACGCTGGTGTAGGAACAGTGGGTAATAACGCGCGCCTCTTACACAGAATTGTAGACGCAATGGTATTCCGTGTGGCTGTTGAACCAACGACACGATTTTCTGGGGTTGTAGATTTTGGTTTTAGTCCAGAACTGGAGGTTCTATGATTAAGAAAATCGCTCACGCCTTGTTTCCACCTAAGCGATTTGGTTCAGCCACCAAGGTTGCTTACTCATGCTATGTTGATGCCAGTCCGAAATATGAATGGCAGGCGTTGGTCATGTGCGCTAGCCTTATAGAAAATGCGAACATCATTTCTTCTGACATAAAAGTTCACACCCATAAAGATGTTTCGCGCGACTTTGTCACGGCTGTGAAGGCAATGGGTGTCCAGGTCATCGAAACAGCCGAGTTCGATTCAAAATGGCCTCATTGTAACAAGATAATGCAGGCCGACGCTTCGAACTTTGAGGCTTACGACGTGGTGGCATTCTGCGACTGCGACCAAGTATTCTTGGCTCCGGTTGACGCCAACTTGGGTGACGCTGACGTGGCAGGACGTCCGGTTGACCGCCCTAATCCGCCTTACGACCTACTGCTCAAATTATTCAATGATTATGAGTTGAAATTGCCAGGGGTCGTAGCCGTAGGTGTTCCCTTGCAGCACAATGAAATGACGTTGTCGACGAACTTCAATGGTGGTTTGTATTTAATATCAACAGCTCAACTCAGTCGGCTTGGGCGCAGATGGAAAAAATACGCCCAGATTCTAGCTGCGGAGTTGCCAGATTATATGGCCTCTTACAGTGTTCATATCGACCAAATCTCCTTTTCGATGGCAGTTTCCTCACTGGGTCTTAAATCAAAGCTTTTAGAAAATACCCACAATGTACCGACTCACTTCGAGCCGAGCTCAATTTGGAATCCGCCCGAAAATCCGGTGTCTCTTCACTATCACCATCTTCAAGACCATCTAGGACGTTTGGTCATGTCTTCCGATGCGCGGCTTTGGCCGGCGATAGAGCGATCGAATAAATTTGTAGTGCGTACGGTGGGCGACCGACTCAGAACGGAACAAACGTTCCAGCGAGTTTTCTCGCGTTGGCAGGAAGCCATCGCACCATCCGATCCCCAACGTATCTCTGCAACCATAGAATTCTTTCGCAACCCGCGTTATCTTCGACACACTGCGAGGCGACTAGAGCACCTTGCTTCGTTAAATCTCAACCTTCGGAAAAAGACTGTACTAGAGCTCGGCGCAGGCATTGGTGAGCATAGCCAGTTTTTTCTAGATAGAGGCTGTCAAGTATTTTCAGTGGAGCCCCGTCCCGAGAATGTTGCCGTAATACGGCACCGTCATTCAGAGCCGTCTGAGCATCTTAACGCCGGCCATCATACGGTATTACAAGCTACTGCCGAAGATGCTTTTCAAATTTTAGAAAACGCAAAGTTTGAGATTCTCTATAACTATGGCCTTTTGTACCATCTTGCGGACCCTCTTGGTTTTCTCCGTAAATCGGCCGAATTTTGTGAAGGTATCTATCTGCTAGAGACGGCAGTCAGTGACTTGGCGGCTACGCCGTCGAAGTATTCTGAGGATACTAGAGATGTTACAAATTCAGTTACAGATGATATCTCTTTAGCTTCACGCGCAGATATTTTTAATACTTTAAGACAATTTTTTCCGTACGTGTATATCCCGCGTCGACAGCCAGCGCACGAACAGTTTTTAAATGATTGGACTTTGCGACCAGAAGCCTCGCCCGGTCGGCATAGGGCGGTCTTCGTCGCCTCGGTGTCTGAACTAGATAATCCCACGCTTTCATCGGAGCTTTTGGATTATCATGATCAGTAAGTCGGGGAGTTATGATGATATCGTGAATGTTAATACGCTGTTTGGTGATTTTTTTGCGCCTAGAGGTGATTTAATTACACAACAGTTGCAGGAGTATGGTGCGCACACACGCAACGAACTTGCCATGGTTCTAGATCATATCGAGTACGGCAGCGTTGTCGTAGATATTGGAGCGCATATAGGGACTTTCGCAGTGCCTATTGGAAAAAAAATTGGGTCATCAGGTAGAGTTTTGTGCATAGAGGCGCACAAGCCAAATTTTGATCTACTAGTACGAAACGTCGGTGCAAATGGATTAGTTCGAAACGTTCAGTGTAAAAATTGTATACTTGGAGAGAAGAGCTCCGGGAATTTTGGGCATAGAGAAATAGCAGACAATTCTGGTGCCGGATTTTATGAGCCCGATGAATTTGGAAGTGCCGTTACTGATGCATCAGCATTGTTGTCAGTCAGCGGGTTTGCAATCCCAGATTTCGTAAAAATTGATATTGAGGGTATGGAGGGCTCCGTTCTGCGTTCCTTGCGGCCAATACTAGAGGCCTGTCGACCCAAGCTTTATATTGAGGTCGTTAAGCATCAGTTGGACAGGTATGGTGATAGTCCGGCCAGCTTGCAAAGAACGCTGTCCGGACTTGGATACCGATTTTTCCGAAATGTTGGCGACAGGAACTCTTCCGACAACATTTATAGGATGGAACGGCTTTCTTCTTTAAATGATGGGGGAGACTTTTTTGATGTGCTTGCTTTAACTTAATGGGAACACATAATTCGGCGTCACAGCCCAGAGCGGGCAACCTCTGCCAACCGGTGCTATTCCGCAAACACAAACTTCACCGATACGATCGTCGTCGTCAGCGAGCCGGTAGATCGACACGCTGCCGTCGCCGCCGGTGGTGGCGAGCACCATGCTCGCCCGCGCGCCCGCGGTGTGGCTGATCACGCCGGTCGGACTGGTCGATCTTTTTCCAACCCTTGCCGATCTATGTGACGTCCCGCAGATCGCCGGATGCGACGGCGCCTCGCTGCGCCCGTTTATGGAAAACGCGGCGGCGGAACAAACGCGCCCCGTCGTCAGCACCTGGCAGAAGGGAAACCACTCGCTCCGCCAGGGCGACTGGCGCTATACGCGCTATCACGATGGCAGCGACGAGCTCTACAACCAGGCGAGCGATCCGCACGAATGGACCAACCTTGCCGGAAAGCCCGAATATGAAGGCATCCGCCATCGCCTGAGCGATAAGTTGCGCAACGTTTGTCCGTGACCAAAACCCGACAGGCAGACAACACTGCCTTGTTCATCGGATTCTCACGTGTGAGTTGTCCGATCTCACTCCACGATCAGAAATTTTACCGACAATAGCGTCGTTGACAACTGGTCGGCGGCCCAGTCGGTCAGCCAGATCAGGTTGGAGTGGGAAACCGGCGACACTTGCGAACACGGAATGGTCAGCATGCCGTTGTTGAACGCCCCGTCATGATCCGAAAAGATCGGCACGGCCGCCCCCGGCGCGATGGAATCGCCAGCCCAGATTTTGGCCTGACCCGTGGTGCCGCCCACCCCGCATTTCAACACCGCGCCGGTCTGGCGAAAAACGGTGCCGAACAGGTTTTGCATCATCGGGCTGATGTCGATGGGAACATAGGTGCTGCCATCGCTCCCGGTCTCACCAATCTCGACCGTCTCTCCCGCACTCCAGGCCATGACGGCACCGGCATCGTGCACCCGTAGCTGATTTGTTGCGGGGCTGGCGCTCACCCATGCGCTTTCAGCCGGCGACTTGCTGGTGTTCCAGATACGGACCAGCGAGACGCCCGCCATGAACACGTCGGCAAAGAACAGGCCGGCGTCGGCGCTCGTCAGGGTCAAGAGGTCCCCCGACACGGACGCCAGCATGGCGGCGTGCGGCAGAGCCGGGCGCGGCGTATCGCTCCGGAAAATCGATACCGCACCGTCTCCGCCCGGAGTCGGCAGGAAGCTGCTCAGCCTCTGGCGACTATTTGGATGCGCGATGCCGGAGGGAAACCGGATCGCCCCCGTCGTCGCATCAGCAACAAGGCTTTCGGCCCAGTCCTGCCCGTTGGCCGAGACCTTCACATGCCAGTCATCATCGCCGCAAAGACCGAATTCGGCGCGTCCGGACCAGCCGGTCTGAAACAGCGCCGAGGCGGTCGCCGCCACATGCGCCTTGTTGAGCTTGAGTTGCAGCGAGCCATTTCCCGGCGTCACGTCGTCATGGGAAAAAAGCACCGCATCCGACTTGACCGCCAACCTGTTGGTCGCGTCCGCGCCGGTATTGACCCCGACCAACGGCAAAGAAGCAAAGACCATGGCCCAGGCGGACCCGTCGAAAACATAGGGCGCTTTTTCGTCGACAACCCAGACGGACCAGCCCGTACGCGGCGCATGGAAGGTCCATGCCCCGTTCCGGAAGCTGGCGATCATGGCGTCCCTGCCCTGCCAGGCGGCGACGGCGCCGGCGCCGACCACATAGCTGTCGCCTTCGGACGGTGTATCGGGCGGCGCGTTCAGGTCCTTGTCGAGCACGGCGGCCTGTGCCAGCGCGTCGATGATCTGCAGCGCCTCGTTATGTGTGATGTGCTTGAGCGCCTGTTCGGCAACGAGGTAAGGCAGATCGAGATTGGGCGAGCGGGTCATGGCGAACGCATCCGGATTTGAGGGTCATTTCCAGAAAAAAGCATAGGCCCGCGCTACGGGACGGGGATTTCTTGCGTCGCATGCCCGCTAACGGCGCGGCGGTTTGGCGCTGCCAATGTCGCGCTTGTTCCGCGCCAAAGCCGGGCCGCACCGCTAATGTCGGCTCGCCGCCCTGCCAGAAAAACACGATGTCACCCTCGCCCGCCGCCTTGGCTGCGTTGGTGTCGCGAACAGGGGCATCGAGCACCTCCTCGCTCATGCGAAATGTGTGCTCGTTAGGACAAAGCCACTCTTTTTCAGGATAGGCGCAATAGGCGCAGCCGAGACTGCAGCGTGGCCCCATGGGCTTGGCCATGATGGAAAAAAACAGACATTTTAGCCAAAATCCACATCCCCATGAGGTCGACCACGCGTGGTCGGCGTTTGATCCTGGATGCGCGCACAGCATGTACGAGTTCAAGCGGCCTTGACGCGCCCAATTGTACGCAATTTTGGACAAATCAACCCAGACCCCCTTCGCAGCCAGACTTGCCGCAATCCAAACAGACAATTGCACCGCGGCTTCATGCGGCCAGATACCTGCTCAATGCCAATCCTGTTGCACCCGGTTCGGCGAAACGGTGATTTCCTCCCTTTATTCACGACCTGGTTACCGCAGCATATCTGTTGTTCTCTATTACTCGTTTTGGTTTCCAAACGAGGAAACACGCCAAACGATTTTTCACGTCTTTTCCCGTTCGCATAGAATCAAGTAATGTCAAGACACGGTAGGTATCGAATTCCAGCAGTTGCGAAAAGTGTAGAGTCAATGTGTCGCAGAATGCCGTAGCATTGATCCTGTTGCCTCCCTATAGAGCATAACATAGCGTTTTTTGAATGCGAATCACTATTAGTTGCGATTTTTCGTTAGGTTAACTGCTGAAAGCGGGCGCATTTCAGCTCAAGACCCGAGGTAAAAGTGCCGAGTTGGGACAAGCTGATTTATGCTTTTGAACCGCGGATCATGTATGACGGCGCAATTGGTGCCGATCTCCATCTCTCGCAGTCTGAACTGACGCTTGATCACGCCGGCGTACGCGCCATCGAAGCAGGCGCCCTTGCGCCGATTGCCGTTCGGCAAGGTGCCGACCCGACGGGCCACGCCACCGAGACGAACCGGTCGCAACCCGGCGACGGCCGTGAAACCGACCGCGAGCGGCTGGCTGAAGGCGGCAGCGCTACCGGGCATGACAATGCCGCACAAGCCCGCTCCGTCGTCTTCGTTCAGGACAATATCGCGCATTACCAGCAGCTCACGGCAAAGCTGGGACAAAACGTCGATGTCGTCGTTCTCGATTCGCAAGGCGATGGCGTTCACCAGATGGCCGCCTGGGCCGCTCGTCATTCGGGCTATCGCGCCGCCTACATCATTTCCCATGGTACGGATGGCGTCATCGACATGGGCGCCAGCCAGCTGACAAGCAGAACGCTTGGGGGTTACGCCCGGGAACTGGCCGCGATCGGACGCGCCCTGACGCCGGGCGGCGATCTGTTCGTTTATGGCTGCGATGTCGCGGCCAGTGCGAAAGGACAGATGTTCTTGTCGCAACTCTCCATCATGACGCGCACCGATATCGCCGCGTCGACCAACCTGACCGGCGCCATGGCTGAGGGCGGCGACTGGGAACTGGAATGGCACAATGGCGAGATCGAGGCCCGCTCGCTCATCGATGGCGGAGCGGCCTTCACCACTGTCCTCGACATCACGCAGATCGATTTTTCAAGCTATTTCAACGCCGACGTTGTTTACGACACATCCTCCGGCAGCGGCGAATTCGCCGATTTCGACACCGGCGGTTCGGACGGTCGCGCTTTCATGACCCAAGCCTGGGCCGAGTCCAAGTATCCGTATAACCCCAATGGCATGTCGAATGACGGCACCTATGCCGCCAACGCCTACCATCCTTTCGTGAAAATCGCCGCCGACAACGTTAATACCGGCAACAACGCCTGGCTGGTGACTTCGGGTACGACCGGAAGCTGGAATTTCAATGTCGCCAACGGCAACTACTCGACACTGCACCTCTTCCTCAGCGCCGGCGGCGTCGGCCCGGGTTCCAATGCCTATTTCACCATTACCCTCAATTATACCGACGAAACCAGCAGCACCACCAGTTCGATGACGGTCCGGGACTGGTTCGACGATTTTGCCCAGTCCTCGGGGACTTATTACCTGATCAACGGCATGGACCGGATGGAGAATCCGAGTACTTATAACAATGCCAACGACCCGGCGATTTTTGGATTCAAGGTCGATACCAACCAGACCAAAACGCTCGATTCGATCACCATCAACATCACCTCGAACGCCGCCGGATACGTCGCCTTCTTCGGCGCGACGGCCGTGTCGGAGGCGTCGACCTCGCTGCCGACGACCGTCACGATTCCGGAAGGGGGCACCTGGTCCTGGGTCAACGAAACGACCGGCCGGCTGACAATGAACGAGGACACCTCAGCCACGGTCTCCGGCATCACGATCGCCGATGGCGAGGGCCTGTCGCTGACCACGACGGTTACCGCCACCCATGGCACGATCGATGTCGTCAACGGCACCGGGGCGACCATTTCGAACGACGGAACCGGAAGCGTGACGATTTCCGGCACGCAGGATCAGATCAACGCCACCATCGCCAGTCTTGTTTATACGCCGGCCGCCAATGGCGCAGGCACGAATTACGCCACCGTGACGCTGACGACGACGGACGGATATTCCTCGGATTCGGTTTACGTCATCGTCGATGTCAACAATATCAATGACGCGCCCGTGGCCGTCGTCGATACGGGCACGGCAACGGAAGCCGGCACATCAGCCGGTTCGACGGCGACAGGCAACGTTCTGACCAACGACACCGATGTCGATTCTGGCGACACCAAGACCGTTTCGGCCATTACCGGTGGCACGGTCGGAGGCAGCACCACCGGAACCTATGGCACTTTGGTCCTCAACGCGGATGGCAGCTACACCTACACGATCGATGATGCCAACACGAGTGTTCAGGCGCTCAGGACTTCTGCCAACACGCTGACCGATACCTTCACCTATACGATGCGGGACACCGCAGGGGTGACATCCTCGACCACTCTCACGGTTACCGTTCGCGGACAGAACGATGCGCCGGTGGGTGTGGCCGATACGGATACGGCGGCCGAAGCCGGCACATCAGCCGGCTCGACGGCAAATGGCAACGTTCTGACCAACGACACCGATGTCGATTCCGGCGACACCAAGACCGTTTCGGCCATTACCGGCGGCACGGTCGGCGGCAGCACCACCGGAACCTACGGCACCCTGGTGCTCAACGCGAACGGCAGCTACACCTACACGATCGACGATGCCAACACGACGGTTCAGGCGCTGCGCACGTCCGCGGAAACGCTGACAGACACCTTCACCTACACTGTGCGGGATACCAGTGGGGCAACGTCCTCGACAACGCTGAGTGTGACCATCACCGGCCAGAACGATGCGCCGGTCGCGGCTCTGAACACGGGTGCGGCCATAGAGGCGGGCGGAACGCATAACGCTTCGCCGGGTGCGACCGCGACCGGCAACGTTCTGACCAACGACACCGATGTCGATTCCGGTGATACCAAGATCGTTTCGGCCATTACCGGCGGCACGGTAGGCGGCAGCACCACCGGAACCTACGGCACCCTGGTGCTCAATGCGGACGGCAGCTACACCTACACGATCGACGATGCCAACACGACGGTTCAGGCGCTGCGCACGTCCGCGGAAACGCTGACAGACACCTTCACCTACACTGTGCGGGATACCAGTGGGGCAACGTCCTCGACAACGCTGAGTGTGACCATCACCGGCCAGAACGATGCGCCGGTCGCGGCTCTGAACACGGGTGCGGCCATAGAGGCGGGCGGAACGCATAACGCTTCGCCGGGTGCGACCGCGACCGGCAACGTTCTTGGCAACGCAACCGATGTCGATGCCGGCGACGCCATCGTCGTTTCGGCCGTTACCGGCGGTACGGTCGGGGGCAGCACCACCGGAACCTACGGCACTCTGGTGCTCAATGCGGACGGCAGCTACACCTACACGATCGATGATGCCAACAGCGCCGTCGAAGCCCTGCGCACGTCCGCAGAAACGCTGACCGATACTTTTACCTACACCGTAAGGGATATTGCGGGCGCGACCTCCTCGGCCACGCTGGCCATCACCATCAGCGGCCAGAACGACACGCCGGTCACCGGGACCGACAGTCTCGTTCTCGACTGGAACGGCGGTGGCGTGAAAACCGAAGCCCTGACCAACAGTTTCACCGACGCGGACGGCGGAGAGACGTTCGTCTACACCTTGCCGGCCACGGCACCAAACTGGCTGTCGATCGCCACGGACGGGACGATTTCCGGCACCATTCCCACCGGCTCCACCGGGGTGGCGGACTTTTCGGTCAGCATTACCGACAGCGCGGGAAACGTCCTGTTTCTTCCGGTCTCGTTGAGCTATTCCAATCCGGCGGCATCCGGTCCCAGCAGCACACCGATACCGGGCGAAAGACCCACACACACTCCGGTGCCTTCGGAAGGCTATGTGGTTCCCTCAACCATCGTGTCGAATGACCAGGGCTCCTCGACACCGAGCCCCGGCATGGCCACCGAAAGCACGCAAGGATATGGCAGCAGCGGAACCGATTCCGGTTCGGTGAACGGCACGTCAAACGCACAGCTCGATCTCGTCGCGAGTATGCCGGCAAGCTCGTCCGGTTTCGAGGTCGCGTTGGTTCGGCACACCGCTGGCCATCCGGACGAACTGATCGTGAACGAGCATCTCACCGATCAGGGCGTTACGAACGGACAACCGGTACGCGTGTTCATTCCGCACGATGCGTTTGCCCATACCAATGCCGAGGCGCGCGTGGCGCTAACGGTCGAGCTTGACAATGGATCGCCTCTGCCGTCCTGGCTGAGTTTCAACAGCCAGACGGGCGTCATCAGCGGCGTCCCGCCCCAGGGTTTTTCCGGCGAAGTCCTCCTGAAGGTTACGGCGAAGGACAACAACGGTCTCGAAGCCACGCAGACCTTCCGTCTGGTGATCGGCGACAACACTGGCGCGCTCGTCGTCCGGCCGGCGCCCGAGACAACGGGGGCGTTGTCTTTCCAGGCCGGTCACGGAGGCGGGCACCCCGGTTTTTCCGAACAGATGAAGCTTTTCAACGGACAAACGCAAATGGCGGACTCGGCAAGGCTGATGGCCGCCTTGAGCGGAACGCATCCTGGCTAGGACAATCCGATCCACAAGCCCGGACGCCGTAACGCGACTGAAAATGACCAGGTTTTATTCGAGGGGACTGGTAGATGAACGCTAACAGGGATTGGGTGCTCAAGGGGACCGCGATGCTCGTGTCCGGCCTGATGCTTTCGGCATGCAGCATCAAACCCGAACCACTCACGTCCCAGCAATTGATGGATCAGTGGGCGGAGGACAGTTCGGCGATGTTCTCCGATGTGGAAACGCTCCCCGCAAAACTGTCGTTCTCGGCGGCCGTCGCGCGGACGTTCAACTACAATCTCGACAAGAGAGCCAAGACAATCGAGGAGTCCCTCGCCCTCGAACGCGTCGGGCTGGTTTCCTACGACGAACTGCCCAAGCTGGTCGCCAGCGCCGATCACGTGCTGCGCAGCAACAACATGGCCTCCACGTCCCAGGATATGTCGACCGGTACCATCGGCAGTCCGTCTTTCAGCACGGATCGCAACCAGACAACCGCCAGCCTGGGATTGACCTGGAACGTGCTCGATTTCGGCCTGTCCTATTATCAGGCGAAGACGGCAATGGATCGGGCCCTCATTACGATCGAACATCGGCGCAAGGCCGAGCAGGCCCTTATTGCCGATGTCCGCGCCACCTTCTGGCGCGCTGCCGCCAACCAGGTGCTGGCCGGACCGATCCGTTCGATACTTGCCGAAGCGCAAAAAGCCCTCAGGGATTCCAAGGCGGTCGAAGCGGAAAACCTGAAATCGCCGGCCGAAGCCCTGCAGTTCCAGAAGTCCCTGCTCGAAACCACGCGCCAGATGACGGCAATCCAGCAGCAGCTTTCCTCGGCGCCCTATGAACTGGCCGCTCTGGTCAACGTCGATCCGGGTCATCCGGTCAAAGTCGTCGTCCCGTCCCGTCTGGCGGTTCCTCGCTGGTCCATGCCGGTGGAAAAGATGACGGAACTGGCATTCATCAACAATCCCGACATTCACGAGCAGGCCTATCTGGCCCGGATCGCGGCGAACGAAGCGAAATCGGATCTGCTCGAGGCCTTGCCCGGCGTCGGCATTGCCGCCACCGCCCATTATGATTCGAGCAGTTTTCTTGTTGACAATTTCTGGACTGATATCGGCCCGAGACTGTCGTGGAACCTCATCAAGATCGCCAGCATGCCACAGATTAGCAAGGTCTCGAAACTGAACGAGGAGGCCGTGGCCGCCCGTCGGCTGGCTGTGCGCATGGCCGTGCTGGCCCAGGTCTATATCGCCAACCAGCAGTTCAGGGACGCCGTCGCCATGTTCCGGCAGGCCGATGAACTCTGGGTTGTCGACACCCGTCTGGCGGAGATTTATTCCAGGCAGGCCGATGCCAACGCGGCGAGCGACCTGGAACGCATCTCGGCCAAGGCTTCGGCGATCGCTTCCCAACTCAGACGCTTCGAAACCTATGCCCGGGTCCAGCAGGCCTATGGTCGGCTGCAGCAAACCCTGGGCCGGGATCTTTTGCCGGTAAACACCGAATACGAGTCCTTTGAGGACCTGGCCAGACACGTCGAACAAAGGCTGGCCGTGTGGGACAAGGGCGATCGGGCGAGCGAATTGCAGACCTTGCTAATTCCGGCACCGGTTCCAGCCGCCCCCATCGTTCTCGGCAGGGCAACCGCGCCGGCCGAAGCGGAAGTGACGGGATGAACCGGTCTTATCGTTTTCTGTTTCTTGTTTCGCTCGCACTGTGGTCGGCGACAGCGTCTTTGCCGGCCTTTGCTCAGGACATGGGGTCTTCGTCCGAGACAGGGGACATGGCCATGACCGACATGCGTGTCCAGGTCATTCCGCGCGACAGCACCACACTCGCTTCCGAACTCGGTGCGCGGATCAACCGTCTCGATCTGCGCGAGGGCGAGCGTTTCGCCAAGGGCGAAATGCTGATCGGTTTCGACTGTTCCACCCAGAAGGCCGCGCTCGACGAGGCCGAAGCCATTCTTCATGCCACCGAAATCACTGTCGCCGCCAACAAACGCATGGTCGAACTCAGGACCGTCGGCAAGCTCGAATACCAACTGTCTCTGGCCGAGCAGGAAAAGGCCAAGGCCAAGCTCGCGGCGGCCGAGGCCATTGTCCGAAAATGCGAGATTACCGCGCCGTTCGATGGCCGTATCGTCGAACAGAAGGTCCATGCCGAGCAGTTCGTCCAGCCGGGCCAGGCGCTTCTCGACATTCTCGACGACAGCATTCTCGAAGTGGAGTTCGTCGTTCCGTCTTCCTATATCGGGCGGCTCCCGGTCGGTACGGCGGTCGGCGTTCTCATCGAGGAAACCGGAAAGACCTATCCAGTCCGGATTTCGCGGATCGGCGCGCGCATCGATCCGGTCAGCCAGACCATCAAGATGACCGCCGCCTTTGACGAAAGGGATGCCGATCTCATTGTCGGCATGTCGGGCTATCTTGTTTTTTCTAGCTCATAGAGCAGATCGCATTCTGATTGAATCGGATGACCTGCTCTAGCTCATTGTTTTGACGCGTTTTCGATCTGAGATGATGGATACTGGCCTTAATCCGACGCTTGGTTTCATCGAGTTCGAACGACGGGTCCTGTCGTCGGATGCGCTTGATGCGTTCGGCTTCACCATCGTGAACGACCTTATCTCCGTCATGGCCTACCGGCAGGCCGTCTTCTGGCGCCCGGACAAGGGAGTCGTCGCCATTTCCGGAGTGGTGCAGGTCAATCCCCAGTCTCCGTTCGCGCTGTACCTTGCCGGAGTGTTCAAGGCGATTGCGAAAAAACCGCGCGAACCGGGCCCCCTTGATGCCAAGGATCTGCCGAAGGATCTGGCCGAACAATGGGACGAGTGGCTGCCCGGCGCCGTGTTCGTGGTGCCGCTCGCCACCGGCATCGTGTTGATCAGCCGGCAGGAACCGTTCACGGCGGCCGACGAGGCAATCCTCGGTCGGTTGCAACTGACGTTGTCGGTTACCGAACGTGCGCTCGGGCGGCGTCTGGTGCCGCAAAATGCCGCCCACAGGCGCCGCCGCCTGCTCATGGTGGCGATCGTGGCCGCAATCGCACTGGTCATGCTGCTCCCGATCAGGGATTCCGTATTGGCACCCGCCGAGATGGTGGCACGCAATCCCTCGATCGTCCGCTCGCCGATGGACGGGGTGATCGAGGAGGTTTTCGTCGAGCCCAATGAACTCGTCAGCAAAGACCAGCCCCTGTTTTCGCTGGATCTGACGACGCTGGTGGGCAAGCTCGAGATCGCGCGACAGGAGCAGGCCACGTCCGAGGCCCAGTATCGCGAGATGGCGCAGGCGCAGCTCTTCGATCCCAAGGCCAAGGTGCAGGTCGCCCTGCTCAAGGCCAAGGTGTCGGAAAAGGCTGCCACCGTGACCTATCTGGACAGCCTGATCACACAGGGCCGCGTGCTGGCCCCGCGCGAAGGCGTAGCCGTGTTCGACGATCCGACCAACTGGATCGGCAGGCCGGTTTCGATCGGCGAAAAGGTCATGCAGGTCGCCGCCACGACCGATACCGAGATCGAAGCCTGGGTCGCGCTCGGCGATATCGGCATGGTGAAGGTCGGCGCTCCGCTCCGGCTGTTTCTCAACACCGATCCGATGCATCCGCTCGCGGCGGACATCACCACGGTCGCCTATGAAGCCGTCGGGCGACCGGACGGCTCGCTTATGTATCGCATCCGCGCCAGAATGAACAACGACGCGCCGCCGGTCCGTATCGGGCTCAAGGGTGTGGCCCGGATCAATGGCGATTCCATCGCGCTCGGCTGGTGGCTCCTGCGCAAGCCGGTGGCGTTTTTCCGGCAGCGGACCGGCCTCTAATGACGGCCGCGGCGCTTTCGGGAGCCGACCCGGCAGGAAACACCGCCTCAAATTCCAACGATCCGCTGCCGGCGCTACGTGAGGATCTTGTGCTCTACCCGCGATCGCGGGACCGCGGCGGGGCGCCGGCCTGGGCGCTTTACGATCCGGCGCGCAACCAGTTCTTTTATGTTTCCTGGCCGGTCTTCGAGATCCTGTCGCGGTGGTCGCTTGCCTCCGCCGACAAGATCTCCGCCGCCATTCGCAAAGCAACGACACTCGAAATCGACGAAGAAGCCGTCCGCTATGTCGCGCACTTTCTCGAGGTCAACCAACTGGTCAGATCCGGAAGCGGCGCACGAACCGACAGCCTGCTTTATCTGTCGCGCAAACGGCGCGTCGGCTGGCTGAACTGGCTCTTGCACCATTACCTTTTCTTCCGCATTCCGCTCCTGCATCCGGATCGTTTTCTGGAGCGAACGCTCGGCGCGGTCCGTTGGCTCGGGTCGCGCTGGTTCGCGCTTGCGACCGCTTGCGGCTTCGTTCTGGCGCTGTTTCTGGTGACCCGGCAATGGACGGTCTTTTCGCGAACGCTCATCGACCATATGTCGGTTTCCGGCATCGTGGCCTTTGCCATCACGCTGGTTTTCGCCAAGATCCTTCACGAATTCGGACATGCCTACACGGCCAAGGCACAAAATTGCCGGGTGCCAACCATGGGCGTTGCATTCCTCGTCACCTGGCCGGTGCTCTATACCGACGTGACCGACACCTGGAAGCTGCCGGACAAGCGGAGCCGCCTTGCCGTCGGCGGCGCCGGCGTCGCGACCGAACTCGTTTTGGCCATCTGGTCGAGTTTTGCCTGGAGCTGGCTTCCGGAAGGAGATGCACGCACCGCGTGCTTTCTTCTGGCCACCACCACCTGGATATCCTCCCTCATGATCAACCTGTCGCCCTTCATGCGGTTCGACGGCTATTTCCTGTTGATGGATCTCCTTAACATGCCCAACCTGCATCATCGGGCGTTTGCCATTGCCCGCTGGCAGGTTCGCGAAATCCTGTTCGGCCTGAAGGAGCCTTGCCCCGAGGACGTCCCGCCGGCCCGGCGCACCGGCCTCGTCCTGTTCGCCTTCGCCGTCTGGGCTTACCGGCTGGTCATCTTTCTGGGCATCGCCTTTCTTGTCTATCACTTCGTCATCAAGATCGTCGGCATTGCCCTTTTCGCCATAGAGATCTCGTGGTTCGTCATCATGCCCATCCTTTCAGAAATGCGCGCGTGGGCGCGTCTATGGCCGAAAATCCGGAAAAAACGGCGTTTCCTGATCGTCCTTGCTGTTCTCGGGCTGCTCGGGCTCGGCCTATTTATCCCGTGGAACACGCGCATCATCGCGCCGGCCATCGAAAAAACGGACAGGGCCTATGACGTCTATGTGCCCTTCTCCGCGACCCTTGAGGCGCTCGAGGTGACGGACGGGCAATCGGTCGGGAGCGGAGACGTTCTGGCACGCTTTTCCAGCATGGCGGCGGACCAGCGTCTTCGCGAAGCCGAATTCCGTATCGAACAGGTACGCTATCAGGTCGAGACGGGGCGTTTCGACGCCGATTATCTCAGGCGGAGCAAATCGCTGGCCGAGGCCCTCAAAGCGGCCGAAGCCGAAAAAAAGCTAGCGCAAGAAAACATCGCGCGTCTCGTTTTGACCGCTCCTTTCGACGGCATCGTCACCGATGTGACGCGAACCCATCAGCCCGGACAGCCTGTCAGCGCGAAGGATCGTCTGATGATCGTGCGCACGGCCGGGCAACAAACGCTGGATGCGTTCATTCTCGAAAACGATCTGCCGCGCATCAGGATCGGAGACACGGCATGGTTCCTGCCCGATGGCGCGACGCGGCGCTACAAAGCCGTCGTGGCCAAGATCGCGCCGATCGCCATAAGGACGCTGTCCGTCCCGGAGCTGGCGTCGACAAACGGCGGCGGCATCGCGGTGCGCCAGGATCACCAGACACTGACCCCGGAACGGGCTCTTTACGAGGTCAGGCTGACCGGTGAGGACCTGCCGGCCTATGCCTCAAGGCTGCGTGGGACCGTGACGATCGAAGGCACTCCGGAAAGCCTCATCAACCGCATCTACACATCCATCATGGTCGTTTTGTTGCGGGAATCCGGGATCTGAGGACGCGTCCACACGGTCTCAGGCTTTTTCGTGCAGGCGTTTTCAGCGCGCCAACAGGACGAAACCCCTTGCCGGTCGGCCGGACGAACGGGAACCGGCCCTACAACCCGCGAATGCGGTTCTGCCAGCGGTCGGCGACATCGGGGATGTCGGTCTCGTTCTCGCGGGAATTGGCGCTGATATAGACGTCGGCAATGGTGCCGCGCGTGGCCAGTTCGGCCACCGCTTCCGCCATCAATGCATTGAGAATGAAGACCCCGGCGATGGTCGAGGTCGGCCCCATGCGGGCCGGATGGCCGGGAATATCGAGCGCGGCATCGCCGAGCACCCCGCCATTGTCGATGACGATGTCGGCGATTTCGAACAGGCGCTTGCCCGAACTGTGGCGCGAGGGAACCGCGGAGGCATGGCGCAGCGAAGTAATGGCGATACTCGTTGCACCCTTGTTGGCGGCGATGAGCGCCAGTTCGATCGGATAGGCATTGCGCCCGGAATTCGATGCAATGAAAATCACGTCGCCGGTACCGATGTCGTAAGGCGCCAGCGCCGCTGCGGCCCGTCCCTCCTCGCGTTCGAGCAGGGTCGACCGGCGTGCGCCTTCGTGCAGCATCAGTTCGGGCTCGAGGATCGCCTGGACCGGCGCCAGTCCGCCGGCGCGGTAAAACACTTCCTCGGCGAGCATATGGGAATGCCCGCTCCCCGACACATAAACGATGCGATCGCGCATGAGGGCGTCGACGACGACCGCGCGCGCGGCATCAAGGCTTTGACTCTGGTCCTTGATGACACGGTCGATCACGTCGACGACAATGTCGCGATAGGTGTGCCGAAGTCCTTGTGGCACCAGGGCCTCAGCCTTTGATTTCACCAACATATTTATACCTGTCTCCGCGGTACCAGCTGATACCGTCTTCCACTGCCGTGCCGTCCGGCCCATAGCCCATCTGGGTGATTTTAAGGACGGCGGCTCCCGGCGAGATCTGGAGCAGCCGTGCGATGTCTTCGCTGGCCTCCGTCGCTTCCAACGTCTGCAACATGCGCTGAGGGCGGCAGTTGCGCGCGTCCATGCGTTCGTAAAGCGAGCCCTGGCCGTCATAATCCGCGCCCACGCAGGTGAGCGGCACGATGGCTGTTTCGAAGGACAGCGGTTCGTCTCCGGCAAAACGCAGGCGTTCGAGCCGCATCACGCGCGTGCCGAGCGGCAGGCCGGTGCGAAAGGCGCTTTCCGGCGGCACGTCGCAGATTTCGAGGTCGATGACCTGCGACACCGGCTTAAGCCCGCGCTGCCGCATGTCTTCGGTGAACCCGGACAGATGCGACAGTGCCTTGGGGATACGTCCCGTGATGACGGTGCCGACGCCCTGTCGCGTCCTGACTAGGCCGTTCTCGGCAAGATCCCTGAGGCAATGACGCACGGTCGAACGTGAAATACCAAGCCCTTCCGCCAGATCGCGCTCCGAAGGCAACGCGGTTCCGGCGGTCAGCTGCCCTTCATCGATAAGGGTTGCAAACGCATTGCGCAGCCGGTCCGTCAGGGGACCGTTCTGCGATTCGATGCGCATATGCAGCGTGCCGATCACGTCCATCCTGGTCTTTTTCCTTCACTTTCCTTCATGCGCCAGACAGCGCTACTGGTATTCTTTCGGTCTGCTCCGATCAAGTGATAATCACCGAAACCACGCTTTTTTGGCAAGCGAAAAAACAGTCTAGACAGAATTTGATAAACCAATAACATACCAGTGGATAGTCGGTGCGTCGGGACCGGCAGAAAGGATGCCTCAGATGAGACTGAACATACCGGGCCTGGTCGCGCTTGGCGCGGCAGTGATGATGACAACGTCGGTTGAAGCTCAGACCGAACTCAGGTTTACCCATGCCATGGCGGGCGGTGCCAACAAGCTCGCCATCGATGAGATCGTCGCCAATTTCGAGGCGGCGAATCCGGATATCAAAATCGTCCAGATCCCCTTCGACGACGACACTTATTCCAATACCGGCCTGATCACCCAGCTGCAGAGTTCGGATGTCCCCGACATCTATTTCCAGTGGGCAGGCTATCCGGTCACCCGTGACACCGAGGCCGGCTATGCCATGGATTTGACCGAGGCCATGGCCGATGGCTGGGGCGCAACGTTCAACGATTCGGTGTGGACCGATGGCGCGGGGACCGTGGTCGACGGCAAGATCCGCATGGTGCCCATCTCGCTCGATGTCACCAACACGCTCTGGTACAACACGGATATCTTCGCCGATTACGGGCTGGTCCCGCCCGCGACCTGGGATGATTTTGTCGCCATCGTCAAGACGCTGGCGGAAAAGGGCGAAACACCGATCATCGAGGGCAATGACGAATGGTGGCCACTCGGCAACTGGGCCTCGCACATCGCCTATCGCGTCGTGCCCCCCGCCGAACTGGAAGCCGCCTTCAAACAGGACGCCCCGTTCAATACGCCCGGTTTCAAGAAGGCGCTCGGTCTTCTCGACACGTTGCAGGAAGCTGGCGGCTTCAACCGCGACCTGCAGGGACTGGGGGCCGATCCGGCCATGGCCGCCTTCTTCGACGGCGCCGGCGTCATTCATCCGATCGGGTCATGGCTCGTGGCCTCCGCCGACGAAATGGCCGACCCCGATTTCCATTACGACCAGTTCGACACGCCGATGATCGATCCCGATCATCCGCTTTCAACCTCGGTGATCGCCACGTTGACCGGGTTGATCCTGCACGACAAGAGCGCCCACAAGCCCGAGGCCATCAGGTTCCTCAAATTCTTCACTTCACCCGAAAGCCAGAAGATCTGGGCCGAATCCGGCGCCCTGAGCCCGGTGACCGGCGTCAATGAGGCCGCCGACCTCGACGCCCACACCAAGTCCATGGCCGCCATGCTGGATAGTGCCGGCTCCATCGTGCCGCCGCCGGACACCACCTATCCGGTGCCGGTCGCCGAGGCCTGGTATCAGGCTGCGGCCTATGTCGCCAGCGGCGAGAAGTCTCCGGACGACGCCCTTGTCTGGCTTGACGACACGCTCGCGGTGATGGGCAAGCAATAACGTCCCTGATATCGGGCAAACAATAGGAGCGCCGAAATGTCGAGGACGCCTAGCGAAGACAGATCGAGCCCTATCGCCACCGGCGCTGCGAACCTTTGGTTCGTGGCGCCGGCAGTGCTTTTGTTTCTCGCCTTCGTCATCTATCCGCTGCTCACGGCGGTCTATCTCGCCTTCACCAAGTGGAACGGCTTTTCGGCGCCCGAATGGGTGGGCCTCGCCAATTTCCGCCGCGCCTTCGCCGACGTCACCCATTACTGGGCCTATATCCATGTGACGCTCTACACACTCGGCACGCTGGTGGTCGAAATCGGCTTCGGGCTCGTCATGGCCGTGGTGCTCAATTCCAACCGCAAGGGTTTCGGCATCATGCGCGGCATGTTCTTTTCGCCCATGGTCCTGTCCATGACGGCGGCGGGCGTGTTGTGGTCCTTCGTTTACGACTACCGGTCCGGCCTTCTCAACTCGGTGCTTCGGTCCATCGGCCTCGTCGACTGGGCGCAGCCCTGGCTGAGCCAGACCTCGACGGCGCTGATCGCGGTCACCATCGTTTCGGGCTGGCGCTATGCGGGCTTTTACATGATCATCTTTTTCGCCGCGCTGAGGCGTATCCCGCAAAACATCTACGAAGCCGCCAAGATCGATGGCGCGTCGTCCTTCCGGCAGTTCTTCGACATCACCGTTCCCCTTTTGAAACAGAGCGTTCTGACATCCGTTCTTCTCGCTATTACCGGGGGATTCGCGACTTTCGACCTCTTTTTCACCATGACCAATGGCGGACCGTTCGACAGTACGGAAGTCCCCGCGACCTGGATCATCAAGCAGGCGTTCGAAAAGGACCAGATCGGCTACGGCACGGCGCTGACCGTCGTCCTCGCCGTCGTCGTCACCCTGATTTCGCTTGTCTATCTACGCTATTCGGAGCGCGCCAATGTCACACGCTATTGACACGGGCAATGGCGCCACACGCCGCACGCCGGGCGAATGGATCCAGTTCTTCGTTGGCGGGGCGATCGTTGTCATCATGTTCTATCCCACGGTCTGGATGGTCATTTCGAGCTTCAAGACCAATCGCGAAATCTTCCGCGATCCGTTCGGATTGCCGGCGCACTGGCGCTGGTCCAATTTCGTCGAGGCCTGGGACGTCGGCGGCCTCGGCCAGCTCTATTTCAACACGCTTTTCGTCACCGTCTTCGGCGTGGCCATTACCGTCATGTTCGCCACTGCGGCCGCCTTTGCCTTCACGCGGCTGGAGTTTCCCGGACGGCGCGTGCTGTACCGTCTCCTTCTGATCGGCCTTTTGCTGCCGCCGCCGGCCGTGGCCATCCCGCTTTTCACCATCATGCGCGACTGGCATCTTCTCAACACGTTGTGGGCCATCATCCTGCCGAGTGCCGCCTGGTCGCTGAGCTTTTCGGTGTTCCTGATGTACGGCTATTTTAACTCCGTGCGGCCGGACATGGAAGAGGCGGCGGTGATCGACGGCGCCAACATCTGGCAGATCTTTCGCGACATCTCCGTACCGATGGTCTGGCCGGCCATGCTGACCATGATCATCATCAACACGATCAACATCTGGAACGAGTTGATGTTCGCCCTGTTGTTCATCGTCGATAACGACAAACGTACGCTGCCGGTCGGTCTCGTCCGCTTCTACGGCTTCCACAGCACCGATTATTCGCTGATGTTCGCGGCCCTGACGATCACGACCCTGCCCATCCTGTTGCTCTATTTCCTGTTGCAGCGCTATGTCATCACCGGTCTTTCCGCGACCGCACTCGACTAAGGAGACCTGGCGATGCTGAGCGGCGTCATCGAAGGGTTCTACGGCCGGGCCTGGACCGAGGCCCAGCGCCTCAAGATGCTCGACTGGATTTCGGCGGCGAAGATGAACACCTTCGTTTATGCGCCGAAGGACGACATTCACATCCGCGCGCGCTGGCGCGAGCCCTACGAACCGGCCGCCCTTTCCCGGCTCGTCGCCCTCAACGAAGCGGCCAGCGCGCGCGGCATCCGTTTCATGGTGGCAATCGCGCCCTGCCTCGACATCACCTATTCCGACCCTTCCGAGACGGAACGGCTGACGGCCCGCATCGATCAATTGCTCGCAATCGGCATCACCGATTTCGTCCTGCTGTTCGACGATATTCCCAACGCCCTGCTACCGGTCGACAGTCCGCATTTCGAAAACTTCGCCGATGCCCAATGCACCGTTGCCAACACGGCTTATGCCCATCTCAAGTCGCATGGCGGGGGATCGATGCTGTTCTGCCCGACCGAGTATTGCGCGCGTTTCGCCGGCAACGACGTCGCGACGTCCGATTACCTCAACACGCTTGGCGCAAAGCTTTGTGCCGAAATCGACGTGTTCTGGACCGGACCGGATATCGTTTCGGAACGAATCACCCCGGACTCCCTTGAAGAGATCGCCGCCGTGTTGCGGCGCAAGCCGATGATCTGGGAGAATTTCCATGCCAACGATTACGACATACGCCGGGTCATGCTCGGCCCGCTCGCCGGGCGTGACAGCGCCGTTCTTCCGCTTATTTCGGGGTTCATCACCAACCCGAACAACGAGTTCGACGCCAATTTCATACCGGTGCACACCACTGGCCAGTTCGTTTGTTCACGCGCCTACGATCCCGAGACGGCCTTGATCAACGCACTGGCCGACTGGCAATCCGCTTTCCGTTTCGCGCTTGATAGCAACACAATGCCGCTTGCCGAAATTCGCCTGCTGGTCGAACTGCTCTATCAGCCGTTCAGCTGCGGGCCCGGCGTCGAACGCGCGCTGGCGCACGCCCGCGCGCTGCTTTCAACGCATCGCCCCGATGTCGCGTCGTCCGCCTGGATCGCGGGACTGGCCGCGCTGCGCGCCTTCAAGGCATCTGTCGTTTCCCTGTTCGAACACCTGACCGAAATCGACAATAGGGATCTTTTCTATGCCCTTGGCCCCTATGTCTGGGAGGCGCGCGAGGAGATCACCCATCTGGTTTCCTATCTCGACTGGCTTGACGGCGCGCCCGGACCGGACGACGTGTTTCCGGCCGAAGACCTGATCTACAATTTCTACCGGCGCGGCTTCGGCGTCGCCGTTCAGGATATTCTCAAACGCGACGATGAAGGCCGTTACCATCATGGCATCTGACTTGGGAACCGACGCCCAGACCACATTCCGCATTCGGCCGGCCCGGATCGAGGATCACGCGGCACTCAAGCGCGTCTGTTTGCTGACGGGCGATGCCGGCGCCGATGCCAGCGACAAGGAAGACGACCCGTCGCTGGTCGGGCTCATCTTCGCCGTCCCCTATCAGGTTCTGGAACCTGGGTTTGCCGTCGTCGTCGAGGATGACGAAGGGGTATGCGGCTACGCCCTGGGCGCGCCGGACACCGCCTCGTTCGAAGCCCGCATCAACCGGATCTGGTTTCCCGAGATCGCCAAGACGATTGCCGATCCCGGCCCCGACGAAAATGCCTGGCACGGCAGCGACTGGGCCCGGCGCTATATCCACCATCCGCCGCCACTCGTTCATCCGGCGCTCAGCGCCTATCCCGCGCATGGACATATCGATCTGCTGGTTCGTGCGCAGGGCCGGGGTATGGGCCGGCGGGCGATGATGACGGTGTTGAAGCGGCTCGCCCATGCCGGTTGCCCCGGCGTGCATCTGGGCGTAGCGCCGACCAATGCCCGTGCACTGGCGTTTTATCAAAAACTCGGCTTCACGGTCTTCGACGACCCGTCCCTGTCTTCGGACACGACTTATGTCGTGCGGGCACTCGCCGATCTCGTCTGATCGGATCCGGCTTTTGTTCTGAAGCATCGGTTTTCAGCGAAAAACCGCTGCGCACGTTTCCTTAAAAAAACTCTAGACGAGATGCGGGCGTGCCAGGAGTTTCTCGTCGGGCGCCGTGCCGGTTACCAGAAGAAAGAGCCCGTCGACAGCTTCGACTTCGGCCGGGTGCCAGATCAGGCCGGGTGCGGCTTTCGCGCAGTCCGCCGCCATCGCGGCGCCAAGTCCGCCCATCAGGTGGATCGTGCCGCTGCCTTCCGGATAAAGCGCCAGCCCGACATCGGCGATCTCGCGCGCGGCGCTTGTGAACACGGACCGGCAGAAGGCGTCACCGGCCAGAGAGCCTTCGAGCACCAGAGGCGCCAGCCGGGCGTAATGACGGGCCCGCCCCGTCGTCAGCCAGTCCTGAATACCCGATTCGGTGCGCCCGATGATGTCATGGGCCTGTTGCACAAACCCATCCGTGATCGGCGGATCGAGCGAAACCCCGTCGAAATGCCGGGTCAGAGCGCTCATCGCCTGCAACCCGATCCAGGCACCGCTACCCCTGTCGCCGGCCGGAAACCCCCAGCCGCTGATCGACAGCGTCCAGCCGTCCGGTTTGAGCCGCAGCGCCGCGACGCCGGTGCCGACCGAGATGATCGCGCCCGGTTTTCCGCCGGTCGCCGCCAGAAGGGCGCCATAGCCATCGCCGACAATGATCGTTTCGGCAAAATCGGTCAGGCGCGTTTTCAGCGCCGAAACCCGTTCGGTCAGCCCGTTTCCGGCAATGCCGATCCCGACACGCGTCGTCGCCGGATCGACACCGACCTCACTGGCAATATCCCGCCACACGGCACGAATGGCCGCCTCCGCCTGATCGACGCCAAGAGACAATGCCCCGCCGCTGCCTCGGGCGCGGGCCAGAAGCTGATGCTTATCGGAAAACAACGCACCGCGCGTCGTCGTGCCGCCGATATCGAGGCAGAAAACAGGCATGAAAAACCCGAACGTTCTTTTTTTCGAACGGCAAAGACTATGGGCTGGCCGCGCCCGGCAAGGCAAGTCGTTTCGGCTCGTTTCGCATGAAGATCAACACGTTACGCATCTTCAAACACCGGCGCGGCCTTCTTTGAGATCAAAAGACGACCGGTCTTGACGGAAACGGTTTTGGCGCGTGTTTCCCTATCACCAAAAAAAGGGGCCAGGGTTTGGGTCTCGCCCTTTATTCTTCGCCACAGTGACGAAACCCAAATCCTTTGGAGGAAGCATCAGATCTTGTTTTCCGGCGCCGATGAAGACCGGTCTTTTTTTAAAAATGTGGCAGAATCGCGTTTCATATGGATTGCCATCGGATGCCTGGCCTGAGACCGCCGTCCGGCGGCAATCCACTTTGCCTTTTTCAGGCCATCGCTTTCAGTTTGCCGGTCATCTTCGTCTCGGGTCCCGGCGGTTCCATGGCACCGGTCATGATCGCCACGGCATCCGACATCGAATGCTTCTTGGGATCGATAACGGCGATCCGCCGTCCCAGACGATGAATATGGATGCGATCGGCAACTTCGAAGACGTGCGGCATGTTGTGCGAGATCAAGACGATCGGTAAACCCCGCGCCTTGACGTCCTTGACCAGTTCGAGCACACGCCGGCTCTCCTTGACCCCGAGCGCCGCGGTCGGCTCGTCCATGATCACGACCTTCGAGCCAAAGGCCGCCGCCCGCGCCACGGCAACGCCCTGGCGCTGACCGCCCGAGAGGGTTTCGACCGCCTGGCCGATGTCCTGGATGGTCATCAATCCGAGCTCCGAGAGCTTGTCGCGGGCGGAGCGTTCCATGGCCTTCTTGTCGAGCTTGCGGAACCAGCTTCCCATGACGCCGGGTCGACGGATTTCGCGACCGAGGAACATGTTGTCCGCAATCGACAGCGCCGGGCTGAGGGCCAGCGTCTGATAGACCGTCTCGATGCCGGCGGCGCGCCCTTCGAGGGGCGAGTCGAATGCGACCGGCTTGCCGTCGAGGAGAATTTCGCCGGCATCGGGATGAATGGCGCCCGACAGGATCTTGATCAGAACCGACTTGCCGGCGCCATTGTCGCCGATAAGCCCGAGCACTTCGCCCGGATAGAGATCAAAATCGGCACCATCCAGAGCGGTGACGCGACCGAATCGCTTGACCAGACCACGCCCTTCCAGCACGGGTGTTGTGTTGTCACTCATGACGAAATCCTCCGGATCCACTGGTCGAGGGCAACGGCAACGATGATCAGCGCGCCGACGGTCAATTGCGTCCATTGCGGGTCTGTTCCCCAAAGCCGCAGGCCCAGCGAGAACACACCCACGATCAGCGCCCCGAACATGGTTCCGAGAACCGAGCCGCGGCCACCGAACATCGAGGTGCCTCCGATCACCACGGCGGTGATGGCGTTCATGTTTTCGTTTTGCCCCGATTGCGGGGAAATCGCGCCGATGCGGCCGATCAGGGCCCAGCCTGCCAAAGCGCAGATGACACCGGCGACCGTGTAGACCGAAACCAGGGTCCGGTTGACCCGCACACCGGCGAGCTCGGCGGCTTCCGGATCATCACCAACGGCATAGACATGTCGACCCCAGGCCGTATGGACGAGCGCGTACCAGATGATGACCGCCAGAACGAGCATCAGGAAAACGCCATAGGTGAACACGGCGCCGCCGAGCACGGGAATCTCGGGGGGAACCTTGATGGTGGTCCCGAAAAACTGCAGGAGCGGATGCTGGGCCGTAATTTCCTGGCTGCGGATCGTCTCGTTGGCCGAATAGATATACATGATCGCCGAGAAGATCGACCATGTGCCCAAGGTGACGATGAAGGGCGGCAGCTTGATCCGCGTGACGAGGAAGCCGTTCAGCCAGCCGCACAAAGCCCCGAAGGCGATGCCGATGGCGATGGCAAGCGTCGTCGGCAGGCCGTTTATCATGGCCAGCCGGCCCATCAACACCGAGGTCAGCACCATGATCGCACCGACCGACAGATCGATGCCGGCGGTCAGAATGATCAGCGTTTCGGCGATTGCCACGGTGCCGGTAATCGCCACCTGCTGCAGAATCAGCGTCAAGGCGAAGGGCGAATAGAATTTCGGTCCGACAACGATCGCAAACAGTGCGGTCGACACGACCAGCACGAATAACGGGACCATGGCGGGATTCGAATGCAAGAAATGCTGAAGTTGATGCAGGAATCCGCGACGTTCCGCGTCGAATGCCGCGACAGAAGTTTCGCTGTCTTTTAGGTGTTTTTCGTATTCTTGGATGGAATAGTTCTCAGTTTGCTCGCTCATATCCCCCCACTTCCAATGAAGGGCGACCCAAAAGCCGCCCCCCATTGTTGGTTTTGCTTTTGTCAGGACAGGTTGCTACTAGCCCCAGCAGAGGGCAAGTCCTTCCTTGACACTGATCGAGGGGACACCCTCCACGGGATTGTCTGTCACAAGCTGCACACCGGTGTCGAAGAAGTTCTTGCCGGGCGTGTTTTCAGGCAGGGTGCCGTCTTCGGCATACTGCTTGATCGCTTCGATGCCCTTGGAGGCCATCAGGAGCGGGTATTGCTGCGACGTCGCCCCGATCACGCCTTCGGCGATGTTCTGGGTTCCCGGGCAACCGCCATCGACCGAAACGATGATGGCCTGATCTTCCAGGCCAACCGCCTTGAGGGCTTCATAGGCGCCGGCGGCGGCCGGTTCGTTGATCGTGTAGACCACGTTCACGGCCGGATCCTTCTGCATCAGGTTTTCCATGGCGGTGCGGCCACCCTGTTCGTTGCCGGCGGTCACGTCATGCCCGATGATCCTGGGATCGTTTTCGTCGCCCCACTTGTTGGGATCGGCCAGATCGATACCGAAGCCCTGCATGAAGCCCTGGTCGCGCATGACGCCGACCGACGGCTGGTTGGTCGCCAGATCGAGGAAGGCGATGTGGGCATCGGCGGCGGCGTCACCGAGCATGCCCTTGGCCCAGGCACCGACCAGTTCGCCGGCCTTGAAATTGTCGGTGGCGAAAGTTGCGTCGGCGGCCGTGATCGGTTCGAGGGGCGTATCGAGCGCGATGACCAGAATGCCGGCATCGCGCGCCTTCTGCACGGTCGGAACGATCGCCGCGGTATCGGAAGGCGTGATCAGGATACCCTTGGCGCCGTCGGCGATGCAGGTCTCGATCGCCGCAACCTGCGTTTCATTGTCGCCGTCGACCTTGCCGGCATAGGCCTTGAGCGTCATGCCCAATTCAGCCGCCTTGGCCTGAGCGCCTTCCTTCATCTTCACGAAGAACGGGTTGGTATCGGTCTTGGTGATCAAGCAGGCGGTGATATCCGCGGCAAAAGCCGGTCCCGTTGCCAAGCCAGAAACAACCATGGCGCCTGCAAGCGCCATTCTAGAAATACCCTTCATATTTTCCTCCCTAGTTCCACACGCATGCGGAACACACCAGAATGATTTGGCGACGGACAGTTCACAGACTCGCCCGCAGCCAGGTGTCCTCCCTCCCATCAGCACGAAATCGGCGGAAGGGAGCGAAAGGCGAAATCCATCCGGAGAACCAGAGGCTGCCTTTCTTGCCGCTATCATTTTCAATTCGCATCGTACTGTCAATAAATTTATCCGCTGGATTTATAAATTGACAGCCACACAAAAACCGGTTCAGTTTGCCGTCGTGCCGTTTTGCGGACTTGACTGAGGATGCGTTGATCTGGCCTGTGAACGGCATCATCACCCGAGCGCCACCCACGGGCGTTCGGGTGAAAAAAGCAAAGCGACAGGAGGAAGTTCTGGACGAAGCAGGTACACCGTCTACAGGCGTATCGGGGCGTCACATACTCAGCCGGGGAACCAATCAGGCAGGCGTTCGCGTTTATAACGAGCGCCTTGTGCTCTCGATCATCCGTCAACGCGAACATGTGGCCAAAGCAGAAATCGCCCGCGCCACCGGTTTGTCGCCGCAGACAATTTCCATCATCACCAACCAGCTGACACGCGATGGCCTCCTGCTGCGCGGGGATCCCATGCGCGGCCGCGTCGGCCAGCCTCTGGTCCCCTATTCCCTCAATCCCGAGGGCGCCTATTCGTTCGGCCTGAAAATCGGACGGCGCAGCGCCGAACTGCTGCTCATCGACTTTCTGGGCAACGTGGTCGGATATCGCCACGAGACCTTTCCCTATCCGATGCCGGACGGCATTCGCGCCTTTGCCACCGACGGCATCGAAAGCCTTCTGGAAAGCATCGACGAATCGCAGCGGGAGCGAATCGCCGGGCTCGGCATCGCGGCCCCCTACGAGATCTGGTCATGGCCCGAAGAGATCGGCGCCCCGCTCAAGGACATCGATACCTGGCGCCACACCGACATCCAGACCGACCTCGCAAAAATCTGTCACTGGCCGGTCTATTACTCCAACGACATCACCGCCGCGTGTGCCGCCGAACTGCTGTTCGGGAGCGGTAGCCGCTATATCGATTATCTTTATCTGTTCGTCGGCTCGTTCCTCGGCGGCGGCCTTGTTTTGAACGGCCACCTGTTTCCCGGGCGGACCCAGAATGCGGCCGCCATCGGCTCGGTTCCCGCCAATACCAGCAGGATGACACCCGATGGCCGCCAGTTGCAGATGATGCACGTGGCCTCGATCTATACTCTCGAGCGGACCCTGGTTGCGCAGGGGCGCCCGGCCGATGTGCTCTGGCGCACGCCGGATGCCTGGGGCGAACTCGGACCCGCACTCGATTCCTGGATTGCGGAAGTCTCGCACAGTCTGGCCTTCGCGATCGTCGCGGCCATCGCCGTGGTCGACACCCCGACCGTCGTGCTTGACGGCGCGTTTCCCGCCGACGTGCGGGCACGGGTCGCCGAGGAAACCCGCGCGGCTCTTGCGCGTTTCAACTGCCGGGGCATCTCTCCGTTCGAAATCGTCGAAGGCACGATCGGTCATGCGGCGCGCGCACTCGGTGGCGCGACCATTCCCCTCATGGCCAATTTCTCTCTCGATCGCGAAGTCCTGTTCAAGGATGCCCAGCCGGACTGATTCTCAGCCGGAACATAGTATAATTCAAAAAAACCCGTTCAGTTTCATCCCCTTTTGCAGTCCAGGCGACTCGTTGGCAACAAGCATTGCTTAACGCGTTCTGCGCTAAACTGGACTTTATGAGGAGGCCGCTGGACATCGAAAACCGATGTTCGGCGAATAGCGATATTTCGATGACGCGTAATGAACGACCACACGCAAGCGTGCATGAAATCCCGTCACCTGTTGCCCATCTGATTGCAACGATGGAGCGGGTTCAAACCGCCTTTGCCAACCTGTCGGCCAATTCCCAGGAATCGGAGCTTTTTCGGCTCAGGGCCATGGTCGATCAGGTCCCCGATTATCTGTTTGTGAAAAACAGACGAAGCCAGTTCATCGTCGCCAACAAGGCGGTGGCGATAGACAATGGTTTCTCGGATCCCCGGGAGTTGGTCGGCAAGACCGATTTCGACATTCACCCGCATGAAAACGCGGTGGCGCTCTTTGCCGCCGAACAGGAAATCATGCGCTCGGCCCAGCCACATATCGATATGGAGGAACACCTCCCCAATATCGGCGAAAAGGGCAAATGGGTTCTGACGTCCAAATTGCCCATGCGCGACAGGCAGGGTGAAGTCATCGGACTTGTCGGCATCGCGCGCGACATCACGGAACGCAAACGTGCCGACGCCCAACGGGCCGGCCAGGCGCGATTGCTGGAAATGATCGCCACAGGGTCCGCGCTGAGCGATGTGCTGAACGGTCTGTTGCACGAAGTCGAATCGTTTCTTGATGACGCATCGGCATCCGTTCTTTTGATCGATGAGCTGGATCGGTGCCTGCGGTTCGGGGCGGCGCCGAGCCTGCCCCCGGGCTATTGCGCGGCTGTCGACGGCCTGCCGATCGGCCCGAATGCCGGCGCCTGCGGGACCGCGGCATTCCGCAAGCAAAGCGTCATCATCGAAGACACCGCCACCGATCCCCTTTGGGACGCCTATCGCCATCTGGCCGGTTCCGACACTCTGCGTTCGTGCTGGGCGATACCGATCCAGACCCAGGGAGGCACCGTTCTTGGCATACTGGTCGTTTATTCAATGCACATGTGTCAGCCGAACGCGGCGGAACTCGAATTGATCGACATGGCGGCGAGCATTGCCGCCATCGCCATTGAGCGCAAGCGCTACGAGGATCGCATCCAGTTCATGGCGCACCATGACGTTCTGACGGATCTTCCCAACCGTGCCGTTCTTGACGGCTGTATCGCCTCGGCGATCGACAGGGCCGAACGCGACGACCGCTGGGCGATCCTGGCCTTTGTCGATCTGGATCGCTTCAAACAGGTCAACGACACCTATGGCCACAGTGCCGGTGACGACCTGCTGAGGACGGTGGCGAAGAGGCTGAAAAACTGTCTGCGATCGTCCGATACGGCCGTTCGCCTCGGCGGAGACGAGTTTTTGCTGCTTTTGGCCGATCACCCGAAAAGCGTCGATGTCGCCTTGTCGACGGTGCACAGAATTCAGACGGCGCTGAAATCCGAGATCATGCTGTCGGGGGAAAAATACACGCTGTCCTGCAGCATCGGCGTTGCGATCTGCCCGCAGGACGGAACCGATGCCGAGACACTTATCGCGAATGCCGATCAGGCGATGTATGAGGTGAAACAGGCAGGCGGCAACGGTTTCAGGCTGTTTCGTCCGGATCCGGAAAACCCGAAGGCGAAAGGCGACGCCGATCGTCCGGGCGTCAACGGATAGTCGCGTTCCCCAACTGGCAAAATGTCCGATAACGACAGGCTCCGGGTGAAATGACGTTCAGCGCAGACGGCGATCCGTTCCGGTTTGCGTTTACCCGCGTTTTCAAGACGGAAAAGCCAAAGCTTTAAGGCGCAGACGGCGCTTTAAAGCCCCAGCCCGCCCGAGGCGGCTGTTACCGGACCGTTCTCCCCATCAAGAGCATGGCAAAAGGGCGGCGATCAGGCCGAGAGGCGAACCTGATCGTTCTCGACAAGCGTGAACATCTCGACGATGCGGTCGAGATCGTTCACCTGCGATTCGGTCTGTTCGATCGCTGCGTTGGTTTGTTCGACAAGCGCGGCATTGTGCTGGGTCATCTCGTCCATCTGGCGAACGGACGTATTGACCTCTTCGATCGCCGCTGCCTGTTTCTGGCTCTCATGTGCGATTTGGAGCATCTCATCGGTATTGGCCCGAACGGCAGTCAGCATGGCCGACAGCCTTTCGGCAGCGCTGGCCACCAGTCTGGTGCCGCTTCCGACTTCTTCCGCGCTTTGCTCGATCAGGGCCTTGACCTCGCTCGAAGCGGTCGCCGCACTTTGCGCCAGCCGCCGGACTTCCACGGCAACGACGGCAAATCCCTTGCCGGCCTCTCCGGCGCGTGCCGCCTCCACGCTGGCATTCAAAGCCAGAAGATTGGTCTGGAAGGCAATGTCATCGATCATGCCGATGATATTGGAAATCCTGGCGGAAGAGGATGAAATCCGTTCCATGGCCTCGTTGGCTTCGGACATGACGTGTCCGCCTTCTTCGGCGTCCTGCGACGCCTTTCTGGCCTGTTGGCCGGCTTCGCCGGCGCGTTTGGCGTTCTGCATCACCGTGTTGGCCAGCAATTCCATGGCCGCCGAGGTTTCCTCGATGGTCGCCGCCTGTTTGGTGGTGCGCCCAGACAGATCATTGGCGCCGGAGAGAATCTCGCCGGTTGCGGTTTTCACGCCGCGCGAGGTCTGGCGAAGACGCGAAACGATTTCCGTCAGCTTGTCGGCCACCGCATTGGTATCCAGTTTGAGTTTGTCGAAGGCGCCCTGGTAGCGTCCGGTCACGCGCCGGGTCAGGTCCGTATCCGCCAGAGCCGACAGAACCTGACCGGTTTCGCCGATGCCCCGATCGACCGTTTCGACCAGATCATTGACCGAACGCGCCAAAGTGTTGAGTTCGGCATCGGGGAATTCGGTTTCGACCCGCTTGGTGAAATCGCCGGCGATCGCCGCGTCGACCACAACACCGAAAGCGTGCTGTAGATCCTGCATCATCTGCATGCGGTCCTGACGGGTTCGTTCGAGCCGGGCCGCCTCCTGCTCGGTCATGTCATGGACCTTCTCGGCGTTTTCGCGGAAGACTTCGACCGTTCGCGCCATCTCGCCCAGTTCGTCGGTTCGATGGGTTCCCAGCACCTCCGTTTCCAGTTCGCCGGACGCGAGTCGGCGCATGATGCCGGTCAGTCTGACAATCGGCCGGGCAACAAACCCGACGAGCAAGACAAACACGCCGATGGTGACCAGAAGCGAGACGACGCCGACACCGATCATGAACGCAATCGACTGATTGCTGGTTTTGGTATTCGCATCTCGCTCGGCCAGGGTATGCGCCTCGACCAATTCCGCCGTGGACCGCGAAATGGCAATGGCCTTGTTTGTGTTTTCGTCAATGCGCCTGGTTGCATCCGCGAGCTTGGCGAAGGCCTCTTGCAGCGAAAAGAGATCGTTTTGCAGTTCCGGATGACCGTTCTTGCCCAGAATAGCGGCGAAGCCCTTTGCAGTCTTCAGGGCCTTTTCCACCGCATCGGCGTTTTCCGCGCTCGGATCGAGGCGGTACCGATTGGCATTCGAAACGGCGAGAGAGACATTCTTGACGAAATTGCCGATCATGCCGCTGGTCACCCGGGCCTTGGATCGCGCGTCATCCTTCTCCTTTTTCAGCTCAAGATCTTTTGCGGCTTCCTTGCCAAGCAGATCGTTGAGTTCGGCGGATCGTGTCGCAATGGTTGCCGCCGCCTGCATCAGTTCGATCTGATCAAGGGTTACGCCCTTGTCGGTCAGCATTCCGGCGACATCGGCAAATGTCGTGGAAATCGCCTCGACCGTTTTTTGAAGGCTCGGCGTTCCACCAAGATCGATCACGCCCTTGACCGCCGGTCGGGCGTTTTCGACAATTGTCTGCATTCGCGTCACCAGATCGGGCGTCAGTATAATCTCTGCGGTCAGCATCTGCTGGAGTTCCTGACCTGCCGCGCGGATATTGCTTGCGTCGTAGATGACCTTGCGGATGCGATCGAGGTCGATGATGACGAAGTCGGTCTGCTGTTCGGCCTCCTTGGTCACATCGCTGCTGGCCTTTTCCGCCGCCGCCGATTGCGTCGCAAGAGCGTTTGCAAGCCCGGCGAAATCGATGGCCGCCTGTTCCAGCGCGCTTTGCGACTGCGCCAGGCTGGCAACCGTTTCCTTCATGGACCGGATTTCGGCGACGATGCGGCTATTGATCTCGGATTCCACGGAGCCGTTTGTGGCAATCCTTTTTTCCGCCTCATCGAGACTGGCGGTCGCGTCCCTGATGCGCGCCTCATCCTTGCTCAGGATGAATTCCGATACCGATCCGCCGGCGGAATTGACCCGGATCAGAACATCGGTCGTCACCGACGCCTGATCCAGTGCATCGCTGATTGTTCCAACGCCGCGAACACCGACACTCGCGAGCGCACCGATCAGAAGCGCAAGCGCAAGCATGCTCACGCCGATTTTCGCGCCGATCGAGCGCATATGCAGCGCCTCTTTCAGGGGTGTTCCAATCGGAAGCGTCCTCATGCGGGTCTTCATATCGGTCCTCCACGGGCGGATAAATCACGCCGCTATACGTAAACCCGATTGATTTATCTCCCATCTTCCCTAATAAAAGGTGTAGGCAATAGCGCGCTCCTTTACAGGACGGGAAAGACGGCATGATTCCGGTACTGGCAGTTGATGACCCGAAAGCGGCTTATCAGGAGCTGATGGATCACTTCGGCTTCCGGCCGACAGGAAAGGATCGTCTGGCACTCGGCGACCAGCAGATCCAGATCACGCGTACAGGCGAGACGCCCGCCGACCTGATCGATTTTCGTCTCGACCATATCGCGTTTGGAACTGACGATGCGGATCGTGCCAGGGCGCGGTTCGAAGCGCGCGGCGCCAGACTGTCGGAGGTCACGCCCAACGGGCCGGAAGATATTCCAGAATTCTGGGGAACCGGTATCCGTTTTGTGGTTTTCGACGGCCCGGAGGGCTGGCCAATCGAATTCTGCGCCGAAGGCGGACCCCGGGCGCAGGTCCATAGGACGGGACATGGCCATATCGCCGTGCGGACAAAAGACCTGGACCGTGTCGAAGCGCGCCTGAACACCTTGGGCGCCAGCTTCATTGCCGAGCACACACGCGAGGAAAGCGGCGTCACGGTCTTTGTGCGTTTCCTCGCACTGAAAAAGACCGTGTTCGAGGTGTTCACGGCAACTGAATTTCCGAGCGCACGCGCGGGACATGGCTGGATCGGTTTGTTACGCGACTGAAAAACCCGGCTTTTGGGTCGAAAATTCGCGGCAAACACGATTTAAAAGGCCCAGGAGCCGTTCCGCGCAAAAGGGGTTCCGCACACAGCGATGTCGGCGTCACCGACGTTCACGGGCTGGCAAAGCCGTGAGCGCTTCACCAGCCGGTAGTTCCGAATGACGTTCCCCCAGAGGGGCATCGACAAGCGATCAGCGTTCCGCTTCAAGCCGCGTCAGAGCAGCCGCCACCGCCTTGCCCAGCAGGTCGTGCTGATCGGGTTCGAGGTGAATGCCGTCGGTTTTGCTTGAAACGATGATTTTGCCGGCGTCGAGGAAAGCGGCCTTGCGCTTGCGTGCGACGACCTCCAGAGGGCCGGCCAGATTCCTGGACTTGTCGCTGGCGCCCCGGAACATGGTGGCGAATACGCCCGTCTCGGTGAGAGGGGGCGGACAGACGACCAGTGTCTTGAGGGCATCGCCGGTCAGGTCCGCCACGCCTTTTGCTTCGATGAGCACGCGATCCAGCCCTTCCGCGACATCCTGCGGCTCCAGATCGAACTGCCTCTTGAGATCGTTGGTGCCGAGCATGACGACGAGCCAGTTGATGGGCGTATGGCTGAGCATGCAGGGTTTGAGATAGCCAAGGCCGGCGAAGTGTTCGCCGCCGACCGCATCGGCCAGCACCGTGGTACGGGCCGGCAGACCTTCGGCGATGACATGCCAGTGTGCCCCCAGTGCCTTTTGCATGACGCTCGGCCAACGGGCTTCGAGCTGATAGCGCAGGTTGACACCATAGGTCTTTACGGGAACCGCGCCCCAGGTATTTGAATCGCCAAAACAGAGTACGTTTATCATGGTTATTTCGTCGGGTTGGGGCAGTGCGCGAAAAAGTGGACTTTCGGCCTTTCGCAAAAAACACTGCGATCACAAGAAGATAGAACACGCGTTTGGGTCAGCCAAAACACAAGCGTGCTCTAGTGTCGCGAAAAGGCGAGCTTTAGAAGCTCTTCTTCCGCCAATTGGTCTCGGGTCAGAATTCCGGCCTGTTCCTGCTGGGACAGCACCACGCAGCGATCGACAATGACCATCAGTTCAGGAACCTCCGAGGAGGCCAGAATGATTGCCATGCCCTGATCCGCCATCTCGCGGATCAGCGTGTAGATTTCGTCCTTGGCGCCGACATCGACGCCGTGGGTCGGTTCGTCGAGCAGCAGGATATCGGGCTTGGCCGCAAAGGCGCGGGCCAGAAGCGCCTTTTGCTGATTGCCGCCGGACAGGGACGTGATCGGCTGTTCGATACGGGCGACGCGGATGCGGAAACGCTTGCGGGCATCCTCGACCAGCGCGTTCTGGTCGCGCCGGTTGATGAACAGTCCGCGCTGCAATTGCGGCCAGGCCGAGATGGCCACGTTATCGGCCACCGAATGAAGAGGCAGGATGCCGCTGGTCTTGCGCGATTCGGTGACCATGCGAATGTTCGGCTTTTCGTTGTCAAGACTTTGGGCGAACCAGAGGTCCCCGCGCTTTTTCGGCCTGATGCCGAACAGGATTTCCAGCAGTTCGGTCCGGCCGGAGCCGACCAGCCCGAACAGTCCGAGAATTTCGCCGCGATGCAGTTCGAAGGCGACATTGGCCAGGGTGCCGTCGCTGATATCGTTGACGCGTAGAATCGGCTCGCCGTCGATGGTGCGGATGACCGGCTCCGACACGGCAGAGTCCTTGCCGACCATCTGGGCGATCATGGTTTCGCGGCTGACCGGCACGGCCAGTTCGGCCACCTTTTCGCCGTCGCGCAGAACGACCACGCGATGGCTGATGGCCTGAATTTCCTCGAGACGATGGGTGATGAAGATGATGGCCGTGCCGGCGGCCGCCAGTTCCGCGGCAAGTTCGAACAGGGCCGAAGCCTCGTGTTCGGTCAGCGACGATGTCGGTTCGTCCATGATCAGAAGACGCGGCTTGCCATGGGCCAGCGCCTTGGCGATCTCGACCAGTTGCTGATCGCCGGCGCGCAGGGTTTCCACCCGGGCCAGCGGATCGATATGGCTGGCGCGAACGCGTCGCAAGATCTCGGCCGCCGCCTGCCGGAGCTTCTTTTTATTGAGAAAACCGAACGCGTTGCAGGCGTAGTCGCCCAGAAAGATGTTTTCGGCAACCGTCAGGGCACCCACCAGCGAAAGCTCCTGGTGGATGAAACGGATCCCCTGTTCCAGCCCGGCCGCGACGCCATTGAGGTGTACCGGCTTGCCGTCGATAAGCACTTCGCCGCCATTGGGCGCCAGCTCGCCGGCAATGATGTTCATGCAGGTGCTCTTGCCGGCGCCGTTCTCGCCGATAAGACCGATGATTTCGCCTTTTGAAACCGCGAAGTCCACTTTTTTGAGGACGGTCACGCCATCGAAGCTCTTGATGATGCCGCTGAGTTCGAGGAACGGGGCGCCGGCGGCTTTGGCAGAAGGTTCGGACATGGGATTTATGTTCCCGGGCAGAAAAGGGAAGTCGGCCCGCATGCGGGCCGACTGCAAGGCTATTTGGCGTACTTGCCGGTGGTCATCCGGGCTTCGATTTCGATATCCGCCGGATACTGAGTGCCGAAGGCGAGGATGTTGTGCAGCATGACGATGGAATCGAACGACTGCCGCTGCGGATCCTGACTGACGAGCGCCAACATTTCGCCCTGGTCGAGATAGGTCTTGCGGTCGGGCAGATAATCATAGCCAACGACGAAGACCTTGCCGGCCAGACCGGCGTCGCGGATGGCCTTGGCGGCCCCCTCCGGTCCACCACCCGTGATGTAGATGATGTCGAGATCCTGATGCGCGGTGATCAGATCGGAAGCCTGCTGGTAGGCGATGTTGGCATCGTCCTTGTTCTCGATGGGCTCGATGATGTCGATACCCGGGGCACTGGCCTTGATGTAGTCGATCATGCCGTTCATGCGGTCGTCGAGCTGCGGGGCGCCGAACCATCCGGTGATGACCGCGACCTTGCCCTTGCCGCCGAGCTGGTCGGAGATGAATTCGCCGGCCGCCTTGCCCGCGTTGATGGCCACTTGGCCGAGCGAAGAGGTGCGCTTGGAGCGTTCGGCGGAATCGGCCACATAGTTGATCAGCGGAACGCCGGCATCGATGACCTCGTTGACCTTGGACACGGCGCCGTCGAACACGGTCACGGCGGCGATGCCGTCATACTGCTTGGCGAGGGCGGCATTGAGCCCGTTGACGACGGATTCGACGTCGATGGACGTGCCGTAGGACAGGTGATCGACGGTCGAGTTGAGCGGTGCGAGATAGGCTTTGGCCGACGCGATGCCCTCGGTGACCGCGTCCCAGAACGCCGCGCTCTGGAAGGACAGGCAGGCGATGCGCAGGGGCCGCGGCGAAGCGCCGAGCGCCTTGACCGTCGCGCCGAAAGACACCGCTTCGGGCGGCAGCGCGATTTCCGCGCCGAAGGACAGGCTCGGGATCATCGGCACGACGAGGCCGACCCCTGTTGCCGTCAGGAAACGGCGCCGCGTCAGACTGGTAATACTCATGGTTTCCTCCACTTGGATTGGTTTTAAAAGGTTACGACAGGTGGTTATTCCTTGCCGCGCCGGCTGAAACTGTCGGCGCCGACGGCGAACAGGACGACAAGGCCGATGACGATGGTCTGCCAGTAGGCCGAAACGCTCATCAAAACGAAGCCGTTGCGCAAAAGGCCCATCAGGGCCGCGCCCGCCACCACGCCGGGGATGGCCCCTCGGCCGCCGGTCAGCGCCACACCACCCAGAATGACGGCGGCGATGACGTCCATTTCGTAGCCGAGGCCGAGATTGGGATTGGCGTTGTTGAGAAGGCCGGCGATCAGCAGTCCGCCGAAGCCCGCCAGCGTTCCGGACAGGGTGAAGACGCCGATGGTCAGCTTGTCGGTGTCGACGCCGGCATAGCGGGCCGCCTTGAGACTATCGCCCATGGCGTAGATGTTGCGTCCCCAGCGGGTGCGGGTGGCGACAATCCAGACGATGATCGACAAAAGCACCAGCCAGACGAACTGGGCCGGAACGCCGAAGATACGTCCGCCGCCGAGAAAGGTTGCCCAGTTGTCGAATTGCTGCGGACGCGCGTTGGTGATCAACAGCGCCGTGCCGCGCGCCACGGACATGGTGCCGAGGGTGGTGATGAAGGGATTGATCTTCAGGCGTGCCACGAACAGGCCGTTTGCCGCGCCGAACAGGCTGCCGACGCCGATGGCGGCGAGAATGCCCAGGGACGGCATGCCCGTGTGCTGGGCGACCAGCGCGGCCGAGACCGCGGAAAGACCGATGACGGCGCCGACCGAAAGATCGAGCCCGCCGGAGATGATCACCAGCGCTTCGCCCAGGGCCACGATGCCGACCACGGAGATCTGCTGGGCGACATTGGCGAGATTGCGCGTCGTCAGGAAATAGGGGCTGATCACTGACAGGATGACGAACAAGAGCGCCAGCATGATGAAGATCGGCGCTTCCCTGATCGCAAAAATCCGCAGGAAGGGGGAATTGCTCCCGCTGGGCGCCGCTTCCTTTGTCGTTTGTGCGTTTGGCTCTGCCGGCGATTGCCTGGACACCGCTTCCTCCGTGCTTGACCGTTCATTCGGCATTTTGATGAATGATGTCGTTACATGAATGGTATTGAAGATGTCAATATGCCTTGCAAAATGACGGATTATTCGTCATACTCTGCATAATTTCTGGGAGGGCGGACTTGAACAGAACTGGAATGAAGGACATTGCCCGCGCCGTGGGCGTGTCGGTTTCGACCGTGGACCGCGTGTTGAACGATCGTGGCAAGGTGCGTGAGAAAACGCGAACGGAGATCGAAAACGCCGCCCGGGCTCTCGGCTATGTCAAAGGCCCAGCTCGGCCTACAGGCGGCGAAAAGCGGCATTTCCGGTTTCTCGTTCCCGGCGGCACCAACAGCTTTCTGGCCATGCTGTCCGCGGCGATCGAGCAACACGGTCGCATGCTCGAGGCGAATGGCGTCGAAACCAGCCTGATCAGGGTCGAGAATTTCGACGTCGCATCGCTTTGTCGCGAGTTGCAGCATTCCGACGGGGTTGCCGCTTTCGCGGCCATCGTGCTCGACCATCCGCTGGTCCGCGAGACCATCCGCGCGCTCGCCACGCACGATATCCCCGTCGTCTCGCTGGTTTCGGACATCGCCAACAGCGACCGCACCGCCTATGTCGGGGTCGACAACCGCACCGCCGGCCGCGTGGCGGGACATTTGATGTGCCTGCATCTGAACGGCCGTACAAAAGGCAAGGTCGCCCTGTTCCGCGGCTCACCGAGCTATCGCGGCCACGAGGAACGCGAAAACGGCTTTCGGGCCAAGCTCGCCGAAGTGGCCCCTGGGCTCGATATCGTCCTGGCAACGGACACCCATGACGGCATTTCCGCATCGCAACAGGCCATCACGGATCTTTTGTCGGCGCATGACGACTTGCTGGGTATCTACAACGTCGCAGGCGGTAACAGGGGAATCGCGGCCGGGCTCGAAGAAGCGGGACGTGCCCAGGACATCATTTTCATCGCCCATGAACTGTCGGTCTTTTCCCGCAATCTGATGCTGGCCGGCGTCATCGACGCCCTGATTGCCCAGGACCCGGTGAAGGAAGCCGAATTGGCCTTTCGCATGCTCGATCTGGCGACCCGGAATGAACCGTTTCCGCCCACTTCGCCGGTCCCACTCCAGATCTACTTCGCCGAAAACCTGCCATGAGACCCTGAATCGAAACGCATTTTCCGCCCGGCCCGTGCTGACAGGAGACCGCGCCCTCACGCCCTTCTTCTCAGGCGCAACGCGTCCCCTATAGGGTTCTTAAAAGGCAGACCGTTTTTTTAAAACCCGACGGGTTTCAGCGGCCGATAGGGTGCTTCGAGCCCGGCGACGTCTTCCGGGGTCAGTTCGAGATCGAGCGCGCCCAGGGCATCGGCGAGGTGTTCGGGCCGGGTTGCCCCGATGATCGGGGCGGTGATGCCGGATTTGCCGAGCAGCCAGGCCAGCGCCACCTGCGCCATCGGGACGGCGTATTTGCCGGCGAGATCGGCGACGGCGGCAACGATCGCCTGCGAGGCCTCTTCGCCGGCGGTATAGAGCACGCCGGCAAACGCATCGTTTTCCGAGCGTTTGGTATCCGTTCCCCAGGGACGGGCCAGCCGCCCGCGCGCCAGGGGCGACCAGGGAATGACCCCGATCCCTTCCTCGCGGCAAAGGGGCAGCATTTCGCGTTCTTCTTCGCGATGTAAAAGATTGACGTGGTTCTGCATGGAGATGAACGGCGCCCAGCCCTTCATCCGCTGCGTCATCACCATCTTCATGAATTGATAGGCAAACATCGAGGAGGCCCCGAGATAGCGGACCTTGCCGGCCTTCACCACGTCGTTGAGCGCGTCGAGCGTTTCCTCGATCGGCGTTTGCGGATCGTGGCGGTGGATCTGGTAGAGATCGATGTAATCCGTCCCGAGACGTTTCAGGCTTTCATCGATCTCGTGAAAGATCTCCTTGCGCGACTGGCCCATGCCATTCGGTCCGAACCGCATACGGTTGTGGACTTTGGTGGCCAGCACCACGTCCTCGCGCCGGACCATCGACCACAGGAGCTTGCCGGTGATCTCTTCCGAGGTGCCTAAGGAATAGACATTGGCGGTGTCGAAGAAATTGATGCCGTTGTCGAGAGCCTGCTTGATAATGGGGCGGGACTGGTCCTCGTTAAGGGCCCAGAGCCGTTCGCCGGTCGAGACGTCGCCAAAGGCCATGCAGCCCAGACAGATGCGCGAGACTTCGAGGCCGGTCTTACCGAGACGGGAGTATTCCATGCGATCCTCCTGATGCTTGTCCAAGACTAGCGCAGTTCGCACCGGTTCCGAAACACAAGCGTTCAGGCCGGATGTCTTTCGCGCCGCCCGGCAATGGCGGCCAGAACAAGACCCAGAGCCGAGACGATCACCGAAACGGTGATGAATCCCGGCCCGTGAAAGACGAATTCGAGCACGATGTCCGCGCCGGCAAGAAGCGACAGGACGACAAGGCGCCCGCGCCGGCGCCGCAACAAAAGAGCAAACGCCAGAACGAACAAAGCGGCGTAAAGCCCATTGAGTCCTGCCATGATATCGCTCGACACGGCAAACCGTTCTCCGAGATCGGGGTGGCCGATACCGGAAATGAAGACGGCGAACAGCAGGGCGAGGACGCCATGCTGGACGATCTTTTCGGCGCAAACCAGCAGCAAGAACCAATCGAGCACCGTCAAACGGCCATGCGTTGGTGTCGTCATGATCCTCTCCCGACCGCTTCAGCCCCGTGCCAGCATCTCCCCCAATCCGCGCTTACGAGGCGGCAACGCGGGCCTTGGCGTCCGCCGGAATCACCGCATCCCGCCAGCCGGCATAGAGGCGGTCATAATCGAGCACCTCGGCCGTAGCGACAATGCGGCGGATGGCCTTGGGATTGAGAAGGCCGAGCCGTCGAAATGGCCGCCGGTGACGCAAAGCGACAAGCCGTGGCCGAGATCGAGCCGGTCACCGGAAAAGAACGTCACGAGGGGATCGGGGGTCATCAGCCAAGGCCCGGGCGGCGCAGCGGTTTCGGAAAACTCGGCGTAGCGGGTCGAACAGATCCAATTGGGCATGAACGGGCTTTTTTATCGAATGACGGACAGGCGGGTCGGGGGGCGAACCGATAGCCTTTTGCTCCCGCGCCTGCAAACATGAAAAAGCCCGGCGTGTCACACGCCGGGCCTTGCAGTTCAGCCAGATATCGGGCCGGGACGGATCTCAGATATCAATGTCGAGCTGGCCGATCTCCGCAGCGGCGCGGTTGAGGATTTCGGCGACGCGTCTTTGCGTTTCCTCGTCACTCGCGACCGCGGAGGCGATGGCGGTCTTGAGGGCGCGACGAGCCTCATTGACCTCGGTGAGGACACCCGGGATGTCGCGGTCGCGCCGGCCGGGCCTGTCCTCGCGCCAATCGTGTTCGGCCATATAGGCGCGCGCCAGCTTGGCACGCTTGCCGGCCCGGACCAGCGTTTCGAGCGCCGCCTCGGCCTCGGTGCGGTTTTCTTCCAGATAGGTCCGCCCGGCGTCGGTAATGGCATAGACCTTCTTGGTGCCGGTCATTTCGGCAACGACATGACCCGCTTCTTCGAGATAGGTCAGGGCCGGATAGATGACGCCCGGGCTCGGGCTATAGGCGTTGTCGGACTTTTCCTCGATGGCCTTGATGAGATCATAGCCATGACGCGGCGTCTCGGAGATCAGCAGCAGCACGACGAGCCTCAGATCCGCGCCGCGCAGCATGCGCCGGAGCCGGAATTGACGGCCGAAACCTTCGGAACCGTCGTCCTCGCCGTCGTCGAACCCGCCGAAGCGGCGGCCGCGCCCGGCCATTTTAAGCATATGGCCTGGGCGAGGAGAAAGGCCGTCCCGCAAACCGGGACCTGCTTGATGGTAATGAGCGTACATATATTTTCCTTGCGATATATCTTACGATACATCGTAGATAGGCGTGCATGAACGGCATGTCAAGATATATCGCAAGATAGTTCTTGGAGAAACCGCGGATACGAAAAAGCCCGGCGCAATGGCCGGGCTTTTCAAAACTCGATGTGGGTGGCGACGAAGCCTATTCGGCCTTGGGCGCCTCGGCTTCGGCAGCGGCCTTGGCGGCAGCTTCCTCGGCTTCCTTGGCTGCGGTTTCAGCAGCCAGCGCCTCGGCGGCGGCAACGCGTTCGGCTTCGGCAGCAACCTTGGCCTCGTTGAAGGCCTTGCGCTCGTCAGCCTGAATCTTGCGGGTACGGGCATTGGTCGATTCGAAGATACGGGCCGACTTGCCGCGACGATCCCTCAAATAATAGAGCTTGGCCCGGCGAACCTTGCCGCGCTTCAGAACCTCGATGCGATCGATATTGGGCGAATGGACGGGGAAGACACGTTCGACGCCTTCGCCGTAGGAAATCTTCCTCACGGTGAAGCTTTCCATCAGCCCGCTGCCCGAGCGGGCGATCACCACGCCTTCATAGGCCTGCAGGCGTTCCTTATCGCCTTCCTTGATCTTGACCCATACGCGCACGGTGTCGCCATGGGTGAAATCGGGAATGGCGCGCTTGGCCACCAGGGCGTCGAGCTGCTCTTTCTCGAGCTGTTCGATAATGTTCATCTTTGATGTTCCGTTCTGATCTTTTCGGAGGGAAGTTTTCCAGCCGGCTTTTGCCGACCTTTTCTTCCGGTCTTGGTTGGACGGAGATTTCGTCGTTGGCGGCTATACAGGAGACCCGACACGGAGTCCAGCCATCCGCTCTCATGGCAATCGTATCGGTTTCGCGAGACGCCAGAATCCACTTTTCCGCCGATGCACTCCCGATGATATGTGGTCAATTTGTCGCAGGTCTGATAAAGACACCCCCTCGCATCCGAGGGGAGAGGCGATGCGTTTGATATCGGTCATGGCTGGAGATCTCGTGCGCGCACTCATGGTGCTGGCCTTCGATTTCAAAGCCTTGCCCAGGCTCCGGTCGCACCGGCGTCCGACCCGAAATATTGGAGTTAAGACCGATCCAGTCGTCCGACGCCTGTGGTGCGCGGATCCGAAAGGACATGACCTTATGATGACGATCAGACCCCTTCTTGCCGCCTTCACTCTTGTTGCCGCGTTTTCCACCAGCGCGTTCGGCCAGGACGGTTCCATGCCCGACGCATCCGCGGCCGGGATGAACGCCATGCCCGGCATGGGACTGCTATCCGCCGATGCGTTTGAACCCGTTCCCGACGCGGCGTTCCTTTCCAAACAGGGTGCCCGGCTCGGCGACCTTTATCTCTACAATGCCTTCACCCGCGCCATGCCACCCGGCGCCCGTGCCGGTGGCGGCTTCGTCACCATCTACAATGCGGGATCCGAAAACGACCGGCTGGTTTCCGCGTCGTCTTCGGCGGCGGCGGTAGTTCAGCTTCACACCATGATCGTGAAGGATGGCGTCATGATCATGCGCGAAGTGGAAAACGGCATCGATATCCCCGCCGGAAAAGCCGTGGCGTTGAAGCCGGGCGGATTTCACATCATGTTCATCGATGCCGTCAGGCCCTTCGCCGAGGGTAAGACGGTTCCGGTGACGCTCACGTTCGAAAAGGCCGGCGCGATCATGCTGGACCTGCCGGTCGGCGCCCTCGGCTCGACCACGATGCCGGTGAACTAGGCGCGGTTTTGTCCGAAGCGCCATTCTCCTCTTCTCACAAGGACTCAGGGCTTCGCGAAGTCCTGAGTCCTTGCAGTTGCTCCCGCAAAAAAAGAGATGAAAGGCGGCTGATCCGAAAAAGACGGATTTGCCCTGACGCGCGCGATGCTTAAGCCAGCGCCATGAAGATTTCGGTCTTCAATTCGGCTTCCGGCGTCTTGTCGGGATCGTTGTGATAGACTTCCCAGGTCGGCTTGCCGTAGCGGTGGCCGTTCCATTGCATTTCGCCCATCATCTTTCCATAAAGCTCCTGCAACCCGGAATAGGAACCGATATGGACGGCATGCGCTGCCTTGACCGCCGGCGTCTTGTCGGCCTTGATCGTTCCCGCCGCCTTGCCAACGTGCTCGGGCGCAACGAAAAAGCCGGTACGAAATTCCATCTCGTCTTCGGAATAATCGTAATAGACGGCCAGCGCGGCGCCGGATGGCGGGATGTTGTTCTTCTGCATGAAGGCCCAGATCTCGTCATAGGCGCTGCCCATGGCGGCAGCGATGTCTTCGGGCTTCATGGACGATTTGCGGATAACATAGAGATAGTCTTTTTCTGTCGTGTCGACGATGTCGTAACTGGCCATGTGCCGTTCTCCTGCCTGTCAGATCGGCGCGATAATGTTCCCGTTTTGTGTCGGATTCTGGCAGGAGCTGGCAGGGGTGGATGCGTCAACCCGTCACGGTTTTCCAACCATGAGATCGGGCCGGCGCGCGCGGGTCAGTTTTTCGGCTTCCTGCCGCCGCCATTCATCGACCTTGCCGTGATCGCCCGAGATCAGCACGTCGGGAATGGCGCGGCCCTCGAAAAGCTGCGGCCTGGTATAATGGGGATACTCGAGCAGAGCCTGTTCGAAGCTCTCGTCGTCGCGGCTTTCCTCGGCGCCGAGCACGCCGGGAATGAGCCTGACCACCGCTTCGATAAGCACCATGGCCGCGACCTCGCCACCGGCGAGGACGTAATCGCCGATCGACACTTCCTCAAGACCACGCGCCTCGATCACCCGCTGGTCGACGCCTTCGAACCGGCCGCAGACGATGACCGCCCCCGGCCCCTTGGCCAGCGCGCGCACGCGTTTCTGGGTCAGCGGCCGCCCGCGCGGGCTCATCAACAGGCGCGGTCGCGGATCGTTTGGAGGTGAAACCGCATCGATGGCGGACGCGAGAATATCGGGCTTGAGGACCATACCCGGCCCGCCTCCGGCCGGCGTATCGTCGACGGTTCGGTGCCGGTCGGTGGCGAAATCGCGCAATTGCGTCGTTTTCAGCGACCACAACCCGTCAGCAAGGCCGCGTCCGATAACCGAAGCGCCCAAAGGCCCGGGAAACAGGTCCGGAAACAGCGTGACAACATCGGCATGAAAGCTCATGCCGCGCCCTCGTCATCCCGGTCTTCACGCGCCTCGACCTCATCGGGAGGATCGAGCACGACATAGCCCTCATCTATGGCGATTTGGGGAAAATTGGCGCGGGTGAAGGTATAAAGCGCGCTAGCGCCGGTCGCGAGGGCGATTTCGACCACATCACCGGCGCCATAATCGTCGAGCGCCCTGATCGTGCCGACCTCCCGTCCGTCCGGCAGTCTGACCGTCAGCCCGATCAGATCGGCATAATAGAAATCATCCGGATCGTCTTCCGGCGGCAACCGCTCCCTGTCGATAAAAAGCTCGACCCCGTTGAGGGCTTCGGCCGCGTTGCGATCCGAAATCCCCTTCAATCGGGCGATGATTATGTCCTTGCCGGGCCGGGCCGAAATGATCTCGACCATGACGCCCGGCTTGTTGGTGGCCAAAACGCCGTAGGACGCGATCGCGAGCGGGTCGGCGCAGAAGCTTTGAATGCGCACCTCGCCCCTGATGCCGTGGGCCGCACCAATGCGGCCCACCAGCACCTGTTTGCCAGGCGGGTGCGTTTCGACCCGATCCGACGGGTCGCCGGCCATTTACTCGGCGGACGCTTCGGCGGCCGGAGCCTCGGCAGGCGCGGCTTCGGCGGCAGCCAGTTCGGCGGCCTTGGCGGCCTTGGCTTCGGCGCGTTCCTTGGCCTTTTCGCCGGGCTCGCCCTTCTTGGGATTGTTCTTGGCGGTGCGCGTCAGAAGTCCCGCCGCATCGAAGAACCGGGCAACGCGATCGGTCGCCTGGGCGCCGACGGAAAGCCAGTGCTTGGCGCGGTCGGCGTCGAACTTGATGCGCTCTTCGGAATCCTTGGGCAGCATCGGATTGTAGCTGCCGATGCGCTCGATGAAGCGACCGTCGCGCGGCGAGCGGGCGTCGGCAACGACGATGTGATAGAAGGGCCGCTTTTTCGAGCCGGCGCGGGCAAGGCGGATCTTGAGAGCCATTTTGCTGGGTTACTCCATAAGAAGGTCAGTGTTGGGTTGAACGAAAGGGGAGGTGCCGGAAGACCTGGGCCGGCACGCCGCGGAAATCGAATTCGCGCTCCAAATGAGCGCCGAGTTTCTGGGCCAGACCGCGCGAGGCGGCGTTGTCCTTGTGAATGAGACTGATCGGGCTGGAAAGGCCGAGCGCGGCGGCGTAACGCAGCACGGCACTGGCCGCTTCAAAGGCAAAGCCCTGACGCTGAAAGCCTGGGAAAACGGACCAGCCGATTTCCATCTCCGGCCATTCTTCCGGATTCCACAAGCCGCAATAGCCGACCGGCGCCGGATCGTCCTTGTTTTGAAGGATCCAGAACCCGTAGCCGCGAAAATGCCAGTGTCCGACCATGACGGCCATCTTGCGCCAGGCGTCGCCACGCGTCTTGGCCGCGCCGCCGATATAGGCGGAGGCGACCGGATCCATCCAGAAGTCGGCCAGAGCCGGGAAGTCCTCGTTGCGCCAATCCCTCAGGATCAGGCGTTCGGTTCTGATTTCCGGGATCACTTCTTGGCTCCCTTGCTGCTGCCAAGACCCGGTAATCCGGGAAAGCGCGACGCGCCGCCGAGGCCGGGCAGGCCGGAACCGGAGGATTTCAACAAATCGTTGACATCGGTGGGCAGTGCCTTGGGCGCCGGACTCGGCGCGGCGCCACTCGCGGCGCCCTTAAGGGCGGCCGGGTCCATGCCCATTTCGCGCGCCATGCGTTCGAGCTGGACCGGATCGACAGCGCTCATGTCCGGCATGCCGGCGCCCATGCCAGGCGGCATGCGTCCCCCCATCATCGAGGCCATGGCGGACCCGAGCCCCTTGCCGCGCGACATTTTCTTCATCATGTCGGCCATCTGGCGGTGCTGCTTGATGAGCTTGTTGATTTCGGAAACCTCAACCCCGGCGCCGCCGGCGATGCGTTTGCGCCGCGAGGCGTTGAGAAGGTCCGGTGTGGCGCGTTCCTTGCTGGTCATCGAATTGATGATGGCGATCTGCCTGTCGAAGGTCTTTTCGCCGACATTGGCGTCGGCCATGGCCTTCTTCATCTGGCCCATGCCCGGCATCAACCCCATCAGGGCGCCCATGCCGCCCATCTTTTTCATCTGTTCGAGCTGGGATTTCAGATCCTCGAGGTCGAAAACGCCCTTCTTGAGCTTTTTCGCGATTTTTGCCGCGTCCTGGGCCGAGACGGTTTCGGCGGCTTTCTCGACCAGGGCGACGATGTCGCCCATGCCGAGAATACGATCGGCGATGCGGGAGGGATGGAAATCCTCCAGGGCGTCGAGCTTTTCGCCGGTACCGATCAGCTTGATCGGCTTGCCGGTTGCCGCGCGCATGGAAAGCGCCGCGCCGCCACGTCCGTCGCCGTCGACGCGGGTCATGACGATGCCGGTCAAATCGAGCCGGTTTTCGAAGCTCCGGGCCAGATTGACCGCGTCCTGACCGGTCAGGGCATCGACGACCAGAAGGATTTCGTGGGGCTTGGCGACCGCCTTGATCTCGGCGGTCTCGGCCATCAGCTCGTCGTCGATATGGGTGCGGCCGGCAGTGTCGAGAATGACGACGTCGTAATTGCCGGTGCGTGCTTCCTTTTCGGCCCGTCTGGCGATCTCAACCGGGTTTTCGCCCTGAACGATCGGCAAGGTGTCGACACCGACCTGTTCACCGAGCACGCGCAACTGCTCCATGGCGGCCGGGCGGCGCGTGTCGAGCGAGGCCATCAGAACGCGCTTGTTCTGCCGGTCTTTCAGGCGTTTCGAGATCTTGGCGGTGGTGGTGGTCTTGCCCGAGCCCTGAAGGCCGACCATCAGGATGGCAACGGGCGGATTGGCGGCAAGCGAGATCGGTTCGGCCGTCTCCCCCAGCACCCGGACCAGTTCGTCATGGACGATCTTGACCACCTGCTGACCGGGGGTGACCGACTTGGTCACCTCGGCGCCGACGGCGCGGGTACCGACCTGGGCGGTGAAGGCCTTGACCACTTCGAGCGAAACGTCGGCCTCGATCAGGGCGCGGCGGATTTCCCTCAAGGCAAGCTCGACGTCGCCGGCGCTCAGCGCGCCGCGCCCGGTCAATCCCTTGAATATCGTACCCAGCCGGTCGCTGAGGTTTTCGAACATGTCTTTTCCTCGCTCACGGGCCGTTTCGCTTCGGGCATGACGGCGCGACCACCGCGCCCATGCCTTTAGCTGACCCTCCGCGGGACGGCGAAACCGTTCGTCCAACCCGCGCGATCTCTGTTTCAGTGCCGAACCTATTTGGGAACGAAAACCCCAAAAGCCAAACAACACCCGTGGGCGCAACGCGCTGGCGGGTGGTAACCGCGTGTCTCGTGGATCACGCTAGCGGCTCATATCAAGCACTTGAGCAGAGTCGACCGCTTTTACGGACAAGGACGTCAAGAGTCAACTCGCACCGAAAATCCGCCAGCACCGGTGCTTTCGCCTATTTCCGGATCGGTTTCTTGCCCTGTTTTTCGAAGGCGGAATCGAGCTTTTTTTCGAGTTCGACGAGATCGTCCGGCAGCGGCAGGCCCTCGGCGCGAAGCGCGTTGAGCCGCTCGCGCACCACCTCCTCCAGCTCGCGAAAATCCTGCGGCTGGTTGTTCATCTGCGCGAGAAGATCGATGATCTTGGCCTTGATGTCTTCGAAAGCCATTGGCTTTCCTCCTCCCGGAATTGTTCTTCGTTGTCGCCCGTTACCGATCGCCGGTTTCTGATCCGGATCAGGATGGGGATTCAAGCGTACCTTCGCGGCTTCAAGGTTACCATCCGGTTTCGGACAAGGACATTCGGGGCACTTGTTCTTCCGCCTTTTCATCCAAGGCGTTCTCCGTCATATCAGAAAGCACATCAGGGAGTGAATCCATGTCCGATAGTCCATTCGAAACCGAACTCGACCGGCTGGCCGAGATCGCCGTCAAGGTCGGCGTCCGTCTGGCCGAGGGCCAGGATCTCGTCATGACCACGCCGCTTGCCGCGCTGCCGCTGGCCCGGCGCATCGTGACCGAGGCCTACAAGGCCGGCGCCGGTCTGGTGACCACCTTGTTCAGCGACGAGAACATGACGCTCGCGCGCTACCGGCACGGGCACGATGCCGGGTTCGACCATGCCGCCGGCTGGCTCTACGAGGGCATGGGCAAGGCCTTCGGCGCCAATTGCGCCCGTTTGGCCATCGTCGGCGACAATCCCATGCTTTTAAGCGGCGAGGATCCGGTCAAGGTGGCGCGGGCCAACCGCGCCGCCTCCCTGGCCTTCAAGCCGGCGCTCGAGAAAATCGCCGGGTTCGACACCAATTGGTCAATCGTGTCCTATCCGAGCCCGGCCTGGGCCAAACTGGTATTTCCCGACGATTCGGAGGAAATGGCCGTCGCCAAGCTCGCCCATGCCATTTTCGCCGCCAGCCGCGTCGACACTGACGATCCGATTGGCGCCTGGGCCGACCATAATGCCCGTCTGGCCGAAAAAACCGCCTGGCTCGATGCCATGAATTTCGACGCTCTCCACTTCACCGGCCCGGGAACCGACCTCATTGTCGGGCTTGCCGAGGATCATGCCTGGGCCGGCGGCGCCTCGACAGCCAAGAACGGCATCACCTGCAACGCCAATATTCCGAGCGAAGAGGTGTTCACCACCCCGCATGCGCGAAAAGTCGAGGGCCGCGTTTCAGCCACGAAACCCCTGTCGCACAACGGCACGCTGATCGAGAATATTGTCATAAGGTTCGAAGCCGGACGTGTTGTCGAAGCAACCGCGACGCGCGGTGCCGACGTGCTCCATAAGCTCATCGAAACCGACGAAGGAGCCCGCCACATCGGAGAAGTGGCGCTGGTGCCGCATTCCTCGCCGATCTCGCAATCCGGCATCTTGTACTACAACACGCTTTACGACGAGAACGCCGCCTGCCACATCGCCCTTGGCCAGTGCTATGCCAAATGCTTCAGGAACGGCACGAGCCTCAGCCCCGAGGACATTGCGGAACGGGGCGGCAATGCCTCTTTGATCCATGTCGACTGGATGATCGGCTCGGACAAGATCGATATCGACGGCATCAGGAAAGACGGGACGCGCATACCGGTCTTTTGCAAGGGCGAGTGGGCGTGACGACCACTCTCATCGCCTTTTCCGGACTGCCGGGTACGGGGAAAACCACCCTGGCGCGCCTGGTCGCCTGCCGGGCCGGCGCGGTCTATCTCAGGATCGACAGCGCCGAACAGGCGCTTCGGCGCGCCGACGAAACGCCAAAGCTCGTCGTTTCGGGATACGAGGTCTGCTACGCACTCGCCGCCGACAATCTGCGGATCGGGCTCTGCGTCGTTGCCGATTCGGTCAATCCGTTCGCCATCACCCGTGACGCCTGGCGGGAGGTTGCCGAATCGGCGGGTGCGGATTTCTTGTCCGTGGAACTGGTCTGTTCGGATGAAACCGAACACCGGCACCGTGTCGAAACCCGGCAAACCGATATCGCCGGCCTCGTTTTGCCGGACTGGCACGCGGTCCAGTCCCGCGACTACCAGGCCTGGACGGACGCCGAAATCCGCATCGACACCACCAGGACGTCCCCCGAAGACGCGGCGGAAAGGATTCTTGCGCGTCTGATGGCTTGATGCCGGAACGGCTGGCCAAACGGCCTGTTTCAGGCCGCGCGCTTTGGCTCGAGCGCATCCAGAAGCGGGCGTAGCCCGGTCCCGTATCGCCCAGCGAGATCGACCGAACTGGTATAGATCGCTCGCCGCACCTGAAACACGCTGGCGGTTTGCACGACGCGTTTTTTCGTGTGGAAAGACAGACAATCGTCGTCCCAGTCGAGACCGCACAGACCCACCAGACGCCGTATCTCCGTTTCGGGCTCCAGAACCAGTCGTTCATAATCGACGGTCTTGATGGTGCCCGCCGGCAGAACCTTTTCCCAGTGTCGCATGGCGTCGCAATAAAGCGCGTAATAGGCACCCAGTTCGGCGAGGTCATAGGCGTAGCGATGCCCCTCGCTGTTGAAATCGGTCTTGAAGATCGACAGGCAGGTATCGGCCGGGTCGCGACGGCAATGGATGATCGTGGCATTCGGGAATGCGAGCCGAATCAGCCCGATATTCCAGAAATTATCCGGCATCTTGTCGGCAAACCGCATAGCTCCGGTCACGGCCGGAACCTGCTCGCGAACGCCGGCGAGATAGGCCCGGGCCAGGGCCGCAAAGGAGGTTTCGGCGCCGAAATCCTTGAAAAGCGGGGGCTGATCGCGATCGCGCAATCCCATTTTCTCAGCTTCCCACGACAGGATATCCAGCTCGCCGCACGGTTCGACAGCGTGATGGGCGCCCAGGATGGACTCGACCAGAGTGGTGCCGGAACGCGGCATACCGACGATGAAGATCGGTGCGGGCGACGGATCGCCCCCCGCTTCCAGCGCTCTCATCCGATCTGACTTGAAGATCGCCCGTAGCGCTTTCAGGCGGCGACGCCCTTTCGTCTCATCGTAGCTCAGGCCGGCATGACAGACATGATTGGCTTCGACGAAATAGGCGAGTGCCGCATCATAATCTTCTTGATCCTCTTTCGCCTTACCGAGCGCAAAGGCCATTTGCTTGCGCGGTACAGAATTCGGTGCGGTCCGTTCGTAGGCCGCCTGCATTGTCGCCACCAGAGCTATGTCTTTAGCCAGCGACTGTGCCTGCGACAAAAGCTGATAGGCTTCCGTGTTGTTCTCATCGAGCGCGATGGCGCGGTTGAGTTCCGCAATCGCCAACTCGTGTTCGCCCAGTTGCGCATGGGCCTGCCCCAGAACGGCATGGAATTGCGACACGCCGGGGGCGCGTTCGATCAGTTTTGCGACATCGTCGCGCACCGCTTCCGGCCGCCCCAGACTGATCAGGCATCCGATCCGACGCATGGCGATATCGATGGAGTCCGGTTTACCGGCGAGCGCCTTGTCAAAGGACCCGAGCGCACGCGCATGGCCGCCAAGGGCGTATTCGCCCTGGCCGAGCAGATCGAAGATTTCCGCGGCCGGCCGGAGCGCTACCGAACGCCGGAGGGCCTTGACGGCCGCCGGATAGCGCTTGAGCAAAAGCATCGCCTTGCCAAAATTGGCCAGGGCTTTGGGATAGTTGGGTGCCAGTTCGACCGCCTTGCGCAGATGCAGGGCAGCATTTTCAACCTCGCCGCACGCCAGAAGCGACATGCCAAGATTGTTCAGGGCCTCGACATAGTCCGGATCGTGGGTCAGGGCGTTGCGAAAGCTGGCGATGGCCTGTTTGTGACGCCCGCCGGTCTGAAATGCGACGCCGAGCGTATTGTGAAGCGCAGCTAGGTTCGGCCTGACCCTGAGACCCGCCCGACAGGCTTCAAGAGCGTCATCGGTTCGTCCCAGCCGAATGTACAGACTTGCGAGATTGTTGAGCAGCTCCGCATTGTCCGGCGCCAGACGGCGGGCCCGGATCAGTCGTTCGAGCGCACGCGCAAGCTGCCCCTCCGACTCGTCGATGAGGCCGAGAAGGTGATTGGCATCCGGGTCGTCCGGTCGGGCGGTCAGAACGCGTTCGTAAAGAGTCCTGGCTTCACTGGTGCGGTTACGTTGATGAAGGACGATGGCCTGTTCGAGCCATTGGGCAACTTGTTGTGATGTCGGCATGGTGGAGGCGAAGTCGCATGAGAAGTGGCCGCCCCCGGCATTTCTCCGACCATGGTTGAGATACGCACGTTCATGACATCATGGGTTCGGACTCATTCGTGTTCATTTGATGTCGGTTTGGTTTCTTCATGTTTCTTGGGTGGACGCTTTCCGTCCTCCACCCGATCTGGCAATTGCCGCATTTCTGCGCCATATAGGGCTGATGTCGCGTCCGCCTCCCGTCGGCAGGCAATGGAAACAAGAACATGGCCATCCCCTATCTGAAGATGAACGGCCTTGGAAACGACTTCGTCGTCATCGACGCGCGCGAAAGCGGGCGTCGGTATTCACGCGACGAGGTGCGCGCCATTTCCGACCGTGTCTCCGGGATCGGGTGCGACCAGTTCATCGTCATGGAAAAGCCCGTGGCGCCCGGCGCCGACGTCTTCATGCGCATCTACAATCAGAGCGGCGGCGAAGTCGAAGCCTGCGGCAACGCCACGCGCTGTATCGCGGCGCTCGTCGCCGAGGATACCGGCAAGTCCCATGTGACCATCGAAACCGTGGCCGGTCGGCTGCCGACCGAGGTCAAAGACGGCACGGTCAGCGCCGACATGGGCGTACCTCGCTTCGGCTGGAACGAGATACCGCTTGCCGAGGCGTTCGCCGACACCACGGGAATCGAATTGCAGATCGGGCCGATCGACGCGCCGGTCCTTCACACGCCCTCGGTGGTCAATGTCGGTAACCCGCACGCCATTTTCTGGGTCAGGAAGGACCCGGACACCTATGACCTCGACCGGTTCGGACCCTTGCTCGAAAATCATCCCATCTTTCCCGAACGCGCCAATATCACCATCGCCCAGGTGCTTGCGCCCGATCACATCAAGATCCGCGTCTGGGAGCGTGGCGTCGGGCTGACCCTGGCCTGCGGCACCGCCGCCTGCGCCACGGCGGTCGCGGCCGCACGCAAGAAGCTGACCGGCCGATCCGTCAGGATCGATCTGCCCGGCGGCACCCTTGCGATCGACTGGCGCGAGGCGGACAACCACATCATCATGACCGGGCCCTGGACGCTCGATGGCAGGGGCACCCTCCCCGACGCGCTCGTTTCGGAGCCGGCCGCATGAGCGACACCATCAGGACGCTGACCTTCGGGTGTCGCCTCAACACCTACGAATCCGAGGTGATGCGGGCCGAGGCGGAAAAGGCCGGGCTCGACAATGTGATCATCGTCAATTCCTGCGCGGTCACGGCCGAGGCGGTCCGTCAGGCGCGCCAGGCCATCCGCAAGGCGCGGCGCGAAAATCCAAACGCGCAAATCATCGTCACCGGCTGCGCCGCCCAGACCGAGGCTGAGACTTTCGCGGGCATGCAGGAGGTCGATCTCGTTCTCGGCAATGCCGAAAAGCTCGATCCCGAGACCTATCGCGCCCTCGCTTTCGGCGTGAAGCTCAACGACAAGATCCGGGTCAACGACATCATGTCCGTCCGCGAAACCGCCGGTCATCTGATCGAAGGGCTGGACGGGCGGGCGCGCGCCTTCGTACAGGTGCAGAACGGGTGCGACCATCGCTGCACCTTCTGCATCATCCCCTATGGCCGGGGGCCGTCGCGCTCCGTGCCGGCCGGCGCCGTGGTCGAACAGGTCAAAAAGCTCGTCGGCAACGGCTATAACGAAGTGGTGTTGACCGGGGTCGACATCACCTCCTACGGGCCGGACCTGCCGGGCACCCAGAGCCTTGGCACGCTGGTCCAGCAGATCCTCAGGCATGTGCCGGACCTGCCGCGTCTCAGAATTTCCTCGCTCGATTCGATCGAGGCCGATGCAGCGTTGAAACAGGCCATTACCGGCGACAATCGGGTCATGCCGCACCTGCATCTGTCGCTGCAATCGGGCGACAATCTCATCTTGAAGCGCATGAAGCGCCGGCATTTGAGGGAAGATACGCTCGGCTTTATCGCCGAGATGCGCAAGGCCCGACCGGACATGGTGTTCGGCGCCGACATCATCGCGGGTTTTCCGACGGAAACCGACGAGATGTTCGAGAATTCACTCAGGATCGTTACCGAGGCCGACCTCACCTATTTGCACGTTTTCCCCTATTCGCGGCGCAAGGGCACGCCGGCGGCCCGCATTCCCAATCAGGTGCCGAAAGCTGTCGCCAAGGAACGGGCGGCGCGGCTGAGGGCCCTCGGGGACAGCCAGTTCGCCAAGCTCTGCCGGAGCCGGATCGGCAAGACGGAGCAGGTTCTGATCGAACGCAACGATATCGGACGGACCGAACAGTTCATTCCGGTCCACATTTCAAACGGAACGCCCGGCGCAATCGTCCCGGTGACGATCACGGGTGCTGACGAAACCGGCCTCAGCGGCGAACGGATAAAGGAACTGGCGTGACGGACAAGAAGAACCCGGGTCTTTTCGGCCGCCTGTTCGGGGCCAAAACCGACGCGAACGAAGCCGAAGACGTCCCCGCGCCGGACATGGAAACGCCCGTGCCCGAAACGGACGATTTCGAGCCCGGCACGCCGGAAATGTCGCCGGAATTCGCCGAAGCCTCGGCCCTGAGCGAAAAAACCGACACCCCAACGCCGAAAAAAAGCTGGTTCCAGCGTCTGGCCTCGGGGCTCAGGCGCTCTTCGGATCAGCTCGGCAATGGCATTGCCGGCGTTTTCACCAAGCGAAAACTCGACAGGGAAACGCTTGATGATCTCGAGGATATCCTCATTGCCGCCGATCTCGGCATCGAAACGGCCACAAGGATCACCGAAACCCTGGCGGCTGACAAGTTCGACAAGGAGATCTCGCCCGAGGAGGTGCGCGCCGCCCTCAGCGAAGAGGTCGAAAAGGTTCTTTCGCCCGTCGCCCGTCCGCTCGATGTCACCGGGACCAAGCCCTTTATCATCCTCATGGTCGGCGTCAATGGTTCGGGCAAGACCACGACCATCGGCAAACTGACCGAAAAGTTCCGTGCCGAAGGCAAGTCGGTGCTGCTGGCCGCCGGCGACACCTTCCGCGCCGCCGCCATTGAGCAATTGCAGGTCTGGGGAACACGGACCGGCGCCGATGTGGTGACCAAACCGCCCGGCTCGGATGCTTCGGGGCTCGCTTATGAAGCGGTGGAGCGGGCCAGGAACGAAGGCGTCGACATTCTCATCATTGACACGGCCGGACGGTTGCAGAACCGCGACGAGCTGATGGCGGAACTCGAAAAGATCATCCGCGTCATCAAAAAGCTCGACGAAAGCGCCCCGCATGCGGTTTTGTTGACCCTTGATGCCACGACCGGACAGAACGCACTCAACCAGGTCGACATCTTTTCAAAACGGGCTGGCGTGACGGGCCTCATCATGACCAAACTCGACGGCACGGCCCGTGGCGGCATTCTCGTCGCCATCGCCGCGAAATACGGTTTGCCGGTGCATTTCATCGGCGTCGGCGAGGCGGTCGAGGATCTCGAACCGTTCTCCGCCGCAGAATTTGCCGGCCTGATCGCCGGAAAGGACGTCTAGATGAGTACCGAGCATCCCGAGGAACCGGCCCTCAGCGGCGATCCCAAACAGCAGATCATCAAGCTTTTGCTCGAACTCGGGCCGCTCGTCCTGTTCTTCGTCATGAACGCCAGGGCGGGCATTTTCACCGCCACCGCCTGGTTCATGGCGGCCATGGTGGTTTCGCTCGCCATTTCCGGACTGATCTTCAAGCGCATCGCCGTCATGCCGCTGGTGACCGGCATCGTCGTCATGATCTTCGGCGGGCTGACGCTCTATTTGCAGGACGACACCTTCATCAAGATGAAGCCGACCATCGTCAACATCCTGTTCGGCGGCGTGCTGCTCGGTGGGTTGCCCTTCGGCCAGTCGCTTCTGAAATACGTCTTCGGCGAGGTTTACCGCCTCACGGAAAAGGGCTGGTTCGTCATGTCCTGGCGCTGGGGGGTGTTCTTTCTCGTCCTCGCCATACTCAACGAAATCGTCTGGCGGAATTTTTCGACCGATCTCTGGGTGGCCTTCAAGGTCTGGGGCATCATGCCGATCACCGTGGTTTTCTCGATGTTCCAACTACCGGTTCTGACCAAATATGCCGATCATGAAGCGGAAGAGGCAGCGGAGTAGTCCCGGACGCGGCTGTTCGTCGTCATTTGCGTGAGGCTTACCCTTCAGCAGGCTCGGAGTATGGGCGTACGGCTATTTCTTCCATCGCCGCCTCGATCGCCGGCAGCACGCTTTGCCTCAGCGATTTTTCCGTGATCGGCCCGGTGTGCTTGTAGGTGATGACGCCATTGGCGTTGACCACGAAGCTTTCCGGCACGCCATAAACGCCCCAGTCGATCGAGACGCGCCCGGAAATGTCCGCCCCGATACGCGCATAAGGATTGCCGAGACCGGCAAGGAAGGCCCGGGCGTTTTCGGCCACGTCCTTTTGATTGATGCCGAAAATCGGGATGCCGGTCTTGCTCAGTTCCATCAAAAACGGGTGTTCGGCGCGGCAGGGCACGCACCAGGAGGCGAAGACGTTGACGACGCTCACCTGTCCCTTCAAGGCCGCGCTGTCGAGACCGGGTGTGTCGAGCCCCTCGACCGGTGGCAGGCTGAAATCCGGCACCGGCTTGTTCAGAAGCACCGAGGGCACCTCATTGGGATCGCGGTCGATATTGGCCCAGAACAGCGTGACGAGCCCCGCCAGCACCACGAGCGGCGCCAGCGCCAATGCCAGCCGCTTCATGCCCGTTTCTCCGGCCGCCGTCTGGCTTCGAGTGCCTTGAGCTGCCGGGCTTTTGTGCGGGCGTTGACAAGAACGGCGACAACGAGTCCGCCCGTCACCAGACCAACACCGAGATAGGCGGCGATGATGAATAGGGCATGCGGCCCGAGATCGATCATCATCGTCCTCCCTCGAGAACCCGGCGGCGTTCGAACGCCGCGATACGTCGCGTCGCGATCTCAGCGCGCATGGAAATGACCAGCAGCAAGAGAAACAACACGGTGAAGGCGCCCATCATGACAAAAAGCGGCATGAGGATGCTCACCGGCATTTTCGGCCCGCCGGCGACGAAGACGCTGGCCGGCTGGTGCAGCGTGTTCCACCAGTCAACCGAAAACTTGATGACCGGAATGTTGAGTGCGCCGACAAGGGTCAGGATGGCGACGAGTCGGGCGGCCTTCAACTTGTCCTCGACCCCCTGCCAAAGGGCGATCAGCCCGAAATAGAGAAACAGGAGGACGAGGGTCGAGGTCATGCGCCCGTCCCATTCCCAGAACGTGCCCCAGGTCGGCCGCCCCCAGAGCGAACCGGTGAACAGGGCCATGAGTGTGAAGGTCGCGCCGAGCGGCGCCGCCGCCTTCATCGCCACGTCCGCCAGAGGATGCCGCCAGACCAGCGTGCCGAGCGCCGCCAGCGCCATCAGCGCACAAACGAACATGGAGAGCCACGCATTGGGCACGTGGATGTACATGATCCTGACCGTCGCCCCCATCTGGTAATCGTCGGGCGAGGCGACAAGCGCCAGATAAAGGCCCCAGACGAACAACACAACGCACAGAACCGTCAATGGCCAGATGAGGTGATGCGACCAGGCCATGAACTGGCCGGGATGGGCCAGTTTCTCACGCCAGCGCATGGGGCGAACGGTTTCGGACTGCACCATGAACGAAGATCTCCCCGTCCTTTTGAAAAAGCTGGCCTTGTTAGTCTTCGCTCACCCGAAGCGCAAGAGCGGCGACAAAAGGCGCCCCGGCGCAAAAAACGATACTGAGCGCGCCTAGCAACAGCAATGCCGCCCTGTCGGCCCCCGGTGCCGGCGGTGGCGCAACGGCACCAATCCCGAAAATGAGGATCGGCACGGCCAGTGGCAGAATGACGACGGGACCGATCAGGCCTCCGTGTTTCAGGCTGACACTCAGCGCCGCGCCGAAGGCGCCGAGGGCCAGAAGTCCAGGCGTCCCGATGAACAAAGATGTCATGAGCCGTGCCAGAATATCGAAACCCAGGCCGAACAGCAGGGCATGGATCGGGGTCACGACGAGAAGCGGCAGGATGAGGGTCAGCCAGGCGGCGACGAGCTTGGCCAGGACTATGGTTTCAAGCGTGAGATCGGCAGTGTGGAAGGCCCTCAGCGAGCCGTCTTCACGATCGGCGCGGAACAGACGGTCGAGACCGAGAAGCAGCGCCAGAAGCGCCGCGACCCAAACGATGCCCGGCCCGACCCGAGAAAGGAGCGGCTTGTCCGGCCCGACAGCGAAAGGCATCAGCGCGCCGATCAGGACAAAGAACAGCAAAAGCGTCATCAGATCGCCACCCGAGGCGCGCGCCAGTTTCACGTCGCGGCGCACGATGGCGAGAAACCCTTTCATGTCCGGCCTCCAAGCGACAGTTTTCGTACCGGAACCGGCAGGCGAATCGGCAAATGGGTAGCAATGACGGCCAGCCCACCCCTTTCGAGATGATCGGCGACAAGAGCCGTCACCCAGTCGGTGCCTTGCCTGTCGAGCGCGGCGGTCGGTTCGTCCAGAAGCCAGATCGGCCGTGGCGCCACGAGAAACCGGCAAAGCGCCAGCCGCCGGACCTGACCGGCCGACAAGAGACCGGCCCTGAGATCTCTGGCGTGATCGAGCCGCGCCTCGGCCAATGCCGGATCGACAAGGGCGCGGGCACCACCATTGAGATCGGCCCAGAAGGTGAGGTTGTCGTAAAGCGTCAAATTGGGCTTAAGCGCCGGCAGATGCGAGAGGAAGTGCAGATCCGTTCCCGCACGGTCGTCATCGCTGCGCCCATGCCAAACGATCTGGCCCTCGTGATCGAGAAGACCGGCAAGGCACATCAGAAGCGAGGATTTGCCGGCACCGTTCGGGCCGGTCAGCATCAGCGCCTCACCCGGTCCGAGCGCGATGTCGAGACCGGCAAAAACCTGCCGGGCGCCGCGATGGCACCCCAGGGCTTCGACGGTCAGGCGACGGACGGGAAAGGATTCGATGCGCGACATGGGTCCAGTGATAAAGAAGCCGCGACGGTACTGGCAAGCTGGAAGTGTTTTGATTATAAGGCCCCCATATTCTGGCCTTTCAGCGCGGGGGGAACCGGTTTTTCACTGCCGGCCGCCAAAAGGCTTGAGTCCTTTTCCTGAATATGGGTGGCTTGCTAATGGCACACACTTCGCTCGACAGCTTCAAATCCAGAAAAACCCTTTCGGTCGGCACCAAAAGCTATGTCTATTTTTCCCTGCCCGATGCCGAACGAAATGGTCTCAGCGGCATTTCCAGGCTGCCGAATGCCATGAAGGTCGTGCTTGAGAACCTGTTGCGCTTCGAAGACGGGCGCACGGTGACAAAGAAGGACATCCTTGCCGTTGCCGAATGGCTCACGACCCGTCATTCGAACCATGAGATCCAGTACCGTCCGGCGCGCGTGCTGATGCAGGATTTCACCGGCGTGCCGGCCGTGGTCGACCTCGCCGCCATGCGCGATGCGACCGCCAGACTCGGCGCCGATCCGTTGAAGATCAACCCGCTGGTCCCGGTCGATCTCGTCATCGACCACTCGGTCATGGTCGACAGTTTCGGCACGCCCCTGGCGTTCGGGAACAATGTCGAACTCGAATATCAGCGCAATTCCGAGCGCTACGAATTTCTGCGGTGGGGCCAGTCGGCCTTCGACAATTTCCGCGTCGTGCCGCCCGGCACCGGCATCTGCCACCAGGTCAACCTCGAATACCTGGCCCAGACCGTGTGGACGAAAGAGGAAAACGGCGAGACCGTCGCCTATCCCGATACGCTTGTGGGCACCGACAGCCACACCACCATGGTCAATGGCCTATCGGTTCTCGGCTGGGGTGTCGGCGGCATCGAGGCTGAAGCCGCCATGCTCGGCCAGCCGATCACCATGCTCATCCCCGAAGTCGTCGGGTTCAAGCTGACCGGCGCCATCGCCGAGGGCATCACCGCCACCGATCTGGTGCTGACCGTGGTCGAAATGCTTCGGAAAAAGGGCGTGGTCGGCAAATTTGTCGAGTTCTACGGACCGGGCCTCGACCACTTAAGCCTCGAGGACCAGGCAACCATCGCCAACATGGCGCCCGAATACGGCGCCACCTGCGGCTTCTTCCCGGTCGATACCGACACGCTCACCTATTTAAAGACGTCCGGCCGCACGCCCGAACGCGTGGCGCTGGTCGAAGCCTATGCCAAGGCGCAGGGCATGTTCCGCGACAACGCGGCGCCCGAACCGGTCTTTACCGACACGCTCACCCTCGATCTTTCGTCCGTCGTGCCCTCGATTTCCGGCCCGAAGCGGCCGCAGGACCGAGTGGTGCTGGCCGAAGCCGATGCGAAGTTTGAAACGGCGCTCAAGGATATCGCCGGGCACAACCTGACCGACGCCCGCTTCCCGGTTGCCGGAGAGGATTATACGATTGGCGACGGCGACGTGGTCATTGCCGCCATCACCTCGTGCACCAATACCTCCAACCCGTCCGTGCTGATCGCGGCGGGTCTTGTCGCCCGCAAGGCACGGGAACTCGGGCTTTGTTCGAAACCCTGGGTCAAGACCTCGCTGGCGCCCGGGAGCCAGGTGGTTTCCGAATACCTTACTGCCTCGGGTCTGCAGACCGATCTCGACGCGCTCGGGTTCAATCTGGTCGGGTATGGCTGCACCACCTGCATCGGCAATTCCGGTCCGCTGCCGCCCGCCATCTCGAAAGCGGTCAACGACAATGACCTCGTCGCCTGTTCGGTCCTCAGCGGTAACCGCAATTTCGAAGGCCGGGTCAATCCGGACGTCAGGGCCAATTACCTCGCTTCGCCACCGCTTGTGGTCGCCTATGCCATCGCCGGTTCGCTCAATATCAATCTGGTCACCGATCCGCTCGGCACTTCGAAAGACGGACAGCCGGTCTATCTGAAGGACATCTGGCCGACCAATGCCGAGATCGCCGAACTGGTTCGGACCTACATCACCCCGGAAATGTTCCGCTCCCGCTATTCCGACGTCTTCAAGGGCGATGCCCACTGGCAGGCAATCGAGGTGACGGGCGGCGACACCTATGAGTGGAATGCGTCCTCGACCTATGTGAAGAATCCGCCCTATTTCGACGATTTGAAGATGACGCCGAACCCGGTGACCGATATCGAAAACGCCCGCGTTCTCGGGCTCTTCCTCGATTCGATCACCACCGACCACATTTCCCCGGCCGGTTCGTTCAAGAAGGACACACCGGCGGGCATCTATCTGACCGAGCGTCAGGTCCTGCCCAAGGATTTCAATTCCTACGGCTCGCGGCGCGGCAATCACGAAATCATGATGCGCGGCACCTTCGCCAATATCCGCATCAGGAACCAGATGGTGCCGGGCACCGAAGGCGGGTTCACCAAGGGGCCGGATGGCAGCGTGATGCCGATCTACGACGCCGCCATGGCCTATGGTGCCAAGGGCACGCCGCTCGTCGTCTTCGCCGGCAAGGAATACGGCACCGGCTCGTCGCGCGACTGGGCCGCCAAGGGCACGCGCCTGCTGGGCGTCCGCGCCGTCGTCGCCGAAAGCTTCGAACGCATCCACCGCTCCAACCTCATCGGCATGGGCGTGCTGCCGCTGCAGTTTTCACAAGGTGAAAGCTGGAAGAGCCTTGGGCTCAGCGGCGAAGAGACCGTGTCCATCGCCGATATCGCCGGCATCGCACCGCGCGCCAACGTGGCGGTCAGGATCAGAAAGCCGGACGGCAGCGAGATCATGATCAAAACGCTCTGCCGCATCGATACGGAAAACGAACTCGATTATTACCGCAATGGCGGCATCCTTCACTACGTCCTGAGAAACCTCGTGGCCTGACATCCCCGGGGGAGGCGACGATTGGTGTTTTTGCCGCATCGACACCCCGGACCGGCCTTTCTAGGACAAATGAAGCGGCGTCCTCGGTGACGTGCTGCGCCACCTCGTCGCAGCATTTGCACCAGTGATGAGGAACGACTTCAAGCCCCTGTGACTTTGAGTTGTTCGCCGCAAGGACTAAAAGGGAACGCATGAAACTGCGCTCCCTTTTTTTTGCCCTGGCCGTGCCTTTTCTCGCCGCCCCGGCGTTCGGAAGCGAATTGCGCACCACACCGTCGGCCGTGCTCGAGCTCTTCACCTCGCAGGGGTGTGCGTCCTGTCCGCCGGCCGACGCCCTGTTGACCGAGATCGGCGCGCGCAAGGACGTCATCGCGCTCGCCTATCATGTCGATTACTGGGACTATATCGGCTGGCGCGACACCTTCGGATCCAACAGCTTTTCCGATTATCAGCACGCCTATGCCACGGCGCAGAACAAGGCGCGGGTCTATACGCCACAGCTGATAATCAACGGCGAAACCGATGTGGTCGGCTCGCGCCGCAGCGACATCGTAGAGGCGCTGGCCAAGTCAAGCCTGTCCATTACACTCGATCTTGACGAAAAGGACGGTCTGATCGCCGTTTCAGCCGCCGGCAATGCCGATTTTCCGACGTCACGGCTCTGGCTGGTCACGTTCAAGACTGCCGCCAGCGTCGCTATTAAGCGCGGCGAGAACAAGGACCGGGTGCTCAACTATTCCCACATCGTCACGGCGCGACAGCTGATCGGCCTGTGGGACCCGCGCGACGGCGTCAGCGTCAGACTGCCGGTTGCAGACCTGCTTGGCACCAATAGCGATGGCGCCGCCATCCTCATTCAGGAAGACTGCAACGGCCACCCCGGCCGCATCATCGGCGGCACATCCTTTTTGCGCTGAACGCGTCTTTTTGGCGTTGCCTTTTGTGAACGTCATTCACACGACCCCACTCCTGCCGATACGACGCAAAACGAAAGCGCCCGCCCCGGTCGGGGACGAGCACTTCAAAAAACGATTGATTTGGAGGGTCCGGCTCCGGAGCGACAGAATTGGGGGCTGATCGCGCTCCGGAGCCGTCACTGGAGGCAACACGCTATATATGAAAGGGCAATTTGGCCGAAGCGCGATGAGAATGTGTCTAAAACGAGGTTTTTAGCGCCCGCGGACAGTACGCCGCGGTTTTTCATCTTGCCAGTCCCCGCCTTTGACGCTTTCATGACAAAGCAATGACAAGGGAGGATGCGTTATGGCAGATAATCCCGAGATAGCACGGTGGTCGACCGAGAGTGTTCCCCGGTCGGCCGAAATCATTCCCTTTCCCTTCTCGCCCGCCGGATCATCCGGCGCGGCGCGGAAAATCCCCGAAATCGTTACATTCAATCGTCGTGAGATGATGTTGCTGCTCGGTGTCTACGGGCGCAAGGTCGCTGCCGGCGAATGGCGCGATTACGCTCTCGATATGCTTGGGGACTGTGCTTATTTCTCGATCTTCCGGCGCTCGTCAGAGCGACCGCACTATGTCGTCGAAAAGAACCCCAGGTTGCGAACCCGTCAGGGTCAGTTCACGCTCACCAATGCCGAGGGCCGGGTCCTGCGCCGCGGTCACGAACTCGAGCAGGTCCTGCGCGTCTTCGACGCCGAGCTGTCGCTGGTCAAATAGGTCGCTAGGCCCGGCCTGTGTTGTCTTGTCGGTTTTCGGATCGTTTTGTTCCGGAACGCCGCGATCTGTTTTTCAATTCTTTTTTGAAATACAAAAAAGGGCCGCGACGATGCGCGGCCCCGTAGCATATCCGTTCCGGTTCTTTATCAGCGACGATCGCCGAACAGCCTCAACAGCATCAGGAACAGGTTGATGAAATCGAGGTAAAGGCTCAGCGCGCCCATAATGGCGCCCTTGGCCAGGACTTCGTAACCGAAGCCTTCCGAATAGGATTCCTTGATCTTCTGGGTGTCCCAGGCGGTCAGGCCGACAAAGACCAGAACGCCGATCGCAGAGATGGCGAAATCGAGTCCGCTCGAGCGCAGGAACAGGTTGACAAGCGAGGCGATGACCAGACCGATCAGGCCCATCATGAGGAACGTGCCCATGCCGGTCAGATCGCGTTTGGTGGTGTAGCCGTAAAGGCTCATGGCGCCGAAGGTCGCGGCGGAAATGAAGAACACCCGCGCGATGGAAGCTCCGGTATAGACCAGAAAGATCGAGCTCAAGGACAGGCCCATCACGGCGGCGAAGGCCCAGAACAGTCCTTGGGCGGCGCCGATGCTCAGTTTGTTGACGCCGAAGCTTAAAACCATGACGAAGGCCAGAGGGCTGAGCATGATCACCCAGGCGAGCGGGCTGGCATAAAGCAGCTCGGCATTGGCCTGGCTGGACATGGCCCACTGGCTGGTGAACCAGGCGACGAGGCCCGTAATGACGAGACCGCCGGCCATGTAGTTGTAGACCCTGAGCATATAGCTGCGCAGACCCTCGTCGATCGCGACCGTCGAGCGGGCCCCGGTCCTCAAGGTGTCACGTTCGTATTGAGCCATTGCTGATCCCTTCCAAAACTTTGTGGGGGCCATCAGACCCCGGAATTCGCGGATAATATGGCCACGGCTTGCGGCAAATACAAGGCCGATCAGGATAAACCAGACGTGATCGCCGCGCCGTCAAATCATGCTACAAGTGATTCGGCCAGCGTTGTGGCCGGTCGCGTCGAGGTGGGAAGGAGTTGAGCCCATGCCACGTTTGTTCACCGGTCTCGAGATTCCCCACGACGTTGCCTTCACCCTGTCACTCAAGAAAGGCGGTCTGCCCGGCGCCCGCTGGATCGACAAGGATAATTATCACATCACCTTGAGATATGTCGGCGAGGTCGACAACCGCACCGCCAACGATATCGTGGACACGCTCGATCGTTTCACCGGTTTCGAGAGTTTTGTTCTGCGTCTCGATCACCTCGGCGCGTTCGGTGGTAACAAGCCACGCGCCCTTTATGCCGGCGCCGAACTCAGCGACCCGCTCGGCCGTCTGCAGGCCGCCCAGGAACGGGCCCTGCAGCAGATCGGCCTTTCGCCCGACAGCCGCAAGTTCTCGCCGCATGTCACCCTTGCGCGCCTAAAGACGACGACGCCCAACGACCTCGCCCGTTATCTCGAAGAAACGATGCGCTTCGAGCCGCTCAGCTTCACGGTCGGACGTTTCGTCCTGTTTTCCTCGCGGGAATCCGTCGGTGGCGGACCCTATCTCGTCGAACAGAGCTATGACCTGGCGGCCTGAACGATATGTTCACGCCCGATTAACCGTCTTTCTGGCAAACCGGGTGTTGAGAGATGACGCCAAATTGACGTCAAATTTGACGTTCATGTCGCGAATGTCCGGCACGCACAGTTGGCTCTTTGCCGCTTGGTAACCTTGTTTGTGCAAAGTCCCTGTGCCGCTTCGGCATTCGGCCCCGCGACATGAGTACGGTTCGCTTACCAGGAGACAACACGATGGCTTTGATGAGGATTGGCCGAATTGGTTTGGCGCTTGCCGCCCTGATCGCCAGCCTTGATGTAGCGAGTGCGGCCGAAGCGACGCGTCTTGGTGTGTTCAAGGACTGGTCCGCCTGGACGAGCGCCGACGACAACGGCAAGATCTGCTATATTTCGTCCAATCCCCAGGACAAGCAGCCCGCGACCCTCGATCATGGCGACATCTACTTCTTCGTGATCAATCGCGAGAAGGCGCCGGTCTTTTCCGCCGACGGCAAGACGATCACCGGCTACAAGCCGATGCGCGGCGAGGTACAGGCGCAGATGGGTTATTCGGTCAAGCTCGACGGCGATCTCAGCGCCGCGATCGATGGCAAGACCTATTCGATGCGCGCCGCCGACAGGAGCATGTGGCTTTATGCGGTCGCCGACGAACCCGGCTTCGTCGAAGAGATGAAGAAGGGGCGCCAGCTTATCGTCAAGTCGACCTCGGCACGTGGGAACAACACCACCTACACCTTCTCGCTTTCCGGCGTCACCGCAGCCATGGCCGCCGTTTCCAAGGCCTGCCCCGGCAACTGACGCCAGCGCGTCATGCCCGGCATTGATCTTTGCCCTCCGGCGTGGCAAGCAGAGCCGTAATGAAGGGCTTTTGCATGAACGCTTTGTGGACCGTCCGTCTGGCGTTGACCACCGGATTTCTGGCCGTTGCCGTCACCGGCGCGGCGGCTCAGTCGGTGCGCGTTCTCGGGGATTTCCGCGACTGGTCCGCCTACGCTACCTCCGATTCGGCCGGCAAGATCTGCTTCGTGCTTTCCAAGCCCACGTCCGTCGATCCGGAACCGGAAGGCTACACCCAGGCCTATCTCTATCTGACGCACCGTCCCGGCGAAGGCCTCCGCAACGAATTCAGCCTCGTTGCCGGGTATACGTTCGAACCGGATTCGTCGGCGGAACTGAACCTGGGCGGCGAAACCCTGGATCTGTTCACCAGCGCGGATGCCGCCTGGCTGACCGATACCAGCCGCAGCGAAGCCGTTGCCGGACTGATGCGGGCCGGCTCCTCTCTTGTCATCGAGGGGACGAACGAGCGCGGCCTCAAGATTCGCGAGACGTTTTCGTTAAGCGGCATCACCGCCGCTTCGCGCGCCATCGATGCTGCGTGCGACTGAACCCGGCGTTTCGCTTAAAAAACCTTCGGTTTTCGGGTTGATGACCGACATGGCTCCACAGGGCCGAACGCCCTTTTGGCAAAAAACCCGTGGACCACCGGCTTGTTTTGCGTCTAGACCCACCATCGTTTCTTTCCTCGGATCGGCCTGCCGCCGATCCGGTTCCTGATTGCCCGTAAGTCCTGTCGAAAGGTCGGCGTCTATGACCATCACCCTCGATCTTGATAAACCAGCCGCCCCGGTTGCCCCCACACGGCGCGATCTCGTCGGGCTGGATCCGTCCGAGATTACGTCGGCCCTCATCGATTTCGGTCTTGGCGAAAAAGAAGCGCGCATGCGCGCCCGGCAATTGTGGAACTGGATCTACGTCAACGGCGCGACCGATTTCGACGCGATGACCAATATCGCCAAGCCGATGCGCACGGCCCTGGCGCACGGGTTTTCCGTTACACGTCCGGAGATCGCTGCCGAGCAGGTTTCGGCCGACGGCACGCGCAAATGGCTTTTCCGTTTCCGCGATCCGGCCCTGCCCGCCGCGCCGCCGGTCGAGATCGAGACCGTCTACATTCCCGAACAGGACCGCGGCACGCTCTGCGTCTCTTCGCAAGTCGGGTGCACCCTCAACTGTTCGTTCTGTCACACCGGCACCCAGCGCCTGGTCCGCAATCTCACCACCGGTGAGATTCTTTCCCAGATTCTCGGCGCCCGCGACCGTCTCGGTGATTTTCCCGGCGGCGTCAGGCCAGTGGACGGCCTCGTCCCTGACGGTGAAAATCGCGCCATCACCAATGTCGTCATGATGGGCATGGGCGAGCCGCTCTACAATTACGAGAACGTCAAAAAGGCCCTGCTGATCGCGCAGGCGGACGACGGCATCTCGCTTTCCAAGCGCCGCATTACTCTGTCCACCTCGGGTGTCGTGCCCTATATCGAGCCGGCCGGGCGCGAGATCGGCGTGTCGCTCGCCATTTCGCTGCATGCGGTCCGGGACGATCTCAGAAACGAACTGGTGCCGATCAACAGGAAATGGCCGCTTTCGGAACTGCTCGCCGCCTGCCGCACCTACCCCGGTCTCAACAACGCCCGCCGCATCACCTTCGAATATGTCATGCTCAAGGGCGTCAACGACACCGATGCCGACGCCCGCGAGCTGGTGCGCCTCCTTTCCGGCATTCCGGCCAAGATCAACCTCATCCCGTTCAATCCCTGGCCGGGCTCCCCCTATGAATGCGCCACGTCCGAACGCATCGAGGCCTTTGCCGACATCGTCAACCGGGCGGGCTACGCCTCACCGGTCAGAACGCCGCGCGGCCGCGATATTTCGGCGGCCTGCGGACAGCTCAAGTCGGAAAGTGAACGGCTGACGAAAAAACAGCGCGACGCACTGATTTCAACAGAACAAGACTAAGAACTGCCATGGCTCCCCGTTCCAACCCGTCTCAGCGCCCTTATCGCAGCGCGCCGGCCGACAAGACCGAAAAGCTTCTCGGCGAAGCGCTTGCCAGTTTCACCAGAGGCAATATTCCCGGCGCCGATCTCCTGGTGAAAAAGGTCCTGGCCCGCGCCCCGCAAAATCATCAGGCCCGCCATCTGGCGGCCATGGTCGCGTTCAGCCTAGGGAAAGCGGAAGCGGCGGCCGACCAGTTGCAGGCGCTGCTGGCCGAAACCCCGGACGACGCCTTCACGCTCAACGATTACGGTCTGGTCCTGACCAAGCTCAACCGTTTCCCCGAAGCCGAGGCGGCGCTGGTCAAGGCGATCAACCTCAAACAGGGCATGGCGGGGTTTCATCTCAACCTCGCCAATGTCTACAAGCAACAATCCGTGCTGGAAGATGCCGAGGCGCATGCACGCGCGGCGGTCTTTCACAAACGCGATTATGCAGATGCCTATCGCCTGCTGTCGGAAATTCTGGTCGAGGACGGACGCGCCGAGGAAGCGATCCGCATGGCCGAGACCGCCAGGCGGCTGGCGCCACATAATCCACTCGGTTACATCCGCTACGCCGAAGCCCTCATTGCCGCCGATCGCATCAGCGAGGCCCACGCCGTTTTCGAGCAGGCCTCGGCACGGTTTCCGGATAATCTGAATCTTCAAACGCTCTATGGGAACTTCTTGAACGAACGCGGTTTTTTCGAAGACGCCGCAACGCTGATGCGCAACCTCATGAAGACCTATCCGGACTGGCCGGGCCTGCACACGGTTCTGGCGCGTTCGATCAAGTACGACCATTACGACGAGCAGATGGCGCATATGGAAAAGCTGCTCGAGCGCCAGGAGATCGAAGCGAAAAGCGAGGCCAATCTCCATTTCGGCCTCGCCAAGGCCTATGAGGACATCAAGGACTATCCGAAATCCCTTGAGCATTCCCTCAAGGGCAATGCCCTGGCGCGCAAGTGGAAGCGCTATTCGAAAGCGGCGTCCGACGCCAATTTCAACGCCACGCGATCGGCCTTCACGCCCGAGGTCATTTCCCGATTCGCGGATGCGGGCTTTATGGACGAAACGCCGATATTCGTGCTCGGCATGCCGCGCTCGGGCACGACGCTGACCGAACAGATCCTGTCCAGCCATCACGACGTTCATGGCGCCGGAGAACTGTTCATTCTCAGTGTTCTCATCCGTGCGCTGAGGGGGCGGCTGGATGCCAAGAACAACATCGATCTCGTCGCCAGGGCGACGCCGGAGGACTGGCGTGCCCTGGGCGAAGACTATATCACCCAACTCAGGCGGCGGGCGCCGGATGCCAGATACATCGTCGACAAGATGCCAGGGAACTTCCTTCATGTCGGGGCCATCCGGCTCGCCCTTCCCAAGGCCAAGGTGATCTATTGCAAACGCTCGGCCCCGGACAACTGCATTTCCATCTTCAACATCCAGTTTGCCACCACCGAGATAGGCTATGGCTATGACCTGACCGATCTCGGCGCCTATTACCGCAAGCATGTGGAGCTGATGCAGCACTGGCAGACCCTGTTGCCCGGCTTTTTACTGACCAACCAGTACGAAGACATGGTTGCCGATCAGGAGGCCCAGATGCACAGGCTGCTGGATTTCTGCGGGCTCGACTGGGACGACAACGTCCTCAGTTTCTTCAACAGCAATCGGTCCGTGCGCACCGCCTCGACGATTCAGGTCAGGCAGCCGATCTACAATAGCTCGATCGGGCGCTACAAGCGCTACGGAGATGCGGTGCAGCCGCTCCTCGACGCGCTGGACTGGGACGAGGAAAAGGGCGAGATCAGACCTTAAGGAAGGCCACATTCGGCCGATGAAAGGCGCAACTCTGCGCTGGCCGGCAGGACACAGCTGCGCAGGATCAAGACGCAGTTCCGCAGGTACCCTTGCCATCAGCTCCGGTGTTGGCGATTCCGATCCCACCCCCATCTTCGTCGTCGGAATGCCACGCTCCGATACGACGCCGGTTGAGCAGGTTCGCCGCCCGATCTACAGATCATCCATCGGCAAGGCCGAAAAATTCGGCGCCGATCTCGATCCCCTGCGCCGCGCCCTGGCCTTGAGCAACACGGCGGCGATGCTCATGACAGATCCGCAGGCCGCTCGGGCCGGATGATGCCGGTTTCAAAACCTGCCATGGTCGACTGGGTCAGGATAGGCAACAGGCTTTTGAAAATAGCATCGAGCTCGGATTTGAGCACATAGGGCGGATTGACGACGATCATGCCCGATCCGTAAAGGCGCGGCGGTTCGGATGGCGCGCGCAGCCTGAACTCCGAAAACCAGATGTCCGGAATGCCGGTTTCGTGAAGCGCCGCCTTGAAGCGCGCGACGCCGGGATCGTCCTTAAGCGGATACCAAAGCGCATAAACGGCCTGCGGAAAGATGCGGCAAGACGCTTTCAGTGCCGCGACCATGCGGTCGAATTCGCCCTGATGCTCGAAGGGCGGATCGATGAGAACGAGCGCCCGTTTCTGCTTGGGCGGCAATTGCGCCGGTAGCGCAGCATAGCCGTCGACACTGAGAACCTTGACCTGGGGATCGCCGGCGAACAGCGTTTTGAGTTTCGCCGCCGCCTCGGGATGAAGCTCCATCGCGGTCAGCCGGTCTTCGGGCCGCATCAGCATTTTGGCCAAAAGAGGCGACCCGGGATAGGTGGTGAGCGCTCCGTCGGGATTTGCGGCCCGAACCGCATCGAGATAGGGCGCAATCATTTCGGCGACGTCCGAGGCCAGAGGCGCCGTCAGCACGGGCGCGATGCCTTCGCGCCATTCCGGGCTTTTCTCCGCGGCGGGGGCATCGAGCGCATGGCGCCCGGCCCCGGCATGGGTATCGATGAGGCGAAAGGGCGCCGGCTTGCGTTCGAGATAGGCGATGATGCGGCAAAGGATGATGTGCTTGATCACATCTGCGAAATTGCCGGCATGAAAGGCGTGATCGTAGTTCATCTGAGGGCTCGGTGGGACTGGATCAGCGCCGGCCCTCCATCAAAAGAATGGTCGCGGCAAAGCCGGCGAACACGGCGGCGAAGCTCCAGTTCAATATCTTCTGCACCGTCTTCGAACCGGTGAGCATGTGAGCCAGCTTCTCCGACAACAGCACAATGAGGGTAACCACCGGCAGGGCCACACTCATGAACTCGGCGCTCAGGAACAAGAGTTTTTGCGGTGCGAACGGATCGGCCCCGGACACGAACTGGGGCAAAAAGGTCACGAAAAACAGTACGATCTTGGGATTGGTCAGGTTGATGCCGACTCCGGTCAGATAGCTTTGAAGAACACGCGGCGCCCGCCTGGCTTCGTTCGCAAGCGTGATACCGCCGCCATGCCACACCGCCTGCACCGCCAGATACAAAAGATAGAGCGCTCCGGCGATCTTGAGCGCGAAAAAGGCGGTCGGCGCCGCGATCAGGAGCAGCGATACGCCGAAGGCCGCCAGCAGGGAATGAACGAAAATGCCGGAAAAGGCGCCGAAAACGGCGGCGAATCCATGGACGCGGCCATAATTCAGCGTTCGCGACACGAAGAGCGCCATGTCCGGCCCGGGCGATATGGCCAAAACAAAGCTGGCCAGGCCGAAGGCAAGAATGACGCTGAGGTCGGGAACGAAGGCGGGCATGGCTTTATCCGGTACAATGCGAGACTGTCCCGGTTCCTATATCACCAGAGTGTTTTCAGGCGAAGTGGATACCGGTTCGCCGGTTCGAAAACACGATAAAACAAGAAGATAGGGCAGATCCCACGATCCGGCCAAAACATGATCTGCCCTAAAGCGGCAATTCGAAGCTGCGTTTGATGGTCTCCATCGGCACGTCGGTCTTGACGCTCTGCACGCTCGGGATGCGCGTCAGGTAATCGGCCTGAAACCGCCAATAGGCATGAAGGTCGGTGGTCACCACCCGCAAAATGGCGTCGCACTCGCCGGTCGTCAGGTAGCATTCCATGACTTCGGGATATTTGCTGACCGTTTCGGCGAATTTCCGCGTCATTTCTCCGTCCTGCGTCTTGAACCAGACACGAACGAAAACGGTCAGTCCCAGGCCGATTTCGACGGGATCGAGGATGGTCGCATAACGATCGATAACCCCAGCTTCCTCCAAAAGCCTGACCCGCCTGAGACAGGGCGAGGGTGACAATCCGACCGCATTGGCTAGCTCGACATTGGAGATACGGCCGTTCCTTTGCAGGATCCTGAGGATACGCTTGTCGATGGCATCGAGCGTAATTGGCATATATCGGTACTCAGAAACATGGAATTGGCATATTATGCCACACATTTTGCTTTCTACGCGATGTTTTGGCAAGACACTTGCGCTGGCGTTACCGTATCGTCAGCAGCACTGCGAACGAGGAAGATCCAGCATGAAGAACGACGTCAAGAAAGTAGTCCTTGCCTATTCGGGCGGCCTCGATACCTCCATCATCTTGAGATGGCTGCGCAACACCTACAATTGCGAAGTCGTGACCTTCACCGCCGATCTCGGTCAGGGCGGCGAGCTCGAAACGGCCCGCAAGAAGGCCGAGATGCTCGGCATCAAGGAAATCTACATTGAGGACTTGAGGGAAGAATTCGTCCGCGACTTCGTTTTCCCAATGTTCAGGGCCAATGCCCAGTACGAAGGCGTCTATCTGCTCGGAACCTCCATCGCCCGGCCGCTGATTTCCAAGCGTCTGGTCGAGATCGCCCATGAAACCGGCGCCGACGCCATTGCCCATGGCGCCACCGGCAAGGGCAATGACCAGATCCGCTTCGAGCTTTCTTCCTATGCGCTCGATCCGGCGATCAAGGTCATCGCGCCCTGGCGCGAATGGGATCTGCAATCGCGCACCAAGCTCATTCAATATGCCGAACTCAACCAGATCCCGGTTCCCAAGGACAAGCGCGGCGAGGCGCCCTTCTCGGTCGATGCCAACCTGTTGCACACCTCGTCGGAAGGCAAGGTACTCGAAGATCCGTCCCAGGAAGCGCCGGACTACGTCTATCAGCGCATCGTCGACCCCGTTGATGCGCCCAATACGCCCGAATATATCACCATCGGTTTCGAAAAGGGCGATGCCGCCTTGCTCAACGGCAAGACGCTCTCGCCCGCCGAGATGCTGACCGCGCTCAACGAACTGGGCGGCAAGCACGGTATCGGCCGGCTCGATCTCGTCGAAAACCGCTATGTCGGCATGAAGTCGCGCGGCATCTACGAAACGCCGGGCGGCACCATCCTGCTCACGGCCCATCGCGGCATGGAATCGATCACCCTCGACCGCGGCGCCGCTCATCTCAAGGACGAGCTGATGCCGAAATATGCGGAAATGATCTACAACGGTTTCTGGTTCTCGCCCGAGCGCGAAATGCTGCAGGCCCTGATCGACAAGAGCCAGGACTACGTGACCGGCGAAGTGCGCCTGCGGCTTTATAAAGGTTCGGCTTCGATCGTCGGGCGGACCTCGCCCTATTCGCTTTATTCGGAGGATCTCGTGACCTTCGAGGAAGGTTCGGGAACCTACGATCACCATGACGCAGAAGGATTCATCCGGCTTAACGCCTTGAGGCTCAAGACCTGGAGCGCCCGCAACCGGCAGGCGGAAAAGAAATAGATCCTGCGTTCGAAATCCAGTCGTTCTTGACGGCGCCAATACCAAAGGAGCGGAGATTTTCCGCTCCTTTTTCTTTTGCGCCACAATGCGTTACGCTACTTCTTCGCTTTGGCGCCAGGCGATACCCGTTTGTCAAATCCTTCCGGCGTTAGCAGGTCATAAAGCACGAAAACATTCTGTTTTTGCCAAGGACATATTCATTAAGCGTCCACCCTATAGTCTTGTGGTCCAATAAGTGGAAATGCGTGCGGACTCCGCTTTCCGATACGCAGAACAACGACGGGAAACGACACGTCGACACAAAGTCGAGTGGCTGGTCGCGCGGGCCAGATCAAGAGGACCGAAATGCATCTTCCTCGTGAAGAACAAAACGCCCCCGAAGAGGCATTCGACCGGAAAGGCGAGAACGGGCGTGCCAGTGCCGACGCGTTTCCCGGCGCATCCCAGACGCCGATGCCGTCCTGCACGACCTGCGCATCGCAATCCGTGTCCGAAACGCCGAGTACTGTTTGTCTTCAGCTTCATGCCCGGCATCTGCATCAGCTTTTGCTGGCCATCGAGCAGATGTCGCAGAGTTTTGTCATGTTCGACGCCGATCAACGTCTGGTCGTGTGCAACAAGGCCTTCTGCGATCTTTACGTCCTGCCCCCCGAGCTTTGCCGACCCGGCGTTTGTTTCATCGACATCCTCGAACATGCCGGAAGGATCGATTTCAAACCGATCGACACGACCATTTCGGCGCGTATCGCGCAAACCGAGCTCTTGATGATAAAAGACCGCTGGAACGGTCTTCTGGAAATGTGCGACGGCCGCATCATCAGCACCATTCATGAACCCCTGCCCGACGGCGGCTGGATTTCCATTCAGGACGACGTGACGAAGGCGCAGGCGCAGCATAAGCAGCTCGAGACGCAGGCCATGCGTTTTCGAGCCGCCGTCAACAACATGTCGCACGGCTTGAGCATGTTCGATGCCGACAAAAGGCTCGTCACCTGCAACGAGACCTTCATGCGGCTCTATCAATTGCCCGAGGAGCTGACCCGGCCGGGGACCCGTTTCGTCGATATTTACGAACATCGTTATCGAATCGGCATGACGGCACGGGAAAGGGACCTGGAAACCGGCCAGAAAACCATCCTGGAGCTCGTCGAAACGAAATCTGCCTGGAAGGGACCCGTTTCGACGAGCACGGGAAAAGTGGTCATGCTCAATCATCAGCCGCTCGCCGACGGCGGCTGGCTTTCGATTCACGAGGACATTACCGAGCAACACCGCAATGCCGAGATCATCCGCCACATGGCCCGGCATGACAGTCTGACCGGGCTGGCTAATCGCGCCACTTTCCTCGAAGCGATGAACGAAGCCGAACCGCGTATGGAGAGCGGCGAACTCATGGCGGTTCTGTGCATCGATCTCGATCGTTTCAAGGAGATCAACGATTCGCTCGGCCATGTCGTCGGCGACGCCGTGTTGACCAGCATTGCCGGCCGCCTTCTGTCCGTGCTCGACGATCGCGGGATCACTGCCCGTCTCGGCGGCGACGAGTTCGCCGTTCTGATCAGCCCGCTCGCTTCGGAAGCCGAGGCCGAGGACATCGCCGAAGCTCTTTTGGCAATCATTGCCGCTCCACTCACGGTGGGCAATACGCGTGTTTCGTGCAAGGCGTCATGCGGCATCGCGCTGGCGCCGCAACATGGATACAATGCGAATGCGCTGATGCGCTGCGCCGATCTCGCGCTTTATCGCGCCAAAATCGATTCTTCGGGAAACCATCGCGTTTTCGAGCCGAACATGGACGTGGTGCAGCGGCGGCGGCAGCATATCGAACAGGGCCTCAACCGGGCCATCGAAACCAACAGTCTTTCCCTGATGTTCCAGCCGTTGATCGCGCTCGAAGACGGGCGCGTAGCTTGTTGCGAGGCGCTCATGCGTTGGCAAAGCCCCGAACTCGGCCAGGTTTCGCCGACGGAATTCATTCCCGTCGCCGAGGAAACCAGGGTCATTCGTGAAATCGGCGTCTGGGCGCTCGAAACGGCTTGCCTGGAAGCGGTCAACTGGCCTCATCATATCCGCGTCGCCGTCAATGTTTCGCCCATACAGTTCCGTGGCAACAGCCTGGTCGACGAGGTTCGCCATGCCCTGGCGGTTTCGGGGCTCGAACCGTCCCGGCTCGAACTCGAGATCACGGAATCGCTGTTTCTGGCCGACGATGCCCACAATCTCAAGGTCCTGCACCAGTTGCGTGAGCTCGGCGTCCGGTTTGCCCTCGACGATTTCGGCACGGGCTATTCGTCACTGGCCTATCTGCTGCGGTTCCCCTTCGACAAGATCAAGATCGACCGTTCCATCGTCTCGACCATTACGGAAAAACCGGAGACCATGGCCATGATCACCGCCATTGTCGATCTGTGCCGGGGATTCAACATGCTGACCGTGGCCGAAGGGATCGAAACCGAAGAACAGCTCGCCGAGATCAAGTCGCATGGCTGCGACGAGGTCCAGGGCTATGTCTTCAGCCCGCCCCTGCCGCAATCGGCCATCGGTGAATTGTTGCGCCGCCGGCACAGGGTATCCCCGGATGAGGCCATTCTCCTGCCGACGACATTGCGCGCCTGAAGCGCTTTTGAGGAAAGCCGGGCGTCGCTTTTCCTGACCCTTTCGAATCCGGTCAGAGACCAAGACCACGCATCAGGCGCGGTTCGTTTCCGCCGATCGCGGCGGCATGGCGGATCAGCGCGGATTTGACAACCGGCAAGCGGTCGACAAGGCCGACGCCGAAATCGCGCGTCGCCCTCAGCGCCGCCACGTCGTTTGAAAACAGCCGGTTGAGGCTGTCGGTCGCCATGGCCATCAGCGCCGTATCGAAACGCCGCCATGCGGTATAGGCGGCCAGAACGTCAGCCGCGCCGTGATCGCGGCCCAGACGAACGGCCTCGATGACCAGTTCGGTCAGGGCCGCCACATCCTTGAGCCCGAGATTGAGCCCCTGGCCGGCGATCGGATGCACCACGTGGGCGGCATCCCCGACAAGCACCAGACGCGGCGCGTCAAAGGTCCGGGCGATCTGCAGACGCAGCGGAAAGACCTGAACCCCTTCCAGGATGTCGACCTTTCCAAGGACCGAGCCCATGACGGATTCGATCACCCCGGCCAGCTCTTCAGGCGGCAGCGTGCGCAGCCGCTCGGCTTCCGCCGTCCTTTCGGTAAAAACCAGAGACGACCGACGCCCCGGCAGCGGCAGGCTGGCAAAGGGTCCGGCCGGCCGGAAATGTTCCCAGGCCGTTTCCGCGTGGTCGCGTTCATGGGCAATGGTGGTGACCAGACCGGATTGGCCGTAATCGTGTCCGATGGTCAAAATGCCCGCCGTCTGGCGCAGGAACGAGCGTGCGCCGTCGGCGGCAACGATCAGGGGAGCCGAAAGGCGCGTGCCGTCGGCAAGATCGAGCCGGCCGCGCCCGCCATCGCCGGAGAACGCGGTCACCTCGGCCGGCCCCATGAGGTCGACCTTATCGGCGAGCCGGTCGAGCAGGACCCGTATCAGGGCCGTGTTGGGCACCATGTGCGCATAGGGCTGGCCCGGCGCGACATCGCCGTCAAAACTGAGAAACAAAGGACGCGCCAGATCGTTCCGGCCCGAATCGGTGATGCGCATGTGCCGGATCGGCGCAGCTTCCGCCTCCAGCCCCTGCCAAAGATCGAGCGCTTCGAGCACCCGGCGAACGCCTGCCGCCAGCGCCGATGCCCGTGCATCGACAGGTACGGTAAAAGGCCTTCTGTCGAGTACGGCGATCATAAGTTCGGGCTGATAGCGCAAAAGACTCGCCGCCAGCGTCAGCCCGACCGGACCGCCGCCAACGATGATCACGTCATAGTCGCGTTCCGCGTTTTTCGTCATTTTCTCGACTTCCGCCATCTCCGGGTGGACGCCAGCTTGTGGCATCGCCCGGCCCGCCGTTCAAGGCGTTCACTGGTGTTTGAGGCGCGCCTAGCTTGTCGGCAGATGATCACGAACTGTGCATCCTTTTGAATGCTTCTCCGCTGTCCTGCGCTACCGCCCCTGTTGGCGCCTTCCGAAGATATCGGAATTTCAAGCTCTTAGGCAAACGACACACGCTTTGGCACGCCGCTTGAGTGTCGAGGCTCATCCACACCATCGAGGCAGGAAAGGACAGCTTATGAAATACGTGGTTGCAATCATCAAGCCGTCGCGACTGGAAGACGTGCGTCAGGCGCTCAACGCGCTCGATGTGCACGGCATAACCGTGACGGAAGTCAAGGGATACGGTCGTCAGAAAGGCCATTCCGAAATCTATCGCGGCACCGAATACGCGGTGCATTTTCTGCCCAAGCTCAAACTGGAAATCGCCGCAGACGACACGCAGGTGGATGCGATTTGCGCCGCCATCCGTGACGGCGCCCAGACCGGCCGCATCGGCGATGGCAAGATCTTCATCATGTCTCTTGGCGACGTCATTCGCATCCGCACCGGCGAAACCGGCGAAGAAGCCCTTTAGCACCGGAGCCGGTCGCAATGCATTGGATCGGGGAAAGACATCGATTCTGTCGAAAACGCGCATCCAAACCACGCGTTTAAAGGCGCTTGCCGCCCGACTGAAGACTGATTTCCACGACTGCCTAAAAACTGACCACTCAAAAGAACGCCTGCACAAGAAACTGGCATTTCATACATCGGATTCCATGCGAGACGGAGACACCCTTTCTAAGTTGTTGATTCTATACGGTTTTATTTTGTCAAAAACTTGGCACACAGATTGAGAGCGAACGGGGTGGGCCGGATCAATGCCAATGCCCATCTGAGAGAAAAAAGGAAATTGTGTCATGAAATTCGTGACTGCCATCATCAAGCCATCACGGCTGGAGCACGTCCGTGAGGCGCTGAACGCGCTGGACGTCCACGGCATGACCGTGACCGAAGTCAAGGGTTTTGGGCGTCAGAAAGGCCACTCGGAGATTTATCGCGGGGCCGAATACGAAGTTCATTTTCTGCCCAAGCTGAAGCTCGAAATCGCCGTTGACGATGCTCAGGCGGAGCCGGTGGTCGCCGCCATCCGTGAGGCCGCGACGACCGGAAAGATCGGCGACGGCAAGATTTTCGTTCTCGATATCGAGCAGGCGACCCGTATCCGCACCGGCGAGACCGGTTCGGCAGCGCTCTGAACTGCCTGACACATACTGGAGAAAAACAATGAAAAACTTCAAGCTTTCCCGGGTTGCAGGCACGGCGCTTATCGCCTCGCTTGTCATGGCCCTGCCGGCCTTCGGCCAGGATGCTCCCGTCGAGGACGTCGCGATTGCCGACCCCGCAGCCATTGCCTTTACTTTCAATACCTTTTCGTTCCTGGTCACCGGCTTTCTGGTCATGTGGATGGCCGCCGGTTTTGCCATGCTCGAGGCCGGTCTCGTTCGTCGCAAGAACGTGGCCATGCAGTCGATGAAGAACATCACGCTTTATTCCGTCGCCGGACTGCTGTTCTGGGTCGTCGGCTACAACCTGATGTACATGAACGTTGCCGATAACGGCGGCTGGTTCGGTGTTCCCGTTCCCAAGATCATTCCCGACCCCTCGGCCGAAATGAGCGGCGATTATGCGGAGGCCTCCGACTGGTTCTTCCAGATGGTGTTCTGCGCCACTGCCGCCTCGGTGGTCTCGGGCACCGTCGCCGAACGCATCAGGTTCTGGCCGTTCATGATCTTCACCGTCATTCTGACCGGTTTCATGTACCCGATCACCGGTTCCTGGCAGTGGGGCGGCGGCTGGCTGAGCCAGCTCGGCTTCTCCGATTTCGCCGGTTCGACGCTGGTTCACTCCGTGGGCGGCTGGGCCGCGCTTTCGGGCGCCCTCATCCTCGGCGCGCGCAAGGGCAAGTACAACACCGATGGTTCGGTCACCCCGATGCCGGGGTCCTCGATCCCGCTCGCGACCCTCGGTACCTTCATCCTGTGGCTCGGCTGGTTCGGGTTCAACGGCGGTTCGCAGCTGGCTCTTGACGGCTTCGAGAACGCTTCCGCCATCTCCCGCATCTTCATGAACACCAATCTTGCCGCCGCCGCCGGTGTGGTTGCGGTCATGATCCTGACCCAGATTCTTTACAAGAAGGTCGACGTCACCATGGTGCTCAACGGCGCCCTGGCCGGTCTGGTGTCCATCACGGCCGAACCGCTGTTCCCGTCTCCGCTGGTCGCCATCTTCGTCGGTGCCATCGGTGGTGTCATCGTCGTCTTCGCCGTGCCGATGCTCGACAAGCTCAAGATCGACGATGTCGTCGGCGCCATCCCGGTTCACCTTCTTTCCGGCATCTGGGGCACATTCATCGTTCCGTTCTCCAACCCGAACACGAGCTATGGAACCCAGCTCATCGGTATCGTCGCGGTTGCGGTCTTCACGCTCGTCGTTTCGTCCATCGTCTGGCTGGCCATGAAGTACACGATCGGCATTCGTGCTTCGGAGGAGGAAGAAACCCTCGGTCTCGACAAGACGGAAGTCGGCGTCGAAGCCTATCCGGAGTTCTAGATCCGGCTCCTTGCCTCTCGGCGGTCCGGGATCACCCGGGCTGCCTCCTGCCGGATACGGCATGCGGTCCTTTCGCTTTCGTGACAGGCGTGGGGAAATCAACGAAAGCCCGAAGGGCCGCATACCCCTTCCGACAGAACCTCCCTTCGTCGGCCTTGGCCGCCCCAGTTCGGGGCGGCTCTTTTTTTTCCCGAATACGCCACGTTCAGGCGGAACCGCGCAGCAAGGCCCTTCGGTGATTCGGCGAATCACACCCTTTTTTCCGGTCCGCCGGGCCGATGACATTATCTTTTACGATGTTTTTCAGCCGACTTGGTCCTTTCATTGCACTGAATATCGCCCGGATGAGGAGTTTTTCCGCGAACGCACAGAGCAGCGACAAGTCGTACCTTGTCGGAAAAGAGCCACCGCGTAATAGTCTTGAGCTATAAGTCCCTCATAAAACTAGAGGGATTCGCCGGAGATAAACGCGATCCGGTAAAGAGGAGGAAAGTACGACACCATGAAACTCATCATCGCCATTATCAAGCCATCGCGGCTGGACACTGTCCGCGAGGCTCTCAACGCCTTGAATGTCCATGGCATGACCGTCACCGAGGTCAAGGGCTTCGGGCGGCAGAAGGGGCATTCGGAGATCTATCGCGGGGCCGAATACGAGGTTCATTTCCTGCCCAAGCTGAAGCTCGAAATCGCCATCGAGGACAACCAGACCGATGCCGTGATCGCCGCGATACGCGAAGCGGCAACGACGGGGAAAATCGGCGACGGCAAGATTTTCACGCTCAATCTCGAGCAGGCTCTTCGTATCCGCACCGGCGAAACAGATTCCGCCGCGCTCTGATCGATCTTCGGGAGGACACAATGACTTTGGTAAAAACCGGCCTTGCCGGCTTGGGCGCTGCTCTGGCCGTTTTTCAGGCTGTACCTGCTTTGGCCCAGGACGCAACCGAGACCGTTGTCGAAACCGTCGAAAGCGTTGCAGCCGCCGTTCCCGCCATCGATAGCGGCGACACCGCCTGGATGCTCGTATCCACGGTTCTTGTCCTGCTGATGACCATTCCGGGCGTGGCCCTGTTTTATGGCGGCATGGTGCGCAAGAAGAACGTCTTGTCGACGATCATGCAAACCTTTGCCATTACCTGCCTGATGACGATCATCTGGTTCGTCGTCGGCTACTCCATCGCCTTCACCAACGGTGGCAGCCTCAACGCCTTCATGGGCGGGTTTTCGGCCTTCATGCACAATGGTGTCGGCACCGACAGCGTTTCCGGAACCATCCCCGAATTCGTCTTCTCGATGTTCCAGATGACCTTCGCCATCATCACGCCGGCCCTGATCGCTGGCGCCTTCGCGGAACGCATGAAATTCTCGGCCGTTTTGTTGTTCACGGGTCTGTGGTCGCTCGTCGTCTATGCGCCGGTGGCCCACTGGGTCTGGGGCGGCGGCTGGCTCAGCGAACTCGGCGTGCTCGATTTCGCCGGCGGCACCGTTGTTCATATCAATGCCGGTTTCGCCGGTCTGGTCGCGGCGCTCGTTCTCGGGGCCCGCAAGGGTTACGGGGCGATCAACATGGCCCCGCACAATCTGACCTGGTCGGTAACCGGTGCATCCTTGCTGTGGGTCGGCTGGTTCGGCTTCAACGCCGGTTCGGCGCTTTCGGCCGGCGGTCTTGCCGGCGCGGCCATGATCAACACCCAGGTCGCCACGGCTGCCGCGGCGCTTTCCTGGATGTTCGTGGAATGGATGATCAACAAGCGTCCGAGCGTTCTCGGCATCATCTCCGGCGCCGTTGCCGGTCTGGTCGCGGTGACGCCGGCCTCCGGCTTCGTCAACCCGACCGGGGCCTTCATTATCGGCATCGTTTCCGGTCTGGTCTGCTACTACGCGGCCGCTCATCTCAAGAAAATGCTCGGCTATGACGATAGTCTCGATGCCTTCGGCGTGCATGGTATTGGTGGCCTGGTCGGCGCGCTGCTGACCGGCCTTTTTGCCGATCCCGCCATCGGCGGCGTTTCCGGCAGCTTCGCGCAGTTCCTCACCCAGCTCTACGGCGTGGTCGCCACGATCGCCTGGACAGTCGTTGGGTCCTTCATCATCCTGATGGTGGTCAAGGCGCTGGTCGGCCTCCGGGTGTCCGATGCCCAGGAAGAGGAAGGTCTCGACCTTTCGCTGCACGGCGAACGTGTCGCCGACTGATCTCACGGAGCGGAAACCGGCTTTCCGCCATCTTTCAAACCGTCCCGACGGCCCATGCCGCCGGGACTTTTTTCGCCGGGGGCATTCGTTCCAATCGGTTAGTCTCGGATTAACCACGTCCCGCTAGTCTTGGGGCGCGTATTTTTGTAACCGAGTCCGGCCGTTTCTGATGGCGTCATCTTCCACTGCTTCCGCCCATCGGCTTACCCCCCCGCCCCCACCGGCTGTGCATCTGCCGCCGCGTGTCAGCGGTCTGTTGCTGGCCGTGACGGCGCTGGCTGGTCTTTTCGCGCTTGCGACCTGGTCGGCGAGCGATCCGAGCCTCAGCTTCGCGACCGACAAGGCCCCGACCAATGCCCTGGGCTTTCCGGGCGCGGCTTTCGCCGATCTGGCCTTTCAGTTCTTCGGTCTGGCCGCCTTCGTCATCATTGCACCGCCGGCCATCTGGGCCGTCGCCTTTTTGCAGCGACGCAAACCGGCTCTGTTCGGCACCCGCATTGTGCTCTGGCCGGTTGCGGTGGTGCTGACCGCCGGTTTGCTGTCCTGTTTTGTAACGCCGGCGACCTGGCCGTTGCCGAGTGGTCTCGGCGGTCTGGTCGGTTCGGGGTTTTCCAGCCTTGCGGCTCTGGTGACCGGCGAAACACCAACAGGCGCCGCCGCCATTTTATACGCGCTCATCCTGACAACGCCGACGCTTGCGGCTCTGTGGTTTGCAACCGGCATCGGTGGCTCAAAAATCGACGCCGCTCCTATCGATCCGGATCTTGCCGACCGCACCGGGCCGTTCGATGTCGCCATCGGCGCCCTCGTCCATGTCGGATTCGCGTTGCGAACCGCCTGGCGGCGCGCCGTTGCCCGCGAACGCGACACCTATCCGGTTCCCGCCCCCCCGCAAGATGACGTTGTCGAACCGCAACACGATCAGTTCGTCGCAACCGCAGCACCCGAGCGCATCGAACCGCGTTTCGATTCCGCGGCCGACGGCGACACTGATCTGGATGCTGCCAGCGACGACATCGATTACGAGGACGTGCCCGATAACGAACCGGACATGCCTTTAGCGGAACCCGCGTTTCAGGCCCAGGCGACGACGGCGCATGTCAGCGCGCCCGATATCGGAACCGCGGCCCGCACGCTGCCCGGTCGTCGCGCCGCGCGGGAAGCACAAGGCTCGCTGCTCGTCGAGGAAGGGTTCGTGTTGCCCGAACTCAGCCTTCTGGCCGAACCGCAGCATGGCGGGCTCGCCGAGGAACACCGTCCCGAGCGACTCGAAGCGCAGGCTCGTCAGCTCGAGGGCGTTCTGGAGGATTTTGGCGTCAAGGGCGAAATCATTCATGTCCGGCCCGGCCCGGTCGTGACACTTTACGAGCTCGAACCGGCCCCCGGCATCAAGTCTTCCCGCGTCATTTCGCTGGCCGACGACATTGCCCGCTCGATGAGCGCCATTTCGGCCCGCGTCGCTGTCATTCCCGGGCGTAACGTCATCGGCGTCGAACTGCCCAATGCCCGGCGCGAAACCGTTTATTTGAAGGAAATGCTGGCCTCGAGCGATTTCGAAAAGACCAAGGGCAAGCTCAATATCTGCCTCGGCAAGACCATTGGCGGCGAACCGGTCGTGGCCGATCTCGCCCGTATGCCGCACCTTCTGGTCGCCGGCACAACCGGTTCGGGCAAATCGGTGGCGATCAACACCATGGTGCTGTCGCTTTTGTACAAGATGACGCCCGAGCAGTGCCGGCTGATCATGATCGACCCGAAAATGCTGGAACTCAGCATTTACGACGGCATCCCGCATCTCCTGTCGCCCGTGGTCACCGATCCCGGCAAGGCGGTGGTCGCGCTCAAATGGGCGGTCCGCGAGATGGAAGACCGCTATAAGAAGATGTCCAAGCTCGGCGTCAGGAACATCGACGGTTTCAACGCCCGCGTCACCGAGGCCAAGAAGAAGGGCGACATCATTTCGCGTACGGTCCAGACCGGATTCGACAGGGAAACCGGCGAAGCGCTTTACGAACGCGAGGAGTTCGATCTCGAGGCGCTGCCCTATATCGTCGTGATCGTCGACGAAATGGCCGATCTGATGATGGTCGCAGGCAAGGACATCGAAGGCGCCATCCAGCGCCTGGCGCAGATGGCCCGCGCCGCCGGCATCCACCTGATCATGGCGACGCAACGTCCGTCGGTGGATGTCATCACCGGCACGATCAAGGCCAATTTCCCGACCCGCATCTCCTTCCAGGTCACCTCGAAGATCGACAGCCGCACCATTCTTGGCGAACAGGGGGCCGAACAGCTCCTCGGCATGGGCGACATGCTCTACATGGCCGGCGGTGGCCGCATCCGGCGCCTGCACGGCCCGTTTGTCTCGGATCGCGAGGTCGAAGACGTCGTCGCGCATCTGAAGACGCAGGGAACGCCCGATTATCTCGAATCGATCACCAGTGAGGATGACGAAGACGATTCCGGCTTTTACGGCGACAGTTTTGGCGGGTCGGGCGACGAGCTTTACGACAAGGCCGTCAACATTGTCCTGAACGACAAGAAGGCCTCGACCTCCTATATCCAGCGACGCCTCAGTATCGGCTACAACCGCGCGGCGAGCCTCATCGAACGCATGGAAAAGGAAGGCGTCATTTCCCCGGCCAACCATGCTGGCAAGCGCGAAATCCTCGTTGGCGACAATGCCGACGGGTATTGAAACGGCATGTGGCGCGCCAGCTCGACACGGCGCGATTCACGTGAAACATAGTCAGTCATCTCGCTGCTGCCGCATTTGACGGGCTTCAATAAACTCCATGTCCGGAACGGAAAGGGACGGTTCATGATTCGCCGCGCTGTGCTCTTTTTTGTTGCGCTGGGATTTCTGGCGACACCAGCCCTGGCACTCGATCGCATGCTGACGGAAGAAGAGGCGATGCTGATCCAGGAGATCAACGCCCACAACACCGCGATCCACACCATGGCCGGCCGGTTCCTGCAGATCGACGCCATGGGCAACCGCTCGACGGGACTGTTCTTTCTCGAACGGCCCAACAAGATTGCCTTCCGCTATGCCCCGCCCTCACGCAAGCAGATCGTTTCGGTCGGCAAGGGGTTCTTTCTTATCGATCGCGAGGAGAAAACGGTCTCGACCTATCCGCAGGACAGCGTGCCTCTCAGGCAGTTTCTCACCGACGACATCAACCTGTTCAGTGCCAACATCATCGATGTCGTGATGTCCGATACGCACATTTCGATCACCCTGGCCGACGAATCGCCGATCGGTACGGTGCAGGTGGCGCTGATCTTCGACAAACAGACCAAGGAACTGGTGCAGTGGACGCTGACCGAACCGAGCGGGGCGGAAATGACTTTTTCCATCTACGATGTCGAAATTGATCTCGAACTGCCGGATTCGCTGTTTTTCATCAACCGCTTCATGGACAACTGAATCCCGGCACACGGCTTTTTTCTTCACGATCCGCTGGACCATGCGGTTCGCGGGCGGCATAAAGGCTCGTCACGATCTCGGAGCGAAACGATGCCGGCAACACTTGCCACCTGGAACATCAACTCGGTACGCCTGCGCATCGATCTCGTTGTTGAATTCCTTAACGAAACGCGCCCCGATATCCTTTGCCTGCAGGAAATCAAGTGCCAGAACGACCAGTTTCCGGCAAAGGAACTGAAGGCCGCCGGCTACCCCTATCAGGCGGTGAATGGCCAGAAAGGCTATCACGGCGTCGCCATCGTTTCGCGCCGTCCCTTCGATACGCCCATGACCCGGACGTTCTGCAACATTCCCGATTCGCGCCACATCTCGGTCAGGACCGATTTCGGCAACGGCCCGGTTACCTTGCACGACTTCTATATTCCGGCCGGCGGCGACGTTCCCGATCCGGACAGCAACCCGAAATTCCGTCACAAGCTCGATTTTCTGGCCGAACTCAAGGACTGGTTCGATACCCCTGACTTCGAGACGGGACAGGTGATCGTCGGCGATTTCAACATCGCGCCGCACGAAAACGACGTATGGAGCCACAAGCAGCTTCTCGGCGTCGTTTCCCACACCCCGGTCGAAACCGAAGCCCTTAACGACCTGCTGGCTCGCCGGCCCTGGACCGATCTCATCCGCAAGCACATTCCGACAAGTGAAAAGCTTTATTCCTGGTGGTCTTATCGGGCCCGGGACTGGGATGCCTCCGACAAAGGCCGCCGCCTCGACCATGTCTGGGCAACAAGCGATGTTGCCGCGCGCTCGTCGGATGCCGCAATTCTCCGTGCCTGGCGCGGCAGGGGCGAAAAGCCGTCCGATCACGTTCCCGCCATGGTGACGTTCGGCGTCTGATCGCTTTTTTTCAGGGCGGTGAACCGAAAAGGATCGGAAGGGGCAAAAACACGTTAATCGTGTTTACGGAACTGCTCCAAGGCATCGAGAAAGGACACCATTTCTTCCTCGATCCTCTGGGCGGCTTTCTGGGCCAGTTCGGGATATTGCCGCATCAATTTGCTGAACGCCGAGCGCGGAACGAACAACAGATCGGTGTCGGTCACGGCCCGCATCGTCGTGCGGTTCGGCCGGGTGAGAAACAGTCCCATCTCGCCGAGAACGGCACCGCCTTCCGCCACCTTTTTCTGGCCGACGGCATCTGCGTCTTTGTCGCCGACCGCGACTTCACCCTTCAAAAGCACAAAGGCGCCGGTGGACATGTCGCCACGCTTGCAGATGGTGTCACCGGCCGAAAAGGACCGGCGTTCGCTGGCAAAGGCGAGCAAACGTCTCTGCTCGTCGTCGCAGATACGGAAAAAATCCGCCCGTTCCAAGGCGGTTGAAAAATCGTCGAGCTCCATACCCGTTTTGCCCCCAGGCGCTTCCGCCCGCCCGTTTTTTAAAGGGTGGCGGTACCGATCGAAACGATCGGTTATGGAACCAGACGATAGCCGCCTTCCTCGGTCACGAGCAACCGTGCATTGGCCGGATCCCGCTCGATTTTCTGTCTTAGTCGATAGATATGGGTTTCGAGCGTGTGGGTTGTCACCCGGTTGTTGTAGCCCCAGACTTCCTTGAGCAGCACATCGCGCGAAATGGTCTTGGGCCCCTGACGATAGAGGTATTTGAGGATGGAACTTTCCTTGTCGGTCAAGCGCACCTTGCCACCGTCCCCCCGTTCCAGCAGTTTTGCAGCCGGCTGGAAGGTGTAAGGCCCGATGGTGAAGACCACGTCTTCGGACTGGTCATGCTGCCTCAGCGAAGCGCGGATGCGTGCCAGAAGCACGGAAAAGCGGAAAGGCTTGGTGACATAGTCGTTGGCACCCGATTCGAGCCCCAGGATTTCGTCCGAATCGCTGTCATGCCCGGTCAGCATCAGGATTGGCGCCTTGAACCCGTCTTTCCTGAGGATCTTCACCGCTTCGCGACCGTCCATATCGGGCAGGCCGACATCGAGAATCATCAGATCGACATGGTCCGATTTGACCCTATCGAGCGCGGCGGTGGCCGTGCCGGCTTCAATGACGTCGAACTCGCGATAATGGGCGAGCTGATCGACCAGCGTCTGCCTGAGGTCCTGATCGTCGTCGACCAGAAAGATCCTTCTCTTAATCATTGTCCCTACTCCGCAAGGGTCTGCACATGCACGCCGGGCACCGGCCGCATTCGACTTCATTGCTTAGATAGGTACGCCTGGGGCAGACGCCAATCACTTGAACGTGACACAGCGCGAACGGTTAGTCACGCCTAGCGGATTGGCGCGACAGGTCCTTGAAGACCAAAGCAATTTCGGCGCGCTCAATCGCATGCTGATCGATAAGGCGGTCGATGATCTCGCCGAGCCACGGCCGGTCCGGAAGGTGGTGTGCAACCAGTGAAACTGCAGATTTTTCTGCAAGATCTGCCATGGCATCACGGCCCAAGTCCTGATCGAGCACGGCAAGCGCGTCCGCCAGTTTCAGCATATCGGCAAGAAGCGAGCCGCCGTTTACGCCGGCGCGATGATCGTGCGCTCTTATGGCGTCGAGCGCTTCCTCGGGCAAACGGGAGATGAGGTTGTCGGCGGTCACATGGCCGTGTTGCGCCCAGTTCCCATTGATCTCATAGTAATCGAGGTCGTGACAATAGCCGACCAGCATGAACATTTCGGCATCGGCATCAAGCAAACGCGCCAGGCGATCCATGACCGCACCGACGAACAGCGAGTGGGCTGCCCGCGGTCGGGTACCGAGTTTTTGCGCGATCAGCGCCCGCGCCTGGTCCAATGTCAGGTGGGGGTTCACCCGCGCGCCCCGAAAATGGCCGACCCCACCCGCACATGGGTGGCGCCCATTTCGATGGCCGTTTCGAAATCTCCGCTCATGCCCATCGAAACGAATGGCAGCCCAGCCTGATCTGCGAGCTGCTTGAGCAGCGCGAAATAGGGACCGGGCGCGGCGTCGAGCGGCGGAATGCCCATCAGCCCGACAATGTCGAGTCCCTGTTCGGTGCGGCAGCGGGCGACAAAATCGAGCGCCTCAGCGACCGGGATGCCGGACTTTTGTTCTTCGGCGCCGATATTGACCTGAATAAAACAGGGCAGGTTCCGCCCCACGGCCACCATTTCCTTTTTGAGGGCAACGGCAATTTTGTCGCGATCGATGGTCTCGATGACGTCGAACAGCCCCACAGCTTCCTTGACCTTGTTGGTCTGCAACGGCCCGATCAGGTGCAGAACGATATCGGGATAGCGCGCCTTAAGCGCGGGCCATTTGCTCAAGGATTCCTGCACGCGGTTTTCGCCGAAAACGCGCTGGCCGGCTTTGAGGACCGGTTCGATGTCCTCAACGCCGAACGTCTTGGACACGGCGACGAGTTCGACTTCGCGTCCTTCGGCGTCGTAACGCAGCATTGCCTTACGGATGCGTGCGCGTATGATCTCCAGCCGTTCTGCGGCATTTGATGCCGTTCTATTCATGATGATGTCTTCTCCGGCCGCGAAGCGGGCCTGATGGTTGACCTTGCGGTGCTTTTTATGATGAGTGTCGCCTAACTAAAATTTCCCGGCAAGACAACAGATACGAAGGGTCGTTCTCGTGAGCGCCGATACTGCCGAACGTTACAATCCGCGCGAAATGGAGCCTTATTGGCAAAAGGTCTGGGATGAAACCGGTGCCTTTGTCACACGTGAGGACGACGCGCGCCCCCGTTATTATATCCTGGAAATGTTCCCCTATCCGTCGGGGCGCATTCATATGGGCCATGTGCGCAATTATGCCCTCGGCGACGTCGTCGCCCGTTTCGAGCGCGCCCGCGGCAAGAATGTTCTGCACCCGATGGGCTGGGACGCTTTTGGTCTGCCGGCCGAAAACGCCGCCCAGAAACACAGTGTCCATCCCAAGAGCTGGACCTATGACAATATCGCCAACATGCGCGCGCAGCTCCAGTCCATGGGCCTTTCCATCGACTGGAGCCGGGAATTCGCCACCTGCGATCTCGAATACTACACCCAGCAGCAGCGCCTGTTTCTCGACATGCTCGACAAGGGATTGTTGGCGCGGCGCAAGTCCAAGGTCAACTGGGATCCGGTCGACCAGACGGTTCTGGCCAACGAACAGGTGATCGAAGGTCGCGGCTGGCGCTCGGGCGCGCTGGTCGAACAGCGCGAACTCAGCCAGTGGGTCTTCAAGATCTCGGACATGGCCGAGGACCTTTTGACGGCAATCGACAAGCTCGATGACTGGCCGGACAAGGTCCGGACCATGCAGCGCAACTGGATCGGACGATCCGAGGGTCTGCATGTGCTGTTCGAGATCGCTGAAAACGACAAGACCAGCGAAAAGCTTCTGGAAATCTTCACGACCCGGCCGGATACGCTTTACGGCGCATCCTTCATGGCGCTGTCGCCCGACCATCCGCTGACCACGACGCTTGCCGCCAATGATCCTGCGCTCGCCGAATTCGTTACCGAGTGCCACAGGCTCGGCACGGCAACGGAAGTAATCGAGAAGGCCGAGAAGAAGGGCTATTTCACCGGGATTCACGTGAAACATCCGGTGCTCGAAGACGCGCTTTTGCCCGTTTACGTCGCCAATTTCGTGCTGATGGATTACGGCACCGGCGCCATTTTCGGCTGCCCCGCCCATGACCAGCGCGACTATGATTTCGCCCGCGCCTATTCCCTGCCGATCATTCCGGTGGTTCTGCCCGAGGGCAAGCAGGCCGGCGCCTTCATGGGCGAATTCGCCGAAGGCGACGAGGCCTATACCGGGCCGGGAACGCTGTTCAATTCGGGACCGCTCGACGGCATGGACGTCGATACGGCCAAGAATTTCATGGCCGATACGCTCGAAAGCCAGGTGGTCTGCAACCGGCCGCAGGCCGAGCGCAAGGTCAATTATCGGCTCAGGGACTGGGGCATTTCGCGCCAGCGTTATTGGGGCTGCCCCATTCCGGTGATCCATTGCGACAATTGCGGCATCGTGCCGGTGCCGCTGGCCGATCTTCCGGTCAAGCTGCCCGAGGATGTCAAATTCGACAAGCCGGGCAACCCGCTCGATCATCATCCCACATGGAAATACGTCACCTGTCCGGAATGCGGCCAGCCCGCCCGGCGTGAAACCGACACCATGGACACGTTCGTCGATTCGTCCTGGTATTTTATCCGGTTCACCGCCCCCCGCGCCGTGACCCCGACCGTGCCGGACATCGCCAATCAATGGCTGCCGGTTAACCTTTATATCGGTGGCATTGAGCATGCCATCCTGCATCTTTTGTACTCGCGCTTCTTCACGCGGGCCATGCATGAGACCGGACACGTCAATTTCGACGAGCCGTTCAAGGCCCTGTTCACGCAAGGCATGGTGACGCACGAGACCTACAAGTCGACGGCGGGAGACTGGCTGTCGCCGGAGGAAATCAGGATCGAAACCGTCGATGGAACCCGAAAGGCCATCGAAATCGCCACCGGCGCGCCGGCCGTTATCGGTGCCGTCGAAAAAATCTCGAAATCCAAGCGCAACGGTATCGATCCGGACGAAATTCTCGACACCTACGGCGCCGATGCGGCCCGCTGGTTCATGCTGTCCGATTCCCCGCCCGAACGCGATGTGGAGTGGAGCGAAGCTGGTGTCGAGGGCGTTTCGCGCTATATCCAGCGCGTCTGGCGCCTGATCGGCGAAGCAAAAACCCGGCTTGATACGGGCAGCGAAGTGATGGCCGAATCCGAAAAGGCCCTGGCGCTGACCAAGCTCACCCACAAGACCATCGCCAGTGTCGAGGCCGACCTGGCCGGTTTGCGGTTCAACCGCGCCGTGGCCATGATCTACGAGCTCAGCAACGCCCTTACCCGCTTTCTCGCCGAACTCGGCGACACGCCCAGCCTCAGCGAGATCTCGGCCTTGCGGTTTTCGGTGACCAGCCTGGTTCAGCTCTTCGCGCCGATGATGCCGCATCTGGCCGAAACCTGCTGGCAGGCGCTCGGTCAAACCGGCCTCATCGGCGATGCGAGCTGGCCGAAGGTCGATCCGGTCTATCTCGTTGATGACGTCATGGTGCTGCCGGTCCAGCTCAACGGCAAGAAGCGCGGCGAAATCAGCGTTCCCACCGACGCCTCGGAAGCGGAAATCATCAAACAGGCCTTGTCTATGGACGTTATTGTCCGCATGCTTGGTGGCAAGGAACCGAAAAAGGTGATTGTCGTGCCCAAACGGATCGTCAATGTCGTCGCCTGAGCGCAAGAACCGCCGTTTCGTTCTGATACTGGCAGCTTTGCTGCCGGTTCTGGCGGGCTGTTCCTTTTCCCCGCTCTATGAAGGCAAAGACGGACTTTCGGCTTCCGATCCCGGTTTCGCCTATGCCGAACCGACCAACCGCTACGAACAGATCATCTACCAGGAACTGGCGTTTCGGCTCGGGACCGACCCAAATCCGACCGCTCCTCTGGTTTCCATCAGCGCATCTTCTGCAGCGATTCGGATGGGCCGGACCTCACCTGGATCGGTGATGACCACCAATGAAGCCATCGTTACGGCCAAACTGACGGTCGACAGCCGCGATCCCGAGGCAAATCACTCCAACCATCTGTTGTCGCTGACCCGCTCCGCGTCGTCGACCTACGAGATTTCGGGCCAGGTTTCCGCCGATCGGTTCGCGTTGGACACCGCCAGCGAAAACGCGGCCCGTTCCGTCGCCGAGACTTTTCGCCTGATACTTGCCGCCGCCCGGCGGAACGGTGAAATCTAAGGTCATGGTCTTTCGATTCGCTTCAGGGCGTCCGGACGGACGCGATCGAATTCTTCAAAGGCCTTATTACAAATGACCGCGCTCAAGGCGCATGAAGTCGAGCGCTTTGTGGCGGGGCCCGATCTTCAGGCCGGTCTTTTTCTTGTCTACGGTCCGGATGCCGGCCTTGTTCGTGAAATTGCCGATCGTCTGGTTGCCCATTACGCCGGCACGCCGCCCGATCCGATGGCGCACGTCTCCTTCAACGGTGCCGATCTTTTGTCCGAACCCGGCCGGCTTGCCGACGAAGCGCGCGCGCCTTCCCTGTTCGGCGGCCGTCGTTCCGTGCGTCTGCACGCCGCGACAAAGGCCTTTGCACCGGTTCTCAAGCCCCTGCTCGAGGACATGCCCGATGCCGTGCTGATCTTGGAAGCTGGCAATCTCACCCGTGACGACGCCTTGCGCAAACTGGCCGAATCGCATCGAAACGCCCGCGCGCTTCCCTGTTATGCCGATAACGAACGCGCCCTTGGCGCGTTGATCGAGACGAGTTTTCGCCAGGCTGGCGTGTCCGCGAGTCCGGCAGCCACGACCCTGTTGCGCTCGCTTTTGGGCAATGACCGCGAGATCACGCGGCGCGAACTGGAAAAGCTCTGTCTTTATGCCGGTTCGGGCGGCCATATCGAGGCCGAGGACGTCGAAATGCTGGTCGGCGACAATTCTACCCGCGCCATCGATGCCGTGCTCGACGCCATGGGCAATGGCGATGCCGCCGCGCTCGATTCCGCCCTTGGCGCGGTCTATTCGGCGGGCGTCGACTCGCAACGCGTTCTGAGTGCCGCGCTCAATCACGTTCTGACGCTGCGTCGGCTGCGTCAGAGTGTCGACAAAGGCGAACTGCCCAAACGCGCCATCGAAACCGCGCGGCCACGTATCCATTTTTCACGGGCGGCTTCGATGGAACGCCAGATCCGTCTTTGGTCCGATGCGGCGCTCGCCAGTGCCGGCAATCGTCTCTACGACGCCATTCTGGACACGCGCCGTTCCGGCGCCGTCAGAACAGCAACGACCAACCGGGCGCTGTTGGCCGTTTGCACGGCGGGCGCCCGGCGCTAGCGCAAACCCGGTTTTTTTCGGAATTGCGATTGTTTCTTTCCCATCAAGCACCAGCCCTCACTCGTGATTCGTGAGGGATCGGATGGTCCTTCGGCACCGCGCTGTGGTTCAAACCTGAAGGACTTTCAAGCGGCGCTGGTAAACGCAATTGCCATGGTTCTGAACGATGTCGAGAACACATTGGAAGAGCGCGGTCAGGAGACGTCCAACTCTGTGTCCCTTAAAGGAGTGAGCAGGAACTCACCTGGAAATGCTCTACGACCAATCACACGCCCGTGCCTGCCAAACGGGCGAAAAATCGCTTTGAAAAACGAGGTCTCTCGTCGAGCAAAACACCGACAGGCCCTATCATGACCCGTCTGGTCGACGAGAAACGTCATTTTGGAGCGAATGATTCGAGCGGTCTTGCTAAGCTATTGATATTTCAACCGGAAATTCCAAGACGGCGACAAAGATCATCGAGCTGTTCCAGCGTCATATAGCGGATTTCCAGCTTGCCGCCACGTTCGCCGTGCGAAATCGACACGCCAAGTCCAAGCGCGTCGGACAACCGTTTTTCAAGCCGGATCGTGTCGGCATCTTTTTCTTTTGGCGCTACGCGCTGACTAGCCGTTTTGTCCGACCGGTTTTGCATCAGCGTTTCAGCCTGACGTACCGACAGGCCCTCGGCCACGATCCGCTGCGCCAGACCCGAAGGATCGGTGGCGGTGATCAGGGTCCGGGCGTGCCCGGCCGTCAACTCGCCCCGCGCCAGCATGTCACGCACATCGTCGGGCAGTTTCAAAAGCCTCAGCGTATTGGCCACGTGCGAGCGCGATTTACCGATGACCTGTCCGAGATCGTTCTGGGTATAGTCGAAATGTTCGAGAAGCTGATCGTAGCCCAGCGCTTCTTCAAGCGGGTTGAGATCGGCCCGCTGCACGTTTTCGATGATCGCCAGTTCCAGCGCCTCACGATCGTCGACTTCGCGGATGATGACGGGAACCTCATTGAGCCCGGCCCGCTGCGCCGCACGCCACCGCCGCTCGCCGGCGATCAGCTCGTAGCTGTTCGTGTCCGGCCCGCTCGGCCGCACCAGAAGCGGCTGCATCACGCCCTTTTCCTTGATCGAGGAGGCCAGCTCGTCGAGCAGGTCCGTGTCGAAATCCCGGCGCGGATTGGCGCGATTCGGAACGATGGAAGCAACGGGCAGGCGCTTGATGCCGCCCTCTTCGGCCATCTGGGGAACCTCCAGAGGCGCCATGTCGCCGATCAGCGCCGCCAGGCCACGTCCCAATCTTGCGGATTTCTCGTTCATCGCTTGATCCTCACGCCGCACTCAATTGCCGTTCCCGCCGAATGACTTCCGTCGCCAGCTTGAGATAGGCCTGGGAACCGGCGCATTTGAGATCGTAGAGCAGGGCCGGCCGGCCATAGGATGGTGCTTCGGAAAGCCGGACATTGCGCGGGATTACCGTTTCGTAGACCAGGTCGCCCATTTCCCGGCGCACGTCCTGGACCACCTGGTCGGACAGGTTGTTGCGACTGTCGTACATGGTCATGACGACGCCCTGGATATGAAGTCGCGGGTTGAGCGTGGTGCGGATCTGCTCGATGGTCGATAAAAGCTGGCTCAATCCTTCCAGCGCGAAGAACTCGCATTGCATCGGCACCAGTACCGCATCCGACGCGGTTAAGGCGTTGATCGTCAACAGGTTAAGCGAGGGGGGACAATCGATCAGCACATAGGTCGGCACGCCGCCTTCGATCAAAAGCGTGTTGGCCTCGTTAAGGGCATTGCGCAACCGAAAAGCGCGGTCGGGTGCGCCTGAAATGGCGGATTCAAAGCCCAGCAGATCGAGCGTCGACGGAACGATCGCCACCTGGGGCACATCGGTCTTGACCGCCGATTCGGCAATGCCGCGCTCGCCGTCCAGAACGTCATAAATGGAAATCTCGCGATCCTGTCGGGAGACGCCGAGACCGGTCGAGGCGTTGCCCTGCGGGTCGATATCGATGATCAACACCCGTTCCCCCACGGCGGCGAGCGCCGTAGCGAGATTGATGGCGGTGGTGGTCTTTCCGACGCCGCCCTTCTGGTTGGCGAGGGCGAGAACGCGCGCGCTCAACTTGACCTCCCGAAAAGAAACTGGATCACGACCGCGGGCGGAGATTGCCAATTTCGAGCAAGGTGCCCTGGTCGTTCGTTGCACTGACGTGTCTTACCACATCGAAAAGCCAATTCGCACCCGCCGCTTCGATTTCGCTGAGGTTTTCCCGTCCCTTGTGAAAGATGAGGCGCGCCTGTGGATGAATCAGTGGAAAAGCCAATTCGAACAGGCGGTTAAGCGGCGCCAACGCGCGGGATAACACCAGATCGGCCCGACCTGTTTCACGTGAATCAATCGTCTCGATCCGTCCGGCGATCACTTCTGCGTCAAGACCGAATTCCCGTATCGCCGTGCGCAGAAAAGCGATTTTTCGCGCATTCGACTCGCAAAGAACGAAGTGTCGTTTCGTTCCTTTTCCGGCAATGGCCAGGGGCAGGGCTGGAAAGCCCCCGCCGCTACCGAGATCGAAGATTTTGGTTTCCGCTTTTGTGAAAAGCGGCAGCACCTGCAGGGAATCAGCGATATGGCGCGGCCAAAAAGCATCAAGGGTTTCACGTGAAACGAGATTTTGCGCCGTTTGCCACTTGCGGACCAGGCGTTCCAGTTTTTCGAGATCGCCGACGACTGAAGGCAATGGCCGCGAGAAATACGGGGCCCAGGTTGAGATCAGATCGATGGATTTGTCGCTCACGCCGTCTTTTCCAGCCGGCCGCGTTTGATGATCGACAAAAGCAGAAGAATTGCGGCCGGCGTGACGCCGTCAATGGCCTGGGCGTCGGCTATTGTCTCCGGACGTTGGGCCGAAAGTTTCTGCCTTATTTCCACAGAAAGACCGGACAGATCTTCATAGGCGATCCAGTCCGGGATTTCCCGCGACTCGTCTCGCCTCAGGGCATCGATATCCTGCTGCTGTCGATCGAGATAGACGGCGTATTTCGCTTCGATTTCAAGTTTCTCGAAAATGTCGTCCGGAATGGATGCAAGCTCCGGCCACAGGCTTTTCAGCTTTTTTGCATCCGCGTCCGGATAAGACATGATTTGATAGGCGCTGCGCCTGACGCCGTCCTTATTGAGCAGCAAACCATGTTGTGCTGCCTGCTGAGGGGTCGCGCTCAGCGTTTCGAGCTTTTCTCGCGCCCTTCCGAGTGCCAGTCTCTGCTTTTCAAAAAGCGCTTCCCGCGGTTTTCCAACCAGGCCGGTTTCGATTCCGAGAGGCGTCAGCCTGTCAGCAGCGTTGTCCGCCCGCAAATGCAGACGGAATTCGGCGCGCGAGGTGAACATGCGATAGGGTTCCGAAATGCCGCGCGTCACCAGATCGTCGACCATGACCCCGAGATAGGACTGGGTGCGCGACATACGGATCTGCGGCCGTCCAAAAGCGAAAAGAGCCGCGTTGGCGCCGGCCAGAAGGCCCTGTGCCGCCGCTTCCTCATAGCCGGTCGTTCCGTTGATCTGCCCGGCAAAGAACAGGCCCTTCCGGTTTTTAACCTCAAGCGTGTGATGAAGCGCACGCGGATCGACATAGTCATATTCGATGGCATAGCCGGCCCGGACCAGCTCGACGTTTTCCAAACCCGGCATCGATCTCAAAAAGGCAATCTGCACGTCTTCCGGCAGCGACGTCGAAACTCCGTTAGGATAAACGAGATCGCTGTCCAACCCTTCCGGCTCAAGAAAAACCTGATGTTCGTCACGCCCGGCAAACCGGACGATCTTGTCTTCGATCGACGGACAATAGCGCGGTCCCCGGCTCTTGATCTTTCCCGAGAACATGGCCGATCGATGGATGTTGTCCTCGATGATGCGATGGGTATTAAGGTTTGTTCTCGTGATGTAGCAGGAAACCTGTGGAACGACCGGCCCGGAGCTCAGGACCGAAAACATCTCCGGAACGTCATCGCCCTTTTGTTCTTCCAGAACCGAATAGTCGATGCTCGATTTCAGAAGGCGCGCCGGCGTTCCCGTTTTCAGTCTTCCGAGCGGCAATTCTAGCGTATCGAGGCATTTGGCCAACCCGACCACCGGCGCTTCGTCAATACGTCCCGCCGGCGTCGAGACGTCGCCGCGATGAATGACACCGCGCAAAAACGTTCCTGTCGTCAGAACGACGCTCGGGGCGCCGATCTCTTCACCCGTACCGAGTCTGATGCCGCTGACTTTTTTGTTTTCGAAAAGGATTTCGTTGGCTTCGGCCGCAACGATCTCAAGGTTTTCCTGGGCGGTGAGGGCCGCCAGCATCTCCTTTTTGTAAAGCTTGCGGTCCATTTGCGCCCGGTGTCCGCGCACAGCCGGTCCCTTGCGCCTGTTGAGCAGGCGAAACTGGATACCGGCACGATCCGCAACCCGCCCCATCAAACCATCGAGCGCATCGATTTCTCGAACCAGATGTCCTTTGCCCAAACCACCGATGGCCGGGTTGCAGCTCATTTCGCCGATGGTCTCGATTTTGTGGGTGACGAGCACGGTTCTTGCGCCCAGCCGCGCCGCCGCCGCGGCCGCTTCGCACCCGGCATGTCCACCACCGACGACGATTACATCCGCGTCACGCATCAAATAGCCCTTCACTCACTGGTTCGGCTCTGTCTTACGCCGGTTCGCGTGTTTCACGTGAATCACTTGCCAATACAAAACCCGGCAAACAATCTATCCAGCACCTGTTCGGCGTCGATCTCACCGGTCAGTCGTGCCAGTTCTTGTGCGCCAAGCCTTAAGTCTTCCGCCAAAATCTCGTCCGGCGTCTTTCTTTCCCCCGCTTTTGCCAGATAGGAAAGGCTTCGTTCAATGGCCTGTTTGTCACGAAGATGCGAGATCAACACGCTCTCCGCCGCCGTCGATTGAACGGCTTGTTCGCTTATCCGCTCTTTCAGAGCTGAGATTCCCGCGCCCGTCCGGCACGACAGGGACAAGACGTATTCCTGTCGTTCGGTGTAAAGATCGGCCTTGCTGGCGATCGTCCAGAGCGCCTTCACATCGTCCGGCTTTCTCGCCTTTTCCGTATCCGGCGCTTTCAGCCAGAGCACCAGATCCGCTTCCTTCATTGCTCGCTCGGCGCGGCGCACGCCTTCCAATTCCGCCAAGGACACGCTTTTGCGTAACCCAGCCACGTCGAAAAGACGAACCATGACGCCGGAAAGGTTGAGCTGGACTTCCTTGACATCACGCGTCGTCCCCGCTTCCGGGCTGACAATGGCATCCTCGCTGCCAGCCAGGGCGTTAAGCAGTGATGATTTTCCGGCATTCGGCGCGCCAGCGATGACCACGCGAAACCCTTCCCGGGTTATCCGCCCGCCTTCATAGCTTGAAAGCGCGTTTCGAAGATCCTGTTCGAGCGCTTCAAGGTCGCGCCGAAACTGTTCCGGCAGCGCTTCAGCGACATCTTCTTCATCGGAGAAATCAAGCCGGGCTTCCACTTCCGCTCTGAGATCGACAAAGGCGTTTCGCCAATGCGCGATCCTTTGCCCAAGTTCGCCCGAACTTCGTTTCAGCGCCTGGCGTCTTTGCGTCTCCGTTTCCGACGCAATGAGATCGCCTATGCCTTCGACCTGCGTCAGATCGAGTTTTCCGAACTCAAAGGCCCGTCTGGTAAACGCGCCAGCCATTGCGAGTTCCACATCCGGAACCGATCGGATTTCCCTTATGACCGCATCGACAACGGCACGCGACCCGTGCAGGTGAAATTCGGCGCAATCCTCGCCGGTGAAGCTGTTCGGGCTTGGGAAAAAGACGACAAGGCCTTTATCGAGAACCTCGCCTTGCGCGGTCCTTACCGTTTTTAAAACCAGACGACGTGGCTCCGGGAGCGAGCCGGCAAGCCGGGATATGACGTCCCGGGTCTTCGGTCCGCTGAGGCGGATGACGGCGACCCCGCTCGGAACCGCCCCGGATGACAGGGCGACAATTGTCGAGCGCATTGCGGGCATGATGCCATCAGGTGTTCATCGAATCGAAGAAATCGGCATTGGTCTTGGTCTGTCTCAGCTTGTCGAGCAGGAATTCCATGGCGTCGATCGTGCCCATGGGATTGAGGATACGCCGAAGCACATACATCTTTTTTAAGATATCCGGCTCCACCAGAAGCTCTTCCTTGCGGGTACCGGATTTCTGGATGTCGATGGCAGGGAAGACACGCTTGTCGGCGATCTTGCGGTCAAGGACGATTTCGGCGTTACCGGTGCCCTTGAACTCTTCGAAAATCACTTCGTCCATGCGCGAGCCGGTATCGATCAGCGCCGTGGAAATGATGGTCAGCGAACCGCCCTCCTCGATATTGCGGGCGGCACCGAAGAAGCGCTTCGGCCGCTGCAGGGCGTTGGCATCGACGCCGCCGGTCAGCACCTTGCCGGAGGACGGAATGACGGTGTTGTAGGCGCGCCCGAGACGGGTGATGTTATCGAGAAGGATAACGACATCACGCTTGTGCTCGACCAGGCGCTTGGCCTTTTCGATGACCATTTCGGCCACCTGGACGTGGCGCGTCGCCGGTTCGTCGAAGGTCGAGGCGATAACCTCGCCGTCAACGGTGCGCTGCATATCGGTGACTTCTTCCGGCCGCTCGTCGATCAAAAGGACAATCAGATAGCATTCCGGATGGTTGGCCGAAATCGACCTGGCGATGTTCTGCATCATGATCGTCTTGCCGACGCGCGGCGGCGCGACGATGAGGCAGCGTTGACCCTTGCCGAGCGGGACGACGAGATCGATGACACGACCCGATTTGTCCTTGATGACCGCGTCGTTGATTTCCATCTGCAGGCGTTCGTCGGGATAAAGCGGCGTCAGATTGTCGAAATTGACCTTGTGCCGTGTGGCATCCGGATCTTCGAAATTGATGGTATTGACCTTCAAAAGGGCGAAATAGCGTTCGCCTTCCTTTGGCGAGCGGATCTGTCCTTCGACCGTATCGCCGGTCCTTAACGAAAACCGCCTGATCTGGGATGGGCTGACATAGATATCGTCCGGGCCCGGCAGATAGTTCGCATCCGGCGAGCGGAGAAATCCGAACCCATCCGGCAGCACCTCGACCACGCCCTCGCCGGTGATATCGACCTCGTTCGACGCAAGCTGCTTGAGGATGGCGAACATCATTTCCTGTTTGCGAAGGGTGGAAGCATTTTCAACTTCCAGTTCTTCGGCAAACGACAACAGTTCTGCGGGCGATTTCGACTTGAGCTCGCTGAGCTTCATATTCTGCATGGATAGGTCGACCCTTGGGGCAGTGTATTTTGTTTGGGAAAGAGTTGCGCACGGCCTTGAATACGTGGCTCTTGTTCTGGCGCAAGAAGGGAATGCTCGTGCTTAACGCGATCGGTCGTTTCACGCAAGCGTGAATCGTCGCCGACGTCAACGCGACCTTTTGCCAGTTTCGTTAAAAAGACCACATAGGAAGCGCCATTTGGGCGCCTTGTTTGTTATGCCGTTCCAAGACTTTTGGCCAAAAAGACTTTTCCGGACCTCTTTGTCGGTTCCCGGACTGAAATGATGACACGCGACGGCGGAAAAGAAACGATCGACTAGTGACCCCTTACACCAGCGATCATTTGCTCGACATGCGCGATAGGTGTTTCCGGAACGATGCCATGCCCGAGATTGAATACATGCGGCCTTTGTTCGAAAGCAGAAATGATTTCTTCGATACGGCGATCGAGTTGCGGGCCACCGGCGACCAGCCGTATCGGATCGAGGTTTCCCTGAACCGGCAAACTCTTGCCAACAAGCGAGTCCACCTTTTCGAGGGGAACCATCTGATCGAGTCCGATGGCGTCATATCCCGTCCTTTCGGCGAAGGATGACAGATTTGCGCCCGCACCCCGCGGAAAGCCGATCAGGACCGCAGAACCGACCCGATCCCTGACCCCGTCGACGATGCGCCGATTCGGCTCGATAACCTCATCGAAAAACATCCCCTCATCAAGATTGAGCGCCCAGCTTTCAAAAACCTGCACACAATCCGCTCCGGCCTCGAATTGCGCCGTCAGGTAATCGATGCTTGCCTCAACAAGAATGTCGATCAATCGCGCAAAGCTTTCGGGATGTCTCAAGGCGAAAAGTCTTGCTTTTGCCTGATCGTTCGAACTTTTGCCCCCGACCATATAGGTCGCAACCGTCCAGGGCCCGCCGCAAAATCCGATCAGTGTTTTTTCGGCCGAAAGCGAGGCCCTGACGTCGGAGACAGTCTGAAAAACCGGCGCCAGTCTAATTTTGATGTTTTGGCCATCAAGACGGGTGATGTCATAAGGTTCGAGTGGTTCAAGGACCGGTCCAAGACCGTCTTCAAATCTCGAGGACTGTCCGAGCGCATCCGCGATAACGAGAATGTCTGAAAAAAGGATAGCCGCGTCGAGATCAAAACGCGTGACGGGCTGAAGGGTGACTTCTTTGGCCAGCTTCGGTGTGTAGCAAAGCGAGAGGAAGTCGTCCGCCCTGGCACGGGTCGCACGATATTCGGGCAAATATCGGCCGGCCTGACGCATGAACCAGATGGGGGGGCGAGGCTGTTTTTTCCCGCGTAGCGTTTCGAGAAGGGGTTTTTGGGTCAAGCGCGAATCCGATGCCATTCAAACGATAAAAGACTCTAGATTCTTTCTTCTTCTTCTTTATGGCGGTGTTTAGCCTGAATTCCGCAACCGCCACAAGCCGGGTGACTCACGCGCCGATTCCGTTCAGATCGCTCAACAGTGCATGACGAGAAGGCCAATTGTTAACAGTTCGATAATTTTTTGGGTTAACAAAAGGTTAGCGGCTTCTGCCCTGTGCAGGACCTGTTGAGGCATGCCTGTTAATGATTCATTAACCTTTCGGTCGTGCGTTCTCCTCGTTTCTCGCCCAAATTCTCCCCTTCCCGGATTCAGAGACAAGCTGTGGAGGCAAAACCGCCCTAGCGGGGATGGTTTTCGTCGAACCGCCGATTTATTCATTTTGAGTCACAAGCCAGCGGGATATGTTGAGAACATGATGGACAAACACGTCCTTCCAAGCCTCGTTCTTGCCTCGCAAAGCCCTGCGCGCGCTCGGATTTTGAGCGATGCAGGGTTCGCGTTCGAAACCGTTCCCGCCTTTGTGGATGAAGAAGGACTGATCGCCGATTCCGGTTCAGCGGATCCGGACGAGATCGCTCTGAAACTGGCTGCAGCCAAAGCCAGGAAAACGAGCGCTGAACGACCGTCCTCGTTTGTCATCGGCGCCGATCAGGTTCTCGCATTTAAGGGGCGCATCCTTCAAAAACCCAAGACCATAGCGGCAGCCCGCGCCCGCCTTCTTAACTTATCGGGCCAGACCCATAATCTGGTTACCGCCGTATCGCTCTATGAAGACGGTCACGAACTTTTCCATCACGTTGAAACCGCCGTGCTGAAAATGGCGTTGCTTGATGAGGCGGACCTGGCGTTTCAAATCGAAAGGGAGGGAGAAGAGCTTCTGAAAACTGTTGGTTGCTATCGACTGGAAGGACCGGGAATAAGGTTGTTCACCAGGATAGAAGGTGACTATTTTGCCATGTTGGGCCTGCCGCTTCTGCCTCTTTTGACTGCGTTGCGTCGGTTCGCTCCCGAGCTTTGTTCCGGAACACAATCGTCATGAGCAGAACGGCCTTTGTTATCGGCCATCCCGTGGCCCATTCCCGATCTCCGCTCATCCATGGGTTCTGGCTGGAAAAGCTCGGTCTTGAGGGGGAGTATCGTTGTATCGATGTGGCGCCTGAGGCACTTGACGGATTTTTCGAAGCGGTTCGCAAAAAAGACTATATTGGCGGAAACGTCACGGTGCCGCACAAACAAGCGGTCATGACCTATTGCGATGAAATCGATGAGACTGCCCGAACGATTGGTGCCGTCAACACGCTGGTTGTTGACGATAAAAGACTGATTGGAAGCAACAGCGACTGGCATGGGTTTCTTGCCAATCTCGACGACAGGACGCCCGGATGGGACCAGCAAAGCGGTCCCGCCCTGGTGCTCGGTGCCGGTGGTGCGGCGCGTGCCATCATTGTGGGCCTCGATTACCGCGGTTTTTCGCCGATCGTGATCCTCAATCGTACCGGCGCGCGCGCCGAAGCGCTTGCCGATGAGCTTGATAAAAAGCTCAAGGCCGACATAACAGGTGCGTCGCTGGCGCGGTTCGATGCTTTCGCTGCTGAGGCGCGTCTTGTCGTCAACACCAGCACCATCGGCATGCATGGCACACGATTTAACGCCCTGCCGCTCGACTGTTTGAACAAAAAGGCGCTGGTGACCGATATCGTCTACACACCGCTCGAAACGCCGCTTCTGGCCGATGCGGCGGCATTGGGACTGAAGACCGTCGACGGATTGGGCATGCTTTTGCATCAGGCCGTACCGGGATTCACCGCCTGGTTCGGTCAACGTCCCGACGTCACGGCGGAATTGAGAACATTGGTCGAAAGAGATATGGGACTTTCATGACCTTCGTTCTCGGTCTCACCGGATCCATCGCAACCGGCAAGTCGACGGTCCTGTCTCTGTTCGCCGGAATGGGCGTGCCGGTGCGTTCGGCCGACGAAACGGTGCATGCGCTTTACGCCGGTCGCGCGGCCGGCGCGGTCGAGGCCCGGTTCCCCGGCACGGTGGTCAATGGTGTGGTCGATCGCGTCCTTTTGGCCAAGAAGCTGATGGAAGTGCCCGGAAGCATCAACACGCTCGAAGCGCTGATCCATCCCATGGTGCGCGAGGAAACCTTCGTCTTTCTGGATCAGGTCCGCGAAAAAGGCGGCGACATCGTCGTTCTCGAAATCCCGCTGCTTTACGAGACGGGGATTAATTACCCGCTCGATGCCGTGGCGGTAACCTGGTGCGATCAAAAGATCCAGCGGCGACGTGCCCTCGCCCGGCCGGGCATGACCGTGGAAAAACTCAAGGCAGTGCTTGCCCGTCAGATCGGTCAGACGGAAAAACTGGAGCGGGCCGATTATCGTATCGATACCGGTGGCGCACTCAAGAAAACCAGGGCACAGGTGGCCGACATTCTGACCGATTGTCGACGGCGCGCCGCAACAAAGGACATTTCACCATGACCCGCGAAATCGTCCTCGATACCGAAACCACCGGCCTGAGCCCGGCCGAGGGACATCGCATCGTCGAAATCGGGTGCGTCGAACTGATCAATCACGTTCCGACCGGCCAGTACTGGCACAAATACTTCAATCCCGAACGCGACATGCCCGAGGAAGCCCAGCGCATTCACGGGCTCGACGACGCCTTTCTGGCCGACAAGCCGCTGTTTTCCGTCGAAGCCGACGATTTTCTCGCCTTCGTGGCAGAAGACACGCTGATCATCCATAACGCGGCCTTCGATATCGGCTTTCTCAATGCCGAACTCGAAAATGTCGGTCGCCCCAGTCTCGCCAATCCGGTCATCGACACGGTGCGTCTGGCAAGGGAAGTCAATCCCGGTGCGCGGGCCAGTCTTGATGCCCTGTGCAAGCTTTACGGCATCGACAATTCCAAACGAACGCTGCACGGGGCCTTGCTCGATAGTGAAATTCTGGCCGAGGTCTATCTTGAACTGATCGGCGGCCGACAGGTAGTGCTGGCTCTGTCCGAAGCGCCTGCGACGACCGCCAAGGCTGATCAGAAAACCGAACGATCCCGTCCCTCGACACGAAAACGCTCCGAAGCCTTGCCGCCGCGCCTGAATGATACGGAACGGCAAAGCCATAAGGATTTCATCGCCAGCCTGGGCGAGGCGGTGATCTGGTCGAAATATACCGATTAGGAACTTTTAGAATTTTTGCCGAAGCGCCGCCCCCGGTTTTCCTTTTTCAAATAAAGGAGGGGGCCGGCAAAACCGGGTCGGTTAGGGTAGAGCCGTAAGCGTTTATACCGGCGGCTTTCCCTCTTTGACTAAAGTCAGGGGCTTGGTTTTACCAAACAAAAATCTTTGTTTTCTCCCCCGCCTGGCGGGGGAGAAAAACGGATTGCCAGAAGCTTCAAGCGATCAGGCGTCGGTCTTCGGCGTTTCGCCAGCGGCGGCGGCCTGTTCTTGCTGCGCCTTGGCCAGCGCGGCAAGATTGGACCGATAGATCTGGGCAAAATCGACCGGTTCCATCATCAGCGGTGGGAAACCGCCCTGCTGGCTGATCGTTGCCAGAATCTGGCGCGCGAACGGGAACAGCAAACGGGGGCTTTCGATCATCAGCAAGGGGGCCAGCTGCTGGTCGGGGATGTTCCGGACCAGGAACGCGCCGCCGTAAACGAGTTCGATATTGAACAGAACCGCGTCGTCGCGCGTGGTCTTCGCCTTGATGGTCATGTCGACGCCGTAAAGATCGTTCGGCAGCTTGTTGACGCCGACATTGATGTTGACGTCGAATTTCGGCGTGGTCGTGCCGGCGAGGATCGATGCCGGTGCGTTCGGGTTTTCGAAGCTCAGATCCTTGATATACTGGCTGACCAGACGCCAGACAGGGGCTTGCGCCGCATCTGATCCCGTCTGCCCTGACGGAGCCGCACCGTCCTTTGCGCCTTCTGTCTCATCGCTCATCTTTTTCGTCCCTTTTTTGTCGACGGCGGCAGCTAAAAAAACCGGGGTTCCACGCAAACCGCGATCTATCCAATTGTCGACACGGCTCTTTTTAGCCAATGCTCGACGATCGCTTTTCCGTTGGCCGCTCTAGCACTTTTGCCCCGAAACCGCAAGCAAACCGCCGCTTAACGATCTCGCCAACTGTCATCGTCCAGATCGACGACACCATCCCGACGCGACCGTGTTTCGGTACGTGTTTCGGTGGCAAAGCTGGTAACCGTGATCTTGGTTTTCAAATAGGCATAAAGCAGATGCCTAAGCTGCGGAACGAGCAGCAAAAAGCCAACCGTGTCGGTGAAATAGCCCGGCGTCAGCAGCAAGGCGCCGGCAATGCCGATGATCAAGCCGTTGAACAACTGTTCGGCGGGCAGAGCGCCGGCTTCGAACTGGCGTTTGATATCCGAGATCAGCGATTGACCCTGGGAGCGAATAATGGCCGAACCGATAAGGGCCGTCACCAGCACGCCGAACAGGGTTGGCCACAATCCGATCGCCTGACCGAGAAGGATGAAAAGACCGATCTCGATCAGCGGAACGAGCAGAAAAAGAGCGAACAGGTAAGCGGCCATGAATTGATCCCGGTTGGACGAACGGATTCGTGACGGCAAACCGTTACCGTCAACTGGTCTTGGGCATAGCTTTGCCTATATATAGGACAATTCGTCTTGGTTGCGACTCTTCGGGGTTGCATCCCCACCTAAACAGGATCGCGCTCTTTCATGTCCGATTTTCTTGATATCCCGACACTGATCGCCATTGGCGTGATCATCGTTGTGTTCCTGCGTATGCGTTCGGTGCTCGGTTCCCGAACCGGAAACGAAAAGCCGCCCGTGCCGCGCGTCCGGCCGCAATCCGCCGACAAGACCAAAGAAGGCGCCCCCGACGATATCGTGGTGGCGCCGCGCGCTGCGACCGACAACCTCGACGCCCAGTCGGACGATCACCGCCACCGCAAGCTCGAAGCCGAGATCGAACAATTGTCCGGCGGCAATCAGGAGATCGCCGAGGGTCTTGCGGCCATTGGCGCGGCCGACCGGAGTTTCATGCCGAAATCCTTCCTCGAAGGTGCCAAGTCGGCTTACGAAATGATCGTGACCGCCTTTGCTTCGGGCGACCGCAAGACGCTGAAATTTCTGTTGGACAAGGATGTCTATGACGGATTCGATCAGGTCATTTCCGAACGCGAAGTGGCAGGTCACACGGTCGATTTCACCTTTGTAGGATTGCCCGGCATCGAAATTTCCGATGTGGAATTCGATAAAAAGGTCGCCCAAATCACCATTCGGTACAAGGCCGAGATCGTTTCGGCGACGCGCGACGCCGAAGGGACCCTGATCGAAGGCAATGCCGATCAGGTGATGACCATCAAGGATGAATGGACCTTCGCCCGCTCTGTCAGATCACGCGATCCAAACTGGAAACTCGTCGCCACGAGTCAGCTCGACTGATCGAACGGGGACGTGTTATGCGGGGACCAGGCCGCAAGACGCCACGCCTCAAGGATTGGCATTTGTGGACCGAGGTTACCCGTACCGTCAGCCCGCTTCATCCTGAAAGGCTGATCGAAATTCCTGACGATACGCCGCCGGTGCCGGTCACCCATCAAAAGACCGATACCCAGACCAAGCGCCGGCCGCCTCCACCGACCAATGGGCATGCCGTTCCCGTTCCCGTGCCGCGCAAGCCGACCAGTCTCGACAAGCCGATCGAACCCAATCTCAATCGCAAGCTCCGGCGCGGTCAGGTGCCGATCGACGCCAGCGTCGATCTGCATGGACTGAGACAGGACGAAGCACATGCCGCGCTTTGTCGCTTCATTGCCGCGCGCCACAATCGCGGCGACAGGACAGTGCTCGTCATCACCGGAATGGGCCTTAAAAAAACCGGCTATGGCCAGATCGAACAAAAAGGCATACTGCGCGCCATGCTGCCGCTCTGGCTGAGTGAAAAAACCTTGGCACCGCTTGTGGCCGGTTGGGAAACCGCCGCGCGGGAACATGGCGGTGAAGGCGCCTTCTATGTGCGACTGAAAAGGCATGTGTCATGACACCGCTCGGCGTTCGGTTGAGACAGATGCGGGCAGAACGCGGCATTACGCTCAAGCAGATGGCCGCCGCACTCAAGATTTCGAGCGCCTATCTGTCCGCCCTCGAACACGGGCGGCGCGGCACCCCGACCTGGGACCTGATGCAGCGCATCATCGCTTATTTCAACGTCATCTGGGACGAGGCCGAGGATCTGATCCGGCTTTCCGAGATTTCCGATCCAAAGGTCACCATCGACACCGCCGGCATGGCGCCGGAAGCGACGGCGCTGGCCAACCGCCTCGCGCGCGACATCGACAAGCTGGCGCCCGAAGATCTGAAACACCTCGAAGCCGAGATCGTGCGCCATGCCGGGCGAAAGCCCTGACAGCAAATTAAGTGTTAGCAAAAACTAATATCTAGATCCGTCAGGACACGGCGCGTTGAAACGTCAAACGATCTTTCCTGTCGTCAATCGTGCCCGTTTTCCCCGTTCTTCACGCTTTTCATAGCAATTTATGCACAATCCGGCACGACCGATGGCCTGAAAGAGCGAGATTTGGGTTCCGGTACGAAACCGGGCGTCGTTCCAATCGTCAAATGGGAAAACGTGGCGCACCCAGAGCGCAATTCCCTCTTTGGACAAAATGGATTAACAAGGCTCCGACAAGGAGCAGGCTCATGTCGTTTTTCGCGATTCTGACACCGCGCGATAGCAGCGACCCTCTGGCGAGCGTGGTGATCCGGGACGGGTTCAGCTGGGGCGCGGCTCTGGTTCCGCCGATCTGGGGCGCGCTTAACGGATTGTGGCTCGAAACCTTCGGCTGGTTGGTCGGGCTGGTGCTGATCGGTGTTGCCGGACTGTTTGCCGGAAGCGCGGCGGCGTTCTGGCTTTACATCGTTTTCGCCCTGTGGATCGGTTTTTCCGCCGCCGATCTTCACGTGGCGGCCCTTTTGCGTCAGGGGTACCGGCTGGCCGGGCAGGTTGTCGCGGCGAATGGTGCACTGGCCGAACGCGACTGGATTTTGGAGACGGTGAAATGACCGGGATCCTCACCATCATCGATTATGGTTCGGGAAATCTCAAATCGGCGGCCAAGGCCTTCGAACGCTCGGTGCGCGAAACCGGCACCAACATCGAGGTTCTCGTGACCTCCGATCCCGAACGCGTCCGAAAAGCCGACAGGATCGTGCTTCCCGGCGTCGGCGCCTTTGCCGATTGCCGTGCCGGTCTGCTGGCGGTTACGGGCATGCGCGAAACGCTCGAGGAAAGGGTGGTTGGCGGCGGCGTGCCTTTCCTGGGCATCTGCGTCGGCATGCAATTGATGGCCAGGCGCGGCCTCGAAAAGGGTGTGCACGACGGCTTTGGCTGGATCGACGGCGAGGTCAAGCTGATCGAGCCGAAGGACAAAAGCCTCAAGGTGCCGCATATGGGCTGGAACACCATCGATCTTGTCCAGCCGCACGCGCTGTTCGACGGCATCCCGACCGGCCCGGACGGCTTGCATGCCTATTTCGTCCATTCCTATCATATGGCGCTCAATGCGCCGGGCGAACTGATCGCCACGGCCAATTACGGTATGCCGGTCACGGCCGCTGTCGGCCGCGACAACATGATCGGCACCCAGTTCCATCCGGAAAAGAGCCAGACACTCGGTCTTGCCTTTATCGCCAACTTTTTGAACTGGGCGCCGTGATGGCGGCCAAGAGGACAAGTCGATGATCCTGTTCCCTGCCATTGATCTCAAGGATGGCCAGTGTGTCCGGCTGAAACTCGGCGACATGGACCGGGTGACGGTCTTCAACGAGTCGCCTGCCGCCCAGGCGAAAAGTTTTGAAGATCAGGGCTTCGAATATCTACACGTGGTCGATCTCAATGGCGCCTTTGCCGGCGAGAGCGTCAACGGCGCGGCCGTCGAGGCAATCCTTAAGGCGGTGACCATGCCGGTCGAGCTTGGCGGGGGAATCCGGACGCTCGAACATGTCGAGACATGGCTCGAAAAGGGGCTGACACGCGTCATTCTCGGCACCGTCGCGGTTCGCGATCCAAAGCTGGTCATTGACGCCTGCAAGCGTTTCCCGGGCCAGATCGCTGTTGGCATCGACGCGCGCGGTGGCAAGGTCGCGGTCGAGGGTTGGGCCGAGACGTCCGAATTGAGCGCCGTCGAACTGGCAAAACGCTTCGAAGGCGCCGGGGTGGCCGCGATCATCTATACAGATATCGATCGCGACGGCGTGTTGACCGGTATTAACTGGACCGCGACGCTGGACCTGGCGAAAGCCATTTCCATTCCGGTCGTCGCCTCCGGCGGCCTCGCCTCGATGGCCGATATCGAGATGATGACACGACCGGACCTGCAGGTGCTCGAAGGCGCCATTTCCGGCCGCGCGCTTTACGATGGACGCATCGATCCGGCCGAAGCGCTGGCGGTGCTGAAAGGGATTAAGGCATGACTCTTAAAACAGGAATCATTCCCTGCCTCGACGTCAAGGACGCAAACGACGCCCGTAGCGGCAAAGCCGCGAGGACGCGTCATGATGAAAGAATGGAGGCCGTCCTGTGACCCTCAAGACCCGCATCATTCCCTGCCTCGACGTCAAGGACGGCCGCGTCGTCAAAGGCGTCAATTTCGTCGATCTGATCGATGCCGGCGATCCGGTCCAGGCGGCCATGGCCTATGATGCCGCCGGTGCGGACGAACTGACATTTCTCGACATCACCGCCAGCCACGAGAATCGCGACGTCATCTTCGACGTGGTGACCCGCACCGCCGAACAATGCTTCATGCCGGTGACGGTGGGCGGTGGCGTCAGGACCATCGAGGACATCCGCAAGCTTTTGCTCAGCGGCGCCGACAAGGTGTCGATCAACACCGCCGCGGTGAAGGATCCCGACTTCGTTGCCCGTGCCGCCGACAAATTCGGGGATCAGTGCATCGTCGTTGCGGTTGATGCCAAACGATCCGGCGATCACTGGGAAATCTACACCTATGGCGGACGTACGCCGACCGGGATCGATGCCGTCGACTATGCCGTCCGCTCGGTCGAGAACGGGGCCGGCGAGATCCTTTTGACCTCGATGGATCGCGATGGCACCAAGATCGGCTTCGACATCGAACTGACCCGCACCATTGCCGATGCCGTGCCGGTGCCGGTCATCGCCTCGGGTGGCGTCGGCACGCTCGATCATCTGGTCGAAGGCGTACGCGACGGCCATGCAAGCGCCGTTCTGGCCGCCTCGATCTTCCATTTCGGCACCTACACCATTGCCGAAGCCAAGGCCTATATGGCCAAGGCGGGCATCGATATGCGCATGGACGGCTGAAAGCGTCATTATCCATCATCGCGGGTGCCGCCTTCGGGGCGCGCGTTTTCATGCTATTGAGACATCGAAACGACCTAATGTCGAAACGGAATTCGGTCTGATCAAGATCCATAAGGAGTGGAGCGTGACACTCGAAGAGCTCAATGCCCGTTTGCTGATCCGCGCAAAGGCCAGTCCTGAACAAAGCTACACGGCCAAGCTCGTCGCTGCCGGCGTGCCGCGTTGCGCCAAGAAACTCGGCGAGGAAGCAGTGGAGGCGGTCATCGCCGCCAGCATCGGCGACAGACCGGAACTCATCAAGGAAAGCGCCGATCTTTTCTATCATCTGCTGGTCACGCTGATCGCTTCCGGCGTGCCGCTTGACGACGTGATGGCCGAACTCGATCGCCGCACGGCGCAATCGGGCCTGGAGGAAAAGGCATCGCGCGGGCGGGGGACGGCATCATGAGCCGGCACGGCATCGGATTCGAGCCGTATCAGGTCTTTTCGATGCATGAATGGGCCGTGCTTCGCGACGGCGAACCGATGACCCTCAGCGAAAAAGATATCGACCGACTGCACGCCCTCAACGATCCGATATCCCTCTCCGAAGCCGAAAACGTCTATCTACCGCTGACGCGCCTCCTGTCGCTTTATGTCGAGGCAATCCAGGATCTACATCAGGCCTCGAACGCCTTTTTGAGTTCGAAAGGCCCGAAAGTCCCCTATATCATCGGGGTCGCCGGTTCGGTCGCGGTCGGCAAGTCGACGACCTCACGTATCCTGCAGGCGCTCCTGCAACGCTGGCCAACATCGCCGCGCGTATCCTTGGTGACGACGGACGGGTTCTTGTATCCGAATGCCGTCTTGGAAGAACGCGGGCTGACCGATCGCAAGGGCTTTCCTGAAAGCTACGATCTGACCGCTTTCATCGCCTTTCTCGCCGCCGTCAAATCAGGTCGGAGGCGCATCGCCGCTCCGGTTTATTCTCACCTCATCTACGATGTGAAACCCGACGAGGTCATTGTCGTCGATCAGCCCGATATTCTCATCGTCGAAGGGCTCAACATCCTTCAACCCGGTGAGTTGCCCAAGACCGGCAAGCCGATCCTGTTCGCATCGGATTTCCTCGATTTCTCGATCTATATCCATGCCGACGAAGCGCATCTCAGAAAATGGTTCGTCGAGCGGTTCCTGAGGCTGAGGGACACGGCCTTCCGCGATCCCAGTTCCTATTTCCACCAATTCTCGAAACTGAGCGAGACCGAGGCCACGGACATGGCCGTCGAAGTCTGGGATACCATCAACATGCCCAATCTTCTCGACAACGTGTTGCCGACGCGCAGCCGCGCCGATCTCATTTTAACCAAAGCCGAAGACCATTCCATCGAGACGGTGCATCTCAAGAAACTGTGAGGATCGAAAAAGGCCCGATCTCGACGAGCGTATTTTGTCATTTCCGGTCTGTTCGGGACTTCAGGAGTGACGGCGTTTCTGTGAACGTACCCTAGAGCGCGCAAGGACCTGCGCGCTGCTGGATCCCGGCTCGAAAGCTGAGATGACGAATGCATAGAGCCGGCACAGATGCGAACAAAAAGGCGGCAGACAAACTCCCACCGTCACCCCGGCGAAGGCCGGGGTCCAGAAACGGATGAAATCCACTGGGGAAAGACCTTACTTCATGTTGAAGTGGTCAAAAGCGGCAAATATTGCATTTCGTTTTTTCATCGGACAGCGGATTTGCCGCGTTGACGCGTCACGACGATTTGGCGCTATCGAGACAGGTAGCCCTTTCAGTTCCTTGCAATGCGCAATCCAACATGTTTTCGGCATGAAGCCGTGGTTCACTTGAACCCAATGCTGGATTTCTCTGTAAGTGGCCACTTTTTCCTCAAAGCTTCTCGACTTCCCTACAGCAACCCAAGGGTCTTGCCCATTTCGGCAAGGCTGCTTTGTGGCCTTGCGCCAACATGGGAAATGATCTCGGAAGCCGACATGGCGCCCAGGTGCAGGGCTTTTTCGGTATCGAGGCCGCGGGCGATGCCGAGCAGGAAACCCGAGGCGAAAAGATCGCCCGCGCCGGTGGCATCGGCGACGCGTTCGACCGGATAGGCCGGCACGGTCATCACCTCGCCATTGCGCACCGCCATGGCGCCGCGCGCGCCCATGGTGATGGCGGCGATACGGCAGTCACTGCCGATTTGGCGAACGGCGGCGCCGACATCGTCGGTGCCGTAAAGGGCTTTCAGCTCTTCAAGATTGGCGAAAACGTAGTCGACGGTCTTCGACCGCATGAGATCAAGGAATTCGCCGCGGAAGCGGTTGACGCAGAACGGATCGGATAGGGTGATGGCGGCGGCGCGCCCGTGCCGATGGGCGATTTCGGCCGCCTTGACGAAGGCGCGCTTGGCCTCCGGCGGATCCCACAGATAGCCTTCCATGAAAGTGATTTCAGCGCCGCTGATGTCGTCTTCGAGAATGTCCTGATCGGTCAGATTGTGGCAGGCGCCGAGATAGGTGTTCATGGTGCGCTCGCCGTCCGGCGTGATCAGGATCATCGAGCGGCCCGAACCGGAGCCGTGTTCCAGCCAGGGTGTGGTGTAGCTGACGCCGGCCGATTGCAGGTCCTCGGTGTAGAAATGACCGATATCGTCGTCTGCCACCTTGCCGACAAAGGCCGCGCGACCGCCGAGCGAGGTGACGCCGACGGCGGTATTGGCGGCGCTGCCGCCGGAAATCTGCCGCTTGTCTTCCGGCATCAGGTCATAAAGGTAATCGGCGCGTTCGCCCTCGACCAGATGCATGATGCCCTTGGTCATACCTTCGCGTTCGAGAAAACCGTCGTCGGATTCCGCCAGGACGTCCGTAATGGCATTGCCTATGGTCAAGACATCGAAAACCGTGTCGGTCATGGCGTTTGTGTTCTCCTTGGTTGGCGAAATCCATCTTGGCGAAGTGTATCGGCTCGCCCCGTGCCGGCAAAGCGGATTTGGCGCCGCAGTTTCACGTGAATCACTTTTCTATTTCCAAGAGCGAACCGAAACCGTTCCAGCGGTTCCCAAAACCTTGGTCTATTCGGTCTTGGCCTCGTAACGGCACCAGGCTCTGATGATGCAGTTCGGACAATCGGGCTTGCGTGCCTTGCACACATAGCGCCCGTGCAGGATCAGCCAGTGATGGGCGTGAAGGCGATAGGGATCGGGAATGACGATGTCGAGAATGTCCTCAACCTCGCGCGGCGTCTTGCCTGGGGCCAGTCCGATCCGGTTGCCGAGGCGAAAAATATGCGTGTCGACCGCCATGGTCGGCTGGTGAAAGGCGATGTTCAGAACGACATTGGCCGTCTTGCGTCCAACGCCTGGCAGACTTTCCAGAGCCTCGCGGTTTTCCGGCACTTGCGAGTCATATTCGGCGATCAGCTTTTGGGAAAGCGCCAGGACATTTTTGGCCTTGTTGCGGAAAAGCCCGATCGACTTGATGTGTTCGGTGATGCCGTCAAGGCCGAGGGCAACCATCTTTTGTGGTGTATCGGCAATGGCGAACAGCGCTTTGGTTGCCTTGTTGACGCCGGCATCGGTGGCCTGGGCGGACAGGACAACGGCCACGAGCAGCGTAAAGGCGTTGACATAGTCGAGTTCGCCCTTCGGCTCGGGATTGGCCGCCGCGAAGGCGGCAAACAGCGCCTCGATGTCCGCTGGCTTCAGTTTTGAGTGTCCGGCTGGTGTCGCCATCGTTTTCTCGCTCCGGTTCGACCTGTTGTGCCGGTTCCCTCGAGCGTTTCCAGGATCGGCAAAGCCGGTTATCCGTTCGGAAACGCGATTCTTCAAGGGCTTGGGCGCGGCGTGCGTTTCTATTGAAAAACGGAGGGTGCTCGGGAGCACGATCCATGCGATTCAAACCTGAAATGGAAAGGTCCGGTTTTTTAGCGCTGCTGACGCCTCGTCACGCCAGAGTGTGAGGGGATCGTCAAAACCGGGTCGCCGGGCACCGAAAGCTCGGCTAGCTTTGGTGCATCATGACAAAGAACATGCTCATTAGCCCGGACAAAGACTACGAGACCGTCAAGACGGCGATTGGCTATATCTCGGCAACGCCACCGGATGCGCTCGATATGGATCGGTTTGCCAAAGCGCTCGGGTTCAACCAGCGGCAGCTGACGGATCTTTTCCGGCGCTGGTGCGGGCTTACGCCGAAAAGCTTCGCCCAGGCGGTGGCGCTCGACCATGCCAAGCACCTGCTTGCCGACAAGGCGACCCTTCTCGATGCCAGCCTGGAAGTGGGCCTCAGTTCGACCTCGCGCCTTCACGATCTGTTCGTCACCCATACGGCCATGCCGCCCGGTGCCTGGCGCGACGGCGGCCGGGGCATGACGATGCGCTGGGGCGTGGCGCCCTCACCGTTCGGGCTGGCGGTGCTTGTGGTGACCGATTACGGCCTCGCCGGTATCGGGTTTGCTGAAGACGGTGACATCGAAACCGGCATAGCGGACTTAAAAAGCCGTTGGCCGGAGGCCGACTATCGTCACGACGACGCCGAAGTGCTGCCGATCGCCAAAAGGATTTTCGATCCGGCGCGCTGGTCGCCTGATCACCCGGTGCGGGTGGTGCTGATCGGCACCGATTTCGAAGTGAGGGTGTGGCAGACCTTGCTCGGCATTCCTTTCGGCAGCGCCACCACCTATGGCGCCATTGCCGACGAAATCGGTCGTCCGACCGCTTCCCGTGCCGTTGGCGCCGCCGTCGGCAAAAACCCGATCTCGTTCGTCGTCCCGTGCCACCGCGTCGTCGGCTCGACCGGCAAGCTGACCGGCTACCATTGGGGCCTCATACGCAAGCGCGCCATTCTCGGCTGGGAAGCTGGGGTGGCGGCGACCTAAAAAGCCTTGGCCAGACCGGCCTGCTTCAGCGTTTCATTGGCGGTATGGCGGGACTTGGTACCCTTATCGACGGCAAAATGCTTTCCGTTGATCGGCGAGAACCAGATTTCGTGGTCGCCCTTGCCTTCGCGAACGAAAATGCAGCCGGCTTCAAGAAGAAATTTCGTTAATTCGCGGTAAAAGCCGGCCATCGTAGGTGCTTACCGAATCAATTGTCTTGTCTTGAGTTACCACACCCAGATTCCGCAACCATAGCCATGCTCTATGCCTATGTTGATGAAGTGAACAACAGGGATAAGTGCATTAAGCTGCCTGCGGATTTTCCAGCCTATCGGTTCGACTGGCGACAATATGAACGGGGATTTCGACCAGATCGGATTCGAAGCCGTTGAGTTCGATCAGGTCGGCCAATACCGCCATCACCCTTGGCTGCAGGGCATCGAAGCTATCCGCTTCGGCGACGAATCCGGCGATATCCTCGGTCGTGGCAACCCAAACCTTGGCGTCCGAATCCCATTCCGCCTTGACGATAATCGAATTGGCCATGTGTCATCTCCGATGAACATAGTTCGACCCCGAAACAAGCGCGTTTCGGGGTCGGAAATCAAGTCAGGCGTTTGTAACGCCGAAAAAATCAGTTCGGGATCTTGGTCGCCGAGCCGTCATTGGCGACACGATAGATGATCGGTTCGCCGGTGCCGATTTCGCGCTTGACGATTTCCTCGGGGCTGAGCTTTTCAAGCTTCATCACCAGGGCGCGCAGCGAGTTGCCGTGTGCGGCGACCAGAATTGTCTGGCCGGCGGCCACCTTGGGTTCGATCTCGGCGTCGTAATAGGGCAGAACGCGCTGGGCGGTGTTTTCGAGGCTTTCGCCGCCGGGAGGGGGCACGTCATAGGACCGGCGCCACAGATGCACCTGCTCCTCGCCCCATTTCTTACGGGCGTCGTCCTTGTTGAGGCCGGAAAGATCGCCATAATCGCGCTCGTTAAGGGCCTGATTGCGCACGATGGTCAGGTTGACCACGCCCATTTCCTCAAGGATGAGGTCGAGCGTGTGCTGGGCGCGCCTGAGGGCGGAGGTGTAGTAGAGGTCCGGCTTGTAGCCCTTGGCCTTGACCAGACGACCGGCGGCGCGGGCTTCTTCGACGCCCTTTTCGGTCAAGTCGGGGTTTTTCCAGCCGGTAAAGAGGTTAAGCAGGTTCCATTCGCTCTGTCCGTGGCGGATGAGAATGAGTGTGCCAGTCATGGGGGGTCCTTGCGGTTAGAAGCCGAGCACGTCGGCCATTTGATAGTAGCCTTGAGGTCTGTCTTTTGCCCAGAGCGCGGCGCGTATGGCGCCGTCGGCGAACAGCGCCCGGTCCTGGGCCTTGTGGGAAAGCTCGATCCGCTCGTTCGGTCCGACGAGCATCACGCTGTGTTCGCCGATAACATTGCCCCCTCGCAATGCGGCAAAACCGATTTCGCCCTTTTTCCGGGCGCCGGTATGGCCCTGACGGGCGTAGACGGCCGATTGGTCGAAATTCGTCCCGCGCGCTTCGGCCACGGCCTTGCCAAGCATCAGGGCGGTGCCCGACGGGGCATCGACCTTTCGATTGTGATGCATTTCGACGATTTCAGCATCCCAGTCGGGTCCAAGTACGCCGGCGGCCTTTTTTACCAGTTCGATCAGCAGATTGACGCCGAGCGAGAAATTGCCCGACTTGACGATGCGCGCGCCGGCGTCGGCGGCCGCGCGGAATGCGGCGTCGTCCTCGGCCGAACAGCCGGTCGTTCCGATGACGTGAACGAGCCCGCGCGCGGCGGTCTCGTTGGCAAGCGCCAGGCTTGCCGCGGGCGATGTGAAATCGAGCACGATATCGGCGCCCTCGAGCGCCGTGGCGATATCATCGGTGACGCTGACGCCAAGCGGCTCGAGACCGGCCAGCGTGCCGATGTCCTTGCCAATGGCGTCCGATCCGGGTTTTTCGAGCGCGCCGCCAATGGCGAGCCCTTCGGTTGCCAAAACGGCCTTGAGATTGGCCTGACCCATGCGCCCGGCGGCGCCGGCGATCACCACAACCGTGAGATTTGACATGAGCCTTGCCTCTTGTTTCCGCCCAAAGCCTATAGCAAAGGCAGGCGGTCCGGGCCAAGAGCCAAGATCACGTGTTGGCGCATGCGATCCTCAATGCTCATGGCCGTGGTGATAATGATCATGGTCATGATGATCGTCATACGCGTCATCCTCGGCCTTGGCGTCGATATAGAATTCGGCCCTGGACATTTCGTCAAGAATGGCCTTGGCGGCCAGGACCGGATCGGGCGCCGCGGTGATCGGGCGGCCGATGACGAGATGGCTGGCGCCATCTTCGATGGCCTCGGTCGGCGTCAGGGTGCGCTTCTGCTCGTCATTGCCCGTTTCGCCCGGCCGAATGCCCGGCGTCACCACCGCCATGTCTTCGCCGATAAGGGTACGGGTCAGGGCGGCTTCGAGCGGCGAACAGACGATGCCACGGATCCCGGCGAGCTTGGCCTGATGCGCCCGCAACCCCACGATGCTTTCGACGTCGCGGTCGTAGCCGGCTTCCATCATATCGTCGCTGTCATAGGAGGTCAGAACCGTCACCCCGAGAATGCCCAGAGAGGTGCCGGCGGCGGCGCGCGCGGCCGCTTCCATGACCTTGGGATAGCCATGTACGGTCAGAAACGTCGCGCCGGTCGCAGCGATGGCGGCGACGCCCTTTTCGACCGTGTTTTCGATGTCGAAAAGTTTCAGATCGAAAAAGACCTGCTTGCCGGCGGCGATCAGCTCTTTGCCGAAAGCAAGCCCGTCCCCGCCGTAAACCAGTTCGTAGCCGATCTTGTAGAACGAGACGGTCTCGCCGAGCCTGTCGACGAGACGTTCCGCCTCCGCCCGCCCCTTGAGGTCGAGTGCAACGATCAGACGGTCGTCCGCCATGTCAAAATCCTTCCCATTGCTCCATTGCGGTCCAGTCGCACACCAGACGCCGTGCCGCAAGATCGAAGGCGTCCCCATTTGTCGGCGCGCCGGACCAGGGTATCGCAAAGAATGTCGGCGCGCTCGATGGCGATCTCATCGACCCGTTTGCCGGTCTCGTCGAAAGCGCTCTTCGGCGGCCAAATGTGGATGTCGAGTGGGGCGATCGGGGCGCCGAGCCTGAACACGATATCGCACAGGTGATTGAACGCCCGAACGCTGGCTGGCCGCCATGCCGCCGACGCCGAAGGGCAGAACCAGCCCCTTACAGTTTTTCGAACCAGCCCTTGAGCTTTTCGAAGAAATTGTCTGAGGTCGGGGAATTGTCGTGGGTCGACAGTTTTTCGAATTCCTCAAGCAGTTCGCGTTGGCGCTTGTTGAGATTTTGCGGCGTCTCGACATCGAGCTGGACGTAAAGATCGCCGGTCTGGTTCTGCCGAAGAACCGGCATGCCCTTGGATTTGAGCCGGATGCGTTGGCCGGCCTGGGTGCCGGGGGCGACCTTGACCCGCGCCCGCGCACCATCGAGGGTCGGCACCTCGAACTCGCCGCCCAGTGCCGCCGTGGTCATGGCGATCGGGACACGGGCGTAAAGATCGGCGCCATCGCGCTTGAACAGATCGTGCGGCTTGATCGAGACGAAAATATAAAGATCGCCCGGTGGACCGCCCCTGAGGCCCGCTTCGCCTTCGTTGGCGAGCCGGATGCGGGTCCCGTCCTCGATGCCTTTGGGCACGTCGACCGAAAGCTTGCGGTTTTGCTGGCGTCGGCCATCGCCGCCGCAATCGGTGCAAGGCTGATCCATGATCTCACCGCGCCCGTTACAGGTCGGGCAGGTGCGTTCGATGGTGAAAAAGCCGGAAGCGGCGCGCACCTTGCCATGGCCATGGCAGGTGGGACAGGTTGACATGCCGGTGCCCGGCTTGGCGCCGGTGCCGTGGCAGGTTTCGCAGGTCGACAGCGAGGGCACGTCGATATCGACGGTGGCGCCGGCAAAGGCTTCTTCCAGGGAAATTTCGAGATTGTAGCGGAGATCGGAGCCACGGAAGCGCGCCTGGGAGCCACCGCGATTGCGTCCACCGCCCATGAATTCGCCGAACAGGTCGTCGAAAATGTCCGACATGGAGGCGCCGAAATCCGGGCCGAATCCGCCGCCGGCGCCGCGATGGCCCATGCCGCCCTGGGTAAAGGCGGCGTGTCCGTATCGGTCATAGGCCGCGCGCTTTTGCGGGTCCTTGAGGGTATCGTAGGCCTCGTTGATTTCCTTGAACCTGTGCTCGGCGCTTTCGTCGCCCGGATTGCGGTCCGGGTGAAACTTCATGGCGAGCTTGCGATAAGCCGATTTCAGCGCTGCCTCATCGGCATCGCGGCTTACGCCCAGAGTTTCATAATAATCTGTCGCCGACATCGGAAGTCTTCAGTTTGAAATGAAGGTAATGCGATCAAGATAGGCACGGGGAAACGGGCTTTAAAGGCCGGGATGAGCCCGGCCGACGTCAAAGCGGGCACATTCGTGCCCGCTTCCGTTTCAGGAATGCCGTTTCGAAACGAAGGATCACTTCTTGTCGGCGTCGTTGACTTCCTCGAAATCGGCATCGACGACGTCGTCGTCCTTGCCCGTCTCCGAGGCGCCTTCGGCGCTGGCTTCCGTCTGTTCCTGGCTCGCCTTGTACATGGCTTCGCCTAGCTTCATCGAAGCTTCGGCAAGAGTCTGGGTCTTTTCCTTGATCGATTCGATGTCGTCGCCCTCGAGCGCCGTCTTCAGGACCGAAAGGGCGGTCTCGATGGCGCCCTTGTCCATGGCATCGACCTTGTCGCCATATTCCTTCAAGGACTTCTCGGTCGAATGCACGAGGCTTTCGGCCTGATTGCGGGCCTCGACCATATCGCGCTTGGCCTTGTCCTCGGCCGCGTGGGCCTCGGCGTCCTTGACCATGCGGTCGATATCGTCGTCGGACAAACCGCCCGAGGCCTGAATGCGGATCTGCTGCTCCTTGCCGGTGCCGCGATCCTTGGCCGAGACGTTGACGATGCCGTTGGCGTCGATGTCGAAGGTCACCTCGATCTGCGGCACGCCGCGCGGGGCCGGCGGAATGCCGGTCAGATCGAACCGGCCGAGCGACTTGTTGTCGGCCGCCATCTCGCGTTCGCCCTGGGAAACGTTGATCGTCACCGCCGACTGGTTGTCCTCGGCGGTCGAAAAGACCTGGGACTTCTTGGTCGGGATGGTGGTGTTGCGATCGATCAAACGCGTGAACACGCCGCCCAGCGTTTCGATGCCGAGCGATAGCGGGGTCACGTCCAAAAGCAGCACGTCCTTGACGTCGCCCTGCAGCACGCCGGCCTGGATGGCGGCGCCGAGCGCCACGACCTCATCCGGGTTGACGCCCTTGTGCGGGTCCTTGCCGAAGAATTCCTTGACCGTCTCCTGGACCTTGGGCATGCGGGTCATGCCACCGACCAGAATGACTTCGTCGATTTCGGCAGCCTTTAAACCGGCATCCTTGAGCGCCGCCTGGCACGGGCCGACGGTGCGCTTGACCAGATCCTCAACAAGGCTCTCGAACTTGGCACGGGTGAGCTTGAGCTGCAGGTGCTTCGGACCCGAAGCGTCGGCGGTGATGAACGGCAGGTTGATTTCGGTCTGAGACCCCGACGAGAGTTCGATCTTGGCTTTTTCCGCAGCTTCCTTGAGGCGCTGCAGGGCGAGCTTGTCGCCGCGAAGATCGATCCCCTGTTCCTTCTTGAACTCGGCGGCCAGATAGTCGACCAGACGCATGTCGAAGTCTTCGCCGCCCAGGAACGTGTCGCCGTTGGTGGACTTCACCTCGAACACGCCGTCGCCGATTTCGAGAATGGAAATATCGAAGGTGCCGCCGCCGAGGTCATAGACCGCGATGACGCCGGTGTTCTTCTTGTCGAGGCCGTAGGCCAGCGCCGCCGCCGTCGGCTCGTTGATGATGCGCAAGACCTCAAGACCGGCAATCTTGCCGGCGTCCTTGGTGGCCTGACGCTGAGAATCGTTGAAATAGGCAGGGACGGTGATGACGGCCTGATCGACCTTTTCGCCCAAAAAGCTTTCCGCGGTTTCCTTCATCTTGGTCAGGATATAGGCGGAAATCTCGGACGGGCTCATCTTCTTGTCGTCGACCTGGACCCAGGCGTCGCCATTGTCGGCCTTGACGATGTGATAGGGCACGAGGGACTTGTCCTTGCCCACCATCGGGTCCTCGAACCGGCGTCCGATCAGACGCTTGACAGCAAACAGCGTGCCTTCGGGATTGGTGACTGCCTGGCGCTTGGCCGGCTGGCCGACCAGACGTTCATCGTCGGACGTGAATCCGACCATGGAAGGCGTGGTGCGCGCGCCTTCGGAGTTCTCGATGACCTTGGGGGCCTTGCCGTCCATGACAGCGACGCAGCTATTGGTGGTCCCAAGGTCGATGCCGATGACTTTACCCATATTCTACCTCTTTCTCAGCAGGTCCGACTCGCGCCCCGAACGGCAGCGTTTTCGCCAGACCCCTAACAGGGAATGGCCGGAAGCGATGAAGCACCCGGCGTTGCGGCGTATATAGGGGCGGCACTTTTCGCCTTCAAGCGCCGGAAAAGCGAAGTCGTGCCAAAAAGCGCTATTGTTCGCGCTCGCCCCGGATGATGATCGCCGGCTTTTTGTCAGCTTATGCTTAACAAGACATGAGCACGGCCGGACGGGGAACAGACTGGAAGACAATCGGGACGATATCCGATCCGTGATCCGATGCCGTCCCGGCGGCACCGTTCAGGCCTGACGGTCGATTTCGGCGCCGGGCGTCGGCTCCGGCTTGGGCTCGGCTCCGGCTTTCGGGCCCCCCTTGGAGACGCCGACCATGGAGGGTCTCAACACACGCTCACCAATGGCGAAACCGGCTTGCATGACCTGAAGGATGGTGCCTTCCGGCACATCCGCGTTTGGAATTTCAAACACGGCCTGATGCTTGTGGGGGTCGAATTTCTGTCCCTCCGCCTCGATCGGCGCAACACCGTGCTTCTGCAAGAGCCGGTAGGTCTCGCGTTCGGTCATTTCGATGCCTTCGATCAGCGCCTTGACGTTGTCGTCGGCACTGTCGCGGGCGTCCTCGGGCACGGCGGTCAGGGCGCGGGAAAGATTGTCGGTGACGACCAACATGTCGCGGGCAAAGCCGGAAATGGCATAGGCGCGGGTGTCGGCGATTTCGCGGTCCATGCGCTTGCGGAGATTTTCCATCTCCGCAGCCATGCGCAAAAGACGATCCTTCAACTCGGTATTTTCGGCGACCAGAAGCTCAACCGGATCCTGGATCTCGGTGTCACCTTCGGGTGGCGCGGATTCGGTGTCGGTTGTGATGTCGATTTCAGGCTCGGTCGGCGTTTCGGTATTCTCGCTCATAAGGCAGCTATCCGGACACTAATCTTGAAACGTGCGACGGATATCGGACGGTTGAGAAGAAAATTCAACTCCCCGGAAGCGCTTCATATAGGCGACGCCGGATCGATGCCGTTCCAAAAGGCGCGACGACACCGAAGAATTCGGGTCAAATCCGCTCGTCAGGACCCGCACCGGTTATTTTCTGCGCGCCACGAGCCGCGAGACGACATGGGCGGTATAATCCACCACCGGCACGATGCGGGCGTAATTAAGCCGTGTCGGGCCGATGACGCCCAGGACGCCGACCACCTTGTCGTTGGCGTCCTTGTAAGGCGACAGGATCACCGAGGATCCGGACAGGGAAAACAGCTTGTTTTCCGAGCCGATGAAAATACGGACGCCTTCGGCCGTTTCCGAATCGGACAAAAGATCGATCAGGCCCCGCTTGGCTTCGAGTTCGTCGAGCAGTTGCCGGACGCGGGCCAGATCGTCGGAGGCCATGGCTTCGTTCAAAAGATTGGCGCGGCCGCGCACGATCAGGGTCGGTTCGCCGCTCGTCACGTCGTTGAGGGTGGCTAGACCGGCCTCGATGAGGTTTGTCGTCAGTTCGTCGAGTTCGGCCTTTTGTTCCGCCCGCCGTTTTTCGAGATCCCGACGCGCTTCAGCGAGGGTTTTTCCGACCACGAAACTGGCGAGGTAATTGCTCGCCTGGGTGAGGGCGCTGGCCGGCAGTCCCGGCGGCAAGGGCAGAACGCGGTTTTCGACCTGGCCATCGCGCCCGACCAGAACGACCAGGGCGTTGGTGGCGTCGAGTCGGACGAATTCGATGTGCTTGAGCACAAGGTCCGATTTTTGCGCCAGCACCACGCCGGCGCCGTGGCTCAAGCCGGAGAGCAGCTGGCTGGCTTCGGTCAGAAGCGTCTCGATTCGCCCATCGGCGGCGTTGCCCTCGATCTGGCTGGCGATCTGGGTGCGGTCGGTTTCGTCCACCGCGCCGACTTCCAGCATGGCGTCGATGAAGAATCTGAGGCCTTCCTGGGTTGGCGCGCGGCCGGCCGAAGTGTGCGGGGCGGCGATCAGGCCGAGATCCTCGAGATCGGCCATGACGTTGCGAACCGAGGCAGGCGACAGGGAAACGTCGAGCACGCGGGAGAGCTGGCGCGATCCTACCGGTGTGCCGGTATCGAGATAGCGTTCAACGAGTTTTCTGAAGATTTCCTGGCTGCGCTCGTTGAGCGCGTTGAGAAAGTCTTCCTTGTCCCTGGACTGGTTTTTGCTCATTTCGGCTCCGATCCAGGAGATTTAGAGTGAAACCGGGCGATTTCCAAGCGATCATGGTGCGCTGCTTGTTCTTGGGTCACGAACACGCTAAGAGCCGCCAAACGCCTCTTGCGCAATTTTAACGCGGAGATCATGCCTATGCGTCCGTCTTCTCGCGCTCCCGACCAGATGCGCGATGTCATACTGGAACCGGGGATCGCACAGCAGGCCGAAGGATCCTGTCTCGTCAGTTTCGGCAAAACCCGCGTGTTGTGTACCGCCACGGTCGAAACCTCCGTTCCCTCTTGGCGGCGCGGTCAGGGTCTCGGCTGGGTCACCGCCGAATACGGCATGTTGCCGCGTTCGACCGGACAGCGGACGCGTCGCGAAGCCGCCCTCGGCAAACAGTCCGGCCGCACCCAGGAAATCCAGCGCCTGATCGGACGCTCCTTGCGGGCGGTTGTCGACATGGGCGCGCTCGGGGAAAACCAGATCATTGTCGATTGCGACGTGCTCGAGGCCGATGGCGGCACCCGCACCGCCTCGATCACCGGCGGCTATGTCGCTCTCATTGAGGCCATCCGCTGGATGCAGACCCGCGATCTTTGCAAATCCGATCCGGTCAAGGACGCCGTCGCCGCCATTTCCTGCGGCATCTATCGCGGCCAGCCGGTCATCGATCTCGACTATGCCGAAGATTCGGAAGCCGAGACCGACGCCAATTTCGTCATGACCGGGGCCGGAACATTCGTTGAAATCCAGGGTACGGCGGAAGGCGAGCCGTTCAGCCGCGACATGCTCACCCGCCTGATGGATCTGGCCGCGAACGGCATCGGCGAGCTTGTAAGCCTGCAACGCGAGGCGCTCGAAAACAAATGAGCGACAAATTCCATCTTGGCACTGGCGACAGGCTGGTCATCGCCACGCATAATGACGGCAAGCTTCGCGAGTTCCGGGAGCTGTTCGCCCCGTTCGGGCTCGATCTGGTCTCGGCCGGCGAACTCGGTCTGCCCGAGCCGGCGGAAACCGGCACGACATTTGTCGAAAACGCCCGCATCAAGGCGCATGCCTCCGCCGGGGGCGCGCACATGCTGTCGCTGGCAGATGATTCCGGGCTTGCAGTCGATGCCCTCGATGGCGCGCCGGGCGTCTACACCGCCGACTGGGCGGGCGTGCCGCGCGATTTTGGCCGCGCCATGCAGCGGGTCGAAGACCTGTTGCAGGCCAAGGGCGCTATTTCTCCCGATGCCCGGCATGCCTGTTTCAGGGCGACACTGTGTCTGGCCCATCCCGATGGCACCGACATGATCTTCGAAGGCCGGGCCGATGGCACCCTGGTCTGGCCGCCGCGCGGCACGCTCGGATTCGGTTACGATCCGGTCTTCATGCCGGAAGGGTTCGATATCACCTTCGGCGAAATGCCGAGTGCGGACAAGCATTCCTGGTCGCGCGGGCATGTCGGATTGTCCCATCGCGCCCGCGCCTTCGCCAAGCTGGTCGAGGCGTGCTGTGAGTACTGACTCACTTCCGTATCGCCATGTTGTGATGCCGATAAAAGGCCCGGACTGTCTGCGGTTGCCGGAGTGTGGGTTGAGCGCCGCAGGTGCGATGAGGCGCCACGATTTCGGCTCGGAGATGACCTAGATGAGTGGGAACTCACCTCATCGGGGCAACGGTCAGTTCGGCATCTATGTCCATTGGCCGTTCTGTGCCAGCAAATGTCCCTATTGTGATTTCAACTCCCATGTCCGTCGCGGTCCGTTCGACGAGGAAGCCTTCGTTGCTGCCTATGAGCAGGAACTGGCCTATTTCGCCGAGCTGAAACCCGAGGAAGAAGTCGCTTCGATCTTTTTCGGCGGCGGGACGCCCTCGTTGATGCAACCGGAAAGCGTCGGAACCCTTCTCGATACGATCGCCCGGCTGTGGCCGGTGGCGGCTAATGCCGAGATCACCATCGAGGCCAATCCCAACAGCGTCGAGGCGTCCCGGTTCAGAGGCTACAAGGCCGCCGGGGTCAACAGGGTCTCGATCGGCGTGCAATCGCTGAGGCCGGAGCCGCTGGCCGCGCTCGGCCGGCTTCACACGGTCGAGGAGGCTCGCAACGCCATCAGGCTGGCGCAAAAGGTTTTCGACCGGTCGAGCTTCGATCTCATCTACGCCCGGCCACACCAGAGCCTGGTCGACTGGCAGGACGAACTCGGCGAGGCGCTGGAACGGAGCGCCGGCCATTTGTCGCTCTATCAGCTGACCATCGAACAGGGCACGCGCTATTTCGATTTATTCCGGGCCGGCAAGCTCAAGATGCCCGATGCCGATCTGTCGGCAGATTTTTACGAGATGACGCGGGCGATCTGCGCCGATGCCGGCATGCCGGGCTACGAGATTTCGAACTACGCCCGGCCGGGCGCGGAAAGCCGGCACAATCTCTTGTACTGGCATTATGGCGAATATGTTGGCACCGGGCCGGGCGCCCATGGGCGTCTCATCCTCGATTCCGTCCGCCACGCCACAGCGACGGAGAAAATGCCGTCAGCGTGGCGCACGCGCGTGCTCAATCGCGGGCACGGCATGGTCACCGATGATCTTTTGACCTGGGAAGAAGAGGGTGACGAATTTCTTGTCATGGGATTGCGCCTGGCCGAGGGGATCGATCCCGAACGCTATACGCGTCTGTCCGGCCGCGTGCTCAACCCGCGCCAGATCGAGGATCTGCGCTTTGCCGAAATGATCGAGACCCTGCCGAACGGCAATCTGCGCGTCACCGAACGCGGCTTCACCGTGCTCGACGCGGTGGTCGCCGATCTGGCGGCATAGAGCATCGCGCGCAAAAGTGGATACCGGTTTTTCGCATCAACCGATGCGATCGCATGGAGACAAGAGCCGGACGGTTTCATGCAATTGGCGCCAACGGCCCTTGCCCTAAACCCATTTGATGCTTTTGGTCGTGGTGTGTTTGGTAAAAAACGTCTCATCCCCTTCATGGTCGTCCCGGCACTCGATGCCGGGAACCACTCGCGGTGCAACTTGCATCCACGCTGAAAGTTTTGCTCATCGACCAAAAAAGCGAATATATATCAATAGAATAATAAACAGACACTTTGGTGCGTTGCCGATGCGAGTGGTTCCCGGTGTCAAGCACCGGGATGAGTCCGAATGTTGTCTCGAAGATCCGGGGATCCCGCAAAGGCCAAGTGATGGGCGTCCATAGATCACTATAAAGACTACTGGCACATGAAATTCGGCCGTTATTGCAGGCTCCATCCTTCGACAGGCTCAGGATGAGGACAAGAACTCGCTTGACGAATTCTAGACCAGCTTGGCCGCGTCGACCTTCTGGGCGCCGCCAACCACGACCTGTTTCATGACAAGGGCATATTCCGAACGCCCGTCGGCGAGGAAGCGGAACAACCCGTCCCGGCCATTGAAGCCGGAAGCGCGGGTCAGCTGGTCGGCGGGATATTTCGGCGTGGCCATGGACAGGGCCGAGGAATTGGCCAGAAGCACGGCCGTATAGGCGATCGAGGCGAACGGATGCGGTTCGGTGCCGAACCGCGCCATGTAGTCCGGCTTGAGCGCCAACTGGCCGGCATCGTCGACAGTCGGGTACACGGCGCCGGCAAGGAAGGCCGTCGAGGCGATTTTGACGTCGTTGTCCCAGTTGGCCGAGCCCATGATGGTGACCTTGGACCTGTCGATCGTTGCTTCTTCCAGAAGAACGCCGAAACTCGGCGCCGTCGCCCGATCGGGCATGAACAGGGCGTCGATGGTGCCGGCGCGCAATTGCTGCACCACGGCGCCCATGGCAGTGCGTGCCTCGGTCTCGTTGGAAAAACTGTAAACGGCGACGGCATTGAGCCCGAGATCGGAAACGGCCTGGCGGAAGGCGCCTTCCTGGATGCGGCCGAAATCGGTGGTCGGTACAAGCGCCGCAAAGGCGCGCCGGCCCTGCGATTGCGCATAGGCGAGCGAACGCCTGACCTCGACTTCCGGCAGGACGTTGAGCAGATAGACGCCCGGTGCCGCCGCGCCGGAATTGTTGGAAAACCCGATCAGGGGAATGCCGGCCGAACGGGCGACCGACCCGGCCGACCTGACGCAATCGGCCTTGAGCGGGCCGAGGATGAGACTGACGCCTTCGGCAACGGCGGCGCTCGCCTGACGCGAGGCCATGCCGGCATCGCCCTGGCTGTCCTTGACGATCAAGGTGATGTTGTCGCCGATCTGGGCGTTGGACTGGATGTAGTCCATGGCGAGCTGGGCGCCATTGGCCATGGAAACGCCGACACTGGACAATTCGCCGGTCAGAGGCAGGATCAGTGCCACCTTGACGGATCCGGTTCCGGCGATCTGACCACCCGCCGGCGCTGTATCGATACCAATGGTGCGCGTCGAGATGTTGGACGGTCCGAACGAGAAACTGGAACAGCCCGCGACGAGCCCCGCAAGGCTGACGCTTGTCCCCATAAGCACGGCCCGCCGTCCGATCCTGATCTGCCTGCCGCCCGCAAGTGCCCTGCCCTTTGTCACTGTTTTGCCCCTTACCCTTACGCCACAACTGCCGCCGGCCCGATCGGGCCAAGGCGTAAAACTATACAAAACAAGGCTCGAAGCATAAAGACTTTCAGCGAATTGAAGCGAATATCAGGACGATTTGCCCCGTGATTTCCCCCGAGAAACCGGAACGACGCTATGTTCTCCAGGCGAATAGCTTCGCCGTCCCGCGGATTTCGCCAGGACTCTATCTTGTCGCGACCCCGATCGGAAACCTCAAGGATATCACCATAAGGGCGCTCGAAACCCTGGCCGGGGCCGATCTCATCTTGTGCGAGGACACGCGTACGAGCGCCCGTCTGCTCGATCATTATCTCATCCATACCCATCGCGAAGCGCTGCACGAACACAACGAAACGGCGCGTGTGCCCGGCCTGATCGAGCGGCTGAAACAGGGCGCCACCATCGCTCTCATCTCCGATGCCGGAACGCCGCTTCTGTCCGATCCGGGCTTTCCGCTGGTCCGGGCGGCGCGAGAGGAAGGCTTGCCGGTTTTTGCAATACCCGGCGCATCGGCTCTTCTCGGCGCCCTTGCCTCGGCGGGCCTGCCAACCGACAGTTTTTCCTTTTTCGGCTTTTTGCCGGTGAAATCCGGCGCCCGCGCCACGCGCCTAAAGGAGCTGGAAAAACGCGGAGAAACGCTTGTGTTTTACGAATCGCCCCGGCGCCTGGCCACAACGCTTGCGGTGATGACGGATGTCTTCGGCACACAACGCCGGGCGGTGGTGGCGCTGGAACTAACCAAGAAATTCGAACGCGTCGTTTCCGGCACGCTTGCGGAGCTAGGCGATCATTTTGCCAGCGAGACGAAAGGTGAGGCGGTCATTCTCGTCGCGGGCGCCATCGAGACCGGACCGGACGAGGCCGATTGGCAACAGGCGCTCGCAGATGCCCTTGCCGAACAGAATCTGAGGTCGGCCGTCGACGACATCGCCGCCCGTTTCGGGATCAAGCGCAAACAGGTCTACAATGCCGCCCTTGCCCTCAAATCGGAAAAGTAACCGCAAACGCGCCGAAAGGCGGGGTCGGTTCGGCGAAAGGCTGGCGGCACTCCATTTGCGTCTGAAGCTCTATCGGATCGTGGCGCGGCGCGTCAAAACGCCCCTCGGCGAGATCGATCTCATCGCCCGAAAAGGGGACGTGCTGGCCATTGTCGAGGTCAAGACGCGCCGGCGATCAGGCGAAGAGGAACAAGCCCAGGCCGCCGTCAACCGCAAGCGCATCATCCGCGCCGCGAAATACTATCTTTCCGGACATCCCCGCTTTGCCGGCTTGACTGTCCGGTTCGACCTGATGTTCCTTGCTCCGCTCGCCTGGCCCAAACATTTCAAGAACGCTTTCGAGGATTCCTGATCCATGCCGCTCAAATCCGCCACCCAGATGGACCCGATCGCCAGCATCAATCCGGTCGGGGATTCCTCCTTCGCCCTGATGCTCGAGGCGCAGGCCCGCGGCCACGAGAACTTCTATTATACGCCGGAAACGCTGGCCTTTTCCGGCGATGTCGTGAGCGCACTGGTGGCGCCCGTCGAGGTGTTCGATCGTCCGAAAGGCGCGCATTTCAAGCTCGGAGACGCACGGCGTGTCGACTTGAGGGCGTTCGATGTGGTCCATCTCAGGCAGGATCCGCCGTTCGATATGGCCTATATTACCACGACGCATCTTCTGGAGCGCATCCACCCGGAGACCTTCGTGGTCAACGCGCCGGCTTCGGTGCGCAACGCGCCGGAGAAAATCCTCGTCACCCGCTTTCCGGAGCTGATGCCGCCGACCCTCATCACCCGCGACCGCACCGAGATCAACGCCTTCCGTCAGGCTCATGGCGACATCATCGTCAAGCCGCTTTTCGGCAATGGCGGCGCCGGCGTCTTCCTCATTCGCGAAAACGACCAGAATCTCGTGTCCCTGATGGAGATGTTCGAACAAAGCTTTCGAGAGCCCTATATCATTCAGGCCTATCTGCCCGAGGTCCGGAAAGGCGACAAGCGCATCATCCTGGTCGACGGCGAGCCGGTTGCTGCCATCAACCGCGTTCCGGCCGAAAACGAGGCGCGTTCCAACATGCATGTCGGCGGACGGGCCGAAGCGAGCGAACTGACGCCCCGTGAACGCGAAATCTGCGCGGCCATCGGCCCCACGCTTAAGGAGCAGGACCTGATTTTCGTCGGCATCGACATCATTGGCGACTATCTCACCGAGATCAACGTCACCTCGCCGACCGGCATTCGCGAGGTCAAGCGCTTCGGCGGACCCGATATCGCCGTCCTGATCTGGGACGCGATCGAAAAACGCCTGTGACATGGGATCCGGCATGTCGAAATTCCGCTCCAGTTGCCGGCGGCTCAGGGTTTTCGCCACCTGAAACCGGTACAAGCGGGTTGACGCCGGTCCATTCGGATTGTTTGGTGCCGGTATCGTCAGCAGGACGAAGGGATCTGGGGTAGCGTGAACACTTTTCTCGTGGCGCTCGCGACATTCTTCGCCACCGTTGGCGTTGCCGACATCGCCTTCATTTTCGCGGCGCTGACCCGGAACAAGACGGCTGAGGAACGGCGCGTGGCGGCCACGCATGGCGTTCTGATCGCCACGGCGATCCTGCTGTTCTTCGGCATTCTCGGGCACTCCATCCTCGATCTGTTCGGCGTCACACTGCCGGCGCTCAAGACCGCGGGCGGCGTGCTGCTCATGCTGATTGCCATCGACATGGTCTTTGCCCGCCATTCCGGCGGTACCGGCACAACGGATGAAGAACATGCCGAAGCACGGACACGAGAAGACATCTCGGTTTTTCCGCTCGCCATGCCGCTTCTGGCTGGTCCCGGCGCCATCAGCGCCGTCATTCTTTTAACCACCGGCGCCAAGACCGATCTCGATTACTGGCTGGTACTGCTGGCCCTTGTCATCATCATGGCCATCACCTGGGGGACGCTGCAGGTCGCCATTCCCATCCAGCGTCTGCTCGGCCTGACCGGTCTGGCCGTGATCTCCCGTATTGTGGGCATCCTTCTGGCGGCGCTGGCGGTGCAGTTCGTCTTCGACGGTATCGCGGCCAGCGAGTTGTGGCAGGCCGTATCGGCGCATTGAACTCCTGCCGGGAATACCGGATCGATTGCATGGTTGCAGTTGATTATGTCAGTATTGTTTTCTTCGTTGAGTGCACAATTCAGATGACCGCGAACCAATCCGTCTTTCGGGCGGAAAAGGCGCGGCGATGCTGGAGCAAAACATGGACGTATCTCACCAACTCTCCGAACAGGCCGAGGCCCATCAGCCCCTGCCCGATTCATTACTTGTGATTGCCGAAGAAGAAGCCGACGACTGGCTGAACGGCTACAAGATGGCCTGGGAAACACGTGATGTCGAAGCGGCGCTGGCCTTGTTTTCACCGGATGCGCGCTATTGCGCACGTCAGCTCGGCGAATCCATTCAAGGGCACGAAAAGCTGAGAACGTATTGGCGCGATCGCGTTTTCGAACACCAGCGCGACCTGCAGTACGAATACGAGCTCTGGGGTGTCAGGCGCAACGAACTCATGGCCCGCTGGCGGGCGAGATATACGTGGCTGCCGATCAACGGCAACATCCATATGGATGGCGTGTGCCATGTCGCGTTTTCGGAACGGCGAGAGGGCCGTCTCCTCTGCAGCTCTTATTGCGAGTGGCACGATCTGGCCGAATTCTGAGGCTGCTCTTTGTCATACGATCTGACGCATCGGATGTTTTAAGGACATCAAGACGCCCGGGTCCTCATGGAGCAGATCGCATCGGTTTTGGCGAAAAACCGGCATCGCCTGTTTCACCGGATGCTCAACAATAAACATGGGGCTGTTTTTCTTCTCAATAAAGAAAAACAGCCCCGATCTTACTCAACCAGATTCAAAGTCGCGCTCCGACGAAGAACCGGGACGCGGCCGGCTCGGTTGTGACTTTGTCACTTGCCCTTGGGTTTGGCCCCACCGGGTTTGCCCGCGTCTTTTTTCGGTTTCTTTTCTTCTTTATTCTGGAACTGCTGACCTTTGGCCATTTTGGGTTCTCGAAAGGAGAATAAGGCTCTCCACCCTCGGCACGCGCAATGCATGCCGCTCTTGATTCCCACGCCCAGATTGCGGCAGATTCAAGAAAAATCTGATCGTAACCCCCTGCGATCCCTATTCAAAGGAGAGAGAGAATGGCGAAGGAAGCCAAAGGCTTCGTCGCCCGCCTGTTGAGCAAAGCGGACATCGAGATTGGCGGCACACGGCCCTGGGATATTCAGATCCACGACAAGCGGCTATTCCGTCGGGTTTTGACCATGGGATCCCTCGGTCTGGGGGAAGCCTATATGGATGGATGGTGGGACGTCGATCGTATCGACGAGTTCATTTTCCGGATTCTGGCGACCGATATCCGCCAGGAGGTGCCGCTGGATTTCTCCATCTACCTCTCCTATCTCCGCGGCCTTTTCACCAATCTGCAGCGCTGGCGTGCTTTCGAAGTCGGCCAGAAGCACTATGACATCGGCAACGATCTTTACCGCCACATGCTCGACAAGCGCATGATCTATTCGTGCGGCTACTGGAAAAATGCCACAACGCTCGACGAGGCGCAGGAAGCCAAGCTCGATTTGATCTGCAAGAAAATCGGTCTCGAAAAGGGCATGCGCGTGCTCGATATCGGTTCGGGCTGGGGCGGTTTTTTGCTCTACGCCGCCGAACGCTACGGCATTGAGGGCGTGGGCGTCACCATTTCGCACCAACAGGTCAAGCTCGCCCAGGAACAGGCAACCAAAGCGGGCCTGCCGCTGGAATTCCTGCTCGAGGACTATCACGACCTGACCGGCCAGTTTGACCGCGTCGTTTCGATCGGCATGTTCGAACACGTGGGCTACAAGAACTACAAGGCCTATTTCCGCAAGGTGCGCGAGCTTCTGGTCGACAACGGTCTGTTTCTCCTGCACACCATCGGGGGCACGCTGACCTCGCCGAACGGTGACCCCTGGGCGGAAAAATACATCTTCCCCAACGGCATGCTGCCTTCAGTCAAGCAGATCGGCGCGGCGACCGAGGGTCTGTTCATCATGGAGGACTGGCACAATTTCGGCGCCGATTACGACAAGACGCTGATGGCCTGGCACGAGAACTTCATCACCGCCTGGCCGGACCTCAAGGGCGATATGTACGACGAGCGCTTCTATCGCATGTGGCGCTATTATCTTTTGATTTTCGCCGCCGTATTCCGCACCCGCAACACCCATTTGTGGCAGGTGGTTTTATCCAAGGACGGCGTGCCGGGAGGGTATCGCTCGATCAGGTAGCTACCCCGGTCTTTGCCACCGCCTGGATTGCGTTGCCTTGCTCGTCATGGCGCTTACTTCAATCCGCCGCACTTTCCGAGCGGTTGCAACCGATCGGCGATGCGCGGGTCGCATCCGGTCAACAAAAACCGCACCCATTCGGATTCGGTACCGTAAAAGGAGTTGCGGTCGACCTCGCCGGTAACGCCGGGCATGGTGCCGGTCTGGGTCCATTGCCAGAAGGTATAGTCGCGGTTGGTGTAGCGATGAGCCGGCTCGGCCGCCACGGACCTCAGCCAGAAGCCGTTGTCGAAATAAAGCCCCGACAAGACGTCGCGGTGGAAGGTGATGTCGGTATAAATGATCGGGATCTTGCCGGTGTGCTCTTCCATGGCCTGAAGCATCACCTGGATCTTTTCGAGCCTGTCTTCATTGGAAAACTTCGCCTTGCAGCTCGAGGTATGGTTCCATTCGAGATCGAGGACCGGCGGCAGGGCGTCGGCATCGGCCGGCACGTTTTGTCTGAACCAGTCCGCCTGATCGCGGGCCAGCGAACACCAGGCCATGAAGTGATAGGCGCCGCGCGGCATGCCGGCGCGACGGGCAGCCTCCCAATTGGCGCGGAAATTGGGATCGACGTAGTCGGCGCCTTCCGTCGCTTTCATGTAGACGAAACGCGTGCCGGCATTGGCTGCCTTTTCGAAATCGATCCGGCCCTGATAGCGCGAAATGTCGATGCCCTGCACTGGCAGCGCCCGGGCCCGGTTGACGCCGGGATGCGGATCGTTATCGCCCTTGACGACGAAGCGCTCCGTCGCGCCGCAGCCGGCCAGAAGCGGCACGGCGACGACCAGCGCCGCGACGAGCGAGAAAAGCGAGGGCAGGGATGGAAGACGGCTGGAACGCATGACCTAACAAAGCAACTCGAATTGGCAGCATTTGATTCAACATGTTGCAGTTAACGGGTCCTTGCCACGGTCCTTTGCGACGCTGGTTTGCTGCCGGTTCGGTAAACCGATGCTTAACCGAGATGAACGTTCTCTTAATGTTCTTGCCTCTTCGCAGCGTGTGATGCTACCAAGTTAGGGACAAATCCGTATAAGGGACGCGGGGCTTATGGTAACGCGGGTCAGAACCGTCGCCTTCAGGGGCATCGAGGCGGTTCCGGTCGACGTACAGGTACAGATTGCGCCGGGCGTGGTCGGTTTCGCCGTGGTCGGGCTGCCCGACAAGGCGGTGGCCGAAAGCCGCGAACGGGTGCGCGCGGCGCTTCTGGCCAGCGGGCTGGCGCTGCCGGCCAAGCGTATTACCATCAACCTGGCCCCGGCCGATCTGCCCAAGGAAGGCTCCCATTACGATCTGCCCATCGCCCTCGGGCTGATGGGAGCCATGGGCGCGGTGCCGACCGACATACTCGATTCCTATCTCGTTCTGGGCGAACTCGGGCTCGACGGGCGTCTCGCGCCGGTTGCCGGTACGCTTCCGGCTGCCATTGCCGCCGGCGCCGACAATCTCGGCATCATCTGTCCCGCCGCAAGCGGACCGGAGGCCGCCTGGGCCAGCGAGGAGATCGACATCATCGCGCCGGATTCGCTTCTGGCGCTGGTCAATCACCTCGCCGGACGGCAGTTGACCGCCCGACCGGTGCCGAAGAAAAACATCGATCCCGTCGGTCTGCCCGATCTCAGCGAAGTGCGCGGACAGGAGGTCGCCCGGCGTGCCCTGGAGATCGCCGCTGCCGGTGGCCACAACATGCTGATGATCGGTCCACCCGGCGCCGGAAAATCGATGCTGGCCCAGCGTCTGCCGTCGATCCTGCCGCCGCTCAATCCGCGCGAACTGCTTGATATTTCGATGATCCAGTCGGTGGCGGGCGAGTTGAGCGGGGGCGTCTTGTCCGACAGGCGACCGTTTCGCGCGCCCCATCATTCCGCTTCGATGGCGGCGCTGATTGGCGGCGGGCTGAAGGTGCGGCCGGGCGAGGCGAGCCTGGCGCATAACGGCGTTCTGTTTCTCGACGAATTGCCCGAATTCGCGCCGCAGGTGCTCGACAGCCTGCGCCAGCCGCTCGAAACCGGCGAGACCATCATCGCGAGGGCCAATGCCCGCGTCTCCTATCCGGCGCGGTTCCAGCTCATCGCTGCCATGAATCCGTGCAAATGTGGCTATGCCGGCACGCCCGGCCATGTGTGCAAGCGCGGAATCCATTGCGCCGCCGACTATCAGGCCCGCATTTCCGGGCCGTTTCTCGATCGCATCGATATCAGGGTTGACATGCCGGCGGTCAACGCAACCGACATGATTTCTCCCGCAAGCGCCGAACCGAGCGCAGCAGTCGCACGGCGTGTGGCGGCGGCGCGCCGGATCCAGGAACGCCGTTACATTGCGCTCGGCTTTGACGGCATCCATACGAACGCCGCCGCCGGTGCCAGCCTGATCGAACAGGTGGTCGATCCCGATGCCGAAAGCCGAACGCTTTTGTTGCAGGCAGCGGAACGGTTTACCCTATCCGCCCGCGCCTATCACCGCGTTCTCAAGCTTGCCCGCACCCTGGCCGATCTTGCCGGCGTCGACCGGGTCGCCCGCCCGCACATCGCCGAAGCGTTGAGTTACCGGCTCAGTTTTCCGGCGAATTGAAGCATCAAGCGCCATTTCCTTATGGTCGCGATGGTCTGGCGCGAAAAATCGCAAATCCGCCTTTTCGCCCGCCGTTGTTCAGGCGCCAGTCCTATTGGGCCCAAAAAAAAGAACCAAACCGGCTCGTCAAGGTGATCGATCCTTAACCCCCGCATGCCATAAAAAAAGCGGGAGATAAAACGGCTTAAGGTCCCATTGGGTTATGACGCGCATACAGGCCAGTCTGGTCGAGTGGAAAGACGATAAGGGGTATGGTTTCGCAAGGTTGCCCGGTGGAACAGAACGCATTTTTGTTCATGCCCGTTCCCTTCAGCGCAATACGCCGCGTCCGAAAAAGGGCGATATGCTCGAACTCGAACTCGTCGAAACCCGCAAGGGGCCGGCGGGGCAGAATGTCAAGGTGCTCTCGGACGTGGAAATCGCCCACCGCCTGCCCTACCACGTCGTCACGGCCACCATGCTGTTCATCCTGGCGCAACTGGTCGTCATCATCGGCAAGGCGCCCTTTGGCCTGGTGGTTTATTATACCGCCATGGGCGCGCTTTCGATCTATCTTTACGGGCGCGACAAGCAGGCCGCCATTGCCGGATTGTGGCGGGTCAGCGAGGCGCATCTTCTGACCGTCGACCTTTTTGGCGGCGTCATCGGCGGGCTGCTGGCCCAGCAGCGCTACTGGCACAAGACGTCGAAAGAGCGCTATCAGACGCGCGTTTTCGCCATCGTCGTTCTGCATGCCGGTCTGTTGGCCGCCCTCGGCTCGGGACTCCTGATCTGGCCGACATTCTGAACGGCAGCTTTTTCTAGCTTGTCACCATGAAAGAAAAAACGCGCCCCGCAGGAACGGGACGCGCTTTGCATCAGTGGGGACGCGCCGGTTTTCAGGCGATTTCGAATTCGCACCAGTGACGGTAGGGCTTGTCCGGTGTTGCGATGATGGTCGGGAAATGCGGGTTATTAAGCGCATCCGGGAACATCTGGTCTTCGAAGCACAGGCCCGCGTTTTCGCCGTAACGCCTGCCCTCGAAGCCGGGCACATCCACATCCGTCCACTTGCCGTTATAGAATTGCAGGCCCGGTTGGTCGCTCCACAGCTGAAGGGTCAGGGCGCCATCTTCGCCGGTGGCGATGGCGATGGGATCGGCAGGATCGCGTCCGGTCGACAGAACGAAATTGAGGTCGTAGCCGATGCCGCGCCCGGTGCCGAAGCGCATGATGCGGGGGTGAAGGAAATCATTGATGGTGTCTGCGACCGGAACGATCTCGCCGGTCAGGATCAGATCGGACCCGGCCACGGTCCGCGCCACGGAATAGGGCATATGCACCATGTGGTCGAGGACCGTCTCGGTCAGGCCGAGATTGAAATAATGGTGCTGGACCATGCTGATCGGCGTCGGCGCATCGGGGGTGCCGGCCATTTCCAGCCGAAGCCGGTTACCGGTAAGCGTGTAGGTGACCTCGAATTTTACGGCGCCGGGATAACCCATCTCGCCGTCGGGGCTCAAATAGGTGAATTTGAGCGCGTTGGCGGCGCTGTCCGGCTCCAGGGTCCAGATCTTGCGGCCAATGCCTTCGGGGCCGCCATGCAGCTGATTCGGCCCTTCATTGGCCGGCAGTTTGTAGGTCTTGCCGTCAAGAACGAAGCTGGCGTTCCTGATGCGGTTGGCAACCCGGCCGACGATGGCGCCGAAATAGGGCGAATGGTCAGGATAAGGCTCGAAGCTATCAAAGCCGAGAACGGCGTGACGCGGTTTGCCAGCCACCGGCACCTGCCAGTCGCGTAACACGCAACCCCAGTTCAAAAAGGCGATTCGGACGCCGGACGTGCTTTCCAGCACGGCCTCGTCGACCGGTTTGCCCTTGTCGGTTCCGACGCGATTGATTGCGATCGCCATATTGACCTCCCTGAATTGCAGCGGAAACTATCCCTTTTATACGCTTCGTCAAAGCTCGGCATTGACGCACGAGACCGGTTCGGGGCAGCAAGAACAATAAAGACGTCCGGATCGGACGAATAACGAAGGCAGGTGCGTCATGGCGCGGGGCGGAGACAAGCGCGCGACGGTTCACGATCTCGCACGGGTGGCCGGCGTGTCGCTGGCAACGGTCGATCGCGTGCTCAACCACCGGCCCGGAGTCCGGCCCGCGACGATCTCGCGGGTCGAGGCGGCGATCGAGGCGCTGGATTTTCGCCGCGACGTCACTGCTTCCTTGCTGGCCCGCGCCCGCGAGATCACCGTCGTGGCGCTTTTGCCCGATGGCGAAAACCGGTTCATGAAGAATCTCGGCCTGGCGCTGGAAAAGGAGAGCCTGTTCCGGTCGGCCGAACGCCTGAGCGTTGTTTCCCAGCATGTGCGGGCGCTCGACGGGGTGGCGCTGGCCCATGCCATCGATGCCTTGAAGCCCGAAACCTGCGATTGCGCCATTATCGTGGCGACCGATACCGACGCGGTGCGCCAGGCCGTCGACCGCGCCTGCCAGCGCGGTATCGAGATCATCACGCTCGTCTCGGATCTGCCCGATTCCAGGCGGCGGCACTTCGTCGGGATCGACAATCTTGCCGCCGGACGAACCGCGGCCGCCCTGCTCGGCCGGTTCTGCACTGCGAACGCCCGTGTCGGGCTGGTCGCGGGCTCACTTGAACTTCGGGATCATCGCCAGCGTTTCGAAGGGTTTATCGAAACGGCGCGGCACAAGTTTCCCGGTCTCGAAATCGTCGGGCCGTTCGAAGGCCACGACGAAAGCGGTACCACGGCGGCGGCGGTTACCCGTCTCATTACCGAAAATCCCGATCTCGAAGGGCTCTATTCCATGGGCGCGGGCAATTTCGGACTGGTCACCGCGCTCGAAAAAACCGGCAGGGCCGGGCAATTGCACGTGGTTGCCCATGAACTGACGCAAACGACGCGACGGGGCCTGCGCAACGGTGCGATCGATGTCATTCTCGATCAGAATCCGGACGGGGAAGTGCGTGCCGCGCTTGAGATCGCGCGCCAGATCGGTTTGAAATCGGACCCCGCAATTGAATCATTTTCCATTGAATTGGGCATATTCTTCGCAGAGAATCTGCGATAGATAAAATTCCGTCGCGGAAAAAAAGGTGAAACAAGCGGCAAGGGAGGATTGACCTAAAATGACGATTCAGTTTGAGGTACGTACCTCATGAGCGGAACCTATCTTGGAATCGATATCGGCACGTCCGGCGTCAAGGCTATCGTGATCGATGAAAAAGGCAAGCTTCTCGCCGAGGGCACGGCGTCGATCGACGTCTCGCGTCCCAAGCCCGGCTGGTCCGAGCAGGATCCGGCCGATTGGTGGCGGGCAACGCTCGAAGCGGTCGACAAGATTTCGAAGTCCAATCCAAAAGCTCTGGCTGAAACGCGCGGGCTCGGGCTTTCCGGTCAGATGCACGGTGCGACGTTTCTTGATGCCAATGGCGATGTCTTGAGGCCCTGCATTCTGTGGAATGACGGCCGTTCCGCCGGCGAATGCCTGGAGCTGGAAGATGCCTGCCCGACCAGCCGGACCATTGTTGGCAACATCGCCATGCCCGGGTTCACCGCGCCGAAGATCCTGTGGGTCAGGAAAAAACGAACCGGACATCTACGCCAAGACCGCCAAGATCCTCTTGCCCAAGGCCTATGTCCGCTATCTTTTGAGCGGCGAGATGATCGAGGACATGTCGGATGCTTCCGGCACCCTCTGGCTGAACGTGGCGCGTCGCGACTGGTCCGAGGAAATGCTGGCCGCGACCGGGTTCACCCGCGACCACATGCCGGCCCTGACCGAAGGGTCTCAGCCGGCCGGCAAGCTCAAGACCGAACTGCGCCAGCGCTGGGGCATGACCGGCGAGGTCATCATTGCCGGCGGTGGCGGCGACAACGCCGCCTCGGCCTGCGGTATCGGCGCCATCCGTCCGGGCGAAGGTTTCGTTTCGCTCGGCACCTCGGGCGTGTTGTTCGTTTCCAACGAGAAATTCAGTCCCAACACCGAAGGGGCGGTACATGCCTTCTGCCACGCCATCCCCAATACCTGGCATCAGATGGGCGTGGTGTTGTCCGCAACCGATTCGCTCAACTGGCTGGCCGGGCTGACCGGCCAGAACGCCGTTGCCCTGTCCAAAGCTGCAGAAGCCGGCTTCAAGGGACCGACCGAGGAAATCTTCCTGCCCTATCTCAATGGCGAACGCACCCCGCACAACGATGCGCGCGCACGCGGCTCGTTTACCGGGCTTTCCCATCTCTCCGATCCGGCGCGCCTGACCCAGGCGGTGATGGAAGGCGTGGCTTTCGCCTTCCGCGACTGCAAGGGCGTTTTGTCGGATGCCGGCACCTCGATCGGCCGGCTGATCGCGGTGGGTGGCGGGTCCAATTCGGCCTTGTGGCTGAAACTGGTCGCCACCAATCTCGGCATGGAAATCCAGGTGCCGAACGATGGCGATTTCGGCGGGGCCTTCGGTGCCGCCAGGCTCGGTCTTTGTGCCGCCGAGGGCGCAGACCCCAGGGACGTCATGACCATGCCGACGATCAAGACCGTCGTCGAACCCGACAAGGGGCTCGAAGCCGCCTATTCGGATCACTACCAGCGCTATCGCGCCCTCTATCCCGCAATCGAGGAGGCTCGGAAATGAGCGAATTTTTCAAGGGAATCGAAAAAGTAAAATACGAAGGTCCCGACAGTACCAATCCGCTGGCCTTCCACTATTACAACCCGGACGAGATCGTCATGGGCAAGCGGATGGAGGATCATCTCCGTTTCGCCGTGGCCTACTGGCATACCTTCGCCTGGGAAGGCGGGGACCCCTTCGGCGGCCGTACCTTCGATCGGCCCTGGTGGGGCGATTCGATGGATGATGCCCGCCTCAAGGCGGAAATCGCCTTTGAGTTCTTCTCGTTGTTGGGCGCGCCCTATTTCTGCTTCCATGATGCGGACGTGCGCCCGGAAGGCGAGAACTACGCCAAATCGGTCAAGCGGCTGAACAAGATCGCCGACATCTTCGAGCAGAAGATGTCCGAGACCGGCGTCAAGCTCCTGTGGGGCACGGCGAACATGTTCACCAACAGGCGTTTCATGTCGGGCGCCGCGACCAATCCCGATCCGGACGTGTTTGCCTATTCCGCTGCCACCATCAAGGCAATGATGGACGTCACCAAACGTTTGGGCGGCGAGAACTACGTGCTGTGGGGCGGTCGCGAAGGCTATGAGACGCTGCTCAACACCCTTGTCGGTCAGGAATACGACCAAATGGGCCGCATGTTGTCGATGGTGGTCGACTACAAGCACAAGATCGGCTTCAAGGGCGCGATCCTGGTCGAGCCCAAGCCGCAGGAACCGAGCAAGCACCAGTACGATTTCGACACGGCCACGGTCTACGGGTTCTTGAAGAAGTACGGGCTCGAGAACGAGGTCAAGGTCAATATCGAAGTCGGTCACGCCTTCCTTGCCGGCCATACTTTCGAACACGAACTGGCCATGGCCCGCGCCCTCGGCATTTTCGGCTCGGTCGACATGAACCGCAACGATCTGCAGTCCGGCTGGGATACCGACCAGTTCCCCAACAACGTGCCGGAAATGGCGCTGGCCTATTACCAGATCCTCAAGGCGGGCGGCTTCACCACCGGCGGTTCGAATTTCGATTCCAAGGTCCGTCGCCAGTCGCTCGATCCGGCCGATCTGTTCTATGGCCATATCGGGGGCATGGACACCTGCGCCCGCGGTCTCAAGGCGGCCGCCGCGATCATCGAGGACGGCAGTTACGACACTTTCCTCGAAGACCGCTATGCCGGCTGGAACAAGCCCGAGGCCCAGGCCATGCTCAAGGGCGAACGAACCCTTGAGGACATCGCCAAGCGCGTCGAGGAAGAGGACATCAATCCGGAACCGCGTTCCGGCCATCAGGAATATCTCGAAAACCTGATCAACCGCTTCGTCTGAGGCGAACGCGCCACAGCGGCAAGAAACATCGGGGTCCTCATGGTGAGCTTGTCGAACCATGGGGACCCCGATCCTCGTCCTTCGACAGGCTCAGGATGAGGACCGGAGGAGGAGTTCAACCATGCCCACCGTCACCAATCCCATCCTGCCCGGTTTCAATCCCGATCCCTCGATCCTGAGGGTCGGCGAGGATTACTACATCGCCACCTCGACCTTCGAATGGTATCCCGGCGTGCAGATCCATCACTCGACCGATCTGGCGAACTGGGAGCTGATCACCCGACCCTTGACCCGCAAATCCCAGCTCGACATGCGCGGCGATCCGGATAGCTGCGGCGTCTGGGCTCCCTGTCTTTCCCATGATGGGGAAAAGTTCTGGCTCGTTTACACTGACGTCAAGCGCAAGGACGGTTCGTTCAAGGACGCGCATAATTACATCGTCACGGCGCCGGACATCATGGGGCCCTGGTCCGATCCGGTTTACGTCAATTCCTCCGGGTTCGATCCGTCTTTGTTCCATGACGACGACGGGCGCAAATGGTTCGTCAACATGATGTGGGACCATCGCGCCCGGCCGCTCTTGTTCGAGGGGATCGGCTTGCAGGAATACGATCCGGTGGCGCAAAAGCTCGTCGGAGAGCGCAAGAACATCTTTGCCGGCACGGATCTCAAGCTGGTCGAGGGTCCGCACCTTTATAAACGCAATGGCTGGTATTACCTGCTGACGGCGGAGGGGGGTACGGGCTACGAACACGCCGTGACTTTCGCCCGCTCGCGCAAGATCGACGGGCCGTACGAGCTGCATCCGCTCAAGCATATCCTGACCGCCAAGGACGACAACATGAACCGGGTACAGCGTGCCGGTCATGGCGATATTGTCGATACGCCGGATGGCAAGACCTATCTCGTGCACCTGATGGGACGCCCGACCACCCAGAAGCGCCGCTGCGTTCTCGGCCGCGAAACCGGCATCCAGGAAGCCGAATGGCGCGATGACGACTGGCTCTGGGTCAAGAACGGTTCGGTGCCAAGCTACGCGGTCGAGCTGCCCGCGGCGCGGAACGAGGCAAAATACTGGGAAAAGAAGCACTATAGCTTCGACGGCACCGAGCTGCCGATCGACTTCCAGTGGTTGAGAACGCCCGAAACCGACCGCATCTTCTCGATGACCGCCGTGCCCGGCGCCTTGCGTCTCTACGGCCGGGAATCGATCGCATCCTGGTTCGAGCAGGCTCTGGTCGCCCGCCGACAGCAGCATTTCAACTTTGTGACCGAGACCGAACTCGATTTCGCGCCGATGGACGAACGCCAGATGGCGGGCCTGCTGCTCTATTACGGGCGCTACAATTTCCACTATCTCGCCGTCACCGCCCATTCCGACGGCCAGCGCGAATTGCTGCTGATGAGTTCGGAAGCGAGTTTCCCGAACGGCAACCTGAGCTTTCCCGGTGCGCCGGTCCAGATCCCCAATGAAGGCCGTGTGCGGCTCAGGATGGACGTGAAGAATTCCGGCCTGCAATACTCCTATGCCATAGGCAGCGAAAACGCGCTTCGGCCCATCGGCCCGGTACTCGACGCCTCGCTGATTTCGGACGAGTGCGGCGGGCATGCCGAGCACGGCTCGTTCACCGGGTCCTTCGTGGCGCTCGGCTGCCACGACCTCAACGGTCTCGCCGCCCCGGCCGATTTCTTCTATCTGACCTACGAACCGGAAAAGGGGCCAATGGACGTCTAGAGTGTTTTCAGGCGAAGTGGGTACCGGTTCGCCGGTTCGAAAACACGCCATAACAAGAGAAGAGAGAGCAGATCACCCGATTCAACCAAAACGTGATCTGCTCTAGGCGCGTTCAGCACGAAAAACCGGTATTCGCTTTCGCTCACGCTGCGCCGGGACCCGGGGACGGGCGCTTCGGTCGCCAATTGCCGTATCGACGGGATCGGTGGAAAGCCTTTGCGCGAAAAACCGTATGGCGGAGCACCGCTTGTCACGTGCCGGCCTTGTCATTTCCGGGTCGAACGGAGATTGTGCGCCTTCCGGACCGGGCGGTTTGATGCGCGTCGATTCCGCCGGATCCTTGTCGTTGCGTTTGCGCGTGTCCGAACCGGAGACCCGGTTGAGCTTGGGACACGCTCAGGAACCGGAGGAGCCCGATGAAGCTCGAATCGATCGCCCTGCACCATGGCTATACCTCGGAGGCCCCCGCCCGGGCCGCCGCCGTGCCGATCTACCAGACCACGTCCTATACGTTCGACGACACCCAGCATGGGGCGGATCTGTTCGATCTCAAGGTCGAGGGCAATATCTATACCCGTATCATGAACCCGACCACGGCGGTGCTCGAAGCCCGCCTCGCCGCGATGGAAGGCGGCATCGGGGCGCTGGGTCTGGCCTCGGGCATGGCCGCGATCACCTCCGCCATTCAGACCATTGCCGGAGCGGGCGACAACATTGTTTCGGCCGCCCAGCTCTATGGCGGCACCTACACCTTGTTCGTGCATGGCCTTAAAAGCTTCGGGATCGAGGCGCGTCTGGTCGCCCATGACGATTTCGACGGCTTCGAGAGCGCCATTGACGGGAAAACCAAGGCCGTCTTCTGCGAATCGATCGGCAACCCGGCCGGCAATGTCGTCGATATCGCGCGGATCGCCGAAATCGCCCATCGCCACGGCGTGCCGCTTATCGTCGACAACACGGTGGCAACGCCCTATTTGTGCCGGCCGATCGATTTCGGTGCCGATATCGTCGTTCACTCGCTGACCAAATTCATCGGCGGACACGGCACCACCCTGGGTGGCGCCATCATCGATTCCGGCACGTTCGACTGGGTCGCTAACGCCGAGCGCTTCCCCATGCTCAACACGCCCGATCCGGCCTATCACGGCGTTGTCTACACCAAGGATTTCGGTCCGGCTGCCTATGTCGCCCGCGCGCGCACGGGGTCCCTGCGCATCACGGGCGGGGCCCTTTCTCCCTTCAATTCCTTCCTGATCCTGCAGGGTCTGGAAACCCTGGGATTGAGGATGGAACGGCATTGCGCCAACACGCTGGCGGTCGCCGAGTTCCTGAGCTCCCATCCCAAAGTGAGCTGGGTCGCCTATGCCGGGCTTGAAAGCAGTCCTTATTACGAGGTGGCCAAACGCATCTCCAAGGGCTCGGGTTCGGGCATCCTCAGCTTCGGCATCAAGGGCGGCAAGCCAGCGGGCGGACGGTTCATCGACGCGCTCGAAATGCTCCTGAGGCTGGTCAATATCGGCGATGCCAAATCGCTTGCCTGCCATCCGGCGACGACGACGCATCGCCAGCTCAATGCCGAGGACCTGAAAAAAGCCGGTGTTCCGGAAGACCTCATCCGCCTGTCCATCGGGATCGAACATATCGACGACATCATCGCCGACATTTCCCAGGCGCTCGACAAAGCCTGATCTTCGGGCCACCCGGTTCGCGCCGGTCGAACCGGGTGGTCTTGCCCCGAAGACTGTCCTCCGGGACCGTGCCGGCAAGCAGAGCGGGCAAAATCGTCCGTAAAGCCTCCAGGAAGTCGGCCCTCCCGATTGGCATTGATGCCCAAAACGTCATAATGTCCGCGCTCGTTTCAAGCACGGACTGCCCTTCTCATGGATCAGAAACCTTACGAGGCCGCTTCAAGCCCCGCCCCGGCAGGCATGACGCCGTTAATGGCGCAGTATTTCGAGATCAAGGCGGTCAATCCCGGCTATCTCCTGTTCTATCGCATGGGCGATTTTTACGAACTGTTCTTCGACGATGCCGAGATTGCCTCGCAGGCGCTCGGCATCGTTCTGACCAAGCGCGGCAAGCATCAGGGCGAGGATATTCCGATGTGCGGCGTGCCAATCCACGCCGCCGAGGATTATCTTAAAAAGCTCATTGCGCTCGGTCATCGCGTCGCCATCTGCGAACAGATCGAGGATCCGGCCGAGGCGAAAAAACGCGGTGCGAAATCGGTGGTCGAACGCGACGTGGTGCGGCTGGTCACCGCCGGGACCATCACCGAGGACGATCTCTTACCCGAGGCGTCCAACAATTTCCTGAGCGCTCTCGCCCTTATCCGACACGGGGAGGCGGATCTCGCGATCGCCTCCGCCGACGTTTCGACCGGCGAGACCTTTTTGACCGAGCTGACGCCGGAAGCCCTGGGCGACGAATTGGCGCGTATCGATCCGGCCGAACTCCTGTTGACCGAAAGTCTGAGGGACTGGCTCGTCGACCGCGAGCTTGTCGTCTCCGGTTTTTTCGAGCGCATCACCCTTGTCGGGGCCGATCTGTTCGATTCCGAAAAGGCCCAGTCCCGCATAAGCGAAGCCTTTGCCGACATCGATCCGAGCGCCTTTTCCCGCGCCGGCCGGTCGGCGCTCGGGGCGCTCATCGCCTATATCGCCGATGCGCAGAAGGGTGCGCCGCTGGCGTTGAGACCGCCCGAACAACGCAGTATCGGCGCCGTCATGGCGATCGATGCGGCGACGCGCAACTCGCTGGAGCTGATTGTCACCAATCGGGGCGAGGCCAGGGGTGCTCTGCGCTCCGCCATGGACCGGACCATAACGGCCGGCGGGCGGCGACTGTTGACCCGCAGGCTCAACGCGCCGCTCACCGATCCGGTGCCGATCAATGCCCGGCTCGATATGGTCGGCTACATGCTCGAACGTTCCGAGGTGGCGACGCGGCTGCGTCAGGCGTTGAAGGCCGTGCCGGACATCACCCGCGCCCTGACGCGTCTGGCGCTCAGACGCGGTGGCCCCCGCGATCTAGCAGCGATCGGATCGGCCATTGCCGGCGCTCACGATCTGGCCAACGTTTTGCGGCGCGACCCCGGCCTGCCGTCCGGCTGGCGGATGTGTGCGGATGCACTGGTTTGCGGCGACAAGGCGCTGGCGGACAAACTGGCCAAGGCGCTGGCGGACGACGTGCCGCTTCTGGCCCGGGACGGCGGCTTCGTGCGCGAAGCCTATTCGGACGACCTCGACACCGAACGCAAACTGGCGCGCGAAAGCCGGACGGTGGTGGCCGAGTTACAGGCCCGGCTGGCCGGCGAGACCGACATCCGGACGCTGAGAATCAAACACAACAACGTTATCGGCTATTTCATCGAGGTTCCCGCTGCCCAGGGGCCACGTTTGATGGACGATCCCTTTGCGCCGCATTTCATCCATCGCCAGACCATGGCCAATGCCATGCGCTTCACCACGGCGGAGCTGGCGGAACTGGAAGGCCGCATCGCCAAGGCGCAGGACAGGGCGCGCGATCTCGAACTGGAGATTTTTGAAAAACTCCGTGACGAAACCGTCGCCATGGCACCCGATCTCCAGAACGTCGCCGATGCCTTAAGCGAACTCGATCTCGGTACGGCGCTGGCGCGTCTCGCCGCCGATCATGGCTATTGCCGGCCCCGAATCGATGCCGGCAACGCCTTTCATATCGAAGCGGGTCGCCATCCCGTCGTCGAACAGGCGCTGGCCGCGGCGGGCGAAACGTTCGTTCACAACGATTGTGACCTCGGCGCCGAGGACGGCGGTCTTCTGGCGCTGATCACCGGCCCGAACATGGGCGGCAAATCGACCTATTTGAGGCAGAACGCGCTGATCGCCATCATGGCGCAGATGGGCTCCTACGTGCCGGCCAATTCGGCCCATATCGGCGTCATCGACCGGGTGTTTTCCCGGGTCGGCGCCTCGGACGACATTGCGCGGGGCCATTCGACCTTCATGGTCGAAATGGTCGAAACGGCGGCCATCCTCAACCGGGCGACGGCGCGTTCTCTGGTCGTGCTCGACGAAATCGGGCGCGGCACCGCCACCTTCGACGGCTTGTCCATTGCCTGGGCCACCGTCGAGGCCCTGCACGAGATCAACCGCTGCCGGACGCTGTTCGCCACCCATTTCCACGAATTGACCCGTCTGGCCTCGGCCCTGCCACGCGTCAGGAACCACACCATGAAGGTCAGGGAATGGAAGGGCGATGTGGTGTTTTTGCACGAAGTGGTGCCCGGCGCCGCCGACCGCTCCTACGGCTTGCAGGTCGCCCGGCTCGCCGGCCTGCCCGAACCGGTGCTTGCACGCGCCCGGGACGTCCTGGAACTTTTGGAGAAACAGTCCGACGGCCGGCCCGAGGCCGCCCTCGACGACCTGCCCCTTTTTGCCAAAATGCCGTCTCGCCCCGCGCCCGTTCCGGGTGATAAGGAGCAATTGGTTAACCAGCTTCTCGATAACGTCAATCCGGATGATTTGACGCCGCGCGCAGCCATAGACCTGGTCTACGAACTCAAGAAAGCCCGAAATGCCGATCGCCGACGCTAAGGCACCCGCCAACGAGACCGTGTTTGCTTTCGATTCCGCTGAAGAGATCGTCGCTTCGGTGCTGGAAGAACTCGATGGAGCCTCGCCCACGTCTTCGAGCGCCCGCGCCCATCTTCTCGCCCGGATCAAGACGGCGCTGGCCCGGGCGCGTGCGACGGCCGAGGCCGAGTTGCTCCGCACCCGTCGCGGTACGAAATGCGCGCGCCAATTGTGCATGGCCCAGGACGAGATCATCCGCGCCATCCATCAGTTCGCCACCGAATATGTCTATCCGGAAGCCAACCCGTCCGAAGCCGAGGCGGTGGCGCTGGCGGCCGTCGGCGGGTATGGCCGCGCAACGCTGGCGCCGGGATCGGACATCGATCTTTTGTTCATCCTTCCCTACAAGCAAACCCCCTGGGGCGAGCAGGTTACCGAATACATCCTTTATATGCTCTGGGATCTCGGCCAGAAAGTCGGCCATGCCGTTCGGTCGGTCGATGATTGCCTGCGCATGTCCAAGGCCGACATGACCGTCAGGACAGCGACGCTCGAAGCCCGGTTCCTGACCGGCGACCGGAACCTGTTCGACAAGATGGTCACCCGGTTCCAGGCTGAGATCGTCACCAAGACCGGTCCCGAATTCATCGCCGCCAAGCTCGCCGAGCGCGACGATCGCCACAAGCAGATGGGTAATTCGCGCTACGTGGTCGAGCCCAACATCAAGGACGGCAAGGGTGGCTTGCGCGATCTCAACACCCTGTTCTGGATCGGCAAGTATTTCTTCCACATCGCCAGTGGCAGCGATTTCGTCGAAAAGGGCGTGTTGTCGCGCGCCGAACTCAGGACGTTCGAGCGCGCCGAGGATTTTCTCTGGGCGGTGAGGTGCAATCTTCATTTTGTCACCCATCGCGCCGACGAGAAGCTGACCTTCGATCTGCAGCCCGATCTTTCCGAACGCATGGGCTATGCCGAACGGCCCGGCATGCTCGGGGTCGAGCGCTTCATGAAGCACTATTTCCTCGTGGCCAAGGATGTGGGGGACCTGACCCGCATTTTCTGCGCTTCGATCGAGATGTCGCTCAAAGCCAAGCCAGCCATGTTCGAACGGGTCTTTGCCGGCTGGGCCGGGACCCGATCCAGAAAGATTCGGGGCGAAACGGATTTCTTCATCGACCGGGGCCGGCTCAACGTTACCTCGCCCGACGTCTTCGCGGCGGATCCGGTCAATCTCATCAAGATTTTCTGGGTTTCTTCGCGCGAGGACCTGCTGTTCCACCCGGATGCGCTCAAGCATCTGACCCGCTCGCTGCCGCTCATCAATCGCGAGCTCAGGAACAACGAGACCGCCAACCGCTATTTCCGCGACATCCTGACCACGCCGAAAACCGTCGAACGCGTGTTGCGGCGCATGAACGAAAGCGGGGTTCTGGGACGTTTCGTGCCGGAATTCGGGCGCATCGTCGCGTTGATGCAGTTCAACATGTATCACCATTATACGGTCGACGAGCACCTGATCCGGGCCGTCGGGGTCATGGCGGAGATCCTCAATGGCGGGCTCAAGAAGGAACTGCCGCTGACCCATGAGCTGTTGCCGCAGCTTTCCGGCCTGCACCTGGTTTTCATCGCCCTGTTCCTGCACGACATCGCCAAGGGGCGCGACGAGGACCATTCTCTCGCCGGCGCCCGCATCGCGCGAAAGTTCTGCCCCCGCATCGGGCTCAACGCCGCCGAGACCGATACGGTCGCCTGGCTGGTGCGCTATCACCTGACCATGTCGGAGGTTGCCCAGGCCCGTGACATCCAGGACCCGGAAACGGCCCAGAGTTTTGCCGAGTTGGTCCAGAGCCCCAACCGGCTGGGGCTTTTGATGATCCTGACCGCCTGCGATATCCGTGCCGTCGGTCCGGGCGTGTGGACAGGCTGGAAGGGCACGCTGTTGCGCGCGCTCTATTTCGCCACCGAACCGCTGGTTTCGGGCGGGCATTCCCAGGTTTCCCAGGCCGACCGGATCGATGCGGCCAAGACGGCGCTGGCCGAACGGCTTGTCGGCTGGAGTCCCGAGGACATCGCCGCCTATCAGGCGCGGCACTACGCACCCTATTGGCTCCGGGCCGAAGCGGATCTTCAGGTCACCCATGCCAGAATGATCCATGACGCCGACGAGACCGGGCGTTCCTTTGCCGGCACGGTCGACGTCAAGGGGTTCGAATCGATCACCGAGGTGACCTTCTACACCCCGGACCATCCGCGGCTTTTGTCGGTCATCGCCGGCGCCTGCACCATGTGCGACGCTTCGATCATCGGCGCCCAGATCTTTTCCATGCGCGACGGCCAGGCGCTCGATACCTTCCGGCTGAGGCGCGCCTTCCCTTCGGACGAAGACGAGAAGGTCCGGGCCCACCGCATCATCGATTCGGTCAGGGACCTGTTGCAGGGCAAGAAGCGCATCCCGGCCGATCTCGGCAGGGATTCCCGTCTCAACCGGCGCCTGAAGCCGTTCCACGTGCCTTCGGACGTCTATGTGTCCAATTCGCTGTCGGGTAAGTTCACCGTCATCGAGGTCACCGGGCTCGATCGCACCGGCCTTTTGCACCATCTGACGCGCGAGATTTCCGATCTTAATCTCACCATAGGCTCGGCGCATATCTCGACCTTCGGCGAGAAGGTGGTGGACGTTTTCTACGTGACCGACCTGACCGGCTACAAGATCGAGGCCAAGGCGCGCGAAAAGAAGATTCGCGACCGCCTGATGCAGGTGCTCGACAACCGCGCCGCCGCGGAATGAGCCGCGACGGCAGATTTAAAGAGTCCGATTTCCCGTGAGCCTTTACCGCAATATCTTTTCCGTCGGCTCCATGACGCTGATCAGCCGCGTGCTCGGCTTCGTGCGCGACATGCTCATGGCCATGGTTCTGGGCACGGGGCCGGCGGCGGATGCGTTCTTTGCCGCCTTCCGGTTTCCCAACCTGTTCCGGCGCCTGTTCGCGGAAGGGGCGTTCAACACCGCCTTCGTGCCGCTTTTCGCCACCGCTCTCGAACGCGACGGCGGCGACATGGCGCGCGATCTGGCGGCAAGGATCCTGGCCTGGCTGATCGCCGCCGTTCTTCTCACCACCCTGGTCTTCGAGCTGTTCATGGACCAGATCCTTGTTCCCTTCGTGCCCGGCTTCCTCGGCGATCCGGAAAAATACCGGCTGACCGTTTTTCTGACGCGGATCATGTTCCCGTATCTTGCCTGCATGTCGCTGATGGCGGCCTATGTCGCCATTCTGAATAGCCTCGGGCGCTATATCGCGGGGGCTTTCGCGCCGATCCTTTTGAACATCGTCAACATCGCCGCGTTGATCCCGCTTTTTCTCTTCGTCGTAAACGATCCGGAGAGGGCGGCGTTCTGGGTCTCCATCGCCATGCTGACCGGCGGGGTGGCGCAGCTCGCAATGGTCTTTTGGGCGGTCAGGCGCGCCGGTTTCCTGCCGCGTCTGGTCTGGCCGAAGCCGGATGCCGATATCAGGCGGTTCTGGAAACTGGCCGCGCCGGCGATCCTTTCCGGCGGCATCACCCAGATCAACATTTTCGTCGGCACCATCATCGCGTCCGGCGCCGCCGGCGCCATCGCCATTCTGAGTTATGCCGACCGGCTCTATCAGCTTCCGCTCGGGATCATCGGCATCGCCATCGGTACGGTGTTGTTGCCGGAACTCTCCCGCCATCTCGGCGCCGGCCGCGACGAGGTCGCCCACAAAACCCAGAGCGAGGCGCTGATCCTGGCCATGTATCTGTCGGTGCCCGCCGCCGTCGCTCTTGGCGTCATCGCCGAACCGATCGTCAGGGCCCTGTTCGAACGCGGCCAGTTCGGGCCGCAAAGCACCATCGCCACCGCCTCGACCCTTGTTGCCTTCGCCCTCGGCCTGCCGGCCTTCGTTTTGATCAAGGTGTTGCAGCCGGGCTATTTCGCCCGCAAGGACACGCGGACGCCGACGCTCAATGCGGGCATCATGGCCGCGATCAATATCCTATTGTCCCTCATTTTGTTCCCGAGCCTTGTCCAGGTCGGCATCGCTGTGGCGACGACGGTCAGTTCGTGGGTCGGGGCGCTGCTGCTCGGGTTCGGTCTTTTGCGGCGCGGCCAGCTTCACCTTACCGCCGGTTTTGTCAGGCGGCAGGCCATGATCCTTTTTTCGAGCGCCGTCATGGGCGTTGAACTCGTCTTGCTGGCCTCATGGATGCGTCCGTGGATCGTGCCGGGGGCCGGGCTCTGGCCGCATGTCGCCGCGCTTTTGATGATGGTCGTTGCCGGCGCCGCGCTCTATTTCCTTGTCGCCCATATAACCGGGGCCCAGAATCTTAAGGACCTGGTCCGCGTTCTCAAACGACAGGAAACCTGATACCGGCCAGCCTCTTGCCCCATCTGTCCGGTTGCGCGATAAGCCGGACGTACTCTCAAGACACCGCTTTCACGTTTCTGATCGAAAAGCCAAATATCATGTCCATATCCCAGCGCGTCTTTTCCGGCATTCAACCCTCCGGCGACCTGCATCTCGGCAATTATCTCGGCGCAATCCGCCGTTTCGTGCCCCTGCAGGACGCTTACGACTGCATTTATTGCGTCGTTGACATGCATGCCATCACGGTCTGGCAAAACCCGGACGATCTGAGCCGCGCAACGCTCGAACTGACCGCCGCCTATCTGGCATCCGGGCTCGATCCGAAAAAGGCAATCATCTTCAATCAGTCCCAGGTCGTGCAGCATGCCGAGCTGGCCTGGATCTTCAACTGCGTCGCTCGCATGGGCTGGATGCAGCGCATGACGCAGTTCAAGGACAAAACGGCCGGCAAGAACGCCGAGAACGTCTCGCTCGGGCTTCTCGCCTATCCTTCCCTGATGGCCGCCGACATTTTGGTGTACAAGGCGACCCACGTGCCGGTCGGCGAGGACCAGAAGCAGCATCTCGAACTGACCCGCGACGTCGCCCAGAAATTCAACAATGATTTCGGCCCCTGGATCGCCAAAAAGGGATATGGCGAGACCTTCTTCCCCCTGCCCGAGCCGGTGATTTCCGGGCCGGCCATGCGCGTCATGTCCTTAAAGGACGGCACCAAGAAAATGTCGAAATCCGATCATTCGGAAATGGCGCGCATCCTTCTGACCGACGACGCCGACATGATCGCCAAGAAGATCAAGAAGGCCACGACCGATCCCGAACCGCTTCCCTCCGAGCCCGACGGGCTCAAGGGGCGGGCCGAGGCGACCAATCTCGTCGAGATCTACGCCGCCATGGCCGGGATTTCCGTCGCCGACGTCCTCAAACAATTCGGCGGCAAGGGATTCGGCGCCTTCAAGCCGGCTCTGGCCGAGGTCGCCGTTGCCGAACTGGCGCCGCTCGCGGGCGAAATGCGCCGCTATCTCGAAACGCCGGACGAGATCCGCGCCGTGTTGAGGGACGGGGCGAACCGGGCGCGCGCCATTGCCGAAACGACCATGCGCGAGGTGCGCGACATCGTCGGGTTCATCAGATAGGGCATCGGGCGTTTTGATTGCATCAAACCGCCCGACTCTTTCCTTTGGCGGCCGCATCGGTTTTGCGAAAAACCACAAACCCACTTCTTCGCCCAGTGCTCCAATACGGCGCTCAAGCTCGGCCGTCAGGACGGGCTTGCCCGGTCCATCATCTGGTGGCACCATTCCTTTTCCAGTCAATGACGGGCAGGGAATGGCTTTGGCCACGGAAAGCAAGGATTTCAAACGCAAATATCTGGTCGTCATCGACGGCACGGAAGAATGCGACAGGGCGGTGACCTTCGCTGCCCATCGCATCAAGCATTCGAGTGGCTCCATCGTCCTGATGGCGGTGATCGAGCCGGGCGAGTTCCAGCACTGGCTCGGGGTGGAAAAAATCATGCGGGCCGAGGCGATGGAAGAGGCCGAGCGCCTGCTCGACATCCGTCGCCGTCGCATCGCCCAGATCGGCGACATCAAGGTGGAAACGGTGGTCCGTGAAGGCCGCCGGTCCGAGGAAGTGGAAAAACTCGTCAGCGAGGACAAGAACATCGCCATTCTCGTGCTCGCCGCCAGTACGTCGAAGGACGGTCCGGGTCCGCTCGTTTCCCATTTCACCGCGCGCGGCGCCAATTTCCTGCCGATCCCGGTTTCGATCGTGCCGGGCAGTCTCAGCGACGAGGAGATCGCGGCGCTGAGCTGAGGCGTGATGTGGGGGGGTTGGTTTTCCGCCATTCGAGCTTAGCTCTCATGGCCTTCTCACCTAAAATCTGTCCACTGGACAGATTTTGCGCCTTGCGCCGGTTCGAAGTGCGGCAACGCCACTCTTCACAAGCTGGAACCAAGCGGGTAAGCTCCAGATTATCCAGTATATTGGAATGATTATAAAGTACCCCTACTGTCGAGACGTGATCCATGTTCATCCAGACCGAAGCGACGCCCAATCCCCTGACGCTCAAGTTTTTGCCCGGACGCGAGGTTCTGAAGGGCGAACCGCGCGATTTCCGCGATGCCGAATCGGCCGCGATTTCGCCGCTTGCGTCTGCACTGTTCGAGATCCCCGGCGTGGTCGGGGTGTTTCTCGGCGCTGATTTCATCGCCATCACGGCCGACGGCGTTGACTGGAACCACGTCAAGCCGATGGTGCTCGGCGCCATCATGGATCATTTCATGTCCGGCAAGCCCATCCTCAACGATGGCAATCCGGCCAAGGCGCCCGAAGAATTCTTCGCGCCCGAGGATTCGGAAACCGTCGAGGTCATCAAGGAACTGCTCGCCACGCGCGTCCGTCCCGCCGTGGCCATGGACGGTGGCGACATCATCTTCCACGGCTTTCGCGACGGAACCGTCTATCTTCACATGCAGGGCGCCTGCTCCGGCTGCCCGTCCTCGACCGCGACCCTCAAGAACGGCATCGAAAACCTGCTGCGCCATTTCGTTCCCGGCGTCGAAAGCGTTCAGCAGGTCTAGGAAGAGACGCGACCGGCAAAATGCCGGTATGCGTTGCGGGCAAATCCGGAACCGACTGAACGAAACCCGTTTTCAGTTCTGAGGCGGGTTTCATTTTGCCTCGCCAATCATGGCGGACCCGGCTTGTCCTGACATGCGGCACTGACTATGTGATGCGTCATGACCCAGCCCCTGCTTGCCATCGATACATCCGGCGCCCGCCTTCAGCTCGGGCTTTCGACGGCGTCCGGCGTTCTGAGCGTGATTGAGGCGCGCGAACGGGGTCATGCCGAAATCCTGTTCGATCGCATCGCGGCGCTTCTGGCGCGCGGTGGCGTTTCCTATGCCGAGCTCGAACGGATTGCGGTCATTACCGGTCCAGGCTCCTTTTCCGGCCTTCGCATCGGGCTTTCGGCGGCGCGTGGGCTCGGGCTGGCGCTCGATATTCCGGTTCTCGGCGTGCCGCGTCTTCTCGCCCTGTCGCTCGATGCGGATAAACCGGGTCCGGTCGGGGTTCTGGTCGATGCCCGGCGCGGCGAAGCCTGGTACGAGTGTTTTCCGGCCGCTGGACAAAAGGGCACCGGGACGCAATTGCTGCCCGCCCCCGAGGCGCGTGCCCGTCTGGCCGCCTGCGCGACGCGTCTCGATGCGGATTTCGTTTCTATCGACAAACTGGCGCGTTTTGCCGAAACGCTCGATCCGGACACCTTTTTGCCGGTTCCCGCCTATATCCGGGAGGCGGACGCCAAGCCACAGCAGGGCGCGCGCGTCGCCCGCCTCGGAGCGGCATCATGATGCGCGTCTGGATGGCGCCGGCCGGGCTTCATGTCGAGCCGGCCCGGCCCGAGGACACGCGGAGTCTGGCCGATATCCATAAACAATGCTTTGCGCGGGGCTGGGCCGCCAGCGAGTTTTCCGCCTATGTCGACGATCCCGCAACGGCGCTGGTCCTTGTCGCCTGCGACGGGGGCCGCCGTGTCGCCGGATTCGCCGCTTTTCGCATGGCCGCCGGCGAGGCCGAACTGCTCAGTCTGGCCGTTCAGCGCCGGTGGCGGGGCCGGGGCGTCGGCACCGCCCTGATGAAGGCCGCACACCAGGACTTGCGCGACAGTGCGGTTCAGCACATGTTTCTGGAAGTGGAGGAGGGCAATGTGCCGGCGCTGGCGCTCTACCGGTCTTCGGGATTTGTAGAGATCGGTCGTCGCGCCGCCTATTATCCGAAACCCGATGGCAAGGTGGCGGCCGCGCTGGTCATGCGGGCCGACATCGCCTAAACCGCGTCTAGAGCGTGTCCGGGCAACATTGACCGGTTGTCCGTCTCGAAACGCGACCACTTGAAGACCTGGATTCGTTTCGCGGTTTTTTGAAGAAGCGGAATGAGCCGAGGACGGGAAAAGGGACAACATGAACGCTTCAGAAACTGATCGCGATCTGGTGGCTTCGCTTGAGGAGCAATGCGCCAATCGCGGCATGCGTATGACGGACCAGCGTCGCATCATTGCCCAGGTCGTCGAGCAGGCCTCCGATCATCCCGATGTCGAGGAACTGCATCGCCGCGCCGTTTCGCGCGATCCGCGCATTTCGCTGTCGACCGTCTACCGCACCCTCAATCTGTTCGAGGACGCGGGACTCGTCACCAAGCACGATTTCAAGGACGGCCGCGCGCGATTCGAGATCATTCCCGACACCCATCACGATCATCTGATCGACATTCGTTCGGGACGGGTCATCGAATTCCGCAACGAGGAGATCGAGGCGATCCAGGAGGTTATCGCCCGCCGTCTCGGCTATCGTCTCGTCGATCACCGGCTGGAACTCTATGCCGTGCCGCTCGATTCTGCAAAAGACAGGCGGGAAGGGACAACGGCAGAAGACACCGATCCGCGTGGCGGGGAGGCCTCGGGGGAATGATCGGACGGTCGCTCTTCTTCATTTTCGTTCTCGCCCCCTACATCATCATCGGCCTGCCGTTCCAGTTCCTCATCACCCGGCTCAACCTGCCGTTCTGGAACGTGCTGCCGCGCCTGTTTCACAAGCTGAGCTGCGTGTTTCTCGGCTTGCGGGTCACCACGATCGGACATCCCGAAACCAGCCGTCCGACGCTTCTGGTTTCCAATCACATCTCCTGGACGGACATCATCGCCATCGGCTCGGTCGTCGACGTTACCTTCGTGGCCAAATCCGATATCGCCCGCTGGCCGTTTGTGGGGTTCATGACCTCGATGCAGAAGACGATTTTTGTCGACCGCACCAAGCGCAGCGACGCCGGCCGCACCTCGCGGGAAATGGCCAACCGGCTGGCATCGGGCGGCGACGTGCTGCTCTTCGCCGAAGGCCAGTCCGATATCGGCACCCACGTCCTGCCGTTCCGCTCGGCTCTTGTCGGTTCGGCCCAGACCGCCATGATTGAATCGGGTGCGCGCAATGTCGTCATCCAGCCCATCGCCGTCGCCTATACCCATCTGCAGGGCATGCCGGTGTCGCGCAACGAGCGCACGATGATTGCCTGGGTCAAGTCCAAGCCGGTCAGCGAAAACATCCGCAACATTCTCATGGGCTCGGTCAAATCGGTCACCATCGCCTTCGGCGAACCCAAGCCGTTGAGCGAGGCGGACGATCGCAAGATCATGACCAAGCGCTGCGAGAACGAAGTCAGGCGCATGCTGGTGGCGCTCAACCGAGGCGGCAAGTTGACCATGCCGACGGTCTGAACCGGAACGGCCCGAAAGCGGCCAGTAGCCTTGTTCGGTGAATTCGTGTATTGGGCCCGGCCATGCACGACACCCGCTCTTCAGAACCCGCGACGATGACAAAAGCCAGGCGGCTCTACATCAAGACCTATGGATGCCAGATGAACGTCTATGACAGCGACCGCATGGTCGATGTCCTGACGGCGCACGGCTACAAAACGACCGACGATATCGCCGAGGCCGATCTTATCGTGCTCAACACCTGTCACATCCGCGAGAAAGCCGAAGAGAAGGTCTATTCCGAACTCGGGCGCCTCAAGGAGCTGAAGGCGCGGCGTCGCGCCATGGGGCTCGATCTCATGATTGGGGTCGCCGGTTGCGTCGCCCAGGCCGAGGGCGACGAAATCATCGCCCGCGCCCCCGCCGTCGATCTGGTCTTTGGCCCGCAATCCTATCACCGGTTGCCGGACCTTCTCGAACAGGCCGCGACCGCCCGTGTCGTCGATACTGATTTTCCGGCCGAGGACAAGTTCGACTACCTGCCGCTGCCGAGCCGGGAAGCGACCATCACGCGCGGGCTCACGGCCTTCCTGACGGTGCAGGAAGGCTGCGACAAGTTCTGTACCTTCTGCGTCGTGCCCTATACGCGCGGCGGGGAAACCTCGCGCCCCGTCGCCCAGATCGAAATCGAAGCGCGCACTCTTATTTCGGCCGGTGTGCGGGAACTCACGCTTCTGGGTCAGAACGTCAATGCCTATCACGGCCTCGATGAAAACGGCAAAACCGTCAATCTGGCCGGCCTGTTGCGCCGTCTCGCCAAAATCGAGGGGCTGGCGCGCCTCAGGTTCACCACCTCGCACCCGCGCGACATGGATGACGACCTTATCGCCGCCCATGGCGAACTCGACATCCTGATGCCCTATCTGCATCTGCCGGTACAGGCGGGTTCGGACCGGATCCTGAAGGCAATGAACCGGCGCCACACCAGCGCCGAGTACCTTGATCTTGTCGATCGCATCCGCGCTGCCCGGCCCGACATCGCCCTTTCCGGTGATTTCATCGTCGGGTTCCCCGGCGAAACCGATGCCGATTTTGCTCAGACCATGCGTCTGGTCGAAACGGTCGGCTATGCCTCGGCCTTTTCCTTCAAGTATTCGCCACGCCCCGGCACGCCCGGCGCCCAGATGCCCGACCAGGTTGCCGACAGCGTCAAATCGGAACGTCTCGCCGCCTTGCAGGAGCTTTTGTCGAAACAGCAGGCGGGCTTCAACGACGCCCAGGTCGGCCGTGTCCTGCCGGTCCTGTTCGATCGCGAGGGCCGCAAGCCCGGCCAGCTCGGCGGACGCTCGCCCTATCTTCAGGCCGTACATGCCAAGGCCGATCTGTCCAGAATTGGCACAGTTCAGCCGGTCGAGATCGTCTCGGCGGGGAAAAATTCACTTCTTGGAAAGATTGTCACACTAGGCTGAGCGCATCGCTGCTAGTAATCCGGTAAGGATTGCAGCAATGGGCGCCACATGGGGCTCCACAGGGACATCTGAACGGGACTGGGTTGTCGAAGCACATTTCCTCCGGCGCGGACAGCGCCCCTCTTACCGATCTCGAGCTTGCTTTCGAGGACAATCGCCTTGCCGCCCAGCTTTATGGTGATTACGACCAGAACCTTGCGCTGGTCGAGCAGCGTCTCGAGGTTTCGGCGACGCCGCGCGGCAATCACATCCTGTTGCGGGGGCGTCCGTCCGGGGTCGATCAAGCGCGGCGCGTGCTCGAATCGCTTTATGCCTCGCTCGAAGAGGGCCAGCCTGTCGAAATCGGCGATGTCGATGCCGTCATCCGCATGATCGAAACCGAGGACAGCCAGCTGACCCTGCCGACCTTCGAAAAGAAGGGCCGGGTTCGCATGGCGACCATCGCCACGCGCAAGGCGGCCATCGTCGCCCGCACCCCGGCACAGGACGCCTATATCCGCGCCATGGAGCGCAACGAACTCGTCTTCGGCACCGGCCCGGCGGGCACCGGCAAGACCTATCTCGCCGTGGCCTATGCCGCTTCCCTGCTTGAACGCGGTGATATTTCCCGCATCATCCTTTCCCGGCCGGCGGTTGAGGCCGGCGAGCGGCTTGGATTTCTGCCCGGCGACATGAAGGAAAAGGTCGATCCCTATCTCAGGCCCCTTTATGACGCCCTGTTCGACATGATGCGCCCCGAGGCGGCCGAACGCGCCATCGGTTCGGGGATCATCGAGGTGGCGCCCCTGGCCTTCATGCGCGGCCGAACGCTATCCAATGCCGTCGTCATTCTCGACGAAGCGCAGAACACCACCTCGATGCAGATGAAGATGTTCCTGACCCGTCTCGGGGAAAACTCCAAGATGATCGTCACCGGCGATACCTCCCAGGTCGACCTGCCGCGCGGCGAACGGTCCGGCCTTACCGAAGCCCTCACCCTGCTCGACGGCGTCGAGGGCGTGCATATCACGCGCTTTTCGGACCGCGACGTGGTGCGTCACGCCCTGGTCGCCCGCATCGTCCGGGCCTATGAGGCGGCGGCCACGAAAACCAGCGGAGCCTAGGTGCCGGATCCTTTCTTATCTCTCGACATCCGTGTCGAAACGGGCAACTGGCCCGATGACGTCGAAACCATTGCCGAAAAGGCGATTGGTCTGGCGCTTGCCCGTGCCGATATCCGGATCGACGGCCCGCTCGATATCGCGATTCTTCTGACCGGCGATGCCGAACAGCAGGTGATCAACCGCGACTGGCGGGGGATCGATGCGCCGACAAACGTTCTTTCCTTTCCGCAATTCGCGCCCGACGATGCGGTTTTCGGCTTTCTCGGCGATCTGTCGCTGGCCTACGAGACCGTCGTCCGCGAGGCGGCGGACCTGGGCAAGTCGTTTGAGGATCATTTCACCCATCTCGTCGTGCACGGAACCCTGCACCTTTGCGGTTACGATCACCAAACCGAGGAGGAAGCCCTTGTCATGGAGGGGCTCGAAACCGACATACTGGCCGAGTTGGAGATCGCCGACCCCTATGCGGAAGACGATTCCTGATTTGGATTGATGGACGTGTGCGGCGTTTTGCCCGATACTGACAGGCAGAAAGGAACGAGCCCCCTTAGGTGGGGCAAAGCCAATGAACGACAGCGATCACTCTAGCATCGCGGCCGAAGGGTCGCATCAGCAGGCCGAATCCGCGACGGAAAGCGTCGCCGATCCAGAGGACACACCGATACCCTCAACCGACATCGTCGTTTTTGGCGAGTCCATGCCGTCGCGTAACGTTTCGTCGGACGCGCCGGCGCGGCAGGGCTTGTTTGCCCGTCTGCGCGAGCATTTCGGACGCCGCAACCAGTCGACCATACGCGCCGAACTGACCGAGGCGCTCGAGGATATCGGCAATACGCTGCCAGGCAGTTTTTCCGACAATGAACGGGCGCTTTTGCAAAACGTCCTGAACCTCAGGGAACTGCGCGTCGACGATGTCATGGTGCCGCGCGCCGATATCGACGCCGTCGATGCCGACGATACGCTGGCCGATCTCATTCTCAGTTTTCGGACCGCCGGTCATTCCCGCCTGCCGGTCTACGAGGACACGCTCGACAATATTATCGGGTTCATCCACATCAAGGACGCCCTGCATCGGCTGACCGAGGAGACGCCGCCCGTCAAGGAAGGCGACAAGCCGGGGATGCCGGTCAAGATGCTGTCCTCGGCTTTGCGCAAACGCATCGGCAGCGAGGAGATCGCCCGCAAGGTCCTGTTCGTGCCGCCATCCATGCCGGTTCAGGATCTGTTGCAGCAGATGCAGGCGACCCGCGTGCATATGGCCATCGTTGTCGATGAATATGGCGGCACCGACGGTCTGGTTTCCATCGAGGACCTGCTCGAATCGCTTGTCGGCGACATCGAGGACGAGCACGACGAAGACGATGGCCCGCTGGTCAAGAAGATCGACGAAAATACGTTCATCGCCGATGCCCGCGTGGAACTGACCGAATTGCAGCTCGAACTTGGGCCGGATTTCGACCCTGGCGAGCATATGGAGGAAGTCGATACGCTCGGCGGCCTCCTGTTCAACCTCGAAGGCCGCGTGCCGGTGAGGGGCGAGGTCATCACGCGCTTCAAGGGGTTCGAGTTCGAAATCCTGGCCGCCGATGCCCGCCGTATCCGGCGCGTGCGCATCGTTTTGAGAAAACGCGCCAATCGGGCGCGTCCGGCGATCCGGCCGAGCGAGACGGTATCCCGGAACGGCTTATAGGTTTTCGCTTGCCGACAGCCTTTGGCTTAACCGCTCACCCCCTCATCCTGAGCCTGTCGACGGACGTCAGGGTGGCTTTGTGGTTCGCCCGGCTCACCATGAAGCCCCATGACGATACGGGTGTGATTCCTTTGCTGCAGAACAAGCCCTAGTCTTTCCCCGGAAACGGGAGTGATTCGCGAAAACATGCAGCGCTTCGCAAATTCTATACTGCTGGCGCATGGCTGGCGCCGTCGCCTCGTCATGGTTCTGGCCGGCGCCATCGCCGGATTGTCGGTGCCGCCGCTTTTCGTGTTGCCGGCCCTGTTCGTCGGGTTCACCCTTCTGGTCTGGGCCCTTGACGGCGCCGAAACCGGTTCGGGCTGGCGCCGCGTTTTCGGGGCGCCTTTTGCCATCGGTTTCTGGTTCGGCCTGGGGTATTTCACCGTCGCCATCCACTGGATCGGCGCTGCCTTTTTCGCCGAAGGCGGCTGGATTCCGGCGCTGGCACCTTTGGCCGTTCTTTTTCTTGGTGCCGTTCTGGCTCTTTTTTGGGGCTTTGCCACCGCCCTTGCCCATCTGTTGTGGAGCGAAACGGGTTTTCGCGTCGTCGTGCTTGCCGCCGCGTTCGCGCTTTTCGAATTCGCGCGCGGGCACCTGTTCACCGGGTTCCCCTTCGATCTTCTGGGCTATTCCCTGACCGCCAATCCCGAGATGATGCAGGCGGCATCGCTTTTCGGTGTTTACGGTCTCAGCTTCGTCGCGCCGCTGATCGCCGCGACGCCGGCATTGATCTGGCCGGGTCTCGATCGCCCGCTGGGCCAAAGGCTCGCGCCGTTTTTCGCCGGCCTGGTTTTTCTCGCGGCGCAGCTCGGATTCGGGATGTGGCGGCTGGCGGAGACCGAAATCACCCAGCGCGACGACATGCGTGTGCGTCTCGTCCAGCCCAATATCGACGAATCGGCCGAATGGCAGGCCGGTTCCGGCGCTTTCGTCTTCAACCGTCTGGTGACGCTGTCGGAGGCCGCTACCGGACCCGATACGCCCGGCCTGACTGCGGCCACGCATCTGATCTGGCCGGAATCCGCCTTTCCCTTCTACCTGTCGCTCAATCCCGAGGCCTTGGCCCGAATTGCCCGCCTGTTGCCGCCCGGTACGCTTTTGTTGACCGGTGCGCCGCGTCTCGATCCCGAGGATTTGACCGGCCGGACGGCCCATAATGCCATTCTGGCGATCAATGCCGATGGCGAAATCGTCTCGTCCTACTACAAGAGCCATCTCGTCCCGTTCGGCGAATATCTGCCCTTCAAGGAGTTCTTCGCGCAATTCGGCATTACCCAGTTCGTGCCCGGCAATGACGGCTGGACGCCGGGCGGGCCGCGCCGGCTGATGATGCCGCCGGCAACGCCGGTTTTTCTGCCGCTCATCTGCTATGAGGCGGTGTTTTCGGGTGATCTCGGGCCGGTCGCCGAGGCCCAGTTTCTGCTCAACCTCACCAATGACGGCTGGTTCGCCGGTTCGATCGGAAAAGCCCAGCATTTTCACCATGTCCGGCTGAGGAGCGTCGAGGAGGGAAAACCGATGATCCGGCTTGCCAATACCGGGTTGAGTGCCGTGATCGATCCGCTCGGCCGACTTTCAGCGGTGATGAAACCGGACGAAGCGGGTGTACTCGATACCGTGCCGCCGCGTCCGATCGCGCCGACGCTCTTTTCCGTCTGGCGGCATTTGCCGCTTTACGCCTTGATTTTGCTGGTCTTTGCCGGTGCCGGTCTTGGTCGGATCAAGCGAAAGCGCGGCGATAAGCGTCTATAAAGTATATAACGCAATCTTTATATCCCGCTTGACCCGAGGCGGAGCGGCTGGCAGAAAAGCCTGACGCGCGACGCGCGGGCGTGTCCTTGGCTTATCAATTGATGCATTGGGGAAAGACGTGACGAGAGCCTCCTACCAGTTTACCTCGGAATCGGTGTCCGAGGGTCATCCCGACAAGGTGTGCGACCGCATTTCCGACGAGATTGTCGATCTCGTTTACAAGGAAGCCAAAAAGACCGGCACCAGCCCATGGAACGTGCGTGTTGCCTGCGAGACGCTGGCCACCACCAATCGCGTTGTCATCGCCGGCGAAGTCCGCGTTCCCGACACGCTTTTGAAGACCGACCGCAATGGCAACATGCTGGTCAACCCATCCAAGTTCCGGTCTGCGGCCCGGCGCGCCATCAAGTCGATCGGCTATGAACAGGCGGGCTTTCACTGGAAGACGGCCAAGATCGACGTTCTTTTGCATTCCCAATCCGCCGATATCGCCCAGGGCGTCGACAACGCCTCCGACCAGCAGGGCGAAGAGGGTGCGGGCGATCAGGGCATCATGTTCGGCTATGCCTGCAACGAGACGCCCGATCTGATGCCGGCGCCGATCTATTATGCCCACAAGATTCTCGAGCTGATGGCCGAAGCCCGCAAGAAGGGCGAAGGCGAGGCAGCCAAACTCGGGCCCGATGCCAAATCGCAGGTCACCGTGCGCTACGAGAACGGCAAGCCGGCCGAAGTGACCCAGATCGTGGTATCGACCCAGCATCTCGATCCGAGCTGGGAGTCCAGCAAGGTCCGCTCGGTGGTCGAGCCCTATGTGCTCAAGGCGTTGGGCGATCTCAAGCTCGCCTCGGACTGCAAATGGCACGTCAATCCCACCGGCAAGTTCGTCATCGGCGGTCCGGATGGCGATTCCGGTTTGACCGGCCGCAAGATCATCGTCGACACCTATGGCGGGGCCGCGCCACATGGCGGCGGTGCCTTTTCGGGCAAGGACACCACCAAGGTCGACCGCTCGGCTGCCTATGCCGCCCGGTATCTTGCCAAGAACATCGTCGCGGCCAAGCTGGCCGAGCGCTGCACCATCCAGCTGAGCTATGCCATCGGCGTCGCCCAGCCGCTGTCGATCTATGTCGATACCGACGGCACCGGAACGGTCGATGATGCCGTTCTCGAACAGGCGGTGCGCAAGGTCATGGATCTTTCCCCGACCGGCATAAGGCGGCATCTCGACCTCAACAAGCCGATCTATGCCAAGACCTCGGCTTATGGCCATTTTGGCCGCAAACCCGGTCGTGACGGCTCGTTCTCCTGGGAAAAGACCGATCTCATCAAGCCGTTCAAGGATGCGGTCAAGGAGCTGGTGGCCTGAGACGCACGGGAACGGACGAACCGTCTGTTTTTCTTTCCTTCGACAAAGACGTCGAAGTCGCCCCAAAGGGTCAATGGTGCCAACGGCACCATCGAAGGCCAGACAGGCCGGCTAAGCCGGGTCGGGTGGAACAAAGCCTGAGGTTTGGCGCAAAGGAAGTTTTGACACCTGCGTTTGAAAAACGCGGGAAAAGTCTACCCGGCAAACCGGACGACAACCCGTGCAAAAACCCAGCCCGTTTGTCGCAAGTTCTACTTGAGCCAATCAGCGCGATCAATTAACGCGAGCCTCATGACCAGAACACTGCCCCTGACACGAGACGGTGAACCGCGCGCTTTTTTTGGGCCCAGCCGGTCCGGCGCGAGGACAAAAGCGGCGGCGGCCGTGACATGACACGAAACCCGCCCCTGACACGCGATGGTGAACCACGCGCCTTTTTCGGCCGCCGCGCCGGAAAGCCCATGCACGGGCGTCAGCAGGCGCTGGTCGAGACGCTGCTGCCAAAACTGGCCGTTGACCTGCCGGAAACCGGCCCGCTCGATCCCCGAACGCTGTTTGCCGGATCGCCAGCGGAAATCGTTCTTGAGATCGGCTATGGCGGCGGCGAGCATCTGGCGCGTCAGGCGGCGGCACACCCGGAAACCGGCTTCATCGGCGCCGAGGTCTTTTCCAACGCGATCGGCAAGATGCTCGAACGGATCGAAGACGAAGGCCTGACCAATATCCGCCTTTTCACCGACGACGCGCTAAAGCTCATCACGGTGCTGCCGGATGGTGCGCTCAGCGGCGTCGATCTTTTTTACCCCGATCCATGGCCGAAGACCCGTCACCACAAGCGGCGCTTCATCTCGCCGCTGACCCTGGCCGAACTGGCCCGCACCATTCGTCCGGGTGGCTTGTTCCGCTTTGCCACCGACATCGAGGATTATGCTAACTGGACGCTGGCCCATCTGTTGCGCGCACCCGGATTGACCTGGGTTTCCGGCGCACCGGGATCCTGGCATCAACCCTATCCGGGCTGGGTCCCGACGCGCTATGAACGAAAAGCGCGGCAACAGGGCCGCCTCAAAAGCTGGTATTTCACCTTCAGGTGCGAGACGATCCCCAGGACAGACGCGAAGAGTTGATACATGCGGTTCATCATTTACGGCGTTGGCGCCATCGGCGGCGTCCTTGCGGTTACGCTGACCCTTTCAGGTCATGACGTTATCGGTATTGCGCGCGGCGCCTAGCTTAAAGCGCTTCGCGACAACGGATTGACGATGCGTACGCCGTTGGGCGATCTCAACGCCCGTTTTCAGACCGTCGCGCTGCCGTCCGAGATTGCCTTCGGGGAAGACGACATCATCGTGATGACGATGAAATCGCAGGATACCGAAGCGGCGTTGAGGGCCCTGCGTGCGGCCGGCGTGACCACCCAGACCCTCGTCATGGCCCAGAATGGGGTGGCCAACGAACGTCTGGCCTTGCGGTTCTTCGACAGTGTGCTCGGCATGTCGATGCTGATGCCGGTCGATTACGTCACGCCCGGCGAGGTCCTGTGCTTCGGCACGCCCAAATATGGCATCTTCGATATCGGGCGCTATCCGAAAGGAACCGACGCGCGCGTCGACAACCTTTGCGCCGTGCTCGATGGCGCCGGTTTCGCCGCGCGGCCGCATGAGGACATCATGCGCATAAAATACGGAAAGCTCCTCCTCAATCTCGGCAATGGCGTCGATGCGGTCATCGGCGGGGATTCGCTTTCCGGCAAATATGTTGACATGGTTCGCGCTGAAGGCAAGGCCGTGTTCAATGCCGCCGGCATCGATTACGAAAATGTCTGGGATGTCGACCCGTCCCGTCGCGAATTGATGCATATCGGCGAAATTCCCGGCGTCGTCCGCATCGGCTCGTCATCGGCGCAAAGCCTGGCTCGCGGCGCGGGATCGATTGAAACCGATTATCTCAACGGCGAAATCGTGCTGTTGGGGCGGCTCAACGGCGTGACGGTTACGGCCAACGCGCTTTTCGCCGAACTTTCGGCAAAACTCGCTGCCAAGGGCGGCAAGCCTGGCTCCGTGACCGCGACTGAAATCGACCGTCTATTGGCCGAAAGAACTGATTGAATGAACGACGGAATCCGGGCCGGAAGCAACGTTGTGCCGCCCTGGCCGAAAAACAAGCATGCACCAGATTGAACTCGGCACTCTCGAAGAGCTCACTAGAGTGTGAAGCGCTACCGGCTCGCATGGCGGCTGGCTGATCTGTTTCAGTGCCAGAGCCCAGGACATCGTCCTGCTGAACGAACTCGAAGCGACGACGGGCTCGAGTTGTTGCCGATCGTGATCGATGGAGGGGTCGAGGGCCTGCTGAGCGAACGGGACGATACCGATTTTGTCACCCGGCACGTCCCTGTTCTTTGAGGGCAGCTTTATCTTTGCGGACCTGATGCGATGACCGAGGCGCAAAGAGCGGTGCTCGTCGCAGCTGGCGCAGATAGGGCGAAATGCCGATCGCCTTTTGACCAGGGGACAGGTCCGTCACGGGGTTTTTATCTGCTGGCTCTAGAGATTTTTTTACAAAGCCCCATATCGGAGGGGGGGAAGGTGAGCGGAGAAGAGCATGACCGAACCCAAATCGTGCGAGGGCGTCACAAAAGAACTGTTGCTGATCCGGCCGGGGAAGTGGGATCTCGTTGTCATTGCCAGCTTGAAAAACGGGCCGGTGCGTTTCAACACCCTCAAATCAGAAATCGGCGAAATTTCGCAAAAGATGCTCAGTTCCACCTTGCGGGAACTCGAGCGCAACGGCTTCGTCAGCCGCACCCAATACGCTTCCATTCCGCCGCGCGTCGAATACGAGCTAACCCAACTGGGCATCGATTTCATGGACAATGTCGAGGCTTGGGTGCAGTTCGCACGGACCAATCACCTCGCCATCGAGTCTGCCCGCGAAGCGTTTGACCGGCAGCACCGGGCCGGCGTGGCGGAGCAGAAATACGTCGGCTGACCGGCGAGGTCGGAACGTATCCAGAGACTGGATACGTTCCGAAAGGGCTTGGTCGCCGATTGGGGGATCACCGTACAACCGGCTTCAGAGTAATGGGATCAAAAGTTTCCATTATCTGCTTGCCGTCTGCGGTGGTCACGAAGGCGAGGATGTTGTTGCCATGGGCTTCGACGGCGGTTGCATTGACGCCTTCTTGCTGAAGCTGGGTCAGAACGCCCCAAGCCTTGAGTTCGCGCATTTCGGTGGAACCGTCTCCGAACGGGCCAGCAAAAGCGGGAGCGGCCATGCCGAGAACGGTGGCGCTGGCCAGTGCGATCGCGAGGGTCTTCTTCATTTTGCGTTCCTTTCTTGGTTGAACGAATAAGCAGGTGTGATCGCCGCGAACCAGTCGCAAGAGCTTTTTATCCGGAATCCGCACTTGAAATCCGGTAATCAACCACGAGAGTTTTCTTAAGGAAAATAAGGCACTAGCAAGTCAGTCGCTTACCACAAAGAAACCCGGTCACCTGATATCGACCAAAGCCTAGAGCTTCGGACGACCTGGTTGCATCACATCGCCCGGCTCCATCCTTTTGTTATCGCATCGGGTGATGCTCCAGGTCCTGATTTTGGAAGGGGTGAACGGCGGTTGCCGCCCGGCCGTGCCACTTGCGTTCCAAAAGGATCGGGACTATATAACTGCCAACATCTTTGGATTAACCGGAGAGTGGGTGCCAACCGGCCCCGCTCTTTTTTGTTACCCAGAAGGCGAGACAACTGACCGACCGACGCTACATCAAACAGACCGGGCTTGAGGCACGCATCGCCGCGCTCATCGAACCGATCGCCGAGGATCTCGGCTACCGCCTGGTTCGCGTGAAAATTCTCAACCAGAACGGCATGACCTTGCAGATCATGGCCGAGGACGACAAAGGCCGGTTCACCATCGATGATTGCGAGAAGTTGAGCCAGGAGATCAACCCGGCCCTCGATGTCGAGGATCCGATCGATCGCGAGTATCATCTCGAAGTTTCTTCGCCCGGCATCGACCGACCTCTGGTTCGCGCGGCGGATTTCGCCCGCTGGACCGGTTTCGAGGCCAAGATCGAGCTTTCCGAACTCATAAACGGCCGCCGGCGCTTTCGCGGCATGCTCGAGGCGAGCGATGACGAAACGGTCACCATCCGTCTGCCTGACGCTCCCGCCGATACCGATCCGCTTTTCAAAATTCCTCTCGTTTCCATCGCCGATGCCAAGCTGGTCATGACCGATCATCTTCTGGAAATGGCGGCAAAGGAGCAGGAATTCGACACGACGCTCGACGATCCGGATATCGAGACCGTCGAATATTCCGCCGACACCGAAAACTAGGTTCCGGCTTGTTTTGAAGGATCGCATGATCGAAACCGTTGAAGGCGCGTTTTGGCGATCATGATCCAGAATGAGGAGACCGACTGATGGCCGTTTCGGCAAACAGACTTGAGCTTTTGCAGATCGCCGATGCGGTGGCACGTGAGAAATCCATCGATCGGATGATCGTCATCGAGGCCATGCAGGAAGCCATCCGCAAGGCGGCGCGTTCGCGTTACGGCGCCGAGACGGAGGTCAAGGCCGAGATCAATCCCAAGACCGGCGAATTGCGCCTGTGGCGGCTTCTCGAAGTGGTCGAGGAGGTCGAGGAAACGAGCCGGCAGATTTCCCTGCCTGACGCTCAGGCCAAGAATTCGGCCGCCAAGCTCGGCGATTACGTCACCGAACCGCTGCCGCCGATCGAATTCGGTCGCATCGCCGCCCAGTCGGCCAAGCAGGTCATCGTCCAGAAGGTCCGCGACGCCGAGCGCGAACGCACCTTCGACGATTATTCCGGCCGCATCGGCGAAATCGTCAACGGCACGGTCAAGCGCGTCGAATATGGCAATGTCATCGTCGATCTGGGACGCGGGGAAGCCATCATCCGGCGCGACGAGCTGATCCCGCGTGAGCAGTTCCGCTATGGCGACCGCGTACGCGCCTATATCTACGACGTCCGTCGCGAACAGCGCGGGCCGCAGATTTTCCTTTCCCGTACCCACCCGCAGTTCATGGCCAAGCTCTTCATGCAGGAAGTGCCGGAAATCTATGACGGCGTTATCCATATCCGCTCGATCGCCCGCGATCCGGGATCGCGCGCCAAGATCGCCGTTTCCTCGAACGACAGTTCGATTGATCCGGTCGGTGCCTGCGTCGGTATGCGCGGCAGCAGGGTGCAGGCGGTGGTCGGCGAGTTGCAGGGCGAAAAGATCGACATCATCCCCTATACCGACAATCTGGCCGATCTTGTCGTTTCGGCCCTGCAGCCGGCCGATGTCGCCAAGGTGGTTCTGGACGAGCAGGCCGAAAAGATCGAGGTCGTGGTGCCCGACGAGCAGCTGTCGCTGGCCATCGGCCGTCGCGGCCAGAATGTGCGTCTGGCCTCCCAGCTTATCGGCTGGGATATCGACATTCTGACCGAGCAGGAAGAATCGGAACGCCGGCAGAAGGAATTCGTCGAACATTCGACCCTGTTCATGGGCGCACTCGATGTCGATGAGATGGTGGCCCAGCTTCTGGCCTCGGAAGGCTTTTCCTCGATCGAGGAACTGGCCTATGTCGATCTCGACGAAATCGCCTCGATCCAGGGTTTCGACGAGGAAACGGCGACCGAAATCCAGAACCGTGCGGTCGATTATCTCAACGCCCGCGAGGCGGAGTTCGACGAGGAACGCAAGAAACTGGGTGTTTCCGACGAGCTTTACGACATTCCGGGCCTCGGCGCCGCCATGCTGGTGGCCCTGGGCAAGGAGGATATCAAGACGATGGAGGATTTCGCCGGCTGCGCGGCAGACGATCTGGTGGGCTGGGTCGAGCGCAAGGACGGCGAGGTCAAGCGGTTCGACGGTATTTTTGTGCATTTCCCGGTCAGTCGGCAGGAAGCCGAGGACATGATCATGACCGCGCGCCTGAAGGCCGGCTGGGTGACCGAAGAAGACCTGATGGAGCCGGCCGAAGCGGAGGAAACGGAAGAACCGGCACCGGAAGCCTGAGGCTTGCGAAGCGATCCCTGGGTGCATCCGAAAACGCGGGAAGGACCGGGCCTATATGCCGAAAAAGTCCGATGTCATGCGCGAGTGTTGCCTGACCCGTGAGAGCAAGCCGGCCAGCGATCTCATTCGCTTCGCCCTCGGGCCCGACGATACGGTTTGGCCCGATATCGATGCGAAAGCGCCGGGACGAGGGGTCTGGGTGACGCTGTCGGAGGCCATGGTCGCCGAAGCGGTCAGGAAAAAGGCCTTCGCCCGCGGGTTCCGGCAACAGGTTAACGTGCCGCCCGATCTTGCCTTGCTTGCCCGGCAGCGGTTAGAAGAACGCTTGCTCGGTGCGCTCGGGCTGGCGCGCAAGGCGGGCCAGTTGGTGGCGGGTGCGGCAAAGGTCGAGGCGGCGATTGCCGCCCGAAAGATTATCGTCCTGTTCACCGCCAGCGATGCGGCGGAAGACGGACGGCAGAAGATGATGGCTTCACTGCGGGCAAAAGCGCCGCAGGAAGGCGTCGGGCACTTCGAATTCCTGTCCTCGCGCCAATTGGATTTGGCATTGGGGCTTGAAAATGTGATACATGCTGCCCTCGTCAAAGGGGCAGCGGCGGATGCGGCTTTGGTACGGGCCAAAAGATTGGCTCGTTATCTGGACGCGAACGGGAAAGAAGACGGAACTATATGAGCGATCGAGACGACAAGCGCGATGGCGATCAGGGCAGCAAAAAGACGCTGACCCTCAAAGGAACGCCCGGTGTCGGCACACGCTCCGGCGCTGCGCGGTCTTCGCGCAGCAGTACGGTCGTGGTGGAAAAACGCACCCGCCGCGTCGGCACACCCGGCCCGGGCGGCGCCCCCGGTCACGGTGGGTCCGGTCATGGCCCGCGCCCGCAATCGAACATGCCGCCCCAGCAGCAGCAGCGCCGTCAGGACGGTGGCCGTCCGGTCCCGCGTCCGGCCGGTGGTCTGACCGCCGAGGAAGCGAGTGCCCGTCAGCGCGTGCTGAAGGAGGCCTCGGCTCGCCAGCAGGCCGAACAGCGCCGCTTCCAGGAAGAGGAACGCCGCCGGATCGAGGAAGAAGAGCGGCGCAAGGCCCAGCTCGAGCAGGAAGAGCACCAGGCGGCGAACAGGAACGCGCCGAACGCGAGGCCGAAGCCCTTGCCGCCAAGCAGGCGGAAGAGGAAAAGGCCAAGGCGAAGGAAAAAACCGGCCGCCAAGACGGCCGGGCCGAGCCGGGCGCGTCCGGCCGGCAACCAGCCGGGTCCGACGCCTGCTAACGCCTCGCCAGCCGATGCGGAAGCCGCTTCGGAACGCCGCACGCTGGCGGCCGTGGCGTGACGCCGGCCAAACCGAGCCTGGTCAGCGAGGACGAACTCGACCGCGTCAAACGCGCCAATCGCGGCCCGGCCGAACGGACCCCGCGCCGTACGACACCGGGCGGCAGCGGGGCGTGGCCGGTTGACCGTGACCACGGCTACCGAGGAGAACGATCGCGATCGCGGTCCGTCCTTGGCCGCCATGCGTCGCCGTCCGCGAGAAGCAAAAGGGACGCAATGTCTCCAGCCATGAGAAGATTTCCCGTGAGGTGACCATTCCGGAGGTGATTACCGTCCAGGAACTGGCCAACCGCATGGCCGAACGCTCGGTCGACGTCATCAAGCTTTTGATGCAGCAAGGCCAGATGTTGAAGATCAACGACGTGCTCGATGCCGACACGGCCGAACTGATCGCCACCGAACTCGGCCACACCGTCAAGCGCGTGTCCGAAGCCGACGTGGAAACCGGTCTGTTCGACGACCAGTCCGAGGATCGGGAAGAAGATCTGAGGCCGCGCCCCGCCGTCGTGACCATCATGGGCCATGTCGACCACGGCAAGACCTCGCTGCTCGACACCATCCGCCACACCCATGTGACGTCCGGCGAAGCGGGCGGCATCACCCAGCATATCGGCGCCTATCAGGTCGAGCGGGATGGCCAGAAGATCACTTTCCTCGATACCCCGGGCCACGAAGCCTTTACCGCAATGTCGCGCCCGCGGCGCCCAGGCGACGGACATCGCCGTTCTGGTGGTGGCCGCCGACGACGCCGTGATGCCGCAGACGGTGGAATCGATCAAGCACGCCAAGGCGGCAGGCGTGCCGATCATCGTGGCGATCAACAAGATCGACAAGCCGGACGCCGATCCGCAGAAGGTGCGCACCGGATTGTTGCAGCACGAGGTTTTCGTCGAATCCATGGGTGGCGAGACACTGGAAGTCGAGGTTTCGGCCAAGACCGGCCAGGGGCTCGACAAGCTTTTGGAAGCGATCCTCCTGCAGTCCGAAATTCTCGAACTCAAGGCCAATCCCGATGGGCGGGCCGAAGGCATCGTCATCGAAGCCAAGCTCGACAAGGGTCGTGGCGCCGTGGCGACGGTTCTGGTGCAGCGCGGCACGCTTTCGGTTGGCGACATCGTCGTGGCCGGATCGGAATCGGCGCGCGTCAGGGCTCTGATCAACGACAAGGGCGAGCAGATCAAGGCAGCCGGCCCGTCCATGCCGGTCGAGGTCTTGGGCTTCAGCGGCGTGCCCGATGCCGGCGATCGCTTCTCGGTGGTCGAAAGCGAAGCGCGTGCCCGCGAGATTACCTCCTATCGCCAGCGCGTCATTCGCGAACGCTCGGCCCGTTGGCGGCATGACCTCTCTCGAGCAGATGATGAATCAGCTCAAGGATTCCGGCATCGCCAAGTTCCCGCTTTTGATCAAGGCGGACGTGCAGGGCTCCGCCGAGGCGATCACCGCTTCGCTCGACAAGCTCGGCACCGACGAGGTCTCGGCCCAGATCCTCAGTTCCGCGGTCGGCGGCATCACCGAATCCGATGTCACCCTGGCGTCCGCTTCCAAGGCCGTCATTATCGGGTTCAACGTCCGTGCCAATCGTCAGGCGTGCGAACTGGCCGAACGCGAAGGCATCGAGATCCGTTATTACAACGTCATCTACGATCTGGTCGACGACGTTAAAGGCGTCATGTCCGGCATGCTCGCCCCCGAACGGCGCGAAACCTTCATCGGCAATGCCGAGATCCTGGAAGTGTTCAACATTTCCAGGGTCGGCAAGGTCGCGGGCTGTCGCGTGGTCGAGGGCCTGGTCGAACGCGGCGCCGGCGTGCGTCTGATCCGCGACCATGTCGTGGTGCACGAAGGCAAGCTTTCGACCCTCAAGCGCTTCAAGGACGAGGTCAAGGACGTGCCGATGGGTCAGGAATGCGGCATGGCCTTCGAGAACTATCAGGACATGCGCGTCGGCGACACCATCGAGTGCTATCGCGTCGAAACGGTGCAAAGAACGCTCTGATCCTGTTGCGATAACCAAAAAAAGAGGCCGTGCCATGCACGGCCTTTTTTTCGCGTCAGTGCCTTGCCTAGAGCCTTTCACTGTTTCACGGAAACAGTGAAAGGCTCCAAGTTCTTGTTTTATCGCATTTCCGAACGGTGAACCGGTGTCCACTTCACCTGGAAATGCTCTACTGATACCAACCTGCAACCGGGTCTACTTGACGACCACGCGGTCCGTCAGTCGGTCCGCCGTCTTTGGTCGGCGAAGACGAACAGCATCAAAAGCACAAGGCCCAACCCCGAGAGCACCGGCGCCACGAAGAAAGCGGCGGCAAGTACCGCGCCGGTGGCGGCGCTGAAACGGCCGCCGAGCGCGGTTTTTTCCCAAACAGACGCCGGATCGGCGGTTTCCGGCCGCAACGGTTCGGGCAGCGCGGCCTGGAGGTCGGGGTCGTCGAGCAATGGCACGATGATTTGGATATCGGGGTAGAGCAGGTCGGCATTGGGGAGCGAAGCAAGGGCGACGACGTCCTTGTCGGCGAAATAGCGCACGACGCCGCTTTCCAGCACCGACAATCGCGCCTCGTGCTCCTTGAGCATGCGGAAGGTGGAAAAATACGTCGCCCCGATAATGGCCGTGGCGATGACGAAGAGCCACGCGCCAGCGGCCTTGCGCAGTCTCGGATAGCGGTCGGCAAAATGGAGCAGCAGCGCGAAATCGAGCGGAAACAGGAACAAGATCAGATCGACGTAGCGCGGCGACGTAGGGTATTCGGAACGGGAAAAGGCAACGAGCATCATCTGCGCCGCGGCCCAGCCGGCCAGCGCCAGCGCCAGCCACAGGCCCGAGCGCGCCGACGGTCGCTCACGCCATAGCGTCCAGACGAGCAGGACGAGGGGAAAGTGTACAAGGACAATACCGAGCGGCGTGAACAAAGGCAGGGCGGCGATGGCGGACAACGCCGCCAGGAAGTCGAGCGGCGATTTGGCGCGAAACACATCGTTGGCCGGAATATGTGGTGTCAGCAGGATCATTACGGTGGCGAGCGCAACCAGTAAGGCAAGCCCGATCCATTCGGAAAGGCGACGGTTCCGTCCGCCGACCAGCATCTGCAGGCCTATGGCGATAGCGGCGACGGCGGAGGTAATCGCGCCAGAGGCCATCGAAATGCAAGCGAGAACGGCCAGCGCCAGGCCCGCCCACCAGCCGAGGGACAGCGCCGGTCTGCCAACCAGCAGGACAAGGGCGCCCGACGAAAAAATGACAAGGAAATAGAAGGCGGCGTTCATGCCCATGACGAGGTTCTCCACACCGATCGGCATGGAAAAGACCAATGTGGTGAACAAGAAGAGCAGCAAATGCCGCGGGGCGGGGACGAGCCGAGACAGGCCATAAAGGAGCGCCGTGGCAAAACCGGCCGCGAGCAGTGCATTGACCGCCATTTCCAATTTGACGTTCCAGCCGCCGGCCAGTTCGAACAGGCCGAGCTGGAGCAGCCGCGACAACACCAAACGATGCTCGTTATGCGGTGCGAATAGATCGGACAGCGACAAGGACTGATGCAAATAGGGCAGGAACAGGTTCCGGGCGTCGGCGTCCCATTCGTCGGCGAAGGGCAGCGGGCTGCCGTAAACGGCGATCAGGGTCACACGCACGCCGAACACGATCAGAAACAGGCTGGACAGTAGGAGAACAGGTGTCGAACGGGAAAAGGTCTGCATGAGGCATCCGGTTGTGAACGCTTCGGAAAGGCCCAGATGCCCCACCGTGGGCGAGATTAACCACGGACAAGCCGCGCGTCCACTCGGCACGCGGCGTCATGGTGATGATTGTTGACGCTTCTGGGCGGACCCCGTAAGGGGAGCGCATGACAAGACACAACCGATCAACCGAACCTACCCAGCGCATGCTGCGCGTCGGCGAACTCGTGCGGCACGTGTTGAGCGAAATGTTGATGCGCGGCGAGATCCTCGATCCGGCGCTCGAAGGCGTAACCGTCACCGTGCCGGAAGTCAGGATGACGCCCGATCTGAAGCTCGCCAAGGCCTATGTCATGCCGCTTGGCGGCACTTATGCCGGCGAGGTGGTCGATGCGCTCAACCGTCATGCCCGGTTTGTGCGCGGCGAGGTCGGCCACCGGATCGATCTTAAATACGCCCCCGAGATCCGTTTTTATATCGACGATACCTTCGAGGAAGCCGACCGGATCGAAGCGTTGTTGCGTTCGGACCGCGTGCAACAGGACTTGCGGCACGACGAGGACGACGGCGACGAAGGATAGCTTCATGCCCGCTGTCCTGCGCGCTGCTTGATCCCCGATCTGCTCGGAAATGACGAGGGGCGCGTCGCGCGGCTGTACCGGTTCTCTTTCGGCTATTCCCGTGAAAGCGGGATTTCAGCCGGTGGCAGCCAAGAAGCAAAAAAAACACAGAATTTGAACGGCTAGGCGCAATGGCTCAGAAACGCTCCAACAAGAAAAACATTTCCGGCTGGCTGGTTCTGAACAAGCCGTTCGACATGACCTCGACCGAGGCCGTGGGCAAGGTCCGCTGGCTCATGCAGGCCAGGAAGGCCGGTCATGCCGGTACGCTCGATCCGCTGGCGACCGGCATCCTGCCGATTGCCTTCGGGGAAGCGACCAAGACCGTGCCGCAGGTGCAGGACGGCACCAAGATCTACCGGTTCGCGCTTCAATGGGGCACCCAAACCACGACCGACGACGCCGAGGGCGACATCGTCGCCAATTCGGACGTCCGTCCGTCCGAGGCGGATGTCGAAGCGGTGCTGCCGCGCTTTACCGGCGTCATCTGGCAGAAACCGCCGGCTTTTTCGGCGATCCGCATCAATGGCGAACGCGCCTATGATCTTGCCCGCGCCGGCGAGACGGTCGACGTGCCGGAGCGCGAGGTCGAAATCGACAGTTTCACGCTGGTGTCACACGGCGCGGACGTTTCGGAGTTCGAAGTGGTCTGCGCCAAGGGCACCTATGTCAGGGCGCTGGCCCGCGACATCGCCGAAACGCTGGGCACCAGGGGCCATGTCGCCCGTCTGCACCGCGCTGCCGTGGGTGCCTTTACCGATGCGGATGCCGTCGATCTCGCCGCGATCGAGGCGGCGGAACCCGAGGCGCGTCCCGGTTTTCTCAAGCCGGTCGCGGCGGGGCTTGTGGATGTGCCCGAAATCCGTATCGACATGCGCCAGGCCAGTCTCATCCGCCTCGGCAATCCGGTGCTTCTGACCGGGGCCGGCGCGCCGGTCGAAATGGACGAATGCTGGGCTTCGCTCAAAGGCGAGGCGGTGGCCGTCGGGTTCGTCGAGCAGGGCCAGTTCAAGCCGCGTCGGGTCATTCTGCCGAACTGAGCCGCCGCCCGCCTTAAAGGCTCGCGCGCAAGGCCTTCAGCAGGCTGGCGTAACCGGAAATCGCCGCAGTCTCGTCAATCGGCCCGTCGGCATTCCAGGTGACTGCGACGCAATAGCGGTTGCCGTTTGCATCGCGCACTTGTGTCGTGAGGTTGAGGACGCCCTGTTCGCTGCCGCCCTTGAAGGCGATATGGGCCCAGTCCGTCGGCGTGGCGACGCCCGGATTGATCGACATGATTTCGAGGTCGGCGACGGTGTTCATCAGTGTGCACAGTCGTTCGAGCGGTATGTAATACTCGATCTCCGGGATGTGCTGACCGCCGAGCCTGTCGGCGGCGGGCAGCGCGATGGCGTCGAAGCGCGCAATCATGGCCTTGCGGGCGTCGGTGTCGGCGCTGAGGAACGCGGCGCGCAGTTCCGTGTCCGCCTTGAGCAAGAAAAGCTCACGCGTTTTGAGCACGACGTTAAGACCGAGTTGCGCCGCCGCCGCATCGCGCCCGACATAATCGAGCAGGACATCGGTCGCGGTGTTGTCGCTGATTGAGATCATCAGAGCCGCCAGCGTGTTAAGGGTGAAAGGCGACCCGATCGGGAAGGACTGGAGCATGCCGGAGGGCGCCGAGATCTGCGTGGCGGCGAGCGGCACGACAGTGTCCCAGGACGCGTCTTCATGCGCGATCCTGTCGGCGAGCGCGGCGAGCACGCCGAGCTTGAAGGCCGAGCCGACGGCCAGCGCCCGGTCGGCGCCAAGGGCGTTGACGGTCTGGCCGTTCTGGGTGACCAGATAGGCCAGTTCGCCATCGAAGGCTTCGAGCCTTTCGAGCGCATCGGTCAGGCTTGCGGCAAGGGCGACTGCCGGCTTGAGCAGCAGGCCGGAAATCCTGCCTTCATCGTCGAGCACAAGGGTCACCGGGACTTCGTGGCTTTGCGTGCGAACCAGATAGTCGGCGCCAGAGACGTGGACCACCGCGACCGGATCGCCGATGACGTCCCGCGTTTCGGCGATGACGGCGCTGAGGGTCGGGTAGGGCACGGCCGCCAGCATCGAAGGCGCGAAAGCCTGCTCGGCCAGCCCGGTTTTGGCGAACATCTGCTCAAGGAGCGGGATTTCGCGCTCCTGCGAGAGGGCGGGGCCGGTGAGCGCGCCGAAGGCGGCAAGCGACAAGGCGGCCAGAACAGAACGAAGCAGGGTCATGACGACGGTCCTCGGGGCATGTTTTGCAGGGTACACATAGGCACAAAGCCAAAGCACGCAAGCGTGACGAAGCGGCGCGTCCAGTCTATTGCGGCCCGGGATCCATCAGGGCATGGATGCGGTCGGCGCCCAGCCGTGTCAGCCTCAGCATCAGGGCCTTGCGACGGGCGCCGGCAAGCGGATCGTCTTCCGCCTGCCTCAGGATTTCGGCGCCGTGCCCGTCGGCAACGATCAGTCCTTCGCTTTGAGGAAAGATCGAGGCGTCGAGTTCCGGTGGCTTGGCGAAGAAGAACCGGTCGCAATAGTCGCGATAAAAGGGCCATTTGGCATCGACGCGGAAATCGGCCAGGCTGGATTTGATCTCGACGATCCAGATCTCGCCCTTGGGCCCGACGCCGAGAACATCGGCCCGCCGTCCGTTGGCGAGCGGAACCTCGGCGAAACAGGCAAGGTCGAACTGGCCCCGCATGAGGCGCATCGTGCCGCGCTGAACCATCAATGCCGTCGGCGATTGTCGTTTGTCGGTGATGGGACCGAGTTCAGGCATTCCGAGCCCTACGATTTTGCCTTGGCCGCGCGCGGGACCAGCGCTCCGATGGTCAGGAAGCTGACGAGAACCAGCGGGATGCCGAGGCCGAACGAAACGCGGATGCCGAAATGCTGGGCAACGAAGCCGAGCATGGGCGGGGCGACCAGGAAGGTGATGAAACTCAGCTGCGCCAGCGCCGCGACATTGGTGGCCGCCGGGCGATCGGTGCGCTGCGCCGCCGCCGAGACGGCGAGCGGGAACATGACGCTGGTGCCCATGCCCATCAGGGCGAAACCGACAAGCGCTATGGCCGGATGGGTGGAGAAGGTCACGGCCACGACGCCGATGCCGAGCATGGTCAACAAGAAGCGCGCCACCTTGACCGGGCCGAAACGGTCGACGAATCCGTCGGCGTAGAACCGGGTCATGGCCTGGGCGAAGGCGCCGAGAGCAAAGGCGATGGAATTGACGACGGGCGCGGTCGAAAACACGTTACGCATGAAGATCACCGACCAGTCGTTGCCGGCGCCTTCCAGCAGCATGGCCGACAGGGTGAAGGCGACCAGCACCATGATGGCGGCGGTCGGCCAGACGAAGCGCGGGCGCGGGCCTTCCGTAACGACGCGCTTGGGGGCGGGCTTGAAGTCCCAGAGCAGGACCCAGACCAAAAGGAGGATGACGCCGGCCATGAAGAACAGGTGCAGGCGCGGATCGATATCGAGCGCCTTGACGCCGACGCCGACCATACCGGCGGCGAAAAACCCGAAGCTCCAGAAAGCGTGCGAGCGATTCATCACCCGCCTGCCGATCATGGCTTCGACGCGGTCGGCCTCGACATTGACGACCATTTCGACGCAGCCGATGGCCAGTCCGGCGATGAACAGGGCCGCGAACATTTCCGCGGGGCCGGGCGCAATGGAGATCATCGCCATCATCATCGCGATCAGGGGAATCCCTAAAAGAAGGGTCAGGCGGTAGCCGAGGCGTTCGATCAGCGGGCCGGCGAACATCAGCGAGATCTGGGTGCCGACCGGCGAGCCCATCAACGCGGCGCCAAGCATGGCTTCACCGATGCCCATGCCGAGCTGGATATCTCCAAGACGCGGATTGATGCCGCCAAGGCCGAACGAATAAAGAAAAAACGCCACGAACACACGCCGCTGCGGCGCTTTGTCGAACCCAAAAAACATCGAAAGGCACTCCCGCTCCGTACGAGCGTCGCCATCAGTACAGAAGACCGAAGGACAAGGAAACCGTTCCGGACGCGCATTGAGAAAATTTCTCCGAGTTTGCATCCTGGTGCTTGCAAACCCTGATCACGGTTCAATTTGAACGCGCGCCACTTAAGAGCAGATCACGTCTTGGCGGACTCGTACGATCTGCTCTCTACTATCTTGTTTATCGTTTTTTCGAACCGGCGAACCGGTATCCACTTCGCCTGAAAACACTCTAGAATGGCGGTGTCGTGGGAGAAAGCGGATGAACTGGACCGAGTATTACATGGGCTTTGCCCGGCATGCGGCGCTCAAGAGCAAGGATTCGACCCAGGTGGGCGCCGTGCTCGTCGGGCCCGAGGGCGAAATCAGGCTGACCGGCTATAATGGCCCGCCGCGCGGCGTCAGGGATTTGCCCCAGCGGCGCGAACGGCCGGAAAAGTACCTTTATGCCTCGCATGCCGAAGCCAATCTCATCGCTTTTGCGGCGCGCGAGGGCATCCGCACCAGGGATTGCACCGTCTATGTCACCCATATGTGCTGTTCGGCCTGCACGCGCGCCCTGATCCAGGCCGGGGTCAAGGCCGTGGTCTTCGGCAAGGGAACGACATCCATGCCGGCCGAGGAATTCGAGGCGGCACGGGCCATGTTTCTGGAAGCTGGGGTGGATCTCAGGCCCTACGAACCGGAAGGCTGATAACGCCCGGACTCAGGCGACCGAGCGTTCCTGTCGGATCAGCTCTTCGCGCAGGATCATGACGCCATGGCTGAGGCTGCGACGGATTTCGTAGCGCCGGGCCGGCGGAATGTCGCGCAACCCCCTCAAATAGGCATCGGCGATGCGCGGACTGGACCGACGCCGCCGGTCCGGGCCGAAATAGTCGGCAGTTTCGAAATAGATAAGCGGCGTTTCGATCTGGCGCATGAGACGGGTGTGTACGCGCTCACGCGTGAAGGGCATGGTCATGACATCATCGAACCCGAGCCGGGTGCAACTCGCCACCGTCTCGTGCGACGGGTTTTCGCTGAAATAGATGAGCGGTGAAAAGGCCAGGGAGCGCGGCTCCGCGCGACGGATTTCCCTGATGATCGGCGCGTGGATCTCCGGATCCTCGACACCGGCGAACAGAACGAAACAGACCGGCACCGATTGTGCCTTGATCGGCAGGGGCGAACGGAGACCGATCGGCTTGACGAAACTGAAACCCAGTTCGGTGGCGATGTCGAAAAGGAGTGCACCCCGACCGCGCCGTTCTCCGACGACGAGTGCGCCCGCCTTGATCATCCTGTGTTCCTCAACCGTCACGATACGCGCCACCATCCACACTCGATCACAAACGTTCTAAGATTGGCTTACGTCGCCTCAAAGGACCTCGTAGCAGATCCGGGTGTGGCCGGCATGGCGGAAACCGAGCACCTCGGCGGCGGCGCGCGACAAATCGAGCACCCGGCCCTTGATGAAGGGGCCGCGATCATTGATCCGCACCACGACCGACCGGCCGTTGGCACGGTTGACCACCTTGATTTTCGTTCCAAAAGGCAAGCTGCGATGGGCGGCCGTCAGGGCGTCTGGGTTCATGATCTCGCCCGAGGCGGTCTCGGAACGAAGGGCATACCAGGAGGCGCTGCCGCATTGATCGGCGGCGTTGGCGGTGTTGACGGAAAGACCGCCGAGAAAGACGAACGCCAGAAACACAAAAAGGATACGCATAAAAGCTCCAGTTTTGCCTCCCAGGCGCGCCGCTACCCCGCTCATGTGGCGACAATGCGGTCTCGCGCCCGGTTTTGTCCAGTCGAACGCCTGAGGTTCTTTCGAGGTCAGGACCGAAGATTGCGTCGAGTGCAGGCTCTGCGTTAACGTCCGGCTGGTGGAGGATTTGCATCACCATGGTGCCGATGACACCCGGCACGACCGATCCGCGCACCGGCAAACGCATGAAGGCCGGCGACGCCAACTGGACGGAACACCTGAACACTCCCGGTTCGGTCTATTTTCCTGTTTTGGGGGGAGAGGTCCGGATCGGAAGATGCGTTCCGGCCGTCTTCGGCACCGGTTGCTAATAGATCGGTAGAACCCGTATGCGCCTCCCGCAACAGGAGGAAAAGACGTGAGTTCAGCCGAAGGTCTTCAATACCACATCCAATGTCGGCCCGGCGATGTGGCGCCGATGGTTCTGTTGCCCGGAGATCCCGGGCGGGTTCCGGTGGTGACGAAGGATTGGGATGACGTGCGCGAAGTGGCGCACAATCGCGAGTACCGCACCCATACCGGCACCTACAAGGGCGTGCCGATGAGTTGCACCAGCACCGGGATCGGCTGCCCGTCCACCGCCATCGCCATGGAAGAACTGGCTCGGGTCGGCGCGAAGACGTTTTTAAGAATCGGAACCTGCGGCACCTATCAGAAACACGTCAAGGTGGGCGACATCGTCATTTTCGATTCCGCCGTCCGGCATGATGGCGCCTCCAAACTCTATGCACCGGTCGAATACCCGGCCGTGGCAACCCATGAAGTGGTTGCCGCCTGCAAGGCTGCCGGCGACGCGCTCGGCTATCGTACCCATATCGGCACCACCCGCAGCGCCGATACGTTTTATGCCGGCCATCCCCAGCCCGGCTCGTCCTTCGGCGACTTCTTCCAATCGGGCTGGCGCGAGACCTTTCCGGACCTGCGCAAACTCAACGTCATTGCGGCGGAAATGGAAGCCAGCGTCATTTTCGTGCTCGCTCGCGCCTGGGGCTTGCAGGCGGGCGGCATTTCGGTGGTTCTCGATCAGATCTTCGATGCGGGCGCGCAGGAAGACGGCTTCGACCCCCAGACCCTGTTCGACCATACCGACGAGGCCATCGAACGCATGACCCGGATGGGTGCCGAGGCGCTGGTCGCGCTGGCCAGGTCTCAATCGGCCTGAGGATGGATTGAGCCGACCGGCCTGAAGCGGTGGGTGAAAGGCTCCAAGTTCTTGTTTTATCGCATTTCCGAACGGTGAACCGGTGTCCACTTCGTCTGGAAATGCTTTAGGTTTTTCGCGATAAACACCGCGAACACTCAAGAGATGGAGCACGCGTTTTGGGTTAACCAGGAAGCGTGCTCTAGGCGACGTTCCTCGGATGCGCGGCGGGTCGTGGAACCATCCGGATGGCGGTGCCCTTTCCCTGCTCGTCAGCCAGATTGTAGGCGCCAAGGGCCAGGCGCAACCGGCCTCTGGTGAGACGGTCGGCAAGAGCGGGGTTCTCGTTCCTCAAGGTGAGGCCGATTTGTGACAGCGGCACCGATCCCCCGTCCTGCTCCCGGCAGAGCCGGACAACGAGCGCAGACAAGAAATCGATCTCTTCGGCGGTCAGGACCGGTTTTTGCGACGGCGTTTCGGGTTTCGGCGCAAGAGGTGATGGCGTGGCACTACAATCGGCGTCGGGCAGGAGGAGATAGCGGTCGAAGGCACGCCGCAGTCCTTCAGTCGCCGTCGGCGTGCCGATGCCGACGGAGATCAGGCCCGCGGCGGTGATCTTTCTGGCCAGGGGAGCGAAATCGCTGTCGCTGGAGACGATGACGATCATTTCGGCTGCGTGGCCGTTGATCAGGTCCATGGCTTCGATGGTCAGCGCGATGTCCGAGCCGTTCCTGCCGCCGGTCTTGAGCACCAGCACGGCGGTGCCGCCGTTCCTGCGGCAGATATCGAGCCAGCGGGCAGGACCCGGATTGGTGAAATCGCCGACACAGATCAGGATGGTGGCATCGCCCAGTCCGGCAAAAACCCGGCTGATCGCCGGCCAGTTGTCGACGCTGACGGTTTCGGCGTCGACAAGGATAGCCACCCGGAGTTTCTTGTCGGACGTGCTGTCGGTCATTTCGGCATGGTGCGCCAAGAATATCAAGAAAGGCTTGAAAGCGGCCTGGAGCGCGCCGGACGACGTAAAAGCGGCTTGCCGATTCAAACGCGCAGATGCCTAAAGGGGCGGCAAGGGGTTTTTCTCGGGCGGCTTTGCCGGCTTCATCTTCAACCCTTCGAGGAAAAGCCTGTCGAGAAGACGCGCGGCATCTTCGAACCGGCCTTCGCCGTTGAAATTTTTGCCGAGCACGGCGCGGACCTGAACGTCGAAATCGGCGTAATGCTGGGTCGTTGACCAGATGGCGAACAGAAGGTGGCGCGGATCGACCCGAGCGATCCGTCCCTCGTCCATCCATTTGAGGAGGATTTCGCTTTTTTCGTCGACCAGCGATTTCAGTTCGCCCGACAGGAGATCCGCAATGTGCGGTGCGCCCTGCAGGATCTCGTTGGCGAACAGGCGACTTTCGCGCGGATAGTCGCGCGCCATCTCGATCTTTCTGCGGACATAGGCGCGGATCTCGCCCAGGGGATCGCCATCTGGATCGATGGCGCGCAGGGGATCGAGCCAGGTGTCGAGCTGGGCTTCGATCAGGGTCGCATGGATGTCTTCCTTGGACCCGAAATAATAAAGCAGATTCGGCTTGGACATGCCGGCGGCCTCGGCGATCTGGTCGATGGTCGCGCCTTTGAAACCAAGGTTCGAAAACACATCGAGCGCCGCCTCGAGAATCTGTTCCCGCTTTTCCCGCTGGATTCGCGTGACCGGACGCCGGGCACGGGCCACCTTACCTTTTGCCACACCCCTTCCTTTCTCTTCGAACGGAATTTGTCCTTGATCGCCGTGTCGGGAATGTTAACGTTTTTCCAACTGGTAAAAAAATGGATATCAGTTTGGCCGGGTTTGTTCCAGTCCGGTCGGCCCGAGACCGAACATCATCGTGAGGAAAAGCCTGTGTCGGATCGTAGCAACACTATGCCCAATGATCTGAATGCCTTCTGGATGCCGTTTACGGCGAACCGCCAGTTCAAGAAAGCGCCGCGCATGTTCGTGAGCGCCAAGGACATGCACTATGTCACCTCCGATGGCCGTCACGTCATGGACGCTACGGCGGGGTTGTGGTGCGTCAACGCCGGTCACGGTCGCCCGAGGATCATCGAGGCGGTCCAGAAACAGGTGGCCGAACTCGATTACGCGCCATCCTTCCAGATGGGGCATCCCATAGCGTTCGAACTGGCCAACAGGCTGGTCGGTATCGCGCCCGCCGGGCTCGAACACGTCCTGTTCACCAATTCCGGCTCGGAAAGCGTCGAGACCGCGCTCAAGGTGGCGCTGGCCTATCAGCGCGTGACGGGTCAGGGGTCGCGCACCCGTCTGATCGGGCGCGAGCGCGCCTATCACGGCGTCAATTTCGGCGGCATTTCCGTCGGCGGCATCGTCGGCAACAGGAAGCTGTTCGGCACGCTTTTGACCGGTGTCGATCATCTGCCGCACACCCATTTGCCGGAAAAGAACGCCTTTTCGCGTGGCCAGCCCGAATTCGGCGCCGAACTTGCCGACGACCTCGAACGCATTATCGCGCTGCACGATGCTTCGACCATCGCGGCGGTCATCGTCGAGCCGGTATCCGGTTCGACCGGCGTGCTCATTCCACCTAAAGGTTATCTGGAAAAGCTCAGGGCCATCACCAAAAAGCACGGCATCCTCTTGATCTTCGACGAGGTCATTACCGGCTTCGGGCGCCTGGGCGCGCCGTTCGCCGCCCAGTATTTCGATGTTGTCCCGGACATCATGATCACCGCCAAGGGGTTGACCAACGGCGTCATCCCGATGGGCGCGGTGTTCACGTCGAGCGAGATCCACGATGCCTTCATGACCGGGCCGGAAAACCTGATCGAATTCCCGCACGGCTACACCTATTCCGGCCATCCGGTTGCCGCCGCCGCCGGCCTTGCCACTCTGGAAACCTATACGCAAGAGGGACTTCTGACCCGCGGCGCCGCGCTTGGCGCCTATTGGGAAGACGCTCTTCATTCCCTCAAGGACGCGCCGCATGTCATCGATATCCGCAACATCGGCCTGGTCGGCGCCATCGAACTCGATCCTATCCCCGGCGCTCCGACCAAGCGCGCCTTCGATGCCTTTTTGAAAGCCTACGAAAAGGGCGTTTTGATCCGTACGACTGGTGACATCATTGCCCTGTCGCCTCCTCTTATCGTATCCAAGGCACAGATCGACGAAATCGTCGACACCGTCCGTAGTGCCCTTAAAGAGTCCATGTAATGTATGTGATCGATAATGCTATCGGTGGAAAGCGGGCTCCTTCCGCTTCCGCCCGTACAACTTCTGTCTTCAATCCGGCCACTGGCGAGGAAATCGGCTCCGTGCCGCTGTCTTCGATCGCCGAGGTCGATGAAGCGGTCCAGAACGCCAAACAGGCGCAAATCGCCTGGGGCAACACCACGCCGGCCAAGCGCGCCCGCGTGCTGTTCAAATTTCTCGACCTTCTGAACAAGAACGCCGACGCCATCGCCGATGAAATCTCGCGCGAGCACGGTAAAACCCATGACGACGCGCTCGGCGAACTGACGCGCGGCATCGAAATCGTCGAGTTCGCCTGCGGCATCCCGCACCTTCTCAAAGGCGAATACTCCCGCAATGTCGGGCCCAATATCGATACCTATTCCGATCGCCAGCCGCTTGGCGTGGTGGCCGGCATCACGCCGTTCAACTTCCCCGCCATGGTGCCAATGTGGATGTATCCGATCGCCATCGCGGCCGGAAACGCCTTCATCCTCAAGCCGTCGGAACGCGATCCGTCGGCGCCGCTTCTGGCCTGGGAGCTGTTCATGGAAGCCGGCCTGCCGCCCGGCATCCTCAATGTCGTGCAGGGTGACAAGGTGGCGGTCGACGCCATTCTCGATCATCCCGACATCAAGGCGGTGAGCTTTGTCGGCTCGACTCCCATCGCCCGCCACGTCTATGAGCGCGGCACCAAGGCCGGCAAGAGGGTTCAGGCTCTTGGCGGCGCCAAGAACCATATGATCATCATGCCGGACGCCGATCTCGACATGGCGGCCAACGCCCTTATCGGCGCGGGCTACGGGTCGGCCGGCGAGCGCTGCATGGCCATCGCCGTGGCGGTGCCGGTCGGCGACAAGACGGCCGATGCCCTGATCGAAAAGCTCAAGCCGATGGTCGAAAACCTGAAGATCGGCCCGGCCACCGAACCGGGCATGGAAATGGGCCCGATCGTCACCAGGGCTGCCCGCGACAAAATCGTCGATTATATCGATGAAGGCGTGAAGGCCGGGGCCGAACTCGTCGTCGACGGGCGCGGCTTCACCGTGCCGGGACACGAAAACGGCTATTTTGTTGGCGGCACGCTGTTCGACCGCGTCACCCCCGACATGTCGATCTATACCGACGAGATCTTCGGGCCGGTCCTGTCGGTCGTGCGCGCCAAGTCCTACGAAGAGGCGGTCGGTCTCGTTCATTCCCACCAGTACGGCAACGGCACGGCGATCTTCACCCGCGACGGCGACACCGCCCGCACCTTTGCCAAGGATATCGAAATCGGCATGGTCGGCATCAATGTGCCGATCCCGGTGCCGGTCGCCTATCACTCCTTCGGCGGCTGGAAGAACTCGCTGTTCGGCGACCATTCCATCTACGGGCCCGAGGGCGTGCATTTCTACACGCGCCTCAAGACCATCACGTCCCGTTGGCCGAGCGGTGTGAAGGAAGGAGCGGTCTTCACCTTCCCGAGCTTGCGATAACGGCGTTTTGCATGCGTCCTTTCAAGGGACGCCTGCCCGAAAAATGTCCGGCGGGTACCACCTCCCGCCGGACCGGGACAGGACATGCAAAGAACCATGACATGCTCGGAGGCGATTTCATCCAGATGAGCCTTGACGGCGACATCCGGTGTCCCGGGCCGAACGCTGGGATGCGATGACGATGGGCTCGAACGGGTCAGGACCCCCAAGGATTTCGACATCGAGACCAGCCGTTTTCTAGGGCAGATCACGTGTTCGTTGAATCGGGTGATCTGCTCTATCGTCTTGTTTTGTCGCGTTCGCCGGGAAAACACGCCACCGGACCGTTTTTTGACCCTTTGCACGCGAACCGGAAAAGTGGTCGCCACTTTTTTTTCGCGAAAACACCTTATGGGTAACCGACTGGACCAACGAGGATGGCGGCCGCTTCTCGCTGGTCCGACGGTCGTTGCGCCAAATCCGCGCAACGTGCCGCCCGGGCAGGTGTTTTACCGTTGACATCCGTACCGTGGATCGGAAGAAAATCGACGGCATGCGTGCTATGATCGAAAAACAGGCTGCTGATGGTTACGCCGGTCTCGGCGTGGGTTGCTCGGTCGAAGCGGTCGGACATTTTGATCCGGTCGCCTTCAACCCGGTTCTGGTCGCGCGCGCCCGTCAGGCGGCCAGGAATTTCGACATCACGCATATGAGGATCGTCTCGGGCGCCGGACGCGACGCGTGCTGGATGACCAAGCGCGCGCCGACCAGTATGGTCATGTGTCCTTTTGTCGATGGCTTGCGCCATAACGAGGCCGAAAAGATCACCGGGGGCCGGGCGTCGGCCGATGCCGATGCTCTGTTGAGAGCCATTTTAGGAATTGCAGGGGTTGTTGCGTGAAACATGCCGTGCCTTTTTGCCTGGCTATCGTTCTCTGGCTTTTTGCCGGAGGAACGGCGGTTCTGGCATTCGGGGAGTCCGAAGACTGTTGCAGTGCGCTGCCGGAAGAGTTCGAGTCGCAGGGGCTTGAGCTCGAAGAATCCTTTCGCGTCACGGATCCGGACAAGCTGCGCACGCAGCGCGCCATGGGGATTTTATGCCAGATCCATCCCTGCGGGGTGATCTCCGAGGACGCGGCACGCGAGATACTGGACAATCTCGATGATTCGGATCGTCGCACGCAGGATGTCCTGTTTGCCTCGCTCAGCACGCTTGTCGGGGCTCTGGGACTCATTCTGGCCGGTATAGGGGTTGGTATTTCCTGGGTCAGTCTCAAGCGGTCTTCCAGAAATGAGGAACAGATCGGTGAGATCAACGGCAGGCTGGAACAAGAAAGCCGTCGATTGTGATGTCCGGAACAAAGGAAACATGACTTCATTTCGGTCATGACCTTTGGCGAATAGGGTCAGGCGCCCGACATGGCCAGCTATGGCCGTAGGGTTATAGGCCTTGCTCGCCCCTTTGTCGTCTTGACGCTGCCGCCATTAGCAGCCAGCATCGCCAGGCACGCGAAAACAGCCTCGAAATGTGTCGGCGACATTCCGGCGCGTTTGGAAAAACCGGCATTTGTCCGTGTTTTTTGTTGTCGTGTGCCTGAACCGGTAAAGTGATATCCACTTTTTCCGGCTAGATTTCCACCAATAGGGCTTGCGCCTGCCCGAGCGCAGAGGGCCTTACCGATCATGTCCGGACTTCGGTCCTGATCACGCGACAACAAACCGATGGAGCGCGATACCGGTTTTGTGCTAGGTCGCCTCCGGTACTCAGACTGGCGCTAACGACAGGTGTAAAGATGTCCCCCCGCATCCTGACCATTACTCTCAATCCCACTGTCGACGTCTCGGGAGAAACCGAGCTCCTGAGGCCCGTGCACAAGGTGCGAACCACCCCACTGACCTTCGAGCCGGGCGGTGGCGGCATCAACGTTGCCGGCGTCATTTCCAATCTCGGCGGCGATGTCGAATCGCTTTACGTCGGCGGCGGCGCCACCGGCACGCTTTTGAGCGAATTGCTGATCAACCAGCCCTACAAGAGCGTCTACATCCCCAACACCGCTCCGGTGCGCCTGAGCTTCAACCTGTTCGAGCGGACGTCCGGTTTCGAATACCGGTTCGTTCCCGAAGGCGAGCCGATCTCCCGTGATGCCATCGACGCCTGTCTTGATACGGTTGCCGAATTCGGAGGCTCCTATGTTGTGGCGAGCGGTTCCGTGCCACTCGGCGCGCCCGAGGATCTTCTGGTCAAGATGGCCGAGATCACCAAGAAGAACGGCGCCCGTTTCGTGCTCGACACCTCGGGCGCGGCCCTCAGCTATACCATCGAGCATGCCGATGTGTTCCTGGCCAAGCCGAGCCTTTCCGAATTGCGCCATCTGGCCGGCGACACGCTTAACGAGGCTTCGGCCCGCGAGGCGGCGATGACCGTAATCGGCCGCGGCAAATGCGAAATGCTGGCCATCACGCTCGGCGCCGAGGGCGCCATGCTGGCCGACAAGGACGATCTTGTCCGCCTGCCCGCGCTGCACGTGCCGACCAAGTCGACGGTGGGTGCCGGCGACAGCTTCCTTGGTGCCATGGTTTGGGCTCTTTCCGAAGGCTGGGACCGCAACAAGGCCTTCAGGCTCGGCATCGCGGCCGGTGCCGCGGCCGCCATGACGCCCGGCACGCAGCTCTGCCAGCGTGACGACGTCATGCGTCTGTTCGAGACCGTGGCCTGACCGGAAGGATTCCGAAAAAAAGGCAATGATGATGTCGGCGGGCATTGAAACAGTCGATCTCGCCGGCATGGGCGCACGCGGCGAAGCGTTTGCCGAAACGCCGGACGGGCGTTTCTTCGTGCCCTTTGGTTTGCCGGGCGAACGGGTCCGGGTGGATCGCGACGGCCAGCGCGGACGTCTGGACGCCATTCAAACGCCGAGCCCGGATCGGATCGCGCCCTTTTGCCCGCACTTCACCCTCTGCGGCGGCTGCCAGTTGCAGCACTGGAAAATCGACCCCTATCGCGCCTGGAAACGCGGCCTTGTTGTCGATGCCCTTGCCCGTGCCGGGATCGAGGCGGATGTCGATACGCTGGTCGATGCGCATGGCGCCGGCCGGCGCCGCGTAACCTTGCGGGCGACACCGCAGGGCGCCGGTTTCACCGGTTGGAAAAGCCATGATCTCGAACGGATCGAAACCTGTCCGATCCTTTCGCCGGACCTGATGACAGCGCCCGAAATCGCCGCTGCGGCCAGCCGTCTGATGGGGGCCAATGCCGAGGCGCTCATTACGGCGACGGCGACCGGCATCGATCTTGCCCTGACCGCCAAGGCGAGCAACCGGCCGGATTTTTCTGCCCTGGCGCGGCGCTTCGACCTCGCCCGGGTCAACCTCAATGGTGAAACGCTCATTCTCAGACGCGCGCCCGTGGTCGACATCGGCGCGGCGGCCCTGTCCCTGCCGGTTGCTCCTTTCCTGCAGCCTACGCTCGCTGGAGAGGCAGCGCTGGCCGAACGGGTGGTTACGGCCCTCGCTCCGGCCAAACGGGTCGCGGATCTGTTTTGCGGTGTCGGTACCTTTGCATTGCGGCTGGCCGCGCGCGCACAGGTCTTTGGTATCGATGCGGACAAGAATGCCGTCGCGGCCTTTGATGCGGCGCTGCAGGCAACGCCGGGTCTCAAGCGCTTGGGAACCGAGACGCGTGATCTGTTCCGCGACCCTCTGACGGCGCAGGAACTCGACCGGTTCGACGGGCTTGTTTTCGATCCCCCGCGCGCCGGGGCCGAGGCTCAGGCGTGGGAAATCGCCAAGACAAAGATCAAGCGGGTCGTGGCCGTCTCCTGCGATCCAACGACATTCGCCCGCGATGCGGCCTGTCTCATCGAAGGCGGCTACCGGCTCAAGAGCGTGACCCCGGTCGATCAGTTCCGCCACACGGCGCATGTCGAATGCGTCGGGGTGTTCCGGAAATAAGAGGCGCTGCGGCTGGCGGGCGAACCGAACGAAGACCGCAACAAATCCCTTCGTCATCCTGAGCGTGTCGAAGGATGGGACACAAGCACCATAGACCGGCCCTCGTCCTTCGAAAGGCTCAGGATGAGGACCAGGGCGGGCGTTGGTTTTTTTAGCGCTTACGCGTCCGGATGCTTGAAGATCAGCGTGGCGTTGGTGCCTCCGAAGCCGAAGGAATTCGACATCACGACGGAAAGATGCACGTTGTCGCGGCGTTCGCGGACGATCGGCATGTCGGCAAAGGCCGGGTCGAGTTCGAAGATATTGGCGCTCGCGGCGATGAAGTTCTCGTTCATCATCTGGATCGAAAAGATCGATTCCCACACCCCGGCGGCACCGAGCGCGTGCCCGGTCAGGCCCTTGGTGGCGGCGATTGGTGGCGTCTTGTCGCCACCGCCGAAAACTGTGCGGATGGCTTCGATTTCCGGGCCATCTCCGGCCGGGGTCGCAGTTGCGTGCGGGTTGATGTAGTCGATCGGCATGCCGGCCATGTCCATGGCCATGCGCATGCAGCGCGCGCCGCCCTCGCCCGAAGGCACGACCATGTCGTAGCCGTCCGAGGTGGCGCCATAGCCGATCAGCTCGGCATAGATCTTCGCCCCGCGCGCCTTGGCGTGTTCCAGCTCTTCAAGAACCAGGACGCCGGCGCCGCCGGCAATGACGAAGCCGTCGCGATCCTTGTCATAGGGGCGCGAAGCCTTGTCCGGCGTGTCGTTGTACTTGGTCGACATGGCGCCCATGGCGTCGAACAGATTGGTCATCGACCAGTGCAGGTCCTCGTGACCGCCGGCAAACACGATGTCCTGCTTGCCCATCTGGATCTGTTCGAACCCGGCGCCGATATTGTGCTTGGACGTGGCGCAGGCCGAAGAGATCGAATAGTTGACGCCATGAATGTTGAAGGCGGTGGCCAGCGTCGCCGAGGCGGTGGAACTCATCGCCTTGGGCACGGCGGTCGGCCCGATGCGGCGCGGTCCCTTTTCGCGGGTGATGTCGGCGGCTTCGACCACGGCGAGGGTCGACGGTCCGCCGGACCCCATTATGATGCCGACGCGCGGATTGCGGCGATAATCCTTGTCCTCGAGCCCGGCATGTTCGATCGCCTCGGCCATGGCGACATAGTTCCAGGCCGCGCCCTTGCCCATGAAGCGGGCGGTGCGCCGGTCGATCACCGTGAAGGGATCGAGCTTGGGCGCGCCATGAACCTGGCAGCGGAAATTGAGCCGGGCGTAGTCTTCTGAAAAGACGATCCCGCCCCGGCCCAGCTTGAGACTTTCGGTCACCTCAGCAAGATTGTTGCCGATCGAGGAGACGATGCCCATACCGGTGACGACTACGCGTTTCATTTTGACTTCCTGTAACTGCGTCGGAGGGGAAACATCCCCATATCAGGCTTACGGCGATTTGACGGTTCAGGAAACCGGGATCAGGCCGACTCTGAGGTTTTCGGCCACATAAATTACTTCTCCGTCGGCCTTGACGACACCGTTGCCCAAACCGAAGGGCAGGGGCGAGCGCATGTGCCGACGGATGTCGACGATGTATTCGAGGCGCTTTTTTTCCTCTGTGACCTGTCCGGTGAACTTGATTGTGCCACCAAGCGCCCGACCCCGGCCCGGCGAACCCGACCAGGATAGGAAAAAGCCGATCATCTGCCACAGGGCATCGAGCCCCAGACAGCCCGGCATGACGGGATCGCCGACAAAATGGCAGTGGAAGAACCATAAATCAGGCGTCAGATCGAGTTCCGCCTTGATCTGGCCCTTGGAAAAGGCACCGCCGGTGCCGTCGATATGGGTGATGCGATTGAACATCAGCATCGGAGGAACCGGTAACCTGGCATCGCCCTGACCGGGCAGTTCGCCGTGCCCGTGGGCAAGCAGCTCCTCATAGGTGAAGGAATTTGCGCTCATGCTCATCGGTTCGAACTCTCAGGCCCCTCGGTTCCGTCTCTAGACGATGGTCAATAGAGATCGCCTTTCCAAGGGTCAATATGCAGCGTAATGAGTTTTGCCCTGCCAAAAGCGCTATGTGGCGAATCACACCCTCTTGATCGCCAGTCTTGCCTGAACTTGTCTGTGCAGTGTAGATTTCATATTTCGAGGACGAGAAATCATAACTGCCATGCTTGACAATGCCCTTGCCACCCGACTGCTCGATCCGCGCCGCTGGCCAGCATCGCGCCGCCCCTGCCTGATGGCGGTTCTCAGAATGGCGGGTCTTAGGCCGACCCGACAGCGTATCGCTTTGGCCGAACTGCTGTTCGGCGGCAAACACCGCCATGTCAGCGCCGAGGAACTGCACGCCGAGGCCGAAAAGACCGGCACCAAGGTGTCGTTGGCGACAATCTACAACACCCTGCACCAGTTCCGCGAGGCGGGCCTTTTGCGCGAGGTTGCGGTGGATGCGGCGCGGTCCTATTTCGATACCGACACTTCGGACCATCACCATTTCTATGTCGAGGACGAACGTCGCCTGATCGACATTCCCGCCAATTCCATCGAGATCGTCGGTCTGCCCGAGGCTCCCGACGGCATGGCCATCACCCATGTCGATGTGGTGGTCAGGGTGCGCAAGAAAGACGAACTGGACTGACCGGCACTTTTTGGTGTTTCATGAGGATCGGGCGCGGGTGCCGCAGCCCGGAAGCAATGGGCGTCCCCGTCGCTCGCGTCTTCGTCCTATCTCCTTGTGGCTGCATCGCAATTTGTGAACGTCAGGGTCCGCTTATTCGCGCGACGTTCTGACGAAGGATACAAATTGTCGTAATTGCAACGGGATAGGGCGCCACCTGTCACAAACGGCAAGGGGCAGAATCAGTCGATCACTTCGTCGGGATAGACGCCCCACAGTTCGATTTCGAGCATGTTGCCCTTGATCTCCTTGTGGTCTTTTTCCGCCGGCACTTCGATCGCGCACCAACCGTCCGTGCAGCTCCTGATGGTAACGAGAAATCCGGACCCGAGCCAGGCCCGCAAAGGTGCATCGTCATCGGGACGCGACCGGACGGCCGCCTGACCCTTGCCGCCGAAGGGCTGGACCAGAGCGGTGCGATGGGCAACCAGCAGGTTCTGGTGCACCCAGCCTTCGTCGCCATCGACATAACGGATTTTGCGCCAGGTGTCGTATTCCTGGATGATCTCGACCGGCAGTCCGGCCTGACGGAAAACCCAGGCCACGTCATATCGGGTGCCCGGTCCGACGCGGACGTTGATCGGCGACGAGCGCGTCGAGACGAACCGCGGCAGCTTGAGACCAGACGGTCCGACATCCCCCGCTGCCATGCTGCTATGCGGCGCGAGCATGATAAATGCCGCGACAAATGCGCACACCAGGGATTTGGACCAGGGCAGGGAACGGATCGGATTCATCGCCTTCAACAATGTCCGAACAAGCTTAATGCCGGCTAAAGGGCGGGAACCAAAATCTCAAGCAAACCGCCGATATGTCATTCAGGCCCGGAGCGGCCAATCTGGCGCTTAAGCAAAAGGGCCGGCAGCGAGGTGCTGCCGGCCCTTTTCAAACACTCCAGATCGATCCGGCCTATTCGGCCTTTTCGTCCTCGTCCTTCTTGATTTCCTCGCCAGTCTCCTGGTTGACGATCTTCATGGAGAGGCGAACCTTGCCGCGCTCGTCGAAGCCCAAAAGCTTGACCCAGACCTTGTCGCCTTCCTTGACGACATCGGTGGTCTTGCCCACGCGCTTGTCGGCGAGCTGGGAGATGTGCACCAACCCGTCGCGCGACCCGAAGAAATTGACGAAGGCGCCGAAATCGGCGGTCTTGACCACGGTGCCCTGATAGATGACGCCGACTTCCGGCTCGTCGGTGATCGACTTGATCCACTTGACGGCGGCTTCGATCTGCTTGCCGTCGGAAGACGAGACCTTCACCGTGCCGTCGTCCTCGATATTGATCTTGGCGCCGGTCTTTTCGACGATCTCGCGGATCACCTTGCCGCCGGTACCGATCACTTCGCGGATCTTGTCGGTCGGAATCTTCATCGTTTCGATGCGCGGCGCGAACTCGCCGACCTCGTCACGGGCATGGTCGAGCGCCTTGGCCATTTCACCCAGAATGTGGATGCGGCCATCCTTGGCCTGGCCGAGGGCGATCTTCATGATTTCCTCGGTGATGCCGGCGATCTTGATGTCCATCTGCAGGGACGTGACGCCCTCGGAGGTGCCGGCGACCTTGAAGTCCATGTCCCCGAGGTGATCTTCATCGCCGAGGATGTCGGTCAGAACGGCGAACTTTTCGCCTTCGAGGATCAGGCCCATGGCGATGCCTGCGACCGGCGCCTTCATCGGCACGCCGGCATCCATAAGCGCCAGCGAGGTTCCGCACACGGTGGCCATAGACGAGGAGCCGTTCGATTCGGTGATCTCGGAGACGACGCGGATCGTATAGGGGAATTCCTCGACGCTCGGGCGCATCGGGTTGATGGCGCGCCAGGCCAGCTTGCCGTGGCCGATCTCGCGACGGCCGGGAGAGCCCATGCGGCCGGCTTCACCGACCGAATAGGGCGGGAAGTTGTAATGCAGCATGAAGTTCTGCTTGTAGGTGCCCTCGAGCGAGTCGACATATTGTTCGTCGTCGGAGGTCCCGAGGGTTGCAACCACCAGCGCCTGGGTTTCGCCGCGGGTGAACAGGGCCGACCCGTGGGTACGCGGCAGGATGCCGACCTCGGCCGTGATCGGCCGAACGGTCTTCAAATCGCGCCCGTCGATGCGGGTGCCGGTGTCGAGAATGTTCCAGCGGACGATCTTGGCCTGTAGGTGTTTGAACACGGCGGCGATCTGCTCGTCGCTCCAGACCGGTTCTTCGCCTTCGACCGCAGCGTAATGGACCATCACCTTTTCCTTGGCGGCGTCCACGGCGGCATAGCGCTCTTCCTTGGCGGTGATCTTGTAGGCGGCGCGGAGGTCGTCCTCGATCACGCCGAGCATGTCGGCTTCCAGAGCGGAAAGATCGGCCGGTGCGAACGCGCGCGGCTCCTTGGCGGCCAGCTCGGCGAGCTTGATGATCGCCTCGATGACCTTCTGGGACTGGGCGTGGCCGAACATGACGGCGCCGAGCATGACCTCTTCGGAAAGCTCCTTGGCCTCGGATTCGACCATCAGCACGGCGTCCATGGTGCCGGCCATGATCAGCTCGAGCCGGCTGTCGTCACGCTTGTCGATCGGGGTGTTGAGTACGTATTCGCCGTCGATATAGCCGACACGGGCCGCGCCGATCGGGCCCATGAAGGGCACGCCGGAAATGGTCAGGGCCGCAGAGGCCGCGACCATGGCCAGCACGTCCGGCTGGTTTTCGAGATCGTGCTGCAACACGGTGACGATGACCTGGGTCTCGTTTCTGTACCCGGCAGGGAACAGGGGACGGATCGGACGGTCGATGAGGCGCGACGTCAGCGTTTCGGCTTCGGTCGGCCGGCCCTCGCGCTTGAAATAGCCGCCCGGGATCTTGCCGGCGGCGAAAGTCTTTTCCTGGTAGTTGACGGTCAGCGGGAAGAAGTCCTGCCCCGGCTTGGCCGTCTTGGCCGAAACGACGGTGGCCAGAACCACGGTCTCGCCAAGGGTCGCGAGCACGGCCCCATCGGCCTGTCGCGCGATCTTGCCCGTTTCGAGGGTCAGGGGCTGACCGCCCCAGTTGAGTTCAACTTTGTGATGATGAAACATGTATTGTCTTTCTGTCTCGTGGCGTTGGAGACAGCTTCTCCAACGTCCGGATTCGCTCAGCTCACGCGCCCCATGCGCAAAAGCGTCGTCGCGAATCCCGTTCGGGTTCGGTGCCGGCCGTAAAGCCGGTTCCGAGTCGTTAAAAGCACCGCACCGGTTTGCCACAAGGGACGGGTGGCGCGATGTTCGGACCGAACCGGGGAGCAGGCAAGATGGCGAGCGGCTTTCTCAAAAAGGGGATCAAGAAAGCAGCCAACGATCCTGCCGCGCCTCGGTGCCTTAAGCACTTTTCGTCCCGATGGAACCGGAACGCGTGCCCAATTCGTGTCGTTGCAATGTCTTTCAAAACCGGTCGTTGGTTTTTTCACATTGCGTGAGGCCCGATAGTCGCAGGGCGACGACGTTGCCGTCGCCGCCCCTCAAGACGATCGCCTAACGGCGAAGTCCCAGTCGCTCGATCAGCGACTGGTAGCGCGTCACGTCCTTGTTCTTGACATAGTCAAGAAGGCGACGGCGCTGGGAAACGAGTTTCAAAAGACCGCGCCGGGAATGGTTGTCCTTGGCGTGGATCTTGAAATGCTCGGTCAGATTGGCAATGCGCTCGGTGAGCACCGCGACCTGGACTTCCGGAGATCCGGTGTCGCCGTCTTTGGTCGCGTATTCCTTGATGAGCTGAGCCTTGCGCTCTGCAGTAATCGACATCGGGTCATCCTTTCTTTTTCGAGGACATACAAGATGCCCCGGCCGGGATGTCGTCCAGCTGGGGCCGTGTCACACCCGCAAGGGGTATCGCGCCTGCCTATAGTCGAGTTCCGCCCTTAATGCAAAGAAAATGGGCGGAATGAGGGCCGATCCTTGTCCTCATCCTTAAGCAAGGGTCCGATCTTGCCAGCGCGCGGCATAGGTCGCGAGACCCGGATGGGTCAGCGCCGTGACCGGTTCGGGAACCAAGGGGGGATCGAAAGTGGTGTCTTCGAACAAAAGCGCTGCGCCGAAACTGGTCCCGGTTGCATCGGTAGACAGGTGTACCCGCTTGCCGGTCAGGCCGGCCAGCGCTTTGGCGTAAAGCTTATTGCGGGCCAGTGGTCCTTCGACGACGATGTCCTCGCCCATGCCGGACAAGGTGAACCCCGTCCGGGTCATCAACGCCAGATAAAGGCTGACCGCGACCAGCTTTTGCGCCGGCGACAGCCCTGCCGGGCCGTTGATCCAGGCGCCCTTTTTATGCGGGAACGGTCCAACCTCGCCTGCAAACGAGGGCAGGACCATGATGTCGTGCGAAAGAACATGGTCGATGTCCTTTTCTTCCGGCGGAGAAAAAGGACCGTCTCCCATCAGGATCTCGAATTCGCGGCCACCCATGAAACGGGCTGTCGGTACCGGCCGGCCGAAGGCGTCGATATTGGCGAGGCAATCCCTGTCGGCATCGAGCCCGCCGGTCGGCGCGCCGGGCGACATCAGGATCGTCCATGTTCCCGACGAGACCACGGACAGCGGCTCGGTAACGGAAAGAAGATGCGGCAGAAGCGACGCGTTGGAATCGTGAATACCGACGGCCACGTCCGTTTCCGGGCTGAGCCCGGTTTCGGCGGCGATTGCGGCGCTGACCGGCCCCAATACGGATCGGGTAGGCAGAAGCGGCGGAAACAGCGCGCGCCAGTTCATGCGATCGACCAGAGCCGCATAATCGTTTTTGTCCGGTGCCCAAAGATCGGTGTGAACCCCTAAAGACGTGCGTTCGCCCGCCTTGAGCCCGGTCAGGCGATAGGCCCAGTATTGCGGATAAAACAGGATGTCGGTGACCCGGGCAAAGGCCTCGGCTTGCGTTTTTTGCTGGAAAAAGAGCTGGGCGCCGAGATTGAGCCCGACCGGCAGGGCCGGCGACAGGGTTTCGGTGAAGGCGCCGCGTACGATGTCGTATTGGGACCGCCAGGCCTGGGGGCCGTCATATTCATAGTCGAGAACGGGAAGCGCCAGCTCGTCGCCAGCCATCAGCACGGCGGTGGCGCCGTGCGTGGTGATCGAAACGGCATCGATGCCGTGTCGGGCCTGAAGCTGTCCGAGGCCGTCGAGGATAAAAGCCGAAAGCCGGTCGAGATCGTAATGCGGATAGGGCGGTGCGGGTAAAACCGTGTTGGCCGTGGTGAGGGTGGCGATCTCACGCCGCGCACTCATGTCGAACAAAACGAGTTTGGCGTTGGTCTTGCCGATATCGATGACCGCGATGTGCCGATGCATTCCGCGCCTCCCGAAATAGAACGCTAGCCAAGGGTGCGAGTTCGGCGGGTCGACGTCAATCCGGAAGCGTCACTTTCGATCAAAAATGAGGTGAGAATGATCTAACATGATTGCTTGTGATTGACATCATGGCCTGCCGGCGGCAGTTTCGAGCCTCGAAACAGGGTGTCGCGCGGCGGCATTCGAAACCTCGGACAGAGGCAGGAAGGGAGCAACAGATGGGTCGTTTCGAAACCGCGCGGGCGGAATTTGCGGATTGGGACGTGGATGTCGATGTGGCGCTCGAAAAGCTGGCGCGCATTCCGATCTCGATGCATTGCTGGCAGGGCGACGATGTCGTTGGCTTCGAGAAGGCTTCCGGGTCCTCGGGCGGGGGCATCCAGGCGACGGGAAACTACCCCGGTCGTGCCCGGACGCCGGCCGAACTGCGCGCCGATCTCGATTTTGCCTATTCGCGTATTCCGGGCCGGCACCGGCTCAACCTGCACGCGTCCTATTTCGACAGCGACGAAAATCCGGATCGCGACGAGATCGAATACCGTCATTTCCTGACCTGGGTCGACTGGGCGAAACAAAACGGCATCGGCATCGATTTCAACCCGACCTTTTTCGGTCACGCAAAGGCCGATGACAACCTGACCCTTTCCCATCCCGACAAGGGCATTCGCGAGTTCTGGATCGAACACGGCAAGCGCAGCCGCGAGATCGCCGCCGAGATCGGCAAGGCGTTGGGCAGTCCGGTTATCAACAATATCTGGGTGCCGGACGGGTCCAAGGACATTCCGGTCGACCGCATGGCGGCGCGACAGCGTCTCGAGGCGTCGCTTAACGAGATGATCGGGAAGAAATACGACACGTCGCTGATGCGCGATGCGGTGGAATCCAAGCTCTTCGGCATCGGTGTCGAGGCGATGACGGTCGGGAGCCACGAGTTCTATCTCGGCTACGCCATCAGGAAGGACATCGTCCTGTGCCTCGACATGGGCCATTTCCACCCGACGGAAAACGTCGCGGACAAGGTCTCCGCCGTGGCGCTGTCGGTCAATGAGCTTTTGCTGCACGTGTCGCGGCCGATGCGCTGGGATTCCGACCATGTCATTTTGTTGAACGACGACATCCTGATGATGGCGCAGGAACTGGTCTTTGCCGACCTGCTCGACAGAACCCATATCGGGCTTGATTTCTTCGATGCCACGATTTCGCGCACTGCCGCCTGGGTGATCGGAACCCGCAACATGCAAAAGGCGCTCTTACGGGCGTTGTTGCTGCCCCAAGAGCGGCTGAAGGCGGCCGAGGCGCGGCTCGATTACACCGCCCGTCTGATGCTGACCGAAGAACTGAAGGATTTGCCCTTCGCCGAAATCTGGGCCGAGTTCTGCGCACGCCAGAACGTGCCAACGGGCGCCCAATTGATTGCCGATCTCGATGCCTATCAGGCTTCGGTGGCGAACCGTGGATAAGGAGCGGGACATGACGGCGTTCGATCACCCGAATGCGTTTGTGAAAGAAGCGGCGCCCTTCGTATACCGGTGCTGGCAGATGGGCTGGAACGAGGCCAATGGCGGCAATTTCTCCTGGCGCCTGCCGACCGAAGAAATCGAGGCGATGCTGCCCGAGATTCTTGCAGACCGACCGGTCGGTCCTGCCGAATCATTGCCCGTCGTCGAGCCGTCGCTGGACGGCGACTATTTCCTCGTCACCGGCTCGGGTACGTTCTTTAGGCACGCGCTCGACAAACCGGACGAGGTCTTCGGCATCGTCCGCATTACCGAAGGCGGCACGGCCTATCAGAAAATCTGGGGCTATGCCGCCGGCGCCAAGCCGACCTCGGAATTTGCCACCCACCTCACTGGCCATGCGATCCGCAAACGCGTTTCGAACGGGCGCGAACGCATCATTCTTCACTCCCACCTGCCCGAGTTCATCGCCCTGAGTTTCATCGAGCCGCTCGACACAAGGGTGCTGACCCGGGCGTTGTGGGAAAAGATGCCCGAATGCATCGTCATCTTTCCCGATGGTGTCAGGGTGGTGCCGCCCCTGTTGCCCGGTACGGTCGAGATCGCCGAAGCGTCAGCGGTGGAACTGGAAAAAAGCCGGATCATTTCGTGGTCGCACCATGGCATCTTCGCTTCCGAAGAAACCCCCGACCGGCTTTTCGCTCTGGTCGAGACCATCGAAAAGGCGGCGGGCATTCATCGCCGCGTGTTGTCGGCCGGCGGACCGAGACAGAAGATCTCCACCACGATCCTGAAACAGCTCAGCGAGAAATTCGCCGCCATCATGGTGGCCGCGCCCGATCTGTCGGACGGCGAGTGAAAACGCCATGCTGGAAAGCGAACGCCACCGGCTCATTCTCAGCGTCTTGCGCGAAAAGCCGGTGGCGACGGTGAAAGAGCTCGTAACCCTGACCGGCGCCTCGGAGGCGACGATCCGGCGCGACATCGCCACGCTGCACCACAACAAGAAGGTGAGGCGGATGCGCGGCGGCGTCGAGGCGATGATCATGCCGCCGTTTGTCGGTCTGGCCGGCAGACCCTTTTTTCTCAACAAAAACCTCAATGTCGACAAAAAGCGCGCCATTGCCCGCAAGGCGGTCGAAATGTGCGAGGACGGAGAGGCGATCATTGTCAACGGCGGCACCACGACCTTCCAGATGGTGCATTACCTGACGACCCGCCGTCTGCAGGTCTTCACCAATTCCTTTCCGATCGCCGAGCATTTGCTCGCCCATTCGGGCAACACCGTCATCGTGCCCGGCGGCACGCTCTTCAGGGAGCAGAACATCATCCTGTCGCCGTTTTCCGACGACGGCTCACGCCATTTCGCCGCGCGGCGGATGTTCATGGGTGCCCACAGCATCGGGCCGCTCGGGGTGATGGAGGCCGATCCCCTGATCGTTCAGGCGGAAGAAAAGCTGATCAATCAGGCCGAGGAGCTGATCATTCTGGCCGATTCCTCCAAATTTACCCACCGTTCCAGCCTGTTGCTGTGTGCGCTCGAGCGCGTGACCGGTATCATTACAGACAACGGCATTTCCAATGAGGCCCGCGCCATGATCGAGGAGTCCGGTGTCGATCTTGAAATCGTTCCGATCGAAAAGGACGAGCGCCCCGCTAGAAACTGATCGAAACGAAGCCGGCCGGGTGCGCCGAGACCAGTTTGCCGTTGTCGAAATCGAGCCGTTCGTTCGGGCCGAGCCTGAAGGCAAGTGTCCCGTCGGGACCGGCAAAATCTCCCGAGACGCCGCTGACGCTCAGGCCGATCAGCGAAACCGGCATGCCATCGCGGCTGGTGACGAGCCTGACGCCGTGCGGGAAGCGGAAGAGTTCCGTTCCGTTTTTATAGACGGTGACAAGGTCAAGGGAGTTGACGAGCTCGAAGCCGGTGCCGTCGAGGGTGCGGGAATAGGCGGTTTCGCAGGCCTTTTCGCACTGGCGCAGGGCGGCGGGCAACAGGCCGGTGAACCACACCGTGCCGTCCGGTCGTGGCAGAATGCCTGAGATGCGCTCGATGAAGTCGATCAGACCGAGTGCGGCCGGAGAAGAGGCGTCGGCAAAGCCCGGTGCCCCGGTGAACGGGTCGATGGTCTGGGCAAACCGGTCCATGTCGATCAGCGCGGAAAGCGCCGGCTGTAGCGCGAAGTTGAGTTCGACATAGCGCTGGTGATGCTCGAAGGCATGGGGCGCGCGGATAAGGCTCAACAGATTTGTGGCGCCGCACCAGCTGTTGCGGTCGACGGCGCGATCGAAACGCGGATCGGTCAGCGCGATCGAGGTGAAGGGATATCTGGCGAAGAATTTCGAGGTGTTGAGCAGATAGTGTTCGAGCGACTCGGCGAAAAAGGCGTCGTTGCCGATTTCACATGCCAAAACCCGCAACAGCACGTCGGACTGAATCTTCACCTGGCGTCCGGCCTTGTCGCGGTCGTAGAAAAAGCGGTCGTCGCCGTCGAAACACTGGGCGTAGAGCGAAACCACGCTGGCCTGCGACTTGTCCAGCCAGTCGGTGCCGGTCACGCCGAGCTCCGCGGCGATTGGAGCGAGATATTTGCGCTGGCAGGCGATATTGGCCGTGAGGTCGGGTGCGATGAGCGGCAGGAGCGGGTTGTCGGGATCGAAACGGGTGGGATCGCCCAGATAGGGCGTGTCGGGAATGTGCCAGAAACGCGCCGACAGGTCGTGCCCGGTATCGAAGCAGCAGAAGGCCTCGACGGCGCCGGTTTCGCGCGTGTCACGGTTTTCGGCGATCCAGGTGTCATAGGCGCTCATCGCGTCGTACATGCGCGACAAAAAATCCGTGTCGGATCTGTTGAGCCGGTAATGGTTCCATACCGACCGGGCCAGGGGCGAAACCAACTGGATCTGGGTGAACTTAGCCCCGTCCCGGGTCAGTCTAGAGGGCAGGAGCCCGTCGGCGCGCTGGCTTTCGGCAAAGCCCAGGAATGTATGTTCGGCCACCTCCGGCAGAAAACGCGACAGGAGTTCGGCGCCGATCGTACCGGTGCTTTCGAGCCAGCAGCCGTTGTCATCACCGCCTTTGTTGAGGATCGCTCCAAAGGAACCGATCGGCCGGACGGCGGAAAAAAGCGCGCGAACCGCCCTGTAGTACTGGTTTTCCATATTCGGGTCGCTGGAGGCGAAGCCGACGCCGGCCCGTTGCCATTCGGTCAGGCAGGCCGCAAAGGTCTCGCTTTCGGGAGCGGCAATCTTTTCGGCGATATTCATGGCGCGCAGTCGGGTGATGAGATCGGTACCCATAGTCTGTCCTCGATACAAAAAACGTTTTCGGCCGGTTCCGGCATCCCCTCTTCGCGCACAGCTTTTATCGGGTTTGGCAGCGTGAAACCATGGTCATTTTTTCGCGCCGGTCAGCAAGCCGCGTAAAAAAAGCAGGTCCTTGTAACGGTGTTAAAACATGTTTTTTTTACCGCGTGCCCTTGGCGAATCACCGGGGAGAAAGCCGGCGGCCGGAGGCGATGGCGATCGGTTTTTGAGGAGAACGCGCCATGATCGCAATCGGGCGCCGTGTCGGAAGGCACGGGTAACGAGACAAATCATGTCCTGATCGGAGATATTTGTGTCTCAAGGTTTACTATCGCCAAATAGAAACAATCAGAAAAAATGTGATACTTGGGCGGTCAATTTTGCCGGGGTATCCTACTCCAAGCCCGTTTGTATGAGGACGCACCCGGACGAATTTGCCGAGTGTGAGTGTCGGGTCGCCACGCAACAGGTAATTGTCCGCCGTGCCTATCGTCCCCGCCTCATCGCCATTACTCATGCGCCGCCCAAAACGGGCAGCACAACGGTATTTACGGGCGACCGCCGCGCATCGGGCGGAAAAAAACAGCCGGAAAACTGATTTTTCCTTGGTCGTCGGCGGAAATTTCTGCCCGGACGAAAAGATGTGTCCGCACAGACCCCCCCGGCTAAGTGATTATAATCGCGCCGTTATTTTTCCGGGCCGTTTGCACGGGCGCGAAAAGCGGCAGAATCTGCCGGGCAAGCGGCAAACACTGCCTACTAACTCATTGAAATATTTGGCTTTTTTTCTTTTTTCCGCGCCTGAATTCCCATCGTGGGCCGTTCAATCAATCGGAGCCGAGTTTCCGATTTGGAGTGAGTAATATGGCCCTTGCAGCTGTCAGCGGCGTCGTGAACGCAAAACCGAACACGCAGAATGAAAAGACTGGCGTGAGCGACGAATGGCTTGAAGACAACGAACACGTTGAAACCGAAAAGGCCGCGCGTCCTGTCGACGAGGATGACCTGCTGCTGCGGCGTGTCGCCGCGCATGACGAGAATGCCTTCCGCACGCTCGTCGAAAAGCACGTGGATCGCTCCTATGCTCTGGCGCTCAGGCTCTTGGGCAATGCCAGCGATGCCGAGGACGTTGCCCAGGACGTGATGCTCAAGGTGTGGTCGTCGCGCGGCACCTGGAAGGAAGGCAAGGCCAAGTTCACCACCTGGCTTTATCGGGTCATCACCAACCGCTGCATCGACATTCGCCGTCGCCCGCGCACCGAGGATATGGAAAAAGCCCCGGAACTGGCCGACGAAAATCCCGATGCGCTGTCGCTCATCCATCGCGACGAAGTCAAAACCCTGCTCGAAATCGCCATGGAACAATTGCCGGAGCAGCAGCGGACGGCTCTGATCCTGTCCTATTCCGACGATCTCAGTAATCCCGAGATCGCCGAGATCATGGAAAAATCGGTGAGTTCGGTTGAATCGCTTCTAAAGCGCGGCCGGCAAAATCTCAGAGTGCTTTTGCATAAATCAGAGGGCAGCATCCTGGATTCCTTTACAAAAGATTAATGCCAAGCCCTTCTTTTTAAAAAATAATTTCGCCTGACATGTGCGTGCCAACGTAGAAGGCATAGGTGCGCCTCACGCGTTCCTCTCGTCCGGCGAAGCTCCGGGGGAGTAAAAGTCTCAAGGAGTGAGCAAGCATGCCTGTTATTTCAACCAATCTCGCCGCCAACTCGGCAGTGCGTTATCTGAACATCAATTCCACGGATCAAACGGCGTCTTTGTCCAAGCTCGCCAGTGGATCGCGCATCACCCAGGCTTCAGACGACGCTGCGGGCCTCGCCATTTCGACCAGGATTTCGTCGGACGTTACCGCCCTGACCCAGGCCGCGACCAATGCTTCGCATGGTACCGCGATCCTGCAGACGGCCGATGGTGGCGCCTCCAACATCTCGGACATCCTGCAGCGCATGAAGGCGCTGGCCTCCCAGTCCTCATCCGGTACGGTGACCGACACGGAACGCGCCTACATCCAGGCTGAATTCTCGAACCTCATCGAGGAAATCGACGGCATCTCCACCGGCACGCGCTACAATGCCCAGTCGCTCCTCGACGGCTCGTCCGCTTTTGCCGGAACCGGCATCACGGTCATGGTCGGCTCGTCCTCCACCGATACGATCACGGTGACGATCGCCACCCTGACCTCGAACAGCCTTGGACTGGCGACGGCCGACGAAGTCGCCGGAACGGGTGCGGACGCGACGAACGGTACGGCCACGGGTGACGTCGATATTTCGGGCGGCATCACCGCCGGCGGTAGCGATGAAACCCTGAGCATCACCATTGATGGTGCGGGCACCCCGGTAGACGTAACCTTTACGGCGAATACGACCTACACTCAGGACCAGATCCTCTCCAACATCAATACCGCCTTGTCAGGCGTCGGGACGGCTTCGGTCGACGCAAGCGGTCATCTCGTGGTCACCAGCGACTCCACCGGGACGAGCAGTACGGTGGCGCTGAGCGGTGCTGCCTCTTTTACGGGTACCGTCACGACGGATGGCGGCGATGCCGCCACGGCGGCGAGCGTTGCCGGCAGTGCGATCACCTCCGTCGATGCTTCGGCGGGCGATATCAGCTTCGATGTCAACGGCACGACCGTGACTCTGAGCTCGACCGGCGGCACCAATGGCGTTTACAGCGCTGCCGAAGTCGCCACGGCGATCACCACTGCCCTTGGTGCGGGTGCGCCGGTCACGGTGAGCGAGTCCGGCGGTGCGCTGACCTTCGCCACGACTGCAACCGGCACCGCCGCCGCTGTCACCATCAGCAACTTCAAGGGAATCGATGCCAGCGGTCTCGGTCTGACCGCCACGACTCCTGCGGGTACCATCTCGGTGGCATCCCAGGGTGGCGCCAGCTCGGCGCTGACCACCATCGACGCCGCCATCGACACGGTGTCCAAGGCCCGGGCCAGTATCGGTGCTCTGGAATCGCGGTTCTCGTTCCGGTCGCAATCGATCAACACCAGTATCGAAAACCTCTCGGCGGCGAATTCGGCCATCATCGACACCGACGTGGCGTCGGAATCGTCCAACCTTGCCTCGGCCAAGGTCAAGACCCAGGCCGCCGTCGCGGCTGCGGCCCAGGCCAGCCAGATGCCTCAGGATCTGCTGAAACTCCTGCAATAGTTTGCACAAACCTGAGCGGGGAATGGGCGCGATAGCGCCCATTCCCACCCCAACCTGAGTGTCGGCTGTACCGGCAATGCACAAGACGTGACATCAGGCAGGTGACGCACACCAGTCCAGGTTTCGGGAAGGATGAAATGACCAGTGTTTCCAGTACTTCCAGCCTGATAAAATCGACCTATACGAGCGCGACGTCAAAAGCGAACGCGACGAACACCAGCAAAATCGACTGGCAGGGCCTGATTGAGGAGGCGGTTGCCGCCAAGCTCACCAAGGCCGACAAAATCGAGGTCAAGATATCCAACAACGAGGCGCGGGCCGCCGCCTACAAGAAGCTGCAATCGCTTCTTGGCGGTATCAAAGACGCCGCCGACAATCTGCGCGCCGCATCGGGGACAACTGCCGATAATGCCTTCAAATCCCGCGCCGCCTATCTCACCGCCAACGGCAGTGGCAGCGCCTCCAGCGCCATGGGCGCGACCGTCGAAGACGGTTCGGACATCGGCAATTACGACATTACCATTTCCCAGATCGCCCTGGCCCATAAGGTGGCGGGCGGTATGTATGATTCGAGTCGCAACGATCTCGGCTACGAGGGCGTTTTTTCATTGGGGACCGATGCCGGCACCAGTGCCGAGATCACCATCACCAAGGACATGAACCTTAACGAGATCGCCGAGGCGATCAACGCCACCACCGGCAAAAGTGGCGTCAAGGCCACCGTTTTACAGGTTTCCGATGACGAATACCGGCTGATCCTTTCCGCCGAAAACACCGGCGAGACCATGACCGCCTCCTACGTTTCTGGCGACGACGTGCTCACCGGAATCGGCATCACCGACTCCCAGGACGGCAGTTTCTCCAAAACGTTGCAAAACGCTCAGAATGCCATCTTCACCCTTGATGGCATCGAGGTTACCCGTGCGTCCAATACCGTTTCCGATCTTATCGACGGCGTCACGCTGCTTTTGTACCAGGAAACGACAGGCGATTCTTCGATCACCCTCGAGATCAACACCGATCTTTCGTCCGTCAAGACTGCCATCTCTACTCTCGTCGATGCCTACAACGCCTATCGCGATTACTATATCGACCAGACGGCCTATGTTTCTTCCGATGATTCAAAGGATACCTCCGACGACACCAAGATTTCGACGGGTACCCTTTTTGCCGACGGCACGACGCGTAACATCAATACCGGTCTGATGAGTGCCCTGACCGCCATGATCGGCAAGGAGTCCATGGCCCTTTTGGGGTTGAGCTTCGATAAAACCAACCATCTCGTCCTTAACGAGAACACGCTCGACGACGCCCTGATCGACGACCCGAAGGGGGTTGAGTCCCTTCTCACCTTCTCGATGACCTCGTCGTCCGCGAAAGTGCTCCTTTTGTCGCGCGGCACCACGGTACCCGAAGATTTCACCCTCGACATCACGGTCAACGGGGATGGCAAGCTTGCCTCCGCCAGCGTCAACGGGGATTCGAGTCTGTTCAAGGTGGACGGGACCCGCATCATCGGCGCCAAGGACACCATCTACGAGGGCTACACCTTCGTGTTCGTCGGCTCGAGCAATGTCTCGGCCAACCTGTCGTTTTCGACCGGGCTTGCCGAACTGCTCTACAACACCACCGAAAAAGCATCGAACGATACCGACGGTACGCTGAAGACGTTGATGGATGGCATCGACGGCGACAACGACGACCTCAAGGCGAAAGTCACCGACATCACCGCCCGCGCCGAAACCTATCGATCCAATCTGACGACGCGCTATGCGGAGTATCAGGCGGCCATTGCGACCGCAGAATCCCTGCTCGGCTATCTCACGACCCTCATTGATACGTGGAATTCCAGTTCATGACGCAAAATCTCGCCCAGGCCCTCGGCGCCTACAAGCGCACGGCGACCAGTAACATTTCACCTCGCGTCGCTGTGGTCCGACTCTACGACGAAGCGATTCGGCAGATCCGTCGGGCGTCCAAGGAGGCTGGTAACAGCCATCTGGACGAAGCCTATGCAGGGGTCCTTCATGCAACGTCGATCTTCATGGGACTGATGGGTAACCTGGACTTCGACCAAAGTCCGGATCTTGCCACGACGCTCAAGCAAACATACTTTACCAACATCATGGCGCTGCATGGCGGTTTTGGACGCCCGGACATGGCGGCACGCTATGACAGACTCCTTGAGGGGCTTGTCGAATTGCGTAATGCATGGGCGCAGGTAGCGGACATGCCGGAAATCCCCAACAGGAGCGAGTAAGCGTCCCTTTATTTTTTGCCAGACGGCGGGGGCGCTAGCAGGGGGGCCCATCCGCCGTGTCGATCAGAAAATTCAAGGCCAATCTCGCCGCTTACGGTCCGAGCCTTTCGGACTGGCCCGAATCCGAACGAAAAGCCGCCCTTACCTTGCTCGCCAAGTCCGACTATGCCCGTGAGATCCATCAGCTCGAAGCCCTCCTGAAAAAGGAGCTTGGCGACGAAAAGATCACGGCGCCGCGCGGACTGGCCGACCGGATCGTCGCCAGGGCGGTTCGCGATACGTCCGAGAAATCGACCTCCTGATCGGCCGTAACAGCGTATTTTTTCGCCAGTTCTCCCTTTTCTGCGCCTGAAACCTCTCGCCCGTACGTTTCAAGAATATCACCAAGAGTGATGCGTCTTGAAACACTTAGCGCGACAGGGCCGCTTTGAGTGCGGCCGCCCGCGGGTCCATGAGAGTTACGCACATGAGTTATTCCGTAGACACTGCGACGGCATTCAACACCACAGCAAACGCGGCGGGTTCATCTTCCAAAAAGTCGGCAATGTCGACCGAAGACTTCCTGACGCTCCTCGTCGCGCAATTGCAGAACCAGAATCCTCTTGATCCCACTGACGCCAACGAGCTGCTCAATCAGATGGTCTCTTTCGCCAGCTACGAGCGGCAGAGCGACATGAGTGAGGCTCTTTCCGATCTGAGCGACACCGTTTCCAACATCAACAAGACGTTGGAAGCGATCGTCGCGAGCCTCGACATCTCCGCGTAAAGGAGCGCCAAAAATGTCTCTTTCCGGTGCGATCAGCGCCGCCGTGTCGGCGCTGAATGCGCAGAGCGCGGCTCTGTCCCTTATTTCCAACAACCTGGCCAACTCCTCGACCACGGCCTACAAGACCAGTTCCGCCAGTTTTGCCAGTCTTCTGGCCGGTGGCGAGTCCTCGGGCGTGTCGTCCGGTGGCGTCGCGGTATCGGGTGTTGCCAATATTTCCGAGCAGGGTCTGCTTGATTCCTCGATAATCACTACGAATGTCGCCATCGACGGCAGCGGCTTTTTCATCGCCAAGGATGCGGTCAGCGGCGGCTCCACGTACTACACCCGCAATGGCAAGTTTGCGCCCGACGATGACGGCTACCTGGTCAATAACGGCTATTACCTGCAGGGCTGGAAGACCGACGAAAAGGGCAACGTCATTGGCGGCATGACCGATGCGAATCTTCAAACGATCGATATCGATTCCATTTCGACCATGATTTCGAAATCCACCAAAATGGCATTCGCCGCCAACCTGCCGGCCAATGCGGCGTCAGGCGACACGTTCACCAATACGGTCACAATTTACGATTCTCTCGGATCATCATCCAGCATGACCGTCACCTGGACCAAATCCGCAACAAACAACGAGTGGCAGTTGAGCTTTTCCGATCCGGTCAACGCCGACGGAACGAAGGTGGGTACGGTCGGCACGACCCCGATCACCATCTCCTTCAATAGTGATGGCTCTTTGAAGACCCCGGAAAGTGGGGCCCTTGCGATCACGAACTGGACCAATGGCGCTGCCGACAGTGCGATCAGCATCGATTTCGGCGAGGCCGGCGCCACCAATGGTCTCAGACAGTTCACAACGGGTGACAGTACGCTCACCGTGGAACTGAAGGTCGATCAGGACGGCACGAAAATGGGCTCCCTGACCAAGATCTCGATCGACGAAGATGGAAATGTCAACGCGCTCTTCGACAACGGCCTCGAACGCGTCATCTACAAGATTCCGGTGTCGACCTTCGCCAACGACAACGGCCTGACCGCGCTGAGCAACGGCATGTACAACTCAAGCGAGAGTTCCGGCCCCGCGACCCTGCATCTGTCGGGCGAAAATGGCGCGGGCATTGTCAAGGGCGGCAAGGTGGAGCTTTCCACCACGGACACCAGTACGGAGTTCGCCAAAATGATCGCGGCGCAGCAGGCCTATTCAGGCGCTGCCCAGGTGATGAAGGCCGCCTCCGACATGTACGACACACTGATGTCGGCGATCAGATGACGACGCATAGTGCGAAACGTCTTTTGTCCAAGGCCAGGAGCGGCCCGTTCAGCGATCTGATGCGCCTGAGCCGACGCGTCGAAGAGCTGAAGGCGGGAGACGGGACGAAACCGGACATGCGCAGCCTTCTTGCGCTGCTCGATGAGCTGACGGCCGTGACCGACACCCTCAAGAGCCAGAGACAGGATATCCGGACTCAACTTGTCGAACTGCAACGCGGTTCCGCGGCGGTAGATGCCTATCGTCGCGCTGTCCACCTCGGTTCCGGACACGAAACAGGAGAGAGAAAATGACCACCGCCCCTTCCGAAGAGATCGTGTCCATGTCGGAAAAGAGCGAAAGCCTCGATGACCTGATCGCGCTTGTCGGCGAGCTGCACGAACTGATCAGTGCGGAGAACGCGCTTCTGGCGAGCGGCATGCCGGCCTCGATTTCGCAGAACATCGTCGTCAAGGCCAAGCTGAGTGCCGAACTCGACGCCTGGATGGCGCGTATCCGTGCCGGCGACAGGATCTTCGTCGAGGCCGACAAGGAGCAGCACCGCGAACTGGTTGCGCAACTGACGCAGCTTCAGGACGCCATGGGCGAGAACATGAGCCGTCTCAAGCGTGCCATGGCCGTCACGCGCTGGCGCATCGAGGCGATCATGTCGGCGGTGCGCGAGCAGACGAAGGCCGAAAACGCCTATGATCAGAATGGCGCGTGCAAGCGTGTCGGAACGAATGCCTATGCCGGTGGGACCCACATGGCCTAACAGCAGACGGGGGCTGGTTCGATGTCAATTACGGCGATCAGATCCATAGCGACCAGCGCGTTGCTTGCGAGCCAGGTCCAGATGCGCGTGGCCGCCTCGAACATCGCCAACGCGGATACGGAAGGCTATACGCGAAAGACCGCTACCCAGATCGCGACCGTCACCGGCTCGCAGAATTCGGGAACGTCGATTGCCGAGATATCCAGCACGGTCGACAAATTCCTGCTGCGCGACCTCATTGCCTCGACGTCCGATCTGGCGTCGGCGAAGACCCTGGCCGATTTCACCGACAGACTGCAGTCGATGTTCGGAACGGTATCCACTAACAAGCAGCCCAGCACATCGCTCGCCGACTCGTTGATGGCGATCGAATCCGCTCTGATCGCGCTCGCCAATACACCGGAAAGCTCGACCCTGGCCACGACGGCCTTGACGACCATCAGCACGCTGGTCGGTCAGCTGCGCGAGACGTCGAACGGGGTCCAGGGGCTGAGAGCGGACGCCGATCAACAGATCTCGGACGGTATCGACACGATCAACGAAGCGCTCGAAACGATCGACAGCCTCAACGAAACCATCATCATCGCCAAAGCCCGTGGCGATTCGATCGCCGATCTCGAAGACGAGCGCAATCAGGCCCTCAAGACCTTGGCCGGCTTGATCGACGTTTCCTATTCGGTCAGCTCGAACGGGCGGATGCAGATCGCCACGACGAGCGGCATCGCGCTTGTGGACTCCACAGTGCACACGCTCAACTACACCCCGGCATCCGATGTCAACGCCAACACGGTTTTCGGCGCCATCACCATCGAGGGTACGGATGTGACGTCCGGGCTGACCAACGGCGCGATCGGCACGCTCCTGACCCTCAGGGACGATATCCTTCCCGATGTTCAGGATGAACTCGACGCCCTGGCCAGTACCCTTATTTCGGCATTCAACGAGGTCTACAATGCCGGCACTCCCTTGCCGGCTCCCGACAGCCTGACCGGCCACACCGCCGTTGACGCCAGCGATGCGTTTTCCGCGACCGGCACGGCGCGAATCGCGCTCATCGATGACGATGGCAACCTCTTGTCCTACGCGGATTTCGATCTCAGCGCCTATGCAACGGTCGGCGATCTGGTCAGTGCCATTGATGCGGTGACCGGGCTTGATGCCAGCATTACCGACGGCGTGCTGAGCATCGCCAGCTCGAACGGCGTGGGTCTGGCCATCACCGGTATCGACGCCAAGATCGGCAGCGAAAAGACCGATTTTTCGGCCTATTTCGGGCTCAACGACCTGCTCACCGGTACCGGCGCCAGCGATATCCGGATCTCCGATTCCGTCACCACCGCCGGCCTGTCCACAGCGATGCTCAGTACCGCCGCTACGCTCACCGTCGGCGATCAGGTCGTGTCCCATTCGGTAGAGTTCGTTCAGGATCTGGTTTCGGTTCTGTCCGACAGTCAGAGCTTTGCGGCAGTCGGTGGGTTGAGCGCCACATCGACGAGCCTTGCCGATTACGCCGCCAACATCGTGGGCGATGTCTCGACCCGGGCCAGCACCGCCGCGACCAGCCTGCTCTCCACAAAAAGCACCTACGAGACGCTTTCGGATGCCTTTTCCTCCCAAACCGGCGTCAATATCGACGAAGAAACCGCCCGGGTGACCGAGCTGCAGCAGATGTATTCAGCCTCCGCCCAGCTCTATGAAGTGCTTAACGAATTGTTCGACGCTCTTATGCGCGCCGCGCGGTCGGCGGGCTAGGCGAGCGTTCGGGAGAATTGCCATGAGCATGCGTGTTGCCACTTTCGCCGCCTCGAGCCAGATGCTCGACGCCGCCATGCGGGTCCAGGCGCGCATGGCCGAGATGAATCTGCAGCAAGCCTCGGGCGTCAAGTCGACCGACTATGGCGGACTTGGCAGAGACAGCAAGACGCTGATCAAGCTCGAGACCTTGATGAGCCGTTCCAAGGCCTATTCGACGTCCATCAAGGAGGCGTCAAATCGCATCGAGGTGATGTATACGAGCCTCACGTCGGTTACGGACCTTTTGTCCGATTTCCGAGCGCAGATCACCGCGAACCTGAGCGGCGACGCGGATGCGGTCTCGGCAACCGTGCTGACTTCCGCCGCCGCAGCTTATGTCGATGAGCTCGCTTCGATCCTCAACACCCAGTACGAGGGGCGTCACCTGTTCGCCGGCAGTCTCACCGAGACCAAGCCGATTGATCTGACCGGCTATATTGCCGATATCTCGACGAAATCGACGGACTATTACAAAGGCGACGACATCCCCGCCTCGGTCAAGGCGTCTTCGGAAGTCACACTGACTTATGGCGTCACCGCAGACGATTCTGCCTTCGAGCAGGCTATTCGAGGGCTCAGCGTGTTGGGGCAAAGCACCGAAACACCCGATAGCGATATGTTGAAAGCTGTGTACAACTTGTTGTCTTCGGCGCTTAACGAGACCACCGCCCTCGTCAGCGGTCTGTCGGTTACCAGCACGACGCTCGATCGCATGCAGGTCCAGCAGGACCGGTACCAGAACATCCTGACCGCGAATATCAGCAATGTCAGGGACGTCGACATCGCTGAACTGACGGTGAAGCTGAAGATCTACGACACACAGCTCTCGGCGTCCTATTCCTCGCTGGCCAAGATCATGTCGATCAACCTGCAGGATTATTTGCGATGACAGTCTTTTTTTCGAACTGCGGCGGTGCTGATCTGACATGACTCTCAAGATCAACATGAAACCGCGGGAATCCGTTCATGTCGGCGATTCCACCATCACCATCGCATCGGGCGGCAATGTCACGCTGCTGATCGATGGCGACGTGCCCGTCCTGAGGGGAAGCGAGTGGATCGACGAACCCGCCATCGACGATCTGTTGCCGCGCATCCAATACATCATCCAGCAGATGTATCTATTAAAAGATATTTCCGGATTTCACGAAGAGTATTTCGCGCTGGCGCAAAAGCTGACCGAGGCTGACGCCGAAATGGCGCAGCTTCTGGCCAAGATCAACCTGCATCTGGTCAAGGGCGAATTCTACAAGGCCCTGAAACTGGTTCGGACGAGCGCCGAACAGGCCGGAGAAACGGAACAGGTTCCGACAGGATCGCAACGCGCCGCGCAGTGAACGAACGGGCACGGCATCGTGTCCGGGGCGCGTCACGTTTGGAAATGAGAATCGGTGCCCATCTTTTCGCATTGAGTTGATCGTCAGTTCATCCGCGCCTTTATGCGGATGGCGCGTCTGATCCTGTCGACAGGCCGAAAAGCCACCCCGCGACAGGCGGGATGGCTGGAACGAACAGTTCCTACGCGGTCCTGTTTTTCCTGAACCGGCTTGTCAGGCCCGCGATCACGGCAAAAAAGATCGGCACGAAGAATATGCCCAGTGTGACGGACGAAATCATGCCGCCCAGAACGACGTCGCCAACGGCATTCTGGGCGCCGGAACCCGCGCCAGTCGACAGGGCCAGCGGCAGGACGCCGAGAATGAAGGCCAGCGAGGTCATGACGATCGGCCTCAGCCTGAGGCGGGAGGCTTCGAGCGTTGCGTCGAATACGGACAACCCCTGGGACATCAGATCGCGGGCGAACTCGACGATCAGAATGGCGTTCTTGGAGGCCAGGCCCATCGTGGTCAGAAGACCGACCTTGAAATAGACGTCGTTGTCGAGGCCCATCACGTAATTGGCGATCACGGCGCCGAAAATGCCGACGGGCAGGGCCAGGATCACCGAGAACGGAATGGACCAGCTTTCGTAGAGCGCCGCGAGCGAGAGGAACACCACCAGGGCCGAAATGGCATAGAGCAGATTGGCCTGGGACCCCGACAGACGTTCCTGGTAGCTGAGGCCGGTCCACGAAACGGTGTAGCCGCCGTTGAGGCTCTTCACCAGCCGCTCCATTTCGTCCATGGCGTCGCCCGAACTCACGCCGTCGGCGGCACTGCCGCTGATCCGGATGGCGGATTCGCCGCCGAACCGGGCCAGCGAGGATTCGCCCTTCGTCCAGCCCACTGTCGAGAAGGCCGAGAACGGCACCATCTCGCCGCTGGCGTTTTTGGCATACCATTTCGCCACGTCGTCGGGCTGCATGCGCGCATCGGCTTCGCCCTGAACGATGACCGGTCTCAGATCGCCGTTATAGATGAAGTCGTTGACCCTGGACCCGCCGAAGACGGTCGCCAGAATGGCATTGGCGGCGGAGAGATCGACGCCGAGCGCACCTGCCTTTTCCTGGTCGATGGTGATCTTGAGCTGGCTTTCCGTTTCGCCGGCATTGCCGCGCACATAGGAGATGAGACCGGACTCGCTGGCCAGGGCCGCCAGTCGGTCGCTGGCCGCATTAAGCGCCTCGTGCCCGTTATTGGCAGTGTCGAGCATGTACATCGAAAAGCCGTTGGTCTGTCCGAGGCCCTGGATGGCCGGCGGCGACATGACGAAGATCTTCGCGTCGCGAATCTGGTTGAAATACGTCGATGCCCGCATGGCCAGCGCCGAAGCCGACTGGGAGGCCAGGGGGCGGTCGCCGTAGTCCTTGAGCCGCACGAAGGCCATGGCGTTGTTTTCGGAATTGCCGCCGAAGCCGAAGCCGAGCGTCATGAACGCCGATTCGACGGTGTCCTTTTCCTGGTTGAGGAAATAGTCCTCGACAAGATCGACCACGGCCTTGGTCCGGGCGGCATTGGCCCCGTCGGGCAGGCTGATCATGGTCATGACCACGCCCTGGTCTTCTTCCGGGAAGAACGAGGTCGGCAATTGTTCGTAGATCCAGTAGGCACCCCCGCCGATCGCCGCGTAAACGACAAGAAACCGAAAGCTGCGCTTAATGAGATAGCCGATTGTCGAGACGTAACCATTGGTGGTTGCCGTGACGCCGGCATTGAACCAGCCGAGCCACTTGCGCGCGCCCTTGTGCTCGTCCACCGGCTTGAGCATGGTGGCGCAAAGGGCCGGGGTGAGAATGATGGCCACAAGAACCGACAGCACCATGGCCGACACGATGGTCACCGAAAACTGCCGGTAGATGACGCCGACCGAGCCGGAGAAAAAGGCCATGGGGATGAACACGGCCGTCAGCACCAGGGCAACGCCGATAAGGGCGCCGGTGATTTCACCCATCGACTTCTCGGTTGCCTGCTTGGCCGAGAGTTTTTCAGTCGACATGATGCGTTCGACGTTTTCCACCACGACGATGGCATCATCGACCAGAAGGCCGATGGCCAGAACCATGGCGAACATGGTGAGGGTGTTGATGGAATAGCCGAGCGCAGCCAGAACGCCGAACGTGCCCATGAGCACGACCGGGACGGCGATCATCGGAATGAGCGTGGCGCGGAAGTTCTGCAGGAAGAGAAACAGCACGACGAAGACCAGAAGAATGGCTTCGACCAGGGTGCGCTCGACCTTCTGGATCGACAATTCGACGAAGGGCGTCGTCTCGTAGGAATACTTTATGGAAACGCCCTCGGGCAGGCTGGGTTCGAGTTTGTCGAAAGCGGCATGTACGGTCTTGGCAACATCAATGGCATTGGCGCCGCTCGCCAGCTGCACGCCGAAGCCGGCGGCGTTCTTGCCGTTATAGGTGGTGCTCGAGCCATAGGATTCGAGCCCCATTTCCACGCGGGCGACATCGCCGAGCCGGACGGTCGAGCCGTCTTCGTTGGACTTGAGGATGATGGCCTTGAAATCGTCGACGCTTTTCAAAAGGCTCTGCGCCGTCACCATGGCACGTAATTGCTGGCCCTTGATCACGGGAGACGAGCCGATATAGCCGATCGCGACCTGGGTATTTTGCGCCCTGATCGCCGCGGTGATGCTGGAAGGGGTCAGTTGGTATTGTTCGAGCGACAGCGGATTGAGCCAGATGCGCATGGCATAGCCGGACCCGAAGGACTGGATGCCGCCAACCCCGTTCAGGCGCTCGATGATCGGCTCGACGCTGTTGGTCATGATGTCGGACAATTCGTCCGTCGAGTACTTGCCATCGGCCGAAACGATATTGCCGATCATCAGCATGCTCTCGGTTGAGCGAAACACCCAGAGACCGGATTTTTGCACCGCATCGGGCAATTGGCTCTCGATGCGCGACAGGTTGTTCTGCACCTGCACCTGGGCGATTTCCGGGTTGACGGTGTTGTCGAAGGTCAGGGTGACCATTGACGATCCCGTCGAGGACGATGCCGACATGTAGACCATGCCGTCGAGCCCGGTCATGGCGGACTCGATGACCGTGGTCACCGAATTTTCGACCGCTTCGGCGCTGGCGCCCGAATAGCCGGCAAAAACCCGGACGGTGGTCGGGGCGATGTCCGGGTATTGGGTAATGGACAGCTCGTAGATACCCAACACGCCGGCCAGCATGGTGACGATCGCCAGAACGATGGCGAAGATCGGACGGTTGATGAAGAAACTGGCAAGCGAGCGCCGGGTGGGCATGTGATCCCGACGGCTCACCTCAGGTGACTGGTCGCTCATTGCGCGGATCCCTCGTCCGTGCCATCGGGAGCGGTGGCGGATGTCGCATCGTCCTTAGAAGCGGCGGCGGGCGGCTTGCCGCCGGACGGCATGGTTCCGGCCGGCAGGTCACCGGGCGCGGCCGCGTTCGAGGAAATGGTTTGCACGATGACGCCGTCGTCGTCGATCTCGACCGGCAATGGTGCGATTTTGGACCCATCGGAGACCTTTTGCAGTCCGTCGACAATGATCTCGTCGCCGTCATCGAGCCCCGAGGTTACCACCCAGGCATTGCCGTAGGACCGCGAGGTTTCAAGTACGTGGGCGGTCGCGATCATGTCGTCGCCGACCACCAGTACCGTGGCCTTGCCGTTCGCATTGAAGGTCACCGCGCGCTGGGGAACCAGAAAAGCGGTTTCCTCGCCCAGTTGCACCGTCGCCCTGACGAACATGCCGGGCAAAAGCATGCGTTCCGGATTGGCTATGGTCGCGCGGACATCGAATGTTCCGGTCGTGGTGCTGACCACGGTCTCGGCTTCGGCGATGGTGCCGACCTCATCGTATTCGGTGCCGTCTTCGAGAGTGATGCGAACCTTGGTGCCGGTATCGCCATTGCCCGATAGGGTGCCGGCCTGCATGGCCTTGCGCAGCTTCAAAAGATTGGCCGAGGAATCGACCAGGGTGATATAGATGGGATCGAGCTGGCGGATGGTCGCCATGGCCGTGGCCTGGCTGGCGGTGACAAGTGCGCCCTGGTTGACCGCGGACAGGCCGATGGCGCCGGAAATCGGCGCCGTGATGCGGGTACGATCGAAACTGATCTGCGCCGAGAGCACCGAGGCCTCGGCCGCCGCGACATCGGCTTGAGCCTGCAAAAGCGAGAGCTTGGCATCGCTGAGATCGGTCTTGGACACGCCGCTTCCGACGAGCTTTTCGTAGCGCGCCACGGTGTCCCCGGCGCTGGATGCGGTCACCCGGGCGCGCTCCAGGGTTGCCTTGGCGGCGGCGAGGCTGGCTTCGTAGGTGTCGGATTCGATCTGGTAGAGAAGGGCGCCCTGCCGGACTTCCGATCCTTGCTTGAAATCGACCGATTTGATGATGCCACCGACCTGGGGGCGGATCTCGGCGGTCTTGGAGGCAACCACGCGTCCCGGCAGGGTGGTGGTATAAGGTACGCTCTGACGCGTTATGGTGATGACACCGACCTCGGTGGGCCCGCCCATGCCGGGAAAACCGCCCATCCCCGGCTGGGCCAGCGATGGTCCGGCAAGCGACAGGACCGCCAGCCCCGCGACCCACGCGGTCCGCCGGATCGGGGTCATTGCACGTGTCCAACCTGCCTCAGTCATCGTTCTGGTCTCGCTTCTTTAAAAAAATCGCCGGCCGAACCTGTTTTTTAGCGGACCGCCCCCGGCCCGCGGCCGTGCCGTGCATGGAGTTCCTTACGCTTGTGCCTGCCAAAATCCATCCGCCACCGGCCCTTTTGGCCGGGCGTGATGTTGACAGCTCGTTTCCATAGTGCATGGCATTTACGGGCACGGCTGTCAGATTAAATTTTAGTTAGTCGGGACCGGTCGGTAATGACGTCATTGTGGTGACAACCTATCCTAATCATTGAGTTTTCAGCCCGGACGGTGCCTCGACAACCGGAAGGCCTAAACGGTCGAACCTTATTGTCGCAGCGGTGTCAATCCAACTTTTGTTGCCAAAATTGTCCTGGTGTTTCTTTCCAGAGATAAACTTGTGGCAAAGGAGTTGTCCGTAGTCTTGCAAGGTGAAGGATCGAGCGTTGTCCGCACCACATTTCGTGCAGCGAATTTTGCCCGGTGTCCCGTCGCGCCTTTTGGCGATGAACGGGAGGTGTTGTGATTTCGCATAGGGTTCTGTCAGATCGGCAAAGGAACGGGGCCGATTCCCTTCCGGACAGCGCCCCAAAGCGGTGGAGGCCGAAATAGAGCAGATCAGATTGCTTGCCGAGGCAGCGGGCCTCGCCCGGTTGTGGCGCGATGCCAATGGCGTCGACCAGACCGTTTCCGATGACGCTCTTGTCACGATCCTTAACGCCCTTGGTTATCCAGCAGAAAGTCCTGCCGAAAGGGCCGAAAGCCTCGATCTTATCGCTGCGGAAAAGCGTCAGCCGCCCAAGCTTTTGGTGACCGAAACCGGACATCCGACGCCTTTGCCAGAAGGCTTTTTGAAAGCGGAGCTTTTCGCCGAGGACGGGACGGCCCGGGCCTTCGATCTTGAGGGATTCGTGCTGCCTGCCATCGACACGCCCGGCTATTACGATCTGGTTCTGGGCGGGACCCGGATGACCCTCGCCGTCGCGCCGTCCGCCTGCTACGGCATTCCCGAAATGCAGAGCCGGCGTCTGTGGGGGCCGGCGGTGCAGATTTCGGCGCTGCGCGGCAAAGAAGCGCAGCCCTACGGACATCTCGGCCTGCTTGACGAGGCGGTCGCGCTTTTCGCGGCGCGCGGCGCCGACGCGGTGATGATCAATCCCATGCACGCGCTATTGCCGTTCACCGGTTTCGATTTCTCGCCCTATTCGGCGTCGAGCCGGATGTTCCTCAATGGTGCGCTCGGCGATCCGGCGCTTGTCGGCCTGCCGCCCCTGCCGGCGCGTGCCGGCGGTGCGTTGGTGGACTGGACAACGGCCCTGCCCCAGCGGTTGACGGATCTGAGAGCGCTGTTCGACCGGCTCGATCCCGCCCGTCGCGCCGCGCTCGACGTCGATACCAAAAAGGGCGGCGACGCCCTCACGCGGCAGGCGCTCTTCGATGCGCTCGATATTCGTTTCCGCGCCGACGGCAAAAGGGGCTGGCAGGACTGGCCGATCCCCTTCCAGGACCCCGCAAGCGACGACGTGCGGCGTTTCGCCGAAACGGAACGGGAAACGATCGATTTTTACATGTTCGTACAATGGCTGGTGCGCCAGGGGCTGATCGAGGTCCAGACGACGGCCAAGGCGGCCGGCATGGCCATTGGCCTCATTGCCGATCTGGCGGTGGGCGTCCGGCCTTCGGGTGCCGACATGTGGGCCAATCGCGACGTGATGCTTGAAGGGCTCAGCATCGGCGCGCCTCCCGATCCGCTCGGTCCGCTCGGGCAGAACTGGACGCTGACCAGCTTTTCGCCGCGCGGTCTCAGGGCAAGTGGCTATGCGCCGTTCATCGACATGCTGCGCTCGACGCTCGACTGGGCGGGCGGGATAAGGATCGACCACGCCTTCGGCCTGTCGCGGCTCTGGGTCGTGCCGGAAACCGGAGAATCGCGCGACGGCGCCTATCTGACCTATCCGTTCAGGGATCTTTTACGTCTGACGGCGCTCGAATCCCATCGGGCCAAGGCCCTGATCGTGGCCGAGGATCTCGGGACCAAGCCGTTCGGGTTCGCCGATGCGCTCGAGGCCGAACGCATGATGGGCATGCGGGTCCTGTGGTTCGAACGGGCGATGGATCAGGGCTTTGTCGGGCCGCAGGACTACAAGCCCTTGAGCGTTGCCATGACGGGAACCCACGATACGGCCACGGTGGCCGGCTGGTGGCGCGGCGTCGATCTCGACTGGGCCGAAAAATTCGGCCGCCTGCCCGCCGGATCGAATCGCGCCAACGAAGAGAGCAAGCGCGCCTGGGATCGCGGCCTGCTCTGGGCGACGTTCATGGGATCCGAACCACGTCCGGAACCGGACGATCCCGCCCCGGTCGTCGAAGCCGCGCTCGGCCATATCGGGCGCGCGGGATCGCGCCTGGCCATCGCGCCGCTGGAGGATATGCTGGCACTCGAGGACCAGTTCAACCTGCCCGGCGTGGTCGACGGCTATCCCAATTGGCGACGTCGGCTGGCGGCGCCGCTCGCCGATCTTCTGGAAACCCCCGAGACCACACGGCGCATCGAAACGCTCGCGCGGGCGCGCCGTGACGAATAGGAGCGGGTGGCACGATCGGTGTTGGCGACCTGTCGCTTGACGAAGTCCGGGCTTTGGTCGACAAGGCAGCCAAAACCCACGAATTTTACGCCCAGACACAGCAAAAAACATGACGCGAGACTTGGTGCTTGCCCTTGACGGGGGCGGGACGAAAACATTGGTTGGCTTGGCCGATACGACTGGCAAGGTTAGGATTCTGCCTCCCGTCGGCGGGGTCAACGCCTTCGACAACACTCAATGGCGCGACCATCTCGACGCCGCGCTGAGCGCCGCACCGATCGAAAAGGACCGGATCGCGGGGGCCGTGATTGGCATGCCCGGCTACGGCGAGAGCCGGAAATACGACGAGGCCTACCGTCAGGCCCTCGATACGTTTCTCAGTCCCGACGCCATCGTGATCAACGACGTGTTCATGGCGCATGATGGCGCTTTTGCCGGCGCCCAGGGCGTGTTGGCGCTGGCTGGCACCGGCGCCATGGCCGTGGCGCGCGATGCGGGCGGACGCTATCACCGCGTCGGCGGCTGGGGGCACGATTTCGGGGACGAGGGCAGCGCCTACTGGATCGGCCGTGAAGCGCTCAAGCGCGCGAGCTGGGCGTTCGACGGTCGCAGCGACGCCAAGGCGTTTCAGGAGAAGCTGTCGGCAGCGATCGGTGCCGAGGATCCGGACCGGTTTGGCGGTCTGCTCGAATGGCTGGCCCGGCTCGAACATATGCGTTCCGGTATCGCGGGTCTGGCACGCCAGATCGATGCCATGGCCGAAGCCGGCGAGGCAACGGCGCAAGAGATCATGACGGAAGCGGCCAAGCAGCTTGCCCGACAGGTCATTGCCGTGCGCGAGCGCGCCGGGCTGGTCCAGGACGTGCCCTGGAGTTTTGCCGGAAGCGTGTTCAAAAGCCGGCTCGTCATCGAAACGCTGTCCGAAACGCTCGGCAGTGCACCGGTTCTTCCGGTTCTGCCACCCTTAGGCGGCGGGCTTCTGGGCGCGGCGTGGGCCGCCGGCTGGCCGGTCTCGACAAGCTGGCGCGACAGGGTTCGCGAGGCGCTTTCGTAAAGCCAGATCTCACGCCGCAAAAGAACGGAACTGGATTGGAAACGGGTACAATGAACGCAACCGAACGCAGCATTTTCGAGCAGTTCGACTTCTGGCGCCGCGCTGAAACTCTGGCGCCGCTTGGTGCGGCCGACGCGCGTTACGTCGTCATTGGCTGCGGCACCTCCTACAATCTGGCGATGTCCGTGGCCGTCGAGTTCGTCGCCAATGGTCGTGAGGCGATCGCGGTGCCCGCCGGCGAGTGGCTCCACCGGCCGCAAAGCTATCTCAGCGCCAGCTATACCGGCCCCGTCCACGTCATTGCCCTGTCGCGCAGCGGCGAATCGACGGAAACCGTTCTTGCCGCCGAAGCGAGCCGCAAGCGCAAACAGTTCGTGACCGGGCTGACCTGCGCCGAAGGATCGGCGCTCACGAGACAGTCCGACCGCGTCGTTTATATCGAAACGCATGCCGAGGAAGGGATCGTCATGACCGCCTCGGCCTGCTTGATGCTGAAGGCCGGTTTCGAACTGGGCGGGTGCGTCGAACAAAAAGGCATCGCGGACGCAGCGGAAACCCTCATGAAGCGTTTCGCCGAGACCGACATTTCCGCCTGGGTCGGGCGCAGGCTTTTTGTCTTTCTCGGGGGCGGCGCCAATTACGGCATCGCCGTCGAAGGCGCGCTCAAGATGCAGGAGATGAGCCTGTCGACCACGCAGGCCTTCCATCCGGGCGAGTACCGACACGGACCGGTCAGCCTGTGCGACGAGAACGCCGCCGTCATGCTGATTTATTCGCGCCAGACCCATGACGAGGAAGAAAAGCTGCAAAAGGAACTCTCCGCCAAGGGCGCGTTCGTTTGCGGTATCGGCGGGCCGGGCGACCTCACGCTCGACGTGGCGTCCGGCGAGGACTGGCGTCCGCTGGAAGTGTTGCCGCTTTTACAGCTTTTCGGCGAGCGCGTGGCCCAGGCCAAATCGCTCGACACCCGGGCGCCACGGCACCTGACCAAAATCGTCAAACTGTCCTGACGGCGCCGGGATTTACGCGTTTCGTTTTCCTGCCCAACCGGTGTTGCGGTCGCGCAAAAAAACTGACAGAGGGCATTCGGGTCAAACCAGACATCGGGATTGCGCACCGAAATTCCAGGATCTCTTTCTCATCCTGGTTTGCAGCGTTTCAGGTTCTAGAGCATCGAGCTGAGGAAAAACCGCCAATCCGTTTTTTGCCCGATGCTCTGGCCTTGTCGTTTCAGAACTCGCTCCAGTCCTTGTCGACGGCGGCATTGCCCTTGGTGAGGTAGGATGCGGCCGCCTTGGTCACCTTTTCCTGTAATGCCTTGGCCCCAGTGGGTCTTGGTGCCGCCGGTTTCGGAGCGGGCGATCCGGTCCGGGTCGGCGCACCCTCGTCGAGCGTGAAGACCTCGACGATGCGGTCGAGTTCGGAAGCCTGGGATTCGGTTTGTTCGATGGCCGCGTTGGTTTCTTCGACCAGCGCCGCATTGTGCTGGGTCATCTCGTCCATCTGCCTTACGGCGACATTGACTTCCTCGATGGCTGAAGCCTGCTCCCGGCTATCACGGGCGATCTCTTCCATCTGGCCGGCATTGGTCCGGACCGCTTCGAGCATCGAGGAGAGTTTTTCGGTCGCCTCTGCGACAAGCCTGGTGCCGCCGGAAACCTCCGATGCGCTCTGTTCAATCAGGGCCTTGACGTCCGCCGAGGCTTTCGCCGAACTCTGGGCCAGACGACGAACCTCAACAGCAACCACGGCAAACCCCTTGCCGGCTTCTCCGGCCCGTGCCGCTTCGACCGAAGCGTTCAAGGCCAGAAGGTTGGTCTGGAAGGCGATATCGTCGATCATACCGATGATGTTGGAGATCTTGGCGGAAGAAGCCGAGATCCGTTCCATCGCTTCGTTGGCCTCGGCCATGACCTTGCCGCCTTCCTCGGCGGTATCGGATGCCGTCCGGGCCTGATCGGACGCCGTGCCGGCGCGCTTGGCGTTCTCCAGGACTGTGTGCGCGAGCTGCTCCATGGCGGCGGAGGTTTCCTCGATGGTCGCGGCCTGCTTGGTCGTGCGTTCGGAAAGATCGTTGGCACCGGACAAGATCTCGCCCGTCGCCGTCTTGACGCCGCGCGAAGTGTGGCGCAGCTGATGGATGATGTCGACCAGCCGGTCCACGGTCTGGTTGAGCGCCATGCGCACGTTTTCGAACTCGGCGGTAAACGGCTCGTTGACGCGTGCGTTGAGATTGCCCTCGGCCAACCGTTCCAGGCTTGCGCTCAACCGTTCCATCGCCTGCTTTCGCCCGGTGATGTCGGTTGCGTATTTCATCACCTTGTAGGGCTTGCCGTTGACGTCGAGAATCGGGTTGTAGCTCGCCTGGATCCAGACCTGGCGACCGCCCTTGCCAAGCCGCAGATATTCCGCCGCCTGATACTGGCCGGAGCGCAACGTCTCCCAGAACTGGCGGTAGTCTGCGCTCTTGGCATAATCGGGCGTCACGAAGATCGAATGATGCTTGCCCTTGATCTCGTCGAGACGATAGCCCATCGCGTCGAGGAAGTTCTGGTTGGCATCGAGGATCGTTCCGTTCAGGTCGAACGCGATCACCGCCTGTGATTTGCCGATCACCGCAATCTGGCCCTCATAATCCGCCGCCTGCTCCAGATGACCTTCGGTCTGCTTGTTGAGCTCGGCAACCCGCATGCTGTTCTTCTTGAACACCTCGACCGTTCGCGCCATTTCGCCGATTTCGTCCTTGCGGACGGTTCCGGCGATTTCCGTTAAAAGATCGCCGTCGGCGATCTGGTCCATGGTCCTGGCAAGACCGGTCAGCGGGCGCGTGATGCTGCGTGCGAACACAAGGCCCGCTACGGCGACAAGCACCAGCAGAATGGCGCTCAAGGCAAACAGCATGTTCCTGAGATTGGCGACCGGTGCCATCGCTTCTTCTGCCGATTTGACCGCCACGACGGCCCAGTTCAGCCCATGCGCGCCGACCGGACGCGCGTCGAACAGCATGTTCATGTTGCGGTAGCTGGGCAGAATCCCGGCGGCCGGAGTGCCGAGCGCGGCATTGTTGATTTCGGTCGAGCCGATGGTGAGCGACAAAGCTTCGTCACCCTCGATCAACGCGGAATTCGAGCGGAAGATGCCATCATCGCCCACCACCAGCACTTCGCCCGTCTTGTCGAGTCCGGTGCGATCGCCGACAAAACCCGTGATCTGATCCGAGGTCACGGCATAAACGAGTACGCCGACGATCCGACTGTTGGCGGGATTGACCACGGGCGTGGCGAAAAAGGCCGTCGGCTTGTTCCCGAGCGGCGTGTAGTTCGACATGTCCTCAACGACAATAGCGGATGTGTCTTCGAGCGCCGTGGCCGCGGCGTAGACGCGCGCCAGGCCGGTATCAGCCAGATTTCCTTCCCCAGGCTTGACGCTCCCGGCGAAGTCGTCGCCCTTTGTGACCGAATAAACGATATTGCCGAACGTATCGACCATGAGCACGTCGCCATAGCCGCCAACCTGGGCGATCTGCCTGAATCCTTCGTGGAATTTCAGATGCGGCGTGTTGTAGGTCATGCCGCTGCCGTCGCCGGCATATTCGGACAGATCGTCGGGATTGGGATTGTTGGTGATGTAGAAATCGCGCAGCTTGTCCGAGGCGGCGCTTTTCAGCTGCATCCAGGCACCGGCAAAATCCCTGAGAGCCTGAATAGTGGACGCCTGCTTCGCCGTGCTCATGACATCGCGTTCGATCGCCGCAATGGAGCTGGACAGAAGATGGCTGCGCTCGCGCGCAACGGCCCCAAGGTTTTGTCGGGTCGAATCCTGCAAAGAAGTTGATGTGATCAGGTAACTTGTTAGTCCTACGCCAAGACTTACCACAAGTCCGGATAGGAACAGTGCCAGTGGCAGTTTTCTGGCAATCGAAATTTCGCTAAAAAACTTCATTTTGGTGCCTCGTCCTCCAATCGGCGACTTGATCCACATATTCGTGGCAAGCCATTAATTGCCGATTAAAGTCCACGATAGATATTAAAACCCGAATTGCTCTAGTAAAAAGACATCAGGCAAGTAGCCGGTGACTTTCTCTGTCGAAATGGTCGAGATGTGCGGTGTATGCGAACAAGTTTGCCGTTCGTTTCCTTTTGCCAGCGGCCGATAAAACAAAAGGGCGCCGGTGGGCGCCCTTTCCAAGTCAAGTGGAAAATAGCGAAAGCTAAAAAAAACAAGAGCGCCGGGCGTTTGAAGATATCAAAGCACCCGGTGCTGTCTTTGTCGTCGCGGCGACCAGGGCAAGAACCTGGTGTCCGCCTTTTCGTTCCTCGCGCTAGAAGTTATTCCAGTCCGTGTCGATGGCTGCGTTGCCGTTCGTCAGGTAGGATTTGGCCGGTCTGGCCGTAGCCTTTTGCGTCGGGGTTCCGGTTTCGTCGAGCGTGAACACCGCAACGATGCGATCGAGTTCGGAGGCTTGCGCTTCCGTCTGTTCGATGGCTGCGTTGGTTTCTTCGACCAGCGCGGCGTTGTGCTGGGTCATTTCGTCCATCTGGCGAACCGCCAAGTTGACCTCTTCGATGGCGGATGCCTGTTGCCGGCTTTCCTTGGTGATGCCTTCCAGTTCAACGGCGTTCGCCTTGGCCGCCGTCAGGATCTCGGTCAGCTTCTTTGCCGCCGACGCCACCAGCTTGGAGCCATCCGCGACCTCGTCGGCGCTTTGCTGGATGAGCGCCTTGACCTCGGAACTGGCCTTGGCGGAACTCTGGGCCAGACGCCTGACCTCGACGGCGACGACCGCGAAGCCCTTGCCGGCCTCGCCGGCGCGCGCCGCTTCGACCGAAGCGTTCAGGGCCAGAAGGTTGGTCTGGAAGGCGATGTCGTCGATCATGCCGATGATGTTGGAGATCTTGGCGGAAGAGGCCGAGATCCGTTCCATCGCTTCGTTGGCGTCGGACATGACCTTGCCGCCTTCCTCGGCGGTCCGCGATGCATTGCCGGCTTCGTTACTGGCCTCTTCGGCCCGCTTGGCGTTGTCCATGACCGTGTGGGCAAGCTGTTCCATGGCCGCACTGGTCTCTTCGATCGTTGCCGCCTGCTTGGTGGTGCGTTCGGAAAGATCGTTGGTGCCGGAAAGAATCTCGCCCGTCGCCGTCTTCACGCCACGCGATGTATCGCGCAGTTGAGTGACGATTTCGACGAGCTTGTCGGCCAGGGCATTGGTGTCCTGTTTCAGCTTTTCGAAGGCCCCCTGATAGGTGCTGGACACGCGTTGCGTCAGGTCGGTCTCGGCCAGGGCGGCGAGAACATCGCCGGTTTCCCCGATGCCGCGGTCGACCGTTTCGACCAGATCGTTGATCGAACGTGCCAGGGCGTTCAGTTCGGCGTCGGAAAACTCGATATCCACCCGCTTGGAGAAATCCCCCGCGATGGCGGCGTCGACGACCACGCCGAAGGACCGCTGCAGCTCCTGCATCATTTGGGCGCGGTCCGCGCGCGCCTGTTCGGTGCGCTCGGCTTCCCTTTCATCCAGTTCGCGAACCTTGAGGGCATTTTCCCTGAAGACCTGGACCGTTCGGGCCATCTCGCCGATTTCATCGCGGCGATTGAGACTGCCGATTTCGGCATCGAGATCACCGTCCGCCAGCGCCTGCATGGTATGGGTCAAGGTGGAGATCGGCCGCGTGATGCGACGGGAGATGACGATGCCCAGGATGGAAGCCAAAACGATGACGCCAAGCGTGGCGATAACCATGGCCCAGAAGATCGTGGTCACCGCGCCCATGACCTCACTTTCCGCCCGTTCGGCGACGACGGCCCAATGTTTACCGAAAAAGCTCACGGGAACCGCGACGGACAGATTGGAAACGCCGGAAGTGTCGATACGGCTGGTCTGGACCAGGGAGTCGTTCCCGGCCGCCTCTGCTAGCGTGGCGTTATCGATGGACAAAGACAGGGCCGTCGGAGACGACGCGAGCGGCATGTCGGACAGGACCAGACCCTTTTCGTCGATCAGGAAGGTCTGCCCGGTGCGACCAAGTCCGTCGCGGCCGGACAGCAAATCGTCGAAGAAATTGGCGTCGAGCCGGAATACGACTGTGCCGATCGCCCTGTCGGCTTTGGATGCGCTCGCAACGGTACGCGCCAGGAACAGGGCCGGCGTTCCGCCATTGAGCGCGTAACGGGCATAGTCCGACACGACCGTTGTCCCGATACCGGCGGCTTCCGCTTCGGCGACGGCGGTGGCAAGTCCGCTGGTGGCGATGGCTTCGTCGTCGATCGTTTTGAGGAAATCCTCGGATTTGGTCACCGAATAAAGAATGTTGCCAGCGGTGTTGACGAAGTAGATGTCGCCATAACCGCCGTTTTTCCAGACGGAATAGATGCCGTTGTGAAACCCGGTATGGCGGAAATTATACATTGTCTTGCCGCCATCTCCGTTCATCGCGGCGCGATCTTCAACCGACGCGCCAAGATCGAAGAAAGCCCTCACCTTTTCCTGCTCGTCCGACATCGACGAGACCACGGTGGTGAGGTTGGATATGGCCTCTCTGGTCGCCGCGCCGGAGGCCATGGTTTCGAGATCGGCCACGCTGCGTTGCATGGCGACCTGGAAGGCCTCGCTCCGGCTGTCGGCGAGAATGGCCAACTGGGTTTTGCCCGCGTCCTCGAGCCCGGCGCGGGCGAACCCGAATGCCGCGATACCGACGGCGATCGAGCCCAACACGGTTAATCCGATCATTAAAAAGGGGAGCACAAAGCCCAGCTTGCGCGTGGTGCCCGCAAAATAAGGTTTCGGCTTTTCAATGGTTACGTCCGCCATTTTTCGTCCTCATGAAAAACATAATGCGATTTTGATAGAACAATACTGGTAAATAAATCCTGAGTTTGGACGAAAGGTTATGGCATCCTTATGAAAAATCCAAGAAACTGGATAGAATGCAAAGCGCGGCGCAACGAAAATGCTTTCACGAACAAATTTTATTAAAATTACAAACAAGCCAGCCTAAAATAAAACCCGGGCAAAGAAGCCCGGGTCATTTAGAATCGTGAAAAAAACAGTGCGATTCGGGTGCTATTTCGGTGCCAGCACCATAACCATCTGGCGACCTTCCGAACGTGGGGTCATTTCCACTTTGGACACGGCTTCGGTTTCGTCTCGCACCTTGTTCAAGAGCTCGAGTCCGAGTTCCTGGTGAGCCATCTCGCGGCCGCGAAAACGCATGGTGACCTTCACCTTGTCTCCGTCTTCGAGGAATTTCTGCACGGCGCGCATCTTCACCTCATAATCATGGATGTCGATGTTCGGGCGCATCTTGATCTCCTTGACCTCGATGACCTTTTGCTTCTTGCGCGCCTCGGCCGCTTTCTTCTGGGCGGCGTACTTGAATTTGCCGAGATCGAGGATCTTGCACACCGGCGGGCTGGCGTTGGGAGAAATGGCAACGAGGTCGAGGCCGGATTCCGCGGCAATGGCCAAGGCTTCGGACGTTTTCACAACGCCTCTGTTTACCCCCTCGGCATCGATCAACTGGATTTGTGGTGCGGCGATATCCTCGTTGGAGGGCGGCCCATCCTTGACGGGCGCCACGGGTCTCATGGGACGGCGAATGGTCAGTGTTCCTTCTGATGTTTGACACTGTGGATGAAAGCCTATCTAGAATCATGTCTTCACTTTGTGAAGTCAACTGGCGCTGAGGCGAATTAAGCGCCCGAAGGGATGATCCGCATGGATTTACGACGGATTCTTGTCGGTACGGGCAGTGAAACGCGTGAAATCGCCGTGTTGCAGCGTCCGGGCACGGGTGCGCCGGGCCTTTTCTGGCTCGGTGGCTTCAAGTCCGTCATGGGCGGATTAAAGGCCGAGGCGCTCGACGGTCTCGGCGCGGAGTCAGGTTTTTCGGTTACCCGGTTCGATTATTCCGGACAGGGACAATCGGGCGGCGACGTCCTTGACGGCACCATTTCGCGCTGGCTCGAAGAGGCGCTTGCCGTTTTCGACATAACGACAGGTCCCCAGGTCGTCGTCGCATCGTCGATGGGCGGCTGGCTGGCGCTTCTCGCCAACAAAGCGCTCAGGGCGCGGGGCGTCCTCCGCATCAAGGCCATGGTTCTCATTGCTCCGGCCGTCGACATGACGGAGGACCTGATGCGCGCCGGCTTTACGCCGAACCAGTTGCACGATCTGCACGCGAAAGGGTGCGTTGAGGTGGCGTCCGCCTATTTCGACGATCCCCTGGTGCTGACCGAACGGCTGATCGTCGATGGCGCCCGCCATCTCCTGATGCGGAACGGCTCGATCGAGACCGGTTGCCCGGTCGCCATCCTGCAGGGCGGCCAGGACCGGGACGTGCCCCTTGCCCACACGCTCGCCCTTTTGAGCCATTTGACCCTCGACCCGGTGAGTTTCACCCTTATTCCGGACGGCGACCACCGGTTGTCCCGGCCGGAGGATCTCGTGGTGATGAAACAGACGGTGAAGCAACTGGCGGACGCGTAGGCAAGACGCCCGGGAAGTTGAGGAACAGGTCGTTTTTTTGTTGGAATCGCCACCCTCTATTCCTGCACGCAGGAGGGAGAAAAGCCCTAACGCGGCGTCCCGAGCCTGGTCTTTTGCGTCCCCTTCTCATCGAAATTCGCCGGATCGAGCCAGACCTTGTAGATCGGTTTCAGCGCGGGCCACTCACAATCGAGCATCGAGAACCAGGCGGTGTCGCGGTTTTCGCCCCTGACGATCATGTCCTGGCGGAAAATGCCTTCGAAGACGAAGCCGAAACGGCGCGCGGCATTTTTGGACGGCAGGTTGTCGTTGTTGCATTTCCATTCGAAGCGGCGATAGCCGAGCGTTTCGAAAACATATTGCGCCGTCAGGAACAGCGCTTCGGTGGCGATGCGGCTACGGGCGATGCCGCACCCCCACAAGACGTGGCCGATTTCGACCGAGCGATTTTCCGGCCGGATGCGCATCAGTGCCTGATGGCCGCCGCAAAGACCCGTTTGCCGGTCGATGATCGCCCAGTAAAGCCATTCGGGATGCTTTGCCGCGCCGGCAACCCAATCCCGATGTTCGGCGGCGTTATCGGGCATGAATCCGGGCAGCCAGCGATACCGCGCGGCGAGGTCGGGGCCTTCGATCGCGGCCCAGAGCGCGTCGGCATGCTGGATGGCCAGCGGTTCGAGCCGGCAGTAAAGCCCTTCGATCGTGACACGGGAGGGGGGCAGGCCGGGGCTGAGATCGCTCATCGGCTCAATCCATGCAAAATGGCGTCGAGGCCCTGTCGGTAGGTCGGATATGTGAGTTTGATGCCAAGGGCCCGCTTGATGGCGGCGTTGGAGACGCGTTTGTTGTCGGCATAAAAACTGCGCGCCATTGCCGTCATCTCGGCCGTCTCGAAGTCCTCGAGAGGGGGCGGTTCGACGCCGAGCAGTTCGGCCGCGTGGGTCACCACGTCCTGGGGCGGCGCCGGTTCGTCGTCGGCCAGATTGAAGGTGCCGGAAAGTCTGTGTCGGGCGCCGAGAAGCGTGACGCGGGCGATGTCGGCGACATGGATACGGTTGAACACCTGGCCGGGCTTGACGACACGGCGGGCCGTGCCGGCATCGAGCCTGTCGAACCCCGAGCGACCGGGTCCATAGATACCGGCAAGCCGGAGGATGAGAAGCGGCACTTTCTTTTGCGCGGCGAACCTGCGCCACTGGTTTTCCGCTTCAAGACGATGGCGCGACCGTTCGTTATCCGGATCGGGCGTGGCCGTTTCGTCGATCCAGGCACCGTCCTGATCGCCATAAACGCCGACGGTCGAGTAATAGCAAAGCCAGCCGAGCGTGGTTGAGCGCATCAGATCTTCGCCATGACAGGCGAGCACCGGATCGCCGTCCGCGCCGGGGGGAATGGACACGATAACGTGGCTTGCGTCTCCGAGCGACGGTTTCAGCGTTTCGCCCGGCGTCGTGCCGTCAAAGACATGGACAAAAGCCCCTTCAAGCCCCAGGACCTGCGAGCGGTCGGAACTGCGTGTCGTCCCGGAAACCGAAACGACGGGGCCGGGTGTCTCGCCAAGAGCCCTTGCGACGGCGCGGGCGGAATAGCCAAGACCGAAAATGAAGTAGGTCATTGCATCAGCTTTCGAGCGGCGGCGTCAGCTCGCCGTCCCATTCTTTTGCCACGTCGGGATCGGTTTCGCGCGCCAGACAGGCGGCGCGGCATGTTGCGAGCTTATCCGGGGCGGCCAGACGGCGAAAGGCCCAGATGGCGGCCCCGCGGATCAACGGTTCGGGATCGAAAAGCCGCTTTTCGACACTGGGCAGGAAGCGCGGCGCGCCGGAATTGCCGATGGCGATCAGGACGTTTCTCAAAAACCGGGCCTGTCCGATACGCTTGACCGGCGAGCCGGCGAACAGTTTGCGAAAGCCCTCATCGTCGAGCGCGACCAGCATTCCGAGATCGGGGGCGACGAGGTCGGCGCGGGTCCTGAGCCTGGCCTCGCGCGTGACGGTGGCAAACTTGTTCCATGGACACACGGCCAGGCAATCGTCGCAGCCATAGATCCGGTTGCCCAGGAGCGCGCGATAGGGACGCGGGATCTGGGTTTTCAGCTCGTTGGTCAGATAGGCGAGGCACTTGCGGGCATCGAGCTGGAAGGGCGCCGGAAAGGCATTCGTGGGACAGATGTCGATACAGCGGGTGCAGGACCCGCAACTCGGCGTCTGGGGCGTGTCCGCAGGCAGTTCGGTCGTGGTCAGGATGGCGCCGAGAAACAGCCACGACCCGAACTGGCGCGAAACCAGAACAGTATGCTTGCCCTGCCAGCCTAACCCCGCCGCTTCGCCGAACGGCTTTTCCATCAAGGGCGCGGTATCGACGAAAACCTTGACCTCCTTGCCGGTGCGCCGGCTCAAGAGTCCCGCCAGATCCTTGAGTTTTCCCTTGATGATGTCGTGATAGTCGCGGTTGCGCGCATAGACCGAGATATTGCCGATTTCGCGTTTGTCGAGCGTCAGCAAGGGGTTTTCGTCCGGCCCGTAATTCATGCCCAGCATCAAAACGCTTTTCGCTGCGGGCCAGAGTCCTTGCGGCGCGCGCCTTCGTTCGGCGGTCGTTTCCATCCAGTCCATGTCGCCGTGCCAGTCGCGCCGCAAGGCTTCGTCGAGCTTTTCCGGCAGATCGGGACGGGCATCGGCCGCCGCAATGCCGAAGGCGTCGAAACCGAGCGTTCTGGCGCGTGCTCTCAGTTCGGCCACCAGCGCCGCATGCGGCATCAGAAATCGAGATCCGCGTAGGATTTCGACGGCGGCTGGCCGAGAACGCGATCGCCGAGCAGGGAGCGGAAGGCCGGGCGCGACTTGATTCGGGCAAACCAGGAATGCACCTCTTCATAGGCTTCCCAGTCGATATCGCCGAGATAATCGAGCGCCGACAAATGGGCGGCCAGTGCAAAATCGGCCAGCGACAGATCGGGGCCGGCCAGCCAGCGCCGCGTGGCCAGAAGATAGGCGAAATACTGCATGTGTTCGGAAAGGTTGGCCTTGGCGGCCCGCAAGGCCGACGGATCGGGATAGCCTTGGTCGAGTTCGCGCTTGCCGATCTTTTCCTCGAGCACGTAGCGCGTGACCTCGTCGTAAAATCTCAGGTTCACCCAGTCGACCATTCGCCACATCTCGGCCCGCATCGGTGCATCGATGGGAACAAGTCCCACGACCTGCGAGGGCGCATAGCGGTGTTCGACATGTTGCATGACCGGAGAGGGGCCGATCAGGATCGCGCCATCGTCTTCGATGAGCAGCGGCACGGTCGCCGCCGGATCGATATCGGTCAGGCGCGTGTCGCGGCGCCAGTGGTTGACGTCTTCCAGTTTGGGATCGATGCCGTATTCGCCAAGCATGAGCCGAACGAGACGGCAGGTGGGATCAAGGCGATGCTGCAGGAGTGTGGGCATGTGCGTGGACTGAAGCCTTCCCGATTGCACCTTACCCTTGGCCGCGAAACAGATTAGAAGCGTGGCGCCAGAGCAAAGCCATCATCTTGGATAGGAGATCAAATGAGCGCCGATCAAGGTCTTTTTGTGCCACTTATCTTGGGTTTTATCGAAGGCCTTACCGAATTCTTACCTGTTTCGTCGACGGGCCACATGCTTCTGGCCGAACGGTTCTTCGGGCTTGCCGAGCCGGATGCCTTTTTTGTCATGATCCAGTTCGGCGCCATCCTTGCCGTGGTCACCGTTTATTTCAAGAAACTCGGCGAACTGATCGTGGATGCCCTCAAGGGGCAAAAGGAGGCATGGATGTTCGCGCTCAACGTCGTGCTCGCCTCCATTCCCGCGGGTCTCGTCGGTTTTCTCGGGCACGACTACATCCAGGGTGTACTTTACGAAAGTCCGCTGCTGATCTGCTGGATGCTGCTGATCGGCGGCATCATTCTTTTGTTCATCGACCGGTTGCCGCTCAAGCCCCGCTATACCGACATCTACACCTATCCCTGGCACCTGAGCCTCATGATCGGCCTGTTTCAGATGCTGGCGCTGGTGCCCGGCGTGTCGCGGTCCGGCGCGACCATTGTCGGCTCGCTCCTGTTCGGCACGGACAAGCGCTCGGCCACCGAATTCACCTTTTTCATCGCCCTGCCGATTATGCTCGGCGCTTTTCTTTATGACTTCTACAAGCACGCCGAGCTCATTCTTCATGGCGGCGCCGGGTTTCACATCGCCATCGGTTTCGGGGTGGCCCTGTTGGTGGCGATCGCGGTCGTTCGCTACCTTCTGGATTTCGTCAAAAGCTACGGGCTCGCCTTTTTCGGCTGGTGGCGCATCATCGTCGGCGGCGCCGGCCTGATCGCGCTTTACTTCATGGTGTGAAGCCTCCGCTTTTCTTGCGGAGCCGTCCCGGTGATCGATCTCGGGACAACCGGAATAGATGACAAAACGGCGGCTCCATCCTCAGCCTGTCGCAGGATGAACCGTCCAGCCAGCCGTCCCGATTCTTCGATTATGGGGTGTTTGTTATGCCTTGGCCCGGTCGAACTGGCCATGCTGGCGGAAGCGCCAGAGGTAGGTCGGCAACACCACGTCCATTGACGTCGCGGAAACACCGAGCGCGGCCAGCGTGCGCCTTTCGGTGGCGGCGGCATCGGAAACGATGTTGTCCGCCTGTAAAAGAATCGCCTGATCGACGGTGAAGATCTTGTCGGGCCAGATTTGCAGAATGGCTCCTGTCAGCCGCGCCATCCAGGGCGCGATGGGCATCAGCATGCGGTTGCGCCGGGTTTCGGAAAGGATGCGCAAAATGAGTTCGCGCATGGTTTCGATTTCCGGTCCGCCCAGTTCGTAGACGGTGCCAGGTGTCGCGGCGCCATCGAGAACGGCGGCAACGGCGGCGGCGACGTCGTTGACATAGATGGGCTGGAACAGCGATGTGCCGCCGATCACCGGTACGACGGGCCACAGGCGGACGATTCCGCCGAACAGGTTGAAAAAGCCGTCGTCCCGCCCGAAGACCAGGGACGGCCTCAAAATCACCGCCTCGGCAAAGGCGTTCCGGACTTCGGCTTCCCCGAGCGCCTTTGACCGCGCATAGGCGCTGGGCGCTTCCGGATCGGCGCCGAGCGCCGACATGTGCACGAGCATTTTCGCGCCGACCGCGGCGGCGGCTTCGGCCACGTTTTTGGCGCCCATGGTATTGACTGCCATGAAGCGCTGGCGGCCCGTTTCATGGATGATACCGGCGAGATTGACGACGATATCGGCTCCGGCGACGGCACGAAGCACCGAGTCGGGATTGCGGATATTGGCCTGGACCGGCTGAACCAGGCCCTGGGGGCCCGCCATCCTGACTTCACCAGCGAGATCGGGCCGACGGACGGCGACACGCACACGGTAGCCAAGACGGGCGATAGCCTGCGTCACCTGGCCGCCGATGAACCCGGAACCGCCGAAAATGGTCACCAATCCCCTGTCGCCATAATCCATTGTCCTGGCCCCTAGCCTGTTCGAAATCCGGGTTTTCTAACCTTTGGTGCCAGACTTGTCGAGCATAAGCCCATGCCCGACTGTCGTCGCATAACCCGAGTTTCCAGCCGATTGGCGATTGACAAGACATTGGCCCCGTCTTAGTGAGGTCGCCGCGCCGGCCAGAGCATGGATCCGGCCCGTGCCCTGGTGGCGGAATTGGTAGACGCGCTAGCTTCAGGTGCTAGTTTCCGTATGGAAGTGGAAGTTCGAGTCTTCTCCAGGGCACCACTCTTTTAGAAACTCTTTGTGCGTCAAAGAGTTCAATCAAATCAAGGTGCTGCCGGGCGAAGAGTGTGCTACAAAGGTGTGTAGCAATGCTCTATAGGCTCGTGTCTCCGGTGAAGCGCCCCGGTTCTTCCAACCTCCAATTTGCCAAACGCATCCCGACTGATGTTCGGAAACGAATCGTCGGAAAGACGTTACATATCCCCGTCGGGGATCAGTCTGTCCCCATTTACGTTACGGAGCGCATGAGCAGCATAAGGCTCTCGCTGCGCACTTCCGATGCGAGCACCGCGAGAATCCGGCAAGCCAAGGCTGCCGCCTACGTCGAAGAAATCTTTGCAGGACTTCGCACTGACCCTACTGCCTTGCTTGATGATCACATGGAGGCCGGACTGGCCGCGCCTGTTTCTCTCACCAATCGTCAGGCAACGGCGCTCTCAGCATCCCTCTACAGTTCCTGGGCGAACGGAGAGGAGCGCGAACGCAAAATCGCAATGGTCCATACGCCCGATGGCTGGGTTCGGGATGACGATGGAGATGAATGGGGAGAAGAGGAAGCCGGCTTCGCCGCTACGGTTGCCTATTTTGATAGGTTAAAGGAGGTCGGCACAGTCGAAGACCTAGACAGGGAACTTGGTCCGCTCGCGGATCGCCTGCTGCAAGACAAAGGCATAGCGTCAATCGATCGACCAAGCCGGCAGCGCCTTCTCATCGCCATTTGGACGGCTTTGCGAGACGCGATGGAAGTGAGACGGCGGAATGCGTCGGGTGACTACACTCCCGATTCCAATGCCGGACGGTTTCCCGAATGGGCTCCTCCGGACGGCCAAGGCGAGCACCACCAGCGAACGACTGGTCCGAAGTCGCCGATAGCCGTTTCGCTTATGGGGCTTGTCGCCGATTGGTGGGCTGAGAGTGAGGCGGCAGGAATGAAGCCGAGTACGCATGAAAGCTACCGCAACACGATGACTAAACTGGTGGCCTTCCTCGGTCACGACAATGCAGAGCGTGTTACCCCGGACGACATCGTGCGGTTCAAGAACCATCGCCTTACGACGCCCCATCCACGTACCGGGCAGCCCGCATCCGCCCGTACCGTGAAAGACACAGATTTGGCCGGGCTCAAAAGCGTGTTCGGTTGGGCTGTACGCAATCGCAAGCTGGGGTCAAATCCAGCAACGGGCATCACTATTAGGTTGGGAAAGCCAAAGCAGGTTCGTCAGAAAGGCTTCACGGAAGACGAGGTCAAGGCGCTGCTTTCGGCATGCGCATCGCTTGAAGTAGGCAGAGACAGGCCTGAAACCTATGCCGCAAAGCGCTGGATTCCTTGGCTGTTGGCCTATACCGGCGCACGTGTTGGCGAAATCGCTCAGCTTAGGAAGATGGACGTGCAAGAGACCGGAGACCACTGGAGCATCAGCATCACCCCCGAAGCTGGCACCGTGAAGGGCAATGTGCAGCGTCTCGTTCCGCTTCATCCTCACCTTGTGGAGCTAGGTTTTCTCGATTTTGTCGCCTCGGCTCCCGACGGGCACCTGTTCCTCCGGCCAAACAAATGTACGGGCGACGTGCTAGGCCCGCTCAAGGGCGTCAAGAACCGTGTTCGCGAGTTCGTGCGCATCTACGTTCCAGATCGCAATGTACAGCCCAATCATGCATGGCGGCATTTGTTCATTACGCGGAGCCGGGAGGCGGACGTGGATCAGGAGCTACGGCGAATGATCACCGGGCACAGTGGAGAGGGTGTGGACGAGAAGGTCTACGGCAGCCCAGCCGGACTCTACCGTGAAATCTGCAAGCTGCCGCGCTTCGAGATATAATCGTTCGTCGGCCAGCACTCTTTCACCGCGTCAATGCTTCATCGTCACCGGCAACGCCACGCCAAGCACATCCCTTGAGGCCTGCTCCATCGCAGTCTGAGCGGCGTTCCGCTTTGACAGCGGAACCATCATTCCATCATGCATGGGAAGAGCGGGGACCCCCTGCTTCATCAGCGACATCATCGCCCGCATCAGAATCTGGCTTTCGGTGAACATCAGGTCCAGCCCTAAGTCCTTCTCAAAGCAGGGTACGAGATGAGGGTGATGCTCAGATATTGCTGCCTTGAGTTTTCTCGCTGTCCATCCAACGGGTAGTTCCTGGCGTAGTCGCGACGGAGCGTTCTTCATCTCGCGCGGATAGGACAGCAGCGCGGAGAGACCCGCCTTGGCACCGGCACGGCAGTTTTCCAGACCCCGAATGGCATAGAGATCGCCTTGAGGCGGCTCCTGGCCGACGCGGAGATAAGCAAGGCGCGGGAACATGCTGGAGAAGTCGAGGTCAGCAATCGGTTCGCCATCGATGCGCAGGCAATGCCGTTCCGTCGCCTTCAGGTTCATCCAGAAGCCGCCATAGATGCGCCCGTGTAGATTGAACTCGTGCGGGTCGGTCGGCTTGCGCAATGTGAACTCGCGGAACAAGCGCGGTGGCGGTACGTCAGACCCCTCAAGCGTTATGGAGTGTGAGGAGAGGAAGCTATTCAGCTCCATCATCTCCTTCCTCATCGTCCTGGTCTGCTTGGTTTCCTCGTAGTCGACCAGTTCCTTGGGCTGCTTGCGGCCATTGACCCAGGTCTGCGCAGGTCTGGTATTGAGAATGATCAGCTCCTCACCCTCAACGCGGCGGAGACACTTTAGGTCGACGCTGGGTGAGCTTAGGGCCTGCTTGAGACTGCCTGTCGCTTCAATCGTCGTGCGCCTGCGATGGTAAGCTGCGTTGAGTCTGTCGATATGACCGGCCAAGGCCAACGCTTTGAGCACTTGAGGCAGCTTGCGAAAGCCGGAGCGATCATAGCGCGTGCGCTTTCGGTGCTCCGTCTCGATGGCCAGGCGTGTACCAGTGGGGCTGCCCTTGTGCAGCAAGAGCAGGTTGGCGACGATGGTCGGGATCATCGCCTTTGCTCCGTCAGTCAATTCCGAGCGTGGCTTGCGAGCTGCCGGCGCCAGAGCGCACATGGCGACGACATAGAGTTCATCCATAAGGGCATCGAGTTCGGCTGCTTGAAGTGTGATCCAAGGGTCGAACATCAAGTCGAGGGAGGGAGGTGGATGATTTCCTCCCTCATCATCATCCCACTCTTGGAGGTCTTCAAGCGGAGACACAGGCACCAACACCTAGAGCGGGCAGGGAGGGACGCCGAAAGGGTAATGCGGCGCGATAATGTCCCGAATGTGCGCAGACCGATTGAACTGGGTTAAAACTCACGGGATGCATCAGGTTATCGCGTCCTCATCCGATATTGCGAGCGAGCCATCCGCCAGGATGTCCCGGTTATCCAGGGCAAAGGCCACGATATCGTCGAGCCACTGACCCAGGTGGCGCAGCACCCGCCCTTCCGAACGCGGATACTTCTCGGGCAGCGGGAAACCTGAAGTGGTCTTGTGCGTACCGCTGGCGAGCCGGTGCACGGATTTGGCGAGCTGGACATGTCGATATTCGCGCTGGCGCTCATCAATGCCTTTGGCCTCGCAACAGGCCGTAACGGCTATCAGGCGCTCCAGGATTGTTGTCGTCGCCACCCCTGCATCACGGAGTCTCGCAAGGGCAATACGGGCCCTGCTCACGGCGTCTTTGCCCCTGAGGCTGTAGGCGTTCTCGGGACGGCCAGACTCGGCCAGGAGGGCGTCTATGGAGCCAAGGGACTGCATTACGCGACGGTCTGCTTGATGCGCTCGCATCCAGCGCCGCGCCGCCTGACGGAACGGTTTCAGCTCCGTGGCGGACAAACTCTTGAACCAGTAGGAGCCGTGACGGCGGTGAAACTCGACGTGGTGCTTGCAGTACCGATGCGAATGGCCGTTGCCAGCTGCCTGTTGGGTTGGGCGCTGGCAGCCGGGGATTGAACAGATGCTACCGTTGGCGGCGACTATCCCCATGGGTCGCGATCAATCGCACGCTGCATCCAGAAGTCATTCTCTCTATCGTCAATGATGTCGCGGAACTCCTGGTATTCCTCGACAAGGTCAACCGCCTCCTTTGGGCGCTTCTCCCAGTCTACGTTTATGTCGTCACATATGGCTTTGATCTGCTTCCATTCGTCGAGGCTGTCGATAGGCTTGCGATTGGCATTCAGCCACTTACGCCTTTCCCAGCCGTCGTAGTACTCCCGGATGGTTCTGACGACGCTGTCGTTCACCGACAGGAGGCGAACACTGGATATCTGCCGCTCTTTGGCGGCCTGGAGTGCAGCGAGAACAGCAAGGACGTCACCCCGGATGTGGTGGGCTTTGTTGTCTGCCGTATCTTCAATTCGTCCCGAGATGGCGTCGAATGATAGGCCGCTATCTGTGTCGTTCCAGATTAGCGCTGCGGTCCATTCTCCGAACGGAGGCGCTTCCTTCCAAAAGAATCGGCTAACCGTTTTGACGATCATGGGGTCACTTGCGCCTAGCATTTGGATGATCTCACTCCAGGAACTGCATCATGTTTGCCGAGAGCTCGAATCCTTCAGAATTCTGAACACACTAGCTCTTCCGATCCCCAGTTCCTTAGCAATCTTGTCAGGTGACATCCCTTGCGCCTTTAGCCGCAGAACGTCCGGAGCCTTGCGCCGTGCCGTGGGTGCACGCCCTTGGTATTTCCCTTGCTCCTTGGCCTTGGCGATGCCTTCTCGTTGCCGTTCCAGCATCAACTCCCGCTCGAACTCCGCGATAGAGCCGAGCAAGTTGATCATCAGCTTGCCTGTAGGGGTTTCAGTATCGAGTTGGAGGGCGAGGATGCGTAATCCCACCCCCTTCACCTTCAATCCCGCTGTGATCGCCACCAGATCGGCTACGGACCGAGCCAGTCGATCCAGCTTGGTCACGACCAGCGTGTCGCCGTCGCGTACGTAGTCGAGTGCTGCATTGAGCTGAGGGCGCTTGGTGCTGACCGAGGAGACTTCCTCCTGGAACGTCTTCGTGCAGCCTGCCTGTTCCAGGTCGCGAAGCTGGGCCTCAAGTCCCGCCTTCTGGTCGATTGTGGATGTGCGGGCGTAACCGACAAGCATGCCGGGCATGGTGATACCTCACTGTCTCAATGAACTTAAAAACTATGAGATACCATCGGTCTCAGAAGTCAATCGCCATTCGTGTGAGACCGGTTGTCGCGCCCCAAGGCAGGCTCACTAGGGCAAGCCCTTGTGAGACAAGGTGAGGTTGAAGATAGGTGTGCTGGGGTGCGGGGCCGCGAATTGCGGAGCCGGGGAGGGGGCATGGGGGAAATCCGTCGCGTCGCGCCTAACGTTTCTGATGTCGCGTGAGCGACCCTTAATTGGGCTCCGGAACTCGCCAGATTGGCGCCGGTCCAAAATTCGCGCACATGGCCTACACTCCTAGAGTGATTCGGAGGCGCATGTGGTGGATAGCGACGACGACGACGAAATGTTGCTTGATGCAGCGACGGATGAAGAGGCAGCGGATTCTTCTCAAGGGCGCGAAGGGGAGAAGGCCCTTCTTATTCGGCATATCTTCGACAAGCTGTGGGATGAAGGGTCACATCGACTGACGCGAACAATAGTTTTTGATCACGACATTCGTGAGGCGAAAGCTGCCCTCGATGAGATACACACCCTGAAGATCAAAGCGGGAAACCCAAACAACTTCTTCAAGGATATCGTACGTCGGAAGAAGGCGTTCCAGCTTTGGCCCGAGTCGTTGAGGTCTTTGGGCTGGACGGGAGAGCAGCGGACGGGAGGCGGTCAGGTCTTCGAGTTCGTGCAAATATCGGAAGAATGGCCCGACAATCTGGCCATAGATTTGGAGCCATCGCCCGAGACGCCTCGGCACATCGTGCAAACGCTCAGCATACCCCTTTGGACAAAGGAACTTGGGAGATCAGATGAACCCTGGCTCCTACAATCAGCTGTCAACTTAAGAGTTGTTGAGACTCACTTTGCACTGTCGCCTTCTCAGATTCCGCCGCTTTCAATGACCCATCTTCAAATGGACCTTAAGCTCAGGAAAACACAGATCGACGCGCTTTATCTTCTACAGTTCGATCAGGGTGCCGGCCGTCCCGCAGGCTTTGCTCACGTGACTGTGGAAGCTAAGCAGCACAATCAAAGGATCATCCCTGAGCAAGTGGGGTGGCAAGCAGAAGCCGCTCTGAAGAACAAGAAGGCCGACATTGTGATTCCAATAGCAATTGCAGCAGTCAGGGGTGATGGAATCTACGTTGTGAATAGCCCCGAGTTTTCTAGACGCCCTCGGTGCTCATTCTCTGCTGCCGTTCGAACTCGACGGGAGGCAGCATTCCGTTCCTGACGTGCTTGCGTATTGGGTTGTAGAACATCTCGATGTAATCGAACACGTCCTGCCGGGCTTCTGCGCGGGTTTTGTAGGCCCGGCGCCGTATCCGTTCCCGCTTGAGCAGGTTGAAGAAGCTCTCGGCGACGGCGTTGTCGTGGCAGTTGCCGCGGCGGCTCATCGAGTGTTCCAGGTTGTGATGCTTGAGGAATGCAGCCCAGTCCATGCTGGTGAACTGGGAGCCCTGGTCCGAGTGGATCAGCACCTTGCCCTTCGGCTTCCGTCTCCACACCGCCATCAGCAATGCCTGTAGGACCACGTCCGTGGTCTGGCGGCTCTGCATCGACCATCCGACGACACGCCGGGAATAAAGATCGATGACGACCGCCAGGTAGGCGAAGCCTTCCAGCGTCCGGATATAAGTGATGTCTGTCACCCAGGCCCGATCAGGGACTTCTACGTCGAACTGCCGGTCCAGCGTGTTGTCGACGACGACCGAAGGCTTGCCACCATAGCTTCCCGGCCGGCGCTTGTAGCCGATCTGGGCCTTGATCCCGGCCAGTCTTGCCAGTCGTGCAACCCGGTTCGGGCAACAGGTCTCTCCCTGATCAAGAAGATCATCGTGGAGCTTGCGATAGCCATAGACCTTGCCGCTGTCATGCCAGGCTGCCCTGATGAGCTCGGTCTGCCGGACATCCTCCTCCGCTCGCTTGCTCAGCGGGGTCTTCAGCCAGGCATAGAAGCCACTGGGTTGGATGCGCAGGCACCGACACATCGCACGCACCGAAAACAGCGGGCGATGCTCGGCAACGAACGCGTATCTCACTTTGCATCCTTGGCGAAATACGCGGTCGCTTTTTTTAGGATGTCGCGCTCCTCGGTGACGCGCGTCAGCTCCTTCTTCAGTCGTCGAATCTCGGCATCCTTGCCATCGTCGGCCGACCCCGCCGCCGAAAACCTCCTCTTCCACTCGTAGAGCGAGTGCGGGCTGACCCCGAGACGCTTCGAAACCTCCGCAACCGGATAGCCCCGTTCGGTGATCTGTGCCACCGCGTCCCGCTTGAACTCGTCACTGAAGTTGGCTTTGCCCATCTTGGCCTCCTTGCCTTAAAATTAGGGAAGAAGGCGTCTACGAATCTAGGGGCTATTCACAGTTCGTTGACGTAGATCGTCTCGCGCTTGCGGTCGTAGTAGAGCCAGCCGAAGAATGCGCCAATCATCAGGGCGAACGGGATGCCATACAGGAAGGTTGTGAAGGCAAAGGCGATGGTCAGACCGACCAGGAACAATCCAGTGTTAATCCACGCCAGGTTCATCCAAACCAATGATGCGATGGCCAGGCAAACAATGAACGCGTTTCGGACGAGATTTGGTTGCACCGCCGCAATGAGTTTGGCGCGGTCGAAATCATACTTATCGAGGATGGTCCTTTCGTCGTTTTCCAATTCGATCTTGGCGTAGAGCTTGAATATGGTTTTTGCAGTCAAGGATTGATACTGGTCTCTTCGAAACAAAATCTTCATAGCAATACCCCCCAAAGAAAGCTTCATTGGGCGGCTGGTATTGCAAAGAGTCAAGTAGGGCAAATGAAGCACCCAAAACTGCATTGTTTTGGGTGAAGTCACGATTTGGGGATGTGCGGCGTTGTGTGGCTATGACGTCCTATGACTGGGGATACAGAGCGCCAGAACCAGGGCTACCGGGTTCAGGGGGTGTATCCATAGCCGCCCGTGGGTGGATCGGTGTGCACCCGATCCACCCGCTCCTTATGCAGGAGTGTCGGTAGGAGCTTCTCGGCGATCAATGCGCGTTTGGAGCCAGTCCAGCACTTCGTCCTCAATCCATCCCACTCGGTTTTGGCCGAGCCGTACCCGCTTGGGGAATAGGCCGGCCGCTTCCAGCCTGGCAATGTGCTGCGGCGAATAGAGGACCAGCTCCTTCACCTGACGCTTCGAAAGTATCCTCATCACGATATCTCCCGTGTTGGGGAGCATCGCGATGCCCCGATGGTGACAGGCCTCGAGGAAGTGCAAGGGTAACACCGTTTAGGATGCTTGGTTACCTGAACAAGCACGCCGATACTGCGGCGTTACGAGTAGCCGAGTCAGGATTTTGTCTCATTCATAGACATTTCTATATGAAGGCGAAACATTCTTGATGCTTCTCTTTTGTACCTAGCGGTCACAACTCCAATTGTCGCAGTTAGGTAATTGGATTCGACAAATGGAAAAAGTTAATGCAAGGTAAATACACGATATTGGACGATTTATAAGCTACCTAAATTAGTTGGGCATACATAATTCATTAGAATGAGGGCGTCCTTTGTTTATTCGGCAGAAGGCATTCGTTCAGGCGGTCATGTTTGCATTCGCCTTTGGCTCTACTGCATTCTCGCAAACGCTACCACCTGGCGCCGAACCTGGGCGCATCCAGGAACGGTTTACGCAGCAGCAGGCGCCGAAAGCTGCGCCACGCATTATCGAGGGACTCGAAAGCACGATGCCCGCTGCGGAAGCGGCGAAGATCAAGCTTGTTCTAGACGGAATCGCTATCGAAGGCTCAACCGTCTTCTCTGCTGCCGACCTCGAACCTTTCTATGCGGATCTGATCGGGCAAGAGGTAACGCTGCTTCAGGTCTTCGATGTTGCCGCCAAGATCACGGCACAATACGGCCTTGAAGGCTACCTGCTGTCGCGCATCATCGTGCCGCCGCAAGAGCTCGATCCGAATGGCGCCAGTGTCGGACTGCAAGTCGTGGAAGGTTACATCGATCAGGTGATCTGGCCTGAAGGCATCGCAGACTATCGCAACCTTTTCGATGATTACTCGGCAGCCATTACCAGCGCGCGCCCGATTCATGCCGCAACACTGGAGCGCTACCTGCTGCTGGCAAACGACTTGCCCGGCCTCACCTTCCGCTCCAATCTCCGCGCATCCGAGACCGATCCCGGCGCCTCCACCTTGGTCATGGACATGGAGTTCAAGCCCTACGACGCGTCGATCTCGGTCGACAATCACGGCACCGAGGCGAGTGGTCCCTATCAGGCGACGTTTTCGGGGGCATTGAACAACGCTCTTCGCCAGCACGAGCGAATTGGCGGTGGCTATTCCGTTGCCGGGCCGCAGGACGGCTCCCTCACGCCCGAACTGCACTATTTCTTTTTCAACTATGACCAAATCCTCAACAGCGAAGGACTGGCCCTTGCAGTGTCCGGCAATGTCAGTCGTGGCGCGCCCGGTACGGCAATTCTCAAGGCGCTCGATTACAAGACCGAAAGCCTCAATCTGTCTGCTGATCTCTCGTACCCATTCATCCGCACCCGCGATCGCAATCTGACGGGCATGCTCAGTTTCGACGTGAGCAACTCAAAGAGCACGACAACGGCGGGGCTATCCTCGGAAGATCGTCTTCGCGTATTGCGCGCCGAACTGGCCTTTGACTGGGCCGACGAGTGGAACGGCGTCAATCAGAGCATCGTCACCCTGAGCCGTGGGATCGATGGATTGGGCAGCACGTCTAACAGCAACCCCAATGCATCGCGCATTCCGGGTGTAGTGGACTTCACCAAGGCGACCTTGTTCCTGTCGCGTCAGCAATCGCTCGACAACGGATTTTCACTCTATGCCAGTGCTTTCGGGCAGGTTGCGGCTGATCCGCTCCTGTCGTCCGAAGAATGTGGCTACGGCGGTCAGGGCTTTGGGCGAGGATTTGAGTCCTCGATCATCACGGGCGACCATTGCCTCAAGCTCAATGCCGAGCTGCGCTACGACGCAGATGTCCCGGCATCGCTCGACGCGGCTCTCGATAGCCTTCAACCTTATGTCTTTGCCGACTATGGCCGCATCTGGAATATCAACGCGCCCCTTGGCACACCGACCACCGACGATGGCGCTTCAGCCGGTATTGGACTGCGCTTCGGCAAGGACGCGTTCAGCGGTGACGTGACAGTCACGCGAACGTTCGTCACTCCGTCCAGCGTGACCAACGTGTCCGCCTGGCGCGGGTTGTTCAAACTGACGACAAGCTTCTAGGGGAGGACGGGATGCAACACACACCGCGCATCGCGCATTGGCTGCGGATCACGACCGCGCTCACCTCCACCCTCGGCTTTGTCATCGCATTGGGATCGAGCGCCAGTGCTAACCCCGTCGATGGTCAGGTTGCTGCCGGCGACGCGACGATCAGCGCACCGGACACGAAAACCGTGCAGGTCGACCAGGCGTCCCAAAACGCAGTCATCAACTGGCAGAGCTTTGACATCGCTTCCGATGAAACAACTCGTTTCGTGCAGCCAAGTGCGGCGTCCTGGACACTTAATCGCGTCACAGGCAGTACGTCGCCGACATCAATTCTCGGCACGCTCACGGCCAACGGCAATCTCGCTATCGTCAATCCGGATGGCATTCTTTTCGGGCAAAACGCCCGTATCGATGTCGGCGGGTTGATCGCGACGACAAACGACATTCGCGACACCGACTTCATGTCCGGCAATTTCGCCTTCACACAACCGGGCAATCCATCTGCTTCTATCGTCAACGAAGGCAATATCTCGATTGCCGATTACGGCATCGGTGCCTTTGTTGCGCCGGGCTTGCGCAATGCCGGCGTTATCACAGCGAATATGGGGACTGTGTCCCTTGCGTCTGGTAATGCTTTTACACTCGACCTTTACGGGGACAATCTCGTCCGTCTGGTCGTTGGTGACGAAATCGCTTCTGAGGTCGTCGACGCCGCAACTGGCGCGCCAATGGATGATCTGGTCAAGAACGAGGGGGCGATATCCGCAGACGGTGGCACCGTGGCTCTGACCGCAGCAACCGCCCGCAAGGCCGTCAACTCGGTCGTCAACAACACTGGGATCATAGAAGCGCGCTCGGTTGGTATGCGGAACGGCAAGATCGTTCTTGGTGGCCAAACGGCAAGCACAAAGACCGCCGATGCGCCTACTCAGGTTGTGAAGGTGTCCGGTGACATCACCGTCGCAGATGCGCCATTCCCGTCTCCGCGCCCCGCAGATTGGGAGCGCGGCAAAGTAGTGATCACGGGTGAAGCCATTGAAATCTCGGATGCAAGCATTGATGCAACCGGAGTCAATGGTGGAGGCACCATTCTGATCGGCGGAGACTACCTTGGCGGGCAGGCTAATGATTCAGATTTCGCCAAATATGGCATCGACAGGGAAACCGATCCTATTCCTACGGCCTCTTATGCATTCCTTGATGGAAACAGCGAGCTAAACGCCGACGCAATTGCAGCCGGAGACGGCGGCAAGATTGTTGTCTGGTCTGACATTGCCACCGAGACTGCTGCCACCATCACGGCGCGAGGCGGTGCGATAGGTGGTGATGGCGGCTTCATCGAAACGTCTGGCAACTACCTCAACGCGACAGTAGCAGCCGATGCATCAGCACCCAACGGGGAAGCTGGGACGTGGTTGCTCGATCCGCTAGACATTTACATTTCCCGCACGGCGACTGCCAATGTGGGGAGTTACTTCGGGACGTACCGGGGCCTTTATGGGTTGAACGCCTATCCTATCGGCAGTTCTTCATATGTTGACACTTTCGATATTGAAGCTGCGCTCAACGCTGGCACCAACGTTATGATCACAACCGTTGGCACAAGTGGGGCCGCGCATGGCGACATCCACGTCATGAGCGATATCCGGAAGACATCAGGTGGCAATGTCGCGCTTGGCATGGATTCGGCACGCAATATTTACCTCTCGGTCGGCGTTGACCTGGTTTCAACCTCAGGCTCAATCAATGCCAGTCTGTTCGCTCCGAATGGCCAAATTACAGGCTACAATGTGGGCCAGATCAGCCTCGATGGCGGAACGCTTTATCTGCAAGGCGGTCAGGGCATTACCCTAAGCTCCAGCTACGACATGCCAAATTTGAGTCTAGGCCCTGACTACTTGGCGCCCAACGTTGTCATCACATTCGACCAAGACCTGATTAGGTTCAGCCACAACGGCTCTCTCGCAACCATACCATCGGGCGGAATCCGGCTGGTAGACCCGACAGCAACAGGTGGTCTGTACATCAATTTCGGATCGCTAAACTACGCGCTGCAGGACTATGCGATTCGGATCGTCAATCAGCGCAGCTGGGCTCTCGTAACCGATAGCGGTGCTTTTGGAGCATTCACCGCCAATGGTCTTAACAGAATTCCAGAGGTTGTTTCTGATGGGGCTGTTAACACACGCTTCAGTTCCGCGATTCCGCAAGTCAATGGCGTCTATCCGGTTTGGGAGGTCAGCTCGACCGATGCGCCAAACTGCTACGGGCTTACATGTCTCGCAGCGAGTCCTTACGGACAAAAGCTAATCGATGCGCTTACTATGCCCCCTGAGTCTACTCCAATTGTAGCTGCCAAGGATACGGCGGAAGAATCCGCTTCTCCTCAACAGCCCCGTACTCCTGTGCTGCCCGTCTCCGAACCCACTGGTACCAACATTACTCCTGCTCTGGCGCAGAAGACGATCCTATATGCTAAGCTGTCCCAAGACGTTGAGGGGGTTCCGACTGCGCTTCCGTCTGGCACCCGGCGAATCGCGGATTGGCAGACTGTGATGCGATTGTCAGGTGTGTCTGAAGGTGAGATACGGGCATACGAAATCGCTGGGCTTGATGCAGCTGTGTACCGAACTGAGGGCGGTGAAATAGTTGTTGCCTACGGCGGAACGAAAAAAACATCAGTTGCAGATTGGGCAACCAATTTTGGTGTCAGATTGGTCGTGCCTCCACAATATGCAGCAGCGGCCAAGCTCGCTGAGTTGGTGGCGCAGCGTTTCGGGCGCCCTCCCAGTTTGACCGGACACTCGCTTGGTGGTGCACTTGCTAGTTATGCAGCTTCAAAACTCTCTTCGACTGGGCCGGTTGTAACGTTCAATGCGGACCGCAATTCCCTGTCTCTTTCAGGTAATAGAGAAAATCAGATTAATATTGCCGTAGCAGGTGCGCTAATTGGCGACCCAAATATAGGAGAGTACACCCCGTTTGTACGTAGTGGACAGCTCCCGGGGAAAACTTATTATGTAGGGACAACAGATGATCAATCTAACTTGTTTGCAGGCGGGCACGGCATCGGTGGTATAATAGGTGGAATGGAAAATTTGCTAAATTCACAATAGTTATGAGCAATGCATTTCGCGCGCTATCCGTTCTAGTGTCGATATTAACAGTGTCTATTTACTACATTGGATCGGCGGCTTTTGGATACCTTCCTTCATATAATGATCTATTTATTGTATTTTTGGTGATAGTATCTTTAATATTGATAGTGTTATATATTCGGCCCTTTAATGGAAGTTTTCCCGCAACAAGAAGAGCGATAGAAATGCTATTTTTAGTACCGTTTATTCTTCCCGTATTTCCTATTTCGTATTACTACATATTACCTGTCATTCTTGTAAACATCTCGTAGACTGGCAAGCAGGGGGTAGTTTTAAGAAAACAGTTGAGGTGGTCCAAAGGGTGGACTGGATCTTTGTGACAGCAAAATACTATGAATTTTCAATTGGTAATCACTCTTATCAGTTCCTCTCCAGGGCACCATCACTTCTTTGAGGATCATGACGGCCGTGGCCGTTGGGCGTGGGCGCGAGGCGTTCGGCGAACGGGTCACTGGACGCAATGGAACGCCGTGCAAAGCCTGATCGCGCCGGCTCAGGGCCGAGGGGCGGTCAGGAACGGTTCGAGGTGGTCCTCGAACAACAGGTTCGGTTCTTCGGCCTGCCGGGCCTCATAGCTTCGTTCCGCCTCAAGGGATCGCGTGTAGAAACGTAAAAGTCCGTCTTTTCCGCCCGGTGCGGCCAGAGGATAGGTGCCGGTTTCAAGACCATCGATCAGTCGTTTCTTGGTCTCGATCATCGGGGCGCTGGTGCCCGGCCTGTTGGAAACCGACGCCGGCTGCTTGGTATAAACATGCAGCGGCGTGCCGAGATGGAAAACCGATGCGTTCTTTTCCCAGAGGCGCAGCAGGAAGGCGATGTCGGTGAGGCAGGGAAAGCTCGTGTCGTAACGCGGATCGACCTTGACGCGGTTGTAGACCAGCATGGAATCCATCGAAATGTTGACGAATTTGTAGGTCCCCGGGTCGAGCACGCGGTCCGGACCGGTGCCGACGGTTCGTAACAATTGTCCATCGGCACTTTCGATGCGAAGCGCCGAGGAGACGATGCCGTGCGCCTCAAGATGCAAAAGCGCCTCGGCGAGCTTGTCGGGCAGGAAGGCATCGTCGGCGTCGAGAATGGCGATGAGCGCGTTGCGGGCCGCATCGAGGCCGGCATTGCGCGTTGCCGAGGATCCGGATCCGGCCGCACCGGTTGCAAGAAAGCGGAGACGGGGATCGGTAATGCCGGCGCGGCCGAGCACCGACGAATAATCGGTGTTGTCGTCGGCGATGACGAGAATTTCGAAATGCCGATGGGTCTGGTCCAGAACGCTGGCGACGGCACGGCTGAGCGTCTTTTCGGCCCGATAGGCGGGAATGATGACGGAAACGCCCGGCGCGGTACTGGAAGCCGACATTTTGCTTTGCGTTCCCGCCTGACTTGAACCGGATCGGATTTGACCCATATCCTAACGCGTGTGCCGGTGCCGACAAGCGGGCTGGCGCATTTCGGGTGGTCGCGACGCCTCATCTGGAAAATCGATTTCTCCTAACTCTCGCGTAACGCCCGGTAAATCGTGTTGCTTGGGTCTTTTGAGACCCCGATCAAGGACCGATCCGATGACGCGCGTCTCGTTGTTTTCCTCGCCCTTTTTGTTGGGCTTCGACACGTTCGAGGAACGACTCGACCAGCTCGCCAAATCCGCCGATGGCTATCCGCCCTACAATATCGAGCGTGTCCGGCTCGAGGACGGCAGCGAGCTTTTCGATATTTCCGTGGCGGTGGCCGGGTTTTCCGACAGGGAAATCGAGGTCATGGTCGAAGACAATCAGTTGCAGGTCAAAGGCCGGACCGAAGAGCGGCCCGAACGCGAGTATCTGCATCGCGGCATTGCCACGCGCCAGTTCCAGCGCTGTTTCCTGCTTGCCGATGGCATGCGGGTCAATGGGGCGGATCTCAGGGATGGGTTGTTGACCATCCATGTGGAGCGGCCCGTTGCCGCACGCATTGCGCGCAAGATCGAGATCAACGCAAAGTCCTGAAATCCGGTGTAGGTTTATCCAGAGTCGGTGCCTAAAGTGTTCGAAAGAACGGGGCCGGCAGAGGAGTGAGTTAGAATGCAAGACAGACCCACGACCAAATCAACCGCCGACAAAGCTCCTCTCGGCATGATGAGTGCGGAGCAGTTCGCCGCCCTCGGCGTCGAATCGGTGGTGTTCGCCCGCGAGATCGATGGCGCCGCCCTGGCGCGCCTCTTGCCGGAAGCACATGTCAACAAGGATGGCGGGCCATTCATCCTGGTGATGTCGGCCGACGGCAAGCCGGTCCTTGTGACCGACAGCGAGGATTCGCTCGAAAACTGGCTGGAAGACCAGCCGGTGGTGCTGGCTCAGGTCCATTGAGGCCAATCCGGCCGGTCTTGTTCCGCCGCCCTTGAGAATCGGATCAGAAAAGTCCCGCTGACAGGCCCTCCGCCCGTCGTCTGGCGCTTTGTCGCGCCGCTTCGCCGATCCAGCGCCAGAAACCGACATCGTGACGGCGTTCGGCCGGATGCCATTCGGGGTGCCATTGCACGGCGAAGACCAGCGGCTCGGCTTCGCGACTGGCAATGGCCTCGATCGTGCCGTCCTCGGCCGTCGCCTCGACCCGCAATCCCTCTCCCAACCGGTCGATGCGCTGGTAGTGGACCGAATTGACCATGACCGGATCGGGACCGGCCAGGCGGGCATAGAACGAGGCGGGCGCCGGCGTGATCGCGTGCGAAAAGGCGAACGTTTCGTCGAGATCGGCCGTATCGGGTGCATGATGGAGACTGGTACCGGCATCGCGTTCGTCGGAGAGGGTACCGCCCAACGCCACATTGATTTCCTGCAGGCCGCGGCAGATGCCAAAGACCGGAACGGAAAAATGTCGCGCGGCGCGGATCAGCGAAAAGGCAGTGCGGTCGCGCATCGGATCGAAGGGATCGCGGCTGGTCGCGGCGCCATAGGCACGCGGTTCGATATTGGTGGCCGAACCAGTCAGAAGGAGCGCATCGACGCGAGAGGCGACAAGGGCCGCATCCTCGGCGCGGCCGAGGCTCGGAACGATCAGCGGCACGCCCCCCGCCTCTTCGCTGAGGGCCGAGATATAACGCGTCCTGACGACCTGCGAGGGTTCGTCTTCGACCATCCTGTTGCAGCCGATGACGCCGATGAGTGGTTTTTCGGTCATAGATGGTCCCTGAACGCGTAAAACAGCATGGCCAGAACGAGAAGCGGATGACGAAAGGCCGTCCCCCCCGGAAAGCGCGGGACCGGCACTTCGGCCATAACGTTGAACCGCTTCGGCCGTCCCTGCAAGGCCTCGGCCATGAGGGCGCCGGCCATGGTCGCCATGGCAACGCCATGTCCGGAGAAACCCGAAGCGTTGAGAATATTGGGACCAAGGTGCCGGAAAAGCGGCATGCGGTTCATGGAAATGCCGAGCGTGCCACCCCAGTCGTAGTCGATCCTGAGATCGGCCAGGCCGGGATAGATGCCGAGCATGCGCTTGCGGATGGCCGAGGAGATGTCCTTCGGATCCGTGTAGCCATAGGATTCGCGGCCGCCGAACAGCATGCGGTGATCGGCCGAGAGCCGGTAATAGTTCACCACGAAACGCGTATCGTAGACGGCGACATTGTCCGGGATCAACGCCTTGGCGCGCGCCGGCTCCATGGGCTCGGTCGCCGCCATATAGGAATTGATCGGCATGACCCTTGCAGCCACCTCCGGCAGCAACAGGCCGAGATAGCCATTGGCCGCGACGAGCAGTTTTTCGGCCCTGATGGTGCCGTGATCGGTTTCGATCCGTAACGGATCGCCCTTGATTACCTTGAGGGCGCGGGTTTGTTCGAAAATGGTGGCGCCGGCCTCTTGCGCGGCGCGCGCCAGCCCGAGGATGTATTTGAACGGGTTGAGGTGACCCGCGCTCCAGTCGCGCCAGCCGCCGAAATAGACGTCGGTGCCGATGGCATCGGCCAGTTCCTTTTTGTCGAGGAACGCGATTTCTCCATGGCCATAGGCCGTGTTGAGATGGGTGACATAGTCCCGGATCTCGGGGACGTAAGTGTTCTTGTGGGCGGCCTCGATGATGCCGCTGGCATAATCGCACGCGATCTTGTGCGTTGCGATCAGTTCGCGCACCAGCGTCTTGGCACTTTCCGCGATGTCCCAGAGCCGGCGGGCCTGATCCGGACCGAGCAGCTTTTCGAGTTCGAGCTGGTCGCGCCGTTGTCCGGTGCCGACCTGTCCGCCATTGCGGCCCGAAGCGCCCCAGCCGATCCTGTGGGCATCGATCACCGTGACCTTCTTGCCCGCCTCGGCCAGATGCAAGGCGGCGGACATGCCGGTATAGCCGGCGCCGATGACGCAGATTTCGGCGTCGATGTCGCCGCCAAGCGGCGGCAGCGGCGGCGGGGCCTCGACGCTCGCCACGAAATAGGAATTCGGATAGGTCCCGACAGGTCCGTTTGCGTCGAGCAAATTCATCACGCCGCGTCCATCAGTCCGTCTTTGCGCGCCTGATCCAGCGCCTGATCGAGGCAGGTCCGGGCACGCACGATCAGTTCGTCGATTTCGCCCTCGGAAATGATCAGGGGAGGCGAGATGATCATTCGGTCGCCGACATGGCGCATGATGAGGCCGTTGTTAAAGCAGATGTCGCGCGTCAGGAGGCCGACCCTGCCCTGTTCACCGGCAAATCTGGCGCGCCTGGCCTTGTCGGGCGTCAGTTCGATCGCCCCCATCATGCCCTTGATACGCGCCTCGCCGACCAGCGGATGATCGGCAAGGCTTGTCCAGCGCTTTTCGAGATAGGGCGCGATGGTGCCGCCGACCCGGTCGATAATGCCCTCTTCATCGAGGATCCTCAGGTTTTCCAGCGCAACGGCGGCCGCCACCGGGTGGCCGGCAAAGGTGTAGCCGTGGTTGAATTCGACGGCGCCGATCACCTCGGCGACAGCGTCGGAAACCACCGATCCGCCGATCGGCTGGTAGCCGGAGGACAATCCCTTGGCAATGGTGATGATGTCGGGCTTCAAATCATAGGTCTGGGTGGCGAACCATTTGCCGGTGCGGCCGAACCCGGTAATGACTTCGTCGATGATGAGAAGGATGTCGTGTTCGGCGCAGATACGCGAGATTTCCGGCCAGTAGCTTTCGGGCGGAATGATCACGCCGCCCGCGCCCTGGATCGGTTCGGCGATGAAGGCGGCAATCCTGTCCTCGCCCAGCCGGTCTATGGTTTTTTCGAGGTCCCGCGCCCGGGCGAGGCCGAATTCGTAAGGGCTCATGTCGCCGCCTTCGCCCCACCAATAGGGTTGGTCGATATGAACGATGTCCGGGATCGGCAATCCGCCCTGGGCGTGGATCGATGACATGCCGCCGAGCGAGCCGCCCCCCATGGTCGAGCCGTGATAGGCATTCTTTCTGGAAATGACGATTTTCTTGTCCGGCTTGCCGAGCGCCGCCCAATAGGTCCGCGCCATCCTCAGATTGGTGTCGTTGGCCTCGGACCCGGAACTGGCGAAGAACACGTGGTTGAGATCGCCCGGCGTCAGTTCGGCAATACGGGCGGCGAGCGCCACGACCGGCGGATGCGTGGTCTGGAAGAAGGTGTTGTAATAGGGCAGCTCCAGCATCTGGCGTCTGGCGGCCTCGGCCAGTTCGGCGCGCCCGTACCCGATATTGACGCACCAGAGCCCCGCCATGGCGTCGAGCATTTTCTGTCCGTCGCTGTCGGTCAGCCAGACACCTTCGGCATGGGTGATGACGCGGGTGCCCTTATTGTTGAGCGTCGTGGCGGTGGTGAACGGATGAAGATGATGGGCGGCGTCGAGCGCCTGCAATTCGGCGGTGGACGGGTGATTGCTCAGAGCGGTCATCGTATCCCTTTCGTCACTGCGGGTGGCCGTGGCGCGACCCTGCGATTCGCCGGTCGTTTCAGACGTTCAGCATCAGGTGTTCGCGTTCCCAGGGGCTGATCACCCGCAAGAACTCGTCGTGTTCGGCGCGCTTGATGGCGATATAAAGCTGGGAAAATTCCTCGCCGAGCAGGGTCTGCAGCTTGGGTTCGGCTTCGAACACCTGCAAAGCCTCAAGCACGTCATGCGGCAGTTCATGGGGCAGATCGCCGGCATCGGAGGAAACCGGCGGGCGCGGGTGCAGGCCCTCTTTCATGCCGAGATAGCCGCAGGCGAGGCAGGCGGCCATGGCGAGGTACGGGTTGACGTCCATGCCGACGACCCGGCATTCGACCCGGCGCGAGGCCGGCTTGGAGATCGGGATCCGCAAACCGGTCGAGCGGTTGTCCATGCCCCATTCGAGATTGATCGGCGCCGAGGCGCCCGGCACCAGCCGCCGGTAGGAATTGACGTAAGGGGCGAGAATGCACACGGCGGCATTGAGATAGCGCTGCTGGCCGGCAAGAAAGCCGTAGAACAGGTCGGTCGGCTCGTCGGTCGCGCTATTGAAGATGTTCTGGCTGGTTTCGGCATCCACCACCGACTGATGGATGTGCATGGCGCTACCCGGCTCGTCTTCCATCGGCTTGGCCATGAAGGTGGCGTAGCAATCATGCCTCAGCGCCGCCTCGCGGATGGTGCGCTTGAACATGAAGACCTGATCGGAAAGATCGATCGGATCGCCATAAATGAGATTGATCTCGAGCTGGCCGGCGCCACCTTCCTGCATCACCGTGTCGATTTCCAGCCCTTGGGCCTCGGCGAAATCGTAGATGTCGTCGACCACGTCCGGGTATTCGTCGACCCCGGAGATCGAATAGGTCTGGCGCCCCACGCCCTGACGGCCGGTGCGACCGACCGGGGGGACGACCGGCAGGTCGGGGTCGACGTTCGGCCGGGTCAGATAGAACTCCATTTCCGGGGCGACGAGCGGTTTCCAGCCTTCGTGCGTATAAAGTTCGAGCACGCGTTTCAGAACGTTGCGCGGCGCCAGCGGGCTTGGTGTGCCGTCCTGGTTGAGCACGTCGCAAATCACCTGGATGGTGACGTCCGAGGTCCAGGGCACGGCGCGCGCCGTCGAGAGATCGGGCATGAACACCAGGTCGCTCTCGGCCCAGGCATTGGGAATGTCCGGTTCGGCATAGGCGCCGGTGATGGTCTGGAAAAAGATCGAAGTCGGCAGGTACATGTGCTGCTGGTTGACGAACTTGCGCCCTGGCATCGCCTTGCCGCGGCCGATGCCGACCATGTCGGGCACCACGCTTTCGACTTCTTCGGGATCCCGCCCCTTGAGCCACGACCTTAAGTGGGCCGGCAGAAGGGCGACCATCTTCTGCATTTCCTCGTGACTCATCTACGAATCTCCTATGGTGATGTCGCTAGGGCGCTGCGGGAGACTATTTTCCCTCAATGGGGTGATTTGGCAAGAAATCTGAGCGTTTGCGACGCGGGCGTGAGCCCGACATCGCCGTTTCGACACCGGATGGAGCCAGATATGTCCGAGATCGTCATTCGCAGGGCCGTGTCCGAGGACGCCGATCGCATCGGCATTGTCGGCCCGGCCGCCTATTCGGCCACATATGGCGCATTCTGGGACAACGCTGCCGCACTCGCCAGATGGCTTGAGACCTATGGCGCGATGGCGGTTTCGGTCTTTCTCGGCCGGGCCGATACGCGGATCTGGGTCGCCGAGATCGACGGCGAGATCGTCGGGTTCCTGACACTTGTCATCGGTTCGCCCAATCCCGCGACGCGGGAAACGGGCGGCGCCGAAATCCCGCGCATCTATCTGTTGCCCGGCGCCCAGCGGCTTGGTCTCGGACGCCGGCTGGTCGAGGCTGCCATCGAGGAGGCCCGCGCGCTCGGGCTCGGCCATGTCTGGCTCGATCATATGGCATCGGCCGATCACGCGGGACGGGCCTATCGCAAGTGGGGTTTTCAGCCGCTCGGCACGTGGCGGTTCGATCAGCCGGTCAGGGCGGGATTTGAGGGCATGCGGGGCCTGATCCTGCGTCTTTAACGCGACGATCGCCGCTTCGGCTCCGGGCAAGGTTTCCGGAACACCGATCGCGGCGCCAGGGGAACTGGCGCTTCCGCAAGGCCTCTGGTAGCCTGATTTGTCTCCCCCAAACGCAAGCGATTGCGCCAAAGGTTCCATCATGACGTCTGATCACGAGACGAGCGACAGGGCTGTGCTCCAGTCGTTCCTCGCCGAGAATCCGGATCTTGAACGGATAGAGCTGCTTTTTCCCGATATGAACGGGATCTTTCGCGGCAAATGGTTGCCGCCCGATGGCGCCGACAAGCTTTTGAAGGGCGACGTACGCCTGCCCATTTCCTCCTATGCACTCGATATCTGGGGGCGCGATGTCGCCGAAACCCAGTTGGCGCTTGCAAGGGGCGATCCGGACGGGTTCGGCATTCCCGTCATGCGCACGCTCAAGCGCCTGCCTTGGTCGGAAACGCCGGTGGCGCAGGTGTTGATGACGCTCGAGACCGAGCCGGGCGTGGGATGTCTGTACGATCCGCGCCAGCGCCTGGCCGCCGTCGTGGCGCGCTACATGCAAAAGGGCCTGACACCGGTCGTTGCCGTCGAACTCGAATTCTATCTGTTCAAGAAGCGCAACGGGCCAAGCGATCCGCCGGTGCCGCCATCCGGAACGACCGACGCCCAACTTTACGATCTCGACGTGATGACCGAGATGGAGGATGTGCTCCGGGATATCCGCAACAATTGCGAGGCGCTCGACATTCCCGCCGACACGGTGACCGCCGAACTTGGTCCGGGCCAGTTCGAGATCAATTTCCGCCATGTGCCCGATGCCCTGGCCGCCGCCGATCATGCCACTTTGTTCAAGCGCGTGGTCTGGGGCAGTGCCGTCCGGCACGGGCTCGAAGCGACCTTCATGCCCAAGCCTTACGGCCTGGAAGCCGGCTCGGGCATGCATATTCACATAAGCGTCGTCGATAGTGAGGGCCGGAACATTTTTGCGAGCAGCGACGACAAGCCGTCCCAGATCCTGCTCAACGCCATCGGCGGCGTGCTCTCCAGCATGCGCGAATTGCAAGCGATCTTTGCACCGCACTACAATTCCTACCGGCGCTTTGCGCCCGGCTCCTATGCGCCGACCGTGCCCGACTGGGGCCTCGACAACCGCAATACCAGCGTGCGCGTGCCCGAGATCGCCGGTCAGGGCGCCCGGCTCGAACACCGTGTTTCGGGGTCGGACGCCAATCCCTATCTGGCGCTTGCGGGCGTTTTGGGCGGCATGTTCCTGGGGCTGCGCGACAGGCTCGATCCGGGCTTTCCCGCCGAGGAAGGCGGGCAGCCGCGCCACAAGCTCTATTCCACCTGGAACCGGGCGGTCGAGGGCTTCGCCCGTTCGGCGGCGGCGGCCGATATTTACGGACGGGATTACCGGCGGGTCTATACCGCCTGCCGGCGCGCCGAGATCAAGACCATGTCCGAACGTGTCACCGACGTGGAATATTGCACCTATCTCGACCGGATCTGATCCGTATCGGAATGCGGCCCACGTGTTCCATTAAGAAGGATTTGCGCGCTACATCCGGCGTTTTCCGCTGGTGCGATCGAACAGGTGCAGGCTTTCGGGGGCGAAGCCCAGTTTGACCGGATCGCCGGCCTTAAGGTGCTTTGCCGGCGGCAGGGTGGCGACGAGCTGTTGGTTTCCAAGGCTGGCCGTGGTGACAAGCTCGGGGCCGGTCAGTTCCGCGACGTCGCAGATCGTCGTGAGCTGACCTTCAGGATCGAGATAGAGCGCTTCGGGTCTCAAGCCCACGACGAGTTTTTCCCCCGTGCTCAGGCCAGTCAAGCCGTCCGGAATGGTGAGACGGACATCGGTTCCGTCGAGCGCCAATCGTTTGTCGGCAACGGTGGCATCGATCATGTTCATCGGCGGCGCGCCGACAAAGGTCGCCACGTAACGTGTCGCCGGCGCGTTGTAGATGTCCTCGGGCGTGCCGAGCTGTTCGATGCGCCCCTCGTGCATGATGGCGATACGGGTGGCCAGCGTCATCGCCTCGATCTGGTCGTGCGTGACATAGACGATGGTCGTTTTCAAAAGCTGATGCAGGCGCTTGAGTTCGGTCCGCATCTCCATGCGCAATTTGGCGTCGAGATTGGAGAGCGGCTCGTCGAACAAAAAGACCTGCGGCTTGCGGACCAATGCCCGGCCGATGGCGACGCGCTGGCGCTGACCGCCGGACAATTGCGCCGGCTTGCGGTCCAGAAGATCCTCGATCTTCAAAAGCCGGGCAACGTCCCGGATCGCAACCGCGCGTTCGGGCGCCGGCACTTTGCGCATCTCAAGACCGAATCCGATGTTCCGCGCCACCGACAGATTAGGGTAAAGCGCGTAGGATTGGAAGACCATGGCGATGTCGCGGTTCTTGGGGTGAACGCCATTGACCGATTTTTCGCCGATAAGAACGTCGCCGGAGGTTGGTTCGGCCAGACCGGCCACGATGTTCAAAAGGGTCGATTTTCCGCAGCCGGACGGGCCGAGCAGAACGAGGAACTCGCCGCTATCAAGGGCGATGTCGATGCCCTTGAGCGTTTCGACCGCTCCGAAGGATTTGTGGATATTGCGAAACTCGAGTGCGCTCATTCACGCCTCCTGTGAGTTCGAAGTGTCGTAACGCCGCGGTTGGGTCGAGATCGCCCGCGAGGCGATGGTGCTTGCCGTTTCAAGCGCGTCCGCCAGGCCGGCGCCCCGGGCCAGCGCTGCGAGGAACCCGGCATTGAAGACGTCGCCGGCGCCGATGGTGTCGACGACCGCGACCTTTGGCGCCGCGACCGAAACGTACTGGCCGTCGGCATCAATGCCGAGCGCGCCGTTCGGGCCGCGCTTGACCACGACGATGGCACCGGCCGGCATGTCGGCCTTAAGGGCTTTCGCAGCTTCGGCAGGGTCGGATTTTCCGGCAAGGCTGGTCGTTTCGATCTCGTTCATCAAAGCGATGCCCGAACGCGACAGCCACGAAAGGGCCTTGGCGCGGTTGTCCGGTGTCCAGCCATCGATCGGCCAGCCGGTATCGAGCGCCACGGTGATGGCATTGGCGTCGGCCCAGTCGAAAAAACCGGCATAGTCCTTGGCAAGGGCGTCGGTGAGAAAGGCGCCGCACAGCACGACATAGCCACCGCCAAGGCGCTTGCCGTCGAGAGCTGCAAGCGTGTTGGCAAGCGACATCTGCGGCAGGTGGCCGGTGGTGGTGAAAAAGGTCCGTTCCCCATCCGGATGGGTAATGCCGACCGAAAGCGTCGTGCTGGCCTTTTCGATCGCCCAGCGCCGTGCGCGGGCGCCGAAGCCGCTGCGCAGCCAGCGTCCGAACGCGTCGTCGCCGGTTGTTCCGGCGATCTGGTAGTCGATCCCGAGCCCGTCCCAGGCCAGGGCGCAATTGCCGGCCGCACCGCCGACGCGAAGCTCGTCATGCTCGACCATGATCTCGGTGCCCGGCTTCGGCCAGGGTGTTGCCGGTCCGAGAATGAGATCGACATTGACGTTGCCGATAACGCCGAGCGGTTTCACTATTCCACCCTCGTGATCTTGGTCGAGCGGACCGGCGTGCCGGCGTTTTCAACGCGGGCCTCGGCGAAGGCGATCATCAGCGCCTGCGCCACGGGCAGCATGGCGAACGCGGCGGCAAGTCCTGTCGCGGGCGAAAAGCTGAGGGTGACGGCGCCGGGCACGGGTGCGCGACCGCTGGAATCGAACAAAACGAGTGGCGCGCCGGTTTCGACGACCGAATCGGCCATGGCGGTAATAAGATCGGCGGTCGCATCGTCGGCGCGGAACAGGGCCACGCCGATTTCGGGCGACAGCATTTCCATCGGGCCGTGACGCAATTGTCCGCCTTCAAGTGAATAACAGGGCCGGCGCGACAGTTCGGTCAGCCCAAGCGCCAGGGCTTCGGCGAGGCCGACAAGACGCCGCCCGGACGTCACGACGGTCATGACGTTTTCAAGCGCCTTGAGGGCCGGCGCGATGTCGGGCGTTTCCGGATTTTCAAGCGCCAAAAGGGCCGGCGCGGGATCGGTGCCGAGCGCTGCAAGGATGGCCAGATGCAGTGCCAGGGTCGCGGTCAGGGACCGGGTTGCGGCGAAGGCGCGTTCCGTTCCGCCAATGGCGACAAGGGAGGGCGTCGCCCTGGCAAGAAAGGACCCGCCTTCAAGGGTCAGGCCGAAGCATTCGGGCGTGCTCCCCGTTTCATTGAACCAGCGCACGACCTCGCCGCTTTCGCCCGATTGCGAGGTGATGAAGACTGTCCGGCCTTCGGTCCTGAGCGGCTGGCCGAGCTGTTCGGATAGGGGAAGGGCGATGGCGTCGATCCCGACGGCGCGATAGAGCGGCTCGACCATGCGCCCGACGGCGTGCGAGCCGCCCATGCCCAAAAGGAGGAGCTGGCCAGTGCGTTTTAAAGAGGCGGCAGCCTTTTGCGCCCCGTCGGCGACGGCGTGAAACGTGGCGATGGCCTCGTCGTTCTGGCGTGCCATTTCGGCGTCGATGGCGATCAGCCCGGCGGGACGAGGAGGTGTCGGTGTCATTGTCATCCTTTGACGCCGCCCGTCGTCAGCCCCGAGATCAGGGCGCGTTGCATGATAAGGCCGATGGCGACCGGCGGCAGGGCGGCGATGACGCCGGCGGTCGAAATCAGTCCATAGTCGGAAATACGGCCGCCCGCGAGATCGGCGATGGCGACCGTCAGGGTCTTGGCGCGCTGGTCGGAGGTGAAGAGCAACGCATAGAAGAACTCGTCCCAGGCGAGCAGGAACGCGAACAGCGCCGCCGTCGCGACGATCGGCATGGCCAGCGGCAGCACCAGAACCCTCAGGGTCTGGAACAGGCTGGCGCCGTCGATCATCGCCGCATATTCGATATCGCGGGGGATGGAATCGAAGCCCGATTTCATCAGCCATGTGGTGAACGGCGCCAGAATGGTCAGGTAGACCATGGCCAGCCCGAAGACGTTGTTGAGCATGCCGAGATGGGCGAGGCCCATGTAAAGCGGCACGGCCAGCGCCACCGGCGGCAGCATGTAGGTGGCGATGACGATCGAAAGCGACCAGCCGATGGCCGGGGTGCGCGACACGGCCCAGCCGGCCGGAATGGCCAAAAGCACGCCGCAGATCGTGGCGGTGCCGGCGACGGTCAGGCTGTTTCTGAGGGCGGCGAGGAAATTGGCGCCCATCGAGTTTTCCACCGTCGCGAGCAGGAGCCGGTAGCGCGAGAAATCGAGGGTTTCGGGCCACCATCTGAGCGGTTTGGTCGAGAGGTCCGCCGCCGGCGAAACGCTCATGATGAAGAGCCAGGCGAGGGGCGCGAGGATGACCAACGCCAGAAGTATGGCGAAGAAATAGGTGAGGATTGAAAGAAGCGGACTGCGGCGTTCCATCAGCTCGTGCTCCCCGATGCCTTGCGGATGAGGATGGCGTAAATGACGGCGAGAACGGTGATGAGCAATGTCACGATGAGGGCGAGCGAGGCGCCCGATCCGGCTCGTCCGAAGGAAAAGGCTTCCTGATAGACCTGGATCGACAGGGTGCGCGTCAGATTGGCAGGTCCGCCGCGCGTCATGACCCAGATGATGTCGAAGACCTTGAAGGCCTCGATGGTTCTCAAAACCAGCGCCACCATGAGCGGGCCGGCGAGATAGGGCAGGATGACGAAACGGAAGCGGGCGAAGGGGCCGGCGCCGTCGACCAGTGCGGCGGCATTGATGTCGCGCGGGACCGCTTGCAGGGCGGCGAGCGCGATCAGCGCCACGAGCGGGAAATTCTTCCAGGCATCGGCGACGATCAGCGCCGTCATCACCGAGCCGGGCTCGCCGAGCCAGGACCGATAGGCGTCGATGAGGCCGATCTGGGTGAGGGCGGCGTTAAGGGCGCCGTATTCGGGATTGTAGATCAGCCGCCACAGGGTGGCGTTGACCACGGTCGGCAGGGCCCAGGGCAGGATCAGCAGGGCGCGCAGGAAGGTGCGTCCCCTGAATTCCTGGTTGAGCAGCAGGGCGGCAAGCACGCCGAGCACCATTTCCGAGCCAACCGAGCAGACGGCGAAAATGGTCGTGGTTGTGAGCGTGCGCCGGAAGGTGAGACTCGACAAAAGCTTCAGGTAGTTATCGAAGCCCACAAAACTGCCGGTGGTGCCGACCAGCTTGGCGTTGGTGAAGGACAGGTGGACCGTGTCGGCCAATGGCCAGCCGATGACCGCGAGCATCACCGCGAGCAGCGGCAGCATCAGGAGCCACGCGCGCATTGTCAGCCAGTTGCTGGACATAACGTGCTGCCGTCTCCGTTATAAGGATCAAAACGGGAATCGGGCGGCGCCGAAGCGCCGCCCGACGGGAGAAAACCTATCACAAACCGCTGTTTTCGGCAGCCATCTGCAGCGCGTCTTCGGGCGACGCCGTGCCGAGCAGCGCTTCCTGAATGCCCTGCTGCAGCGCCAGCGACATTTCCTGGTAGTTCGGGGTCGTCGGACGCGGATACATGGCGGCGAGGGCGAGCTTGGCGGCGGCGATCATTTCTTCCTGACCTTCGCTGACTGCCGGGTCTTCATAAGACGAGGCCCAGATCGGCAGGGAAAGCTTGGCATACTGGTCCTGCACCGGCTGCGAGGTCATGTAGACGATGTATTTCCAGGCCTCGTCCTGATGCTCGGAGACGGAGGTGATCCCGAGGCCCATGGAGCCGTTGACCGCCGAAACCTCGGACACGCCGGCGACGCCGAGACCGGGCTCGACACCGACATTGCCCGCGACCTTGCTCTCGGCCGGGTCGTTGGCGAGGTTGTACATATAGGTCCAGTTGAGGGCGAAGGCGGCGTCCCCGTTCTGAAAGACGTTGCGGACGTCCTCTTCGAGGAATTCCTTGGAATTCGGGTTGGTCAGCCCGGCTTCATAACTCGCAACCATATATTTGAGCGCATCGAGCCCGCCGCCGGTCTGGAAAGCCGGCTGGCCGTTCTCGAGGAATTCGCCGCCAAAAGCGGAAAGAAGCGTGGTGTAATCGCAGATCGCCGCTTCGGCCTGCGCCCAGCTCCAGGTGATCGGGTACTCGACCAGACCCTTGTCCTTGATGATCCTGGCCTGTTCGGACAATTCTTCCCAGGTCTTGGGCGGCGCGGAAATGCCGGCCTTGGCCAGGATATCCGTGTTGTAGAACATGTACTTGGTGTCGAGGATCCACGGCATGCCGTAATACTTGCCGTCATAGGTGACGGTGGTCCAGGCACCCGGCAACACGCCGGAGGTCATGTCGGGCGTGATGCGGTCGGAGACGTCGACCAACACGTCGTTGGAGGCGAATTCGGCCGGCCAGATCACGTCGAACAACACCACGTCATAGCCGCCGCCCGAGCCTTGGGCGAGCACGGTCTTGTCGTGCAGACCCTCGTAGGGGACGAATTCGAGATTGACCTTGATGTCCGGATTGGCGGCCGAGAACGCGTCGGTCATGGCGCGAACGTCGTTTTCGGAATAGGCCGCCTGTGCCATGAACAGGGCGTTAATGGTGGTTTCGGCGAAAGCCGGCGTTGCCAGAAGCGAACTGCCGACAAGGGCGGTCGCAAGAAGCGTCTTGTTGAGCGTTTTAAGCATGAAAGTCTCCAGTTCTGGGATAGACGCGCGAAAAGCCAAAAGTCGTTCTATGTCCCGAGGGGTGGCCGGGGTCTTTTGAATCGTGAAGACGTTTTGCCTGATCCAGCGGTCCGGGGGGCGGCATCGTCCTTTGCCCCGCTTTCCGCCTTCGCCCCTCCTGCCTCTTTATTAGTCAAGTGTTTTGACTTATTAGGGATGAAATCACCCAAGCCTGTCAAGAGCGATTTTTTCATGACGACGACACACCCCATCCGGGCCATCAGCGGAACCAACCACGAAGGCACCAGCGCCCATAACCGGCGGGTGGTGATGGATGCGCTGAGGCTCAATGGCGCCCTGTCGCGGGCTGATCTGGCGCGGGCGACGCGACTGACCAAGCAGACGGTTTCCAATATCATCGAGGATCTCGAGACCTCCGGACTGGTGGTTTCCGAACACAGCGTCCGGCATGGACGCGGCCAGCCGGCGCGCCCCTATCATCTGGTTCCGGAAGGGGCGTTTGCCATCGGGCTGCAGATTGATCGCCATCTGACCCGGGGCATCGTCGTCGATCTGGTCGGCAATGCCCTCATGCGCCGGGAGGAGGCACTGCCCGAAGGCGGACCGGCGACTGGCGTTCGGCTCATTCTCGATCTGATCGAGGGGTTGCGGCGCGATCTTTCGGCGCGCGTTCCGCAGGCGGAAAAACGGCTTGTCGGGCTGGGCGTCGCCATGCCGGGCCCGTTCGGTATTGCCGCGCCGCCAGATGGAGAGAGCGACGACACCTGGATGATGGCCGCCTGGCAGCGTTTTCCGCTGCTCGAAACGCTGGCGGCGGGCACGGGTCTGGAGGTCAGCCGCCAGAACGATGCCGCCGCCTTCGCCACGGCCGAACGCATGCTCGGGGCGGCACACGGGCTCGAGCACACGGTTTGCCTTTATATCGGCTATGGCGTCGGCGCCGGGCTCATCCTCAACGGCATGCCCTATAGCGGCGCCAACGGCAATGCGGGCGAATTCGGCATGGCGCTGGTCGGGTGCGGACCCGGCCAGTCTCCGCTCGAACATCGCGCGTCGCTTGCGTCGCTTTGCACGCATCTCGGCGTCGATCCGATGACGCCCGATATCTATGCCATTCTTGCCGAGCGGACCGCCGCCGGCGATCCGGCCCTGGACGCCTGGCTCGAAACGGCCGCCGCCGACCTCAGATGGAGCGTGCACCTGATCGAGACGGTCTTCGATCCTGAAACCGTCATCTTGTGTTCCAGCGCGCCCGCGGCGTTGACGCGCCGCCTGCTGGCGGCGATCGAGCCCCTGCTGCCCTCCCATGCCGCGCATGCCGGCCGGACGCTGCCGCGTCTGCAACTCGGGATCACCGACCCCTGGGCCGTTGCGCTCGGGGCGGCGGCCGAACCGATCGGCAATGCCTTCGATCCGCGCTTCGCCGCGATTTTCAAGGAATAAGGCGCGCGCCACTCCCCCGACGGGGGAATGGCGAATGACGGGACCGGGGCTCCGCCCGGCTCAGCAAAAAACCATCAGCGACGCGTCTTCCAGGCCACGGCCTGGCTGACGTCGCGAACGGCGCCGCGCGCGGCGTTGGTCGTGAGGGGCCGCATAGGCCTGGAGCGCCGGGGAAACGACACGGTCGCGCGCGACGGGCAACCAGGCTTTTTCGCCCCGTTTTTCCATTTCCGCCATTCGTTGACGGATCGTCTCTTCGGAAACGGCAAGGGCGATCGTGCGGCCGGGAATATCGATCTGAATGAGATCGCCATCCTCGACAAGACCGATAAGGCCGCCTTCGGCCGCTTCCGGCGAGACATGCCCGATGGACAGGCCCGACGTGCCGCCGGAGAAACGTCCGTCGGTGATCAGCGCACAGGCCTTGCCCAGGCCTTTCGATTTCAGATAGCTGGTCGGATAGAGCATTTCCTGCATGCCGGGGCCGCCCTTCGGGCCTTCATATCGAATGACCACGACATCGCCGGCCGCAATCTTGTTCGACAGGATGCCCTTCACCGCCTCTTCCTGGCTTTCGAAGACCCTGGCCGGGCCGGAGAATTTGAGAATCGATTCGTCGACGCCGGCCGTTTTGACGATCGAACCCTCCGGCGCCAGATTGCCATAGAGCACCGCCAGACCGCCATCCTTGCTGAAGGCGTATTCGACCGAGCGGATCGCGCCCTTTTCGCGATCGGTGTCGAGTTCCTTCCAGCGCGAGGACTGGGAAAAGGCTTTTTGCGATGGCACGTTGGCGGGTGCGGCGCGGTAAAGGGTTTCAACCGCTTCATCGCTGGTTCGCGCGATGTCCCAGCGCTCGATCGCCTCGCCGAGCGTTTTGGAATGAACGGTCGGCACGTTCGCGTGCAAGAGCTGCGCCTTTTCCAGTTCGCCCAGGATGGCCATGATGCCGCCGGCCCGGTGCACGTCTTCCACATGCACGTCGTTCTTGGCCGGCGCCACCTTGCAGATGCAGGGCACCTTGCGGCTGAGACGATCGATATCGGCCATGGTGAAATCGACCTTGGCTTCCTGGGCCACCGCCAGCAGGTGCAGCACGGTGTTGGTCGAACCACCCATGGCGATATCGAGGCTCATGGCGTTTTCGAAGGCCGGCTTGGTCGCGATGCCGCGCGGCAGGACGCTTTCGTCCTCCTGTTCGTACCAGCGCCTGGTCATGTCGACGATGAGGCGCCCGGCCTGTTCCAGCAGCCCCCTGCGGTCGGCATGGGTCGCCACGATCGAGCCGTTGCCCGGCAGCGCCAGTCCGAGCGCTTCGTTGAGGCAGTTCATCGAATTGGCGGTGAACATGCCCGAACAGGACCCGCAGGTCGGGCAGGCCAGGCGTTCGACGGCCGCAACGTCGGCGTCGGAATAATTGTCGTCGGCGGCGATGATGATGGCATCGATAAGATCGAGCGCCCGTTCGCCGGTGCTGAGGGTGGCCTTGCCGGCTTCCATGGGACCGCCGGACACGAAAACGGTCGGGATGTTGAGGCGCATTGCCGCCATCATCATGCCAGGCGTGATCTTGTCGCAATTGGAGATGCAGACCATGGCGTCGGCGGTGTGGGCGTTGACCATATATTCGACGGAATCGGCGATGATGTCGCGCGAGGGCAGCGAATAGAGCATGCCGTCATGCCCCATGGCGATACCGTCGTCGATGGCGATGGTGTTGAATTCCTTGGCGATGCCGCCGGCCGCCTCGATTTCGTGGGCGACGATTTCGCCGAGATCCTTGAGATGGACGTGACCGGGAACGAACTGGGTGAACGAATTGACGATGGCGATGATCGGCTTTCCGAAATCGTCATCCTTCACACCCGTCGCGCGCCAGAGAGCGCGGGCTCCCGCCATGTTTCGACCATGCGTGCTGGTTCTGGAACGGTAATGCGGCATTGGGCTATCCTGAGAGTTCCTGCAAAGCTCAAGCCGGCTCTTGGCGAACCTGCTTGTGCGCTTAATGTACATGTTGACGCAGGAACGAAAAAGGCCGGCAGACCCGGTTTCGGTTCCGTCGGTCAGGTGCCGTCGCGCGCCGCTTCGGCCTCGATGGCCTCCATGTCCGCGTCGGACAGGCCGAAATGATGGCCGATCTCATGCACCAAAACGTGCGTGACGATATCGCCCAGCACTTCGGTTTCCTCCTCAGCCCAGAAATCGAGAATGGGGCGGCGGAACAGCCAGATGCGATTGGGCAGGGTTCCGGTCTCGGGGCTGTCGCCCATTTCGGTGAGACCCGCGCCCTCGAACAGACCCAGAAGATCGAATTCGCTTTCGAGCCCGAGTTCGTCGAGCATGTCCGCGTCGGGGAAATCGGCAATGGCGAACAAGACGTCGCCGGTCAGGGCGCGAAAGGTTGCCGGCAGGGTTTCGAAGGCGGCGCGCGCCATATCCTCGAAAACGTCGAGGCCCGGCGGGGTGAGCAAAGACCAGTTTTCGGTCATGAAGCCATCAGACCTTTCGGGTTCAGGTCGGAATCGAACTCGCCGACGACGACGCGGTCGCGACCGCGGTTCTTGGCGGTATAAAGCGCCTTGTCGGCGCGGGCCAGAAGGGTGTGCAGCGGCTCGTTTTTATCGCGCATGGCAATGCCGGCGCTCAGTGTCACCGTCCAGGAGATGGCGCCGCCATGATCGCAGATTGCGAAGCGTGTCCTGAGGGCTTCGGCATAAAGACGGCCCGTCGTCAGGGTGGCGTTGGGCAGGAGAATGGCGAATTCCTCGCCGCCGATGCGGCCGGCGATCTGGTCGTCGTTCCCGGCCGAGCAGATGATGTAGCCGAGACTGGAGATGACCCGGTCGCCGGTCTGATGGCCGAACGTGTCGTTGACGCGCTTGAAATGATCGATGTCGAGAATGATGGCGCAGACCGGCCGGTCGCCGGAGCGGGCGAGCAACCGTTCGGCCTGCTCGTCGAAACTGGCGCGATTGAGCAGGCCGGTCATGCCGTCGATGCTCGAACGCTCCTGCATCTGGTAGATCGCCGTTAAAGAAATGCGCAGGGTTAGCACCACGGCCAGTCCGACCATCGCCAATATGGTCGCCAGCGTCATCAGCAGGGCCTGATCGACATAGGAGGCCGAATAGAGTTTCACCAAGGGCGGGTAGGAATAGACATTGGCGAACCAGACCGAACGCAGACTGATCAGCAAAGCGCCGACGAACAGCATGGCGGCATAAACGAGATTCATCGAGCTGCGCGGCTTTTGCCTCACGATATTGAAAACGGACCACAGGATGAATCCGACCGAGGGCACGACGCCCCACAGGGCCCAGGTGGTGGACGGCGCGCCGGTCATTGTGAGGCCTATGACGATCACGCCGAGCACGACCCAGCCGACGCTGATGGCCTTGATCGGGCGGATAGGGTTTTCGTCTTCGATATACATGCCGAGGGAGGCAAGGCAGATGGCGGCGTAAAGACTCGTCCAGCTGAGAATTTCGACGACATGCGAGAGCGCCGTCATCCGCATGCCGGTCGTGGCGACGGGGACGGCGATCAGGGCGAAGACCCCGGCCCACCAGCGGAAAGCCGCCAGTTTGCGGTCGATGAGAAAGGCGATGAGGAACCCCAGCGACAGGATGACCGCCATCGCTGTATCGGTGATCCTGAGTATTTCGGGATTCAGCATATCGGTTTTCTCCGGTTCAGGGAGAATAGGCCGAACTCTTTTAACACGATATTGGCCCTTTTCCGCAGGTAGTAGCGAAACAAGACCGTGGTTAAGAAAGTCTATTGTACTGAATTTGTCGGGATTACTTCCAGTCGCGAATATCGATGAAATGACCGGCGATCGCCGCCGCGGCCGCCATGGCGGGGGAGACGAGGTGGGTACGGCCCTTGAACCCCTGACGGCCCTCGAAATTGCGGTTCGAGGTCGAGGCGCAACGCTCCTCGGGCTTGAGCTTGTCCGGATTCATGGCCAGGCACATGGAACAGCCGGGTTCGCGCCATTCGAAGCCGGCGGCGATGAAGATCTTGTCGAGGCCCTCGGCTTCCGCCTGTTCCTTGACGAGACCCGAGCCGGGCACGACGATGGCGTTGACGCGCTCATGGACTTTTTTATCGCCGATCACGGCGGCGGCAGCCCGCAAATCCTCGATGCGGCCGTTGGTGCACGAGCCGAGGAAAACCTTGTCGATGGCGATGTCGGTGATTCTGGTGCCGGGCGTAAGGCCCATGTAGTCGAGCGCCCGCCATTTGGAGGCGCGGCGGTTGGCGTCGGCGATCTCGTCCGGATTGGGCACGACGCCGGTGACGGACACCACGTCCTCGGGTGAGGACCCCCAGGTGACGATCGGCGGCAGCGCGGCCGCATCCAGAACGACGGTGCGGTCGTAAACCGCGCCTTCGTCGGTTTGAAGCGTCTTCCAATAGTCCATGGCCATGTCCCAGGCCTTGCCCTTGGGCGCGCGCGGGCGGTCCTTGACATAGGCGAAGGTCGTTTCGTCCGGCGCGATCAGGCCGGCGCGGGCGCCGCCCTCGATCGTCATGTTGCACACGGTCATGCGGCCTTCCATGCTGAGCGACCGGATCGCCTCGCCGGCGAACTCGATGACGTGGCCGGTGCCGCCGGCGGTGCCGATCTCGCCGATGATGGCAAGGATGATGTCCTTGGCCGTGACGCCTGCGGGCAATTGCCCGTCGACGCGCACCAGCATGTTCCTGGCCTTTTTCTGGATGAGCGTCTGGGTGGCCAGCACGTGCTCGACCTCGGACGTGCCGATGCCGTGGGCCAGCGCGCCGAAGGCGCCGTGGGTCGAGGTGTGGCTGTCGCCGCACACGATGGTCATGCCCGGCAGGGTGAAGCCCTGCTCCGGTCCGACGATGTGCACAATGCCCTGGCGCCTGTCGAAAGGATCGTAATATTCGATGCCGAAATCGCGGGTATTCTCGGCCAGCGTCTCGATCTGGATGGCGCTGTCGGGATCGGGATTGGGCAAAGAGCGGTCGGTGGTGGGCACGTTGTGATCGACCACGGCCAGCGTGCGCTCGGGAGCGCGGACCTTGCGGCCGGAAAGCCTCAGACCTTCGAAGGCCTGTGGGCTCGTTACTTCATGGATAAGATGGCGGTCGATATAGATAAGGGAGGTTCCGTCCTCGTTTTCCTGAACGAGGTGATCGTCCCAGATCTTGTCGTAAAGCGTTTTTGCCATCGCCGTCCCGTCCCGTCATCGTCTCTTGCCACGTGAGATCGGGTTTCTACGCTGTCGGTGAGGAGCCGGTCAAGAATGGTGGTGCGTTCCCGTCTCAAGCCGGTCGGGAGCACTTGCATTCATAACGTCCCCTTTGTAGGCAATCCCCCATAAATCCCCGTGTTTTGGTGTCACAATATTGGCGCGCTCCAAAGAGTGTGGCAGGTTGGGACGAGGGTGCGTAGAGGCCAGATAGTTATGTTGGAAGCGTTGACAGCCGATCGTGCGGCATTTTCCGCCCATGCCGAAACCCTTGCCGGGACCGATCCCGCGTTTGCCCGGTTTTATGCCGAAACGGTTGATGCCACCGAGACCGAAGATCTGGCGGCGCTGACCCCCGACTCCTTTGCTGCGATCTTGAGGACCTCCTTTGCCCGTTTTGGACAACGGGGCGAGGCGCCTCACCTGATCTCCATCTGGACGCCGGAAGGCGAAACCCCGTCAGGGGTTCAGGTGCTCGACGTTTACGTTGAGGACATGCCGTTCCTTCTCGATTCGGTACTCGGGGCATTGCGGGCCGAGGGGTTGGGGATCAGGCTGATCGCCCATCCGATCCTCGCTGTCGAGTGTTCAGAAGACGGCTGGCATTTCCACGATGGTGACGCGAACCCGGAAACGCTCGCCTATGAGAGCTTCGTTCACATCCATTTCGACCCGGTCGGCGATGCGGAAACGCTGGCGCGGCTGGAAGCCGAACTCGAGGCCGTTCTCAAGGACGTGCGGATCGTGGTCGATTCCTGGCGGCCGATGCTCGAACGGCTGCGCGAACTGGTTCAGGCCTATCGCCGGATCGCGGTGCAGTCGCGCCAGGCCGATCTGGCCGAGGCGTTGCATTTTCTCGCCTGGCTCGCCGATCACAATTTCACGTTCCTGGGCATGCGCGAGTACCGCCTGACCGGCACGGGCGACGGTACGGGCCTCGAACCGCTCCCGGAAACCGGCCTGGGCATCCTTCAGGATCCCGACTACCGGTTTCTACGTTCGGGCAGCGAATATGTCGAAATGACTCCGCAACATGTGGGCTTCTTGACCCGCCCCGAACCGCTTCTGGTGACCAAGGCCAACCGGCGCGGGCACGTGCACAGCCGCGCCCACATGGATTATGTCGGAGCCAAGCTCTACGATTCCGCCGGCGCCCTGACCGGCGAGTTGCGCATCTTGGGGCTTTTCACTTCACAATCACTTCATCAGCCGCATGACGAAGTGCCGTTCATCCGGCGCAAGATCGCCAGCGTCATGCGCCGGTCGGGCTTCGATCCCAAGAGCCATGCCGGCAAGGCGCTGATGGCGGCGCTCGACAGTTTCCCGCGCGACGAACTGTTCCAGATACCGGAAACGGATCTGTTCACCTTCGCTGCCGAAATCGCCACCCTGCCGGACCGGCCGCGCCTCAAGGTGCTGCCGCGCCTCGATCCGTTCGACAATTACGTGTCCGTCATGGTCTTCGTGCCGCGTGAGCGCTACAGCGCCGACACGAGGGCTGATATCGGCCGGCATCTCGCCTTGCGCTATGGCGGCCGGGTCACCGAATACACGCCCTTCTTCCCCGAAGGCGACATGGTGCGCGTGCATTTCCTCATCGGCCGCGCCGGCGGCGACACGCCGCAACCGACGCGACGCGAGCTCGAAACCGAAATCGCCGGCATTTTGCAGACATTCGGCGAGCGTCTGGGCCAAGCCGCCCGTGATCCGGACGCGGTCGCCGCCTGGAAAGAGGCTTTCCCCGCCGATTATCAGCTGCATTACAACTACGAGACGGCGCTTGCCGATATCGACATCATCGCAACATTGTCCGATGCAGGGCGGCTGGCCGTTCGCTTCTTTACCGCGCCGACCGGCACGCTGGTGCTCAAGTTCTACCATCAGGGCGAACCGATCGCGCTCAGCGACCGCGTGCCGCTTCTGGAAAGTTTCGGCTTCCGGGTTGTCGACGAGACAACCTACACCCTGACGCCGGCGGGTCTGCCGGCCGTCGTTTTGCACGACATGGTCGTCGCCCTGCCCGAAAACGCCGGCTTCGACAGTGCCGTCGACGCGGGCCGTCTCGAAGCGGCGATCCTGTCGGTGTGGGATGGGCGCGCGGAAAGCGATGCCTTCAGCCAGCTCGTCCTTGGCGCAGGATTGCGGTCCGAGGAAGCGGCCCTGTTCAGGGCCTATGGCCATTACATGCGGCAGATCGGCATCGGGTTTTCGCAGCGCTATCTGGCCGATACGCTTGGCCGGCATCCGGCGGCGACGCAAGCCCTCTTCCGGCTGTTCCAGGTCCGGCTCGATCCCGGCTTCGACGGGGACAGGGAGGCGGAAACGGAACGCCTGCGCGCCGAGATCGACACTTTGCTCGACCAGGTCGCCTCGCTCGACGAGGATCGTATCATCCGGCACTACCGCAATCTCGTGTCCGAGACCATGCGGACCAGTTTCTTCCAGCGCGGGGCCGATGGCGAACCGCGTCCGGTTCTGGCCCTCAAGCTTCATTCGCCCGGCATTGTCGGCCTGCCGCTGCCGAAGCCGGCAAAGGAGATTTTCGTCTGTTCCCCGCGCGTCGAAGGGGTGCATCTGAGGTTCGGAGACATTGCGCGCGGCGGCATCCGCTGGTCGGACCGGCCGGAGGATTTCCGCACCGAGGTGCTTGGTCTGGCCAAGGCGCAACAGGTCAAGAATGCCATCATCGTGCCGGTCGGGGCCAAGGGCGGTTTCGTGCCGAAAAAGCTGCCGCCGGGCGGCGACAGACAGGCCATCGCCGAGGAAGCTCTGGCCGCCTACAAACTTTTCATCGGCGCCATGATCGATCTGACCGACAGCTATGATGGCGACGTTCTGGTGCCGCCGCCAGCAACGGTCAGAACCGATGGCGACGATCCCTATCTGGTGGTTGCCGCCGACAAGGGAACCTCGAGCTTCTCCAACGAGGCCAATGCGCTTGCCATCGAACACCATTTCTGGCTCGGCGATGCCTTCGCCTCGGGCGGCAGAACCGGTTACGACCACAAGACGATGGGCATCACGGCGCGCGGCGCCTGGGAAGCGGTCAAACGCCATTTCCGCGAGATGAACCGCGACATCCAGAACGAGGCCTTCACCGCCATCGGTATCGGCGACATGTCGGGCGACGTTTTCGGCAATGGCATGCTTTTAAGCCGCAAGACCCGGCTGGTGGCCGCCTTCGATCATCGCGACATCTTCATCGATCCGGACCCGGATGCGGAACTGGGCTATATGGAAAGGAAGCGCCTGTTCGACCGGCCGGGTTCGAGCTGGCAGGACTACGATACCATGATGATCTCGGCGGGCGGCGGCGTTTATTCACGCAGCGCAAAGTCGATTCCCCTGTCGGTCGAGGCACAGGATGCGCTCGGCATCGCCGCCGAGACCATAACGCCCGCCGATCTGATCCGGGCCATTCTCATGGCCGAGGTCGATCTCATCTGGTTCGGCGGCATCGGCACCTATGTCCGGGCCAGCACCGAGACCGATGTCGAGGTTGGCGATCGCGCCAATGACGGCATCCGCGTCACCGCCGACCGGCTCAGGGCCAAGGTGGTCGGCGAGGGTGCCAATCTCGGGCTGACCCAGCGCGGCCGCATCGAATTTGCCGTAAAGGGCGGGTGCATCAACACCGATGCCATCGACAATTCGGCCGGGGTCAATTCCTCCGATCTCGAGGTCAATATTAAGATCGCCCTCGATGCGCTGGTCCGCGCCGGCGTGATGGACGAGAAGACGCGCAACGCACTTCTGGCCGGGCTGACCGACGAGGTGGCGGGGCTGTGCCTCAGAAACACCTATCTGCAGTCCCTGGCGCTGTCTCTCGCCGAACGGGACGGTGCGACCGGCCTGGCCGATAACCAGGTCTTGATCAAGGCGTTGGAACAAAGCGGACATCTCGACCGGGCAGTGGCCTTCCTGCCCGACGACGCGGCGCTTGCCGATCGTCTGGCCGAAGGGCGCGGCCTGACCCGGCCGGAACTGGCCGAACTGCTCGCCACCGCCAAGAACACGCTTTATGCCGATCTGCTTTTGTCGCCGGTGCCGGACGATCCTTATCTTTCGACAGAGCTTTTCCGCTATTTCCCCGATGCGCTGAAGGAGCGTGTGCCGCACGCCATCGAAAGCCACCGCTTGCGGCGCGAGATCATCGCAACGGTTTTGAGCAATGCCATGATCAACCGCGGCGGGCCCAGCTATGTCGCGGCGCTCGTTTCGGCAACCAGCGCCGGACCGGCCGAGATCGCCCGCGCCTTTGCGGCGGCGCGCGACAGTTACGACATCGTGGCGCTCAATGCTGAAATCGATGCGCTCGACACGCGGGTCGACGGCGCGGTGCAACTGGCGCTTTACGCCGAGGTGAAGCGGGTTCTGGTGTCCGAGACGCGCTGGTTCCTCTCCAATGTCGAGTTCACCGGCGGACTATCCGAGGTGATCGCCCGCTATCGGGCCGGCATCGAAACGGTCCACGGGCTCCTGGCCCGTCTGATGCCACCGGAAATCGCCCAGACGACCGCCGACCGGATGGCCGGGTTTGTCGATGGCGATACGCCGCGCGATCTGGCCCGACGCATTGCCGAACTCTCGGCGCTCAGCCTGGCGACCGACGTGGTGCTCGTCGCGGAAAAGCGGGGTGGCTCCATCGAGGAAACGACCGAGGCCTTTTTCCGCATCGTTGCGCTGTTCGGTCTTGGGCGCATCACCGGCGCGGGCGACCATATCGGCCTGTCTGATCGGTTCGACCGTCTGGCGTACGACCGGGAGCTGTCCAACCTGGTACGGGCGGTGCGCGAGCTGACCGGTGCCGTGCTCGATGCTGGCGAGGGGCCGGTCGCCGACCGTTTCAGCGCCTGGCACTCCGCACGAGACAAGGAGATCGACCGCATCGTCACGATGATCGACGAGCTTATCAAGGGCGAGTTGAGCGTATCGAAACTGTCGGTCGCGGCCGGCCTTCTGTCGGATCTGATCAGAGGGTAGATGGGGTCGGCCACATGGCTGGCGCAAAAAAAGGCTGCTGGTCCTGATCCTGATGCAAAAATGCCCTCGTCCCGTATGTGTCGACGGACGAGGGCACATGGCGTGTTTAGTATGCCGTCTTGCTCCCTTTATGGTCGTCCCGGCACTTGATGCCGGGACCCACTCTCGAAACAACTTGCACCCAGGTTGGCAGTTCTGCTCACCATCCAGCAAAAGGTTTATATTTCAATAGATTAATCACAGGCGTTTTGGCGCGTTGCCGATGAGAGTGGATTCCGGTGTCAAGCACCGGGATGACGCCTAGAGCACTCTTGTTTTGGTTAATCCAAAACGAGAGTGCTCCATCTCTTCGTGATCTTTGTGCTTTAGGCAGATGACCGGGCCCACTTTTCGCACGCCGCTCTAGGTGTTCAGTCCCGGCATTTGATGGAGTGGATCGAGAATGAATCGATCCGGCTCTGAAGTCCAGCGTTTGCAGATGAACTCGTATGGGGTGAGGCCTTTGAGGGCCTTAAGGCGACGGCCAAAGTTATAGGCGTTGATGAAGTCCTGAAGGTGCCGGCGCAACTGGTCGTGACTGTCGTAATGGAAGCGCTTGACGGTCGCCTCCTTGATGGTTCGGTTCATGCGCTCGACCTGGCCGTTGGTCCATGGGTGGTTCGGTTTGGTCAACCGATGCTCGATGCCGTTGTCGATGCAGACGCGATCAAACATGTGGATGCGCAGTCGCGCCGTGGGGCCATTCCTGCGGGAGGGCAGATCGCAGAACTGGGTACCGTTGTCGGTGAGCACGGTGTGGATCTGGTAGGGCACGGCCTCGATCAGGGCCTTCAGGAAGGCGGCGGCAGCGTGCACCGTTGCGCTTGTCTCAAGGCGGGCAAAGGCAAACTTCGAGGTGCGGTCGATGGCAACGAAGAGCTGGAGTTTACCCTCGGCTGTCTGGACCTGGGCAATATCGACATGGAAGTAGCCGATCGGATAACGCTTGAACTTCTTCTTGGGCTTTTTGTCGCCCTCTACTTCCGGCAACCGGGATATCCCGTGCCGTTGCAGGCAGCGGTGCAGTGAAGACCGCGTTAGGTGTGGGATCGTCGGTTGCAGGGCGTAGAGGCAGTCGTCCAATGGCAGCAAAGTGTGCTTGCGAAAGGCGACGATGACGGCCTCCTCCTCGAGAGACAGCACCGTCGAGTGCGGCACTTTCGGCCCCGTCGGCAGATCGACGGTCGAGGTCCGCCTCTTCCACTTGGCGACCGTTTTCTGGTTGATCCCATAGCGCCTAGCCAGCGCTCTCAGGCTCTCTTGACTATTTTGTGTCGCTCGACGGACCGCCTCTGTCGTCGTGGCGCTGCCGTGTAGAACCTGTCCCATAGCGCATCCCTCCATGCCGAAGAAAACAATGCTCCATCAAAACTCGGGATCAAACAACTAGGCTTTGTTTCGAAGTGCAAGCGATCCCGCAAAGGCCGAGTGATGGGCAAAAATATTGGCCACCACGAAAGACCGCCGGTTCTCAGTGCCGGAAATGCCGCATGCCGGTGAAGATCATGGCCATGCCGGCCTTGTCGGCGGCGGCGATGACTTCCTCGTCGCGAATGGACCCGCCCGGCTGGATAATGGCGGTCGCGCCCGCATCAATGGCGGCCTCGACCCCGTCGGCGAAGGGGAAGAAGGCGTCGGACGCGACGACCGAGCCCTGGGTCATCGGTGTTTCCTTTTTGGCGATCCTGGCGGCGTCCTCGGATTTCATCACGGCGATACGCGACGAATCGACCCTGGACATCTGACCGGCGCCGATGCCGACGGTGGCGCCGTCGCGGACATAGATGACGGCATTGGACTTGACGTATTTGATGACCTTGTAGGCGAGCTTGAGATCGATCATTTCCGTGTCGGTCGGAGCGCGCTTGGTCACCACCCTGATTTCGCAATCATCGACATTGCGATTGTCGCGCGTTTGCATCAGCAAGCCGCCCGAGACGGACCGCACGGTCAGGCCCTTGGCCTTGACGTCGGCCAGACCGCCGGTCACCAGCACTCTGAGGTTCTTCTTCTTTTCGAAGATGGCCCGTGCCTTCGGGGTGATGGCCGGAGCGACGATGACCTCGGTGAAGACCTTGATGATCTCCTCGGCCGCCTCGGCGTCGATCTCGCGATTTGTGGCGACGATGCCGCCATAGGCGCTGACGGGATCGCAGACCAGGGCCTTTTTATAGGCATCGAGCACGGTCTCGCCGAGCGCCGCGCCGCACGGATTGGCGTGCTTGATGATGGCAACGACCGCGCTTTCGGCCGGATCGAATTCGGAGACGAGTTCGAAAGCGGCGTCGGTATCGTTGATGTTGTTGTACGAAAGCGTCTTGCCCTGCAGCTGCTCGGCCGTGGCGACGCCGGTACGTTCCGAGCCGTCCTTGTAGAAGGCCGCCCATTGATGCGGGTTTTCACCATAGCGCATGACTTCGGCAAGCGTGCCGGAAAAGCTCCGCCAAGGCAGGTCGGGATAATCGATGGCGTTCGAGAACCAGTTGGAAATGGCCGCGTCGTAATTGGCGGTGCGTGCATAGGCCTTGGCGGCGAGGCGCTGGCGCATCGGGAAGGGTACCTGACCGGATTCGTTGAGGACCTTGGTCAGCTCTTCGTAATCGGCCGGGTCGACGACCACGGTGACGTCCTGATGGTTCTTGGCGCCGGACCGGATCATGGCCGGCCCGCCGATATCGATGTTCTCGATGATCTCTTCGTAGGAAACGCCGGGCTTCTTGATGGTCTGCTCGAACGGATAGAGATTGACCACGACCATGTCGATCGGGGAAATCTGGTGGATGCGCATGGCGCTTTTGTGCGCCTCGTTGGAGCGGATCGCCAGAAGACCGCCATGGACCTTGGGATGAAGGGTCTTGACGCGGCCGTCCATCATTTCGGGAAAGCCGGTCAGTTCGGCAATGTCGATGACCGGAATCTGTTCCGCCTCCAGAAGGGCGCGCGTGCCCCCGGTGGACACCAGTTCGACCCCGAGTTCGGAAAGGGTGCGGGCGAAGGCGGCGATGCCCGTCTTGTCGTAAACGGAAATGAGAGCGCGGCGCAGCCGCGGCTGATCCTCTTTCGGTGTCATGATATCTGTTCCGGTGTCGGTTAGCTGAGCACTTGGGTTCGCCCGCCTTTTAGACCCACGGTGCCAAAGTCTCAAAGGGTTTGGCGGCTCATGTGCAAAAGGGCCTCAGGCGCAAAGGATGCCCTCCCGTTTTCGCCTTGGGGCAGATTACGTTTTGGCTTGATCGTGTGGTCTGCTCTATCTTCTTGTTTTGTCGTGTTTTCCAATCGGCGAACCGGTATTCACTTCGCTTAAAAAAACACCCTAGCTCGCACGCGTGAGAATCCAGGCGATTTCGAGCGTGTCGCTCAAAGGAGCGGTCAGAATGATCTGACGCGTCCGATAGAAACCGAAAAAGGCCGACTGGCGTACGCTGTCCTCGATCTCGGCCCTGGCGCCTTCCCATAAAAAGCTCCAGACATGCCCGGAGGCGAGACGCAGGCGGATGATGTCTTCGTTCGGGTCGCGTAAAGCTTCGACGCCCGGTCCCAGGTGGAATCTCAGAATGACTTCGTGGCCGGTCACGCCGGATGCGGTGGCGGTGATACGGTCTTGCCCGACCAGGGTATCCCCGCCCATCAACAGGGTGAGCCAACGGGACAGGGTGACGCCGGCGCTGGCCTCATAGGCATGGGATGTCAGTTTCAGGACCTGTTCGGCGACATCGATATCAAGTTCCGGCGGAGGGGCGCTGGAAACAAGCGTGCCGGCATTGAGACCCTTGGCGATCACATTGGCTGAGGACCGATAATCGATGGTCGGGGCGGAATGGGCGGCCCCGAGACGAAACGGCCGGCTCTGGGTGTGCAGCTCCGCCGGCGCGGGTCCGCAATTGCCGATGATCAGTTCGTGACCGTGACTGAACTCGAAGCTGAGCGCGCCCGCATGGGCCCGTCCGGCGAAATCGGGCGGCGGGACCAGTCCGGAATCGGCGACCAGAACGGCTTCGATTCCCCTGAGCGTGCCGTAACCGCCGACAAGGCCGGTCTGGGGCGTTTGCGCTCCACCCATCGCCTGCAAGGAGACGAGCAGGTCGGTGGCTTCCTGTCCGGTGCCGTTGAAATAGCCCAGTTCTCCGGTTCCAAGCGTCAGAGCAGCCAAAGCGGCATGCATCGCGCTCATGCGGGAAGGCAGCGTGCCGAGATGCACCTGTTCGCGCCGCGCCATCGCTTGCCTCAACGTAATGAGATCCGACAGGATCTCGACCTGAACCGACGGCGAACGAGACCGGTGCAGGCCGGTCAGATCGAACTGGCGGTCGATTTCCTGTTCGAGCGCGACGAGATTGTGCGCCACGGTTTCGGCGGCACCATTTTCAACAAGACTGGCCGCCAGAACGACAACGCGCATGCGCAAAAGATCGAGCGGATCGGCCGAAAAGGGCGCGCGCAGCCGCAGGGAGCGGACCTGACGACCGAGGGCGCGGTTCATGGCCCGGCGTTGAGGGCCATTGGCGCCATCGAACAGAAGGTCGAGATGGCGCATCCAGTTGAGTGCGCGCTGGGCGGTGCTGTCGAGCGACCAGATTTCGGGATCGTACGCCTTACCGAAACGGCCGATCCAGTCGAGCACCAGGGTGCGGGCGAATTTTCTGAGACCGGGATCGTGCACGTCGGCGAAATGCCTGAGCCAGGAAAAGCCCTGCAATTCATGCCGCCAGCCATAATGGTCGATCTTGGTGGAAAACGGCGAAACGCCGGCGGTGTCGACGAGTTTGCCATCGAACAGATAGCGCCCGCCCGCCATTTCGGTGACCGTGTCGATATCGGCCGGACGAAAATCGCCCAGAGCGATGGAATAGTCATGATCGGAAGAGGAGCGCCATAACCATCTCAGAGCCGGACTCGTCAGAGTCGACCCGATCACTCGCCTGAATATGCCCCACGTCGTCTTACGCAACACTTCAAACACTGGCCGTTCAGCCTGCCTCCGCGGGGCACGCCACTCATGACCGGCCTCACGTCAAGGCAGGGTGGAGACGCTCCCCTGATCCAACTTCAAGACAGTCCCCGCATTTTCAAGCCGGTCTGCCTCATTCCATCGTGGTTGCATCGTTTTGGCGGCGAAAGACCCGTCCCCCGTTCTTTCGCGCGATGCAATAGCGGAACCAGTATCGGACCCGCCGCAGGATCGAGTGTATTCGATCGTTTGGTTATACGCATCATAAAGTATGTGCGAATCGCGCCACGAAGAACCCGTCCATGGCGCCGGGACCGATCTCGGGCCAGTCAAGGCCGGGACGAGTCCGCAAACAGCCGTCCGGTGTGAGGGCGGGGGCAAGCTCGGGCCATTCGGACGCGACAATCGGTACCGGGGCGAGCTGGGGATAAGTCTGTGAAATCCATCCGGCCTGCGCCTCGCCTTCCGCCTTCTCGAGAGAACAGGTTGCAAAGATCAAAAGGCCACCCGGCCTGATGAGCGGTATGGCATTGGCGATGATTCGACGCTGCAGGGCGACCCGGTCGGCAATGTCGGCGTCTGTCCGGTTGATCAGCACTTCGGGGTGACGCCGGAAGGTGCCGGTCGCCGAACAGGGCGCATCGATCAGGATGGCGTCGAACGGCGCGAGATCGAGCGGGTCGGTGGCATCGGCCAGAACGGTTTTTGCCGAAAATCCGAGCCGGTCGAGATTGGTCGAAAGGCGCGCAAGGCGGTCGGCGTCGTTGTCCAGCGCCGTGACCGCAAGGCCTTTGGCGCAAAGCTGCGCCGTCTTGCCGCCGGGCGCGGCGCACAGGTCGAGTACGCGGGCGCCGTGCGGCAGATCGACAAGGCGCGCGGGCAGGGACGCGGCGACGTCCTGAACCCACCAGTTTCCTTCGGTGTAGCCGGGAAGCTCGTCGACCGGCCGGTCGCGGCTTTCGACACGCATGGAACAAGAAAGGGTCGGCCGGGCATCGAGGTCCGCGTCAGGCGCGATTTTGGGCTTGAAGGACAAATCGAGCGGCGCTCCGGCAAGAAGGGCGTCGGCGAAACCAGATAGAGCGGCCTCGCCATAATGTTCGCGCCAGCGCGTCCGGAAGGGTTCGGGGATCAAAAGGTCTTTCGGCAGGGTGGTGAATTCGCCGGCGCGTCGTTGTGCTTCGCGCAAGGCCGCATTCATCAGCCCGAACAAGTGCCCGCCGCGCCGGTCGGCCTTGATCAGGGTGACGGCGCTGTCGATGGCGGCATGCGGGGCGGCGTTTTCGATAAAGAGCAGTTCGGCAAGACCGATGCGCAAAAGAGGCAGGAACAGGCCGGCGCGCTTCGGCGGGCCCTTGCTGAGGAGCGTGGCGATGATGGTTTCGATCTGGCCGTGACGCCGCAAGGCGGTGGTGACGAGCCTGTTGGCGAAGGCGTGATCGCGCGGATCGGCAAGACGCGCGGCATCGAACGGGCGAAAGCTTTTGCCCTTGAGCACCTCGTCCAGCGCTTCGGCCGCGAACCGCCTTGCTGCCAGTCCCGAAGCCTCGGCTTTCGCCGAATCGGGAGACGCCTTTTTGTGCGGCCTGGGCTTCGAACCGGCCTGCCGGTGACCGCCTTTGTCTAACATGCGCCTAGCCCCAGGGGCCGTGAGAGGGCGTGTCCGTCGTGGTGCCGGGGACGCGCCAGGTTGGACCCGAGGGATCGACCCTTTTGTGGGCTTGGCGCTGCGGTGCAGCGTCATCGACCGGATCGGCGGACAACTCGCGGGCGAGTTTTTCCAGTTCGGCAATACGGTTTTCAACGGATGGATGGGTGGCGAACAGATTGTCCTGACCGCGTCCGGAAAGCGGATTGACGATATACATGTGGGCCATGCCCGGCGTGCGCCGGGCCGCGGTATTCTGGATCGTTCCGGACAAAGCGGAAATCTTTGAAAGGGCCGAGGCCAGCGCCAGCGGATCGCGGGAAATCAGGGCGCCGTCGCGATCGGCCTCGTATTCGCGGGTCCGGCTGATCGCCATTTGCACCAGCGCGGCGGCGAGCGGAGCGAGGAAAAAGGCAAGGATGCCGCCGAGACCGTCCAGGGGCGAATCGGAATTGCGTCCGCCGAAGAAGAAGCCGAACTGGGCCAGCATGGAAATGGCCCCGGCCAGCGTCGCGGTGATGGTCATGGTCAGGGTGTCGCGATTATGGATGTGGGCCAGTTCGTGGGAAATGACGCCGGCCAGTTCGCGCCGGTCGAGCACGTTGATAAGGCCGCGCGATATTGCGACAGCGGCGTTTTCCGGATTGCGGCCGGTGGCGAAGGCATTGGGCTGGTCAGTCTCGATCACGTAAAGCCGGGGCGTCGGAATCTCGGCGCGGGCGGCGAGTTCGTCGACGATGTCGTAAAGCTCGGGAGCGTTATGCCGGTCGAGCGGACGAGCCTGCTGCATGCTCAGGGCCAGCTTGTCCGAATTCCAGTAGGCGAACAGATTGGTCACGAGCGCGACCCCGAGCGCCATGATCATGCCGACACGGCCACCGACGAGAAAGCCGACCGCCATGAACAAAAAGGTCATGGCGGCGAGCAGGAATGTGGTGCGGACGGCGTTCATCATCTTCGGTTTGCTTGTTGGTCGCGTTCGGATAAAGGATGGTGTTTCAAGGCAAGCGAAACAAGGGCCGGACGCCATGCCAGAAGATGACAAATCCGTAAGCTCAGCAAGTGCCGGACCGAAAAGAAAGCTGCCGGCGGCGGCCGTCAGGGCGTTGCAGGAAGCCGAAACGCGCCGCCGTGCCGCCGAAGCCGCCCAGCCGCCACCGCCGGAAGTCAATGGCCGCAAGGGCCCCGATCCGGTCCGTTTTGGCGACTGGGAGAAAAAGGGCATCGCCATCGACTTTTGAAGCGGTCGCGTTTCATCGATGTCGATGCGGGATCGACCCGTTTCAGTTTCCCGCTACGCCCAGAACCACGCCCTGCAGCACCATGGCGCAGAGCAGGTACCCGCCGTCGATGACGGTCAAGCTCCATTTCTGGCCCTGAAAACGGTGGTTGAGCACCATGGACGTGAGGACGAATCCGACCCAGAGGAGAGCGGCCGTTTTCATGCCGTTGATCCAGTCGAGTTCACCCATGACCAGGGGCGTCAGCCAAGCGATGAAATAGGCCATGATCACTTGCGTGATCGCGGCAAAAACGACAGGCGAGACCGGGCCGCCGGTCTTGATCTCGGTCCCTGTCTTGCCGAGTGCAGCCATGAATTGCGTGTTGAGCGCCTTGTACCAGACCATGCCGAGCGCCATGGCCGCGATGGTGGCCAGAACGATGCCAAGCCAGTTGACGTCGAAAAATCCCATTTCGTTCTCCCGAAAATCGGCGGTGCGTACCGCACCAAATGTTCATGTAATGTTCTTTACCCTACGGTTGTTGCACATTGCCGGAAGGACCGCCATCGCCCGAAGATGCGCCCTGATGACGCAGCGGGCAATTCGAGGCCGGATTGCGGTCGTGTCGGAAAGGTTCGGGGTGCGGTTGACGGCCAAAAGGCGTTATCGGTCTGGCGCTCGCACGTTCTTCGGCACCCCGCCCATTGCGCAGATGATGTCCCATTCCGCTTCGGTGACCGGCTGCACCGACAGTCGCGAAATGCGCACCAGCGCCATGTCCCGAAGCTCGGGTCGGGCCTTGACGGCATCGAGCGTCACCGGATCGGGCATCGCCATGACGGCTTCGATATCGACGCAGTCCCAGCGCCTGTCCTCGGTCGTGGTGTCGTGATGGGCTTCGGCCGTCACCCTGACGATGCCGACGATGCGCTTTTCGTTGACCGAATGGTAGAAAAAGCCGAGATCGCCGATTTTCATCTCGCGCATGAAATTGCGGGCGGCGTAGTTGCGCACTCCGTCCCATTGTTCAGGGGCGCCCTTTTTCATCTGGTCGTCCCAGCCCCAGGTCGAGGGCTCGGACTTGAACAGCCAGTAGCGCATCGTCTAGCGGGCCTTCATGTTGTCGATGGTGGCGCGCCAGGGCCGGATGCTTGATTCGACGAAAAGGCCGGACATGACGTAAGGGTCGGCCGAAACGATGGCCTCGGCTTCGGACAGGGAACCGGCTTCGATGATGAGGAGCGAGCCGATCATGCGGTCTTTCTCATCGAGAAAGGGACCACCCAGACGCAGCGTGTTGCCCAGCGCATCGGCATAGGCGAGATGCTTTGGCCTCACCTCCTGGCGCAGCGCGAACCCGTCCGGCCTGTCTTTATGTTCGACGATGTAGAGCCCCATCAGTCTTCCCCTTCGCGTTTGAGCGGTCGTGTCATCAACTGCGCGACGATGGCGTCAATGTCGAGCGCGCCGTCGAGAAAAGCGTTGGTCGCCGTAACAAGAGGGGTATCGACCCCGTGCTGACGGGCCAGGCCGAGCGCTACGGGCGCGGTCTTGACCCCCTCGGCCAGGCCGAGTCCCATCGTTTCCACCTCGGCCAGCGATTTGCCGGAGCCGAGCGCGATGCCGACGGCATAATTGCGCGATTGCGGCGAGGTGCAGGACAAGGTGAGATCGCCGAGACCGGCCAGGCCGGTCAGGGTCCGGGCGTCACCCCCCATGGCAGTGACCAGACGGCTCATTTCGGCAAAGGCGCGTCCGATAAGAGCCGAGCGGGCCGACAGGCCAAGCCCCGCGCCTTCGACGGCGCCGGCACTCAGGGCAAAAACGTTCTTGAGGGCGCCGGCGAGTTCGACCCCGATAAGGTCGTGGCTCTGGTAGAGCCGAAAACTCGGGCCGGACAGCGCCGTTGCCACCTCGGCGCAAAGCGTTTCGTCGGGCGAAGCGAGGGTAACGGCCGTCGGACGGCCCGAGGCGACGTCATGGGCGAAACTCGGCCCGGACAGGACCAGAGGCAGGGCCTCGGGCGCCAAGGCGGCGAGGATTTCACTCTGGCGGGCCAAAGTGCCGGTTTCGAGCCCCTTGGCGCAAAGAATGACCGGTCTTTTGGCAAGAAGGTCCGGTCCGATGGCATAAAGAACGGAGCGGGAGGCCTGCGCCGGGACGGCAAGAAGGACGAGATCGGCCGACATAAGGCCGGAAAAGCCGGTCAGCGCAGTGATGCCGGGACTGAGCCGGTCGGCGGGCAGATGACTCTCATTGACATGGTCTCGATTGATGGTTTCGGCCGTTTCGGTGGTCCTGACGATCAGGCTGACCGCGTGACCGGCACGGGCGGCGGTCTCGGCGAGCGCCGTACCCCAGGCGCCGCCGCCGATAACCGACACACGAGTCATGTCGTTTCGTCCCGGAAAATGTTGGATTCCTCGAGCGGCCAGCGGGCGCGGGCGGCGAAATCGAGGCTATTGGTGACCCCGAGCGCGAAGCGTTCGGCGCCGGCCCAGGCGACCATGGCGCCGTTGTCGGTGCAAAGCTTCGGTGGCGGAATGACCAGACGCGCGCCCGTCGCCTCGGCGGCCCGCCTGAGGGCCGCGCCAATCGCCTGGTTGGCGGCAACGCCGCCGGAGACCACGATCTGTGGCGGGGCGCCGGGCAAAATATCCTTGAAGCGGATCAGGGCGGCGCGCGTGCGGGCAAAGATGATGTCGGTTATCGCGGCCTGAAAGCCGGTGCAGATGTCGGCAACGTCCTCATCGGACAGCGGCGCGGTCTTTTCGGCGGCGAGGCGCACGGCGGTCTTGAGCCCGGAAAAGGAAAAATCGAGCCGCTTTTCCCTGAGGAGCGGACGCGGGAAAACGAAGCGCTTCGGATCGCCCTTTTTTGCCCAGGTCTCGACTTCCGGCCCGCCGGGATAGGCCAGGCCCAAAAGCTTGGCGACCTTGTCGAAGCCTTCCCCGAGGGCATCGTCGATGGTCGTGCCCCAGCGGGTGTAGCGCCCGACGCCCTCGATCAGCACGTATTGGGAATGCCCGCCTGAAATCAGCAGCATGAGATAGGGAAAGGTGACGCCGTCGGTCAGCCGGGCGGTCAGGGCGTGGCCTTCGAGATGGTTGACCGCGACCAGTGGCTTGCCGCTGGCGGCGCTCAGGGCCTTGGCGGTGGTCAGTCCGACCAACACGCCGCCGATCAGTCCCGGCCCGGCCGTCGCCGCCACCGCATCGACATCGGAAAGCGTTATACGGGCATCGGCAAGGGCGCGCGCGACGATCCTGTCGAGGTGCTCGACATGGGAGCGTGCGGCCAGCTCCGGCACGACGCCGCCGAAGGGGGCGTGTTCGGCGATCTGGCTTCTTACGACGTTGGAAACGATTTGCCCGCGTCCCATCTCATCGCGCGCGACAATGGCGGCGGCGGTCTCGTCGCAGCTCGTTTCGATCCCGAGAATTCTGGCTGGTGCTTGTCCGGTCACGGTGAAAGGTCTATGGCCTTGATCTCACTTGAACGCGGCCTCTGGCCTACAGGGATATAAGCGGCTTTGCAATCATCCGGCGCACCCCTTCTTTTTATCGGTACGCGCGGTTCGCCGTTGGCGATGGCCCAGGCGCGCGAGGTCCGGGCGCGTTTGTGCGCAGCTCACGGGCTCGGCGAAGAGGATATCGCCATTATCGCCATTTCGACGGCGGGCGACCGTTCGCAGGCGTCCAACCTGTCTCTCGGGGCGATCGGCGGTAAGGGGCTTTTCTCCAAGGAGATCGAGGACCGCATTTTGTCCGGCGAAGTCGATCTCGGCGTCCATTCGGCCAAGGACATGGCGACGGTGCTGCCGGACGGGCTCGCCATGCCGGTTTTCTTGAAGCGCGAGGACGTGCGCGACGCTTTCATCAGTCCCAGATATGCCGGTCTTGACGATTTGCCGGAGGGCGCCGTTGTCGGCACTTCCTCGCTAAGGCGCAGGGCGCAGCTTTTGCGGGCGCGGCCGGATCTCAAGATGGTCGAGTTTCGCGGCAATCTTGGCACGCGCTTCGCCAAACTGGAAGCGGGTCTCGCCGATGCGACGCTGATGGCCGCGGCCGGGCTCAACCGTCTCGATCAGGCCAGCATGGCCGCCGGCTATCTCGATCCCGAACACTTCCCACCAGCGCCGGCCCAGGGGGCGATCGGCATCGAGATTCGTTCCGGCGACAGCCGGGTGGCCGATCTGGTGGCGCCGCTCGACGATCCGGAAACCCGTATTGCCGTCACTGCCGAGCGGGCCATGCTTTATGTGATCGACGGTTCGTGCAAAACGCCGATTGGCGTTTTCACCCGGCGAGACGGTGACCGGCTCCATCTTGTGGGCGAGCTTTTAAGCCCGGACGGGCGGCTGTGTTTTAATGCCGAGGTCGACGGAAATGTCGAGACGGCCGAAGCGCTCGGCAGTGAACTCGGCGACAGGCTTTTAGCCAGTGCCGGGGCGGATTTCGTCAAAAACCTCAAGGTCAGCACATGACACGCGTTCTCGTCACCCGCCCCGAACCCGATGCCGAGGACACGGCCGGCCGGCTCGTCGGGCTCGGGCTCGAACCGGTCGTTCATCCGTTGATGCGAATGGAGGTGACCGATGCGGTTTTGCCGGATGCGGCCGGGCTTTCCGGGCTGATCGCGACCAGCGCCAATGCGATTCGCGTCCTTTTTGAGCGGAAGGCGCTCGGTCCCTATCTCGGCCTGCCGCTTTATGCGGTGGGGGAAAAGACCGCCGCCATGGCGCGGGCAGCCGGTTTCGCACAGATCGAGGTCGCTGGCGGCGATGCCGATGCCCTGATCGGACTGATGGGCGCGACGGCCCCGCGGGGAACCTATTTTTATCCTTCTGCCGCCGAAACGGCGCGCGATCTGCCCAAGGCCCTTTCGGCATCGGGGCGCGAGATCATTGCCGCCCAGGTTTACCGCATGGTGTCCGTAGACGTGCTGGACGACGAGACCGCCCGACAATTGGCGGCTGGCGATATTGCGGCTGTGCTTTGCTATTCGCGGCATACGGCACATCTGTTCGCCGATCTGGCCCAATCGGTGCTCGGCCCGGACGAAAAGCGGGCGCTCACCCTGATCTGTCTTTCCGAAAACGTTGCGGCGCCGCTCGTTACGCACGGCTTTGTACGCATCATTCTGGCAGATTTTCCTTCCGAAGAGGCCATGATGGCCGCAACCTTGTCTTTTTCCCGTGGCCAAATCACGTCATGATTGATTAGGAGCCAGTGTGTAAGGCTTTGTGAATCGGGGGAGGAGCCTTTCATATTCGGACCTTTGATCTGAGGTGACCCGTCATGGCAGAACGCAAGACCGGCCCGGTCAAGCCGCCAACCATCGATCTGACCGCACGTAGCGCCGACAAACCCGCACCGGATGCGGGCAAGACCGACAAGGATACGACAATGTCTGCCGCGACCCGATCCGACAAACCTCGGAGCGAACGCGTGTCGACGGCCGGAAAGGCCGAGGCACACGGCCCCCACAAGGCCAAGCCGGACCTCGCGTCCGCCGCCGACAAACCGGAAACGTCCGACGCGGCCCAAAAGGCCAAGCCATCCGGGAAGTCAAACGGCGTCCTGCCGCTGGTGCTGACGGGTGTCGCCGGTACCGTTTTCGGCGGCATTCTGGGTCTTGCGGGCGCCTATGGCCTGGCCACGCTGGGCTATTGGCCGTCAGGCACGGACGCGACCCGGATTGCGGCGCTCTCGGACGAAGTGAAATCGCTCTATGTCAAAAAGAGCGAACTCGGCGCCGTTGTCGATCGGGCAGTGGGCGATGTGACATCCGAACTTGCCGCGCTTGGCGATCGGGTCGGCACGCTCGAAGCGAACGCTCCGGCCGACCCCACCCCGGCGCTCGATGCGTTGACACCCCGTGTCGCGACGCTCGAAACCGGATTGGCCGCGCTCGGCAAGAAACTCGACACGGCGGTGATCGGCGGTGGCGATCCGGCGGCCGAAGAGGCGCTTGGCAGCCTGACATCGCGTCTCGACGGGATTTCAACCGAAACGGACCAATTGTCCGCGAAACTCGCCGCGCTCGAAGCGGCAAAAACCGTCGCGCCCGAAACGGTGACGGCACTCGACACGGTGCTGCAAACGCTTGAACGAAAGGTCGAAACGCTGTCGAGTGGCGTCGAGGCCCTGCAATCGGCACCGGCCCCAAAACCGGTCGATCTCAGATTGCCGCTGGCGCTTTCGGGCCTTTCCGATGCGCTTGAAACCGGCGCGGGTTTTTCGCGTGAACTGGCGTTGATCCGGGCGGCGCTGCCCGATCTTGCCATTCCCGACATAGTGGCCGCGGCTGCCGTTTCGGGCCTGGGCAACCCATCCGATCTCGAAGCCCGTTTCACCGCGCTTCTGCCCGGGATTCTGGCGGCAAAGCCGGCGGACGACAGGGCCTCGTGGACGGATCGGCTTGTCGACAAGTTCAAGGCGCTGGTGGCGTTAAGACCTGTCGCCGGGAGCGCCGACACCAGTCCGGAGGCGCTGGTCAGCCGGATCGAGGCGGCGCTCGGCGCACGCGATTATGCCGCGGCCGCCAAGGCCTTCGCGGCCCTGCCGCAACCGATGCGGCAGGCGGCAGGCGGCATCGATGGCACGGTGGATGCGTTCGCCGCTGCGTCTGATCTCGTCGCCCGCGCCCGTGAGGCGGCATTGGTTCTGGCCGGGGCGCAATCATGATTCGGCTTGTTTGGTACATCATTGCCAGCCTCGTCGTTGCCGCCGGCGTCGCCTGGGTGATTTCCTTGCCCGGCTCGGTGCTGATCGATGCCGCCGGCTACCGGCTGCAGCCGGGCCTCGGCACCGTGGTGGTGGCGCTCGTCGTCATCGTTCTCCTCGCCATTGCGATCTGGGCCGTCATCCGGCGGATCCTGGCGGTGCCGCGCGCGCTCAAACGCCGGTCGGCCCTCAATCAAAAGCAACTGGGCATCGATGCCCTGTCGGGCAGCTTCATTGCTCTGCAGGCCGGCGATGCCGCGCGGGCCCGGCTTCTGGCCCAGGAGGCGCAGGCACGTCTGCCGGAAAATGTTGCGGCCCGTTTGCTCGAGGCCCGGGCCGATCTGGCGCTCGGCGATCTCGGCGCGGCGCGCGAGCATTATCGGGCGATGATTTCCAACCCGCAAACGGCGCTGGCGGCGCTCTCCGGCCTTTACGAACAGGCGCGCGCGCAGGGGCGCGGCGATGCCGCCCTGACCTTTGCCAAAAAGGCGCGCGATCTGGCGCCGGCCCTGCCCTGGGCAAAAACGGCGCTGTTCGACGACATGGTGGCACGCGCCGCCTGGGACGAAGCGCTGGCCGCTTCGAGCGAAGAACCGGCGCCGGCCCGCACCGACAAACAGGCCAAACGCCGTCGGCAGGCCGTCTTGCATACCGCCATCGCTGTCGAAGCCGAACCGACCGATCCGACCAAGGCGCTTGAGCATGCTCTGGCGGCGCTCAAGCTCAAACCGGATTTCGTTCCGGCGGCGCTCGTTTCGGCGCGCATCCACATTGACAGGGGCGAGGTGCGCAAGGCGCAATCGCTGTTGCGGCGCATCTGGCGCGACACCGGTCATCCGCATGCCGGCCTGCTTTACGCTCATGCCCAGTCCGGCGCTTCCGCCGTCGAGCGGCTGAAAAAGATGCGCGACCTTATCCCCGGCGCGCCCGAAACGGTGGACGCGGCCGAAGTGCTGGCCCGGGTGGCCGCCGATGCCTTCGACTGGACGCTGGCGCGTTCGGCTCTGGCGCCTTTCACCGAAAAGACACCGCGACAGGGCGTCTGCGTCTTGATGGCTGAGATCGAGGAAGGCCAGAACGCCGATCAGGGCAAGGCGCGCGAATGGTTGGCCCGGGCGGTCAAGGCGCCGCGCGATCCGGCCTGGACGGCGGACGGTCTGGCGCTTGAGGACTGGATCCCGGTCTCGCCGGTTTCCGGAAAATTCGATGCCTTCGTCTGGCAGGTGCCGGCCGAAATGGAGCCGAAACCCCGCATGAGCACGGCAAAGCTGTCTGAGGGTGCTGAAAGAGAAGAAAAGACCCTTGGGCCCGCCCCGTTGCCGGCGTCGGGTGAGATCGCGCCGGAGCTGCCGCCGTCGCAACCGTGATTCAGGTCTTTTGCCGACATCGGTTGTGCCGATGCGGTAATTGGGCTTGCTTCGTGCGCGCGCAATCGGGTAAAGAGCGCCCTGTTCTTTCGATGTGCCCTTGGGGCGCACCGAGCGATGCCGCACTAGCTCAGTTGGTAGAGCACGTCATTCGTAATGATGGGGTCGGCGGTTCAAATCCGTCGTGCGGCACCAGTCCTTCCTTTGTTCCTAAACATCTGTCAGATCAAAATGAGTCCGAATCGATTCCAAGAATTCGTGAATCGATGTGCCCATTTGCCCGATGCGATGCACACGTCTTCGGAAGCGTGGATCCCCGTCGCATCCCACCATTTAAGTTGCGTGGCTTAGCTGGATAGAGCGATAGAAAGATCTAGGCTCTGGCACATTTAAAAGTTATAGAGAAGATGTATATTGTTAAAAGATATTGAAACCTACTTACAGTCGGCGCGTGGGTCCGACCAGGAGCTATAGATGAAAATCCAAATAGTCCTCGATCGGAATGGCGCTGCTACCCAAGGCATCGACCAAGAGGCACTACTTGAAGACATCAAGGCCGAGATCGGAAAGTTCCAGGCTAAAACTGGAGCCAGTGTTGAGAAAAAAGAGACAGACCCACCTGATGGGGCTCAAGGCGATCTGACGCTTTGGCAATGGGTAATCGATTTCGCCAAGGAGCCAGCGATGGCGAAGACCTATGCCGGTTTGATCTTGGTGGCCTTGAACTCCCTTACGACTGCAGCCAAGACCCAAGACAAAAGCAACAAGCAGATGAAAACTAAGCCCCTACGGGTGACTATCAAGGGTAAGGAAATTTTTCTTCCAGCACTCGCCGAAGCTATTAGGCAATTCCTTGAAAGCCTGGACTCCTGATGGATCGCAGAGCGTTGATCATCGGAGCGTGGCAAGCTCCAAATCGCCCAGAGCCTTCGCCACAAAAAATCATTTCGATCACGTCGAGATGGAAGAGAGTTTTCGAAGCCGGTCGGTTTGAATTCGGCTCTTTGTCCAATAAAGAAATCGTTCCTGAACCGCTGCATAATCCTGAATACTCGACGATTGTGAGTGAGGTTGAGAACGCAAGTGGCGTTTCTGCGGATACAGAACTACTGTTCTTCTTCGTTGGGCATAGCGTTTCCTACGGGGCCGACGATGTGAAACTTATTCTTGGCACGACCAAAGACGGAGAAGACCGGACCGTACGGCTTGGGACAATCGTAGATACATTCCTGGAACATGGCCATTTCGGATCATACGTCTTCATACTAGACAGTTGTCATGTCGGCAGAGCCAAGCCAGCGTTTCAGAAACTCGAAAAGTGGTACAGCATGTTTGGTGCGGGGGACGAATACGCCTTCGACACGGCATTTTCTGAGGGGGTGCTCAAGGCGTTTGAGCGAGATATCCAGAAGAATGATCATCGGATCGACCGAAGAAGCGAAGGCATTACCTACCAGAAGCTGTTTCAGGAAGCCCGCGCCCATGTCCTAAAAACGAACAATGGCCGGAACCAGGAGCCTATTGATGCAGGTGGATACGGGAATGCCGTTGTTCTTGAGGTTCCTCCAAGAGTTTCTGATGCATTTAACACATTCACGTCGCCTAGGACGGTTTATGGTCGCGTCCATCGACTGATGGAAATGATCCATGAGGGTGCAAGTTCACTCTCTGCACTGAAACAAGCAGTGCATTCGGACGCCGATTTTTTGCTCAAGAAAGACAAAAAAGGTGTGGCAACATATGTATCATCCAAAAGGATTAAAAGTTATCTCGCGTTCCTACGAAAGTCCGGTTGGCTAGTTCAGCCAAAGGGAACGATGGTCTTGACTAAAGAGGGTATAGATGCGCTTGATCGGAGTGTATTCAATCGAGATGTGCTAGAGGTCATTGAAAAAAAGATTTTTGAAGGACGAGTAACCTTCTCTGTGCTTGATATCGTCATCAAAGACCTTCTTGATAACATGATTCCACCCACACCGGCTAATATTAGAGCTCGCGCAATACGAACCAAAAGTGTGGTTCTGCCCCTCGACGCAGCCTCTCGAATAGCCTTGCAAATTTTGCCTTCAACTGGAAGATTTGGGAAAGGTGCCGCAGACGCAATATTCCCACCGGAGCGCTAGGCTGTAGTGACAATTTAAAGGTTGGGGGGATTCCCACGCGGCCGCAAATCGGATTCAACACTGGCTTTTGGAGGTCGATGTGGAAGGCGAGGTATTGCGGGACGATCAGTGGGAGCGGCTCAGGGAGTTTGTTCCCGGCGGACGCAAGGGCAAGCGCGGTCCGCGTAGCGACGGGCGGCGGTTTTTCGATGCCATTCTGTGGCTGGCTCATTCGGGGGCGCGCTGGCGCGACCTGCCCGAGGATCGGTTCGGGCCCTATCAGACGGTCAAGCGGCGCTATTATCGCTGGATCGAGATGGGCGTGTTCGACAAGATCTTTGCGGCCGTGGCCGATGATCCCGACATGGAATGGCTTTCACTCGACGCCACGGTGATCCGGGCACAGGCACAAGCCGCCGGTGCGCGACGAAAAAGGGGGGAGCGCAAGCCCAGGCTCTCGGGCGCTCCCGGGGCGGGTTCGGAACCAAGGTCCATGCTGTAGTCGACGCGCTCGGTTTGCCGGTCCGATTTGAACTCGGCCCCGGCCAGCAGAACGACATGGTACCGGCCTGCGACATGATTGAGGGCCTTCACGCCGGTCAGGTTCTTGCCGACCGTGCCTACGACGCCGACCGCCTCCATGATCTCATTCTCGAACAGGGCGGCGAACCGGTCATTCCGCCCCGCCGCCACCGCAAATACCAGCACCGTTACGACAAGATCGCCTACAAAAACCGCTGGGGCATCGAGGGTTTCTTCGCCAAACTCAAGCAATGGCGCCGCATCGCAACCCGATACGACAAGCTTGCTGCCAACTTCCTCGGCTTCATCAAGCTCGCCGCCATCATGCTCTGGCTGAAATAGTTAAATCGTCACTACAGCCTAGATCAAACCATACTTCTTTTCCAGACAAGTGATGGTTGCACGGGCGCCACCCCCAAAGTCGACTCACGATTCCTTTAAAATCGCCCGAAATCGATTCACGATTGTTTGGAAAACCGATTCAGGGATTTTTGGGAACGCCCGGTTTTCCGGCCCGAAACCGATTCACGTTTCCTTTGATCCGACACAACTGCTCCAGCGCCGCGACCGCTGTCGAGCAGTATTTGATGCATCTCCCGAACGAGACGGAGCGATAGCGGCAAGGTTTTCATGCGCTCGAGCCCGTGCATCATTGCATTGAGGTAATTCGAGACCTCGCCGCCGACCACGGTTTCGACGAACCGGCCCAGTCTCGCGACAGGAGCCGTAATCCTTGGGGTTGCCAGGGCGGGAACCCGATTCTCGCCAATTAACGAAATGTGTTTTTCGTTAATTAGTGGCGTCCTTTATTTGATGCGCCGTGCCATGCGTGTGGCGAGCCGTGGGTTCAGATGGAATTTCAGACTTCCGCGACCTTGGCGACCACGAAGGTGTGCATGTCGCCGTCGTCTTCGCGGATCGACACGTATTCGCCGACAACAAAGCTTTCGTCCTCGAAGCGGAAACCGGCTTCGTCGTCGTCGCTGCGCGTGTCGTCGTAATCGAAGCTCCAGCGACCGCCGGGGCCGTGAACGAGCTTGCCGACCGCGTCGGTTCCGTCCGGCCGGAAGCGGCGGACGCGGCAGAGGTCACGATGGGTCCTGAAAGCCTCGCCGTCGATTCTGCCGGCGCTGTCGAGCGGTGCGACGATGTCGTAGCCGTGATCCTCGTCGCCGCCCGGATGGTCGGCTTCACGGGCCAGCAACAGGCGGATATGGCGGAAAGAGGCGGGGATGTCTTTCATGGCTGAACTCCCTTGCGCTTTGTCCAGCCGGCGTCCGTTTCGGGCGCCGGCCCGGGAAATCTCAGTGGGCGATCAGAACCGGCACTTCCGCCCGGGTCAGGATGTCCCGCGTCGCGCCGCCCAGCACCCATTCGCGGAAGCGCGAATGGCCGTAGCCGCCCATGACCAGCAGATCGGCCTCTGTCTTGCCGACTTCGTTGAGCAGAGCCTCGCCAACCTGTGACCAGCCCAGAAGCGGACGCATTTCGACATTGGCGCCGTGGCGCGTGAGATAGCGCACGATATTGTCGCCGGGATGCGAGGCGCCATCCTGGGAGGCGCCTTCTTCGGTCGCCATGGCGATATAGACTTTCTTGGCGGCAATCAGGGCCGGTAGTGCCTCGGAAACGGCGCGGGCCGCTTCGCGCGAATTGCGCCAGGCCAGAAGCACCGTGTCGAACGGGTGCGGCGCGCCGACCGGCGGCAGGAACAGACAGGCGCGACCGGAATTGAACAGAACCTGTTCCAGCGCATCGGCATGGTTGTTGTAGTGGCCATAGGGACGGGTGGCGATGAACAGATCGGCCGTCCGGGCCTCGCTGGCCAGCGTCAGGCCCATCTGGCTGGAATAGACGTCGAAACGCCGCACTTCGTTGGCCACGCTCAGCTTGGCGAAACGCGCCGCGAGCACTTCCGCCTTGGCGTCGCCGTCGGCGCGCGAGGAATCCTGCATCTGCGACACCACGTCGACCGAGGCCATGCCGGCTTCGGAGGCGAACATCACTTCGGGCAGGGCATTGCAGAAAAGTCCGGTCAGAAATGCATCATGGCGGCTAGCGATCGATTCTGCCTGAACTATGCGCGCCTCATCCGCATCGGTGCCGTCGAGGAATACGAGCAAGTCCTTCATCTAGATACGCTCCCATTTGTTGCTTCATGTGATGCACGTAGGGGGGTAATGCAAGTTGAGCACTGAGCTATGGCTTGGGCAATGACTTTGGTCAAGCGCACAAGTTCGGGCCATTGCATTTCGGCGGCGGTTCTCAAAACTTTCAACACGACCGAGGCGATCCGATTCGATTTTGACCGGATGGACAAAGGCATAGGCGAACCGGACATTTTGTCCTTGAGCGGTCGCATCGGCTATTGCGAAAATCGGTGTCCAATTTCACTCGATGCGTTAGCCCCGGAAAATCGCGGGTGCAGGCATCGGGGCGTTCTTTACGACGACCGGCTGCTGGGGCGAAAGAGTGCCGAACAGATTGCCGAAAAACCCGGTCACCGCGCCGGAAATGGCTTCGGTCCGTTCCTTGACGGCGGCATTGATTTCGGCGGTGCGCTCGGCCCGCTCGGCAGCCGCGACACGCGCCTCTTCCTCCCGCTCGGCCTTCTTGGCCGCCTTTTCGTCGAGATCGGCAGCGGCGAGGTCGAAATCCGTGAGATCGCTTCTCTGCTTGGCCGCGACCCTGGCCATCAGGTCCGGCTTGGTGGTGGCGGCCGGGCAGGCACCGGCCGCGTTGGTGGCGCCCCCGGCGGGAAAGAAGATATAGCGTTTTTCGCACACGTCCCAGTCGACGGTTTCGTGGCTCATCTCGAAGGCGTCGTAGCCGAGCTTGAGATTGCGCCAGAACGCCAGATGCGGACTGTCGCGATGTTTCAAAAGGTTCTCGTTGGTCATGCGGAACGGAAAGATCTGCAATTCGAACTTGCGCTGCCCGCCCTTGAAGGCTTCCCGGGCCAGCGCATAGATTTCGGCGATCTGTTCGTCGGTCATGGCGTAACAGCCGCGCGACGAACAATCGCCATGCACCATCAGGTTGGCGCCGGTACGGCCCCAGACCCGGTCGAACTTGTTGGGAAAGCCGGTATTGAAAGCGAGATAGTAGTTGGAGCGCGGGTTCATCAGTCCCGGCGTGATCGAATAAAATCCTTCCGGCGCCTGTCGGTCCCCTTCCTTGATCTTCGGGCCGAGATCGCCCGACCAGGCGCAGATGTCATAGGTCTTGAACAGCTCATAGGTGCCGCCCCTGGTATGCTTCCACACCTCGAGATGGTCTTCTTGCTTGAAAATGCGGACCAGCATCGGTTCCTGGGGCGAGGAGCCCATGGAGGAAAGCCTGGATACCGCCGCTTGCGACAATGGAATATTGGCGCGGCCTTCGCCATTGATCAGGCCGGTGCACGACGCGAGCAAACCGGCCGTCACCACAAGAACCACCGCACGCAGAACTTTCCCGATACCTGTCAATCGAACCAACCGTCAGTTGTTCTGGAGTTCGTTACGTTTTGGCTGAGCCCAAACGCGTTTTTCTATCTTTTGTGATCGCCGTGTTTTTTCGCGAAAAACCGCAAGTTTCACTTTTCGCGCATCGCTCCAGGCCCGGGCGGCTACGCGATCCCCGATTTGAGCATCAACTGGTTACCTGCCCGTAACCACATACCGGCGTCGTACCATCAAATCGCTGTCTTTTTTCTTCACACCGGCGTGATGGCCGTGGTCATCTTCAAAAACTTGTCGCGGCGGTGCTGGCGCAACTGCTCGGGCGACAGGGTGGCGAACTCCTTGAGAAAGAGCGCGATTTCCTCTTCGGTTGCCTTCATTACCGCGTCGTGGTGGCGATGGGCGCCGCCGATCGGCTCCTTGATGATGCCGTCGATCACGCCAAGCCCGATGAGGTCGGACGAGGTGATTTTCTGCGCGGCCGCCATGTCCGGCGCCTTGGCCGGATCGCGGAAGAGGATCGAGGCGCCGGCCTCCGGCGTGCTCGCCGAATAGACGGCGTGTTCGAGCATCAGCACCTTGTTGGCCACGGCGATGGCGAGCGCGCCGCCCGAGCCACCCTCGCCGATGATGATCGAGAGATTGGGTACGCCCACGCAAAGGCACATGTCGGTCGAGCGGGCGATGGCCTCGCCCTGGCCGCGTTCCTCGGCGCCGATGCCGGGATAGGCGCCGGCCGTGTCGACGAAGGCAAGGATCGGCAGATCGAACCGTTCGGCCATTTCCATGACCCTCACGGCCTTGCGATAGCCCTCGGGGCGGGCCATGCCGAAATTGTGTTTCAAACGGCTTTCGGTGGTTGAGCCCTTTTCCTGGCCGATCACGGCGACCGGCGTGCCGCGGAAACGCCCGAATCCGGTCTGGATCGCTGCGTCCTCGGCGAACTTCCTGTCGCCGGCCAGGGGCACGAATTCGGTGATCAGCGCCCGTGCGTAATCGGAAAAATGCGGCCGCTGCGGATGGCGCGCCACCTGGATCTTCTGCCAGGGGGTGAGTTTTTTGTAGATATCGGTCAGCGCCTCGTCGGCCCGCGCCTGCAAGCGCCCGACCTCCTCGTCGATCGATACCGCCTGATCGGCAGACGCCAGGGATTTCAGTTCCTGGATCTTACCCTGGAGCTCGGCGACGGGTTTTTCGAAATCGAGATAGCTTTGCATGGGCCTCAATGCCTCGGCGGAAAACGTGGCGCGTTTTGCCGCTCTATTTTGGCCGGAAAGTGACTATCGCACCATGTCCTGTCAAGATTCCTCGGGATCATCGTTAAGGCCGGCCGGATCGTTGAGCGGATGATGGGTTTCAACCAGCGCTTTCAGCCGCTCGTCGAGCACGTGTGTATAGATCTGCGTGGTCGAGATATCGGCATGGCCCAAAAGGGTCTGCACCGCCCTCAAGTCCGCGCCGCCCTGCAACAGGTGGGAGGCGAAGGCATGGCGCAGGACGTGTGGGGACAGGCGTGCGGCGGCGATGCCGGCGCGTGCACCCAGCGCCTTTAGTTCGCGTGCGAAGACCTGGCGGCTCAAATGTCCCTCCGCGCCGTCGGCCGGAAACAGGAAGACGCCCGGTTCGAGATGGGCCTTCCAGGCCAGAAGCGCGTCGCGTGCGCTATCGGTCAGCGGCACCATACGTTCGCGTCCACCCTTGCCGACGACCATCAGGTAGGACGACTCCTTGAGGACGGCGGCGCGTTTGAGGCTCACCAGTTCGCTGACCCTCAGACCCGAGGCGTAGAGCAGTTCGACGAGCACATTGAGACGGCGGGCCGTTTCGCCGCCGTCCGGTCTGGCAGCTTCCGCCTTCGCTTCGGTCTCGGCCAGCTTCAGCAACCGGTCGACCTCGGCGACGGAAAGGATTTTCGGCAGGTTCCGGCGTGGTTTGGGCGCGGCGACGATCCGGGTCGGATCGTCCGGCTTCACGCCTTCGGAAACCAGGAAACGGTAAAACTGCCTCAAGGCGCTCAGCCGTCGCGCCACGGAGCGGGACGCGAGCCCCTGGGCGTCGAGATGGGCGAGATAGGCGCCGATCGTTTTTCGGTCGGCCTCAAGAAGCCCTGTCTTCCTGCCGGCGAGAAAGCCGCAAAAATCGCTGAGGTCGCGTTCGTAAGCCAGAAGCGTGTTGGTGGCGGCGCCGCGTTCGGCACTCATCATTTCAAGAAACGCTTCGATCTGGGCATCGGCTGAGGCCATGGCCCGTTCCGCCCTAGTCCTTGTCCTGCTCGAAAAGGCCGGAAACCTCATCCTGCTTGATCACGCCGGTCTGGTCGGCGCCGTTCGTCGTGGAGAAAAAGCTCTTTTCCTCGAACAGGTCGCGGGACGGGATCGTGACGACCACTTCCTTTTCGCTCGGCGCGACGAAAATGGTCAGCGCCACCATGGAACCGAAGACAAGTCCGGCAATGACGCCCAGCACGACCAGAAAACGGATGAGGCTCGGCATGACGATGTCCCACAAATCAAGAGGGCGAAAAACGCACGACGTTTCGGGACTTTTCCCCGATTTGCCACCGCGGATCAAGTCCGGGCGCGCATCATCGGTTCTAGCGAATGTGGGATCGACTTGCCGGGGCCGTCCAAGCCGTGGCATTTATCTGGCGGACCGATGAGACATTGCATGATCCCTTCCAAGCCGCGAAGCGATGACGAGCCGAAACCCCGGGTGGATGCCCTCGTGCTCCCCGAGGCGCTCGTCACGACGGTCCTTGACCAACTCGCCGGACGGCCCATCGTCCTTGTCGGCATGATGGGCGCGGGGAAGACCACGGTGGGTCGACGGCTCGCGGCGGCGCTCAACCGGCGTTTCATCGATTCCGATGCCGAAATCGAGATCGCCGCGGGCATGTCCATTCCCGAGTTCTTCGACACCCATGGCGAGGCCGATTTCCGCGCCGGCGAATCCCGCGTCATCGCCCGGCTTCTGGCGGATGACGATATCGTGCTCGGCACCGGCGGCGGGGCCTATATCAATGCCGACACACGGGCGCTTATTCGTGCGCGTGGCGTCAGCGTCTGGCTGCGGGCTGATCTCGATACCCTGTTTTCACGGGTGTCGCGCCGCTCCAACCGACCGCTTCTCAAGACCGCCGATCCTCGCCAGACCCTCAAGGATCTGATGGATCAGCGCTATCCCACCTATGCCGAGGCGGACGTGACCGTCGAATCGCGTGACGTGCCACACGAAATCATTGCCCGGGAAATTCTCGACGCCATCCTCGCACAGCTCCTTTTTCACCGGACAAAGCCCGAAAATGACCAGCTCTGATACCATCGTTCCCATTTCTCTTGCCGAGCATGCTTACGACATTCATGTCGGGCACGGTCTTCTCGACCGCGCCGGCGCGCTTCTGGCCGAACGTTTCGCGGGGGCACGCTACGGCATCGTCACCGACGAGAACGTGGCGAAAGCGCAATTGCCGCGCCTGACGGACAGTCTCGACAAAGCCGGATTGTCCTATGAGGTGATTGTTGTGGCGCCGGGCGAGGGGTCCAAGAGCTATGAAACCTTTGCCCGCGTGGTCAACGATCTCATCGCGGCCAGGCTCGAACGGCGCGATCTCGTCATTCCCTTGGGGGGTGGCGTTGTCGGCGATCTGGCCGGATTCGCCGCTTCGGTCACCCGGCGCGGCATGGATTTCGTTCAGATGCCGACCTCGCTTCTGGCCATGGTGGATTCCTCAGTCGGCGGCAAGACCGGCATCAATACCCCGTTCGGCAAGAACCTGTGCGGGGCCTTCCATCAGCCGCGTCTGGTGCTCGCCGATCTCGATGCACTCGATACGCTCGATGCGCGCCAGTTCCGTTCCGGCTATGCCGAAACCGCCAAATACGGGCTGATCGACGACGCCGCCTTTTTCGACTGGCTGGAAGCCAAGCGTCCGGAGATCTATCAGGGTGGGCCGGCCCGCGCCGAAGCCATCGCCCGCGCCGCCTCGGCCAAGGCCCGGTTCGTCATTGCCGATGAAAAGGAAGCCGGTCCGCGCGCCCTGCTCAATCTCGGCCACACCTTCGGGCATGCCCTCGAAAAAGCGACCGGGTATTCCGACCGGCTCTATCACGGCGAAGGCGTCGCCATCGGCATGGTCATGGCCTACGAGTTCTCCGCCCGGCTCGGGTTTTGCCCCTCCCAGGACGTCGTTCGGATGGCGCGGCACCTTGAGGGCGCGGGCCTGCCGACCCATGTAAAAGATATTGCGGGCGAAACGCCGGGCGTCGAAACGCTGATGGCGGCGATCGCGCAGGACAAGAAGGTCGAGCGCGGGGAGCTGACTTTCATCCTGACCCGCGGCATCGGGCGCTCTTTCGTCGAAAAGGGCGTTATGGCCGATGACGTTCAAACCTTCCTCGAGGACATCCTCACAAAATGATTACTGCCTTGTGGGCCACCATTGCCGGGATCGTCGTTCTGCTTTTGCTGTCGGCCTTTTTCTCCGGCTCGGAAACGGCCCTGACCGCCGCCTCGCGCGCCCGCATCTACACGTTGGCCCGGAACGGGGACAAGCGCGCCGAAACGGTTGAAAACCTGACGGCCAATAAGGAAAGGCTGCTTGGCGGCCTGCTGTTGGGCAACAATCTGGTCAACATTCTCGCCTCGTCGCTGGCGACGAGCGTGCTGATTACGCTGTTCGGCCATTCCGGCGTGGTCTACGCCACGCTCGGCATGACGCTGGCGGTGGTGGTTTTCGCCGAGGTGCTGCCCAAGACCTGGGCGATCAACCATCCGGATGGCTTTGCCCTTTCGGTCGCGCCGATCGTCAAGCCCGTCATCGTCATTTTCGCACCGGTCACCATCGCGGTTCAGGCGGTCGTGCGGGTGGTGCTGCGGTTCATCGGCGTCTCGGCCGACGATACGACCTCCGGCATCACCGGATCGGACGAGATCCGCAGCACCGTCGACCTGCTGCACGAGGAAGGCGAAGTCATCAAGGGCGACCGCGACATGCTCGGTGGCATTCTCGACCTCAAGGAACTCGAGGTCGCCGACGTCATGATCCACCGCACGCGTATCGTTGCCTTCGACATTTCCCTGCCGCCCGAGGAGCTGATCCGGGCCATGCTCGAAAGCCCCTATACCCGTGTGCCGCTTTATCGCGACAACCCGGACAATATCGTCGGCGTCGTTCGCGCCAAGGATGTGTTGCGGGCCCTGTTCCGCTCCGGCGGAGCTATCGGCCAGATCGATATCGACAAGCTCGTCTCGAAACCCTGGTTCGTGCCCAATACCACGCCGCTTTCGGTTCAGCTCAACGCCTTTTTGAAAGGCAAGGTTCATTTTGCCCTGGTCATTGACGAATATGGCGAGGTCGAGGGTCTGATCACGCTCGAGGACATTCTCGAAGAAATCGTCGGCGACATTTCGGACGAATACGACATCGTCATCCAGGGCATCGCCAAGCAGCCCGACGGCTCCTATCTCATCGATGGCGACGTGCCGATCCGTGACGTCAACCGGTCCCTCAACTGGCACATGCCGGACGAGGAGGCGGTGACTGTCGCCGGGCTCGTCATTCACGAGGCGCAGTCCATTCCCAATGAAGGCCAGCAATTCACCTTCCACGGTTTCCGCTTCCTAGTGGTGAAAAAGCAACGCAACCGCCTGACCAAGATCCGCGTCACTCCGCTTCACGGGTAATCGGCGCGCCGCTGTTGCGTGCAACAGCACAACCCTGCAAAAAGAACCCGCGGGCCGACCGCCGGCATTTTTCGATCCTGCCGGTGGGACAGGCGCGTTTTTGCACGGGGAAATTTTCGTGAACGAGACTGTTCTGAACCTGACGATCGCGGTTCTCTTGCTGGCCGCCAATGCCTTTTACGTCGCGGCCGAATTCGCCCTGGTCAAATCGCGCGGCTTTCGCATCGAGGTTCTTGCCGAAAAGGACGTGTTCGGGGCACGTCTCATTCGACACATGCTGACAAGGGTCGAGGCTTATCTGGCCAATTGCCAGCTCGGGATCACCATGGCCTCGCTCGGGCTCGGCTGGGTCGGCGAGCCGACGGTTGCGGCGCTGATCGCCCCCTTGCTTTTACCGCTCGGCTTGCCCGATTCGGCGGTGCATCTGATCGCCTTCATCGCTGGGTTCCTGTTGTTTTCCGCCTTCCATATCGTTCTGGGCGAACAGGTGCCCAAGACCTTCGCCATTCGCAAGCCGGAGCCGGTTTCGCTGTTCATCGCCTATCCGCTGCACGTTTCCTATGTCCTTCTGTTCCCGCTGACCTGGCTGCTCAACGCGGCGGCGAGCGGCGTTTTGAGGCTTATGGGCGTGGCCGAGGCGAGCCATCAGGAAATCCTGTCCGATGAGGAAATCGAGGATCTGATCGAGGTGTCGGCCGAGCACGGCAAGATGGAGGCCGGACAGGCGACCTATATCCACAACGTCTTCCGCTTCGGCGAACTCGAAGTCTCCGACGTCATGGTGCATCGCACCCGCATTGGGGCGCTTGATGTCGGTTGGTCGAACGACGAGCTGGTCCAGGCCGTGCTCAAGAGTCCTTATACCCGCATGCCGCTCTATCACGACGAGCGCGACGACATCATCGGCATCATCCATTCCAAGGACGTGTTGCGGGCGCTTATCCGCGCCCAGGGCGACATCGCCAGGCTCGATTTCCGAAAACTGGCGATCAAGCCCTGGTTCGTGCCCGACACCACGCCGCTTTCGGCCCAGCTCAGCGCCTTTCTGAAAGGCAAGACCCATTTCGCCCTGGTCGTCGACGAATATGGCGAGGTCGAGGGCCTGATCACGCTTGAAGACATTCTGGAAGAAATCGTCGGCGATATTTCGGATGAATACGACATCGTCATCCAGGGCATCGTCAAACAGGCCGACGGCTCATACCTCATCGATGGCGACGTGCCGATTCGCGACATCAACCGTTCGCTCGACTGGCATTTGCCGGAAGAAGAAGCCGTGACCATCGCCGGCCTGGTCATTCACGAGGCCAAGATGATTCCCAACGAGGGCCAGCAATTCACCTTCCACAATTTCCGCTACAGGGTCCTGAGAAAGCAGCGCAATCGCCTGACGCAGCTCAAGGTGATGCCAGTTAAGGAACAAAAGCCGACGCTGCTACAAAGATAAGCGCATTTCAGCAGGTTTCAACGCGGCATATTGAGGGCTGGGCACAGGCGTTTGCGAGGCGTAGGACACGCCTCACGTCAGGCTTGAACCACCTCGATGGCGAGGGCGTGCACACCGGCCTTGATTTCCGCTTCGAGAGCTTTCATGACGAGCCGGTGTTGCGCGACGCGGCTCAGCCCGTCAAAATGACGGGTCGCGATTCTGATCCGGAAATGCGTCTCACCGCCTTTGCTGTGACCCGAGTGGTCATGGCGATGAAGGTGGGTGTGGTCGTGGGCAAGGGAATGGTCGAGACGGTGCTGGTGGGCGTGATGCCGTCCGCTCTCGTCGATCACTTCGAGCAGCGAAGGCTCGAGGTTTTCGGTGAGCTTGTCGATGATGGTGTCGCGCATGCTCATTTGTCGGTTCTCCGGCGTGAAGATTCAAAAACTCTGGTGTCCAGTTAAGGCTGATGAAGCTCAATTCCAAGTTGTTTGACACTGTCCGCATCAAACCGCGGCATCCCGCAAGGTCCGAACACGACATCGTGCAGTGCCAGTGGGAGGGCTGCAACCGACCGGGCCTTTACAAGGCGCCCAAGGGCTGGCGCGCCGCGGGCGAGTTTTACTTTTTCTGCATGGAGCATGTCCAGCAATACAATCAGAACTTCGATTATTTCGACGGCGCCAGCGACGACAAGATCGAGCAGATGACCCGGCAGGCGGCGGCGACCGGCGAACGGCCGACCTGGGAATCCATGTCGGCGGCCAAGCCCGGCGCGAATCCGCGAGCCGGCCAGCCGCGCGATTACGCCCGCCGGCCCGTATCCGATCCGCTCAACCTTTTCGCCCGTCTCGCCAAGCGCAAGGGCGCCGATATCGGCACCACGGCCAAACCACAACGGCGCCTGGCCGAACCCGACCGGCGCGCGCTCGAAACCCTGGGGCTGGAAGGGTTGCCCCCAACCGCCGAAATCAAGAAGGCCTACAAGGCGCTGGTCAAGATTCACCACCCCGATGCCAATGGTGGGGACAAGGCGTCCGAGGACCGCATGCGCGCCATCATTCTCGCCTATACCCATCTCAAGCAGAAGGGGTTTCTGCAATAGCGCCGTTTCGCCGCTATCGTGTGTTTGCGGCGCGAATAATATCTATTTATCACTATCATCGGATCGGCGGCTCACCTATCTAGGCCGGACCCATCGAAGCTGCTATAGAGCCGCCTCAGCTGATACGATCTTTCTTGAAAACCATGCCCGACCGGGACTGAAATGACTGAATTCGCCAATCTGCCGGACAAGGACTACGACATCCGCGCGACCTTCGGAATCGATTCCGACATGAAGGTCAAGGGCTATGCCGAACAAGGCCCACACGTGCCGCCCCTTGATCCGGACTATCTGTTCGACCGCAACACAACCCTTGCGATTCTCGCCGGCTTCCAGTTCAACCGCCGCGTCATGATCCAGGGCTACCATGGCACCGGGAAATCGACCCATATCGAGCAGGTCGCGGCGCGCCTCAACTGGCCGCTCGTCCGCGTCAATCTCGACAGCCATGTCTCCCGTATCGATCTGGTGGGCAAGGACGCCATCGTCCTGAAGGACGGCAAGCAGATCACCGAATTCCGCGACGGCATCCTGCCCTGGGCGGTGCAGAACAACATCGCGCTCGTTTTCGACGAATACGATGCCGGCCGGCCGGACGTGATGTTCGTCATCCAGCGCGTTCTGGAGCAGTCGGGCCGTCTGACCCTTCTCGATCAGAACCGGGTGATCACGCCGCATCCCTCGTTCCGGCTGTTTTCGACAACCAATACCATCGGTCTTGGCGACACCTCGGGGCTTTATCACGGCACCCAGCAGATCAATCAGGGCCAGATGGACCGCTGGTCGATCGTCACCACGCTCAACTATCTGCCGCACGAAAAGGAAGCGGGCATCGTTCTGGCCAAGGCCAAGACCTATGCCAAGACCGAGGATGGCCAGAAGACGGTCAACAACATGGTCCGGCTCGCCGATCTGACGCGTTCGGCGTTCATCAACGGCGATCTTTCGACGGTGATGAGCCCGCGAACGGTGCTGACCTGGGCGGAGAACGCCGAGATTTTCGGCGGCGATCTCGGATTTGCCTTCCGCCTGACCTTTTTGAACAAGTGCGACGAGCTGGAACGTCCGGTGGTCGCCGAGTTCTATCAGCGGGTGTTCGGCGAAGAGCTGCCGGAATCCGCCGCCAATCTGGCGATCAGCATTTAGGTCCGATCGTGCGTTTGAAAAAACGCACGGTCTCGTCTTTGAAGGGATCGCGTGTTCGTTCCCAAAAGACACGCAATGCCTTTCCGGATGAAATTCCGTCGCCCCTCATGGTTGCAACCTCGTGCTATGGAGCGACGGGCCAAAACCGGCTAAATCCTTCGCTACGCTCGGGATAAGGTCCAGGGATGTCTTTGAAGTCGCCGCTGCAGGGCCAGAAGCAGAACAAGCCCGACAAGACCCAGCCGCTCAAGAGTGCGGTCGGCGCGACGTTGCGCGCCGTTGCCGGCAAATCCGACCTGGAGGTGTCGTTCACTTCCGATCGGCCGGTCCTTTCCAAGGACAAGGCGCGCCTCGCCAATCTGCCGCGTCTGCCGAGCATGCGGGATGTGTCCATCGCCCGCGGTCAGGCCGACGCCATGGCCATGCGTCTGGCCGCCCATGACGAGGACGTCCATCGCCGCCGCTCGCCTGCCGACCCGCAGGCCCGCGCCGCCTTCGACGCGCTCGAACAGGCGCGGGTGGAATCGCTGGGGTGCCGTCGCCTGCCCGGCATGCGCCAGAACCTTGGCGAGGCACTCGAGGACCGGCTGTTCCGGGCCAATCTCGGCCATGTCGTCGAAAAGGACGATGCTCCGCTCGCCGAGGCGCTCGGCCTGATGCTGAGGCAGCGTCTGGGCGGCATCGAGGTGCCCGATTCGGGACAGAACCTCGTCGGTCTCTGGCGCGACGACGTCGAAAACCGCTGCACCAACAGTCTTGATGCCCTCGAAAAGAGCATTCACGACCAGATCGCCTTTTCGCGTGCGGCCCACAAGCTCCTCAATGAACTCGAATTGTTGTCGGATGCCGAACTCGGTGAATTCGAGAACGACGACGACGAGAACAAGGACGATCAGGACAAGAACGAAGGCGAAGCCCAGGACCAGCAGCCCGAACAGGGCAAGGGCCAGTCCGAGGACGCCGAGACCGACCAGGACGAGGTCGACGGATCGAGCGAGGAAGAAGGCGAGGCCGAAGGCGCCGAAACCGATTTCCAGGACACCGATCAGGAAATGGAGGCCGATACCGGCGAGGAAAGTCCGGCGCCCCCTCCGCCCAGTACCGAGGAAGGGCGTCTCAGCAACGTCCAGTCCTACAGGATCTTTACCACCCGTTTCGACGAGGTGGTGGACGCCGCCGACCTGTGTCCGCCCGAGGAACTCGAACAGCTGCGCCAACTGCTCGACCGCCAGCTCGAAAACCTTGCCGGCGCCGTGGCGCGGCTGGCCAACAAGCTGCAGCGCCGCCTTATGGCGCAGCAGAACCGGTCTTGGGCCTTCGATCTTGAAGAGGGGCTTTTAGACACGGCGCGGCTGACGCGCGTCGTCACCGATCCGCTGCAGCCCTTGAGCTTCAAGGTCGAGAACGACACCGATTTCCGCGATACGGTCGTCACGCTTCTGATCGACAATTCCGGCTCCATGCGCGGCCGCCCCATCACCATCGCGGCGATCTGCGGCGACATCCTGGCGCGGACCCTGGAACGCTGCGGGGTCAAGGTCGAGATTCTCGGATTCACGACCAAGGCCTGGAAGGGGGGCAAATCGCGCGAAGCCTGGCTGGAAGCGGGGCGTCCGTCCAATCCAGGCCGGCTCAACGATATCCGCCACATCATCTACAAGAGCGCCGACGAGCCATGGCGGCACGCCCGCCGCAATCTCGGGCTGATGATGCGCGAGGGGCTCTTGAAGGAGAACATCGACGGTGAAGCGCTGCAATGGGCGCACAAGCGTCTTCTGATCCGGCCCGAAAACCGCCGCATCCTGATGGTGATATCGGACGGTGCGCCGGTTGACGACTCGACGCAGAGCGTCAATCCCGGCAATTATCTCGAAGCGCATTTGCGCGAAGTCATCGAGGATATCGAACTACGTTCGCCCATTCAGTTGATCGCCATCGGCATTGGTCACGACGTCACCCGCTATTACCGGCGGGCGGTGACCCTGCTCGACGCCGAGGAACTGGCCGGGGCCATCACCGACAACCTTGCCGCCCTGTTCGAGGAAGAGCCGCCTTCGGCTCCGCGCCGCCAACGCTCGTGATTAGCCGGATTTTCGTCGCCGCCATCTTGTGTTGCACGCTTGCGGCGCCGGTGGCGGCCGAAGACATTACGGTCATGAGCGTACCGGTCAAAACCTTCAAGACGGCCAGGCTCGACACGCAAGTGGATGGGTTGGTCTGGCGTGGCGGCGTGCAAATGAGTTCGGACGCCATGCAGTTCGGCGGGCTTTCCGGCATCGCCTTTTTAACACCCGAACAGAAACTGGCCTTTGTCTCCGACAGGGGCTGGTTTATTTCCGGCCAGCTCATCTATGACGAAAACGGCCACCCGCTCGAACTGATCGGGGTCTCCGCCGAAGCAATCCAGAATTCCAAGGGTCAGGATCTGCCGCGTCAGTTCGCCCGCGATGCCGAAGCCATCGCTCCCATCGCGCGCGACGGAAAAATCGCCGCCGTCCGCGTCGGTTTCGAGAACCTGACGCGGGTTGCCGATTTCGACGTCATTGACGGACGTCCGGGCGGCGCGGCGCGCGAGGTGGCCATCCCCGACTGGCTGACGCATTTGAGGACCAATGATTCGCTCGAAGCGGTGTGCATCGCCCCGGATGCCTCGCCGGTCGCCGGCTCGAGCATGCTGATCACCGAGGGCGACGAGACGCCGGACGGCAATATCGCCGCCTTCATGCGCGGCAACCGCGACCGGGGCGCGTTCTCGATCGTGAAGACCGAAGGGGTCAATCCGACTGACTGCGCGTTCCTGCCCAATGGCGACATGGTGCTTTTGGAACGCGGCGTGGGTCTTCTCGGTTTCGTCATGCAGGTGCGGCGCATCGCCGCCGATGACATTCGACCCGGCGCCGTTCTCGCCGGCGACGTCATTCTGACGGCCTCGGGTGGGGCCATCGACAATATGGAAGGTATCGCCGTTCATCCCGGACCGGACGGGGAAACCCGCATCAGTCTGGTCTCGGATGACAATTACAGCGGTTGGGAGCGCACGCTCCTGCTCGAATTCGCCCTTCCGGCAAAGGAGAAAGAATGAATACCGATTTGCTCAAGCGCCTGTGCGAAACCCCCGGCGTGCCCGGCCGCGAACACCGCATTCGCGCCCTCATTGAAAAAGAGGCCGAGGGCCTGTTCGACAGCGTCACCACCGACGCGATGGGCTCGCTTCACTGCGTGCGCAAGGCGCGTGGCGGCGGCGAGACCCCCAAAAAGGTGCTGCTCTTGTGCCATATGGACGAGATCGGCTTTCTGGTGTCGCACATCTCCAAGGATGGCTACATCCATGTCGATCCGGTTGGTGGGTTCGATCGGCGCAACCTTTTCTCGCGGCGCGTGCTGGTCGTGACCGAGAATGGCGATTTCAAGGGCATCATGAATCCCGGCGGCAAGCCGATCCATATCCTGCCGCCCGAGGATGCCAAGAAGATCCCGGAAATCGCCGAGTTCTTCATCGATATCGGGCTTGGCGAAAAGACCGCCGAAACGGTCAAGGTCGGCGACTACGTCGTCATGGACGAGCCCTTCTTCCAGATGGGCGACAAGTTCGTTTCAAAAGCGCTCGACAACCGCATCGCGTGCTGGCTCGGCATCGAGGCGATGCGTGCGCTCGATGCCTCGGGCGCCGACAACCCCTATGACATCCACGTGGTGTTCACGAGCCAGGAGGAAGTGGGGTTGAGGGGCGCACGCACGGCGGCCCATGCGGTTCAGCCCGATATCGGGTTCGGCGTCGACACGACCCTGGCCTGCGACACGCCCGGCGTGCCCGAACACGAGGCGGTGACGGTGCAGGGCAAGGGCTTTGGGCTGCACGTCAAGGATTCCTCGTTCATCGCCGATATCGATCTGGTCCGGGAGATCGAAGCACTGGCTATTAGGTACGACATTCCCTTCCAGCGGACCATCCTGGCCCGTGGCGGACAGGATGGCGCCGCCGCCCAGCAGGCCGCCGCCGGGGCCAAGGCCGTCGGTATCGTCGTCGGGACGCGCTTTATCCACACCGTGACGGAAACCATCGATCGAAGGGATCTGGAAGCGGCTCGAGATATTCTCGCCGTGGCGCTGGCAACGCCGCTATTGGCCTGACCCCGGGGCGCTTGGAAAAAGAAACACCATGACAGCCAATTTCCTGTCGATTGCCGGCATGCTTTTAACCGCCATCGGTTTTATTGCCTGGTCGCGCCTTCAACTCGGAAAAGTTTGGCTGGCGCTTCTTATCGGCGGCGGTCTGTGGATCGTCGCCGTCGCGCTCAAGTTCGCCTGGGCCATCCCGATAAATGTCCACGTCTATACCGGTCTCAGGACTGCCTTGGGCGTCAGCGTGGGCGATGCCGTCTTTTTCCTTTATGTCGGGCTTTTGACCGGCGTGTTCGAATGCGGCCTCCTCTATCTCGCCGTCCGCTTCATCCCCTGGCTCAACCGGTTCGACAGCAATCGCGCGCTGGCGCTCGGCTACGGGTTCGGCGCCATCGAGGCCCTGGTCATCGGTCTTGCTGCCCTCATCCCGACCCTGATGGTTCTTTATATGCCGGGCACTGTTTCCCCGACGGTCGCTGCCAATGTCAAACCGCTCGACTGGGCGATCATGCCGGCGGCCACCGTCGAGCGTATCGGCACGATTTTCGTGCACGGCTTCACGACCTATCTCATCGTTTACGCCGTCCTGGCCCGCCAGATCCGCTGGTTCTGGGTGGCATTCCTCTTCAAATCGGCGATCGATGTCGTGGCGGTCTGGGGCCAGCTTAGTTTTGGGCTCGGATCGGCGGCCCATATCTGGACGCTCGAAGCCATCGTCGTGGCGTTCGCCGTCGTCTCGGTCTGGGGGATCGTTATCTTTCGCAGACGTTGGGCGGAAGTCGAGACCGGGGGGACAAGCAGTTCACATTCAGGTGGAATCGTCTGAACGGCTCCAGATCGTTGTTTTGCCGTGTTTCGAGGCTTCGACAGGCTCAGCCGGAAAAGTGGGGGCCACTTTTCCCGAAAACACTCCAGTCCGGCCGCGGCGCACCTGTTCAACCTCGGCGCGCGCTATCAGATGACACAGTTCAGATCGTGCATGGGCCGGGCATTGTCGGCCAGACTGCGTGTGAGCCTTGTGTGCTCATCGCGCAAATGCTGCTGCTGACGGGCGATGGCATCGTATTTCTGCTTCCAGTGGTCGAGTTGGGATTGGTTCGCGGCAATGCGTGTGCTCAGATCGGCAACGAGTACCCCCGCCGCCGCGCCGGGGCCTCCGCGCATCGCAGATGCAGCATTCGCTGCCAGCAGCGTTTTTTCCAGTTCCTCCAGTTTGGAGTTGAACCGATGAATTTGATCCTGTGCTTCTCCGAGACCTGATGCCAGATCTGCGTGCTGAGCCATCACCTCGCCCATGCGGCTTTGAACGTCACGGTCGATTTCCCGCAATCTGCGGCATTGCGCAGGGTCTTTTTCAGTATTGTCCATCTTTTTGGCCTGCTAGGTTCTCGATATCCCAAGAATAAGGGAGCTCGAAGCAGCGTGGACAAATCAGATAAAAACGTTGAATTCTCTGGAGTGCCGGATGTTCCGATGGAATCGGAACTGCGCTCTATCCTTTTGTTTGCGCATTGGATTTATCCCAAAACCGGTTCCAACTTTTGGGTCCGATGCTCTAGATCAGTCATTTTGCTGACCTGGCTTTTGTTCCTTGTCGCCCTACCTCAACATGCATTGGCCCAGAAGCTGGACTGGTCTTTCGAGGAACACCCGCAGCCGATTTCCTTCGACTTGGTGGGAGAAGAATTCAGACTGTTGACGCGCGGCACTGCCGATACCGGAAGTCATGATTATTGTCGGATCATTCTGGCCAACGCCTTCGAAATTTATGAACGCCGGCACCCGGATTTCCTGAAAACCGGTGAGATCGATCGGCGCTACCGCGAATGGAAGGCCTACATGGCGCGAAAGAACGATATCTATCTCGGATTTTGCCTCTATGAGATCCCGACCATGGAGCTCTACAGAACGAGCTTTCGGATCGATATGGATGGCCTGCAATTCTGCGGCGCGCGGATTACGTCTTCCGGAACGCCGGCCGAACGATATTTCCAGTATTTCACCGACCAATTGCTCGACAACGCCGAGGCCGGTCAGGTCGACGCCCTCGATTCACTCCTGGCCAGCAATGAGCTGCGGGATCTGATCTCGCTCAACCCCGACATCGAGTACTTCCTCCGCCGCTCGCTTTTTGTGGCTGGCGAAGGCAAGCCCGAGGATTGGGATGTCAGCCAGATGCTGCCCGAGCTGGACGCCGAGCGCATCGCCTTTCTCGACGATGCCATCGCGCGCAAGGATTTCGCCGCCGTCGTCGCAACGACGCCGGCCTGTCCGGTGCAATGAGCCGATCGGTTAACCGGCGGCGGGGCTGAGGATGCGGTCCGAGATCATCCGCCTCAGCGCGCCATAGGGGGCGAGCAGGACGAGCGCCACGATCATCTTGACGGAGAAATCGCCCAGGGCCAGCGAGACCCAGAGCGGCACCTCGGGGCCCACGTCCCAGAAGGGTACGGGAAAGCCGAGCGAGCCGTTTGCCTTGCCGAACAGCGTGTCGACGAACCCGAAGCTGACCGAATAGGCGACGCCCCAGAAAAAGACGGTGTCGATGACGGAGCCGAGAACCGAAGAGATGAACGGCGCCCGCCACCAGCGCGGATTGGTGCGCATGCGGTGGAAAATGGTGACGTCGAGGAACTGGGCGAGAAGGAAGGCCGAGCCGGAGGCAATGGCGATGCGCGGGCTGGCGAGGAACGCCGACCACACGACAGCGATGGCGAAGCCGAACAGCACGACCCTGCGCGCCGTCGCCGGACCGAAATGCCGATTGGTCAAATCGGTGACCAGGAACGCCACCGGATAGGTGAAGGCGCCCCATGTGAGGATATTGGCGAGATCGATGCCGCCGACATGGCCCTGAACGGGGAATTGCACGAGATAGTTGGAAGATGCCACGACGGCGACCATGGCGAGAATTGCCATGATGAAACGGGTGCGCATGGATCTGCACCTTTCTGGCGGCGACGTTTTTTGACGCGCCCCTTTTCCGCTTGCCGGCAAAAGGCCGGGGCGGGTTGCCCTTTATGACGGCACCGTGCCACCCGACAGGATCATCGGAGCCAGGAACCGCCGGCGACGGCGCGATCCCATCAAGATCGCGCTAAAACGAAACGGCGCCGCTCGGGCGCCGTCTCAAAAAAGTGTTCGACGCCGCGATCAGGCAGCCTGGGCAGCCAGAGCGGTCTTGACCTCGTGCTTCAAGAGCAGACCGCGATTGGACAGGCGGTCGTCGCGCATGTTCATCAGATAGGCATCGAGTCCGCCGCGCGCCTCGATGGTTCTCAGGGTGCTGGCAGCGATCCTCAGTTTGACCGGGCGCTCCAGCGCGTCGGAGATGAGGGTTACCCTGCACAGATTGGGCAGAAAGCGCCGGCGGGTATGGTTCATGGCGTGGCTGACCTTGTTGCCGGTCAGCACGCCCTTGCCGGTCAGTTCGCAACGCATGGCCATTTTGTTCGTTCCCGTAACACGAAACGACTGCGTGCGGAGCTTTTTCCGCTGCCGCAGCCGAAACTAAGCTTTGAAAAGTCGGGTCTAGATAGTCAAACCCTGCGGTTCCGTCAAGAAGGCGTATCGTATCGGCGCCAGTGTTGCACCCTTTAGGGCCCGACCTCGCCTTTTCGATCCGCTGCGCTGGCGTCCTGGCGTCGACTTCACGCTTTTTTAGGCATGTCCGGAAATACTCTATTGGTCATGTTGCGTGAGTTTTGGAGTCTCCAGATGGTCGAACGCGCTTTTTCCGGTCCGACCGAAAACGGCTGTCATCTCGCGACTGGCCGGAAACGCCGGGCAGCGCGGTCGCGTGGCCTGGCACTCGGCCTGTTCCTGGCGTTGAGCGGCGGCGCCCATTCCGGCGAAATCGACAGGACGGTTGAATACGTCATCAGTCTGGCCGGGATCAACATCGCCGATCTCGATATCCGCTTCACCGACAACGGGTCCACCTATGCCGTCGATGTCGGCGCCAATGTCTCGGGTGTGGGCACATTGGTCGCCAGCGGCACGGCCAGTGCCGATTCCACCGGCCGGTCGGCCGGCAGCGGCTTGTCGGCCAACGACTTCTCCCTGACCACGCGTGCGCGCGGCGAGGAATTTGCCGTCGACGTTACCTATGCCAGCGGCAATGCCACCGGGTTCAAGGTCAGCCCGCCGATCCAGTCCGATTACGGGCGCGTTGCACTCGAACGCAAGGATCTGGCCGGCGTGACCGATCCCATCACGTCCTTCATCTTCAAGGGCGGGACTCTGTCGCCCGAGCTCTGCAACCGCAAGCTCAGGATCTTCACCGGCATGGAGCGCTACGATCTGGCGATGAGCTTCGGCGCCATGCAGACGGCGACGTCCGAACGCACCGGCTATCAGGGACCGGTGGCCCTGTGCCGGGTGAAGTACATCCCCATTTCCGGCCATTACGAGAATTCCGAGGTCACCGATTACCTCGCCCATTCCGACAAGATCCTCGTGTGGTACGCTCCCCTGGACAAGACCGGCTATTTCATCCCCTACCGCGTGCTGATGGGCACCGCGGCCGGCGATCTGTCCATGGTGATGACGTCCCTTAATTAGACGGGCATACCGCCTGCGTTCAAAAAACGCCGATGGCGGAGGGCGCGAGAGGTTTTGGTCAAAACAAAACCCCCGGCCGGCAACCGGTCGGGGGCATTGGTGCAATCGTTTCGGGCCAGACCCGATAGTATCATTCGCCCTTCAGATGGGCGGAGAAGAACGGCATGAAATGGTCCTGCATGCGATAGCCGAGTTCGCTCGTGTGATCGCCCTGATAGGTGTCCCAATCATGCGCGAGGCCGTAGGACACGAAGATGTCGTGCAGATGCGTCACGATCGGGAAGAACCCGTCCTGCTCGCCGACCTCGAGCCCGATGGCGTCATAGGTCTCAAGCTCGCCGATATACTGATCGACTATGTTGAAACCATTATTGGCGGCCCAGCGGGACAGGACGCTGTCGCGCTTGGCAAGATCGGTCGGGAAGTCGAGATAGAGCGGCGGATTGTCCGGATTCGGCGCCCAGGCGGCCGAGGCGGCCATGTCCTGCCACAACCCCCAGGGCAACAGCTCCTTGGCCTCGGCCGGGCTCTTGAGCTGAGCGATCTTGGCATAGTCTTCCGAGGTCTGCTTCGACAGTTCGCGTGTAATCAGGTGCCCTGGGCTCATGACATAGAGCGAACCGAAGACGTCGGCGTGCTTCATGCCGACGCGAAGGGCGCCGTATCCGCCGGCCGAATGGCCACCGAGGCCTCGGCTTTCGCGCTTGGCGATGGTCCGGTAGTGGCTGTCGATATAGGCGACCAGGTCGTCCGAGATGAAACGCTCGAAATCGCCGGTGGTCTTCGAGCTCGAATAAAGCGCGCCACCATAGGGATTATACGAGTTCGGCAGGACGACGATCATCTCCTGCGCCCCGTTGGCATAGGCGCCCTCGATAGTCTGCGGTACGTGGATTTCCACCTGCCATTCCGTCGGGCCGATGGAATAGCCGTGCAGCGCATAAACCACCGGATAGTGGCGATCCGGCTCTGATTCATAGCTCGGCGGCAAGACGACATAGACTTGGCGATCGGCCGACTCGCCCATCAAATTACCCTCGATATGGGGCGAATGAACGGTGATCTCCTCGATGGTCACCTTCGGTGCGCCGGGGATCGGGTCGGGGGCGTTGGTCACCGCCTGACCGAAAGCCGGTGCCGACAGGGCGAGCGCCAGCACGGCGCCGCCCAGTATTGAACGATTTAGGTATTTCATCTCCGTCCTCCCAAAAAACGCTCTGTCTCCGGCAATACGGTGTTTCGTTTAGGTAATAACTCGTATTTCCGGTACAGACCGACATACCAGATACATACGCCTCGTCAAGCGTATCTCATATATTCATCACCTACCATACTAGTAGTATCGACGTTTTTGCACTCATATATCAATTATAATCGATACTACTGCTACTGTGTGGGCGATGAATTCAGAAGATTATGCAACAACATTCAGAATTATAGTAATAATGTATTTCTATCATTGGGGCTATTTTATAGGTTTTTCGTTGAGAAAACCTATAATAGTAAGGTCGCGTGTACGAATTCTGCGGCGTCCAGTTCAATAATCGCGCTTCAGGCGACGGATTGCGGCCGCACTCATTTAATAAAGTTTCGTGATTAATAATATATTGATCAAACATCGAGCCCTGCTGCAAGTGTCCTACGGGATTGTCCCAGGGGCACCCGGAACGAGTTTTGTCATTCCGGGAATGGTGTGTTCGGCTATGTTGTCATTCCCGGCTTCAGTCGGGTCTCGAACCAAGCATTTTCGGATAGGCCGAAGGCTGCGCATGTCGCAGCGGTGCGAGGATGCGGCAATTGACAGCAGACAAATCGTCCCGGAAGGGTGATTTCACCCGAGCGCAGGCTGCCCTAATTGCTGCGTCTTTGACCAAGGAGCTCGGAGAACCGCGCGTTGGCACGGCTGGACAGGGGCGCAATCGCTGCACCGTAGGGAATCGATTCGACCGAATGGCGCGCCGCAGCCAGGCGCGGCAATATCCGGCTGGTGGCCCCCTGATCCGGAACGATCGAATCCGGCAGGGGCATGACCCGCCGCACCAGCTCCGCAATATAGGCCGGCGGCAGGAAACCGCCGAGGACAATGCCATCGGGACGCATGGTGTTTTCGAGGAAGTTGGCAACCAGCAACAGTCTTTCGGCCGCGGCGGCAAACCAGATTTCCAATTCGTCCCGGCGCTCGGTCAGGGCGCGTTCCACGAGAGACTCGTACTGGCCCTGCGGCGCCGTGAGGCCGAGATGCTCACGCAATCCGGAAACCGAGAGCACGCTGTTGAGCGGCCTGTCCCTGTAGACGATATAGCCGATCTCGCCGGCATTGCGCCACAGCTCCTGGTTGAGCTCGCGTTTGTTGACAAAGGCGGCGCCAAGGCTCAGCCCGACCATGATATAGACCATGCGGGCTGCGGCCGGCGAAAACATCGCCTCGGCGATGGCCGCCGATTGCGGATTGTTGAGCATGGTGACCGGCAGCCCGGTCCTTTGCTGCAGGGTCTCGCGCAGGCTCGCGGTCGAATGGGTCTGCCACAGGGCGCCGAACCACTCCCCGTCCTTCCATTCGATGGTACTGGGATAGGCATCCAGCATGGCGCGGGAGGCGGCGAGCAGAGGTGCCGACACACCGAGCGCCCAGATGTCCTTGTCCCGATGCCGGACGCGGAAATCATCGATGATCCCGACGATCTGATCGATGTAGCGCGTCACCGGAAACGGTTCGATCTGGTAGAGCTTCTCTTCGATTTTGCTGTAGGCGAGATCGACGAGACACAGTGTCGTCGAGTTCCAGCGGATCTGGATGCCGATGGCATAGCCTCGTCCGGGCACGATATGCAGCGCCATATGCGGCTTACCCTTGGCCCGGGTCTGTAAACGGTCGCCTTCCTGGATCAGCCCCATTGCGATCAGCTCCTGGCTGAGCGTGGTCACCGTCTGCAGGGAAAACGGCATATTTCTGCCGATTTCGGTGCGCGAGACGCCGTCGCCTTCGCGTATCGCCTCGAACACCGCCGACAGATTGTGATTGCGCGTGGCCCGCATGTTCATCACATGCATCGGTGCTTCTTGCCCGGTTCCGATCGTCTTGTTGCTGGCCATATCGGCTGTCTTGATGTTGATCGCGGTCTTTCTATCAGGAAACCCACGCAAGGAAACCGCCATCATAGCCGAGCCGATGACCCTCAAGCGGACGGGTCTGCCGGGATCGCCTGCCGGCAGACGAAGACGCCCGTCTCGATGGTGACCCGCAAGACGCCGTCGTCGCTTACGAAGCGTCCGGCGATCCGTTGCTTCAGGTCGGCGATTTCGGTTTCGTTTGCCCTGTCGCCGGGTGGAAACGAAGTCAGATAGGCGAGGACGTCGTCCTCATCGGCACCCTCGAGCACATCGCCGAGGCGTTCGGTTTCGACCCGATCGAACTGGGCTTCGACAAGCGGCCGCCCGCTTTCCAGTGACAGATCCCCACAGCACACGCCGCTGTCCCGTTTTGGGCCGGCAAGCACTGTTTTGCCAACAAAGGCGACACATCCGCCCGGAATTGGGGCATTCCACCTGAATCGAAGGTTTTTTTTCGAAAGGAACGCGTTCACACCTCGTTTACGAACAAAGCGATTCCGCGCTTGTTAAGCCAATGGCAAGCAAGGTGAACACCCGAAACGGCGATTCTGGCCCAATTTCGCCGTCATCGTCGTTTTGTAGTGTCGCTACCGGCACATGGCCCCCATATGAAGTGGAGAACAAACCGGCATTTTCGATTCGACAGCGATTCGGTCCGAGTTTGTTCCCTTTGCGTTTCATTCGTTAAGCCGGCTCTTGGTCGAATCCCCGCACCCGTGCCATGATGGAACAACCGACCTTTTCCCTCCCGGGTGTTCTTACGTGACGGACAAGCTGGAAGCTGGCAGCCTCAGGGCCGTTCTCGGCCCGACAAATACCGGCAAGACCCATTTTGCCATCGACCGCATGCTGGCGTATCGCACCGGCATGATCGGCCTGCCTTTGCGGCTTCTGGCCCGCGAGGTCTACAATCGCGTCTCCGATCGCGTCGGCGCCGACAAGGTGGCGCTCATCACCGGCGAGGAGCGGCTCGTGCCGGCGCATCCGCGCTATTGGGTGGCGACGGTCGAGGCCATGCCGCTCGACATGCCGGTCGAGTGTCTCGCCATAGATGAAATCCAGACCGCCACCGATTTCGATCGCGGCCACATCTTCACCGATCGCATCCTTCATGCCCGTGGCCGCTCCGAGACGCTGCTTCTGGGCGCCGCCACCATGATCCCGATCGTCAGAAAGCTCCTGCCCGGCGCCGAGATCATCAACCGGCCGCGTCTGTCGACGCTTTTATGGGCCGGCTCGAAAAAGATTACCCGCCAGCCGCCGCGCACCGCCATCGTCGCCTTTTCGGCCTCCGAGGTCTATGCCATCGCCGAACTGATCAGGCGCGAACGCGGCGGGGCCGCCGTGGTGATGGGGGCCCTGTCACCCCGTACCCGCAACGCCCAGGTCGATCTTTTCGAAAATGGCGATGTCGATTTCCTCGTCGCCACCGATGCCATCGGCATGGGGCTTAATCTCGACGTCAAACATGTGGCCTTTGCTTCGGACAACAAGTTCGACGGCTACCAGACCCGCCCGCTGACCCCGGCCGAGTTCGGCCAGATCGCCGGACGCGCCGGACGGCACATGACCGACGGTACCTTCGGCACCACGGGTCTGGCCGATGCCTTCGACGACGAGCTGATCGCCCGAATCGAGGGGCACGATTTCGAGCCGGTCAAGGTTTTGCAGTGGCGCAACACCCGACTCGATTTTTCTTCACTCAAGGCGCTCAGGGCTTCGCTCGACAGGGTTCCGGACCAAAAGGGGCTGACGCGCGCGCCCACCGCTATCGATCAGCGCACGCTCGAATCGCTTGTAAAGAGCGAGCTTTCCGAACTCGCGACACGCGAGGAACGGGTGCGTTTGATGTGGGAATGTTGCCAGATTCCCGATTATCGCGACATTTCACCAGGTCAACACACCTATCTGGTGTCGCGAATCTTTAAAGAACTTGCACAAAGCGGCGCACTTGACACGGACTGGATTGCCGAGCAGGTGCGCTTCTGCGACAATACCGAAGGCGATATAGACACCTTGTCCCACCGGATAAGGCAAATTAGGACTTGGACTTTCGTTGCCAATCGCCGGAACTGGCTCGCAGATCCGGTCCATTGGCGTGAAAGGACCCGCTCGATTGAGGACCGGCTTTCCGATGCTTTGCACGAGAAACTGACACAGCGTTTCGTTGACCGTCGCACTTCCGTCCTCATCAGGCATTTACGAGACAGACGCATGGTATCACCTGAGATCAATGACAGGGGCGAGATCTCTGTTGAAGGGCACTTAATCGGCACGATCGAAGGCTTTCGCTTCACCTTGGCGCGAACGGACGGGGAAACCGACGCCAAGGGGTTGCGCACTGCCGCCCAGAGCGCCGTCGCACCGGAAATCCGCAATCGTGCTGCGCGCCTTGCCAGCGCGCCCAACGAAGAGGTCGTCCTGTCAACGGACGGCTATCTGAGATGGAAGGGCGAGGTCGTCGCGGAAATCGTCGAGGGCGACGATATTCTCGCGCCGCGCGTTATCGTTTTGTGCGACGAGAGCCTCAATGGCGCCGATCTTGATCGGGTTCAGGATCGGCTGTCGCTGTGGCTCAGGCATTTGATCAATACCCAGCTCGATCCCATCGCTACGCTGAAAAGCCCGAACGAACTCGAAGGAACGGCCCGGGGCATCGCCTTCCAGCTCGCCGAACATCTCGGCATCCTGCCGCGTCAGATCGTGGCCAGCGACGTCAAGGGGCTCGATCAGGACGTGCGCGGCAAGATGCGCAAGCTCGGCATCAAGTTCGGCGCCTATCACATCTACGTGCCGGCCTCGCTCAAGCCGGCGCCGCGCGAACTGGCGCTCATTTTGTTTGCGCTCAAGCATGGTGGCGTACGCCAGCCGGGCGTGTCGGAACTGCCGCCGGTCATCCTTTCGGGTCGCACCAGTTTCGAGACCGATCCGGACGTGGCGCCGCATTTTTACGAAGTCGCCGGTTTCAAGCTGGCCGGCAAGCGGGCGGTGCGCGTCGACATTCTCGAACGGCTGGCCGATCTCATCCGGCCGCTGATCGCGCTCAACCCGCAAACGGTCGACGGCGAGGTGCCGGCTGGCGCCGCGCCGGGCAACGGCTTCCGCGTCACCGTCGAAATGACCTCGCTTCTGGGCTGTGCCGGAGAAGACTTTTCCTCGATCCTCAAATCGCTCGGCTATCGGGTGCAGCGCACGCCGCTGCCGCCCGAACCGCCGGCCGGATCCGGCCCGACGGGTGACGAAGCCGATCAGGCCGATCTGAGAACGCTCGACGGTGCGACGCCGGAAGCGGTTGATGCGGCGGCGTCCGAACCCTTGAGCGAACCGACGGAAGCCGAGACGGACCAGGCCGATCTGAAGCGCATCGACGGCGCGCCGGAAACGAACGCGCCCGCCACGCCGGAGCCCTCGGAGACCGAAGCCGATCAGGCCGATCTGAGATCGCTCGACGATGCGACGCCGGAAGCGGTTGATGCGGCGGCGTCCGAACCCTTGAGCGAACCGACGGAAGCCGAGACGGACCAGGCCGATCTGAAGCGTATCGATGGCGCACAGGAGACGGGCGCACCAGAGGTTGCCGAGGTTCCGCAAGCCGAGACGGCTGCGGCGCCGCCGGACGAACCGCGGTTTGACGAGATCTGGTATCCGGGCGGGCGTTCTGGCGACAGGTCCCACCACAATCGCCGCCCCCGCCGGCCCGAGGGGGCTTCGCAGGGTGAACCGGGTACGCCGGAGAGCCGGGATCGACGCGACGACAAGGACGGACGTCCGAACGGTGCCCGCAAGCAGCGTTTCCATGGCCGACGGTCGGATCCGGCACGCGGCGATGGTGCGGAGCACGAGGCGCCGCGCAAGGGCAAGCCGTTCGACAAGTCCCGCGACAAGTCGCGCAACCGTCCCGAGGGCGAGGCGAACAGACCACCCCGCGAACGGGCTTTCGATCCGGATTCGCCCTTCGCGGCCCTGGCCGTGCTCAAGGAACGCCAGAACAAGTGATGAAAGCGCGCCTGCCCGTTTTGCACCGGATCGACGCATGAGTGCCGAGAACGGCGAGCGGCAACGCCTCGACAAGTGGCTGTGGTTTGCGCGCCTGTTCAAGTCGCGTACGCTGGCGCAGAAATTCATCGCCTCCGGCGCGGTGCGTGTCGACAAGCTCAAGATCGATCGCACCGACTACCGCGTCGGTCCGGGAACGGTTCTGACCTTCGTGCTCAATCATCGCATCCGGGTGCTGCGTGTCGTTAATCCCGGCCAGCGACGCGGGCCGGCCAGCGAGGCCCAAACGCTTTACGAGGACCTGTCGCCCGAACATCGGCCGGAGCCGGGCGCTCCGGTTCCGAACGAACGGCCGCGCGGTTCACGGCAGGTGACGCGCCGACGGCTTTAGGACGTTTTCGCACCGGGCTCATTCCAATTGTCAAAGCCCGGCCGGACATTGTGTCGGTCGTCTTGCAACACGCAAAAAAAGCGGATAGCACCGGTTCTGGATGCGCCGTGGCTTTCGCGCGTCGCGCCTCGTTCGACCGGCCCCTAATTCGGTTTTTGGGAACCCGCTGACAATGACCTATATCGTCACCGACAATTGCATCAAATGCAAATACATGGACTGCGTGGAGGTCTGCCCGGTCGACTGCTTCTACGAAGGCGAGAACATGCTCGTCATCCATCCGGACGAATGTATCGATTGCGGCGTGTGCGAACCGGAATGCCCGGCCGAAGCCATCAAGCCCGATACCGAAGAAGGACTGGACTCCTGGCTCGAACTCAACGCCAAGTTCGCCGCCATCTGGCCCAATATTACGGAAAAGCGCAATCCGCCCGCCGATGCGGAAAAGTATGACGGCGAAACCGGCAAGCTCGAGAAATACTTTTCCGAGAAACCGGGCGAGGGCGATTGACGCACGTCCGCCGCGCCGGCCGCGGCAAGCAAACGCGTTGACAAAAGCTCCCACAGTGTTCGGGAGCACCGTCCGCTTGAGTCGCGCGTTTTGATTCTCGCGGAAATTTATGCTATGCTCTTCGGATAAATATCAGCCACCTCTGTAAAACTGGAGTGCCAGAAGGCACGCGGTTCTTTCGAAACACGATTGTTTCTTAGCCTAGGCCGGTAAAACCGTCCGGCTCAGGGGAAGGTTGATTGCCGCAGCGTTCGGTCAGAAACGCCAAGGCTAAAGGGGACGGTCGCCAGGGCGGCCGTCGCGGCGTCAACAGGAGTATGCCCATTATGGCAACGAAAAAATCTCAGCAGCGTGTCGGTTTCAAGACGGGTGAGTTTATCGTCTATCCGGCGCACGGCGTTGGCCAGATCGTCTCAATCGAAGAACAGGAAGTTGCCGGTTTGACCCTCGAGCTGTTCGTCATCAGCTTCGAGCAGGACAAGCTCACTCTTCGCGTTCCTGTTGCCAAGATCAAGTCGGTGGGCATGCGCAAGCTTGCTGAGGACGACGTGGTGAAAAAATCGCTCGAAACGGTGACGGGCCGAGCCCGCATCAAGCGCACCATGTGGTCGCGCCGGGCCCAGGAATACGAAGCCAAGATCAATTCCGGCGACCTGGTCGCCATCTCCGAAGTCGTACGCGATCTTTACCGGTCCGACGACCAGCCCGAGCAGTCCTATTCGGAACGCCAGCTGTTCGAGCAGGCCATGGACCGCATGTCGCGCGAGATCGCGGCGGTCAACAAGCTGACCTTGACCGAAGCGATCCAGTTGATCGAAAAGAACCTCGCCAAGAGCCCGCGCCGCGCCGCCAAATCCGAGGCGGCGGACGTCGAGGAAGACGACGAGGAAGCCGCCGCCTGAGCGGTTTTTTTGAAGGTTGCTTTGCCGAAGGCCGGCTTGAAGCCGGCCTTTTTTTATCGATTCGGTTCCACGTCTTTGGCAAGACGCGGGACCCGTACTAGAGTGGCGCAAAATCGCGTGTAGAGGGGCAAGTCACCATGGCGCAGGCAATCGATCCGTCGCGACGTATTGAGACCGGACGTCTCGTCATAACTAATTGGCGTTCAATCCTAGCCGACCCCATCCGACGCCCGGCGCTGGAAAATGCACTTGAGAAAATGCTCACGCCCTCCATCACCAAGCGCCTGCCCTTGGAGATGGATTTTCCGGGCACCTATGCAGCCATCGCAGACTGGATTGGTGACCGTGACAAGGAAGAGGAAATTTGGTGCGCGCACGCCCGTGCGGATAGCCGATTGATCGGGCTGGGTATGCTCTTTGGCGATGACGAGCAAGCGCAGGCACGAATCCCGGTTATCATGATCGGCTATTTCCTGGGCGAACGAGAGTGGGGAAAAGGCTTTGGCAAAGAGTTTGTCGGCAGCTTGGTCGCAGCAATCGAAAAAACCGCGCCGGTGCACATCAGCGCCAAAGTCGATGGCGACAATACGGCCTCGGCGCGCCTTCTTGAAAGCCTTGGATTCATCGCCAGCGACGACCTGTCAACGCCGGATCGCTTTCACTTTGACAAGATCTGCACCTGATTCGCTGCCCGATTTCACGTCATCTGTCTTACCGGTCTCGCCTTCACAGACTGAAGACGCAACGTGACTTGACCCCGACTCGACGTCAGAGGCTATCGGCACGTGGCTTCAGAATCGACTGAGTGAGTCACTCGACACTGACGATCTTGTACTGCTCGCCCGGCGTGATCGGATCGCCTTGGTAAAGGCTGTTCAGCACCAAGAAGAGGTCCGAGCCGTCGACCACGCCGGTCATTTTGGCGGCAAGCGAGGCGGTGGTATCGCCCGGCCTGGCGGTCACCATGGACAGGACGGTGTGCTTGATCTTGCGGGTATCGCTGCCGGTGACCTTGCGGAAGCTGGAAATTGTCTCCTTGGCCCGCTTGAGGAAATCAGCGTCGCCCGTGCGCGAAGCGAAGATGTAGCGATAGACATCGCCCTCGAAACGGACGGCGGTCACGCGGAAATGCCATTGCGGGGTTTCGGCCGATCCGCTGGCCATTTCGATGCCGTTATGGGTCTCGGCTGCGACGCTTTCGGTGTCGAGTCCGGCGATCCAGCCCGATCTCAGATAATCGGTCAGGGACATGGTTTCCGGCACTTCTGCGCTGTCGAACCGGACTGCCTCGCCATCGCCCGCCAGTCCGACCACCGCGGTCGACGTATTCTGCAAACTGTAGGCCGTGGGAACGGAGAAGGTGAAGCCGAGCTTGGGATGGATGAACTGGCGTCCGACGATGGCCCCCTGGTTCGGACTGTCGCCGAAGGCCAGATTGTCGATCGCCGTGAGATAGGTTTTACGCCCGCTCGTGGTCCAGCCGGGCTCCCAACCGAGACCGCGTGCCTCATCGAGCACCCGTTCGATGCGATCGGGGGTGGAGGGGTGGCTCGACAGGAAATCGTCACCTCCCTCATCGCTGGACCCGGCCATGGCGGCGAACCTCCCCATCGAGGACAGGAAGCGTGCGGCGGCATTGGGATCGAAGCCGGCCCGTGCCGCGATATGGACGCCTTCCCTGTCGGCCGCCAGTTCCTGCGCCTGGCTGAAGGTGGCCAGCGACAAACGTGCCCGCGCCGCCGACTGGTCGGTTTCGAGATCGCCGCCCAAAATGCCGGTGATCACCTTGTTGACAATTTCGCTGGAGCGAACGCGGTTCGACCGGGCGCGCGCATGCCTGAGCACCACATGGCCGATCTCGTGCCCGATCACGGCCGCCAGCTCGGATTCGTTATTGGCCAGGGCCAGGATGCCGCGCGTGACGTAGATGAAGCCGCCGGGCAGGGCAAAGGCATTGACTTGCGGTGTATCGAGAATTGTGACCGTATAGGGCGTGTCCGGCTGGTCGGCCGCCGCCAGCAGCTTGCCGGTGATGCGGGCGATCATGATTTCGGCTGCCGCATCGTGATAGACGCCGCCATAGGACGCAATGATGCGCGGGTGTTCGCGTCGTCCGACCACCACATCATCGGGATCGGTGCCCTCGGGGATCGCCGGCGCCATATTTGTCTCGCCCGTGCGCGCAACCGAAATATCGTTGCCGGGCAGGAGGCTCGAACATCCGGACAGCGCGAAAAGCGCCAGAGCGATGGCAATGGTCTTGTGCATCATGGGGCGGAACGGACGGCTCATGGCGTTGCCAGCACCTCGATCTGTTCGGGATGGGTCACGATGATGCGCGGTCCGTCACGCTCTTCGATCCAGCCCCGGACCCTGATGAGCGCGCCGTCGAGTCCGAGCGGATCGAAGCCGGCTGCATCGAAAAGCTTTCGTGCCTTCTTGTCGATCGTCACGGTGAAATCCCGTTTCCAGTAGCGCCCGAAATTCAAATAGACTGACGTGCCAACCTCGTCCGCCAGGAGAACGCGCCCTTCGACCAGTTCGAAAGAACCGAGCCGGTCGAGAAGATCATCCGGCCGCGCCGCGTCGCGTATGGCATAGAACGGATCGGACCACAGGCCCAGCCGCTCGGCGCGCGCCTTGGCTTCCGCCTTGAGCAGTTCGCCGGCGCAGTCGCGGCTGTCGGCAAAAGAATAAGCACGGGCGAAACCGGCCGCGATCATCTTTTCCTGTACCCAGGTGCCGTCATCGAGAAAGGCCTGTCCGATCAGACGTCCGTGCCGGTCGCGCGCCGTTGTGCCGGCGGAAATCGCGATGGCTTGCCCCGCCGCCAGATGATCGAGCACGGTTTGGGCTTCAAACGCAAGCGGCCAGTTGGTGCCGTGCCGGTCCGGTCCGTAAAGCTTGGGCGCCTGGATGCCACTCAGACGAAGCTTGTCGCCATTCGACAAAATGAGTGTGGCCCCGTCCGGCGCGCCGATCACATTGGCCTCGAGCATATCGGTTACCATCTCGCAGGCGGTCGTTTCTACCGTCCCTGCCCAAAAAAGAACGAGAACCGGAACAAGGTTTATAAGAAAGTGTTCCAGCCCAAGCAGTCCTGCCCGCCCTCTGCCGCATTCACCATGTAATTGCGGCAAAAATCTTTCGAAAGCCTCAGAAAGCCGGATCTTCCCGAACTCTCGCATGATGAAAACCCTCCCGCCTGTCCTGTCCGATATTCCGGCCCTTCTGGCGCTTGCCGGCAGTCTGGCGCTGGCGGTGAGCTTTCTAGACTCGCAGCATCCGGTCGTCGTCATTCTCGGCAGTCTCAGACTGCACCTGGTGGTGATCGTTCTGGTTATGGCGGTTCTGCTCCTTTTGTTGCATCGGCGCCTGACCGGGCTTTTCTATATTTTCGTGTCGGTTCTCGTTCTTGTCCACATGGTCTCGACACTGGCCCCGCACACCGCGACGCCAAAAGCAGAAGGAAACGGAACCGCACTCAAGGTCATGAGCTTCAACCTTTTGGGCTGGAACTGGGAAAATGGCGAGCGGATCGCCCGGTTCATCGAGGATGAACGGCCCGACATCGCCTTCATCCAGGAGGGCCAGCCCCTCAAACCCTATCTCGATCGGCTGAAAAAGACCTATCCCTATCAGCTCGGTTGCGGCACGGTCATCAGGCGCTGCGACAGTCTTTTGCTATCACGCTTCAAGCTGAGCGCGCCGGACTATTATCTTGACGAGGCGCGGGCGCCGACGCGGTTCTTTATCGTGACGACGACAGTTGCGGACCAGAAAATCGCACTGGCCGGCCTGCATCTGACCAAGGCCGAAATCGGCACCTGGCAGGAGGCCGAATACCGGCGCGCCGCCGAGCGGATTGCCGGGATCGACATGCCGGTCATTGCCGCCGGCGACTTCAACACGGCCTCCTGGTCGCCGCGCTTTGTGACCTTTCTCGACGCCTCCGGTCTCAAGAGAAAGGCTCTGGAGCCGGCCACCTGGCCGACTGGACTGGGTCCGTTCGATGCCCTGGGCTTTCCGATCGATCATATTCTGGTCAACGGGATTGGCCTGGAAAGCCTTGAGGCCTTTCCGGACAGTCTTGGTTCCAACCATCGCGGCCTTATCGCAAAACTGGTGCTACCGGCAAAGGATTGAAGACAGTTTCAGTCGGCTGCCCGGGTGGTGCCGATCAGGCGCGCGCGCAGGAATCCCGAGATGTTGTCGAAAACGAAGACGACGATGAGGATGAGGATCACCATATAAAAGACGTTTTCCCAGTCGGCATTGGTGCGCATCGATTCCCAGAGCTTCAAGCCGATACCGCCGGCACCGACCGCACCGATGATCGTCGCCGAACGGGTGTTGGATTCCCAGAAATAAAGGGTCTGGGACAAAAAGACCGGCAACACCTGCGGGATGATGCCGAAACGGTGGACCAGAAGCGGATGTGCGCCGACCGAGCGCACGCCCTCACGCTGCTTGTCGTCGATGTTTTCGAGCGATTCGGAAAAGAGCTTTCCGAAGGTGCCGGTGTCGGTGAAAAAGATCGCCGAAATGCCGGCCAGCGGGCCGGGGCCGAAGGCGCGGGTGAAAAACAGCGCCCAGATCAGCATGTCGACCGAGCGGGTGAAATCGAAGACGCGCTTCATGCTCCAGTTGACGGCGCGATTGGGCGTGATGTTGCGGGCGGCGACAAAGGAAAGGGGAAAAGCCAGAGCCGAGGCGAGAAGCGTGCCCATGAAGGCCATGACGATGGTCTGCACGAGCTTGACCCACACATCGCCATGCTGCCATTCGGCATTGTTCCAGATATTGTCGAAGGCAAGCCGCCAGTTCGGCGTGCCGGCGATGACGTCCGGGCCGGAAAGGACCAGTCCCGCCACCTCACCCAGCGATTTGCCGAAGAAGGGCGAACTGGTATCGAACAGGAAATTCTCCCAGCCCAGGAACCGGTAGCGCAGTTTGACCTCGTCGTCTTCGATCTCGACGCGGCCGTCGAACCCGAGCCAGACATAGACCTTGCCACCCGATTCCTTCTGGGTGATCCAGTCGGGCAGGTCCTGGCGCGGAAAGACGCCGGTTCCACGCTTGACAGTGAAAGCAAAGATCGCCCCGTTTCTTTCCACCTCGACCAGTCCGGGCGTGACCGTGATGATCCCGGCGCCCTGATGCACCACGGCGCGAACGATCGCCTCCTCGGTGATCGTCTCGGTCGTTTTCTCGACCGGTGTCGCTGGCGTCGTTCCGACGGCTCCGCCGGCACCCATGAACCCAAAGGCGGACGTTGCAGATGTCGCCGCGTCGGACGCGCTGCCGGTCGGCGCCAGAGATCCCATGAAGCCGGCGTTTTGCCTGGCGCCGGGCTCGGTCGTTACCGGCGCAGCGATTTCGATGGTCTTGGTGACCACACCCGATTGGCTGGTGAGCCAGTCCGGATGCGGGTCACTGCCAAGGGGATCGAAACGCGGAAAGGCGATATCGAGCCAGGTGTCGTTGATTTCGATGTCGGGACGGGATTCGTAGGAGACCCAGTCGGCGAGATAATTGCCGGCGATATCCCATTTCGCCCGATCGAGCACGTCGGTCATGGAAAAGAAATTCCACACATAGACGAAATAGAGCGCCACTGCGACGGCGCCGAAAAGCGGGGCGAAACGACGCCAGCGATTCTTGCTGAACACGTCCGGATAGCGGTTTTCAACACGTGTGACGTCGGCGGGCTCGAGACTGATCATGCCATGCCCTCCGCGAGGAAAGCCTGTTCGCCGACGAGCTTGCGCCTGAGCCAGGCGCTTAGCTGGTCGACGACGATGATGGTTACGAACAGCAAAAAGACGATGGCCAGCGTCTTGGCCTCGTGGCCGCGCGAGATCGAGAGCCTCAGCGATTCGCCGATACCGCCACCGCCGACGGCTCCGATGATCGTCGAGGCCCGAACGTTGATTTCGAGGCGCAAGAGGCCATAGGACACGAAATTGGGCATGACCTGGGGCACGATGCCGAACCAGACCCGCTCGATCCAGTTGGCCCCGACCGCCCGCAAGCCATCGTCGGGCTTCATGTCGGCGTTCTCGACCACTTCGAAGAACATCTTGCCGAGCGCCCCGACCGTGTGAATGGCGACGGCGAGGATGGCGGGAATGGCGCCGATCGAGAAAACGACGAGAAAAAAGCCGGCGATGACGATCTCGGGAAAGGCCCTCAAAATCTCGAGAAAGCGCCGTACCGCGAACCGCGACCAGCGGTTGGTGTTCATGTTGGCGGCAGCGAGGAACGAGAGAACGAAGCCGAGGGCGTAGCCGAAAATGGTCGAGACCGCCGCGATGTTGAGCGTCTCGATCATCTTGAAAAAATACTCCGGCAGATAAAAATCGCCGAAAAGGGCGATCCGGCCGACCTCGTAGTTATATTTGAGCGAGCCGTCGTAATAAGGACTCGGCAGATCGAACAGGGCCCGCAGCGGTTCCATGGGGTCGCGCGGCATCAGGTCGATGAAAAAGTCGAAGAAATAGGGCAGGCGGTCGAAAAACTTGCCGGCATTGGTGTCGTTGGCGAACCAGGCCGACCAGGTGACGGCGACTACGAGGGCGGAAACGGCGAGAAGGGTATAAAGGCGGCGCGTTCTCGCCAGGTCCTGGAAATTCGCCTCGATGAGGTCGAGCTTGGAATGTGGGCTTAGGCCACCGCTTGGTGTCGTATTCACCGTGTCTTCACCTGCTGATCGGCATGAAAAGACCGGCGGTATCAGGAAACGATACCGCCGGCCCGAGAGAGCTTAGCCGCCGATGGTGGCCTTGCGGGCCGCGATGACCGGCGCGTAGAACTCCGGCGTCACTTCGATCACGCCGCTGAAATCGCCGCCTTCGAGATTGGCGAAGCAGTCCGGATCGCGGGCCGGCAGGTCCATGAAGAATGCCTTGATGGCGTCCTTGGCGTCCTGATCGAGCGAGGAGCGCACGACGAGCGGGCCGTTCGGGATGAGCGGGGAAATCCACAGCTGAACGAGATCGTTCATGTCGAGGATGCCCTTTTCGACCATCTTTTTAAGGTTGCCCGAGGTGTAGCCCTCGGAGAACGCGCCGACGCCCGAGGCCCAGGTGGTGCCGGCGTCGAACGTGCCTTTAAGAACCTCGAGAACCAGGTTCTCATGGCCGCCGCCGAAACCGGTCTCGCCGAAGAATTCGTCGACCGGCATGCCGATGGCATCGGGCAGGGTCACGGTCGGGATCAGAAATCCGGAAGTCGAATCCGGGTCGGCGAAGCCGAGTTTCTTGCCCTTCATTTCCATGACGTCGGTCATGCCCGAATCCTTGCGAGCGACCATGACGGAATGATAACCGGTCGAGCCGTCGGTCTGGACCGTGGTGAGGATCGGTTCGGCCGCGTCGGCGTTTTCGAGATAGAGCTTGGCATAGCCGGAGGCGCCGAGTTCGGCATAATCGAGCGTGCCGCCCAGAAGACCCTGGATGACGCCGTCATAATCGGCGGCAGGGAAGACCGAGACCTTCTCGAAGCCGAAATCCTCGGTGAGGTAGTCGACGAAGCACTGCGCGTTGCGCAACCGGTCGGCTTCGTTTTCGCCGCCGAGCATGCCGATACGGAATTCCTTCGGCATTTCGGCAAGCGCGGCACTGGTCAGCACCATGAGGGCGATGGAGCCCAGAAGCACTTTCTTGAGCATGACGTCTCTCCTGATTGATCGTCGGTCTTGGTTTTGTCGCCCGGGGGACTTGCCGCGGGCGTTTGCAGCCACGGATCCGGTTCAGCCAGCCGTTGCGGCAGAGCCGATCGGTCCGATGGAATGGGAGGAAACCAGCGCCGCGTCCGGCACCGGCTGGGGAAGAAAAGTCGAGGTAATGGATTCTGAAAACGCGTCCTTGAGCCCGTCGGCGCCGTAGATGTCCTGCGCCACGGCGGTGGTCAGCTCGTCCGGCGTGCCGTCGAAGACCACGCGGCCGGCCCGCATGCCGATGATGCGCTGGCAATAGGCACGGGCGGTGTCGAGCGTGTGAAGGTTGGAAATGACGGTGATGCCATGTTGCTCGTTGATCTGTTTGAGCGAGTCCATGACGATCTTGGCGTTACGCGGATCGAGCGAGGCGATCGGCTCGTCGGCGAGCATGATCTTGGGGTTCTGCATCATGGCACGGGCAATCGAAACTCGCTGCTGCTGGCCGCCGGACAGCGTTCCGGCGCGCTGCAGTGCCACCTCGGCGATGTCGAGCCGTTCGAGCGCGGTCAGCGCCTCGGCCCGTTCGCGCCGGGTGAACAGGCCAAGCACGGAGGTCAGGGTGTTGCGGGTGTTGAGACGGCCGAGCAGGACATTGGTCAGAACGTCGATGCGCGGCACCAGATTGAACTGCTGAAAGATCATGGCGCAGTCGCGCTGCCAGGATCTGAGGGTATCGCCCTTGAGGGCGGACACTTCGACGTCGTTGAAACTGACGCGCCCATCGGAGGGATCGATCAGCCGGTTGATCATGCGCAAAAGCGTCGATTTGCCCGCACCCGACCGGCCGATAATGCCGACCATTTGCCCCGAGGGGATGGTCAGGGTGCAGTCGGCGACGGCGGTATTGGCACCGAACCGTCGGCTGACATTTTCCAGTCTGAGCATGCGCAAGGCCCTTCGCGATCGTTTTCGAAGGGGTAGCTGGCGCCTGTAAAGACCCTGTGTCGGTTCTGTTTCATCTTCATGAATGTGGAGAAAACCCGACAAATCGGCCGAGCCAGAAGGGCAGGCGGCTGAAAAGCCTCAGCTTTTGACGAGGAGCTGGATGGCGTCGCCGGCGAATCGCGTTCTGGAAAACTGCAAGGGCGTGCCGGTGGCCGTCACATTGACGCTTTCGACGAACAGCACGGGGATGCCTCTGGCGAGTTTGAGGTGCCGGATGTCCTCGGGTTCCGCGGGCTGGGCCGAAATCCAGCTTGCCTCGCGCCGATAGTCGCCATGTCCCGCCAGGGCCAGCGCCCGGGTGATCGAGCCGGTCTCGGCGTAGTTGGCGATGAGATCAGGCGCGAGGTGTTTGGGAAACCAGGACGTGCCGATGACCACCGGCCGGCTTTCGGCCACGCGCAGCATTTCGAGCCGAATGACCGGCGTTTCCGGCTTGAGGGCCAGTCTTTCGGCTACCATGGCGCGCGCCGGCTCCTCGGCCGAGGCGATCATGCGCCCGCCGGGCTGAAGATCCTGTGCCGAGACGATTTCGGAAAAGCGCGTCCGCGCCGTCAGCGGATAGGTAATCGGATGGTGCGAAACGAAGGTGCCGCGCCCCTGCGTCGCCTCGATGGCGCCGGTATTGGCCAGTTCGGCCAGCGCGCGCCTGACGGTGTGGCGGTTGACCTTGTAGCGCGTCGCCAGTTCCATTTCGGTGGGTAGCTGCGCACCGGCCGGGATGCGCCCATCGGCAATACCCGCCTCGAGATCCGCAACGATCTGTTTCCATATCGCAATGCCGCTGCCGCGCTCGATCATAGGGTGTGTATCATCCTCTGGTGACGAAATCGTCCGCCTGTCATGCGTTTGTAAAAATGAAGCTTCCTAATAGCGCCTTCCTTGATTTGTCTACAAGCGCCGCTAAATTTGTATAGACAAATATGATGGAGCGGGTTAGGAGCCCCTGTCGTTTTCGGGCGATCAGGCAAGGCGATGGTATTGTAGATGGACAAAGACGAACAAAAGGCGCGTCAGCGCGCCATGCGCGTTCTGGCCTTGAGCGATACGGACGCGCTGGAAAGCGCCTATGACGCGTTTGCCGGCGTGCCGGACTGGCGTTTCGCCCGCAAGCCGGAAATCGGCCTTGTCATGGTGCGCGGCCGCATCGGCGGCGGTGGCGCGCCGTTCAACCTTGGCGAAATGAGCGTCACCCGCGCCGCCGTCACACTGGCGACGGGCGAAACCGGGCATGCCTATCTTGCCGGGCGCGACCGCAGGAAGGCGGCCATCGCCGCTTTGTTCGACGCGATGTGGTTCAATGCCGCGACCCGCTCCCGCGTCGAGGCCGAGGTGCTCGATCCGCTCGATGCCGTTCGCGCCGAACGGGACAAGAAGACTGCCGATGAAACCAATGCGACCCGCGTCGACTTTTTCACCCTGGTGAGGGGAGACAATTGATGCTGATGAATGCGCCGCTTCCCGGTTTCGCCGATCCCAGCCTGCAGTCCCAATCGGCTTTCCGGACCCTGATGAACGCCATGGCCCATCCGGCCACGATCTTTCGCGCTCCCCAGCCTGTTGCGGCGCCGGCCCCGCTCAATCCGGTGGCGGCGATGATCGCGCTGGCGCTTTGCGATTATGACACGCCGGTCTGGCTCGATCACGATCTTGCCGAAGCCGAAGGGCTCGCCTCCTTTCTGTCGTTCCACACCGGCGCGCCGCTGGCCGCCGGTCCGGGCGAGGCGGCGTTCGGGTTCATTTCCAACCCGCGCAAGCTTGGCGACATCACTGCTTTTGCGATGGGGACAGATGCCTATCCGGACCGGTCGACAACGCTGGTCATCCAGGTTGAAGCTCTGACCAATTCGGCCGGCGTGCCCCTTTCCGGCCCCGGCATCAAGACGGTGACGCGGTTTGGCGCCGCGCCGCTGCCCGAACGGTTCTGGGAAAAGATGCGCGCCAATGCCGCCCTTTACCCGCGCGGCGTCGATCTTTTCTTCTGTTCGAAAACGGAACTCGCCGCCCTGCCGCGTTCGACGCGCATCGGCGAAGGAGCCTGAGACCATGTATGTTGCCGTCAAGGGGGGCGAAAAGGCGATCCGCAACGCCCACACGCTTTTCGCCGCAAAGCGGCGGGGCGACGCCGCGGTGCCCGGCCTTTCGGTCGCGCAGATCGTCAACCAGCTTTCGTTTGCCATCGACCGGGTGATGGGCGAGGGCTCGCTTTACGACCGGGACCTCGCCGCCATCGCCATCCGGCAGGCCCAGGGCGATCTCATTGAGGCGATCTTTCTGGTGCGTGCCTATCGCACCACCTTGCCGCGGTTCGGCTATTCCATTCCGCTCGAAACGGCCGACATGAGGATCGCCCGCCGCATCTCGGCGACCTTCAAGGATCTGCCGGGCGGCCAGATGCTCGGGCCGACCTTCGATTATTCGCATCGGCTGATCGATTTCGATCTTGATGCCGATGCGCCGGTCGAGGAGCCAGCCCGTACGTCGTCCGGTACCGAGGACCTCTCCCGCATGCCCCGCGTTACCGATCTCATCGGCGCCGACGGCATGATGGAGAAGGACCCGTCCCCGAGTAAAACGGGCGAGGTTGGCGATTTAACGCGCGCACCGCTCGATTTTCCCGCCGGGCGCGATCTGAGGCTGCAAAGCCTGGCACGGGGCGACGAAGGCTTCCTGTTGGCGCTCGGTTATTCCACCCAGCGCGGCTATGCCAAGACCCATCCCTTTGTCGGGGAAATCCGCATGGGCGAGGTTGAGGTATCGTTCTTCGCCGAGGAAGTCGGCTTCGAGGTGCCGCTCGGGCGTATCAGTGTCACCGAGTGCCAGATGATCAACCAGTTCACCGGCTCGGCCAAATCGAAGCCGAAATTCACCCGCGGCTACGGGCTGGTCTTCGGTCAGGCCGAACGCAAGGCCATGGCCATGTCGCTGGTCGACAGGGCCTTGCGCTGGTCCGAACTCGGCGAAGATCACGGCGCGCCAGCCCAGGACGAGGAATTCGTTTTGTCCCATTCCGACAACATCCAGGCCTCGGGTTTCGTCGAGCATCTGAAGCTGCCGCACTATGTCGATTTCCAGGCCGAACTCGACCTGATCCGCACCCTACATAGGGATTTCGACGCTGAACCGGACGAGGCGGAAAATCAGGAGGCGGCGGAATGAGCTTGCCCGACGCGACCGGCTTTCAGGCGGATGCCGTCCTGGTTCCCTCTTCGCCAGAGAAAGGGGCGCAAGCGCCACAGCCAATCGCAGGAGGTGCCCCATGAGCCTTGAAGATATCAGCGCCGAGGCGCCGGCCTATAATTTCGCCTATCTCGACGAGCAGACCAAAAGGATGATCCGGCGGGCGATTTTGAAGGGCATCGCCATTCCCGGCTATCAGGTGCCGTTCGCCTCCCGCGAAATGCCCATGCCCTATGGCTGGGGCACCGGCGGCATGCAGGTGACGGCGGCCATTATCGGACCGGACGATGTTTTGAAAGTCATCGATCAGGGCTCGGACGACACCACCAATGCCGTGGCTATCCGTAAATTCTTCGAACGGACCACCGGTGTCGAGATGACGTCCCGCACCGAAGAAGCCTCGATCGTTCAGACCCGGCACCGCATTCCCGAAACGCCCCTGAGAGCCGATCAGGTCATCGTTTATCAGGTGCCGATCCCGGAACCCCTCAGGTTTCTCGAACCGCGCGAGACCGAGACGCGCAAGATGCACGCCCTTTGCGAATACGGGCTGATGCACGTGAAACTTTACGAGGACATCGCCCATCACGGCCACATCGCCACGAGCTATGCCTATCCGGTCTTGGTCGAGGATCGCTATGTGATGGATCCGAGCCCGATCCCGAAATTCGACAATCCCAAGCTCTCCGACACGCCGGCCCTGCAATTGTTCGGGGCCGGGCGCGAAAAGCGCATCTATGCCCTGCCGCCCTATACGCATGTCAAAAGCCTCGATTTCGAGGATTATCCCTTTTCGGTGCAGGACTGGCCGGACACGCAGTGCGCCATGTGCGGCGCGACGGGCGTTTATTTCGACGAGGTCATCCTCAACGATGACGGCGAGCGCATGTTTGTGTGTTCGGACTCCGATTACTGCGAAAACCGTCAGGCGGAGGGCCATTTCGGCCCGCAACACGCCAGCTACAAGGAACGGCTGAAATGAGCCTTGTCATCGAACCGGCCAGCAAAGCCGACCTTCCCGCCGTGATGAAGCTTTATGCCCAGCCCGAAATCGATGACGGCAAGGTGCTTTCGCTTGCAAAGGCGGAAGCGGTTTTCGCGCGCTTTTCAGCCTATCCGGATTACGCGCTCTATGTCGTGCGCGACAACGAAGCGGTCGTGGCCTCCTTCACCCTTCTCGTCATGGACAATCTCGGCCATCTCGGCGCGCCGTCGGCGATCATCGAGGATGTGGTCGTCGACCCCAGCCGTCACCGCGAGGAGATCGGGCAGTTCATGATGCTGTTCGCGGCGGGCATCGCCCGCAAGAAGGGCTGCTACAAGCTCATGCTGTCCGCCAACCTGAAGCGCGACAAGGCCCATGCCTTTTACGAGTCCATCGGGTTCAGGCGCCACGGCTATTCCTTTGTGCTCGAACGCGACGAAGAGGGGGCCGCCCCATGATGCAGCAGCTTTTAAAAGTGGGGAACCTGACCCATTACTACGGCACCCATCTCGGCTGCCGCGACGTTTCCTTCGAACTTTATGAGGGAGAGGTTCTGGCGGTGGTCGGCGAATCCGGCTCGGGCAAGACGACGCTGTTGAATTGCCTCAGCACTCAGATCGTTCCGAAGTCCGGCACGGTGATGTACCGGTTCCGGGACGGGCACGAGGAGAATCTTTACGAGATGAGCGAGGCCGCCCGGCGCGTGCTGTTCCGCACCGATTGGGGCTTCGTCAGGCAGAACCCGCGCGACGGGTTGCGCATGGGCGTTTCGGCCGGCGCCAATGTCGGGGAACGCCTGATGGCGGTGGGCGGGCGTCATTACGGTACCATTCGCACAACCGCGCTCGACTGGCTCGAACGGGTCGAGATCGAACCCGACCGGATCGACGACAGCCCGCGCACCTTTTCCGGTGGCATGCAGCAGCGCCTTCAGATTGCCCGCAATTTCGTCACCGCGCCGCGTCTGGTGTTCATGGACGAGCCGACCGGGGGCCTGGACGTTTCGGTGCAGGCGCGGCTTCTCGATCTTATCCGGCGTCTGGTCGCCGATCTCGGCTTGTCGATCGTCATCGTCACCCACGATCTTGCCGTCGCGCGTCTTTTGTCGGACCGCATCATCGTCATGAAGCATGGCGCGGTTATCGAACACGGGTTGACCGATCAGGTGCTCGACGACCCGCACCAGCCCTATACGCAGCTTCTGGTGTCCTCGATTTTGCAGGTAGGGGCCTGATCATGACCCAATCCGCGCACCTTTTGTCCGTTTCCGGTCTCGCCAAGGGCTTCACCATGCATCTGCAGGGTGGCATCCGCCTGCCGGTGGTCGACAATGTCGCCCTCGACGTCAAGGCCGGCGAGTGCGTTGTGCTGGGCGGTCCGTCCGGCGCCGGCAAATCCTCCTTGCTGAAAATGGTTTATGGCAATTACGCCGCCGATCGCGGCGCCATTACGGTGTTGCATCGCGGCATTCTCGTCGACATCGCCTCGGCGACGCCGCGCCAGATCCTCGAGGTCAGGCGCGCAACCGTCGGCTATGTCAGCCAGTTCCTTTCCGTCATTCCCCGCGTTTCGGCCCGGGACCTCGTGGCCGATGTCGCGCGGAGCTGGGGCGCCGAGGAAGACGCGGCCCGAAAGGAGGCCGAGGACATGCTCGTTCGGCTCAATATCCCCGAACGGCTGTGGCCCCTGCCGCCGGCGACCTTTTCGGGCGGCGAACAACAACGCGTCAACATCGCCCGCGGCTTCATGGGTCGGCATCCGCTTCTCCTGCTTGACGAGCCGACCGCTTCGCTCGATGCCATGAACCGCAAGGTGGTCATCGATCTCATCGTCGAAAAGAAAGCGGCCGGCATCGGCATGCTCGGCATTTTTCACGATCCGGAAACGCGTCGGGCGGTGGCCGACCGCATCATCGATGTGACCGATTTCGCCGGCGCGGCGTGACGGGGGCATGATGGCGTTGCGTCAAAATTCTGACATCGCCTCTGTGCTAACCGGCGGACCTCACATCCCTTGCGGCGTGCCGATGCCATGACCGAGCGTTTCGCCATCTATTTCGCCCCCGCCGAAGATTCGGTTTTGTGGCGCCGCGCCGCGTCCTGGATCGGCCGCGATGCCGTAAGCGGCGAAATGCTGCCGCAGCCGGTGTCGGACAGCATGTCGTCCCGTCAGTTTGCGGACCTGACCGAGGATGCGCGGCGCTACGGGTTCCACGCCACGTTGCGTTCGCCGTTCAGCCTGGCGGACACTGTGAGCCCGGAACAGCTTCAAGCGGAAATGGCGCGCTTTGCCGGTGAAATGACGCCGCTCGCTCTGGGCGCGGTCGACATCCGCGATCTCATGGGCTTTCTCGCGCTCATGCCGGTGACTGAGAACGCGGCGCTGACGGCGTTCGCCGCCGCCTGCGTGTCCCGTTTCGAACCCTTCCGGAAGCCCTTAAGCGCAAAGGAACGTGCGCGCCGTCTCGGATCCGAGCTTACGGCGCGCCAGATCGAGCTGGTCGAAAAATACGGCTATCCGTATGTCATGGAGGAATTTCGGTTCCACATGACCCTGACTGACCGGCTCGACGAGACGACGCACGCCGCGATCCTCGCTGCCGCCCGGGCCTATTTTGCCGAAGTGCTGGCCACCCCGCTGGTTATCGACCGGATCGTTTTGTTCCACGAACCCGAGCCGGGCCTGCCGTTCTACCGCCTTGGCGATTTCGTTCTGACCGGCACCAACCGAGCTTACGGACAGGTGAGATGACCGCTTCCTTCGCCATAAGAAACGCCAGGATCGTGACCGCCGACGCCATCGTCGAGGGGTCTGTTGGCATCGAAAACGGGGTGATTGCCGGGCTCGATAGCGGCACTTCCGCCTCGGGAGAGGATTTCGAAGGCGATTATCTGTTGCCCGGCCTGGTCGAATTGCATACCGACCACCTCGAAAGCCATTACCATCCGCGTCCGAAGGTCTACTGGAACCCGGTCGCGGCGCTGCAATCGCACGACGCCCAGGTCGCAGCCTCGGGCATCACCACCGTGTTCGATGCCATCCGGCTCGGCTCGGACGCCGATTCCTCGATGAATATGGGCGAGCACGTCGCGGTCCTGATGACGGCGATTTCCGGCGCCCGCGAGGCGGCGCGGCTCAGGGCCGAGCATTTCGTCCATCTGCGCTGCGAAATCGCAACGTCCGATGCACTCGAACATTTCGAGCTTTACCACGGCGCCGACATGGTCCGTCTCGCCTCACTGATGGACCACACGCCCGGCCAGCGCCAGTTCGTCACCCTGGATCTTTATTACGCCTATTATCAGGGCAAGACAGGGCGCACCGACGCGGAAATGAAGCGCTTCATCGCCGCCCGTATCAGGGATCAGGAGATCTATGCCGACCGCAACCGCAACGGCATTGTCGATCTCGCCCGGCAGGCGGGCATTGTGCTGGCGAGCCACGACGACGCCACCCCGGCCCATGTCGAAGAGGCGCTGGCGGCGGGTGTCAACATCGCCGAATTTCCGACGACCGCCGAAGCGGCGGGTGCTGCCCGCGCCGCCGGCCTCAAGATCCTGATGGGCGCACCCAACGTGGTGCGCGGCCGTTCGCATTCGGGCAATATCTCCGCCAACGATCTGGCGCGCGACGGCCAGCTCGATATCCTCAGTTCCGACTATGTGCCGTTTTCCTTGCTGCAGGCTGCCTTCGACCTGCCGAACGTTGTTGACGGCATCAGCCTGCCGGAAGCCGTCGCCACCGTGTCGAAAAAGCCGGCCGAGGCGGTCGGCCTTAACGATCGCGGCGAAATCGCGCTCGGCAAGAGGGCCGATTTCGTTCGCGTCTCCTGGACGGGCGACGTGCCCGTGGTTCGCTCCGTCTGGCGCGCGGGTAAAAGGATCGCGTGATGGGCAAGAAGGGCTGTCTTGTTCTGGTAGTCGGCCCGTCCGGGGCCGGCAAGGATACGCTGATCGAGGGCGCCCGTTTGCGCTTCGCCGGCGACACGCGTTTCGTTTTTCCGCATCGGCTCATTACCCGGCCATCCCTGCCCGAGGCTGAAGTGCATGAGACCATCAGCCGTGCCGAATTCGACGCGATGCTTAAAAGCGGTGCTTATGGTTTGGCCTGGCAGGCGCACGGGCTTGGCTACATCATTCCCGCTTGGGTTGCCGACGCCGTGGCCGACGGCCGGATTGCCGTGTGCAACACTTCGCGCGGCGTCATCGCTCAGGCCGTTGCGCGCTTCGCCCAAACGCATGTGTTTTATATCGACGCCATGCCCGAGATCCGTGCCGGCCGTCTTGCCGCGCGTGGTCGCGAAAGCGCCGAAGAGATCGCGGGAAGGGTGTCGCGCGAGGTGCCAATGCTTTCCGGGGACGTTCCGGTCACGAGCCTCGACAATTCCGGTACCATGGAAGAAGGTATTGCCTGTTTCACCGCCGCGCTGATCCGGGTGGCGGCGACGCCGATGAACGAAAGACAGAGCACATGACCACCGAACGGGAAAATCCGTCGACCCGCCTTGGCGAGAAACCGACCATCCATCCGACCGCCGACAGGCGCGGCTCCACGCTCGGCGCCTGGACCGAGCTGGCCGCCGATGTCTGTTTCGTCGAGTCCTCGCTCGGTGATTATTCCTATATCATGCAACGCTCGAACGTGATCTGGGCCGAAATCGGCAGGTTCGTTTCCATCGCCTCAGACGTTCGGATCAACCCCGGCAACCACCCCTATTGGCGGGCAACCCAGCATCATTTCACCTATCGCGCCGCCGCCTACGGACTCGGCGAGGACGATGTCGAGTTCTTCAACTGGCGCCGGACCAATATCGTGAAGATTGGGCACGACGTGTGGATTGGCCACGGAGCGACCCTTTTGGCCGGCGTTTCGGTCGGAACCGGCGCGATCATCGGCGCCGGCGCCGTGGTCTCCAAGGACGTCGCGCCCTACACCATCGTCGGCGGTGTCCCCGCGCATGTCATCCGTCGCCGTTTTTCAGAAGACGTGGCGGAAGGTCTCATGGCAATCGCCTGGTGGGACTGGCCGCACGGTCTGCTCGCCGAAAGGCTCGAAGACATGCGCACCCTGACGCCGGAAGATTTCGTCGCCAAATACCGCCCGTGATACCAACGAAACAGAGCGGTTCCAAAACGCGGCGATGTCTGGTATCAGCGGCATCATGCGTGTCCAAAAAGAGGTTCGCTCTTGCCGGACGTGTGCTCTGGATCGGTCCCGTAGCTCAGCAGGATAGAGCATCAGATTCCTAATCTGAGGGTCACAGGTTCGAATCCTGTCGGGATCACCACTTAACTATCTGAAATAACACTACATAAGCATTTTCTAAATTTCGCCCACTAACCACTGGGGCGACATTGGGGCGACCGCCAAGAGCATTGACTCGAACAAGCATGAAGGTCGCATGTCCGGCAATGCGGCTTTGAGGGGTGGAAATAGCCACCGAGATCAATGCTGCTTTAAGCAAGGGGCGGCCTCAATCAAAGGTGCCATCCCTTCTCTGTGGGCCGACACTGCCGCCAGATCGGTCACTTTTGGACGTACATATTTCCCGCCGAATGGCAGAGAAGGGCCGGGAACGGACAGTCAGCTTTCGGCTCATTCGATCGATAAGCGGACACTCAAAATGAAACGAGAAGTCCCGAAGCTGGCCATTCTCTCACGAGCAGCAGCCGGCCGAGACCTGGTGGTTCAATCGCTCCTAGCCCGAAGACGCGGACCGAATTCGGATCACTTACTGGCAGGTGCCGGAATCTCTCGGAAGCGGGCCGGGGAAAACCTGCTCGTGGGGGCGCAAAGTTCCCGTTGGTTACGTGCGACAGCGCTCTCATGTGCTCGGGGCATCCTTCGAATTATACGGGAATCCAGTGCTGACGATCATCCAAGGCTCAGTTCGAGCTGCCGATCCTGCGCGATGCAGGTTTGGAAGCAACTCGGCTTTGCCGCACGCAGACTTGTTACGAACGATGATTGTCTCGGGCTATGGCGGCGAAGTGGCCAAGCGATATCGAATGGATGTGTCCGCCCTGATGATCAGAGTTTGATTTCCCGCCAGCCCCACAGAACCAGCGCGGCTCCCGCCGCCGCGCCGAGAAGCAGACCGCCGAGCCCGGTCGCCATCAAAAACAGCGCGACAAGGTGGAAGCCAATGAACGCTCCCACGATCCCGACGAGTGCGCTCGTGAGATCGGCGCGCCGCCCGCCGGCGATCTGTCGCGTCAGCCACGAGGGCCGGGCGAACAGTTGGGCGATGATGCCAACGCCGATGCCGGTGACGAGAACGAGCAGGAAAGTGAGGATCGGATCCATGGCGCTTGGCGTCCTCATTCGGCAGTCGAGACGCGAGTTTTTTGGAGTGACGACCCGTGACCAGTTCAAGATGGGGGTTTATGAGCCAGTCACGGGTCGCTCGTGGCGGCCTTGGAGGCGCGAGGGCAGTGTCGCGATCCGGCGGGGCCTACCTTTCGCAAACCGTAGCTGAGGCAAAGTCGTGAAGGCGAGCCTCGGAATATACTCAGATTGCTTCGACATAGAGCGAGGAGCGCGGCGCGCGATCCCCGCAGATGGCTGCGGTGCAGATCAGATGCGCCCCATCACCACCAGCACGACGATTACGGTCAGGATGACCCCCAGCACGCCGATGCCGCCATGTCCGAAGCCGTATCCGTAACCGCCAAAGCGGCCGCTGAAGCCACCGAACAGAAACACCAGGAGCACGATGATGAGAATGAGGCCGAGTGACATGAGCTGTTTCCTGTTGGCTGGATCGGACTGAACGTCGGAGTTACTGCGCTGCAGATCATCAAGGCGCTTCGCGAAGACGACCCGATTGTCCTATTTGGCTTCGATGGAAATGCCGCTCTTGCCGAAGTTGATATCGACACTCGAGGTTTGACGTTCCTGATAATAAAGGTAACCGACCACCCCGATGACGACGACCAGCGCGCCGACGACCAGATAGAGCATGTTGCGATTCATGGAGGCGACGCCTTATTTGCCCTTGAGCGTGTCTTTGAGTCCGCCGACGGCATTCTGGGCCTTGCCAACGACTTCATCGGCTTTGCCGTCGGACTCCAGCTTCGCGTCGCCGACGGTTTTGCCGAATGCTGACTTAAATTTGCCTATGATGACCTTCGCCGATCCGGCGATCCGATCCTTGTCCATGATCTGTCTCTGGTTCCTGGTTGAAGGGGAGCGCGACGGGGCGTGCTTTGATTGCGAAAGGCGTGTGCGCGAAGGTTCGCGCGTTTGCCTCATTGATAGCTGTGTCAACAGGGGCTGTAGTCCGGATGGCCGTCCTACCTCGAGCCAGGAACTGGCAGCGATCGCGGCGGGGCTTTCCGTTGTAATAGCGCGGGACGTCTGTGAAGGCGCCGGACGCTTCTGCAAATCGCAATGCGATGCAGAAGCGTCCGGCATGCGTCCTCAGAAGCAGGCTATGCCGAACGCCTGTGTCTGTGCAGGTTCGGAATATACCTATAAGGAGTCGATCCGCTGCCGCTTGTCGCCAGACCTCGAGGTCGACCGGTTTGCGTATCGATCAACGATCGGCCGCAAGCGCCAGTCGGGCGAGCGCCGGAAGCGATTTGGAACCGGTTCTCTTCATGATCGCCGCACGGTGGTTCTCGACGGTCCGCTGGCTGATGCCGAGGTCCGCGGCGATGTTTTTGCTGGGGTGTCCGGCCAGAACCATGTCCATGATCTGGTGCTGCCGCGGCGTGAGGCTCGCTATGTGGTCGGTCGCCTGCTGTCGCCAGGCCGAGAGCTTGGTCGTATCCCTCGAATGCTCGACGGCCCGCGCCACGCTCGCGAGCAGTTCGCCGTGCCCGATCGGCTTTTCGATGAAGTCGGAAGCTCCCGTCTTCATGGCCTCTACCGCCATGTATACGTCGCTGTTGCCGGTGATCATGATCGAAGGGAGCTGATCGTCCGTTTTGTTCAGCCATTGCAGCAGTTCGAGCCCGCTCATTCCGGGCAGGTAGGCATCGACCAGAAGGCACCCCTCTCGGCCCGGACGATAAGCCTCAAGGAAGGCCTCGCAATCCGCATAATCCTCAACCTTCCAGCCCTCGTCCTCCAGGACGCTACGAATGAGCCCGCGTATGTGTCTGTCATCGTCGACGACATAAAGGACGGGTGGTTCCATGACGCTCGCTGCTTCGGCCGGATGCGGCGCGCGCGAGGATGCCGCAGGTCGCGCCATCGGCAGGAGTTGCTGGATGACCTGCGCCAACATGTCGAGCTTGACGGGCTTGCTTATCCGGACACAGTTCTGACGGACGACTTCGCGCAGCGTATCGGTCGAGATGTCGCCCGTCAGGATAACGACCGGAATCTTGCCAAGCGACTTCGCTCGCAAGCGCGCGGCGAGCTGGAGACCATCCATTCCGTTCGGCAAATTGTAGTCGGCAAGGACCAGATCGGGCCGAATTGTTCCGCGCGCCACCATGTCCAGCGCCACGACGCCGTCGGGCGCCATGGCCGTTTTATGACCTTCATCCTCAAGAAAGAGTGCCACCAGTTGGCGGATTTCGGGATTGTCCTCGACGATCAGGATCGTCCCGGTTCGTCCGGCGTCTTCGATTGCCGCGATGTCTGTTTGACCGCGGCGCTCGTCCTGAGGCGTCGGTGCGTCTACATCGGTCGCGATCTCCAGGTCGATGGCAAAAACCGAGCCATGCCCCAGGCGCGAGCGGACGCGGATTTCGAGGCCCAGCAAGCTCGCCAGGCGGCGTACAATAGAGAGACCGAGGCCGAGACCGAGGCTCCGTTCGCGCGCAGCATTCTCGAGTTGGTGATATTCGTCGAAGATCACATCGAGTTTATTGCCCGGAATGCCGATTCCGGTGTCCCAAACCTCGATCGACAGCTTTCCATCGTGCCTGCGGCAGCCGAGCAGTACCTTGCCGCTCTTGGTGTATTTCATCGCATTGGCAAGCAGGTTGCGGATCATCTCCTCAAGCAGATGGGGATCACTGCGGATATCCAGGCTACACGGAACCACACGCAGTACCAGGTGTTTGGCCTCGGCGTGATAGGCGAATTCGCCTCTCATCCGGTCGAGCAGAGCATTGATCGGGAACGTGACGATTTCGGCGCGCACCGTTCCTGCCTCGATCTGGTTGATGTCCAGCAGCGCATTCAGCATGCCCGATATGGCAGACAGCGTTTCGTCGAACAGCCCGATCAGCTTCTGAGCCTTTTCTCCCTCGACCATCTTGGCAAGGAGCCCCTGAACCAGGGTCAACGTCTGAAGTGGCTGGCGAAGATCATGGCTCGCGGCGGCGAGAAAGCGCGATTTTGCCTGATTGGCCAGTTGCGCCTGCCGCTCGGCCTCCTGCAGTGCATCTGCGGTGTTCCGGCGCTCGGTGATATCTGTGAAGGTGATGACGACGCCTTCGACTGTGTCGTCCCGGGTGCGATACGGCAGGATACGGCGGATGTACCAGAGGCCGGTTCCCGCGCCGACCTCGCGCTCGATCGGCACGAAGGTTTGCAGCACCGTTTTCGCATCGGCCTTCATCTCGGCATCGATTGTCATCGGACTGAGATCGGTTAGCGGCCTGCCGACATCACCGGGCAGAATGCTGAAGATCGATCGCGTCGCCGGCGTGAAGAAACGGATATTGAGGTCCGCGTCCAGAAAGAGCGTCGCGACATCCGTGCTGAAAAGGACGTTCTGCAGGTCGTTCGAGGTCGTGCGCTGCTTTTCGAGGGTCTCCTGCAACTGACCATTGAGGGCGGTCAATTCCTCGTTGAGCGACTGCAGTTCCTCCTTTGACGTCAGCAGCTCCTCGTTGGTCGACTGAAACTCCTCATTGACCGACAAGGCCTCTTCGTTGATCGCCTTGTGCTCTTCGCTCGCCGTCTCCAGTTCGCGGATCGCCGCCTGGAGGTCCGTTCTGGCGGTGTCGAGTTCCTGCTCGAGTTCGGCAACTCGCGAACTATCTTTCGAAGTACCCGGGCGGCGCTCCCGAGGTTCAGTCTCGCGCACATTGACAAATGAGATCAGCAGCAGGTCTTCGCCGTCGTTGACCACGGGTCGAACCTCGATACTGTACGAGGTGGCGGAATTGTCGTCGTTCGTCCGGCCGCCTGCGACTACGCTCCGGGTGTGGTCCTCGGAGGCCCGCTGGATCGCCGACCTGAGTTTGGCCCGGATATCGGGACCCACCATGGCCAGCACATCGAATGTCGGACTCCCCCGAGCCACGCGCAGGAAACGGTCGATCGGCCCGAGGGTAAAAAGGCACTCGCGTTTGTGGTTGATCAGCACGGATGCAGGCGCAAAGCTGTCCAGCACCAGCCTTCGGCAAAGTTCGGCGAGTGCAACCTGGCGCGAGGCGATTGTGCTCTGGCCCGGGCGCATCGGGACATAGACGCCATCGCCGCCGTTCATCGAAAAGCCGAGCTCACCCGGACGGCTGCGGCCGACGTGCCGGAAAATGCGCGCCGGCTTCGAGATGACCTCAAAGCGTCCATCGGACGTATCAACCGTTTCCGAACTGCCAAGCAACAGAATACCGCCCTCGCATAAGGCGAAGTGGAAGGCCGAGAGCACCCGCGCCTGCGCTTCTGGCAGCAGATAGATCAAGAGATTGCGGCACGAAACCAGGTCCAGGCGCGAGAATGGCGGATCTGCCAGAACATCCTGGACCGTGAAGACGACGTTGGCGCGTAACTCGGGCGCAACACGGTAGCCATGATCTTCCTTTACGAAAAAGCGAGTAAGGCGCTCCGGCGACACCTCTGCCTCAATGGCTTCTGGATAGAAGCCTTCGCGGGCAGTTGCGACAGCGTCTGCGTCGATATCGGAGGCGAAAACCTGCAACTTGACGTTGCTCTTGGCTTTACGGATAGCCTCGCGGAACAGCATGGCAAGCGAATAGGTCTCCTCCCCGGAGCTGCACCCGGCGATCCAAATGCGCAGCGGCTGGTCCGATATCCGGCGCTGGACAAGTTCGGGGATGGTCTTCTCCGCCAGCAGCTCGAAGACCTGTCGATCGCGGAAAAAGCTCGTGACGTTGATGAGAAGGTCGCTGGCGAGAAGCTCGAGTTCGTTCTGGTCGCTGCGCAAAGCCTCGAGATAGCGCTCCATGCCATCGGTCTCAATCGCGGCCATTGCCATGCGCCGCTCGACCCGGCGCTGCACCGTTCCAGGCTTGTACAGTTTGAAATCCTGGCCGGTTCTCGAGTGCAAAAGCTCGATGATCTCGGGCAGCCAATCAGGCGTCTTTTGTTTGGCGTGTGAGTCGTTCTCGGTCCGCGTGAGTACCATCCGACGCGCATAGGTGGTCAGTGCCTTGGGAATTTCTGAAACTGGCAGCACGAGGTCCACCGCGCCGGTCGCGATCGCGCTCAGCGGCATGCCGTCAAAACCCGCTTCATCCGGCTCCTGGGCGACAATCAGGCCACCCGCTTCCTTTACGGCTTTCAACCCGAGGGTGCCGTCCGCACCGGTTCCCGAAAGGATTACCGCGACGGCTCGCGGACCGATTTCCTCGGCCAGAGACTTGAGCAGGAAGTCAAACGGCAGACGCGCTCCATGCGGGGCCTGAGGCTCGGAAAGGTGGAGAGCGTCCTTGGCGATGGACAGATAGGTTCCCGGTGGAATGACATAGAGATGGTCCGGCTCAAGCTGCATGCCTTCTGTTGCCTGGACCACACTCATAAATGTGTGCGCTGAAAGCAGATCCACCATCATGCTCTCGTGGGTCGGGTCGAGATGCTGGATCAGGATGAATGCCATGCCGTTGCCTGCCGGCACTCCCTCCATGAGCTTGGAGCAGGCTTCCAAGCCACCTGCCGAAGCGCCAATGCCGACAACCGCAAGCTCGTCAGTTCCACGCGGCGGGCCACGGGCTAGCGTGCGCTGGTTCGATCCGCGTCGCGCTGCACGTGTCGGTGAAGAAGGAGAGAGCGGCATTTGCATGCCTTTCAAATCGCCTGCCAGCAGAATCTTCGCTCGATCCGATAGCGGCTGTGGATCGATCATATCACAATTTTGGTTTTTGCACCAAATATGCTTTCAAAAATATACGAAATTTACTTCCTGCTTCGGCAATTCTCGTCCGTCCGCGGTTGCCATTTAAGTATATTCCGATCCTGTCATGAACAAATTGTTTTCAGCTACTTTTGTGGCAATAGCAGAAATACATTATGCGGAGAGGTTTCATGCCCGCCCTCCTACTCATCGCAATTGTTTCGACTTCACTCATTGTGGTCGATGTCGGCTGCTACTTTTGGCTGCGTTCGAACTATAGGCGCCGTAACCTGCTCATCCGGCGGCTTGCGGGTCACATCACTCCGTAGGTGGACACCATTCAGGCAAAGCGGCGCAATCGGCAGCCGCCGCAGTCGAGAGCTGCCGGTCACACGGGCCGTAGGACGCGATCTCCAATGAGCCGCTTTAGCCAAGGACAAGGCCGATGACAGCGCTCCGCATCCTCATCGTCGAGGACGAAGCCATCAATGCCATGCTGTTTGCCGATCTGCTCGTGGCGTTGGGGCATGAAGTCTGCGTGATCGAAGCGACCGAGGCCGGCGCCATCTCTGCCGCCGTTCGGTTGAGGCCAGACCTGATGATCGTCGATATGCATCTCAGGGAAGGAAACGGCGCCGCAGCCGTTGCGTTCATCCTCCGTGGCAGGTTCGTACCGCACGTGTTCGTCAGCGGTGATGCCCTGCGGGACCGGCCAGGCCCGAGTTCGATCATTCTTCAAAAGCCATTCGGTGAGCCCGATCTGGTTCGTGCCATCGACAGCGCGCTCGGCGCCAAGATGGGCGCGTGATTGCGTTCGCGCCGGGACTGTCGAGCAAAAAATCCCCTGCCAGGCATCGAAGGTGTTCGACAAGGGTCTCAATTTCAAGAAAATTTACAGACGAAACAAGAATGTCGTAAATATAATAGCCGCCTTCGTCCTGAGTATATTCCGATCATTATTTTTGAAAATATGGCGCTTGAAGTGAAAATACCTGATGATCAACCACGACAATCGTTTTGCTCAAACAGGTCCCCAGTTATAAGGACATTTCTGGATGAACAAGATGATCTCTGCCGTCTCGACAGCGGCGGTGTTCGCCCTGAGCGCTTTGGCAGGCGTCGCGCCGGTTTCGGCGGCTCCATGGCACGCGAACTACCAGCAGCAGGACCGCTATATCGGGAGCTTCTGCGACACCTACCCGAATGCCAGCCAATGCCATGATTGGCGATCGAACCATAGCCGCTGGAGCGACAGCCAGTATCAGAATTTCTACCGGATTCATCGCAGCAACACCGTCTTTTCCAGCAATTTCATGGCTGGCCTGTTCGGATTTGCCGTCGGCGTCACGATGAACAGCATGCCGGCTTCCATGAGCGCCCACGTCCGTGCCTGTGAAAGCAGGTATCGCTCCTACAACGTTCGAACCGACAGCTTCCTCGGCTTTGACGGCCAATATCATCTCTGCCGGCTCTAGATTGCACCAAATCGTAGCCGCAGTCGAAAGCCCAACTGACCGGCGGACAATCATTCCGCCGGCCTTTTTTCCGAGGAACGTTTGTATGCCGCACAAGGGTGAAGGCGGATTGAGTAGATTCCGACTCTACCGCCAGAGATTCACCAGCGACATGTTGGAGGACACGCTTTGTGCGGTCGGCCCAATGCAGTGCGCGCTACACCTGCCGGATCGACCGCCGAGGGGCTTGGCCAACTGCCGTTGAGCCCGATGCAGAGGGCCGCACCATCACCGCGCTGGTGCCGATCCATCTGCAGGGCACCAGTTGTCCGTCTCGTTTCGCCACCACATCGCGCACATTCGCCTTCTCGTCGCAAACCGGGTTGTGCAGAAGGCGCCTCCGCATCACAAGCAGGACAGACCAATGAAAAGACGAAATACTCGAACCGCCGCGGCAGCCGCGGTGCTGGCCCTCGGGGCCGGACTGAGCTTCGGCGCGATCGCCGCAGGAGCACCGGATAGCGTGCAGATTGCACAGGCTGAAGCGACCGATATCGGGACCGCCATCGCCAATTATCGGCAGGCCCAGACCGATCTGGCGACGGCCACGGCCGCCGGAAGCGACCCCACTGAAGCACAAGCCGCGCTCGATGCAACCTCTGCTGACCTCGGGCGCCTATGCCAGATGCTCGGCCAGAGCGATATCGAAGCGTGCATCGCGGCCGTGACCGCCGCGCCGCCAGTTGAAGTGGCCCCGGAACCGGCTGCCGTACCGGTTGAACCGCCGGTCGTGGAAGTCGAACAACCTCCGGCCGTCGTCGCGCAACCAGCCGTCGAGGAGGCGCCTGAACCCACGCCCCCGCCTGTCGCCGAAGAGCAGCCGGTCGAACCTGTGGCGGCCGAGCCCGAGCCGGTCCCGCCCGTGCTGACCGTCGTCGAGCCGCAAATCCCGAGCGCAGATCAGCCCTCGGATATGGCGGCGCCACTTGCGCCTCCGGCCTTGCTGCTCGGCGCCGTCTCGCGATACGAGACGTCCAATGCCGCCCTTGCCAATGCCATTGCCCAGGGCGACGACACCAGCGGCCCCTTTGCAGACGCGACAGCGGCGCACGATGCCATCGGCCAGCTCTGCATGCAGCTCGGTCAGTCGGACACCAAGACCTGCCTTGCCGGATTCGGCATCGAACTTTCGCCCATGGTGACGATTGCCGCCGGCACCGATCAGCCAACACCGGCGGAGGCCACACCTGCCCCGGTTGCGGATACGCCGCTGACGGACCAGACGCCGGTGACAACGGCAATCGAGACACCCACAAGTGTGGAACCCACAATCGAGGTCAATCCTGCGGGAACGCCGATTCCACGTGAACTCAGCCGCGCCATCGCGTCTTACGAACAGGCCAACACACAACTGAGCTTCACCGTTGTCGGCACACCCGATGCTGAAGCGGCAAAAGCGACTGTCCAGTCCAGTCTCGCCGAGATCCGAACTCTGTGTGAGCAAGGCGGGCAACCCGACTTCGACGCCTGTCTGGCGGAATATGGCATCGCGCTGACGCCAATGTCTGTTGCGATGCAGGAAGCGCCGAAACCGGAAACGACCGAGGCGGTTGCTCCCGAAGACATCGCGCCCATTCTCGACAGTGCCAAGGATGTGCAACTGTCCGGAGCGCCGCTTGCCGCTGAACCGGTCCAGGCCGAACAGGCCCCGGCGCCCGTAAGTGATGAGGCTGCGCAGACCGGCGCCATTCCGGAGAGCATCCCGTCGATCGAGGCCACCACAGGCACGAGGATTGCGATCCAGCCACAGCGCGAACAGCCGGCAGAAGCCAAGGTTGTCGATCAGTCCGGATTGCGGATCGTTTTCCAGTTCAACAACCAGCTGATCATTGCCAACCAGGCCGATTCACGCCTCGACTATGGCGCGACGGAACGCTACGTCGAACAGCTTCCTTATGGACGCACGCGCGAGACGATCGTCCGGTCCGATGGTAGCAGCCTGATGACAGTCTACAACCGCAATGGCGACATCCTGCACCGTTCGCATTTCGACCAGTACGGCAACGAGACTGTGTTCTCCTATGTTCAGGAAGACTACGATCAGGACCTGCTCAACTGGCGCGACCCCGGCATGGACCTGCCGCCGCTTCGGCTCGCCATCCCGCCTGAGGACTATGTTCTCGATGCCCAGCGATCCAGTCTCGACAGCCTGACCGGCTTCCTCGATTCACCGCCGGTCGAACAGGTGCAGCGACTCTATTCGATCGACGAGGTCAAGCGCTCGGCACGGTTGCGCGATATGGTCCGCCGGCTCGAGATCGGCAATCTGACCTTCCAGTCCGGCGCCGCCAGCATTCCGCCCGACCAGATCGGCGCGTTGAGCATCGTTGCCAACGCCATGCTCGATTTGATCGACAGGAACCCGGCCGAAACCTTCCTGATCGAAGGACACACCGACGCGGTCGGCACCGACTATGCCAATCTGATCCTTTCCGACCAGCGTGCCTATTCGGTCGCGACCGCCCTGACCGAGGTGTTCGGCGTGCCGCCTGAAAACATCGCCACTCAGGGCTATGGCGAGCGCTATCTCAAGGTGAATACCGAAGCACCCGAACGGCTCAACCGCCGGGTCACAATCAGGCGCATTACGCCGCTTGTCGCACCGGCTGCCGGATAACCCATCGCTGCCGGGTATTTCACCGATGCCAGCAATGCGACAGAACACGCGCCTGAACGCAATTCAGGCGCGTGTTCTGGCCTCCCAACGGAAATGACCGGCAGACCTGGCGGATTTGACGCCACCGAAGTCGCCTGCCCGGTTTCAGAATGAGCAGTGTAAGCTGATCACCGCGGCCACCGGCTTAGGGTCGGCGTCCGACTAGGTGTTGGCCATGATGGGTATCGAACTGGTTCTCGTAGTCGCGGTCAACCATCGTCGAGGCATCATAGGGGGGCGTTCTTGACCGCCTCGCGGTCGACTTCGATGTCAACGGTCCGCTTGCTCCAGCCGACGTTGCGGACCGAGCGTGGGGAGATCAGCGCTTTCCGGTCGGACCACCGGTTCTTGGTGTGGACGACCATTTAGTGGACGCTACAGTCTGCTTCCTCGACATAGCCAATATCGCCGTCGGTCGCTTGGATGTGGTAACCCTCGACTGCCGCAACACTGCGCAGATGCGGATCGTCCCGCTTCCGCTGCATTTCTGCCAGTTCGTCCTCCTCGCGTTCCGCGCCCATTCCCGGCTCCGAGAGCGGTGAGCTCATCATGCCGCCGGCATGGCCATTGCCCCCGAAGGCCGCCAGCATAACCAATGCTGCTCGTAAGGATGCCGCCACTCCAAAAGGGGCGCCGGTCATAGTTGTCATAGTGACTGCAAACGTGCGCTCCATCTGTTGGGAGATCGGCCGCTTGGTATTGATCGTCGGGCTGTCTTTGACCTGCTTCTTGGTCGGCTTGACCGAGAATTCGTGCTCGACCGCGGGAAATGCTTCGCCGTCAGTTCAGGCGCACCGCGCCAATTCTGAGTAGATTCCGAACCTGCCGGCACGGGAGGGTCACTAGGTACTGTGATTGACGACACAGGAGATTCCCATGCCCCTCGTAACGCTTGTTATTGTTCTCATCGTCGTTGGCGTGCTGCTTTGGCTCGTCAACAACTACATCCCTATGGACCGAAAAATTAAGAGCATCCTCAACGCCGTCGTCGTGATTGCGGTTGTTCTTTGGTTGCTGAACGTGTTCGGCCTGCTCGATGGCATCACGAATTATCGCATTGGCTAATATCACTTAGCGATTCATGCTGCCGTCTTTCGCACTCATCAAATGACGATTCCGGGCAGCATCACAGCCGGTATGCGTCTGCAGGATCATGTAAGGTCCCTCGGCCTGTTAACCGGATTCCGCACCCGTTCCGAGCTCGATGATCTCGGCCGTGATTGCTTCCTGCCGGACCCGGCGCAGCACCGCCTGAAACTCCTCAAGTTCGCGGGCGATCTGGCTGCCTGCCGATGTCATGGCTTCCAGGCGTGCCTGGTTTTCGGCGGCAAAGGCGTGAAGGGCGGCCTTGCAGACCAGAGCATGCAGATAATCAGCACCAAGGCTCGCCATCAGGGTGGTGGCCGGAAGCTGCGTTAGTGGAGTGTCGCCGCTAGGAGGCGGGAAATCCGACAGGTCGATGGGGAAAAGGCTGCGCCGCACGATTTGCGGTCGGCCGGCGATCCAGCTTGCATAGATCACATCCAGACTGTCGATCCGACCGCTGTCGAGGCTTTGGTAGACGGTACGGGTAATCGTATCGGCCAGCTTTGGAATGCCGGGCGTGTGCGAGGGCATGGCGACGGTACATCGGGGCGTGAGATCACGCGCGGCGGCAACTGCCAGGCCCCTCGTGCCGATCAGGAACAGGTTTTGGGCGTCGATATCGCCAAGGCTGTCGAGAATGCGTTCGCTGAAGGCACCGGCAAATCCCTGCTCGGCGCAAAAGGCCAACAGACCCGTCCGGCCTGTGTCCGGAGTCGTTCTACTTGCTGTCTCCGGTCCGAGGCTGCTCGACATGGCGGTGGCGATGGTCGTGGCGTAACTATCGACCGCCGCAAGTTGTGCCCGCGCCGTGCGGGCACGCGCGGCGGCGATGCCCTTGAGGGCGTTGACCACGGCCCCCAACTGGCGAATGCCATCGATGCGGGCGCTGATATCGGCCAGTCGCTCCGTCATGGAGCAGCCACCTCGGTCAGAGATTCTGCCAGGCGGGTCAGCGCGGCGATGAGCACTTCTTGCGTTGCCGCATCCATCTCGCCAGTCTCGGCAATGGCGCGTATGGCCTCGGGCGCGTCGCGATCGAGGGTCGCGGGCAGGGCGGCACGAAAATCGCTCACCGCCTTTGGCGCCAATGGATCCAGAAGGCCCGATTGCAGGGCGAGCATGAGGCCGACCTCGTCGGCCAACCGGAACGGGGCATGTTGCGGCTGACGCAGGATGGCCCGGATGCGCGCGCCACGCGTTAGCTGCTGTCGAACCCGACCCTCAGGCATGCCGCCGAAGCGGGTGAAGACTTCGAGCTCGAGAAACTGCGCATAATCGAGCCGCAATGTGCCTGCCGCGTCGCGCAGCAGCTTGGCCTGCGTCTTGCCGCCGACCCGGCTGACACTGAGCCCAACATCGACGGCCGGCTTCTGGCCCTGATGGAAGAGCGCGGCGTCGAGTACAATCTGGCCGTCGGTGATCGAGATCAGGTTGGTCGGGATATAGGCCGAGAGATTTCCGGCGTCGGTTTCGGCAATGGGCAGCGCCGTTAGGGAGCCGCCGCCGCGCGCCTTGCACAGCTTGGCTGCCCGCTCCAACAGACGCGCATGAATGTAGAACACGTCGCCAGGATAGGCCTCGCGCCCCGGCGACTGTCGGGTTAGAAGCGCGATCTCGCGATGGGTGGCGGCGTGTTTGCTGAGATCGTCGAAAACGATCAACGCGTGCTGCCCCTTGTCGCGGAAATACTCCGCCATGGTCATGCCGGCATAGGGTGCGATCCATTGCAATCCCGGCGCCGAGGCCGACCCGGCGACAAGCACGATGCAGCGCTCGAAATTCCCATTCTTTTGCAGGGCGTCAATGGCGCGGCGAACACTCGAGGTCTTCTGGCCAACGGCGACATATATGCAGATCATGTTGGAGTGCTTTTGCGCAATCAGGGCATCGATGGCGAGCATCGTCTTGCCGGTCGAATGGTCCCCGACAATCAGTTCGCGCTGACCACGCCCAAGGGCAAAAAGCGTATCCAGCACCACAAGGCCGGTCTGCACCGGCTCAGTAACGAGGTCACGTTCAATGATCGAAGGCGCAGGCTGCTCGATCGGCAGATGTTCATCGGTTTCCACTGGCCCTTTGGCATCAAGAGGCCGGCCCAACGGATCGATGATACGCCCGAGCAGCGCCTCGCCCACCGGGACCTGAATGACGTCTCCGGTGCCGAAAACGGCGTCGCCCGCCTCCACAGCGGTTGCGGAGTCGAGAAGAACACAGCCGATGAGATCGGCGTCGAGCACCCGGGCAAAGCCGACCTGACCGCCGGAGAAACGCAAGACCTCGTCGAGCCGGACATCGGGCAGGCCGGAGATAAGCGCAACGCCATCGCCGATCTCCTCGACACGGCCCCTTTGTTCGACCCGCGTCCCGAGCGGGGCCGATCGCACCGCGTCGCGCGCCGCGACCAGCCAATCGCTGTTGTCAGGCGGCATCGCCGAGCTCCTTCAGGATGGACTTGAGGTCGGACTGCCAGCTGTTGTGCACCTCGAAATGCGCCGTGCACAGTTCAAGTCCGGCGATCAAATCGGGGTCGGTAACGAAATTGAGGTCCGGGGTCTGACCCAGCGCCTTGCCGATAGACTTGGTCGCGCTGGTTTTCTCGGCAGGCGCGAGATCGGTGGCGCTGACAAGATCGATGGGTTTGTCTGTCGCGAGCAAGGTTGCCCGCTCCTTTGCCGGCATTTTTTCGACGGCTTCGACCAGCAGGTCGAGAAAAGCGGCATGGATAGCGGGTGTGTCCAACCGGCCCAACAATTTCGAGGCGATGTCGACAGACAGATCGGCGGCTTGCGCTCTTTGTTGATTTTGCGCTGCGACTGCTTCGCGTTCTTTGGCGAGCTTGGCGGCTTCGATCAGCTTGTCGGCATTCTTGCGGGCCGTTGCCATGGTTTCGGCGGTTGCGGCCTCTGCAGCTTTTGCCGCTGCGGCCAGCACGTCCGTCCGCTCCTTGGCAATGTCGGACCGGGCCGCCTCCAGTTCCCGCCGAGCGGCGTCGGCTTCGGCGTCGGTCGCCTTGGCTTTGTCCAGAAGCTCGGTTGCTTCGGTTTGGCGCCTGGCTATGGCGGCGGCGACAGGACGCCAGAACAGGCGCGACAACAGCCAGATCAGGATCAGAACGTTGAGCGCCTGCAGCCCAAGCCCCCAGAGGTCGATTGTCATGGGCTATCCCAGCAACGGGTTGGCAAAGAGCAGCAGCAGCGCGATGACCAGACAGTAGATCGCGGTTGTCTCGATCATGGCGAGGCCGACGAACAGGGTGCGTGAAATGGTGTTTGCGGCCTCGGGCTGGCGCGCGATTGCATCCATGGCGGCGGCAACGGAGCGGCCTTCGGCAAGCGCCGGACCGATGGCGCCGAAAGAGACCGCGAAAGCAGCCGAGAAGATGCTGACAAGGCTGAGATAGTCCATCAGGTTTCCTTTGCATGTGTTGGCGAAGCGGATGCCGAATCTTTTGGTTCGGGCTTGCCGTCCTCGACTGTGGCGGTGATGAAGACCATGGCCAGCACGGCAAAGATGTAGGCCTGGACAAGCCCGGTCAGCAGGTCGAGCGCCATCAGCGGGATGGGCACCAACAGGCCCGCCAGGGAGGCGACGATGCCGATGACGAACACCCCGCTCATGACGTTGCCGAACAGGCGGACGAACATCGAGAACGTCCGGGTGATGGTTTCGAGCATGTTCAGCGGGATCATGATCATGTTGGGCGCGGCGAAGGATTTGAGATAGCCACGCACCCCGCCGCTGCGCACGCCGAACCAGATGACCGACAAAAAGACCAGCACGGCCAGCGCGGCATCGGTTTCAAGCGTTGCGGTCGGCGGTTCGACGCCGGGGATCAAAGAGGACCAGTTTGCCACCAGGATGAACAGAAACAGGGTACCGATAAAGCCGCGATAGGGCGCCGGCGTCGCTCCGCTTGTGTCGCGGATCTGATTATCCAGTGTTGCCACGATGAGCTCCATCGCGGCCTGAAGCTTGCCGGGAACGAGCGTAAGGCGTTGGGTGAGGAGATACGCTCCGAGCACCAACACCGCCATGATCGCCCAGGTTGTGATCACCGCCGAGGTGATCGGCACCGGCCCGACAGAAAACAGCGGCAGGGATTCAAGGGGAGAGGTCATGCGTCGACCTTCCGAGCCAGACGAACCATGACGAATTTCGCCACCAGAACGCCGGCAAGCGCCGCAAGTAGAGCCAGCGCGCCCATCAGCACCGCGATATAGAAGCCGACGCCGAGCAGCGCCAGACGGCCAAGCGCCAGCGCCAGTCCAAGGAGCGGATTGCCGTGGCCGACGACAAGATCGGCCGTCAGGCGCAGGGCCCGGAAATAGATGAAGCCCAAGAGGAGTCCGCCGACAAAACAGGACGGCAGGGTCAATGAAAGGGGCAAGGCTTGAAGATCGATCATCGCGCGTTAATCCATTTCCATGCCGTCCAGCCACCGATGCACAAACCGACGATCATCAGCGGCGCGCTCCAGAAAATTCCCGTGCCAAGGCTGGCGTCGAGCCATCGCCCCAGGAACAGACCCGCCAGCGTCGGGATGACGAAGATCCAGCCGAGCACGCCGATCTGCGCCAGTCGGCGTCCGACCGACATGTCTCCTTCACGCTCCCAACGGCTGCGCCGCTCGCGTTCGCGCTCGATCTCCTTGACCAGCGGATCAGTGCCACTTTTCTTTTCGATCACAGGAACACCTGTCTGCCGCCGCCGGGCTTGAGACGACTGATCATGCGGCGGATGGCATTCAACTCAAGCACGGTGCTTTCGGTGTGCTCGGTCCGCTCCGCCTCGGCATCCGACTGGAACCGGGCCAGCACCTCGGTGTCGAGCGTTGCGAGATTGTCGCCGGCCACCGCCTCACGGCTGGCAATCGCGACGCTGGCGCCGTCAGTAACCGTCAGCACGCCGCCGCGAACGGCGCAGAAGCGCTCGCCTTCGGGCGTCTTCCAACTGACGATGGAAATCGCCAGCGCTGTCAGGAATGGGGCATGACCGGGAAGGATACCAAAACTGCCGCTGGCATCCACGGCGCGCACACCGTCGACCTCTTCGTCGACGACAATGGACAGAGGCGTCACCACGGTCAGCCTCATTTGTTGGCCTCGTCGGTGCTGTTGGCTTTGTCTTCCTTGGCCCTGGCGTCCGCCAGCGTGCCGACCATGTAGAGCGAGCTTTCCGCCCAGTCGTCGGTTTCTCCGTCAAGAATGGCGCGGCAGCCAGCAACAGTGTCGGAGAGAGCGACGCTGGCGCCGCGCATGCCGGTAAAGGCCTCCGTCACCATGAAGGGCTGGGTCAGGAAGCGTTGCAATCGTCGTGCGCGCTTGACGATCTGGCGGTCGGCGGCGCCGAGTTCCTCGACACCCAAAAGCGAGATGATGTCGGTCAGTTCGCGGAACCGGGCCAAGGCTTGTCGCACGTCTTCGGCGGTCTTGTAGTGATCCTCACCGACGACGAGCGGGTCGAGCAGCATCGAAGAGGAGCCAAGCGGATCGATCGCCGGATAAAAGCCCTCGGCGGCCTGTGCACGCGACAGCACGACCACGCAATCCATGTGGGAGGAGATCGTCGTGACGGCAGGGTCGGTGAAATCATCGGCTGGCACATAGACCGCCTGAATGGCGGTCACTGCTGACCCCGCCACCGAAGCGATGCGCTCCTGCAATCCGGCCACTTCGCTGGCCAAGGTCGGCTGATAACCGACGCGCGACGGCAGGCGTCCGAGAAGGCTCGAAACCTCCGCGCCGGCCTGGACGAAGCGGAAGACATTGTCCATCAGCAGCAGGACGTTGCGATGCTTCTGGTCACGGAAATACTCCGAGACCGTCAGGGCCGTCAGCGCCGCTCGCCAGCGCGCACCCGGCGGTTCGTTCATCTGGCCGTAAACCAGAACGGTGCGCTTCAGCACACCTGATCCCTGCATCTCTGTCAGCAGTTCGTGGCCCTCGCGCGAGCGCTCGCCGATGCCGGCAAAGACCGAAATGCCTTCGTATTTTTCGACCATGGCGCGGATGAGTTCCATGACCAGAACCGTCTTGCCGACGCCGGCGCCACCGAACATCGCCGCCTTGCCGCCCTGCGCCATCGGAGTGAGCAGGTCGATGACCTTGATGCCGGTTTCGAAAATGTCGGTGGCGGTAGACTGCGCGCGCAGAAGTGGCGGCGCGGCATGGATCGAGCGGCGTGGCGTGTCCGGGGGCAGGGGCGGCCCATTGTCCTGTGGCTCTCCCATGACATCGAGCAGGCGCCCGAGCACGGCTTCGCCGACCGGCACCATGACCGGATCGCCGGTTGCCTCAACCGAGACGCCCCGCGCCAGACCGGCTGTGGACTGAAAGGCAACGGCCTGCAGACTGGTCTGGTCGAGATGACTATGGACTTCGAGGTCGAGTGGGCCGGGCCGATCCCAGTCCACAACCAGCGCCGAGTTGATGGGCGGAAGGGAACCTTGCGGAAAACTGACGTCGACGACGGCTCCCCGGACCGCCGCGACACTGCCGCGGACGTGGTTCTTGCCAGTCGAAGTCTCGTCGCGTTCTGGCATGCGTTCGGCTCCGTTTCAGTCGAGGACGAAAGGGGCGCCAACACCTACAAGCATTACCGTCGATATGACCCTACACCTTTGCCGAGCAAAGCGCACTGTTTGGTGACATGCCCAATGACCGGGTCAAAGCTCGCATTTTGCTCACCCGAATCGGTGAGCAAACATGCGGGGCGCCTGGTTCGAGAATCGCCAGTGAAGTCACATCCACCCACTATTACCTTGTGGATACGGCGGCCTTTATTTGGTCAATTCTGCCTTGAGCATGCTCGCGCCGTTAAAAAATTGCGATGGCAGGTTTCTGGAAATGGACAGCCTCGCCTCTACGGCCGACTTGGGGCACGTGCCAGACCGGCTGGTTGTGTCAGGACCGAAAAGTCAGTTTCGGGGCCGATAAAAGACTGGCGGTCTATGGCATCTCGGAGAGTGATAGATGACACCGGGTTCATTCGCTCGCAGCCTGAAGCCGGCGGTCGGATTCCCTGCCGCAATCGGGCAGTAGCGATGGCGAAAGAGCCTGTGCCCCTCAGCAATCCGCATTCAGAGGCGCGAATGCCGCTACCGTATCAATCCGCAAGCATTTTCTCGGTCGCAGTCCAGAGCCTGTTCGCCAGCTCCGCATCCTCGGCCAGAGGGCTTTGTGTCTTTTCAGTGCAGTCCTCGAAATAGCGGCCGGTGACCGTTTCCAGTTCGGGCGCACTCGCCAGATAAAGCGATGTTTGTGCGCCGGCTTCGGGCCCCGGCAGAAACAACTTCAACACCCTAAACATCAGGGCATTCATCCCCGACAGATCGCCATTGGCACCGAATTCGGTGGCAATAACCCCGGGATGAAGCGCGTTGGAGGTGACGCCTTTTCCTTCCAGCCGACGCGCCAGCTCATTGGAAAACAAAATGGCCGCCAGCTTGGCCCGGCTATAGGCGTCGTTCCATTTGAACCCGGTCCGGCTTTGAAGATCGTCAAGCTTGAAGGACTTGACGGCGGCATAAAGCGCCGAGGAGGTTACGATAACGCGCGACGGGGCCGACGCCTTCAAAAGCGGCAGCAGCTCGCTGGTAAGGACGAATGGCGCCAGGTAGTTGACGGCAAAGATCGTTTCGAACCCGTCAACCGTCTCGATGCGCTTGTCGAGGGCGATGCCGGCATTGTTGATCAGCACATCCAGGCGCTCCGTGCTGTTTGTGATCTCAGCCGCCAGGCGGCGCACCTCGCGCATGGATGAAAGGTCCGCGACAAATGTCCTGACGCGATTGCTGCCGGTTGCTTTACGGATCGCATCTGCCGACGCTTTCAGTTTGGTCTCGTTCCGTCCGCAGGCCAGCACCGTGGCGCCCCGGCGCGCCAGCGTTTCCGCAAGCGCCCGGCCAATGCCGGCATTGGCGCCGGTGATGGCAATGGTTTTGCCGGTCATGTCGACTTTCATTGCTTGTCTCATTGGTCAGCCCCTCCTGGTTTTGCCGGCAAAGGCGCGCGATGCGGCCATAAGGCCGAGCGCCGCGAAGCCGAAAGTGACGAGCAGGCAAAGCCACATGGACAATTCCGCGGCCCCGCCGAGAACGGCCTGGCGCATGCCGTCGACGAGATAGCTTGTCGGATTGATCAAGGCGCCGATCTGCATCCAGCCCGGCATCGAGGCCAGCGGATAAAGGGCATTGGAAAGGAACAGAACTGGCAGGTTTAACAACATGATCATCGCGTGATAGGCCATCAGATTGTCGGTCATCGAGGCAATGGCCAAAGCGATGCCCGAGAACCCGGCGGCATAGCCGGCCAGTAGCGCGATGCCGAGCAGCCAGCCGAGCGGATTTGTTGTGGCGCCGGCACCCATGAAAATGCCGAAGGCAAAGATGATCAGCGCCTGAAACAGTGCCTTGGTGAGGGTGCTTCCGACATAGCCGAACAGGATGCTGGCACGCGGGATCGGCGCAACCAGGTATTCGCGGACAATGCCGCGTCCGCGTTCGTCGAGCCAGGCCATGCCGCCGCCAATGGCACCGCCCATCGCACTGAGGGCGGCGATGCCGGGCAGCATGAAACCGATATAGTCGACGCCCATCCCCACGCTGGAGCCGGAAACAAGGGCGCGCATGCCGACCCCGAAAAGCAGGATCCACAGGATTGGCTGGATCATCAGGCCGAACAGTTCCTCGCCATTGCTAAGAAACTTGCGCATGTGCTTGTGCCAGATGGCAAAACTTGCGCCTCCGAGACCCGTCTTTGTTGCTGCAAGAGTGCTCATGGCTTTGCTCCGTCGCGCAATTGCCGGCCCGTGTGTTTGAAGAACACGGCACCAAGGCTCGGCTTTTCGATTGTCATGTCTTCGATGGTGAAATCCGCCCGCTCCGCCAGCGTGACGATCTCGGCAAGATGGCGGGACGAGGACTCGACGCTAAGGAGAAAGCCGTCCTCACCGCGTGAACGGGACTGGATAAAGGGCGCATCCGAAAACAGAGTGTCGAGCTTTACGCCGTCGCCCTTGCCGTTCAGGCGGATCGTGTCCGAACCGACGGCGCCGGTCAGCTCGGCCGGGCTGCCTTCGGCAACCAATTGACCGTGGTCGATGATCGCCACACGGTCGGCAAGCTGTTCGGCCTCATCGAGATAATGGGTCGTAAGCAGCACGGTGAGGTCGTTTTCGCGTTTGAGATCGCGAACATAATCCCAGATGCGGGCACGACCCTGCGGGTCGAGACCCAGCGTCGGCTCGTCGAGGAACAGGACGCGCGGCACCGTCAGCAGGGCGCGGGCAAGCTCCAGACGGCGTTTCGTGCCGCCCGAATACTGCTTGCACTTGCGGTTGGCGACGTCCTTGAGCTCCACGAGGTCGAGAAGCTCGTCGGCGCGGCTTTTCCGTTCGGTGGTGGAAAGCCCGTAGAGCCGTCCGTGATAGTCGAGCACCTGCCGACCGGTCAGCCCATCGTCGAGTACCATTTCCTGAAACGTCACGCCGATTTCGCGTCTGACCGTCTTGGCTTCGGTCATGACATCATGGCCGAAGATCCGCGCCATGCCGGATGTCGGTTCGGTCTGGGTGGTGAGGATGGACAGCGTCGTCGTCTTGCCGGCGCCGTTCGGCCCGAGCAGGGCGTAGATGGTTCCGCGCGGAACCACCAGGTCCAGGGACTGCACGGCCTTAACGTCCGTGCCGTACGTCTTGCAAAGCGCTTTGGTTTCGATGGCGGGCACCGAATCCGAGGTACCGTTCTCACTACGTGTCATTGCTGTTTGGTCTCCAAATGTGAAATCGCCTCGTTGAGAAATTGGCTTTCCATCTCGGCGCTACGGCGCAAATAGGTGACGACAAGGCCGGTCGTTCCCGCGTGATGCTGGTCGGTCGCGTCGCCGCCCGTCTCCGTGACGAGCAACTCGCGGTGCGCTTCCAGCGCTTCACGACGTTTCCTCAATGCGGCGAGCGCTTCGGCAACCGGCAGCGCGTCGAGAAAGCTCAGGCTGACAAGGGATGGAAACTCGGCCGGCGCGAAGTGTTGCAACTGCTTGCGCAGCAGTTTCAGGAAGGCCTGTTCACCCGTCTCGGTCAGCGCATAGACCCGTCTTGGCCGGTCTCCGGTCGGCTCGTCCCGATAGCTGACCCAGCCATCCGTGTGCATGCGTTCGAGCAGATTGTAGGCCGTGGGTTTCTTGAACGAGATGGGCGCCGCACCATCGAGGTGCGCGTTGAGCAGATAGCCGTGCATCTCGGATTGTCTCAGGATGCCGAGCAGCAAAAGCTTGCGTTCATCGGTCAGCGCCATTGCCAACACTCCAATAGTCAGTTCTGACCATCAGATAGTCAGAACTGACCATTAAGTCAAGAGATCGACACTGATCCCAAGGCCAAGCTCGTGCTCAGTATGATTTCCAGGGGACGAACAATCGCAAGGGCAGATCCCCGAAACGTCGTTCATGACATGTTGGTTTTGCAGACAAATCGAGCAATGCCAGCGCGGATCGGATGCGGGTTTGTGTCTGCTTCAAGCACATCTCTTGCTTGGTTTCGCTGCGGGCGACTTCCGCTTTCAAGTCATCGCCAAGCTGGCCTGAATGACTGAAACTGGGCCCGTTGCTGACTGACCGCTTCTAGAGCGCAATGGCACATAACGGTCGTTCTTCTATTTCAAATAGGTGTTTTGTGCGCAGGAAATCCAATCCGGCCGCTTCCAATACAATGTCGACGCGGTCGAGAACATTGCCGGCGATGCCAATTTGACCCCGGCGAAGCGTCTCGTTAGCCTTCGACGCGATGACAGGCCATTCCGTTCGACAGGCTCTGATCTGGCTGAATGTGGTGCTGCGTGCCGTGATGGAACTCGGTGTGGTCGTCGGGCTTTCCGTCTGGGGCTACAGCATCGCAACCGGGTTCTGGTTGCGGATACTCCTGGCTTTGATCGCGCCCGCTATCGGCTTCGGCGTCTGGGGTCTTGTCGATTTCCGCAATACCGGTGTACTGGCCGAACCTTTGCGGCTGACCGAGGAACTGCTTATCTCCGGACTCGCGGCCCTGGCTTTCTATGTGGCCGGATATCAGGTGCCTGGCTGGAGCCTTGCCGTTCTCTCGATCATCCATCATTGCCTGGTGTATTTGACGGGCCGTCGCTTGCTCGAGAAGACCCAGGTGCAGAACTGACTCTACCTTCCTGATTGGGCGGCCAAAACACTATTGAAGCTGCCGTGCTCCAAAGGATTGTGGCTTTCCCAATGCAGATCGCCAGCGCCCCATCTGGCAACATGACCGATGCCAGGCCTACAAGCGCGAGTATTGCGATCGACGTGACGAAATAGCGAGGCGCTGGAACGAAGTGCGCCGCGGGAACGAAGTGCAGCGCGACGATCAAGCCAACGATTTGCGGTGCCAGTTTACCGAGGCCGGTCCTCGACAGAACCCAGAAAGAGGCGAGCAGAATTACAACCTCGCCGGCACTTGCCGCGGCAAAGACGCGACGAGCGCGTTGACGCCGTTCTCGGCCTGCAGATGTGTTCGAACGCAATCTTCGAGCAATCAGCGAGGCCATGATCACGACTAATGGCACGACTGCCAAGATGCTGTTGGCGGCCGGCAGGAAGCCTATGCCCCACTCGAACCAGACGCCTCCGAACAGCGAGAGAACAACAACACCCATAGTCATTATCTTGACGTGTCAATTTGTGGATTTTGTGTTGGAGAGCGCCTCGGCGGTCACAACCCCTGGTAGGCGACGGCAACCAGGGCGAGAATCACGACTGCGTCGACGCCGTACCGGGCGAGCCGCATCCCAGGCGACGCCTTGGGCATCTCCACCCGTCCAAACTGCGCGGCCGGCTGCACCCACAACACGTTCCCCAGATTGTGCCCGAGATGGATCAGGGTGACCACGATCAACGGCGCTCCTAGGAGCCATGCCCCGCCGAACGCAACGCCACCAATGAACCAGCCGGCAACGGCTTCCGCCGTGATCCTGTTGGTCGGCAGATGGATGAGCGTGAAGATCAGAGCCGAGGCGAGCAACGCGGTCCAGAACCCGAAGGGCTGAAGTGTCCCGATGATCACGGCACGGAAGACGATCTCCTCCATCAGTGCGGCGCAGAACAGGGCGAGGATGAGCAGTGCCGTCAGCCATGGGCCGGCCGTTGGCTTAACGCGTCGCGCTATGTTTAGCCGCGCGAAGGATGCCGCGACGCCAAGCATCAGGACGCCGCCCAGTAGCGCCCAGCCAACGTTCAAGGCGCCGATGCCCATCCGCAGATCACCAAGCGATCCGCCGAAAGCGAGGTGCACAAGGATCACCAGTACCGCGATGACGGCATTGATGACGGCGGCGGCAAACAGCGGTGCCGCCGTCGCGGTGTTGGCGCCGCCCTTCGCGGTGACAAAGCCCAGACGAGCCAGCAAACGCATCCCAAACAGGGCAGTAACAAAGTAGATGGCGACGGTAATGACAATTTCGAGGATGGCAGACATCAGTGCGCCTCCTGAACAAGAATTGGGATCATGGGCGTTGGAAGGGGTTGGCGGTGGTTGCTCGGCCTATCGCCCGGAGCGTGCCAACCCATCGGAAAAAACGTTGAGTAGCCGAGTGAAGGACTCTTCGATATCGAGCGGCATGCCGAAGCCTCCGGCCGCCTCGAGCGACACGAAGCCCTGGATGATGGCACGAAGCCCGCGGATAGCGTGGAGCGCGTCCTCGCCTTGAAGACCATAGCCGCTGAGGACCGCGATGATGGTTCGCAACGTTTCTTCACTGGCCGCACCCCATTCTTCGTCACCTTCCGGCGCTGCCTTGAGCGAAGCGAGGTAAAGGCCGGGATGTTCGCGCGCATATTGGCGATAGGCCATGCCGACCGCGATCAACGCCTCTTGTCGGGCAAGGCCAACCGCCGCGCGGGACATTCGGGCATTGGCTTCGCGGACACCCCGAACGGACAGATCGCGCAGAACATCGGCGAGGCTGTCGACGTGGTTGTAGAGCGAGGGCGCCTTGACCTTCAATTCCTTGGCGAGCCGCGCCAGCGTCACCGCCTCGAGCCCCTCGGCATCGGCGAGGTCGGCAGCCGCTGCGACAACGGCCGCCCTGTTCAGTCCGGACCGTGGCATTACGAATTGGCTCCGGTGTTGGCGGTAAAATCGATGAGGTGCTTGGCGACGAGGTCGGGATCCTCGACCTGGGGATAGTGCCCGGCGCCGTCGACCATCACAACCGATCCTTTGAGCAATCCCGCGACGATTTCGGCTTCCTTCTTCGGATCAGGGAAATCGGGATCGGCAGTACCCATGAAGATGAGGGTCGGCGCGGTGATTTCGTGAAGGCGGGCGGCGACATCGGCCTTCGAGACGTTCATCATGCCTCTGACGGCATCCATCCGGCCCGGCTCGGAAAAGCTCGCCTTTATGGCAGCCTTGTAGGCCGTGAAGTCGTCAGGCTTGCTGCCGTAGATCGAGCCGTAATAGTCGGCCCACATGCCCGGCGCCCAGGGCCCGTTGAGCCCGACCTTGATCATCACCTGCTGGATGGCGGCCTGCCACCAGCTCGTTTCCTGGGTCTCGGCACGTACGAACGGCCCGATCAGCACGAGATGGCTGACCGCGTCCGGGGCGTCGGCGGCGGCCCAGCTCACGGCGGCAGCGCCCATGGAGTCGCCGACAACGATGGCCTTTCCGGCATCGAGCTTTGCGATCAGTGCTTCGACGTCGGAGCCGAGCGCCGAGGAGGAGTAGTCCGACCAGCCGGTCGAGGACTGGCCGTGGCCGCGCAGGTCCATGGTGACAACGCGGTACCCGGCATCGAGAAGTTTCGGGGTGAGCTTACGGTATTCGGCGCGGATGTCACCAAGTCCTGGCACCATGACGACGAGCGGGCCACTGCCCTGATCGTCATAGGCGATCCTGCCTTCGGGGCGGTCGAGATAATGCGGGGTGTCGAGGAACTGGGCGATGTCGGCTTTGGCGGTCATGATGTCGGTCTCCGTGGGGGTGGTGGCGAATGCGGTCAGGACACCGGCTCCCACAAGGATACCGGCGCCGATAAGGGTGAATAGGGTGCGTTTGCGTGTCATGGCTTCAACTCACTTGTCTTAGTAGCTATAAAACTACAATCATTAGTTTATATGCTATGCAAGTTAGTTTTTTGCAGATGGAGAATCCGCTTGGAGCTTCTTCCAGCTCCTTGAAGCGACATGCCTTTCAGATATGAGAAACGGCTAAAGTTCAGCTTCCGGTGTCGGCGTGTTCAGTCTGTTCGGCAAGTTGCCGGAACACGGGTGGCCACCACATGCCCTTGGGGAATCGCGAACTCAGGCGGACGATCACCGTGTCGTGCTTGGGCGACACGTAGATGTGCTGGCCGAGAGCCCCCATGGCGAAGAAGTCCGCGTCGCCGGGTTCGAGCTCATAGCCCCACCAGAACAACTTGTAGAAGGTCTTTCCGCCGGCAAAGACCCGGCCCCACGGCTTGCCGCTATAGTGTGCAAACCAGTCCTTGTCCCGCCGCGCGCCCTCTGGTCCCGTCGTCAGACTAACCCAGTCGCGGGGAACCACCTGTTCATCGCCGGCCATGCCATTGCGAAGGTACAAGAGGCCGAATCTGGCCAGATCACGGGCGGTGGCGTTGAGCCCGCTCTCAAGATGGACAAAGCGGTTACTCTCGCTGTCGATCATCAGACTCGCCGGAGATTCCGCACCAATGCGCCGCCAGAGCCGTCGCTCGAAATAGTCGGCAATGGCCTCGCCGGTCGCGGCTTCGAGGATCATGCCGACAAGATGAAGGTGGTAGTCATTGTAGTGGAATTGTGAGCCGACTGGCTCAGTCATCGGAGCCTGCCGGGTGGCGGCGCGGCAGTCGGGGTCGTAGTAGGCGATCGCGTCGTCCTGCCAGGGCAGAGGACCCGGAACGTAGCGGATGCCTGATCGCATCTCCATGAGGTGCCGGAGGCTCAACCGGCCAATCGGCTGACCGGCAAGATCGGTCAGGTATTTGCCGACCGGATCGTCGACGCCACCGACAAACCCGTCATCGATAGCGATGCCGACAAGCGCGGAGGTGAAGGACTTGGTGACTGAAAAGCACCGTCCCGGAAGGTTGCGACTGCCGCCTTGTCCATACCATTCGAAAACGACCTGTCCGGCTGACACGACCAGCAGCGCTTCGGTCCCTGTTGCTTCGAGCAAGGGTTCGAGTTCGGTCTCGCGCCGACCGTCCTTGCCGCGAAGGGTCAGCGGCGCGAAGCGGAACGGGACTGGTGCGTTAGGCAGCGGGAGCGGTTGGGGGCCCGGCCGCAACGCGATCGACGGAAAACGCAGATGATCGTGAGAGGTCGGCCGGTTCCAAAGCACGTAGCGGCCAAGCCGCGTCGACGTCAGAGACATGGTTTTCGTCCGCGGTTCTATGCGATTGCAGCCTTGTCGGCCTTTTGCTCTGGCCAGAAAAGAACCACCAGGCCCAGCGCGAAAAACAGCACATCGTTGAGAACGGCCATCGGTAGCAGCGGAAAGATCCCAAGGTGCAGGCTAAGGTCGCCGAGAAAATGCGAAAGCATGAGCGGGATGATCGAGCCGAGCTTCTTGCGCAGCACGGCAAGCCCGAACCCGTGGGTGCCGGCACCGAAGGCCTGGGCGAAGACGATTGCGGCATTGTCGCGGATCATCAGATTGCCAAGGTGGACGGCGCCGAACAGCAGGCCTACGACCAGCGCGATCTGCCAAATCTTCAGATCCTCGAGCTGGGACTGCACGATGCCCCGGAAGAATCCCTCCTCGGCAAATCCGGTCAGGGCGTAGCCGGCAATGAGAAACAACGCTTCGTCGGTGGCAATTGTCCGGATGCCCCCGGCAAGCGGAAACAGCGAAAAGACCCCGATAACAACCAGCAAGACCCAGTGCCGTTCAAGACCGGCAAGTGTCCAGCCAATCCGCTGCCACCCTGTCATCGCAATGCCGGCCAGAGTGAGGCAGGCCAGAACGATGAGTGCGAAGACTGCATTTGCCATCGGCGGATTCGCCGGGAAGAGCGCGTCGAAACAAAGATAGGACAGTGCCGAGACGATCGCCCACGCCGCAGCCAATGCAATGGCGACGAGCACACCGCGGTTCATAAGCCAGGAGGTGTTGGAGCGCATGTTTGTGTCCTCACGCAATGTTCTGCTTGGGTCGGGTGAAATGCATGACATAGAGCGCCGCAAGGACGAGGCCCCATGTCATCTCCGCGCCGCCGGGACTGAAAAAGGCGATCGGGATCGACAGCGCAAACACGGCCGAGACTATCACGCTCGGCAGCCCGGCTGCGCGCGCCTCCTTCTTCGTCAGGTTGGCCGTGGTCAGCTTTGCGGCGCGTGCGTAGAGCCAGAACATCTGCACCATCAGCGCCGACAGCACGATAAGACCGGCATAGATGATCGTTCCCAGCCGTCCGTGGGATTCGCTCAGAACGGAACTTGCGAAGGGAATGAGCCCTAATGACAGCAAGAACAAAAGGTTCAGCCAGACCAGCCGCAGGTCGATACGCTCGATCCTGTCGAACTTGGCGCAATGGCTTATCCAGAAAAAGCCGATGACCAGGAAACTGATGATATAACCGAGATAACGCGGCCACATCGCGGCCAGCGCGTCCAGAAGACCGGATTCGGAAAGCTCGCCCGCGCCCGCGGGCAAGCGGATTTCCAGCGCCAACAGTGTGATCGTTATGGCAAAAACGGCGTCGGTGAAAAACACCAGCCTCTCATGCGTGCCCGGTCCGAACCCGGTGGCTTCCGCACCGGCAGCCTCGCCTTCCGGATTCGGGACGGACCGCCGGTTCATGCACAAAAACCGTGGGTTGTTACCGTTCCGAACACGACGTCATGCATGATCCGGCCAGGCCAGAATGTGAAGATACCCGCAACAACCAACGCACCCAGGAACAGACCGATCATGGCCCGCATGTGCTTTGACACGAGGTGTCTGCGGGCATGGGCAACAGCCATCGGCAGCACGATGATGGTGATGATCGACAGGCCGTGAATAATGCTGAAGGACCCGATGGTACAAAGCGTGTGGATGAAAAATGAGGTAATGGCGACCGTCGCCATCAACGCAACCCAGGTCCATCCAATAGTTCTGTGTGGAAGCGTTCCTTTTGGTGCCGCAAGTTGAACGCACCCCAATGCGAAGGCGAGCATTGCAGTCGTCGCATGAACGATAACAACCGGCTGCGCGGTTAAAAGTGGAGTTAGTGACACTTAGTTTTCTCCGATTTCCAAAGCGCGAGCAGCGCGACATTCTGCCGCAGTTTGCAGTTTGACAAGCATTTTGTTTTCTTGACTGCGACGAAGACCGGACGCTTTAATCAGGGTTTGTGCGCTTCGACGCGCAGCATTTCGCGCAACGGATAATCACGCGACGGGCGAAGGCCGGGAGGCCAGATTTTGAACGCTATTCCGGCGCTGCCGCTAATCGCTGTGCCTGCCCTTCCCACCCTCGCGATGATCGTTTGGTGGTATTTCTTTTCGCCCCCGCCGAAGCTACCGCCCTTGCTGAACAGGATGATCGAGGTCGGCACCTTGCAGCGGAGCTATTTGGTGCATGTCCCGGCAAAACTGCCAAAAGGTGCGCCTGTCGTATTCGTGCTGCACGGCACCGGACAGAACGCCGATGGCATTCGCCGCTCGACGGGCGGCAGGTTCGATGAACTCGGACAAAAGCATGGGTTCGTCGTTGTCTATCCCGAGGGCTTGAGCAGGCAGTGGAACGATTGCCGTCGCAAGTCGGCCAGATACCAGGAGGTCGACGATGTCGCATTCGTTCGGGCGGTCGTTGCCGATCTTGCCTCTGCCTATGGTACCGATCCAGACGAGACCTTTCTATTCGGGCTTTCCAATGGCGGTCACATGGTTCTCCGCCTGGTCGGTGAGTATCCGGAGGCTTTTGCCGGTGCCGCGACGGTCGGGGCCAACCTACCCACTTCCAGTTTTGACCTGTGTCAGCACACGGGGGCGACGCCGCCGCTTTTGATGGCGCAGGGCATGCGCGATCCGGTGGCACCCTACAAGGGCGGCAAGGTCACGGTGTTCGGTTTGATCGATCGCGGCATGTCACTGTCCGCCGAGCAAACGGCCAACACACTTGCACATCGAAATGAATGCGAGTTCGGCGGAAGCACTACCCCGACGACCGACGTCGAACGCAAGCTTTGGCGAAAGGATGGCAGGATCTGGATCGAGCTATTGATCTTCAAGAACGGTGGCCATGTCGTCCCGCAGCCAGTCTACCGCTATCCCCGGGTCATGGGTCCGACGCCTTCATTCGATCTGCCCGCACATGTTGTTGGCTTTTTCGGTTTGGGCGACGAGAGACCAATCTGATCGAGATCGTTCCTGACAAGAAAGGCCGACGTCGTCATTCGGCGCCGATCAAATCAGAGCAGGCCCGTCATGCGACAGTGCCGGAATTTTTCAGACATTTGCCAAAGCGATTGAACAGGACCGTGCTTCCGGCCAGCCCGCGGCATCACGTCTGACTGACAAGGTCTGATCGAGCCAGGTGAAGACCTGGTGGTTGTAGTGCGCGAGCCCGCCGAACTGACAGTGTTCACCGGCGCCGTCCTCCTCCTTGCACAAAAGAAACTCCTTCGGGCAGCGCAAAGCGTCGAACAGGGCCTTGGGTTGACCGACAAAGAAGTGATCTTCCTCGGCCTCGCAGACGAGGGTCGGGCAGCGGATGTTTTCGACGATGCCGTCGAGCGTCCAGTCCGATGTTTTCTCGACCATGTCCCAGACATCACCGGCTCCGAAGGTGAAACAGCCGTTCTCGATGGCCCAGCGCACGCCGGAGTTCTTCTTCATCACGCGACGCAACACCCACTCCGCCATGGTTCGGCCGAACAGCTTCTCGACTTTCAGGAAGGCCTTCGCCTTGTCGCCAAAGCGGAACGAGAACATACCGTCATTGGCGATCAGCGCCGCCAGCCGGTGCTCAAATGCGGCAGCGCGCGGTGCCAGAAAGCCACCAAGGCTCACACCCATCAGTGCGATGCGACCAGCATCGACCCCAGGTTGGTCGAGCAGCCAGTCAATTGCAGGCGTTACCACAGTTTCCCATTCCTTGCGGAACTTGAAACCCTGTTCCCTCAGGGCTGCGCCTTGGCCTGGTCCTTCGATGGCGAGAACGTTGTAGCCGCGGGCAAGCGCTGCCGCGCCGATCTCGAGATAGAGCTCCTCCCCAATGGAATCGTAGCCGCCATGCACTATTAACGTCGGCCGCGCAGTGTCATCAGCGGCGGGGCGGAAGAAATAGGCCGGAAGCGAAGTATCCTCGAACGGAACGTGGACGGCTTCCGCGGGATGGTCCATGAGCGCGACGGCATTCCGGAAGGTCTCGCGCGCAGCGCCCCAGGACGTCATGATGCGCGGATCCTCAATGTCGCCATGAAGGAAGAACTCGGCGGTGCGGTGGTAGTTCGAGGCCCGCAAATACGCTTCACGGGCGCCGACTCTGTCGCCGTCCGCCAGCGCAGCCTCGGCCTTGCCTTCGACCGAGCGGGCGAGTGCGTCCCATTCCCGGTGCCAGCTCTCGAAGTCGCCTTCGGCGATGCGGTTTGCCGTTCTGAGGCACTCGCCGAGATCGGCACCACCGCTGACGGCATAGCCAAGCGTGCGGATCAGTTCGAAGGAAAAACTGTGGTCGTTGTTGAAGATGAGTTTCATCTCGGTTCTCCATTTCGGGCCGGCCAAGCGCGCCGGCGATTGTCAACGCCGGCTGTTTCGCGCCAAATGCCCGTTCGAGTAAGGCGATGCCGGGAACAACAATGCTGAACCGCAGTCACAGATTGCCGATGGCCGAAGCGGATGCACGCATCTTCGTGTCCGTTGCCGAAACCGGCAGCTTCACGGCGGCGGCGAGCCACTTCGACCTGACCCCATCCGCTGTTTCCAAGGCGGTGACGCGGCTCGAGGCGGCGCTCGGCGTCAAGCTGGTCATGCGAACGACGCGCGCCCTGCATTTGACGGCAGAAGGCAAAGGCTTTCATGAAGGTTGTGCCCGCGCATTCCAGTTGCTGGCCGACGCGACGGAAGAAGTGACGGCAGGTGCCGACGTAATTTCCGGCACCGTTCGGCTCGGCCTGCCGACGATACTTGGCACCTATCTGGTCGGCCCGCGCATCAGGCAACTGCTCGACACCCATCCGCAACTGCGCCTCGATGTCGTTTCGACAATGCGTTTGTCGGATATGACCGAACGTGGTCTGGATCTCATGATCATGGTCGGTCCGTTGCCCGATTCAAGCCTTCATGCCCGTCCGCTCGGCTATGCCCAGTTCGTGACTGTTGCCGCTCCGGAAACCGTTGGCGCAGATCCGCCCGCCAATCCGTCCGATCTCGACCGCTTCCGCTGCCTTCCCTGGCTCAGGCCGGACAACAAGCCCGATGCCTGGCGGTTCAAGATCGGGTCTCGCGAACTTCTGGTCGAGCCCCGAACAGCCTCTGCCTCTGACGACATGCATCACCTGATTGCAATGGCGATGGCCGGAGCCGGCATCTGCCAGGTTCCACTCTTCGCTGTCGCCGAAGCTCTAGGATCCGGAAAGCTCGCCCGCGTTCTCGAAGACTTCGACCCGGCACCCAAACTGGCTTCCTTCGTCTTTCCGGCCAGTCGTACGCTGCCACGTCGCGTGCGCGTCGTCATGGAGCAATTGGCCGAGGAGAACGACGACATCCCCGGAACCAGCCGCAGAGTTTGAAACAGTGAAATTCGGACAATGAAGCCTGTCATGCCACAGCAGCAGATGGAGCCAAATCGGCACCTCCATGTTCACAATCGTTCCGATTGTGTCCGGTATCAGGAAATGCCGGTCCGAACTCCTAAGACCGAACTGGGGCGCCTAGCCGACTGGCAGCTTTACCCGGCTAACAACCTCCGTGAAGCCACACGGGACAACCATGGCACTGCCCTGCCCGTTCCGCCAGAACACCTGATTTGTAATCAGGGGGTCGCGGGTTCAAATCCTGCTGCCGGCACCAGTTTCTTTCCAAATAATTTCAATATGTTACACGAACGCTATCGCTGAAAGGCGCTGCTGAGCACTCACCCGTGTAAGCACCATGTAAGCAACAGGAGTGATTTCGCCCGTCATAACGATTCTGCCACACGATCGCAGGCAGCATCTACTTCTGACTGTCATTGCCTGAATTTCCATTTAAAGAGAATGGGTCGTTAGGGTCGTCATAAGCCGTTAACGGCTAGGAAATTCAAAGAGATACGAGCAGGAGAAAGCTGTTAGGCTACCGTCACAAGCCGTTAGGCATGAGCAAAATCATTCCGCTCTGGCCGCTGTTGAAACGCTGGCTGCAGATCGAAGCGTGAAACACTGCCACTTGGTCAAGCTTTGCCCAAGGCATTGACATATGGTCAGTGCCTTGTGTTTCGACTTTAGTTTTGACTGATCGACTTTAGGCTGCTTAAGTCACACTAGGCTGGTGCGACTCCGGGCATCTATCGCATCGCCAGCAATTGCCACTTTGCACGGTCCCTAAAAAAGGTTGACGCCTGACAACCCTGTCAACCCAATGTCAGCTCAAGAAAAACTGATGGAAAGCCGGGCCTAAAGGCCGGCGCTGGAAAGCTGGGCGGGTTACGGTCCCTAATTAGCCGCGACAATTTCGCAGTCTCAGCACCTACCCTTGGCAGACCGCAGCATGCGCAATGACGACTAAAAACAGCCGTGCCGCTCTTCGTCCGAAGGGGGGCGGGGAAAGACGATGTCAGACCAGAGGCTGGCGCCTACTTGAACACAACGATGGTGATCAGGCGAGCCGCGCCGGTATGCCTCTTTTCTACTGCGATATCTTTGTGCCTCAGCGCTGGTGCGGCCCTGTCAACTGCACTGCCCAAGGCGTTGACCTTCTGCGGCCAGAACCGGGAGCGGCGCTGGTCTTCCGGCACGATCTGGTTCAGTTCGGTCAAAAGTTCGGCAGCCGTTCCTTCCCATCCACACTCGGCGTGTTTTGTGGTAATGAACCGATGGATCGCAACAGCCACCGGATCGGCTTCAAACACGGCTTCGGATGTCGTCTCTCGATTTGCGTTATAGGCGCTCATGAACGTGCCTGCTTCCCATCCAAGGCCGGGTTCAGCCGCTACCACCAGTTTGGCGAAGTCTGCCATGCGTGGCAGACGATCGAGCCTGACTTCATGGTAGCGACGAACGGCAGCGGATAGCGCATCAAGCAGCGCTCCGAAAATGCCAGGCCGCGCACGTTCCCAGGCAAACCAGAAGTCGTCTTCCGATTGTCGCTCCTGTTCACTAATGCGGAAGAGGCGAACAGCAATAGAGCGGTCGGCTAGATCGGCTCTTTCGGTCAGGCTGGGGATGCCGTTCATGATTTGAGGGCGGGCACCGGCGAACCACGAAGCCTCGGTATCCGTGTGCAACTTGCGCGTAAGAAATCCAGCGCCTGTGCTTAGGCGACATAGCGAATCGGAAAGGGAACCATCGATTTTCGAGAGATTATCGAAGCTTAGCACATGATTGAGGCCGGCCGCGACGATTAGGTCGCGTTCGTCTTTCGGCGGCGAAAGCCCGGCAACCGCACTGGGATCGACAAGGCTACGCAAGAGGCGCGACATAGTCGATTTGCCACTGCCCTGTTCGCCACCCAACGCCAGAATGGGATAGGAAGCGGCGCGTCCCCACAATGCTGCAACCAGCCAGCCGACAATGAGGGTGTAATCGTCATCCGATGCGTTGATGAAGCCGCGCAATTCCTCGAGCAAGTGTCCGGCCTCAGGCTCTGGCAGCGCCATCATAGTCTCGGACCTGATGAACCGGACGGGCGGATGATCGACAGGTTCCCAGCCATCGCCCCAGACGCGAACAGCGCGCCAGGCGGCGTCACCTAAATCCAACCAGCAGTTGACGCCATCCCAGCCGGTGCGAAACATGGTCTCATGGCATGCGCCATCTTCAATGGCTCGGACGGCCAGGACTCGCATGGCATCGGTCAGGGTGGCTGTGCTTACTGCGCCACCTGTCGCCTTGTAGAAGCGGCCCGCAACCCACCCTTGGAATGTGGACGACATGACCTTCCAGTGTTCGTAGTGGCCGTTGACCATGATCGACGCATAGACCGTCCCGTGCTCGTCGTGCCAAAGCTCGGCCTCACTCACAGCATCAAGAAGCTGATCCCGCTGACGTGGCCGGTGATGGTCTTTGCCGTCTTCCGCGCCCGCATCCATGCCTGCTTGTTTTCGGTGGTGTTGCGTTGCGCGCACGGGCTTTGCAGTCCGGATCAGAGATAGTGCCAGCTCTGTCGTCCACCCTTCAGCTAACGCGTCCCCCAAGTCCCATCCTTTCGGCACGCCGTCAGGGAGCGTCACCACTGCGACTGACTTTGCACCGGCCTTGGCGGCAAGCTCTGCCACCGCTTGGGCATAGGCCATCCCAGGGGCATCTGCGTCCGGCCAAATGGTGACATCGCGTCCTTTGAGCGGAGACCAATCGGCCTTGCTGGCACTCTTCGAACCGGCCGGCGATGTGATCGCAATGTAGTCCGGCAAAAGATGCTGGGCTGCATCGGCGCTCTTTTCGCCTTCGCAAACGACGACTGGCACGGCCGGATACCGAACCAGCCGATCATATCCATACAGCGGCCGAGGCGTTGGCCAGCTTTCCCATCGCCACTCCCGCCCACCGGGACCTTCCCAAAAAGTCAACGGCCGAAAGCTCTTTCCATCATGGTTTTCTTCAAAACGCAGGACGTAACCAAGAAGGTCACCACTTTCGTTTCGATAGGTCCATGTCGCACTGGGGCGGCCGAGTTTGGGGTGCCGCTCCGGCACGGCAGGCGCGTGTGGCGGCACGGGCATGATGCAACGGAGCAGCTGACCATCGCCAGCAGGGCGCTTGCCAACGGTGACGAGGGGTTTGAAGTGATCACCGTTCATAAGGATCAATCCCCAGCATCTCGGCGGTCTCAAGCGCGGCGTTGCGCTGGGTGAGATTGAACAAATAGGCAGCAAGAGAAATCATGTCGCCGCCGGTGTCACCAGTGGCGAAATCTCCCCAGCGGGCGGTGGTGAGATTGATTTTGAAGCTGCCCAGGCGGTGATCTATGCGCCTGGGATTACGTGCCACCCACTCGTTGGTTTCGCGATGGCCATCCGGAAGCCACCGCCGGCACAGGATCTCGGCATACGGACGTGCTGCTTCGGCGATCCGCCCGAAGGCGATGGGAAAAGCCCTTTGTTTTGTTCCGTTCAGATCCTGTCCCGCTTCGTTTCGATGCATCCTGCTCATCGGCCAGTCGCCTCGCTGGTCGAACTGGTCAGGTTTTGTTCGACAAAGGCGTCAAGATCAGTCCGCCGATAGCGAACACTACGGCCGATTTTTGAGTAACAGGGCCCGCCACCGCGAACACGCCACGCTTGCAGGCAGCGTACGCTGAGGTTGAGAAAATCGGCTGCCTGAACTTCGGTCAGAAGCTGGTCCGCCGGACTGCTGGTTGTTGCATTCATCGCGATCACCTCGCATCGGTTTCGATGCATTCATGATCGCGAAATTGAGCACTGAGGGCAGTCGAAAGGGGGCAAAACTAGTTTTGCCCCCCTCTCGATTGACTGCCCGTAACATACTGCCAAAGCATAGGATGGTAGCGTTTCAGCCACTTTCTCGCTTGGTCGGCATCTGGAAGATGTTGGCATCCTGCCTGTTCCAGGGCATCCACCAGCCATCGGCCCAAGATGGCCCCGGTTTCCGGGTGCCCTTCATTTCCAATACGGATCATGAGGCGCTCAAAAGCATCCTCCCATGGGTATCTTGGCGGACGACCGCCTGCAGACTTGGTTTGCTCCTGTACGGCGAGCTCCAAAGACACAAATCTGATTCCACGTGTCAGGATTTCCCGTTTCGAACGAGTCAGACCCAGTGACAGTTCTCCATTCTGGAAATTCACAAACAAGTTTTGATCGTTCCAGAAGGATGAATCGACATTGTCGCGATCTCCGGTTTGTGGGCGCACGCCAGTCACCAAGAGATCGCCGGACGCAAGCAGATCGATCAAATTCATGTAGCGCTGAAGCACTGATCGCCACGCGGCTTCTATGCTCTCGGACGGTTCTTTGGCGCGGGGCGTACTGATCCCCGAGGATAGCGAACGGTGATTCCAGCCGCTGGCCAATTCGCCCAGGGTCATTGGGTTGGCGAAGTCCTTAGCGAGGTTCTCAGGATCGATACGCACGCGTTGCCGGTCGCAAAAGTACTTTCGGAAATCCGGCTTCTCCCCCATCGCTTCTTTCTCGGCCAGTTCGATGGCCTCTCGGACCGATCCGTCTTCAAACACGTATCTTTCGATCGCTTCACCAAATGTGAGGCCGGCCAGCATCGCGCCGAAATCGTTGGGTTTTCCCATCGCCCTCCCCATATTGCCGCAACAATACTACGTTTCCGCAGTCTAGATGCCAGCGTACTGCTCACTATTGTCAAGGCCGAGAGGCGTCATGCGCACGCGTCCAAGCCCTTCGACCGCGTGGCGGCCGATATGGGCACGCTCGGCAATACACAGGACTGGCCAGATCGCGCTCAAATCGCCGGTAACGATGAAGCTTCCCGTGATCGTCGGGTCCTGCCGCATTTGCCGATGGCGGTTGGGACTTGCATAAAACCCGGTTTCAAGATTCGTGAGATCGTAGTCGAGCGCGCGCAAACCATGCGCGATTGCCGCGGCTTCCGCGGGATCCAGCGCGACGCCGTTCCAGCGCGATAGCGCATCTGCCCGTCGCAGGGCACGTGCCAGGATGGTATGCGGCGCGCTGATGGGATCGGTGCCGGAGGCATCGATGGGCGACAGGATGTCGACCCGCACTGTGCTCGGTGCCGGTGTGGCTATAGTGTTGTCCATCGAGATCGTTCGCGTCACGATCCGAGGCGGCCCATCTGATCCGCGCATAATCTTCGACCAGGGCAGAATGCCGCCGATTCCGGCCGCCATCGCCTCGAACGCAGCCATCGACCAATCGATCGCCATTCCGAAAACACGAAGCTCGACGATGAGATCTGGCCCGTGTGGCCAGAACGCGATGACAAAAGGTTTCGGCAAACCGTCGCCACGCGGCCCGCGCAATTGTTCGCGACGGAAGACATCGAGCGCACACGGCGGATCCCAGGTGCAGGGACGCCCCGCCTGTGCGGCCGGCGAGGCGCCGCGTCCCAAAGCGCCGAGAAAGGATCGCCGAAGATGTCCGCCGATGTCGGAGCCCGCCCTTCCCGCGCCCTCAAGACACAGACAAAGCGTCTGGTCGACCCAGGCGGTCGCCAGCCCATTTGCCTCGTGAACCCATTCGACTTCGGCGAGAGCCGCCGACAGTCCTACCCGAATGACGTCGTTCATGCCGGAACGATGACGAGCTTGCGCACTCTGGTCAATCCGCCTTGATGCGGACAGGTGTCCTCACCACAGGATCGGACAATTTCGAGGTTTTTGTTTTGTCTCAATCCGCCTTGATGCGGACAAGTGTTCTCACCGTCGTTTTTTGCTGGCCAGATCGTGTCGAGGGTCTCAATCCGCCTTGATGCGGACAAGTGTTCTCACCTTGCCTTGGCTGGCAACGGTCGGTATCGGACTTGTCTCAATCCGCCTTGATGCGGACAAGTGTTCTCACCTTACCCCTTCCATCCTATTGAAGTTATTATCTGATTTTCTGCCTTTTCCCAATGCAACGATGTCCTCATAGCGAAGAACCCAAGAAACGATGGCACTTTTATTCGCTTGTGCCGATTTTTGCTGCGTTTTCAGCATATTATCAGACTTCTGAATGCGAATTGCCAGTTTTGCGTGGTTTCCCGCGCGCGTCGACCGCGCCAGTATCGACCAGACCGCGCTTCTCGAAAAGCCCGACAGGACCGGCACAAAACCCGGCAAGTCGACGCCTGGATGCCCAGTGCGCCATTCCGCCTTGATGCGGACAGGTGTTCTCACCTCGAGGGCGTGGCCATTGTCCGTTCCGTTGGTCTCAATCCGCCTTCATGCGGACAGGTGCTCTCATCTGTGAAATGATGAACTCCCTACAAGATTATGACGTCTCAATCCGCCTTCATGCGGACAGGTGCTCTCATCCCGGCCTCGCGGCGTATGCGTTCATTCGGCGCAGTCTCAATCCGCCTTCATGCGGACAGGTGCTCTCATCTTACCCCTTCCATCCCATTGAAGTTGTTATCTGATCTTCTGCCTTTTCCCAACGCAATGCTATCCTCATAGCTGGGAACCCAAGAAACGACGATACTTTTGTTCGTTCGTGCCGGTTTTTGCTGCATTTTCAGCATATTATCAGACTTCTGAATGCGAATTGCCGGTTTTGCGCGGTTTCCCGCGCGCGACGACCGCGCCAGTATCGACCAAACCGCGCCTCTCGAAAAGCCCGACAGGACCGGCATAAAAACCGGCAAATCGACGCCTGGATGCCCAGCGCGCCATTCCGCCTTCATGTGGACAGGTGTTCTCACCTGACGGTCCTTCGCAGATGTATACCTACGAGCGTCTGCTTAAATCTCAATCCGCCTTGATGCGGACAGGTGTTCTCACCTCGGCGAGATTCTCCTGGGCTCCAGTGGAGTCTCAATCCGCCTTGATGCGGACAGGTGCTCTCACCTGGGAAGCAGTTGACGAGTCTAGAGCAGGCCAGTCTCAATCCGCCTTGATGCGGACAGGTGCTCTCACCTTACCCCTTCCATCCTGTTGAAGTTATTATCTGATTTTCCGCCTTTTCCCAATGCAACGATATCCTCATAGCTGGGAACCCAGGAAACGATGGCACTTTTGTTCGTTTGTGCCGATTTTTGCTGCATTTTCAGCATATTATCAGACTTCTGAATGCGAATTGCCGGTTTTGCGTGGCTTCCCGCGCGCGTCGACCGCGCCAGTATCGACCAAACCGCGCCTCTCGAAAAGCCCGACAGGGCCGGCATAAAGCAGGTGTACCAACGCCTGGATGCCCAGCGCACCATTCCGCCTTGATGCGGACAGGTGTTCTCACCAGCAGTGTGCGTCATTGTCGCATCCGCAGCCGTGTCTTAATCCGCCTTGTTGCGGACAGGAACTCTCACCTCGACTCCGTCGCACCACCCTCATCGGTTGATGCCGTCTCAATCCGCCTTGTTGCGGACAGGAACTCTCACCTTACCCCTTCCATCCCATTGAAGTTATTATCTGCTTTTCTGTCTTTTCCCAACGCGATGCTATCCTCATAGCTTGGAACCCAGGAAACGATGGCACTTTTGTCCATTTGTGCCGATTTTTGCTGCATTTTCAGCATATTATCAGACTTCTGAATGCGAACTGCCGGTTTTGCGCGGTTTCCCGAGCGCGTCGACCGCGCCAGTATCGACCAAACCGCGCCTCTCGAAAAGCCCGACAGTGCCGGCATAAAAACGGGCGAGCCAACGCCTGGATGACCAGCGCGCCATTCCGCCTTCATGCGGACAGGTGTTCTCACCTAGATCGTGGCAACGTCGACATGTACAACCTGTCTCAATCCGCCTTGATGCGGACAAGTGTTCTCACCTTGAGTGGATGATTGACCAATACCTCAATCACCAGTCTCAATCCGCCTTGATGCGGACAGGTGTTCTCACCCCGACCAAGTCTACATCGAAGCTCTGCGCGAACGGTCTCAATCCGCCTTCATGCGGACAGGTGTTCTCACCTTACCCCCTTCCATCCTGTTGAAATTACTATCTGGTTTTCCGCCTTTTCCCAATGCAACGATATCCTCATAGCTGGGAACCCAGGAAACGATGGTACTTTTGTTCGTTTGTGCCGATTTTGCTGCGTTTTCAGCATATTATCAGACTTCTGAATGCGAATTGCCAGTTTGCGCGGTTTCCCGCGCGCGTCGACCGCGCCAGTATCGACCAAACCGCGCCTCTCGAAAAGCCCGACAGGACCGGCATTAAAACCGGCAAGCCAACGCCTGGTTGCCCAGCGCGCCATTCCGCCTTGATGAGGACAGGTGCTCTCACCAGTCCAATCGTGACAAACAGGAAAGGTCTGCTGGTCTCAATCCGCCTTGATGCGGACAGGTGCTCTCACCTGTGGGTGATGGCTACAGCTTCTACCTCATGAGTCTCAATCCGCCTTGTTGCGGACAGGTGCTCTCACCACGACCAGCCGCCGCCACGCCAGCGCCAAGTGTCTCAATCCGCCTTGTTGCGGACAGGTGCTCTCACCTTACCCCTTCTATCCTATTGAAGTTATTATCTGACTTTCTGCCTTTTCCCAATGCAATGACATCCTCATAGCTGGGAACCCAGGAAACGATGGTACTTTTGTTCATCTGTGCCGATTTTTGCTGCATTTTCAGCATATTATCAGACTTCTGAATGCGAATTGCCGGATTTGCGTGGCTTCCCGCGCGCGTCGACCGCGCCAGTATCGACCAAACCGCGCCTTTCGAAAAGCCCGACAGGGCCGGCATAAAAGCTGACAAGTCGATGCCCGGATGCCCAGCGCGCCATCCCGCCTTCATGCGGACAAGTGTTCTCACCCTGCCCGTGAGGTACACCGCAAGAACGCTGCAGTCTCAATCCGCTTTCATGCGGACAGGTGCTCTCACCCTCGCGCTTGCACCGGGGGACATGAATCCGATTTTGTCTCAATCCGCCTTGATGCAGACAGGTGCTCTCACCCCACTGTGGTCAACGGGTTGCAGACCATCAAGTCTCAATCCGCCTTGATGCGGACAGGTGCTCTCACCGCCGGATGGGTGCTCTTGATTGGCGCATGGCGTCTCAATCCGCCTTGATGCGGACAGACGCTCTCACCTCAATCGTGATGCCTCGACAGTCTGCTACGGTGTCTCAATCCGCCTTGATGCGGACAGACGCTCTCACCAAGGGCTCACACTGGTCGACCAAGCCCGGCAAGTCTCAATCCGCCTTCATGCGGACAGGTGTTCTCACCTCAGTAAGGAACGTGTCCTTACGCCGTGGCAAGTCTCAATCCGCCTTCATGCGGACAGGTGCTCTCACCTGAAAGCGGGGCCCCGCTGACCAAGGCGCTTGCGTCTCAATCCGCCTTCATGCGGACAGGTGCTCTCACCTTACCCCTTCCATCCTGTTGAAATTATTATCTGGTTTTCCGCCTTTTCCCAATGCAACGATATCCTCATAGCTGGGAACCCAGGAAACGATGGTACTTTTGTCCGTTTGTGCCAATTTTTGATGCGTTTTCAGCATGTTATCAGACTTCTGAATGCGAATTGTCGGTTTTGCGCGGTTTCCCGCGCGCGTCGACCGCGCCAGTATCGACCAAACTGCGCCTCTCGAAAAGCCCGACAGGACCGGCACAAAACCAGCAAGCCAACGCCTGGATGCCCAGCGCGCCATTCCGCCTTCATGCGGACAGGTGCTCTCACCTCATCTACGCCGGGCCATGGACCGACCTCCGGTCTCAATCCGCCTTGATGCGGACAGGTGTTCTCACCTTAATCCTTGGGGGCGCACCCCACACGATGCTCTGTCTCAATCCGCCTTGTTGCGGACAGGTGCTCTCACCTGATCTGGTATGTGTTCGCGATTATCGCGCTCAAGTCTCAATCCGCCTTGATGCGGACAGGTGCTCTCATCAAGAGCGGCGGGCTGGATTCTGTCGAGGCTGTTGTCTCAATCCGCCTTCATGCGGACAGGTGTTCTCACCTCCAGGGCCAGGTGGACCCGGTGGTCCGCCCGAGTCTCAATCCGCCTTGATGCGGACAGGTGTTCTCACCCGCCGAGACCGATCTCAGCCAGACCAAGACCTTGTCTCAATCCGCCTTGATGCGGACAGGTGTTTTCACCTTACCCCTTCCATCTTGTTGAAGTTGTTATCTGATCTTCTGCCTTTTCCCAATGCAATGCTATCCTCATAGCTGGGAACCCAGGAAACGATGGCACTTTTGTTCGTTTGTGCCGATTTTTGCTGCGTTTTCAGCATATTATCAAACTTCTGAATGCGAACTGCCGGTTTTGCGCGATTTCCAGCGTGCGTCGACCGCAACAGTATCGACCAAACCGCGCCTCTCGAAAAGCCCGACAGGACCGGCACAAAACCGGCAAGCCAACGCCTGGTTGCCCAGCGCGCCATTCCGCCTTGTTGCGGACAGGTGTTCTCACCTCGAGATGATGTCGCGCGTCATCGCGGCGGTGTCTCAATCCGCCTTGTTGCGGACAGGTGTTCTCACCTCCATGATGGCGGCGCCTACTGCCGCTCCGTTGTCTCAATCCGCCTTGTTGCGGACAGGTGTTCTCACCCCGGCGTGGCGTCGATATTAGCGGCAAGCTGCCGTCTCAATCCGCCTTGATGCGGACAGGTGTTCTCACCTCACCTCACCCCTTGTAGTTTATTGAGACAAAATGTGAATAGACCAACATTTCTGCGCGCAAGCGCGGTTTCGCAATGGATGAATTGAAAATCAGGAAACTTCCCGCATAGCATCCCATTCCTGCATATATTTTCAATGTGTTGTGCATTTGCTGAATGCGAATCATGGCCCCAATTTCGAGCCGCCAAGTTTTGACTGGCCGTTGAAATGCCTCACTGCACAACGTCCCACCGGTTGAAATCCACCTCCTTCAACGGGACGACAACTGTATTTTTCTTCACTGCATTCTCCATGTTGAACTCCGAAAAATCCATATCCCGTTCACGTTCCTTCTTGCTGCCGACAATCCCCAGTATCTCGCCACGTCTCAGATCGACAACTCTGATCGTTCTAATATGAATGCGCTTCCCTCTCTTTTCGCCGTCTATGCACTCCACAAAAATTTTGTATTTCTTCTTGCTCAGGAGAAGTTGCAGCAAAATCGCGGGAATACCAAACAACGACACAACTATCGTCACGACATCGAGCAATCGAATGACGTCGTCCCACTGGTCGAGAAAATCTACGACGGCTTGCATATCTTGTACTCCTCCAAAAATGCCCCGAAACGTTCCATCTCGTCCACCGACAGCTCACGCCCCCTCTCCTCGGCTGGAACAGTCATGGACAAATGCAGGTAGCGGCCACCACAGGTGCAGACCTCGGCTGCGACATTGACCGGCAGATTGCCAATGACGCTGTCGCCCGGTCGGATGCGATCGACATCGAGATGGACGAGTCTTGTCGCCTTCACCCCCCGCTTCAGCGCCCATTCCAGCGCGCCTGGGTGTCTGGTGACGAAATACGTGGTCATGGGTTCGCGGGCGCCAGCCTCAACGCTCTATAACTGACGTTCTTTGAAAGCGCAGTCGGCTCGTCGATGCTCTGGATCCTCCGATTCTGACCGAACACGCCAACAACCCTGAAGCGCTTTCCGTTGAAAACGACTTCGGCTCCTATAGGGAATTGGACTTCCCCCTGCGGCTCGGCTGGCAGCGGCGGTGGTCTTCTCGGAGGGGCAGATCGGTTCATCCCGCTCCCGCGATTTTGCTGCGCCTTATAGTCTTTGGCCGATGTCTTCATGCCCGGAGTCACAGCGCTGGTTTCGGTGGGAGCCAAGTATTCCGGAAGAACCGCCAACGCCTTCTTGGCGTCGACAAACTCGTTGATGTTCGCATCCGGATTGAGGATCATCTGTTTGAGGTGGGTTTCATAGCGCTGGTGGCCGAGTTCCGGATCGGCCATGGCACGCAAGCGCTGGATTTGCACCTTGTCCTTCCACCCCGGCAGCGCTTTTTCCATGGCAGCGACAAAAGCATCGGAAGCGTTTTCAGGAGCATGGTCCAGCGTGATTTTCACCTGCCCCCAGCCGAAGGGCTTGCCCATTCCGAGACTGTGGCGCAGAGCTTCGTTATTGTTCCAGCTCAAGGCCCAGATAAGTGCGCCAAGCTCAATCTCGTGCAAATTATGATAGCGGATACGGCCTTTGAAACTCAGCTCTTCGTAGCCGCCCGTTCCATTCGGATTTCCCCGTATCGGGCAGAGCACTGAAGAACTGTCACCGCTGCCTTCAGACGGCATTTCATCCGTCGCACGCACCGGATAGCGCTTCCAGCCGCGGATTTGTTCCTTCTGTTCATTCCAATCCATGTAGGATCGGTATTGAGCCTTTTCTTTTTTTGGGTTCCCATCCTTATCGAGAAGATTGGCGCCATTCTTGTTTGTAAGATTCCACTCCAACAGTTTTGTGCCGCTTGCATCGGCGAAATCCTTTTGCCGCACATATGAAGGAACAAAACCGGGCTTGGGACGGGCAGCAATGACGTGGCATTCGAGTGTCTTGTGACTGTTATTCTGTAGTTCGGCCCATCCGAACGAAACGCGCGTGCGAAATCCTGTGGTGTCGCCGGCTTCGTCTACCTTGGCCACCTTGCCGAAGATACGAGTTGGCAGATCGATTATTTCTTCTTCGAGATGGCGTGGATTCGCGTTCTGGATCATGTCGCGAATACTCTTGTCCGCAGCGATCTTGAACATCATCGCCAGACCAATCTGTTCCGGCTCACTGAATAGCCCCTAGATTCGTAGACGCCTTCTTCCCTAATTTTAAGGCAAGGAGGCCAAGATGGGCAAAGCCAACTTCAGTGACGAGTTCAAGCGGGACGCGGTGGCACAGATCACCGAACGGGGCTATCCGGTTGCGGAGGTTTCGAAGCGTCTCGGGGTCAGCCCGCACTCGCTCTACGAGTGGAAGAGGAGGTTTTCGGCGGCGGGGTCGGCCGACGATGGCAAGGATGCCGAGATTCGACGACTGAAGAAGGAGCTGACGCGCGTCACCGAGGAGCGCGACATCCTAAAAAAAGCGACCGCGTATTTCGCCAAGGATGCAAAGTGAGATACGCGTTCGTTGCCGAGCATCGCCCGCTGTTTTCGGTGCGTGCGATGTGTCGGTGCCTGCGCATCCAACCCAGTGGCTTCTATGCCTGGCTGAAGACCCCGCTGAGCAAGCGAGCGGAGGAGGATGTCCGGCAGACCGAGCTCATCAGGGCAGCCTGGCATGACAGCGGCAAGGTCTATGGCTATCGCAAGCTCCACGATGATCTTCTTGATCAGGGAGAGACCTGTTGCCCGAACCGGGTTGCACGACTGGCAAGACTGGCCGGGATCAAGGCCCAGATCGGCTACAAGCGCCGGCCGGGAAGCTATGGTGGCAAGCCTTCGGTCGTCGTCGACAACACGCTGGACCGGCAGTTCGACGTAGAAGTCCCTGATCGGGCCTGGGTGACAGACATCACTTATATCCGGACGCTGGAAGGCTTCGCCTACCTGGCGGTCGTCATCGATCTTTATTCCCGGCGTGTCGTCGGATGGTCGATGCAGAGCCGCCAGACCACGGACGTGGTCCTACAGGCATTGCTGATGGCGGTGTGGAGACGGAAGCCGAAGGGCAAGGTGCTGATCCACTCGGACCAGGGCTCCCAGTTCACCAGCATGGACTGGGCTGCATTCCTCAAGCATCACAACCTGGAACACTCGATGAGCCGCCGCGGCAACTGCCACGACAACGCCGTCGCCGAGAGCTTCTTCAACCTGCTCAAGCGGGAACGGATACGGCGCCGGGCCTACAAAACCCGCGCAGAAGCCCGGCAGGACGTGTTCGATTACATCGAGATGTTCTACAACCCAATACGCAAGCACGTCAGGAACGGAATGCTGCCTCCCGTCGAGTTCGAACGGCAGCAGAGAATGAGCACCGAGGGCGTCTAGAAAACTCGGGGCTATTCAGGCTGCTGCAAATCCGAGAAGTCAGATTCCTAATCTGAGGGTCGTGAGTTCGAATCTTGCCGGGATCACCAGCCTTCTGTTTGATTAAGCGCCCAAAGATAGCCTTTCAGACGCGGCTCTTTCTAGCCTAGAGCCGGTCATCCCTCGCTAGATTTGTGATGCCATCGAGAACGTCTGTGGCTTCCTCGTCGCTGCACAGTCCGACATCGTCAACGGGATCGAGTCTTTGGATCTCCCGTTAATATTGACGCCACGAAGGACGCTGCGCCACTCATTTACCTCGGTGAAGTCAGTTGTGCCGTCTGTCCATGTCTTGCTCTCGGCATAAAATGAGACGGGTGGCGCCGGTCATGTGCTTTAACCTTGTTCCATTGCTTTGGCGGAAGGCACGGCCTGCTTTCCCTTTTTTCGCCGTTTCTCGAAGCTTGTCAGGGTGAACAGCACCGCCGGCAGCAGGGTCAGCGTCAGCACCGTGGCCGCTGTCATGCCACCGATGATGGCGAAGGCCATCGGGCCCCAGAAAGTCTCGAGCGAGATGGGCAGCATGCCGAGGATGGCGGCGAGCGCGGTCAACAGGATGGGGCGCGACCGGTTGCGGGCGGCTCGGGTCACCGCTTCGCGGGTGTCGAGCCCCGCCGCCCGATTGTTCTCGACCTCTTGAATGAGGATCACCGCGTTGCGGATGATCATGCCGGCCAGCGCGATAACCCCGAGTTGGGCGACGAACCCCATGGCGCTGCCCGACAGCAGCATGGCGCCGACCACGCCGATCAAGCCGAAGGGCGCCATCATCAGGGCAATACCCGTTCGCGTGAAGCTCCTGAGCTGCAGCATAAGGAGCGTGACCATGGCAGCGAGCATCATCGGCACCACGGCGAAAACCGATTGATTGCCCTTGCTCGCTTCCTCCACCGTGCCTCCTACCGCAACGTCATAGCCGCGTGGCAAACCGGCCTTGAATTGGTCGATCGCCGGCCGGAGATCGTCGACTACGGTCGACGCCTCGGCGCCGGCAACGGTATCGGCCTGGACGGTGATGATCGGCTCGCGCTGCCGCCGCCAGACGATGGGATCCTCGATGCCATAGGTGAGCGTCGCGACCTGTCGCAACGGGATGCTGCGGCCGTTCGCGCTGGTGATTTGCAGATTGGCGATGGTGCCAATATCGCGCCGGGCCTTCGGCGTCGCCCGCACCACCACCGGCACGAAACGATCGCCGTCACGGACTTCGGTCACCGTGGTTCCCGAGAAGACGACGGCCAGCGTGCTGGCGATATCCTGGGACGACAGGCCGGCGGCGCGTGCTTCCGTCTGGTCGACGTTGATCTGCACTACCTTCTGCGGCTCTCCGGATGTCAGCGTGACACCCCGGCTGAGTGGACTCTCGGCCACGAGATTGGCGAGCTGCATCGCATAGTCGCGCACCTTGGCAATGTCGGGGCCTGTGACGCGATACTTGACGGGCCAGCCGACCGGCGGCCCCAGTTCCAGCTGGCTGACGCGGGCCGTGATGTCGCGGAAGTCGGCCTTGAAAGCGGCCTCCAGCCTGGCCTTGAGCGCGTCCCTTTGCTCGGCTCCCTTGGTGACCACGACAATTTCCGAGATGTTGTCGTTGTCCAACAGCACGTCCATCGGCAAATAGAAGCGGATGGCGCCCGAGCCGATATAGGTCGAGAAGAGATCGACATCGGGGTCGGCGCGCAGCACCGCCTCGACGCGCGCGGTGGCACGATCGGTAGCCTCCAGCGAAGCGTTCTGCGGCAAGGAAAGATCGACCAACAGCTCAGGGCGATCGGAGAGCGGGAAGAACTGCTGCTGCAGCTTGGTCACACCATAGATGGACAGCCCGAGCAGCACGAGCGCGACGATCCCCGTCGTCAGACCGTGATCGACCAGCCGCTCGACGGCCTTGGCGTAAAAGCGTGAAAGGTGCCCCTCGCCATGACCGGATGCGGCAATCCGCTTTGGCAGTATCCACATTCCAATAAGCGGCGAAAATACCACCGCGACGATCCACGACGACATGAGCGAGATCAGCACGACCAGGAACAGGGAGTAGCAATATTCGCCGGCGGTCGAGGCGGCAAAGCCGACCGGCAGGAAGCCGGCAATCGTGACCAGCGTGCCGGTGAGCATGGGAAAGGCCGTCGATTCATAGGCGTAGGTTGCCGCCCGTGTTCGTTCCCATCCGAGTTCGAGACGGGAAACCATCGCCTCCACCGTGATCATCGCGTCGTCCACCAAAAGACCGAGCGAAATGATCAGCGCGCCGAGCGAGATGCGCTGTAAGCCGATGCCGAAGAGCTGCATCCCGATAAAGGTCATGGCCAATACAAGCGGAATGGAAAAGGTGACGACCAGTCCGGCACGCGCGCCGAGCGACAGGAAGGATACGGCAAGAACGATGGCGATTGCTTCGGCCAAAACCTTCACGAAGCCATTGACGGCGCTTCGCACCACCGTCGACTGATCGGCGACAAGGTGAACATCAATGCCATAGGGCAACTGGGCCTCGATGCGGGCCATTCGCTCTTTGAGGGCCGCGCCAAATGTCGTGATATTGCCGGTTGGCGCCATGGAAATGGCAAGGCCGAGCGCCTTCTCGCCATTGTAGCGGAACAGCGGCGATGGCGGATCGGCCGGACCACGGGCGATGGTGGCAAGATCTGACAGCAGCACGAAATGGTCGTCGAGATGCAGCGTCACAGACCTCAGACTGTCCTCGGAGGCAAAGGCGCCGCTGACGCGCAAGGATACCTTCTCATCGGGATAGCGAATGATGCCGACCGGCGTCACGGCGTTCTGCGCGCCGAGCGCCGCCATCACCTTTTCCGGGTCGATTCCATAGGCGGCGAGCTTTGCCGGCAGGAAGGTGACATCGATCTGTTCCTCCTGGGCGCCGATCAACTGAACCTTGCCGACATCGGGCGTCTCCAGGAGATCCTTGCGAATGTCATTGACGCGATCCCGAAGCTCGCGGTCGGAAAATCCTTCGGCGGTAAAGGCATAGATGGTGCCGAAGGTGTCGCCGAACTCGTCGTTGAAGAACGGCCCGGAAATGCCACTTGGCAGCGAGGGGGCGAGATCGGCAACCTTCTTGCGGACCTGGTACCAGATGCCCGCCACCTCGACCGCCGGCGTCTCGTCGCGAAGATTGACCATGACCACCGCCTCGCCGCTCCGCGTGTAGCTGTCGAGACGATCGAGCCAGGGTGTCTCCTCCAGCTTCTCCTCAATCTTGTCGGTGAGAAGGTTGGTGGTGTCGGTCACCGTCGCGCCCGGCCAGATGGCTGAGACGACCATGGTCTTGATGGTAAAGGGCGGGTCTTCGTTTCGGCTGAGGTGAAAATAGCTATAGACCCCGGCGGCAAGCATCATCAGCATCAAAAAGATGACGAGCGTCTGTTGTTCAAGCGCCCAGGCCGACAGGTTGAAACGGCGGTTGGTCCGCTCGGACGACGGCAGATCGGTCACGGCGTGGCTCCTTCCAGCGAGACAATCTGGCCGGGCCTCAGCTTGCTGATACCGGCGACGACCACCTTCTCACCAGCGTCGAGTCCGGCGGAAATCAGGACATCGTCCTGGTCGTAGCGGTCGACCATCACTGGTTTCAGCGATAGGCGACCGGTCACCGGATCAACCACGAACACTGCCGGCTCGCCGTCCGTGCTGCTGATCGATGCCGCGGGAAGCTTCACCACCGGCACTCCGGGCACCATGATGGAACCGGTCACCGTTGCCCCGAGGTTCATGGCTTCGGTGGCATCGGCAAGCGCAACCTTGATTCGATAAGAACGGGTGGCGTCGTCAGCCGATGGACTGACCTCGCGCACCTTGCCAATGGTGGAAACCGAAGGGTCGGCGAGCAGGGTGACGCGCACCGACACATCGGGCGACACCGTGTTGACGACGCTTTCGGCGACGTCGAAGGTCGCATCCTTTTGCGCGTCGGAGGCGACACGGACCACCATCTGCCCGGCGCCGACCACCTGTCCCGCGTTGACACCCACGGCGGTGACGACACCGGACACGGTCGACCTGAGATCGGCGTAGCCAAGCTTGTTACGTGCGTTCGCCAGCGTCGCCTTCGCCGCGTCTCGCTTTGCTGCGGCCGCCTTCCAGTCGGACTCGGCGGTTTCGACGCTGATCTTGGCGACGATCTGGCGGTCGAATAACCAGCGCTGCCGATCGAGATTGCTCTGAGCCACCGTCGCGGCTGCGTTGGAACTGATGAGCTCGGCCTCGGCGGTTTTCACCTCATTCTCGATATCGCTGGAGTCGATGGCGGCGATGAGATCGCCCTTGCCGATTCGCATACCGACGTCGACAACGCGGCGCAGCAGCCGGCCGGACACCTGGAAACTGAGATCCGTCTCGAGGCGCGGCGTCACCGTGCCCGTCTGCATCATCGTCTGGCGCCCGTCGATCAGTTCGGCGGCAACCATCCGCACCGGCCTTGGGCTTTCCGGGATGGCCGATTTTTCCTCGCACCCGGCGAGTAGCAGCAAGCAGAGCGGCAGGATCCATACAAAAGCGGGTCGTTTCATTCGGAAGGTCCGGGTTGGGAGAGGCCGGCAAGTGTGGTTTGCGCTGCGAGCTCGGCAAGGGTGGGGATATCCCCGAAGTCGATCGGATCGATATTCTCCGCGAGAGCCAGAACGCCGTGGACGCTTGCCCAGAGAATTTGCGCCGCGATATCCGGCGCCATTGGCTTCAGCAAACCGGTCTGGATGGCGGCTGCCACCTGATCGCGGAAGACGTTGAAGGGCGAGAGAAGAGCCGAACTCTTGGCGAACTCACCGAGTTCACCGTGATCGCTTTCGAGGAACATGGTGCGGAAACGGGATCGATCCACGCAGGCAAAGGCGACATAGGCGCGCATTATCTCAAGAAGACGTGCGTGCGGATCGGATACGGTGGCGGCAATTTGCGACACCTCGCTATGCAACGCATCGATTGACGCCGACCAGTATGCCACCAGCAGGGCGTGCTTGGTTGGGAAGTAGCGGTAGAGTGCGCCTGCTGTGAGGCCAACTTCCCGCGCAAGCAGCCGCATGGAAAAGGCTGAATAACCGCTCTCTGCAATGAGTCTTGCCGTCGCTGCCAGCAAGCGGCTGCGCGTTGCATCAAGATCTTCGGACGATAGGGGGGGTCTCGGCATTGCGATTCCTTTCGTGAACACGTTCACTAAACGCGTTTACGAAAACATGCAAGAGCCTTTTGATATGTCCCGCGTTTGACGAGATGCAAAAACTGCTTCACACCGGAGAGCACGCAAGGAGGGGGTGGCCATCGTGGAGACGTGTGGCGCTAGGGTCAGAATCTGCAATTGGCGGAGTTTGGCGGTATTGATCCCTTAAGGGTATCAAGGATCTGTCCGCACTGACGTGGTAGGGTATGCTCGCTGTGCTGTATCGGATCTTGCAAGGCCGAACGCTTCATTGACTCGAAGCGGGCTTTTTGGCCCATCTGTCTAGCTTTGCAGATCGTCCGTCACTGCGTTCCTTCTCGGGACTGAAGGGATCCTGGGAAATCGGACAGTCGGTTAAGGTGTATCCCGAACCCGCAGAAGGGATACGAGATGGCGAAACGCCGGAAGTTTTCGGACCAGTTCAAGGCAAAGGTCGCGCTTGAGGCATTGCGCGGCCCCACTGGGGCCACGGTCCCCACTTCGCTGTCGCAAGGGCTCAAGCGATGAGCCCCGCCGACAAAAAGCAGATGATCCGACACGATCACCCCGAACTGAGTATCAGCCAGCAGTGCCGACTGGTGAGGCTGAGCCGCTCGGCGTTCTATTACGAACCGATCGGGATCGACGATGGGACGCTGGCGGTGATGACGGTCATCGACAAAGCCTTCACCAGATATCCGTTTTTCGGCAGCCGCCGTTACAATACAGAGCGGCCCCATTCCGCCCTTGAAGGCAGAACGCCCAGAAAAGTATACCGGGCCGGGCGAGACGAAAAACTGGCGACATGAAGATTGCCCCGGATACACCTTAACTCAGCCACCAACCTGTCCGGAAAGACGAGACCATTTCAAGCTGCTCGAAATTATCGTTGCCCATAAGGGTGGTCTTGATTGGCTTCATTCGTGTAATTCCTTTCGCCCCGGCCCCAGCGTCGGGGCTTTTTTGTTTGTTTTGAGGGACTGGGGCCAAGAGGCACAGTCAGATGTGCTGTCGCACCTTTTCACATTGGCTTTGAGCCAATCCAAAAGATCTGCTTCGCGATAGAAAGTCGAGCGGGAAAGCTTCAGAAATCGCGGACCGCCGCCGCGAATGCGCATACTTTCAAGCGTCGTAACTGCGTTCCTGCCGGCGGGGCGGCCGATCCCAGGTTGTCAAATCATGCACCCCGCCATATTGCTGGCGGAATTGTTGGGCTTACACACTCTGCGGCCGTATGGCCGACGATCCGCTTTCGCCCCGGGAGACTTATGATGCGCCTGCCCTATGCCCTCGTTCTGAGCCTTCTCGGCGTGGCTCTTGCGGTCGTTCCTGCCGCCGCCGCCGAAAAATGCGGTTTTTCCGCCTCGGGCAAATGGGGCATCCTGACGGGAACCACCTTTGTCGTTGCGGGCGACGCCACGGCAAAATCCTGCAAGGGCATTACCCTGACCCTTGGCGGGGAGCAGGGAATCGTCGGCGCCCGGCCCGAGGACATCATGACGGCCCAGGGCGCCGCCTCGTTCGATGCCAGCCTGACCTTCATCGTCCGCTCGTTTGTGCCCGAGGACGAACGCATCGCCACCAAGGCCGGTCAGATGCCCTGGCAGATCTTTCCCGAGCTCGAAAAGGTCACCGCCTCGCAGACGCAGATGGCGCTCAGAATGTCGGACGGGCTGGCGGACACCGTGTTCTTCCGCGTCGCTCATGGCGAATTGTGCTTCTTCCAGGTCCGGGCCGTCGAAGGAAAGTCCTTCAACGATCTGCTCGAAGCCGGCGATTTGCTGAGCGCCGATCTGTAGATTCGTGTGACATCCGGCAAAGGCCGGCGCGTTTCAAACTGCTGCCAGTCCCTTTATAAAGGGCGTTTCTCACCGCCGCATACCGGCCGCGGTGCCCGGTTCGGAGCCATGATGCCCAACACTTATCGCGCCCGCGTTCTTTTCGTTCTTGTAGCCCTTTTCGCCGGTGGGCTCGGCCTGTCGCTGGCCGGTTGCGGCCCGACCATCGGGCTTGCGCCCGGCCTTGTCGCCCGCATGGACGTCGCCGGCGCCCGGCTTGATGTCGATACGGCCCTCGGGCTTGTCAATCATCTGCGCTCCGACAGGGGCGCACCGGCGCTCGTCCGCGATGCGGGCCTTGAAGCGGCGGCGCAAAAGGCCGCTGACGCCTATGCGGCACAGGCCCGTTCGCCGCAACGACCGGCGCCGGCCAAGGCCTTCCTGACCAGCGCCGGCTATGTCAGCTTCGCCGAAACCTTCTCGGGCTGGCGCGCGTCGACGGACGATACGAGAACGCTGAGCGATCCCGACATGCGGCGCGCCGGTCTGGCGGTCAGTACGGACAGCGCGACCGAATTCGGCACCTATTGGGTGCTGTTGCTCGCGCCCTGAGCGTGACGGTCCCGCTCCGAATCGATGCACGTGGTCTGCGGTGTCCGCTGCCGGTTCTCAAGGTGGAAAAGGCCCTGGACGGGATGGACGGGGCGATCGCCATCGAGATCCTTGCCGACGATCCCGTCGCCCGCATCGATATTCCGCTACTGGCGCATAAGCGTGGCCTGAGATGTGTCGTCGAACCGCTGGAGAACGGATTCCGCTTCCGTTTGACGACACCCGAGCCATCCGGTTTTTCCCGTTCCGACGCGTGAAAAAACGACTCGGTCGTCGCGTGGTCCCGAAATCAAACCGCGGTGACGCCGATTTGTCGCAGATCTGAGCTGGTTTACGTGCCGGTTTCACAACCGCGACGACGGGAAAAAGACGCGGCGAACGGCCGGAAAACCGGGCCGGACGCATCGGCGCAACCATTCGAGAGGCACAGTGCGTGTGCCTCTTGACTTAAGTCAAAGTGCTCAAATCCGAATGATGTCTGAATTGGCAGTCTATTGCTACACCCGTCTGCCGCCTTATGCGCGCGGTTGCACAAGTTTGAGGCGAAGGATTGGAGCAGCTGGCGATGAACGATATCGACACCTCCAGCATTATCGAGACGTGTACCGCCCTGTGGCGGGAGCAGCGTGCGCTTTGCGACGCGCTGGAACGGATCGCCGACTCCTTGCCCGATGCGGTCGAGCCCAAGGCCTGTCTTCAGGCGGCCCGCATTCTGCCGGCGCTGATGGTCAGGACGCACCGCTACGAGGAAGAGGTCTTGTTCGTTGCGCTCGACCGGCCCGGTCTGACCCCGTTCAGCCTGCGTCCGACTCTCAAGCGCCTCAAGACGGAACATGCCGGCGACGAGTGCTTCGCCGAAGAATTGTCGGAGGTTCTGTTGAGCTATGCCGAAGGCCGCCCGACCCATTCTGCCGAGGCGACCGGCTACATGCTGCGCGGGTTCTTCGAAGCGCTGAGGCGTCACATTGCCATCGAGGAAGAATTGTCCTCGGCCCTTAACGAGGACCTGCCGACCCCCTGCGCTCAGGCCAACTGACCCGGACACCGGCTCCGGGGCGCTTCGCGCCGAGATGGCATGAACCAGTGCCGTCATGGCGCGCAAACGCAAGCGCGCGCGACACGTCATTGCTCCGGGCGATTGCCAGGACGCCGATGGATTGCTGCGTCGGCCCGGAAGGTGTTTCAGCCAAACCGGAAAATATCCGGGTTCCGCCGGCGAGCGTCAGCCCATCCGGTCTCTCAGGCCATCCAGATCGGGCACGTTGACGTGTCGATTGTTGGTGATCTCGATGATTCCGTCCGTTCTCAGACGCGTTAACTGGCGCGACACGGTTTCGACCGTGAGGCCGAGGAAGTCGGCGATATCGGCGCGGGTGAGCGGCAGGTCGAAAGCCGCCCTGTGCATGGTCGTCGAACGCAGCGGATCGATATGGGTGGCGATCAGATAAAGAAAGCTCGCCACCTTTTCCGAAGCGGTTTTGCGGCCGAGCGTCACCATCCAGTCGCGCGCCTCGTCAAGCTCCTTGAGGGTTTGTTCGAGAAGGCGCCGCTCGAGATCGGGATTGTGCAGGATCATGTTTTCGAGCACCGCCCGGGGGAAGCGGCAGGCTTCGACGATCGACGCCGCTTCGGCGGTGACCGGGCTTTCCTGGGCGAAGGGGCGGCCAAGGAAATCCGGCGCGAATTGCAGTCCAACCAGTTGCTGGCGCCCGTCGGCCAGCATCTTGGAGAGCTTGATCACGCCGCGCATGATATTGGCATAGGTCGGCGTCTCGGCGCTTTCGGACATCAGGGCGTCACCCGGCGCGAAACGGGACTGACGCGAATGCTTCGACAGTGCCACGAGCTCGTCCGGCGTCATGGCACCACAGATACCGCGATGTCGTGCATCACAGGACGCACAGATCCGCGGTATGTCGGAGTTGTGAATGTCCTTGCTCACTTCACTTATGGTCGCCGTTGTGTCGCGCGGAAATATGCATGTCGGCGCGGCAAACGCAACCGTGTGTTGTTCTGCCATCACCGCTGGTGAAACACGATCACGGCATCTTGCCTGTCCGAGCCGGAAAGAGCGGGGTCGAAGGCCCGTTTGAAAAAGCGTGGCGGGTCCGTTCTTCAACTTACGCGCCAAAGTCAGGTCTCATGGGATAAGAATATCTCGCAGTGGTCGCGGCGGTTGACGCGAAAAACCGGATTCCACTTTTTCGTCCGCCGCCCTGATAATATTAGCAACGCAACATATTAGTATATAAATCTCTATTCCCTCTTCTTCCCCTGTGAAACGGGTGTTAACTGCAATTTCCGACGCGACACGCCGTTTCGCGCTCCAGATATCCCGAGGTGTCTGGATTCGAATGCTGTATCGCCGGAATAAACCGGCCGTACCGGAGAAAATAATACCCGTCTGAAAATCCCCCATTAACACCTGTTCGGCCAGAATGATCGAAACCGGTAGGTCTTCAGGTGCTTAACTCTACCCGCCAAACGCTGTCCGATACCGACTATGTGACGATGGTCCGTTCCGTTTACGCGGATTCGCAGACCATGATCTATGGTGGTCTGGCGGCGGCGATCGGTGCGCTGGTTTCGGGTCTGCATACGGGCTCGGTCGTGCTTTTCGGCTTCGCCATCGCCTTTCTTGTGGTCGGGGTCGCCCGCTATCTCGACATGCGCGCCTTCAGGCAAAAAGACCTGGCGCCGGCGGACAAGGCGGAAGCCTGGCATTGGGAAATCCGCTCCATCATCGGCGGCGGCGTCTTTGCCGGTCTGAACGGGGCGTGGTGCCTTTTCGCCTTTGCCGGTCTTCACGACAGTTTCGCCCAGTTGACCGCCACCACGCTCAGCGTCGGAACGTTCATCGGCATTGCCGGACGCAATTTCGGTCTTTCCCGGCTGGTCTTGATCCAGACCCTTTTGATCGCGATCCCCCTGGCAGGGGGGCTCGTGCTCGAGGGCAATATCTATTACGTGCTTCTGGGCCTGATTCTGATCCCGCTGTTTGCCAGCATGTATCGCGTTGCCGGTACTGTCCGGCGGCTTCTCTTGTCGGCCATGCACGGACGGGTGGATGCCACCAAGCTCGCCGAGGAACTCGATTCGGCGCTCAGTACCATGCCGCTCGGGCTGTTCATGATCGATCGTGAAGGGCAGGTGCTGGTGATCAACGACCGGGCGCGCGAAATGCTCGAAATCGCGGACGATGCCGATGTCGTCGGTCGTCCGGCTGCCGGTCTCATCTTCTTCGCCATGTCGCGGAACATTCTCACCAAGGCGACCGCACACCTGCTCATCGCCGAACTGTCCGCGGGAGACGACAACAAGCTCATCATCGATCTGGCCGGCGACCGGCATTGCGAAGTGACGTCCTGCACCCGGAACGATCATACGGTGTTGATGCTGGAGGACATCTCGGACCGGGTTCTGGCCGAGACGCGGCTCAATGCGATGGCCCGCTACGACAGCCTGTCGCAACTTCCCAACCGATCGTTCTTTTCCGAACAGGTTTCGGCCCGGTTGAGCGAGTTTGCCGCCTGGGACCAGCCGGCACCGGTCATGGTCATCATGATCGACATCGACGATTTCAAGCATGTCAATGACACGCTTGGCCATCCCGCCGGGGATCGTCTGATCCATCAGGTGGCCGAACGGCTGAGCGGCCTGTTCGGTCAGTCCTCGCTGGTGTCGCGTTTCGGTGGAGACGAATTCATCATCTTTCGCACCGGCGAGGTCTCGCAAACCATCGCCGAAGAAGACGCGGCGGCCATTTCCGCCGCGTTGCGGGTGCCGTTCGATCTGGGAATCGACGAGGGGATGGTTACCGCCTCGATCGGCATCGTCCTCGTCGATGGCGCCAGGACCAATCTTGAGGACGTGCTGACGCGCGCCGATCTGGCGCTGCACAACGCCAAGGCGCACGGCAAGGCCTGCTGGTCGGTCTTTCAGGACGAAATGGACACGGAATACCGCCAGCGTCAGCAATTGAAGACGCAATTGCACAGCGCCATCGAAAAGGGACAGCTTTTCGTCACCTATCAGCCAATCGTCGATATCCGCACCCGCCAGCTTGTCGGCTGCGAGGCGCTGATCCGCTGGCGCCACCCCGAACTCGGCATCATTTCGCCGACCGTCTTCATCCCGCTGGCCGAGGAAACCGGCGACATTACCAATCTCAGCCGTTTCGTTCTCGCCGCTGCCTGCCGGGAATGCCTGAACTGGCCGGATCACATGTCGGTCTCGGTGAATCTTTCGGCAACCGATTTCCGTACCACCTCGGTCGAGCAGATGATCGCCGAAGTGATCGAGACGGTCGGCCTGCCATCCGAGAGGCTGATTGTGGAGATCACGGAAACCGCGCTGATCGAAGAGCCGGAGAAGGTGTCGCACGCCCTGGCCAACATGCGTGGCATGGGTGTCGGTACCGCCCTGGATGATTTCGGGACGGGCTATTCCTCACTCGGCTATCTGACCACCATGTCCTTTTCCAAGATCAAGATCGACCGGTCCTTCACCCGCGACATCGCTTCGGACGAGCGGGCCCTGCGGCTGTTGCGCAGCGTTGCCCGTCTCAGCGACGATCTCGACATGACCGTGACCGTGGAAGGCGTGGAGACCGAAGAACAGTTGCAGGTGATCATCGATGCCACCAGCATCCAGCATGCCCAGGGCTATCTGTTCGGTCCGCCGCTGGCGGCCAGGGACATCGGCGAACTCATCCAGCGCATGACCCACGGCACAGACGAAAGGGTTGCGCTTCCGGACAGCGTTGCGAAACAGGCGCTCACCTGAGTGGTGGCGGCAATACGGGTCGAACGATCCGGGGTGTCGAAAACAAGGACACGCCTGCGCCTGCCGTGTCGTCTTGCCGTTCCCTCATCCGAACTCGCCCCGCGACCCTATTGCGGTGTCCGCCCGCGGTTCGACGTGGATCAGCATCCACCGATCACAGCTGTGCGCACCCTTTATATGCGACAGGCACCGGGACGACGCGGGCGCGCGCTGATGCCAGAAGAAACAGGCTCGATCCGCTCTAGAAGGCGCCGTGGCAGTGCTTGAACTTCTTGCCCGAGCCGCAGGGGCAGGGATCGTTTCGCCTGACGCCTTTTAAAAGCTCCGGATCGACCGGGGGCAGTGCGGCCCTCTGGGCGGCGCGGGCACTGGTCTGGGCGGCCATCATGCCGGCGGCGACCGCGCCCATGGGCGAAGTGCCCGATACGTTGCTGACCGCGTCGTTCTCGCCGGTCGTGGGATCGATATGGGTCTGTTCGAGCGCGCTCAGGTCCGGCCCGCGCGGTTCCGGCGGACGCTGCTGGATCTCGACGAAGGCAAGCTGGGTCGTCACCAATTCCCGCAAGTTGTTGAGCAGGCCCTGGAACAGATCATAGGCTTCCTGTTTGTATTCGTTGAGCGGATCGCGCTGGGCCAGGCCGCGCCAGCCGATCACCTTGGAAAGATGATCGAGCGTGATGAGGTGTTCGCGCCACAATCCATCGATCGACTGTAAGAGGATCTGCTTTTCGACCTGACGCATGATGTCCGGGCTGAAGCGTGCGGCCTTGGAGGCCATGTAGCGATCGGACAGGTCGACCATGCGCTCGCGCAGCTTTTCGACGTCGATGCCTTCCTCCGCCGCCCATTCGGCGACCGGCACGACGATGCCCAGTTTGCTGCGCGCGAGTTCGGTGAGCTGTGCAGCGTCCCACTGTTCGGGATAGGCGCGTTCGGGAACGGTCTTGTCGATCAGCGTATCGATGACATCGTGACGCATGCCGGCGACCGTTTCGGAGACATTGTCGTCATCCATAAGTTCGAGACGCTGTTCGAAGATCACCTTGCGCTGATCGTTCATCACGTCGTCGTATTTGAGGATGTTCTTGCGGATGTCGAAATTGCGCGCCTCGACCTTGCCCTGCGCCTTTTCGATGGCCTTGGTCACCCAGGGGTGGGTGATCGATTCGCCGTCCTGGATGCCGAGTTTCTGCAGCATGTTGTCCATGCCATCGACCGGGAAGATGCGCATCAGATCGTCCTGGAGCGACAAATAGAATTTCGACGCGCCGGGGTCGCCCTGGCGGCCGGAACGACCGCGCAACTGATTGTCGATACGCCGGCTTTCGTGCCGTTCGGTGCCGATGATCATCAACCCGCCGGCCTCGATCACCTTCTGCTTGTCGGCGGCGATCCGGGCCTTGATCTCTTCGATCTTCTTTTCGCGTTCCGCGCCCTCGATCCCTTCGCACTGCATCTTGACCCGCATGTCGTAATTGCCGCCAAGCTGGATGTCGGTGCCGCGGCCGGCCATGTTGGTGGCGATGGTCACGGCGCTGGGGATGCCGGCATCGGCGATGATATGGGCTTCCTGCTCGTGATAGCGGGCGTTGAGGACCTTGATGTCCTTGAGCCCGCGCTTCTGCAAAAGCTCGGCGAGCATCTCGGACTTGCCGATCGAGGTGGTGCCGACCAGAACGGGCTGGCCGCGCTTCTGGCAGTCCTCGATCAGTTCGGCGACGGAGGCGAATTTTTCGTCGGCGGTGCGAAAGACCGCGTCGTCGTCGTCGATACGTGCGACGGGCACGTTGGTCGGAATCGTGACGACATCAAGCCCGTAGATGTCGGCGAATTCCTCGGCCTCGGTCGCGGCGGTGCCGGTCATGCCGGCCAGCTTGTCGTAAAGCCTGAAATAGTTCTGGAAGGTGATCGAGGCGAGGGTCTGGTTCTCGGCCTGGATGGTGACGTGTTCCTTGGCTTCCAGGGCCTGATGCAGGCCTTCCGAATACCGCCGGCCCGGCATCATGCGGCCGGTGAACTCGTCGATGATCACCACTTCGTTGTTGCGGACGATATAGTCCTTGTCGCGGGCAAACAGCTTGTGGGCCCTGAGCGCCGAATTGAGGTGATGCACGAGCGAGACATTCTCGATGTCGTATAGCGTGCCGTCCTTGAGAAACCCGTCTTCCTTAAGCCTGGCTTCGAGCTTTTCGATGCCCTGATCGGTGAAGGTCGCCGCCCTGTGCTTTTCGTCGAGTTCGAAATCGCCTTCGCCGATGATGGGGATGACCTTGTCGGCGGCTTCGTAAAACGCCGAACGGTCTTCGGCCGGGCCGGAAATGATGAGCGGGGTCCGCGCCTCGTCGATCAGGATGGAATCGACTTCATCGACGATGGCAAATGAATGGCCGCGCTGGACCATCTGGTCGCGGCTGTATTTCATGTTGTCGCGCAGATAGTCAAAGCCGAATTCGTTGTTGGTGCCGTAGGTCACGTCGGCATCGTAGGACGCCTTGCGCTCGGGGTCGGTCAGCCCGTGCACGATGGTGCCGACCGTCAGGCCGAGGAAGGAATAGACCTGGCCCATCCATTCGGCGTCACGAGTGGCGAGGTAATCGTTGACCGTGACGACGTGCACGCCCTTTTGCGAGATGGCATTGAGATAGACCGGCAGGGTGGCGACGAGCGTCTTGCCTTCGCCGGTGCGCATCTCGGCGATGGCGCGGTCGTTGAGGACCATGCCGCCGATCAGCTGCACGTCGAACAATCGAAGCCCCAAGGTGCGCTTGGCCGCCTCGCGCACGGTGGCGAAGGCGGGAACCATCAGGTCGTCGAGGCTCTTGCCATTGGCGAATTCCGCGCGGAACGTTTCGGTGCGCGCGCGCAGCTCTTCGTCGCTCAGTTTTTCGAGCTCCGGCTCGAGTGCGTTGATGGCATCGACCTGTGGCTGCAGCTTCTTGATGCGCCTGTCGTTCACGGAGCCAAAGATGCGCCGGGCGATCGATGCGACAACCATTGCGGAAATTTCCTTTGTTGAAACGCGGAGACGGGCCGTTTTTGATCCGAAATCACGGCCGGAATATGCCGCGTGAGCTTGCAAGGCGTGGGAGATGTAAGAGCGGCGTTCCGGCTTGTCAACGCCAGCCCAAAATGCCAAACCAGCCCGCGTGCCGCGACCGCGGGGGCAGTCGCAGGATGACGCACCCTGAGAGGAGAGCTTTGATGTCCTTTAAAAGACTGCCGGGATCGGTTCGGTCCATCCTCGCTTTTGCCGTTGCAATGCTGGCGTTTTGGGCCCTGCCGGCCGTCGCCCAGACCGACACCGGCGCCAAACCGGCGCCCAAGGCGAGTGACGTGGTGGTGACGATCGGCCAGGATACGATTACCGAAGCCGACATTTCCTTTGCCGCCGAGGATCTGGCCCAGGAGTTGAGCACGATTCCGGCCAACCAGCGCCGCGCCTTTCTGGTTGCCGTCCTGATCGACATGAAAGTGATGGCCGAAGGCGCCCGCACCGCCAAGCTCGACGAAACCGATCTTTTCAAGCAGCGTCTCGCCTATCTCGAGGACCGCGCGCTGAGGCGTGCCTATGTCACGGAAAAGGTCAACGGTGCCGTCACCGATGACGCGATCGCCGCTGTCTACGACAAATATGTCGCCGGCTTCGTGCCCGAAGAAGAAGTCCACGCCCGCCACATTCTGGTTTCGAGCGAGGACGACGCCAAGGCGGCCAAGGCGGAAATCGAGGGCGGCAAGCCCTTCGAGATCGCAGCGCTCGAATATTCCCAGGACGACACGGCCCAGAACGGCGGCGATCTCGGCTATTTCTCCAAGACCTCGCCGATCGTGAAGCCGTTCATGGATGCCGCCTTCGCGCTGGAGGTGGGACAATTGTCCGACCCGGTCCAGACCCAGTTCGGCTGGCATCTTATTCGCATCGATGACAAGCGCATGTCCTCGCCGCAGCCCATGGGCCAGATCCGCGCGCAATTGCGACAGCAGGTGATGATCGATGCCTTCACCGCCGAAATGGAAAAGCTCAGGAAGAACGCGACGATCACTTATGCCGATCCGGCGCTGGAAGCGGCGGTCAAGGCCGAAAGCGAGGCAGTGACGGCTGCCGAGGAATAGGTCGCTTATTCCTCTTGTTGGTTCGAAAAGATCCGGCGCCCGATGTGGCGCCGGTTTCATTTCAGGGCCTTAATCCGTCGAGAAGCTGGCCGACGACCAGCTCCAGCCGTTCGCGCGGCGGGTCCAGACGATCGAGCAAGCAAACGGCTGTGGGCGAAACTGGCGAGCATTTCCGCCGCCGTCACCGGATCGATGTCGGTCCTGAGTTCGCCGCGGGCCATGGCGCGCCGGAAAATCACCGCGGTGTGCTGGTGGCGCTCGTCGATATAGGCGCGCACCACCTGTCTGGATCGGGGATCGGTCTGGGCCTCGGCGAGAACCGACCGGAACACCTCGCCGGCGGATGTGTCGCGCCAATAGGCGAAAAGCTGCTCGAGAAAGAACACGGCATCTATTTGGGCATCGCCGCTGTCGATTTGGCGCAGGCTGTCCTTTTGACGTTGATAGACCGCAAGCAGCAGGGCGGCGCGGTTTGGCCACCAGCGATAGATCGTCGGCTTGCCGGCGCGGGCGGCGCGGGCCACGGCCTCAATGGAAAAGCCGCCCAGACCCTTTTCCGCCAGCAGAGCCTCGGCGGAATTGAGAATGGCCTGCTCGGTTTCCGGGTTGCGCCGCGCGCCGATGGAGTGACGGCTTTTGCCCTCTTCCGCGTCCTGTTTCCTTACGGTCATGAGTCTCACCCGCTCCCTGGCGTTGCAGCTTCAAGAAAACACTTGAACGAAACGGAACGTTCCGTTACATAGCATATAGAAACGATCCGTTTCGTTTTATTCATAACCTGGAGTTGTCCGCATGTCCATTCGTCTCACGCCGCGCATCCGTCTCGTCCTGGTCATGGTGCTTTTCATCTATCCCGTGGTCACCGTCTATTTATACGCCCTCGGGCCGCTGACCACGGGCTGGCAGATGTGGCAGCGCACCATCCTTCTGGTGCCGATGATGGTGGTGACCATCGTCTTCGCCGTTTCGCCCACCATCAACCGCCATTTCGGCGCCTTCATATCCGGTGCGGCGCGGGCACGCTGATCGCGGGCGATATCCTGTTCAGCTCTCTTGCGTTCGGGCAGGTTGTCGGGCAAACCGATGCCTGTCCGCGCTCTGTTGAAGTGGTTGTGTCATGCCGCATTCCGTCTCACCGCTTGCCCCGAAAAGCTTTCCCGATCTGCCTGCCATCGCGGGCGTGCGTTTCGCCACCGCCGCGGCGGGAATCAAGTACAAGAGCCGAACGGACGTGTTGCTCGCGGTCTTCGATCCGGGCACCACAATCGCCGGCGTCTTGACCACAACCAGATGCCCGTCCGCACCGGTCGACTGGTGCCGGGCCAACCTGCCGGCCGGGCACGCGCGGGCGCTGGTGGTCAATTCCGGCAATGCCAATGCCTTCACCGGCATGAAGGGCAAGGCGACGGTTGAAAAGACGGCCCGTCTGGCGGCCGAAGCCGTTGGCTGCGCGCCCGAAGAGGTGTTCCTGTCCTCGACCGGGGTCATCGGCGAGCCGCTTGATGCCGACAAGTTCGAGGGCGTTCTTGAAGCGTGCGCCAACCGCCTCGTTTCGACCCCCATGGATCGACGCGGCCAAAGCGATCATGACCACCGACACTTATCCCAAGCTGGCGGGGACCACGCTCGATCTCGACGGGGTGATGGTTTCTGTCGCCGGCATCGCCAAGGGGTCCGGCATGATCGCGCCGGATATGGCGACCATGCTCTCCTATGTGTTTACCGACATGCCGGTCGCCGCCCCCGTTCTCAAGGCGATCCTTGCCGACAAGGTCAAAACGAGCTTCAATCTGGTGACGGTCGACAGCGACACTTCGACCTCCGACACGCTTTTGATGTTCGCAACCGGCGCGGCCAAAGCACGGGGTGCGGTGCCCTTGACTTCGACCTCCGATCCGCGCTTCGTGCCGTTCGCCGAAGCGGTCGGCGCGGTGCTGTTCGATCTGGCGCTCAAGGTGGTCAAGGATGGCGAGGGCGCGTCCAAGTTCGTCACGGTCAGCGTGACCGGCGCCGTCGATGACCAAAGCGCCATGCGCGTTGCCCGTGCCATCGCCAATTCTCCCTTGGTCAAGACCGCCATTGCCGGCGAGGACGCGAACTGGGGGCGCGTCGTCATGGCAGTGGGCAAGGCCGGCGAACCGGCCGATCGCGATCTCTTGTCCATCCGCTTCGGCGATTTGATCGTCGCCGAACGGGGCGAGGTCGCCAAAACCCATAACGAGGAAAAGGCCAGCGCCTATATGAAGGGCCTTGAAATCGAACTCGGTGTCGATCTCGGTCTCGGGGGCGGCAAGGCAACACTTTATACCTGTGATCTGACCCATGGTTATGTCGACATCAACGGCAGCTACAGAAGCTGATTTCGCCCCGAAGCTGCTTGATGCGGAAACGGGGATTTCTCGAGGCTTGGCCGGCGCTTGAAACCCGTTGGGACGGCGCCTGGGTCTGGCGGTTCGCGCGCGGCTACACCAAGCGCGCCAACGCCATCCAGTGCCAGGATCCCGCCGATGACGGCGATGCCGAGGCGCGGCTGATGCGGATGGCCGACTGGTCGCACGAGGCAGGGATTGCGCCGATCTTCCGCCAGACGCCGCTTTGCGGCGCGGGCGTTATCGGTGCGCTCGACCGTCTCGGCTGGGCGCCTTTCGAGAAAAGCCGCATCCTTTACCTCAATGATTTGAGCCGGCGTTTTGCCGGTTTGCCCAGCGCGTTACGCTGTCGCTTCGCGCCGGGCCGGCCTGGATCGGCACGCAGCGTCTCCTGCAGGGTTACGACGAACGGGAGATGCGGGCGCTCACCGATATCATCGCCCATATGCCGGATACGGCAATCGGGATCACGCTTTACGACGATGACGGTACACCTGTCGCTTCGGTACTGGCGGTTTCGGTCAACGGGCTGGCCATGTTCACCAATGTCGTCACCCCGCGAAGACCCGGCGTCGGCGCGGTTTCGGCACAAAGGCCATGGGCGCGGCCCTCAACGCCATGGCCGAAGCCGGCGCAACCCGGGCGGCCATCCATGTCTTGGCGGGGAACGAGCCGGCCGAAGCGCTTTATCACGGCTTCGGATTTGTCGAGATCGGCACCTATCTTTATCGAAAGGCTCCGATATGACGGCTAATCGTTCATTGCTGCTGGTCGTTGCCTGGCGCGCTTGTCGATGCCGACCGGCCGCGTGCTGATCGCGCAGCGCCGCGAAGGCGGATCGATGGGCGGGTTGTGGGAATTCCCCGGCGGCAAGGTCGAACCGGGCGAAACGCCGGAAGAAGCCCTCATCAGGGAACTTCAGGAGGAACTTGGCATTTCCACCCGGACCGCCTGCCTCGCGCCGCTGTCATTTGCGTCTCATGCTTATGAAAATTTTCATCTTCTGATGCCAGTTTACGTGTGTCGGAAGTGGGACGGACTTCCGCAACAGCACGCGCATGCGGCGCTCAAATGGGTGCGTCCGGCGGCTCTGAGGAACATTCCCATGCCGCCCGCCGATCTTCCGCTCATCGCACCGCTTTGCGACCTTCTTTAGGGATCGGTCCGACGGGCCGGGTTCCATGAGCGCAGCATGAATTGCGCTTTCGACAGAGTCGGGGAGTATCTGGGATGAAGAAGATGACGGTACTTCTCGACCGATTCGTCGACGACGACACCGGCACGACCGCGATGGAATATGCGCTCATCGCCTCGGTCATCGCCATCGCCCTGATCGGTTCCATGGGTCTGGTCGGCGGCAATCTGGCGAGCATTTTCAACGCCTCGACCAACGAGGTGACCGAGTCCATCGCCAAGGGCCAGCTCAAGGTCAACTGATCCGGGGTGCGACCGCATAAGGCTTAACCGGTATCTTCAAGCGAATTACCGGTTGGTCTCGGGCGCCCAGCCGCTCATCCATACCAGTTCGAGCGTTGCGGTGATGCGGCCGTCCGAATCGACAGGATAGGCCGAAACGGCGGCGGCCAGGTGGTGTCTGGTCACCGGCTTTGCCGGCTTTTCGAGCATCGGATTGGCGGCGCCCAGGGTCTTGAGTTCGCGCATCAATTTCAGCGGATCGGCATAGCGCACCGAATGGGTGTCGACGTCGCTGACCGGCAGGGCGAACCCGGCCCGCTGCAACAGGGCGCCGGCATCCTTGACATCCATGAACGGGGCGATGCGACCATAGGCGCCGCCGGTCAACGCGCTGTCGGCTTCGATCCAGGCGGCGCGCAGTTCGACCAGCGAGCGCCCCCCAAGCGCGGCGGACAGGAACAAACCGTCGGCCACGAGGTGACGCCGGATGCGCGTGAGCGTGCCCGGCACATCATTGACCACCTGCAGATCGAGGAGCGAGACGATGAGGTCGTAGTCGCGATCGACGAGCCCCGGCATGTCGTCGCTTGCGCCGGGCACAAGGCTCGGAAAGATCTCGACGGCATCGACGCTGGGCAAATGGGGGGTGGCGGACGCAAGGCCCGGCCCGGTCAGGGCCACTTTCCTGAAACGGCGCTGCACATGTTCCAACCGCTCGCCGAGACCGACAAGCGCCAGCTCGGTAACGAAGTCGGGGGTTGGATCGGCGTGTTGTCTGCGCCGGGCGATCAGATTGCGATCGAAGAGCTGGGGCGGTGCGGCGGGACGGGTTGGGATCATCTTTGCTTGCATCGTGAAATCGGCGTGTCAGAGTGCGGCTTATGATCGCCTCAGGACCGGAAGTCAAAACACCTGCCAGTGCCGCTGGTTTCGCCGGCGCGGTCGGCCGCGCGGTTTTCGATTTTCTCTATCCGCCGGTTTGTCTTTCCTGTTCGGCGCCAATTGCCGAACCGAACGGATTGTGCGCGTCGTGCTGGACGGCGCTGGTGCCGATCACCGCGCCCATGTGTCCCGTGCTCGGGCTGCCGTTCGAGACCGATCTGGGGCCGGATGCCCTGTCGGCGGCGGCCCTGGCCGATCCGCCGGTTTTCGCGCGAGCCCGCGCGGCCTTCGTCTATTCGCCCCTGAGTGCCCGTATCGTTGCGCGTTTCAAATATGGCGATCATCCGGAACTGGCGCGTTTCATCGCCCGGGCAATGGTCCGGGCCGGCGCCGAATTCTGGCCGGACGATCCGGTTCTGGTGCCGGTGCCGCTGCACCGTTTCCGGCATTGGCATCGTCGCTATAACCAGTCGGCGGAGCTGGCCCGATGTCTCGGCCGGCAGCTCGATCTCGATTTCTCCCCGAATCTTGCCCGGCGCAAGCGTTCGACCCGCCAGCAGGTCGGGCTCAATCCGGATCAACGCAAGCGCAACGTTTCCGGCGCCTTCGGCGTCGATGCCGATCAGGCGGCACGCTGGGCCGGGCGGCGGCTGGTTCTGGTCGATGACGTCCTGACGACCGGCGCCACGGTTTCGGCGCTGGCCACGGCGTTGAAGCGAGCGGGATTCGATCACATTGACGTCATCAGCTTCGCACGGGTTGTGCCCGGCGCACAATTGCCCATCTAGTCAGGACGTGATTTATGTGGAGTCCACGCGGGACCCAAATGGCCAAGATCGAAATCTATACAACGCCCTATTGCCCCTATTGCCATGCCGCCAAGGCGCTGCTCACGCAAAAGGGACAGAGTTTCACCGAGATTATCGTCGAAAACCCGGCCTTGCGGGCACGGATGACCGAACGCGCCAACGGGCGGCGGACGGTGCCGCAGATCTTAATCGGCGACGTTCACGTCGGCGGGTTACGATGACCTCGCGGCGCTCGATCAGCACGGCGGGCTCGATCCGCTGCTCAAGAGCTGATGGGGTCCCCGGTTCGCATCGCGCTCATCCAGCTCCGGTCAGGAATCGCGCCCGAGGCCAATCTCGTTTCCATCGGCAAGCTTGCCGGCGCGGCGGCGGCGGCAGGCGCACGCTATGTTCTGACACCCGAAATGAGCGTCGGTTATATGCGCGACCGCGCGGAGCTTATGCGCTTCGCCCTGCCGTTCGAGGACAATCCGGCCATCGGCGAACTGAGCGCGCTGGCCCGTTCGCTTGGTATTTTCCTTCATCTGGGCTCGATGGCCTTTGCCCTTGACGATAAACGCTTTGCCAATCGTTCCGTTCTGTTCGCGCCGGATGGTGGCGTTGTCGCGACCTACGACAAGATTCATCTGTTCGATGCCGATCCGCCCAATGACCGGCCCTATCGCGAAAGCGACATCTATCGTGGCGGCGATCAGGCGGTCCTGGCCGAGGCGGCTGGATTCCGGCTCGGATTCTCCATCTGCTACGATTTGAGGTTCCCCACACTTTTCGCCACGCTGGCCGGGGCGGGGGCCGAGGTGCTGGCCGTGCCGGCCGCCTTCACCGTACCAACCGGCGAGGCGCATTGGCATGTTCTGCTCAAGGCGCGCGCCATCGAAAACGGCGCGTTCGTGCTGGCGGCGGCACAGGGCGGCGCCCATGAAAACGGACGGCGGACCTATGGTCATTCGCTTGTCGTCGACCCCTGGGGGCGTATAATTGCGGAGCGGACGGACGACACGCCCGGCATCGTCGCCACCGATCTCGACCTCGATCTGGTCGCCGAGGCGCGCCAACGCCTGCCCGTTCTTGCCAATCGACGGACGTTTTCGCTAAGCGTTAACCAAAGTCGGCAAGAATAGGCTGGTGAGTGAGAGGATGTTGGCGTGATCCATTATTCGCTTCTTTGTGAGAACCGGCACATGTTCGACGCCTGGTTCAAGAGTGCAGATGCCTTTGACGATCAGGTGAAAAAAGGCATCGTGACCTGCCCGATCTGTTCGACGCACAAGGTCGAAAAGTCCCTTATGACGCCTGCGGTTTCCCGTCAGGGTGCCAAGGTTCCCGCGGGCGCGGAAGAGCATTCGGCCGACGAAAAGATGTCGTTTTCCGCCGGTCATCCGCAACAGGCGGAACTGCGTGCGGCCCTCAAGGCCCTGCGCGACAAGGTGACGACGGAAGCCGATTACGTCGGCGACAAGTTTGCCACCGAAGCCCGCCGGATTCATTTCCACGAGAGCGAGGCGCGCGGCATTTACGGCGAGGCGACGCGCGACGAGGTGGCCGGTCTGGTCGAGGACGGCATCGACTTCATGCCACTGCCGCAGCTGCCCGAAGATCACAACTGATCCCCCCCTTTTGGTGGGTCGGCATCGCCTTGTCGGGGCGATGTGGCATGAATTTGCTAACCAATATTCTCCGTACATTTGACGAGATCGGCAAAAACGGCGCTGTCGTGGGGCGCTTTTAGTTGCCGTTAAGTCAAGACCGTGCACTGTGGCCGCAATTGATCCCGGCGGAGCCATGTTCAGACAAGTCGATCACATCAACATTGCTTCCGTGCTGGAGATTGGTTTTAGCCGGAAACCGATGCCCAAAACGGTGCGCGTCCGTCGGGACAAGATCCTGGGACGCCAGGTTCGGACCGTTTTCGCTTCGGTCTGGATCACGGCCGTCTCCAACACCTTCATTCTTCTGGTTCTGGTCTACACGATGGCCGGTGTCGTTCCGACCGAACATCTTGGGCTATGGGCGGCGGCGATCGTCGGGTCCTTGCTCTATTTGTTGTTGATCACACAGAAATACCGGGCGGATACATCGGCGCAGACGATGCGGGTCTGGCCCTGGGTCCTGCGTCTCGGCGGGGCTGAATACCTGAGGGCCCTGGCCTGGGGCGCAGGAACGGTTGCCTTTTTCCCGATCGTGGATCCCAGCCGGCAAATCGTGGTCGGCCTGACGGCGGCGGCCATGATGTGCGGCGGCGCCTTCGCTTTGGGCTCGATGCCGGTCACGGCGATCGGTTTTGTCCTGGTAAGCGGCGGGACGACGGTGCTGGCCCTCGTTTTGACCGGAACGCAGGAAATGCTGGCGCTGGCGCTGCTGACGGTCGTCTTCATGGTGTTCCTGTGGGCTTCGATTCTCAATCAGGCCCGTATTTTCGTTTCCCATGTCTCGGCCGAAATCTCGAACCGCGAACAGAAACAGACGATCGATCTTTTGCTCAAGGAATTCGAGGACAACAGTTCCGACTGGCTGTGGCACACCAATGCCGATGGCTATTTCGTCGATCCGAGCGACCGGTTCTCCACCGTTTCCGGGCAGTCCGTGTACGCTTTGCAAAGGCTTCGGTTCGGCGAGCTGATCTCCATCGAGGTTGGCGAGATGAACCGGCAGGCGATCCGGCAGTTCAATCTGCATGAGCCGATGAATGCCCTCGATGTCGAAGTCGCCGTTGGAGACGAACACCGCTTCTGGTCGCTGACGGCGGGGCCGGCCGTGGACGATCAGGGCACCTTCATCGGCTATCGCGGCGTGGCGAGCGATGTGACCGAACTGCGCGCCGCCGCGGCGCGGCTTGAGCACCTGGCGCATTTCGATCAGTTGACGGGTCTGCCCAACCGTTCGAGCTTCATCGAAGCGCTGAACCGGGAAATCGCCCAATCCGGCGCCGACAGCCTCGGGATCGTCCTGTTCGATCTGACCGGGTTCAAGCAGGTCAACGATACGCTCGGCCATGGCGTGGGTGATGAACTGCTTGCGCGTCTGGGGAACCGACTCAACGGAATCGGTGGCGAAGACCGGATGTTCGCCCGGCTCGGCGGCGACGAATTCACGCTTCTGGTTACCGGAAATCCGGATTCGGTGGCGTTGCACCGGTCGGCGGATCAGGTTCTGTCGCTGTTTTCGGTGCCGTTCACCATCGGTCCGCACAATGTGGTGATCGACGCCTCGGCGGGCATCGCGCTCGGCGGACGGGACGGGCAGGACGGCCCCGATCTGATGCGGGCCGCCGATCTGGCGCTTTATGCCGCCAAATCGGGCGGCAGGGGATGTTGGCGTGAATTCGACAGCGACATGGCCACCGCCTATATGCGCCGACAGAGCCTTGAGCGCGGCCTGCACGAGGCGATCGCCAGAAACGAATTGTCGCTGCGCTTTCAGCCGATCATCGCGACCAAGACCGGTCGGGTCTCCGCTTTCGAGGCCCTGTTGCGCTGGGAAAGCGCCGAATTCGGGTCGGTCAGTCCGAGCGAGTTCATTCCGATTGCCGAAGAATGCGGGCTGATCGTTCCCATCGGCACCTGGGTCCTCAACGAAGCCACCAGAATGTGTACCGTGTGCGAGCGCGGAACGGAGATCTGCGTCAACGTCTCTCCCGTGCAGTTGCGCAACAGGAACATGGTCGACGCCGTCACAAAGGCGCTCAAGGCCAGCGGACTGGCGCCGGAACGTCTCGTTCTGGAGATCACCGAAGGCGTGTTCCTCGAACGCAGCGCCCAGACCGACAGGATCCTGCACGATCTGGTCGCCATGGGCGTCAGGATTTCCCTCGACGATTTTGGTACCGGCTTTTCCTCGCTGAGCTATTTGAGGAGCTTCCCGTTCGCCAAGATCAAGGTCGACAAGTCCTTTGTCGACGATGTCGCCGCGAAAGGGCCGAACGGCCTGATCATCAAGGCAATCGTCGATCTGGCATCGGCGCTAGGATTCGATGTCGTGGCCGAAGGCGTGGAAACGCATGTCCAGCTGGCCGAGATCACGCGCCTGGGCTGCGGCTATGTGCAGGGCTATCTGTTCAGCGAGCCCCTGTTGCAGAGCGAACTGCCCGATTTCGTGCAGATGATGGCGCAGGACGCGCCGATGCAGAAGACCCTTTAGGTACGTTCGGCTTTTCACGACTCCGGAGATCCCGGCGACGGCATGATGCGTTGATGGATCCGTTTTCGACCCGCCTTCTGGCTGGATTGCACGCGGATGCATCACGGGAGGACGCATGCACCGCATCATGCCCGGATTGTGGCCATCCCTTATGGCGGGGGCCCTTGTCGCCACTTCACCCGCCCTTGCCCGGCCGGTTCTCATCATCAACAACGCGTCCTATGCCATCATCGAGTTTTACGCCACCAACGTCGATGCCGACTCCTGGGGCGGCGCGGTCGCGATAACGGGCCGTATTAACGTCAATATCCCCTCTTGCGGGACGCGTCCCGCCCGGTCCACACTCCGCCGACACAGTGTTCGGAGGAGTCGTCATGGAATACCGTCTGCTTGGCCGGTCCGGCCTTAAGGTTTCAATGCTGAGCGTGGGCACGATGACCTTCGGTGGGTCAAAAATGCTCGGCGAGACCGATGTTTCCGGCGCGCGGCGTCAGCTCGATATGTGCTGGGACAAGGGCGTCAATCTCATCGATACCGCCAATGTCTATGCCGGCGGCCGGTCCGAGGAGATCATCGGCGAGGTCCTGTCATCCGACAAATCGCGCGACAAATGGCTCATTGCCAGCAAGGTACGCTTCAAGATGGGCGACGGGCCGAACGACAACGGGTTGTCGCGCTATCACATCATCCGGCAGTGCGAACAAAGCCTCAAGCGCCTGAAGACCGACGTCATCGATCTTTACCAGGTGCACCAATGGGATGGGTCCACGCCCGTGGAAGAGACGATGGAAGCGCTCGATACCCTGATCCGTCAGGGCAAGGTGCGTTATGCCGGCGTTTCCAACTATTCCGGCTGGCACCTGATGAAGGCGCTTTGGGCGGCCAGGGAGCATAATTATCAGCCCTTCGTGTCCCAGCAGATCCACTACACGCTCTATTCGCGCGAAGCCGAATACGAGCTTTTACCGATCGCGAAAGACCAGACGCTTGGCGTGCTTGTGTGGAGTCCGCTGGCCGGCGGGCTGCTGTCGGGCAAATATACCCGCGCCGGCGGGGGCGATGGGCGCCATACCTTCGGCTGGAAGGAGCCGCCGATCTACGATCGCGACCGCTTGTTCGACATTGTCGATGTGATCGTCGCGGTGGCGACGGAACAGAATGTTTCCGGCGCGCAGGTGGCACTGGCCTGGCTCTTGCAGCGCCCCACCATCACCTCGGTGATCATCGGCGGGCGCACCGATGCGCAATTCGCCGACAATCTCGCCGCCGCCGATCTCAGGCTTACGCCCGACCAGGTCGCGCGGCTCGATGCGGTCAGCCGCCCCAATCTCCTTTACCCCTACTGGCACCAGAACGCGCTGGTTGCCGACCGGTTCTCGCCGGCCGATCGCGTGCTGCATGACGGCCAGAAGGTCTAGAGAATCGGGCGTCTTTATCCAATCATGACGCCCGAAGCTTCAGGGCGGGCATCCGGTCAAGCCGAGTTGCCTTGCCACTTTAAAAAATCGCACATGGTGCGGTCTCGGGGCAGAGATGTGCCGGGGCTGCGGCTTTCCGGCACGGGAGAGGTGCCCCTTCGCGGTTGACAGAACCACGGATTCTACTGCCTGATTTCATTTCACGAACAAGATGGACTCTTTTGAGAAGAATTGAATCATGGGCAATCAACTAATGTCGATCGGCTTTGCGGGCCTGTTGCTGGTTTCGAGCGCGGTTTCTGTTTCGGCCTATGACCGCAGGGTCGTCATCGTCAACGACACGTCTTATGTGATCACCGAGTTCTATGCCTCGAGCGTCGGCGTCGACAGTTGGCAGGAAGACATTTTCGGGCCGGACGTGCTTTATCCGGGCCAGAGAGTCTCGATCAACATCGACGACGGGACCGGCTATTGCAAATATGATTTCCGGGCGGTCTACGAAGATGGCGACGTCTCGGTCAGCAAGGGCGTCAATGTCTGCGAAATCGGGACCTATACCTATCACGACTGAGTCCCGCGCGCCGGTTTGAGGGTGACCTCATCGCCTCGGCGGGACGCGGAGCCGGTGCGAAGTCGTGTTCAACACACGAAGGTGATGGAGATGGCCAGTCTTCGCGCCCGCCTCGTGCGGTTCCTTTTGGAAAACCGTTATCGGCTTCGTGGCCGCAAGACGCCCGTATTTGATGTCGGTTCGCCCGTCGATGCCTTTCGCGCCGATGTCGAGCGTTCGGCGACCCGGTTTGCCAGGCCGCCGAAAGATGTCGTGGTAACACCGTATCGCGTGCCGGGCGTCACGGGCGAGATCATTGCGCCAAAGGGCAGGGATAGAGGCGGCGCCATTCTTTATTTCCACGGCGGCGGCTATGTGTCGGGCAGCGTTGCCTCCCATCGCAACATCGTTGCAAAGCTCGTGCGGGCGGCCGGCGTCAAGGCACTGAGTTTCGAATATGCCCTGGCGCCGGAAAATCCGTTTCCCGCGGCGCTTGAGGATGCGCTCGCCGCCTATCGGGGGTTGAAGCAAACGGGCGTTCCGGCCGACCGGATCGTTTTTGCCGGCGATTCGGCCGGGGCGGGGCTGGTGCTGGCCACGCTTCTGGCTCTCAAGCAGCGTGGCGAGATCCTGCCCGCCGGGGCAGCGGTCCTGTCGCCCTGGACGGATCTGACCTGTTCGAGCGAAGCCGCAGGCAAAAACGATCCCGTGGTGCCGGACGGGTCCTTATTGTGTTTTGCCCATCATTATTGCGGCAAAAACGATCGCACCGATCCGCTGATCTCGCCGCTTTACGGGGATCTTTCCGGCCTGCCGCCGCTTTTCATCGCCGTCGGCACCGCCGAACACCTAAGGGACGATGGGCTTCGTTTCGCAAAAAAGGCGAAAGCCGCCGGCGTTGCCGTCGAGCTGATCGTCGGAAAGGACATGATCCACTGCTATCCGATCCTGACGCCGGCCTTTCCCGAGGCGCGCGAGGCGTTCGCCGCCTTTGCCGGTTTCATCCGGAAGCAGGCGGGGGAAACCGGCGCAAGTGATGAGTCGACAGGCGCGCAACAGGCGCTGCCGCCCCTGTGACGGGTGTTCAGGCCGCGGCCGGTTTTTCGGCCAGCACCATGTAGTTGACGCTCATGTCGCGGCTCTTGGCCCATTCGTTCCTCAATGGCGAATAGGTGACGCCGGTTTTGTCCTTGATTACGAGCCCGTTGCGGGTGAGCAGCGTGGTGATCTCTTCGGGGGTGAGGAATTTTTTTAAGCTGTGGGTGCCCTTGGGCAGCCAGCCGAGCACGTATTCGGCGCCGACAATGGCGAGGGCATAGGCCTTGGCGGTGCGGTTGAGCGTGGCGATGAACATCAACCCGCCCGGTTTGACCAGTCTGGCGCAGCTTTTCAAATAGAGTGGCACGTCGGCGACATGCTCGATCACTTCCATGTTCAAAACGACGTCGAACTGCGTATTGGCATCGGCCAGCGCTTCGGCGGTCGTCGCGACATAGTTGATTTCAAGGTCCGACTGCGCCGCGTGGACACGGGCGATGCCGATGTTTTTTTCCGAGGCGTCGGCGCCGGTCACGCTGCCGCCGAGCCGGGCCATGGGTTCGCTCAAAAGACCGCCGCCGCAGCCGATATCGAGAAAGCTCAGGTTCTCGAAGGGGCGGCGTTTTGTGCCGTCGCGGCCGAAATGGTCGATAACCTCGTTGCGGATATAGGCGAGGCGAACCGGATTGAACCGGTGCAGGGGGCTGAATTTGCCGTCCGGGTTCCACCATTCTTCCGCCATGGCGGTGAAGCGGGCGATCTCGTCTTTGTCGATGGTGGTCGCGGTCATGGCTCGAACCTAAGTTTTTTAAACTCCGATCCGGTGATGCCGCAGCCCGGTTGTGAAGTCCAGTCTCTGTTTCTTCGTGCGGCGACGCAACAGTTGAACACCCGCCGGCTTTGTGGCAAACGAGCGCCGCCAGTAACGGGGACCGGCGTGCCTTGCGCCTGCCGGCGGAAAGGAGCGTGCGTGGCACGCATAGTCATGAAATTCGGCGGAACCTCGGTCGCCGATGTCGACAAGATCCGGCAGGCCGCGCGGCACGTCAAACGCGAGGTCGAGGCCGGAAACGAGGTTGCCGTCGTCGTTTCGGCCATGGCCGGCAAGACCAATGAACTGGTCGGCTGGGTCAACGAGGCGTCCCAGATGCACGATGCGCGCGAATACGACGCCGTTGTCGCTTCGGGCGAACAGGTGACCGCGGGTCTCATGGCCATCGTTTTGAGCGATATGGGCATTCCGGCCCGTTCCTTTCAGGGCTGGCAGGTGCCGATCGAAACCGACGACGCCCATGGCGCGGCGCGCATCGAGAACATCGATCCGAGCCTCATGCTCGACCGCATGGGCCAGGGCATGGTCTGCGTCGTAACCGGTTTTCAGGGCGTCTATCCGCCGACCGGTCGCATCACCACGCTCGGACGCGGCGGATCCGATACCAGCGCCGTGGCGGTGGCGGCGGCGGTCGGGGCCGATCGCTGCGATATCTACACCGATGTGGACGGCGTCTATACCACCGACCCGCGCGTTGCCCCGAAGGCCCGGCGCATGACCAAGATTTCCTTCGAGGAAATGCTGGAAATGGCCTCCGCCGGCGCCAAGGTCCTGATGATCCGCTCGGTGGAAATGGCCATGGCGCACAATGTGCGCGTGTGTGTCCGCTCGACTTTCGACGATCCGAACGCGCCGCAGGTCACGCCCGACGGCGTGCCGGGCGTTCCGGGCACGATTGTGTGCGATGAGGAAGAAATCATGGAAAAGCAGATCGTCTCGGGCATAACCCTGGCCCGCGCCGAGGCCAAGATCACCTTGCGCGACGTCAAGGACAAGCCGGGTGTTGCCGCCTCCGTCTTCGGGGCGCTGGCCGATGCCAATATCGTCGTCGACATGATCGTGCAGAACGTGGCGGACGACGGCAAGGTGACCGACATCACCTTCACCCTGCCCGACAACGATTACGACAAGGCGGTCCGGGCTCTGGAAAATGCCAGTCCCGCCGTGGAATACGAGGTGCTGTCCGGCTCCAAGGGCGGGGCCAAGATTTCGGTGATCGGGGTGGGCATGCGGTCCCATGCCGGGGTCGCCGCCTCGATGTTCCGGGCCCTGGCCGACAAGGGCATCAACATCCAGCTCATCACCACTTCGGAAATCAAAACCTCCGTTTTGATCGAAGAGGAATACGCCGAACTTGCCGTCAGGGTTCTGCATACGTATTACGGTCTCGACAAGCAGGACGTCTGATACGGGGATTCGAAAACGAATCCCGGGGGCAGGGACCTCGGTGGAAGTGCCGATGAGGGGAACATGGCCACGCTGATGGGAGGGCCGCTGGTTTTGCTCAAGCGATTGCGCGAAACCATGGCGGAATCCCTGGGCGCGCAGGAGCGCCTGAACAAAATCGTCGATCTGATCGCGGACAGTATGCAGGCCGATGTGTGCTCGTTCTATGTCCTGAGGGACGACGGCGCGCTCGAGCTGTTCGCGACTCACGGGCTCAAGCCGGAATCGGTGCATATGACGACGCTGAGGCTCAACGAGGGCCTTGTCGGGCATATCGCCACCGATGCCGAACCGCTCAACCTGACCGACGCCACCACCCATCCCAGTTTCGCTTATCGGCCGGAGACCGGCGAGGATCCCTTTCGGGCATTTTTGGGCGTCCCGGTTCTGAGGGCCGGCCAGACGCTCGGCGTTCTGGTGGTGCAGAACGTTTCGCACCGCATCTATGGCGAGGAAGAGACCGAGGCGCTTTTGACCACGGCGACGCTTCTGGCCGAGATGCTGTCGACGGCGGAATTCGATTCTCTGATCAAGCCGGGTTCGGACATCGATCTCAGGCGGCCGCGTCTTTTTTCCGTGGTGGGCTTTTCCGAAGGCATCGCGCTCGGTCATGTCGTTCTGCACGACCCGCGTGTCGTCGTCTCCAATTTCATCGCCGACGATATCGAGGAAGAAAAGGCGCGGCTCGACCGCGCGCTCGAAACCATGCGCGTTTCGATCGATGCGCTGTTCAACCGCGGCGACATGCAGATCTCTTCCGAACACCGCGATATTCTCGAATCCTACCGCATGTTCGCCCATGACCGCGGCTGGGTCCGGCGTATGGAAGAGGCCATCGACAACGGTCTGAGCGCCGAGGCGGCGATCGAGCGGGTGCAGAACGATACCCGCGCCCGCATGATGCGTCAGACCGATCCTTATGTCCGCGAGCGACTGCACGATCTCGACGATCTCGCCAACCGTTTGTTGCGCGCGCTGACCGGCGACGGCCGGACCGGACCGGTGCCCCTGCCGGAAAACGCCATTGTCGTGGCCCGCAACATGGGGCCGGCCGATCTTCTGGAATACGACCGTCACCGGATCCGGGGGCTGGTGCTCGAAGAGGGCGCCGCCATCGCCCATGTCGCCATCGTGGCGCGGTCGCTCGGGCTCGTCGCGGTCGGCCAGGCCGATTCCATCGTGTCGATGTGCGAAACCGGCGATTCCATTATCGTGGACGCCTCGGGCGGCACGGTGCACCTGAGGCCACCGGCGGATGTCGAAGCGGCCTATGTCGAGAAGGTTAGGCTGAGCGCCAAGCGTCAGGAACAATACGCCGCTCTCAAGACGCGCGAGCCGGTGACGCTCGATGGCGTCCGGGTGGCGCTGTTCCACAATTCCGGTCTCGTTGCGGACCTTCATGCCGTCGAGGAGACCGGCGCCGAAGGGGTCGGGCTGTTCCGTACCGAACTGCAGTTTATGATCGCCTCCAAGCTGCCGCGCCTGACCGAACAGGTGGAGCTTTATTCCGAGGCGATGGATATCGTGGGGGACAAGCCGCTGGTTTTCCGTCTGCTCGATATCGGCGGCGACAAGGTCATTCCCTATATCCGCTCGGCGCCGGAGGAAAACCCGGCCATGGGCTGGCGTTCCCTGAGACTGGCGCTCGACCGTCCGGGCCTGTTGCGCACCCAGATCCGCGCGCTGCTGCTGGCGGCGAACGGACGGCCGCTCAAGATTCTGGTGCCCATGGTGACCGAGGTCAGGGAATTCCGCCAGGTCAAGACGGTGGTCAGGAAGGAAGCCGAACGGCTGGCGCGCGCCGACGGCGTGATTCCGGCCAAGATCGAGGTCGGCGCCATGATCGAGGTGCCCTCGCTTCTGTTCGAACTCGATCTGTTGTTGCCCGAATGCGATTTCGCCTCGATCGGCTCGAACGATCTCATCCAGTTCCTGACCGCCACCGATCGCGCCAATCCGCGCGTCGCCAGCAAGTACGATGCCATCGACAGGCCGCGTCTCAGGGCCATCCGCCACATCGTCAGGGCCTGCGAAGACTACAACGTGTCGCTGACCATGTGCGGGGAGCTGGCCGGACGCCCGATCGACGCGTTGGCGCTTTTGAGCATCGGGCTGACGCGGCTGTCGATGAGCGCCTCCTCGATCGGCCCGGTCAAGGAAATGATTTTGAGGCTCAATCTCGAACCGATCCGGGAGGCGGTGGCGGCGGTTCTCGACGATGTCGACGACGACCGGCCGATAAGGGATCTCATTACCGAGCTTGCGCAGCGGCAGGACCTTCCCATATAGCGGGGCCGTATTCTACGCATGCACCCCAGGGACCCATGATGGCCAGTCTTCCTCAAGAAAAGCTCGAAGCGCTCGAAACGCGCTTCCAGATGATCGAAGAAAAGCTTGCCGAAGGCCCGGAACCGGAGGAGTTCGTCCGTCTTTCCAAGGAATATGCCGAACTCGAACCGATCATCGGGCCGATCAAGACCTGGCGCAAATCGGTCTCCGATCTGGCGGGGGCCCGGGATCTTCTCAAGTCCGGCGATGCCGAATTGAGGGGAATGGCGGAAGCCGAAATCGGCGAACTCGAGGAAAAGATCGAGAACCTGACCCATGAGATCCGTCTGGCGCTCTTGCCCAAGGACGCCGACGACGAGCGTTCGGTCATTCTCGAAATCCGCGCCGGTACCGGCGGCGACGAGGCGGCGCTATTCGCGGGAGATCTCTTCCGCATGTATACGCGCTATGCCGAACTCCAGGGCTGGAAGGTTGCCATCGTTTCGGAAAGCGAAGGCGAGGTCGGCGGTTACAAGGAAGTGATCGCCAACATCACCGGCCATGGCGTTTTCGCCAAGCTGAAGTTCGAAAGCGGCGTGCATCGTGTGCAACGCGTGCCGGAGACCGAGGCGCAGGGGCGCATCCATACCTCGGCGGCGACTGTCGCCGTTCTGCCCGAAGTCGAGGATATCGAACTCGACATCAAGTCCGAGGACATCCGCATCGACACCATGCGGGCCTCCGGCGCCGGCGGCCAGCACGTCAACAAGACCGATTCGGCCGTCCGGTTGACCCACATCCCTTCGGGCATCGTCATCGTTTCGGCCGAAAAGAGCCAGCACCAGAACCGCGCCATCGTCATGAAAACGCTGAAGGCCAAGCTTTACGAACTCGAACGGAACAAGCGCGACAGCGCCCGCTCCGAGGCGCGGCGCGAACAGGTCGGCTCGGGCGACCGTTCGGGGCGTATCCGCACCTATAATTTTCCCCAGGGGCGCGTCACCGACCACCGCATCAACCTGACGCTTTACAAGCTCGACAAGGTCATCGCCGGCGAAGCGCTCGACGAAATGATCGAGGCGCTGATCACCGATTATCAGGCGGCCCAGCTTGCCGCCATGGACGAGGGCGCGTGACGATTTCGGTTGGCGCCGCCTGGCGCCAGATCCGCGACAAACTGGCGGCGGCCGGAATAGATACGGCCAGTCTCGACGCGCGGCTTTTGGGCGAAGCGGCTTTCGGCATGGACGGCGTCCGACTTGCCGTTTCGGAAAACGAGCCTGCCGGGGAAACCGCGCTGAAACGGCTCGATGCGCTTGCCGAACGCCGGCTCGCGCATGAGCCGGTGGCGCGTATTCTGGGGGAAAAGGAATTCTACGGCCTCGGTTTTTTTCTTTCGGCCGAGACGCTGGTGCCGCGGCCCGAGACCGAACTGGTCGTCGATCTGGCGTGCGATGCGCTCAAGGGCCGGGATGGGCCGACCCTATTGGATATCGGCACCGGCACGGGGTGCATCGCCATTGCCACACTGGCAAATCAGCCGGATGCGCGGGCCGTTGCCGTCGATCTCAGCGCCGATGCGCTCGAAACGGCGCGTCGAAACGCCGGGCGGCACAATCTCGAAACGCGAATCGATTTCCGGCAGGGCAGCTGGTTCGCCCCGATTGCCGGAAACGAGCGGTTCGACGTTCTCGTTTCCAATCCGCCCTATATCGTTCATAACGACATCGCGGGCCTTGCGCCCGATGTCAGTCGGTTCGATCCTCATCTGGCGCTCGATGGCGGGCAAGACGGTCTCGATCCCTATCGCGTTATCGCAAACGAATCAGGCACGGTGCTGCGGGCCGGCGGCACGATCGTTCTCGAACATGGCTGTGACCAGGCTCAGAGCATTTCCAGGCTGTTGGCCCGTCATGGTTTTGTCGAGTTACGGGATCATAAGGATCTTGCCGGACACGAACGTGTTCTTGTCGCCACATGGCCGGGCGAAAAGTCGACCTGTTAGGGATATTATCAATTCGGGCAGCGCTGCTGGCATTTTTCACTTGGAATAGTTCGCCAATCCGGATATTTTGTTTGTGCTGTCCGTTGCACCCGAGAAAGGGGTGCGGGGAAGAACCCACCGTTTTCGGAACCGAGTTGAGGAAGTCCTTATGGGCCTTCCGTTCCGATGTGGATTGGGACATCCTTCCAAAACGCAGCATCAACGACGCTAACATTCGATTGCAGCTAGAGCATCGTGCGAAAGCGGGGATCGGTCCTTTATAAGGATCAGTCGGTCCTATGGACTGGTTGGACAACCGGAAGGACGCCGGTTCTTTGCGAACCGGGATCGTTTCAACGGGCCTTCGGGTCCGGTCGCGATCCGAAATGCGATGTAATGACAGGACTCGACGGCAGGGGCTCCGGATCGCCCGGATGCGCATGACCGTGTCAAGTCGACAACAAGGGCCCCGTGCAATCGTGGCGTGCCATTGTTCTGAGCAATGAGAGCTGAACACACATCATGAGACCGAACCAGCAGAACAAGAACCGTTCGCGTGGGCGCAATGGTGGACGCAAGAACGTCAACCCGTTGTCGCGCAATTTCGAAAGCAACGGACCTGACGTTAAAATCCGTGGCAATGCCGCCCATATCGCCGAACGTTATGTTCAGCTCGCACGTGACGCCCAAGCGACCGGTGATTCGGTCATGGCCGAAAATTACCTCCAGCACGCCGAACATTATTTCCGGATCCTGAGCGCTGCCCAGGCCCAGATGCAGCCGCGCAACGAGCCGGTCTTCGATTACGACGAAGATGACGGCGATGGCGACGAGACGGTTGCCGCGCCGGTTGCCGCCGCCGCGAGCACGGCACCCGAAGCTCCGGTCAAGGCCGAACCGACATCCGAAGGCGAGGAAAGCTCCGAGCCGGAACCGGCCGCAACCGAGGCCGCCGCACAAGACGAAGAGGCGCCCGAACGTCCGCGCACCCGCCGTCCGCGCCGTCGTCGTCCGAGCCAGAGCGAAGAACGCGGTGACCTTTCAAGCGCGCCGCAGCCGGATGTCGGCGAATTGCCGGCCTTTTTGACCGGTGGCAATGCCAACGCGGCGGAGTAAATCCTAGCCAATCTGTTTGGAACAGGCATGGCCGGGCGATTGCCCGGCCTTTTTCTTGGCCGCAACCGTGCGTCCCATCGCATCCGGCGCCCGATTGTGCCGGGGCACGCTCCTTAAAACGCATGTCTGGACCGGTTGACGGCTTGGCTGAAACAAGCTGGCGTTACCGGATTGCCGTGCCCGTTGCGCGGGCCCGCAATGACGGCGCCGGTCACTCTTTCAAAACGCGAAGCGGCATGAAGACAATCCGGCGCCGGCCCGGCTCGTTCGCGACCGGATGCCGCGACAAGCAGCCCATTGAGACGCCCCGCTTCATGGGTTATGTGAGCGTTAGCACTCCCATCCGTGCCCGGTTAGGGGCCGATCGCAAAAGACCGGTTTCGCGTCGGGTCTTCATGTGTCGCAACAAAAGGCGCGGACCGAATTTTGTCCGCAGCCCGGATTTGCACGAAAGCGCGTTTTCCCAAGGAAGAGTGGTCGCCACGTTTCCGGTTGGAAAGCACGATAATTCAGAGGCTTGAAACAGATCATCCGACATCGTCAGAACACGATCTGCTCCAGGAACAGGGATAAAACAGGGACAGGATATGTACCGCGTCTGGAAATTCATCTCGGATTATTCGTTATTGTTGATCACTGGTGCGGTGCTGGCGCTCGCCTGGGCCAATCTCGACCCTGAGGCCTATCATAATTTCATCTACACGCCGCTCTGGTTTGACGCGCCTTTCGGGGCCGAAATCTCGGAATGGCTCAAGGAGTTCGGCCCGGCGGCGCAAAGCTTCGACTATGGCAGCGCCACGCACGTCATCACCGTGCATTACCTCATCAACGACATGCTGATGGCGTTCTTCTTTGCCTTGGCGGCCAAGGAAGTCTGGGAAGCGGTGATCCTCAAGCAAGGCGCCTTGAGGGGGCGCAAGGCGGCGACCCCGCTTATTGCCACACTCGGTGGCATGACCGGACCGGTGGTGGTTTATCTGCTGATCGCCGTTTTTCTGGGCTCTGACACCTTCCACGCGGTGTTTCGTGGCTGGGCCGTGCCGACGGCCACCGATATCGCCTTTTCCTATCTGGTCGGCCGCGTCGTTTTCGGCGCCAAGCATCCGGCGGTCAGGTTCCTGTTGCTGCTGGCCATTGCCGACGATGCGGGCGGGCTGTTGATTCTGGCGATTTTTTATCCCACCGGCGCCCTGGCGCCGGTCTGGCTGCTTTTATCGCTCGCTGCGGCGCTGGCCGTGTTCTACGGCTTCAATTGGCTGCCGCGACGGCTCGACAGGGGCAAACAGACCCGACCCAATTCCACCTGGACGCGCAAGGTGCTCGGTCCATGGCCCTATGTCGTGGCCGGCATCATCTCCTGGTACGGGTTTGCCATGTCCGGCCTGCATCCGGCCCTCGGCCTGTTGCCGATCGTGCCGACCATTCCGCATGCCGACCGCGACTTCGGCGTCTTCCCCGAAGCGGAAAAATACCTCAAGGACCTGCTCAACACGATGGAACACGCCCTCAAGGTGCCGGTCGAGGTCATTCTTTTGTTCTTCGGTCTGACCAATGCCGGCGTGGAATTCGGCGCCATCGGCCTGCCGACCCTGCTGGTGGTTCTGGGACTTCTTGTCGGCAAGCCGCTCGGCATTACCGTTTTCGGCTGGTTCGCCGCTTCGCCCCTCAAGCTCGGCCTGCCGGATGGCATGAACTACCGCGATCTCGTCGTTCTGGGCACTGTCGCCTCGATCGGGTTCACCGTGGCGCTGTTCGTCGCCTCCGTGGCCTTCCCGCCCGGGGATATCCAGGACGCCGCCAAGATGGGCGCCTTGCTGAGCTTTTTCGGCGCGGCCGTGGCTATTGCCATGGGTAAGCTGACGGGCGTCAAGAAGGTGATGGACTAGAGTTTGCCTTTTTCTCCCTCCCCTTGATGGGGGTGGCCCGGCATGGCCGGGTCGGGTGGGGTGGGGCCAAAAGCGCCTGCGCAGTTACCCCCACCCAGGTTCACGACGGACTTAGCAAGAGCTAAGTCCTGTTCACCAACCCCTGCCATTCGGCCATAGGCCTCAAGGCCTTCTCCTCTCCAATTGTGCCACCGGCACAATTGGCCCTTCGGGACGCCTCGAAGCCCCACAAGGGGGAGGGAAGCCAGTCACGCCAGAAAGCGCAGGCGGCGCTGAAAGTGGATCGTTTAAGTCGAACGGCCGGGCCCTATGCCCGGCCTTTTCTTTTTCCGAATCGCTCCCATATCTAGAAGCGAGACGCGGGCTTCGCTATCGGGGGCCTGTTTCATCCAACGCTTCGGGCGTTGTCCCATGCGCCATCTCGGGCAGGGGGAACGTGCCGCGACAAGGAGAGTTGCGTAAATGAACATCGAAAAATACACCGAGCGTGCCCGGGGTTTCATTCAGAGCGCGCAGACCCTTGCCCTGTCTTCGGGGCATCAGCAGTTTCAGCCGATCCACGTCCTCAAGGTCTTGATGGACGACGAGGACGGCATGGCCTCGGGCCTTATCGAGCGCGCCGGCGGCAATCCGGCCCAGGTGCGCGCCGGCGTCGAGGCGGCGTTCAGGAAAATTCCCAAGGTTTCCGGCGATAACGGTCAGATCTATTTGAGCCGCGAACTGGCGCGGGTGTTCGAAACCGCCGAAAAGGCGGCCGACAAGGCCGGCGATTCGTTCGTTGCGGTCGAACGGCTTTTGCTCGCGCTGGTCATCGAGCACGACAACGACGCCGGACGGGCGCTCGCCGCCGCCGGCGTGACCGCCAGCGGGCTCAACGAGGCCATCAATCAGTTGCGCAAGGGCCGCACCGCCGATAGCGCTTCGGCCGAAAACCAGTACGACGCGTTGAAAAAATACGCCCGCGACCTGACCCAGGAGGCGCGTGACGGCAAACTCGACCCGGTCATCGGCCGCGACGAGGAAATCCGCCGCGCCATCCAGGTCCTGTCGCGCCGCACCAAGAACAATCCCGTCCTCATCGGTGAGCCCGGCGTCGGCAAGACGGCCATCGCCGAGGGCCTCGCCTTGCGCATCGTCAACGGCGACGTGCCCGAATCACTCAAAAACAAATCGCTTCTGGCGCTCGATCTCGGCGCCATGATCGCCGGCGCCAAATATCGCGGCGAGTTCGAAGAGCGTTTGAAGGGCGTTTTGAACGAGATGAAGGCCTCGAACGGCCAGATCGTCCTGTTCATCGACGAAATGCACACCCTGGTCGGCGCCGGCAAGGCGGACGGGGCGATGGATGCCTCCAACCTTTTAAAACCGGCTCTGGCCCGCGGCGAACTGCACTGCGTTGGCGCCACCACGCTCGACGAATACCAGAAGCATGTCGAAAAGGACGCGGCGCTGGCCCGGCGGTTCCAGCCGGTCTTCATTGACGAGCCGACGGTCGAGGACACGATCTCGATTCTTCGCGGCATCAAGGAAAAATACGAGCTGCACCATGGCGTGCGCATTTCCGATTCGGCCCTGGTTTCCGCCGCGACCCTGTCCAATCGCTACATCACCGACCGGTTCCTGCCCGACAAGGCCATCGACCTTATCGACGAATCGGCGGCGCGCCTCAGGATGGCCGTTGATTCCAAGCCCGAGGCACTGGACGAACTCGACCGGCGCATCATTCAATTGAAGATCGAGCGCGAGGCCTTGAAAAAAGAGTCGGACGACGGCTCGAAAACCCGGCTGATGAAGCTCGAATCGGAACTGGCGGATCTCGAAACAGAGGCCGGCGAGATGTCCCGGCGCTGGCAGGGCGAAAAGGAACGGCTAGCCGGGGCCAACAAGCTCAAGGAAGAGCTTGATTCGGCCCGCTCCCAGCTCGAAATCGCCCAGCGGTCCGGTGATCTCGCCAAGGCGGGCGAGCTGGCCTACGGCATCATTCCCGATCTCGAAAAGCGAATCGGTGCCGCCGAGGATTCCGACGGCGATGGCAAGCGCGACAAGTCCATCCTCGCCGAAGAGGTGGTGACGCCGGCTCATATCGCCCAGGTGGTTTCGCGCTGGACCGGCATTCCGGTCGACAAGATGCTCGAAGGCGAACGCGACAAGCTGTTGCGCATGGAAGCCGAGCTTGCCAAGCGCGTCGTCGGCCAGGAAGAGGCGGTGGCGGCGGTTTCGCGCGCCGTCAGGCGCTCGCGCGCCGGATTGCAGGACCCGAACCGGCCAATCGGCTCGTTCATCTTTTTGGGCCCGACCGGCGTCGGCAAGACCGAGCTGACCAAGGCTTTGGCGCAGTTCCTGTTCGACGACGAGACGGCCATGGTCCGGCTCGACATGTCGGAATTCCAGGAACAGCACTCGGTCGCCCGCCTCATCGGCGCCCCTCCCGGCTATGTCGGCTATGACGAGGGTGGCGTTCTGACCGAGGCGGTGCGGCGTCGGCCCTATCAGGTCGTGTTGTTCGACGAGATCGAGAAGGCCCATACCAAGGTCTTCGACGTGTTGCTGCAGGTGCTCGACGACGGTCGTCTGACCGACGGGCAGGGCCGCACGGTCGATTTCCGCAACACCCTCATCATCATGACGTCCAATCTCGGCTCGGATTATCTGGCCGAATTGAAGGATGGCGAGGAGGTCGAACTGGTGCGCGGACGGGTGATGGACGTGGTCAAGGCAGCGTTCCGGCCGGAATTCCTCAACCGTGTCGATGAAATTCTCATGTTCCATCGGCTGGCCCGGGCCGATATGGGCGCCATCGTCGATATCCAGTTCGCCCGGTTGCAGAAACTTCTGGCCGATCGCGAGATCACGCTGGAATTGACCCCCGCCGCCCGCGACTGGCTGGCCAATGAGGGCTACGATCCGGCCTTTGGCGCCCGGCCCCTGAAGCGCGTGTTGCAGCGCGAGGTGCAGGACGGACTGGCCGAGGCGGTTTTGGCCGGCGAAATCACCGATGGCGATCACGTCAAGATCGATGCTGGCGAGATCGGTCTGACCATCAACGGCGAGACCCAGCCCGGCGTCATCCGCTCCGCCCATCTGGGCGGCAGCGACGAGGCGACGCTGCAATGATCCTTTGGGAAAAATGTTGGTCGGCTCGGGCGTGGACTGCGCCCCATCCTCACCCCAAGCCTGTCGAAGGGTGAGTGCGATCGAATAAAAAACGACGGTGCGAAAGCACCGCCGTTTTTTTTGAAAACGTTTTATCCGACAGCCTGCGCACGTTCCCGGTTGGCGCCCGACTTGCCGCTCTTGGCGTTTTGCTTTGCCCACCAGGGCCGGCTGCCGCCCTTGCGGTTTGCCTTTGCCGAACCGGCGGGTCGGGCCTTGGCTTCAGCCGGGCGCTTCGCGGCGGGTTTGGCGCGCTCAGCGGGCTTGGCATCGGCACCGGCAGGGCGAACCATCCCGGCGGGCGGGGCGATTTCGCCGCTCTTGGGCAGAGTCCGGTGAAGCAGGCGCTCGACGTCGCGCAGCTTGGTTTTTTCGGTGCCGTCGACCAGCGAGATGGCGACGCCGGAGGCGCCGTTGCGACCGGTCCGGCCGATGCGGTGGATATAGTTTTCGGCATCGTCCGGCAGGTCGAAATTGACGACATGGCTGATATTGGGCACGTCGATGCCGCGCGCCGCGATGTCGGTCGCCACCAGCAGCCGAACCTTGCCAGAGCGGAAATCGCTCAGGGCGGCCTGTCGGGCGTTCTGGCTCTTGTCACCATGGATGGCCGAGACGGCGTGACCGTCAAAGGCGAGGTTCTTGGCGACACGATCGGCGCCGTGCTTGGTGCGGGCGAAAACGATCACCCGCTCCATGTCGGGATCGGTCAAAAGGGTGTTGAGCACGTCGCGCTTCTTTTTGGAGGCGGAAAAGATCACGCGCTGGTCGATAGCCGGAATCGTCGTGCCCTGAGGCGCGACTTCGATCTTGACCGGGTCGTTCAAAAGACCCGCAGCCAGTTTTTCAACTTCGGGCGCCATGGTGGCCGAGAACAGCGCTGTCTGGCGTACCTTCGCGCATTTTGCGGCGATTCGCTTTACCGGCGCGATGAAACCCATATCGAGCATGCGGTCGGCCTCGTCGAGGACGAGATGGCGGGTATCGCCGAGATTGATCTTGCGGTCTTCGAGGAGATCGCTCAGTCGGCCGGGCGTCGCGACAACAATATCGATGCCGTTTGCCAGCCTTTTAACCTGCGCGGAACGCGAAACGCCGCCGAGCACCAGCGCGGTGGTTACCTGGCTTTTGCCGATCCAGCCGCGGATGGCGTCGTCGATCTGAACGGCCAGTTCGCGCGTCGGCACGAGAATGAGGGCACCAACGCTCATCGGCCGGCGCCTGCGACCGCTATCGGTCAGGGCGGCGAGAATCGGCAGTGCAAAGGCCGCCGTCTTGCCTGAGCCGGTCTGGGCGATGCCGAGAATATCGCGGCCCTCCACCTGGGCGGGAATGGCTTTTGTCTGAATGGGGGTGGGCGTCGTGAAACCGGCGCGTTCGAGCGAACGCACGAGATTTTTGGGCAGACCGAAATCTGCGAAGTTCTTTAAGGTCATATGGTTCTTTTTGTTGTGGAGCGGTGCACATCCAAACGGCACCCGGCTCCGGCATCGCCCAAGTGCCTTTGGGCGACCTCGTTTGATCGGTCAAGACAGGCAGCGGCGAAAACATACACTCGGTCGCGCTGTCGCGTCCGGACGACTTGTCCGGTTCCGCTTCACTGCTTTGCCCGTATTGGCTGGAAAGAAGAGAAGCCTCGGCGCTTGTTTTCCGGTCCTGGCATCGAAAAGCCGACCCGGCAACATCAGGCGCGTCTTTATCTATGTGGGAGCGAATGGCCTAAAAGGCAAGCGAAATTGTCGTGTGGGGGGCGCCATGGCTTTCGCCTCGAACGTGTCGACGGGCATGCCGGCGACAGACGGCACAGGAAAAAGAACCGATCGCTTGGTTCAAAACGATGCGGCCACGCGGTACGACAGGCGCGCCATGAGCGCGCGGTTTGTGCCTTTTAAAGCAGTTTCAGATGCGCCTCGGGCACGAAGGTCTGGTCCTCGATCGGCGGGCGGACATAGCCGGCCTGGGGCGGGCGCGGTTCGAGCACCACCGGCTCGTGTTCCACTTCCACATAGGGAATCATGGTCAGCAGATGGGAAATGCAGTTGATGCGGGCGTGCTTCTTGATGTCGGAATCAACGACATACCAGGGCGCCTGCTTGATGTCGGTATAGCCGAACATGTCGTCCTTGGCCTTGGAATAATCGACCCAGCGCTTGCGGCTTTCTAGGTCCATCGGGCTGAGCTTCCAGCGCTTGGTGCGGTCATTCAGGCGCTTTTGAAAACGACGTTCCTGCTCCTCATCGGAAACGGAAAACCAGTACTTGATGAGCTGGATACCGGAGCGCACCAGCATGCGCTCGAATTCGGGGCAGCTTCTCAAGAATTCTTCGTAGTCCTCGTCGGTGCAGAACCCCATGACGCGCTCGACGCCGGCGCGGTTGTACCAGGAGCGGTCATAGATGACGATCTCGCCGGCGGAGGGCAGGTGCGCCACGTAACGCTGGAAATACCATTGCGTGTTTTCGCGTTCGGTCGGGGCAGGCAGGGCGACCACGCGGCACATGCGCGGATTGAGCGCTTCGGTGATGCGCTTGATGGTACCGCCCTTGCCGGCGGCGTCGCGTCCCTCGAACAGGATGACGATCTTGTGACCGGTCTCCTTGATCCATTCCTGCATCTTCACCAGTTCGATCTGCAGGCGCGCCAGCTCCTTCTCGTAAACGCTGTTCGAGATCTTGCCGGCAGATGCGACGTCTTCGCTGGCCATATGTAAACACCCCCATGCCACGCGGTCCCCAGAAGGCAGGCTACACCGATCCGGTAAAGAAACCCAAACCGGCCGGACCCCGCTAGTTCGCGGCGTTAAGGCGCCGCTCCTTGCGCATGCTCACAAGGGTCAACCCGTAAATCGAGGCGACGACAACGAAAAGCGCGCCGATCTGATAAAGCGCGATCGAATCGCCCAGAAGGAAAAAGGCGAGGATCATGGTCAGGACCGGCCAGGGCGCGTTGATGGAGCTGGCCAGCGACACATCGATATGGCGCATGGAGGAGAACCAGAAGACCAGTTCGGCCAGATAGACCAGACCCATCAGGGCGGAAAAGGGCTGCAAAACGGCGTGAAAGGCCAGCGCGCCGGCCTCGGCCGGATCGACGGCGACAAGGATGCACAAAAGCACCAGCGTCGAGATGACGACGCGAAAGAAGGTGACCTGGGTCGGCGTGATCGGCGTTCTGGCGAACTCGACCTTGATGAAGGTGTGGGCGATCGTCCACAGGAGCGGCACGCCGAGGGTCAAAACGAACCATATGGACAGGCCCGACATGAGGAAGGTGCCGGAGGTACCGAGATAATAGAGCGCGCCGAGCATCAGGAAGGTCAGGGCGAGTTCGACGGGTGTCTTGCGCCCCTTGAGGAACAGCGCCTCGAGAATCATGGCGAAAAGCGGGGTTGCCTGCATGGCGATGGCGGCATTGGTGGCGCCGGCGCGTTCGACGCCGACGACGTAAAGATAGGTGGCGAGACCGAAAATCGCGCCGGTCAACAGCGTCACCCAGCCCATGCGCCAGCGTGTGGCAGGGGCGAGCCGGGCGCCGAACACGCCCTTTCGTGATCCCCTGAGCTCGGCCAACAGGACCGGAAGGCCGAAAACGACTTCCCAGAAAGACAAAGCGAAGGCAAAGGGCAGGGCGCCGATATCGGGCGGCCTCAGATTGGAGATGATCGGCATCGTCCCCAGAAGAACGAGGCAGACAAGCGAATAAAGGATGCCCCTGGCGGTGGCACTGGACGGCATTTGAGAGTGTTCCGGGTGTCGTCGAAAGGACTAGGGCCGGACCTTGCGTCCGACCCGACGCAAAATGCAACGGGAAAGATTGCCACGGGAAGCGGAAACCGGAGCGGAATTCTGTTATATTGCGCTTGGCAGAGGCCGAGCCCCGTCTGGTTCGCGTGTGCTCCGAAACGCCCACTTGTTGCATCGGAAGCGTGGAGAATAACGATGTGCGCATGGGGGAGGCAAAAGCCCGAACAGGCCGACTGGTACTGGCAGGCAAGCCCCGAGGACCGCAAGGAATACGATGCCTTTGGACCGTGGATCGAGAAGATCCGTTCGGCCAAGGACATGCCGCCGCGATTCCGTGGCGTTTATGGCAACCATATTGACGCGAATTGTCTTTTGAAGGTTCCGATCCAGGCCGAGCGCGTCGATGTGCGGCCGGGCATGGATCTCTATCGGATGGTGATTGCCGTCCATGACGAAAGAATCAGCTTTCTCGAACCGGCCGACGGCTTTGTCATGACGCGTAGCGTCCCCTGGGACGAAATCGTCGCCCTCAGGACCACCATCAATCTGATGGTTGCCAGTTTTTCGATCCTGCTCAAGGGCGGACAGTCAATCGATGTCGATTTCAGCGCGGTCTCGATCGATCAGGTCAACAAGGTGATCGATTATATCCGGGATCGAATGACGCATGTCGTCGAGCATCCGGTTGTAGAAATCGCCGGGGTTTCGGTAACGATCACCGACCATTTCTATAAAAGCATGCTGGCCCAGTTGCGCACGCGCATGCGTCGTCCGCTCATGCCGCTGCATTTCGAACCGCGCGACAGGTTGTGCCGGGGCGACAGCCATCATTACGGACTGTCGACCGGAGTGCTGGCAATCGATGCGCGCGACGAGCTGATCATTATCGATCGCGGTGAGGCGGTGCGGCGGTTTCTGCATCCGTCCTACATAACAAGGCTGACATTCGTGCCCTATGCGCGGTTGCGATCGTTTTCACTCGTCTCGCCGGAACAAAATGGCCGACATGCCTATTGTCTCGTGCTGAACGGGGATCGCCAGAGTGTTGAGCAAACCTTTTTGATGGCCCCGGACGAGGTTGCGGCCTGTCTTGATGCGCACGGCATCGCCGCGTTCGATCCGTAACGGGCGCGGGTCTGGCGACCCGTATGGGGGCGCTGAAACATCGGGCGGCTTGATTGAAACACAACGCCCCATCCCGATTCCAGAAGCGAATCTTTACTTTCGCCCGCTGCCCTGTTCGGACGTTTTGAGGAATGGATGTGCGCCGGCATGTGCGCCCTCCCGTTCGGCCTGGACCGCAAGGGCGCCGATCAGGCGAACGAGGGATTTGCGGAACTCGGGTCGGTCGGAGCCGAGGATATCGAAAAGCTGGCCGGCGTTTGCGGCAAGTTCGGCATAGATCTCCCCCATGATCCTGGTGCCATTTTCGGTCAAGCTCAGCCGAACCCGGCGGCGATTGGTGGGATCGCGGCGCTGGCTGAGGATGTCCTTTTCGACAAGTCCGGCCACCCGCTGGGAGATGAGCGATTTACTCATGTCGAGCATCGCGCCCACGTCGCTCTGGGTCGGGGCGTCGAGTTCGCCCGCGGTCATCGCAATGAGAAATTCGGAGTAGGACAGGCCGCGCGGCCCGAGGACGCGTTTGCGCGCCAGACCATCGAGCAGCGCGACGATCTCATGCAGCATGAAGACTTCGGTTTCGATGAACCAGGATTTGGTCATGGTGCGCCTAAAGGCTTGTGTCAGTAAGGTTCGGTCAGAATGGTGCGCGCACCGGCCTTTTCCAGAATCGACCGGCTTTCGGCAACCATAGCAGCCGCGCCGCAGATGTAGAAATCGGTATTGTCCGGATCGAAAGCGAGTGCGGCCAGGGCCTTGGTGACGCGACCGGAGCAATCGGGCGCTTCGGTTCTTGCGCGACTGAAACAGCGAATGGTTCGGGGCAGTATTTCGGCAAAAGCGCCGGTGATATCGTCGTTTGGCGTAGGGCAGCCGAAATAGAGTTCGGCCATTTCAAGACGGTTCTTTCTGGCAAGATCGCGAAACATCGGCAAAAAGGGCGCGAGCCCGGTTCCCGTGGCGACGAACACCTTGCGATGGGTGTTCTCGACAAGCCGGTAGGCGCCGAGCGGCATTTCGAACAGGCTCGACGTGCCGGGCTGGACGGTATCGGCATAGTGCGAACCATCGCCGCCGGTGCGGTTGCTGATCAAAAGGGTCAGGCGCTTGTCGCAAAGGTCGGCGATTGAATAGGCGCGCCATTCGTAGGGCGCGATCTCGAGCTTGCCGTACTGGCCGGGCGCCGCGGGCACAGCGCGATCGCAATCATAGTCGAGACGCCAGACGCGCGGCGTCAGGGCGGTCTTGTTTCGAAGCGTGATGTGGATCCTGTCCGGATGGGCGTCGCCGCCGGTCGATGTGAGCGCGATCGATTCCGGATTGTCGATCTGTTTCAAAATGGGCATGACGCCCATGCCGCCGAGAACGCGGCCGGCCGTTGCCATGCCGCCGATCATGGCTCCGACAATGCCGAGGCTCGACATGTCCGAGCCGGTCAGAAACAGACCGGGGATGGGGGTCAGGGCAGTCAAAGGTTCGGCACGGTAGCGCTCGGGGGTGCCGGCGAGGCCGTAGAACCGGCCCATGGGATGGGAGGTGAAATGCTCGATGGAAAGAGGCGTCGACAGTTCCTTATAAACGACCTCGCGGGAAAACCCGGGCACGGCGAGATCGGCCAGCCGCAAAAGACCCTCCGAAATGCGCGTCTTGAGGGCATCGTAATCGGTGCCGCGCCGGCCGGATTCGGTGCCCTGCCAGGCGGCGAAACCGTCCGGATCGAGCATGGTGATGATCTCGGCGGTATAAAAACGGTCTTCCCCGGACTTGGTCGAGGGAAAGGATAAAAAGGCGCTCATCGGTTCGCCGTTCAGCGTGGCGGTGGTGTTCTGCTGGAGATTGTCCTGTGTCAGGGAGGTGTTGATCCAGTAGTTTTCACCCTTGACGCCGAGGGCCGTGAGCGGGTGCGCCAGACGGACATAAAGGGATACGGCCGATACGCCGGTCGACAGGGCCGCGATCCGGGCGCGGATAGCGGCGGTCTTGGCGCCGATTTCTCCATTAGTCGGTAAAAGACGCAAGAAAGTCACGGGCGCGCCGGCATCGGAGATGATGACGGGCGCGCGATAGATGGTTTCCTGCGGTTCGGCGCGATGACGGTCGATCGCCCGGACGCCCACGGCCCGGCCGTTTTCAATGACGATTTCGACGACGTCCTGGTCGACCCGTATCGCGCCGTCCTGCGCTTCGATCACCGCTTCGACAGCACGGGCAATGCGTCCGGCTCCGCCGGCGGGAAACCATGCGCCGGCGAAATAGGATCCGACGACGAGCGCGTGCAGGACAAAGGCGCTTTCATGCGGGGGTACGCCGTAATCGCCCCATTGCGACGCCAGCAGCGCCTTGAGTTCGTCGGAACGGAAGTGCCTGTCGAGATAGGCTCCTGTCGTCTGGGTCGCCCTGGCCATGCCAAGACGCCGGCGCAAGGACATCGCCCAGGCGATGAAAGGGGGCATCATCTGTTCGCGCATGCGCGAAATGTGCCAGCGCGCCGCCCAGTCGATGTCGCGGAAATAGGCCGTGATCGCGGCGGCTTCGTCGGGATAGCGCGCGATCAGGCGTTTCCGGTATTGCTCCTGATCGGACGGCACGGAGAAGCTGAAGCCGGGATAAACGAAACGTTCGAACTCATAGGGCATCCGGTTCCAGTCCAGCGCGCCGCCGGTGATGAAATCGAACAGTTTTCGTTCCATGTTTCCTTTTTCGAGACCGCCAACATAGTGCAACCCGACATCCCAGGATGCGCCATCGCGACGAAAGGCATGGGTGAACCCGCCCGGCTCGCTGTGTTTTTCAAGAACGAGAACCCGCTTGGCCCCGGTGCGGGCCAGAAGCGCGGCACTCGAGAGCCCGCCCATTCCCGAGCCGATGATGATGACGTCCCAGTCCCGCGCCATGGCGATCCCCATTGTTCGTGAATTAAACAGTTCGAGTATTAAACAAATGATCGGTCATTTCAACCTCATGTGGCGCCTGGGCGCATAAAGGTATGAAGAATCGACCCGCCATGTGCCAACGAAAATCGCGGCAAGATGCCGTGTTGGAAGCACGGACCGGAACAGGTCTTTCAGTTTTGTGGGCGTGGCGGAAACGAAGAGGCGATCAGGCGGCGGCCGGCGTCGTCTGGCTGGCCTCGTGGTCGAGCAGCACCGCAAGCGTGGTGATGTTTGCCGGACGGGCGATAAAATAGCCCTGCGCCACGCCAACCGCCTTGTTGGCGCGCAGCGAGGCCAGGCGCGCGGCGGTTTCGACCCCTTCCACGACCACGACCTGACCGGTTTTGCTCACCATTTCGATGGCGCTGGTCAGCATGGCGTCCATCAGCGATCCTTCCGGCGCCTGGCCGAAACAGCGGTCGAGCTTGACGCCGAAGGTGTCGAGTTCGGCGAGATAGCCGATGGACGAATAGCCTTCGCCGAAATCGTCGATGAAGGTAAGAATGCCAACCTGTTTCAACCGGGCAATGGCATCGCGCGTCCGCTCGATCGGCAGTGCATCGCTTTCGATGAGTTCGATCACCACGGTGAAACGAGCGCTGTCGGCCAGGAAATCCTCGAACAGATCCAGCATCCAGTCCGGATCGAAATCGCCGGGAAAGATATTGAAATGCACCACAAGCGGTTCGGGGCCTGCGTTCAGCCCGGAAAGTTCCTCATAGGCGCGATCGACGACATAGCGGGTGAACTGTCGTTCGAGGTGCCATTGCTCGACAATGGACAGGAATGCGTCGGGAAAAACCAGCGTGCCGTCATCGTCCTGCCAACGCGCCAGCACTTCCACGCCCCAATAAGTGTTGGTGTGCACGTTGAGCAGCGGCTGGTAGTGACACTTGATCGTCTCAATAGACAGACAGCGCCTGAAACGCGATGAAAATGACCATTCCTTTTTAAGAACGCGAAAAACCAGCTGAGTCGCCATGCCGGCGAGGAAGGCTGCGAACCCCAAACCCAGGACAATCCTGGGAGCCGAGCGCATTACAAGCTGCCTGATCGGCTCGACAATGGCGATGCAGGTGGTCTGTGGCGTGTTGCACCCCCAGGCCGAGAACCCGGCCGGATAGGACATGCGCCAGGATACGGCATCCAGGGCACCGGTGACGGAGCTATAAAGCGCCGGGGCGCCGCGACGGTGCCAGACCGAACCGTCGGCGGACCGGTTGACGATTTCATAGGGCATCCAGTCGGGAATAGAGGTAACCGGTTCGATCGGCGGCAGGACCAGAATGAAATTCCCCAGACCTAGGTAAGTACCAACGACGCCGGGAAGGTTGAAGGCCCCGAGATCGCGGTCGAGCCAGATGGCACCGCTCCCGTCGATGGAAACCGGAAAGTCCGGTTTGTCGAGCGGAACGGGCTTATCAAGGCGGCCGGCACCGACCGAGCACAGCATCTGTCCATTTTCCTGATAGATGATCTCGTGCACGCCGTCCGGTAAAAAAGCGATACGCCGCAGCCAGCTGAGGAAGGCGGGCGAGCAGGCCTCGTCAACGGGCCGCGCCCGCAAGGACTCGATTGTCTGGATGAGTTCGGCAGAAAACTTGTTGAGGCTGGCGACTTCGGTTCGAAGACGCTCATCGACGTCATGTTGCGCCACAGCAAAACCGAACACGACAAGACCGATCGCCGCGATAATGAAGAACAGGGCGAACAGGCCGGCAAGGGTTGCTCGCGGATATTGTCTGAGTTTTAAAATGAATCTATAGAAATCCATTGCGCCCTCGTTGAGTATATCAACGCGAAAATTGTACTTTAAATCGATATAAGTGGGGTGAAGACTTCTCCTCGTGGCTAACAAGGTGTTGAACAAATGGGGCCAACAGGGCGCGTGCGGACGAAAAGGCGGTCCGTGCCCGATTGTCGAGGGCTTGCGGATCGAACGGAAATGAGCTAGAACAAAACAAGAACATCACGCAAAGGAGCGCCGTCGTGTCCCCCCTCAAGATTGACTATATCGAATTCCATACCGCGGCACTGCCGGAGACCAAGACGTTCTTCGCAAAGGCCTTCGGTTGGTCTTTTGTCGATTATGGCGCGGACTATGCCAGTTTCGAAGGCGCCGGGATGAATGGCGGCTTTAGCGGCGAAAACGGTTCCGATGGATCGGATTCGTCCAGATCGGTGCTTGTCGTTCTCAAGGCCGACGATCTCGAAGCGGCGCAAGAACAGGTAATCGCTGCAGGTGGCGAAATCGTTGGGCCGATCGTCTCGTTTCCCGGCGGACGACGCTTTCGCTTCCGCGAACCGGGGGGAAACGTCCTGGCGGTATGGAGCGCGTGAGCGGGCGCGCGATCGGGATTACCCAGGGGAGTCGGCGAGCGTGACGGAACGGTAAGCCTGATGGACAGGGACCGGACCCTTAATTGGCGCTTGCCACGGTAACGGGCGCGGGATCGCGGGACATGAGATCGCGGATCTGGGCGATGGTCTGTTCGAACTCGTGCTGGGCATTGGCCGGCAGCGATTTGGCGCGCGGCAGCTTGACCGAAAGCGGATCGACGAAACGCCCGTTGATGCGGATCTCGAAATGCAGGTGATTGCCCGTGGAGACGCCGGTCGAACCGACATAGCCGATGACCTGGCCTTGACGCACGCGAACGCCCGGTTCGATGCCGTCGGCGATCCGGCTCATGTGGCCATAGGCGGTTTCGTAGCCATTGACGTGCTTGAGCAGAGCGAAGCGCCCGTAGCCCGACACCCATTGCGCCTTTTCAACGACGCCGTCGCCGGAGGCATAGATGGGCGTGCCATAGGCGGCGGTGAGATCGACGCCGGTATGCAGTTTGTAGGTGCCGAAAACCGGGTGCTTGCGATAGCCGAACCGCGAACTGATGCGATCGCCGCCGCCCTTGAGCGGCCGGCGGTTGAGGAAACGCTTGCCGGTCTGGCCATCGGCATCGAAGAAATCGATGGCGCCGTCATCGGAGCGGAACCGGAAGAATTCGCGTTTGGTATTGGCGATGGTCAGCCCGACATAGAGCAGGTCCTGCTTGCCGGCCTCGTCCGGTTCGGTTTGCAGCAATTCGATGGAATCGCCAACTTCGATACGTTTGGAAAGATCGAGATCGTAGGCGTAGAGCGACACGATCCGCTGGATTTCGTCATCGGGCAGGCCGTGCTTGCGCCCCGTCTCCCAGATCGAGCGATAAAGGGTCGGCAGGTTGTTGACGTTGACTTCTTCGGTGTCCTCGTCGGGAAATACGATGTCGGCCGGCTTGGTGGCCAGCACGTAGCGCCCGCGATCGGTCAGGGCAACCGTGGCAACATGGGTGTTGCTGACATAGATGCTCAGACGGTAGGGGATGACGGTGTCGACAATCCGCGAGGGGCCGAACAGGATCCGCAAACGGGCGCCGGTCGGCAGGTCAGTGCGCGGATAGACGTTGTGCAGGGTCGCCAAAATTGCCGAAATCATTGACGGCGTGAACCCGTTGCGCGTCAGGACCTCGCGCAAGGGTTCGACCTGCTTGATGGTGACGATGCGTTCGGCGCGGCCGATCCCCTCGGTTTCCTCGCCGGTTGCCTTGGGCACGATCGTCATGTTTTCGACGACACCCGGCAGATTGCCCTGTCCGACGACGCCGAGGTCGCGGAAATTGGTGTTCGTGGAGGCGTAGGACAGGATGGTGGTGTCGCTGGTCTCGCCGAAAAGGTCGATGATCGCCTGGCGGGCGTAATCCTTGGCGCGCGTGTCCGTCAGCCGCTTGCCCGGGACGTCGGCGAGCGAGAGCGGCGTGTTGCGCACTTCCAGTTCGCCTTCGACATTGGCGCCGTAGATTTCGGTCGATACCAGCGCGGTCTCGGTCGCCTCGGCCGATTGCGCGGATTCGAGCAGAGCCACCGGGTCGTAGGGGGGAATGGATTCAGTCAGCGACGTGGCTGAGGTGGCCAGCGTCGCCCTCAGACGGGAAAAGGGCTGATTTCTAACGATCGACCGGCCGTCGACAGTCTCGCGGATGGAGGCTTCGACCGTTTCCAGCTCGGACCGGCTCAAGGCGATCGGCTTGACGCGCTTGGTTTTCTCGATGAGCGAGGTCTGCCCGGTCGAAAGCCGGGACTCGGCGGGCAGGGCGTCGACCGCGGTTGAAAAAGTGTCCTGTCCCTGAAACGAGACGTATAGACCGCCCCCCATGAGCAGAACCGAGGTCAGCCCGGTCATGATGACGCCGGCAAGCCAGGAAAGACTGATCTCCCGGCCGGCCGGGAGCCGTCCGTCTGTGGCATTGGGTTCGAGTGCAGGCGCGTCCTCGTAGCCCGCGGCCTTGAGCAGGGCGGAATTACGATTTCGCTGCATGGCATTCACGTGGTGCTCTCCCCCGCGCGGAATTCCTGGTAAAACCAACTGGTAAAACCAATCAGTGCTTCGCCGGATCGTGTCAACAACAAGGGGCTCAATATGGCCCCAATACGGCGGCAAAAGGGAATTGAGCGCCTCAAAATGGATAAAACCCACGTTTTTTGGGAGCGCGGCGAAACGTCCTTTAAAAAAACGTCACAATGCGAGATTGGGGTGTTGACACCAAAATGGGTGCCCCCTATAACCCGCCAGCGCTGACGGACAGCCGGTCGCAACGACCTGAAAGTTCTCAGCCAACTGTTTGAAAGAAAAAAAGAAATTTGTTTCAAACAGGGTGTTGACAGAGAGCCTGGAGTTCTTTAGAGACGCCGCCACCGACGCGCTGCGAGGCCTTGTGCCAGACCGGCAAGACGGTGAAACGGAAAAGCGGAAAGGCCTTGCGCCGAACGCAATTCCGGAGCTTACTTTTCAGGAGTTTGGCGCGCTGCCAAATAAATGAAAACAGGGTGTTGACAGGCGGTTCTGCCGGTCATATAACCCGCCGG
>CAXXWD010000001.1:0-982500 GCA_963667595.2 Devosiaceae bacterium | reverse complement strand
CTGGATCACTCAAGATCCAGCGATCGTTCCGTCCGTGGACGAGCTGTCGATACAAGAGCGATAGCGACTTGCGGACATCGATAATGAGAGCGATCAAGTGCCTTAAGAGCATTCAGTGGATGCCTTGGCGCTGAGAGGCGATGAAAGACGTGATACGCTGCGATAAGCTTCGGGGAGCTGCGAATAAGCTTTGATCCGAAGATTTCTGAATGGGGAAACCCGACCGTAAGGTCACCCGAAAGGGAGCTAACCCGGGGAACTGAAACATCTAAGTACCCGGAGGAAAGGACATCAACCGAGACTCCGTTAGTAGTGGCGAGCGAACGCGGACCAGGCCAGTGGCCTCAATGTAAGAACGGGAACGAACTGGAAAGTTCGGCCATAGTGGGTGATAGCCCCGTACCGGTAGAAAGCATTGAGGTCCTCGAGTAAGGCGGAACACGTGTAATTCTGTCTGAACGTGGGGGGACCACCCTCCAAGCCTAAGTACTCCTCAGCGACCGATAGCGAACAAGTACCGTGAGGGAAAGGTGAAAAGCACCCCGACAAGGGGAGTGAAATAGTTCCTGAAACTGGATGCTTACAAACAGTCGGAGCCCGCAAGGGTGACGGCGTACCTCTTGTATAATGGGTCATCGACTTAGTCTAACTAGCAAGCTTAAGCCGTTAGGTGTAGGCGCAGCGAAAGCGAGTCTGAATAGGGCGTCTTAGTTAGTTGGATTAGACCCGAAACCGGGTGATCTAGCCATGTGCAGGCTGAAGGTAAGGTAACACTTACTGGAGGGCCGAACCCACGTCTGTTGAAAAAGACGGGGATGACGTGTGGCTAGGGGTGAAAGGCCAATCAAACTCGGAAATAGCTGGTTCTCCGCGAAATCTATTTAGGTAGAGCGTTGGACGAATACCTTGGGGGGTAGAGCACTACATGGGCTAGGGGGACTCACCGTCTTACCAAACCTAAGTAAACTCCGAATACCCAAGAGTACTATCCAGCAGACACACGGCGGGTGCTAACGTTCGTCGTGGAAAGGGAAACAACCCTGACCTACAGCTAAGGTCCCCAAGTCATGGTTAAGTGGGAAAGCATGTGGGATTGCTTAGACAACCAGGAGGTTGGCTTAGAAGCAGCCATCCTTTAAAGATAGCGTAACAGCTCACTGGTCAAGCGATCCCGCGGCGAAAATGTAACGGGTCTCAAACCATGCACCGAAGCTTAGGGCTTGCAGCAATGCAAGCGGTAGCGGAGCGTTCCGTAAGCCTGCGAAGGGATACTCGTGAGAGATCCTGGAGGTATCGGAAGTGCGAATGATGACATGAGTAGCGATAAAGAGTGTGAGAGACACTCTCGCCGAAAGTCCAAGGGTTCCTGCGCAATGCTAATCAGCGCAGGGTTAGCCGGCCCCTAAGTCGAGGCGGAAACGCGTAGACGATGGGAACCACGTTAATATTCGTGGGCCAGGTGGTAGTGACGGATCTTGAAGTCTGTGTGTCCTTATCGGATTGGATGCGCAGTGGAGAGGTTCCAGGAAATAGCTCCACCATTAGACCGTACCCTAAACCGACACAGGTGGACTGGTAGAGCATACCAAGGCGCTTGAGAGAACTATGCTGAAGGAACTCGGCAAATTGCACGCGTAACTTCGGGATAAGCGTGACCCGTCTTTGGGTAACCAGGGGCGGGTGGCACAGACCAGGGGGTAGCGACTGTTTATCAAAAACACAGGGCTCTGCGAAGCCGCAAGGCGACGTATAGGGTCTGACGCCTGCCCGGTGCCGGAAGGTTAAAAGGAGAGGTGCAAGCCTTGAATTGAAGCCCCGGTAAACGGCGGCCGTAACTATAACGGTCCTAAGGTAGCGAAATTCCTTGTCGGGTAAGTTCCGACCTGCACGAATGGCGTAACGACTTCCCCACTGTCTCCAGCATAGACTCAGCGAAATTGAACTCCCCGTGAAGATGCGGGGTTCCTGCGGTCAGACGGAAAGACCCCATGAACCTTTACTATAGCTTTGCGCTGGCATTCGTGTCGGCATGTGCAGGATAGGTGGTAGGCTTTGAAGCGAGGACGCCAGTTCTCGTGGAGCCGCAAGATGAGATACCACCCTTACTGTCATGAATGTCTAACCGCGGCATTACAGTGTCCGGGACAGCGCATGGTGGGTAGTTTGACTGGGGCGGTCGCCTCCCAAAGAGTAACGGAGGCGCGCGATGGTTAGCTCAGAGCGGTCGGAAATCGCTCGTCGAGTGCAATGGCATAAGCTAGCCTGACTGCGAGACTGACAAGTCGAGCAGAGTCGAAAGACGGTCATAGTGATCCGGTGGTCCCGCGTGGAAGGGCCATCGCTCAACGGATAAAAGGTACTCTGGGGATAACAGGCTGATGATGCCCAAGAGTCCATATCGACGGCATCGTTTGGCACCTCGATGTCGGCTCATCACATCCTGGGGCTGGAGCATGTCCCAAGGGTACGGCTGTTCGCCGTTTAAAGTGGTACGTGAGCTGGGTTCAGAACGTCGTGAGACAGTTCGGTCCCTATCTGCCGTGGGTGTTGGAATATTGAGAGGAGCTGTCCCTAGTACGAGAGGACCGGGATGGACGCACCTCTGGTGGACCTGTTGTGGCGCCAGCCGCAGTGCAGGGTAGCTAAGTGCGGACGGGATAACTGCTGAAAGCATCTAAGCAGGAAGCCTCCCTCAAAACCAGTATTCCCTTGAGAGCCGTGGGAGACCACCACGTTGATAGGCCAGGTGTGGAAGCGCAGCAATGTGTGAAGCTTACTGGTACTAATAGCTCGATTGGCTTGATCGTTCTCATTATTCAATGTCCGTAAGGGACGATCGGTCACAAAACCAAAATTCACCTCAATTGTTTTTCGCCGACTTGGTGGCTATTGCGAAGCGCCCAGAACCCGATCCCATTCCGAACTCGACCGTTAAACGCTTCAGCGCCGATGGTACTTTGTCTTAAGGCACGGGAGAGTAGGTCGCTGCCAGGTCTGCCAAGAACAATTGCGTCTCTTTTCATGAAACACATCAAAACCTCTCGCCGGAAACGGTGAGAGGTTTTTTGTTTTCGGGGCCTTGCGAAATCCAGAAAGGCAAATTTCACCTGCCGCTTTGAGTGAAACTCGATACCGGCAATGGCAAATGATCGCTTGTTTGGCCGATTTCTGGTCCCCAAACGCGCGTCTTTCCCCCTTTTTTATCATCTCCAGCCCCGTGCTTTGATCCCGCTACGGCGGATGGGGCGGTAATTATCGGTTGTCAGGCCTAAAGGCCGTTGGCCGGACCCGCGTCAATCCCTTAAACTGAGATCCTGTTCAGGTTTTCAGAAAAGGTACGCGCGATGAAACGGCTGTTTGCGCTCACACTCTTTGCACTTCTGGCCATGCCGGCGACTGCGGCAAGTTTCGATTGTTCCCGGGCCGAGAGTCCGCTGGAAAAAGCAATTTGCGCCTATCCTGATCTCGGGGCGGCCGATGAAGCCATGGCGAAAGCCTTCGTGGCGGCCCGAAAGAAACTGTCGGCGCCGGCGTCGAAAATCGTGCTCGACAATCAGCGCCGCTGGATCGATTTCGTCTCGCGTGCCTGCACGGAAACGGCGACCCCTCTTCAAAGCGGCAGCTACGATCCCGCCGCCATCGATTGTCTGACAACGCTTTATACCAACCGCAAGGATGCCCTCGAGACCATCGGGGCCATTGGTGGCGTGACGGTCTATCCGATCGACTGGTTCCGCGTGGTCGCGGATCCGGACCAGGAATCGTGGTCGATGGTCGGGACCACGGTGCTTTCCTATCCGCAGATCGATGGAAGCGGACCCGATATCCGCGCGTTCAACGCTTATGCGAAATCGCTGATCGATCCCGTCCATTATAAAGAAACCGACGAAGAAAACGACGGGCGCGCCGATTACGACATCAAGGTTACGGTGACTGCGGTCAGCGCCGCGACCATCGGCGTCGTCATCAACGACTGGTTTTACGGACATGGCGCCGCCCACGGCAATTACGCCGTCAACCATGGTCTGTTTCTCAGAAAAGAGCAGCGTCCATTGGCGGCACACGATGTCTTTACCGGCACGACCTGGGCGCTCGATCTCAAGCCGTTGGTAATCGAACGGTTGAAGCAGGCAATCGAAGACGAAACCGGAGAAACCGATGTGCTCTGGGAAGACGATCTCGATGGCATCGAGAACGCCATCGCCGATCCGGCACGCTGGGAAATCAGCAGCGATGGCATCGCCTTCCAGTTCGAGCCCTATGAGGTGACGGCCTATGCCTTTGGCGCGCCACAGGCCCCGATGAGCTGGGACGAACTCCGGCCCTGGCTCGCTCCCGATGCCTTGACCATGCTGGGATATAATTAGGGCGCTTGACGCTGTGGTGGGCGAATCCGTTCTGTCGAAAGGACAAGCCTGTCTGAGCTAACCCATAGTATTTGCGTTTCTTTCTGGTGGCCGACCGATTTGGCAAGGGCATGAAGGCCCTTAAGACAGACCGGTCGGTCTGGGGCGGACGGACCTGGTTTTTCCGCCCGCACCCGAATAAGGCTCACGCAGATGCGAGTGAGAGCTTGACCTCGATATTGCCGCGCGTCGCGTTGGAATAGGGACAGACCTGGTGGGCCTTGTCGACAAGGGCCTGTGCCGTCGCGCGGTCGAGATCCGGCAGACTGACCGCGAGTTCGGCCGCAATGCCGTAACCGGGACCGTCTTCGTTTTCGCCGATATGCACACTGGCGGCAACGGCGGCGCTTTCCGGCACCTTGATCTTTTCCATACGGGCGACGCTCTTGAGAGCGCTCAGAAAGCAGGCTGAAAAGCCGGCGGCGAACAGCTGCTCGGGATTGGTGCCGGGGCCGCCGTTTCCTCCAAGTTCCTTGGGGATGTCGAGCGTGACGGAAAGCCGTCCGTCATCGGTTGCGCTGGTGCCGGTGCGGCCGCCGGTCGTAACGGCGTGCGCGGAATAAAGGGGCGATTTGATCATCAGTGGGTCTCTTTGCTGCGTAGGATTTGTGATCGCAGGGCGCTATATATCGCACAATAAGATTGCGCACAATATAATAGTGCGAGATTGTTTTTTGTGCCTGTGCGCGCTATGCTGATGGTGAAAACGCCACGCGACAAAGGAGGCCATTTTGGTCGAGCCGGGCGATCCTCTGATGCTGGACAAACAGCTCTGCTTTGCCATCTATGCGGCGGAACACGCCTTTACGCGGTTTTACAAGCCACGGCTCGAGGCTCTTGGCCTGACCTATCCGCAATATCTGGTCCTGCTGATTTTATGGGAGCAGGACGGGCTGACCATCAAGCAGATCGGCCAGCGGCTTTTTCTCGATACCGGCACGTTGACGCCTCTTTTGAAGCGGATGGAAGCGGCCGGCCATGTCCGTCGCCGGCGTGACGACACGGACGAACGGCAGGTCTTGATCTGGATGACGGAAAAAGGACGGGCCTTGCGCGAGAAGGCTCTCGGCGTCCCCTTGCAGGCATTCGACGCCAGCGGCATGGACCTTGCGGACCTGGAAACGCTGAGGGCCGACCTGGTGCGGCTGCGTCAACGGCTGGACGAAACGGGTGGCGCCGGCTGAAACCGGTTCGTGGGGGGGCCGATCCGTCAGGCCTTGAACCTGGCCCATTGCGGGTGGTGGCGGAACTGCGCATCGACATAGGAACAGGTTGGGACAATCTTGAACCCCTCGGTTTCGGCCGCGGCGATGGCATGCGCCATCAGTCGTGCCGCAACGCCGATGCCGCGAAAGACGTCCGGAACGAAAGTGTGGTTGAAATCGCGAATGCCGGGCGCCCTGACGGTATAGGCCATCTCGGCGCTTTCCCCGCTTTCGAGGCGAATGACATAGCGGCCATGCGTGCCGTGATGTTCGTGTTCGATTGCCAGTGCGTCGGTCATGGTTCGTCCGGTGCAGGAGAGCGGTGTCGAAAATTGGCTCCGGTTTTTTGGCCCGCCGCTCCAGTCAGTCGGCGGCGCGCGTCAGATGTGTCTGTTCGCCCAATCCTTCCACGCCGAGCCGAACCGTCTGGCCCGGTTTCAGAAACACCGGTTCGGGCTTGATGCCCATGCCGACGCCGGGCGGGGTGCCGGTGGCAATGATGTCGCCGGGCAACAGGCTCATGAACTGGCTGATATAATGGACGAGAAACCGGACCCCGAAAATCATGGTCGCGGTCGAACCGTTCTGACGGGAAACGCCATCGACCGCGCAGAAAAGCGTGAGGGCTTGCGGATCTGGCACCTCGTCGCGGGTCACGAGAAACGGGCCGATCGGGCCGAAACTGTCGGCCGACTTGCCCTTGGTCCACTGTCCGCCATGATCATTCTGGAAAGAGCGTTCGGACACATCGTTGACGGTGCAATAGCCGGCGACGTGATCGAGCGCCTCGGCCTCGGTAACGTAGCTTGCCTTCTTGCCGATGACGACGCCGAGTTCGACCTCCCAGTCGGTGGCAGTTGAGTTGCGGGGAATGACGATGTCGTCGTTCGGGCCGGAAATGGCGCTGGTCGCCTTCATGAACAGGATCGGCTCGGCTGGAAGCGCCGCGCCGGTTTCGGCGGCATGGTCGGCATAGTTGAGCCCGACGCAGATGAACTTGCCCACGCTGCCGACGCAGGGACCGATGCGCTCGTGAGGATCGATGACGGGCAGGCGCTCCGGATCGATTTCGGCGAGAGCGCCAAGTGTGGCGTCGGACAGGGACGCACCCGAAAGATCGGGAACAAGCCGCGAGAGATCGCGAACCGTCCCGTCCCGCTGCAGCAGGGCCGGGCGTTCGGCGCCCGTTTCTCCGACACGCAAGAGTTTCACAGTCCCGCTCCCTCTTTTTTTTGCCAAACGCTACATCTCGGGGCGTATCATGCCTTTTCTGAGGATGATATTGCCGTAAAGACGAATTTCGCCGGTTTGCACGATGGCGAAAGCATGCCGGGCCCGGGCATAAAAGGTCGGGCGGTCGAGTTCGACGATGGATACGTCGGGTTCGAAACGCCGCAGAATGTCCCTGATTTCGATCATGACCGGTTCCATCACGCCGGGATTGCCGTCAACCGCCATGCGGAAGGCGGAGTGTTCGAAATCGTCGAGCGGAAACAGCGTCAGGATGGCATCGACCATTTCCGGAGAGGAATGGCCGTCCATGCGAATGAGATGCGGCCCGAGACTGGTGCCCGGGAAATTGGCGTCGGCGATGACCAGTTCGTCTCCATGTCCCATGGAGTGAAGCACTTGCAGCAGATCGGGGCCGATCAGTGGGGGGATGCCTTTGAGCATTTCAGTCTCCTCCTGTTATGGTCCGCTCCGTATCCCGGTGAGCGGGTGTCACGGTCTGTCCCGGCGGGATTGCCCAGGGCAAAGGAAAGCCATAAGGACTGCGATAAACTACCATGCTAGAAGTTAATATCGCGCTTTGGGCGCGCCGTTTCCGGTTCCGCCGGGATGGGCGGATGCGTGATCGGCGACGAGAAGGGAATTTCGGGTGATGGACAGGCCGGACAAGGAACCGAAAACGCTGGTTCTCAACGATGCGGACAATATTGCGATTACCCTCGCCGTCCTCGAACAGGGCAGGGTGATACCCCAAGGCGTGACGGCCAATGCGCGCATCCCCAAAGGCCACAAGATCGCCATTGCCAGGATCGGAACGGGCGCGCCGGTGGTGAAATTCGGTCAGATCATCGGTTTCGCGACGACGGATATCGCGCCCGGCGACTGGGTGCATGTTCACAATGTCGGCATGGGGGCGATCGAACGCGACTATGCCTTTGCCGAAGCGGCGCGCGATGAAGAGATCCTGCCCATCGAGGAACGCGCCACCTTCGAAGGCTTCCGGCGCGCCAGCGGGGCGGTCGGCACGCGCAACTATATCGGCATCCTCACCTCCGTGAACTGTTCGGCCTCGGCCGCCGCATTCATCGCCGAAGAGATCAACCGCTCCGGCGTGCTCGATGCCTACCCAAACGTCGACGGCGTCATTCCGTTCGTTCACGGCGGCGGATGTGCCCTCGATATCAAGGGCGAGGGGTACGATATCCTCAAGCGCACGCTATGGGGCTATGCCACCAATCCCAATGTCGCCGGCGTGCTGATGGTGGGCCTGGGGTGCGAGGGCTTCCAGATCCCCCGCTTCAAGGAACTCTATGGCATAAAGGAAAGCGATCTGTTCCGGACCCTCACCATCCAGGCGGAAGGCGGCACGCGCAAGACGGTGGCCGCGGGCATCGATGCGCTCAAGGACATGTTGCCGCTGGTCAATGGCTTCAAGCGCGAAACGATGCCCGCTTCGGACCTGATGCTGGCCATGCAATGCGGCGGTTCGGACGGTTATTCGGGCATCACCGCCAACCCGGCCCTGGGCATTGCCTCCGATATTCTGGTCCGGAACGGCGGCACCTCAATTCTTTCCGAAACGCCGGAAATATTCGGGGCCGAGCACCTTCTGACCCGGCGCGCCAAATCGCGTGAGGTGGGCGAAAAACTCATCGACATCATCCATTGGTGGGAGGACTATACTGCCCGTAACCACATGGAAATGAACAATAATCCTTCTCCTGGCAACAAGCTTGGCGGATTGACCACCATTCTCGAAAAATCGCTCGGCGCCACGGCCAAGGGTGGCCAGTCGACGCTCAACGCCGTTTATCGCTACGCCGAAAAAATCACCGACAAGGGCTTCGTATTCATGGACACGCCCGGCTACGACCCGGTCTCGGCGACCGGTCAGGTGGCGGGTGGCGCCAACGTGTTGTGCTTTACCACCGGGCGTGGGTCGGCCTATGGCTGCAAGCCGACGCCGTCGATCAAGATTGCCACAAATTCGGACGTTTTCGAGCGAATGGGAGACGATATGGACATCAATGGGGGTGACGTCCTCGATGGCACCTCCTTGCAGCAAAAGGGGCAGGAGATCTTCGACAGGATTCTGGCCGTCGCCTCGGGCGAACAGACGAAATCGGAAGAACTTGGCTATGGTTCGTACGAATTCGTGCCCTGGCAGGTCGGGGCGACGATGTAGGAAGAGGTCAAGGAGATCCCCAGAGATGAAAAAAGTACATGTCATCGTTTCCGGACGGGTACAGGGCGTCGGCTTCAGGGCCTGGACGGCGGAGACGGCGCAGTCGCTCTATCTGGGCGGTTGGGTGCGCAATCAGCGCGATGGAACCGTCGAAGCGGTGTTGTGCGGCGATACGAAAACGGTCGAGCACATGCTGGGTCTTTTGGAGCGCGGACCGACCGGCGCCTGGGTTGAGGGGGTCGAGGCCAGCGATTGGGACGGCACCAGCTTTGCGGATTTCTCCATCCTGCCCACCCGCAATTACTGAATCGGGAGTCTTTATCGCAATGGGGCCGGGTTTTTTGCCGAGCCGCTGGAGCGACGATGTGGCGCGCCTCGGGGCGATTGTCGGCAATTAGCCGTCTTTCCGCCAAGATCATGCGAAATCAGGGAGAAACGAACGACGACGCAAAGTGGGTTCGCGGCGTGGATGGTCATGCGGCTTGATCTGGTCGATTGACCGACTCCATTCCAAGGCGCTACCCAGAGGCAATAGGCAGACAGGGGAGGGATGTGTGCCGATGAGATCTGTTCATGTCATTGTATCGGGCCGGGTTCACGGCGTCGGGTTTCGCGCCTGGACGGCGGAAGAAGCACGCCCGTTGCGCGTGACCGGCTGGGTGCGCAACTTGCGCGACGGAACGGTTGAAGCCGTGTTCTGCGGCGTTGAAGCGTCGGTCGGCGAAATGATCGATCGCGTCAAGGTCGGGCCGCTCGGCGCCCGGGTCGAACAGGTCGTTACCAAGGACTGGGACGGCGACACGTTCGATACCTTTGCCATCCTGTCGACGCAGAACGCCTGAAAAAGGTTTCGGCCGCGTCCGGTTTTTCCGGCGGACGTGAAAATCAGCCAGCCGGCACCCACATCACGTCCTCGACACGCGGTGCGGCGGTCATAAGCATGACCAGCCGATCAAAACCGAGGGCGATGCCGCTGGCTGGCGGCATCTGGGCGAGGGCCGAGAGGAAATCCTCATCGAGCGGATAGCGTTCGCCGTAAACGCGCTGTTTTTCGTCCATTTCGGCGACAAAGCGCCGGCGTTGTTCGTCCGGATCGGTCAGTTCGCCGAAGCCGTTGGCCAGTTCCACTCCGGCGCAGTAAAGCTCGAACCGCTCGGCATAGCGGGAATCGTCCGGCACGCGCCGGGCCAGCGCCGCCTCGGCGGCGGGATAGCGGTCGAGCACCACCGGATGGCCGATGCCGAGATTGGCCTCGATCCGTTCGACCAGAACCCGCGACACCATGTCGGACCAGGTATCGTCCGGTGCGGCGTGAATGCCGTGACGCTGCATCTGAGCCCGCAAGGCCGCCGCGTTGGTCTCGCCGTCCGGCAACAGCGTTGCTTCAAGATCGATATCGGCGAAGCGGGCAAAGGCATTGGTGACTGACAACCGCTCGATTGGCGCGAGCGGATCGCAGGTGCGGTCCCGATAACGCAAGACGCTCGTCCCGGCGGCCTCGGCGGCGAGACGGAGCAATTGGGCGCAATCCTTTATCAGGTCGGTATAGTCGGCTCCCGTCCGATACCATTCGAGCATGGTGAACTCGGGTGCGTGCAGGGCGCCGCGTTCGCGATTGCGCCAGACATGGGCGAAGGTGAAGATCCTTTCCTCGCCGGCTGCCAGCAGTTTTTTCATGGCGAATTCGGGCGAGGTGTGAAGAAAAAGCGTCCGGCTGGTGCCGTCGGTGTCGATGGCTTCGGTCCTGAAACCATGAAGGTGCGCCTCGTTGCCCGGGCTTGTCTGCATCCCTGCCGGATCGACCTCGATGAAGCCGTCTTCGACGAAAAACCGCCGAATCGAGGCTTGCAGCCTGTTGCGGGCCAAAAGCAGCGGACGACGGTCCATATGGCGCGAACGGTGCCAAAACGGGGTTTTATCGGGTTGAACGGGGCTGTCGTTCACTCTATTCACTGCTTTCGATTTGAGATTTTGCTCGGTTTGCGGTAACGGGCATCACAAACAAGCGGCCATAGGCGCCGCGCCGCACGAACTCAAGGACAGATTGTGGTTAAAGTCATCGCTTCTTCCATCCGCAAGGGAAACGTCATCGACTACGAGAACAAGCTTCACGTCGTCCTGACCGCCGAAAACATTCATCCGGGCAAGGGCACGCCGGTCACCCAGGTCGACATGCGCCGCATCGCCGATGGTGTGAAGGTATCCATGCGATGGCGCACCACCGAACAGGTGGAAAAGGCGGATGTCGATGAGCGCTCCTATAATTTCCTTTATTCGGATGCGGAAGGCTATCACTTCATGGAACCGGACACCTACGAGCAGGTGACCGTTTCCGAAGACGTGATGGGCGACAGCCACGTCTATCTCGAAGACGGCATGACGGTGTTTCTGCAGACCTTCGAGGGTATCCCGATTTCCATGGAATTGCCGCAGCGCGTGACCGTGGAGATTGCCGAGACCGAACCGGTGGTTAAGGGCCAGACGGCCTCTTCGTCCTATAAGCCCGCCGTGTGCACCAACGGGCTCAAGGTCATGGTGCCGCCGCACATTACCGAAGGCACGCGCATCGTCATCAACACGGCCGACAATTCCTATTACGAGCGCGCCAAAGACTGAGCACGCGTCGGTTCATCGCTTCGCTGCAATTTTGAGCCCAACGGGTTACCCGTGGGCGGTCGGCGCGCATCGGTGATGGAAATGGGCCGGTGTTTTCGTGTCGTCCCGCGTGTGCGCGCGGGTGGTGGTTTGAGGCCTTGTTTTCGGCACTGCCGCGCCTGATTTTTCGTGTGGCAAGACCGGACGGATATCGGCGCCCCTATCGGGGAAATTCTTGATATCGGCATAAAAGACCGCACGTGCGTCAGGCAATCGCGCGATAAGCGGTGCGTTCTGGCGGATCAAGACGGACCGGGCGGGCCCGAATCAGATTATGACAGTTTCATGACAGTCCGGCGGACGATCTGGGGAGATTCGACCGCGAGCGCTCTGGTCGACACGCAACTGTCATTTGCGAGCTTTAACACCCACAGCCATCTTGCCCTGATTTCCCCCGCCATGGAGAGGACAGACCAATGAAAAAACTGCTTCTGGGCGCTGCATCTATCGCCCTTCTGACCGGCGCCGCTGGTCCCGCTTATGCCGACTTCACGCTGAATGTCCTGCATTTCAACGATTTCCACTCGCGTTACGATTCGATCAACAAATACGAATCGAATTGCGGCGCCGAGGATGAAGCCGAGGGCAAGTGCATCGGCGGCATGGGGCGCCTCAAGGCCGCCATCGACGCCAAGCGCGCGGAACTGGCCGGCGAGAACGTCGTCCTGCTCGATGCCGGCGACGACTTCCAGGGCTCGCTCTATTTCACCACCTACCATTCGGACGTGATCAACGAGTTCAACAACCAGCTCGGCATCGACGTGATGACGCTGGGCAACCACGAATTCGACAATGGTCCGGAAGAGACCGCCAAGCTGATCGACGGCGCCGACTACCCGATCATCTCGGGCAATCTCGACGTTACCAAGGAACCGCTTCTTGCCGGCAAGCTCAAGGGCGTGGTCATCCTCGATGTCGGCGGCGAAAAGATCGGCGTCGTCTCTGCTCTGGCCGAGGATACCGAAGAAACCTCTTCGCCGGGCGACACCATCCGCTTCGCCAGGATCGAAGACACCCTGATGGGGTCCGTCGAAGCGCTTGAAGCCGCCGGGATCAACAAGATCATCGCCCTGACCCATGACGGGTTCCCGCGCGATCTCGAAATCGCCGCCTCCGTGCCGGGTATTGACGTCATCGTCGGCGGGCACTCGCACACCGTCATGTCCAACACGGTGAAGGGCGCCAAAGCCTATCCGACCATGGTTGCCGGCCCGTCGGGCGTCGAGGTTCCCGTCGTCACGGCCGGCTCCTACGCCAAGTTTCTCGGCGATCTGAAAGTCACCTGGGACGATGACGGCACCGTCATTTCCGCTACGGGCGACGCGCAGCTTCTCGATGCCAGCGTGACCCCCGATGCGGCTGTGCTGGCCCGTCTCGTCGAGCTGAATGCGCCGATTGAGGAGATGAAGAACGAGGTCATCGGCACCGCGACTGCCGATATCGATGGCAGCCGCGACACCTGCCGCGTCATGGAGTGCTCCATGGGCAGCCTTCTGACCGATGCCATGGTCGATCGCGCCGCAGACCAGGGCGTGACCATCGCCATCGAGAATGGCGGCGGTTTGCGCGCCTCGATCGATGCCGGCGATATTACCATGGGCGAAGTGTTGACCGTTCTGCCCTTCTCCAACACGCTGGCCACCATGCAACTGAAGGGCAAGGACGTTATTCTCGCGCTTGAAAACGGCCTCAGCCAGGTCGAAGAGGGCGCCGGCCGCTTCCCGCAGGTCTCCGGCCTCAAGTTCTCCTGGACCCGGGCCAAGCCGGCCGGCGAACGCGTCATCAAGGCCGAAGTGATGGAGAATGGTGCCTGGGCGCCGCTCGATCCCGACAAGCTTTATGGCGTCGCCACCAACAACTACATGCGCAACGGCGGCGACGGCTACGACGTCTTTGCGACCGACGCGGTGAACCCTTATGATTTCGGCCCGCCGCTCGAAGACGTTCTGGCCGATTACATCGCCAAGCTCGGCGGCGAGTATACGCCCACAACCGGCGACCGGATTACCGAGATCAAGTAGTCCCGGTCAAAACGACAAACATGACAAAGCGCCCCGGACCTTGTTCGGGGCGCTTTTTTGGGTCCCTCGGGCGGATCAGCTCAGCGGATGCGCGTCAAACCAGGCGACAAGGTGATCGATCAGGGCCCTGACCTTGCCGGCAAGGTGGCGCCGGTGTGGATAGACCGCGTGAAGGCTCGGGGCGGGCGGCAGGAAATCGTCGAGGACTGTGACGATCTTTCCCGTCGCGATCAGGGGATCTGCGAGATAACCCGGGACCACGGCAAAGCCCAGGCCCGCCGCCACCGCCTCGGCAGCAGCCGCCGCCGAATTGACCTTTACCCGGCCCCCCACATGCACGGTCAACTGCCTGTCCTTGTCGACGAACCGCCAGTTGGACTGGTTGGTCAGATTGGTGTCGATGATGGCCGGCAGGCTGCGCAAGGCTTCGGGATGCGCGGGCGCACCGTACTCTTCGATCACGCTTTTGGCCGCACAGACCCGCACCGGCATGTCGGCGATCTTTCGCGCGATCAGGGAGGAATCCGTGGGGTGCGAAATTCTGAGGGCGACATCGATCCCTTCGTCGACCAGATCGACGAAGCGATCCTCGAGCCTTAAGTCGAGCGAAACGTCGGGATTGGCCGCGATGAAAGCGAACAGGGCCGGCGCCAGCGTCGATTCGCCGAAATTGCGCGGCGCCGAGACCCGCAGCAATCCCCGCGGCTCGGCCGTCTGGTGGGCGATCGAGGCGTCAAGATCGTCGAGATGGGTCAGGATCTGGGAAATTTCGCTGTAATAAGCTTCTCCCGCTTCGGTGAGGCTGAGGGTTCGTGTCGTCCGGTTCATCAGCCTGACGCCCAGTTCATCCTCGAGATCGGTGACATATTTGGACAACAGCGCCTTCGAGCGGCCATGAAGCCGCGCCGCCGCCGAAAAGCCGCCCGCTTCGAACACCTGCACGAACGCGCGAAGGCGCGCCAGATCCTGAACCATGATGCGTTTTTCCCCGGCTATGATCCTTTTTTGAACAATACCGGATTACTGGCACGTTTTCGATAAACGATAACGCAAATGTGCGCCCGCACCCGGATGACGGGCCTTTATTGAAAAACGTGCGAAAAATGCCTATTTGTCGCGCGGTCGCTCAAGGCGCGTGGCCCGGTTGGTCCAAAGACCTCTACCGGTCCGGAATGACTACCCACAGTCGCATGCAAAGGATTGCCGAATGGTCCAGATGATCAACGCGCAAACGCCGCTCGACGAAGCCCGCGCTCTGCTCGCGGATCATTTCGATCTCAAGTTTTCGCCGGCGATCCGCAAGGAAACCGCGGCGATCTATGAAAAGATCAAGGATCGCATTCCCGATCTCGAATGGCCGTTCTTCGCGCCGCTGGTTTTCGCCATCAACCGGCTGAAAAAGGAAAAGGACGCGATCATTCTTGCCCATAATTACCAGACGCCGGAAATCTTCCATGGCGTCGCGGATATCGTGGGGGACAGCCTGCAGCTCGCCGTCGAGGCGAAAAAGCTCGGCCAGTCGGTCATCGTACAATGCGGCGTGCATTTCATGGCCGAGACGGCCAAGATCCTCAATCCGCAAAAAACCGTGCTCATTCCGGACAGCCGCGCCGGCTGTTCGCTCGCCGCCTCGATCACCCCGGCGGACGTGAGGGCGATGAGGGCACAATATCCCGGCCTGCCGGTCGTCACCTATGTGAACACCTCCGCCGCGGTCAAGGCCGAGAGCGATGCCTGCTGCACATCCTCGAACGCGCGTGATATCGTCGAGGCGATCGAAGGCGATGCCGTCATCATGATCCCCGATCAATACCTGGCCAGGAACACCGCCAAACAGACGCAAAAGCGGATCGTCACCTGGGCCGGCTCCTGCGAGGTGCACGAAACCTTTACCGCCGCCGATATCGCCGAGTTAAGGGCCGCCTATCCGGACGCCAGGATCATCGCCCATCCCGAATGCAAGCCCGAGGTCATTGCCGCCGTCGACTATTCCGGCTCGACCGCCGGCATGATCGACTGGGTCAAGACCGAACACCCGGCTCGCGTCGTCATCGTCACCGAATGCGCCATGTCGGACAATATCGCCGCCGAAACCACGGGCATCGAGTACCTGCGCGGCTGCAACCTCTGCCCGCACATGAAGCGCATTACGCTCGAGAACATCCTGTGGTCGCTCTTTTCCATGACCGAGGAAGTCACGGTTGCCGAAGAGCACATCGCCCCGGCCCGCGCCGCCATCGAGAAAATGATCGCTCTCGGCAAAAAGGCCGACTGAAAACCTATCTCGTCGCGCCCGCGATGACATAGAGTGCCTTGTAAAGACCGGCCCAGGTTTTTGGCAGCAAAGGACAGCCCCCTTTTTCGGGGCATGAGGGGAAGATGGATCCGATCATTGCCCGCTACGCCGAAAAGCGGGTGCCGCGCTATACGAGTTATCCGACCGCGCCCTATTTTGAGCCGGTTACCAACGATCGCGCCCATCGCGCCGGGCTGGCGGCGCTCGATCCCCAGGAACCGGTCTCGCTTTATCTGCACATCCCGTTCTGCAAAAAGGTGTGCTGGTACTGCGCCTGCAACATGAAGCTCGCCGCCCGCGAGGAACCGGTCCGGGCCTATGGCAAGACGCTTCAGGACGAAATTGCCCTGACCGCCTCCGTTCTGGAGCACAAGCTCAAGGTTTCGCACATCCATTGGGGCGGCGGCACGCCGACCGCCATGCCGATGGACGCGCTCGGCGAACTGATGGGGGCGTTGCGCACTCATTTCGACGTGCTCGATGCGGCGGAAATCGCCTTCGAACTCGATCCGCGCACCTTCGAGCCGGAATTTGCCGCGCACTTGGCCGGTTTCGGCACCACCCGCGCCTCGCTCGGCGTACAGGAGTTCGACGAAAAGGTGCAGGAAACGGTCAACCGCATCCAGCCCTACGAAACGGTCAAGCAGAGTGTCGAAGCCCTGCGCGCCGCCGGCATTTCGGCGATCAATTTCGACCTCATGTACGGGTTGCCCTACCAGACGAGCGAAACCATCGCCCGTTCTGTCGAAAAGACCTTGACCCTTCGGCCCGACCGCATCGCTCTTTTCGGCTATGCCCATGTGCCGTGGATGGCCAAGAACCAGCGGCTCATCCCCGAGGATTCATTGCCCAAACCCGACGCGCGCTACGAGCAGGAAGAGCTTGCCGCCCAGGCGCTCGTCGATGCCGGCTATGTCCGTATCGGTCTCGACCATTTCGCGCTGCCCGACGACGCCATGGCCAAGGCGCTCAGGACCGGGCGTCTGCACCGCAATTTCCAGGGCTATACGGTCGATGGCGCCCCGACGCTGATCGGGCTCGGCGCCACCTCCATTTCGGCCTTGCCGGAGGCTTACGTCCAGAACATCGCCGAAACCGGCGCTTGGTCGCGCGCCGTGACGGCCGGCCGTCTGCCGACCGGCAAGGTGCGGGCCCTCAGTGCCGAGGACAGGCTGCGGCGTGCGCTGATCGAACGGTTGATGTGCGATTTGAGCGTCGATGTCGCCGAAATCGCCACCCGTTTCGGCGTATCGCCCGAGCGCTTCGCGCCCGAACTCGCCCGCGCCGAAACCTATGTCGCCGAAGGCCTGGCGACGCGCGACGGCACCCGGCTTTCAATCACCGAATTCGGTCGTCCGGCCATGAGGATCGTCGCCTCGATTTTTGACGCCTACTTAACCGCGGCACCAGAACTCAAGCGTCATGCCGCGGCAGTGTGATAGACCGGTCCGGTTCGATTTTGTGCTTTTATTGAAGGAAGATAGATCCGCTTTCCGGGAGAACGCCGGGACGGATTGGGGGAGGACCGGATGATCGTTTACGACAATGCACTCGATGCCGATGGCGCCCTGATCGTCGGCGCGGGTCTTGCCGGTCTGTTCTGTGCGCTCAAGCTGGCGCCCCGGCCCGTCACGGTGCTGGCCGCCAAGCCGCTGGGCACCGGCGCCTCCTCGACGCAGGCCCAGGGCGGCATCGCCGCGGCCGTCGGCGAGAACGACAGTCCGCACGCCCATGCCGTCGACACGGCCATCGCCGGCGCGGGTCTTGTCGACATGGGCATTGCCGAAGCGGTGACCGAGGAGGCTGCCGCCCGTATCGCCGATCTGGCACGCTGGGGCACGCCTTTCGATCATGATGACCAGGGCCATTTCCTGCTTAATCGCGAGGCCGCCCATTCGAAAAGCCGCGTCGTGCGCGTTGCCGGCGACCGGGCCGGCGCCGCAATCATGGCCGCCCTTATCGCCGAGGTCCACAGGACGCCGTCCATCCGCGTCGTCGAAGGCATCACGGCCGTCGATCTCGCCCGCTGCGATGGACGCGTCATCGGGATCTATGGCCGAAAGCTCGGTGATCGCTATGCCGAGCCGGTGCTGGTCAGGGCCCGCGCCATCGTGCTGGCCGCCGGGGGGCTGGGCGGGCTTTATGCCGTCACCACCAATCCGCCCGGCGTCAGGGGCCACGCCATGGGCATGGCGGCACGGGCCGGCGCCGTCATCGGCGATGCCGAATTCGTGCAGTTCCACCCCACCGCCATCCTGACCGACAAGGACCCGGCGCCCCTGGCTACGGAGGCCTTGCGCGGCGAAGGCGCGATCCTGGTCAACGATCTCGGCGAGCGCTTCATGGCGGAGGTGCACAAGGACGCGGAACTCGCCCCGCGCGACATCGTCGCCCGCGCCAATTTCCGCCAGATCCAGATGGGACGCAAAATCTTTCTCGACACGCGCCAGGCGCTGGGCGCCCGTATTCTCAGCGCCTATCCCACCGTCGCCGAGTATTGCCGCGAGGCCGGCATCGACCCGGTCACCGAGCCGATCCCGGTCACGCCGGCGGCCCATTACCACATGGGCGGCGTCAAGGTGGACGAGTGGGGCCGTTCGTCCCTGCCCGGGCTCTGGGTTTGCGGAGAAGCCAGTTGCACCGGCCTTCATGGCGCCAACCGCCTCGCGTCGAATTCCCTGCTGGAAGCCACGGTCTTTGCCGCCCGTATCGCTGAGGATATTTCCGGGCTCGAACCGGTCCGTCACCCGCTGGCGCCGTTCCGGGGCATCGCCTGGGACGAGACGGAAGGCGAGGCGGTCGAGACAAGACTGCGCAACCACCCCGCGGTTCAGGAACTGCGACATGTGATGAGCGATCATGTCGGCGTCGAGCGCAGCGCCGACGGGTTGAAAACGGCATTGAGGCGCATCGCCAGAATCGAGGCGACGGCGGAAGGCGTTACGCGCTCCTTCCTCAACATGACCATCTCGGCAACCCTGGTCGCCGCCGCCGCGCTCAAGCGGTGTGAAAGCCGGGGCGGACATTTCCGCGCCGACTTCCCGCAAACCGACGACGAACACTGGCACGCGCATACAAAGATGACGCTGGACGAGGCGCTGGAGATTCGAGCGAATAGCGAATAGTGAAGAAATGTTGGTGTTTCAGGTCAAATTAGACTTGTTTTTATCTGGAATAATTCCACCACTCCTTTTGAAAACACGACAAAACAAGAAGATAGAGCAAATCGCTTCAGTCAGCCAAAACATGGTCTGTTCTGGATCGACGCAGTCCTGCGGTTCTGAACGGGAAGGAAAAGCGTTAACTTTTATCGGCTTATAAATCCTGTGGACGCAGATGAAACCTGAATAATTTGTCATGTCCGGCTGACGTTGGGGGATGTCAATGTCAAGTCAAACAAGCGCCCGTATTCTCAAGCACACCCTATCTGTTCCGGACGACAATACCGTCGCGCCGGATTACGCCATCGGCCGTATCGCCAGCCGTACGATGGATATCGGGGTCTGGCGCATGCGTCTTCCCGACGGCGAATTCAGTTTTTCCCGTCAGGCGCAGGTCATTCTGGGCATCGATAATAGTGACGATATCGGCCCCTTGCCGATCGATACGTTCCTGAGCCGGTTTTCCCGCAGCGACCGGATCCGCGCCGCACGGCTTTTCCAGCGGGCGCTTGAGGAAAAGAGCGGTTTTCACGTCGAGGTCGAGATCGTCGACTTCCAGAACCACAAGCGGTTCCTCGAATATTTCGGCGATGTCGAATTCGACGGCGATGGCGGGGTGATCGGGCTGGTCGGCACCTTGCGTGACGTCACCCTTTTGCGCACGACGGAGCATCTGGCGGCGTCGCGCCAGCGCATCATTCGGGCTCTCATGAAAAATCTTCCCGTCGCCGTCGCTATTTTCGACCACCATATGCACTATATCGCCGCGTCGGATCACTGGATCGTCGGTCATGGGCTCGACGAGATCGAAGACCTGCGGGGCAAGTCCATCTACGATCTTTTCGACTTTCCGGAAAACATACGGCGCATGCACCGCCAGGTTCTGGCCGGGATGACGCTCAAGCAGCCGTGGAGCTATTTCAGCGATGCCAACGGGCGGCACCGTCAGTCAGACAATCATCATGGCGCCCTGGTACGAGCGGGCCGAAGAGGTGGGTGGCATGATGGTCATTTTGTCGGAGTCCAGCGCGGAAGGGCCGAACGTCGCGGCGAACGCGAACGCGCCGAAAGAACCGCAAAAGGGCGAGTTCGACGCCCTTATCCGGGAAGTCATGAACAGCTGAGACGGATTTCGGTCAGATCGTGGCCAGAACCGCATCCACTTCGGCACGGGTCGGCGGCTTGCAGCCGGTATGGGCGCAATTGAGCCCGGCGGTCACCGCGCCGAATTTCAGCATTTGCGAGAGCTTGTCCGCCGGCAGGGCGGACAGGGCTTCGGCCGAAAGGGCATTCCAGTCGCCGAGGATCGTCAGGATCCCCGCCATCAGGCTGTCGCCGGCGCCGACCGTATCGCCGAAGACCGGCGGGCGATAAACGTCCGCGACACCCTCGGCCGTACGCGTGAAGGCACGGGCCCCACCTTCGCCCAGGGTGACCACCACCAGGGCGCAACTGGGACGCGCCAGAAGAGCGGCGACATGGTCCTTTATGGTTTTTTGCGGATCGAGGGCGTGAAGGTCCTCGTCCGAAACCTTGACCAGATTGACCAGATCGAAGAAGCGGTCGAGCCGCGCGCTATAGGCGGCGAAATCGCTGACCAGCGTCGGCCGGACGTTCGGGTCGATGGAGATCAGCGCGCCGCGTGCCGCGGCGGTGGCGGCGACGTCCAGCCAGATCTCGGCATCTTCGGGCAGGATGGCGCAGAACCCGCCGATCTGGAAAACGTCGGGCTTCTGCGGCAGGGCGGCAATCAGCCCATCGCGGGTGAAGGCGCGATCCGCCTCGCGATAAAAGCGGTAGCTCGCCCTGCCTTGCGGATCGAGCGTGGCGATGGCGAGCGTCGTCGGGGCCATAACGCGCTGTTCCAGAAGCGTGTGAACGCCGGCCGCCTCAAGCGGACCCATCAGCTGGTCGCCGAACGTATCCGTCGAGATGGGACACAGAAAACCGACCGGCTTGCCCAGCTTGCTGAGTGCGATGGCGCAATTGTAGGGCGATCCGCCGGCATGGGCTTCCAGCGTCATGGGGCGGTTTTCAACGACCGGCTGCGCGACGAGATCGACCAGGCTTTCTCCACCGACAACGTACATGTAACTCTCCACTCGACAGTTTGATGTGATCTATCCCAGCCGACGCCGGGCGCCAAGCATGTGACGGGGTCATGCGCCATTTTGCCGTCCGGCTGTCATCTTCTTCACCTGGCCGTCCAGCCGCCATCCACGCTGATCGTCGTGCCGGTGATCGAACGCGCCATGTCGCCGCAAAGAAAGACGGCGAGGGCGCCGATTTCCTCGGGCTGGACGAATTTCCTGGTCGGTTGCGCCGTCAGCATGATGTTGCGGATGACCTCCTCGCGGGTCAATCCGTTCGCCTGGACAAGATCTTCGAGCTGGCGCTCGACCATCGGGGTCCAGACATAGCCCGGGCAGATGGCATTCACGGTCACGCCGTGTTCGGCGGTTTCGAGCGCGACCGCCTTGGTCAGCCCGACCAGGGCATGCTTGGACGACACATAGGCGCTCTTGCGGGCGCCGCCGCGCAATCCGTAGGCCGAAGCGATGTTGATGATGCGCCCCCAGCCGCGTTCCTTCATGCTTGGCAGGGCGGTCTTGATCGCCCAGAACGCCCCGTCGAAATTGCTGGTCCGAATACGCACCCAGTCTTCGTCCAGCGAATCCTCGACAAGGGCCGGTTTCTGGGACCCTGCATTATAGACCAGGGCGTCAAGAGCGCCGAACTGGTCGATGGCTTCCCTGACGACGCGCGCGCCCGCCGACTCCTCGGCCAGATCGGCTTCGAAATACCTGACCTCGGGGGCGCCGGCTTCGGCCAGGGCGTTGAGGATCGGCTCGACCGCGCCCATGGGCTCGTCGGCATTGATCCCCACTCTCCAGCCTGCCGCGCCAAAAGCCCTGGCGGTTGCCAAGCCGATGCCGCTGGTTGCACCGGTAATCAAGACGGCCCGAGCGCTGTCGCCCATGCTCTTTTCCCTCGCGAGTTTTCCCTCTGAGACCCAAGCCTAGCCTATTCGCGTCCCAGCGTCAGGTCCCGATCCCGCTAGCGCGATCCGACGCGACTGGAGCCGTTTTTTGAAGACGGAAAGACCGGTTTTTCGGTAAAGACACGACGATCATCAGAAGATGGCGCACGGTTTCAGGTCTATCGGAACATAAGTGCCCTAGACACACGCGTCATCCCATGTAATCTCGGCGACAATGGGCGCTCGGCAGCGACTAGAGCTTCGGGCGTTGTAGTTGCATCAAACCGCCCGGCTCTCTCCTTTTGTGGTCGCATCGGTTGATGCGAAAAACCGCAAGTCCACTTTTCGCCGATGCTCTAACAAGAATGTCATGCACCAATTGGGAGGACCTAACGCATGGATCGTCGTTCGTTTTTCAGGACAGCCGGTGTTTCGGCAGCTGGGGCCGCCGGGGCCACAGTTCTGTCCACTCCGGCCATCGCCCAGTCGCAGCCGAAAATCACCTGGCGGCTCGCCTCGGCTTTCCCGAAGTCGCTGGATAACCTTTACGGAACCTCCGAGTTCCTGAGCAAATACGTGGCCGAAGCCACCGATGGCAATTTCGTCATCCAGCCTTTCGCGGCCGGCGAACTCGTTCCCGGCGGCGCCGCGCCGCTCGACGCGGTCTCGAACGGCACGGTCGAGATGTGCCATACCGCATCTTATTATTCGTGGGGCAAGGACCCGACCTTCGCCATTGCCACCGGCATCCCGTTCGGCCTCAATGCCCGCCTGCAGAATGCCTGGCTCTATCAGGGCGGCGGCAACGAACTGTTCAACGACTTTTACGCCAAATACAATATTCACGCCCTGCCCGCCGGCAATACCGGCGTCCAGATGGGTGGCTGGTTCCGCAAGGAAATCAATACGCTTGCCGACATGGAACGCCTGAAGTTCCGTATCGCCGGCCTCGCCGGCGCCGTCCTCGAAAAAGTGGGCGTCGTGCCCCAGCAGATTTCGGCTTCGGATATCTATCCGGCGCTCGAAAAGGGCACGATCGACGCGACGGAATTCGTCGGTCCCTATGACGACCAGCGGCTCGGCTTCGTCAAGGTTGCGCCCTACTATTATTATCCGGCCTTCTGGGAAGCCGGTTCGTCGCTCCACTTCATGATCCAGACCGAGAAGTGGGCCGAGCTGCCCGAAAGCTACAAGGCGCTGATCAAGGTCGCCTCGGAAGCGGCCGACGCCAACATGCTGCAGCGCTATGACTGGGTGAACCCGGATGCCATCAAGACGCTGGTAGCCGAGGGCGCCCAGCTTCGTCCGTTCTCCAAGGACGTGCTCGAAGCTGCCTTCAACGCCGCGACCCAGACCTATCAGGAACTGTCGGCCTCCAATGCCGATTTCAAGAAGATCTACGAATCCATGGCGGCCTATCGCGCCAAGGGCTATTTGTGGTTCCAGATCGCCGAATACAATTTCGACACCTTCATGATGTTGCAGCAGCGCGCCGGCAGGCTTTAGGGCGGTTCCGAAAAAGCCGAACGAACCGAGACTCGTGCGATAATCGAAAACAAAGACCCCGGGGGTTTGCCCCGGGGTTCTTTTTTTCAGGTTCGCTTCAGTTGAAGCTTGGCGGCTGGCTGAGATCGAGGCTGTTGCCGGCACTTTCACCCGTTCCGGCGCCGCCATCGGATGGCGCGATGCCGAAATCGGGTGGCGTATTGTTGAGGTCGGCCGGCGGAAGCCCGAGACCGCCTTCGGACATATCCGGGCTTCCCAATGGCGACAGGGTCATACCGGGACTGCCGAGACCGCCTTCGTTGCCGAAATCGGGAACGACGATCTGGATCGACTCGGGATCGATTTGGGGTCGGTCGCCCTTGTAGTGCAGGACGAGCTGCGGAAAGCTCAGAACGATCACCACCATGATGATCTGGATGAAAACGAACGGGATCGCACCCCAGTAGATCTGCCCCGTCGTGATTGGTGCGATGGTTTTTTTGGTGATCTTGTCGATATAGGGCACGCGCGCCGCCACCGATCTTAAGAAGAACAGCGAGAAACCGAATGGCGGATGCATGAAGCTCGTCTGCATGTTGACGCCCAGAAGGATGCCGAACCAGATGAGATCGATCCCGAGCTTTTCGGCCACGGGCGCCAGAAGCGGGATGATGATGAAGGCCAGCTCGAAGAAATCGAGAAAGAAGGCCAGAAAGAACACCAAAAGATTGACGATGATCAGAAAGCCGACCGTGCCGCCCGGTGCGCTGGTCAGCAATTCCTCGACCCAGACGTGCCCGTTGACCCCGTAAAAAGTCAGGGAAAACACGCGGGCGCCGATCAGGATGAACAACACGAAACTCGACAGGCGCGTCGTCGATTTCAGTGCCTGCTTGATCATGTCAAAATTGAGCTTGCCCTTGGCCGCCGACAGGATCAGCGCGCCGGTGGCGCCCATGGCGCCGCCTTCGGTCGGCGTGGCGATGCCGAGGAAAATGGTGCCGAGCACGAGAAAGATGAGGGCGAGCGGCGGCACGAGCACGATGATGACGTTCCGCGCCAGCCGGCTCAGGAGATTGACCTTCAAAAGCCGATCGACATGGACATAGCCATAAGCGATTGCCACCGCCGCCGTAACCGACCAGATGGCGGCATTGTCGCCGAGCATGGGCAGCCAGAGCGTATTAAGCCCGAAGGCGAGGATCGCCGTCAGCCCGATCAGGACGAAAAGCGACATGACGCCCGACCCGAGCGAGCGCGCCTCGGGCGGCAGGGCAGGGGCCGCCTTTGGAAAAAGGGTGCTGACGATGAAGACATAACCAAGATAAAGCCCGGTCAACAAAAGGCTGGGATAGATGGCGCCCGAATACATGTCGCCGACCGACCGCCCGAGCTGGTCGGCCAGAACGATGAGCACGAGAGACGGCGGGATGATCTGCGCCAGTGTTCCCGACGCGGCGATGACGCCGGTCGCGAGGCGCCGGTCGTAGCCGTAGCGCATCATGATCGGCAGGGAGATGAGCCCCATGGCGATCACCGAGGCGGCGACCACGCCGGTCGTCGCGGCCAGGAGCGCGCCGACCAGGATCACGGCGTAAGCCAGACCGCCCCGGATCGGCCCGAAAAGCTGGCCTATGGTGTCGAGCAGGTCCTCGGCCATGCCGGATCGCTCGAGAATGAGCCCCATGAAGGTAAAGAAGGGGATGGCGAGCATGGTCTCGTTGCTCATGATCCCCCAGAACCGGTCGGGCAGCGCCTGCAAAAGCGGCCAGCTCAACGTGATCTGCGCATTGGAATAAGGGGCGAGTTCGACGCCGATGATGAAGAACATCAACCCGTTGGCGGCGAGGGAAAAGGCAACCGGGTAGCCGAGCAGCAAAAACACGATCAGCGACGAAAACATGATCGGCGCCATGTTGTGGGCGATGACCTCAATCATTGGGGGCATCTCCCTCCATCAGGCTCGCGCCTTCCGGCGCCGTCGCCGGGTGCCGATGCGGGTCCTTGATCAGGCCGCGCATGATGGCGGCGCGTTTTATGATTTCCGATATGCCTTGAATGAAAAGCAGCACGAAGCCGAGCAGGAGCATAAACTGGGCCGGCCACAGGGGAAGCCCGCCAGCGTTCTGGGAAACCTCGCCGGACAGGAACGAACGCCAGACATAGGGCACGAGCAGATAGATCATCAAACTGGCAAACGGCATCAGGAAAACCAGGTGACCGAACATGTCGATCCAGTTCTGGGTTTTCCGGCTGCGCGAATTGAAGAAGATGTCGATGCGGACATGGTCGTTGGTCTGCAGCGTGTAGGCCGCAGCCAGCATGAACACCGCGCCGAACAGGTACCACTGCATTTCGAGCCAGGCATTCGACGAAATCGAAAACGCCTTGCGAAGAACAGCATTGCCGGCACTGATCAGGACCGCGACCAACACGAGCCAGGACACGAATTTGCCGACGAACGCCGTAACCCGGTCGATCAACCGGGACAGCGCCAGCAGACCCTGCATAGTTTGCCTCCCTCGCCGCAAACGGCGCCTGGTGCCATGATAATGCTGATGCCAGCCCGTAATGCCGGCCCGGGCGGTACCGGCATCCCCCTCGAACCCCGGTAATTGCCGGCCTTCCTTTATCCTGTCCACACCCAATATGGCAAGAAACCAGCATGCGACGGCGCGTCCATTGTGCATTCGCGCAAAACAGACAAGACTAGGTTGGAAATTCCTTCAACCGGCTTCGGTCTCAAGGAAACAATGTCAACACGGCGCAGCATCAAAATCCTTCTTATCGACGATCATCCGTTGGTGATCGAAGGTATTCGTGCCGTGATCGAGACCTATTCGCATATCGAGATCGTCGGGACGGCGACCAATGCGCGGGACGGGTTGGCGCTGGGCATACGCACGGTTCCGGATGTGGTGATGATGGATATCAACATGCCCGGCATGTCGGGTCTATCGGCCATCGATCTGTTTCGCGAGGCGCTCGGCAACACGCGCATCCTGATGCTGTCCATGCACGACAGTCGCGAATACATATCGACCTCGGTCATGCACGGCGCATCCGGGTATGTGCTCAAGGATGCTCCCATCAGCGAGATCATCGCCGCAGTCGAGGCGGTTGCGGCCGGTGCCACCTATTTTTCCTCGGGCGTTTCAGACGTGCTGATGCGCCTGCCCGATCCTGGCCATCACGTCGGTCCGTTGACCAGCCGCGAGGCTTCGGTGCTGATCCTGGTGGCCGAGGGTAAGAGTTCCAAGGACGTGGCCCAGACCCTGTCGATCTCGGCGCGTACCGTCGAGACCCACCGCAAGAACATCAAGAAGAAACTCGGCATCGCCACGACCGCGGGCCTGACCCGCTACGCCATCGAAACCGGGTTGGTGCCGACGCACGAATAGGCTTTTTCGGGCTTTTCGCGCTCACGCCACAGGTTTGCCACGCCATTCCAAACAGATGGGTTCAGGGGGTGATCCGACACCAGAGCGTCGGGCGTCTTGATGGCATTGAGCCGCCCGGTTTTTTGGGGGGGATCACGACGGTTTGGCGCGAAAACCGGCGCTCGCTTTTTCGCGCCCGCCGCGCCAGAGCCTTTCACTGTTTCACGAAAACAGTGAAAGGCTTCAAGTTCTTGTTTTATCGCATTTCCGAACGGTGAACCGGTATCCACTTCACCTGGAAATGCGCCGGAGCCGGATGGCGTGCGACGATTTTTAGCGGGGACCGAATCCGGCCTTTTCGTAAATCGAGTCGATCACCGCCATATTGGCGATCGGGTCTTTGCCCTCGTTGACATGCGGCGCGCCGGTCGCGATGGCGTTGATGATCGAGGCGAGCTGGAAATCATAGGTTGTCCCGCCGGCCAGGGTGTGTTCGCGATAGGCGCCATTGAGCCATTCGCGGACCGAATGACCTTCATGGGGCAAGACGAAATTGTCGATCTCGACCCGGCCCTTTTCGCAGTCGAGCCTGATCGATGCCACAAAGGGCGTGCCGGCGGCCATGTTGGTCACCAGCCTGGCCGGAACGCCGTCGAAATCGAGCGTGGCCTCGATCGATTCGTCGACGCCAAGCCGGGCCCGCGTGCCCGAAGCCGAAACGATCTTCGGTTCCGTCCCCATCAGACTTCTGAGGCCATGCACACAATAGCAGCCCAGGTCCATCAACGCGCCGCCGCCCATATCGGGCAGATGGCGCAGTTCGTTTTCGGAAAAGGGGATCTCGGCGGAAAAATTCGCCTCGACGGAGCGGATCGCGCCAAGCGCGCCCGAGGCCCTAAGGTCGACAAGGCGCTGGAAGGCGGGGTGGAGGCGATAGTGGAAGGCTTCGAATAGCCGCTTGCCCGACCGCTTCGCCGTATCGACCATGACATCGGCTTCGCGCGCGTTCATGGCGAAGGGTTTTTCGCACAAGACGTGCTTGCCCGCTTCCAGAGCGAGAATGGACAGGCGCGCGTGTTCGACAGGCGGCAGGGCGTTGTAGACGAGATCGATCCCGGGATCGGCGATCAGCGCCTCATAGCCGTCGATGGCTCTTTTTATGCCGTGCGCCTCGGCATAGGGCTTCGCTGCCCCGGCCCGGCGCGATGCCACGGCAACGACGACCGCGTCGTCATGCCGTTTCGCAGGCTGGATGATCGCCTTGGGCGCGATACGCGCCGCACCAAGAATGCCGATTCTGAGCATGTTCGCTAACTCCCCTCAACGCCCCTCTATCAAATCAGGTTCAGCGTCATTCCTTCAAGCCTTGCCCCGCGACTTTGTCGACAAACAGCCAGCGTTCGACGACAAGGGCCAGCACCATGCCGACGAACTGGGCGACGATGAACCCGATCGTATCGTCCGGGCGAATGCTGGTGAATGTCGCGGTCAGGGCGCGCGCCAGGGTCACGGCCGGATTGGCGAAACTCGTCGACGCGGTAAACCACACGGCCGAGGCGATGTAGAGTGCCACCGAGGCGGCGGTCAGCACCGTGCCGCGCTGGCGGACCGCGAAAATGGTCAGCATCAGTCCGAAGGTCGCCACCACTTCGCCGAGCCATTGTCCGGCGCCGGTGCGCGGCGTGATCCCGATCTGGAAAATCTGTTCGGCGAACATCATGTGCACCACGAGCACGCCGACGATCGCCCCGGCAATCTGCGCCAGAATATAGGCGAAGGCGTCGATTCCCGACAGTTCATCGCGAAAGCGAAACGCCAGCGTCACCACCGGGTTGAAATGGGCGCCCGAGATCGGCGTCAGCATGACGATGAGCACGAACAGCATTTCGGCAATGGTCACCACATGCGCCAGAAGCGTCAGACCGGTATTGCCCTGACAGAGCCGGTCAGCCATGATTCCAGATCCGATGATGGCCGCAAGCAGAAACGCCGTACCCAGAAACTCGGCGACGGCACGCCGATACAAGTCATTCGTCACGTAATATGGTCCCGGCCGATTTCATCGAGCCTCTCCTTTAGCGCGAGCCGATCGAGCCGGTCGAGAGGCAGGTTGCGGAAAATCGAAATGCGTTGGTTCAGCATCCTGAAGGCTTCGGAAAAGGCGAGCTGACGCTCGGCGAGCGAACCGTTGGCGGCGGCGGGATCGGGAACGCCCCAATGCGCCGTCATTGGCTGATCTGGCCAGACCGGGCAGGTCTCCTTGGCGGCGTTGTCGCAGACGGTGAAGACGAAATCCATGTGCGGCGCACCGGGTGCGGCAAATTCGTCCCAGCTTTTCGAGCGGGCGAATCCCGTATCGAAACCAAACGTGCTCAGCAGGGAAAGGGTGATGGGATGGACCTCGCCGATGGGGGCGGATCCGGCCGAATAGGCCCTGAACCTCGTCTTGCCCTCGCGGTTGAGAATGGCTTCCGCCAGAACCGATCGCGCCGAATTGCCCGTACACAGAAATAGGACGTTATAGATATTGTCCGCCATGGGGGTTCCTTCATCGCCAGAATACGATGAAGTTTCGCTAACCCGGAACGCGGTTTTTGTGAAGCAAAATTGTCCAGTTTACTGTTTCATGCCGACAGCGGTTTGCCGCCCTGTGCTGGATGGTCACTGCTCGCGCCAGTGCCGACATGTCTTTTCCCCCTTCCTTTATTTCTGCCCGCACTCGAACTCGATCCGCGGGGGTAGGGACGCTGCCAAGCCGACTTTATCAGCAAGGACAGGAGCCTAGAGTTTCAGGGTTCTGAGTCTCAGAGCGTTGGTGATCACCGAAACCGAAGACAGGCTCATGGCCGCCGCCGCGATCATGGGCGACAGCAACAGGCCGAAAACCGGATAAAGAATGCCCGCCGCGACCGGCACGCCGATGGAATTGTAGCCGAAGGCGAACCAGAGGTTCTGGTGAATGTTGGAAAGGGTCGCCCGCGCCAGATGACGCGCTCTCAGGATGCCGTTGAGATCGCCTTTCATCAGGGTGATGCCGGCGCTTTTGAGGGCGACGTCGGCACCGGTTCCCATGGCGATGCCGACATCGGCGGCGGCCAGGGCCGGCCCGTCATTGATGCCGTCGCCGGCCATGGCGACCTTTTTGCCTTCGCCCATGAACCGGGTGACGAGCGCGTGCTTGTCTTCCGGCGTCAGCGAGGCTTCGAAATGCGCGATGCCGAGCGCCCGCGCCACGTCGCGGGCCGGCGCCGGACCATCTCCGGTCGCCAGAACGATTTCAATGCCGTCTGCCTCAAGCGCCGCCACCGCCTCTGCGGCGCCCGGCTTGATCGGATCGGCCACGGCAATGAACCCCAGCGAGACGCCCTGCCGGGCGACATGGATCACCGTACGGCCGGCGTCACTGAGCGCGTCGGCCGTGGCAACGAGCCTGTCGGGCAGGGTCACGCCGCACGCGGCCATCAAGGCGGCGTTGCCCAGGGCCACCGTGTCCCCGTCAATGCGGCCGGTGACGCCCTTGCCGGCCTGTTCGCGGAAGTTTTCGATCGCAAGGGGGGCGATGCCCTTCGTGGTCGCGGCCTCACGAACGGCGCCGGCCAGGGGATGGGCGGACCCCGTTTCGAGCGTTGTCGCCACAGTCAGAAGCGCGCCCTCGTCGCTGCCCGGCGCGGCAATTATGTCGGTCACGCGCGGCTTGCCTTCGGTCAGCGTGCCGGTCTTGTCGATAACCAGGGTATCGATGTGGGCCAGCGTTTCGAGCGCTTCGGCATCGTGGACCAAAACGCCGGTTCGCGCGCCGCGTCCGGTCGCAACCATGACCGACATCGGGGTCGCAAGCCCGAGCGCACAGGGGCAGGCGATGATCAAGACCGACACCGCCGAGACGATGGCGTAGGCCAGGCGCGGTTCCGGGCCGACAAACATCCAGATGAAAAAACTCAGGATGGAAACCGAGACCACTGTCGGCACGAACCAGCGTGATACCCGGTCGGCCAGCGCCTGGATCGGCGCCCGCGAGCGCTGGGCTTCGGCGACCAGGGCAACGATCTGGTTGAGGCGCGTTTCCGCCCCGACCCGCACGGCTTTCATGGTGAAGCTGCCCTCGGTGTTGAGCGTGCCGCCTGTCACCTCGTCGCCCGGCCCCTTGGCGACCGGCAGCGCCTCGCCGGTCAGAAGGGATTCATCGAGGCTCGACTGGCCGGTTGCAACGTATCCATCGACCGGAACCGCTTCGCCGGGTCGGACGCGCAGGATATCGCCCGCCTGGACAATATCGAGTGCGATCTCTTCATCCTTGCCATCTTTGATCCTGAGCGCGGTTTTCGGCGCCAGATCGAGCAGGGCGCGGAGCGCTGATCCCGTCTGTTCGCGCGCCCTCAGTTCCAGGACCTGTCCGAGAAAGACCAGAGCGATGATGACGGCGCTTGCCTCGAAATAGACCGGCACCGCCCCGTTGGCCTCGCGCATGCTGGACGGGAAAATGCCGGGCAGCAGCAGAGCCACCAGCGAAAACAGGTACGCCGCGCCGGTGCCGAGCCCGATCAGGGTCCACATATTGGGCGAACGGTTCCTCAAAGAATTGATCGCGCGTTTGAAAAACGGCTGTGCCGCCCAGACGACGACCGGCGTCGCCAGCGCGAATTCGAGCCATTGCGCGGTCTGTTCGCCGAGCCAATTGCGGATCGGCAGGCCGAACATCGGCCCCATGGAGATGACGAGAAGCGGAGCGGCCAGCGCCGCCGAGATCCAGAAACGGCGGGTGAAATCGACACGTTCCGGGTTGGGACCGGCATCGGCCGGCGGCACGCCCATCGGTTCGAGCGCCATGCCACAGATCGGGCATTCGCCCGGGCCGTCGGAAATCACTTCCGGATCCATCGGGCAGGTCCATTTCGTTCCTGCGGGGACCGGTTTTGCCGGCTCGACCGGTCGGTTGCCGAGGTATTTTTCGGGATCGGCCTCGAATTTGGTCTGACACCCTTCGCAGCAGAAATAGATTTTCTGCCCATCGTTCTTGGTCATCCATTTGGCCGTGGGGACATCCACGTCCATGCCGCAGACCGGATCGGCAGCCGTCAGATAGGTTTGAGGGTCTGCGACGAACTTGTCCCTACATTTTGGATTGCAGAACCCGAGTTCGCGGCCCTCGTGCATGTGCCGGTTCTGGTTGGACGCCATGTCGATAATCATGCCGCAGACGGGATCGCGGATGATGGGGGCGGCGGTGCCGTGATGATGGTCGGAATGGGAATGTTCGTGCATGCGCGGTGTCCCTGCTCTCAACTCCAGGCTGTTCTGAACCTTCCCACAATGGTAAGGTCAAGGATGAAGAGCGATCCGGATTTGTGCCGCGAAAGGGCCTTACCATGCAGATCGGCGAGGCTTCGCGCCTGAGCGGCGTTTCGGCCAAGATGATTCGTCATTACGAAGCCATCGGTCTGGTGCCCGCGCCGGCCCGGCGCGACAGCAACTACCGGGATTATGGCATGGAAGACATCCATCGGCTCGGCTTCGTGCGCCGGGCGCGCGATCTCGGGTTTTCGATCGAGGAGATTCGCGATCTGTTGCGGCTTTGGGCCGACGAAACCCGCGCCAGCGCCGATGTCCGAGCTCTGGCCGCCGCCCATATCGCCGATCTCGATCAACGCATCGAACGGCTGATGGAAATGCGCATGACGCTCGACAAGCTCGTTCACGCCTGCCATGGCGATCATCGGCCACATTGTCCGATTATTGAATCACTTGCCGGACGCTGATTCCACGCATTTGCGACCCGGTGTGCCCTTCGCCACAAAACGCCCCAGACAAGGACCCCCAGTAAATGGACATTCTCTTCATCGGCGGCACCGGCCAGATTTCCGAACCCGTTACTGCCCGCGCCATTGCGGCAGGACACAAGGTCTTTGTGCTCAATCGCGGCACCAGCGCCGCCAGCCTGCCCAAGGGCGTCGAGGCCATCATCGGCGATATGGACGCAGACGAGCCCTACAGGAACCTCGGTTCCCGCCGGTTCGACGTGGTCTGCCAGTTCCGCGCCTTCGACACGGCCCAGATCGCGCGCGACATCGAAACCTTCAGGGGCCGCACGGGCCAGTACATCTTCATTTCCTCGGCCTCGGTCTATCAGAAGCCGCCCCGGGATAGTGTGATCACCGAGAAGACGCCCGCGGTGAACCCGTTCTGGCTCTACAGCCAGAAAAAGATCGCCTGCGAAAACCTCCTCCGCGACGCCAAGGGTCTTAATTGGACCATCGTCCGGCCCAGCCACACCATACGCACCGGATTGCCGACTCAGGTGGAAGACGGCGATCAGCTCGGCCATCGCCTGCTTGCGGGAAAGCCGGTCATCGTAGCCGGCGACGGGTCTTCGTTATGGACGCTGACCCGCCCGGTCGATTTCGCCGTGCCCTTCGTCAACCTGTTCGGCAAGCAAAAGGCGCTCGGCGAGACCTTCCACATTACCCAGCACATGAACGCCTATAGCTGGGACACCATCTATCAGGCGCTGGCGCGGGGGCTCGATGTCGAGGCCGATATCGTGCATGTGCCGACCGAAACGCTGATCAAATACGATCCGGATCTGACCGGCCCGTTGCTCGGCGACAAGTCGTGGACGGCCATTTTCGACAATTCCAAGGTGATGGCAGTGGCGGGTGAATTTACCGCGGCCGCTGATATCGACAGTGTGGTCGAGGATTCGGTTGCAACCTTCAAGGCCCGCGCCGCTTCGGGCGAGTGGACCCCCGCTGCGTCCGACGATCTGTTCGACCGCATCGCAAAAGAGCAAAGGGCGCTGGGCGGCTGAGCCCGTCGCCCGGATAAAGCGCCCCGGCATGGCTCCCGCCTCAATCAGTTATTTGGGGGCTTCATGTCTTTGAAATCGCGCCCGGAATCGTCCCGAGACTTGATCCCGGGCCCCACTCGCGGTGCAACACGCCTCTGTGCCGAAGCGTTCCAAAATGCCTTCAGACAAAGCGCCTCTGTGTCAACGCGCTCATCAACGATTACCTTAGTGAGGGGCCAATGCGAGAGGGTCCCGGTGTCCCCGGCCTTCGCCGGGACAGGCAAGCACCGGGACGACCAAAAAAGGTGAGACGCTTTTGGAAAACACCAAGACCAAGAAACGTCACAAGAGTTGTGATCATGGGTCGCTGGCATAAGGTCTTTCATCACTAATCTCTTTCCACAGGTGGAAGGCAAACCCGCATCCGTTTCCCGCAAAAAAGCTGACAGGGGCCGGCGCCAAACTGCCTCGCGGCGACAAACAGTGTCGAATGCGCCTGTCGGTGGGCGTGTTCCTAAAGGGTCGATGCATTTTCTGTTTGCAAATGCAAACTATTTGCAATAAGAAAGGAGCGTTGAACAGGGAAAGCGATTCACATGACGACGGCGGAATTCTTGCGAAGCGATGTGGTTGCGGCCCGTCCGCGTTTCGGGTGGTCACGCCAGGCTTTGTCGCGTGCCCTCATCCTTGCCGTTGTCAGCCTGATGCTGTTCGTTCTGCCCGGCACCGGCGATTTCACCCGTCAGGCCCTGTCCGACGCCTTCTTGCAGGTCACGGTCTATGTCGGGGCAACCTTGTTCGTCGTTTTCGCGCTGGAACGCGCCTTTTCCGCCGATCTGGGGCAGATCATGGGGCGGGCCGGGTACTTGCAGTCCTTTTATGCGGCTCTTCTGGGCGCCACGCCGGGATGCGGCGGCGCCATCATCGTCGTGACCCAGTTCACCAAGGGAAAGCTGACCTTCGGGGCGCTGGTTTCGGTTCTGATTTCGACCATGGGCGACGCCGCCTTTCTGCTCATTGCCCGCGAACCGCTGACGGCGGTGCTCGTTGTCGCGATTTCCCTTGTCGCCGGAACGGTGTCGGGCTGGATCGTCGATGCCCTGCACGGCCCCGATTTTCTGCGCCCGGCCGCGCGGGATCAGGACGAAACGTGCGATGTCCTTCGTCAGCCGGCATCGGCCCGCCTGCTGGATCGCGTCTGGCTGGCGCTGGTGGCGCTGAGCCTGCCCATCTCCATCGCCCTGTCCTCGCAGGTCGACGTCAATGCCTGGTTCGGCGCGCTGGGCGGGGCCGATCCGGTCGGCACGATCGGGGTCGCGGGCGCCCTGCTGTCGCTTTTTATCTGGGCCCTCAAGCCGTTTTGGGCCGGCAAGCAGACCTGCGAATCCTGCCAGCCGCTAACGCGGCGCATTGCCGATGACACAAGTTTCGTGACCGCCTGGGTGATGCTCGCCTTTCTTGCCTATGCCGCGCTGGTGGAAATCTTCGGCACCGATATCGGCGTCTTCTTTCAGACCTATCGCATCTTCATGCCGCTGGTCGGCGTGCTGGTCGGGCTCATTCCGGGCTGCGGCCCGCAGATCGTGGTGACGACGCTTTATCTGACCGGCGTCGTGCCGCTGTCGGCGCAGTTCGCCAATTCCATCTCCAATGATGGCGACGCGCTGTTCCCGGCCATTGCCTTGGCGCCACGCGCCGCGCTGATGGCGACGCTTTATTCCTCCATTCCGGCACTGATCGTCGGCTATGCCTGGATGTTCGCATTCGAATAGAAAGGGGAAACGATCGCGCGGATCGTTATCCATTAGCCGACAAGGATTGCGCTCCCATGGGCAATGACTAAGCTGGGGCTGACTCAACGATCCCGAACAGTTTGCCCCATGCCGCCGCTCCTGCCCGCCGATCACCCGCCTGTCGTTCCGCCGAAAATCGGCATTCTCCTGATGAATCTCGGCACGCCGGACGCCACGGATGCCCGCTCGGTGCGGCGCTATCTCGGCGAATTCCTGTGGGACAAACGGGTGATAGAGACGCCGCGCGCCATCTGGTGGCTCGTCTTGAACCTCATCATCCTCAACACGCGGCCGAAAAAGAGCGGCGCCGCCTATAAAAAGATCTGGGACGAAAAGGCCAATGAATCGCCTCTGCGGGTGATTTCGCGGCATCAGGCCGAAAAGCTCCAGGCGCGGTTCGGCGAAACGGTCGTCGTCGATTTCGCCATGCGCTACGGTACTCCGTCGGTGGCCGAGCGGCTTGACGCGCTCAAGGCCAAGGGGTGTGAGCGCATCCTTTTGTTTCCGCTTTATCCACAATATTCGGCGCCGACCACGGCGACGGCCAACGACAAGGCATTCGACGCCCTCAAGGCGATGCGCTGGCAGCCGGCCATCCGCACCGTGCCGCCCTATTTCGACACCGACGTCTATGTCTCGGCTTTGGCCGACAGTATCGAGAGGGGCGTGAAGGGGCTCGATTTCACACCCGACCTCGTCATCACGTCCTATCACGGCATGCCGCGCTCCTATCTCGAAAAGGGCGATCCCTATCACTGCCAGTGCCTCAAGACGACGCGGCTGGTTCGCGAAAGGCTCGGCTGGCCGGACGACAAGCTGCTGGTTTCGTTCCAGTCCCGGTTCGGGCCGACGGAATGGCTGAGGCCCTATACCGACGAGATGCTCATGGCCCTGCCGGCGAAAGGCGTGACCAAACTCGCCATTCTGGCGCCGGCTTTCTCGGTCGATTGCCTTGAAACGCTGGAAGAACTGGCGATCACCGGACGCGAACAGTTTCTTGGCGCGGGCGGCACGCATTACGCCTATATCCCGTGCCTCAACGATACCGATCACGGCATGGACGTGATCGAGACCGTGGCGCGTAACGAATTGAAGGGCTGGCTGAACGAACCGCAAGACCGGCCGGCATAAACGTCTGCCATTGCAGGCGTCACACAATGACCTTACATCTTTGAAACTTGGCCAAAAGGCCACACAGGGGAGCTAGAGACATGCTGGACGGGCTTTCAATCGTATTGATCGCAGGAGGCGTCCTGCTGATTCTTGTACTTGTCGCCGGCGTCAAGACGGTGCCGCAGGGCTTCAATTTCACGGTGGAGCGGTTCGGACGCTACACGCGCACCCTGAAGCCGGGGCTTAATCTCATCATTCCGTTCATCGATGGCATCGGGCGCAAGCTCAACATGATGGAACAGGTGCTCGACGTGCCGCATCAGGAGGTCATCACCCGCGACAACGCCACCGTGACGGTCAACGGCGTCAATTTCTTCCAGGTGCTTGATGCGGCGCAGGCAGCCTACGAGGTCGCCCAGCTCGAAAACGCCGTGCTCAACCTCACCATGACCAACATCCGTTCGGTCATGGGTTCGATGGATCTCGACGAATTGCTGTCCAATCGCGACGAGATCAATCACCGGCTTTTGCGGGTCGTCGATACGGCGGTCTCCAGCTGGGGCGTCAAGATCACCCGTATTGAGATCAAGGACATCGATCCGCCCAAGAATCTCGTCGATTCCATGGCTCGCCAGATGATGGCGGAACGCGAAAAGCGCGCGCTGATCCTTGAATCAGAGGGCAAGCGCCAGGCCGCGATTCTGGAAGCCGAAGGCATGAAGCAGTCGCAGGTTCTGGAAGCCGAAGGCCGCAAGGAAGCCGCTTTCCGCGACGCCGAGGCGCGCGAACGGTCCGCCGAGGCCGAAGCCAAGGCAACCCAGATGGTGTCCGAGGCTATCTCTAGTGGCGACGTACAGGCGATCAACTACTTCGTCGCCAACAATTACATCAAGGCGCTGGAAGGCCTGGCCAAATCGCCCAACCAGAAGGTGCTGATGCTGCCGGTCGAGGCGGCCAGCGTCATCGGCGCCATTGGCGGCATCGCGGAAATTGCCAAGGAGACCTTCGGCGACGGCGCGTCCGGCCAGCAGGCGCGGCGTGAGTCCCGTCCACCCTCGACAACGCGCTAGGACGTCATTGATGCAGATCATCGCGTTCATCTCCGAATATGGCGGTTGGTCGTGGATCATCGCCGGCCTGATCCTTCTGGCGCTGGAGTTGATCCTGCCCGGCGGGGTTCTGGTCTGGCTGGGCCTCGCCGCCGTCGTGACCGGCATCGTCGCCCTGACCGATCTGGCGCCTCTGGCGATCCAGTGGGTGCTGTTCGGCGTCTTGGGCTTTGTCGGCGTCGCCACCTGGCTGAGCTTTGCGCGCCGGCGGAAAAAGGCCGACAGCGACGAGCCCATGCTCAATCGCCGGGCGGCGAAACTCGTGGGCCAGTCGGCCGTGTTGACCGAAGCCATCTCGAACGGGTTCGGCCGGGCTAAGCTGGGCGACACGACTTGGCGCGTCAGTGGACCGGATCTGCCCAGGGGTGCGCAAGTCAAGGTGACCGGCTTTACGGGCACGGTCCTTAATGTCGAAACCGAGACGACCTGATCCGACGCTCGAAACACACGGGAGGCGGGAACATGAGTCTTCCGCCAACCGGAAGACGGCCATTCTAGTGGTCAAAATCTGACACTTGGTACCCGCAAGGATCGATCGCCCAACGACCGGGATTGGTGGGAAGCGGTCGCTCCGCCGATCAGCGGCTGGTGGCAGCAACGCGCCCAAAATCGGCCGTTGCAGCCCATAGCGTACCATCCCGTAAGGTGACATTTCTGCCGATAAATATCAGCCGCACGGCAGTTTCAGTAGACTGACGACAGGCTTGGGTGCTGAAGGGTTTCTTTCCTGACGACTACAGCCGATCGGAGAGCCGGATACACCGCTCTCCGCTATCTCTCCCAAGTCTATGCGGAAATTTCAAACGCCTCAGGCCCAATTGTCCACGAATCTCAGAAGTGCATCCTGAGGGTAACTGCGGCGAGTGAATTTCTCCTGTTCCGCGAGTTTTCCGCAAAAAAGAAATAATTAACATTTGCTTTGTTATGTTTCACCAGGGTCGCAAATAGTTCTGGGTGGGGATCTTCCCTTTATTTCGACACATCAATCTGTGTGTCGACTTAGCCCTGTTCAAATCACTCGGACGATAGGGGTTCGCGACCATGACGACATCTTTGCTCAGGCGCTTTGACAATATACAATTCAAAGTTGTTGGCATAGCTGGCCTAAGTATTATTGGTGTGGTTGTCGCCCTCGCGGGTAGCGCAATCTATTTCTCCAATAGCTCCAATGAACTTGCCGCGACGAAAATGAACGCAATCGCGCGCGAACAGACAACCGAGATTCTGGTTAATCGTGCCGCGGCAGAGGCAGGTACAATCAAGTCCGAGCTGCGTGTGGCCATCGATGCGGCGCGCGAAATGGCAACCTCGTTCTCCGTCATGGCTGGCAACACGGCTGGCGCAACGCCTCCGGCGGTGCGGCGCGAGCAATTGAACGCTGTCATGCAGGAGGTTGTCGAGCGCAATCCCACCCTTAATGGTGCCTATTCGGCCTGGGAGCCAAATGGGCTTGATGGCAACGATGAGGCATACAAGAACCGGAATGATACCGGCGCTGACGCGACGGGCCGCTTTTTGCCGTACTGGACGAGAGCAGGTGAAGGCAAACTCAAGGTTGAGGCCCTCACCGGCATGGAAGACACGTCGCTTGGATCGAACGGGTTGGCAACAGGTGTTTGGTATCTCGACCCGCGGGCCACCGGAAAAGAACGCATTGTCGGTCCTTTGACCTATCCGGCAGAAGGAAAAATAGAAACGCTCGCGACCTTCTCCGTCCCCGTGATGATCGATGGAAAATTTCACGCCATAGTCGGGACAAATATCAATCTTGGTTTCATTCAGGACCTGGCGACGAACGTCAATCAATCGCTCTTCGACGGTGAAGGCTCTGTCCTTATTATCAGCGATAACGGCTTGATCATCGCCGACAGTGCCGATGCCGGCCTTCTCGGCAAAGGCGTGGCGGAAGCCGGTGCTGAATGGAGCAAGAGCATGGAGGCCGTGAAAGCAGCCAAGCCTCTTGCAATTGACGATCCCGCTCAAGACAACATCAAGGTGTACTCCCCGATCAAACTCAGTGCTGTTGAAGCGCCTTGGTCGTTTGCAATTTCCATTCCGCGTGATGTCGCGTTGGCCCAGGTGACGGCGCTGAATACCAGTCTGTCGGAACAGGCCTCATTTGCGGCATTGGTCCAGGCGGTTATTGGGTTAGCCATTGCGATTCTCGCTTGCCTTGTCATGGCTCTGGCGGCGCGCAATATCGCAAAACCCATCGAGAAGATCACCGCTGCCATGAAGGGCCTGGTCAATGGCGACACAAGCTCTCCTATTCCTTTCCAGGAGCGCGGCGACGAAGTTGGGCAGATTGCAAATGCGGTTGAGGTGTTCCGCGAGAACGCTCTGAAGGTCAAGCAGATGACCGATGACGAGGTCGAAGCCGAGCATCGCCGCCAGCAAGAGCGGGCGAAGATGATGAAGGAGCTTCAGACCGAGTTCGGACAGGTTGTTGATGCGGCGATTGCCGGCGATTTCAGCCATCGGGTCGAAGTCGAGTTCCCCGACGCCGAGCTCAATGCTCTGGCCGGTTCGGTGAATTCGCTGGTCGAGACCGTCGATCGCGGTATCGGCGAGACCGGTGAAGTTCTGGCTGCCGTGGCCGAAACCAATCTGACACGGCGCGTCACCGGCAAGTATGAGGGCGCCTTCGACCAGCTGAAGACCAATACCAACGCCGTCGCCGACAAGCTGACCGAGGTCGTCGGGCAGATCAGGGAGACCTCGCGCGGCCTCAAGGTGGCCACCGGCGAGATCCTGTCGGGCGCCAACGACCTTTCCGAACGCACCACCAAACAGGCCGCGACCATCGAGGAAACCTCGGCGGCCATGGAACAGCTGGCGCATACGGTGATGGACAATGCCAAGCGCGCCGGTTCCGCCTCCGAACAGGCTGGCAAGGCCTCGCAAACCGCCGAAGAAGGCGGGCAGGTCATGGCTGAGGCCAACCAGGCTATGGAACGGATCTCGGCCTCTTCTGCCAAGATCTCCAATATCGTTGGACTGATGGAAGACATTGCCTTCCAGACCAACCTGCTGGCGCTCAACGCCTCGGTCGAGGCAGCACGTGCCGGCGAAGCGGGCAAGGGCTTCGCCGTGGTCGCCGTCGAAGTCAGGCGTCTGGCACAGTCTTCGGCGGAGGCGTCTTCCGAGGTCAAGGTTCTCATCGAACAATCGGGCGAGGAAGTCGCGGGTGGCACAAGGCTCGTCACCTCGGCGACCGAGAAGCTCTCGGCCATTCTCGAGGCGGTCAAGACCAACGCCAAGCAGATGGAAGAGATTGCCCGCGACAGCCGCGAACAGGCCTCTTCGATCGACGAGGTCAACACGGCGGTTCGCCAGATGGACGAGATGACCCAGCACAACGCAGCGCTGGTCGAAGAGACCAATGCGGCGATCGAGCAGACCGAATCCCAGGCTTCCGAACTCGACCGCATCGTCGAGGTGTTCACCCTTGCCGAGACGGGCTGGGCGAGCGAGACGAGCAAGCCGAAGGCGGCGTCCGCGCCGGCCAAGGGCATCAAGGGGCTTCAGGAAAAGGTGGTCAGCGCCGCCAAGACCTACCTCAACAAGGGCAATACTGCTGTTAAAGCCGACACCGACTGGTCCGCGTTCTGAGTGGCGTTGCCCCAAGTATTTTCCTGCTTGCCGGTGACTCTGGCGATCGGTTGTGAGGTGCTCCCGGATTCTGGACCGCCGGCTGGGGGATTCCCCGGGGATAGCACCCACGGTGGATCGAATGCGCCGGAGGCATTCATGAGCGCTATCGGCGGTCTGTTGCCGATGGCGCTATGAGGACCAACGTCGTTGTGGTCTCTGCGCCATTCCTCCGTTTTCCGGCGTGCATCGTCCGGAATGGGCCGTGGATGATGGAGGTCTGCTGTCGTTCTATGGATTGTCGCAAGCCGACCGTCCGCTCCTGGCCCCCTTCCCGCCGAAACAAGACGGACGGCTTCGGGCCCAGAAGGAGCCACAATGGTAGCGAAGCGCCAATGACCGAAACGGGGTCGATTGCCGACGCCCGCCCCACGGCACCATGTGTCAGATTTTAACCACTAGCTGTTTGATCCCGAGTTTTGATGGAGCATTGTTTTCTTCGGCATGGAGGGATGCGCTATGGGACAGGTTCTACACGGCAGCGCCACGACGACAGAGGCGGTCCGTCGAGCGATACAAAATAGTCAAGAGAGCCTGAGAGCGCTGGCTAGGCGCTATGGGATCAACCAGAAAACGGTCGCCAAGTGGAAGAGGCGGACCTCGACCGTCGATCTGCCGACGGGGCCGAAAGTGCCGCACTCGACGGTGCTGTCTCTCGAGGAGGAGGCCGTCATCGTCGCCTTTCGCAAGCACACTTTGCTGCCATTGGACGACTGCCTCTACGCCCTGCAACCGACGATCCCACACCTAACGCGGTCTTCACTGCACCGCTGCCTGCAACGGCACGGGATATCCCGGTTGCCGGAAGTAGAGGGCGACAAAAAGCCCAAGAAGAAGTTCAAGCGTTATCCGATCGGCTACTTCCATGTCGATATTGCCCAGGTCCAGACAGCCGAGGGTAAACTCCAGCTCTTCGTTGCCATCGACCGCACCTCGAAGTTTGCCTTTGCCCGCCTTGAGACAAGCGCAACGGTGCACGCTGCCGCCGCCTTCCTGAAGGCCCTGATCGAGGCCGTGCCCTACCAGATCCACACCGTGCTCACCGACAACGGTACCCAGTTCTGCGATCTGCCCTCCCGCAGGAATGGCCCCACGGCGCGACTGCGCATCCACATGTTTGATCGCGTCTGCATCGACAACGGCATCGAGCATCGGTTGACCAAACCGAACCACCCATGGACCAACGGCCAGGTCGAGCGCATGAACCGAACCATCAAGGAGGCGACCGTCAAGCGCTTCCATTACGACAGTCACGACCAGTTGCGCCGGCACCTTCAGGACTTCATCAACGCCTATAACTTTGGCCGTCGCCTTAAGGCCCTCAAAGGCCTCACCCCATACGAGTTCATCTGCAAACGCTGGACTTCAGAGCCGGATCGATTCATTCTCGATCCACTCCATCAAATGCCGGGACTGAACACCTAGATTGAAACCGGGTGTTCTGATGCAATCAAGATACCCGGTTTTCCTGTAGCGACGTTGAAAAGCGATCCACCCTGTTGGAAACGCTTGAAAAGACGGCGCTGCGACCGCGTGGCGATTGCCGCGTTCGAAAAATCTCACTAGAGCAGATCACGTTTTGGTTGAATGGGGTGATCTGCTCCAGCTCATTGTTTTGTCGCGTTTTCAGGAAAAGCGGACGTCACTTGTCCTGAAAGCGTTTCAGATCACAAAACGTTCTGACAGAACCAGAAGATTATTCGGGCAGACGGACCTGTCATGCGTTCGTTTCGGGCAGAGGACCGCCTCGTTTGCCGAGCGCATGAAAAAACAAGAAAACTGAGGGTGGGGTCATTTCCAGTATCAACGTCGTTTCCGCGGATTCGGGACGTACCTACAAGGATTTCATCGGCTTGCCCTATCGGATAGCAAAACACTATCCGCTCTGGGCGCTGCCCTTAAGAGTGCAGCAGAAAGCCGTTCTCGATACCACCAAGCATCCGTTTTATACCGATGCCCGCATGAAGCTCTTCGTCGCCTATCGCGACGGGCGCGCCGTCGGACGGATCGCGGCCATCGACGACGATACGCATAACAGGATCCACAAGGAAAAGACCCTGCATTTCGGCTTTTTCGACTGCGAGGACGACAAGGAGGTCGCCTCCGCTCTTTTCGCCGCGGTCGAGCGTGTCGCCAAAACGATCGGCCACGACCGTTTGCGCGGTCCATTCAGCCCGTCGGTCAATGACGAAATCGGTGTGCAGATCGATGCGTTCGATACGCCCAACTACATCATGATTCCGGCCAATCCGCCTTATTACCGTCATCTGGTCGAAGCGCAGGGCTTTGAGAAGTCCGTCGATCTGTTTTGCTACAAAATGACCCAAAACGAGATGAAACCGCGCCTGCTCAACTCGACGCCACATATCGAGAAGCGCCTGGGCATCAAGGTCCGTAAACTCGCGAAGTCCGAGGTCGATGCCGTCGCCCCCAAGCTCTGGGAGGTGCATTCCCACGCCTGGGAGAAGAACTGGTACTGGACGCCGATGAACAAGGCGCAGTTCCTCCTCGTCATCGAGGATTTAAAGCAGATCGCCGATTACGATCTCGTCTATCTCGCCGAGACAAACGAGGGCCACGTGGTCGGGTTCGCCATCGCCCTGCCCAATATCAACGAGGCACTGATCCATATTCGCGACGGGCGGTTGTGGCCGTTCGGCATTCTCAAGCTCTTGTGGCACACGCGGCCCGGCGCCATCCGCTCGCTGAGGGTGCTGGCGCTGGGCGTGCTCGAGGATTATCGCGGCCTCGGCATCGATTCCGTGCTCTATGACCGGCTCTATCGCGCCGGCAAGAAGAAGGGCTATGCGGTCGGCGAGTTCTCCCAGATTCTCGAAACCAACCGCTTGATGAACGCCGCCGCCCGCATGATGGGTGCGCGCGTCTACAAAACCCACAGGATGTACGAAAAGCCGATTAGCGCATCGGGCGAAAACGCGGATACCGGTTTTTCGCCAAAACCCGATGCAATCCCCGTGGGATAGAGCCGGTCCGGCTCGTGCCGGTCAGGGGCTGAGCCCCGGCGGGATCGGCGGTTCTTCGACGACCAGCAGGATCGAGATGCGTTCGTTGGCATCGAGATAGGGATCGTTGGGGAAATAGGGATCGGCATCGCCCCGCCCCGCCACGGAATAGATGCGTTCGTCCGGCAGGCCGAATTCGTTGAGGATCGAGCGGATGGAATTGGCGCGATCGGCCGAGAGCTCCCATTTGCCGTAACGTGGATTGGGAAAATCGTCCCCGGCGGCGGTGTGGCCGGTGATGCGGACCTGATTGGGCATCTGTGCCAGGACCGGCGCCAGCGCGGCGATGGCGGAACGGACGTCTTCGTAAGGGTATTTCGACCCTTCCGGGAACATCGTGCGCCCCTCCTGATCGGAGATGATGATGTTCACGCCGTCCTCGTCGTCCTGCACCATGATGTTGTCGGCGATCGTGGTGATCTCTGGCCTGTCCTTGAACGCCTGCTTGAGCGTGGCTGCGGCGAGATTGAACTGGGTGGGGCTTTCGGTATCGGTCTTTTCGTAGGTGTAGGTATTGGCTTCCTGTCCCTGCTTTTCCCTGTCCGGATGATCGATCGTGGCGAATTCGGTCGACTTGATATCTTCTTCCTGTGTGATGTCCTTGAGGTTCTTGCGCTCGGGATTGCCGTCGATTTCGATCATGCCGGATTTCTGCTGCACCTTGACGATGCCGAAGGCGTCCTTCATGGAGCCGGCGACGACCTGCAGCTTCTCCTGATCCTGGATGGAAAAGGAAATGATCAGCACGAAGAAACAGACCAGAAGCGACATGAGGTCGGCAAAGGTCACGAGCCATTCGGCAACCTTGCTTTCCTGGGGAGGTTTGCGCGCCATGGCCCGACCCTCAGGCGGCTTCGGCGTCGACGTCGCCGCGCTGGTTTTCGGGCAGATAGGCCACGAGCATTTCCCGAATAAGGTTCGGGCTCTTGCCGTCCCTGACCGACATGATGCCGTCGATGATCAGGGTCTGGTTGATTTCCTCGACGGCGATTTTGGCGATCAGCTTGTCGGAAATCGGCAGGCAGACGAGATTGGCGATCACCGCGCCGTAAAGCGTGGTCAGAAGGGCGACGGCCATGGCGGGGCCGATGGAGGAGGGATCGTCCATATTGCCGAGCATCTGCACGAGGCCGACAAGCGTGCCGATCATGCCGAAGGCCGGGGCGGCATCGCCCAGTGATTTGAAGACGCGTTGTCCCTCGGTCAGGCGGGTGAGGAACTGGTCGCGTGCCAGCTCCATGGAATCGCGGATGAAGGTGGCGTCGTAGCCGTCGGCGATCATCTGCGCACCCTTTTTTAGGTTGGGATCGCTGACATCGACGCCTTCGAGCCCGAGCGGACCGGAACGGCGGACGATGTCGCCCATCTCGGCGATCTTTTCGATCAACTCGCGCGGCTCGATCTTGACATGGGTGAAGGCAACCTTGCCGCCGATCTGGAAGGCCTGGGTGACGCCGAGAAAGGGAAAGCGGATGAGGGTTGCCGCCAGACCACCCCCAATGACGATAAGGATGGACGGAATATCGATAAAGGACGCGAAGGATCCGCCGATGGCAATAGCCACAACAACGACAGCGGCGCCTGCGGCGATGCCGATGATCGTAGCGAGATCCATATACGAGACTCCGAATACATAAAACACCAGTCACATGGAGTATGTTTCATGGGGACTAAATCGGTCGTTAAAGTTGGAGGTAAAATAGGTCAAATTCCTGATTGCTTAGTGTTTTGTTAACCTTGTTTGACAAATCATGAGCGCGTTTGAAGCACCTGTATCTGAATGACGCAGAACGGGTGTTTTTGTCGTAACGGTCGCATCGACCGGACGAGGACCGGCTCATTTTCGGCGTTCTTCGATCCATCGGATCGACCGGTTCCAGGGGTGGGGACTTTTCGGATGCGCCAGATTCGCCGGAGGCTGTTGGCGTTGTCGGGGTCGTTTACCAGAACGCGTATATGGCCGGCGATCGGGGTGCTGACAGGTCTTGCTCTGGTCGTGACCGATCCGGTTCTGGCCGGCGACGGCTCGGGAACGGACAATCCCCAACTGCTGCGCGGCACCTACGGGCTGAACTGTGTCCAGACCGGCACCTGCCCATCCCCGGCATCTTCGGCAATGCTGGTGACCTCATCGGGCAGCTCGAGCGTGAGCGGGCCGGGCAATTGCGCCGCATTGATGGCGGCCGGCATCGTGGCGCCGGAATGCGCGAACGCGCCCGAAATCGTTCCTGAGATTCGCACGCCGCCGCCAACTCCGGTCCAGACCGTGTCGGTCCCACCGGTCGCCGCGCCGGTTCCCGTGGCGCAACGGGTTGCCGAAGTGCTTTCCGACCCCGTGCCGCCTGCTATCGATCCGATCCGTTCGGGTGGGGTGTCCGGGCCAGCTTTTGTTGGCGACGACGGAATGACAGGCGACTGGAGCATTGCTCTCAGGGGCAGTTCGACCTGGGACGGTAGCGGGCACAGTTATGAGCTGGTCACGGCGCCGCAAGCCAGCCTCACCGTCCACAGGTCGCGCGGCGAATTGCGGTTATCGGCGGGCACGGAACTTATGTACGAACAGCCCAAGGATACGGTTTCGATTGGAGCCGGCCATGCCAGCATTGCGCTCGATCAGGTCCTGACGCGCGACCTCATGATGCGCAACGCCCTGACGCTCACTGTCGACAGGAACAGCACCGATACCGCCGCCGGCGAAGCCGAAGGCCCGCTCTGGCTGCTCGGATCGGCGACGAGCGAACTCGAAAAACAGGCCGGACGCGCCACGTTCACTATCGGCGCTGCGCTCAATCGCTATGCCGTAAACGATACCCGGATGAACGACGGTACTTACGCGTCCAATACCGCTTCGAGCTATTCGAGCTTCGGACTGACGGCGCGCGTCGGCTACGGTCTGACGCCCATCCTCAGCGCCTTCCTGCAAGCCGAGACCAGTCGGAGCTATTATGACGCGATGAATGCGCGCCTCGGGGCGCGGGAAGACAACTGGGCGGCCAAGGGCACGGCCGGTTTGTCGGGAAAATGGCGAAGCGGGCTTGAGGCCAGCCTTTATAGCGGCTATGGCCTCGTTTTTTACGATAGCGCCCTGGTGGATACCGGCGGCGGTCTCGTCTTCGGCGGCAGTCTTTCCTATCCGATGGTACGTGGCGGCGCGCTGACCGCCAGCCTCGATACCACGCTCACGCCAATTGACTCGGTTGTCGGTGCCTCGACCGAGATCAAATATGCGGCAACGGCTGGCGTGCGCTATCCGGTCAATGACTGGCTGACCCTCAGAACGGGGCTGACCGGATCCTGGTCGGTCTATCCCGGATCGAGCCATGAGCAATTCGGGTTTGGCGCCAATGCCGGTCTCGACTGGAGTGTCGGACCGCACACCATGTTCAACGCCGATTATGCCTTCGACAAGGCCTGGTCGAGTTCGAACGACGATCCCTCCCATACCGTCAGCGTCGGCATGACCCTGTCCCGGTAGGTCCGGGCCATGCCGAAGAGGACGGGCCGCAAAAACAGATCACCTGATTTGGCTGAGACGTAAAAACCTCTAGAGCTTCGGGCGTTTTGATTGCATCAAACCGCCCGGCTCTATCCTTTTGTTGTCGCATCGGGTGATGCGAAAAACCGCAAGTCCACTTTTTTGCCCGATGCTCTAGCGCCTTGTCGTGGAGGTTGCGAGTTCGCGGATTTCCTCCATGAAGCCTTCGGCGATGTCGGGCCGATCGAGGGCATAGGCGACATTGGCGGATAAAAACCCGATTTTGGAGCCGCAGTCGAACGTGCGCCCCTTGAACTTGACGCCGTAAAAACCCTGTTTCGCCATCAGTTGCAGCATGGCGTCGGTCAGCTGGATTTCGCCGCCGGCGCCGGTCGTCTGGCTGGAAAGGATGTCGAAAATCTCGGGCTGCAGGATGTAGCGGCCGGAAATGATGAGGTTGGACGGTGCCTTGTCGACCGGCGGTTTCTCGACCATGCCAGTGATGGCGAAATCGCTGTCCGGCCCGTCGCCGCGCGCCACCACGCCGTAGGAACTGACATCGGCCGGATTGGTTTCCTCCACGGCGACGATATTGCCGCCATGTGCGGAATAGGCATCCATCATCTGGGCAAGGCAGCCCGGATTGGCCTTGATCAACATGTCGGGCAGCAACAGCGCGAAGGGCTCGCCACGGACGATTTCACGGGCGCACCACACGGCGTGTCCCAGACCCAACGGCTCCTGCTGGCGGGTGAAGCTGGTATGGCCCGCCATGGGCAGGTCCTTGGCAAGCTCGGCCAGCGCCAGGGTCTTGCCACGCATTTCGAGGGTCTTTTCCAGTTCGTATTGCTGGTCGAAGTGATCCTCGATGACGCCCTTGTTGCGCCCGGTGACAAAGACGAAATGCTCGATGCCGGCCTCGCGCGCCTCGTCGACCGCGTATTGAATGAGCGGGCGATCGACGACGGGCAGCATTTCCTTCGGCATGGCCTTGGTCGCGGGGAGGAATCGCGTTCCCAATCCGGCAACCGGAAACACGGCGATCCTGACACGTCCTGGCATTTGATTTCCCTCGAACTTGTTCACATTGTCAGTCGGTTTTACTCGACACATTGGGCCGGAACATGCTCATAAACCATGAAAATGTCCACATGCGACATTGAGCGGAGCGAGATCATGACCATTCTGATTACGGGCGGCGCCGGATATATCGGCAGCCACATGGTTCTTAACCTGTGCGATCATGGCGACAAGGTCGTCGTCCTCGACAATCTTTCCACAGGAAACGAGTGGGCCGTCGATTCGCGGGCCCGGCTGGTCGTCGGCAATGCCGGGGATATCGGATTTGTCACCAAGCTGATCCGCGACGAGAACGTCGATTCGATCATCCATTTCGCCGGGTCGATCATCGTGCCGGAATCGGTCACCGATCCGCTCAAGTACTATGCCAACAATACCGGGGTTTCACGCAACCTGCTGGAAGCGGCGGTTGCCGGCGGGGTCAAGAATTTCATCTTCTCCTCGACGGCGGCCGTTTACGGCATGACCGGGCTGGAACCGGTCCGCGAAGACAGCGCCCTTCATCCGATGTCGCCCTATGGACGCTCCAAGCTGATGACCGAATGGATGATCGGCGACACCGCGGCGGCGACCGGGCTCAAGTACGGCATTTTGCGCTATTTCAACGTGGCGGGCGCCGATCCGGCGGCGCGAACCGGACAGGCGACGCCGGAAGCGACCCATCTGATCAAGGTGGCCTTGCAGGCGGCGACTGGCCAGCGCGCCGGCATGGACATTTTCGGCACCGATTACGACACGCCGGACGGCACCTGCTTGAGGGACTATATCCATGTGACCGATCTCGCCGCGGCCCATGCGCTTTTGCTCAATCACTTACGCGCTGGCGGCGACAGCACCATTTTTAACTGCGGGTACGGTCACGGGTTTTCGGTGACCGAGGTCGTCAACCGGGTCAAGGAGGTGACCGGCGTCGATTTTCCGGTCACCCTGGCGCCGCGCCGCGCCGGCGATCCGCCGGCCATCATCGCCAATTCCGACCAGATCAAGGCGTCGCTCGGCTGGAAACCGGATCACGACGATCTGAGCGCGATCGTTTCAGATGCCTATCGGTGGGAACAAAAGCTGATGACGCGCAACCGCAAGCGCTGAGTGGCGCATGTGTCGCTTCGTCGCCCTTTTGCTGCTGACGGTCTGGGCCTTCATCGCCGCGCCGCTTCCCGCCGTTCTGGCCGAGGATGGCGGTCGGATCGTTGTGGCCGAACAGACCCATAAAACGACCTTGTGGGATCTTTTGTTCGGTGGTGGGAAAAACAAGAAGGAAGACAAACCGGCGCCGGCGGCGCCGGTGGTGAAAGCGCCGTCGATAACCATTCTGGAACCGGCCAAACCGATCGTCGAAAAATCGCCGACGGCGACGCGGCTGGCGGTGTTGGGCGATACGCTGGCCAGCGATTTGGCTGGCGCCATGGACCGCGCCCATGCCGAAGACCCGAACATGGTGGTCACCGGTTATGCCGCCAGTTCGTCGGGCTTCGTGCGTGACGATTATTTCGACTGGAACGAAAGACTCGCCGGACTGATCGCCGACAATGCCTTCGATATCGCCGTCGTCATCATCGGCATCAACGACCGGCAATCCATCGGCGATGACAAATCGCTGTCCGATCCGTGGAAGGCCGAGTATTCGGCGCGGCTCACACGGTTTCTCGATCAGATGCGCGCTGCCGGCAAGCCGGTGATCTGGGTCGGCCTGCCGCCCATGTCCAAATCGTCCTATTCGGCGGCGATGGCGCAGATTTCCTCGCTGCAACGGCTGGCGGCCTTTTCGGCCGGGGCGGAATTCGTCGATATCTACGAGCGCTTCGTCGACGAGGATGGCGACTATTCGAGCTACGGGCCGGATCTCAATGGTCAGCAGGTGCAGGTCCGCAAATCGGACGGCATCCATTTCACCAAGGCCGGCGCCGACAAGCTGGCTTACTATGTCGATCAGTCACTGAAACGCTTCTATCGCGGCGGCACCGTATCGCTCGAAGTCGCCGATCCGCTGGCGGGAACCGATGTCGAGCACATGCTGCGGCCCCCTTTGCAGGGCCTCGGGCAAATGCGGCTTCTGGAGCTGGCGGGCGCGGTGGTGTCGCTGACCAATACGGCACCCAAGGCCGCAAAGCTGGTTGAAGCCAAAACGCCCGTTGCCGGGCTCGGTTTTAATGCCGATCAACTGCTTTTGGCACCGGCCGGTCGGGCCGACGCGTTCGGGGTTGGCGTCGCGCCGGAAGATGGCCATCCCGCGCCAAAATGAACCGGCAAGGCCCTGTCGCGAGACATAACAGACAAAATGAACGGCGCTGAAGCGCCGTTCGCTAAAATTTACCTGTTGTTGCGCCGTCAGCGCGCCAGCGTCGTTGTGCCCATCAGGTCAAGATCGATGGCGCGGGCGGCCTGACGGCCTTCGCGAATGGCCCAGACCACCAGCGACTGGCCGCGCCGCATGTCGCCGGCCGCATAGATGCCGGGCTTCGAGGTGCGGTAGGAACTGGTGTCGGCGGTAACGTTGCCACGCTTGTCGCGTGTCAGACCCAATTCGTCGAGCATGCCCTCGTGCACCGGGTGAACGAAGCCCATGGCCAGAAGCACCAGATCCGCCTCGAGTTCGAATTCAGAACCGGGGATCGGCTGGAACCGGTTGTCAACCTTGGCGCAGAGCAGTTTCTTGACCTTGCCGTTCTCGCCGATGAATTTTTGCGTCGTCACCTGATAATGGGTGTCGGCGCCTTCCTGCTGGCTCGAGGAAACCCTGAGCTTGACCGGCCAGTCCGGCCAGGTGGTGAGCTTGTTTTCCTTTTCCGGCGGCTTGGGCATGATTTCGAGCTGGGTGACCGACAGGGCGCCCTGACGAACGGAGGTGCCGATGCAGTCCGAGCCGGTGTCGCCGCCGCCGATGACCACGACGTTCTTGAAATTGGCGTGGATCAGGCGCTCGCCGACAAGGCTTTCATGATCGAGCCGGCGGTTCTGTTGGCTGAGGAAATCCATGGCGTAGTGGATACCGTCGAGTTCACGCCCCTCGACCTTGAGATCGCGCGGCTGTTCCGACCCCCCGGTCAGCAACAGGGCATCGTACCGGCTGGCCAGGTCGCTGGCGGCGACATCCTTGCCGACATGGGTCGCGCAATGGAAGACGACGCCTTCGGCTTCGAGCTGGACGAGGCGGCGGTCGACATATTTCTTTTCGAGCTTGAAGTTCGGAATGCCGTAACGCAGCAAACCGCCGGGGCGGGCCGCCTTTTCGTAGACGTGAACCTCGTGGCCGGCGCGAGCGAGCTGCTGGGCCGCGGCCAGACCCGCCGGGCCGGAGCCGACGATGCCGATGGATTTGCCGGTTTTGGTCTTGGCCGGCTCGGGCACGACCCAGCCGTTTTCGAAGGCGCGATCGATAATGGCGCATTCGATGGTCTTGATGGTGACCGGGATGTCTTCGATGTTGAGGGTGCAGGACGCTTCGCAGGGCGCCGGGCAGACCCGTCCGGTGAATTCCGGGAAGTTATTGGTCGAATGAAGGTTGCGCGCCGCTTCTTCCCAGTCCTCGTGATAGACCAGATCGTTCCAGTCGGGGATCTGGTTGTTCACCGGACACCCGTTGTGACAATAGGGAATGCCGCAATCCATGCAGCGGCTGGCCTGCGAAACGACTTCGCGCTCCGCCAGCGGAATGACGAACTCTTCGTAATCGCGCACCCGGTCGGAAGCCGGTTCATAGGTGCGGTCGTGGCGTTCGACTTCGAGAAATCCAGTGACTTTTCCCATTGTCTTGCTCCTATTCGGCCGGAACCTGCGCGGCTTCGCGCATTTCCTGCATTTCACGGATGGCCCTTGCATATTCGACCGGCATGACCTTGACGAATTTCGGCCGGGTGTCGGCCCAATGATCGAGGATCTGTTTGGCCCGGGTCGAGCCGGTGTAGTGCAGATGGTTCGAGATCAATTGATGCAGGCGCTCGTCGTCGTGCTTGGTCATGTCGCCGGTGATGTCGACGCGCCCGTGCCATTCAAGATCGCCACCGGAATGGTGGATCTTGCGCATCAGCGTTTCTTCCTCGACGACCGGTTCGAGATCGACCATGGCGAGGTTGCAGCGCGAGCGGAATGAGCCGTCCTCGTCGAGCACATAGGCGATGCCGCCCGACATGCCGGCGGCGAAATTGCGCCCGGTCTGGCCGATGACGACGACCACGCCGCCGGTCATGTATTCGCAGCCATGGTCGCCCGTGCCTTCGACGACGGCGACCGCGCCGGAGTTCCTGACCGCGAAACGTTCGCCGGCGACGCCGCGGAAATAGCACTCGCCGGAAATGGCGCCGTAAAGAACGGTGTTGCCGACGATGATCGACTTTTCCGGAACGATCGAGGACTTCGGCGACGGTCGCACGACGATGCGCCCGCCCGAAATGCCCTTGCCGACATAGTCATTGGCCTCGCCGATGAGATCGAAGCTTATGCCCTTGGCAAGGAACGCCCCAAAGCTCTGGCCGGCCGTGCCCGTCAGGGTCACCGAGATGGTTTCGTCCGGCAAGCCGTCGAGGCCGTAGCGCCTGGCCAGTTCGCCAGAGAGCATGGCGCCGGCGGCGCGGTCGACATTGGTGATCGGGGTTTCGATCGTGACCGACTTGCCGCCGGCCAGGGCCGGCATGGCCTCGGCAATCAGCTTGCGGTCGAGCACGTCCTCGATGTCGTGGGCCTGTCCGATCGACTGATAAAGCGTATCGCCGCCGATCGGCTCGGGTTTGAAGAAGAGCTTCGAGAAATCGAGCCCCCGCGACTTCCAGTGATCGAGCAACCGATGCTGTTCCAAAAGATCGGAGCGGCCGATGACCTCGTTAAGCGTCTTGGCGCCGATCTCCGCGAGATATTTGCGAACCTCCTCGGCGACGTAGAACAGGTAGTTGATGACGTGTTCGGGCGTGCCCTTGAAACGCTTCCTCAGAACCGGGTCCTGGGTGGCGATGCCGACCGGGCAGGTGTTGAGATGGCACTTGCGCATCATCACACAGCCGGCCGCGATCAGCGGCGCGGTGGCCATGCCGAACTCGTCGGCGCCGAGCAGGGCGCCGATCAGAACATCGCGACCGGTGCGGACGCCGCCATCGACCTGGAGCCGCACGCGCGAACGCAAGCGGTTCATGACCAGGGTCTGATGGGTTTCGGCCAGACCGATCTCCCATGGCGAACCGGCGTGCTTGATCGAAGTCAGCGGCGAGGCGCCAGTGCCGCCATCATAGCCGGAAATGGTGATGTGGTCGGCGCGCGCCTTGGTGACGCCGGCCGCGACCGTGCCCACCCCGATTTCTGAAACGAGCTTGACCGAAATGGCCGCTTCGGGGTTGACGTTCTTCAAATCGTAGATGAGCTGCGCCAGATCCTCGATCGAATAGATGTCGTGATGCGGCGGCGGGGAAATGAGGCCGACGCCGGGGGTCGAATGCCTGACCTTGGCGATGACCGGATTGACCTTGTGGCCGGGCAGCTGTCCGCCTTCCCCGGGCTTGGCACCCTGGGCCATCTTGATCTGGATCATGTCGGCATTGACCAGGTATTCGGTGGTCACGCCGAACCGGCCCGAGGCGACCTGCTTGATGGCCGAGCGCATCGGGTTGCGCGAGCCGTCGGCCAGGGGCCGGAAACGATCCTGCTCTTCGCCGCCCTCGCCGGTATTGGACTTGCCGCCGACCTCATTCATCGCCCTAGCGAGCGTGGTGTGTGCCTCGCGGGAAATCGAGCCGTAGCTCATGGCGCCGGTCGAGAACCGCTTGACGATGTCGGCGGCCGGTTCGACCTGATCGATCGGGATCGGCCCGGTTTGCAGGGGCTTGAGATCGAACAGCGAGCGGATGGTCAGGGCTCGGAGGCTGGCCGAGTTGATCTCCTCGGCGAAAGCGTCGTAGCGCTTTTGCGCCTCGGCGGCGTTGTTGCCCTTGGTCCTGACGGCATGTTGGAGATTGGCGACCGAACTCGGCGACCAGGCATGGGCTTCGCCGCGCATGCGGAAGGCATATTCGCCCCCCACGTCGAGGCTCTTTTTAAGGATCGCCTCGTCGCCGAAGGCGGCGGCGTGGCGCCGAACCGTTTCCTCGGCCACTTCGTTGAGCCCGACGCCCTCGATCTTGGTGCCGGTGCCGAAGAAATACTTGGCGACGAAATCGGAGGAAAGCCCGATGGCATCGAAGATCTGGGCGCCGCAATAGGACTGGTAAGTCGAAATGCCCATCTTGGACATGATCTTCAAAAGACCCTTACCGACGGCCTTGATGTAGCGGTAGATGACCTCGTGCTCGTCGACCTCGGGCGGAAATTCCCCCTCGGCATGAAGGGCTGCGAGCGTTTCGAAGGCGAGATAGGGGTTGATCGCCTCGGCGCCGTAGCCGGCGAGCACGGCGAAATGATGGGTTTCGTGCGGTTCGCCCGTTTCGATCACAAGCCCGGTCGCTGTCCGCAATCCCTTGCGGATCAGGTGATGGTGCACGGCGGCGGTGGCCAGGACCGCCGGAATGGCGACGCGGTCGGCTGAGATCATCCGGTCGGAAAGGATGATAATGTTGAACCCTTCGTTGACCGCCAGTTCGGCGCGGGCGCACAAGGCTTCGAGCGCCTCGGCCATGCCGGCGGCGCCGCGCGCGGCCAGATAGGTGATGTCGAGCGTTTCGGTGCGGAACTGGTTATCGGCCTCGGCCCCGATCATGCGGATCTTTTCCAGGTCCTCATTGGTCAGGATCGGCTGCCTGACTTCGAGCCGCTTGACGGTACTGAGGCCCTGCAGGTCGAAAATGTTCGGACGCGGGCCGATGAAGGAAACGAGGCTCATCACCGATTCCTCGCGAATCGGATCGATGGGCGGATTGGTGACCTGGGCGAAGTTCTGCTTGAAATAGGTATAAAGGAGCTTTGGACGCCCGGACAGCGCCGAAATCGGCGTGTCGGCCCCCATCGAGCCAACGGCTTCCTGGCCGGTGGTGGCCATCGGCGTCATCAGGAACTTGATGTCTTCGATGGTGTAGCCGAAGGCCTGCATGCGATCCAGGAGGCTTTCCGAGGTCTTGGGCGGCTCGGAGGCGACCGGCGGCAGGTCTTCCAGAACGATCTGGGTCCGGGCCAGCCATTGTGCGTAAGGATGCCGGCTCGCCAGCGTCCGCTTGATCTCGGCATCCGAGATCACCCGGCCCTCGACCATGTCGATGACGAGCATCTTGCCCGGCTGCAACCGCCACTTCTCGACGATGTCCTCTTCCGGAATGTCGAGCGTGCCGGCTTCCGAAGCGAGCACGACATGGCCTTCCTTGGTGACGAGGTACCGCGCCGGCCGCAAACCGTTGCGATCGAGCGTGGCCACGACATAGCGGCCATCGGTCATCGACATGGAGGCGGGCCCGTCCCACGGCTCCATCAGGGCGGCGTGATATTCGTAGAAGGCCTTGCGTTCGGCATCCATCAGCGGGTTGCCGGCCCAAGCCTCGGGAATGAGCATCATCGCCGCATGCGGCAGCGAATAGCCGCCACGCACCAGGAATTCGAGAGCGTTGTCGAAACAGGCGGTGTCGGACTGGCCTTCGTAGGAGATCGGCCAGATCTTGGTGATGTCGTCGCCGTAATAGCGCGAGGCGACGGAAGCCTGGCGCGCCGCCATCCAGTTGAAATTGCCGCGGATGGTGTTGATCTCGCCATTATGGGCGGTCATGCGGTAGGGATGGGCCAGTTTCCAGGACGGGAAAGTGTTGGTCGAAAAGCGCTGGTGCACCAGGGCGACGGCGCTTTCGAAATCCTCGTCCTTGAGGTCGGAATAGAACGCGGCAAGCTGGTAGGCCAGAAACATGCCCTTGTAGACGATGGTGCGCGCCGACATCGACACGATGTAAAAACCATTGTCGTTCTGGGCTTCGGGCAGATCGTTGTAGATGGCGTTGGACACCACCTTGCGCGCAATCAGCAACCGACGTTCGAACGTATCGATATCGAGCCCCGATGGCATGCGGATAAAGGCTTCTTCGATATGGGGCTGGGTGGCGATCACGCCTTCGGAAAGGCACGAATTGTCGAAGGGCACGACGCGTTCGCCGATGAGCGAAAGCCCCTCGGACTCGAGCGCGCGCTTGAACACCTTGTTGCAGGTCTTTCTCAGCTTTTCGTCGCTGGGATAAAAGATCATCGCAACGGCGTATTCGCCGGCGCCGGGCAGGTCGAAATCGACGACCTTCTTGAAGAACTTGTGCGGAATCTGGCTCAACAGTCCGGCGCCGTCCCCCATCAGCGGATCGGCGCCGACGGCGCCGCGATGGGTCAGGTTGACCAGCATCTCGAGGCCTTTTTCGACGACTTCGTGCGAGGGGGCGTTCTTGATATTGGCGATGAAGCCGACGCCGCAGGAATCGTGCTCGTTGGCCGGATCGTAAAGCCCCTGGGCTTCCGGGCGGCCGGTTTTAGTGCGCAGGTCGGTCGTGTTCGCAAGCATTGCGGACGTCGTATCGATCTGGCTGGTCATCGCCTGTTCCTCACTCTAGGGTCACCCTTTGATGGGCGGAATTCAATCGTACATGCCTTTACTTCGGGTCGTACATCACCGGTACGGCTCGAGGCGAAGCACGCCATTTTAAATGGGAGCGGCGCTGCATCCAAATGGCCGCTCATTCGGGCCATGCCGGCCCCCGCGCCTTGGTCCGTGAAAAATCTCCCGGATCCGCGTCGCGCCGCCTCGGCCCGGGAGACGGGCTTCGGCATGTTTGCAGTCTAGAACATGTCACCCTTCGCTAGAAGCGGCTTCATGCCCTTTCTCGTTCCGTTCGCGCATGACCCTGATCCGAAACCCGGTCCCTGTTTGCGGGGGGCCATACCAATGCAGGCTTTCCCCTCGGATTGCCTGTGAACAGCTCTAAATGGACAATAGTACTGTCCTAAATCCGTGGGACATTGACAGATTTTTTACCGAAGGGCAAGCGGCCTGCCGGGGGCTGAGACAATGCGCATCAGCGCGTTTTGCGGCATGCCGCACCCGCTGGGGCGGGCCTATGCCGATGGCGCGCGGAAGCGTTCCCGATGCGCCGATCCGGCGCGGTTCGGCAGAGCGCCAAAAGAAAACAGGCGCCCTTTCGGGCGCCTGTCCAGCCTGGTTCTGAGAGATCAAAGAAATCAGTTGACCGATTTGTCTTCGATGACGGTGTCGTTCGAGCCGGTGTTGATCTCGATCTGGCGCGGTTTGAGGTTCTCGGGAACCTCGCGCTTCAGATCGACATGCAGCAGCCCGTTTTCGAGCGCGGCCGCCTTGACCTCGACGTGATCGCCGAGCTGGAAGCGCAGTTCGAAACTGCGTTCGGCAATGCCGCGATGCAGGAACGCGCGTTCCTCGGTGTCGGGCTGGGGCGTCTTGCCACCCTTGATGGTCAGGGTGTTCTCGGCAGCTTCGATCGAGATATCGCCCTTGGAGAAACCGGCAACAGCGACGGAAATGCGCCAGGCTTCGTTGCCGAGCCGCTCGATATTGTAGGGCGGATAGGTCTTGGCTTCCTGGGCGGTCAGGCTGTCGAGCCGGTCGAACAGGTTATCGAAGCCGACGGTCGAACGATAGAAGGGGGAAAAATCGAAGGTTTGCATCTGTTTCTCCATATGGACGAAAGCGATGGTCTTTTGGTTCCGGAATCCGTTCACGGCTCCCATGTTGGCGAGCCCTTCGAACCTCCGGCGTTCCCGGTTCATTCCGGCGAACGGAATTGATATAGGCGCGCCAAAACCGCTTTCAAGAGGGGTGTTCTGCCCTGTTTTGAACGTGAACCGGATGTGAACGGGCCACTCCGGTCCTGTTCAGGCGAACGGGTCCAGCTTCATGAACACAGGAAGCCGGACCGCACTGCTCGCGGCGGTCCTTTTCCCCGGAGCGCCGAGCGTTTTCGGCCGCTCCGGCATTCCAAATCCGGATGCGATACCCGCCCCCGCTTAAGCATCCGGCACACGAAAGCCCGGGCCGGTCTTCCTTTTACGGGGATCGGGCCGGGCTTTCCCGTTCTTCGAACAGGTCGTTTGCCGTATCGCCGGCAACGCACGCACCCCAGTCCGGCCTTTGACGGTCGCATCGGCTCAGACGAAAAACCGGATTCCACTTTTTCGCCCGATGCTCTAGTTTCCGGGGCGAACGAGACTTTTTTCGGACTGCCGACATGAATGAGGATAGCGCGTCATCCGGATCGATCCTGTGCGAGACGCGGGCCAACCCCATACCGGGCGGCGCACGCGCCGGCTACTTCCTGACCAGCGACAAGGTGCGCCTGCGTTATGCGCTCTGGCCGAAATCGGCGGGCGCCATGAAGGGTACGGTTTGCCTCGTGCAGGGCCGGGGGGAGATGATCGAGAAGTTTTTCGAGACCATCGAGGATTTCCGCAGGCGCGGCTTTTCGGTGGCGACGTTCGACTGGCGCGGCCAGGGCGGCTCGGACCGGCTGACCCGGAACATCCATCTCGGTTATGTCGATACCTATGAAGACTACTGGACCGACCTCAAGAGTTTTCACTCCGAGATCCTTCTGCCCGACTGCCCGCCGCCCTTCTATCTGGTCGGCCACTCGATGGGCGGGCTCATTTCGCTGATGGCGGCGGCCAGGGACAGGCTCATGTTCGAGCGCGTCTTTTTATCCTCGCCCATGCTGGCCGTGGCGGGCCAGCCGCTGTCCACGACAGGCATGGCGGTGTGCACCGAAACCCTGTCCTTCGTCGGCGCGGGGCAGATCCCCATGGGGCGCTCGGGCGACGGACCACCGAGCGAAACGCGCTTTCCCGGCAATCCTTTAACCTCGGATTTCCGCCGCTACATGTATAGTGTCAATGTGATCAATGCGCGGCCGGAAATGATGATCGGCAAGCCGAGCGTCAAATGGCTGGCGGCCTCCTTCCGGGCCATGGCGCAGGTGGCGGATCACGATTTTCCCGGCAAGGTCCGCATTCCGGTCTTGATGCTTGCCGCCGCGCGCGACGAGATCGTCTCGGTGGCCGCGATCGAACATCTCGGTCTGGCTTTGAGAACCGGGCGTCACGCGGTGATCGCGGCGGCCCGGCATGAATTGTTCATGGAAAGCGATGCGATCCGCGCCCAAGTCTTCGCCGCCTTCGACGCCTTCATCACCGAACGCAGCGTTTGATTGATAACGGTTGCCGGCCTTATCCGCGTCCCGTTGCCCTGGCGATGCGTTCGAGCACCTGATCGCGCAATTGGGGTGTGGCGGCGGCAATGATGTTGCCGCCCTTGTCCGGCCGTTCGCCATCCCAGGTCGAAATGCATCCGCCGGCCTGTTCGATGATCGGGATAAGCGCGGCGATGTCGAAGGCGTTAAGACCCGTCTCGATGACGAGATCGACGTGACCGGCTGCCAAAAGACAATAGGCATAGCAATCCGCACCGTGGCGGACGAGCAGGCTGTCTCTGGCGACGGCGTCCCAGCCCGCCCGTTTTTCCGGCGTGTCGAACAGGGCTTCGCTGGTGGTGAACAGACGCGCTTTGGAAATTTCGGTGCAGGCGCTGGACCTCAGCGCGCGCCGTTCTCCTGCGTGCCGCCAGTCCGATCCGCCCGGCCTTCCGATGAAGACCTCGCCGGTGAAGGGCTGGCTCATGATGCCGGCGACGGCCTGTGCGTCGAAGGCAACGCCAATCAGAGTGCCCCAGAGCGGAACGCCGGAAATGAAGGAGCGGGTGCCGTCGACCGGATCGATGACCCAGGAAAAGCGGCTGTCGGTCAGCTTGTTGTCGTATTCCTCGCCGATCAGGGCGTGATCGGGGAACGCCTTTTCGATGACGGCGCGAATGGCGCGTTCGGCGGCGCGATCCGCGTCGGTGACAGGATCGAACCCCGACGAATACTTGTTGTCCACAGATAAATTAGTGCGGAAACGGGGAAGGGTTTCGCGGTCTGCGGCCAAAGCGGCTTGCAGTAACGTTATTTCGATCGTCTCGATGTCGAGACCTGTCGCGGCGCGAAATTGTTCTTTGTTTTCAAACGTCATGTTGACTTGCTTTTGTTGAGTGACCACCAAATGTTTTTGGTTTGTCTGTGAGGTATTCGAGGCGCAGATTGCGCGTTAACCGAAAAGTAATACGGAAAATGCTAGTAAAGTATCGGCATTAGTGTTGCCCAGTGGGGCGATTTGGTTCACTCCACGTTTTGCATGACAAAGATCGTTTGCCAAAAAGGCGCTGCCTTTTCCGTGATTCGGTCTTTTGTTTCCTCCCTTGACTTCGGGCCGCGAACGCGGCCCGTTTTTTTGATCCCGGCAGTGTCAGCAGGCTTTGTTTATCGACGCGCGTCCTATTCGGCTGCGGCGGCAAGTCCGGATTGGGGGCTGAGATCGAGGGCCATCAGCGCGGCGATCAGGCGATTGACCACGCTGACCATCAGGTCGAATCCCTGATGGCGGACGAGGGTAACCTCGTTCATGTAAAGATGCCGGCTGATCTCGATCTGCAAGGCATGAACGCCGTGCCTGGGCCGGCCATAGGTGCGCGTGGTCTGTCCGCCTGCATAGGGCCGGTTGCGGGCGACCTTGAATCCGGTCCCGGCAAAGATCGCCTCCGCCGTGTCGATGACCACGGGTGCGCAGGTCGTGCCGTAACGATCGCCCAGAACGATATCGGGCGGGGCGCGCTCGCCCGTACGGGTCAGGCGCGGCATGGAATGGCAGTCGACAAGAAGAGCGACGCCGAACTGATCGAGCGTTTCTCCCAGGAGCCTTTGCAAGGTGGCGTGGTAGGGCTTGTAGATGCCTTCGATGCGCATGAGTGCGTCGTCGAGGCTCAGCCGGTCGCGATAGATCGGCTTGTTTTCAGCGACGACGCGGGCCAGCGTGCCGAGGCCCGCCACCACGCGCGGCGAAGCGGCGTTGCAATTGTCCGGCAGCCGGTCGCGGAACATTTTGGGGTCGAGTTCGAACGGCTCGCGATTGACGTCGAGATAGGCGCGGGGAAAATGCGCCCGCAACATGGGAACGCCCATATGCGGCGCCCGCTCGAAGATCTCGTCGACATAGGCGTCTTCGGACTGACGAATGGTCAGGTGATCGAGACGCGTCATGTCGAGAAAGCGTTGCGGATAATCGCGGCCCGAATGAGCCGAATTGACCACCAACGGCGCCAGCTGCCGGCGCGGACGGATGGTTTCGAACGCTGGCCGGTCGGAAAAATCGGATTTCACCGCATGATCTCTTCAGCTTGCCCTTCTTTGCGGCAAGTTTGCCTCGGGACCGGCCTGTTGTCCATAACCTGGGCGGCGCTCGGAACACACGTTTTTTAAGATATTGCGTGGCGAAAAAACCTGACTAAACATCTGTCCGTCCCGAGGCGGATTAAGCAAGGTGCATCCGATGAGTTGAATCGGCGCCGGATTGGCCTTACGAGTTCGGGAGAACGAAATGTCTGGCGTGCCTTTCGACCCCCGGGTGGTCGGTCGGGCCCCGGAAATGAACAAAGAAGAGTACGGATGCATCGCATTTTGCTTGCCGAGGACGATAACGACATGCGTCATTTTCTGACGCGGGCGCTCAAGAACGCGGGTTATGACGTGGTGTCGTTCGACAATGGCAAGTCCGCCTATGAGCGCCTGCGCGAAGAACCGTTCGCGCTTTTGCTATCGGACATCGTCATGCCGGAAATGGACGGAATCGAACTGGCGCGGCGCGCCACCGAGCTCGATCCCGATCTCAAGGTCATGTTCATCACCGGTTTCGCCGCGGTGGCGCTCAATCCGGACAGCGACGCTCCCAAGGACGCGTCCGTCCTTTCCAAGCCCTTCCATCTCAAGGATCTGGTCGGAGAAGTCGAGCGCCTGCTGGCGGCATGAAAAATGCGGCACCATCGCATGGCAAAACCCCTTGACCGGTGCCGATATTTTATGGTCTATCGCCGCGACGCGCCCGGAACGGGTGCATGACGAGAATGGGCGTATAGCTCAGCGGGAGAGCACTACGTTGACATCGTAGGGGTCACTGGTTCAATCCCAGTTACGCCCACCATCTCGTTCCCGGCTCTGCCGGAAAAGCGCAAGGAACCCGAGACCCCACGAGGGGCAGGCCCGTGTGCAAATAACCAAGAGCGTGATCGCAACCCGACCCACGCTCGCGGGTGTGTAGCTCAGCGGGAGAGCACTGCCTTCACACGGCAGGGGTCACAGGTTCAATCCCTGTCACACCCACCATATTTTTCAATGACTTAGCGCGATTCAGCGCAAAGCCGTCAAATATCCGTCAAATATACCGGCGTGGCCCGCTATGGACTGCGATGGGCTGGACCTTCAAATGTGGTCAGCCGGGAATCGTGCTAGCCTACGGCCTGTCAAAGCGGCCGAAGGGGACCACATGAGCGGCACACCGAAAGAAGATCTGGCCGATCTGGTTAAGCGGATCGAAGCCGAAAAGGCGGCTATAGACGCGGCCGACACCCCGGAGAACTACGCGGCTTTGCAAGTCCGGGCTAACGCCCTCGGCTGGCGACTGGCGGGCAAAGGACGCGGCAAGAGCGGCTACAGCGTTACGATGGGCAACAGGACGAAATTGAGCGGCCTGACGTTGCATTCCATCGGCCAGATGATCGACAAGGCATCCCGTGGCGCCTAGGACGTCCTATCCCGAATGGTTCACCCGGATGGATTCCTTCACCCATTCGACCATGAGCCGGACAGCAAAAGCGATAGGCGCGCGGCGAAGCGATCTGCCATTGCCAGTCCGCCACCTGCCCGAATTCGCGCACTGGTTCATCCTCGATTCGATGCTGTTCGCGAACCACGCCAACAAGGAAGGAAGCCACGCGGTCGCCTTGGCATTGACCCGCCAGTGCCTCGAGGCGCTGTCCGTGATCGAACTTGGCCTAAGCCGACACCCGGGCGCCATGAACGAACTTGCTCAGTGGGAGGATGACCGACGCCAGCCGGGTCAACTTCGGAAGTGGCTGGCGGGGAACGTGTGGGCCGGCTATGGCGGCGGCCTTTGGGGCGAACCGTGGGTCGACTTCATGGGGCAGTTGGTGGGTGCCGTCCAACCCTACGCCCACTATTCGGGGATGCTCGCCCAATGGCAATTCCGCCTTCACAGCTTCACCAAGGGCAAGGATGGCGCATCTACCGGCACAATCGAATTGGCACCACGGGCTTATGATGCCCAGAAGGCGACACGCATCACACTTTTCCATGCCCTTCTGACCTTCGCCATTGCCCGGGTTTGGGTCGCTCATGAAGGCAATGCGGATATGGAATTCGCCCGGGAAGTGACCAGTTATGGCGAGGCCATCGGTCGAAGCAAGTATCTCGACGGAAAAGGAACCGATTGGAAGCAACAGTTTTGGGCGATGGTCTGGTCGGTCGATTCCGGTACGCCCATTCTGGAATGAACGGAAACGGGCATTTGCCGCCGTCAACGCTACTTGATCAAGCTCCCTTGGTCGTCCTCTAGCAACCGCCACTTGTACACTCCGGCTGCGTCGATTTTCTTCCGCTCAGACGGGCGGCCACCCCAATGATAGTGCCCCCATGCATCGCCGTAGGGCCACTTTTTGATTTCCACGCGTTCGACAATCAGGAAGTGACCTGCTTCTGCGCTCCATGTGTTTTTGGCCACCTTGAAGGGAACGCGTTCGCCGTTCTCTCGCCAAAGCTGGAAGATGTTCTTCCAGTCCACGTCTGGTTCGGTATCGAGACGCATCGTGATTATCCTATGCCGCTGACCAGGTCACAATGAATGCTGTGGCACTCCCGGTCAGCTTAGAACAGGGAAATGCACGGAAAAGCAGCGCCTAGCGCTAATATGACAAGGTAGGCGGCGTTCTCATGTCTTTCTGCCGGGTTATCCCGCAGGAAAGCAGTCACAGTGTCGACAATCATCTGATTTGTAGACTCGGGTGGGCAATAGAGTTCACCTTCTAGGCTGTGCCCATGCTTCTGAGCTTCGTACGCCCCCATGATGTAGGCGACGCAGAATGCTTGCGATACGTCATCCCTGTCTGCGTGCTCGCACATTCGATGAAGTGCATAGCCGTCGACTGCTTACGCTGATTGAACGAACGCGGGGCTGAGTAGCGCACAAAACATCAGCGCTACCACCGAAATGCTTGTGACGGGCTTCATGGACTGTCCCTCCACGGATTCGCATGTCCACTATGCCCGGGCTGGCCTAGTGGAACACCAACAATTGCAGTCTTGTTTGAATCTAATTTTACGAATTCGACGGCGGAAATTATCGATTCGCACGACGCCAAACTATCTCCCGGCACGATCCCAATGTTCTAGTAACGCCTTCATGCCTAGTGCCTTGCACCAGTTAAAAAGACCAGTTGAGATTTGTTAAGCGAGCTGATTCTCTTGGTGCTGATTTGAGCATTAAGGAGAAGGGTTTTGACGAACAAACGATATGTGGTTGAGCTGACGTTGGACGAGCGCGAGGCGCTTTTGTCGAAGGTCAGGAAAGGCACATTGCCAGCACGCGCGAACACCAAGGCGCGCATCCTGTTGAAAGCCGACAAGGGGCCGTGTGGCGAGGGTTGGACGGATCGGGCGATCTGCCAAAGTCTGGAGACATCGCCGTCTACGGTCGCGCGCGTGCGCGAGACCTTCGTGATGGAAGGGATGGAGGCGGTCTTCGCCCGCAAGCAGCGTCTTCATCCCGCTGTCAGGCGCATTTTCGACGGCGAAGCGGAGGCCCGGCTGATCGCGCTGGCGTGCTCCGAGCCGCCGGAAGGCCATGCGCGCTGGACCATTCGGCTTCTGGCGGACAAGGTTGTCGAACTGAACATCGTTGAGGCGGCGCATTTCAACACGATTGGGCGCGCGCTTAAAAAAACGAACTTAAGCCTCACCGAAGCCGATATTGGGTAATCCCGCCAAAACAGAGCGCGGCCTTTGTCGCGGCCATGGAGAACGTGTTGGCGATCTACCAGCGCCCACGTGATCCCAAGCGTCCACTGGTCTGCCTCGACGAAGCGGCTAAGCAACTGGTCGGCGCCACGCGTTTACCTATCCCCATGAAACCGGGGCGCATCGCCCGGCACGATTATGAGTACAAGCGCGCAGGAACGGCCAGTGTATTCATGGCCTTTGCCCCGCTTGAAGGGGTGCGGCACCTCAAGGTCACAGACCATCGCGGCGCAAACGAGTACGCACACTTTCTTGCCGAACTCGCCGACATCCATTTTGCCGATGCCGACAAGATCGTGCTGGTCCAGGACAATCTCAACACACACAGCCCCACATCGCTTTACGCGACCTTCGAACCCGCCAAAGCCCGTCGCATCGCCGACAGGTTCGAATGGAACTACACGCCAAAACACGGTTCGTGGCTGAATATGGCCGAAGCAGAACTTTCAATCCTGTCGCGCCAGTGCCTGAAAGAACGCGTCAGCAGCAAGAACGAATTGATCCGCGACATCGCCGCCTGGCAAAAAGCGCGCAACGACAAACGCTGCATCGCAAACTGGCAGTTCACAAACGAACACGCCCGCATCAAACTTATAAAATTGTACCCGTCAGTTTGAGTGATTCAAAGGACTAGAGCAGATCACGTTTTAGTTGAATCGGGTGATCTGCTCTCTCTTCCTGTTATGGCGTATTCATCGGGAAAACAGTCCACTGGACTGTTTTCTGATCCTCTTCACTCGAACCGGCGAACCGGTATCCACTTTTGCTGAAAACGCTCTAGGTGTTCAGTCCCGGCATTTGATGGAGTGGATCGAGAATGAATCGATCCGGCTCTGAAGTCCAGCGTTTGCAGATGAACTCGTATGGGGTGAGGCCTTTGAGGGCCTTAAGGCGACGGCCAAAGTTATAGGCGTTGATGAAGTCCTGAAGGTGCCGGCGCAACTGGTCGTGACTGTCGTAATGGAAGCGCTTGACGGTCGCCTCCTTGATGGTTCGGTTCATGCGCTCGACCTGGCCGTTGGTCCATGGGTGGTTCGGTTTGGTCAACCGATGCTCGATGCCGTTGTCGATGCAGACGCGATCAAACATGTGGATGCGCAGTCGCGCCGTGGGGCCATTCCTGCGGGAGGGCAGATCGCAGAACTGGGTACCGTTGTCGGTGAGCACGGTGTGGATCTGGTAGGGCACGGCCTCGATCAGGGCCTTCAGGAAGGCGGCGGCAGCGTGCACCGTTGCGCTTGTCTCAAGGCGGGCAAAGGCAAACTTCGAGGTGCGGTCGATGGCAACGAAGAGCTGGAGTTTACCCTCGGCTGTCTGGACCTGGGCAATATCGACATGGAAGTAGCCGATCGGATAACGCTTGAACTTCTTCTTGGGCTTTTGTCGCCCTCTACTTCCGGCAACCGGGATATCCCGTGCCGTTGCAGGCAGCGGTGCAGTGAAGACCGCGTTAGGTGTGGGATCGTCGGTTGCAGGGCGTAGAGGCAGTCGTCCAATGGCAGCAAAGTGTGCTTGCGAAAGGCGACGATGACGGCCTCCTCCTCGAGAGACAGCACCGTCGAGTGCGGCACTTTCGGCCCCGTCGGCAGATCGACGGTCGAGGTCCGCCTCTTCCACTTGGCGACCGTTTTCTGGTTGATCCCATAGCGCCTAGCCAGCGCTCTCAGGCTCTCTTGACTATTTTGTATCGCTCGACGGACCGCCTCTGTCGTCGTGGCGCTGCCGTGTAGAACCTGTCCCATAGCGCATCCCTCCATGCCGAAGAAAACAATGCTCCATCAAAACTCGGGATCAAACATCTAGGCCGTCCATCTTACGACCTGCCAAAAGTGCTGGCCTTAATCGCCGAGACCGATCCTTCAATGACCTCAGATCCTCGCTACTTACGCCTCATCGATCTGGTCGAACGAATCTGACCTCGGTTCCACCGCCAGCGGTCACCTGCGGCAAACGAAATCTGTTCAGGGTCGATCTGCAAGCAGAACCGTTCTCTTCCGCAGTGACCGTAGCGCTCTGCCGTTTCGGCTGCATCAGATGTGCAATTAATTGCACGCGGTATGGCGTTAAGAGTCCATAAACTCGTCGATTTGGGAGCATGGGGTAGTTCGCGATAAGCGAGGATTATTAAAGGCTAGAAAGTATCCGGTTGATCAACGACATCGTGCGGCAGAATTTCATGGGCGGTCAGATCATGCTGACCGCCGGCGTTCGAGCACTGCTGATCGATGTGCAGGCACAATTTCCCCCTCGCGTCCGCACTTATGCGGATTTCACTGGGGACAATGACCCAATGGTGAGCACAACTTTGGTGCTTTCACCATTGATTATCGGGAAATCTTCTGGAAATTCGCCTACTTCGGCAAATTGCTCGAACACGAGTCCAGAAAATCGGCCGATACAGCTATCACCGAATCGGTGCCGACTATCATACTGGCCGAAAATACTGATCCGTTAGCGGGCACGCGTGGCGTGCCCGCTAACGGATCAAGAGATCACTCCGCGAACCACCCACTTTCAAACATATGGGCGTGCTGCCAGTCCCTAATCACACTTACCTGAGCGCAGGGTGCTTCGATGGCATCGCGCAGCAAGCTAAACTCCTCATCAATGAGATAGCCGACAACAGCACAGTCCTCTCGGTATTGGCCGAGAACCGCGTTCTCGCTTTGATAGCGCACCTCAACCAACACGGCGGACACACGCCGATTCTGCCACAAGCCGGTGCCGTAGTCCCACAGGCTGGAGCTGTCGTTTGTCACTTTCCATTTGTTGGCCGCTTGCGACGAGCGCAATCTGGCGGCCTCCGGGAACAGTGATCCAAATCGGGAGGCATTACCTCGCAAGTAGGCTGAGGCCATGTCGCCGATTTCCTTCGTCGCACCCATAGCGTCATCGTTGTTTTCAGCACGCATCTTCTCTTGCTCAGCAAGCCGCAGCCTTTCAGCTGTTGCATTCTTCTGGCGTTGAAGTTCAGCCTCCGCCTCAGCGCGCTGGCGCTGCGCCTGCAGCCGCGCTTCGCGCTGCTGTTTGGTTTCGTTGATCTGTGCAACTTCCGTTTGGTAGGCATCGCCCGTGATCCAAAGGGGTACGAGCAGATGAGGAACGCTCTCGCGCTCAAGGCTGCTCAGCAGCACTTTGAGTGATCCGGTATCTGTATAGATTCCAGAGCATTCGCCCCGTTGCGCCAGAACGAATGCTCGATCCAGCATGACTGGTGAAAGTGTGGGCGTTCCTTCAGTATAGTAAAACTGCAGGACGCCGCGCTGTGCAGACAACAGATTGGCATTGGCAAGCGCATCGGCATCGCTGGCAAAGCAGATGTCGCCATTGCCACCGGGCAGGTAAATCAGGCCGAATCCCTCCTTCTCCTCGGCTGCGATTTGATCAGTGAGCTTATGTGTAGACTGCTCAAGCTGCGCTTCGAACTCGGCAACATGCTGGTTTGTTATCGACACCAGCGTTACCAACCTGCCTTTCTCGAAATCGAGAATGGCAGGCCGTGCATCGGTTGCAGAGCGCTCAAGAAATGCGCCGCGTTGTACAAGAATGAGGTCGGCCGTCTGCATGTAGTCGGATGAGCACTCCGCGCTCCCGTTGAGCCTAGTTGCCCCAATCCTTCGCAATTCATTGCGCATCAACAGCGTCGCTGTTGACGTTGTCGGAGGCTCATTGAGCCAGCACGCGGTCGCCGTGTCATTGTCGAATGTCAGATTACCGAGCAGGTTGACCGCCATGCTTGGCGCGGCACCGCTATTGTTCTTCAAAACAAGAATATCCGCGGCGTGGCCGCTTAGCAGCTCTTCGTTGGCGGCATTGAGCGCGATGCCGTTCTGCGCGGTCGCAACCTGCGGACCTTCCTGTTCTTTGGCGCTCTGCTGTGCGGCAAACTGCCTGTAGTCAGCATCCAGATCGTTGCTTGCGAGATAGTCCTCAACAGCGCTGTTCGCGACCATGATCTGTTGCCAGTCACCCAAGCTTGCAGCCGAATCGAGCTTGTCCTGCAGGTCAATTATCGCTCCAATATCGGGTGATGTGATATTGCTCGCGATGTGGTCGACCAGAAAAGCACCGTAGGACTTCGCCCTTTCCTCGGCGAGCACGCGTGCGTTCTGGCGGGACTCTGCCGTGGCTACCGCCCGCTCCTCGCGTGCTGCCTGGAATGCCGCGTCCTGCGCGAGAACAGCCTCCATGGCATCCATGCTCTGGACGATGTCACTGACCTCACCGTCGGACAGAGCCCCGCGCAACGCGACCAGCGCCCTACCAACTGCTAGGGGATCAGCGAAACGGGCATCCGATTGGGAATACGCTCCAACTTCGTCAACCAGCTCCGCAGCTTGTGAGCGGGCTGATTGAACTTCAATCGTCTGCGCTTCGCGCTCGGCTTGCTCTTCCACAAGCGCCTGCTCGGAAACGATTGGCGCCTCCAAAGCACTTACAAAGTCTTCCAGTTCATTATTTAAACCGAACTGAAAAACCGCCTCGCGTCCCGTGGAAAGCGCACTGGCGATTTCAACCGTGTTGCCCTTTTGGAGCGTAGTTTCCAGCTGCGCCTGCAGATCGAGAAGATCGCCAATGCTTGGCACCGTAAGGTTATGGGAGATGTAGTCCTGCAGGAAGCTGTTTAGGTTTTCCGCGTCTCGTCGCGCAGCAATCGCCGCCGAGACTTCCACTTTCTCGGCAGCGACCTTCTTGTCCTCGCGATAGGCTAGGAACTCGGCTTCGACTTCGACGAGCTCAAGCAAGTCGTCAAAGGTGTTTTCGATAGCCTCCGCGCTTTCCGTCTTCAGCGCCTGATTGAGCGTAACCAGCGCACGGGCAACACGTAGCCCCTGCCGGAACTCATTACCTTCTGCGGAAAAACCGGTGATTTCGGCAACGAGGCTGTTACCTTTCTCTTTCGCCGAAGCAAGGGCGAGCCGAGTTTGTTCCCTTGCCGCGCGTTCGGCAACGAGTGTGGCCTGCTCGTTTGCCACGTCCGCAAGGCTTCGGAGATTGTCGATTACGTCTGCTGTTGCATCGATGTCGTCAGCTGCCTTGGCTTCGGCAAGAGCCTCCGCGCAGGCAAACTTGGCATGTTCCCAATCTTGTGCATTCACAGCCAGCGAGCATGCAGCCTGCTGTTCCTGCAGTGCAATGAGCGATTGGCGCATGCCGAGATATTCGAGCTCAGCTCGGATAGTGGTGACTTCTGTATCCAATTCGTCCTGAGATAGCTCATCCGGATTGGCCAGTAGGCCGGACAGTGTCCGCTGCTTTTCGGAAATGAGCGTGGGAAGACTTGCTCGCTCGGTATCTAGTGCGGATTTCGCCGATTGCGCATAGGCGACGACGGTAGGATTATTGGGAAAGGCGTCGAGCGCCAGTCGGCAAGCTGAATCCCGCTCAATCGTGTCCACATCTGTTGATGCGTCGATGCAAGTGCTCTTGGCTTGCTCGGCTTGAACCCGCGCGGCTTTCGTCTGGTCGAACTCGCTCTTGTTCGCATAGTCACCAGCAACGAACTGCCGATAGTCAGAGACATTATCGAAGCCGAGCTGTATGGCATCGGTGTATTCGGACGCGTCGGCAAAACCTCCGGCCATGGCATTGCGGTAGGCGTTGGCGTCGGAAAAGCCCGAGCGCGTAAAGCTCAGGAAATCTTGCCGGTTGTCGAAACCTGCTGAGGTTGCGGTTTTCCACTGCGAGCGTGTTTGGAAACCACCGCTTTGCGCCGCCACCAACTCGTCACGGTTGTAGAATCCACCGTCCCTCGCCAGTTGGTATTCATCCGCACTACGCCATCCCTGTGCCGCAATCTGCTCAAGCGTTGAAAGCTGATACTCTGAGAGCTCGACATGCGGAAGATCGAAGGCCGTTTGATACGCGGCCATAGCCGATTTCGAACCAGGCCCCCATGCGCCGTCAATATCCATATTGTAGAAGCCCAGCTCTTTGAGTGCCGTCTGCGCCCGCACGTACATAGCGTGCTTTTGTTGGGCTTCCAGCTGTTGCTGCGCATGTAGCTGTTCTTGGATTTCCTGTTCCTGGCGCTTGCGCTCTGCCTCCTGCGCACTCATAACAATCATTGTTCCCAACACATTGCCGATGAGAGTGCCCGTGTTGTCGGCCATTGCTGGTGGTGCGCTCAATGTAAGGCTCAATACAACCGGCAATCCCAATCCCACTCGGATGCTGCGAATAATCATCGATACGGCACGCATGTAGCCTCCCTAAATCTCTTCGCTGAACGACAACCCTGCCCGTAATCGTCCAAAAAAAGCTAGCTTAAGAAAATGCAGCAAAGGCTGCACCTTCAACGTCTATCACATTCGCCAAAACAATGTCTTCAATGTTGGCATAGTCATGCTCGGCTTAATATGCTGCGCCTTGTCACGGTGAACATATCTCATGCGTGCTGTATTCTGACGACTTCATTGTTCCAAGTGCCCGCCTGTGCAATAACTTCACTCACGATCATTGCTGTGGTGGCACTTAGGCCATTTGTTTGCGTAAGCATTTTTCCGAATGACACTCGGGTCTTTTGTGATTGGCATGAGACAGCAGAAGGCCCTGTATTGAAGGAGCCAACTGCGGTTCCCAAAATTACCACTTCTGAATGAATTGGAGTTTTCAATGTCCTTTTGGTCTCGCTTATTCTGCACATTTGCTGTCGTGTTTTCCATGTTTTCCGCCACACCGGCTCACGCATATGAGGCTGAGCTGAAGCAAATGGCGAATAGCCTCGCCTACCAGATGCAGGCAGCGGGGCACTATCGTGGCACGGTTTTGGATTTCACCGACCTGCAGGGCAAACGAACGGAACTCGGACGGCAGCTGGCGAATGAACTCGCAGACTACCTGCTTACGACCGGTAAGGGCTTTTCACTTCTATCCCGGTCGAAAATCATCAAAATGCTGGAAGCAAATGAGCTGCCAGTCAACAGCCTAACCGACCTTGATTCAGTGCGGGATCTTGGGGAATTGCTTGGCGTCGACACCATATTCGTGGGTACAGCAACGTCAGTCGGTGGACCGGTCAAGCTGAACGTTCGGGCCATGGACGTCGTGAGCGGCAGTATTGTTGGCCGCGAGGCGGCGACTTTGCCCATGAATAGCAGTTCCACGGTTTTGGACCGACTGCCCGCCCAGGAAATGGCTGACAGCTCTTCTACAAGCACCGACACGCTTGGCGATGGGATTACATATCAGGGTGCTCGTTTGCGCTATGCTCTCAGATCAGATTCAATAATTATGACGGCGAAATCGTTTCTTGTTTCTGAGTACTATTGGATTGCTAAGGGGGCGCCAGATCGTTCTAGTTTCTATGATGCAAATGCGAATTTCTCTGTCAAAAATGCCAGCGACATGCCCCTTTCGATAGCCATTCTATCTACCGGAATCGCGGCCGGTCCCTGCACGTTTCCTTCGGATTTCGACTTTCACGAGCCTGGCAGAACTGGGGTGCGCGGGTTACCGGTATTCACACCTACTGAAATTGCTAGTCTTAACCCGAGAACCGCAATCGACCAATTCCAATGGCTCCCGGCTGGAGCCACGGCAGCCGGGTCAATTACCATCGACGGCGATGCCTGCAATGCGAAGATGGTAAGCGATTTGACTGAAGTCGATGTCTCGTTGAGCGTTGTGCTTGCCGATCAAACAGACATCGTGACGATCCCTTTAGTTACAAGGGGCGTTGCCATCCACAAGCAATAATATTCTGGTGGGCATCGTGAGGGTCTAATTTCGGGAACTGCTTTGTTTTTCCGTGGGGCCGACTTGGGACGCACTGTGAATAGCCCCGAGTTTTCTAGACGCCCTCGGTGCTCATTCTCTGCTGCCGTTCGAACTCGACGGGAGGCAGCATTCCGTTCCTGACGTGCTTGCGTATTGGGTTGTAGAACATCTCGATGTAATCGAACACGTCCTGCCGGGCTTCTGCGCGGGTTTTGTAGGCCCGGCGCCGTATCCGTTCCCGCTTGAGCAGGTTGAAGAAGCTCTCGGCGACGGCGTTGTCGTGGCAGTTGCCGCGGCGGCTCATCGAGTGTTCCAGGTTGTGATGCTTGAGGAATGCAGCCCAGTCCATGCTGGTGAACTGGGAGCCCTGGTCCGAGTGGATCAGCACCTTGCCCTTCGGCTTCCGTCTCCACACCGCCATCAGCAATGCCTGTAGGACCACGTCCGTGGTCTGGCGGCTCTGCATCGACCATCCGACGACACGCCGGGAATAAAGATCGATGACGACCGCCAGGTAGGCGAAGCCTTCCAGCGTCCGGATATAAGTGATGTCTGTCACCCAGGCCCGATCAGGGACTTCTACGTCGAACTGCCGGTCCAGCGTGTTGTCGACGACGACCGAAGGCTTGCCACCATAGCTTCCCGGCCGGCGCTTGTAGCCGATCTGGGCCTTGATCCCGGCCAGTCTTGCCAGTCGTGCAACCCGGTTCGGGCAACAGGTCTCTCCCTGATCAAGAAGATCATCGTGGAGCTTGCGATAGCCATAGACCTTGCCGCTGTCATGCCAGGCTGCCCTGATGAGCTCGGTCTGCCGGACATCCTCCTCCGCTCGCTTGCTCAGCGGGGTCTTCAGCCAGGCATAGAAGCCACTGGGTTGGATGCGCAGGCACCGACACATCGCACGCACCGAAAACAGCGGGCGATGCTCGGCAACGAACGCGTATCTCACTTTGCATCCTTGGCGAAATACGCGGTCGCTTTTTTTAGGATGTCGCGCTCCTCGGTGACGCGCGTCAGCTCCTTCTTCAGTCGTCGAATCTCGGCATCCTTGCCATCGTCGGCCGACCCCGCCGCCGAAAACCTCCTCTTCCACTCGTAGAGCGAGTGCGGGCTGACCCCGAGACGCTTCGAAACCTCCGCAACCGGATAGCCCCGTTCGGTGATCTGTGCCACCGCGTCCCGCTTGAACTCGTCACTGAAGTTGGCTTTGCCCATCTTGGCCTCCTTGCCTTAAAATTAGGGAAGAAGGCGTCTACGAATCTAGGGGCTATTCACAGTCTTGGATCGGCGGATCGTCACGATGGTGCCTTGCCTAGGCTCAGGACCCATTAAATACGTTGCGAGTGATGTGGCAGACTGAATCACTGGTGATGCAAGGAGGTGTCACCATGAGTGATCTGATCTGGTTGTCGGAAGCGCAGATGTGCCGGATCGAGCCGTATTTCCCATTGTCGCACGGGGTTCCCCGGGTCGACGACCGCCGGATCATCAGCGGCATCATCTTCGTTCTGAGGAACGGGCGGCGCTGGCGCGATGCGCCCGCCGAGTACGGACCGCCAAAGACGATCTACAACCGCTTCATCCGCTGGAGCCGGATGGACGTGTTCAACAAGATCTTCGCGGCGTTGGCGGCCAAAGGCGGCAAGCCCGAATCGCACGTCTGCGCACCTTTTCCAACGGCAGCACGTCAAAACTGAAGGCAAGACGTCCGCGAGTGGCGTTGCTGGCCCGCTCGCCGGAAGCCAGCTCCATCGCCAGATAGATGCCTGATCTTGGTTACCCTTCGCCTTGTTGCCTCACTCCTTGACCGCTCCGGCCATGATGCCTTCCACGAGCTGTTTCTGGACGACGACGATGATCGGAATGAGCGGCAGCAGGATGATGACGCCACCAGCGGCGATCAGGTCGTAGGGTATTGTCTGGGCATCCGTCCTGACCGGCACCTCGAACAGTCGAACCGTCAATAGTCGCGTGTCAGGGGAGACCGTCAGGGTGAAGGCAAAAAGGAACTCGTTCCACCCCATGATGAAGACCAGAAGAAAGGCCACGGCCAGGCCGGGCGCGGCGATCGGCAGAATGATGCGGAACATCGTGTCGAACAGCGTTGAGCCGTCGATCTGCGCGGCCTCGTCGATCTCCTTGGGGATGGCCTTGAGATAGGCGAACGTGATCAGGAACGCCAGCGGAATGGCCTCGGACATGAAGACGAGGATCAGGCCGATATGCGTATCGAGCAGGCCGAGCTGGCTGTAGGAGAGAAAGATCGGCCCCAGCGCGACCATCGGTGGGATGGCGATCGTGCTGATCAAGGCGGTGTAAAGGAGTGGCTTGCCCGAAAAGGACATTCGACTGAAGCCGTAGGCGGACATGCCACCGAAAAGAGTCGCGGATATTGCGGCGGTGCCGGCAACGATGAGCGTGTTCAGCAAGGATCGCCAGTAGTGCCAGGATTTGGCGATATAGGGATAGGCGTCCAGCGTCGGATCCAGTGGCCAGAATGTCGGTGGCAGGCGGAAGGCCTCGCCCGGCGTCTTCAGGGACGTCACGATCATGTAGTAGACTGGAAACGTCAGGAACATCAGTATGATCAGAAGAGCGATATACTGCATGGTGCGCCAGATTATGGGATGTTTTGTCATAGTCAGTCCGTCCTGTCGCTAGCGCGAAACCTTGAACAGTCGCCAGGCGAAGAAGGCGCCGATGGAGACGGTCACAAAGAAGAGCAGTACGTTGATCGCGGACCCGTATCCGTACTGAAGCTCCTGAAAGAAACGCCGATAGGCATAGACCGCCAGCGTTTGTGTGGCGGTCCCGGGACCGCCGCGCGTTAGCCCGTTTATCTGTTCGAAGGTCTGCACCTCACCCATGGCGCGCAGCATCAGGATCAAATAGGTCGTGGGGCGCAGCAATGGCAGCGTCAGGGTCCGGAAACGTTGCAGCGCGTTGGCGCCGTCGACCTTGGCCGCCTCGTAGAGATCTCCCGGCAGCGAGGTGAGGCCGGCCAGATAGATGAGCGTCACCCAGGAGACGTTCTTCCACACCGTCAGCATTATGACCGAGACCTTGGCGGTGTTCCCGTCGCTAAGCCATTGTATGGGCTGGTGAATGATGCCAAGGCGAAACAGCAACTCGTTGATGATGCCGCCCTGCTCGTAATAAAGGATCTTGAAAATGGTTGCCGCCAGAAGCGGCGCGATCAGCCAGGGCAGAAGCAGGGCGAAGTTGGTGAACCATTTTCCCTTCAGCTGCTGCGTCAGCAGCAGGGCAAAGACCAGCCCGAGGGCCGTTTGAAGCAGTACGCTGACAACCGTGTAGATGGCTGTGAAGGAGAAAGATGCAATCAAGGTTTGGTCCTGAAGCATCTTCACGTAGTTGTCTAACCCGACGAAACTTCCCGCCCGCATAAGTGACTTGTTGGTCATGCTGAGCCAGAAGGTCTGCGCCAATGGCACGACGGTGAAGGCACCCCGGATGATGATGGCCGGAAGCACGATGAGATAGGCGGCTATGTTGATGTCGAAGGACGACTTTTCGCGAGCGAGACCTTTGAGTCGGGCAGGTGTAGCCATCGTCATTTTCCCGTACATGATGACAAAGTCTTGGCGGATGAGGGAGGGTCATCCGCCAAGCTTTCAGGCGCGATCCGGTTGCCATGACGGGGCCGGATCGATTGCGGCGTTGCGTCGACCTAGCGAAGGCTTACACCCGTCCGGCTCCGAGGAGAGACGACGCGCTCCGCAATCGGCATTTCCTTTCTAGCCACGAATGGAGTCATACTCCTTTACCGCCCAGGCCTGCGCCTGTTCGGCATCGTACTGTCCCGAAAGGATGTAGCTGCCGAGCTGGTCATACATCGACCAGAGCTGGGTCACCTGCGGGCTGCTGACGATCGGCTCGCGGAACTTGGCGCCACGGAGCAGCTCTTCCCAACCCGGTCCGGCAGTCAGGATCGGCATGGCCTTCCGGAGATCGGCATCCCCGAAGAGCGACTTGTAGGGAGGCGCCATGTTCTGGGCGACGCCCATTTCCTTGAGGATGCTGGGCTGGGCCATCCACTCGATGACGTCCTTGGCGGCTTCCTTCTTCTTGGAATACCTGGACAACATCAAACCCCAGCCATGCACAAGGCCGATATCGGAGGCCGGACCCTTCGGCCAGCGCGCCGCACCCAGCGTATCGAGCTTCAGTGTGCCATTCTGGACATTCAGAATCTCGTTCGTGCCACTGTCATAGGTCCACCACATTCCGGCTTTGCCGGTGCCCGCCAGGGCCTGAACGACCGTGTTGTCCTCACCGACCACAGACGGCGGCGTGATCTTGTAGGTCTGCACCCAGTCATACATGAACTGCAGGGCCTGCCGCGTCGCGTCGTCCTTGAGCGAATAGACATCGGCACCAGCCTGGTTGAGCATCAAAAGCACGGTGTTGAAGGCGTGGCCTTCGCCGCCGAGCGGACGCCAACCCCAGACGCCGTTCGCCGCGTCGGTGGTTTTCTTGCCGATCTCGACAAGTTCGTCCCAGGTCGAGGGCGGATTCGGCACCAGGGTGCGGTTGTACATGAACGGCTCGAGACCGAGCGTGTAGAACATGCGATAGACGCCGCCGGCGGCCGTGTTCAGGTCGTGGATGTTGTCGACGATGTCGGCCTCGTTCGCCGCCCAGGCCCTGGACCCGCTCAGGTCCTCTGCCCAACCGTTCATACCCCAAAGGCCGCCGATCAGGTCGTCGGCGAACAGAACGTCAACGCCCGAATAACCCGTCTGCCCCCACAGAGTGATCTTCTGCATGACGTCGCTCCATTTCGCGGGGAGCACGTCGTAATTCACCTTGACGCCGATCTCTGCTTCGGTCCGAGAGAAGATTTCCTTGAGCTTTTCGCTGTTCCAGCCAATCAGGCTGATTTCACGGGTTTCTTGCGAGAACACCGACGGGGCGGCCAGCATGCTGGCCGTGCCGATTGCCGTCGTTGTCAGAAATCTGCGCCTTGTTATGTTTGTCATTGGTAGTCTCCTCCTTTTTGAGATTTTGTTTCACCGGCACAAATCCAGAATTCTTCTGTGTGATCGACCGGAGTCTCTCGGGACTTGCCGCGCACCGAGTTACCGGGAACCGGGCTGGAAATGGGGGATGATCACGGCCTCGCCATCGGCCATGGCTGATTTGTGAGCCGCAATGCCGGGAGCCGTCCAGTTTGTCGCCCTTACGACGTCGACTTCCGGCGTCCGCCCTTCGACGACGCTGCGCACGAACTCGTGCACCAGGTGCGGATGCGAGCCACTGTGACCGCCGCCCTGCACAAACGACAGGTGCTTGCCATCCGAGAACACCGCCTTCTTGGTGAAACCGGCGATCTGCGGCGGCAGAAGGTCCTGGCGGTCCGGTGGATCGATGACTTCGTGCAGGATCTTGCGCCCTCGGCTGGTGCCGGGATCGGGAACCGAATAGAGCAGCGGCTCCTCCTCCTCGATCTGCTGCCATTCGAAACCGAGCTGATCGCCGTAAATGCAGAAGAATTCGGAATAGGGCCGAACCGTCTGGAACAGGGAGCGGGTGACTTCAACCGCGACGTCGCTGTCATCAAGCCGGAAGATGGCCGTCTCGACCGGATAGGGGTTGCCATAATACGACTCGCGTTCGGGGGTCAGGCGACCCGAGCCGAAGCAGTGCACCTTGCTGGCACGTGCGTCGAGCAGCTTGAGCACGGGCGAAATGGCGTGCGTCATGTAGTGATGGGGTGGCAGGCCGGTCCAGTAGTCGGGCCAACCCTCCATGTCCTGCATGTGCCCTCCGCGCGCGAACGAGATCTTGCCGAACTTGCCGGCGCGGTAGAGTTCCTGGACCATGAGGAATTCGCGCGTGTAGACCGCCGTTTCCATCATCATGTAGGTCTTGCCGGATCGTGCCTGGGCATCGACGATGGCCTGAATGCCCTCGAAGGAAGTCGCCATGGGCACGGTACAGGCGCAATGCTTGCCGGCGTTCAGAACGGCGACCGTCTGCTCGGCGTGCAGCGGGATCGGGGTAACCAGATGGACGGCGTCCACGGTATCATCGGCAAGGATGTCCTCGAAGCTCGCGTACCTTTTTTCGATGTTGAAGCGTTCACAGGCGGCGTCGAGTTTCGTGCGGCTGGTATCGTATAGCCCAACCTCTCCAACATCGGGATGATCCCGATAAATCGGCGCAAATTCGGCGCCGAACCCAATTCCGACCAAAGCCACGTTGAGTTTTTCGTTCACGGAAGTCACGGTATCCTCCTTAACTAGCCATCGAATTAAACGATTTTTTGGTGGATGTAAAACGATTAATTTGCTATCACCCGATAATCGCGTGAGGAGGAAACATGCCACCCAGGGGCAAGGCTGACGACGAAAAGCCATCAATGCAGAATGTTGCGAGCTACGCAGGAGTGTCGATCGCAACCGTTTCAAAAGTCATGCAGGGCGTATCGACCGTAAAGAAAGAGAACGTCATTGCCGTTCAGAACGCGATCGAAGCTTTAGGCTACAGAATCAATCCGCTCGCCGCCGAACTCAGACGCGGAAAACGCCGTATCATCGGCTGCATCGTTCCTGAATTCAGCGATCCGTTCTCGAGCTCATTGCTTGTCGCGATGGAAGCGGCGGCAGAGAAGCAGAGTTACTCGCTGCAGATTGTTTCAAGTGCCGGATCGAGCAAGCGCGAAGGCGAGCTGGCCGTGCGTATGGAGGATCTCAGGGTGGCAGGGGCACTCCTGCTGCCCTGTTCGCGGCAATCGGAAGTTGCGGCAAAGCTAATGATCGACGCCGGGCTCGCCGTCACGACGGTTGGTCTTTCCGGCGACCTTCACGCCGTCGATTCTATTGATCTGGACCTGTCCGCCGGCAAGCTCGACGCAATCCTGGCGTCAAAGAAGAAGACGGGCTTGGTCGTTTTTGGGCCCACACTTTTGCAGTCCTCGTTCACCTCGAGCATCGTCAAATCGATCTCGGGGAAAAGAAAGATGCTGCCGCTTTCAGAGTTCCTGTGCCTTAGCGCAGAGGACAAGGGGCGCGATGCGGTGCTGATCGATTTTGATGTCAACGACAACCAGGATTTCGGCATTCACGTTTTCGACTACTCCGCCGACGGCATCGACGCGAGCCCGCCACACATGATCAGGCAAATCGGGACTTTGTGGGTTGCTAACCGCGCGGTTGCCGAGCAGGCCGTCACATCACTGCTCCGCCAAATCAACACACCGGGTGCGCGCGTCGAGAACGTCGTCCAGCAAGGCACGTTCGTTCGAACGGATTCACCTGCGCCCTGAAAATCGCGCCAGCCCAAGGAAAAAGACAATGTCTGAGATAGTCCTCGAGAATTTGTGCAAGAGCTTCGGAGCGGTGGAGGTCATCAAGGGAACGAACCTGACCATAAACTCCGGCGAGTTCGTCGTCTTCGTCGGGCCATCCGGGTGCGGCAAGTCCACCCTTTTGAGGATGATCGCCGGGTTGGAGCCCATCACCTCAGGCAACATTCGCATCGGCGGGCAGGTCGTCAACAAGCTCACCCCGGCCGAACGCGGTATCGCCATGGTCTTTCAATCCTATGCGCTTTATCCGCACATGACCGTCTACGAGAACTTGGCCTATGCCTTAAGGCTCAAGCACACTAAAAAGGCGATTGTCGATGAGAAGGTGCGCAGCGTTGCCGAAAAGCTGCAGCTCACCGAACTGCTCGACAGGCAGCCCAAAGCACTCTCAGGAGGGCAGCGCCAGCGCGTCGCCATCGGCCGTTCCATCATCCGGGATCCGAAGGTTTTCCTGTTCGACGAGCCCCTGTCCAATCTGGACGCCGCGCTGCGCGTGCAGATGCGCATGGAGATCGCTCAACTGCACGAGACATTGCCGGACACCACGATGATCTACGTCACGCACGATCAGGTCGAGGCCATGACCATGGCTGACCGGATCGTCGTCCTGAACAATGGCGTGATCGAGCAGGTCGGCACGCCAATGGAGCTTTACGAGAGACCGCGCTCGCTGTTCGTTGCAGGCTTCATCGGATCTCCCCGGATGAATATTTTGCAGCATCGCGACAATGGCGGTTCCGGCGCAGCTCATATCGGCGTTCGTCCCGAGGATCTTCTGCTTGAGCCAGAGGGCGACTGGCGCGGCACCGTCGTGCATACCGAGAACATGGGGGCTGACAGCTATGTCTATCTTGATATCGGTGCTGGCGACCCTCTGATCGTGCGTACGCAGGGCAAGACGACGATCAAGGCAGGAGGCCGCCTGGCCGCGGTTCCGAAACCTGGCACCGCGCATTTCTTCGACGAACACGGAGCGCGGTTGAACTGAGTAAGTCACGGACAAAAGTCCGTCGACGGTCAACCTCGTTCGTTTGGTGGAACATACGTAGCGCCCACAGCGTCGGTGTCGAACGCAAGAGGTCGTGCCTTGTTGTGAGTCATGCTCGATCATCATGATCGTGCGGCGTTGGCCGTTGCCATGTCGCGAGGGATCATAAAAACGATAGTGCAGCTTGGCAGGCTGGCGCTTGAACGGGGATCGTTTCGAGACGGTCTTTGTTAGGCATCGGATGCCGAAACGGGGCTACGCGCCGGTATTCCGGCCTTCTTCGTAGACGTCGAGTTCCCGCCTCATGATGTCGTCGAGCGTGCCGCGTCTTTCGATGATGCGTGCGCGTCCGGAAGACTCGACAAGAACGGAGGCGGGAAGATTCATCGAATTGTAGTCGTTTTTCATCGAGTGGCTGTAGGCGCCCACATTGGCCATGACCATGATGTCGCCCACGCGTAGTTCGGTGAACGTCCGGGGGGCCAGCCGGCCGGTTTCATCGGTGGTGAAGACATCGCCCGATTCGCAGAGATATCCGGCAACGACATAGTCCTTTTGCTGCGGTCTCGGCGATGCGTCGCCGGCAAGAAAGGAAATGTCGTGGTAGGAGCCGTACATCGCCGGCCGGATATTGTGATTGAGGCCCGTATTGACGATGACGAAATTATACCCGCGTTTGCCGTCTTCGGCGGAGGTGCTTTTCACCGATTGTATTTCGGCAAGCAGCACCCCGCTTTCCGCAACGAGGAAGCGGCCGGGCTCGATGAAGAAGCGGACGGGCCTGCCGAGGTCTTTTGCGAAGGCCTCGATGCTCCGGGACAGGTCCGCGCCCCAGGCCTTCACATCCATGGGCTGCTCGTCCGGATGATAGGGAACCGGCAAGCCGCCGCCGAGATTGACGAATTCGAGGTCGTCGCCAAAGGTGCGGGCGATCTCGAGAACGCGATCGTTGATCGTGTTCCACTTGCGCCACTCTTCGGGCCGCGAACCGGAACCAATATGCGAGTGAAGACCGATGATGCGCAGCCCGAACGTTTTTGCGAGCGCACGCGCCTCGTCAATCTGGTCGTGATAGATGCCGTGCTTGCTGGATGGCCCGCCGGTATTGGTTCTGTCGTTTTCGCCATGCCCTTCGCCGGGATTGATCCTTATGGAGCACGGATGGCCGGGCTTGATGGCGCCCAAAAGCCGGAGCTGATCGAGCGAGGTGCAGTTGATCGGAACGTTCCTGTCGACAAGGAACTGGTAGACGGCGGCCGTCGCGCCCTCGCCGGTATAATAGATCTCTTCGGGATTGAACCCGGCGCGCAGGGCGCGATGGACCTCGTTCATCGAGGACGCATCGATCCATAGGCCCTCGTCCAGCATGATCTTAAGGATCGCCTGCAGGGTCAGGGCCTTGCAGGCATAGCGAATCGTCACATCCGGAGTGGTGATCGCCGCTTTCAGTTCGTGGATCTTGTCGCGAATCGTTACTTCGTCGAACACGTAAAGGGGCGTGTGATAGGTCTGGACAAGTTCACGCAGAAGATTTTCGGCAAAGCGCGACATGTTGGGTGACCTTATTGAGGGCTAGAGCTGAGCCAGAACCCGGCCGAGCCGCGCCAGCATTTCATCGATATCCGCAACCGTCACGTCGAGCGGCGGCCGCAAGCGGATGGAATCGGTCCCGGCGCCCAAAAGGATCAGGTTTTCCGTGTTCAGCGCCGTGTCGATCAGCTTGCCCTTGTTGCCGTCGAGCACCGAAAAGCCCTGATAGAGACCCAAGCCACGGACATTGGCGATTCTGTCGGCATATCGGTCCGCCAGCGCCGACAGCCCCGCGACCAGGTGTTCGGTCTTTTCCGGCACCTTTGCAATCAGATCCTCGGTCTCGACGATTTCCCATTCCCTGACGAACCGCACCATGTCGGCCAGCGATCCACCCCAGGTGGAATCGAGAACCCCGATATCTTCCATCGAATGCAGCATGTAGATGACGCCGTTGCCGAACTTCTTGGCGGTGGCAACCGCCTGCGGCGGATTCGGCACGTCGAATAGATCGATCGAGAACACCGCACCTGTCTGTCCGCCCGCCGTCTGCACTTCGTCGAGACCCCAGGCGACGTCGTATTTCCGGCAAAGCTCGGACAGTTCGCGATAAAAACGCGGCAGCGCCAGCCGCTGGCCGCCGGCCCCCTGGAGCGGCTCGAGAATGACGCCGGCGATTTCGTCGCGATTGGACACCATCAGGGCCTCGAGCGCGCCGAGCACACGGGTCGTCAGGTCTTCGTTTTCGGTGTCGGAGCGGCGGGAATCGTAGTCCGGGAACGGGAGCTGCAGATTGCCGGCAATGATGCCGCGAAAATCCTTGGTGGCGATGGGATCGTTGGAAAGCGTGGTGACATTGAGCGCGTAGACGGTGCGGCCGTGGAAGGCCTGATCGAAATAGATGAAGCGCGGATTGGACGGCGCGCGGCCCTTGGCCACCTGCTTGTGATGGTAGAGATTGATGAAATACTTCATCATATTCTCAACCGCCTCGGCGCCGGAATTGACGGCATAGACCTCGACCCCCTTGTGCTGCATGCATTTCGGCGCAAGCCGGTGCAGCAGGCGGTAGTAAGCCAGGCATTCCGGGGTCAGAAAATCCGGGTTGGTGATCTTGGTATTGGCGGCGATGCTCAGGCGGCGGACATAATCCGGCGCAAACATGTGCGGATGGTTGTAGCCGATCAGCTTGGAGCCATAAAGACCGCTCCAGTCGAGAATTTCGTCGCCATCGACCGTCACCATCGTGAGATGGTGGGATTTTTCGAGATCGACGGCAAAGGGAAACGGTTCGGCGATGACGTATTTCGCCAGTTCGCCGAGCATTTCGGCGCTTTTCGGTTTGGGATAGGTCATGTTCTACAATGCGGATTGGAGTGCGGCAGTTCCATAGCGCACTGGTATGTGGATTGACAGTGTCAATGCGCAAACAGCGCCGCGTAGCGGTCGGCCGAAAAGCCGATTTCGATGGTTCCGCCGGTTTCGAGCACCGGCCGTTTGATCATCGAGGGTGTCGCCAGCATCAGGGCAATCGCTTTTGGTTCATCAAGATCTTTCCTGTCGGCTTCCGGCACTTTGCGAAAGCTCGTTCCGGCGCGGTTGAGCACGGTCTCCCATCCCCTGGCGCGGCACCATTCGGTGAGTTTGGCCTCGGTGATGCCGGCCTTCTTGAAATCGTGGAAGGTGTAGGCGATGCCATGTTCATCGAGCCAGGCGAACGCCTTTTTCATCGTGCCGCAATTCCTGATGCCGTAAATGACGATGCTCATATTGTCCCGTTCCCTTTCTTTGCTTGGCCGCGTGCAATCCTGACGGAAGAAACCACGACAGGCGGGTATCTGCTATGGCCTGGCAGAGCCTAGAGCAACTCACGTTCAGGCGGACTCAGGTGATCTGCTCTCCGGGTCTGGCGACTGAATGGCATAGGATCGATCCGCGTCATGATTATACGCGCATGCTGTTTGCCGCCGTACCGATCGCCGATCCAGCGGGCCATCATTTCCCGCGAGCGGCGGAGCCCGATCCAGCCGATCGGCTTCACGCCGCCGAAACAGGTGTTTTCCGAAATGGGCAATGGCCATCTCGTCGCGATGAACTGACGGGTCCGAAAATGCCTCGGCGACACGTGTATCCCCAGGCGCGTTATCCCGGCGTCCGGGCTGAGCGTCGGGTGGATCGGCGCTCCGGTCCAGCACTCATTCCGGAGGCGGAAACGCATCGCAAACGGGGGGCTTGACACCTTTCCCGACGCGTGATCATTTATATCCAGTCTGAATGGAATTAAATGATCATGAGTGATGTGGACCTTTCGCCGGTCGCGCCTGCATTGCTTTCCAAGCTGACGAAGCGGGGAGGACAGACGCGCGTCGCGCTGCAGAACGCCCTTGGCGTCAGCGGTCCGACGACGGTGCGTGCGACGACGGAACTGGCGGAGTTCGGCATTCTCGCCGCCAATACCGGCAAGTCGAGCGGCAAGGGGCGTCCGGCGGAAACCATTGAATTGAGCCCGGCCGGCCTTTGCAGCATCGGCGTCTCGATCCGGGCCGACCGCTCTTCGGTCCGGCTTCTGGATGCGCATGGACGCGCGATCGAAAGCATCGATCTCGGCATTTCCCAGCAGACGCCCTATCAGGATGCGGTGGCGATCATTGGGGACGCTGTCCTCAAGCTTTCGGCCGCTGCCGCCAAGCGGTTCGCCGCGCTGGCCTCGGTCGGGATCTCGTTTTTCGGTTCGGCCGATTACGACAATGCCAAGATCACCACGCCGTCGACGTTCAAATCCTGGCATCACAAGCCGCTCGCCCGCGATGTGGAATGGTATACCGGCCTGCCGACGGCCATCGAGAACTATTCCATCGCGCTGGTGAACGCGGTGAACTGGTTCGATGCCGAAGAGCCTCTCGATTTCTTCCTGGTCGTCGCCGATTACGGTATCGGTGGTGTTTCTTCCATTGGCGGACGGCATTTTCTCGGCCCGGAACGACGTCCTTCCGGGTTTGGCCATATCGGAAGCAAACCGACCGGCGAGCGCTTTTGTCATTGCGGCGGCTACGATTGCCAGATGACCACGGCCTCGGTTCGCTCTATCCGCGACCGCGCCGAGGAATTCGGTCTGGTGGCGCCGGGCCGGGGCGATCTCGGGGCGCTGATCCAGGACCTCGATGTTCTGGACGATGCCCGCGCCCATGCCCTTCTCGACAGCGCCGGCGATCGGCTTGCCGACAATGCGCTGACGCTGTGCCGCGGCATGGGCCTGCCGATCTGCATCTTCGGCGGCGTTTTGTTCGATCATTCCCTGCGCGCCCGACAGGCGGCGAGCCGCCGGTTCGCCGACCCCGGGCACAATTGTCAGGCGCGGTTTCTGGTCGAGGTCTTCAACGGTCAGGAAACCGACGATCTGGCGGCCGCCTCGGTCGCCTTTCACCACCTTTCGCAAAGACGGAAGGTCCATCTGCTGCAAAACCAGCACGAGCTTGCTCCGTTGCTGTCGCACCGCGGCAAAAAAGAAAAAAAAGAGGGAGAAAAATGAAAAGACACTTGTCACTTGTCAGTCTGGCACTGGTGGCCGCGCTGGCTCTTCCCGCCGTTCCGGCCCAGGCCCAGAGCGCGGACATGGATGCGCTCGTCGCCGCTGCCCAGAAGGAAGGCAGCGTCGTTGCGTACTGGATGTCCAGCCGCATCGCCAAGGCGGGCGCCGCATTTGAGGAGAAATACGGCATCAAGGTTCTCGGCACCAAGATGACGGACGCGGAGAGCACCGAAAAGGTCGTGCGCGAAGTCGAATCCGGCAATGTCGTCGCCGACATCATCGGGTACGACGACGGCCCGCGCCTGGTGACCGAACTTATTCCGGGCGGCTATGTCGAAAACTACGTGCCTGCCGATCTCGTCGACACGATTCCGGAAACGAGCCGCAATCCGCTGATCTATCTGTGGCAGGTCAGCATTTTCGGCTACAATACCGAACGCTACGAGGACTGCCCCATCACCAATGTGTGGCAGCTCACCGAGCCGGAATGGGCCGGCAAACTCCATATGTTCGACCCGCGCCTGCGCTCCATGCAGATCCAGGCCTTCTCGGCCATGGAAGACCGGGCCGACGATCTGGCGGCCTCCTATGAGGCGTTCTACGGCAAGCCGCTCGAATTGACCGAAGCCAATGCCGGGCTCGAATTCATCAAGCGGCTCGCGGCGTCCAAGCCGGTGCTCTACAACGAAGACGTCGAGCTTGCCGCCAATGTCGGCGCGCGCGGCCAGGACGATCCCCCGATCGGCATTTACACGCTCGGCCGCCATCGCGAGATCAAGGAAAAGAATCTCGCGCTCGGCATGTGCCATCTCGAGCCGTTCCAGGGCATCAATCAGCCGACCTACGTCCAGATCGTTGCCGATGCCCCGCATCCGAACGCGGCCAAGCTGTTCGCCCATTTTCTGCTGACTCAGGAAGGCGTAGCGCCGTGGACCAATGATGTCGGCGCCTATTCGTCCAACCCGACGCTGTCGGCCAATCCGGACAATCCCTATCCGAACGTGGCGGCATGGGGCGATACGCTTCTGGTATCGAACAACGCGCGGGTGGCGGAACGCCGTCAGGCCCTGCTCGATCTGTGGATCACCAACAACAAGTAATCGCATGGGCGGCGGCCTGTCGCCGCCGCCCGGCTCTTTTCTGACGGCTGTCCGCGTCCGAACGGACACGCATATCGGAGCCACGGACAATGACCACTGCACTCAAGACCGCACGGCCAGGCCCCCTGGCGCGGCTGAGATTGCTGAGCACGCAATTCGTTTCCGAGCCGAGCTATCTCATCGGGCTGGCCCTCGCCATCGCCCTGGCCTATCTCGTGCTCGCGCCCATGCTGGCCGTACTTGGCAATTCGACGCAACTGTCGCGCATGGATGCCGCGCGCCTGGGCGGCCATCACGGCGACCTTACGCTTTCCTATTTCGAGCGCGTCTTCACCTCGCCTGTTTCCGAACGGATTTTCTGGACGCCCCTGATGAACACGCTGAGCGTTGCCGCCATGGCGACCGCGCTTGCCGTGGTGTTCGGGCTGATCCTCGCCGCGCTTGTCACCTCGACCAATATCTGGGGACGCAAGGCGCTCGGCTTCCTGCTCATCGTTCCCTACATGCTGCCCTCGCAGGCCATCGCCACGGCCTGGGTGACCGTGTTCAAGAACAGAAGGACGGCCGGCCCCGCCGGCGTTTTGGAGGCACTCGGCTTTTCGCCGCCGGACTGGCTGGCCTATGGGCAGTTTCCCATCGTCATCTGTCTGGCGATGAGCTATTTCCCCTTCGCCTTCCTGCTGTTTTCCAACGGTCTCAACAAGATCGACACCCAGCTCGAGGAGGCCGCTGTCACGCTCGGCGGGCGCCAGCGGACCATCTGGCTGCGTATTCTCTTGCCGCTTCTCATCCCAACCACCATGTCGGTGCTGCTTTTGACCGTCGCGCGTACGCTCGGTACCTTTGCCGCGCCCTATGTGCTCGGCACGCCGGTCGGCTATACGCTTTTGTCGACCTCGCTCTATTCCAGCCTGCGTTCGGGCGAGCCCGGCGTCGCCTCCGTTTTGGCCATCGTGCTCGCCGTTTTCGGCATCGCCATGCTGATGCTCGACGTGTGGATGGTGCGCAACTGGCAGCGTTTCGTCACCGTCGGCGGCAAGGGCGACAAGCGCCAGCCGGCCTTGTTGTCGCTGGCGGCCCGCATCCCGGCGACTGCCGTCGCTTGGGGCGTGTTCCTCGTCGCGGCATTAAGCCCGCTTCTGGTCATGTTGCAGTCGACACTTTTGCGCGAGCCGGGCGTTTTCCGTCTTAGCAATGTCAGCCTCGATTACTGGTTCGGCTTCGAAGACCAACCGGGTGTGTTCACCAGTCCCGAGATCTTTTCGGCGCTTTACAACAGCCTGACCATTGCCGGCACGGCGGCCATTATCTGCGGCGTGCTCGGTCTTGCGGTCGGTTATGCCGTCGTCCGGTTGCAGGGCAGCTGGCTGTCCGGATTCCTGCGTCAGGTGTCCTTTTTGCCCTATCTCATGCCCGGCATGGCCTTCGCCGCCGCCTTTCTGACCCTGTTCGCCGTGCGGCGCGGCCCGATCCCCGCCCTTTACGGCTCGATCAGCCTTCTGGTTCTGGTCATGGTGGTCACCTATCTGCCCTACGCTTCGCGCTCCGGCATTTCCGCCATGATGCAGGTCGGCCGCGAGCCCGAGGAAGCCGGCATGGTTCTCGGTGCCGGATTCTTCTCGCGCATGGTTCGCATCATCGGCCCCCTGCAGAAGACGGCGCTCGTCACCGCGATCATCCTGCCGTTCATTTCCGGCATGAAGGAACTGAGCCTCGTGGTTATGCTGGTCACACCCGGTACCGAAATGCTGACCACGCAATCGCTGCGCTTCCTCGATTACGGCTACACGCAGCTGGCCAATGCCACCATTCTCATCATCGGCATCGTCGTCATGCTCATGGTCCTGCTTCTGCAAAAGATCACCAAGAGCAGTCTCGCCGGCGGCCTCGGAGGTTAACATGCCCGACATCACCCTTTCCTCAGTGGTCAAGACCTATGGCGGCAAGTCGCGCGCCGTCGATGATCTGACCGTCACCTTCGCTTCGGGCGAGTTCATCTGCCTGCTCGGTCCGTCCGGCTGCGGCAAGACGACGACCCTCAGAATGATCGCCGGTCTCGAAATGCCCGACAGCGGCGAGATCACCTTTGGCGACAAGGTCTTCTTTTCGTCCGCGACCGGGCAGTTCTTAAGGCCCGAAAAACGCGAACTGGGGCTGATGTTTCAGTCCTATGCCCTGTGGCCGCACATGACCGTCAAGCAGAATATCGTCTTCGGTCTCGATATGAAGCGGGTGCCGGCGCCGGATAAGGAGGCGCGCTTTGCCGAACTTGCCAAGCTGTTGCATCTGGAGGGCCTGGGCGAACGCTATCCGCGCGAGCTTTCGGGCGGCCAGCAGCAGCGTGTCGCCTTGGCCCGCATGCTCGCCGTCAGCCCCAATCTCTTGCTGCTCGACGAACCCTTGTCCAATCTCGACGCCAGCCTGCGCCTCGAAATGCGCGCCGAGCTGAAACGCCTGCACCAGGCGCTCGGGTGCACGGTGATCTTCGTCACCCACGATCAGCTCGAAGCCATGACCATGGCGACCTCCATCGCGGTGATGCATAACGGATGCATCGAACAGCAGGGCGCGCCGATGGAAATCTACCGCCAGCCCGCGTCGCGCTTCGTCGCCAATTTCGTCGGCAGCCCGCCGATGAATATGTTCGCGTCCGACGAACTGCCCACGCTGCGCAAGGCCGTGACCCACGAACTGGGCACGCTGGCCGGAAAGGCCAGGACGTTCGGCGTCCGGCCCGAGGCGATCCGGTTGACATCCGATGCCGGCGCGCTGGCGCTCAAGGCACGCGTCGACACCATCCAGCCGACCGGCGCCGACTGGATCGTCGGGCTGGTTCTCGACAATCGGCAATTGTTCGCGCTGACCTCCGAGGCACCGCCCCGCGATATCGGCGACGATGTCGGCATTGTCTTGAGGCCCGATGGCATTCACGCCTTCGACGCCGACGGAATGGTGGTGGCCCAGGCATCATGACCATCGCGTTTTCCGAGGAGTGTCCGGATCCGTCCCGGTTGCTGCATATCGCCGAAACCGCCGCCCGCGAGGCGGGACACTATGTCAGCACCCATTTTCGCGGTCTGATCGAGGTCGATCACAAGGCCCGCAACAGCGACGTCGTCACCATCCACGACCGCAAGGCCGAGCAGATGATCCGCGCCATCATCCTTGCCGAGGAACCGACCTCCCGCATCTGGGGCGAGGAATATGGCGCGGATGGCGCCGGCGATGTCGTCTGGTTCGTCGATCCCATCGACGGCACCAGCAATTACGCCGGCGGGCTGCCCCTTTACTGCGTGTCCATCGGCATCACCTGGCGCGGCCGCCTGGCCGGCGGGGTGGTCTACGATCCGGAGCGCGACGAGATGTTCTGCGGTTCGGCGGCGGGCCTGTTCGTCAATGGCAAGAGAACGCAAAGCCGGTCGCACGCCCATGACGGGGATGCGATCTGTCTGACCAACCACCCGCATGAAGGCCTGGCGACGAGCGCCAATCTCGCCGAACTCCAGACGCTCTTGAATGCGTTCCGCGCCGTCCGGCGGTTGGGCACCGCCGCGTTGGCGCTGGCCTATGTCGCGTCGGGACGGGCCGACATCTGTTCGGAACTCATGACCAAACCCTGGGACCATGCCGCCGGCGCCGCGCTGGTGATTGCTTCCGGCGGCGGGTTCGAGGGTCGGACGAACACCGGTCAGGCAACGCAGGATGTCGGCGAGGTTGCCCATTATGTCGCCTTCGGCAAGGGCTTTGTGTTCGAGGATTCGATCTATGCCAGGATCCTTGACGGTTCGTCGAGATCTGCCGCATGACGAGACCCAAGTCCGCGCCGCTTCTTTTGTGGGACATCGACGGCACGCTGCTGGTCACCGGTGACGACGGGCTGATGCACTATCATCGCGCCTTGTGCGCCGTCGTGCCGGGTGCGGCGCGTCCGCTGGTCGACACCCATGGCAAGACGGACTGGCAGATTATCCTCGAACTTCTCGATGCCGCCGGGATCGATCGCGCACTGGCTCCCGAGCTATCGGCAAAGCTCGACGCGGATGCCGGCGTTTTTCTTGACGGCGCTCGCGCCCGTTTGTTGCCATATGTGAAACCCGTTCTGGAAAAGACCAGGACGCGGGGCCTGCGCAACGCTCTTCTGACCGGCAATTCCGAACGGCGCAGCCGCAACAAGCTGACCGGCGCCGGCCTCGATCCGGCTCTGATCGATTGGGACGCCTCCTATTTCGGGTCGCGCAGCCCGGATCGTTCCGACCTCGCCCGCGCGGCCCGGCGCGACCATCCGGACCCCGGACTGCTGATCATTGGCGACACGCCGTTCGACGGCATTGCCGCCGCCGCCGCGGGCATCCCCTTTCTGGCGCTGTGCACCGGCCGCTACGGGCGTAGCGATTTCGGCGATGTCCCGAGTGTCGCCGTGCTCGACCGGCTCGAGGAGAAATCACCCGACATCATTGCCGGGCTGGTTCTTTCAGAGCACCCTGATTTTTGATGAAATCGGACGGCGTACTGTAGTTTTTTTTATGGCGGTGTTTTTTACCGAACACCGCCATTTCCTTTTCGCGCACCGCTCCGGGACCGACCGGAGGGCCGGCGGGTTTGACTAGGGCGCGGGCTATTCCTTGACGGTTTCCATGGCGAAAAAGGTCGACGTGCTGGCGACGTGGGGCAGGGCGGAGATGTGCTCGCCCAGTACGGCGCGATAGCCCTGAATGTCGCTCGTCCTGATCTTCAAAAGATAATCGAAGCCGCCGGCGATCATGTGACACTGCTCGACCTCGGGCAGGCGGGCGACCGCGGCGTTGAAGGCCTTGAGCGCGGCATCGCGAGTGTCGGTCAGGCTGACCTGGACGAAGGCGACATGCCGGCGGCCCATCATCGACGGATCGATCTGGGCGCGATAGCTGCGGATGTAGCCCTCTTTTTCCAGCCGGTGAACGCGCGTCTGGCAAGGCGTTTTCGTCAAACCGATACGATTCGCCAGTTCGGTGAAGGTAATGCGGCCCTCAATACTGAGGATGCGAAGGATCGCCTGGTCGAATCGGTCGAGTTTGTCGGGCATGAAGGGAAAATCTCCTGATTAGGACAAGAAATGCAGGCGATACATCCGATACTGTCGCTGATTTCAGACAAACAGCCAAGTCAATTCGCGGTATTTTTGACCAATCGATAAAACAGGTTCATTGCCATGAAGTCTCTTGCCAGCCTGCGTCAGACCATTCGCACCGACACATTACTTGACGAGGACAGCGTGGTGCGCCGGCTTTTAAAAGAGGCGGCGCTCGACAGGCAAACGCGTCAGGCCATCACCCAACGCGCCGTGCGGCTGATCGAGGATATTCGCGGCAAGTGGAACAAGGGCCTGATGGAGGTCTTTTTAGTCGAATACGGGCTGTCGACCGAAGAAGGCATCGCCTTGATGCGTCTGGCCGAGGCGCTGTTGCGCGTGCCCGATGCCTTCACGGCCGATGCCCTGATCGACGACAAGCTGGCGCCGGCCGACTGGGGGGCTCATTTCGGCAAATCGCCGTCCCCATTGGTCAATTCCGCCACTTTCGCCCTGGTGATGACCGGCGGCGTGCTCGACGATTCGGCGCCTGGCGTCACGGGGACCCTGCGCGGGTTGGTCAAGCGGCTCGGCGAACCGGTGATCCGCGTCGCTGTCACCCAGGTGATGCGGGAAATGGGCCGGCAATTCGTGCTCGGACGCACCATCACCGAAGCCATGGACCGCGCCGCCGGCTTCGAGGCGAAAGGCTACACCTATTCCTACGACATGCTGGGCGAAGCGGCGGTAACGGATGCCGATGCGCAGCGGCATTACGAACGCTACACCTCGGCCATCAACGCCATCGCCGGCAAGTGCACGAAGGACACGGTTCACGACAACCCGGGCATTTCGATCAAGCTGACGGCGCTTCATCCGCGCTATGAGCGCAGCCAGAGGCAACGGGTTCTCGACGTTCTGGTTCCGCGCGTGCTCGCGCTTTGCCGCATGGCCAAAAAGAACACAATGGGCCTGACCATCGATGCCGAGGAAGCGGATCGGCTCGATCTGTCCTTCGATATCGTCGAGGCGGTGCTCTCGGACGATTCGCTTAAGGGCTGGGACGGATTCGGCGTGGTCGTTCAGGCCTATGCCCGCAGCGCCGGCGCGGCCATCGACTGGCTTTACGCGCTGGCCGAAAAACTCGACCGGCGGATCACCATCCGGCTGGTCAAGGGCGCCTATTGGGACAGCGAGATCAAGACGGCACAGGTGCTGGGCATTGCCGATTATCCGGTCTTCACCCACAAGGCGGCGGCCGACCTCTCCTATCTCGCCAATGCCAAAAAGCTGTTCGGCATGACCGATCGCGTCTATCCGCAATTCGCCTCCCACAATGCCCAGACCATGGCGAGCGTTCTCGAACTGGCCGGGGAGGAAAAGCGTTTCGAGTTCCAGCGCCTGCACGGTATGGGCGCGGCCCTGCACGACATCGTGCATCAAAAGGAAAAGACCGCCTGCCGCATCTATGCGCCGGTCGGCGCCCATAGCGATCTTCTGGCCTATCTTGTCCGGCGCCTTCTGGAAAACGGCGCCAACTCGTCCTTCGTTAATCAGATCGTCGACGACAAGGTGCCGCCCGAAGCGGTTGCCGCCGATCCGGTTGCCACTATCGAGGCCGCGCTTGCCGATGGGCCGCTGATGTCGCGCCTGCCGTTTCCGGAAGCGGTATTCGGCGATGAGCGACGCAATTCGCGCGGCTGGAACCTTGCCGAGCCGGACGGGCTCGCCGAATTCGAGGCGGCGCGTGCGCCCTTCCGCCAGAGCCAGTGGCAGGCGGCGCCGCTTCTCGCCGAACCGTCGACTGGCGGCACGCCGATGCCGGTCGAAAACCCGGCCGTCGGCGGGGACGTTCCCGGCACCGTCATCGAGGCGTCGGCCGAAGACGTCGAAGCCGCCCTTGCGGCGGCGCGGGTCTGGGACAGCCCCGCCAAAACGCGCGCCGACGTTCTTTTGCGCGCCGCCGATCTTTACGAGGCCCATTCCGGGGAGTTTTTCGCCCTGGCCGCGCGCGAGGCCGGCAAGACGCCGAACGATGCCGTGGCGGAATTGCGCGAAGCCGTCGACTTCCTGCGTTATTATGCCGGCCAGGCCGCCGCTCTCGACAGGCCTGCGCGCGGCATCTTTACCTGCATTTCGCCGTGGAACTTCCCCCTGGCGATCTTCACCGGACAGATCGCCGCCGCTTTGGCCGCCGGCAATGGCGTTATTGCCAAGCCGGCCGAAACCACGCCCCTGATCGCCATGCGCGCCGTTCAGCTTCTGCGCGACGCCGGGGTGCCGCCCCATGCCCTGCAAATGCTGCCCGGTTCCGGCCCGGTCGTCGGCGGGGCCCTGACCTCGGATCCGCGTATTGCCGGGGTCTGTTTCACCGGTTCTCTCACGACGGCGCAAAGGATCAACCGCACCATGGCGGAAAACCTTGCGCCGCACGCGGCGCTGATCGCCGAAACGGGCGGCATCAACGCCATGATCGTCGATTCGACCGCGCTGCCCGAACAGGCGATCAAGGACATCGTGGCCTCTTCCTTCCAGAGTGCCGGCCAGCGCTGTTCAGCGCTACGCGTGCTTTACGTGCAAAAGGAAATCGCTGAGCACGTCCTTGAGATGCTCTACGGCGCGATGGACACGCTGGTGCTCGGCGATCCCTGGGAAGTGGCGACAGATGTCGGCCCGCTCATCGATGCCCGGGCCCATGACAGAATCGCCGCCTATATCGCCAGGGCCGAAGCCGAGGGACGGCTACTGCATCGGCTGAGCGCGCCAGCGGGTTGTGGCCATTTTCTTGCACCTGTGGTCATCGGGGTTTCCGGCATCGCCGATGTCAAAGAGGAGATCTTCGGGCCGGTCCTTCATGTGGCGACCTTCTCGTCGAAGGACCTGCCGCAAGTCATCGCCGATATCAATGCCAGCGGCTACGGGCTGACCTTCGGCGTGCATACGCGTATCGACGAGAGAGTGGAAAATCTTGCCGCGTCGCTTCATGTCGGCAACATCTATGTGAACCGCAATCAGATCGGCGCCGTTGTCGGCTCGCAGCCTTTCGGCGGCGAGGGGATGAGCGGCACCGGTCCCAAGGCCGGCGGTCCGCACTATCTTTCCCGTTTCACCGTTGCCGAAACCGGCACGGCCGATCCCGTCAACGGGCCGGTTCTTTCCGCCGAGACGGTCGCGTCGGCTATCAGTGCCGCGCCGCGCCCGCCTGAAAACACGATCATCTCGCAAATCGACATGCCCGGCGTCACTGGCGAATCCAACCGGCTCAGCCTTCACCCGCGCGGGCTGGTGCTTTGTCTGGGGCCGGGACGCGAGGCGGCCGAGGCGCAGGCCGCCCTTGCCCGCGCCGAAGGCTCGACCGCCCTGAGTTTTGCGCCCGGCGGCGAGTGTGACGGCGTATTGACGCCGGACGTGCTCGCCGTGCTCGACGTGCCGTTCGATGCCGTGATGTTCTGGGGACAGGAAGCCGAAGCGCGCGCGTTGCGCATTGCTCTGGCCGGCCGCGATGGGGCGCTGGTGCCGTTCATCACCGAAACAAAGGACAAAACCCGCCTTCATTACGAACGGCACCTTTGCGTCAACACCGCCGCCGCCGGCGGCAACGCATTGCTGCTGGCGGGCATGGGGGAGTAACGCGGCGCAACGCCCCGACACACACACAAAGAAGTCCTCCCCCTTAATGGGGAGGGCTGCACATCGTTTGCGTCCGGGTAGGCCCGAAGGCGTTCAGTCTGCCTTTTGTCCCCAGCCGCCGCCATTGGCGGTCGAAATGGAAACGATGTCGCCGGGGGCGAGTTCGAGACCGCTGACGAAGGCATAAGCGGTCGTCTCGCCGTTTTTACGAGTGACCGAAAGGCCGTTGTGCCCGCCATCGGCCCCGCCCGCCGATCCCCAGACCGGCTGGCGCGTGCGGGAAAAACCGGCGGACAGCATGGCTGGTGCGCGCATGCGGTATCCGAGCGTTACGCCGCGCCCGCCCTTGTGAAGGCTTTTGCCGGCTTCGGTTTCGGACACGCTTTTTTCAAGGACTTCGAACCCGTAGCGGGCTTCGGCGATCTCGATGGGGCAATTATAGGTTTCGCCATGGCTTGCCGAATACATGGCGTCGAGCCCGTCGCGCGTGGCGGTTGCGCCCCAGCCGCCCATCTGCGGCTCGACCATGGTGAATTTGCGTCCGGTATCGGGGTGTTGTCCGGCGATGACCGTGCCGCAGATTGAGGCGAAATGGCCGGCCGGCAAGCGCTCCGGCATGGCGGCCGCAAGGCACCGCCACAACATGTCGTAAAGCAGAATCCGTGTTTCGTAGTAATAACCGTGCGGGGCGTTGCCAGTGGCGTGAAAGACCGTGCCGGGCTCGGTGATGACCTCGAGTGGACGGAACGAGCCGGCATTGGCAAAAAGCGTCGGATCGGTCAGCCCCTTGAAGATCATCTGGGCCGCGATCACCGCACCGTCGCGGCTGGTATTGTAGGGCAGGGCGAGCTGGGCCGGATTGCCCGTGAGATCGACGATGAGCTTTTCCGGCGTGATGGTGATCGTCGCCCGCCAGATCGCGCCGTTGTCCTGTTCTTCCTCGATGCTGAACGTGCCGGGGCGAAGACCGGCCAGCCCCTTAAGCGCCCGCGTCTCGCCTTCGGCAAAGGCGTTTTCGCGCGCCGCCTCGAAGGCGGCGACGCCATAGGCATCGAGAAGTCCCACGATGCGCGCCGCAGCCTTGCGGCTCGCCGCGATCTGCGCCCAGAGATCGCCGGTGACGAAATCGGGCAGGCGCGAATTGACTTCGATGATATCGAAGACCGATCGCACCGGTTCGCCGGCCTCGAACAGGCGGATCGCCGGCAGCCTTAAGCCTTCCGCCTGGATTTCGGTGGCATCGACCGCCATCGAGCCCGGCACCTTGCCGCCGATATCATTCCAGTGGGCGATGGAGGCCGTCCAGGCGACGAGCCTTTTGTCGAAAAACACCGGTTGGGCGATGACGACGTCGCTCAAATGGGTGACGCCGCCGTAATAAGGATCGTTGGTCACGAACAGGTCGCCGTCCCGGATCGTTTCGAGGCCATGAAGCGCGACGATGCTTTTGACCGCCTTGTCGAGCACGCCGACAAAGGTCGGAATGCCGGCTCCGGAACTTAAAAGGTTGCCGGTGGCATCGGTGATGCCGGTGCCGACATCGAGCACTTCGTAGATGATCGGGCTCATCGCCGTCTTTTTGAGAACGGCGAACATTTCGTCCGCCGCAGCGACGAGCCCGGCCTCAATGACCGCGAGCGTCACCGGATCGTGGCGCTTTTTTATCATCACCGCTAGACCTTGACCTCAGATACGTCGCGTCCGAGATCGGAGAGGATTTCGGGTCCGTCGGCCCTCAAGATAACGATATCCTCCAACCGGATGCCGAACCGGCCCGGCAGGTAGATGCCTGGCTCGATGGAGAACACCATGCCCTCTTCGAGGATCTGCGGATTGGTCGCGGTGATGAAGGGCGGCTCGTGTCCGTCGATCCCCAGGCCGTGGCCGGTGCGGTGGGTGAAATAGGCGCCATAGCCGGCCGCCGTGATAACGTCGCGCGCCGCCTTGTCGACATCCATCGCCCGAACGCCGGGCCGGGCGGCCGTCATCGCCGCCTGGACCGCTGCCTCGACGATGGCGTGAATCTCGTCGTAACCCTCCGGCTTGTCGCCGAGAACGATCATGCGGGTGATGTCGCTGGGATAGCCCGATTTGCGTCCGCCGATATCGACGACGATGGCGTCACCCTTCTGGAATGCCCTGTCGCCGGTCTCGTGGTGCGGGAAGGCGCCGTTCGGACCGCCGCCGACGATCCAGAATTCAGGCGTCGCCCCTTCCGAGGCGAAATGATCGCGAATGAGTGCGGCAAGCTCGTTTTCGGTCATGCCGGGCCTGGCCAGTTCCGCCGCCTTCATCTCGGCCCGGTCGGCGATCAGGGCGCTGGCCTTCAAAAGACGATATTCGTCTTCGTCCTTATGCATCCTGAGCGCGCCGACCGTTTCCCCGGTGAAAACCGCGCTGGCGCCCGGCAGGGCGTCAAGAAGCGTCAGGGCGAAATCGGCCCGCATGGTCTCGTCGATCACGACCTTTTTGGCACCTTTAGCGCCGAGAGTGGTCAGGGCCGCGCCAAGCGCGTCGGCGGGACCGTTCTCGTCGGACCAGGTGTGAAAGCCGATGGTGGTGCGTTCGCGCGCGCCGTCGGCATTGAGAACGGGCATGACGAAGGTTTCCCGTTCCGGCCCGACCAGCAGCAGGCAGAGCCGCTCGTCGGGATGGGTGTGGAACCCGGCCAGCCATTGCATATGCGAGCCGGGTCCGAGCGCGACGAGGTCGGCGCCGGTTTGTGCCATCTTGGCCCTCAGGGCCGTTAGTCTTTGCGTTACCGAATCCGACATCGTTATCTCCTTATGGTCAGGCTTCGTAGCCGTATATTTCACGGGCACGTTCCGGCGAAATCAGCTCGTTGCGGATATCGGCGGCGACGGCGGCGCGGCTGCGTTCCTTCGGATCGCCCAGTCCGCCGCCATTGCCCGTGACGACACGGATGATGTCGTTCGGGTGGGTCGTCAAGCCTGAAACGAAAGAGAATTTTTCGGCCGATCCGTCGGTACGGATGACCTCGACGTAATTGGGCGAGCCTTCCCTGCCGCCGTCGAGCGACCAGGCCGGGAATTTCGAGCGCGTATAGGCCATGGTCAGATAGCCGTTATCGGCCCGCAAACGATAACGCATGTCGATGCCGCGCCCACCGGCGAACTTGCCTTCGCCGCCCGGTTCGGTGTTGAGTGCCATGGAATCGACGAACAAGCCGTTGCGCGCTTCGTTGATTTCGGCGGGGCAATTATAGGTCTCGCCGTGGAAGCCGCAGAACTGGGCGTTGTTGCCGTCGCCCGACCGGGATGCGCCCCAGCCGCCAAGTTCCGGCTCGACGATGGTATATTGCCGGCCGGTATCGGGATGGGTGCCGCCGATGAAGGTGCCGCAGACCGAGGCGAAATGGCCGGCCGCGAGCCGGTCCGGCATGTGCGGGGCAAGGCAGCGCCACATGATGTCGTAAACGCGTAATTCGATCTCGTAGTAGAATCCGATCGGCGCCGGTTCCCTGGCGTGGAAGGCCGAGCCTTCGCGGGTCAGAAGCGTGATCGGCCGGAACGAGCCTTCATTGGCCGGCGAATAGGGCGAGGTCAGCGATTTGAAGATCATCTGGGCCGAGACCATGACGCCGTCGCGGCTGGTGTTGATCGGGGTGGTGACCTGATCGGGATTGTCCCTTAGATCGACGATGAAATTGTCGTCGTCGATGGTGATCTTGACGTTGAAGATGCGCCCGTCGTCCTGTTCCTCGGAGAGTTCGAACGTTCCCTTGGGCAGGTTGACCATTTCGGCCCGCGACACCTGTTCGCCGAAATCCATGAACGAGGACATGGCCGTCTCGAAGGTTTTTGCGCCGTATTTCTCGGCCAGCTCGACCAGACGGCGTTCGCCGATCCTGACCGAGGCGATGGCCGCCCACACGTCGCCTTCGAGGACGTCCGGCATGCGCGAATTAACCGTGATGATGTCGAAAACCGGCTTTATCGGCTGGCCCTTGGCGATCAGCTTGACCGCCGGCAGCCTGAGGCCTTCCTGGAAAATCTCGGTCGCATCGCCCGTCAGCGAGCCCGGCGCCATGCCGCCGATATCGGAATTGTGGGCGATGTTGGACGTCCAGGCGATGATCCGGCCTTCGGAAAAGACCGGCATGGCGACGATGATGTCGTTCAAATGGGTGACGCCGCCGTAATAAGGATCGTTGGTGATGAAGACGTCGCCCGGTTCGATCTCTTCGGGCTTGAACTTATTGACCAGGACCTTGACCGCCTTGTCGAGCACGCCGACGAAAGCGGGAATGCCGGCGCCCGACGAGGCGAGTTGCCCCCTGGCGTCGGTGATGCCGGTGCCCATGTCCAGAACCTCGTAGATGATCGAGGACATGGCGGTCTTTTTCATTACCGCGAACATCTCGTCGGCCGCCGCCTGCAGGGAGTTCTGGATGATTTCGAGTGTGATGGGATCGTTGCTGAAATCGCTCATGATGATCCTCCTCAGGCGCTGATGGTGATGTGGATGTTGCCGTAGGCGTCGAGCTTTACCGCATTGCCCGGATGAACGACGGTGGTGGTGCCGGAATCCTCGATGATGGCGGGACCGGCAAAGCTCATGCCCGGCAAAAGGCTGGCCCCGTCATAGATGTCGGCCTCGTGCACGCCTTCGAGGGCATAATCGACGTCGCGCCGCCCTTTGAGGGCATCGGAGGCCGGCCGGTCGGTGAGCGGCTCGGCCGTCGGAGTCAGCTTGCCGACCTGGGCCGAGGCGATCAAATGGATGCCGACCATTTCGACCGGCGCGTCGAGCCGGTAGGTGTATTCACGCTCGTAGGTTTCGTGGAAGGCCGCTTCGATGGCGTCGAGATTGTCGTCGGTCACCGCCGCATCCTCAAGCAGCACCTCGGTGGTGTGCTCCTGGTTCTGATAGCGGAACTTGCCGAAACGCTGCATGATGACCTTGTCGCCGGTAATGCCTTCGGCCGCGAACTGTTGGCGCGCCAGTGCCTCGGTTTCGGCGAACAGTGCCTCGATACCGGCGGCGGAGCCGGGCTTGAGTTCGGCGAGACGGGTGACGAAATAGTCGCGCCTCAAATCGCTCATCATCATGCCCCAGGCAGAAAAGACCGCCGCGCCGGCCGGCACGATCACCTTCTTGACCCCGAGTTCGGTGGCGAGCGCCACGGCATGCATGCCGCCGCCGCCGCCAAAGGCGACCAGGGTGAAATCGCGCGGATCGTGGCCGCGATTGAGCGACACCAGTTTCAGGGCGTTGACCATGTTGTTGTTGGCGATGCGGATGATGCCGCGCGCCGCTTCGTTCGTGTCGACCCCGAGCTTGTCGCCCACCGCCTTGATGGCGGCACTGGCGTCCTTCATGTCGGCAACGAGTTCGCCGCCGCAGAAATAGTCCTTGTTGATGCGACCGAGCATCAAATTGGCGTCGGTGGTCGTCGCCTCGGTGCCGCCACGGCCATAGGCCGCCGGACCCGGCATGGCGCCGGCCGATTGCGGCCCCACATGCAGTTTGCCGAAATCGTCGACCCAGGCGATCGAGCCGCCACCATTGCCGATCTCGACCAGATCGACGACCGGCACCATGATCGGGTAGCCGGCCGAGGTGCGGTCGCGCTCGATCCAGTAATCGGTCATGATCTTGACATTGCCGTCTTCCACCAGGGCGCATTTGGCCGTGGTGCCGCCGATATCGAGCGCCAGAACATTGGGCTCGCCGATGAGCTTGCCCAGTTCCGCCGCGCCCCAGAAGCCCGAAGCCGGACCGGATTCGACCATGGTGATCGGGATGCGCGACACCGCTTCGAGGCTGTCGACGCCGCAATTGGACTGCATGATATAGGGGTGCTTGGAAAAGCCCTGTTCCCTCAGACCCTCGTCGAGGCGCCTGAGATAGCGCTCGGCGGCCGGCTGCACATAGGCGGAAAGGACCGCCGTCGAGGTGCGCTCGTACTCGCGCCATTCGCGGGTGATTTGGTGTGCCGCCACGACCGAAACCTCCGGCCAGAGCTTTGCGACCTCTTCGAGCACTGCTTGTTCATGGGCCGGATTGGCATAGGCGTGAAGGAAGGAAATGGCGATGGCCTCGACTCCGTCCGCCTTGAAATCGTCGAGGATGGCCGGCAGTTCGGACAAATCGAGCGGGGTGATTTCCTCGCCCTTATAGGTCATGCGGCCGGAAAGCTCGCGCCTTAAATAGCGGGGCACGAAGGCCTTCGGCTTCTGGTAATGCAGGTTGAAGAAATCCGGACGGTTGCCGCGGGCGATTTCGAGCGTGTCGCGGAATCCCCTGGTGGTGATGAGCCCGACCTTGGCGCCCTTGCGTTCGGTCAGGGCGTTGATCACCACGGTGGTGCCGTGGGCAAGGAAGTCGAATTCTTTCGGATCGACGCCGCCCTTTTCGATCACCTTCAGGACGCCTTTTTCGAAATTGGGCGGCGTGGTGTCCGATTTGGCGGTGATGACCCGCGATTGGCCGGTCTTGGTGTCGAATTCGAAACAGACGAGGTCGGTGAAGGTGCCTCCGACATCGGTTGCGACGCGAATGGTCTTGTCAGCCATCGTTCAGGCTCCCGGATTGGTGTTGCGTTCGTTGATGAGGAAACAGAGGGCGCCGGGTAGTTTCAGCGTCTCGGCAGCGGCGATGCGCTCGGGCGTGAAATGCCCGGCCTCGTGAAGAATGTTCATCGTGCCCGCCACGGCGCCGCCGATGACGACCGGCACGTTGATGCAGGATTCGCACCCCAGCGACTTGATCAGTTCGTGATCGGGAAAGACATCGGCGATGTCTGCGATGGTGTTGGCAACGAAGATCTGTTTGTTTTCAAGCACGGTGATGGCCCAATTGTCGGTGTTGACCGGCTTGGTGCCGGAAACCGGATAGGCGTCGGGCATGTTGGAGTAGAACCGCCCGGCCAGGCCCGTCTTGAAATCGAAACTCATCAGGGTGAACAGCCTGGCCCCGACGGTTGCGCGCACCAGGTCGAAAAGGGCGTCATAGGTGAACGTCGGCTGATTGGTCGCCGCCGCTGCCGCGCTGGTGAACGCGGCATAGTCAGTTGAATGCATGTTTGGGCTCCTTGAGACGCTGGCGCAAATGCAGCTCGTCTTTGGTGATTACGGGGACCGCGCCGATCAGGCGGCGCGTGTAGGGGTGAAGGGGGGCGGAAAAGACCGCCTCGACCGGGCCGGATTCGACGAGACGTCCCTTCTCGAACACGGCCACCCGGTCGGCGATGTTGCGCACGACGCTTAAGTCATGGGTGATGAACACGTAAGTCAACCCACGGTCGCGGCGGAGCTTATCCAGAAGCTTGAGAACGCGCGCCTGCACGATGACGTCGAGCGCCGATGTCGGCTCGTCGAGCACCACCACCTGCGATCGGCAGGCCATGGCGCGGGCGATGGCGACGCGCTGGCGCTGACCGCCGCTCAGGGCCGCTGGCGATCGGGACGCAAAGCTTGACGGCAATCCGACCTCTTCGAGCAGGCGGCCGACCTCGGCCTTGCGCTCGGAGCGCGCGCCGATCTTGTGGATGTCGAGAGCAAGCCGCAGTGATGCGCCGACGGAGCGGCGCGGGTTGAGCGCCGACAAGGGGTTTTGCTGCACGAGCTGAATGGCGCGCCGGTGTTCGAGCAGACGCTTTTCCGGCAGTTCCTCGCTTTCGAGTAGCACCGCGCCGTCGCTCGGCGGATAGACCCCTAAAATGATGTTGGCGAGCGTCGACTTGCCGGACCCGGATTCGCCGACAATGGCCAGGCATTCGCCTTCCATGATGTCGATGGTGATGTCCTTCAGGGCGCGCACCTCCTGTCCGGCGACATAAAAGCGCTTGGAGACGTGTTCGACGCGCAGGATGGGACCATGAATGTGGGTCATGCCTCAGCCTTTCTGTCTTAAGGAAACCGGGTGCACGACCATCGGGGCGGCATAGGCGTCCGGATTGTCCGGCACATCGGGAATGCCGCCGCCCGTGATGCGCGGCACCGCTTCCATCAGGGCCCGCGTATAGGCGTGGCCGGGACTGTCGAAGATCGCCCGGGTCGGGCCCTGTTCGATGATGCGGCCGCGATAGATGACGTAGACGCGGTCGGCGAATTCGCGGACGACGCCGAGATTGTGCGAGATGAACAGAACCGAGGTGTTGTGCTTTTCGACAAGCATCCGCATCAGTTCGAGCGTCTGGGCCTGAACGGTGACATCGAGCGCCGTGCCCGGCTCATCGGCGATCAGAAGCGCCGGTTCGTTGGCCAGCGCCATGGCGATCATGACACGCTGGTTCATACCGCCCGAAAGCTGGAAGGGATAGGAATCGAGCACGCGTTCCGGGTGCTCGATCGAAACGTCCCGCAAGGCGGCGATGGCACATTCTCTCGCCTCGTTGCGGCGAATGTCGCGGTTGACCCGTTTCAGCACCTCGTGGAATTGCTCGCCGATGCGGAACACCGGGTTGAGCGAGGAGGTCGGGTCCTGGAAGATCATCGACATGCGCCGGCCGCGCAGGTGATGGCGGGCGCGGGGCGTGAGGGTTTCGAGATCGGTTCCCTCGAACAAAAGCCTGCCCTCGACCCGGCTCGAGCGTTGTTCCTGCAAAAGACCGAGGATCAGCCGCGCCGTCACGGACTTGCCCGAGCCGGATTCGCCGACCAGCGCCACGCGTTCGCCCTGGGCAATGTCGAGGCTGATGCCGCAAAGCACTTCGTTGAGGCCCTCATGGGTCAAAAAGCCGAGATGCAGATCCTCGATTCTGAGGGTTGGCGTGCTCATTGGTCGGCTCCGAACAATTCGCGCAAGGCATCGCCGACGAGGTTGAAGCCGAACACCGCGATGAGAATGGCCAGGCCCGGAAACACCGTCAGCCACCAGCTGTCGGGCATGTAGTTGGTGCCTTCGGCGACCATGGATCCGAGGTCCGGGGTCGGCGGCTGCACGCCGAGCCCGAGAAAGCTCAGCGACGAGACGATCAGGATGACGAACCCCATGTCGAGCGTCATCTTGGTGACGATCGCGGGGACGCAATTGGGCAGGATTTCGCCGAACATGATGTGGAATTTGGAGGCGCCCAGCACCTCGGCGGCGAGGACGTAGCCCTCCTCGCGTTCGGCCCTGACGATGTTGTAAACGAGCCGCGTGTACCAGGGCCACCACATGGCGGTGACCGCCAGCATGCCGTTGGTCAGGGTCGGGGGCAGAACGCCCATGATCGACATGGCCAGAACCAGCGGCGGGATCGACAGGAACACGTCGGTGATCCGCATGAGGGTCATGCCGACCCAGCCGCCGAGATAGCCCGCCACAAGCCCGATGGTGACGCCCAGAGGCACCGCGATGGCGAGCACGACGACGCCGAGGCTCAGGGAGATACGATAGGCGTAGACAATACGCGAGAACAAATCCCGCCCGACGATGTCGGTGCCGAAAACGTGGGGCCATTCCGGCGCCTGGTTGGCGATCTCGAAATGCACCACGGCCCCCTTGTCGGCGGCGAACGGGGCCACGAGATCGGCCGAGGCCGCCGACAGGACGACGAGCGCGATCAAAAAGATGCCGAACAGCGACAGCGGATTGCGCATCAGAATGAAGAGGACGCGTTTCATTGCGATCTCCCCGACAGGCGGATGCGTGGATTGATGAGCGCGATGACGAGATCGACCAGAAGATTGACGATGAGAAACATCGCCGAAATGACCAGTACCGTGCCGACGATGGAATTGAGGTCCTTGCGCAAGATTACCTGCACGCCGTAGCGCGACAGGCCGGGCCAGGCGTAGACCTGTTCGACCAGAAAGGCGTTGGCCAGAAGCGCGGCGAAATCGAGCCCGATAATGGTCAGGGACGGAATGAGCGACGGCCGGAAGGCATAGCGGTTGGCGATCCGCTTTTCGGGAAAGCCGTAGGAGCGCGCCATTTCGATGAAGGGCTTGTCATAGGTTTCGATCATCGTCGAGCGTGTCAGGCGCGCCGCCTGTCCCACGCCGGCCAGGGACAGGGCGAAGGCCGGCAGGACGATATGGTGCAGGGCGTTGAAGAACGCGCCGATATCGCCGGCGATAAGCGTGTCGATGAAGAGGAACCCGGTGACGGTCGGAATGTGGATGGTGTCGGTCAGCCGTCCGGCGATGGGAAAGATCGGCACGAAATAGGCCAGCATCAGCATGAGGATGATGGCCCAGACGAAGCTCGGGGCCGATACGCCCAAAAGCGCCACCACGCGCACCACATGGTCGGCGAGGCGTCCGCGATGACGCGCGGCGAGAATGCCGAGCGGCAGGCCGATGCCGACCATCAGGAGGCCAGAGATCAGCACCAGTTCGAGCGTTGCCGGCAGGAACTGGGCAATATCGAGCGTTACCGGCCGGTTGGTGTAAAGCGATTGTCCGAGATCGCCATGGCCGAGATCCGCGATGAAATAGCCGTATTGGGCGATTATGGGGTCGTTGAGGTGCAGTTTCTCGCGCAGGATTTCGACCTGCTCGGCGCTGGCATTGGGACCGAGCGCGATACGCGCCGGATCGCCGGGGATGACCCGGGCGATGGCGAAGATCAGCATCGATACCCCGATCAAGACGATAATCGAGGTCACAAAACGCTTGGCAAGAAGACGCAGCATGACGCGTGTCCGCAAAGAACAGAACTGTTTTTGGAATGCGGGCCGACCGGAAAGCCGGCCCGCACGGGGTGGTGTTAGTCGGCAACCTCCATGAGTCGGAAGGTGAACCCCATCGCCGGAACGCTGAAACCCGCGCTTTCGTCGGTCAGGGCCGACGCCGTGACCCGATTGCTTGCCGCGAACACGGCCTGATTGTCATAGGCGTAGATCGTCGGCGCGAGGCTGATCAGAAGCGTGTTGAGCTTGGTATAGATCTCGCCGCGTTTGGCCGGATCGGTCTCGGCGCGTCCCGCTTCGAGCAGGGCATCGACATCCGGGTTGTTGAGATGTTCGGGCGACTGCCAGGTGGCGGTGTCGATCGAATGGTACATGCCGTAGATCAGCGTGTCGGGATCGCCGGTGACGGTGGTCACGATCACCTGGGAGACGTTCGGCGTGGTATCAACTTTGGTCACCATGTCGGTATAAAGCGCCCACGGCACCTTCACGATTTCGGAAGTGATGCCGATCTCGGCGAAGTTGGACTGCATCAGCAGGGCAAAGCGCTCTTCGAGCGGCACTTCGGCGATCCAGCTCAGTTCGAGCGTGAAATCTTCCGGCTTGTACTTGCAGGCGTCCAGATAGGCTTTGGCCTTGTCGAGATCGCGCGTGAAGGCCTGGTCTACCGGCAATGAGCCGAGCATGCCGACCGGGATGGCGCCGGTCGCGGCGGTGCCGAGAGACATTTCGTCGGTGACGCCGATCATCTTGATGGCGGTCGCGTAGTCGAAGGCGCTGGCCAGAGCCAGACGGCAATTGACGTCGTCAAGCGGCGCCTTGGCGGTGTTGAGCTTGATGAAGTGTTCGCCGCCGCCGGCTTCGTGGAAGAGCTGCGCATCCTGTCCGCTCAATGCCTTGAGCACTTCGGGCGGCAACCATTGCGAGGAGATGTCGTCCTCGCCCTTGACGATCTGGGCCCGCACCGTTGCCGCTTCCATTCCGTAGCGCAGATGGACTTCCGAAGGCGCTGCCTCGGGAATGCCGAGATAATAATCCGGGTTGGGCCTTAATACGGTTTCCTGCTGCGGATTGTGCGAGACGACCGCATAGGCGCCGGTGCCGGCCGCGTGCGCGCTCAAATAGGCCTGACCCCAGTCGCCCATTTCGGTGTCGCCGGCTTCGAGATTGGCCATGACCAGCGTCTTGTCGATGATCGGCAGACGGATGAGCGCGCTGATGAACGGCGCATAAGGTGCGGCGAGCGTGAATTTGACGGTCCTGGCGTCAATGGCTTCGGCCTTGTCGACGGCTGCGAACAGATAGCTCAGGCCCTGTCCGAGCGCCTTCGAGCGATCGAAGGAAAACACCACATCGTCGGCGGTCAGCGGATTGCCGGACTGGAACGTGACGCCGTTTCTCAGCGTGAAGGTGTAGCTCGTGTCCTCGGTCGTCCAGCTTTCGGCGAGGCCCGGAACCACTTCCGGCGCGCCCTGGGCCGGCATCACCAGCGTGTCATAGGCGTTGAACATCAATATCGAGTCGGCATAGTCCGACGCCTTGGCCGGGTCGAGTTCGCCCACGGGCACCTCGTCGAGGCGCAGAACGCCGCCCGCAAGCGCCGGCACGACCGACGTTGCTGCCGTCAGCAGCACGGCCGCTACGGTCTTGAGTGTTGCTTTCATCGTTTCTTCCCCTTGTTGGACTGCGTATTTCCAGACTGTTTTTTGTTTTTGCCGTGATGAATCACGTCCATTGCCCTTTGCGCGTCATCCGCGACGGCGGTGTTACCGAACACATCAATGGTGCAGGTGTGCAGGATGACGGTTGTCTCAGAGGTATGGTTCCAGGTTGCGTGCCGCATGGTGGACGGAAAATGGATGGAGTCCCCGGCACCAAGGACAATCACCTCGCCGTCGATCTCGACGGTGATGGCGCCTTCCAGAATGAAGAAGATTTCCTCGCCTTCGTGAGCGATCGGCGCATCGCGATGCCCGGGCGGCTCATGAATGATGACGCTCGACAGGACATTGCCCGGAAACGAGGCCGACAGGCGCTCGTAACGCACCGCGCCTTCCTTGAGTCCGTAAACGACGCGTTCGTTATGGCGGGTCAGGGCGGAATCGCCACGCGGCTGGCAGAGGAAATCGCTGACGTCACGGTCGAGCACATGGGCCACGGCAATCAGCGATGTCAGAGAGGGCGTGGTGATGTCGCGTTCGATCTGGGAAATGAATCCGACCGAAAAACCCGCCTTGTCCGCGACGTCCTTGAGCGTCAACCCGAGTTCCCGCCGCCTCAGCCGCAGGCGTGCGCCAAGGGAAGCAACCACCTCGTCGGCGCAGGTTGTGGAACTTGTCTGGTGCGTTGCCGGATGATCCATATGCCCACGCTTTTGATCATGGTTTTAGTATTGCTAAAAAACTAACCAGTCGAGGCGATCAAGAGTCAAGCACTTTTTTAGCGTGACTAAAAATTAGACAGATTTGACCATGTGTTTTTCCGGCATGGCCGTCGCCCGGACGCTGGCGTGACGGGCGGAAAAGCCGGCACAGGCGGCCAAAAGAGCCTGATGCGTTCTGCGGTCGTCACGCGGGTCGTATCGAAACCAAGGTCTCTGCCAGACCGCTCCGGATGGGAGCGATCGGGGTCTTTCGGCTTGAATAATCCGAACAGGGAGCGGATGCGGTTTCACTCTTCCGGACAGGCTGGCCGACATTTTCCGCGAAAATGGAGTTGACATTTTGCGTCGGCGGGAGTGGGTCGGGCACGCGTTCCGGCGTTGTTCCGACACATATCTGCCAAGGAGATCCCGATGGTCGTTCGTCCTATTTTCGATGGGCACAACGATGCGTTGCTGCGCATGTACCTGCAACAGGACGGGGACCCAGTCGAAAGCTTCATGTCGGGCACAAAAGGGCATATCGATCTTCCCAAGGCCCGGGCGGGAGGCTTTGCGGGGGGCATGTTCGCGGTTTTCGTCGAGCCGCCCGAGGACCCCGGCGCCGCGCCGGACGATGTGATGGACTTGCCGGGGATGCCGCCCGAACTCGACATGAGTTTCGCGCGGGAGATGACCATCGCCCAGATCGCTTTATTGCTGAAGCTCGAAGCCGGGTCCGGCGGCGCGGTGCGTATTGCGCGGTCGGCCGGAGATATCCGCGCGATCAACGCCGCCGGCGGCCTTGCAATCGTCATGCATATCGAAGGCGTCGAGGCGATCGATGCGGATCTCGATTTCCTGTACGTCCTTCACGCGGCAGGGCTTCGTTCACTCGGGCCGGTCTGGAGCCGCAAGAACGTCTTTGCCCAGGGCGTGCCCTTTGGTTTTCCGGGCAGTCCGGATGTCGGGCCGGGCCTGACCGAGGCGGGAAAGCGGCTGGTCGCGGCCTGCAACACGCTCGGGATCGTGATCGATCTGTCCCATCTCAACGAGGCGGGGTTCTGGGATGTGGCAAAACTCAGCACCGCGCCGCTGGTTGCGACCCATTCCAACGTCCATGCGCTTTGCCCCTCGCCACGCAACCTGACCGACAGGCAGCTCGCGGCGATCAAGGAGAGCAGGGGCATGGTCGGGCTCAATTACAACGTGGCCTTCCTTCGGGAAGATGGACGGAGAAACATCGATACCCCGCTCGACCGGATGGTCGATCATCTGGCCTATCTGGTCGATGCCCTGGGCGAGGACGGCGTGGGGCTGGGTTCGGATTTCGATGGGGCCAGTCCGCCTAAAGACATCCGCGACGCCTCCGACCTGCCGCGCCTTCTGGACGCGATGCAGGCGCGCGGGTTCGGCGACGCCCTGATCAAAAAGATCGCCTATGACAACTGGCTCGGCTTGCTCGAGCGCACGATCGGCTGACACGTTCGGCCTTGTCAGGCACCGGGCGCGCGCCACATCCAAATGGCGAGTCGTCGGCGTGTCGTTACGGGTTCAGGTCCTTTGTACACCGACGCCGAGGGCGGCGATGTCGCTAAAAAAGCTCGGGCAGGTCTTGGAAACGCAGCCCGGGTTCTTGAGTTCGACGCCGGCGCCGGCGGCGCCCATGACCGCGAGTGCCATGGCGACACGGTGGTCTTCGTGAGTGTCGTGTACGGCGAAGCGCGGCGTGCCGGGATAAACGGTCAACCCGTCCTCACGTTCCTCGACACGGATGCCGGCGCGACCGAGTTCGGTTGAGATGGCGGCGATGCGGTCGCTTTCGTGATGCCGGATATGGGCGACATTGGTGATGGTGATCGGCGCATCGGCGAAAGGCGCGAGAACGGCGAGGGTCAACGTCGCGTCGCTTAGCGGTTTCATGTCGATGGCAAAGCCACCCTTGAGCGGGCCGTCATTGCGGATCCGGGTCCAGCCGTCACCTTTTTCAACATAACAGCCAAGGCGCGACAGGATATCGATGAAGCCGAAATCGGGCTGGCGCGTCTTTTGGCCGATATTGTTGAGCGTGACCTCGCCGCGCGTGAGTGCTGCCAGGGCGGCGAAATAGGTCGCGGTCGAGGCATCGGCCTCGACCATCATGTCGTTTGCCCGATAGGCGGATGGCGCGATGGAAAACCGGTCGAACGCCGTGTTCGTGGCAATTTCGACGCCGAAGGCGCGCATGGCATCGAGGGTGATGCGGACGTAGTCGGCCTGGACGATGGATGAGGTGATGTGAAGCTCGAGCCCGTCGCGGGCCTGCGGGCCGGCCATGAGCAGGCCGGAAATGAACTGGCTCGAGACGTTTCCCGCCATGTCGAGCCGACCGCCGGTAAACGATGCGCCACTGATCGTGATCGGATAACAGTTTTGTTCGCCCAGCGAAACGACGGCGCCGCCGCCGGCACGCAAGGCATCGAACAGGGGGCCAACGGGGCGCTTGGCCATTTGTTTCGAGGCGGTGATGGTCCAGTTTCCGGTTTCGCCCGCGGCCAGGAGGCCTGGCAGGAAACGGGCGATGGTGCCGGCCGATCCGACATGCAGGCGACCGGAAGCATTGGGGCGCGCACGGCCGATGCCGGTGACGGTGCACGTCTCGCCTTCGAAGGCGATTTCGGCGCCGAGACGCCTGAGGGCATCGGCGCACCACCAGGTGTCGTCGGATTTGAGCAGGCCCGTCAGGACCGAACGGCCTTCGGCGAAGGCGGCAAGGATGAGCGCCCGATTGGACAGGCTTTTCGAGCCGGGCACCGTGACCCTGGCCCGGATCGGGGCGGAAACCGGCGCGACGCGAAGCGCGTCAACGCCTTTCAGCGCCGTCCAGGGAGTATCGGCATCGAGCTGTTCGACATCGCCTTCGGTCTGCATCGCTCCTCCAATCGGAAATATGGGGGCGTTGGGAGAACGCCCCCGAATAGTGTGAGAATGAGAATGCTGGCAAGTGCGGAACGGCGCCGGGACCCAAAAAAGGCGAAGCCGGCGTTCGGGGGGGTGAACGCCGACATCGCTGGTATGCCCGGAAGGCGGACGGCTGCGTCCAGCCGGCAGGACGGGGACCGGCATCGCGCCAAGACCCGCTCCCGGGCAATTCGGCTCCCTTCAGGTCAAGCCCTTCGGGAGAAGAGCCTGTCCCCGCATTGGCGGGAACAGGCGTGACGGGCATCCCGTCTTTATCGTTCGTCAGGCCGGGAACTTGAGGCCCTTGGCCTGCTTGACGCCGGCAAGCGCCCGGATCTTGACGAGTTCGCCCTCGGTCAGCGGCGTGTCGACGGAAACAAGCGCGATGGCGTCGCTGCCCGCGGCCACGCGGCCGAGGTTGAAGTTGGCGATGTTGACCTTGAGATCGCCGAGGAGCGTGCCGAGACGGCCGATGAAGCCGGGCTTGTCCTCGTTGGTGATGTAGAGCATCGCCGGGGTGATCTCGGCATCGAGCTTGATGTCCTTGACCTCGATGATGCGCGGCTTGCCGCCGGCAAACAGCGTACCGGCCACGCCGCGTTCCTGGCGCTCAGTCATCACGGTGACGCGCATGAAGTTCTCATAGGCACCCTGCTGCTCGCGGGTGACCACTTCGACATTCATGCCGCGTTCCTTGGCGATGGCCGGTGCCGAGACCATGTTGACGCCGTCGCCGACCAGCGGCTTGAGGATGCCGTTGAGCGCCGCCGCCGTCATCGGACGGATGTTGAGCGCGGCGACATCGCCTTCATATTCGATCTTGACGCCCTTGATCGCGGTTTCGGTCAACTGGCCGGCGAAGCTGCCGAGGATTTCGGCCAGCTTGACGAAGGGCGTAAGCCTGGGCGCTTCTTCCGCCGAGATGGACGGGAAGTTGAGGGCGTTGGTGATCTCGCCGGTCATCAGATAGGCGGAAATCTGCTCGGCGACCTGCAGGGCCACGTTCTCCTGGGCTTCCGTCGTGGACGCGCCGAGATGCGGGGTGCAGATGACGTTCTTGACCTCGAACAGCGGATTGTCCTTGGCCGGTTCGGTGGCGTAAACGTCGATGGCGGCGCCCGCCACATGTCCGTTTTCGAGCGCGTCCTTGAGCGCCGCTTCGTCGATCAACCCGCCACGGGCGCAGTTGATGATGCGAACGCCCTTCTTGGTCTTGGCCAGCGCTTCCCTTGAAAGGATGTTGCGGGTCGTTTCGAGAAGCGGGGTATGCAGGGTGATGAAGTCGGCACGGGCCAACAAATCGTCGAGGTCGACCTTTTCGACACCGATGTCGATGGCGCGTTCCGGGGTCAGGAAGGGATCGTAGGCGATGACCTTCATCTTGAGCCCGATGGCGCGTTCAGCCGCGAGCGAACCGATATTGCCGCAGCCGATGACGCCGAGGGTCTTGTTGGTGACCTCGACGCCCATGAACTTGGATTTCTCCCACTTGGAGGCGCGGGTGGAGGCATCGGCTTCCGGGATCTGACGGGCCAGCGCCATCATCATGGCGATGGCGTGTTCTGCGGTGGTGATGGAATTGCCAAAGGGCGTGTTCATCACGATGATGCCCTTGGCGGTGGCGGCGGGGATGTCGACATTGTCGACGCCGATGCCGGCGCGGCCGATCACCTTGAGATTGGTGGCGGCGGCGATGATCTTTTCGGTCACCTTGGTGGCGGACCGGATGGCAAGGCCGTCATACTGCCCGATCTGTTCGAGCAGTTTGTCCTTGTCCTTGCCGAGATCGGGCAGATAGTCGACCTCGACGCCGTTGTCCTTGAAGATCTGCACGGCGGTGGTGCTGAGTTTGTCGGATACGAGTACCTTGGGCATATCGAATGCTCCTGAATTCGTGTGTCTTTTCACTAAAGACTGAAATGGTGATGTGTCTGCCCAGCGAGGGGCCGGAATCCCGGACCGGAATGCACGCATTGTTCCTGTTTGCGGGACCCCGGCCTCATGCGGGGGGTCAAGCTACAAAGCGGCCTTTTCCGTCGCGAAAGCCCAGTCGAGCCACTTGGTCAGGGCAACGACGTCGGCCGTCTCGATGGTCGAACCGCACCAGACCCGGAAACCGGTCGGGGCATCGCGATAGGCGCCGAAATCGTGGGCGACCTTTTCCTTGTCCAGCCGGGCGACGATCTTCTTGGCGAAAGCCGCCTGAGCATCGGCATCAAGCGCGGCGATCACCGGATCGATAATGGTCAGGCACACGGAGGTATTCGAACGCGTTGCCGGAACCTTGGCGAGATGGCCGATCCACGGCGTTTTCTCGACCCAGTCGGCAATGACCTTGGCGTTGGCATCGGCCCGGGCCTGCAGGGCCTTGAGGCCGCCGATCTTCTTGGCCCAGGTCATCGCATCGACCGCGTCCTCGATGCACAGCATCGAGACGGTGTTGATGGTGGCGCCCTCAAAAATGGCTTCGATGAACTTGCCGCCCTTGGTCATGCGGAAGATCTTGGGCAGCGGCCGGGGGGGTGTATAGGTTTCGAGCCGTTCGACGGCGCGCGGGGAAAGAATGAGGATGCCGTGCGCGGCTTCACCGCCCAGAACCTTCTGCCAGGAGAAGGTGACGACGTCGAGCTTGGTAAAATCGATATCCTGGGCAAAGACGGCGGAAGTGGCGTCGCAAATGGCCAGGCCCTCGCGGTCGGCGGCGATCCAGTCGGCGTTCGGCACGCGCACGCCGGAGGTGGTGCCGTTCCAGGTGAAGACCACGTCGCGGGTCCAGTCGACCTGGGCGAGGTCGGGAAGTTCGCCGTAATCGGCCTTGAAGATGCGAACGTCTTCGAGCTTCAGCTGTTTGGCGACATCGGTCACCCAGCCGGCGCCGAAGCTTTCCCAGGCCAGCATGTCGACGCCGCGGGCGCCGAGCAGCGACCATAGCGCCATCTCGACGGCGCCGGTATCAGAGGCCGGCACGATGCCGACGCGATAGCCTTCGGGCAGGGCCAGAAGCTCGCGCGTCAGCTCGATCGCCTCGACGATGCGGGCCTTGGCCGGCTTGGCGCGGTGCGAGCGCCCGACAAGCGCGGCAGCGAGCACGTCAGGCGTCCAGCCGGGACGCTTGGCACAGGGACCAGAAGAAAAGTTGGGGTTTGCCGGACGCACGTCCGGTGTGGCGGCGGGAGCCGCAGCAGGGTTTGTCATGTCATCCATCCTTACAGATGGGCGTCCCTCGTTGGGGAGGGATGGCCCGGCAACGCGTATACGCCGGAGCGGGGTGGATGGCAAGGGGGGTGAGATGCGACCCGCAGGGCTAAATCGCTCCGGTGAACGATTTGAACATCGAACGCGAGGTCAGGTGCCCAAGGCGCCGGGCGCTCGCCGGGGTTGCTGACGGATTGTTCATTTTCCCGGCGCAAAACCAGCCAATTCAAGCAATAAGTGTGATGTCGAGTTTGCTGGGTTGAAAATTGCGGCATTATGCGCCTGACGCACCCTAGAACGATGTTTATTGTCGCATTATCCAATTTTAGTCGAAATGTTCAGCATATGTTCGCGAGACGCAAACGGTCTGTAAACTTTTCTCGTAAAAAAAGCCTTAATCCAGCTTGCTAACGTGAAAATTACACCTATTGTGGGCTGGGAGGGCAGAATCAAAGGTTGACTGGGGAGTGTTCGAATGGTAGATGCGCCCGCTTTTGATTCCAGAATTGGCAAGATGCTAAGCGATATCTCTGATTGGCTCACCGCTCGCGATTATGACGCGGCGACAGAAGAGGCTACGGCGCGAATTGTAAAAAAACAATCTCGCGGTAGCATTTCTGCGCAAAACGGTTGGTATATGACCAGCAATCAGCTGGCTAAAGCTTCCAAGAGAGCCGATTATCATATAAAGAATCTGCGAGAGTCTCTAAAAATGAAATCGTAGTTTCTATGGACTTGTCTGCAAAACACGTAGCGCTTATTTCATCCGTACTAGATGAATGGAACAAAGCGGAGCGTGCAATTAAGCTTGCCGAGCAAATCAACGGCGAGATTGTCAATCCTGCGATATATGAACTTCGCTACGCTGGCAGACGGGTAATCGAGGCGTTACAAGAGCCGGACAACGAGAAATCGCAAAAACTACTAGGCTGTAGTGACGATTTAACTATTTCAGCCAGAGCATGATGGCGGCGAGCTTGATGAAGCCGAGGAAGTTGGCAGCAAGCTTGTCGTATCGGGTTGCGATGCGGCGCCATTGCTTGAGTTTGGCGAAGAAACCCTCGATGCCCCAGCGGTTTTTGTAGGCGATCTTGTCGTAACGGTGCTGGTATTTGCGGTGGCGGCGGGGCGGAATGACCGGTTCGCCGCCCTGTTCGAGAATGAGATCATGGAGGCGGTCGGCGTCGTAGGCACGGTCGGCAAGAACCTGACCGGCGTGAAGGCCCTCAATCATGTCGCAGGCCGGTACCATGTCGTTCTGCTGGCCGGGGCCGAGTTCAAATCGGACCGGCAAACCGAGCGCGTCGACTACAGCATGGACCTTGGTTCCGAACCCGCCCCGGGAGCGCCCGAGAGCCTGGGCTTGCGCTCCCCCCTTTTTCGTCGCGCACCGGCGGCTTGTGCCTGTGCCCGGATCACCGTGGCGTCGAGTGAAAGCCATTCCATGTCGGGATCATCGGCCACGGCCGCAAAGATCTTGTCGAACACGCCCATCTCGATCCAGCGATAATAGCGCCGCTTGACCGTCTGATAGGGCCCGAACCGATCCTCGGGCAGGTCGCGCCAGCGCGCCCCCGAATGAGCCAGCCACAGAATGGCATCGAAAAACCGCCGCCCGTCGCTACGCGGACCGCGCTTGCCCTTGCGTCCGCCGGGAACAAACTCCCTGAGCCGCTCCCACTGATCGTCCCGCAATACCTCGCCTTCCACATCGACCTCCAAAAGCCAGTGTTGAATCCGATTTGCGGCCGCGTGGGAATCCCCCCAACCTTTAAATTGTCACTACAGCCTAGATGACGCGCATTTCGATTGCTGCAGAGCGCGACATGATGCCATTGATGCGGCTACTTCAAAGATGGCTGCCGATCTTGATATCGCCGTGACAAAACTTGGTGCCGAGATCGTTCTAGATCATTTTCCGCAGTTGTCAGGCCTAATAGTGGGGTTAGGTGATGTCAGGGATAAAATTGCAGATTCCAGAGAGCATCGCGAAGATAGGGACAAAATCTACGCCGTCATTCAAAATGACAATCTTTCGGTATTAGCTTCAGAATATCGGCTATTCAAAGCGAGTGAACCACTTCTGAAAGTGGCTGCCGCTGCTCAAAGACGCGCAAACCTAAGAAACAGCATATTCGGGTGGGTTGGCGTTCTCGCGTTTATTGCATCGATTATTTTCTGGCTATTCCCGCGCGGATAGCTCCCAGATTATGGCATTTTCTCTGTTTCCCTTTCGTTTTACGTTAGTGCCTCGTTTATTCCCGCATGCGTAGGGCTTGCACGACGCAATAAGACACGGCAGACTGCAGATGCCCGTCTGTCGCGTCAAAGCCCTTTTGGATTGTGGTGACAGTATACTAAATACACCAATTTCCGCCGATGCATGCCTTCCTATGCTCCCTCGTCATCCTCGGGCTTGACCCGAGGACCCATGATCCGATTGCCCTTGGTGCAACCGTTGATGGACCCCGGGATTCCCGGCCTTCGCCGGGACAGGCAAGTCCCGGGGTGACACCGGGCTTGCGGACATTCCTCGGATGATCATCACCCTCCGTTGTCGTCCCGGGACTTGATCCCGGGACCCATTCCTGCCGGCCACATTTACCGGCCTACCGGTTGAGTTCCTCGTACAAGTCCCGCCAGTTGGGATTGTCCTTTTCGATCAGCGCGATCTTCCAGGCCCGCTTCCACTCCTTAAGGGTCTTTTCGCGCTGGATGGCGGTGCGGATGTCGTTGTGCGGTTCGAGATAGACCAACCGATGGACGCGGTATTTCCGGGCAAATTCAGAGCCCTTGCCGTTGCGGTGTTCCCAGACGCGCCGGGCGATGTCGTTGGTCACGCCGATATAGAGCGTGCCGTTCATGCGGCTGGCGAGGATGTAGACCCAGTAAGGCATAAGCAAGCTGAGAAGCCATTGGGTCCCGGGATCAAGTCCCGGGACGACAAAGGAGGCGAAATGACGCGCCGCCCTTCTCCCTCTCCTTTGAGGGAGAGGGATTGAGGGGGGCTGCGCCGTCGCTTGGGGCTTTACCCCCCACCCGACCCGGCTCTACCGGGCCTCCCTCCCCATAAAGGGGAGGGAGAAGGGCGCCCCGTCCCGGCACCCCGCGATCACCTCGCGGCGTAATACTGCATCCGCACAAGCTCGCCCCCTCACCGCAACCTCTCCAGTGCCTCGGCAAACTCCTCCAGCGCCGCCACGCCCTTCGGGGTGAGTTGATAGATCCCGCGCGCGACGCGCTCGAACCAGCCGTAATGGTCATCCTGTAAAATGCCCGCTGCCCGCTCAACGCCGGTTGCTTTTCGCAAATCGGCCAGCTTGGTGGGGCCGTTGCGGTCGAGGTGTTTGAGGCACCGCAGCGCATCCTGACGATAGGCGGTCATGATGGTTTTGCGTGTCACACCGCCCTCATTGGGGTCGCCGACGCGTGAGGCGAACTCGCGCAACAGCCGCCCCTGACGCGTTCTGTCCTTGCGCGGCGCGTAAGGGACGGGGTCGAGATGCACCTCGACGACATCGCCGCCGCTTCGGTTGATCCTGACGCTGATCAGGCCAAGACCAAGGCGGCGGCAGAGCTTGATGATGTCCCGTTTCCGTTTGCCCCAGAGCGCATTTTTCGCCACCACCTGGCCGACCGCGAAGGCCAGATAGACCCGATCGCTCACCGCCAGCCGATCCACGCCCTGCAACAACAGGGGCAGGGTAAACCCGGTCTTCATTTCGACGATGACCGGCGCTTCGTCCCCGCGCACCGCCATCACATCGCAGCCGCAAACCTCCGACTTGACCTCATAGCCCTGCGCTTCGAGGTAGGCTTTGATCGCCGGATAAAGGTCAGTTTCCTTCAAGGCGGTTGTCTTTCAACCAAGATGTCCCGACGCCCGGGCCGGGCTGTCTCAAAACCCATAAATCACGGCAAGAGCTTACCAAACAAACAAAACTCACTCGTTTCGTCGCCCTCGCCCTTGGACTTGATCCGAGGATTGACCGGGGCTTTTTGAGCGGGTGCCGTGGGCGCGAAAGCCGACTGGTGCGCGACCCGATCGCACGCAAATGGGTCCCGCGCTTGTTTCGGCATCGTAAGGGGTCCGAGGTCGGTTTTCATACCGGTAACGTCGCCGGCGTGCCGGTATATCGAACCGGGATAAAAAAGACGTGCCGGTCATGCGCGGCGGCGCCGAAGATAGTTATTTTTAACCATGACAAGTCATAAAAGTCCCTGGGGACGCGCACTGCTGAGGATGGTCGGCAATGCGTTTGACGGATTTTATCAGTCTGGCGGCAGGGGCGATGATCACCCTTTCCGTCGCGTTCACCGCTGCAAATTACGTGATCGCGAATTCCTCGGACACGGTCGTTACCCAGGCCATGTCGGACAACGTCGTGGTGCTCGACACGAGCCGCAGACTGGCGCTTGCCGCCGCCGACGTGCGTTTCGATGTTATTCAGGTGCAGCAATGGCTCACCGATATTTCAGCAACGCGCGGGCTCGACGGACTCGATGACGGGCTCGACGAAGCGCAAAAATACGCCGAAAAGCTCAAAACGGATCTCGAAACCGGCCGGACCTATGCCCAGGACCTCGGACGGACCGATCTCATCAAGCGGTTTGATTCGGTCGAGACGACGTTCGGTCCATTTTACCAAAGCGGGAAAACCATGGCGGCGGCCTATGTCGCGGAGGGACCCGCGGGCGGCAACAGGCTGATGGAGGATTTCGATGCGGTGGCCGCGCGGATCTCAGACGCCGTCGACGCCATGCTGGTCGATGTCGATCAGCTGGTTGCGGACGAAATGACCCTGGTCCGGATGCGTCAGGAAAGTGTCATCTCGAACAGCCGGATGCGAACGCTGGTGTCGAGCAGCGGAAATGTCTTTCTGGTTTTCGCCATCATCGCCATGGCGTGGTTCACGCGCAAGCAGCTGAAGCTTTTGGACAAGGTTGCCACCACGGCGATGAAGATCGCCAATGGCGATTACGGCGTTGCCAGCCTCGGGCGGTCGCGCTGGCAGGAGATGTCGCGTCTTTTCAAGTCCATCGGTGTTTTCCGCGACAACGGCATGGCCATATTGGAGATGAATGCCAAGGAAAAGGCGGACCGGGACCGCGATGCCGAGGAACAAAAGATCCGTCACAACCTGCAGGTCGACGTGTCGAGTGTTGCCGCCGCCGCGGCCGAAGGCGATTTTTCGGCGCGAATCACCTCCCGTTACGGACGCGAGGATCTCGACCGGCTGGCGACGAACATGAACGCCTTGATGTCCGGGGTCGAACATGGCGTGACCGAAATCGGCACGGTGCTCGAGGCCATTGCCAGGGACGATCTGACCCGTCGCGTCACGGGCGAGTTCCAGGGTGCTTTCGACATGTTGAAGCACAATGCCAATGCCGTTACCGACCGGCTTGCCGAGATCATCATGCAGTTGCGCAGCACGTCGCGTGGCGTGAAGACGGCGACGAGCGAAATCCTGACCGGCGCCAACGACCTTTCCGAACGCACCACCAAACAGGCCGCGACCATCGAAGAGACTTCGGCTGCCATGGAGCAGTTGGCGACGATCGTCATGGGCAATGCCAAGAAGGCCGGCGCGGCTTTCGAACAGGCGGGTGTGGCGTCGCGGACGGCCGAGGAAGGCGGTCAGGTGATGGATCGGGCCAACGAGGCCATGGAGCGGATTTCCGCTTCGTCCGCCAAGATCTCCAACATTATCGTCATGATTGACGACATCGCTTTCCAGACCAACCTTCTGGCCCTCAATGCGTCGGTCGAAGCGGCGCGGGCCGGCGAGGCCGGCAAGGGGTTTGCCGTGGTTGCCGTGGAAGTCCGTCGTCTGGCCCAGTCCACGGCCGAGGCCTCGGCGGAGGTCAAGAAACTGATCGAGCAGTCGGGCGAAGAGGTGGCGGGCGGCACCAAACTCGTCGCCGAAGCCGCCGAAAAACTCAGTGCCATTCTCGAGGCGGTTCGGACCAATGCCGGCCAGATGGAAGAGATTGCCAAGGACAGTCGCGACCAGGCCACTTCGATCGAGGAAATCAATGTCGCCGTGAGGCAGATGGACGAGATGACCCAGCACAATGCCGCGCTTGTCGAACAGACCAACGCGGCGATCGAACAGACCGAAGCGCAGGCTTCCGAACTCGATCGCATCGTCGAGATCTTCACGCTTAACGAAGAAGCGCCAACCCGTGCCAAATCTCATGCCCCGGTGGCGTCCAGGCCGGCGGCGAGCCCGGCCGCCAGGACCTATCTGTCAAGCGGCAACGCCGCCATCGACAAAGACTGGAACGAATTCTAGGGCTTTCGTGCGAAAAGGCGGCGGCCGGTTTTGGTGAAAGCACCCGGATCCCGGCAGGAACGGGCATGGTTCTGGCATGTATGGGGCACATAGATGCTTCGCGCGCTCAGATTTTGGTAAAAACACGTAGTGACCACAAACCGTTGCGTGGCGTTCCGTTGTGGCAGACGCCAGTCCTAATGCGTTCCGAAAATCCCTTCAGCCGGCGAGACGATCCCCGGCGTTCACCAGGTCTCGTGACGCCGTTCGGTTCGGTAGTTTTTGGCATGCGGGTTAGTAATCCTTTTTCGTCAATAATTTTTGGTTAAGCGACGGTAACTAGCGTCATTCTCTAGGGTTGTATTATTACCGATAGGAACAAACCATGTCCAAATATGGGATCACGGCAAGGATAGCTGGTGGTTTTGGCGCGATCATTGTTCTGCTGGTTGGAGTCAGTCTGGTTGCGATCTTCGGAATACAGACGCTTTCCGGCGTCGCCGAGAAATATCGTTTCGCCAACGCCCAAACCAGTGAGATCACCGACTATGTTTCGGACTATGATCGCATGGTGCTGGAAGTGCGAACCTATCTGCTCAATCCGTCCACGGATGCCGCCAAAGAGGCGCGCCTGTGGATCGATGACGTTGCGACCAACGATCCCGAGGGTGTGGCGAAATTCGAGAGCCTGCCGGTCGCGCATGCCGAGCTCAGAAAGATCGAGGCATCGGCCGCCGCATTGCGCGATGCGTTCGACAAATTGATCGAACTCGAAGACCAGCATGCTGCGCTCATCGCCGATTTCGCGGTCTCCCGCGACCAGCTGCAAAAGGAAATCTCGATTATCATCGATGCCGGCGCCAAAACAAATCAGGTCTCGGTCCAATCGCTGATCGCGAAACTGGTGCAGTCGACCTTGCAGATGGAAACACTGACCAGCAAGCTCATGGATCAAGAGTCCGGAGAAGCCTACAAACAGGCGCTCGACAAACAATCTGCCGCGCTTGCCCTGTTGGACAAACTCAAGTCTGCGCCGGGAGTTAGCATTCTGTCGGCGGATATCGAATCGGTCGGAAAGCTGATCCGCAGCTATGGCGATCTGGCCAACGCGGCCGAAGACATCTTTTCAAAGATCAATACGATCAGGCAAGGCGAACTCGCGGCGCGCGCTGCCGAACTCGCGAGCAGCTATGACGTTTTGACAAGCGAAGTCCGTTCCAATCAGGATTCGCTCGGTCCGGTTTCGGAACAGACGGCAAGTGGCACCATGCTGGTCGTCAGCATCGTTGCCGGTCTAGCCGTATTGGTCGGCATCGGTCTCGCCTATATCACCGGCACCTGGCTGTCGCGTTCGATCGGTGGCATGTCTCAAAACATGAGCCGGATGGCGGATGGCGATCTCGATTTCGATCTGGGACCTGCACCCAAGGTCAGCGAACTCGGTCTGATGGCGCGCGCACTTGAAACGTTCCGTGTCAACGGGCTCTCCGTGCGGTCCATGGATGCGGAAAAGGAACAGGCGCGCGAAAAGGAACGGGCCGAGCAAATGGTGCGTACCCGTCTGCAGGAAGAAGTCGCGGATGTTGTTTCGGCCGCCGTATCGGGTGATTTCTCGCGCCGTATCGAAAGTCGCTACCAACAGGACGATCTCAACGCTCTGGCCGATGCCGTCAATTCGCTGGTGGAAACCGTCGACCGCGGCGTCGGCGAGACCGGCACGGTATTGTCGGCCCTGGCGCATACCGACCTGACGCAGCGGGTGACGGGCAGCTATCAGGGCGCCTTCGACAAGCTGAAACAGGACACCAATGCCGTGGCCGAAAAGCTCGTCGAGGTCGTGGGCCAGATTCGTCAGACCTCGCGCGGGTTGAAGACGGCGACAGGCGAGATCTTGTCCGGCGCCAACGATCTTTCGGAACGCACCACCAAGCAGGCCGCGACCATCGAGGAAACCTCGGCCGCCATGGAACAATTGGCCCATACCGTCATGGACAACGCCAAGCGCGCCGGCGAAGCCAGCAACGAGGCCGACAGGGCGTCCGCCACCGCCGAAGAGGGCGGCAAGGTCATGGCCGAGGCCAACGAGGCCATGGAACGGATCTCGGCATCTTCCTCCAAGATCTCCAACATTATCGGCATGATCGACGACATCGCCTTCCAGACCAACCTTCTGGCCCTCAATGCTTCGGTTGAAGCGGCTCGGGCCGGCGAGGCCGGCAAGGGCTTTGCCGTGGTCGCCGTCGAGGTTCGTCGTCTGGCGCAGAGTTCGGCGGAAGCTTCGTCCGACGTCAAGGCGCTGATTGAACAAAGCGCGGTTGAGGTTTCCGGCGGCACCAAGCTGGTGGCTTCGGCGACCGAAAAACTCTCGGCCATTCTCGAGGCGGTCAAGATCAACGCCAAGCAGATGGAAGAGATCGCCCGCGACAGCCGGGAACAGGCCTCTTCGATCGACGAGGTCAACACGGCGGTTCGCCAGATGGACGAGATGACCCAGCACAACGCGGCGCTGGTCGAAGAGACCAATGCGGCGATCGAGCAGACCGAGGCGCAGGCTTCCGAACTCGACCGTATCGTCGAGGTCTTTACGCTCGACGAGAGAGCCGCCGCGGCACGCAAGTCGGCGACGGTATCGGCCAAGCCCGCGGGCGGCAAACCCTCCCCGGCCTCGGCCAAGGTCGCCAAGGCCTATCTGTCGAGCGGCAATGCCGCCATCGACAAGGACTGGAGCGAGTTCTGATCGTCTGAATTATCTATATTAAAAAATGGGGGGCACCTGCAGGCGCTCCCCTTTTTTTGGCGATATACAATAATTTGTCCCCACAATTTATCCATTCCTAATATGTCTGTTCTGAACGGCAGAGGTACAAATCGTTGTTCCTGCAATTTGCAATCGATGCCGTCCTGGTATCTCGCTTTGTCGGAGCAAGTGTCTGAGGTCGCCGGAATAGTCTTTTCAACGAGGCAGCGAAATCAATCGAGAGCGGATCTATAGTAACATTTACCTACATGCTTGCTGAGTAAAACGGCTTAAAGAAAATTCTCTAACTGATTGAAATAAAAGGATAATTAACAATTAATCCATAATATGGCGGTTCAGGAGACGCTAGCATCCGTCTAGCGCAACGGAACTGACGCACTCGACCGTGCCGTTTTATGACGACATCAAACCGCCATCGGCGAGTGCCTAAATCAAGGGCACAAAGATGCTGCACTTTCTCAATCGCTTCAAGATATCGACCAAGCTTTATGGCGTCGTGGCATTGACCATCGCCATTTTCGCCGTGGCGATGATTTGGACGACTGTTTACGACCATTCCAATCTCGAAGCCGAACGCCGCGATGGACTGACCAGTCTCAACGATACGGTCATCTCCGTTCTCCAGCACTATTACGAGCAGGAACAGTCCGGCGCGATGACGCGTGATGAGGCCCAGGCGGCGGCGCTGAGCACGGTCAGGGAGATGCGGTACGGTAAAGATGGCTATTTCTCGATCAACCAGATGTCCGGCGACATCGTCCTGATGCCGAGTAATCCCGCACTCGAAGGCAAGAGCGGTCTTGATGTGGTAAGTCCGGACGGCGTGTACGTCACCAAGGAACTCATCGCCCTTATCAAGCAGAACGGCGAGGGGATGATCTCGTTCAAGTGGGACAAGCCGGGCTCCGATGAACCCGTCATGAAATACAGCCATGCGATCGGTTTCAAGCCGTGGGGATGGAATGTCTCCACGGGTGTTTATGTCGACGACCTCGCGACTCTGTTCTGGAAAAATGCGACGACCGTTTTTGTTGAACTCGCCGTCATTATCCTGGCGGTTGGACTGCTCGCGTTCTTCATCATCCGTGGCATCGTCAATCCGCTGCACGGATTGCAGAGTGCGATTGGCAGGATCGCTGCGGAAGATACCGACGTCGAAATTGTCGGCGAAGAGCGCAAGGACGAGATCGGCAGCATGGCCAAGGCCGTCATGGTGCTGAAGGATTCGGTTGAGGAGCGCAAGGCGCTAAGGGTCCAGCAGGCGGAACAGCAAAAGCAGCTCGACACGGAACGCCGGGACGCCGAAGCGCAGCGTCAGCGGCATGCCGATCAGGTCCAGTCCGCCGCCGACGCGCAGGGACATGCCATCGACGTGCTGGGCAGTGCCCTCGAGAAACTGGCCGACGGCCATCTCGACATTTCGATCAAGGAACAGTTTGCCGGCGATCTCGATCGGGTGCGGGAGGCCTTCAACCGGACTGTCGAACGGCTGATCGAAATCGTTACGCAATTGCGCCAGACGTCGCGCGGTGTGAAAACGGCGACGGGCGAAATCTTGTCCGGTGCCAACGATCTTTCCGAACGCACCACCAAGCAGGCCGCGACCATCGAAGAAACCTCGGCCGCCATGGAACAGTTGGCCCATACCGTCATGGACAACGCCAAGCGCGCTGCCACTGCCAGTACCGAAGCCGGCAAGGCGTCCACCACCGCCGAAGAGGGCGGCAAGGTCATGGCCGAGGCCAACGAGGCCATGGAACGGATCTCGGCAAGTTCCTCCAAGATCTCCAACATCATCGGCATGATCGACGACATCGCTTTCCAGACCAACCTTCTGGCCCTCAATGCTTCGGTTGAAGCGGCACGGGCCGGCGAGGCCGGCAAGGGCTTCGCCGTGGTCGCCGTCGAGGTTCGTCGTCTGGCGCAGAGTTCGGCGGAAGCCAGTTCCGACGTCAAGGCACTGATTGAACAAAGCGCGGTTGAGGTTTCCGGCGGCACCAAGCTGGTGGCCTCGGCGACCGAGAAGCTCTCGGCCATTCTCGAGGCGGTCAAGACCAACGCCAAGCAGATGGAAGAGATCGCCCGCGAAAGCCGGGAACAGGCCTCTTCGATCGACGAGGTCAACACGGCGGTTCGCCAGATGGACGAGATGACCCAGCACAATGCGGCGCTGGTCGAAGAGACCAACGCGGCGATCGAGCAGACCGAATCCCAGGCCAGCGAACTCGACCGCATCGTTGACTTCTTCACGCTCGATGAAAGTGCCACGGCAATGCGTCGGAGAGCGACATTATCGGCCAAGCCCGCGGGCGACAAACCCTCTCCGGCCTCGGCCAAGGTCGCCAAGACCTATCTGTCGAGCGGCAACGCCGCCATCGACGAGGACTGGAACGCGTTCTGAACCGGACGCGTTGAAAACAAGAAGAGCTGAAGCACCGGGCGTTTTGATTGCATCAATTCGCCCGGTTCCTTTTTATCCGGGACGGCTCTCGATTGGCGAAAACCGAAAGTCCTTTTTTCCCGCTCGATGCTCCGGTTACGGCTTTGTTGGGTGAAGATCCGGAATCGGCAAAGCGCGACAAAGCCATAGACAGATCGCGGCGCCGTTTGGCGCCCTCTTGCGTTTGAGGTGGCAAAAGCAGTAGAATTAACGTTCACATTCCCGTGCAATCTCACAAATTCTACATCAGACGCTCTTGCCGCCGATTTTGGCGGTTCTTTTCGCCTTTGGAGAGGAACAATCAATGCACTATCGCAAACTCGGCAATTCCGGCACCGCCGTTACCAATCTGTGCCTGGGGACCATGACGTTCGGCAGCGAATCCTCGGAAGAGGTTTCGTTCGAACTCATGGACATTTATGTCGCCGCGGGTGGCAATTTCTTCGACACCGCCGACGTTTATTCGACCGGCGTTTCGGAAGAGATCATCGGGCGCTGGCTCAAGGCCCGTCCAACCGAAGCCAAGCAGATTGTCATTGCCACAAAGGGACGTTTCCCGATGGGCAAGGGTTCCAACGATGTCGGTCTGAGCCGGCGTCATCTCGGCGATGCGCTCGACGCCTCGCTGAAACGTCTCGGGGTCGAACGCATCGATCTTTACCAGATGCATGCCTGGGACGCGCTGACCCCGATCGAGGAAACCCTGCGGTTTCTCGATGATGCCGTTCGTGCCGGCAAGATCGCCTATTACGGATTTTCCAACTATCTCGGCTGGCACATCACCAAGGCGGTGCATGTCGCCAAGGCCAACCATTATGCGGCGCCTGTGACGCTGCAGCCGCAATACAACCTTCTGGCCCGCGATATCGAGCACGAGATCGTGCCGGCTTCGATGGATGCCAATATCGGCGTTTTGCCTTGGTCGCCGCTGGCCGGAGGCTGGCTTGCCGGCAAGTATCAGCGCGACACGCTGCCGACTGGCGCCACACGGCTTGGGGAAGACCCCAATCGCGGCATGGAAGCCTATGCGCCGCGCAATGCCAAGGAAAAGACCTGGGCCATCATCGACACGGTGGCGGAAATCGCCAAGGCCCACGGCGCTTCGTCGGCTCAGGTGTCGCTGGCCTGGCTGGTGGCGCAGCCGGCGGTGACCTCGGTCATCCTGGGTGCCCGTAAGGCAGAGCAGCTTAAGGACAATCTCGGCGCCGGCGATCTGGTGCTGAGTGCCGAGGATCTGGCCCGGCTCGATGAGGTCAGCAAGCCGGATATGGAAGACTATCCCTACGGGCCGCTGGGCATTGCTCAGCGTCAACGCAAGCTCGAAGGCGGGCGGTAATCCGTTCCGGTCCGGATGGGCCGGGACGAAAAAACGAGATGGAAAACCGGTTGGAGGGCGTTTTTTCTCCGACCGGTTTTTTAAAAGCCTCCATCAGAGGACTGGTAAACCGCACAGCTTCAGTTTTGGGGATGTTCATCAAGAGGTGCGGCGCAAACGGGGCTTGTCACGCGGTTATGACCATCAATCAGCGCTCGTCATCAACTCAGTTGAACAGAGCTACTGCATCTTTGATTTTAGCGGTGATGATGGTGGTGAGTTTGCGGGCCGCGTCAGTTGTGATGACGACGGGCTTTTGCTGTTGGCCAGGAGGCGCTGGCTGAAGGCTCGGGGGTCTCATCAATCCCTTGGGCCGGAGTTTTTAGGCAATTTTGTCGACGAAGGTGCCCTGACCCGGTTGGGGTGCGCTTTTCACGGCCTCATCCAGCATGTTCGCCATGTTCATGTCCATGTCGTGCTGCGTCTTGATCATGGACAGCGACATTGCCGTGCGCGTGGCGCTCTGTTGGGTTGCGACCAGTGAGGTGATGAGACTGGGATCCATGATGCGCTCCGGCCGAGGGTCGGATTGATGAGAACCGAAATCCGTTAAAACCCGGTTAGGAAACTTTGGACAATGCCCTGTCCGGCAAAAAGCGCCCATTCATTCTTCTTGCGCTACACCCACGCGGTCAACGCCCGAGGACCGACATGCGTTCACTCGTCAAACCGTCCAACCAGTGGCGGCGGGTCAGCACCCTGGCCTGGGCCGTCCTTGCCACGCTCGTCTGCATGGCAGGCTCGGCCATTTATGCCGTGTTCTACTATGTCGGAGATCCCGGGGTTTCGATCAATAAGGCGGTCGCCGCCTCGCTGATCCTGCCGATCTTCGTGGGAACGCCGATTTATTACGTTCTGTTCCACCACATCCGGATCCTGAATTTCCGCAATCTCCGTCTCGAGGCGAAAAACCGCCGCGACGGACTGACCAGGTGCCTCAACCAGACGGCCTTCCACACCGAGGTCATGCATTTTCTCGGCCTCAATCAGGATCGGCGCCGCGCGGCCCTTCTGATCATCGATGCCGATCATTTCAAGGACGTCAACGACACCTACGGGCATGATGTCGGCGACGAGGCGATCAAGCTCATCGCGCAAAAGATGCGGGCGGTGGTCAGACGGCACGATCCCATCGGACGGCTCGGCGGCGAGGAATTCGGCGTCTTGTTGCGCGATGTCGATCTCACGATCGCCCAGGCGGTCGCGGAACGCATCCGCGCCGCCGTCAACCTGTCCGACATCGCCGGCCTGGCGCCGGGAGCCCGGCTTTCGGTCAGCATCGGCGGTGCCGTTTTCGAGGACGACGTGACTTTTACCGAGGTTTTCCGGGCGGCGGATGCCAGGCTTTATGCCGCCAAGGCCGAGGGACGAAACCGCATCGATGTCGGCCCGTTCCGGGCGGCGCGGCCGGCGGCACCGGTTGCCGTCAAACCCGCGCTTTGCGCGCCCAGCGCCGCCGCATGACGAGACCGAGCAGCGCGCCGGCTGCCATGCCACCGACATGCGCCCACCAGGCCACTGGTTCCGCCGATCCGGCAAAGGCGTAGAACAGCTGTATCGCAAGCCAGGCCCCGAGCATGACGATGGCTGGCACGGGGATGGGCAGATACCAGACGATCCGCGCCGACACAAAGACCTGCGCCATCGGATACATCACCGCATAGGCGCCCATCACGCCGGCCACCGCGCCGGATGCTCCGATCAGCGGCGCGCTGGACTCGAGGTTGAAGGCCAGATAGCTCAGGGCCGCCAGAACCGCTGAGGCCAGATAGAAGACGAAATAGCGCACATGGCCGAGCGCATCCTCGATATTGTCCCCGAAGATCCACAAGAACAGCATGTTGGACAAAAGATGCATCCAGTCGGCGTGCAGGAAGGCATAGCTCAAAAGGGTGATCTTGTCCGGCACCCAGGCAATCGGTTCTGCGGCCAGTTCGCGCACGACGACGGGGATCATGCCGAAGCCGAGCGTCATGAGGTCGAACGTGCGCGTGGGCAGCGAGACCTGAAACAGAAAAACCAGCGTGGTGAACGCGATCAGCCCGTAATTGACGTAGGGAAAGCGGATATTGACGATCGGATTGCGATCATGCAGCGGCAAGAGCATCGCGCTTTCCCTTTTTGCTCCCGATCGGGAGCTCTGAGAGTATCGGGCGAGAAACGGACCCGGTCTTTTCGCGAACCGGGATCCAGTCACCGGAAAAAAAGAGCCGGGCGATTTGATGCGCTCAAACCGCCCGATGCACTAGCCCGGTGCGGTATCGCCCGTATGTGCGCCCGGTTTCCACAAGACGTCGCCCGATCCCCTGGCATTGGCCACCCGGGCCAGTACGAACAACAGGTCCGACAAGCGGTTGAGATAGGTCAGGACCGGCTTTCCCGTTTCCGGCTCCGTTTCCATGAGTTTTACCACCAGGCGCTCGGCCCGGCGCGTCACGGCGCGCGCCATGTGCAAGTCGGCGGCGAGGGTGCTGCCGCCCGGCAGCACGAAGCTTTTGAGCGGCGCCAGATCGGCATTGTACTGGTCGATCTGGGTTTCGAGCCAGGCGACCTGCTTTTCGGTCACGCGCAATTGCGCGCCCTCGCCGGCCGTCTGGGGCGGGTTGGCGAGATCGCCGCCGAGATCGAACAGATCGTTCTGGATGCGGGCCAGAACCGAATCGAGACGCGGCATGCCCGAGGAATGAAGCCGGGTCAGCCCCATGACGGCATTGACTTCGTCGACCGTGCCGATCGCCTCGATCCGTATGTCGGTCTTGGCCCGTCGCGGCCCGGAGACCAGGCCGGTCGTTCCGTCGTCGCCGGTTCTCGTATAGATCTTGTTGAGTTTGACCATCGTCCCGATCCGCTATCCGGTACCCTTTTCAAAAAGGGCTGTCCGGCCTTGTCCCAAACAGGGCTTTAGCCCTTCGGCGCGAAAAAGAACACCGCCACCATCAAAAGGATGATGGCGACAAACTGTACCACGACACGGGCGCGCATCAGCTTCTGGCTGACCTGGGCCGACCCGCCCTTAAACATGTTCACAAAGCCGAGGCTGAGAAGCACCACGACGCCGGCAAGCGCGGCCAGTATCAAAATGCTGAGTGCGATCTGCATGAGCCTTCCCCTCAAGGGTTATGCGCGTGAACCGAAGCGGGCGGCGAGCGCCGCCGCAAGGGCGTCATAAATGGCACGGATTCTGCGGCTCGTGAACAGCTCACGATGCGTGGTGAGCCAGATCGCCAGAGACGGAATGACGAGGTTAGGCAAAAGCGCCTCAATCCCTTCGGTCTCTCGAACGAGATTTTGCTGGGCGAAGCCTATGCCGAGACCGGCACGGACCAGTTCCCACCCGAGGGTCTGGCTGTCGGTCCTCAAGACAAAATCGGATCGGGAAACGACAAGACCGTTGGCGCGCGCGCCTTCGATGACGAGATCCTGTCGATCAAGGCCGATGAGATCGTGATCGAGAAGATCAGCAGGCTTTTCGGGCCGCCCGTGCCGCGAAAGATAGCGCTCGTGGGCACAGCAGACGAGCGGCAGGTCGGCGATGTGACGGGTCACGAGGTCGAGCTGGGTGGGCCGGAACATGCGGATGGCGATATCCGCCTCGCGCATCAGGAGGTTTTCCACCGAATCGGACGGAACGAGTTCAAGCGCCACGTCCGGATAAGCGCGACGGATCGGCGCGAGGAGGTCCGGCAGGACATAATGGGAAAAGACGTCGCTGGCTGTGATCCGCACCGATCCGGTGAGCTCAAGCGACTGGCCTTCGGCGATGGCCCGCGCCGCGCCGAGCGCGCCATGCGCCGCAACGACCGGCTCGTAGATCCTCAAGCCGGCCTCGGTCGGTTTCAGTCCTTCGCGGGTGCGTTCGAAAAGGGTTACGCCGAGAGCCAGCTCCAGCGCCTCGACATGGCGCCCCAAGGTCGGCTGCGACAGGCCGAGCCGCCGCGCCGCGCCGCTGAGCGAGCCTTCCGACACCACCGCTGCAAAGCTGTGCCACAAGGTCCAGTCCGGTTCAGTGGGAGTTTTGTCATTCATTCTTGAATATTAAACATGCGAAACACAACAATGTAATTTCATTATTGAATATCCTAAATCCTGGCCGTCAATCAACCAGGAGGGTCGTATGCCCAAAACCGTCACCATTCTCGGCGTCAACGGACGCCTCGGCCAGAATGCCGCCCAGGCTTTCGCCACTGCCGGCTGGCAGGTCTTCGGCTTCGGACGCACCGACCGTGTTGCCATCCCCGGCGTCACCTTCCTTGCCGGCGATGCCGAAAATCCCGAAGACATCGCCCGTGCCGTGGCGCCGGCCGACCTGGTGCTCGACGCGGTCAATCTGCCTTACGACAAATGGGACAGGGGCCGGTATGAAAAAAGCCTTTCCGCGCGCCTCAAGGGCCTTTCCGGCTCGGGCAAGACGCTGCTTTTTCCCGGCAACATCTACAATTTTTCCGCCGATGCCCATGTTTTGACGCCCGAAACGCCGGAACATCCGGCGACCGATAAAGGCGTGATCCGCATCCGGCTCGAACAGATGCTGAAAGACGCCTCGGAACGGGACAATCTTAAGGTCATTATCCTCCGCGCGCCCGATTTCTTCGGTCCCGGCATGACCGGTACCGTTTTCGACCTCTTCATGCTGAAAAACCTCAAGCACGACCAGATCCTTTATCCCGGCAATCCGGCGCTCGGACATTCCTGGGCCTATCTGCCCGATCTCGCCCGGGCCTTCGTCCGGCTTGCCGAGGAACGGGACAACCTTGCGCAGTTCGACCGGCTGCATTTTGCCGGCCATTTCCTGACCGGCATCGCATTCCAGGCAGCGGCGGAACGCGCCCTCGGCCGTCCGCTGACCCTCAGACAGGTCAACTGGCTACCCTATCGCCTGATTGCGCCCGTCATTCCCATCGTTCGCGAAGTGCTCAAGATGAACTATTTATGGGACACACCGCATCGTCTCGCCGACCCGCGGCTCGATCAACTCCTCGGTCCGGATTTCCTCACCCCGTTCGACGACGCGCTGTCGGCAACGCTTTCGTCCTATCTGCCAACAATGGCGGGGAAAAACGACGCCAGGACAGCCCACACCTGAGGTCCGGGCGGGCCATTCTTCCGATTGACTCGTGCGATGGATCGCTGCGCTCGACTGCGTTGGCGCACCATGACCAAGCAAGAAACCACCAACAGTCCGCCGCGTGGCGGACTGGCCCGGGTTTCAGCCGTAACCGGCAGTATTGTTATGCGAGCGGCGCGAAACTGGCGCCCAGGAAATAGGGCCAGACGACGATGCCCAAAAGACCATGCCAGAAATCGAGATGCAGATAGCCGATGCTGAACAGCCAGCCGGCGAACCAGAGCATGCCGAAGCACGATTGCTGGGTGATGTTGATGCGGCGTTCCATGAACTCTCTCCGGTGCGTGAACGGTGTTTTGCCAGCCAAGGCGAAAAACCGAAAACAGATGTCGGGTGGCGCATGCCATGTTCAAGTGCGGGAGAGACGAGAGGTCGCACAGGCCGCCGAAAATGTCCATCGTGAAAAGGCACTGGCGATCGGCTGCCCAAAGCTTGCGAACGTTGTTGTCCGAACAGGAACGTCTTGTATCGGCCGGACGAAGTTTTGCTTAAAACTTAGCCAACGGCATGCGCACGATTCCGTAACCTTCCCATGGTTCGATGGGCCTCGCGTATTGTTCATCTCAGAGTTGAGAAGAGATCCAGACATGGTGAAAACCCAGATGATTACACAGAACCAGATTGCCGAACGCGCGTTCAAGATCTGGGAAGACGAAGGGCATCCTCACGGCCGGGACGAAGACCATTGGAAACGCGCCGAAGCCGAATTGCGTGAGACGATGAGCCGGATGACCACGCCGCCCAAGCGTGCCGCAAAGGCGCAGGCGAAACCTGAAACCAAAGCCGTAAAACCCAAATCGCCTCGTGCGAGCCGGGCCAAGGCGAAAACCGCCTGATTGAAGAAATAAGCCGGGGTCGCGGACGCATAGCGCCGACGCGACGTCAGGCAAAACGGATTGATATTCAATGAGATCGCCCGCGCCGAAACCGGGACGCACTCGGCACGGGCTTATTCGGGGCCGGTGAAAACCGGCTTCTCTTTTTGGCGCAAACCCTGTCATGATCTGTCGCGGAATCGTTCCATAAGGAGCGATCCGATAAGGACATTTTTGGACCGGACATGACGAAAATCCGAACATTGGCTCCGATCGAAATCGAACCGATTACGGCGCGCAGATACTGGATCGCGGCGCAGCGGCTCGATCGCGAAACGCCGTTCGGCGCAGGGCCGGAAGCGGTGGCGGCGGCCATTGCCCACCTCGGATATGTGCAGATCGATACGATCAACGTTGTCGAGCGCGCGCATCACCATGTTCTTTTTTCCCGTATTCCGGCCTATCGCCGCGCCGATCTGGCCCATGCCCAGTCGGTGGACAAAACGGTCTTCGAATACTGGACGCATGCCCTCAGCTACGTGCCCGTTTCCGACATCCGCTATTTCACCGGCACGATGAAGGCGCATCGGAAGGAGCCGGCCGGATGGGGTGGCCAGGTCGAGCCGCGCGATCTCAACAAGATCCTCAAGCGCGTGCGCGAGGAAGGGCCTCTGGCCATCTCCGACATCAAGGACGACAAACTGGTCGAGAAGGCGCATTTGTGGGCCTCGCGCAAAACCATCGAAGCGGGCCTTGCAGGCCGGGTTCTATTCCGGTCGACTGGTGATCTGCAAGCGTGACGGCATGCTCAAGACCTATGAACTGACCGAACGTCATTTCGGTTGGGAACGCCTGCCCAAACCCGCCACACCACGCGAGATCGCCCTTTACTATATCGAACGGGCGTTAAGGACGCAGGCCGTCGTGTCCATGGACTCGATCTGTTTCAACGCCACCTATGCCAAGCCCCCCATCGACAAACCGGCCATCGCCGCGCTGATCGACACGCAGGTCAAGGCGAAACGACTGGTGCCCGTTCTCATCGGGGGAGCGGAAAAGGTTCCGCACTGGGTGCGGCCCGAAACGCTTGACGCACCGCCGCCGGAGCCGGGCCTCACCCATATCCTGTCGCCCTTCGATCCGCTGGTCATCCAGCGCAAGCGCACGGCGCGCCTTTTCGGCTACGAGCATCTGTTCGAGGCCTATGTGCCCAAAGACAAGCGCAAGCTCGGCTATTTCACTCTGCCGGTGCTATCGGGCGACGATATCGTCGCCGCGCTCGATCTCAAGGCAGAGCGGGAAACCGGAACGCTTCTCATAAAGGCCTGGCACTGGATCGGCCGGGGCAATGGTGCCGAGCACAAGCCGGCGATTGAAGACGCGCTGGACCGGTTCGCGGCGTTCCAGTTCGCCGACACCGAAGAGGTCCTCGCGCCAGGGATCCGGCAGAGCGGACACGCACGCGCGTCCTGAACCTGGCCGGCGCGGCGTCTGGCTCCCTTTTCGAGCGGTGTGCCAAAAAGTGCACTCCACTTTTTTGCCCGATGCTCTAGATATGCCGCCGCACGCGTTCGAGATGGATGACGTGTCGCAAGCGTTTGCGTCAACCAACGCAGCCCGGCCGGGGGAGCGCCCGGCTGGCGATGTGTTGGGTGCGTTACGCATTTTTCCTGTGGTTCCAATCACCCGACCAGACAAGGAGTGAACGCGATGACGTTTGTCGATCGCCGTGTCGTGCTTGCGCTGTTGGTGGCTGGCACGTTCTTCATGGAAAATCTGGATGGCGCAGTGATTGCGCCCGCCGTTCCGGCCATGGCGCTGAGCTTTTCGGTGGCCCCCGTCGATCTCAATATCGGCATTTCCGCCTATCTCTTGACGCTTGGGGTGTTCATCCCGATCAGTGGCTGGGCCGCAGAACGGTTCGGCGCGCGCATCGTGTTCACCAGCGCCATTGCCCTGTTCACACTGGCCTCGCTGTTGTGCGGATTGGCGATCTCCTTGCCGGGTTTTGTCGGCATGCGCATTCTTCAGGGGATCGGCGGGGCGCTGATGGTGCCGGTCGGGCGGCTGGTCGTCTTGCGGGAAACCCCGAAGAACGAACTTGTCAGGGCCATTGCCGTGTTGACCTGGCCGGCGTTGGTGGCTCCGGTGCTCGGCCCGCCGCTCGGGGGCCTGATCGTCGATCACAGCACTTGGCGCTGGATCTTCTGGCTCAACCTGCCGCTGGGGGTATTGGCTTTTATGCTCGCCTTAAAAATCGTTCCGGCGCTGGAGCGGGACAAGAGCAAAAGCTTCGACTGGCCCGGGTTCCTGCTTGCCGGCGGCGGCGTGTTCGGCCTGATGACGGCGGCGGAAAACCTGTCACGCGCCGAGCTGTCCATGGGGCCGACGCTTCTGGCATTGCTGGCCGGAAGCGGCTTGATGGCGGCCGGGATTTTTCATTTGCGGCACGCCGCGCATCCGATGGTCGATCTGGGGGCGCTGAGACTGCCCACTTTTGCGGTGACGGTCTGGGGAGGAACCCTGTTTCGCCTCGGCGTCAACGCCGTACCCTTCCTCATTCCGCTGATGTTCCAGATCGGTTTCGGGTTCGATGCCTTTTCGGCCGGCCTGATGCTGATGGCGGTGTTCGCCGGCAATCTGGCCATGAAGCCGATGACAACGGGGGTGATGCGCAGGTATGGCTTCCGTACGGTGCTCGTCGTCAATGGCCTGATCAATGCCGCGGCGATTGCCGCTTGCGCGCTTTTCACCGTCGACATGCCGGTCTGGCTGATCTGCGCCGTTCTGTTCGTCGGCGGCATGACGCGCTCGATGCAGTTTACCGCCCTCAATACAATTGCGTTTGCCGATGTGCCGACAGAGCAGATGTCGGACGCCAACACGCTGTTCTCTACCGTCTCTCAGCTCGCATCGGGACTGGGGGTGGCGCTCGGCGCCATCGGTTGGCGCATCGGCGAGGCCGTTTCGTTTGAGGCCGATCTGGCGATGCCGTTTCGCATCGCCTTTCTCATTGTCGCGTTCACTTCGCTTCTGGCGGACCTGGACAGTGTCATGCTGCAACGCGACGCTGGCGATCAGGTGGCCAGAAGCCGTTCCTGAGAGTGGCTTCAGATTTGGATTAAGCTGCAATCCGCCATCTTCTTTGTCGAAGGCGCGGGCGAACGGGGGCTAGAGCAGATCACGCTTTAGCTGAATCGGGTGATCTGCTCTCTCTTCTTGTTATGGTGTGTTTACGAACCGGCGAACCGGTCCCCACTTCGCCTGAAAACACTCTAAAGCGTTTCCACGATAAGTGGATACCGGTTATCCGTCCGGAAACGCGACAAAACAATAGGTTAGGTCATTTCAGTGTTTCTATGAAACAGTGAAATGATCTACGGCTGGCGTTGGGCGAGCACGGTATATTCCGACAATCCGATGCCGATGACCACCAGCGTGGCGGCGATCAGGTGGAAGGGCGCAAGGCTTTCCCCGAGGATGAGCACCGACAAAACGGTGCCGACGATCGGGATGAGGTTGATGAAAACGGAGGCGCGGTTGGGGCCGGCCTTCTCGACGCCGGCGGCATAGAAGATCTGCGCCAAAATCGAGGGAAAGAACATGACATAACCGATGCAGCCCCAGCCGATCGGCGTGATCGCGGGAACGCCTGCGACAAATGTCGTCATGCCGCCACCGAACGCGACGAGGAAGGCCACCGAGGCGAGAAATGCCGCTACCGAGGTCACGAACATGAAGCTCAGCCAGTGGATGTTGGGACGATAGCGAAGGGTCAGGGAATAGACGGCGTAGATCAGACAGGCCAGAAGAACCATGGCATCGCCGATATTCATGTTGAGACTGAGAAGGCGCATCGGCTCGCCATGGGTTGCGACCCAGATGACGCCGGTGACGGTGGCAATGACCCCAAGGATCTGCAGGGGCTTGGCGCGGATGCGAAAGACCAGGAAATTTCCGATCAGCACAATGACGGGAATGACCGCCTGTTCGATGGAAATGTTGACCCCGGCGGTGTGGTGGGCGCCGGCGTAAAGCAGCATGTTGAACCCGGCAAAGCCGACCGCGCCGTAAAAACCGAGCCACCAGATGCCGCCCATGATTTTCGCCCAGTCGCGCTTCACATGCGGCAGCGCGAAGGGCACCAGCAGCACCACCGCGCCGATCCAGCGGAACAGCAGAAACAGGTAGGGGTCGACCTGGCCGACGGCCAGTTTGCTCGACACCATATTGCCGCCCCAGAAGGTGGGAGCGAGAACGAGAAGCAAATAGGGCTGCGACGCAAACACACGAAGTGGGCTTCGCCCGCCGCCTTGCACCGGGTTTTCCATGATTGTCCTTGTGAAACGGTGCCTCACGACTTATCAGCATTCCGCACAAGCTCAAACACCGCGCGTTTGAGACTCGTGCGACACTTGTTGGAAAACTCGCGCACGGGGATTTGGCACTATGGCGAACGTGGTGGTTGTCGGCTCGCAATGGGGCGACGAAGGCAAGGGCAAGATCGTCGACTGGCTGGCGGAACGCGCCGATGTGGTGGTTCGCTATCAGGGCGGCCACAATGCCGGGCATACCCTCGTCATCGATGGAGTGAGCTACAAGACGGCGCTCATTCCGTCCGGCGTCGTTTCGGGCAAGTTTTCGGTGATCGGCAACGGTGTCGTCGTCGATCCCAAGCATTTCGGCGAGGAACTGGACAAGCTGACCGGCCAGGGCGTGACCATTACCCCGGACGTTCTTCGCATTGCCGACAATGCCTCGCTGATTCTTTCCGTGCATCGCGAACTCGACGCCCTGCGCGAGGACGCGACGGAAGGCTTCAAGATCGGCACGACCAAGCGCGGCATCGGCCCGGCCTATGAAGACAAGGTCGGGCGGCGGGCGATTCGGCTGTGCGATCTCAACAAGCCCGAAGAGCTGATGCCCAAGGTCCTGCGACTGATGAGCCACCACAACGCACTTTTGCGCGGCATGGGGCTCAAGGAGATCGACCCGCAAACGATCTATGACGAGATCATGTCGATAAGGGATCGCATCCTGCCGTTCTCCGGCCAGGTCTGGCGTATTCTTGCCGAGAAGCGCAAACAGGGCGCGCGCATCCTGTTCGAAGGGGCACAGGGCGCTTTGCTGGACAACGACCACGGCACCTATCCCTACGTCACCTCCTCGAACACGGTGGCCGGCAATGCGGCGGCCGGTTCGGGGCTCGGACCGGGCGCCATCGATTATGTGCTCGGGATCACCAAGGCCTATACGACGCGCGTCGGCGGCGGACCGTTCCCGACCGAACTCAACGACGAAACGGGTGAGTATCTTGGCGCGACCGGCAAGGAATGGGGCGTCAATACCGGGCGCAAGCGCCGCTGCGGCTGGTTCGACGCGGTCATTGTCAACCAGACGGTCAAGACTTCGGGGATCGACGGCATCGCCCTGACCAAGCTCGACGTGCTCGACGGGCTCAAGGAAATCAAGGTCTGTGTCGGTTACAGGCTTGACGGCCATATAATTGACTATTTACCCGCGTCAATGGACGATCAGGCCCGCGTCGAGCCGGTATACGAGACGCTGGAGGGCTGGAGCGAAACCACCGCCGGCGCACGCAGTTGGGCAGAACTGCCGGCGCAGGCTGTCAAATATGTGCGGTATGTCGAAGAGCTGATCGAAGCGCCTGTGGCCCTGTTGTCCACAAGCCCGGAACGCGCAGATACCATATTGGTCCGCGACCCGTTCCAAGATTAAGTTTTTTTGTTACAACACCGTTAGTACAGAGTGAGCTGCTTCGTCGCGAATGGCGGATTACAGAGATCTATTGCGCCGGGCTATCGACGCCCTGCCCGAGAATAACGGGAACTCCCGTCGCCAGGTCTACGACAAGGCGCGGACAGCTTTGCGCAAGCAACTCGATGCCATTCAGCCCGAGTTGCCGAGCCGCGAAAAAACCCATCATCGCCTGCAACTCGAAGAGTGTATCCGCGAAGTCGAGGAAGAAGCCACCGAGCGCATGCTGAGTGGTTTGAGCCATCTCGAGGATATGGCATTTGTCGCTCCGGCGCACGAATCGGCGACGCCGATGGCCAAAAAGCCCGTAATGGAGCCTGTTACGGCTCCCGAGGCGGTGCCGGAGGGTGCCCAGAGTACGCCCGTTGTCGCGGACGCGGCAGAGCCGGCGGCGGAAAAAGACGACGCGTCGCCACATGCACTCGGACCCGACACCGAACCGGTCAATGCCGATGAGCCCGACGACGATGTGGTGGAACAAGAGGCCGCATCACAGACCGCCCCCTCGGACGAACCACAACCGGCGCCGGATGAGCGTGTCGATGATAATGTGTCCGAACCATCAGTTCCGGTATTGGATCCGGAACCGATTTCGCCGGTATCCGACATCCCGTCCGCGCACGATGAGTCGGCCGAAAAACCCGAATCCGATGCGTCGGATGCGCCTTCGGCTGAAAATGTCGCACCCGACGCGGGTCTGCCCGCCGCACAGGACAGTGAAGCAGCGGCCAGACAGAATCCGATCTTTGCGCGCTTTTCTTCCAAGCTGACCGCGTTCGGATCGGGTGGGGCCGAAAAGGACAAGGCGAAAAACGACCGCACCGAGCCGGTCGAGACACCGGAACCGGCCATGTCGGCCGAGCGCGAAGTCGAGCTCGATACGGAACGGCAGGACGATCCCCAGGGTGCGATCGATCACGCCATCGCCATACTCGATCGCGAAGCGGGCGCCGAAGACGATGGCGCCGGTCCGGAGAACGTTGATTCCGAAGACGGGGAAACGAGTTTTCCGCGCACCGAGAGCGGCGACGAAGGCGGCGGCAGTCCTGCCCTGACCATCTTCCTCGTTCTTGTTTTGCTTCTGCTCGCCGGTGCGGGTGGCGCCAGCTATTGGGCATGGCGCGAAGGCTATCTCAACCTTAACTATCTTTTCGGCACTCCCGAAACGGTCGCCACCAGCGAACCCGCGACGCCTCCCGTCGACACAACGCCGGCCGCGACCGAGCCTGTCGCGTCCACGCCCGTGGTGGTCGATACCGCCGAAGAGGCCAGCCATCCGGGCAACACCACGGCGGCGCCCGATGTGGTTGCGACGCCGACGACGGGGCTGGAACAGGCCAATGGCGCCGGCGCGACGGCGGGCGATGCCTTGGCGGGATCCGATGTCCTGACACAGCCCAAGCCGACCATGGATGGCGGCGACACCGGCGCCGGCAACACGGTTTCCACGGCGGCGGCAGATGCTGCGGCCAGCGTGGCGGAACCGGGCCGCGACGAGGACAAGACCGATCAGCGGCTGCCTATCGCCGCCGAGGAGGACAACACCTCCCAGCAAGAGGTCGCCGCGCAGACGCAGACGGCGCCCGACGTCGTGTCCGAAGGGAGCCAGTCGCTCCTGCTCGAAGCGTCGGATCAGGCCAATGCCGGCGCTGTTCCCTTCTCGGGAACGGTCGACTGGACGCGTGGCGTCGACGAACTCGGCCAGCCGACCCTTGATGCCATGGTCGACATTCCGGCGCGCAACATGAGCGTCAACCTGCTCATCCGCAAGAATTCCGATCCGAGCCTGCCGGCCAGTCATCTCATTGAGATTGATTTCACCATCAGCGACAGTTTCATCGGTGGCGGCATCGCGCGCATCGCCGGAATCCTGATGAAGAATGAAGAGCTGGTGCAGGGTGTGCCGCTGGTTGGTGCGTCGGCCCGTATCGTTGGCAACAATTTCCTGTTTGCCCTGAGTGCCGCCAGCCAGGACGTGACGTCGAATTCCGAGCTGTTGCGGTCGCGCAAATGGATGGACTTGGCCATTATTTATTCCACCGGCAAGCAGGCCATCCTGACGCTCGAAAAGGACGACGCGGCCATCGCCCTGTTCAACGAGGTTCTGGCGGCCTGGAATCCGGCGCCGCCGGCCGGTTCGCAGCCGTAACGCCGATCTCGCCTCACGCCGACGGGGCCATCAGCTTTCCATCTGCAAGATCGAGACGCCTGTCTGCCAGGGCGAGGTCTGCCGCCACATGGCTGACGAGCAGGGTGTGCCAATGGTTCTGGCTGACCAGACGCCGCACCAGCGTGCGCATTTCTTCCGCCGTCTCGGGATCGAGGGCCGAGAAGGGCTCGTCCAGCAGCAAGACCGGACGATCGAGCATGAGGCAGCGTGCGAGCGCGACACGTTGCTTCTGGCCGCCGGACAGGGTTGCGGCGCGGCGGCGGGTCAGGCCGTCGAGCCCAACCGCGCCAAGCAAGGCCTGTGCCTGATCCGTGGCAAGCCGGCCGTCCGGACGGGCGAGCGCCAGGTTCTTTTCGACGCTCAGGTGATCGAAAAGATTGTCGGCCTGAAACAGGATAGAGACCGGTCGTTGCTCCGGCGGACGATCGGCGAGCGAGGTGTCGTCAAGCGTGATGGTGCCGGACAGCGGGGTCAGAAAGCCCGCGATCAGATCGAGCAATGTCGACTTGCCGGCGCCGCTCACCCCGGCGATGCCGAGAACTTCGCCCGGCGCGATCGTAAGCGAGAAACAATAGGGGTCGGTTTGGCCCGGATGGGCGAAGCGAAGGTTTTCAAGCGCGAGCACGGCTCAGCCTTTCGAAAAGACGCGGCAGAGCCACGAAGACGATGATCGATGTTGCCAGCATGATTGCCGAAATGGCGGCCGCGTCATTGCTGCGATAGGCGCCGAGCGCGCGCTGCATGGCCCAGCCCAGCGTCGAGAGATGTGCGGTGCCGAACAGCGAGATGACGCCGAGATCGCCGAGCGAAAAACAGAAACCGATGGCCAGCACCAGACCGATTTCGCGGCCGATCAGCGGAAAATCCACGTGCCACCAATAGGACCACCAGCCAAGCCCGAGGCTCCGGGACAGCTTTGCATAGCGGGTTCGATTGCCGGAAAGGGCCGGCAACAGGGTGGAAACGGCATAGGGCATGGCCAAAAGGGCGCCGGCGATGACGAGAACGAAGGGCCCGGCGATATCGGTTTCCAGACCGAGCGCGCGCACGCCAAGGAAAAAGCCGAGCGACAGGGTGACGCCGGGCATGGCGAGATAGGCATAGACCGGCGCGGTGAGGGCGAATCCGGTCCCGGCGCCTTTGGTTCTGGCGCGGGCGCCCGCGATGGCCAGCCCGCCGAACAGGGCGATGACGGCGCTGCCACAGCCGACCAGGAGGCTGGTGGTCAGCGCCTGCCAGAAGGAGGGACGAAAAACGACGTCGCCGAGATTGACGAGGCCGAAAAGGACCGCGACCAGCGGCAGGAGAAGAAAGAGTGCCGCGGCGGCCAGAACGAACGTGGCGAGCGCGGCGGCAAAACGCGTTTCCGGCCAGGTATAGCTGCGCCCCTGGCTGCCGGCCGGCGGCGTCAGGCTGAAGGCGGTGGCCGGCACGATCAGCACGGCCGAGGCCAGAAGCTGCACGAGAGCCAGCTGGACGGCGGCGCCGAGATCGAAATCAAGGCGCACGGCGGCATAGATGGCCACTTCCAGCGTCTGGTTGGCCGGGCCGCCCCCGAGGGTCAGAACGATCGGGAAACTGGTGAAGGACAAAAGGAAGATGATGGCCGCAAGGCCCGGCAGGGCAGGGGCCAGCGCCGGCCAGTCGATGACGCGGAAACGGGTCCAGGGCTTTAGCGCCAGGCTGCGCCCAAGCCGCAGACGCGTCGGCGCCAGCCCGTCGAGCCGGGGCAGCAAGAGGGCGGCGGCGAAACTCGCGTCCAGAACGATATGGGCGTAAACGATGCCGAAAAGGCCGAAGATCGACGGCACCTCGATGCCGAATGGCGCGAGCAGCAGGGTAATCCAGCCCGTGCGGCCCCACACGGCAATGAGACCGAAGGCAACGACGAGGCCCGGCGTGACCAGCGCCGCCGACAAAAGCCCGATGGCCGTGGCGCGGCCGGGAAAATCGAGCCGGTTGAACGCCCAGGCAATACCAATGCCGATGCTCAGCGAAAAGAACGTCGACAGACTGGCCTGGAGGGTGCTGACGGCGAGGATATGGGCAATATCGGGGGTGCGCCCGGCCCCCTGTCCCGCCGTGTTGAGGATGATGGCGAACAGCGCAACCATGAGCGCGGCGACAGTGGCGGAAACCAGGGCACCTGGCAGGCGGCGGAACAGGTGTGATCTCGATTGGGGCAAGCTGTTGCCACGTTCCTTTCCCCCGTGCGGGGAGGGGATAGAGATGGGGGATGGTTCGTTGGTCAGTCGATGAAACTCGTTCATCGCCGCAACGGCGGAAGCCCCCCCATCCTTGCTGCCGGCATCCCTCCCCGGTTGGGGGAGGGAAGAAAGCGGCGTCTCACTCATCGACCCAAACCCTTTATTTCTGCGCATCAAGGGCAGTGGCGATCCAGTCCTGGGTCTTGGCGGCCACTTCGGCATCGTCGAAGAGCAGGGTTTTTTGCGGCACCGTCAGGTTCTCGAAACCGGCCGGCGTTTCGTCAAGCGTGACGACCGGATACATCCAGTTGGTTTCCGGAATGAGCGCCTGCGCTTCCGGGGTGATCAGCCAGGAGAGGAACTGGTTGGCGAGGTCCTGATGCGGCGAGGACTTGAGGATGCCGGCAATCTCGACCTGGGCGTAAAGACCCTCGTCGAAATCGACCGTGGTGTAGCTGTCGTTGTTCTCGGCAGCGATGTGATAGGCCGGCGAGGTGGTGTAGCTCAGCACCATGTCGGATTCGCCATTGAGAAACAGGTTATAGGCGCTCGACCAGTCCGGCGTCATGGTGACGATGTGGTCCCACAGACCGGACCAGATTTCGCCGGCTCTGTCGCCATAGGCGGCTTCGATCCACAAGACGAGCCCGAGCCCGGGCGTGGCGGAACGCGGGTCCTCAACGATGATCTTGAGATCGTTGCGGGCGATGAGATCGGCGAAGCTCGTCGGCGGGTTGGTGAGTTTGGTCTTGTCGAAAACGAAGGCGAAATAGCCGTAATCGAACGGCACGAAATCGGTATCCGTCCAGGCAAAAGGCAGATCCAGGCCGGACGTATCGACGCCGCTTTCTGCAAAAAGCCCGGTGGCGCGGGCTTGGCCGGCCACGGCGGTATCGATGCCCAGAAGGATGTCGGCCGTGGTGGTCGCGCCTTCGAGCTGGATGCGCCTCAGGGCGCCGATGGAGGAATCGGTGGCGACGAAATTGATCGTGCAACCGCAAAGCGGTTCGAAGGCCGCCTTGAGCTGGGGCCCGGGGCCCCATTCGGCGGCGAAGGCGTCATAGGTGTAGATGTTGAGTTCCGGCGTGTCCGTAGCCAGTGCGGACGATGCGGAAAGACTAAGCAGAAGGGCTGCCAAAACGAGTTTGCGGACCATTGTCCGGTTCCTTTCGTTTTCGGCATGCAAGAAAAGGGAGCTTGACCGGCAAGCGGGGAACGACGAAGACCGCTTGCCGTCTCGGACTTCCTCCGCCAGCATGACCTGGTTCAGGTTCCATGGGTGTTTCTCAGCCTCTATCGAGGCACCCCAGCGAGACGGCGCGAGACTAGTTTAAGGATAAGCCCGATGCAATCCCCCATCTCACGCCAGACCGATGAAGCGCCGATCGTGACCGAGCGACGGCTGGTGGTGGTCGGGGGCGGCAGTTTCGACAAAGCGTTGCTGAGACGCCTGGCCGACGAGGGGGCGCTGGTGGTCGGGGCCGATGGCGGCGCCGACGCGGCGCTGGCGGCCGGGGTGACGCCGGAATTGGTGATCGGCGATCTCGACTCGCTTTCAGACGTGGCGGCGTGGCAGGCCCGTGCCCGCGTCATCGGGATTACGGAACAGGAGACCACCGATTTCGAGAAATGCCTTTATGCGACCGCGGCGCCGGTGACCATCGCTCTCGGCATGACCGGACGGCGCTTCGATCACACCCTGGCCGCGCTCAACGCGGTGACGAAATACGGCGCCAAGCGACGGGTGGTTCTGGTCGATGAGGTCGATGCCGCGCTGACGCTTGCCGGTTCGGTTACGTTCGATCTGCCGGTCGGAACACGGGTGTCGGTCTATCCGCTCGAACCGGTCCGGTTTGCCCGATCCGCAGGGCTTCGTTATCCGCTCGACGGGCTGTCGCTCGCACCGACCGGTCGAACCGGAACATCCAACGAAACGAGCGGGGAAACGGTCAGGATCGAAACGGCGCCGGGCCAGAACGGCGTATGGCTGTTGGTTCTGCCGGTCGGGTTCCTGTCGGAATTAGCAACCATCGAACCGTTCTGAGCCCGTTTCACAGTCAATACCGAACGAAGTAACCCGCATTCGTTCAGTCAGTACGCTGCATTCCGATCGTTTTAGCGTTCCCGGACCTGCTGCCAGCTTCTCATAATAGCTTGATAAACAACAATATTGCTGACCGCCGAGGAATGTGAAGTGACGGAACGAGGGTGAACGATCGGTCTATGTCAAGAATTGACATCATGAGCCGGTAACGCCCGCCTGCTTTGCTTTAAAAATGAACGAAAACCGGTTGATAGTTTGATCGGTGTCATTTTGTTGGGTTCGGGACTGCCCTAGAAGAGGATGTGCCTTCCGGCGGGACGGTTTTTTGCCGATCCCTTATTCCACCCGCTGTCCCGCCGGGAGACCGCTGGAGCGGCGTGCTCTTGAGCTTAAGACCGGCCCTTCGCCGAAAACGTCGTATCCGAAAGAGGGCTGAGCATGCGCTCCGGTTCGGTCGGAACGCGGCCCGTCCCAGGAGAAATCGGCTGCCGCAGGGGGTGGCGGCCGATCCGAGAGGGGAGACCGCGGTTGTCGCGGATAAATTCATGACACAAAAAACAACGATGAACCGGTGGTTCGTGGTTCTGGGCGCCGTGCTCATCCAACTGAGCCTGGGTGCCATTTATGCCTGGTCCGTGTTCACGCCGGCCCTCAGCGCCGCCGGCTGGAGCAAGCTCGAAACGCAGATCGTCTTCGCCGTCGGTCTCGCCAGTTTCGCGGTGGTGATGGTTTTTGCCGGGCGGGCGCTCGACAGATATGGACCGCGCCGGCTGGCCCTTGTCGGCGGCATCGTCATGGGGCTCGGCTATCTGTTCGCCGGACTTGCCGGCGCCACCAATTTCTGGATCGTGACCCTTGGCGTCGGGCTGATCGGCGGTGCTGGTATCGGCATCGGCTATGTCGTTCCGATCGCCGTGGGCATGCGCTGGTTTCCCGACAAGAAGGGCATGATCACCGGATTGGCCGTTGCCGGGTTCGGTTTCGGGGCGCTCGGCTGGGTGCAGCTCGCCGGATCCTGGGGCAATCTCATCGCCCGTTTCGGGCTCGGGTCGACCTTCGCGCTTTACGGCATCGCCTTTGCGCTTCTGGTGGTGACCGGCGCCATCTGGATGAAAATGCCGCCCGAGGGCTGGCAGCCAGAGGGTTACGTTACACCTGCCAAGGCGCGCGGCGGCGATGCCTTCACGGCGCGGGAGATGCTGCGCACGCCGCAATTCTATCTGATCTTTTTGACCTTCACGGTCAGTGCCGGCGCTGGGCTGATGTCGGTGGGGCTGATGAAGCTCTATCCGATGGAAGCCTTACAGGCGACAGGACACGATCTGCAATCGGCCAGTGCCATCGCGGGACTGGCCATGGCCGTGTTCTTTTCTCTCGCCAACGGCGCCGGTCGCATCATCTGGGGCATGCTTTCCGACAGGCTCGGGCGCAAATGCTCGATATTGGTCATGACGGTCTCGCAGGGGATCTTCCTGTTTGCCTTTCCAATGATGGCGGGCAATGAAGCCCTGCTCTATCTCGGCGCCATGCTGATTGGCTTCAATTTCGGTGGCAACTTCGCCCTTTTCCCGACAATCACCGCCGACGTTTTCGGCACGTCGAGCGTCGGGCGCAACTACCCCTACGTCTTTTTGTCCTATGGCGTGGGCGGCATCGTTTTTCCCATACTCGGCGGAATGCTCGGCGATCTCGGGAATTTTCCACTCGCCTTCACCATTTGTGCCATCGCGCTGTTCGTCGGCGCCCTGGCAACACTTTTGGTGACGGCACCGGATCATTCCGAGGCGACGCGTCCGGCAAGCATGCATGGGTTCTTGCATCAAATGCATTTCGGCCTCATCGGAGATGTGGTCGACCATGCCATGCATCCGGATCATTTCCGTCGGATCGACGGAAAATAGGGGGGGAAGCGGCGGCGCCTTGGCGCCGCCGCGACTTCATGTCATCGGGGAAAAAATACCGGGGCGCTCAGGCGTCTTCGGTCATCTGCCGGTTGGCGGCGGCCTTCTTGACCGCGTCCTGCACCTTTTCGAAGGCACGAACCTCGATCTGGCGGATACGTTCGCGCGAGACGTTGTGTTGCTGGGCCAGTTCTTCAAGCGTCAACGGATTGTCGCGTAGGCGGCGCGCCTCGAAAATGGCACGCTCACGCTCATTGAGAACGCCGAGCGCGTCGTTGAGCAGCGCCATGCGTTCTTTCATTTCCTCGGATTTGCCGAGTTCTTCTTCCTGATTGGGCGTCTCGTCCTCAAGCCAGTCCTGCCATTGGGTCGAGCCTTCGTCAGTGCGCATCGGTGCATTGAGCGAGGCATCTCCGGTCAGGCGGGCGTTCATGGCCACCACCTCGTCCTCGGAGACGTTGAGCGTATTGGCGATCTGCTTGACCTGATCGGGATGGAGCGAACCGTTGTCGAGGGCGGCAATCTGGCCCTTGATGCGCCTCAGATTGAAGAACAGGCGCTTCTGCGCGGCGGTGGTGCCGATCTTGACCAGCGACCACGAGCGCAACACGTATTCCTGAATAGCGGCGCGGATCCACCACATGGCGTAGGTCGCCAGGCGGAATCCCTTGTCCGGTTCGAACCGCTTGACCGCGTGCATCAGCCCGACATTGCCTTCCGAAATGACTTCGGAGACCGGCAGGCCGTAGCCGCGATAGCCCATGGCGATCTTGGCCACGAGCCGCAAATGCGAGGTGATCAGTTTTTGCGCCGCATCCGGGTCGCCATATTCCCGGTAGCGTTTGGCCAGCATGAATTCCTCATCCGGCTCCAGCATGGGAAAGCGCCGGATTTCCTGAAGGTAACGGGAAAGGCCTCCGTCGCTCGATAGCACGGGCAGATTGGTCTGGGTCATAATCGTCCCCCTGAGGGTCCGTCCCTTAAAAGGCAACGGACCGGTTTGCGATGCGTCCGGTTTCGGCACGCACAAAAAACGTGTTCGGGGACCGGGGTCCTGCCTCGTCACGAGGCGGATATCGCCTTCCGGTTCGAACGCGCGAGAAACCAATCGTCACGTCCTTCATGTTGCGGACGAAACGATCTTTGGTGAATCTGATATCAGCATATAGGCAGGATTTTGTTCATTTCATCCCTTAAGGGAGGATGCCGCATGTAAAAAGTGTTTACATTAAACAAGACGGCAGGGGAAGCGCTATGCCGGCCGGCCGCCCAGGGCCAGATCATAGGGCAACAAAGCCTGTTCGAGCGCCGCCATGTCGGCTGGCAGGTCGGATGTGAATACCATTTGCTCGCCGGTCGTTGGATGCTCGAAGCCCAAAAGCCGTGCATGCAGGGCCTGCCGTCCGAGCCCGTTGACCAGGTCGCGCAGGTCCTCGGGCAATCTGTTGGCCTTGGTGGCGAACCCCGACGCATAGAGCGGATCGGCAACGAGTGGATGCCCGACATGGGTCATGTGCACGCGGATCTGATGCGTGCGTCCGGTTTCGAGCAGGCAATCGATGGCGGTGATGTTCCAGCCGTCTCCGCCGTAGCGCGCCACCGTCTGGAAATGGGTAATCGCCTCGCGCCCGTCCTTCCTCACCGCCTGTTTGAGCCGGTTGTTGGCGTCGCGGCCGAGGGCGGCGGCCACGGTGCCGGTATGGGCCTGCATCTCGCCCCAGACGAAGGCGGTGTAGATGCGCTCGAGCGGACCGGTGCGGCCGTGATCGGCGAATTGTTGGGCGAGGTGGTTGAGCACGGGTTCGGTCTTGGCCACCACCATGACCCCCGACGTGTCCTTGTCGAGCCGATGCACGATGCCCGGGCGCCGGACCCCGCCGATACCGGCAAGGCTTTCGCCGCAGTGATGGATAAGGGCATTGACCAGCGTGCCGGAAGGCGATCCCGGCGCCGGATGAACCACCATGCCGGCGGGCTTGTTGACGACGATCAGGGACTCGTCCTCGTAAAGGATATCGAGCGGGATATTTTCCGGTTGCGGTTCGGCCTCGACCGGTTCCGGCGCCACGAGGAGCACGCGGTCGCCGGAGCGGATGCGCTGCTTGGGCTCGCCGCACGGTGTATCGTTGAGCGTCACCGCGCCTTGAAGAATCAGATCCTTGATGCGATTGCGGCTGAACAGGGCCAGGGCGGCGGCAAGGAACGCATCTATCCGTTTGCCAGCATCGTCCGGGCCGGCTACAACCTCCCACCCAAAGCCATCATCGCTGTTGTTCGCCATGCCGCAATCCGATCCGCAAACACCACCGCCAGATTCCGAAATGACGCCCGAGGCCGCTGCGGTCATCGCCCGGGCCCGGCGTTCGTTCGGCGTTTCGATCGCGGTGCTTCTGGTCGGCCTTATCGCCGTTGTCGGTGCGCTTGTCTATCGCACGATGAACGACAGCGGTTCTCAGGATCGTATCGCACTTGAAACGGTCACCTTGCCGGCCGGCTCATCGGTGGTTTCGGTTTCGTCCGAAAACGGAGCGGTGACGCTGGCCTACCGGAACGGGGGCAAGACGTTCGTGCGCCTTCTCGATGCGCGGACTGGCGACATCATCGGTCAGTTCGAGATCGTCAGCGATTAAAACATCGGGCGAAAAGGGAGCACCGGTTTTCGCAAAAAAACCGATGTGATCACCAGAAAAAAGAGAGCCGAAAACCGAGCAAATACCCTTCCGGCTGCGCGTTACTGGCGCGCCTGGATTTCCCGCAAGGCCGCCATGCGGTCGGACAGGGAGCCGCGACGGACAGTGCCGGCGCTGGTGGGCGGGGTAATCTTGGGGGGCTCGAAATCGTCGTCGGCGAATTTGCGCACCTTGTCGAACAGGCTTTCGTCCTCGTTCGGCGCCGTGTCGCCGTCCACGGCATAGACCAGTCGGCTGACTTCGGACGCGATGTCGTTGAGCTGTTCCCTGAGATGGGACTGGTCGACGCGTTCCTGTTCCCAGTCGTCGAGAACGGCGACTTCCACTTCGCGAACTTTGTTTTTAAGACTTTCCAGTTCTTCTTCGAGCGAGAGTTTTTCCGCCAGGAGCTGGGCGCGCCGATCGTCTTCGCTGTTGAGCGATTGCTCGGTTTCGCTCAGCAATGCGTTCAGCCGGTTTTCGGCATTGGCGATGCGGGCTTCGGCCTCGGTCAGGGCGAGGCTGGACTGGTCGGACTCGTCATTGCGGCGGTTGAGTGCCGCTCTGAGTTCGGCAACGGCGCGGGCGGCGATCGAAGAATCGTTCTCGGCGCTTTCCAGCCGCGACAGAAGATGACGGGCCTGCGCCTCGAAAAAGCTGGCGCGTTCGCGTTCCGCCGTCAGGTCGGCATAGAGCTGGTCGACATCGGGCATATTGGTCAAAAGACCATCCTGGCCGCTTACCGCTTCGAGCTGATCGGACAGGTCGGCATAGTCGCGATCGCGCATCCTCAGGCGCTGGGCCAGATCGGCCGCATGTTTTTCAAGTTCGAGAACGCGTGTCCTCAGCTCGGTTTCGCGTTCTTCGAGCTCGCCGATAATGGTCAGTTTCTCATCGCGTTCCGACTTGGCCTGGGCCAGTTCCGACTTGCGGCGGTTGACATCGACCACCTGTTCGGCCAGCCGCGCCCGCAAGGCTTCGACATTGCGCTCCAGCCGGCGCGTCGACAGGGCGAACTCGGCGCGCAACTGATCCTTGTCAGCACGGAATTCCGCCATGGTGATGGGGGTCGCCGCCTCGATGCGCATCCGGGTCAACCGGACCGCGCGTTTCCAGACCGCGGGCAAAATCATCAGCGCAAGCAGCCCGGCTGCAAGGAAGCCCAGAGCGAAATACATAATGGATTCGATCAGCATGTTTCCTCCTCGCCGCGTTTTCGAGGCGGTGGCGGACGAGCTTTGCCATTTTGCCCGGCAAGGATGGCAGAGCGGTAGACCAACTGCCATGTTTACCGGGAATTAACCTTACCGGAAAGTCAATTTGGGCAAGTGGTCGTGGTTTCAGGGTGAGGGGCGGCTCGAAAACCGGCGACACGCGTGCTAAAAGCCCCGTGCGTTTTCCAAAGGCTGGACATCACAGTGCTTCCGCTACAATCCAGTTTCGTCGTCTATGCGTGCGGTCTTGCCGGGCTCAACCTGTCAGCTGCCATGCTGGCTCCCATGACCATCGATCTGATCGATGGCAATCCAGACTGGCAGGCGTTCCTCATCTCGATGCTGATCATCGGATTCCTTTCGCTGATGCTTGTGCTGACCACCATGGGCCGGCCGGCGCCATTCAGCCGTCGTATGGGTTTTCTTCTGGTTAACGCGCTCTGGATAAGCATCTCTTTGGGCGCCAGTCTGCCCTTCATGCTGTCGGAACTGCATCTGGGATTCACCGATGCCTTCTTCGAAAGCGTTTCGGGCCTGACCACGACAGGCGCGACCATCCTCAGCGGGCTCGATCACATGCCGCGCGGCATTCTTTTGTGGCGTTCGCTTCTGCACTGGATCGGTGGCATCGGCATCATCGCCATGAGCCTGTTGATCATGCCGTTCCTCAGGATCGGCGGCATGCAGGTCTTCCGCATGGAATCCTCGGTTCAGGAGGATCGGCCGGAAGCGCGTTTCTCGCAATTCGTCATCGACATTCTTTTGGTCTATGTCGTTCTGACCCTGGCCTGCACGCTGTTTTATCATCTGGCCGGCATGTCGCGGTTCGATGCCCTGGCCCATGCCATGGCGACGATCTCGACGGGCGGGTTTTCGACCCACGACACCTCGATGATCGGCTATGGCAGCGCCGTGCATCTGGTGGCGGTCGTTTTCATGCTGGCCGGGGCCATGCCGTTCTTCGCCATTTTGCGGGCGCTTGCCGCGCGCGATTTGAAACTGCTCTACGATCCGCAGATTCCGGTGCTCATGGCTCTGGTGGCAGGGTTCACGGCGCTGGCCTTTCTCGCCGGACGCGGCGCCGACGCCGGATCGGCGCCACGGGTGTTGCTCGACGCCCTGTTCAGCGTGGTTTCGATCATCACGACCACCGGGTTCGCCGCGACCGACTATGTGTCGTGGGGGCCGTTCGCCGTCGGGCTTTTCTTCGCCATTTCCTTTTTCGGCGGCTGCACGGGATCGACTGCCGGCGGCGCCAAGACCTTCCGGCTCATTCTTCTGGGCAAGGGGTTGCAGCAATCGTTGCGGGAACTGGTGTTCCCGCGCGGTGTGACGACGCTTAAGTATCTCGGCAAGCAATTGCCGGATTCGGCAGTCCGGTCGGTCGGCCTGTTTCTGTCCGCCTATCTCGCCGCCTTCGTCATCGGCACGGCGGCTCTGGCGGCGACCGGGCTCGATTTCACCTCGGCGGCGTCGGGGACGATCGCCAGCCTCGCCAATGTCGGCCCGGGCACGAGCAATCTTATCGGTCCGGTCGGCAATTACGCCACGCTTCCCGACATGGCCAAATGGATCATGACCATCCTGATGCTTCTCGGCCGTCTCGAAGTCATGACCGTACTGGTGCTGATCACCCCAACCTTCTGGCGTGGGTGAGACGCGACCCGCAAGGGGCAAATTGCGCCGGTGGCGCAATTTGAGCGTCGAACGCGAGGGCGGGCGCCAAGGGCGACCGCAAATGCGATCGGGATCAGAACGGGTTCCAGGTCGGCGACTGGGTGAATTTCAGATAGTTGACGTTGATGCCGAGACGGGCGCCGACGCCGGACCGGATCGGCACGATATAGATGTCGCCATATTTCATGGCGGTCATGCCGAGGCCGCCCACGACATAGGCCGATCCGTCGATGCCGGGATAGCGACCGAAAATGGCATCGACCGTGGGCAGGTTGTAGACCAGCATCATGACGCGCGAACCATCGCCGCCGACATCGAACCCGAGCGAGGGGCCCTGCCAGTAGACGTTACGCTCGCCGGCATTACGCGTGTACATCATGCCTTCGCCATAGCGGGCACCGGCAAAAACGGCGCCGGAGCCTTCCTGGCCGAGAATATAGGCGTTGGGCAGGCCGTAGCTCGACACCGCCCGTTCGACCAGCGAGGCCAGACCCTGGGCCACCGAACCGAAGAATTCCGATCCCTTCTCGACCAGTTCGTTGGACGAATAGGTGTCGGAAAGCGATCCGGTCGGGGGTGGGGCGCTGGTTTGGGCCATCGCGGGGCCGGCAAGGAGCGTGGCGACGAGGCTGGACAGCGCGACGAACAGAAGGGAAAACTTGCGGACCATGTCGGGCCTCCATGAAGGGCCGGGATTCTGTTGCAGCCTTTGGGGCCACATCGTGCAGAAGCCGGCGCCGTTTACCAAGGTCATACCATTGGGCGGATAATGTGGCACCGAGGACGGCAAGAACGCATCTGACCCATGATGACGGGATTTTGCGGTAAATGGGTAAAGAAAGATTAACCCTCTTGCCGAGGGTGGCGCGTCAAGCAGCGGCAGCGTGTGCCGTTTTGCTGGTTTTTTTGTTGGGTCTGCCGGCCTGGGCGACAACGTCCAGTCTCGATTCGACCTATGCCATCGATCCGCTATCCGGAACGGCGCTTGAAGGCTATGATCCGGTTTCTTATTTCATCGAGCCGACGCCTTTGGCGGGCCGTCCGGAGTTCGAGTATTACTGGGCGGGCGTGCCTTGGTATTTTGCCACGGCGGCCAATCGCGATGTCTTCATCAGATCTCCGGAGGCCTATGTGCCGGTTTTCGGAGGCTATGCCACGATGAGTCTGGCCCGCGGATATCTGTCAAACGGCAATCCGCGCATTTATACGGTTCTGGCCGGACGGCTGTTTCTGTTCTACTCCAGCGGCAACAAGGAAGCCTTTCTGTTGTCGCCGCGCAGCGCCTATCAGAAGGCGCAGGAAAACTGGTCGACGCTCGGCATCGATATCGGGCCCTGACGCGGCATGGCCACTTCCGTTTGGGAAACCAGAACGCCAAGCAAGTGTTTCTTGGTGTTTCCCCTTGGCGGATTCCCGTTGGCAAAGCCCGGTTTGCGGTATTTTGCGGTTACGCCGGGCGTGATGGATTGCTATCGTCCCGCGCGAAACTGATTCCGATGAGCATACCGGGACAAGACCATGGGCGATCCAATAGAATTGCAGGCCAACGACCTTGCGGCGATGATGTGTTCTCGTGTGTGCCACGACCTCATCAATCCCGTCGGCGCCATTAATAACGGGCTGCAGTCCCTTGAGGATCCGGGGCAGGCCGATATGGCGGATCTTGCCCGGCAGATGGTTTCCAATGCCGCCAAGCAGGCTCTGGCGCGGCTCGAATATGCGCGTCTCGCCTTCGGCGCGTCTTCGACCGCCGGCACCGAATTCGATACGCGCGAGTGCGAGAAGGTAGCGCGTATCATGTTCGAGATCGAAAAGCCCGATCTCGACTGGACGATCACGCCGGTCTTTCTGCCCAAGAACAAGGCCAAACTGATGATGAACATGCTGCTGATCGCCCTGACGGCGGTTCCGCGCGGCGGCATGATTACAGTCAGTCTCAACGGGGAGGCCGGTGCCGAGGAGATCGAGATCATCGCGGTCAGCGATCCCGAAAAGAAGCAGCGCACCTTCATGCCGCAAGGCGTGGTCGAACTGCTTGCCGGCACACCCGAGGGCGGCGTCGAGGCGCGCAACATCCAGCCGTTCTATACCGGACTTCTGGCCCGCATGAGCGGCATGGCGGTGACGGCCAGCGTCGATGGCGACACCTTCGAAATCAAGGCCATCCCGGCGTCGTAACCGGATATCCGGACGCTAACGAATCCTACGGATTTTTCGCCGATAGTGTTGGCTTGGAGCATCGTGCGTGGATGCCGGTTTTTTTGCACATGGCGATGCGACCCAAAAAGGACAGAGCGGCGAAGCCAGTCGGCTTGAATGCACGCCGCTTAAGCCCATCTGTTTGTCGCGCTTGCGGCATGGCACATGACTGACGCGGAGCAATTGCGATGAGATCCTGCCTTCTGGTCGATGATTCGAGCGTGGTGCGCAAAGTCGCGCGGCGTATTCTCGAGGACATGGATTTCGTCATCGACGAGGCCGAGGACGGCGAGGAAGCGATGGAAAAGTGCCGGATGGAAATGCCGGACGCCATCCTGCTCGACTGGAACATGCCGGTGAAATCGGGCCTCGAATTTCTCAAGGAATTGAGGGCCTATGCCGGGGGCGACAAGCCGCGGGTGGTGTTTTTGACCACCGAGAACGATATCGGCCACATCGCCATGGCACTGAAGGCCGGCGCGAACGAGTATCTGCTCAAGCCCTTCGACCGCGACATTCTCGAAAATAAGTTCAGCGGGCTTTGGACGAACTGAGTTTCGGCTGCCGTTTTCTCCGCGAAAAGCCACCTTACGTTTTCATCAGGGCTGCGATGCGATTGGCCAGGGTGCGCACATGCGGCGCATGGCGCTCGTCATGGTGCGAGACCAGCCAGGTTTCCGAAGTCAGCTCGTCGATTATACTGGCGACGCGGACCAGTCGTGGGTCGTTGTCACCGATAAAACAGGGAAAAACGCTCAATCCAGCGCCGGCGGCGACAAGTTCGAGGATGGAGGAGGCGTCGTTGCCTCTGATCCCGACACGGTCGCCGTGATGGGTTTCGAGCCAGCGGGCCGACGGTGTGATCAGCGTGCCGGACAGCCCCACGAACATGCCCGCGGCGACGCCGAGCACCAGCTTGCGGCCGGCGTAAAGCGCGAACGTCGTCTGCCCGACCAGACGACCGGCCAGCCATTGTTCGGTGGGGCGCATGTTCCTGAGACCGAGGTCGGCCTGGCGCCGGCCGATGTCGAGCTTTTCGTTGGACGTGATGAATTCGATGCGAAAACGGTCTTCCGGCCGCCAGAGCCTGTCGATGTGGCGCGCCAGATAGGAGGCTGTCCAGTGTCCGGCCGATAGACGGATGGTGCGTTCGCCGTGCCGTTCCTTGCGCCAGGCGGCGAGGGCGGAAAACCCCGTTTCGATCTCACTGGCCCGATCGCGTAGCGATTCGCCGGCTTCGGTCAGCCGGTAGCCCTTGGCCGAACGTACAAAGAGCGGTTCGCCGATAACGGCTTCAAGGGCGAGCACGCGTCGTCCGAGCGTTGCGGGCGAGGCTCCGGTCGCGCGGGCAGCAGCGTTGAGCCCGCCGAGCCGCGCGACATCGAGAAACAGCCTGAGATCGTCCCAGTTCATATCCATTTCAAAAATGAAATACCTATCGACACCTCTTGTCTACTGGTAAATCAGTTGTTTCTGATATCCCCATCCGGATTGAAGCGAGCTTCGTTTCAACAGTGGATTATGGGGTTTGAACATGACAAACCGGATATTGGAACCTTTCGAGCGGCTGTTTGCGCGCTGGCGTGCGGCACGGGCCATGGCCCATCTTGATTCGCACCTGAAAGAAGATGCCGGGATGGGTGTCAACAGGACGCCTTGGGACGAGATCAACATCACCAAGCGCGGTTTTTGGACGGGGAGACGGGAAAAATGACATCAACAATGCGACTTTGGACCGGGGCAGAGGTGCCGCGGATCGGGCTTGGCTGCTGGGCGATCGGCGGGCCGATGACCTCGGGAGCGATGCCGACTTCTTACGGTGCGGTTGACGACAGGCAGTCGCGGGCTGCGTTGCGGCTCGGTTACGAACTGGGCGCGCGCGTGTTCGACACGGCCGCAAATTACGGCACCGGGCATTCGGAGGTGCTGATCGGCGAGGAAATCGCCCACCACACGGACGCGGTGATCGTCACCAAGTTCGGTTACGAAGTTGACGAGGTGGCCAAGACCTGGGGGCCGGCGGATGTCACGCCCGAAGGCATCCGCCAGTCTGTCGACAACAGCCGTCGCCGTCTCAGGCGCGACGTCATCGATCTTTTGCTGTTTCACATCAACGAGTATCCGGCCGAAGAGGCCGGGCCGGTTTTCGACACACTGGAAGCGCTTCGCGCGGACGGAAAAATCGCCACGTTCGGCTGGAGCACCGATTTCATCGCCTCCGCGCGCGCCGTCGTCGATAGGCCGGGTTTTGTGGCGATCGAGAACGATTTCAACGTCTTCACGCCGGCACGCGACATCATGGACCTGTGCGAAAGCCGCAATCTGGTTTCCCTGTCGCGACTGCCGTTGGCCATGGGGCTTTTGACCGGCAAGTTCAGGCCCGACGACAAGCTGAAAAGCGACGACATACGGGCCCAGCCCGCACCCTGGCTGCGCTTTTTCAGAAATGGCCAGCCGGATGCCGCCTATCTGAAACTGGTCGGGACCCTGCGCGATCTGTTGCAGAGCGACGGCCGCTCGCTGGCGCAGGGGGCGCTCGGCTGGATCCTGGCCAGATCGCCGGTGGCGCTGCCCGTGCCCGGTTTCAAAACCGAGGCGCAGGTCAGGGACAATCTCGGCGCCATCGAGAAAGGGCCGCTTTCCGAAAATGTGATGGTCGAAATCGACGGCGTACTCAACGCTGCCGCGATCGATTAGCCTCCCAAGCGCATCACATCTTCGCGCAGACGTGGCGAAAGCCACGTCTGCTTCGGTGTTTCGAATCCCCCCTAAAACGTGTCACGACAGCACTACTACGCAAAATGTATTGCAAAAATACATTTCGCAGGATATTTTGCGGCTATGGATGACATCGACCGCAAAATCCTCGATCTTCTTGCAGAAGATTCCCGTCGGGTCCTGACCGATATCGGGGGGGCTGTCGGGCTGTCGGCCTCGGCCGTCAACGAACGCATCAGGCGGCTCGCGAACGATGGCGCCATCAGGCGGTTTACCATCGATGCCGATCCGGAAACCCTCGGTCTGCCGGTTCTGGCCTTCGTTTTCCTGGTGCTGGCGCCACAGGCGAACGAGACGCAGTTTCGGGATTTCGCCGCGACGCATGGCGCGATCCTCGAATGCCATCACATCACCGGTGCTTGGTCTTATGTAACCAAGATCAGGGTTCGCGACCTTGCCGAAGTGGAGGGTTTTCTGGCCGCCCTCAAGGCGGAGGGCTTTGTCGGGCGTAGCGAAACCATGATCGCGCTGTCCTCGCCGGTGCCGGACCCGATGGTGCCGTTTCGGGAGCGGAGGTGATGGCCTTTCTTCTGTTTTTGAAGAGCATTGCCCTGGGATTGGTGATCGCTGCCCCTCTCGGACCGATCGGGGTCTTGTGCATCAACAGAACGCTCGAAAAGGGTTTTTGGGCCGGTGTGGCCGGAGGCCTCGGGACGGCGCTGGCCGATGCCAGCTATGCCACGCTGGCGGCGGCCGGTTTTGCCGCCTTCTCGGCGATGCTGCAGGTCATCGACATGCCGCTAAGGATCGTTGGCGGCGCATTCATGATCTATCTGGGCGTACGTAGCGCCATGGCGCCGCCGGCGAAAAAGGCGGCAAAAGTGGGAACGGGCGATCTGGTCGGCACCATTTCCGCGACGTTCTTTTTGACCATCGCCAATCCCGCGACGATTCTCAGCTTCGCGGCGATCTTTGCCGGGCTCGGCATGGCCGATCAGCCCGGCGCGCTCAATGCGCTTCTGGTGGTGGCGGGCGTGTTTACCGGTTCCTTGTTGTGGTGGTTCTTTCTGAGTGGCCTGGTGGCCGGCCTTCGTCACCGACTTCCGGTGGGTTTTGCCCGCATCACCGCCATTCTGTCGGGTGTGGTGCTGGTCGGTTTCGGTCTTTTCGCAATCGGCAGCCTCCTCGTCAGCCTTCCGGCGCGGACGTAGCCCTTCGCCCGCGTCGGATCGGATTCGAATGTGCCTTCATGGCGTATTCACATGACAAAAGCCCCGCATGACAGGCGGGGCTTTTGCATAGATTTGGTCTTTGTCGGTGTGGTCGCGAACCGGAAACCCGGCTTTTCTTGCCAAACCGCCCGAGGCGTCAGAACGACTGCCAGTCTTCGTCGATGGCGGCGTTGCCTTGGGTCAACAGGGCCTTGGCGCCGGACGCGATCTTTTTGAGCACACCCTTTTTCGGTTGGGAGGCGGTCGGCTTCGTCGTCAGGTAGTCCGACGACCTCGCGATCTTGAAGATGTCGACGATCCGGTCGAGATCGGCCGCCTGGGATTCGGTCTGTTCGATCGCCGCATTGGTCTCTTCGACCAGCGCTGCGTTGTGCTGGGTCATCTCGTCCATCTGGCGAACGGCCGTGTTGACCTCGTCGATGGCCGATGCCTGTTCGCGGCTCTCCTTGGCGATGCCCTCCATAAGGATGTTGTTGTCCTTGACCGCATCGAGGATGGTCGACAGCTTTTCGGCGGCGCTGGTGACCAGCTTGGAGCCGGCCGCAACCTCGTTGGAGCTTTGCTCGATCAGGGCCTTGACGTCCGCCGAGGCTTCCGCCGAACTCTGGGCCAGACGGCGAACCTCAACGGCAACCACGGCAAAACCCTTGCCGGCTTCCCCGGCCCGTGCCGCTTCGACCGAAGCGTTCAGGGCCAGAAGGTTGGTCTGGAAGGCGATGTCGTCGATCATGCCGATGATGTTGGAGATCTTGGCGCTGGAATTGGTGATCTGTTCCATCGCCGCGGTCGCATGCTCCATGACTTCGCCACCTTCTTCGGCGCTTTGCGACATGGAGCGCGTCTTGACCGTCGCTTCCTCGGCCCTCTTGGCGTTGTCGACGACAGTTGCCGCCAACTGTTCCATGGCGGCCGAGGTTTCCTCGATCGTTGCCGCCTGCTTGGTGGTGCGTTCGGCCAGATCGTTGGTGCCGGACAGGATTTCTCCGGTGGCCGTGCGAAGACCGTGCGAGGTCGATTTCAACTGTGTGACGATCTCGGTCAGCTTGTCGGCGACGGCATTGGTGTCCGTCTTCAGCTTCTCGAAGGCGCCGGCATAATCGCCCTCAACCCGACTGGTCAGATCGGTATTGGCCAGCGAGGCCAGAACCGTGCCGGTTTCGTCAAGACCGCGATCGACGGTCTCGACCAGATTGTTGATGGAACCGGCCAGGGCATTGAGCTCGGCATCGGGGAATTCGGTGGTAACGCGGCGGGAGAAATCGCCAGCGACGGCGGCGTCGACCACCTCGCCGAAGGCCCTTTGCAGGTCCTGCATCATCTGGGCACGATCGGCACGGACGCGTTCTTCGCGCGCCTTTTCCTCCTCGGTCATCTCGCGAACCTTGAGACCGTTCTGGCGGAAAATCTCCACCGCACCGGCCATCTTGCCGATCTCGTCAGGCTTGCCGGAACCGGGAATTTCGATATCGAGTACACCGTCTGCGAGTTTGCGCATGGCTGCGGTCATGTCGCCAATCGGCTTGGAAATGCCCCGGGCGACAAACCACATGGCCAAGATTCCAGCGAAAGCGATAGCCACCGAGGCAGCAAGCTGCATCATCATGTCCGTGTTGCTGCGTTCACCCAGCTGGTTTTGCAGGTTCATGGCGTCGGCAAGGGCAACCTGCTTCGGAACGGAAATGATCACAGACCAGGACGACGCGGTTCGTCCGTTGGGGATCGGCGATAACGCTGTGAAGTCGTCACCGTTTTCAAGAATTTCTTCTGCGCCCTTGGCAACCAGCGGCAGCATTTCGGCGGCGTCGGCACGAACCGCGGAGAAACTCCCGCCAATCCTGTCCGGGTGTTCGCTGGAGGCAACCACGAGGCCGCCGGCTGTCACGATATCGACCGTTGCATATCCGCTATAGGTCGCCGCCTTGACCTCTTCGGCCAGTGTCTGAACGAAATTCAGATCGAAATCCGCGCCGGCCACACCGGCGAATTTGCCGTCGATCATGACGGGAACCGACATTGTCGCCAGATAGACATTCTTGCCCTGAACAATGTAGGGCAACGGTGCGAGCATGCTTTCATTGCCAGTCGTAGAAGGCCCGATATACCAGCCGCCTTTCATCAAGCCGTTTGGATGCTGTGCCGTGCTGTCATATTCCACGAGCGGCTGGATATCGATCTTGCCGTCCCCAGCGCGAGTCCAATAGGGCAGGAAACGGCCGGTGGCGTCCGATCCCATCTTGGCGTTGTCGACATAGCCAGCGTCATTGCCGTCAAGGGCATTGGGCTCCCAAGCGCTATAGGTGCCGTTAAAGCGCGGATTGTCCTTCAGCACGTTGAGAAGAACTGCGTTGAGCTGAGCTCGTCTTTTTTCGGGCTCCGTGCCAGTCCCATCCGATGCAATGGCTTCGAAGCTTCTCGCCATGTTCCGCGCTGCGTCGAACGCCGCATCGAGCGAGGTCCGGATGGCGCCAGCCTGCGTGGATGCAAGACGTGACAAGCTGTCCCTGGTCATGTTGACCGTAAGGGCGGACACATTGTCCGATACATAGGCGCGCTGGCTGTTGTTGGTAAACAAGCCATAGCCGAGAAGCCCGCCGATTGCCGCCAAGACACATATGCCGGATAAGACAACGATCTTGGAGTTGATGGATTTGAATTGCATGATTTCTCCTTGCGAAGAGCCAAGCTTCCCGCAGTAAATATAGCGTCCATGACCTTGTCGCGTAGTATCTTTAAAAAGGATTTCGCGAATATTAAAAATTTGGAAAGGCCAAAGCCATCAGACACTTGACTAGGGCAAGGTGTTGTATCTCAAGAAAAATATCGACGATCCGCCTTACACCCAGTTCCGGGTCAAGGCGTATTGGCAAATCCGGGACCTTCACCGGAGATGGGGGTTTGGAACGCTTCGCTTGAGCAAACGAAGGCGGTTCCGTCTGGCATCATAAGCCACGATTGAACAGGTCGGCAAAGGCTGAGGTTTTGTTGGCTGGACGCTGACGCTTGTCGGCAATTTCGAACTGGATTTGGGCGAGAACGCTCGTACCGAAAGGCCATGTCGCCGGCCCGGCTCAGTAGCGTTGATTTCAGGCGTCAGGATGAGAAAGCGCGAGCTGGACGGAGCGGGTGTCCCTTTGGAATAAAGAATGGATGAATCATCCGGTTTCAGTGACAGTATTGATACGCCGCATATGAAAAAAGGCCCCAAAGCATGGGGCCTTTTCCTTTTGATTTTTCGGATTTTCAGGGGTCAGAACGACTGCCAGTCTTCGTCGATGGCGGCGTTGCCTTGGGTCAACAGGGCCTTGGCGCCGGACGCGATCTTTTTGAGCACACCCTTTTTCGGTTGGGAGGCGGTCGGCTTCGTCGTCAGGTAGTCCGACGACCTCGCGATCTTGAAGATGTCGACGATCCGGTCGAGATCGGCCGCCTGGGATTCGGTCTGTTCGATCGCCGCATTGGTCTCTTCGACCAGCGCTGCGTTGTGCTGGGTCATCTCGTCCATCTGGCGAACGGCCGTGTTGACCTCGTCGATGGCCGATGCCTGTTCGCGGCTCTCCTTGGCGATGCCCTCCATAAGGATGTTGTTGTCCTTGACCGCATCGAGGATGGTCGACAGCTTTTCGGCGGCGCTGGTGACCAGCTTGGAGCCGGCCGCAACCTCGTTGGAGCTTTGCTCGATCAGGGCCTTGACGTCCGCCGAGGCTTCCGCCGAACTCTGGGCCAGACGGCGAACCTCAACGGCAACCACGGCAAAACCCTTGCCGGCTTCCCCGGCCCGTGCCGCTTCGACCGAAGCGTTCAGGGCCAGAAGGTTGGTCTGGAAGGCGATGTCGTCGATCATGCCGATGATGTTGGAGATCTTGGCGCTGGAATTGGTGATCTGTTCCATCGCCGCGGTCGCATGCTCCATGACTTCGCCACCTTCTTCGGCGCTTTGCGACATGGAGCGCGTCTTGACCGTCGCTTCCTCGGCCCTCTTGGCGTTGTCGACGACAGTTGCCGCCAACTGTTCCATGGCGGCCGAGGTTTCCTCGATCGTTGCCGCCTGCTTGGTGGTGCGTTCGGCCAGATCGTTGGTGCCGGACAGGATTTCTCCGGTGGCCGTGCGAAGACCGTGCGAGGTCGATTTCAACTGTGTGACGATCTCGGTCAGCTTGTCGGCGACGGCATTGGTGTCCGTCTTCAGCTTCTCGAAGGCGCCGGCATAATCGCCCTCAACCCGACTGGTCAGATCGGTATTGGCCAGCGAGGCCAGAACCGTGCCGGTTTCGTCAAGACCGCGATCGACGGTCTCGACCAGATTGTTGATGGAACCGGCCAGGGCATTGAGCTCGGCATCGGGGAATTCGGTGGTAACGCGGCGGGAGAAATCGCCAGCGACGGCGGCGTCGACCACCTCGCCGAAGGCCCTTTGCAGGTCCTGCATCATCTGGGCACGATCGGCACGGACGCGTTCTTCGCGCGCCTTTTCCTCCTCGGTCATCTCGCGAACCTTGAGACCGTTCTGGCGGAAGACTTCGACGGCCTTGGCCATCCTGCCGATTTCATCCGTGCGATCCTGCGCCGGAACGTCGAGATCGTAGTCGCCGTCGGCGATCTTGTTCATCGTCAGGGTCATACCGGTGATCGGTTTGGTAATGGTCCGGGAGATCAGGAAAGCGACAGCGACCATGATCAGTATGATCACGCCGCCGATGGAAACCTGCTGAATGACTGTCCTGGTATTTTCGGCATTGATGTCGTCGACATAAACACCGGTGGACAGCATCCACCCCCAGGGCTTGAACGTATCGACATAGGAGATCTTGGGAACGGCCGCGCTGGAACCCGGCTTGGTCCACATGTAGTCGACCAGGCCCGAACCCTGTGCCTTGGCCAGCTTGATCATTTCGCCGACGAAGCGCTTGCCGTCGACATCGGTCCGGGTCGTCTGATCTTCGCCGACCATTTCCGGATCGATCGGATGCATCAGCATGATGCCGTCCATATCGGTGATGAACAGGTATTCATTGCTGCGATAGCGCATGTCGCCGATCGCTTGCATGGCCTCGGCCTTGGCGGTGGCTTCGTCGATCTGTCCGGATTTCGCGCGGTTATAGGCGCCCTCGGAAATGTGGAGCGCAGTGTCCATGATGGACACGAGTTCGCTTTCGCGCATCTGCGTCCGCGATGTCGTCATGGTATTGACGGAGATGGTGGTGGCGACCGCAAATGCAGCCAGAAAGAGGCCAACGAGAAGATAGATGCGGCCGGATACGTTGAGTTTGAGCAGTTTTGTCATGGCGTGCCTCGTCGTGGCAATTTGGATGTTCTGGCACTCCCTTCCCGATCCGTTTTTCGGGGATTGAACCGCGTTAGCGGTTGGGGGTGCCCTCAAGCTACTGAAAGGGTCACAAGATCTTCTCGCCAATGCCGAAGCACTGCCGAAAAACGCCGAAATCGAATGAAGCTTCACGCTCGTTCGAATTTGGGTTGTCTTGTTTCTTTGTTGGGTCGGACCGGCTGAGATAAAGTGTCGTCAGCCACCCGACGGATCGGTGAACGCTGGAAGCGATGGCTAAAGTTGCGCCATCCTGTCCGTTGACGGCAAACGTGCCGTGGTTGTCACCGGCGCCCGGTCAGGCTTGATGCCTGACCTCGTTCTGGCGCTGACTTTGAACGTTTTGAGCCAAGTCAGCATGCGTTCGTCTCCTCACATGGGCAGGATGCAGTTGATGCCCTCACGTGTTGACGCGTGCACCTGCCTGATAAACGCATCGTTCAGCCCCGGATCGCTTCGCGGCCGGGTCTGTCCTTCTGGACAGTCGCTGTCGCAAAAAAGCGTCCTCGCCTTTTGCGCGATGCACTAGCCGATCCAATGGCTAGGCGTTCCTCGCAATGACAAAGGCTAATTAGTATTCGTTAAGCAATTACGTACAAATCTCAATATACTTACAGATTACAGAACTATTAACTATTTAGTATTTACTAAATATTTGCGACGAAGTGACGCGAAATATCGTATTAGACAGAATTAATAGGATAGCGAATTCAGTGAGATGGAATTTCCCCAGCACTCACCCCGCTTTTAAACCCTTCATAGCCGGGTCTGGCCTTGATGAAGCGAGTCGTTTTTTTTCGAACGGCGTCTTTGCCGGATTCGTTAGGAGGTTCCCGTACGAAACGTCTTGAGAACAGAACCAAGTACTTCGCATCGTTTGTGGCGAAAGTGGCGGGGCGTGAAAAAAGGAGCCCGTTTTATCCGGACGCTCTGATCCAAAAAAGCCCCGCACAGGATGCGCGGGGTTTTCAGTTTCAGACCTGGTGATCCCGCCCGTTCGGGGGCGGGATCGGTCATGCGACGCGACTAGAACGATTGCCAGTCTTCGTCGATGGCGGCATTGCCCTGAGTCAGGAGGGTTTTTGCGCCGGAAACGACCTTTTTCAATATGTTCTGTTTGGGCTTGGGAGCCTGTTGCTGACCCAACGCCGAGTCGGGGCGCCCTTCGAGCCGGAAGATATTGACGATCCGGTCGAGATCGGCTGCCTGGGATTCGGTCTGTTCGATCGCCGCATTGGTTTCCTCGACCAGCGCCGCGTTGTGCTGGGTCATTTCGTCCATCTGGCGAACGGCCGTGTTGACCTCGTCGATGGCCGATGCCTGTTCGCGGCTTTCCTTGGCGATACCCTCCATAAGGGCGTGATTGTCCTTGACCGCATCGAGAATGGTCGAAAGCTTTTCGGCGGCGCTGGTGACCAGCTTGGAGCCGCCGGCAACCTCGTTGGAGCTTTGCTCGATCAGGGCCTTGACGTCCGCCGAAGCCTCGGCGGAACTCTGGGCCAGACGGCGAACCTCAACGGCAACCACGGCAAACCCCTTGCCGGCTTCTCCGGCCCGTGCCGCTTCGACGCTGGCGTTCAGGGCCAGAAGATTGGTCTGGAAAGCGATGTCGTCGATCATGCCGATGATGTTGGAGATCTTGGCGCTGGAATTGGTGATCTGTTCCATCGCCGCGGTCGCCCGTTCCATAACCTCGCCGCCCTCTTCGGCGCTTTGCGACATGGAGCGTGACATGACGGAAGCCTCTTCGGCGCGCTTGGCATTCTGCGCCACGGTTGCCGCCAACTGTTCCATGGCGGCCGAGGTTTCCTCGATCGTTGCCGCCTGCTTGGTGGTGCGTTCGGCAAGATCGTTGGTGCCGGAAAGGATTTCGCCGGTGGCCGTACGCAGGCCGTGCGCGGTCGATTTCAGTTGCGTCAGGATCTCGGTCAGCTTGTCGGCGACGGCATTGGTGTCCGTCTTCAGCTTCTCGAAGGCGCCGGCGAAGTCGCCCACCATACGGGTGGTCAGGTCGGTGTTGGCCAGGGCGGACAGAACGCGCCCCGTTTCGTCAAGGCCGCGGTGAACGGTCTCGACCAGATTGTTGACGGAACCGGCCAGGGCATTGAGCTCGGCATCGGGGAAGTTGGTCGGAATGCGCTGGGAGAAGTCGCCGGAGACGGCGGCATTGACCACTTCGCCAAAGGCGACCTGCAGTTCCTGCATGATCTTGGCATGTTCGATGCGGTTCTGTTCGGTCTGAGCCTCCTCCCGAGCGCTCATCTCGCGAACCTTGAGACCGTTCTGGCGGAAGATTTCGACCGTCTGCGCCATTTTGCCGATTTCGTCCTTGCGATCCTTCGCCGGCACGTCGAGATCGTACTTGCCGTCGGCCATGGTCTGCATGGTTGACGTCATCCTGGTGATCGGCTTGGAAATCAGCCCCGCGATGAAGAAAGCACCAAGACCACCGAGGATCAAAGCAAGCGCCGAGATGGTGAGCGTAATGAGCGTGATGTTCTGAATATCAGCGTTTGAACGTTCGCCGAGTTCGGCCTGGATCGTGTTGTTTTCGCTGACGATACTGCCAGCTTCATCGGCGATTTTCGGACCAACGACCTCGAGCGTGTTGTGCAGGATGTCATTGCGCGCGTTGACGATGTTGATCATGTTCCTGATCGCATCGCCATATTCCTTCATCATCGACTGAAGTTCTTCGACATTCTTGCGCCCGGCTGCAGAGTTCTGCGTGGAAGCGAGATCGTTCAGGGACTTGTCGAGGGCGCCGAGCCCGTCCGCAATCATCTTTGCGGCCTCTTCGCTACCGGTGCCGTTTAAAAAGCGCGCGGTATAGAGCCGAACCATCAGCAATTCGCGCAGGGTCTGCGTCGCCGCCTGGCTCTCGGCATTGGTGTTTGTTGCGAAAGCCTCCTGCATGATCGTATTCAGCACGGCCTCGGTTTGCGGACCAAGCGCGGCAAGTGTGCTGTCGATCGCGTTGCCGTCGTGATAGAGCGACACGGCTTCGTTGAAGGACTTTTCAAAGGTCTCGACGTTCGATTTCATCTCGCTGATCGCCTCGATGGCGTTTGCACGCTCCACCAGGGGCAGAGTCTCGTCGATGACCTTTATGGTCGCGTCCAGGTTTTCATCGACTTTGGTGGCGGAAGCTTCATCACCATTGGAGAAATACGCGTTGGCGTTGGTCCGGGCGGTCAGGATGCCGGACTGAACCGAGCCCAGATTGGTGGATTGCTGCGTCATGACGCGATAATCGGAGAACTCGGTGTTGGTCAAAGACAAGCCGTAATAGGCAATCCCAGCCACAGCTACCAAAAGAACGAGAATTAACCCATTCCCCACTCCAATCTTGGCGCTGATTTTCAGGTTATTGAGCCAAGTAAGCATAGCTCGGTCTCCTTCGATCGTGTGGTTTGAACGCGTCCGGAAAGGGCAGCGGTGCCCACACTTGTCTGTGTCAAGCAAATCCGGCGGCGGGTCGGGTTTGCGCCTCTGGACGATCACAACGACAAGGAAGAGCCCCCGAGCGAGGGGGTAAATTACGACTGTATGATTGCGCGTCCTTATAAAAAACTACATAGTATAGATTAATTAAACATGTACATAATCGTGAACAATAGTGTTAATATACTTTTAACAATTTAGGAACAACTAAAAAGCTAATGTATATTAAAATATTACCTCGAACTAATAAGAGTAATGTTTCTCGATATATATGAGCTGGAGATGCTTCGCGGTTCGATTACGGCGAAACGTCTGATCCGCCCTCAGGGAGCGGTGCTTTTTTTATGTCCTCGTAAAGGGATCGGTCGACCCAACGCCGTCCGGTGATCGGTATGCACTGGCATTGCGAGGTTTGATCGGCGGGAAAGCCGACCACGGGGTCTGAAAGATCAGACTGTATCGTTCTTGCGAAACGAGAAGGCCATGAGAACTGTGTTCGGACGGTGGCAGCCGACGACGCAATCCATGGATCGAAAATCCGGGATGCGCTGTGTGGATTGCCGCGCCTGCCCGAGGCGGGCGCGTGTCGATGGCGCTGTGGAACGTCCTTGTACGACAAGCCCGGCATAATGTCCCGGGGCGGGCCGGCTTTGGATCTCGGCGTTCCCTTTTTCGCCCGATGAATCAGGGTGCTTAAAAAAAACAAAAGGCTCCAACGGAGCCTTTTGAAAAACGGAAAACTGTGGGTCGAAAGCCGGGGGATCAGGCGCTTTCGGAATAGACGTCGTTCTCGTCGGGCTCGCGCAGCACATAGCCGCGACCCCAGACGGTCTCGATATAGTTCTTGCCGCCGGTCGCTACGGAAAGCTTCTTTCTGAGCTTGCAGATGAACACGTCGATGATCTTGAGTTCGGGCTCGTCCATGCCGCCATAAAGGTGGTTGAGGAACATTTCCTTGGTCAGCGTGGTGCCCTTCCTGAGGGAGAGCAGTTCGAGCATCTGGTATTCCTTGCCGGTCAGATGCACGCGCTGTCCACCGACTTCGACGGTCTTGGTGTCGAGATTGACGTTGAGATCGCCCGTCGAGATGACCGACTGGGCATGACCCTTGGAGCGGCGGACGATGGCGTGGATACGCGCGACCAGCTCATCCTTGTGGAAGGGCTTGGTCATATAGTCGTCGGCGCCAAAACCCAGACCCCGGACCTTGTCTTCAATGCCGGCGAGGCCGGAAAGGATGAGGATCGGCGTCTGCACCTTGGCGACGCGCAAAGTCCTCAAAACCTCGTAACCGGACATGTCCGGTAGATTAAGATCGAGAAGGATGATGTCGTAGTCATAGAGTTTGCCGAGATCGACACCTTCTTCGCCGAGATCGGTCGTATAAACGTTAAAGCTCTCGGACTTCAGCATCAGCTCAATCGATTGAGCTGTCGCTCCGTCGTCTTCGATCAGCAACACTCGCATGTTCAGCCCCTTGCTGGTTCCTGCTGGAACATGAATGACACCCATGCGCGGCAGTCACCCAATCCAACCCTACTGGATATGATTCGACCCTAACCGCAATTAGTTAACAAACTTTAATTCGCGATGACAAGGTGAAAGACTCTCCGATCACAGAACACACTAACATATTGAAATTTAAAGAAAAAACGAAGATCAAAAACTTAAGAAAATAGTTTAAGAAAGTCCTGCAACAGACTCTGGAGACTCAGCGAAACCTGTATGAGAACGAGCACAGGGCCCGCGCGAGATGGCGGGGAGAAATTTTGCTCAATCACGCGCAATAGAGCATATTGCTTAATGATCGGTTAGTTTTCTCATCATGTGATTCGAGGCAAAAGGCAGGGGAGTGCGCGGGTGAAATCGCTGATCGCCGCGATATCGGAGATCGACGAAGTCGAGGTTTTCGGCCGGGTAAAGTCCGTCCAGGGCCTTCTGATCGAAATCGCCGGCCCGGTCAGGGAGCTGCGTGTCGGCGGGCGTGTCAGCATCGAAACCCGGGGTGGCGCCAGGCTCGACGCCGAGATCATCGGGTTTCAGGACGGACGCGCCCTGTGCCTGCCCTTCGGTCCCATCGAAGGCGTGCGTCTTGGCTGCAAGGCGGTGTTCACCAGTCATGACGGACAGGTCCACCCGGCGACGGCTTGGCTCGGGCGGGTCGTCGATGCCAATGGCGATCCGATCGATGGCAAGGGCCCGCTGCAGCGCGGCAATGTCGGCTATTCGCTCAAGAACCTGCCGCTTCCCGCGCATTTGAGGACCCGGGTCGGCGATCCGATCGACATGGGGGTCAGAACGCTCAACACCTTCACCACCGTGTGCGAAGGCCAGCGCATGGGCATCTTCGCTGGTTCGGGCGTCGGCAAATCGGTGCTGATGTCGATGCTGGCGCGCAATACCGCAGCCGATGTGGCCGTGATCGGGCTGATCGGCGAACGCGGCCGCGAGGTCAAGGAGTTCGTCGACGACTATTTGGGAGAGGAAGGGCTCAAGCGGGCAGTGGTCATCGTGGCGACCTCGGACGAGAGCGCGTTGCTCAGGCGCCAGGCCGCCTATCTGACCCTGACGCTCGCCGAGTATTTCCGAGACCAGAACAAACGCGTGTTGTGCATGATGGATTCGCTGACCCGTTTTGCCATGGCGCAGCGCGAGATCGGCTTGTCCATCGGCGAACCGCCCACGGCAAAAGGCTACCCGCCCACGGTGTTTTCCGAATTGCCGCGATTGCTCGAACGCGCCGGGCCGGGTCTGGAAGGATCGGGTTCCGTTACCGGACTATTTACCGTTTTGGTGGAAGGTGACGATCACAATGAACCGATCGCGGATGCTGTGCGTGGTATTCTCGACGGGCACATTGTGATGGAGCGGTCCATCGCCGAACGCGGTCGCTATCCGGCGGTGAACGTTCTGAGATCCATTTCGCGCACCATGCCGGGTTGCGTGCCGGTCGACGTCCGGCCAGTCCTGCAAACGGCGCGCGAGCTCATGTCGGTGTTTTCCGACATGGAGGAGCTGATCCGGCTGGGGGCCTACCGGAAGGGATCGGATCCGAAGGTGGATCGGGCGATTGCGATCATGCCGGTTCTGGAAACGTTTTTAAGCCAGGACCGCGAGGATCGGACCAGTATCGAGGCGGGTTACGACCGTTTGGCCGACATACTGGACATGAAGATCGCCGCGAACGGGACTTGATGTGTAAGGAGTGCAAGTCATGAAGTCGCGCAACAAGAGCCTTATTCGGCTCAAGAAATTCCAGGTCGACGAGAAGCGCCGCCAGGTGGCGCAGATCGAGATGATGATCGCCGACTTCGAGCGCATGGCCGCCGAACTCGATCAGCAGATCGAGATCGAACACCAGAAGACCGGTATCTCCGATATCGCCCATTTTGCCTATTCGACCTTTGCCAAGGCGGCGCGGACGCGTCGCGACAATCTGCTCGACAGTGCCGAGAACATGCGCGGCCAGCTCGAGGCGGCACAGGACGCATTAGCCGAGGCGATCGAGGATTTGAAAAAGATCGAATTGCTCGACCAGCGCGAACACCTGCGCGAGGCCGCCGCGGAAGCCAAGGCGGAACAGGCCGAATTCGACGAGATCGCCCTGAGGCGTCACGGACGCTGATCGAAAACGTAAAAGACTGTCGCATGAAGCCGGGATGTGATCCGTTCGGATCGGCTTCCGGTCTCCGGCGACACTCCCGGTTTTGCACTCCGATCGACCGGAACGGCTCGCTTTGGCGGGCCGTTTGCACGTCCGGGGATCGCTGAAAAGTGGTTCCTCCGGCCCCCGTTTTTTCACCTAATGCGCCAGATACGAAACCGGGAGGTGACTGGCGCCACCTCCCGGTTCCGCCCATGCCGGGGTCGTTTCATACCGCTCGCATGGTATGCGGCCCCGGTCCGGACGGGAGTTGAGACAAGGACATTGGCCGCTTCACTGGCAAGCCGTTCCGGCCCGGGAAGGTGGGGCCCGTCTCACCAAAGGAACGATTTTGCGGGATCGTATTTTCCTTTCATGAGGCGCCGGAAAGCCTGCCTGTGCGTGTGGCGTTGCCGAACCGGAAAAGTGGTTTCCACTTTTCCTGGCAACGCCGTTTTTTGTGGTCGCGTGGCCGAACCGGGAAAGCGGAATTCACTTTTGCTGGCAACGCTCCGGTTGTTAGGCGCGCACCTCCTGACGCTGGAAGGCGACATAGGCGGCGGTGAACAGGATCACCATGCCGGCGAACAGACCGGAAATCTGCGGCCAGATGATGAGGATGCTCTCGAAGGTCGGCAATGGATTGCCGATCAAAGCGCCCTGGAGTTGCGACATGAACACCGGTCCGACCGTTCGCGAGCTCGGATCGAGGATCATTTGCGCGATCTCGCCGTAAAGCGTGACCGGCGAGATGCGGGCCAGACCCTGCTGCACCTCGTACTGGGTCAGTATCGACATCGGATCGAGCGGATTGATCGGCGCGAAAATGCCGGCCAGGAACGGCGTGATCATCGACCAGAAGAAGGAAAAGATCAGCCAGACCGAAAGCGCCGCCAGTGCCGAGGTCGCCTGGGCCTTGATCAGGGTCGAGAAGGCCATGGCAAGGGCGAGCCAGACGCCGGTATAGATGAAAGTCGCGACGAGATAGGCCAGGGACCGGGAGACCTCGGCGCCCGAAGGCGGCAGGCCGAGCAACAGGATGCCCGACCCGACCATCAGGAGCCACAGGGTGACAAGGGCGATGCCGATCACCAGCATGCCGCCGATGAATTTGCCGAACAGGACCGCGTCGCGATAGATCGGCTGGGCCAGAATCCGGCTCATCGTGCGCCGCCCGAATTCGCCGTTGATGGCGTCGAATCCGAGGGCGATGGCGACCAGCGGCAGCAAAAATCCCATGAACGAGGAGAACGAGGGCAGGGGCGCCTGAGCCACGGTGAACAGTTTGAGGAACAGGAACGGATCCTGGGCCGTGGTGGACTTGATGTTACCGATGGCGCCATAGACCGATCCGGCCGCGGTCAACATGACGAGCAGCATCACCAGATGCATGCGGGCGCTGGTCATGTGATCGGCCGCTTCCTTGAGGGCGATGGTCATCACCCCTTTGAAGGGGGAACCTTCACGCTGCATTTTGTGCCTCCGAGAAAAAGAGGTTGTAGGCCTCGCCGAGGCTGATGCGACGTGCGTCGAGGTTCCTGAGAGCCCCGCCCGCGCCGATGATCGCCTTGGCGAGATCCGGGCGGATGTCGCGGCTGGCGGTGATGCGGCAAAGGGCGCCGTCCTTTGTCGTCGCCGTCACGCCGGTCATGGCGTCGGCGAGTTTGGCCACATCGACACCGTCGGCGCTGACCTCGATGTGATAGGCGCCGTCGGTGACCTTGTCGGCGAGTTCCTCGGGCGTGCCGACGAAACCGATCCGGCCTTTGTTGAACAGGGCGACGCGGTTGCAGATCGATTGCACGATGTCGAGAAGATGCGAGGAGACGATCACCGTCATGCCGTCATGCGCGAAAGAACGGATGAGGGCCAAAAGCTCGTTGGTCGACTGCGGGTCGAGCCCCGAAGTCGGCTCGTCGAGAATGGCGATATTGGTCTTGCGCATCAAAAGTTCGGCCAGCCCGAGCCGCTGGCGCATGCCGCGTGAATAGGTGGCGACGCGTTTGTCGGCGACATCGGTGAGATGGACGCGTTCGAGCGCCTCGGTCATGCGGGCTTCCGCTTTCTTGGCATCGAGACCGCCGAGCCGGGCGGTGTACCTGAGATTGTCCCGGCCCGTCAGGTTATCGTAAAAGCCAACGGCATCAGGCAGGTAACCGACCTCGCGCTTGACCGCGAGCGGTTCGCGGAACGGGTCCTTGCCCAGAATGCGGACTTGGCCTTCGCTGGCCTCGGTCAGGCCCAGCAGCATGAGGATCGTGGTGGTCTTGCCGGCCCCGTTGGGGCCGAGCAGACCGATGACTTCGCCTTCGGCAACCGACAGATCGATGCCGTCGACGACCCGGGCCTTGCCGTAAAGCTTGGCAAGGCCCTTGGCTTCGATGACGGGCGCGCTCATCTGCGGCCATACCTCATGACGGCCAGTGCGAGCACGACGACGGCCAAAGCGATGATGGCGATACCGACAATGCCCCACAGGGTCGAGGTGCTGACGGTGACGCGGAACTGCGAAGATTCGGACACGCCGTCGGCGCTGGCCCGGACGGTGACCATATAGTCACCGGCAATGGCCTTCTCGGATGGGGTGATTGCGACATTGACCGTCTCATCAGTGCCGGCAGCCAGACCGGGAAGGGTTGACGGATCGAATTCGACCTTCCAGTCGCTCGGCGAGGACGCGGTCAGTTTGATATTAGTGGCGTCGGCGCTGCCATTGCTCGTGAGGGTGAACGGGAAGGTCGTGGTCTTGCCCGCAACGGCCTCGCCGCTCAGCCTTTGCTGCGGACCGGACAGCCGCAGATCGGCCGAGCCGGTCACTTCGAGGGCAACGGTCGCCGACGCGGTTTCATCGCCGGCCAGGGTCGCAACCTTGATCGGATAGGTGCCGGCGATAACGGAACTGTTGGGCTTGACCTCGAGGGTGATGTCCTCGGTGGCGCCGGCCTTGACCGGCAGGCCGGTGATTTTGTCTCCGGAATAGCCATGCTTGAACGTGGTGGCGAATCCGGCCGGCGCATCCGCGGCCAGATTGAACAATGCGTCCGCATTGGTGCCGTTGGTCAGCTTGAACTTGTAGTTGAACGTGGTGCTCTTGGTACCCCTCAGGCCCGGCAGTTCGGAAACGAGCTTGATGCCGGTCGAGGGCATGTCGGCCAGGGTCACGACGAGCGGCAGGTCGACCTTGCCGCCGGCATAGGTGGCGGTGAGCTTGAGATCATAGGCCTGTTTGGCGGCATCCTTGGCCGGGGTCAGGTTGAGGGTCAACGCCCCGGTCGCGCCCGGCGCGACCATGGCCGAGCCAACCTCGTATTCACCGCCCTTGAGCGTGTAGGTCCAGTCCTTGGGCAGGCCGTCGAGGCTCATCTCGGCACGGGTCGGTTTTTCGGTGTCGTTGATCAGTTGAAGCGAAAGGGTGAGGGGCTTGCCGGGTGCGACGGTAACGTCCGGATTTGGCGTGGTCAGAAAGACGCCATAAGGCGTCGGCGCAGCGGTCGTCGTCTGGGCAAAACTGGCTGGGGCGCTGACAAGGGCAATGGCGAGCAGTGCGCTCCCGATGAAAGACGTTCGGATGGACATGGGTTTCCTCGAATGAAGTGAAGGACCGGACAAAGGATCCGGTTTGGGACCCGAAACCGTTGCGCCTATGCACAAACGCAACGGCTTCGGGTGCCGTTCGGTCGCGTTCCCGCGACGGCGCAACGGACTCGTCCTCGCCTGGGGTTTGAACGAAAGCCGTGCCGGGAACGTCGTGGGGTCAGGAAATGACGGGAGGTCCGCGACCGAATGGAAGGAAGCTGGCCGGGCTCAGCGCGTCGCGGTCAAAGATGTCGTAGACAATTCTGACATGACCGCCGATGCGAAGAGGCAATCGTGGCGGTTCGGCGAAAACGGCCGGTGAAGACCCGGTTCTGAAGCGATCGCCCTCGCTGGAGGACTCGGCGGCGAGCGTTAATTGCGCGATATCGGGCGTGGCGATCGGTTCGACGCTGGACTGGACCGTGGACGCGATCGGCAGGCTGGTCGTGTCCAGTCCGGCGCTGGCAATGGGAAAGCTGCAAACGAGCAGCAACGCGACGACAAAGGCGACGAAACGCGCACCCAGCTTGCGGGCGGTGTCTTTATTGCGTCCCGATCTGTCAGGCGCGCTGGTCACGTCGTTCGCTCCCCCTTTCGGGTCGTCTTGTGCAACGGGTCCCGAAATGTGGCGGGAATTAACATGCCGAAGTAAGGCGATTCTTTGGCGATGCGTCGAAGACGGTCGGGAACGGTTTTGTCGGTGAGGTAGTGCAGAGAGCCTTGCAAGCCTTACGGCGGCGGTCCTTATTCTCGATTTAACCGACGTTTTCGACTGGAGTGGTTCCCAGAAAGCGTCTCACCCCTTCTTTGTCATCCCGGTGTCAAGCACCGGGATGACTCCGAGTGTTGTTTTGAAGGCAAAGTGAACCTGCGAAAGCTGAGTGAGGCGAAGCAACTCCACATCTAGCCTCTCAGTGATCGCATCGGTTTTCGCGAAAACCGGTGCCCACTTTTCTCCCGCTGCTCTATCGGGCCAGGCGCCTACACGCTGCCGATGGTCTTGAGCCGGACCTGGGGATGGACCTCGTTCTGGCTCATGACCACGGTCTGGGGCCGGAAGCGTTCGATGATGGCGCGGACGTGCGGACGGATGGGGGCCGAGGTGATCAGCACCGGCAGATGGCCCATCTGTGCCGCGTTTTCATAGGCGCTCTGCACGGCGGCGATGAAGTTTTGCAGCTTGGAAGGCGCCATGGCCAGATGCCGCTCGTTGCCGTCGCCATGCATGGCCTCGGCGAAATCGCGCTCCCAATCGTGCGACAGGGTCAGGATGGGCAGGATGCCTTCCGGATTGAGATTGGCGGCGCACAATTGACGCGAAAGCCGCGTCCGCACGTGTTCGGCGATCATCTGGGACGAGCGGCCGGTGCCGGCGACTTCCGCGATGCCTTCGAGGATGGTCGACAGATCGCGGATCGACACGCGTTCGTTGAGCAGCGATTGCAGGACGCGCTGAATGCCGGTGATCGCGATGTGCGAGGGCACGATGTCCTCGACGAGCTTTTGCTGTTCCTTGCTCAGACCCTTCAAAAGCGACTGAACGCTGGCATAGCTCAAAAGGTCGGAGACATTGGCCTTGAGCACTTCGGTCAGGTGGGTGGAAATCACCGTCGACGGATCGATGATCGAATAACCGCGGATTTCGGCTTCGTCCCGCAAGGCCGGATCGATCCAGGTGGCCGGCAGGCCGAAGGCGGGTTCGGTCGTGTGTTCGCCGGGCAGGGAGATCTTCTTGCCTTCCGGATCCATGACCATCAGAAGCGAGGGATAGACATTGCCTTCGCCGACCTCGATCTCCTTGATGCGGATCTTGTAGATGTTCGGGTCGAGCTGCATGTTGTCGAGAATGCGAACGGGCGGCATGACGAAACCGAGATCGAGCGCGAGCTGGCGCCGCAATCCCTTGATCTGCTCGGTCAGCCGGTCGGTGCCGGTGCCGTCGTCCTTGACCAGCTGCAAAAGGCCGTAACCGAGTTCGAGCTTGAGTTCGTCGATCTTGAGCGTTTCGCTGATCGGCGGTTCCGCAGGCTTGAGCGCTTCGGCGATGGCGGCTTCGCCCTTGCCGGGCGCGCCCGGCTGGCCCGGGGCGGGCAGGTGTTTCTTTTCTGCTTCGGTCGCCTTCTTGGTCCTGCCGGCGCGAAAGGCGGCATAGCCGGCCGCGCCGCTAAGGGCGAGGAAGGGGACGATCGGCATTCCGGGCAGAAGGGCCATGATGGCCATGACCGCAGCGGACATGCCGAGCGCCTTGGGATAGCCGGTGAACTGGGCTGCCAGAGCCTTGTCGGCGCTGCCCGCGACGCCGGCCTTGGACACCAGCAGGCCGGCGGCGGTCGAAACGATCAGGGCCGGGATCTGGCTGACCAATCCGTCGCCGACGGTCAGAAGCGTGTAGTTGTTGGCGGCCTCCGTGAAGGTGAGGCTCATCTGGGCAACGCCGATGATCATGCCGCCGATGATGTTGATGAAGGTGATCAGCAGGCCGGCAATGGCGTCGCCGCGCACGAACTTGCTGGCGCCGTCCATGGCGCCGAAAAAGGCGCTTTCATCTTCGAGGTTCTTGCGGCGGGTCCGCGCCTCACCTTCGTCGATCAGGCCGGCGGACAAGTCGGCGTCGATGGCCATCTGCTTGCCGGGCATGGCGTCCAGAGTGAAACGGGCCGCGACTTCCGCGATACGGCCGGAGCCCTTGGTGATGACGACGAAATTGACGATGATCAGGATGGCGAAAACGATGATGCCGATGACGAAATTGCCGCGCATCACGAATTGGCCGAAAGCCTCGATGACGTGACCGGCGGCGGCGGTGCCATTATGGCCATTGGCCAGGATCAGACGCGTCGAGGCCATGTTGAGCGACAGCCGCAGCATGGTCGAAATCAACAGAACGGTCGGAAAGGCGGAAAATTCCAGCGGCGCCTGGATGAACAGCGAGGTCATCAGCACCAGAACCGAAAAAACGATCGATATCGCCAGAAGGCCGTCGAGCATGAAGGACGGCAACGGCATGATGAGCACGACGAGAATGCCCATCACCCCCAGCGCCAGCGTGATGTCGGACTGCCGGAACAGGTCGAGCAGTTCGGCGGGCGTCGGGATGTGGAAGCCGGAGGGTGGCTTGGTCTGGGCCGGGGACGTGTCAGCCATGGGACATCATCCTGACGACGATCATCGCGGGCAGCATGTCAGATCTTGCAGCGATATGTCCCGTTTGCATGAAACCCTACGCCGCACTGTTGCGCTGTTCGCCGGGGCCGGGCACCGGGATGCCTTCGTCGGAGTACTGGTTGAGCTTGTTCCTCAAGGTCCGGATGGAGATGCCGAGAATGGTCGCGGCATGGGTGCGGTTTCCCAGGCAGTGATCGAGCGTGTCCAGAATGAGATCGCGTTCGACATCGGCCACGGTGCGCCCGACCATGGCGCGGGTCATGCTTTCGGCCGTCGCCGCCACCTTGGCGGCCGCATCGTTGGCCTCGGTCACCTCGCTCAGTCCGGTTCCGTCCGGCAGCAGGATGGCCTCGGGGGTGATCTCCTCGCCGCTCGACAAAAGCACGGCGCGATGCAGGGTGTTTTCCAGTTCGCGGACATTGCCCGGCCAGGGCGCCCCAACGAGATCGTCGAGCGCTTCCTTGGTCAGATGCCTTTCGCTCAAGCCGTTGGCCTTGGCGTATTTGTCGACGAAATGCTCGGCCAGAGCTGCAATGTCGGCCGGCCGTTGCCTGAGGGGCGGCAGCCTGAGATTGACGACATTGAGCCGGAACAGAAGGTCCTCGCGGAACGTACCCTGCTTGACCGCTTCGGCAAGGTCGCGATTGGACGTGGCAATGATGCGGATATCGACCGGCACCGGCTTGGTGCCGCCGACGCGATCGATCAGCCGTTCCTGGATGGCCCGCAACAGCTTGGCCTGCAGGCGGGTATCCATCTCGGAGATTTCGTCGAGCAGAAGCGTTCCGCCGGATGCTTCCTCGAACTTGCCGATGCGGCGGCCGATGGCGCCGGTGAAGGCCCCCTTTTCATGGCCGAACAGTTCGGATTCGAGCAATTGCTCGGGAATGGCAGCGCAGTTGATCGAAATGAACGGCATGTCGGCGCGACGCGAACGGGCATGGACATATTTGGCCATGACCTCCTTGCCGGTGCCGCTTTCGCCGGTGATCAAAACGCTCGCCTCGGACGCGGCGACCTGATCGGCGAGCTTAACCACCTTGGCCATGGCCGGATCGCGGAACAGGAATTCGGCGCTTTCGCGGGCGACGGCGGCGATGATGGCGGCGATCAGTTCGGCATCGGGCGGCAGGGGGATATATTCCTTGGCGCCAGCCCTTATGGCGTTGACGGCGGCGGCGGCATTGGACTCGGTGCCGCAGGCGACCACGGGGACGTGAATGCGCTCGGCATCGAGCCCGGCGATGAGGCTCGGAATGTCTGCCATCACGTCGACCAGCAGAAGATCGGCGCCGCGCCCGCTTCTGAGGGCGGCCATGGCAATGTCGATATCGGCGGCGTGAGCGACTTTCGCACCGCCCTCCATGGCGAGTTTGGTGGCTTGGCTCAACTGCCCGTCAAGGGCTCCAATGATCATGAGGCGCATGATTGTCTCCGTCCGCTCTCGCCTGTCGTCTCGTTTGCTCGATCTTCACGCAAAGCGCTATCCAGTTTTAAGGTCACGCCTTTTTAGGCAGCCTTGATGATTTCGGTCATGGTCACGCCCAGCCGGTCCTCAACGAGCACGATCTCGCCGCGGGCGACCAGACGGTCGTTGACATAGATGTCGATGGCCTCGCCAACCTGCCGGTCGAGTTCGATCACCGTGCCGACGTCCATCTTCAAAAGCTCGGCGATCGGCATGCGGGCGCGGCCCAGAACGACCGAAATCCTGACGGGAACATCGAACACCGCTTCGAGATCGGCGGCCGAGCGTTCGGAAATCGGCTCGATGTCGCTCGGGGGTTCGGGGCGCATCTCCTCAAGGCCCAGATCGCCATCGGGGTCATCAGGTGTTGGCATTGTCTGTCTCCGTGGTCATGGAGGTAAAATCGGGTGCGGGCAGCTTCTCGGCGGTGCAATAGGCGTTAACGATCCTGTCGATTTCGGAAAGGATCGCGCCCATGTCGCGGACCAGGCCACCTTCCGCCCATTCGAGCCGTCCATCGCCCGGCGCGATTTCCGGTTCTCCCAGCACGATGAGCCGGCCGGTATAGCCGGCGGCCGCCATGTGCTTTTCGGTAATCGTCTTGATGGCGTCGGTCAGGTCCGGATGACAGCGCACGACGAGGTGCGGGGCGCGTTCGAGCGAGTTCAGGCATTCCTCGATCAGCGCATCGAGTTCGGCTTCCGGTTTTTGGGCCACCAGGGTCGCGGCAAGCTTCAGCCCGATGGCGCGCGCCAGTTCCACCCCGTCCGCCCGCGATTGCCGGTCGGCGGCATCCACCGTTTTCAGGATCGCGGCGGCGTCGGTTGCCAGTTTCTGGGCAGCCTTGGCGAGTTCGGCGCTGGCACGGGCCGTTTCCGTGTGTTCGCCCTGGGCCAACCCCTCGGAGAAGCCCTGGGCATGCGCGTCCTCGCGTAGCTTGGTGATGCGCGCCTCGGTCATGACCTGCGTCTGGCGCGGGGAGCCAGACAGGTCGAGATCGAACTGGAATTTGGCGGGCGCGCTCGACATCAGGCGATCATCTCCTCTTCGCCATTGTTCTTGGTGATGATGATCTCGCCGCGGGCCGCCATGTCCTTGGCCATTGCGACCATCTTGCCCTGGGCCTCATCGACATTCTTGAGCCGCACAGGACCCATGGACTCCATGTCTTCTTTCAACAGCTTGGAGGCGCGGGTCGACATATTGGAGAAAAACAGTTCCTTGGTCGCCTCGTTGGCGCCCTTGAGCGCCAGGGCCAGTTCGCGCTTGTCCATTTTCTGGATCAGGGCCTGGATGGCCGAAGTCTCGAGCCGGACCAGATCCTCGAAGGTGAACATCAGTTCCTTGATGCGTTCGGCGCTGTCGCGGCTCTGGTCCTCGAGCGCCGTCATGAAGCGCGCCTCGGTCTGCCGGTCGAAGGCGTTGAAGATCTCCGCCATCTGTTCGTGACTGTCGCGCCGCTGGGTGTGGCTGAGGGTCGACATGAATTCGGTTCGAAGCGTCGCCTCGATCTTTTCGAGGATGTCTTTCTGGACCGGATCGAGACCGAGCATGCGCTGGACGACGTCCAGGGCCAGTTCTTCGGGCAGCACCGCGAGCACGCGGGAAGCGTGGTCGGTCGAGATCTTGGACAGGACCACCGCGATGGTCTGCGGGTATTCGTTCTTCAGATAATTGGCCAGGATGTCTTCCTGGACGTTAGAGAGCTTCTCCCACATGTTGCGGCCGGCCGGCCCGCGGATTTCTTCCATGATCGTCGCCACGCGATCCTGGGGCAGAAAACCCAGGAGCAGCCGCTCGGTGGAGTCGGTATTGCCGTCGAGCGAGCCATTGGTGCTGACCTGGGTCACGAAACCGAGCAGAAGCGTATCCAGCATTTCCTGGCTGATCGGTCCGAGTTTGACCATGGCGCGCGACAGCTGTTTGACTTCCATCTCGTCGAGTTCGTCGAAGATCGGCTTGCCGTAATCTGGGCCGAGCGCCAGCATGAGCACGGCCGCCCGTTCATCCGGTTTGAGGTCGCGGGTCTTTTCGCCTTCATTGATGACGAGCCCGCGGCCTATCGTTTCCGTCAGTTCCTGGCCCTTGCCGGCTTTCTGAGGGACGGCCATTTCCTAAGCCGCCTGGTTCAGCCAGTCGCGCACGATGGTCGCGGCCTGTCGCGGATGGTCCTCGATAAGCTCGCCTACGTGTTTGATGGTGGTCATCTGGGCTTCGCCCATCTGTTTGGCCTGGTCCATCCATTCCGGACGAATTGCCGATGATGCTTCAGCGTTTGGGAATGGCTCGGTGCCATCCGTCGGTGTGGTCTCCATGGGTTGCGGCAGTGTCAGGGGTTCGGCTTCCGGTTCGAGGATGCGCTTGATCAGCGGGCGCAGGACGAAGAGCAGCAGGGCCAGGGAAATGATCAGGGTCACGCCGAGATTGGCCATGTTCATGAGATCGTCGCGGGTGAAATCGAACAGGCCCGGTCCCTCCGTGCCGGTCGTGTTGAGATTGGGCCGTTCGGCGAACTGCAGGTTGACCACCTCAACGACATCGCCGCGATTGGCATCGAATCCGACCGCAGACCGCACCAGCGCGGTCAACTGGTCGAGTTCGTCCTGGGTGCGGGGCGTGTAGGTCGCGGCGCCGTTGGCATCGGCCTGATATTGCCCGTCGACCGCCACCGCGACGGACAGGCGCTTGATGCCGCCCGCGTCATTGACATTGGTCTGGGTGGTCTTGGAAATCTCGTAATTGGTGGTTTCCTCGGTGGTCGAACTCTGGTTGCCGGAAACGCCATTGTCTCCGTTGGCGTTGGTCCCGTTGGGTAGCTGGTTGGAGACGGTGACGCCGTTATTGCCGCCGGGATTGGTCGAAAGGCTCGAGGTTTCGTGGGTTTGGCTGGACCGGACCACCTGACCGTCGGGGTCGAAGGTTTCATGGGTAACGGTGGAGCGCTGCAGGTCGAGATCGACCGCCACCTGCACCCGGGCGCGGCCGACACCGACCACTTTTTCGAGAATATCCTCGACGCGGGTTTCAAGACGCGTCTCGATGCCGGCGATCCGATCCTGAACGTCGCTGGCGATCAGCATGGTTCCGTCGCCGTCATCGCCCGAAGCAAGCAGGCGCCCGGTGTCGTCGACAATGGAGACCCGGCTGGGAGTCAGGTCCTCGATGGCGGCCGACACCAGATGCTGGATGGCGCTGACTTCGCTACCGGAAAGTTCGCCGCGAACGCTCAAAACGATCGAGGCGGACGGGGAAGGCGTATCCTGACGGAACAGTTGTCGTTCGGGCAGCACCAGATGCACCCGCGCCGATTTGACACGGGCCAGCGAGGAGATGGTCCGCGCCAGTTCGCCCTCGAGGGCCCTGATCTGGTTGATATTCTGCACGAAGCTGGTCGAACCGAGCGTCGATTGCTTGTCGAAGATCTCGTAGCCGACCTGACCGCGTGTTGGCAGGCCGTTCTGGGCCAGGCTCATCCTGAGCGACGTGATCTGGTCGCGAGGAACCAGAATGGTGTCGCCTTCGCCCCGCAATTCATAGGGCACGTTCATCGAACGGATTTCGTCGACGATGGCGGCGCTGTCGTCCAGGCTGAGCCCGGTATAGAGCGGCGCCATCTGGGGGCTGGTGGCACGAATGATCAGAAATGCGAAGAATCCGAGCAGCAATACGGCGACCACGGCCATCGCGGCGACACGTGCCATACCCAACCGATTGAGAAATCCGAGTAAATTTTCCACGCGTGAACCTGCCCCGGATGACGGATTGCCCCAGCTGACACTCCGAAAATCGACTGGGCAAAAATTACCCAGTGGTTGGTAAACAAGTTCTTAACGCATCGCTGCAGAATGCGAGGCTTGGGTAAAACTTACCGCTTTCGTTTCCAAAACCTCAACGAATGACCGGCAAACGCGCCAAAACCCGCGCGTCGGAACGACGGCGGGCTTGACGCAAGCAAAAATGTTGCGCGGAACTTGCGCTCCGAAAAAACGGTTCCGGAACGGCTTTACATGAAGCAAAAGCCGGCTTTGAAGCCGCTTTCCTCTTCGCCTAAAAATAGTCCGGCGCAACCCGGATCAGTTGTCGCGATAGTGCTGGATCCAGGTGGTTCTCAACCCGGCAAGACCATGCTTGTCGATGGCAGCTTGCCAATTGAGAAACTCGTCGACGCTGAGCGTGTAGCGTTGACAGGCTTCCTCAAGGCTCAGCAACCCGCCACGAACGGCAGCTACCACTTCCGCCTTTCGCCGGATGACCCAGCGCTTGGTGTTTCGGGGGGGAAGATCTGCGATCGTTAATGGACTGCCGTCCGGCCCAATCACATACTTCACGCGCGGACGCATCTGTACGGTCATTCTACTCTCTTACACAACCTGACCATAGTAGATTGAGCTTAGCCGACGCCGCTTAAAATTTGCCTAAGCATCCGGTCATACTTGATTAATTTCTGCCAAAAATATCCGAAAGCAGTCGCGCGCCGGCTTTTGCCCCAGCCGACAAAACGGGCGCCGGTTTTCGCGCGCCGTCCTAGGCGGCGGCGTTCACCGCGCGGACGGAGGTGACGCTGGCCAGGCTGACATAGGAAGATCCGATCACCAGATACGGTTCGGCGCCGGAATAATCGACGCCGTCGACCACGCCGGCCATCTCGGTCGAAACCGAAACGGAATTGCCGGCCTCGTCGCGCGCGTCGATTTCGATCTGGTAGGGGCCGTCTTTGACTTGCTGGCCGGAATTGTCGATGCCGTCCCAATCGAACCGGCCATCGCCCTGATCGAGCGATAAGGTGGTGTTGAAGACGGTGTTGCCGTTGCTGTCGTAGACGGTGACATAGGCTTTTTCGGCCGGACTGTCGGCATGATAGAGCCAACTGGCCTGACCGTTCTCAAGATTGGTCAGGCTCGTCGACGCCGAAATCTCCTTGCCGATGAAGGAGACGGCCTCTGAGGTGGAAGAGGTCTGGCTCGATTTGATCAGTGTTTCCAGATAGTCGTTGGTCAACAATTGCTGTTCGACAGCGGAAAACTGCACCAATTGCTCGGTGAACTGGTTGGTATCGAGCGGATCGAGCGGATTCTGGTTTTGCAGCTGCGTGGTGAGCAGTTGCAGGAACGTGTCGAAATTGCCGGCAATGGTCGTTGCCGAGCTATAGAGCGAGGACCCACTGCTGGTCCCCGAAATGCTGCCGATGGACATCCTATCCTCCTGGGCTGCAACACTGGTTAGGCGACGAGGTTGACACCTCCCGGGCGGACAAAGCCGCGATAAAGCGTCGTTAATGGCGCTGCGCTTGCCGAAGCGGCATCGAGCGGGGTTGTTTCGGTCTCACCAAACACGTTCGCCATGTTTTGGCGATTATCCTGTCCCTGATCGAATTGCTGCTGCGCGAACGGATTCTGTTTCAGGGAAAATTCGAGATTGGTCTTGCCGGCGTCGAGACCGGTCTGGGCCAGGGCCCGTTCCAGGGCGCGGGCATCGCGCTGCAACAGATCGAGCGTTTCGGCCCGGTCGACGGTCAGTTTGGCGCTGACGGCACCGGACTGGTCGAGATCGAGCCTGACGTCGATCCGGCCCATTTCGGGGGGATCGAGCCGGATCTGGAAGCTGTTGACTCCGTGGCTGACGTGGCTGGCGATCTGGAAGGCGATCTGGGGAATGTCGAGACGTCCCGTTGCCTGCTGCGCGTAGGAATGGGACAGGGTCTGCATCTGCAGGGTCTGTGCGCGCGAGAGATCCTGGGCCGGCAGGACGGAGATCGTCGTGCCGGTATCGGAAGGCGTCGTGGGCTTGCCGCCATCGGCGATGACCTGGGCGGCAAACCCGGCAGCCGCCAATGCGCGGTGCGATCCGTCGGCTTGCCCGGATTCGGAGCGCTGTCCGGACGAGGCCTGTCTTTGTCCCGACATGTCGCCGGCATTGGCATCAGTCCCGGCGTTCTGGGCCGCGGTTCCGGTTTTCGCACCGTCCACAATCTGGGTCAGGGCATCGCGGGTAGTGGTTCCCGCGGACTTGTCGGCAGGAGCGGTTTGGGCCGCAAGGGCGGTGGTGGTGTCGGTCGCCGTGGATTTTGCCGTATCGGTTCCCAACAGGGCGGCGATGCGGGAGCGGATCTCGTCAATACGTGGATCGGCGTTCTGATTGGCCAGAAGCTGGTCGAGACTGGTCAACTGGTTGGCGGCCTCGGCCGAAAGGGCCTGTGACCCCGTCATGCCGTCCGATGCGGTCCGGGCGGAAAGAGCGGCCAGAAAATCGTTGAGCGCCTTGAGGGCGTTGCCGGACGCGGCGTCGAGCGTCACGGTGCCGTTGTCGGCGGTGGTTCCGGTTGCGGTGAGGGCATTGACAAAGAGATCGATCACCGCCGCCAGTGGATCCGGCGTGTCGGTCGTATCCGAAATCGTGCCGTCCGCACCGGCCTGGGCGTTGCCAAGGGCGGCGGCGAGCTGTTCGAGCGCCGCTGCCAGCGGGTCGGAGGGGTCACCGTCGGTCCCCATCATAAGGGTCAGCGTGCCGGACAGGGCATCGGCCAGTTTCTGAAGCGCGGCCAGCAGGTCTTCGGGGAGTTCGTCCGGATCGATCGGAGCGGGTCCCGATTCCATGCGGGCCATGAACAGGGCCATGATCTGTTGATAGAGATCGGAATCGAGCTGCCCGTCGGTGGCGGCAGCATCCGGGTCGGCCTGTTCGCCGCCGCCTGCAATGGCGGTCGAATTGCCTGTTCCGGCGGTGCCCTCGGGTTTGGAGAACATGTTGGCCAGCACCGACAGCAGATCCTTGAAACTGCCGGAATCGCCGGCGCTCTTGCCTGTCGCTCCGGTCGAACGTGCACCGGAGGCAGAAGCGACATTTGCAGCATTGGTGGCGGCGGGTGATATGGTCATTTACGCGAACGGGCTCACAGACTAATCCACACAACTGACTAGCAAACACCTTGCCAAGTTCCGGTAAGGGAAAACATTGAGGATAATCAATATGTTGTTGATTGAAGGGAGCTGTGGGGACGGGAATCGGCCAAGGCGAAAGGTGGTTCCTGCCGGTCAGTCGGCAGAAAGTGCCGGTTGTGTCGATGCCGTTGCGTCGCTTTCACGCTCGGACTAAACAGGGCGTTCCGCTGGCCCTTGACCCCCAACCGGATCCTCAAATGTTCAACTCACTTCATATTGCCAAAGACCCCCGGGATACGCGCGTTGTCGTCGCCATGTCCGGCGGAGTCGATTCTTCCGCTACCGCCGGTCTTCTGGCCCGTCAGGGCTACGAGGTAATCGGCGTCACCCTGCAGCTTTACGATCACGGCGCTACGATCCACCGCACCGGCTCGTGCTGCGCGGGACAGGACGTTCACGATGCGCGTCGGGTCGCGGCCCAGCTCGGCATTCCCCATTACGTGCTCGATTACGAGGACCGTTTCAGAAAAGAGGTGATCGAGCCCTTTGCCGCCTCCTATGTGCATGGCGAGACGCCGGTGCCCTGCATCGCGTGCAACAGGACCGTCAAGTTCGAGGATCTGATGGAGGTGGCGCGCGATCTCGGCGCCGACGTACTGGCAACCGGTCATTATGTGCGGACCGAACCGAAAAACGGGCGCATCGCCCTGTTCCGGCCGGTCGATCATTCCCGCGACCAGAGCTATTTCCTCTTCGCCACCACGCCGGAACAGTTGCAGTTCCTGCGCTTCCCCTTAGGCGGCATGAGCAAGCCGGAGGTCAGGGACCTGGCCCGCGAAATGGGACTGGAGATCGCTGACAAGCACGACAGCCAGGATATCTGCTTCGTGCCGCAGGGCCGATATGCCGAAGTGGTCAAGCGCATGCATCCCGAAGCGATGCGGCCGGGGGATATCGTACATGTCGATGGCCGCGTGCTCGGCCGGCACGAGGGCATTATCAATTATACCATCGGCCAGAGGCGCGGCCTGGGGATCGCCGCAGGCGAGCCGCTTTACGTCGTCAAGCTCGATCCCGAACACGCCCGCGTGGTTGTGGGGCCGCAGGCGGCGCTTTTGACCCACACCGTCAGATTGAGGGATGTCAACTGGCTTGGCGACAGACCCTTGAGCGCCACGGTCGGCGGCAATGGCTACGCCGTCGAGGCCAAAGTGCGCTCGACGCGGGCGCCGCAACCGGCCGTGGTAGAGCTCAGGGAAAACGACGAGGTCTATGTCACCCTCATCGCAGGTGAAAATGGCGTTGCGCCCGGTCAAGCCTGCGTGTTCTATGCTGATGACAGCGACGGTGCCGAGGTGCTCGGCGGCGGCTTCATCGCCGAAGCGATTCCGGCAGCCTTCGCGGTATAGGGGGGCGAACGATGACATTGGCAGTCGAGGGCAAGACGATCCTGGTGACCGGAGGCAATTCCGGCATCGGTTTTGCGGCGGCACGGGTGCTTTCAGGCGCCGGAGCGACGGTGATCCTCACCAGCCGCGACAGGGGACGCGCCGAAGCGGCAGCATCCAAAATCACCGGGGAAACGGGGCGCGAGGTCATCGGCCTGCCGCTTGATCTTGCCTCGAAAGCGGCGATCAATGCCTTTGTCGACGATTTTCCGCGCCGTTTCGATCGTATCGATGTTCTGGTCAACAACGCCGGCGCCGCGTTCTGGCTGCATCACGAAAGCCCGGATGGATATGAGCTGACCTGGGCGGTCAATCATCTCGGCCCGTTCCTTTTGACCTCACGGCTTCTGCCGCTGTTGCGGCGGGCCGGAAAGGCCCGCATCGTGACGACGGCCTCGACGGCCCATTTGTCGGGGCGGATCGAATTCGACGATCACGGCCACGCGCATTCCTATGCGCCGATGGCGGCCTATTCGCGCTCCAAGCTCGGCAACGTTCTGTTTACTTTCGCGCTGGCGCGGCGTCTGGAAGGCTCGGGCATCACCACCAATTGCCTGCATCCGGGAGTGGTGGCGAGCAGGTTCTTCCGTTTCGTTCCGGTGATCGGTTCGGCTGTCCAGGCCATTGCCACGCCGTTCCTGCGCTCGCCGCGAAAAGGGGCGGAAACGCTGGTCTTTCTGGCCGGCGATACCGAAATGGACGGCAAGAGCGGCGGGTATTATTTCGACAAGAAGCCGGGTCGGGTCAGCAGACCGGCCTTCGACGAAGCGCTTCAGGAAAAGGTCTGGACCCTTTCGGTCGACCAGACCGGCGCGGTCTGGGATTTCGGCGAATAAAGCCCTGCGGCAAGACTCGTTCGGAAACAGGCGCATCCTTCGACGGGCTCAAGATGAGGCCAGATTCCAACCCACGCTCATCATGTTAAGAGGAGCGTGGCCCCCGGGAACAAGTCCCGGGGCGACCCGAAGTGAATGGCGCTCCTTTGAGAGAGTGCCAGCAGCCTTACTTGCCGAGAATGGCTGAACCGATGGCGTCGATATTGTAATTCATCATGTCGATATAGGTCGGTGCCGGGCCGTCGGCGGGCGACAGGGCGCCGGTATAAAGGGCGCCGGAAACAGTGATGCCGGTTTCCTCGGCGATCTGTTCGACCACACGCGGATCCGAAATCGTTTCGGTGAAGATCGCCGCCACATGTTCATGACGGATCTGCTCGATCAGTGCCACAACGCCGGCGGCCGAGGCTTCGGTCTCGGTCGAGACACCCTGCGGCGACAAAAAGGTCATGTCGTAGTCGCGGCCGAAATAGCCGAAGGCGGCGTGCGAGGTGATGATGACGCGCTTGTCTTCCGGAATGGCCGCGATCCGGGCCTTGATCCCGGCATCGAGCTTGGCCAGGTCCTCAAGATAGGCTGCGGCATTGGTCCGGTAGGTTGCGCAGTTCGCTTCATCGACGGCGCAGAAGGCATCGCGAATATTACCGACATAAATCTCGGCATTGGCGACCGATTGCCAGGCATGCGGATCGTAGGCGCCGTGATGATGGTGCTCCTCAACTTCGTGGTCATGATCGTCGTGGTCTTCGTCTTCCGCGTCGTGATCCATATGGTCTTCGGCGGCCCAGGTCAGCGGCGTGATGCCGTCGGTCAGTTCGGTGATGGGTGCCTTGGTGCCACTGGCTTCGACCAGCCGGTCGAGAAAACCTTCGAAGGTCAGACCGTTGACCAGGATGACATCGGCCTTGGACATGGCGACGGCGTCGGCGGGTTTGGGCTCATAGACATGGGTGTCTCCGTTCGGGCCGACCAGCGTGGTCAGCGAGATGAGATCCCCGCCGACTTCCTGGGCGAAATCGCCGATGATGGAGAAACTGGCCACGACCTTGATCGGATCGGCGAGGGCCGAAACCGGCGCCAGGGCCAGGGCGGCAACAGCGAGCGAAAGAAGCGAGGTTTTCATTTGGATCTCCATCAGGCGATACGGTGATGACCGGTCCGCAGGCGGGTCCTGAGCATGCCGCTGGTCCCGAACAGGAGCGAGACCGCATAGATCGCGCCGGCGCTCAAGACGATGGCGGGACCCGACGGCACGGCGGCATGGAAGGACAGCAAAAGACCGGACAGGGATGAAACGGCGGCGATGAGAATGGCGGACATCGCCATGGTCTCGACGCGGGTGGTCCAGAAGCGGGCGGCGGCGGCGGGCAGCATCATCAGGCCTACCGACAGCAATGTGCCGAGGGCGAGAAAACCGCCGACCAGATTGAGCACGACGATGCCCAGAAAGACGAAATGTACGGTCGGGCCGAGCCGCGAGACCGATCTCAAGTACAAGGGATCGAGGCATTCGGCGACCAGGGCCCGCCAGAACAGGACAAGGGCGACAAGGCTCGTCGCCACGATCATCCCGATCAGCATCAGGGCCTCGTTGTTGAGCCCGAGCACCGAGCCGAACAGCACATGCATCAGATCGATGGTCGAGCCCTTCATCGAGACGATCAGCACGCCGAGCGCCAGCGAGATCAGATAGAAGGCGGCAAGCGAGGCGTCCTCGCGCTGCACGGTCATGCGGGAAATGGCGCCGGCGCCGAACGCAACCAGAAATCCGGCGATCAGGCCGCCAACCGTCATGGGCACCAGGTCGAGCCCGAAAAGGAGAAAGCCGACGGCAACGCCCGGCAGGATGGCATGGGACATGGCATCGCCGGTGAGACTCATGCGCCTCAGCATCAGGAACACCCCGACCGGGCTCGAACTGACCGAGAGCATCAACGTGCCGACAAGGGCGCGCTGCATGAAGGCATAATCGACAAAAGGCGCGATAAAGAGCGTATAGAGCGTGTCGATCATGCGGCGTTTCCGGAAATGCGGTCATTCGTGTCGCCGGACGCGCCGGGGCCGCGCCAGTTGGGCGGGTCGGCATAATCGAGTTCACACCAGGGCGCGGTCTCGTCCCAGGTCTCGCGGAAATTGCGGGCGCGCTCCAGGTTTTCCTTGTGGAGCACCAGGCGCGTCTCGCCCCAGGCGACGAGCTCGCGGGCGAGCAGCAGGGAGGTGGGGAAATGGGCGCGGACCAAGTCGAGATCGTGGACCACGACGGCGACGGTGCGTCCTTCCCCGTGCCAGCGCTCGATCAGCGCAATCAGATCCTCGACGGTCTTCTCGTCGATGGCATTGAAGGGTTCGTCGAGCAGGATGAGATTGGCGTTTTGCACCAGAACGCGTGCGAAAAGGGCCCGTTGTAACTGTCCACCCGAAAGGGAATCGAGTGCGCGGTCGCCAAAGCCGACAAGGCCAACGGTTTCGAGCGCGTCCGTGACGCGCTGGCGATCGGCTTTGGAATGGCGGCCGATCAGGCCGCGTTGCGGCCACAGGCCGAGCGAGACAAGATCGATCACGCGGGCGGGAAAATGGCGGTCGAGTTCGGATTGCTGCGGCAGATAGGCGATCTTCAGGCCGGACGCGATCTCGATCGTGCCGGTCATCGGCTGAAGCAGGCCGGTGATCCCTTTCATGAGGGTCGACTTGCCGGAACCGTTGGCGCCGATAATGGCGGTCAGCGTTCCCTGCTTCAAATCGCCGGATAGGTGATGAATGGCCGGGTGTGCGTGATAGCCGAGCGTCACGTCCTTGAAACGCAACGCGTCTCGTGCTTCGTTTGTCATGCCTTCATCCCGGTTGTCGGCTGTTTCTTGCCGGCAGACATATGTGATGTTATTACATTCGTCAATCGTGAATCTGCGGGAGACGGGCAGGAGACGTTAATGAGTGGCAAGCCTATGCATCCGAGTGATGAAAAACTGACCAGGAATCAGGCACTGGTTCTCAAGGCGCTTGAAACAGCGGAAAAGCCTTTGGGTGCCTACGACCTGCTCGATGTGCTGCGAGCGGAAGGGTTACGCTCCCCCCTGCAGATTTATCGCGCCCTCGACAAACTGATGGTTCTGGGGATGGTGCATCGGCTCGAAAGCCTCAACGCCTTCGTCGTTTGCACGAATACCGGCGAGAAGCAGCCGGAAAGCGCAGCTTTCGTCATCTGCTCCGTTTGCGGCAAGGTGAGCGAGATCAACGATCCCGATCTGGCGCTGCAACTCGTGCAGCTTGCCTCGGCCAACGGCTTCGCTCTCGAAAAATCGACCATCGAACTGCGCGGCGTCTGCGCCCAATGCCAGGCAGCGGCCTGACGCCGCGTCGCGTTCGGTTCGGTCACGCCGTTTCGGCGGATATCTCCCGCCAGCGGTGGCAGGCGACGGTCCGGTTCGGGCTGGCCTGTTCGATCATCGGCCGTTCCTGTGCGCAAAGCGGAATGGCGTGGATGCAGCGCGTCCGGAAGGCGCACCCCGAGGGCGGGTTGATCGGCGAGGGGATTTCGCCGCGCAGCTCGGTGATCTCGCGGGTCCGCGCCAGTTCGGGATCGGGGATGGGCACGGCCGACAACAGCGCCTTGGTATAGGGGTGCTTCGGATCGTTGTAGAGTTCGTCGCGCGGGGCATATTCGATCATGCGGCCCAAATAGAGCACGACGATGCGATCCGAGACATGCCGAACCACCGACAGGTCGTGGCTGATGAAGATCAGCGTCAGGTTGAACCGATCCCTCAGTTCCGACAGCAGGTTGAGAATCTGGGCCTGGATCGACACATCGAGCGCCGAGACCGGTTCGTCGCACACGATCAGCTTGGGTTCGGTGATCAGCGCCCGGGCGATGCCGATGCGCTGGGCCTGACCGCCGGAGAATTCGTGCGGATAGCGGTTGATCATCTCGGGCAACAGCCCGACCGCCTTCATCATCTCCAGCACCTTGGCACGGCGTTCCTTTTGCGACATGTCGGGCCGAAGGGTCCTGAGCGGATCCTCGATGATGGCGCCGATGGTCATGCGCGGATTGAGCGAGGCCAGAGGGTCCTGAAAGATGATCTGCAGATCGCGCCGGCGCCGACGCATCTCGTCCGAGGACAGCTCGGTCAGGTCCTGGCCGAGCCAGAGCACCTTGCCTTCGTCCGGGATCAGAAGCTGAAGAATGCACCGACCGAGGGTCGACTTGCCGCAGCCCGATTCCCCGACAATGCCGAGCGTTTCGCCTGCCTTGACGCTGAACGAGACTTCGGAAAGCGCGGTCAGGGTCAGGGGTTTTTTCATGAAACCGCTGGTGATGGAAAAGATCTTGCCGACGTTTTCGACCTGAAGAAGGGGGGTATCTTCGCTCATTCTGCAACCTCCGATTCCGTGAAGGCGCCTTCATAGAAGCAGGCGGAGAGACGATCCTTGCCGCGCGGCGTCAGTTTGGGTTGGCCGGTCAGGCATTCCGGCAGCGAAAAAGCGCAGCGTGGATGGAAGGCGCAGCCCGCCGGCAGGTGTTCGAGGCTTGGGGGCAACCCCTCGATGGGATTGAGACGCTGACCGCTCGATTCCACGTGCGGGGTCGAGTGCAGCAGGCCAAACGTATAAGGATGGCGCGGGGTGTAGAACAGATCGTTGACCTTGCCCTGTTCGACGATGCGGCCGGCATACATGACTATCATGCGGTCGGCCAGACCCGCCACCACGCCGAGATCGTGGGTGACCATGATCAGCGCCGTATTGAATTCCTTGGTCAGCTTCTTGAACAGCTCGAGCATCTGCGCCTGAACCGTCACGTCGAGAGCGGTGGTCGGCTCGTCGGCGATCAGCACTTTCGGATCGCACAAAAGGGCGATGGCGATCATCACCCTTTGCCGCATGCCGCCGGAAAGCTCGTGCGGATAGCGGCGCATCACGCGCTTGGCATCGGGCAGGCGCACGGCTTCGAGCATCGCGATCGACTGCTTGACGGCGTCAGACCGGCTCACGCCCTTGTGCAGCTCCAGAACCTCGGTCATCTGGTCCGAGATCCTCAAATAGGGATTGAGCGAGGTCATCGGATCCTGAAAGATCATCGAGATCCGGTTGCCGCGGATCTTGTTGAGCTTGGCGGGCGGCATGCCGATCAGTTCCTGATCCTCGAACAGGATCGAACCGGCCGCCGTGCCGTTTTCGGCCAGAAGCCCGAGCGAGGCGAGCATGGCCTGACTCTTGCCGGACCCGGATTCGCCGACGATGGCGACGGTCTCGCCTTCCTCGATGGCGAAACTCACCTTGTTGACGGCGGTCACGATCGCATCCGGCGTGGTGAAACGCACATCGACATCAGTATATTGCAGCAAACTCATCTTACGGTCCTAGCGGTCTCTTGGATCGAGCGCGTCGCGCACGCCGTCGCCGACAAAATAGAAACTGAACAAAATGACGACGAAGAAGGCGAGCGGGAAGCCGAGCTGCCACCACGTGCCGTATTGCATGGTCTTGGCCCCCTCGCTGATCAGCGCGCCGAGCGAGGTGTTGGGCTCCTGGATGCCCAGTCCGAGAAAGGAAATGAAGCTCTCGGTCAGGATCATTTCGGGGATGAGCAGGGTGGCATAGACAACCACCACGCCCATGAGATTGGGCACGATGTGCCGGGCCACGATCGTCATCGGCCGGGCGCCTCCGGCAATGGCTGCCTCGATGAACTCCTTGTTCTTGAGCGTCAGCGTCTGTCCGCGCACGACACGCGACATGCCGAGCCAGCTGATCAGCCCGATGCCCATGAACAGCATGACGAAGGACTGCCCGAACATGATCAGCAACAAGATGAGGATGAACATGAAGGGGATCGAATAAAGGATGTCGACGAAGCGCATCATGAGGCTGTCGAGCTGGCCGCCGAAATAACCGGCGATGGCGCCGTAGAAGGTCCCGACCACGACAGCGACGAGGGCGCCGAGCACGCCGACGGTGATGGAGATCTGCGTGCCCTGGATGACCCGGGCATAAAGATCGCGCCCGACTTCATCGGTGCCGAAAAAATGGCCCGTTTCAATAGATGGGTAGCCCTTCTGGAGCACCGAGCCCATGACGTTCCAGTCGATCTTTTCGATCGACCAGGTCGAAATGACCGGTCCGACGAGCGTGAAAAGAACCATGACCACGAGGGTGGACAGGCAGGCGACCGCGAGGCGGTTCTTCCCGAAGCGGCGCAGGGCGTCCTGCCAGAGCGAACGCCCCTTGGGTGCCTCGGACAGGTCGGCCATCTGATCGGCCGTCTTGGCGATGCGTGTGTCGGCAATCATGCGACCGCTCCTAATACTTGATCTTGGGGTCGACCCACGCATAGAGCACGTCGACCACGAGATTGCCTGCGATGGTCAGGGCTCCGAGCAGCACGGTGATCCCCAGAATGGTGGAATAGTCGCGATTGAGCGCGCTGTTGACGAAGGCCTGGCCGATGCCGCCTGTCGAGAAATACATGTCGATGACCACCGATCCGGTGATCATGCCGACAAAAACCGGCCCGAGATAGGAGATGACCGGCATCAGCGCCGGCTTCATCGCATGGGCGAACAGAATCCGCCGGCCGGGCAGGCCCTTGGCCCTTGCGGTCCGGATATAGTTGGAATTGAGCACTTCCAAAAGCGAGGCGCGCATGATGCGGGCGGTGTTGGCCGTGTGCGAGGCGGTCAGGGCGATCACCGGCAGAATGATGTTGGACCAGTGGCCGTTGTTCCAGCCGCCTCCGGGCAGCCAGTGCAGCCACAGCGTGAAGATGATGACAAGGATCGGCGCCAGAACGAAGTTCGGGATGACCTGCGCCACGATCGTCGAGCCGACGGCGACATAGTCGCCCCAGCTGTTGTGCTTGAGCGCGGCGAGGGTACCCATGGCGATGCCGACCGTCGTCGCCACCAAAAAGGCCCAGGCGCCATAGGTCAGGGTCACAGGGAAACCCTGGGCAATGATGTCGTTGACCGTACGGTCCTTGTAGCGGAACGACGGGCCGAAATCGAAATGGGCCACGATGTTCCAGATATAGTCGATAAGCTGCTGCCATTCGGGTTTGTCGAGCCCGTAGCGCGCATTGATATTGTCCATCACGGCCTGGGGCAGCTTCTTTTCGCCGGAAAAGGGATTTCCCGGTGCAACCTTCATCAGGATGAAAGACAGAATGATCAGGACCAGCAGCGTGGGAATGGCCACGGCCAGACGCCTGAGAACGAACTTGATCATGAGGGGTAATCCAGACCGGATGAACGCAAGCCAAAGGGCGAAGCCCCGCGCGCAACGGCGCGAGGCTTCGGGGTCATTGTCTCAGTGCTATTCGGCGACCTTGTAGAGGTCCTTCAGGTACCAGATCTGCTCGACGTTGTTGTAGGGCCAACCCTTGACGGCCGGGCTCTGCATGAAGACCTTCGCGTAGAAGTAGATCGGGATGATCGGAACGTCCTTGGCGACCTGTTCTTCGGTCTTGGCGTAGAAGGGGTTCGGATCGTCGGCGGTCTTGGCGTCGGCCAGCATCTGGTCGACGTCGGCATTGGCGTAACCGGAATTGTTCTGATCAGACTTCGAATCGTAGAGCGACACGAAGGTGGAGGCTTCGTTGTAGTCGCCGCACCAGGCATCGCGCGCCATTTCGTAGTCGAAGTCATGACGACGGTCGAGCAGCGTCTTGAACTCCATGTCCTGGATGTTCATGACGACGCCGAGCTTTTCCTTGTACATCTGGGAAACGGCGATGGCGATCTTCTTGTGCGCATCGGACGTGTTGTAGATGTAGTCGATGGTCAGCGGATTGTCCGGACCATAGCCGGCCTCGGCGATCAGTTCCTTGGCCTTGGCGTCGCGCTCGTCCTGGGTCATCGTCTCGATCGGAACGGTCGGGGCGGTGAAGCCGGCGGTGTGGGGGTTGGTGAAGATGTAGGCCGGGCTCTGGCCACCCTGCATGATGCCGTTGACGATCACGTCGCGATCGATCGCCAGGGACAGAGCTTCGCGGACGCGCTGGTCCTTGAGCCCGTCGACCGGCTGGCTGCCGGTCATGTTGATGTCGAAGTAATAGGTGCAGAACTGCGGCACCGAATAGGCTTCGTCCGGGTGCTGTTCCTTCATGGCCGGATACTGACCGGCCGGGATGTCGGTCTGGTCGACTTCGCCGGCGAGGAAGCGGGTCAGGCCCTGGTTCTCGTCGTTGATGGTCAGGAACTCGCCGCGGGTGATCACGGTGTTGGCATCATCCCAGTAAAGGGGATTGCGCTCGAGCACGACGCGTTCGCCGGGGGTGTTTTCTTTAAGGATATAAGCGCCGTTGGAAACGATGTTCTCGGGCTTGGTCCAGTCATTGCCGAACTTTTCGACCGTCGCCTTGGGCGAGGGGAAGAGGGTGGCGTGGGCAAGGGTCCGCACGAACCACGGGCTGGAGAAGCTCAGCGTGACTTCGACAGTCTTGTCGTCGATGGCCTTGATCCCGAGATCGGAAAGCGGCTTTTCGCCGGCAACGATCGCGTCTGCATTGGCGACGCCGACCAGGCCGAGATAATAGGCATAGGTCGAGGCGGTCGCCGGATCGACGGCGCGCTGCCAGCCATAAACGAAATCTTCGGCGGTGACGGGCTCGCCGTTCGACCACTTGGCGTTGTCGCGGATGTGGAACGTGTAAACGGTCTTGTCGGCGTTCACGTCATAGCTCTCGGCAGCGCCCGGAACCGGGTTGCCCAGCGCATCTTCGCTGTAAAGGCCTTCGAACAGGCTCGTAACGACCGATGAGGTGTCGACGTCTTCGACAATGGCGGGATCAAGCGCGTTGATATTGTCGAGAACGCGATAGCGGAAAGTCTGGTCCGCAGCCAGGTTCGTGCCGGCCGGTACGCTCGCTGCCAGAACCGGTGCGACGAGAAATGTCGTCGCGGTCAAACCCGCCGCAATGAGCGTGGTGAGCTTCATCATAGAGTGTCTCCTGAATGTCCCTGTTTTGCTTGCTTGTTCTTAGTGCGTCCGGCACGAAAAGCCTGCCGAGAATGAGGTTCGAACTAATCATCCTAAAGTTGACTTGGCAAGCAAGTTGGCTTCGTGCGCCGATTATGAGATGTGATGCAATGTGATCCTCGGCCGGTTCAATTTTACCTGCCCAGCCAGCCGCCGTCTACGGGTAGCGTGACGCCGTGAATATAGTCAGCGGCAGCGGAGGACAAGAACACGACCGCACCGGCAATGTCGTCCGGACTGGCCCAGCGTCCGACCGGGATACGTTCGAGAATGGCCGTGTTGCGGGCCGGATCGTTGCGCAGGTCGGCCGTGTTGTTGGACGCGACATAGCCCGGCGCCACGGCGTTGACGTTGATGCCTTTCGCCGCCAGTTCGTTGGACAACAGCCGGGTCATGCCGACGAGCCCGCTCTTGCTCGCCGTGTAGGAGGCGGTGCGGATGCCGCCCTGGAAGCTCAAAAGCGAGGCGATGGACACGATCTTGCCGCCGCCGCGTTCGATCATGTGCCGCGCCGCCGCCTGGGACAGGAAAAAGACCGATTTCAGATTGATGTCGAGAACGTCGTCCCAATCCTTCTCGGTGAACGAAAGCGCATCCTCGCGCCGAATAATGCCGGCATTGTTGACAAGGATGTCGACGCCACCGGACCAGTCCACGGCTTCGTCGACGATGGCCTGCAGGCTGTCGGTCCTGGACAGGTCGGCGCGAATGGCATGGAAACGCGATCCGTCGGCGTCGATCAAAGCCGCAGTCTCGTCCATCGGCGAACGGCCGACCGCGGCAACGCGTGCTCCGGACGCGGCAAGAGCGATGGCGAGCGCCTGGCCGATGCCGGTATTGGCGCCGGTGACCAGCGCCGTCCTGCCGGCAAGGCTGAAGGCGCGCGGATCAAAACTCATGGCGGATCCTTTTTACTAAAGGTGTCGGGACGGATGGAAGGATGGAAAGCACGTTGAAATGGCGGGTGGGTGAACCGGGTGCATCTCGGCCGGCGAGACTTACACGCAAGCATCAAACCGACGCAAGAACCGCCTCCTCAAGGAACGGGACGGGTGCGAACCGGCGCGTTTGGTTCTTGGCGCCGATCATGCGGCGATACGCCATGCGGAAAAATCGGTACGCCGCCGCTGCATGCCGTTTCCAAGCCGAAGCGCTCGCCCCCAGTCATTATTTCCGAAATGGTTCTGACTGTGTCATTTTATGTCTGTTTTAATGGTCAAGCCGGAACCGTGATCGCGGCGGACGTCCGCGCGGTGTCCGTTCCAGATGATCGGTGAAACCAGGCTTCGCATTTCGAGGGGATGCCATGATCGAAATGGATATGTCCAAACGCCCGGCCTTGTGGTTGCGCGTCTTCCTGCGTCTTTGTCCATTATGTGTGTGCGGCGGTCTGGCCCTTGCCGTTTCGGCGCCGGTTCTGGCCGAAGAGCTGATCGATCCATGCGACAGCTATCAGGGCTATGTTGGCATGGGCAGCGAGACGAGCGGCATGGCGCTGAGCATGAAACAGGTTTGCGACGCCATCGGTCCGGTAAAGCTGACCAATGCCTGCATGACCTATTTCGTACGCGTCACGGACAAGGACACTCCGCCGGACGAGGAGCTTAAAGCCAAGCTCGCCGCCGACTGCGACGACACGATGCCGGGCGGATCCAACCGCTGGATTAAAGGCGATGGCGCGTCCGATGCCCCGGCACAGGACGATGCCGCTTCTGCAACCGATTTGCCCATTACCGATTTGCCGGATGGCCAGCCACCTACCGATACGCTCGAATGCGGCGCGGGTCTCGAATGCCGGCCTGAACCGGACGATCCGCAACCGGTCGATCCGGACGAAGTGGCCAGGGTGACGGCGCAGGACAGTGGAGCATCGGTTCCCGCAACGGCGGATGCCGCGCTCGATCTCGCCTTTTGGCAGGCCATCGTCGACAGCGCGGATCCGGCGCTGTTCCAGGCCTATCTCGACCGTTTTCCGAACGGCACCTTCGCGCCGATTGCCAAGGCCCGGCTCGCGGCCGCGGCCGGAACGACGACGCCAGCCGTTGTGCCCGTCGAACCGCCTCCGGAGCCGGAGCCTGTCGAAGCGCTGGCGCCGGCCAGACAGTCGCCCCAGGAACTGTTCGACGCGGCGGAAGCCATCATGGCCAGTGCCTATCAATCCGATGTCGCCTCTTGGGACGCCGCCGCGCTGCGCGCCATTCCGCTTTACGAGGCGGCCGGTGCGGGCGATTGGGCCCCGGCCTATGTCGAACTCGGCAATCTGGCGGAAAGCGGCATCGGCATGCCCGCCAGTCTCGACCGGGCCTATGGCTACTTCCTCAAAGCCGGCCGAATGGGCGTTCTCGATGGTTATTACCGGGCGCTGATGGTGCTCGATCAGGCGGGCAATGACACGGACTATGTCGACGTTTTCCTGACCCTTTACCGGATCGATGCCGACATGGCGCTGGAAAGTCTTGACGCAGTTGGTCGCAAGGGGCCGTTGGCGCTGCAACGCCATTTGCGCCAGCAGGGCTATTACACAGGAACGCTGGACGGTGCTTTCGGTCCGGCCTCGCGCACGGCGCTCTATGCCTTCTTCAACGGCGCGCCACCCGTCGCACCGTCGGGAAACGCGACACCGTCAACCAGTGGTGGTGCTCTCGCGGCCGATCTTCAGGCCGAACTCCAGCGCGTGGGCTGTTATCTCGATACGATCGACGGGCGTTGGGGGCCGGCCTCGGCCAATGCGCTGGCGGCGTTCAATTTATGGAACGGTTCGAGTCTTGAAACCGGTTATCCGACCGAAGAGGCCATGCGGGTACTGAAAGCAACGCGGGGGCAGATCTGCGGCATGGACTGAGCGCCAGAGACGACCTGCACGACGGATCGTGCCGATCCCGTCATGCGCTTGTCGGGTGCCCGCAACGACGCTCGTTGTCGGTCACCAAAACGTGACATACGCTCGTGCGTTTTGTGTTCCGGTGGCCTTTGGAACACACGCCCTGTCCTTTTGTTGTCGCGGTGTTCTTTTATTGAACAACCGGAACCACTTTTTCGCATGCCGCCTAGCCCGGAGACGGGAGCGGGGCGAAGATGTTCTGATCGATCTCGTTGAGGGCCTTGGCTCTCAGCCCGTGAAAGATCGGTTCGGATTCGTCGCGGTGGGTCAGGATTTCGGGCACCCCGTGGACCCGCCCGACCAGCGACGCCGAAATGGCCGACGCCATCTTGTCCTGCATCAATGGCAGGGCCTCGGCGCCCGGGCCGACGATGACGACATGGGAAATGTCGAAAACCGTCATCAGGCGATTGATGCCGAAGCCGATGGCACTGCCGGCGAGTTCGAAGGCGCGTTTGGCGTGGGCCTTGCCGCGTCGCGCATCGTGAATGAGCTCGACATAATGATGATGGTGAACCGCCGGGGCGGGTGGCTTGGAGTCCGGCACGCTATAGGCCGTGCGCAGGACGCCGTAATCGGCGGCATAGGCTTCGATGCAGCCGCGTGACCCGCACCGGCACAAGGGGCCGTCGGGAATGTGGATCATGTGGCCGAAATTGGTCGAGGTGTCCTCCGAGTGAGGCACGTCGCGGCCGTGAAAGGACATCCCCATGGCCACGGTGGCGCCGACGAAGACCGTCGCCACATTGGTGTTGTGCAATTCGGGGAACAGGAGCCGCGTGCCTTCCGCAAGCAGGCCGCCCCGCTTGTAGAGCGTCATCCTGATCCCGGTCTCGGCGACAATCGCCTCCGACAGGTTCTCGCCGGCAATGTCCTTGATCGGCGACCAGGTCAGGCCGGTTCTGGTGCGGTTGAGGATGCCCTGGACGGAAGCGGAGGCGTTGATGATATGCGCCGCCTGCGCGGGATTGCGCTGGCGTATGCGCTCGGCCATGCCGGCAAGAAAGACGGCGGGACGAACCGTTGTGAAACTGTCCGGGCCGAGGGGGGATTCGATGCGATCGACGAGCACGCCGCCGTAATCGACCAGCGAACAGCGGGCGCGGTTGACCTCGATCTCGAACAAAAGGGCGAAGGCGGCGTTGCGTTGATGCCCGAGACGAACGGCCGGCCGTCCACGTGTGCGCAGATCGTTCGCCGGTTCGTTGAGATCGGTGAGAATACCCTGGTTGACCAGATCCGTGGTGATGGCGGTGACGGTGGCGTGCGACAAGCCGGTCTTGGCGGCGATCGTGGTGCGCGCCAACGGTCCCGAACGCCTCAAAACATCAAGTGCAAGACCGCGATTCTGCCGCCGAATGGTGTCGGTGTCACTGACGACCCGTCCCAATTTGTTTCACCCTCTCAATCGGTCAAAATGGCGCATCCGATGAATTCATTCGTCCAGTCGATGCAACTCTTCGTGAAGGCGCAAATTGCCGATTTACACAAACGCTCGTCGCCTAAAACGTGAGTGATGTTCCTCTCTATCCGAGATTTGCCGCTGGCTTGCCTTTTTTTCGTTTGGAAAGCAACGCGCCCTTTGGCCAGTTATTAAAATAATGTTGACATGCGCAGACCACCCATGTCACTTGTTTTTTCGAGCATTAAAATAATTGCTCACCTTGGTTGCCACACGGGCAACCTACTTTGCAAAGCCGGATGGGCAATCCGTCCGCACGGGAGGAAAATTATGAAGAAGCTTACTATCGCGCTGCTCAGCGCAGCGGCTGTTATTGGCTATACCGGTGCAGCCATGGCGGCGAGTCTGATCGTGGGCGTGTCGTGGAACAATTTCCAGGAAGAGCGCTGGAAGACCGACGAAGCCGCGATCAAGACAGCCTTGGCCGCCGCGGGCGCAGAATATATTTCCACCGATGCCCAGTCCTCTGCTTCCAAGCAGCTGGCCGACGTTGAGAACCTGATCGCCCAGGGTGCCAACGCCCTGATCGTTCTGGCTCAAGACACCGACGCCATCGGCCCGGCGGTCCAGAAGGCCGTCGACGAAGGTATCCCGGTGGTCGGCTATGACCGTCTGATTGAAAACCCGGATGCGTTCTACATCACCTTCGACAACAAGGAAGTCGGCCGCATGCAGGCTCGCGGCGTCTATGCCGTCCAGCCGACCGGCAACTATGTTTTCATCAAGGGCAACCCCGCCGATCCGAATGCTGACTTCCTGTTCTCCGGACAGATGGAAGTGCTGAAGGACGCGCTGGATTCCGGCGCCATCAAGAACGTCGGCGAAGCCTATACGGATAACTGGGACCCGGCCGTTGCCCAGCGCAACATGGAACAGTTCCTGACCGTCAACGACAATGACGTCCAGGCCGTTGTCGCCTCCAATGACGGCACCGCCGGCGGCGCCATCGCGGCTCTGGCCGCGCAGGGCATGGCCGGTTCGGTTCCGGTCTCCGGTCAGGACGGCGATCATGCCGCTCTGAACCGCGTCGCCCTCGGCACCCAGACGGTGTCGGTGTGGAAGGATGCCCGTGACCTCGGCAAGGCTGCTGCAGAAATCGCTCTGGAGATGGCCGGTGGCAAGACCATGGACGAGATCGACGGCATGGTTCTGTTTGACGGCGGCCCGAAGGGCGTCACCATGCACTCCGTGTTCCTGGCCCCGACCCCGATCACCAAGGACAACCTGAACCTGGTCGTCGACGGTGGCTGGATCGCCAAGGACAAGCTCTGCCAGGGTGTGCCGGCTGGTACGGTCGCGGTTTGCGATTGATCGCAAACGCACTCACCGCGGATCTCTTCGGCGATCCGTAGCTAGGTAAAGACGTGCCGCGGCCCGTTCCGGCGCCGCGGCACCCCCCTTACGTCGATCTCAATTCGGGAATATTGCCAAAATGCCCGCATCAAGTCCCGCGACTGCCGACAGTCCGTTTTCCCCTTCTCCACAGCACGGCGCATCAAGAGTCCATGGCGGTTTTGTCAGCCGCTTCGTTGCCGCGACCGAACTCGATGTCCGCATGCTCGGCATGGTCGGGGCGCTGGTCGTGATCTGGGTAGGATTCCATGTTTTTTCCGGCGGCTATTTCCTGACGCCGCGCAACCTCTGGAACCTCTCCGTGCAGACTGCAACCGTTGCCGTCATGGCGACGGGCATGGTGCTGGTCATCGTCACCCGCGACATCGATCTGTCCGTCGGGTCCGTCCTTGGCGTTCTGGGCATGGTCATGGCGGTCATGCAGGCGGAGATTCTTCCTGCCTTCATTGGCTTCGATAACCCGTGGATGTGGGTCATCGTTCTTGGCATCGGGATTGTCGCCGGCGCGCTGATCGGGCTGCTGCAGGGCTTCATCATCGCCTATCTCAGCGTTCCGGCCTTTATCGTCACCCTGGGCGGCCTTCTGGCCTGGCGTGGCGCGGCCTGGTGGGTCACGTCCGGGCGAACCGTTGCGCCGATGGATCAGACCTTCGCCCTGATCGGCGGCGGACCTCATGGTTCGATCGGCGCGACCGCGAGCTGGATCGTGGCACTGATCATCTGCGCCATCATTATCTGGGGTCTCTATTCCAGTCGCCAACAGCGTCGGCGTTTCAACTTCCCGCTGCGTCCGATCTGGGCCGAGATCTTCCTCGGCATCCTTTATAGCGGATTGACGCTCGGCGCCGTGTGGGTCGCCAATTCCTATCCCTGGCCGACGCGCGTTGCCCAGGTCTATGCCAAGGAACACAATATCGTCGTTCCCGCCGGGCAGGAGCTCTTCATTGCCCATGGTATCGCCATTCCGGTTCTCATCGCTTTGGGCGTGGCCGTGGTCATGGCGTTCATTTCCCGGCACACGCGGTTCGGCCGCTATGTCTACGCCATGGGCGGCAATCCGGAAGCCGCCGAACTCGCCGGCATCAATACGCGGCGCGTGAAGCTTCTGATCTTCGTTTTCATGGGCGTTTTGTGCGCCATTTCGAGCGCCATCCTGACGGCGCGTCTCAATGCCGGCACCAACGCGGCCGGCACCAATGACGAACTCTACGTGATCGCGGCGACGGTCATCGGCGGTACCTCGTTCTCGGGCGGTGTCGGTACGGTCGCCGGCGCGGTGCTTGGTGCTCTTGTCATGCAATCGCTGAAATCGGGCATGGTCATGATGGGTATCGATACCCCATTGCAGAACATCGTGGTCGGCATCGTTCTCGTTGTAGCGGTCTGGATCGACACGCGTTATCGCTCACAGGTCAAATAGGAGCATCGACAAATGCTGGACAAGACGACTCCTCTTGTTGATATGCAGCACATTTCGCTGGCCTTCGGCGGTATCCATGCGGTCGATGACGTTTCGGTCGACCTTTACCCGGGCGAGGTGGTTGGCATCCTCGGGCATAACGGTGCCGGCAAATCCTGCCTGATCAAGGTGCTGTCGGGCGCCTATTCCCGCGATGCCGGCACGATCCTGATCGATGGCAAGGAAGCTACGATCAACAATCCACGCGATGCCAAGGGCTATGGCATCGAGACGATCTACCAGACCCTGGCCGTGGCCGACAATGTCGACGCCGCCGCCAACGTGTTCCTCGGTCGCGAACTCAAGACCCGCTGGGGCACGCTCGACGACGTCGCCATGGAAGCGGAAACCCGCAAGATCATGGGGCGTCTCAACCCGAGCTTCGAACGGTTCAAGACGCCGGTTGTTGCCTTGTCGGGCGGTCAGCGCCAGTCGGTCGCCATCGCGCGCGCCATCTACTTCAACGCCCGCATCCTGATCATGGACGAGCCGACCGCCGCGCTCGGTCCGCAGGAAACCCAGCAGGTCGGCGAGCTGATCATGCAGCTCAAGAAGGACGGCATCGGTATTTTCCTCATCAGTCACGACATCCATGACGTGTTCGATCTGTCCGACAGGATCGCCGTGATGAAGAATGGCGTGCTGGTCGGAACGGCCAGAACCTCGGAAGTGACCAAGGACGAAGTGCTCGGCATGATCATCCTCGGCAAGTGCCCGGCCTCGGCGGTTCCCGGTCCCGGTGCCATGGTCGACTGAACCCGTCCTTGGCCGGATGCATCCGGCAGCAAGACATCACCTGCGACCCGCGCTATCGGCGCGGGTCGTTTCGTTTTCCCTCAGAGCAGATCACGTTTTGGCTTAATCGTGTGATCTGCTCTCTCTTCTTATTCTATCGTGCTTCTTATTCTATCGTGTTTTCGAACCGGCGAACCGGTATCCACTTTGCCTGAAAACACGCTCGGCGACAGAACGATTCGACGGGCGGTGCCGGATCGCAGAAACCGGCAAACCCGAACGAAATGCCGTTGTTTTTTGCGGCAAAAACGTTTTCCCCGAAGCAGAAAGGTTTCATGAGCTGCGCCGCGCCATCCGGGACCGGTTATCGACGCGACGGGGCCTTTTGCCGGAACGATGGGCGAACGGGTGAAACCCGAAGATTCGCGAACCGAACCGCAACGATATAGACAAGGCTTTCGTTCGGCTCAACCGGAACACAAGAAAGGGCTGAGGCCATCTGTTCCGGACACCGCTCCGGCCTTCGGGCCTTCGCTGAGGGGAAGCGATGTGACCAGTACCAGGAAGGCGCGACCGCACCGCGCCCCGACCGAAAGCGATGTCGCCGGTCTGGCCGGCGTTTCCCAGTCCGCGGTATCGCGCGCCTTCACGCCGGGCGCCAGCGTTGCTGCGGCGACGCGTCAACGGATCGTGCAGGCGGCCGAGGCGCTGGGCTATCAACCCAATCTCTTGGCCCGTTCCCTGGCAACGCACCGTTCGAACATCGTGGCACTGGCCATTTCCTATCTCGAAAATCCGTTTTACGCCCAGGTGGTCAACGCCCTGTCCGACCAGTTGCGCGAAAGCGGCCGGCATATCCTTTTGTTCACCAGCCCGCCGGGAGAAGCTGTCGATCCCGCGCTCGAACAGGTTCTCAGCTATCAGGTCGACGCCATCATCCTCACGGCAACGACCGCCTCCCGCGCTCTGGCGGCGCAATGCCGGAATGCGGGCGTACCGATCGTTCAGATCAATCGCGAAACCGGGATTCCGGGTATTTCGAGCGTCCATGGCGAAAACCAGCGTGCCGGCGAACGCATCGCCGCGTTCCTTGAAGCGGCCGGACATAAACGCTATGCCTTTGTCGGCGGCACACCCGACTCGACCACCGGTCGTGCCCGTGGCGAGGCGTTCGCCGCCTATCTGGCGGCGCGGGGCGCCCCACCCGTGACCATGAGTTATGGCCACTACACGTTTGAGGGCGCTGCTCGGGCAGTGCGGAAACTGCTGCGCGCGCCGGAACCGCCGGATGCCATTTTCTGTGCATCGGACTACATGGCCTTTGCGGCCATCGACGTGGCGCGGCGCGAGTTCGGACTGATCGTTCCCAACGATCTGTCCGTGATCGGGTTCGACGACGTGCCCGAGGCGAGCCGGGCAGCCTACGATCTGACGACCTATTCGCAACCGGCTTCGGCCCTGGTCGAAGAAGCGATTCGCATCATCGATATGATGATCGAGGACCCGACATGCGAGGCACAGAGGCGGGAAGTGCGCGGCCAGCTCATCGTGCGCGGTTCGGCACGGGAGCCGGCCGATGGCATCGTCCTGAGAAACGGGGAACGGCTCTGGCAGGCGTGAGCCCGTCGTGCGGGAAAGCACCGCGCCCACCGAAACATTTGTCTTCTTCAAAGTGGTGGCGGCTCTGTCCGTAGTTTGGAAAAACCGTTTTTTGCCAGGGTCTTTTTCGGTGTTGACGACAGGCACATCAAAAGACCGGAACCTTGCTGTAAATCAAGGGCACCGGCGGCAAAATCCTGTAACGCTGGGGTGCGAAGAGTTTTGTTGCATGCGCATGCAAAACCGCTAACGTATCGCCATCCTCTAGTCGAGGCGGTGACTGCGGCGAAATAAAGAGTTCTGTCGAACCTTTATGAAGCGTATGAAAACGATCCGCATGGGGAGAGGAAATCGTTGAAGGCCGAAGCGGCCACTTCCAGAGGAGGGAGGGCGTCCGCGGAAGGCCTATTTTGCCGCCCGTAAGGGCTGATCCGTGTTTTCAACCCCACTGGACCACCCATCATGATTCTTTCGCCTACTCCTGCCGATATTGCTGAAATCCTGTCGAACAACGCTGGCGCCATTTCCGTCAACGATTCCGCCGATGTCCTGGTGGAAATGGCACGGAAACGCAACGAAACCGTGTTCACCCGTGACGGTGCGCTCGTGGCGAAAACCGGCAAGTACACGGGTCGGTCTCCCAACGACAAGTTCATTGTCGTCGACAAGACCACCGAGAACTCCGTGTGGTGGGACAATAATGGGCGCATGACGCCTGAAAAGTTCGGCCTGCTGTTCGACGACCTCATGGATTACGCCAAAGGCAAGACCCTGTTCCGCCAGCAATTGTTCGTCGGCGCCGATCCGGAAAAGCGTTACACGGTCGATGTGTTCTCCGAGAGCGCCTGGCATTCGCTGTTTATCCAGCACCTGTTGATCCAGCCGACCCTGGAACAGCTCAAAGACATCGCACCCAACGTTTCCGTGGTGCATCTTCCCTCGTTTCACGCCGATCCGGCGCGCCATGCCTGCAATTCCGAAGCCTGCATCGCTCTCGATCTGACGCGCAACATCATCCTGATCGCCGGGTCCTATTATGCCGGCGAGATCAAGAAGAGCATCTTTTCGCTTTATAATTACCACGCGCCGGAAAAAGACGTCCTGCCCATGCACTGTTCGGCCAATGTCGGGCCGGACGGCAAGTCGACCATCTTTTTCGGCCTTTCCGGCACCGGCAAGACCACGCTGTCGGCCTCGGCCGATCGCGCCCTTGTCGGTGACGACGAGCATGGCTGGGCGCCGAACGGCATCTACAACCTCGAAGGCGGGTGCTATGCCAAGGCCATCCATCTTTCGAAGGAAACCGAGCCGGAGATTTTCGCGGCGGGCCGCATGCCGGGCGCCATCATGGAAAACGTCGTTCTCGACGCCAATGGCGATCCCGATTACGACGACGGCTCCCTGACGGAAAACACCCGCATCGCCTATCCGCTGAGTGCAATCGACAATCGCGTCGACAGCGGCACCGCACCGGTGCCCAGTCACGTGGTGATGCTGGCCGCCGACGCCTTCGGCGTGTTGCCGCCGCTTTCCCGACTGACGCCGGAACAGGCCATCTATTACTTCCTGTCCGGCTACACCGCCAAGCTGGCCGGCACCGAACGCGGCATTACCGAACCGCAGGCAACCTTCTCGGCCTGTTTCGGCGCGCCGTTCATGGCCCAGCATCCCTCGATCTACGGCAAGATGCTGGCCAAGCGCCTGGGTGATTCCAGCGCGACCGTCTGGCTTTTGAACACCGGCTGGTCGGGCGGCGGGTTCGGCGTCGGCAAGCGCATGTCGCTGCCGGTGACGCGCAAGCTTTTGTCTGCTGCCATCGACGGCAAGCTGGATGGCGCTGACTTCGTCACCGAAGAGCATTTCGGACTTGCCGTTCCCAAGACTGTCGAAGGTGTCGATCCGGTGGTGTTGCTGCCCGAACAGACCTGGGCCGACAAGGACGCCTATGCCGAAACGGCCGCCAAGCTCAAGGCGCTGTTTGAGGAGAACTTTACCAAGCTTGGACCGGATGCGGCGGCGATCGTCGCCAAAACCGGCGCTCTCTGATAGAGTGTTTCCAGTTGTTCTTGAAAATTGCGCGCGGTCATGCGCCGCGCGCAATTTTCAAGGTTGGCTCTTGACCCGGCGTCTCTGAGGCTGAACAAAGACCGACCATATAGACCCCCCAAAGAAAACTCGGATAGAGCACATGGCACTGATCACACTTAGGCAGCTTCTCGATCACGCCGGCGAAAACGGTTACGGCATGCCGGCCTTCAATATCACCAACCTCGAAACGCTCCAGGCGGTCATGGATGCGGCCGAAAAGACCAATTCGCCGGTGATCATCCAGGCGTCCCGTTCGGCGCGTAAATATATGGGCGACGTTTTCCTCAACGGGTTGTTTACCGCTGCTGCCAAGGCCTATCCCAACATTCCGCTCGTCATGCACCAGGACCACGGCAATTCGCTCGAAACCTGCGAATCCGCCATGAGCTACGGCTTCACTTCGGTGATGATGGATGGTTCTCTGGAAGCCGACGGCAAGACGCCGTCCGACTTCAAGTACAATTCGACGGTCACCCGCTCCGTTGCCAAGGCCGCCCATGCCAAGGGCGCCTCGGTCGAAGGCGAAATCGGCGTGCTCGGTTCGCTCGAAACCGGCAAGGGCGACAAGGAAGACGGTCACGGCTTCGAGGGCGTCTTGTCCAAGGACCAGCTTTTGACCAAGCCGGAAGATGCGGCGGCCTTCGTCGAGGCGACCAATGTCGATGCGCTGGCCGTGGCCTGCGGCACCTCGCACGGCGCCTACAAGTTCTCCAAGAAGCCGACCGGTGAGACTCTGGCCATGTCGGCCATCGAGGCGATCCACGCCAAGCTGCCCAACACCCATCTGGTCATGCACGGTTCGTCTTCGGTCCCGCAGGAATTGCAGGATCTCATCAACGCTTTCGGCGGCGCCATCCCGCAGACCTATGGCGTGCCGCTCGAGGAAATCGTCAGGGGCATCAAGTCCGGCGTCCGCAAGGTCAATATCGACACCGATTTGCGCATGGCCTTCACAGGCGCCATCCGCAAGTTCATGGCCGAGCACCAGGACAGCTTCGATATCCGCGGCATCTTGAAACCGGCCCGCGAGCAGATCGCCGCCGAGTGCATCAAGCGCAACGAAGCCTTTGGCTGCGCCGGCATGGCCGACAAGATCAAGCCGCTGTCGCTCGAACAGATGGCGGCGCGTTACGCCTCGGGTGAACTGGCCGCCTGATCTTCGATCGGCAGTCCGGGAACCCGGCTCACTGAAAACATGATCAAAAACCCTCCGCGATCGGTCGCGGAGGGTTTTTACGTATGGGTGGACAGGCATTCGCGCCTAAAATGCGTCGAATGCGCACAGTTTACCACCAAAACAGTCCTGTTTGTGGAATATGCGTTTCCAATGCGCCCCCTGCCTGTTTCATGGGTCAGCAAAAGAAGATAGTGTCGGGTTGTTTTTAAGAACTTCATCACGGGTCAGGGCGAGGGCATGCGGCGCAATTTCTGGAGAGCTGCGCTGATCGCTGCGATTATTGTGCTGGGATCGACGCTCGCCTGGAGTGTCACCAGGCAATATCATGTGCAAAGAGGTGAGCAGATCCTTGGTGACAACACGATGCTGGCGGTCAGGGCGCTGGAAAGCGAACTGTCCCGCATCGACACGCTGATCGGTTTGCTGCACGAAGACACGCTGCTCGTCGATGCGATCGAGACCCCGGAGACCATCGAACTGGGCGCTCTCATCGACCATCTGAACGTGATCTGCGATCGCATCGGAGCGCGCCAGATCTTTGTCGTCGACGACCAGGGCATGGCGATCGTGTCCAGCGCCTGGCGCGATACCGGCCCGGCCTATCGGCTCAATCTTGCCAGTCGTCCCTATTTCCAGGAGGCGATGAAGACCAGCCTGGGCATGGTTCTCGCTACGGCCTATTCCACCGGCACGCCCAGCCTTTTCCTGTCTACACGGGTTGACCTTCCATCCGGCAAGAGCGGCGTCGTTGTTGCGACGGTCGATCTCTTGCCGATGGAAACCACCTGGTGGGGTCTTAATTCTTCCGTCGCACTGATCGATCGAAACGGGATCGTACTTCTGTCCAACCGGGACGATTGGAAATACCGGCCGGCATTCCCCCTGTCTGCCGAAAGGCTCGCTTCGATCGCCCGAGACTATAAATACGGAATGGTCGATATCACGACACGGGACCCGTTGTTCGACGAAACGCCAGATCCGAGCGACGGGATCGCCAAGATCGCGGGAAAGGACTTCCAGGTTCACATGGAAGATGTCGACGGTTATGGCTGGAAGATCGTTGCCGCGCGCTCGATTATTATGGCCAATACCGCCGCCAACCTGATCTCGCTTCTTGTTTTCCTGATCGGTCTGATCGCCGCCGGCAGCATGTATATCTACCACCAGCGCGAAATGCTGATGCGCCTCAAGAACGAACAGAGCGCGCTTCTCGAACAGAAGGTGGAAGAACGGACGCGCGAACTGGCAAACGAAATGGAAAATCGCCGCCGGACCGAGGAATGCCTTTACGAGGCGGAACAGGATCTGGTTCAGGCGGCCAAGCTTGCCACGCTCGGTCAGATGTCGGCGGCTCTTGCCCATGAAGTGAGCCAACCCGTCACTGCGTTGGCGGCGATGCTGACGGCGGTGGAGCGCCGGCTCGACGCGGGAGAAACCCGGGATGCCCAGAAAGTGCTGGAGCGTTCACAAAATCTCGTCCAGCGCATTCAGCACATTATCCGGCATCTGCGGTCCTTTTCCAAAAAGGAACATGGTGAAGGCACGCGGATCGTCGTCTCCACATCGATCAAGGCGGCGCTCGAACTGGTGGAAATGCGGGCCCGCGAGATCGATGTCACCATCAAGGCCGAGGATCTCGATCAGCGGATCGCGGTATTCGGCAATGCCATCCGGCTCGAACAGGTGCTGATCAACCTGCTGCTCAATGCCCTCGATGCGGTGAACGGGTGCGCGCATCACGAAGTGGGAATAAGGCTGGTTTCGGACGGACCTGTGGCGCTCATCGATGTCTGGGACAGTGGGCCGGGTATTCCCGACGGTCTGAACGAAAGGTTGTCGGAGCCGTTCTTCACCACCAAGGCCGATCAGGATGGCGTCGGGCTTGGTCTGTCGATCTCGCAGACGATTCTCTCCGATTTCGGCGCCAGCATGCGTTTTCTGCAACGAAAAGGCGGCGGAACGATCTGCAGGGTGCGCCTGCCATTGGCAAAAGACGATCAGGTCGAAGCGGCGGAATGAAGCTGGATCGGCTTCCGGTTTGGGCCTATATCCGGACAAATTGACGTTTTTGTCCGCTGCATTTTGACCACCCGGTCGAAATTGGCTTTTCTGAACAGCGTTCTTCTGATTTCTTGGTTATAAGTTTTGTAAATGCCAGGAACAAATGGCTGCGATCGTTGATATCAGGGACGTGCACAAGCGCTTCGGCTCGCTCGAAGTGCTGAGCGGCGTCAGTTTTTCTGCCCAGGCCGGTGAAGTCATATCGTTGATTGGCTCGTCGGGATCGGGCAAATCGACTCTGTTAAGATGCATCAACATGCTGGAAGTGCCCGATAGCGGCGCGGTGTTGATCGACGGAGAAGAGATCCGCCTCAAGGACGGCCGACGCGGCCGCGAACCGGTCAACGAGAAGCAGCTCAGGCGCATTCGCTCCAAACTCGGCATGGTGTTCCAGTCGTTCAATCTGTGGGCACACATGACCATTCTGCAAAACGTCATGGAAGCGCCGCTCCGGGTGGAAAAGCGCTCGTTCGACGAAGTGCATGCCGAAGCCATGGCCATGCTCGACAAAGTCGGCATCGCCGACAAGGCCTCGGCCTATCCGGCGCAATTGTCGGGTGGCCAGCAGCAACGCGCTGCCATCGCCCGAGCGCTTTGCATCAATCCCTCGCTCATGCTGTTCGATGAACCGACCTCGGCGCTCGATCCGGAACTCGAAGGCGAAGTGCTCAAGGTGATCAAGGATCTCGCCGAAGAAGGACGGACGATGCTTCTGGTCACCCACGACATGGATTTCGCCAAGGAAGTGTCGGACCGGGTGATCTTCCTGCACAAGGGGCGGATCGAAGAGAACGGGACCGTTGACGAGGTTTTCGGCCAGGCGCGCTCCGAACGGCTGCAGCAGTTTCTTGCGGCTGCCGGGCATAGCCAGCCGAAAAGAGACTAAAAAAACAAACCAACAGGGAGTCTGGAATATGAAGAAAGTGCTTTTGGCGGCTGTCATGACCGCCGCCCTTATCACCCCGGCCGCGGCGGCGGACGTCGTGCGCCTCGGTACCGAGGGCGCCTATGCGCCGTGGAACTACATCAATGAAGCGGGCAAGATCGACGGGTTCGAGATCGAACTCGGCGGCGAGCTTTGCACCCGCGCCGGCCTGACCTGCGAATGGGTCGCTAATGAGTGGGACACGATTATTCCGAACCTGTTGGCCGGCAATTACGACGCCATCATGGCCGGCATGTCGATCACCGACGAGCGCATGCAGACCATCGACTTTTCCCAGAACTACTATCCGCCGGATCCGTCTAAATTCGCCATTCAGGGCGGCACCAGTGTCGATTTCGACGCGTTGAAGGGTTACAAGATCGGCGTGCAGGGGGCCACCATCCAGGCGGCCTATGCCGAAGAGACTTTCGGTGCTGACAATACCATTTTGTCCTTCGAGACGGCCGATCAGTCGATCGCCGACCTGAGCGCCGGCAATGTCGACGTGGTTCTGGCCGATGGCGGTTATGTTGACCCGATCGTCGCCGCGTCGAACGGTGTGCTCGAGATCGCCGGCCCCAACGTGATGATCGGCAAGGGCGTCGGCATCGGCTTGCGCAAGGACGACGACGAACTGGAAGCCAAGTTCAACGATGCCATTACCGCGATGAAGGCGGACGGCACGCTCAACAAGCTGATCGTCAAGTGGTTCGAGGTTCCGAACACGTTCTGATCGGACATTTCTGACAAGAACGCGGAGCAGGCAGCGCCTGCTCCGCTATTGCGGATGGCGCAACCTCGTCCGGTTCGTTTCGGCTGATGTCGAAACGCCTCCCGACCCTTGGTCATTCGCTCATCGCATTTCCCGGTCGGCCCTGTCGGTGGCGTCAGGGGCGGGAACGTTTGTACAAGGAGCGGTCCGCTGAACTGGCTGAATGATATTTTCGGCGGGGATTTCGGGTTCTGGCTGGGCTATTTCACCAATGGCAAGCACCTGGCCTGGTACGCCTCGTTCCGCTTCACCATCCTCGCGGCCATCCTGGGCGCGATCCTGGGGCTGAGCTTCGGTCTGGGCGGCACGGCGCTTTTGAGATCGCGGTTCCTGCCGTTCCGGATGCTCGGACTGGCCTATGCCAATATCGTCAGAGGCGTGCCGGACGTCTTGTTCTTTCTGTTCTTTCCGCTGGCGTTCGAGCAGGGGGTGGAATGGTTCATGGCCAAGAGCGTGTGCACGCCCGAATCCATTGCCCTCAGAACGGCGGCCTGGCCGCCCTGTGCTGAAGCCAACTGGTTTTTAAGCTCGACCGAATATCTTTTTCTGGCCAGCGTATCGCTGGGGATCGTTTACGGCGCCTTCACCGCCAACGTGATCAACGGCGCTATGAATGCCGTGCCCAAGGGGCAACTCGAGGCGGCACGGGCCTATGGGCTTTCCAATATCCAGGTGTTCTGGCACATCCATGTGCGACAGATGTGGATCTATGCCCTGCCGGGGCTTTCCAATGTCTGGATGCTTTTGATCAAGGCAACCTCGCTTCTGTCGCTTTTGCAGATCTCCGATATCGTCCAGTGGGCCGATCGGCTCGGCGCGCCCAACTATTTACGCACCACCGGGCTTGTTCATCCCGACTGGCGCTGGGCCTATTATCTCGTCCTGTTCCTGTTCTACATCCTCGTCACCTTCCTGTCCGAGCGCGGCTTCGACTGGCTCCGGAACAAGGTCGGACGCGGCGTAACGGTGGAAGGCTGAGCAATGGACGCGATCCTTTCGGATATCCAGATTCTCGCCAAGCCGGCGCTGTTCAACATCTATTTCGCCGCGGCCTCGATTCCACTCGGTTTCGTGCTCGCCATTCTATTGGCCCTGGCCAGGCGGTCGCACAACCGGGTCGGCTCGTCGCTGGCAGGGGCCTATATCTACGCCTTCCGCGGCTCGCCGCTCTTCATCCAGCTCTTCATGTTCTATTCCCTGGCGCTGTCGCTCAACATGACGGTGTGGAAGCCCCATCACATCGACTGGCTGATCCTCAACCCGCTGTTTCTGGGCACCTTCGTGCTGGCGCTCAACACCACGGCCTACTCTGCCGAGATCTTCTACGGCGCACTCAAGACCCTGCCCAAGGGGGAGATCGAGGCGGCGCGCGCCTATGGCCTCAGCCGTACACAGACCTTCTGGGCCGTGATCTGGCCCAACATGCTGCGGCTGGCCTGGCCGGCCTACACCAATGAAGTGGTGTTTTTGTTCCATGCCACGACACTGATCTATTTCACCCTGCCGGTGATCGACGACCAGAAGGATCTGATGAACAAGGCGGGCGAACTGTTCGAACGCGATTACAATGCTTTTTTACATTATCCGGTGGCGGCGCTTTATTTCCTGGCCATTTCGATGACGATCTTTTTTGCCTCGAACCTCGTTTATCGTCGGCTGTTGCGCCATCTCACACCGGCAAAGGAGAAGCCGAAAGTGCGGTTCGCGGTGAAGTATCTGCGGTGACGGGAAACGGCGCGGTGCCAGATCCATCCGGCGTCATTCACGATTTGCCTACCAAGTTCATTCATGATGATCGGGTCGGTCCAGGCCGGTCGCGTTGCGTACCCGAGGTTGTGTCATGATTCCCTCCGCCTTCATTTTCGAACAGCGTATGCCTGTTGCCATTCCGCGCTGGGATGGACTGGGTGCGTTTCTTGCCATCGGCGTCGGTGCGGCGCTTTTCTTCGTCATGTTGATCGGGGTTCTGGCGTCGGCCTATCCGGAGGTGCCCGCCTGGGAATTGAGCGCCCTCGGTTTTGCCAGTCTTTTGGTGCCGGTTTATCTGTTGCACCGTCGCTTCGCCTTCGGTTCCGGGACCGCGCACGAACGTACCCTGCCGCGCTACATCCTGGTGCAGTTGGCAACGCTTTTTGCGGCGGCTTTGTTCTCTTTTGTCGCCTATGGCGCGTTTGGTCTCGATAACCTGACGGCAGCGCTGTTGGTGATCGGCGTGACGTCAGTCCTCAACTTCGTCGTGCTCCGGGCCTGGGCCTTTTCGGTCTGACGCGGGGCCCTGTGCCGACACCAGATCATTTCACCGTTTCGTTGAAACGCTGAAATGATCCAACTCTTTGTTTTGTCGCGTTTTTGAATTGCAAAACCGGTATCCACTTTTGCTGAAAACGCTCCAGGGCAAACCGAGGATTGGTGACGGCCGTTCGGACAGGCTTGCGCTTTGCCCGCGAACCGGGTTTTCTAGGATCCGGGTTCCGGGACTGCTGACGCCGGGAGGCGAGGGGAGAGCATTCATGCGGGAAGCGATGATCGTCTGGACTGGCTGGGAAGGCCATGATCCGGAGCGCTGTGCCCAGATCTACCGGCGTTGGCTGCACGACGAGGGCTTTTCCGTCCGTATCGAAAACGAGGTCAAGGCTTTCGCCGATCCCGACATTTTCAAGCTGTCCTTGATCATCCCGATCATCACCATGGGCGAGATCGGTGTGAACGAGGCCGAAACGCTGGCCAAGGCGATCGAGAGCGGGGTCGGCATGGCCGGCCATCACGCCGGTCTGACCAATGCCTTCCGCGCCAGCCCCGAGTATCACTTCGTTACCGGCGGCTATTGGGTGGCCCATCCGGGCAACATCATCGACTATCGGGTTAACGTCACCAAGCCGGACGACCCGATCATGCAGGGCATTGCCGATTTCGATTTCACCTCCGAGCAGTATTACATGCTCGTGGATCCATCCAACGAGGTCCTGGCAACCACGAGCTTTTCCGGCGAGCACGCCTATTGGACGCGCGGCGTGGTTATGCCGGTGGCCTGGAAGCGCAATTACGGGCGCGGCCGCGTGTTCTATTCGGCGCTCGGCCACCGCGCCAGCGAGTTCGACGTGCCGGAGATGGCGACGATGGTCCGCCGCGGCATGATGTGGGCGGCACGGGAACAGCCGTAAAAGACCCTGTTACGCGCGGATCGTCATCCGATCCGGTAGGGCGTTTCGAAGGTGAAGATCTCGCAATTGTCTTCTTTGCCGATGCGGTCGACGACCAGGAAATCGGTTATCGTATCGAGCGCGGTCAAAGCGCCGTGCCAGACGCCGGCGTGGTAGTTGATGCCCTGACCGGGTTTGGCAAGAAAGGCGCGCGGCGTGCCCGGACGGCCGTTTTCGTCCGGGGCCACGACGACGAGGAAACGTGTCGGGCTGACCGGTACGAAGGCCTGCGAACCGAAGGGATGGCGTTCAACCATCTTGAGGGTCAGCGGCAAGTCGGACGGCGTTGCTCGCATCATGGAAAAGGCCACACGGGCATCGGTGCCGGAAACGGTGGCGGTGCCGAGATCGTGAAAACGTTGGGTGGTGCTGCCATCAATCGGATGGTTGGCCAGGGCCTCGTCGATCTCGATGAGGTCGCCAAAGGGCGCGAATGCAGCGCGTGTCAGGGGTGTGGTTTTAAGTGTGATCATGTTCCGAGCCTCGGTAGATGGTTGATGCCTTTAAAAAAGGATGGCGGAACGGCTTCGCGCCCATGGCGTAGCAGGCCTGCGGACAAAAGGTTCCTGAAGAGTTTTCAGGCGAACCGGTATCCACCTTTGGGCGTGGCGCAATGCGGCATTCTCAAAAAAACCGGCCTATTTCGGATTGCTGGCCGGCGCGCGGACATCTTTTGTCAGCGTGCCGTAGCGGGCGAAATCGTCTTCATGCGGCCAGTCGCGGAAGGTTTCGGCGATGCCGGCCACGTACCAGTCCTTGACGGCGAAATGATCGAGAAGGGTTTGGGCATAGGCCATGGACCGGTCTGAGAGCATGAGGCCAAAGGTCTGGATGCGGAAGGCGACGGGGGCAAAAAAGGCGTCGGCGGCGGTAAAATCCGCTCCGGCCAGATAGGGCCCGCCGAACCGGTCGCGCCCTTCGCCCCACAGCGCTTCGAGCCGGGCCAGATCGGGTTTGAGCGCTTCCGTCGCCGCCGGGTTGAGCGCGACGCGAACACCGATGTTCATGCCGCAGATGTCCCTCAATTTTGAAAAGCCGGAATGCATTTCGGCAGCGGCGGAGCGGGCGAAGGCGCGTGCCCTGGCATCGGTCGGCCAGACGCCCGGATGACGTTCGGCCAGGTATTCGGCGATGGCCAGCGAATCCCAGACCGGGAGCCCGTCATCGACAAGAAGCGGCACCAGCCCGTTGGAAGCGCGCTTACGGTGTTCGGCCCAGGCCGCCTTGTCATGGAAAGGCACGAGGTGCTCGACAAACGGAATGCCGAGCGCCGTCATCAGCACCCAGGGCCTCACCGACCAGGAGGAATAGTTCTTGTTGCCGATATAAAGCTCATACATGTCCGTTTCCCCCGAAAGCTGCGGGTTGGCAGTTAGCCTGAACCGGAACCGGGCGGCAAGAGGATCGCCCGGCCGATGCAACTGATCCCGTTGGGGTCAGGCCGGCAGCATGTCGGCCAGTTTCAGCTCCGCGATGCGCTCCACGTCACGGCAGGCTTCGGCGAACTCCACGTCGCGTTCCTGCCCGATGCGCCTTTCGAAGGCGGCAAGGATCTCCAGCTTGGTGTGGTCGCGTGCGGCGATGATGAAGGGGAAGCCGAATTTTTCCGCGTAGGCGGCGTTGAGTTCGGAAAAACGCGTGCGTTCGGCATCGGTCAGAGCATCGAATCCGGTCGAAGCCTGTTCGGCTTCGGAGGCATCGGACAGGTGTTTGGCCGCCGCGATCCTGTCGGCAAGATCGGGATGGGCCTTGAGCACGCCGAGCTTTTCCTCGGGCGAAGCGGCGCGGAAATGGTTGCGCATGGCGAAATAGAGCCCGAAGGCCGTGTCGTTGGCCGGGCCGAGTTCGTAGGTCCAGGTGCGCTCCGCGATCCAGGGGGACTGCTCGAACACCTCGCCGAAGGTCTTGACGAAACTGTCGCGGTCGAGCCGGCTCGGCACCAGTGCCGGTGCCTTATAGGGGAAGTGCCGGGCCCAGTGGCGGGCGATGTCGATGCGCCGGGAAATCCAGACCTTCTTGTGGCTCTGGACATAGTCGATGAAGCGGGCGAGGGCGGCGATGCGGCCCGGCCGTCCGATCAGCCGGCAATGAAGCCCGATGGTCATCATCTTGGGCGCGCCTTTCTTGCCTTCCCTGTAGTGGGTGTCGAACCCGTCCTTTAGGTAGGTGAAGAACTGATCGCCGGAATTGAAGCCCTGCGCCGTGGCGAAACGCATGTCGTTGGCATCGAGCGTATGGGGGATGATCAGTTGCGCCCGCCCCTGATGATCGCGCCAATAGGGCAGGTCGTCGTCATAGGCATCCGAGATGTAGTCGAACCCACCTTCCTCGGAGGCCAGATCGACCGAATTGACCGAAGCGCGGCCGGTATAAAAGCCCAAGGGCCGCTCGCCGGTGGCGATGGTGTGCATCTGGATGGCTTCGCGGATCGCGGCGCGTTCGGCGGCGATGTCCATGTCCTTGTGCTCGATCCATTTGAGCCCGTGGCTGGCGATTTCCCAGCCGGCCTGTTGCATGGCGTGGACCTGGGCCGGACTGCGCATCAGCGCGGTGGCGACGCCATAAACGGTGACCGGAATGCCGGCGCCGGTGAACAGGCGATGAAGGCGCCAGAACCCGGCGCGGGCGCCGTAATCGTAAATCGATTCCATGTTCCAGTGGCGCTGGCCCGACCAGGGAACGGCGGAAACGAACTCCGAAAGAAACCCCTCCGAGGCGGCATCGCCGTGCAGCAGGCAGCTTTCGCCGCCCTCCTCGTAATTGATGACGAACTGGACGGCGATCCTGGCGCCGTGCGGCCATTTCGGGTTGGGCGTCGTGGCGCCGTAGCCATGCATGTCGCGGGGATAACGACTCATGTTTTGTCTCCTTGCCGGGCGGGTCGCCGATTCTACGCCCTCGGGGGCGCCATTGCATCAGACCATTTCGGCAAAGTCGAGAGGGTGCGCCAGGCGTTCGTCGCGAAGCGGCGCGCTTCATGCTGGCGGCGCAAGAAAAGCGAATTCGGCGCCATCGGGAGCGGTCAGCTCACGTTTCGGATAACCACCGCGGCCCGGCATTATCTCCGGGAGAACACGCAGATGGCGCATCTCTTCATTCCGCCCGGTCCCGGAATCGGCCAGTGTTGCGGTGGGCGTGTCGATATCGGTTTCGGCACGTTGGATGGATCCAGTGCGGCGGACCTCCTGAACCGGGTGCGGGTGATCAACGCCACTCTGCGCCCGGTTTTTTTCGGCCGTGTCGGTCCGGCCCTGGCCGAGGCGCTGCCCGGCGCGGCCTTTTTCGTGGTTATGCACGATCATGCCCATGATTTTCTCGTCACTGGTGCGGCACTAAGGCGCAAAGAAGCGGGCTATATCGAAATGGTCGGATCGCGTACGAAACGGGCGACATTCAGACACTGGTTTTCGAGAACGGCGGCGACGAGGTCATGCTCGGCGCGCTTGTCTCGTCAATTGGTGATTCAGGTGTTGATGACAAGCGACCGGAAGTCATTGCGGCTTTGACGGTTGCTGAAATTATCGTCAGAATGAGCCATAAGCCTATCAATTGGGCGGTGCCGTCGCCGGCATCCGAGACGACAAAGGGCAATGGATGAGTGACGTGCCAGACCGCCTCGCCTTGAGCGGTATCGTGAAGCGTTTTCCCGGAGTGCTGGCCAATGACGCGGTCAACTTCACGGTCAAGCCGGGCGAAATCCATGCCTTGCTGGGGGAAAACGGCGCCGGAAAGTCGACCCTCGTCAAAATGATCTACGGCATCATGCAACCCGATGCCGGCGACATCCTGTGGAATGGCAACACGATTTCGGTCGCCAATCCCAAGGCCGCGCGTCGGTTGGGCATCGGCATGGTGTTCCAGCATTTTTCGTTGTTCGAGGCGCTGACGGTTCTCGAAAACATCGCGCTCGGGATGGACGCCTCGATCCCGGCCCGCGAACTCGAAGCCCGCGTCCGCGAGATCATGCAGGCCTATGGCCTCAAGCTCGACCCGCATCGTCAGGTCTCGACCCTGTCGGTTGGCGAACGTCAGCGCATCGAGATCATCCGGGCGCTGATTCTCAATCCTAAGCTTTTGATCATGGACGAACCGACCTCGGTTCTGACGCCGCAGGAGGTCGAACAGCTCTTCATCGTCCTCAGGAAGCTGGCGTCCGAGGGGTGCTCGATCCTTTACATTTCCCACAAGCTGCACGAGATCAAGGCGCTGTGCGAAACCGCGACGATCCTGAGGAGCGGCAAGGTGGTGGCGACGTGCGACCCGCGCGTCGAGACCTCGCGCTCCATGGCCGAAAAGATGATCGGCGCAGGTTTGAAGGACATCACCAAGAAGCGGGGGCGGAAGATGGGCGAGGAAAAACTCGTCGTCCAGCATCTGGACCTGCCGCCCGTCGGCGAGTTCGGCACGCCTTTGCACGACGTCAGCTTCACCGTGCATGCGGGAGAAGTCTTCGGTATTGCCGGAGTGGCGGGGAACGGCCAGAACGCTTTACTTCTGGCATTGAGTGGCGAGGAAGTGGCGGCCGAGGCCGACATGATCGTGCTCGACGGTCTGCCCATCGCCCGACTCAGCGCGCGCGAGCGCCGTTTGAAGGGCATCTCGAGCGTGCCCGAGGACCGCAACGGTCATGCGGCGGTGGCCGATTTCACCCTCAGCGAAAACTCGGTCCTGACGGCGCGCGATCGGATCGGCATGGTCATTTCCGGGTTGATCCGCCCCAGCACGGCCCGCTCCTACACCGGCAAGGTCATCGACGCTTTCGCGGTCAAGGCCACCGGCGCCAGAGCGACGGCCGGTTCGCTCAGCGGCGGCAATCTGCAGAAATACATCATGGGCCGCGAGATCCTGCAAAAGCCGGATGTGCTGGTCGTGTCGCAGCCGACCTGGGGCGTCGATGCGGGCGCGGCGGCGGCGATCCATCAGGCGCTCGTCGATCTGGCCGAGGAGGGCTCGGCCATCGTCGTCATATCCCAGGATCTCGACGAACTGCTGTCGCTTTGCGACACGCTGGCGGTGATCAACGGGGGGCATCTGAGTGCGCCGATGGCGGTGGACGGCGCCGACATCGAACAGATCGGCCTTTTGATGGGCGGCATCCATGGCGATCCGCAACGTACCGAGGCCACGCATGTGCGTCCGGAGGTCATTCATGCGCATTAGGCTCGAAAAACGCCCCGAACCGAGCAAATTGATGCTCTATGTCACCCCGGTCCTCGCAGTGGCGCTGACCATGCTCATCGGCGGCGTCGTCTTTTCCCTGATCGGGTATGACGGGTTCGGCGCGGTTCGCGAAATCTTCTTCACCCCGCTTCTCAATCCGCTCAAATGGCAGGATCTGGCGGTCAAGGCCACGCCGCTGATCATCATCGCGGTCGGGCTTTCGGTGGGCTATCGCGCCAATGTCTGGAACATCGGCGCCGAGGGCCAGTATATCCTTGGCGGACTGGCGGCGACCGGGGTCGCGCTTGCGACCGAACACATGTCGGGTCCGTGGATCCTGCCGCTCATGGCCCTGGCCGGCATTCTTGGCGGCATGGCCTGGGTTGCCGTACCGGCCTGGCTGAGGACGCGGTTCAAGGTCAACGAGATTCTGACGACCCTGATGCTGACCTATGTGTCGGTCAATCTGCTGGACTATCTGGTTTTCGGACCGTGGAAGAGCCCGCGCTCGTTCGGCCAGCCGCAGACCATCGCCTTTTCCGCCGACCAGTCGCTGCCCTACATCCTCCCCGGCACTATTGTGCAGCTCGGGGCGCCGATCGCGCTTCTCATTGCGTTCATCGCCTGGATCGTCTTGAGCCGGTCCCTGTTCGGGTTCCAGATCAAGACGGTCGGTGCCGCACCCTATGCGGCGCGATATGGCGGGTTTTCGTCCAACCAGACCATCTGGCTGACGCTTTTGATTGCCGGCGGGATGGCGGGGCTGGCGGGCATGCTGGAAGTGGCCGGTCCGTTCGGGCGCATGGTGCCGCAATTTCCAACAGGTTACGGCTACACCGCGATCATCGTGGCCTTTCTCGGCCGTCTCAATCCCCTCGGCATCGTGTTGGCGGGCATCGTTCTCGCCGTCACCTTCGTCGGCGGCGCGGTGGCGCAGACCACCATCGCGCTGCCCTATCCGGCGGTCGGCATCTTCCAGTCGATGATGCTCTTTTTGCTTCTTGCGGGGGACGTCCTGGTGCGGTTCCGCGTGAGATGGGTCGGTTCCAGAAAAAAAGTCACGGGGAAAGCGGTATGAGCGTCGATCTTCTCATCGCCATCATCATCACGGTGGTGGGGGCATCGACGCCGATTCTTCTGGCCGCCATGGGCGAGCTGGTGGTGGAAAAATCCGGCGTGCTCAATCTCGGCGTCGAAGGCATGATGCTGACCGGCGCCGTAATCGGTTTTGCGGTGACCTATCACACCGGCAATCCCTGGCTCGGCATTCTGGCGGCGGCTTTTGCCGGCACGGCGGTGTCGATGATCTTTGCGGTGCTGACCCTGTCGCTTTCGTCCAACCAGGTGGCGACGGGTCTGGCCCTGACCATTTTCGGCACCGGATTTTCGGCCCTGTTCGGGCGGGCCTATTCGAGCAAGCCGATTGATCTGTTCCGGTCGGTCTTTCCCGATGCGCTGTCGACCCACCCGATCCTGAAGGTGATATTCGGGTATTCCCCGCTCGTTTACTTTTCACTGATCATGGTTTTCGCCGTGTGGTGGTTTTTGCAGAAAACCCGTCCCGGGCTGATCGTCAGGGCCGTGGGCGAGAACGATCTGAGCGCCCATTCCATCGGCTATTCGGTCATCGGCGTCAGGTATGCGAGCGTCGCTTTCGGCGGCGCCATGGCAGGGATCGCGGGGGCAAGCTTTCCGTTGATCCTGACGCCGCAATGGATCGAGGGCCTGACATCGGGGCGCGGCTGGATCGCGCTGGCGCTGGTCGTTTTCGCCGGCTGGCGGCCGGTCCGGCTTCTGGCCGGCGCCTACCTGTTCGGCCTCATCGCCACCATGGAACTTTATGCCAAGGCGGCGGGCGGCGTTTTCCGGATTCTGCCTTCCGAAATGTGGGCGTCGCTGCCCTATCTCGTCACCATTCTGGTCCTGGTTCTGATCTCGCTGAGGCGCGACGGCCGGACCAGTGCGCCGGCCTGTCTCGGCAAGCCCTTTACTGCCAATAACTAGACATCTCACACTGGAGAGAACCACATGACAACTTTTAGTCGTCGTACGTTACTCAAGATCGGTGGCGCCGCCACGACCCTGCCGATTCTCGGGCGTCCCGCCTTTGCCCAGAAGGCCAAGATCAAGGCCGCTTTCGTGGCCATCGGCACTCCGGACGATCAGGGCTGGAATTACGGTCACGAGGTTGGCCGCAAGTACATGATCGACAAGATCGGCGCCGACAAGGTGGAAACGACCTTCGTCACCAACATCACCGAAGGCCCGGATTCCGAGCGCGTCTTCCGCGAACTGGCCCAACAGGGCTACGACATCATCTTCGGCACCAGCTTCGGATATGGCGATTACATCCTCAAGGTCGCCCCGCAGTTCCCGAACACCAAGTTCGAATGGTGCACGGGCTATCAGACCCTGGACAACGTCTCGGTCTACAATGCCCGCTTCCATGAGGGCCGGGCCGTGATCGGCACCGTTGCCGGCATGATGACCAAGACCGGCGTCGGCGCCTATATCGGTTCGTTCCCGGTTCCGGAAGTCGTCAACGGCATCAATGCCTTCCATCTGGCCGCCCGCAAGAAGAACCCGGATTTCATCACCAAGGTCGTCTATGTCAATTCCTGGTCCGATCCGGCCAAGGAAGCCGACGCGGCCCGCGCGCTGATCGATCAGGGCGTCGACATCATCACCCAGCACACCGACGGCCCGGCCATTCCGCAGGTCGTCGAGGAACGCGGCATCGTGGGCTGCTTCGGCCAGGGCGCCGACATGAGCGCCTTCGCGCCCAAGACCCAGTTGACCTCGATCATCGACAACTGGGGCGCCCATTACGCCGAATCGGTACAGGCCCTGCTCGATGGCAACTGGGTTTCGGAGAATTCCTGGCCGGGGATCAAGGACGGCGAAGTGGTGATCGGCCCCTACAATGCCAACCTGCCCGCCGACGTCGTTGCCGCTGCCGAAGAGGTCAAGGCCGGTATCGTTGCGGGGACACTGCATCCGTTCGCCGGTCCGATCACCGACAACAAGGGCACGCTCCGCGTCGAGGCCGGCGATGTCATCGACGATGGCGAGTTCTGGAACGTCGACTGGTATGCCGAAGGCGTCGAAGCCTGATCGTTCGACAGGTGACAACGAGTTGGGGGCGGGCTTCGGTCCGCCCCTTTCATGCCGGAGGTCGGTGTGCTGCTGGAGTCGCTGACTTAACGAACGAAGTGCAACACCGTGCTAAGGTGTTGCTGCTATGGCAAGAACATAGCAGACACCTCACCTTGTGGAACAAAAGGAGCGCGAGTTGATCGTGATCTGGCATCGGAAGCGCCTGGCCGCTACCGGGCGATTCATATGACCGGCCGGGTTCTGCGCGGTCGGGTGCTGAGTTTTCTCCGGCGGCCAGAAGGGCCGGAGGATAACGGCGCCTATCTTTATTTCGAAGACGGCGGCGTGGTCGTCGGTGATGACGGACGCATTGTCGAGCTCGCCGATTTCGCGGCGCTGACCCGTGCCGCCGGCCTGCCGGTTACCGATCACCGCCCCCATCTCATCACGGCCGGGTTTGTCGATCCGCATATCCATTTCGTGCAGATGCAGGTGGTCGGGTCCTATGCCGGCAGTCTTCTCGAATGGCTCAACACCCATACGTTCATCGAGGAGCAGCGTTTCGCCGATCCCGTGCACGCGGAACGGATCGCGGGACTGTTCTTCGACGAACTGATCCGCAATGGCACGACCAGTGCGGCGGCCTTTTGTTCGGTTCATCCGCAATCGGCCGAAGCGTTTTTCGCCGAAGCCGAGACGCGCAACATGGCCGTGGTGGCCGGCAAGGTCATGATGGACCGCAATTGCCCGGAGCCTTTGCGCGATACGCCGCAACGCGGCTATGACGAGACCAGGGCGCTGATCGACAAATGGCACGGGCGGGGCCGGGCCAGGGTGGCGATCACGCCGCGTTTTGCGCTGACCTCGACCAACGCGCAGATGGAAGCGGCGGCGGCGCTGGCGCGCGAGAATCCCACCTGTTTGATCCAGACGCATTTGAGCGAAAACCACAACGAGATCACGGAAACGCTCGCCCTGTTCCCCGAACATCGCGATTATGCCTCGATCTATGCCCATTACGGGCTCATGCGTGACAATGCGCTGTTCGGCCACGCCATTCACCTCAGTGAAGCCGAAAGGGCGCTGATGGCGGAAACCGGGGCGGTCGCGGTCTCCTGTCCGACCTCGAACCTGTTTCTCGGCTCGGGGCTCTTCGATCTTCAGGCGGCGGACACGGCCGGCATGCGCACGGCCGTCGCCACCGATATCGGCGCCGGAACGTCCTATTCGATGCTCAGAACGCTCGACGGATTTTACAAGGTGCAGCAGATGGTGGGGAACCGTCTCGATCCTTTGAGCGCGGTCTATTTCGCCACCTTGGGCAATGCCGAGGCGCTGGGGCTTGCCGGCGAGATCGGCAGCGTCGCGCCGGGGTATTTCGCCGATCTCGTCGTGCTCGATGCCAGCGCCGTTCCGGCCATGCGCGTCAAAATGGAGCGGGTTTCGACACTTGCCGAAGAAGTCTTCCTGATGCAAACCCTCGGCGACGATCGGGTCGTTGCGGAAACCTATATTGCCGGCCATCCGGCAAAGTCGGCACTCGATCTGCGGGAACGCTCGCGCCTTGATTGATTCGGGACTATTGGTCCGAATCTGCAAGTAGTCTTTTGTTCGTGCCGGAAAGCGGATATCCGCAGTTTCCGGACATGTCTGGAGCAGGTCGCATTCAGATGGACCGAGATGACCTGGCCCCGTTCTTGTCGTATCGCGTTCGCCGGGAAGACAGTCCGCCGGGCTGTGTCCTTGTCCTCTTCACTCGAACTGGAAAAGTGGCGCCCGCTTTTCCTCAAGACGCTCCAGTGTGAGACGGATGCAATTCATCGCGAAACGAGCAGGCGGCACAATGCCGAAAAACTGCCCTATTGGCTGCAAAACCATCATCTTGACTTGGAAAGACGCACGATAACCGGGTACTGAGACCCGGTTCTCGAGGAGGAATTCATGCCTAATTATGTCGAACGTGCTGGCTTGCAGGTTGACACGGCGCTGGCGGACTTCGTCGAAAAGGAGGCTTTGCCCGGCACCGGGATTGCTGCCAATCCGTTCTGGAGTGGTTTTGCCGAGCTTGTCGCCTTTGCCGTGCCGCGCAACAAGGACCTTATTGCCGTGCGCGCCCGCCTGCAGGACCAGATCGATGCCTGGCATGACGCAAACGGACCGGTTGCGGCCGATCCCGAAGGCTATGAGGCCTTTTTGCGGGAGATCGGCTATATCGAACCCGAGCCCGAGGACTTTCGGATTTCGACCGAGGGGCTCGATCCCGAAATCACCCATGTCTCCGGGCCGCAGCTCGTCGTGCCGGTCTCCAATGCCCGCTATGCGCTCAATGCCACCAATGCGCGCTGGGGCAGCCTTTACGATGCGCTTTACGGTTCCGATGCCATCCCGCGCGCTGGCGTTCTGTCGCCCGGCCGTGTCTACAACCCTCAGCGCGGCGCGGAAGTGTTCAAGCGCGTGGCGACGTTTCTCGATGCCGCTTTTCCGCTCGAAGAAGGCAGTCATGCCGATGCGACCTTTTACGCCGTCATCGCCTCGGAGGGCGAAGAGCATTTCGTCGTCGTGTCGCGCAACGTCAAGGTGACGCTCAAGGACCCGAGCCAGTTCGTCGGCCATCACGGCGAAGGCGACCGCGCCCATATCCTTTTGAAACACAACAATCTTTTTGTCGAACTATGTGTCGACACGACCCATCCGGTGGGGCGGACCCATCCGGCGGGACTGGCCAATGTCTATCTCGAAAGCGCCTTGACCACCATTCAGGACTGCGAGGATTCGGTGGCGGCGGTCGATACCGCCGACAAGATTACCGTCTATCGCAACTGGCTCGGGCTGATGACCGGCACGCTCGAAGAGACGTTCGAGAAGAATGGTCGCGCCATCCATCGCGCCCTTTCCAGTGATCGCGGCTTTACCGATCCGCACGGGCACCACTTCACCGTCAAGGGGCGGGCCTTGCAGCTCGTCCGGACTGTCGGCCATCTGATGACCACCGATATGGTTCTGACCCCTGCGGGCGAACCGGTCGGCGAGGGGGTTGTCGATACGGCGGTGACCGCGCTTTGCGCCCTGCACGACCGGCTGATGCGCCACAATTCGCGGACCGGTGCCATCTACGTGGTCAAGCCCAAGATGCACGGATCGGCGGAAGTGGCTTTCGCCTGCGATATCTTTGCCCATGTCGAAAAGTTTCTCGGCCTGCCCGAGCACACGATCAAGATCGGCATCATGGACGAGGAACGACGGACTTCGACCAATCTCAAGGCCTGCATCAAGGCGGCCGAGAAGCGGGTGTTTCTCATCAATACCGGTTTTCTCGATCGTACAGGCGATGAAATCCACACCGCCATGCGGGCCGGGCCGGTTATGAAAAAGGACGAGATCAAGACCGAACGCTGGATCAAGTCCTACGAGGACCGCAATGTCCTGATCGGTCTTGAATGCGGTTTCGCCGGCAGGGCCCAGATCGGCAAGGGCATGTGGACGATGCCGGACGATATGGCGGGCATGCTCCAAACCAAGGGCGCCCATCCGGCGGCCGGCGCCAACACGGCCTGGGTGCCGTCGCCGACAGCGGCAACGCTGCACGCGCTTCATTATCATGAGATCGACGTTGTTGACGCACAGAAGCGCCGCCATAACGAGACGATCCCGTCGCTCGCGGATCTGTTTTCCATGCCGGTGCTCGACCCATCCATGCTCAACAAGCAGGAGATCCTCAAAGAGGTGGAAAACAACGCTCAGGGCATTCTCGGCTATGTGGTCAGGTGGATCGAACAGGGCGTTGGTTGTTCCAAGGTGCCGGACATCCACAATACGGCCTTGATGGAAGACCGGGCGACTTTGAGGATTTCCTCCCAACACATCGCCAACTGGCTGGCGCATGGGGTGATCACCCGCGAAGAGGTCGTCAAGGTGTTCAAGCGCATGGCCGGAATGGTCGACACCCAGAATGCCGGCGATCCGCTCTATCGGCCCATGACCGGACATTTCGACACGTCCATCGCCTTCAAGGCGGCGCTCAGGCTGGTGTTCGAAGGGGCCAGCCAGCCCTCGGGCTATACCGAGCCGATCCTTCACGACATGCGGGCGGAGCAGAAGGCGGAGTAATCCGCCTCACACCGCATCCAGCACCGGCAGGATCAACCGGCTGGGACGGGCGGTGTCGAAATAGACCGCCTGATACTGCTTGACCATGTGGGTGGCGAATCCGATGGGTTCGTTTGTGCCCAGATTGCGCGCGAACCGCGGATGGGCGCCGGATGAAACCTGCAGGCGCAGCTTGTGGCCACGTGCGAAACAATGGCCGCAATGATTGAGCACCAGCTGGATTTTCATGACGCCGTTCGCATCGCTCTCTTGTTCGTCTGGCCGGATACGCAACAAGGTGTCGGCGATATTGGTCGACAGGCCTGACGGCGAGACATCGCAGATCCGGGCGAAAAAGTCGGTGGTCGCAGCACCCGTTCGGGCATAAAGGGTCAGCCTGGGCGGGCCCAGGACCACCAGATCCTCGAGCAACAGGCCGGATGTGAAGACAAGGACGTCGTCGCGTGCTTCGAGCTTGCGATTGTCGACCGGTCCGGCGCCGGAAAAGGCGAAATAGGCGCCGCCGATACTGGGCGTCGGCTTGGCCGGGTCGTAGGTATAGGCGGCCGGCTGCCCGTCTTCCGGCACCGCGCTGTCGAGCCGTCCCGCTTCATGCAGATAGAGCCCGGCGTCATGGAGGCCGGGCGGCGGGAAGGACGCGTATTCCCGCCAGCCGATGCCGCCGGAGATTTCGATACGGACGGGCTGGGCGCGCAGGCCCGAAAGATCGTTTTCGAGATGGGCCCGCATCCACGGAATGGTGGCGCGCACGCTTTCGGCCTGCAATTCGGGCGAAATGTGATGCCAGTTGCCAATGGTCAGGTAAGGCGTGTGCCCGAGCGAAACCAGCCGCCGGTAATCGTTGAGAAGATCATCCAGCATGAAATCGTACCAGCCCGACACGAAATGGTTGGGCGGCGTTTTGGCCGACATGCGGCTGCGCTGATCGAGGGGTTTCCAGAAACCGGGATTGCCGATCGCTTCGCGAAACCAGCGTTGCCAGAACGGAACCTTGTGGCCGACGACTTCGATATCGCCGTTGATCAGCGGCAGGCGGTTGGCGGCGCGCCGGGTCTGGCGTTCGATATCGCCGATCACGATCTGGAGCCCGGCCGTCATCGGCGCTTCGGTCAGGCCCTGGACCACCTGCAGCCAGCTTAGCCAGAGCTGCAGGGCAAAGGACCCGCCGGGAAAGACGATGGTCTCGAACTGGGCGCTCGAAGCCTGCACGGCCATGGCGGCGTGTTTGGGCAGGGCATCCGAAATCGCCCATTGCGCATAGGAAAGATAGGAAGGGCCGGTCAGCCCGAGCCGGCCGTCGTACCAGGGCTGGCTCTTAAGCCAGCGAAGCGTCGCCAGCCCATCTTCGCGCTCGTTGCGCAAAGGGTCGAATTCGCCGGTCGAACCTCCCGTGCCGCGACAGGCCTGGATGATGCAGTTGAACCCCTGTTCGGCAAAAGCCTCGGCGATGGTGGCGTAGCCGGTGAACCCGTAGGGCACGCGCATGAGAAGGGTGGGATAAAGGCCCGCCTCGATTGGCCGATAGATGCGTGTTTCGAGCACAATTCCGGGCGCGGTGACCACGGTGGCCATTTCATAGCCGTTAACGGTGTTCCGGGCCGGGGGCAGACGAAATAGGCGGGCGAGTATGGTCGAAGCGGCGCTCATCGATCACGACTCCCGGTTTGGCGGCGTGTGCCGCTTGGGCTCCGTTGGGAAAACGGGCGAGCGCGGCGTGCGTTCAAGCCCGATCGCCTCGTTGTTCTATCTCTTCATCGTCGCATCGTCTTTTCTAGAAGAAATCCGTCCGCCGGACAGATGTCGCCTTTCGGCCGGTTCGACGTGCGAAAAACCGGTATCCACTTACCCTGAAAACGCTCTAGTTTACGAAATCAAACGCATCGACATCAAAAAGGCCGCGATCCGTCATCTTGAGATGCGGGAGCACGGGCAGCGCCAAGAAGGCGACCTGCAGGAACGGTTCCGGCAGGACGCAGTCGAGCGCGTAAGCCGCTTCGCGCAAGTGCTTCAGGTGAAGCGAAACCTCTTCGAATGGCATCGGACTCATCAGCCCGGCGATGGGCAAGGCGAGATCGGCCGTAATGCGTCCGGTATCGGCGACGGCAAAACCGCCCTTCATCTCGATTACCCTATTCACCGCGAGGGCCATGTCGCCATCATTGGTGCCAATAACGGTAATGTTGTGGCTGTCGTGGCCAAACGAGGAGGCGATGGCGCCCCTCTTGAGCCCGAAGCCTTTGACGAAGGCGCGCCCGATATTGTCGTTCTTGCCGTGGCGCTCGATGACGGCGACCTTGATGACGTCGGCATTGAGATCGGGCTTGAGCCCGTCCGGGCCGCGTTCGAGGCTGGCCGATTCCCGATAGGTGATGATCTTGCCCGGCCTGACCCCGATCACGGGGGTTTCGTTGTGATTGGGAGTGGGTTGGGTGATGAAGGCATCGGGCGTCACCGGTTTGGCCTTCATCGAGTCGAGCCCGACCAGCGGGATTTCGGTCCGCGTCGCGAACAGTTCAGGGGTGACCAGCCGTCCGCCGGCGATGACGTCGCTGACCGCGCAGGTCTCGATTTCATCGAGAAGGGCGATATCGGCCCGCCAGCCCGGTGCGATATGGCCGCGGTCGCGCAAGCCGAAGATCTGGGCCGCCGACCACGAGGCGGCCCGATAGACGTGATGCAGCGGCCGCCCCTTTTTGATGAGGCGGCGGATCATGGCGTCGATATGGCCTTCTTCGGCAATATCGAGCGGATTGCGGTCGTCTGTGCACAGCGCCATGAAGCTCGACGTGTTCTCGTCGAGCACCTCGGCCAAGGCATCGAGGTCCTTGGAGACCGAGCCTTCGCGCATGAGGATGGCCATGCCCTTGGCCAGCTTTTCGCGCGCTTCGCCGGCCGAAGTCGCTTCGTGATCGGTGCGGATGCCGGCAGCCAGATAGGCGTTGAGGTCGGAGCCGGAAAGGAGCGGCGCGTGCCCATCCATGTGCCGTTCCTGGAAGGCGACGAGCTTGGCAATGATGTTCGGATCGGCGTTGAGCACGCCTGGAAAATTCATCATTTCGGCCAGGCCGATGACCTTGGGATGATCGACAAAAGGCAACAGCTCGTCGATCTCGAGCTGGGCGCCCGACGTTTCGAACGGCGTTGCGGGCACGCAGGACGAAAGATTGATGCGCATGTCCATGATCGCCTCCATCGCGGAGGCGAGGAAGAACGCGATGCCTTCGGTGCCGATGACATTGGCGATTTCGTGGGGATCGCAGATGACGCTGGTTACGCCATGTTCGAGCACGCAACGATCGAACTCGAGCGGTGTGACCAGAGAGGATTCGATGTGCAGATGGGTGTCGATGAAGCCGGGTACTGCGAAGCGTTTGTGTCCCTCGACGATGCTTGCGCCTTCATAATGGCCGTGCGTACCCACGATACGCTCGCCGACGATGGCGATATCCGTCTCGGTTATTTCCCCGGTCATGATGTCGAGCCGCCTGACATCGCGGATAACGAGATCGGCAGGCTCTTCGCCGCGCCCGGCGCGGATCATACGAACAAGGGTTTCGGCATTCGGAGCGATCACACGGTATCCTTTCGACATTTAGTCGAACGAAACTGCGTTTTTGTCGGCAGTGGGTCAAGACGGGTGGCGGCAAGAAAGGGCATCGTCATCCCCAGATTTCGATATCGTCCTGGGGCGGCTTGTGGGACGTGCGGTCGGGCAGGTTGTCGAGCACATTGCGCAAAAGATCGGCCTGGACTTCGGGCGAGAAGACCTTGCCCTCAAAGCTCATGACGCCGAGCCTATTGAGGAAATCCTTGCGTTCGAGCGAGTCGACGCCCTCGGCCGAAACCTCGACGCCAATGGCGCGCGCCAACCAGATCACGGCGTGGGTGATGGCTTCGGGGTCCGGGCAATCGGACAGTTCGTCGAAGAATTCGTGATCGATATTGATGCGGTTGACCTGATATTTCTGCAAAAGCGTCAGGGAGCGGAAACCGGATCCGAAATCGCCGAGGGCGATGTTGACGCCAACCCCGGAGAGCTTGCGTAACGACCCGGCGGCAACGGCTTCTTTTTCCGACATCATCGCTTCGGAGATTTCGAGTTCGAGGTCCTCGGGCCGCATGCCGGTTTCGTCGAGGATCGTAAACAGCTTGTTGAAGAACAGCGGATTGCGCAGTTGGACCGGATAGATGCGCACGCCCACCCTGAGGCCCTGCCGGGCCGCGCCGAAACGGCAGGCTTCGAGAAGCGCCAGCTCGCCAAGAGGCTCGATCAGGCCGCTGCTTTCGGCAACCGGGATGAAGCGATTGCGTTCGATCAATCCCAGTCTCTTGTGATTCCACACGACTTCCGCGGTCACGCCAAGGATCTGGGAGCCGTCGCCGCGGATCAGCGGGACGTACTGCACTTCGAGTCCGTCATGGCTGTACAAGGCCTGGCGCAGTTCCTCTTCGATGGTCTGGCGCCGCGTGACCGCTTCGTTCATGCGGTTTTCGAAGATCTTGAACTGGTTGCGTCCGCCGGCCTTGGCTTCGTAAAGGGCAATATCGGCCTTGCGGGTCAGTTCGACGCCGGCCAGCGCATCGAGCGGAGCTGTGGCAATGCCGATCGATGCGCCGACGAAGGCCTGGGACTGGGCAACCTCGAACGGCTTGGCGATGGCGCGGATGACGCGGTCGGCGACCACTGTCACGTCGGTGATCGAATGAACATTGGTCTGGATGATGGCGAACTCGTCGCCGCCGAGGCGGGCAAACGTGTCGGTTTCGCGCAGGAGCGGACGGACGCGTTTTGCCACCTGCCGGATCAGTTCGTCGCCGGCTGCGTGACCGAGCGTGTCGTTGACCTGCTTGAAGCGGTCGAGATCGATCATCAGAAGGGCGATACCGGCAGAGCTGCGCTTGACGGACGCGACGGCGGCATTGAGCCGTTCCTCGAACAGGGCGCGGTTGGCCAGACCCGTCAGCTTGTCGTGGAACGCCATGAACTGGGCGGCGCTGCGCGAGGCTTCGATCTGACGGGTGGATCGTCTGAGCCCATAGATCAGGGCCACGATCACGCTAAGTGTTATGGCGAAGCCGATCAGCAGGGCCGGAAGACCGTCGGCGAGAATGCGGGCGCCCGGTTGTCCCGGCGTCCAGACGAAATAGGCGATTGTCTGGCCGTTTCTGTCGACGACCGCCGTGCTGATGTCGTCGTCGGCTTTTTCGACGCCGGGCAGGACGAAGTGTCCGCCGTTGATCAACAGATGATCGGCGATGGTATCGGCCAGTTCGTCGTCGAGAAATTCGACCGCAATGTGCACGTATTCCGAGCCGGGATTGTAGGTGTAGTTGCCGCTGGAGGAGGCGACGGGCATGAAGCTGACGAGTGCCGGCCGGCCGTGGAGCATCATGAAATCGCCAATGGTGGGCAGCACGTGACTGACGCCCTGCATGTAGGCGGCCAGTGCCCCCTGCCAGTCGATTTCGCGCAGGCGGTAGGCGAAAGGGGCAAAGGCGTCGCGATAGCGATCGTAGGAAGAGTTGGGAACCGTTTTGCCATCGAACATGGCATAGACCGGGCGCATGTTCGGATCGAGCAGGAACACCATGTCGACATCGGAGGTGTCGTGAAGATCCTTGCCGAATTTGTCGCTGATCCATTCGAGATCGATGGGGTCCTGAATGGCCTTCATCGCATCGTCCCAGCCCACGACATTGGCCTGGTCGCCAGCGATGGCTTCCTGTTTCTGTTCGAGGAAATGACGGACAAGCGTCACCTCGCGGTCCGAGGCTTGTTGATCGCTGTTATGGGCGGACTGGTAGATGAGACCGGAGACCAGCAGGAAGGTGAAGAGCACGCTGGCAAGAACGGGCAGGAGGACACTAAACAGAAAGCGCATCCGTCCCTGATATGACAGAGGGTCGTTGTTCATTCGGCCTTCTAGCTCCACCGCACGCGGGAACCGAGCACAGACAAACCGTCGGCTATTGTTCTTGTCCGATCCGACGGAAGCGGCAAATGAAGCGTGCCGACATGCGCCCAAAACTCCGTAACCACATGCTAATGGCGAGCACTTAGCCGGCAGTTAGGTTTCCAAATTTCCTGCATTTATGGTTAAGCAAGACTTACGGCCTCATGGTCCGGCGCCGGTGGACGGCGTTTGTTTTTTTTGACATTTTGTCGTCCGGCGGCGACAGGAACGAAAAAGCCCGCCTTTCGCGTGCGCGATCGGGCGGGCTTTGGCCGTTCTGGCGGGAATTTCCGACAAAACCGGATTCTTCCGTTTGTCGGGTCGGGGATCGGAGACAGGAACCCGATCCCCGCTGTGGTCAATCGTTCTTGATTTCCTTGAGCTTGTCGATGCCGAGCACCTGCAGGGCCAGCTTTTCGTAGAAAGGCTCGGAATTGCCCGACTTCATTTTGGACATGAAGTATTTTTCGAAGCCGATCTTGGCCAGATGCACCCACTTGCCTTCCGACGACCAGTTGACATTGCGCGGCGGGATCTGCGGCTGGGCGACAAAGGCGATGCCGCTGTCGCCGAAATCGGCGAGGCAGACGGCGTTCCAGCTGCCCTGATGGGTCGGTTCCTCGCCCCTCAGAATCTGGCCGATATTGAGCGCGGTGGCGGTCACCATGGACTCGATCATGAACCCGGTCTTGGGCACGCCCACGGCGACCGGGGTCTTGCCCACAGGCGGGATGGCGACGCAGACGCCGACAGAAAAGACGTTCTTGAAGGTCGGGTTCTGCTGGTGCTTGTCGACGATGACGAAGCCGCGCGGATTGACGAGACCCTCGTTGTCGAACAGCGGCTTGATGCCCCGGAAGGCGGGCAGCATCATCGAATATTTGGCCGGCACTTCGGTCGTGCCCTTGGAGGTGCCGTCGTCGTTGAACTCCTCGACGATCAGCTTGTCCTTTTCGGCCTTCAAAAGCTTGGCGTTGGTGATCCACTTGATGTGCTTGTCGCGCATGTTGGCTTCAAGCAGACCCTTGGTGTTACCCACACCGTCCAGACCCATATGACCAATATAGGGTTCCGGGGTGATATAGGTCATCGGAACCTTGTCGCGGATCTTGCGGCGCCTCAGTTCCGTTTCGAGAATGAACAGGAATTCGTAGGACGGCCCGTAACAGGACGCGCCCGGCGCGGCGCCGATGACGATCGGACCCGGATCCTTGACGAATTCCTCGAAGGCCGCATAGGCCTTCTCGGCATGATCGATATGACAGACCGACTGGGTGAATCCGCCATCGGGCCCCAGGCCCTCGACTTCGTCAAAAGCCAGTTCCGGACCCGTGGCGATAATGAGGAAATCGTAGTCGACCGAGGTGCCGTCGACCAGTTCGACGCGGTTTTCCTTGGCGACCACCTTCGAGGCGGCAACCGGCCGGAAATCGATGCCGCGCCGGCGCATGGCCGGGGCCAGGTCGATCTCGGTATCGATGCGTTCGCGCCACTTGACCGCAACCCACGGATTGGACGGAACGAAATGGTACTTCGGATCCTTGGTGATGACGGTCAGACGATCTTCGGAGCGCAGCTGCTCCCTCATCTCGTAAGCCATGACCGTGCCGCCAAGGCCGGCGCCCAGAACTACTATGTGTGCCATGTCGACTCCCCTCCCAAGGAAGCTCGCAAAAAAACTAGTGACGCTTTTGAATACACTCCGTGACCTAAGTCAATCGGTATATATGAATATTCATATTATCCCCGCCATCGGTCGGTTTGGCGACGAAAATCCGGACAAAATGCACCAGCTGGTCCTTTCGGTGCCGGCATGGTCAAAAGGGGTATTGCCCATGATGACAGAGATGAATGCACTGGCAAGCAGGCACATGCGCTCACCTGCGCTTTGGATATTGCGCGCGCAACGTTCCCGAATGCTGTTTGAATGACGGTCATGATTTTCCCGGCGATGCGTGGAAGAAAGATCCGAGGGCAATGTTTTGCGAAACCCCTCAGGTCCTTCCGAGGTGCGGTCACGCGAAACGGCGGCAGTGCCCTGCGGTTTTTTCTACGCGCAGAGGAAAGATTGCCGACACCAAAAAGCCGAAACGAAGTCGGAGGAAGTGACGTAAACGCCACTCCCTCCTGGAAGCGCAACCGAGGACGCGGAGATTGCGCTTCTTTTCGACAACTGTCGTCAGCACTCTGTCACCACAGACGAGACGTCGCGCCATGCGCGCCACGCTGAACTTCAATTTGCGGAGAGACTCGTCAACCGAGCGTCGAACAGTCGAACAAATGTAATCCGTATCCGCAAGGGTTAAAAAGACTACCTGTCCGCGCCGTTAGCAGTCATATTCCGCAACATAATATTAAACCGCTTTAGAGACTTAAGTTATAACCGTTCTTATGTCTCGCAATCCTGAAATGCGGGAAAAAAACGAAGAGGGAAAGGGCGAAGGGGTTACATCGCCGTTACGCGTATTGCAATTAACAAGTGGCGGTTGCATGGTATTCACATGTTAATCGGGATAATCGGATGTGACGGATAACCGCCCGTCTCCGACGCAGATTAGACAAAGTCTGGCACGCCTCATTTCCGAGCCGGATTTGGCGCGCTCACAACAACTGGTTGAATTTCTTACCTATGTAACCGAGAAAACTCTTGCTGGAGATCAGGAGAGCCTGACGGCCTATCGGATCGGCACAGAGGTGTTCGGTCGCGCGGCAAATTTCGATCCCCAGACTGACTCGATCGTGCGCGTTCAGGCCAATCGCCTCAGGGCAATACTGGACAAGCTTTATCAGCAAAGCATTCCGGGCGTCGATGTCCATATCCAGATACCGGTCGGCCGCTACATTCCGCGGTTCTCATTGGTAGGTGACAAATCAGCGGATGATGATTTTTTAAAGCGCTTTGAGACAAAGAATGGTTCTCGAAAGGTATGGGATTCCCGCGTCCGCAGGCAAATTGACCCGCCTGGCAATCAGAAAAGATGGCTGCTTGGATTTTGGGCGGCGGTCATTGCGATCGTTGTAATCATCCTGACCACCTCTCTTGACGAGCTTCACGGCTTGCTGAATCCGCAGGACAGTGTCGCGATGATGAAACCGGTTCTGATCATCACGGATTTCGACACGGTCGACGGCGAGAACGAAGCGGCGGCGCGGGTGTTGAAGGCGCTGCTCGTGCAACGCCTGTCCGCCTTCGACAGGCTTGATGTGCATCTGGCTTCGACCAGCGAGAAGGCGGATAACGCGACGGACGAACATTACCGGCTGGGCGGTCAAATCCGGTCCGAAGGCGCCGGTGTCAGATTTAACATCGTCGTCACGCGCAAGAATAATGACAAAGTAATCTGGTCGCACGGATTCGCTTTGTCGGACACGGAAGCGGCCCAGGAAAATCCGCTCGAACAGTTGGCGGACCGAATCGCGGCCAATATCGGCGCGAATCGTGGGGCGGTGCAATCCGATGCGCGCGCCATGTTGCCGGACAGCGCCTTCACGGGCAGCGGTGCTTCGAACTATTCCTGTCGTTTTCTGTTTCGAGATGCGCTCGGTCCGGGACGCGCGGAGGAAACCGCGGCGGCGCGAACCTGTTACTCGAGTATTCTCGACACGCATTCCGATGACGTCATGGCGCGTGCGGTCATCGCGGCACTCGATGGCTTCGATCTGATGCGTCATGTCACGCGTCACCAAAACCGGGGAGAGCTGTTACAGGAACAGGTCAGGGCCGGTGCGAATGCGGTGCGCATCTTTCCCTCGTCGAGCTTTGCTCGGGAAGTCTATGGGCGCATCCTGTGGTCCGCGAACGATATCGAAGGCGCCGAGCGGGAGTTTTTGAAGGCGCTGTCGCTCAATCCGGGCAATTGCGACGCAGAGGCGGCGCTCGGCATCATGCTGGCGCTTAAGGGCGACAAGGACGCGCAATTCCACATCGAACACGCCATGGACCTGACGCTCTGGCCGGCGGGCTGGTATTTCACCATGCGGTCCATCGATGCCATGCGCCACGGCGATTACGTAAACGCCTTGCGCTTCGCGCTGATCCTTTTGCCCGACGATCCCGAACTCGCCCTGACCGTTCTGATTGCCGCTGCGCCCGGTGCGTTTCGGCAGGACCTCATCGAGTCGAACCGGCACGCCCTTCTCGATCAGGCGCCGTTCAGGGCACAAGGTATCCTGCCGCGTCTCGAAGTCCGCATCCCTGCGCGGGATCTGCGGGATGTGATCCGCACCGGACTGGTCGCGGCCGGCCTGTCTTCCGACCTGCTCGACAAGCCTTTCGAGACATACGATCCGGCGCGATGACGCCGGGGTTTTTCATCAGGGATGGGAACTGTCCGCGCCGAACCGGGTGTGTGCGAGTGCGGCGAATGCCTCGCCGCGTTCGGAAAAGTTCTTGAACTGGTTATAGCTCGGGGCGCCGGGAGACAGGATCACCGTATCGAAATGCGCCTTGCGCAGAGCGATCGCCTTCATGGCGTCGTCGAGATCGGGTGCTTCAAGTACCGGAACGTTCGGCGCGCGACGGCGCAGGGCTTCGGCCAGCCGTGTGCCGGTATCGGGCACACAGACGACCAGGGCAAGGCCGTCGCGGCCGATGCGTTCGGCCAGCGCCTCATAGTCCTGCTGGCGATCGAAGCCGCCGGCAATAAGCGCGATGCGATGCCCGGCGAAAGCGGAAAGGGCGGCGTCGGTCGCTTCCGGCGTGGTCGAAATGGAATCGTCGATGAACAGATGGTCTCCGACACGGAAATCGGCGAGTCGGTGCGGCAAGGGGGTAAAGGCACGGAGCGCGGCCAGAATGCCGTCCGGCATCGCACCATGAGCCGTTGCAAGCGTCGCTGCCAGAAGGGCATTGTCGATATTGTGCTGGCCGCGCAAGCGGGATTGGGATGCGGTATCGAAAATGGCGTCGGCCAGTTTGTCCTCGAGCGCCGGCAGCAAAAGCGCCGGATCGCTGAGATAGGGAGCGACCAGTCGGTGCGTGGCCGCCTGCGGCCCGAAAGCCCTGCGGGCTTTGGGGGTGAGATCGAGAACCCGGAGCTTGTCGGCGAAATAGCGCTCCCGACTCCGGTGCCAGTCGATATGTTCGGGAAAAAGCGTGGTGATGCCGACGCTGTCGGGGGCGAAATCGAGATCGGCGGTCTGGTAGCTCGACAGTTCGAACACGACCAGTTTGTGGCTGTCCCTCAGATCGAGCGGGGGCAGGCCGACATTGCCGCCAAGCCCGGCATCCAGACCGGATTGGGCCAGCATGTCGTGGCACAGGGTTGCCGTCGTCGATTTGCCCTTGGTGCCGGTGAGGACAATGACACTTCTTCTGGCGCGGAAATGGGCGCCCCAAAGATTGACGTTGGAGGTAACCTTAATGCCGGCGGCGCGGGCCTTGGCGAAAATCGGCTTGTAGAGCGAAACGCCGGGGCTTTTGACGATGATGGAGAAGCGCCGTGCCGCGATGGCGGTCTCCAGCTCGTCTGGTGGCAGCCAGACGCTGTCGGAAAGCTCATGCGTGCCGCTGTCGGCGGTTACGAATACCGTCGATGCGGGGTAGGCGGAGGCGAGAAAGGCGCGCGTTGAATGGGCTTCGGCCCCCGCGCCGTATAAAAGGACACACGTCCCGTCACGCATCGGAAAACAGATCTGCCGCGAAATCGGGTGGGACGAGATGATCGGAGGCGTCGGTGAATAACACGGTCCAGTCGTTATCGAGGCTCTTGTCGTACTGGCTGTCGAGATCGGGCGACAGGGTTTTGACGATCGCCGTGTCCTTCCAGTCGTCGAGACGGCGCAAACGATTGAGCACGGCGGCCGCTTCGCGAATCTCGCCGACGCATTCCCAGGGCTTTTGTCCGGCCAGGCCGGTCAGTTCGCGATAGCCGGTCTCGTTGTCCGGATTGTCGAGCAGGTCGCGCCGGAAGATCGAAACCAGCCGGTCCTTGTCCATGTGCGGGGCGAGCATGAGATAGGTGAAGAGGCATTTCGGGCAGGCGCCGCACCACAGATCGCCCTTGTGTCCGGCAAGGCGGAAATTGCGGTTGCAGCTCGAAAAGGCGTGATCGAACCGGGTCTCGCGCGCGAAAATCTGGGCGATCCGCGCTTCGGAATAGGGCCTCAAGGCCGAGAAGTATTTTAAAGCACCATCCGTCGCTTCGGCCAGAACCTCAGCCATGGCCTTTTCGAAGACGTAGGATTTCGAATGCTGGTGATTGATCTCGCGACCGTCGAAACTGACATTGCCTTCGCTGGCCGAGCGTTCGTTGGACAAGACGATGGAATCATAACCGAACAGCAGGGCGGAGAGCGCGGCGATCATGGAGTTGATTGCCGTCGACGGCACATGGCCGTTGTAATAGCCCGGCTCGGATCCGAGATGGATCATTTCCTCGTCGAGCACGCGCGATACGAAAAGCGGCTGATGATGGATGGCCTCGACCGACGTGATGATCGGGCCCTTGGGGTTGACCGCGAACGGCGTATAGGGCCGGCCGGCCCGTTCGAACAGCTGGACGGAGACCAGAGAATCCTTGCCGCCGCCGATCAGGAGAAGGGCCTTCTTGTCCAGGTCCGGTTTCGTCGCCACCACGGTCTCGTGTGCGCCGGTCCTGATGGTCAGCTTGCCGAAACGATGCAGGTTGTTGCGGGCGTAGAATTCGCCCAGCCCGTTCTCATAGACATCGAGCACCAGATTCATTTCGGCTTCGGTCAGGCTCAGTTCGGGTGCGACGATGGTGAACGGGGCGCGGAGCTTGAAATAGGAGGTGCCGAGGACGAAGGCCGTCAGCTCCATCATGCGCCTGAATGCCGGCAGGGCGGCGCGGGCCGTGTCGAAACCTGCGGGAAAACGCAGCACTTCCTCGAAGCTGGACATGCCCAGCCGATAGATAAAGCGTGCCACGCCGGCGCCGGCATCGAAGCGCGGCGGCGCGATGATGAAAGCAAGGCCGGAATCTGGAGCGTGTTCGGGCAGCATTGGTGCTTGGGTAAACGGTTGTGGTTCAGCCGACAAGATCATGACTCGGCTTCTTTTTATCGCAGAGGTTTTTGTTCTCGCCTATATCGATTCTTGTCTGCGTGTGCCGGCTTGTCGAGAAAGCGATACATATCCACGCGAAAAGGACATTTCAGTGTCGCATTTCGTCTCAGCTCAGACGCACCTTGAGGCGCTGGACGATATCGTCGCCGATGCGCTGATAGCCATATTCGGTGAGTATGCAGGAAAAGCCGGCGCCGGCTCGTTCGATCTCGAACAGATTGTAGCGCGCCGGTTTCTCGCCGCTCGCCGGATCGCCCGAAGCGGATGCGATGCCGAGTACCGGGATCTCGCCCTTCGGGCCGGCAAGGCTGGCATCGGTCGACCGGTGCAGGTGACCGTGAAGGACGAGTTCGGCGCCGGCCGCGGCGATGGCCTTGCGGAAGAGATCGGCGCCGGCAAGCCCGCGCCGCCAGTCGGCCGCATCGTTCCCCGTAACGGGGTGATGGATCATGACAACACGGAAAAACCCCATCTCGCCGAGACGTCTGAGCCAGGTTTCGAGCCGCAAGGCCTGATCGGGCGTGAACTGTCCGGATGCGACAAAGGGCGGACGCGGAACGGCGGAATTGCAGCCGACAAGCGCGACTTCGCCGATCCGCCGCACGAAGGGGAAGGGGGCAGCGTCGAGCGTTTCGCCGCGCATGTAATTTCCCCAGGCGCTTTCCGCCTTTTCAAGGGCGCCGGCCACATAAACGTCGTGATTTCCGGGGATGACGGCGACCCGGCTGGCCGGACCCAGTGTTTCGAGCCATCGGGCCGTTTGTTCGAATTCCGCCGGCAAGGCGAGGTTGACCAGATCGCCACTGACTGCGATCAGATGCGGCGACATGGACGCCATGTGGGCGACAAGACCGGTCAAGATGTCTTGTCTCAGATGACGCGCCCGGGCCAGCTGCCAGTTCAGCCAGCCGGTCAGGCGTTTGTTCATCAGCTCGCCGGCGCGAAAGGACGGGAGCGGGCCGAGATGGACGTCGGAAAGATGAACAAGACGGATCATGATTTGTGTTTGGGCCTATCGATCGGCGCTGACAAGCCCGACGTGGATTTCCACGACCCGTGTGATCTGTTATCCGAGAAGCCGGTTAAAGGAGTCTTTGGCATGGAAGCCAGTCGCTGGTTGTATTGGCGCGCCAGCATCTTCCTGTTCATCATGGGTTTTTTGAGGCGAATGACCATCGGTGTCAGGGCCCTGCTCATCGATGGCGACAAGGTGTTGCTGGTCAAGCATTCCTACATTCCGGGCTGGCATCTGCCCGGAGGTGGCGTCGATCATCTCGAAACCATCGAGGAAGGCATGTATCGCGAGGTTTTCGAGGAAACCGGCTATCGCGTCACCGGGGAGCCCGTGCTTTTCCAGACCTATCTCAACACGTTGCCGCCGGGTCGCGATCATGTGATCTTTTTCGTCTGCCGGTCGTTCGAACGGGAACGGGAATTTACACCCAACAAGGAAATCATCGCCTGCCAGTGGTACGACCGGCACGCACTGCCTGCGGACATCAGCAAGGCAACGCTGGCCCGGATCGAGGAAGTGTTCGGAGTGCGCCCGAGACTCCGAGCCTGGCAAGACTAGAGCTTCGGGCGCTTTAAGTGCATCAAATCGCCCGGCTTCATCCCTTTGTGGTCGCATCGGGTGATGCGAAAAACCGCAAGTCCACTTTTCACCCGATGCCCTAAACGGCTTTTTCGACAAGAATTCAGGACAGAGTATTGAATCGCTACGATCTGGTTATTCTCGATTTTGACGGCACGCTTGCCGACAGCGCTCCCTGGTTCAAGGGGATCGTCAACGGTCTGGCGGACCGCTATTCCTTCCGTCAGGTCGACGAAGCGGAGTACGAACGCCTGCGCGGCGAGGATTCTCTCACCATTTTAAAGACGCTCGGCGTGCCCATGTGGAAGATCCCGATCATCGCCAAGCATCTGCACAAGCGCGTCGCCAGGGACTGGGAACAGATCCCGCCTTTTCCCGGGATCGAAACCCTGCTTAAGCGGCTCGATGACGCCGGCCTGGTGCTGGCCATGGTCTCATCCAATACCGAAGCCAATGTCCGGCGCATCCTCGGGGCGGAGAACGCGGCGCGTTTCGACTATTTCGCCTGCGGCGCCACCGCCTTCGGCAAGGCGTCCAAGTTTCGCGATGTCCTCAAGTCCCTCAAGATGGATCCGGTCCGGACCCTGGCCATCGGCGATGAAGAACGCGACATCAAGGCGGCCCGCGAGGCCGGCATTGCCGCCGGCTCGGTTGGCTGGGGCTACGCGGCGGCCTCTCGCCTCAAGGCCGGGGACCCCGACTATTTCTTTGCGACCATGGACGATATCGTTGATGTGGTCTGCGCCGAGGCGTGACACCAACGGGTTTTGCTTTTGACCGATATTGTCCCGCCGTGCACCATCCTTGTCGGTTCATTTCGACCCTAAAGCAACACGCAGAGTGGTCGCGGCGCCAAGCATCGGGACGACCAGCAAGGCGAGTTGAGGCATCTTGCCAAAGCAGCGCGGCCGAGACGCCTCAAGTGAGAAAATATTAAAAGTCGCTGGCAGGGACGGACTCAGGCTGCGAGGAAATCCAGTTCCGGCGCGATCGGCACGATGCGGGTCGGGTTGATGGCGGTGTGGCTCCAGTAATAATGGGTGCGGATCGCCTCGATATCGACGGTTTCCGCCACGCCGGGGTGCCTGTAGAGCGCCTTGAGATAGCGCGACAAGTTCTTGTAGTCGGCAATGCGTCGCCGGTCGCACTTGAAATGGCCGTAATAGACAGCGTCGAACCTTATGAGCGTGGTGAACAGGCGCCAGTCGGCTTCGGTCAGCCGGTCTCCGACGAGAAAATCGGTGTCCTCCAGCCTGGCATCGAGTTCGTCGAGCGTTTCGAACAAGGTGATGACCGCCTCGTCATAGGCGGCCTGGCTGGTGGCGAAACCGGCCTTGTAGACGCCGTTGTTGAGCGTGTCGTAGACGCGTTGGTTGACGAGATCGATCTCGTCGCGCAGTGGTTCGGGATAAAAATCCAGCGTGTTTCCGGTTACGGCATCGAAGGCCGAGTTGAACATGCGGATAATTTCGGCGCTTTCGTTGGAAACGATGGTGTCCCGCTTTTTGTCCCAGAGCACCGGCACCGTGACCCGGCCGGAAAAATGCGGGTCAGCGGCCTGATAGACCTGCCAGAGCGCTTTGGCATGGTTGATCGGATCGGGCGTCGAGCCGTTTTCGCCGGTGAACATCCAGCCGTGTTCGTCGGGCATTTTCGGATCGACGATGGAGATGTCGATGAGCTTTTCGAGCCCCTTGAGCGTCCTGAAAATCAGGGTGCGATGGGCCCAGGGGCAGGCCAGCGCCACATAGAGGTGATAGCGTCCGGCTTCGGCGGCAAACCCGCCCGTTCCGCTCGGCCCGGGCGTGCCGTCTGGCGTCACCCAGTTGCGAAAACCACTGACGGTGCGTTCGAACCGTCCGTCGGACGAGGCGAAAGTGTTGGCATCGGTCGACCATTTGCCATCGATCATAAGTCCCATCGGTTCGCGTTCCTTTGCGTTTGCCGGTGCCTTTGAGATAGGGCCATAAGGATTAAGGCCAAGACCAAAGAGGTGAACACGGCGTTCGCGGTGAGCGAATGCCGAAAAGAGGCGCGTGGCGGGCTGCGATAATTTCGTCGCACCGCGATGAGGCGATTTACCTGGTCCCCGTCTTCTGCTAGAAGCCTCGCCGCTTTATTAGGGAGGTTCCCGGCATGACCAGGGTGGCAAGGGAGAACCGACGAGTCCGATGAAACTCGGAGCGTTTCCGGGACAGGCTATTTTGCTTTTCCAGTTCGGGAACGTGACCGCAGATCGCAATTCGACAGACCGTCGCTTCACACCCAAACCCATTTCTGGATAGTCCCGATGACCGAGATTCCTGCCGCAGCGGCCGCAAAAGCTGCGCCCCTTTCAGCCAATTCCATCACCATCCGGCTGGCCACACTCGGCGATGACGCCTGGGTTGCCTATCTGCAGGAACTGGCCTTCGGACCGGGACGTTTCGCGCGGGCGGCGTTTCGCGTGCGCGAACGCCATCCCATCGACAAGAGTCTCAGCCTTATTGCCGAGATCGACGGGGTGCGGGTTTCATCGGTGTTGATGACGCCGATTTCGGTTGGTGGTATCGACGGATACTTGCTCGGGCCGCTGGCGACCGATCCGGCCTATCGCAATCGCGGTGCCGGCAAGGCGCTGGTGCGCGAGGTGTCGCGGCTGGCGCTTTCCCGTGGTGAAGGTCGCTATGTGCTTTTGATCGGCGATCCGCCCTATTACGGCCCGCTCGGCTTCGTGCCGACGGTGCCGGGCGCAATCAGTTTTCCGGGACCAGTCGACCCGAGACGCGTTCTGGTTCATTCTCACGACGCCGACATGGCGACGCGTTTATCCGGCGCGGTCGCCGGCTTCGGTGATACAAAGACGGGAGACAGGACGGAGTGTCCGGACGAGACGGGCGGATCGACGCCATAAGAACAAGGCTCTTGCCGGCGCCGGAAGTCATCGAGGATGCGCTCGGCCTCGAACCGGACTGGATGCCGGATGCGCCGCCAGCCAGTCCACCCGTCCCGGCCGCCGTGCTCATCGCGCTGGTCGAACGGGGGGACGGGCACACCGTTCTTTATACCGAGCGCTCCTCGACGCTGAGGTCGCATTCCGGACAGGTGTCCTTTCCCGGCGGCAAGATCGAGCCCGAAGACGCCGATCCCGCCGCGGCGGCCCTGCGCGAAGCCCGTGAGGAAGTGGGCCTTCGCCCGGGGGACGCCGAAATCCTCGGTTACCTGCCCTCCTATTATTCCGGCACCAATTACCTGATCACGCCGGTGGTGGCGTCGGTTCATCCGGGCGCGGCCTTTCTGCCCGAGCCGTCGGAGGTGTCCGCCCTGTTCGAGGTGCCGCTGGCTCTTTTGGCCGATGCCGGGACCTATTCGACCTATCGGGTGGAGCGGCGGGGCGTCACCCATTCGACCTGGCAGATCCTTTACCAGGGCCACACGATCTGGGGCATTACCGGCAACCTGACCCGGCGTTTCTTCGAAATGGCGCTCAGGGAGATGGTGTCGTGAGTGCGGCAGACCAAGCCCGCCAGCGCCTTGAAACGGCCAACTGGCTCAAGGAGCGGGATCTGCAAGCGGTGTTTGCGGCACTCGGGGGCGATACCGGCGCGGTGCGGGTCGTCGGCGGTGCGGTTCGCGATACACTGCTCGGACGCGGGACACCTTCGGAGATCGATCTCGCGACCACGCTCTTGCCCGAAACGGTGATGCAACGCGCCGAAGCGTGCGGCATCGCCGCCGTGCCGACCGGGATTGCCTTCGGCACGGTGACGCTCGTTGTCGATCGGCGCGGGTTTGAAGTGACGAGTTTGCGGCGGGACGTCGAAACGGACGGCCGACACGCCGTGGTGCGCTTCGGCACCGACTGGACCGAGGACGCCAGGCGGCGGGATTTTACCCTTAACGCGCTTTATTGCGGGCCGGACGGCACCTTGTTCGATCCCCTGGGCGGGATCGAGGACTGTCTTGCCGGCCGGGTCCGGTTCATCGGCGACGCCGCAAGCCGCATCGAAGAAGACCGGTTGCGTATTTTCCGGTTCTTTCGCTTTTCGGCCAGCCATGGCGGCGAGGTGTTCGATGCGGCGGGCCTCAAGGCCTGTGCGGAAGCGGCCAATGATCTCGGACCGGTTTCCGCCGAACGCATCGGACACGAGATGACGCGTATTCTGGCCCTGCCCAGATGCGTCAATACGCTGAAAGCGATGGCCGATATCGGCCTTGTCGCGCTCGATGCGGCCGGGCTCCAGCATCTACGCCGTTACGAGAAAACAGCCGCCCAGCCACAGCTTGCCGGCCGTTTGGCACTTCTGGCCGATGGCATTGGTCTGGCCCGGCTCAAGACCGACTGGCGGCTGAGCAATGCCCTGGTGCGCCAGATCGAGGCAACCACACGGGCGGCGGATCTCATCGGCGTTCGCCGGCTGGCCGAGGCGGCCTATCGTTTCCCCGAGGCAAAAGATGTCGCGACCGATATCGCCGCTGCACGCTTGGGCTGGCCCAAGGCGCAAACCGATGATGTTCGACGCCTTGTCATGGCGTACAACCCGCCGGCTTTTCCCGTTTCGGGCGCCATGCTCTTGCAGCACGGCTTCACTCCGGGACCTGAACTCGGCGTCCTGCTGTCACGGCTCGAAACCGCCTGGATCGACAGCGGCTTCACCTTGACCGGGACCGACCTGGTGGCGCGGGCGCGGGCCAGCCAGCCCGACTAGGGTGTTTTCAGGCGAAGTTAATACCGGTTCACCGGTTCGCGTGAAAAAGGATCAGAAAACAGTCCAGCGGACTGTTTTCCCGATGAACACGACAGACAACGAAGATAGAGCAGATCACACGATCCAGCCAAAACGTGATCTAGTCTGGCACGTTTTGTGTTCCGACGGACTTGGAACACACGCCTCATCCTTTTGTCGTCGCGGTGTTCCTTTTTTGAAAAACCGGCGCCGCTATTTCGCCTACCGATCTGGACGCGAAACGAGTCTGGCCGGACCGGCGATCAACCGGCGTCGGTGATGCGTTCCTTGATCAGTTCCACCATGTTGGGACGAACCGTCTGTTCCTCATGGGCGGATTTCAGATGTTCCACTGCACGACGGACGACTTCAGCCTCGTCGGCGTGCTGGGTGTGCCAGTCGCAACCCGGAACCAGGGAACCGCATTTGAAGACTTTCATTCTTCCCTCCTTCGGTCTTTGCCGATTTACGAAACTAATCACACAAGAATGGCAAAGGCGTGTCGATGACTTCGATCAATTGAGACAAGAGCTTAGGGATAAGTCAACCGAAATGCAGAGCATTCACGGCCATTTCACTTCGGGCGGCAGCGACGACAGGATCGATTTTACGTTACCACCGGTTTTAAGGCCGAATGTCGTGCCGCGATCATAAAGCAAATTGAATTCGACATAACGGCCGCGCCAGACAAGCTGTTCGTCGCGGTCGGCCTCGGTCCAGGGTGTTTTGAAGTTGCGGCGGACCAGATCCGGATAGATGTTGCGAAGGGCGCGGCCGACATCCTTGGTGAAGGCGAAATCGGCGTCCCAGTCGCCCGAATTGTGCTGGTCGTAGAAAATGCCGCCGATACCGCGCGGCTCGTTGCGATGGGGCAGGAAGAAATAGCGGTCGCACCAGCTTTTGCAGGCGTCGTAATCGACCCCGGAATGGGCGGCACACGCCCGCTTCATCGCTGCGTGAAAATCCACGCTGTCCCTGTCGTCCTGTGTGCGTCTGCGCTCGAGCATGGGCGTCAGATCAGCGCCGCCGCCGAACCAGGTTTTCGAGGTGACGATCATCCGCGTGTTCATGTGAACGGCCGGTACATGGGGATTGCGCGGATGGGCGATCAGCGAAATGCCGGCGGCCCAGAAGCGCGGATCGGCGTCGGTCCCGGCGATCTCGCCGGCGAAATCGGGGCTGAACTGACCATATGCTGTCGAGATATGGACGCCGGCCTTTTCGAAGACGCGGCCATGAAGCGTCGACATCTCGCCGCCGCCGCCATCGCCGGCCTCGCGTTGCCAGGGTTCGCGGGCGAACCGGCCGGGCGGCCGATCGGCAAGGGGGCCGTCAAGCTCGTCCTCGATCATCTCGAAATCGGCGGCGATCGCGTCGCGCAGTTCGCGGAACCATGTGGTGGCTTTCCGCTTGTTCGCTTCGATGTCGATGGTCATGGGTTCGGCTCCCGGATGCCGGAGCGTGTTAGAACATCGGGCGAAAAAGTAAAATCCGGTTTTTCGCAACACCCGATGCACTGGAGGCTTTCAGGTTCAGGCGGAAGCTTTGCCTCTCGGCTTTCCTCCCCATCAAGAGCTTGCCCTCGGGATTCCGGTCCGAGGGGGAGAAAACGCGTGGCTCTTGCCACGAGGCTTTCACCACAACGTGACGCGCTCCAGCCGAGCACGCGTGTCCATCACAAAAAGACGCCGCTCGTTGGGGATGCGGGCGGCGTCTGGCATGGGATCGTTTGGGAGATGACGGGGTCAGGCCTGATAGGGGGCCGGATTGTCATCGTTGCGCTCGGGGGCCGGTTCCGGTTCCGGGCTCGGTTCGGGGGCCGGCTCGGGCTTGGTCGCAGCGGCGCGACGGGACTGCATGAACTGATCGAACTCGGCCTTGTCGCGGGCCTTCCTCAGATTGTCGAGGAAGCTCGAGAATTCATCCTGTTCTTCTTCGAGACGCTTCAGCGTTTCGGCCTTGTACTCGTCGAAGGCGGCGTTGCCGCTCGATTCGGCGGAGCGCTGGTAGGAGCGCCAGTGGTCGCGCATGCTCTGGCGCCAGCTGCGCCGCATTTCCTTCCACTCTTCGCGATGCTGACGCCATTCCTTGCGCATTTCGTCACGACGCTGACGGAACTCGTCTTCGGTGCGTCCGTCCCAATAGCAATGTCTGTAGCCCATTCTTCCGCTCCATATCAGGTAAGCCAGTAAAGCCAGTCCGGCAGGCCAGAACACCACGAAGGCGGCAATCATCACCGCAATCCAGGCACCCTTGCCCCATTCGTCCAATTTGGCGGCAATCTGCATGGCAGCCTCCTTTGGTGTGAATGTTAATAACATTTACATAGATGGATGAAGTAAGCCTCTTGTCAAGAGGGTGCAGGGGATTTTTGGGCCCCGGACGGGGCGACTCCTTTTTTTAGGAAAACCGGAAAAGAACGGAGACGTTCCGCCTTTTTCCACCATCTCATATGGTGAGTGCGGCACATAAATGACAGCAGGACATGCGGTCGCGCGTCAGTGCTTCTGATCGAGGCCCAGTCCGTGCAGATAGATGAGAATGCCGGATTCCAGCAGTTCTTCGGGCGAGACCGGCAGGTTGCGCCGGGCAGTATCGCCTCTGAGGAACAGCGAGGAGATGCCGTGCGCCATGGTCCAGACATGCAGCGCGATCATCAGGGGCGGGGCGCGCCGGTCTTCCGGCAGGCTGGCATGCATGGCCGCCGCCGCATCGCGTATGACCCAGAAGGCACGGTTGCTCTGGCGGGACAGCTCGGGGTCGGACCCGTGGTCGATGCCGGATTCGAACATGGCGGTATAAGAGGCCGGCTGGCGCCGAACGAAGCCGACATAGGCATTGCCGATGCGCAACAATGAAGTCAAGGAGCCGCCGGCGCCGTTGTCCCATGCTTTTTCCAGCGTGTCGGCGAAGCTGGTGAACCCCTCCACCGCCAGCGCGATCATCAAGGTGTTGCGGTCCTTGAAATGGCGATAGGGCGCGGCGGGGCTGACACCGGCCATGCGGGCCGCCTCGGACAGGGTGACGCCGACGGCCCCGTGTTCGGCCATAAGCTCGCGAGCCGCCTGGATCAGCGCTTCCCTGAGATTGCCGTGATGGTAGCCGCGCCGGTCGCTGCGTTCGTCGTGCCGTGTCATGTGATATAGTCTTACATTTTCGCGGGCGATTTGCCAGCCTTGCGTTTGCCGGTCACTATAGCTGAATAGTCGCCGGTCTTCATCCGCGCCATCGCCAGAGAAACAATATGATCGATCTTACCGCCGTTCGGGCCGATACGCCGGCCACGCAGGATATCATTCACTTCAACAATGCCGGCGCCTCGTTGATGCCGCGGCCGGTTTATCAAGCGGTCAGGGGTCATCTGGACCTCGAGAACGCCGTCGGCGGCTATGAGGCGGAACGGCGGGCCGCACCCGAACTCGATGCGTTCTATAGCGAATTCGCCGGGCTTTTGAATGCCCGGCCTGATGAGATTGCTTTTGTCGAAAACGCGACGCGCGCCTGGGACATGGCGTTTTACGGTCTCGATCTCAAGCCGGGCGACCGCATTCTGACCCATGAATCGGAATATGCCTCGAATTATCTCGCCCTATTGCAGCAGGCGAAACGGCGTGGACTTTTTGTCGATCTCGTTCCTTCGGACGAACATGGCCAGATCGATGTGAGCGCCATTTCGGGGCTGGTGACCGAAAAGACCCGCCTTATCGCCGTAACGCATGTGCCGACCCAGGGTGGGCTCGTCAATCCGGCGGCGGAGGTGGGGTCCGTCGCCCATGCGCATGGGCTGATCTTCATGCTCGATGCCTGCCAGTCCGCCGGCCAGATCGCGCTCGATGTGGAAAAGCTGGGGTGCGATGTGCTCTCCGGCACCGGACGCAAGTTTCTGCGCGGTCCGCGCGGCACCGGCTTTCTTTATGTGCGCAAAAGCCTGATCGAAACGATGGACCCGCCCTTTGTCGATCTGTTGGCGGCGAGATGGACCGACGACCAGGATTTTGCCTATGCCGACGGTGCCCGGCGTTTTGAGACCTGGGAAAGCAATGTCGCCGGACGTGTCGGTCTGGTTGCGGCCGTGCGTTACGCACGGGATATCGGCATGGCCGACATCGAAGCGCGGGTCGTCATGCTGGCCGAAGCGCTGCGGCGGGAACTTGCCGCCATCCCGGGCGTCAGCGTGACCGACCGGGGCCTCAAAAAGTCCGGCATCGTCACGTTCACCAAGGCGGGCACGACGCCGAACGCGCTCTACGAGGCTTTGCGTGCGCGCGCCATCAACATGTCCGTTTCGCCCTTGAGTTATGCCCGGCTGGACCTCGGCCGGCGCGGATTCGACTCGCTGGCGCGCGCTTCGGTTCATTATTTCAATACCGAAGACGAGATCGACCGGTTCGTCGAAGCGGTGAAAGCGGTGTGAAGAAAAACCCCGTTTTTTAAAGGGTTCCGCCCTTTCTCCCCCTGTTATGCCGGGCTCAGGAAAGGGAGAAAGGGGGCCGAACCCTTTTTGCCGAAACGCGAAACGCCCTACCAGGCGCAGCGCTGAAAGGCGGGCAGGTGTTTTTGCTGGGAGGCGTCGCGCAGGGCTTCGAAAACGAAAACGATATCCGGATAGGCGGAAACGGCCGGCAGGAGGTCGTTGTCGTAGAGCGCGGCGTTATCGATTTCCGCCTTGACCCCGATCGTGCAGGCACCGGCGATGGTGGCCGGGACGGCGGCCTTGATCTCGGCCGAGCCGAGCTGGCTGTTGGCCGGCACTGTCACGCCGTACTGTTTCATCAGGGCAATGAGTTCGGCCTGATGCGTCTGTTCGGCCTTGATGATGTTGGAAAACGGACGGCAGTCGCCGAATTTCTGCATGACCGCGTCATAGAAAGCCTCGGCGTGATACTCGTCCTGAAGCGCCGTGGTGAGCGCCTGCGCCACGGGCTCGGGCAGAGAGGCGGCGGAAGCGGGAAGAGCGGTCAAGACCGGTGTCGTTGCAAGACCGGCGACAAGGGCGAGAGTGGCGAGTGTTCGTATGGGCGATTTCATTTTGCGAGCCTTCTATAAAAGCGACCCCGATATTTGGGGCGTGTTCAAGATATATTTGATTATGCTGATTATTGTATATTAGGTGAAGTTAATTATTGGCAAGCAACCGGTAGGGTTGGGGCAAGGATTCAACGGGGCTTTCTTTCCTGCCGTCTTCTGCCCCCCAACGCGTCTTTGCGGGGACGCGCGGTAGGGGTTCATTGATTATGCGGCAGTTTGCCTCGTCGGCGTTAACGGTGAGGATAGTCCTGTGCTTTTAGCATCGCACCAGCCGGCTTTGCCCCGTTTCCATCCGGCTGCGTCGTGCCTTGGGAAACGAGTGAGTAAAGGCTGCCGGCTGCGGCAACAAAAGACGACATGAGAGTAAAGCGAATTGCGTTGGTGGCGATGTTGGCCGCCATGTCCCTGACAGTAACAGGATGCGCCACGTCCCGCGTGGCCTACACGGAAAACGAACAGGCGGCCGCAAGCTTGCCGAACTTCCCGTCGGCGCGGTTCTGGTCGGACGATCATGCCGCGATGGACTCGATGGTCAAGCTCGGGCTGGAACAGCGCGTGCCGGGTCCGTTCAGCATGCTGGCGCTTTCCGGCGGCGGCGCCAATGGCGCTTATGGCGCGGGCTTTTTGACGGGCTGGACCGAGACCGGAACGCGACCCGAATTCTCCATCGTCACCGGTGTCAGCGTTGGCGCGCTCATCGCGCCGTTCGCCTTTATCGGCCCGAAGCGCGACGACGAGCTGACCGCCATGTTCACCAGTGGCGAAGCGCAGGACATCATGGAATTCGCCGGGCTCAATGTGTTGTTCGGCGGCTCGGGTGTCTTCAGCGAAGTGCCGCTGAGAAAACTGGTCGAAGCGCATGTCGATAAGGATCTGCTCGAAGACGTCGCGGTGGAATATAACGAAGGACGTCTGCTGCTTGTTGCGACGACCGATGTCGATTCCCAGCGAACCGCGATCTGGAACATGGGTGCCATCGCCGAAAGCGCGACTCCCGACGCGATCGAGCTGTTCCAGACCATCCTTCTGGCCTCGGCGTCCGTGCCGGGCGTTTTCGCTCCCAAGCCGATCCGCGTCGAAGCCAATGGCAAGGTGTTCACCGAGATGCATGTCGACGGCGGCGTGACCTCGAACCTGATCCTCGTGCCGGAAGCCCTGCTGGCAACGGAATCTCCGGTGCCGCTCGGACGTAATCCGCAGTTTTTCGCCATTATCAATGGCAAGCTGGATCCCGAGTTCCAGGTGACCAGGCCTGGTATTGTCAATATCGTTGAGCGTTCGTTCGAGACCACCCTCAAGGCCAACACCCAAAACCAGTTGCTCGCCTCCCGCGACTACGTGAACAAGCACAAAGGCCAACTGCACGTGACCGCTATCGATGCCAGCTATCCGCTCGGCAACCTTTTGGATTTCAGCGTCAAACAGACGGCGCCGCTGTTCGAACTGGGCGCCGCCGAGGGGCGCAAGACCAATCGCTGGCTGGCAAACCCGTTCTAGAGTGTTTCGGGCGAACCGGTATCCGCTTCGCCCGAAACACTTAAGGGCTATCGGTATATGACGGGAGTCGCTTCAGGCTCCCGTCAGGATAGGGCATGCCGTGGACCCTTCGCTTGCGAGACGAGGTGGTCTCAGCGGACGTGTCGGCGGCCCTATTGGCGATCCTGGACCTGGTCGGCGTTCTGGTTGCGCCGCCTGAACAAACGCATCGTTATTCCCGCCCGGCGCAGACGTGCCGCCGCTGGATTCCCGATCAGGTTGGGGATGACGAAGCGTGTGTGGGTCCGGCAAAGGCGTATGAAAGCGGATGTCGGGCGAAAGCCTGACAGTGGTCAGGGAAAAAATAACCGGTCTGGCGCGAGGCGATGGATGGGGGAACGCCCACCCAGGTATCGGCCTTTCTTGCACACAGGGGCGTTCCATACGGCATAGAGCTCAGGCCGGTTTCAGGGCGTCCGTTTGTCTGAGAGCCTCGCCCAACACCATCGCACCCGCGATCGCCACGTTCAGCGAGCGAAATCCTTCGGCCATCGGAATGCGGACTTTGAGATCGGCGCGCGCCGCGACCGCTTCCGGCACGCCGGCGCTTTCGCGGCCGAGCATCAGGATGTCGTCGGGCGTGTAGCGGGCGTCATAGGCACTCAGTACCGCCTTGGTGGTCAACAAAACCAGCCGTCTGCCCGCAGCCTGTCGCGCGGTGTCGAAATCCTCGAAATTGACATGTTCGACCAGTCTGACGTGGTCGAGATAATCCATGCCAGAGCGTTTGAGCTTGGCATGCGAAAAATGAAACCCGGCCGGATGGATGAAGTGGAGTTCGACATCCATACAGGCGGCAAGACGCATCAGCGTGCCGGTGTTCTGCGGAATGTCGGGTTGGAAAAGCGCAAGGGCGACAGACATCTGGTATCCATAAAAGACGTGCAAAAGGACGGAAATTCCGGTTCGGTTTCCGTGTTGAATCACCGAGAGCAATATGACAATGTGACGCAGTACCCTGCGACTTAGTGAAGCAAGGCTGGACAAGCGCAAGCGACGATGCAAAAAGAGCGCCCCACGTCTTGAGGCTGTCGAATGGCGGGTGGGGTTTCCCGTCAGATCGGCAGACGGGGAACAAATAGACGATGTCACTTCGTTTGCATGGGGGTGAGGTTTGGCAACTGACGAAACGGACGGTGCAACCGTGGGAACGGAACGCGCGACGCGACGCGACTTCATCTATATCGCCACCGGCGCGGTGGGCGCCGTTGCCGCGGCAAGCGCGGTCTGGCCGCTGATCGACCAGATGAATCCGGATGCTTCGACCCTGGCCCTGGCCTCGATCGAGTTCGACCTTTCGCCGATCGAAATTGGCCAGGTGGTCACCATCAAGTGGCGCGGCCTGCCGGTCTTCGTCAGGAACCGCACCCAACAGGATATCGACGAGGCACGGGCCACGCCGCTTTCCGATCTCAAGGATCCCGAGCCCGACGACCAGCGTGTCAAGTCAGGCCATGACAACTGGCTGATCATGATCGCCAACTGCACGCATCTGGGGTGCATTCCGGTCTTCAATGACGGTGAGTTCCGCGACGGCTGGTTCTGTCCGTGCCATGGCTCGCAATATGACAGCGCCGGCCGTATCCGCAAAGGTCCCGCACCAAAGAACCTGGTGGTGCCGCCTTACGAATTCCTGAGCGACACCAAGGTCAAGATCGGTTAGGGGCGAGCGAGATGGCGCATTCACAGGATAAATATGAGCCGAAGAACCCGGCCCTCAAATGGTTCAACGACCGCCTGCCGCTGATTTCCTACGGCAAGGAACATTTCGTCGATTTTCCGACGCCGAAAAACCTCAATTACTGGTGGACCTTCGGCATGATCCTGGCGTTCTGCCTCGTTACGCAGATCGTCACCGGCATCATCCTCGCCATGCATTATACGCCGAACATCGCGCTCGCCTTCAATTCGGTCGAGCATATCCGGCGCGACGTCAACTGGGGGCGCATCATCCAGGCGACGCATGCCGTGGGCGCCTCGATGTTTTTCTTTGCGGTCTATATCCATATCTTCCGTGGCCTTTTTTACGGTTCGTACAAGGCGCCGCGCGAGGTGTTGTGGATGCTTGGCGTCATCATCTTCATTCTGATGATGGCGACGGCGTTCATGGGCTACGTGCTGCCCTGGGGCCAGATGAGCTTCTGGGGCGCCACGGTGATCACCTCGATCTTTTCGGCCATCCCGATTCTCGGCGATCCGCTGCTCGAATGGCTGCGCGGCGGTTTCGCGGTCGAAAACGCCACGCTCAACCGCTTCTTCTCGCTGCATTATCTTTTGCCTTTCGTCATCGCGGCGGTGGTGATTTTGCACATCTGGGCACTGCACATTCCGGGCAACGGCAATCCGACCGGCGTCGAGGTTAGAAGCGGGCGCGACACGGTGCCGTTCACGCCCTATGCCACGATCAAGGACATGGTCGGGCTTTCGGTTTTTCTGATCCCGTTCGCCTGGTTCGTCTTTTTCGCGCCGGATATCCTCGGGCATCCCGACAATTACATCATGGCCAATTCGCAGGTCACGCCGGCCCATATCGTGCCCGAATGGTACCTCTTGCCGTTCTACGCCATGCTGAGGGCGATCGATTTCAACGTGCTTTTCATCGATTCAAAGCTCGGCGGCGTCATCGTGATGTTCGGCTCGCTTCTGATCCTGTTCTTTTTGCCCTGGCTCGATATCTCCAAGGTCCGCTCGGGCAGTTTCCGGCCGATCTTCAAGATCTTCTACTGGGTCTTCGTCTTCAACTTCCTGATGCTGATGTATCTGGGCGCCCAGCCGGCCGACGGCATCTACGTGATGCTGGCCAAGGTCTCGACCGCCTATTACTTCTTGTACTTCCTCGTCATTCTGCCTGTCGTCAGCCGCATCGAAACGCCCAAACCCTTGCCGGCGAGCATTTCGGAAGCCGTGCTGGCCAAGGCGCATTGAGAGCGAAGGACCAACAGGAAATGATCAAGACCAAGACCATTCTCGCGGCCCTTGCCCTCGGTTTTCTTCTCGCCGGGCCGGCCACTGCATCGGAAACCGGCGGTGTCGAGCCGAAATTCCTCAACTGGAGTTTCGGCGGGCCGTTCGGCACCTATGACACCAACCAGTTGCAGCGCGGCTTCCAGGTGTTCCGGGAAGTGTGTTCGTCCTGCCATTCGGCCAATCTTCTGGCCTTCCGCAATCTTTCCGAACAAGGCGGCCCGCATTATTCCGAAGAACAGGTCAAGGCGTTGGCCGCGACCTATACCGTTGCCGATCCGGAAGCGGCGGATGGCGAACGCCCCGGCATTGCCGCAGACCGCTGGCCGGCGCCCTTCGCGACCGATCAGGACGCGCGCGACGCCAATAATGGTGCGCTGCCGCCCGATTTCTCAGTGATCGCCAAGGCGCGGTCCGTGGCCAAACCGGGCCTCGGGTGGGTGATGAACTATTTCACCGCCTATCAGGAAGGCGGGCCGGACTATATCTACAATCTTTTGACCAATTACGCCGAGGCGCCGCACGGCGTCGAAATTGCCCCCGGTCAGTCCTACAACGCCTTTTTCGGCGGTGGCTTGTCCATGCCACCCCCCTTGAGCGACGGGCTCGTGAGCTATGATGACGAGACGGTTCCGGCAACGACCGAGCAATATGCCAAGGACGTTTCGGCCTTCCTGATGTGGGTGGCCGAGCCCCATCTCGATGCCCGCAAGGAACTCGGGTTCAAGGTGATCCTGGTGCTTTTCGTTCTGGCCGGGCTGATGTATCTGACCAAGCGCAGGCTCTGGTCGAAAATTCCGCATTGAACCGGAGTATTTTTTGAAAAAGGCGGAGACCGCCTTTTCGGTTCGGAAACACGGACAACATCATGGCCGAGCGTATGCGTTCCGATTTCATCAGAACGCGAAATGCTCTAGGCTAAAGCGAAAAATGGACGAGGGGCCCGTTTGGGCCCTTTGCCATGTCAACGCGCTTCTGGAAAAGCAAAATGCCTGTCGATCTCAAGCACCTCGTGCGCACCATTCCGGATTATCCCAAGCCGGGAATCCTGTTCCGCGATATCACCACTCTCATCGAAGATCCGGTCGGATTTCGCGAGGCGATCGAGCGCACGGCCTCCTATCACCGCGGCATGGGGATCACTCATGTCGCCGGCATCGAGGCGCGCGGCTTCATTTTCGGGGCGGCAGTGGCCATCTCGCTTGGCGTCGGGTTCGTACCGATCCGCAAGCGCGGCAAGCTGCCGGGCGAGACGATCGGGCAGAACTATGCCCTCGAATATGGCGTCGACACCATCGAGATGCATGCCGACGCGGTGAACGAGAACGACGTGGTGCTCTTGATCGACGACCTGATCGCCACCGGTGGCACGGCGATCGCAGCGGTCTCCCTTATCCGGCGCACCGGCGCCAAGGTGTCCAACGCCAGCTTCGTCATCGATCTGCCCGATATCGGCGGGGCCGACAAGCTGAGGGCCCTCGATGTCGAAGTGCATACGCTGATCACGTTCGAGGGACACTGACTGGAGCGTTTTTTGTTCCGATGGACCCGGAACACGCGCCTTGTTCTTTTATTGTCGCGGCGTTCTTTTTCGCACGCCGCCCTCGGCGTTCAGTTTGAGGGGCTGAGCGAAAAAAGGGGTCTTGTTCATGGCCCCCCGTGTTCGCCTGTCTGGTCCATTTCAGCGGTCCGCGACCACGATGTGAAACCTCGTCCGGTCCGCAATCGCAGGCGGAGTTTTGCTGCAAAGACAACAAAATGCCTCCCTGTTCCGATGGCGGAACGGGGAGGCAGTTATTAGTCACACCGTGCCGAAAGGAAGTGAAAGACACGGCGGTAAAGTCTGACGCGAAATGCGTTCAGATAGCACTGAAACGCATACTCTAGGTCTTTATGGTTTCGGCGTTTTTTAAGAGAATGGCTACCCACTTTTTCGCAGTTTGGTCTAATTTCCCATGAGAACGGCAGGCAGCCAGGTGCTCAGCTCTGGAATGAGGCTGATCAGGATCAACACCAGCAGGTTGGCGAGCAGGAAGGGCAGGGCGCCCCGGAACACCGAAATGATCGAGTGTCCCGAAATCGAGGCGCAGACATTGAGGCACATGCCGACAGGCGGCGTGACCAATCCCATGGCAAGACCCGTGATCAGTACGGCGCCGAACTGGATCGGCGACACGCCGAGCATTTTCAGGGCTGGCAGGAAAACCGGCGTCAGCAACAGGATGGCCGGGCTGACGTCGACGAAAAAGCCGATCAGCAGAACGATGACCGCCACGAAGAGCAGCGCCGCCTGCGGCCCAAGTTGCAATTGCATGAAGAACAGGCCGACATATTCGGTGACGTGCTCGAGCGCGAGAATCCAGGTGAACACGCCGCAAAAGGCGATGATGATCATCACATTGGCGGACGACAGGATCGCCTCGCCAAAAAGCTTGGGCAGGTCCTTAAGCGTGATGCCGCGATAGAAGAACAGGCCGGCGATCAGGGCATAGGCGGCACCGACGGCGGCCGATTCCGTCGCCGTGGCGATGCCGGTCACGACCGAGCCGACCACGATCAGCGGCATCAACAGGGCCGGTATGCCTTCCATCGTGCACTTGAAAACGTTTTTGGGCGAAAGGTCGACCGTTTCGCGGGGATACTTGTTCTTGTGAGCCAAAAACAGCACGATCCCCATCATGAAGACGCCGACCATGACGCCGGCGAACAACCCGCCGAGGAACAGCCGTCCCACCGATTCCGACGCGGCAAAGGCATAGATGACCATTGGAATGGAGGGTGGAATGATCATGCCCATGGTCGAGGAGGCGGCGATGAGACCGGTGGCCATGCGGGTGGGATAGCCCTTGTTCTTCATGGCCGGGATCATGACCTGGCCGATCGAGGCGGCGTCGGAAACCGACGATCCGGAAATGCCGCCGAAGACCATCGAGGTCAGTACCGAAACGAGGCCCAGCCCGCCGCGCAGCCAGCCCACGAACAGCATGCAGAAATCGATGAGGCGCGTCGTCAGCCCGCCATGGTTCATCAAATGGCCCATGACGATGAAAAGCGGCAGCGACAGCATGATCGAGGAATCCATGCCGGCAAAGACGCGCGCCGGCAAAACCGCAATCAGCGCGGGCTGATAGAGAAAGAAATAGATGAGGCTCGAAAGACCCATCGAAAAGGCGATGGGCACGCCGATCAGCATGAAAACGACAAGGCTGAGCAAAAGAATGAGCATGGCGCGACCTCACGCGGTCTTTGTTGGCGCCGCGAGCACCATGGCCGCGATGCGCGTTATGCAGAACACGACAGCAAAGGCGCAGCCGATGGGAATGGCGATCTCGACCAGAGCGTCGGGCGTGTGCATGACCGGATCCTTGCTGTTTCCCACCACGCTGATCCACTTGATGGAATAGACGAAGAGAAAGGCATGCAGCGTGCCGATCAAACCGAGGTTGAGGATCTCGATCCAGTTGCGAATGCGTTCGGGCAGGATCGCTATGAGAGAATCGATGCGGATATGCTTGCCTCTGGCGATATCGACCGAAGCGCCGAGTGCCGTGGTGTAGATGAACAGCGCGACGCTGGCTTCGCTGCCCCCGATGATGGCGCGGTTGAACCCGTAGCGCATCACCACGAGGGTGGTCACCAGAACGAAAATGATGGCGAAAAGCGCCGTCAGCAACACGGTCAGCCCGCGTGTCAGCGCCTTTTCGAGACGAAGAACCAATGCCAGTGGCGAAGCGGATGTCATCGGGTCGGTCATCTGAGATCTTTCCGAGCTTTCCGAAATCATACCTTAACAGAACTTTAACGCGAAGGGACCCGGTGTCCCGTATCGGGACCCTTGTTCTGTGGTGGACGGGGATCGGTCTGGTTCCGCCCGTTACGCCGGGCACACGGGGCCCTCTGGGCGGCAGCATGGGTCTCGCTCAAGGGCGCAGTCCCGGTTTTCCCCCATATCCGGAGGGTGCGCGCACCCTCCGGACAGTTCAGGAGGTCGTCAGACCGGATTACTTGCCCGCGGCTACGGCCGCGTCGACTTCTTCGGCCGTAAACGTTCCGGCGTTGATGTAGTCATCCCAGACCGGACGCACCTTGGCGATGAAGGCTTCGCGCGCTTCCGGAGTGATCTCGTTGACCTCCATCTTGTCGGAAAGGAAGGCGGTGTAGTCGGCTTCCGAGGCCAGCCAATGTTCGTCGCTCCAGGCCATTGCGTCCTTGGCGGCTTTGTCGAACACCACCTTGAGGTCGTCCGGCAGCGACTGGTACCAGGCAAGGTTGACCATGAAGGGATCGGGATGGATCTGGTAGTTCACCAGCGACATGTACTTCTGTGCTTCGTAGAACTTCATCACCGAGATGTTCGAGGGCGGGTTTTCCTCGCCGTCGGCCACGCCCATCTTCAGGGCCATGTAGGTTTCGTTATAGGGAACCGAAACCGGGTTGGCGCCGAGCGCCTGCATGGTCTTGACGATGGTTTCGATGCCCGGGCAACGGATCTTTAGTCCGACGACATCGTCCGGCGTGAAGATCGGATGCTTGTTGTTGGTGATCTGACGGAAGCCGCCGGCAACGCCCGTGGCCGGAATGTAGTAGCCATTGGCTTCGGCCGCCTTGGCGATTTCGTCGCCGAACTCGGAGCGCATCGCCTTGAGCACGGCGTCGGTGTTGTCGTAAAGGAACGGCAGTGTCCAGATCAGGAACTTTTCGTTGGCCTTGGTGAAGGCGCCGCCACGGGTGCCTTCAACGGTCCCGAGCTTGACCATGTCCATCACTTCGCCTTCGCTGCCCAGCTGGCTGGCCGGGAAGATCTGGACATCGATGCGACCGCCGCTCGCTTCTTCCAGGGCTTTCTCGAAGATCTGCATCGACTGATGCCTGACCGAGTCCTCGGGTTGCGAATGGGCAAACTTGAATATGAAATCTGCGGCAGTTGCCGGAAAGGCCAGCCCAAGGCCGACCGCGACCGCTACCACTGGCATAAGCGCTTTGTGCATAGGATCCTCCCTAAGGTTTCCTCTCCCCGCACGTTCCGGCCGAAAAGGACCAAAAGGCGGGGACCGATCATGTGATCGTCTCCGAGCCGCCTGCCAAAAAGGAACCGGATCGCATCGGCACCAGGTGCCGAACCATCCGTTCTTTCCTGCCGGGAACGAGGCCTGTTCTTGTTTTGCGCCGAACCCGTTTGCAAGCAGCTTCCTGGTCAGGAGAATACCGACTAGTAGATCGTGTCAATGTTAAACGCGGTCATGACCTGCGCGCGCGACAACGGGACGCATGAGCCCGTTTCGGAAAATGGCGTAAGTCAGTATGTTGCAGGAGAGTGCTGTAAATACAGTTAGTTAGTCGAAATCTGATTGGATGCGAGTCTTCATCAGAACGACTGAAGAGCGTGGAAAATGGCGGATTTTTCCTCGCGCGCGACGCGTGTTGACAGGTGGGTGCAAACGTGCAAACTCCATACCAATTGAACGAAATCCATACCTTCCATACCAAATCGGTGTGAGAAGCAGGAGCCGGATATGATGACGCTTCCGAAAAATGTGCGTGTCGGACGCAATGGCCGCATCGGCATTTTGAAGAAGATTCCGCGCGATCTTTGGACCCATCCCAACTATCAGGACCACGCCAAGGTCATCGAGCGCTCGACGGGAACGACCGATGTCGAAACGGGTGTCCGGATCGCCACCGGCATGCTGAGGGGGCTGGAGGAGGATTTCGCCGCCGCACGCGCCGAGTTGCGCCATGCGAGGGGCGACGGCGCGGCGGAACCGGTTCGCGTGGCGCCGCAGGCCGAGACGAAGGACAAGGTGCTCGCGCCTCCCAAACAGCGCGGATCGTCCAGGGGCGGCGAGCGGACGCGGCGCGAAATCCTTGCCGCGGCGATGAACGAGTTTGCTTCCAAGGGGTTCAGCGGGGCGCGGGTCGATGCCATCGCCGCCAATACCAGCATATCCAAGCCGATGATCTATTATCATTTTGGCTCCAAGGAAAAGCTCTACGTCGCGGTGATGGAAGAGGCCTATGGCGGCATGCGCGAACGCGAGCGCCAGCTCAATCTCGACGTCCTGAGCCCGCGCGAAGCGCTTGGCCGGCTGGTCGAGGTCACCTTCGATCACCATGCCGAACATCCGGAATACGTGCGTCTGGTCAGCACCGAAAACATCGAGAAGGGCCGGCATATTTCCGGCCGCCCCTCGCTGGTCGAACGCAATGCCATCGCCCTCGATACTGTCAGTCAGGTGCTGGAACGGGGCGAGCGCGACGGGTCCTTCCGCACGGGCATCAATTCCTGGCACCTGCATTTCATGATCAGTGCCCTGTGCTTCATGCGCGTGTCGAATCGCTATTCGATGCGGGCCGTGTTCGACAAGGATCTGTGGGACGCCGACGACATATCGGCCCAGCGCGCCATGATCGTCGACACGATCCTGCGCTACGTCGCACCCTGAGACGGGGCCGCCGATCCGGCACGGTACCGGATGCGCTTGCTTTGATGGAACAAAAATTCTAAAACTCGGCACGGCGATATGGTGCGGTGAGAGGCGGCAGCCATGCAGCACGAGACGGCTCCTGCAAGTCCCGACGCGTTTCTGACGCGGCTGGCGCAGGTCATCGATACGCTGCCCAAGCGGTTGCGCCAGTGCGGCGATTTTGTCGCCGCCAATCCCGAACGCATTGCAGTGTCGACCGTGGCCGAACTGGCGGCGGGGGCGGGGGTGCCGCCATCCGCCTTTATGCGCTTTTGCCAGGAGATGGGGTTTTCGGGGTTTTCGCAGCTGCAAAAACTCTTTCGCGAGGACTATCAGCAGCGCTGGCCGGACTATCAGACGCGTCTTGAAAAACTGCATGCCGAAGGCAGCGACAGTGCCAGCGCCCTGTTGGCCGAGTTTGCCGAGGCGGGACGTCTCTCGGTCGAGAACCTGATGCATGCGATCCGACCGGACGATCTGGATCGCGCCGTAGAACTCATTGCAAATGCAGATAAAATTCATCTGGCCGGCTTCCGTCGCGCCTTTCCGGTGGTGTCCTATCTCTCCTACACGTTCGACAAGATGGGCGTGCCGGCCATTCTGCATTCGGGCGTTGGCAATCTCGGTTCGGCCCATCTGTTTTCCAAAACCAACGCCATGATCGCCGTCAGCTTCGCGCCCTATACCGAGGCGACGCTCGATCTGGCGCGTCAGGCCGCCGCCACCGGCATGTCGGTCATCGCCCTGACCGATCTGGTCACCAGTCCCTTGCTGCACTTGAGCACCCAGCCGCTGATGATCAACGAGATCGAAGTCGGCGCCTTTAGGACGCTCAATGCGACGCTGACGCTGGCCATGACGCTGGCCGTGGCGGTCGGCGCGCGCCGCTCGACATCGTGAGGGGCGTCGGGATGCGAAAAAGACTGGTACAAACTGAAAATGGAATATAATTTCCATTTGAGAAAAGGGATCGGCTGACACCCGTATGGGCGAACAGTCGACTATAGGAGCTATGGCAAAAATCGACGTCATCACGATCGGCCGGTCATCGGTCGATCTTTACGGCGACCAGGTGGGCGGGCGCCTTGAAGACATGCGTTCGTTCTCCAAGTATATCGGCGGGTCGCCCACCAACACCGCCTGCGGTGCCGCGCGGCTCGGTCTCAAGACGGCCGTCATCACCCGGGTCGGCGACGAACACATGGGCCGGTTCATCCGCGAGCAGCTCGAACGCGAGGGCGTCGACACGCGCGGCGTCATCACCGACCCGAAGCGCCTGACGGCGCTGGTGATCCTCGGCATCCGCGATCACGAGCAGTTCCCGCTGATTTTCTATCGCGACAATTGCGCCGACATGGGGCTTTGCGAGGACGATATCGATCCCGATTTCATCGCCGAAGCGCGGGCGGTGGTGGCCTCCGGCACGCATCTGAGCCACCCGAACACCGAGGCGGCGACATTGAAGGCCGTCCGGCTGGCGCGCGCGAACGGGGCGCTGACGGCGCTCGACATCGACTATCGTCCCAATCTGTGGGGGCTGGCCGGGTTCGGCGAAGGCGAGAACCGCTTTATCGAAAGCGAACGCGTGACGACCAAGCTGCAGTCGACGCTTTCCCTGTTCGACCTGATCGTGGGAACCGAGGAAGAATTCCATATCGCCGGCGGGACGACGGATACGGTTGCGGCGCTGCGGGCGGTTCGCAAGGTGTCCCGGGCGACCCTGATCTGCAAGCGCGGCGCGTCGGGGGCGACGGCCTATGCCGGCGACATTCCGGACGATCTCGATGAGGGTGAAACCGGGCCGGGCTTTCCCATCGAAGTCTTCAACGTGCTCGGGGCCGGCGATGGTTTCATGGGCGGCCTCCTCAAGGGCTGGCTCGACGGCGAGGATTGGCCGACGGCGCTCAAATACGCCAATGCCTGCGGCGCCTTCGCGGTGTCGCGTCACGGCTGCACGCCGGCCTATCCGAGCTGGCAGGAGATGCAGTTTTTCTTCGAGCGCGGCATCGTCAGGAAGGACCTGAGACACGATGGCCCGCTCGAACAGGTGCATTGGTCGACCAACCGTACCGGCGACTGGCCTCAGATGCGGGTTTTCGCCTTCGACCATCGTGCTCAATTGGAAGACATGGCCGAAGAGGCCGGCGCCGATGCCGGGCGGATCGGGCCGTTCAAGGAACTCTGCCTTGCCGCCGCCGAACGGGTTTCGGCCGGCAATCTTGGCTATGGCATTTTGTGCGACGGCCGTCTCGGCGAGGCGGCGCTGTTCGCCGCCGCCGGCACCGGGTTGTGGATCGGTCGCCCGGTCGAACTGCCCGGCTCCCGCCCGCTCGAACTTGAGATCGGCATGGATTTCGGCAGCGCGCTCAAGGAATGGCCGGCCAAACAGGTGGTCAAGGCGCTGTGTTTTTATCATCCGGACGACGATGCCGAAATGAAGGCGCGTCAGGAAGAAACCATCTCCCGGCTCTTTGCGGCAACACGCGCCAACAACCTCGAATTCCTGCTGGAGATCATTCCGTCCAAGGTGGCGCCGGTTGACGACGACACCACGGCGCGGGTCATCCAGCGTTTCTACGATATCGGCATTTTCCCCGACTGGTGGAAGCTTGAACCGATGCAGACCGAAAAGGCCTGGCAAAATGCCTGCGACGCTGTTGCGCGCAACGACTCTTATGTGCGCGGCATCGTCGTGCTCGGGCTCGACGCGCCCGTGGAGCAGCTGGCGAAAAGCTTCGAGCTGGCGGCGCGTTTCGATCTGGTCAAGGGGTTCGCCGTGGGGCGTACCATTTTCGGCGAGGTGGCGCGCGCCTGGCTAAGGAACTCCATTGCGGATGGCGAAGCCGTCACCATGATGGCCGACAGATATGGCCAGCTTTGCGACATCTGGGACGCCGCAAAGATCAAAGCGAGGGGATGAAAGCGATGACGAAAACGATCCGCCTGACGGCAGCTCAAGCCCTGGTCCGCTGGTTGTCGGTCCAGATGAACGAGGATGGCGAACGTTTCATCGATGGCGTCTGGGCGATTTTCGGGCACGGCAATGTCGCGGGCCTGGGCGAAGCGCTCTATGCCGCCGGCGATGCGCTGCCGACCTGGCGTGGCCAGAACGAACAGACCATGGCGCATGCCGCTATCGCCTATGCCAAGACCAAGCGCCGTAAAAGGGCTATGGCCGTCACCACTTCGATCGGACCCGGCGCGACCAATATGGTCACCGCCGCCGCGCTGGCCCATGTCAACCGCCTGCCGGTCCTGCTCATTCCCGGCGATGTTTTCGCCAATCGCCGGCCCGATCCGGTGCTGCAGCAGCTCGAGGATTTCGACGACGGTACGCTCAGTGTCAACGACTGCTTCAAGCCCGTCTCGCGCTATTTCGATCATATTTCGCGGCCCGAGCACATCTTGTCCGCCCTGCCGCGGGCGCTGCGGGTAATGACCGATCCGGCCAATTGCGGGCCGGTCACGCTCGCCTTTTGCCAGGATGTGCAGGCCGAGGCCTACGAGTATCCGGAGAGCTTTTTTACGCCCCAGACCTGGCGCATCCGCCGGCCGGAACCCGATCCCCGGGACGTTGCCGACGTGGTGGCGCTTCTAAAGGCGGCTGAAAAGCCGGTATTGGTTTCAGGCGGTGGGGTGCTTTATTCCGAGGCGGAGGGCGATCTTCTCGCCTTCGCACAAAGGCACAACATTCCTTTAGTCGAAACCCAGGCCGGCAAGGGGGGCGTCGACTGGGACGAGGCGCTCAATTTCGGTTCGGCCGGCGTGACCGGGTCCGAGGTGGCCAATCTGGTGGCTGGCGAAGCCGATCTCGTCATCGGTGTCGGTACGCGTTTTCAGGATTTCCAGACGGGCAGCTGGACGGTTTTCTCCAACCCGAACCGCAGACTCGTTTCGATCAATCTGGCCGGCTATGACGCCGCCAAGCATGGGGCAACGCCGCTCGTCGCCGATGCGAAGATCGCATTGCGGGAAATCGACAAGGGGTTGGGCGACAAGCGTTTCGCCGATCAGGACAAGGGTCGTCGCGACCTCTGGTTCTCGGCGGCCGATGCCGTTACCGCCATGCCGAACGAAAAGGGCCTGCCGACTGACGCCCAGGTCATCGGCGCGGTGCAGCGCCAGGCGACGGAACGAACCCTCGCCATGTGCGCCGCTGGCACCATGCCGGGCCATTTGCAGGTGCTGTGGCGGGCATCGAAGGGCGGCTACCACATGGAATACGGCTATTCCTGCATGGGCTACGAGATTGCCGGGGCCATGGGCACCAAGCTCGCCGCGCCCGACAGGGATGTCGTCTGCTTCATCGGCGACGGCAGCTACATGATGGCCAATTCGGAACTGGCCACCGCCGTCATGCGCCGTATCCCCTTCACCGTGGTCCTGACCAACAATCGCGGTTTCGGCTGCATCAACCGGCTGCAAAACGAAACCGGCGGCGCGCCGTTCAACAACCTCTACAAGGATGCGCGCGTCGAAACCCAGCCGGAGATCGATTTCGTCAGGCATGCCCGCGCCCTCGGCGCCTTTGCCGAAAAGGCGGCGTCCATTGCGGAACTGGAAGAAGAATTGATCGCGGCGCGCAAACGCGACATCCCCACCGTCATTGTCATCGAAACCGATCCCCAGCCGGGAACCGGCGCCGGTGGCCATTGGTGGGACGTCGCCGTGCCGGAAGTCTCTGAGCGCGCCGAAGTCAAGGCGGCGCGACAGAAATACGAAGAAATGACCGCCAAGCAGCAGGTCAATTAGGGAAGAGCAAAATGATCTTTTACGGCACCAACCCCATCGCCTGGGCCAATGACGACGATCAGTCGATCGGCGCCGACATCTCGACCGACCGGATCCTCACCGAAGCGGGCGTCGAGATCGGCTTCGACGGCATCGAGAACGGTCACCGCTGGCCGAACGATCCCAAGGAATTGAAGGCCTTGCTCGGCAGATACGGGCTCAAGTTCATCTCGGGCTGGTATTCGACGGAACTCCTGGTCCGGTCGGTCGAAGACGAGATCAAGGCCTTTCAGCCGCACCTCGCCAAGCTCCGGGAAAACGGCTGCAAAGTCTGCGTCACCGCCGAGACCTCGAACGCCATTCATGGCTCGAACAAGCCTTTGACGCAAAAGCCGGTGCTGACCGATGCCGAGATGAAGGTGTTCGGTGCCAAAATGGAGGAGTTCGCCAAATATATGGAAAGCCAGGGCATCGCCCTGACCTATCACCATCACATGGGTACGGTTGTGCAGACGCCCGAAGAAATCGACGCCTTCATGGCGGCGACGGGCCCGGCGACCAAATTGTTGTTCGATGCCGGGCATTGCGCTTTTGGCGGCGGCGATGTCGCGGCTGTCCTCAAGACGCACGCCGCGCGCGTAAAGCATTTCCACGCCAAGAACATCCGTCCGGCCATCGTTCAAAAGGTCAAGGACGAGGGTTGGAGCTTTTTGCAAGGTGTCGTTGCCGGCGCCTTTACCGTGCCGGGCGATCAGGAAGGGGCGATCGATTTCGAGCCCTTGCTGAAAATCCTCGCCGATGTCGGCTATGATGGCTGGCTGGTCATCGAGGCCGAGCAGGAGCCGCACGAACGCAACCCCCTGCTTTATCAGACCCTCGGTCTCGCCACGCTCAAGCGGCTGGCCAAAAAGACCGGGTTGGACAAGGAGGCGTAATGGCTGACGACAAGAAGAAGCCCGGCTTGTTCGACGTCAAGCATCCGATGTTCAAAAAACCCTGGATCAGGGCGCTGTTCATCGGAGTGTCCACCGTTCTGGCCGTCGTCGAATATTTCATCGACGAACCCATCTGGACGGTCATTTTCGGCGGATCGGCGCTCTACCTTTTCTGGAGCTTCTTCATGTCGAAGGACAAAGACTATTTCCAATCCGAGGAAACGGACGAGCCGGAAAAATGAGCAAGCTTTTGGTCAAACCGTCGGGTGAAACCGGCAAGGTCATCGCCATCACGCCGGAGACGGCGGGCTGGTCTTATGTCGGGTTTTCGCTCTATCGGCTGAAGCCCGGCGAGGTGGCCAGGGAACCGACCGGGGACAAGGAGGTCATTCTCGTTCTGGTCGAAGGCAAGGCGGAAATCGCCGGCGCCGGTCAGGATTTCGGTCTTCTGGGCGATCGGTTGAACGTCTTCGAAGCGACGCCGCCGGTCAGCGTTTATCTGCCCAATGGCACCGACTGGACGGCGAAAGCGGCGACGGACTGCACTCTGGCGGTGTGCACCGCGCCGGGCAAGGGCGGGCACAAGGCCCAGGTTCTTAATGCCGGGGAAAAACTGACCCGGGGCAAGGGCACCAATCAACGGTCCATCTACAACATCGCCATGCCGGACGCGGACATCGCCGACGCCCTGCTGGTGACCGAGGTCTTCACCCCGCAAGGGCACTGGTCGTCCTATCCGCCGCACCGGCACGACGAGGACGATTTCCCGCGCCTCACCTATCTCGAGGAAACCTATTACCACCGGCTCAACCCGGCCAGCGGGTTCGGCATCCAGCGCGTTTTCACCGACGATCTGTCGCTGGACGAGACCATCGCCATGGCTGACGGCGACGTCGTTCTGGTGCCCAAAGGGTATCACCCCTGCGCGGCGCCTTACGGGATCGAGATGTACTACCTCAACGTCATGGCCGGCCCGGTCCGGCAATGGCGTTTCAGGAACCATCCCGATTTCGACTGGATTGCCAGGCGCGACGCCTGACGAAGAAAGCAACAAGCGTATCCGGCGCCTGCCGGGTTTTTTAGGGAAGAGAACATGTTGAAAATCGGTCTGCTCGGCGCCGGACGCATCGGCAAGGTCCATGCCAAATCCATCGCCGTCAATCCGGACAGCAAGCTGGTCGCGGTCTCCGACATCGATACGGCATCGGCCGAAAAGCTTGCCGCCGAACACGGCATCGCCGCGAAAACCAACGAGGAGATCATCGCCGATCCCTCGATCGATGCGGTGCTGGTCGCCACTTCCACCGACACCCATTCCGACCTCATCGAGGCGGCGGTGGCGGAAGGCAAGGCGGTGTTGAGCGAAAAGCCGGTCGATTTGAGCCTCGAACGGGCGCTCAAGTGCCTCAAGGCGGTCGAAAAGAGCGGCAAGCCGGTCATGGTCGGCTTCAACCGCCGGTTCGATCCGCATTTTTCGACGCTCAAGACTGCGTTCGATGCCGGTGAAATCGGCAAGGGGGAATTGTTATCCGTCACCTCGTTCGATCCGGCCCCGCCGCCGGTGTCCTACGTCAAGGTATCGGGCGGCCTTTTCCGCGACATGATGATCCATGATTTCGACATGGCCTGCTGGATCATGGGGTCGGCACCCGAAATGGTGACCGCCGTCGGTTCCGCCATCGTCGATCCGGAAATCGGCGCGGCCGGCGATGTCGACACCGCCGTGGTGACATTGAAATTTGCCGATGGCCGTATCGCGGTGATCAAGAACTCCCGCCGCGCCGCCTATGGCTACGACCAGAGGCTCGAACTTCTGGGCTCGGAAGGCTTGTTGTCCGCCGCCAACGTTCTGGAAAACAACGTCGAAAAGATCACCAGGGACGGGGCGCTGAGCGCCAAACCCGAGCATTTCTTCCTTGAACGCTACATGCGCGCCTATATCCGCGAATGGACCGATTTCGTCAATGCGATCAAGGCGGGAACGGCCATGCCGGTGCCGCTTTCCGAAGGCGTGCGCGCCCTTGCCGTGGCCGAAGCCGCGACCCTTTCCGCCAAGTCGGGCAAGGCCGAGCCGGTCACCGCCGCGATGCTGGGAGCATAGCGCAGGTTGGCTTTTTATCGGGGTGCGGGCGTTTGATGCTCCACCCCACCCCATCCCTCCCCGTCAAGGGGAGGGTGGGCACGTGGCAATGCCGCGATCAAGACTTGAAAGGCGCCAGGATCAGTCCTGCGCCGGTTTTCCCGTCCTGACGATCAGGTCGGCATTGAACCCTTTTGGCAGGGGATCGGGCCGGACGATCTCGATATCCGTCAGGTCCAGTCCGGCGACGTTGTGGGCAAAAAGCCCGGGCATGCCGCCGGGATAGGGATGAAGGCCAATGATTTTTCCGTCGGCGTCCTTACGCCAGGCGTTCATGCGCCCGCCTGATCTGGAGGAGGGCGCGAGATCGGCCGGGGTGGGCCTGAGATCATAGGAAAGGGCGGTGCCGAGTGCGCCGTGCTGCTGATCGAGCCGGATGCCAACCATCGCGACACCGGTAATGCCGCCGGGATGCTCGGCGAAAAAATTGATCGCGCCTTGCATTTGTCCGGAAACGTCTTCGATCGTGACATTGGTGATTTTGCCGGCGGGCCGCTCCGCCGGCCGGCGGTCGAGAACGGACAGGGTCAGTGCTTCGCCCGATCCCCAGAAACCGTTGGGCGTTTCCCTGCAGTCGACGCCAATGCGTGCAAAACGGATCGCATTCATATTGCCACCATCGCGCGAGAAAATGCCCAGGGCCCGGTTGGAATTGGGAATGGTGCAGTCCTCGAAGGAGATGTCGTCGAACGATCCGAAGGATTCGGTACCGATCTTGAGGGCGCAGGAATTGCTGGACACACTCGATCGTGAAACGCGAATGCGTTCGCAGGCGCCGGTAATCCGACCGTCGGGCCGGATGGAGGTCTTGAGCACGATACCATCGTCGGCGGTGCTGATCGAACACCCGGAAATCGTCACGTCACGACAGGCATCGATGACCATGCCATCGGTATTTGGCATGCGCCGGTCGTTGTCGATGACGACATTGTCGATGGCGACATCCTCGCAATTGACGAGATGCAGCGTCCACATCGGCGAGTTCTCGACATGGATGCCATTGATGCGGACTGCCGAGCAGCTGTCGAGGACCAGAAGACGCGGGCGGTGACGCGCCGGAAGGCGTGTCCCCATTTCCGTATCGTCGCCGAGGCTGAACGCGGTTCCGGAACACACGATGTGCCCCGTGCCGGTGAGCGCGACGTTCCTGGCGCCTTCCGCAACGATCATCGCCCTGTCGCTCGTCTCGGCAATGACGGAAACCCGCGTGTGGGCATAAGCTTCGTATTGGGGAACGAAATGCAGCTCGGCGCCGCCGGGCAGATTGAGTTCAGCGTTGGACGGAAGTCGCAACCCGCGGCAGATATGTCGCCCCGGCGCCAAAACCACACGTACGGGGGTATCCCGAGCGTGATCCAGGGCCGCCTGTATCCGGATCGTCGCGTCATCTTCCTGTTGGGGAACAAGGATAGACTGCACCTGCGGCATCACCACCTCTGCTCATAAAAATATTTTTATGGATTTCGACATTTTTCGTGTCGGTTTGGACGCCGCTATCTAGACGGAACCGCGAAAATCTGCAAGAAAAACTAGATCTCTCGACATATCCGATTTGGCGGCGACCGGATTGATGTCGCGCGAAATATTTCATTATCCTCGCTACGCTTCGCCCCACTAGAGCATCGGGCGAAAAAGTGGACTCCGGTTTTTCGCATCACCCGATGCGACACCAAAAGGATAGAGCCGGGCGATTTGATGCAGTTAAATCGCCCGAAGCTCTAGATGGAGGAAACACTGTCTGATCTCGATAAAATCGCGCATCTGGTCGACCGAATTCGGCACCATGTTTTCACACCGGTTCCGGGCGATATTCCGCTGGTCTTTGCCGAGGCGACGGAGGATCGCCGTGCCGAGATGCTGACCGGGCCGCATGCCGACTGGCAGAGCATGACGCGCGACACCGTCTGGGGACGGCCGCAACGCTATTTCTGGTTCGCCGGCGATGTCGTCATTCCCGAAGCACTCGACGGCAAGCGGGTCTATCTCGGCATCAAGGCCGCCTTCGGACGCAATATGGGCGGGTCCGATCCGCAATGCCTTGTCAGGATCAACGGGCGGATCGTCCAGGGAGCCGACGCCAATCATTCCGAGGTTCTGCTTTCCGATGCGGCTCCTGCCGGCCAACGGTTCGCCCTGATGATCGAGGCGGGGACGGTCGAAGATCGCAGGCAATTGGGCCTGTCCTGTCACCTGATCGTGCATGACGCCCTGGCCGAGGCGCTTTATTACGATCTGAAAGTGCCGCTCGACGTGGCACGGCACCTGCCCGAGACCGATCATCGCCGCGATCTCATTGTCAATACCGTCTATGAAGCGGTCAACGCGGTCGATCTCAGGCCCGGCGATCCGGAACGGCTCGCTGCCAGCATGAAGGCGGCCCGCGCCATTGCCGCGCGTATTTACGAGACCCGCGACACGGAAGCCACGCCGCTGATCACGGTAACCGGGCATACCCATATCGACGTTGCCTGGCTGTGGCGCGTCGGGGAGACGCGCCAGAAGATGGCGCGTTCGATGGCGACGGCGCTCGGGTTGATGGACGCGTTTCCCGAATACCGGTTCATGTACAACCAGGGGGTGCTGCTCGACTATCTGAAAAAGGACTATCCCGAGCTCTACGCGCGTATCGGCGAAAAGCAGGCGTCCGGGCAGTTCGAGATCGAGGGGGCGCTCTGGCTCGAACCCGACGCCAACATGACGGGCGGAGAATCGCTGGTCAGGCAGGTTCTCAAGGGTGTGCGTTTCCATTCCGAGCAATTCGGGGTCAGGCCGCGCATCGTCTGGCTGCCCGATACGTTCGGCTATTCGGCGGCGATGCCGCAGATCATGAAGCTCGCCGGGCTCTCGGTCTTCGTGACCCATAAGCTTTCCTGGAACGACACCAACCGCATGCCCAACGAAACCTTCTTCTGGCAGGGCATCGACGGCACGCGGGCGCCGACCTATTTCCTCACCACGCAACCGGTCGATTCGACCTCGATCGGCACCACCTATTGCCCCGATCTCAATCCGAGTCAGGTCATGGGGACATGGCGGCGCTATGCCCAGAAACGGACCAATGACGAACTGTTCCTGGTCTATGGTTTCGGAGATGGCGGTGGCGGTCCGACGCGCGAAATGCTCGAAAACATCCGCCGCATGGAACGCGGCATCCCGGGTTGTCCGCGCGTCGCCCAGGGCTTCATGGGCCCGTTCCTCGACCGTCTGGTCGCGCGCATGCATGACGAGCCGGACGCCTACCCCGTCTGGGTCGGCGAACTCTATCTCGAATTCCACCGCGGCACCTTCACCTCGGTTGCCAAGGTCAAACGCAACAACCGTCGCGCCGAAGCGCTGTTGCGCGAACTCGAAACGCTGGCCAGCCTGGCCGCGGTCCGGGCGGGGGCGGCTTGTCCAGCGGCTGAACTGCAAGGGCTGTGGGATATTGTCCTGCTCAACCAGTTCCACGACATCCTGCCCGGCTCCTCGATCGGCGAGGTCTATGCCGACAGCGATCGCGATTTCGAAACCTTCTTTGCCGGGGCGGAAAGCCTCAGACAAAAGCTCGCCGGCACTCTGGCCGGGCAGAGCGAAAATCTCGTCGTCAATCCTTTCGGCCAGGCACGCTCCGGGCTGGTGGAAGTCGAAACGGACATGCCCGTCGCCATCGCCGGTCTGCCGTCCCAGACGCTTGTTCATGCCGACGGAAAACGGGTCGAGGCGGCGCCCGTCGCATCGGTGCCGGCGCTGGGCGCCAGGCGCATCGCTGTTGCTCCGGGACCGGCCGCCACGCCCGGGGACGGGTTGACCGTGTCGGCCCGGCATCTCGAAAACGCCCATCTCAGCGTTCGGTTCGACGATTGCGGTCGACTCGTCTCGGTTTATGACAAGCAAAGCGGACGCGAGGTGCTGAAGCCGGGCGAAACGGGCAATTGCATCCGGGCCTATCGCGATTGTCCCGAAGAGTTCGACGCCTGGGACATCGACAAGACTTTTGAGGACCAGTGCTGGGATATCGATGATCTCAGACATGCCGAGGTGGTCGAAGCCGGTCCCTATCGCGCCGCGATCCGGTTCGAATGGGCCTACGAGGCCTCGCGCATTGTTCAGATCGTCTCGTTGGAAGCCGATGCGGCTCTCATTGGTTTCGACACGCTCATCGACTGGCACGAACATAATACGCTGGTGAAAGCGACGTTCCCGCTTGCCGTTGTCGCAACGGCGACGGACGCCGAAATCCAGTTCGGCCATGTCAGCCGGCCGACCCATGCCAATACGAGCTGGGATCAGGCGCGCTTCGAAAGCCCGATGCAACGCTGGGTCTCGCTCGGCGAGCCGGGATTCGGCGTGGCCTTGGTCAATGACAGCAAATATGGCTACGACGCCAGAGACACCACGGTGCGGTTGACGCTGTTGCGGTCGCCGACCTGGCCCTGGCCCGAGGCCGATCAGGGCGAACACCGTTTCCACTATGGTTTGCTGGTCCATCACGGTCTCGCCGAAAGCAGCGTTTCGGAACAGGCCGAGGCCTTCAACCATCCCTTGAGCCTGATCGCCGGGTCCGGGCCGGACAAGGCGTGCGATCTTGGTTCGCTCGTTCGTCTCGACAATTCGGCCATCGTCGCCGAAACGCTCAAAAAGGCGGAAGACGGCGACGATCTGATCCTGAGGCTCTGGGAACGCCGCGGGGCGCGCCAGAGGGTGCGCCTGTGTGTGGCGCCCGAGATCGTTGCTCTTGGCGAAACCGATCTGCTTGAGGAAAATCCGCGCGATCTGGCGCTTGTTGACACGGGCGTGTCGCTGGAGTTTGCGCCGTTCGAAATCAAGACATTGCGTTTGAGGGTGAAAGACGCGCATTCATGACGGGTTTCATCACCCGGATCCTTATGTTGAACGGCGACGACAGATCCCTTGTTGTGGCTTTGTTCGGGATCCCAGGCAGCCGTGTGCTGCAGTCTCGTTTCGACCCGGTTCAGGCGGAGTAACCGGCACGGACATATTCAGAGCGGAGGACGTGAGATGAGCAAGACAAAGGTCGGCATGAAGGACGTGTCCGAGCGGGCCGGCGTTGCCATTTCCACGGTGTCTCACGTTCTCAACGGGACGGCGCCGATCTCCGATGCCGTGCGGGCCAGGGTTCTGCAAGCGGCGCGCGAACTCGGTTATCTCGCCCGTCGCACGGCCAAGGCCTCGATCGCGGCCCTCGACAGGATTTTGTTGGTCGTGCCCGAGGATGCGATGCCGGACAGCGACGTCAATCTGGTGTCCTGGACCATCCTCACCGCCCTGACCCGCGACTGCGATTCCCGCGGCATCAAGATGGTGCCCTATGCCCTTTCCAAGGATCGTTCGGTGACGGCGGTGGTCAGCACCGCGCGCGAAACCGGGGTCGACGGCATCATTGTCATCAACGACGATCGCACGAGCTTGCTGGAAGCCGTGCGCAAGTCGGGCATTCCGGCCGTCCTCATCAATGGCGAGGATCCGGACATGCATGTCGACAGCGTGACGCCGGGGAACCGTTTCGCCGCGCAGAAGGCCACCAAGCGCCTGATCGCGCTCGGTCACAGGAAGATCGTTCATCTGAGCTGGCGCAGCCGCAAGACGATCCGGCGGCGTCTCGACGGCTTCTACGATGCCTTCGACGAGGCCGGATTGCCGCGCGACAACGCCATCATCCTGATTGCCGACGGGTTCGAACCGCTCCACGGGGAGGCGGCGATCCGCAACTGGCTGACCATCTATCCGGACCGGCAGGGCGCGACGGCCATCTTCTGTGCCGCCGACAATCTTGCCTTCGGCGCCATAAGGGCCCTGAAAACGGCGGGGCTCGACGTGCCGGGCGACATGTCGGTCATGGGCTTCGACGGCGTTGCTTTGGGCGAACTGCATGTGCCGCCGCTGACCACGGTCTCCGTTCCGCTCGAACAGTTCGGCCAGGCGGCGCTCGATCTACTAGAGCAACAGGCGCGCAATGCCGAAGCCGTTCGGGTTGCCCATCGGCTCGAGCTGGGCTGCGACATTATCGAACGCGACAGCGTGGCGGGGGTCCCCACGCAACGGGGGTAAAACCGCTCCAAAGACATCAAGTTGTCATTTGTGACATAAAAATGTGCAAAAAATTTTATTTTGGTCCGAGGTCAAGTTAACGATCCCGGGTGGGTTTTATGTGTTTGGTGTTGCATTTTTCTCATGGGTACGGCAGAAATGCTCCCTGAGCCAAGGGTTGGATCGTGATATTTGGGAGTTGTCGGTCCAAGGAGCTCGATGTCCGACAGGAGGAAATTGAATGCAAAAATTTTCACTATTAGGTCGCATGGCTGACGCCGGGCGGCCGTTTGGCCGTAATTTGACTGCGACAATGGCGACTGCCTTGCTGATGTCGGCGTCCATGACGGGCGTTGCCTTCGCCTTCCAGGAAGCGCCCATGCTGGCCGATCTGGTTACCAAGGGCGAACTGCCGCCGGTCGAAGAGCGTCTTCCGGTCAATCCCACCGTCATTCAGGCGGTTGAGGTCGGTCAGTATGGCGGCGTCTGGCATCGCGCCTACAAGGGCCCGGGCGACCGCTGGGGCCCGACCAAGCTCATGGAAGAGCGCGTTTTGAAATATATGCCGGACGAAGAGGGCAACATCACCCTCAAGCCGGCCTATATCGAGAGCTATTCGGTCAATGACGATTCGACCGAATTCACCTTCACGCTTCTCGACGGTCTCAAGTGGTCGGACGGCGTGCCGGTCACCACCGAAGACGTCCAGTTCTGGTATGACGACGTCTTCATGAACAAGGCGATCAACCCGACCATCGACCCGACCTTTGCGCCGGGTGGCGAGCCGCTGAAGCTCGACGTCGTCGACGCGCGCACCTTCAAGATCACCTTCGCTCAGCCCTATGTCTATTTCCTGACCATCCTGGCCAAGGATTCGACCGGCGAGCCGAGCCTGGATCGTCCGTCCTTCCTGTTCCCCAAGCATTATCTGAAGGACTTCAACGACCACTACACGTCCGAGGACGTGCTTGCCGCCGAAGCCAAGGCGAACGGCGTCGAAAAGTGGACCGACCTCTGGGGATCCAAAGGCCCGATCACCTCGTGGTGGCAGAATGTCGACCTGCCGGTCATCACGGCCTGGAAGATCGAGAAGCCGGCGCCCGGTGAAGTCGTCACCATGGTCCGCAATCCCTACTACTATGCCGTTGATCAGGACGGGAACCAGCTTCCCTATATCGACCGGATCGAGCATCGCCTTTTCGAAGCGGCCGACGCGTTCAATCTGATGATCGTGCAGGGCCAGATCGACATGCAGATGCGCTATGTCAACGCCAACGACTACACCTTCTACTCGGAGAACGTGAATAAGGGCAACTACCGCATTGCCAAGTGGAAGGAAGCGCAGGTCTGGTCGCTGGTGCCCAACTACAACATGACCGATGACGTGCTGCGCGGCCTGTTCGAGACTTCGGACTTCCGGCAGGCCCTGTCGATCTCGATCGATCGCGATGCGGTTAACGAACTCGGCTTTGCCGGGCTCGGCGAAGGCCGCTCTGTCTCGCCGGTTTCGGGTTCGCCCTACTACAAGGCCGAGTGGGAAAGCCATTGGGCCGAGTACGATCCGGACACGGCCAATGAGCTGCTCGACGGCATCGGACTGACCGAGAAGGACGGCGACGGTTTCCGTCTGCGGCCCGACGGCAAGCGCCTGCAGATCGTCATCGAGGCTTATCAGGACTATGCCTCGCCGATCCTCGAAGTCGTCGCCGATTACTACAAGGACATCGGTGTCGAATTGCTGCCGCGTATCATCGACCGCACCCAGTGGGACGACGACCGCGACAACAACAACTTCCAGATGCAGTACACGCCCGTCGACCGTTTGTCCGTCGTGCCGGCCGATCCGCGCATGATTATGGGCTCCGACGGCTATGCCCATCAGTACTATGTCTGGTACCAGACCGACGGCAAATCCGGCATCGAACCGCCGGCCGATCACCCGATCCGCAAGATCTGGGCCGATTGGGACGCAGCGTCCACGGCCACCAACATCGAGGACGCGGATGCGGCCATGATGGACCTGATCGGAACCTTCGTGAACGAAGGCTACGAAATCGGTCTGGTCGGCGAGGTTGCCACGCCGGCAATCGTCAAGAACGATTTCCACAACATGCGTGACGGCCTGGTTGCCGACGACATCACCCGTGGAATCGGCTTCGGTGTCACCCAGCAGATGTGGCTCGAGCAGTAATCCAGTCACGAGCGGTTTCCGCGGCGGTACGCCGCTGCGGAAACCCGCACACCCCTTTTCCGGTTCTGCAGTCCTCCAGTCTGCGATGCATCGGTGGTGTGGACGTGTTCCGCGCCTTTCGGGCGCGATCCCGAAACTGGCAGGCACTTTCGGAAAAGATCAGGTAATAACAAGGAGATAGAGCGTGATGTCGATTCTGCCGGCAGGCTTCGCGCACTAACGAAAGGCGACAGGGATGTTGAACTTTATCATTCGGCGCGTTCTCTGGGTCATTCCCACGCTGATCGTCGTCTCGTTCATCTCGTTCATCATCATCCAGTTGCCGCCGGGAGACTATGTTACGGCCTACGCCGCCGAATTGCGGCATGGCGGTGAGTTCCTCACGGCAGCACAGGAAGATATCATCCGCACCCAGCTCGGTCTCAACGATCCGATCCTGGTGCAATATGTGCGCTGGATCGGCAACATCGTGCTGCATGGCGATTTCGGGCAATCCTTCCATTGGAACGCACCCGTGGGCGAGCTGATCTGGGACCGCCTGGCCATCACGCTGGCGCTGTCGTCCCTGTCGCTTATCTTCACCTGGATCATCGCCATCCCCGTCGGCGTCTATTCGGCGACGCGGCAATATTCTGTTTTCGATTACGTTTTCACGGTGTTCGGCTTTCTGGGCAAAGGCATCCCGGATTTCCTTCTGGCGCTCGTGCTCATGTGGATCGGTTTCGCCTGGTTGAACATGGATGTCGGCGGACTTTTGTCACCCGAATTCCAGGGCCAGCCTCTCAGTTGGGCAAAGTTTTTCAACCTGCTCGAACACATCTGGATCCCCATCGTCGTGCTTGCGACGGGCGGTGCTGCCGGCCTGATCCGCGTCATGCGCGCCAACATGCTCGACGAACTGGGCAAGCCCTATGTCGAGACGGCTTATGCCCAGGGGCTTTCCGAACATCAGGTCGTGTGGGGTTATCCGGTGCGCGTCGCGCTCAACCCCTTCATCTCGACGGTTGGGTGGTCGCTGCCGGCGCTGTTTTCCGGCGACATCATCACCGCTGTGGTGCTCAACATTCCAACCACCGGTCCGCTGCTTTTACAGGCGCTCAAGATGCAGGACATGTATCTGGCCGGGTCCTTCATTCTCATCCTCAGCGTGTTCACCGTCATCGGCACGCTGATTTCCGACATCCTGCTGGCGTGGTCCGATCCGCGCATCCGCTACGCGTGAGGCCGAAACAATGACCTACGAAGCGAATACAGAGTTTGGCACTGCCGAGCTGGAAGAAGAGAAGGCCAGCCTCTACACCGCCAATTCCTGGCAGCTGATGTGGTGGCGCTTCCGCCAGCACAAGCTTGCGGTCGTGTCCTTGTACTTCCTGATCATGGCGTATCTTGTCGCGATTTTCGCCGAATTCGTGGCGCCCTACGATCCGCATTCGATCGAACGCATGCAGACCTTCGTGCCTCCGCAAGCGATCCACGTCTTTCACGATGGCGGCATAACCTGGCCGTTCGTTTATGAACTCAAGCGTTCGCGCGATCCCGACACGGCGCGTGTGACTTATAAGGAAAACCGGGACAAGCTGCATTACATCCAGTGGTTCGTGCACGGCGAACCCTACAAGTTCTGGGGCGCCTGGAAGGCCGATCTGCATCTGTTCGGCATCGACGCCAAACGCCAGAAGATCAACCTGTTCGGCACGGATTCGCTCGGGCGCGACCTGTTCACCCGATTGGTCATGGGGGCGCGCGTGACGCTGTCGGCCGGTCTGGTCGGGGTGCTGTTCTCGTTCGTGCTTGGGCTGTTTTTCGGATCGATCTCGGGCTATTGGGGCGGTCTGGCCGATACGGCCATCCAGCGCCTGATGGAATTCATCCGTTCGGTGCCGACGATCCCCTTATGGATGGGTCTGGCCGCGGCGCTGCCCATCGAATGGGATCCGCTTTTCGTTTACGTGCTCATCACCCTCATTCTGGCCCTGATCGGCTGGACGCATCTGGCCCGCGTCGTGCGCGGACGGTTCTTCTCGCTGAAAACGGAAGATTACGTCATGGCGGCCCGTCTGGCCGGCGCTTCGGAATACCGGGTGATCACCAAGCACATGCTGCCGGCCATGACGTCCTACATCATCGCGGCCATGACCCTGGCCGTGCCGGAAATGATCCTCGGCGAGACGGCGCTCTCCTTCCTCGGCCTCGGCCTGAGACCGCCGGTCGTGTCCTGGGGCGTCCTGTTGCAGGACGCGCAGAATTTGAGGTCGATCTCGCTGGCGCCCTGGCTTTTATTCCCCGGCATTGCGGTGGTGCTGGTGGTTCTGGCCTTCAACTTCCTGGGCGACGGCCTGCGCGACGCCGCGGATCCTTACGGACAATAGGGGCGGTGAAATGTCGACAGATCACAATATGACAATGCCGCCGGAACGGCTGCTGCAACTGGACGATGTCGAAGTCGGGTTCACGACGCGCGACGGACTGGTCAAGGCGGTGGATGGCGTTTCCTATCACGTCAATCGCGGCGAGGTGCTCGGGATCGTCGGGGAAAGCGGGTCCGGCAAGTCCGTCACCGCCCGTGCGATCATGCGTTTGCTGGCCAAGAATGCCAGGGAAGGCGATGGCACCATCCGGTTCAATCCCGATGGTGACACGGAGTATATGCTCTCCGGCCAGCCCCGCGATTCCAAGACCATGCGCCATTTGCGCGGCGGGCGGATCGGCATGATCTTCCAGGAGCCGATGACAGCGCTTTCGCCGGTCCATTCCATCGGGACCCAGATCGCCCGCACCATCATGCTGCATCGCAAGGTGAGCAAGTTCGAGGCTCTGGTGCGGGCCACCGATCTTCTGGCCCGGGTGCAGCTCCCCCAGCCCGACCTGATGCTCAATCGCTATCCGCATCAGCTGTCGGGCGGCATGCGTCAGCGCGCCATGATCGCGCTGGCCCTTTCCTGCAATCCGGCGCTTCTCATCGCCGACGAACCGACCACCGCACTCGACGTGACCACCGAGGCGCAGATTCTCGAACTCCTGAAATCGCTTCAGGAGGAGTTCGGCATGGCCATCATCTTCATCACCCACAATTTCGGGGTGGTGGCGGATATCGCTGACCGTGTCGCGGTGATGTATCTGGGGCGCATCGTCGAGACCGGCAATGTCGACGACATTTTCTACAATCCCCAGCACCCCTACACGCAGGCGCTTCTGAAATCGATTCCGAAGCTCGGCCAGCAGAAACAACGCCGGTTGAAGACCATCCACGGTTCGGTGCCCGATCCTTACAATATTCCTTCGGGCTGCGTGTTCCACACGCGTTGCGAATATGCCGACAGGGCGCTGTGCGCCAAAGAGCCGCCACCATGCGTCAAGCTTGCGCATGGCCAGGAGGCCTCGTGTCATTTCGTCGGCAAACTGACGGAGACGCACCCATGAGCGACAAGCATCAGACCGCGCTCACGATGCCGGACGACGTGCTGATTTCGGTGCGCGACCTCAAGAAGTATTTCGTGATCAAGGGCGGCCGGGGCGGCAAGAAGTTTCAGGAGCTGCGCGCTGTCGACGACATTTCCTTCGACATCAAGAAAGGCGAGACCTTCGGTCTGGTCGGCGAATCCGGTTCGGGCAAGTCGACCGTGGCGCGGCTGATCCTTCGGGCCTATGACCTGACAGGCGGGCAGATCCTGTTCCGGTCCTCGGATGGCAGCGTCATCGACATCTCGAAAAAGAGCGACAAGGAGATGCGCCCGATCCGCCGCGAGATGCAGATGATCTTCCAGGATCCCTATTCCTCGCTCGATCCGCGCATGACCCTTCACGATCTCATCGGCGAGCCGATGGACGTGCATGGCTTTTCCAAATCGGAGATCGAAAAGCGCGTGGCTGAGCTTTTGACCTATGTGGGTCTGAGGCCGGAATATGCGCAACGCTATCCGCATGCCTTTTCCGGCGGGCAGCGCCAGAGGATCGGTATCGCGCGAGCGCTGGCCCTGTCGCCGGCCTTCATCGCCGCCGACGAGGCCGTGTCGGCGCTCGACGTGTCGGTGGCGGCGCAGAACATCAACCTGTTGCAGGACCTGCAGGAAAAGTTCGACCTCACCTATATGTTCATCACCCATGATCTCGGCATGGTCGAACACATCTCGGATCGCATCGCGGTGATGTATCTGGGACAGATCGTCGAACTCGGTGTCACGGACGAGTTGTTTTCGCGGCCGCTTCATCCTTATACGGAAGCCCTGCTCAGAGCCGTGCCGCAGCCCGACCCGCGCAAGCGGTCGCGGGAAAAGCGCGGTGCACTCAAGGGCGAAGTGCCGGACGCGACCAATCCGCCATCCGGCTGCTTCTTTCACCCCAGGTGTCCGTATGCGACCCAGACCTGCGTTTCCGAACGGCCCGTGCTGCGCGAAGTCAACGGTCGGCAGGTACGCTGCCACAACGCCGAAGTCCTGACGCTGGAAGGGGTTACGGGATGACCCTTTATTCGGTCGCCGAGCCCGGACTGCCGAAAGCCGAAAACGCCGGACCGGACCAGGATCTGGCGCGGCGCCATTGGCCTTTGCTGATGCTCGATGACAACGAGCCGGTTTTGCCACTGGTCTTCGGCTATACGGTCGCGCGCGCGACAACGCCGTCTCCGTCCTCGAAATTCGTTCTCACACCGCCGCCGGGTGGCACAGTGATCGAATACGCCATCTGGTACGACTGGGACATCGAACACCTCTACGATCTCGAGCATGTGTGGGTGCATGTCGACAAAGAGGGCGCGGTCTGCCGTGTCGAGGCGTCGATGCACGGGCTCAGGGTGTCGATGGACGACGGCTCGGGCCTGCCCGGCATGAAGGGCGAGCGGCCGGTGCTCTATGTCGAGCCGGGCAAGCACGCTCTTTGGTGCGTCGAGCGCGCCATGGCCATGATGGCCGGCGCCATGATCAGGCAAAAGTGTGGGCCCGATGCCGGTTCCGAAGGCGTGCACACGGGCAATGGATTTTTCCAAAGTGGCGCCTATACGGTTAGCGCGGCCGATCATCGTCTGGCGCGTCTGGCAATGACGCGCGCCGGATTTACCCCCAGTTTCAGTTTCTCCCGCAGCAGCGATGCGCATCGTCCCTCCTTGGTGCCCTGGTCGGATCTCGAGCGTTGGATCCCGGTCAGAATGAAGGCACTCATCGCTGGCTTGCGGGAGAATGTCCCTCATATCGAGGCGCTCTTTTTCGATTGCGGCGACACGCTGATCGACGAAGGAAGCGAGATCAGGCAACCGGGCAGCGATGTCGTCGTCAAAGGGGACTTCATTCCCGGCGCACGTGCCGCGTTCGAAACGCTGGCGACGCGCGGCTATCGGCTTGCCCTGGTCGCGGATGGCCTTCACGAAAGTTTCGAGAATCTTCTCAGGCCGCAGGGTTTGTGGGACCGGTTCGAGGCACATGTCATTTCCGAGGACATCGGAGATGAAAAGCCATCGCCGAAGATGTTCCTGTCGGCGATGGCTGCGCTCGATCTCGCCGAAAAGGACCGCAACCGCATCGTCATGATCGGCAACAATCTCGAACGCGACATCAGGGGTGCCAATGCTCTCGGGCTGATCAGCCTGTTCGTCGCCTGGTCCGACCGGCGTTCGCATCATCCCGCCGATGCCCTTGAGACGCCCGATTATCGCGTCGATCGGCTCGAGGATCTCGTCTCTCTTGTCGAAACCATTGAACTGGCGCTGGCGCCAAATGAGGTCGGCCATGACTAGCGAAGCCCGTTTTGTCACGCAGTCGGGAGGAACGGTGACCGCCTTCGCGCTCGGAGAGCTTCAGACGCGCCCTTACCCGGGCGAAATGGTGCGCGGTATCGACAATGTCGACTACAAGTTCGTCAACGGTTTCGTCGACGTGGGCGATCTGCCCTGCCGCAAGGCGGTGCTTGCCGATATCGCAACACGTACCGTCGCGCTCGACAACGATTTCGAGGTGGTCGCGACCAATCTGCCCGGCTTCAACCGCCGTCTCGATTTTTCGCATTTCTGGCACAAGCCGACGCGGCTCAAGCGCTGGGCGAAAACCCGGCTGGTGCCGGAAAGGGCCGGTCGCTTCCCCTTTCGTCTCGCCACCTGCGGTGGCGTTCATGTCTGGGTCGACGGGGCGCTTGTCGCCAAGTTCGAGCCCTATACGCGTAATGACGTCCATGAGACCGAGATCGAACTGCCGCTTCGCGCGGAGGGGTCCGATCTGGTGCTTCTCATCGAGGACATGGCCGAACGCGACACTAATTACTTCGTCGAACTGACCTATCTGGGCGACGGCGAAGTGACGGCCGTCCTGCCCGGTGGCGCCGACCAGGCCGTCATCGAGACGCTGATGGATCTGGCCCGCGCCGTCCGGCCGGAAAAGATCGTTTTCGGCGCCGAGGACGAGTTGGTCCTGGTCTTCGATCGCGCGGCGGCGCGGGACGTCCGGGTGACGGCCGCGGTGCAGCAAAGCGTGCATATGAGCCATCTGCCGCCGGTCTTTTCCGTCTCCGTCATCCTCAAGGCTGGTGCGAACCGGGTGACGCTCGGCCGGCCGGACGCGCTGCCCGATGCCTATCATCCGCTCAACCTCACCTTCTCGGTCGGCGACAACCGCGTCGAACGCGCTATTGCGTTCGCCCTTTTGCGCAATCGTGTTCCGATGCATCTCGACGGCGATCTGGCAGCGCGCAAAAAGACCTGTCTCGGCTATCTGGCCGATCAGGGCGAACACCGCACAGGCCGGGTGCTGGCGCGACTGGCCTTGGGGCTGCCGCTCGATGCGCCGAGCTTTGCCGCGCTTGAGGACACGCTCGATGCCATCGACACAAGGCGCGACTGTTCCGATTTCGTCATGGTCCCGCTTTTGTGGATCTACGGCGCCTATGCAGGCGATCTGCCGGAGGTTCTCAGGGACCACATCGAGCAGACGGTCCTCAATTACCGCTACTGGATGGACGAGCCGGGCAATGACGTCATGTGGTTCTGGAGCGAGAATCACGTGCTGTGTTTCCACGTCAGCGAACTGATCGCCGGCCGCCTGTTTCCCGACGCCTGTTTCACCAATGCCGGCTTGTCGGGCAGGGAACATGCGGCCCTGGCGGAAAAAAGGCTCGATCGCTGGTTTGCCTCGGTCGAGGATCATGGCCTGGCCGAATGGAATTCGGCCGCTTATTACCCGATCGATTTCATCGGCCTTCTGGCCTTGCAGCACTGGGCCGGCGGGACGCTCGCCGCCCGTGCCACCACCATGCTCGACCGGCTTTTCACCATGATCGCGCTTCACACGATGAACGGGGTTGCGGCGGGAACCATGGGGCGGGCCTATGACAAGGAATTGCGGGCCGGCCCGCTGACCGAACTGTCGCCCTTTGCCACCGTTGCCTTCGGTACCGGCTGGTTCAACCAGGGCGTGGCGGCGCTGCCGATGTTCTGCATTTCCGATTATGTGCCGCCCGACGGGCTCGACGCCTATGTCGCGCCGCCGGCGGGCAAGGCACTCAACGCCCATTACGTTCAAGGTTACGGCACGGCCGCAAGGCTGGCCCTTTACAAGACGGCGACGATGCAATTGTCCGCCAGTATCGACATGGAACCCGGCGCTCACGGGCATCAGCAGCACCTTGTCGACGTTCAGGCGGCCGGCGCGCCCATGGCCCGCGTGTGGGTCAACCATCCCGGCGCCGACGATCCCTGGGCCGAGGACCGGCCGTCCTATTGGGCCGGCAACGGCACCATGCCGCGCATCGGCCAGTTCGAGGATTGCCTGCTGGTGCTGAGCGATCTCGGCGCGTCGCCGCGTCTCGCTTTCACCCATGCCTATGCGCCGCTCGAAGCCTTCGACGCTTACCGTACCGGGCCGGACTGGCTGGTGCTGCAATCGGGCGCGGGCTTCGTTCTTGTCAAGGCAACCGGTCCGATCGATCCGGTCGTGGACGGGCCGGGCACCGGCATCGAACACCGCGTTTCGGGAACGCGGACCGGCTGGGCGCTGATGGTCGGCGATCTCACACAAAAGGGGCTCGACGCCGTGGCGGAACTGGCGGCTGCGATAACGCTCAAACTGTCGGACACCCCGTTGACGCTTACCTGTCAACGCCCCGGTCTGCCGGTACTTTCGCTCGATTTCGGGACAGGGCTCAGCGTCGCCGGCCGCCATGTTCCCTATCCCACTCAATCTCATTTGCCCGAGATCGCCTGGACCCCCGTTCAGGCCCACAACTAGAGATGCAGCCGATGTATCAGACACGAAACGAGCTTCTGGGCCACTTGGCGAACGTCGCAACCGGACTGGCGCGCCTTCGCAACATCAACGAGACGGCGCCGCTGTCGAGCGGTGGCTTCGCGCTGCAGTTCGATGAGTGGGACTGGGAAATCGGGGTCGGCGTCTACGGGCTTTACTGTCATGCGCGCCAGACCGGCGACAAATCGCTGATCGCCGCCCTTGTCGACTGGTACGACTGGCAGATCGGACGCGGACTGCCGCCGCGCCAGGTCAATTCGTCGGCGCCGATGCTGGCCCTGTCCTTCCTTATCGACCATGTGGAGCGGCCGGACTGGGAAGAACTGGTCAAGGACTGGGCCGACTGGCTGGTGACGAAGCTGCCCAAGACCGAGGAACAGGGCTTCCAGCACGTGGTCAAGGAACGCCTGAACGATGGCGAACTCTGGGACGACACGCTGTTCATGACCTGCCTGTTTCTGGCCAAAGCCGGAAAGCGTTTCGGGCGGGACGACTGGGTGGAAGAAGCGGTTTACCAGTTTCTTGTGCATGCCCGGTATCTGTCCGATCCCGTCACGGGCTTATGGTATCACGGCTGGACTTTCAACGGCCGGCACAATTTCGCCAAGGCCTTCTGGGCGCGCGGCAATGCCTGGATCACCATCGCCGTTCCGGAGCTGTTCGATATCGTGCCGAACCTGCCGGCATCGACGCGGCGTTTTCTGTCCAACGTTCTTTTATCGCAGGCAACGCGGCTTGAGACCTTGCAGCGCGAGGACGGGTTTTTCCTGTCCCTGCTCGACGACGAGGAAGCGCCGATCGAGGCATCGGCAACGGCGGGCATCGCCTATGGCATTTCGCGGGGCATCGAAATGGGCATCCTGCCGGAACGGTTCAAGTCGGTGGCGAAAAAGGCGCTGGCGGCGGTTTTGACCTGCATCGACGAGGAGGGCATCGTCCGGCACGTTTCGGACGGCACGCCGATGGGCCACACGCTCGATTTCTACCGCCAGATTCCCGATATCCCGACGCCCTATGGACAGGCCCTGACCATGCTGATGCTGGTCGATGCGATTTCGCACGCCAAATCCTGATTGCCACACGCGCTTTTCCAGTTCGCGGATGCCGCTGCGATGAAGCGGCGGGTGTTCCGGTGGTATCGACCCGTCCGGTTCTGTTCTTTGATGGTCGCATCCTTCAAATCTCAAAGGGTGCCGGTTCGCCGACCAGAAATCACGCCAAAACAAGACGTTGGAGCAGACCACACGATCCAGCCAAACGTGATCTATTCCGGGTTTTCGCCCGATGCTCCATTACCAAGGACAGATCTTTCGGATCGAAGCGGATTTTTTCCGGTCCGCTTGCTGATAGTGGCGGCGCCGATATTTGGTCGCAGCGGATCTGGCCGCGCTGCGGTGGACGATCCGGGATCGGGCTGCCATCCTCAAGCCGATGTGAGGGGCGCGTTCGCGTGCCTTCCGGCTTTGTGTTCAAAAGGAGGTTCCCGATGAAACCTGTACTTGGCCTTTTGGCTGGTGCGACCCTTGTTCTTTTGTCGCCTGTTGCGACGAGCGTGAGTTTGGCCGCGGGATCGGGGCTCACAACCTATTACTGTGCCTTTTTGAGCGAGCAGGATCACTTCAATTCCAAGGGTCAGCGGCTGACCAAGGCAGCCCAGATCATCCGGCAGGATCGGGCCAATTTTCACCGCTTCAACCTGCGCGACGAGCATGACGAGACGGACGATCTGTTCATGTCGGCGACTAATCGCGCAACGATGGAGAAGCGCGTGAATCGCGGAGGGCTGACCAAGGCGCAGGCCGACTATATCGTCAACAATGAAGTCTATGTGTGCATCTATGCCGATGAAACCGCAGCCGGCGACGCCCGCATCGAGGTCTCGTTTCCGGATTGATCGCGTGCACCTGATAAGGGCAGCGCGACACTCTTTTTTTGCAACGGATTGCGCTGCCCATTGTGATGCGTTCATGATATGTTCCTCATTCGCCTTTCAGGAATGGGAACAAGGTCATGCCCGACTATCTTTCGACGCCGCACAGCTATTCCGCCGCCGTCCGGGCGGGGGATTTCATTTTCCTCGGTCTTCATCGCGGTTCCGGCGACGATTTCGCCACCCAGTTGCGCGGAACCATGGCGGGACTCGAAGCGACGCTGGCACAACACGACCGACCGCTCGCCAGCCTCGTCAAGGTCGGCGTTTTCCTCAAGCGCATCGAGGATCTCGGTGAAATGGAACGGCTGTTTCGCGCGTTTTTCGATGAGGGGCGCTATCCGGCGCGGATGACCACGACAACGGCATTTTTCGACGACGACTGCCTGATCATGATCGACGGTATTGCAACGGCACGCGCGGATCTCTAGTCCCTTCGTGCAAGAGCTTGATGTCGGACTCGATGCACGGGGCGGGGCACAAGCTGTTTCCGTGTGTTTGGCGCGAAGAACGGAGGTATTTCAGCGCATACCGGCCGGTCGGTTTGGGATTGCGTGAATTGTGTCCAGATTTGTCGCATCGTTTCTGATACGAAAAGATGCTCATTTTTAAAAAACGAGTCTGGAGGCGGTCGAATGAAGGAGAGGGTCATGAAGCGCATTTGGGTTGCGGCGGGTTTGCTGGTCGGATTGATGGTTTCTCCGGTTCTTGGCCAGGGTGCCATCGTCCGGGGCGGCGGCGGTCAGGTCATCGAGACCTATACGGCCTATCTCGGCCATGCCGATCATTTCAATTCGCGCGGGACGCGGTTGACCCAGCCGTGGCAGATCATCCGGCAGGACCGGGCGAATTATCATCGGTTCGGGCGTGGCGATCCCGGCGACGACTGGGACAGCTTTTTCGGCAATGCCAACAATCGCGAACGCATGGAATCAATGCTGGCCAATGGCTGGATTTCCCAGCAGGCGGCCTGGGACGTGGTCAATCGCGAAGTCTGGATCCGAGTTGAGCTTATCGGCAACGGCAACCGGGCGACGGCCGTCAGGGTGGAAGTGCAGTAGCAAAGCCGTGCTTGAGATTTCGGAGCCGTAATAGCGGCACCGCCCAAGCCTGAAAGCCTTGAGTGCGAGACCCGTCAGTCCAGGCGTAACCGCTCGATATCCAGCCCCTGCGCCTCGATCGGGGCGCGGGTGGTCCGGTCGAGCACGCGTTCGAGCCCGTACAGGGCGATGCCGCCGATGACGAGCGTGGCGGCGAAAGCGCGCCAGCCTTCCTCGACGCCGAACACCACGCCGGCCAGCAGCGTGGCGATGGCGCCGAGTACCAGCAAGGTGAGCTTGCGGCTCTGGCCGGCGGCGAGCCGGCGCATGGCGGCGCGCAAGATGTCGCTGAGCTCCGTATCGGTCATTTCGGCCAGTGTCGGGTTGGTGCCGGTGCGCCTGAGCGTCGTCATATAGGCGGCAATGCGTTCCTCGCCGATATCGTGCAGACGGGTCGCGTTCTGTCCCGACCGTGCCAGCGAAACGATGGCGATGATCGCCAGGACGATGAAGCCGATTTCAGCAAAAAAGGCCATCTTTGTCTCCGGTTTGTCCTGGTTTCGAGATGGTGCGGCACAGGCGTGAATCAAGAGGCGGCGGAGGAGAAATCGCCCCCGCCGCTTCCGGCATTTCTCAGGTTCGGTGACGCTGGTTCGTTCTCTGTGCGTCGCATTCCGGCGACGAACACCTAACCAAGCGGCGTTCCTTCAAGAACCCGAAACGCACGCGATGTCATTTCGGCTTTTCGTCCGTTTTCAGTTCAAAAGGACCGGATTTGGCCGATTGAGTGTCCGGCCGGGGCAGCACGGGCTTTTGGCCTTGCTGCCGGCCGGGGACTGCCGGACCGCCCCGTTTCCAATTGTCGTGACGAATGGGCGTCGGGCGTTGAAAAATCTGCTTGGGCATTTGCGCTCCTATTCCGCCGCGCGGGCGGCAGACTGAATGGGTGCTGCGCGACGCCAAAAAGGTGCCGCGCAAGAGGATTCAGGATTTCAGGAACGTCGGAGGTCAGCCGACAAAGACCAAAAAGGCATTCACGAAGCTCCGCCAACCGACCACGCAAAATCAACCGCTTTCGCGGCGCATCTGCCCGGACGTTCGCAAGGCTTATGAACGCATCGTGATCGAGACCTCCTTCAGTGTTGAGACGAATAGTATGGCCGAAAAGCCGGATGTCGTCAAAACCGAATCAGTGCTTGCGGACGAGCCGTTTCAGTCCCGGTATCGTGGCGAGCCACATCATGAAGCGTTGCTTCCTGCTCGGGTGGTAGTCGCGCAATTTGGAAAAGCTGACGACTTCCTCGTAATAAACGCGTTCGCCGTTCTGGTTGTGCCCTTCCATGAAGTTGATCAGCACTCCCCAGCCGGGCAGCGAGTTCGACCGGCGCTTGTGGGTGACCTTCAGCGAATAGGTGACGGTGTCGCCGGGTCGGACCGGGGTTTCGAAACCCATGTCATTGATGCCGGGCGAGGGGCCGGTAACGCCGGGTTCCTCGCCATTGGCGCGCAGTATTTCGGCCTCTTCGGCAAGCCGGTCGATCATCAGGCGCTGCCCGACGCAGGCGGTATGCCAGCCAGACGCGACCAGCCCGCCATAAACGGATTGCCGCGCCGCTTCCGGATCGGTGTGGAAATAGTGCGGATCGTAGTCGCTGGCGAACGCAACGATCTCTTCGGCGGTAAACGTATGTTCGCCCATCGGGATCAGTTCGTTGAGCACGACATCCTCGTACCATTGGGTCATGACGCGGCCTTTTGCACCGGTTGGCGCCGTTCGACGAGATAGGTCAGGCGCATGGACAGGACCGGTTGCTGTTTCTGGTTGTGGACGTGAAGATCAAGTATCGCAAGGCCGGCATCGGCGCGGTCCGGCGCGGATTTGAGGGCTGTCAGCCTGGCGGACCCGTCGATGGTGTCGTCTACCATGACCGGCTTGAGCCATTTGAGCTTGGTGACATCGATCATCCCCATGGTGGCAACGCCGGATAAAAAGACGTCGACAAGCAGTTTCTGGCTCAACGTCGCGGTTTGCCAGCCGGAAGAGGCAAGGCCGCCGAGCAGAGAAGCCTTGGCCTGTTTTTCGTCGAGATGAAAGGGCAGGGGGTCGTATTGTCTGGCGAAATCGACGATCATCTGCCGCGTTACTTTGCGGCTCGGCAGGGCAAAGCTCTGCCCCACTTCGAGATCCTCGAAATGCTTCCGGTCCTTGGTGACCGGGTTGATCGATTGATGCATGATAGTCCTAGTCGAAGAGTTAACGGATCAATGTGCCGGGCACGGCGCAAAAAAACAAGGTTCAAGACGGTGGGTGCGGCGATGAAACCGGCCTGCGACCCGATGGGTGCGACTGAAAAAAGTAAGGGCGGACGGGAGGATATACGATGCGTGATGGCGCGGCGCGGGACGTGTTGACCAAACTGTTTCAGGCGGCGGTCAGAGCCGCCGATCCGGGCGAGGCGATGGCGCCTTTCTTGCCCGAGTGCCCAAAGGGGCGCACCGTAATCGTCGCCATCGGCAAGGGTGCGACGCAGATGGCGCGGGCCTTCATGTCCCGCTGGTCGGGACCGGTCGAGGGGCTTGTCGTTACCCGTTACGGTCAGGCCGGTCCGGTGCCGGGGCTGGAGGTCGTCGAAGCCAGCCACCCCGTGCCGGATGCCGCCGGGGCGGCGGCGGCCCAGCGGCTTTTGCGGCTGGTTTCCGGTCTCGGCGAAAACGATCTGGTGGTGGCGCTGGTTTCGGGCGGCGGCTCCGCCCTGTTGCCGGCGCCTTTGCCGGGGCTGACGCTCGAGGACGAAATCGCGCTCAATCGCGCGCTTCTTGCCTCCGGTGCGCCGATTTCGGCCATGAATGCCTTGCGCAAGCAGATCTCTGCCATCAAGGGCGGGCGGCTGGCCAAGGCGGCGGCGCCGGCCCGGGTGGTTACGCTGGTCGTTTCGGACGTGCCGGGCGACGATCCGGCGCTGGTTGCTTCCGGCCCGACGGTTCCCGACGCCACGGGTCGCAGCGAGGCGCGGCGTCTTGTTGATCTTTACCGGCTCGACCTGCCGCCAGCCATTGCCGCGCTGTTGCGGTCCGACGACGCTCCGGCGCCACTGCCGGACGATCCGGCTTTCGCCCGCAACGAGGTTCATGTCATCGCTTCGGCGGCCAAATCGCTGGAAGCGGCCGCCAGCGCGGCGCGCGCGATCGGCTATGAGACGGCGTTTTTGTCCGATGCCATCGAAGGCGAGGCGCGCGAGGTTGGTTCGGTGCTGGCGGCGCTGACGCGGGAGGTGGCGCTCAGGAACCGGCCCTTCGCCAAGCCCGTTATCATGCTGTCAGGCGGCGAAACCACGGTAACGCTGGCCGGTGCCGGCGGGCGGGGTGGGCGTAATGGCGAGTTCTTGTTGTCGCTTGCACTCGGTATCGACGGGTTGAACGGCGTGACGGCGCTGGCCGCCGATACCGACGGGATCGACGGGACCGAGGACAATGCCGGTGGTTTTGCCGATGGCGAGAGCGTTGCCCGCATGCGGCAGGCCGGCATCGATCCGCGCGCGCTTCTGGGCGCGCATGACAGCTACGGTGCTTTTTCCACCGTGGGCGATCTGTTCGTTCCCGGTCCGACCGGCACGAACGTCAATGATTTCCGGGCGATCCTCATCGCCTGACGGAACGTGGTGCGCCGCTACCAGTTGGCGACGCGGTCGCCGCCGATATATTGGGCGCTTGCCGGCGTATACTGGTGCAACTCGATTTTGACGCCGTCCGGATCGGTGATCCAGGATTGCAAGGTGTCGTCGCACCCCCTGGCCTTGTCTGTGGCTTGGTAGCCCAGTTCCCGGACATGGGCGATGGCCTCATCAATATCGATCACCTCGAAACAGATATGGCCAATCTTCGGATTTTCGGAGCTTTGGGAATCCGTGTTCTCGAACACCTCGATATAGGTATTCGCGCCCGCGTCGAGATAATAGCCGAACACGCGCCCGTCACGGGTGAAATCGAAGACTTTCGTGATGCCGAGCACGCGCTGATACCAATCGGCGGTCGTGTCGATATCGTTGGCGAAAAGGCAGATATGGGCAATCTGCCTGACGAGTTTTTTATTCATTTGGTCCTCGAAACGGCAAAGTAATTTTCCGCGTTTTTCGAAAAGCAGCGCGGCGGTGATGGACAGATAAAACTGAACTGTCATTCTATAATATTATCGTTATCGCAAGTGACAACCGGACGCAAGCGCGGCTCCCGTTCCCGCCGTGTCGGGCTTTTCAGCACGGCGTGTCGATGCTAGCTCATGCGGCACGATAGGAAGACGGGATTTACGATGACAAAACAGCAGGGAATCTGGCTCAAGGGCGATTGGCACATGCATTCGCGCCATTCGACGGATTCGACCAACAATCCGGAAAAGCGGATCATCGGCTTTGCCGAGAAAATGGGGTTCGACTATCTCGCCATCACCGATCACGACGTGCATGTGATGGGTGATGTTGCCCATCACACCTGGGCCGATCCGGAGTTTGCGTCGGACACGGTCCTCTTGTTCTACGGCGCCGAACTGACCGCGCCGCGCGGACACATCAACATCCTGTCACCCACCCCATACGATCATCAGCGTGTGTTCGATATGCGTGACGCGCGCGACTGGGACTTGCTGGCCTTGAAGCGCGAGCTTGGCGTGCACTTTTCGGCCAATCATCCAAGTACCAAGAACCATTATGGTTTTTCCTTCGACATCGCCGACAGTGTCGAAATCTGGAACACCTCGGTCTGGCCCAAAAACGTGCCGGGGGTCAGGATCTGGGACGACATGCTCCTGTCCGGCCGCATGCTCGGCGCTCGTGGCGGATCGGATTCCCATCACGGCGTGCCGGTGCGGGGCGAGATGACGACGCCGCAGGCGCTGGAGGCGATGGCCAATTATGTCGGCACGCCGACGACCTGGATCCACGCCGAAGCACGTACGAAAAAGGCGCTGCTCAAGGCACTGGAACGCGGGCGGGCCTCGGTCAGCGCCAATCCCTTCAATCCGCGCGTCGAGCTACATGCCGGGTTCGAAGCGGATGGCATGCTGACGCTGACGATGGGCGACAACGCCGTCCCGACGGGCGGTCCGGTCACATTCGAAGTCCGGCTTGTCGGCGGCAGTCTTCAGGGCGTTCGCTACAAGGTCAACGTCATCAGGAACCGCGATCCGTTCATGACGCTTTTCACCGATCCGGAAACGCAGACGGCAAGCTTCTCCGATACGCCGGAACCGGGCCAGCGGATTTATTATCGCGTCGAGATCGAAGGGCCGCAGACGCCCTATCCGGACGTGCCCTTCTCGATGGCGCAAAGCGGCAACATGGTGGCTTTGTCCAACCCGATCTATTTCGGCTACGACCCGGATTTCTGAGGGGGGAAGTCGGCCCGGAATGCCGCGTCATTCCCGATCAAGTCGGGGATGACGTGGAGGATGCGCAGGCACTGACGACCCGTTGCTAGATCACGATCTCGGGCGGATGGGCGTGGCTCAAGAACTCGAGGTGGCTCATTGAATAACCATAGGCGCCGGCCAGTTCGAACACCGCCATGTCGCCGATTTCGGCGTGGGCGATGGCGACGTCATGGGCCGCGAGCCGGTCGGCGGTGTTGCATAAGGGGCCACCGATGAAGACGTTCTCGTTTTTAACATTTTCCTGGCCGGCAAAGACCTTTGGACGGTTCATGGCGACGATGGAAACCGGATGGTTGATGCGAAGCGCGGCCGGGCGACGGAAATGGTGCGCGCCGCCGGCGCAGATGACCTGCTTCTTGCCTAGCGAATTCTTGATGTCGAGGATTTCGGTGCAATACCAGCCGCTGTCGGCGGTCAGATACCGCCCGAGTTCGAGCACGAACCGACGTCCGGAGAACCCGAAACGGGTGATCAGGCTGGAAAGCCCCGCCGCGTACTCCGCAAGCGCGAAGTCATGGCCGGACTTGAGATAATCGATCCCGAACCCACCGCCGAAATCGATGACCGGACAGGTGACGCCCTGATACTGGTTCTCGATCTCGTCGGCGAGCGCAAAGACCAGTTCGCAGTTCTTCAAAAGGTCGGCGACGTCGAGAACGCCCGAGGCGGAATAAACATGAAGGCCGAGGAAGTTGAGATTGGGCAGGGCAAGGATTTCCGGCAGGATTGTGCGGAACGCGTTCTCATCGATGCCGAGTTTGGAACTGTCGCCGGAAAAGCTGGCCTGGGCGCCGTGGATGGCGAAATTGGCGTTGACGCGCACCAGGATGTCCTGCCGTTTGCCTTGAAGCCCGGCGATTTCGTTGAGCCTATAGGCCTCGGTCAGGGATTCGACATGGATGGTGCGGATGCCGACGGCGACACTCCATTCCAGTTCCTCGGGCGACTTGCCCGGCCCGGTGAAAATGATCTGGGATGGCGCGAAGCCCGCGTTCAGCGCTTTCTTGCCTTCGCCGAAACTGGCGATCTCGACCCCCTCGACACCGGCCTTGCGGGCGGTTTCGAGAAAGGCGGCATGCGGATTGGCCTTCATGGCATAATAGATCGCCACGCCCTCCGGCAGGTGCAATTTGAGCGCTTCGATCTTTGTGGCCATGATCGAAGGGTCATAGAGATAAAAACTGCGCTCGGGCCGGTTCTGGGCCAGCGTTCGGATCGTTTCTTCGATATGCGGGGTCAACATGTTCGGTTCTGATCAGTTCACGTGAAAGGCAACGAGGATCGCCGAACAGCGTATCCTGTCAAGAAAAAAGGCCATGCCGGATTGGGGGCTTTTTCCCGTTCGGCGGACGATGACTTGACGCCACGCACCCGGCCGCTACACACAAGCGCGCGTTTGCTTTTTACGACACGACGGGGAATTTTCATGGGTTCTTCCGGTGCCGGCCTGAAACCGGATACCATGGTCAAGCCGCGCGAAGACCGTCTGGTTCTCGGCATTTGCCTGATCGTTTCGGCGGCACTGATCTTCGCGGTGCTCGACACCAATGCCAAATGGTTGGTGGTCAACGGCTTTCCCGCGCTGGAAGTGACTTTTTTCCGCTATGTGACGCAGCTCGTCATCATGATTGTCTGGCTGCTGCCGCGCCACGGGCTCACGGCCTTCCGTACCAATAGCCCCAAGCTCGAAATCCTCCGTTCGCTGGCGCTGCTGGGCACCACCGCCTTCAACTTTTTCGCCATGAAGTACCTGCCGCTGACCATCACCGGTTCGCTTCTGTTCGCCGCGCCGATCCTGGTCAGCGTACTGTCGGTCCCTTTGCTCGGCGAGAAGGTCGGCTGGCGGCGCTGGATCGCAATTTTCGTCGGGTTTGTCGGCGTGCTCATCATCATCCAGCCGGGTGGCACCGGTTTTCACCCGGCCATTTTCCTGTCGATCGCCATGGCCGTGAGCTATGCGCTGTTCAACATCACCAATCGCAAACTTGCCGGGGTCGATCCCACCCATGTGCAACAGCTCTATCTGGCGCTGGTGCCGAGCTTCGTGCTCATTTTCTTTGCCCTGCCGGGCTGGGTTTGGCCCGAAACGTCGCTCGACTGGGTGCTGATGTTGTCGATCGGGCTCGGGGGCCTGGTCGGGCACACCATCATGACCATCGCCTATCGGTTCGCCGATGCCTCGGTCCTGTCGCCCTTCATCTATCCGCAGGTCATTTTCATGGCGATGACCTCCTGGCTGGTCTTCGATCAGCCGCCGGGCTGGACGATCTATCTCGGCACCCCGATCGTTGTTGCCTCGGGCGTCTATATCTGGTGGCGCGAGCGCCAAGTGGCGGCGGCGCGAAAAGTGGCGGCGGCGCGAAAGGCGCGGACATAGGTTTGTCGTTCGATTGACCGGCCTCTGATCCTGGCCTTCACCCCGTTCTGGTGCCGGGCTTGACGATCCAGGTGCGTCCCACCATATACCAGCAGTCTAGACCGGTGGTCTATTGCGGAGAACGGCTGGAATGCGGGATAAAGGAACTGGTCCGGAGCCGGAAACTCGGCGCGCGCTTGTCGCCGCCGCCTGGGCGTTGACCGAGGCGGACGGATTCGACGCGCTTTCGGTCAATGCCGTGTTGCGGCGGGCGGGCCTGTCCAAAGGAACCTTCTATCACTGGTTCGAGAGCAAGACGGCACTTGTCGAGGCCATGCTCGATCAGGTGCTTGCCGAGGTTTCCGAACGGCTCGCCATCGATCTGGCCGCGCCCGGTCCGGCGGACGCCATCTCACGGCTTGTGCGGATCATGGCCAGTTTCCAGCGCTGGCGTCTGGCCAATCGGGAGAAAACGATGATGAGCCATCTGCTTCTCGCCGATCCACGCAATGCCGACCTAAGGCGTGCGCTCAGGGAACGCGGCGACCGGATCGTTGTGCCGGTTCTTGTCGAAACACTCCGCATGGGCATGCATGAGGGCACGATACCGCCCGGCGATCCGGATCTTCTGGCCGAACTGACGCTTGGTTTTTGGCATCTCATCGAGGATTTGCAGATGGCCGACCTCAATACGGGTGACGAACCGGATATGCAGCGCCTTGTGACCCGTGCCGGGCTGGGACTCGACTGGTTCGAGCGCGGACTCGGTCTTGCACCCGGTGCTCTTCGGGCACTCGGCGACGATCTTGATGATGCATTGGCATCTTTTGTGAAGGAGTGAGTTCCATGGCCCATGATCGGCGGAAAATCCTCAAAAGGCTCGTCAACGTCGTTATGGTGACGGGGCTGATCGGGGCCCTGCTCTTTGTCGGCGCCGGGACGTTCGCCTATCCGCGCGGCTGGCTCTATCTGGGGCTGAGCATCGCGTTTCTGCTGGTCAATGCCGCGATCCTTTTCAGGATCAATCCATCGGTCATCGCCGCGCGTGCCGCGATCGGGGCCGGCACCAAGCGTTACGACTATCTGGCGATGGTCGCGACGGGTCTCGCCGTTCTGGGTCTGCCCTTGATTGCCGGACTGGACGCCGTTCGGTTCGGCACGCCGCAGTTCGGCTGGACGGGCATCGAGGCGGGCACCGTTCTTCTTGTCGCGGGCAATGTCTTCATCGTCTGGTCGATGGCGGTCAACCGGCATCTCGAACAGACCGTCCGCATTCAGGAAAACCACCATGTCATCGATACCGGGCCGTACCGGATCGTCCGGCACCCCATGTATGTGGGCATGATCCTGCAATATCTCGGCAGCCCTTTGCTGCTCGGGTCTGGCTGGGCCTTTCTGGCGACCGGTCTATTCGTTCTTGTCGCGGTGCTCCGGACGGCGGCGGAGGACAAAACACTCCAGGCCGAGCTTCCCGGCTATGCCGACTTCACCATGCGGACGCGTTTCCGCCTGCTGCCCGGCCTGTGGTGAAGCGGCGCCATCTAGTCCTTTGAATCACTCAAACTGACGGGTACAATTTTATAAGTTTGATGCGGGCGTGTTCGTTTGTGAACTGCCAGTTTGCGATGCAGCGTTTGTCGTTGCGCGCTTTTTGCCAGGCGGCGATGTCGCGGATCAATTCGTTCTTGCTGCTGACGCGTTCTTTCAGGCACTGGCGCGACAGGATTGAAAGTTCTGCTTCGGCCATATTCAGCCACGAACCGTGTTTTGGCGTGTAGTTCCATTCGAACCTGTCGGCGATGCGACGGGCTTTGGCGGGTTCGAAGGTCGCGTAAAGCGATGTGGGGCTGTGTGTGTTGAGATTGTCCTGGACCAGCACGATCTTGTCGGCATCGGCAAAATGGATGTCGGCGAGTTCGGCAAGAAAGTGTGCGTACTCGTTTGCGCCGCGATGGTCTGTGACCTTGAGGTGCCGCACCCCTTCAAGCGGGGCAAAGGCCATGAATACACTGGCCGTTCCTGCGCGCTTGTACTCATAATCGTGCCGGGCGATGCGCCCCGGTTTCATGGGGATAGGTAAACGCGTGGCGCCGACCAGTTGCTTAGCCGCTTCGTCGAGGCAGACCAGTGGACGCTTGGGATCACGTGGGCGCTGGTAGATCGCCAACACGTTCTCCATGGCCGCGACAAAGGCCGCGCTCTGTTTTGGCGGGATTACCCAATATCGGCTTCGGTGAGGCTTAAGTTCGTTTTTTTAAGCGCGCGCCCAATCGTGTTGAAATGCGCCGCCTCAACGATGTTCAGTTCGACAACCTTGTCCGCCAGAAGCCGAATGGTCCAGCGCGCATGGCCTTCCGGCGGCTCGGAGCACGCCAGCGCGATCAGCCGGGCCTCCGCTTCGCCGTCGAAAATGCGCCTGACAGCGGGATGAAGACGCTGCTTGCGGGCGAAGACCGCCTCCATCCCTTCCATCACGAAGGTCTCGCGCACGCGCGCGACCGTAGACGGCGATGTCTCCAGACTTTGGCAGATCGCCCGATCCGTCCAACCCTCGCCACACGGCCCCTTGTCGGCTTTCAACAGGATGCGCGCCTTGGTGTTCGCGCGTGCTGGCAATGTGCCTTTCCTGACCTTCGACAAAAGCGCCTCGCGCTCGTCCAACGTCAGCTCAACCACATATCGTTTGTTCGTCAAAACCCTTCTCCTTAATGCTCAAATCAGCACCAAGAGAATCAGCTCGCTTAACAAATCTCAACTGGTCTTTTTAACTGGTGCAAGGCACTAGATCATTTCACTGTTTCGTAGAAACACTGAAATGATCTAACCTATTGTTTTGTCGCATTTTCGAACTGCAAAGCCGGTTCCCACTTTTGCTGAAAATGCTCTAGTGGCGTTCAGGCCCGCTTGGCCCTGACCAGACAGTCGATGGCGATCCTGGTGCTGCTCTATTTCTTCCTGACGGCCAGCGATATGCCGGAAGCACGCTGCCACGTTCGCGACAACCGGCTGGTTGCCGGCCTGGTTGCCGCGTTGCCGGTCTCCGCCCTGCTGATCCTTGTCTGGTTTTATGCGGGCGGTCAGGCCCTGTAACCCGCTGCCTTGAGGATCAATGCAATCGTCGCGTCGGTGAGAGCCTCGAGTTCTGCCCGGTCGGCGCCGGCGCGGGCGCGCAGGGCGAGGCTGTGCTGCAGGGCGGCGAGGAGGGCGACCAGACCTTCGATATCGGTTTCCGGTGCGATTTCGTCCCTCATGCGCGCTTTTTCGAGTCGCTGGCGGAAGCGGTCGTCGGTCCGGTCGAGCGCCGAGGCGAGTTCTTCGCGGATGTCGGGATCGGCGGCGGCCTCGCCGGAGATGACACTGAGGATCGGACAGCCGAGCGGATCGCTTCCGGGCGGGACATAGGCGTCGATGATAAGGGAGAAATAGGTCGCAAGTCCCTTCGCGAGCGCGGGCTCTTCCATCAGGGCGTGATGGCGGGCGGCGACGGAACTGTCGGCGTATTGCTGCACGGCCTTGCGATAGATGTCGAACTTGTTGCCGAAGGCGGCGTAAAGGCTCGGGCGCGCCATTTTCGTGGCTTCGGTCAAGTGATCGAGCGAGGTCGCGGAATAGCCGCGCCGCCGGAATTCGCCAAGGGCGGCCGCAAGTGCCCGTTGGGGGTCGTATTGGCGCGGACGGCCGCGCACGGGCTTGTCAGTCATTTTTGTACCGCATCGCAAAAATACCTTGCGCAATCTTTTTGTGCGAACTAGTATAAAAATTAGCGGGACGGAAGGCAATCCGTCATCGGATTTGTGAAAGGTGCCGAACCACGACGACGCCCGGAAGCGGACAATCCGCGTCCGGGTGGTGGTGGAACGCGCGCCGGTTTTGCTTCCGTCCTTGCCGACGAATGCACAGGAAACCGAAATGACTGACAGAATTCGCATTGGTATCAACGGATTCGGCCGCATCGGCCGGACCGTCCTACGGGCCGCCATGGCGCGCGACGATCTCGAGATCGTGGCGGTCAACGATCTTTTGCCCATCGATCACCTCGCCTATCTTTTGAAATACGACAGCGTTCATGGCGGTTTTGCTGGTGACGTCGCGGTCGCGGATGGCGCGCTCGTCGTCAATGGCAAAAAGGTCCACGCCTTCGAGGCCACGGCGCCGGAAGCCATCGGCTGGGCCGAGGCGGGAGTCGATCTGGTCATCGAATCGACCGGACGGTTCCTGACGACGGAAGCGGCCGAGGGACATGTGGCGGCCGGCGCCGGCAAGGTGGTGCTGTCGGCACCGCCCAAGGACGACACGCCGGTCTATGTCTTGGGCGTCAATGCCGATGCCTATGCCGGCGAGAGAATTGTCTCGAACGCCTCGTGCACGACCAATGCGGTCGCTCCTCTCGCCAAAATCGTCAACGACGCCTACGGGCTTGAAGAGGCACTGATGATCACCGTGCACGCCACGACCGCCAGCCAGAACACCGTCGACGGCGTGGCGCGCAAGGATTGGCGCTTCGGACGTTCCATCCTCGACAACGTCATTCCGGCAACGACCGGCGCGGCCAGGATGGTCGGGCGGGTCATTCCCGAACTGAAGGGCAGGATCAACGGCATGGCGGTGCGCGTGCCGGTCGCCGACGTGTCGATGATCGACCTGACCTGCCGGCTCAGGGACAAGGCGTCCTATGCCGATATCGCCGCCCTGATGCGCGAAAAGGCAGAAGGGGATCTCAAGGGAATTCTCGCCTTCACCGACGAACCGGTGGTTTCGACCGACATGCGCGGCAACGCCAATTCGACGATCTTCGACGCGCTGGCGGGAATGCAGACCGAAGGCGGCATGACCAAGCTCATTGCCTGGTACGACAACGAATGGGGCTATGCCTGCCGTTGCCTCGACCTGGCAAAAACGATCGCCTGAAAACGCTCCGCCGCCGGGCGCTTGGGGCTCCGCCTCACCCGACCCGGCTTTGCCGGGCCAACCTCCCCGTAAAGGGGAGGGAGAAGGGGAACACTTTAAGCCCGCTTGGCCCTGACCAGACAGTCGATGGCGATCCTGGTGCCGGCGTCGGTTTCGACCGGGCGGTCGACGGGGCCGGCCTTTTCGACCGTCAGGTCCTTGTCGAGCGCACCGACCACCTCTTCGGCGGTATAAAGGACATCCGGATTTTGCGGGCCACCATACCCCTTGGTCAGGTTGGTGGCGTCATGGGCAACCAGAAGGAAGGTGCCGCCCGGCGCCACGGCTTGCGATGCCTTGGTGATGATGGGCCAGAGATCGGGTTTAAGCATGTGTACGTAAAACATGACGACCAGATCGAAGCCCTGCCGGTCGGGCTGATAGGTCCGCAAGTCGGACGTTTCGAAGCCGAGTTTGTCGGCGACATGCCGTGCCTCGGCGAGCTTTTTTCCCTTGTCGAGGCCGACATCGGAAATGTCGACGGCAAGCGCCGTCCAGCCCTGTTCGGCCAGCCAGATGGCATTGCGCGCCTCGCCGGCGGCAAGATCGAGTGCCCGACCCGGTGTCAGTCCGGCGATCTCCTTGACCAGGAAGCGGTTCGGTTCGACGCTCCACACGAATCCTTTTTCGGCGTAGCGGGTGTTCCACTCGGCACGTTCTTTTTCGGTTCGCTCCGTCGTCGTGTCCGGTGTCATCACGTGTCCTTTGCTGGAATTGGCCGCTTGGTGCGGGTTGTATGAATTATGTCCATATAAGTCATACATTCCGGATTTGCGAGGGGACGTCCACCCGCCAAAACACCAAAAGGACCTATGCCCGTTTTCGCGCTGCGCCGGTCTGTCCGATCAGGGCCGCGCCGATAACGCCGACGGCGACGATGGCGATGATGATCGTGGCGAGCGCATTGACGTCCGGGCTGACCCCGAGACGGATCTTGGAAAAGATCACCATCGGCAGGGTCGAGGAGCCCGGCCCGTTGACGAAGCTGGCGATGACCAGATCGTCGAGCGACAGGGTGAAGGCCAGAAGCCAGCCGGACACGAGCGCCGGCGAGATGATCGGCAGGGTGATGTCGAAAAAGACGCGCACCGGCGTGGCGCCGAGATCCTGGGCCGCTTCTTCAAGCGAGATGTCGAGATCGATGAGGCGCGATTGCACGACGACGGCGACATAGGCCATGCCGAACGTCGAATGGGCGATGATCACCGTCAGCATGCCGCGTCCGGCCGGCCAGCCGATCAGCTGCTGCATGGAGACGAACAGCAGCAAAAGCGACAGCCCGATGATGACGTCGGGCATGACGAGAGGCGCCGTGATCATGCCGTGCATCAGCGTCTTGCCGCGAAAACGCCGGAACCTGACCAGCGCCACGGACGCCAGCGTGCCGAGAACGAGCGCGAGCGTGGCGCTGATGGCGGCGATCTCAAGGCTCAGGATGGCGGCGGTGATCAACTGATCGTTGTTCATCAGCGCGCCGTACCATTTGGTCGAAAATCCCGACCAGACGGTGACGAGTTTGTTGTCGTTGAACGAGAAGACGACCAGCGACACGATCGGCGCATAAAGGAAGATGAAGGCGAGGATGGTGGCGATCCTCAAAAATACCGAGCGCTTCATTGGTGCTCCTCCATGCGGTCCTGGGCAGAGCGCATGAACATGATCGGGATGACCAGAACGACGAGCATGGCGATGGCGACCGAGGAGGCGACCGGCCAGTCGCGATTGGAGAAGAACTCGTCCCACAACACCCGTCCGATCATCAGCGTGTCCGGCCCGCCGAGCAGGGCCGGGATGACGAATTCGCCGACCGCCGGAATGAAGACCAGCATCGAGCCGGCGACTATGCCGGGCAGGCTTAAGGGCAGGGTCACGGTCAAAAAGGTGATGAACGGCCGGGCGCCGAGATCGGCCGAGGCTTCGAGAAGATCGTTGTCGAGCTTCACGAGATTGGAATAAAGCGGCAGGATCATGAAGGGCAGGTAAGTGTAGACGATGCCGATATAGACGGCAAAATCGGTCTGCAGCATGACCAGCGGGTCATGGATGATCCCGGTCCACATCAAGAAGTTGTTGACGACGCCATTGCCTTTCAGGAACCCGATCCACGCATAGACGCGCAACAGGAACGAGGTCCAGAACGGCAGGATGACAAGCATCAGCAAAAAGCGGCGCGTCCTCTCGCCGGATCGGGCGATGAAATAGGCCATTGGATAGGCGATAAAAAGCGCGATCGCCGTGGAGATCGCGGCGATCTTTAGCGCGTTGAGATAGGCGTTGAGATAAAGCGGATCGCCCAAAAGGAACTGGAAATTGCCGAAATTGAGCTTGACGATCAGCTCGCCCGTCTGGGTCCAGGTGACCATGGGCGCGTAGGGCGGCGCGGCGATGACGAGTTCCGACAGCGCAATCTTGCACACCACCGCGAAGGGGATGAGGAAAAAGATCAGAAGCCACAACATCGGCGCGGCGATGACGAGGCCGCGACCGGAAAGCCCGACTTTGGCCAGCATGCGGCGGATGAAAGCCCACGGCCGGTTGTCGACGGAGGTCGAAAAAGGAACGATTTGGCTCATGAGGTCAACACCGCTCCGGCATCCCCTTCCCAGGAGACGTAGACGTGTTCGTCCCAGCGGATATTTTCTTCGTTCCAGCGATCGATGTTCGGCTTGGTGACGTTGATGCGCATGCCGGATTCGAGCACGAGATAATAAACGCTGAGATCGCCGAGATAGACGACTTCGTCGACAAGCCCATAGGAATAATTGACGTTTCCCTCGGGCTTTTCGCGGCTGATGCGGATCTTTTCCGGCCGCAGGGCATACCAGAGCGTCTGGTCCGGCGCGCAGGAAACGCCGTGCGGCACGAGGATATCGTTGATGGTTTCGGGGCACCGGATGCGGACGTGATCCGGTTCGTCCTCGGTTACCACGCCCTCGAACATGTTCACATTGCCGATGAAGCTGGCGACGTAGCGCGAGTTGGGGAATTCATAGATCTCGTTGGGCTCGCCGATCTGGGCAATGATGCCGGTATCCATCACCCCGATACGGGTGGCCAGGCTCATCGCCTCTTCCTGGTCATGGGTGACGACGACGAAGGTGACGCCGGTCTGTTCCTGGATCTTGACCAGTTCGTACTGCGTCTTTTCACGCAGCTTCTTGTCGAGGGCGCCGAGCGGTTCGTCGAGCAATAAAAGCTTGGGTTTCTTGGCGAGCGAACGGGCAAGGGCAACGCGCTGGCGCTGGCCGCCGGAAAGCTGGCCCGGTTTGCGCTTGCCGTAGTCTTCGAGATGCACGAGCGCCAAAAGCTCGGCGACCCGCGTGCTGATTGTGTCGGCGGGCAGCCGATCGCGCTTGAGCCCGTAGGCGATGTTGGCTTCGACCGTCATGTGCGGGAACAGCGCATAGGACTGGAACATCATGTTGACGGGCCGGTTGTAGGGCGGCACGCCGGCCATATCCTGACCGTCGATCAGGATCGATCCCGCGGTCGGCGCCTCGAAGCCGGCGAGCATGCGCAAAAGGGTCGATTTGCCCGACCCGGACCCGCCGAGCAGGCAGAAAAGCTCGCCCTTGTAGATGTCGAGCGACACTTGGTCGACGGCAAGAACGTTATTGCCGAATTTTTTCGAAACGTTCTGGATCTGGACGAAAGGCTTGGCGTTCGGATCGCGCCAGGGCCGCGTATCCGCGGCGTGTTTCTGCTTTTGCTGCACCATGAAAGCACCCGTATCTTCGCTGCACGGTTCCGGTTGAAACGCATACGCGTTGTCGATGATCGCGCGAAAGGGCTTCGACAAGCCGACCGAAAACCGGTCTTTTACCTTTGCGCGACAGGCGAACCAACCGGGACGCGTCCTAGAGCAGATCACGTTCTGGCTTAATCGCGTGATCTGCTCTGTCTTCTTTTATTGTCGTGTTTTCGAACCGGCGAACCGGTATCCACTTTGCCTGAAAACACGCTAGAGGAAGCGTCCCGTTATCTGGTGCGTTCTATTGACCGGTGCGGATCCGCGTCCAGGCGCGGGTCAGAAGCCGATCGTATTTCGGGGTATGTGCCCTGATGGCGAAGAGCTTGTTCTTGACCGCTTCGGGCGGATAGATCGCCGGGTCTTTAGTGACCTCCGGATCGATGAGATCGAAGGAGGCCGAATTGCCATTGGCGTAATAGACATAGTTGGAGACATCGGCGATGACCTGCGGCTCCATGATGTAGTTGAGGAATTTCAGGGCGTTTTCCGGATGCGGCGCATCGGCCGGAATGGCCATCATGTCGAACCACATCAGCGCGCCTTCCTTCGGGATGACATAGTCGACGTTCACCCCGGCATCGGCCTCGGCGGCGCGGTCGCGGGCCTGCAATACGTCGCCCGACCAGCCGACGGAAAGGCAGACATCGCCATTGGCGAGATCGGAAATGTACTGGCTGGAATGGAAATAGCGGATATAGGGCCGGATGCTCTTTAAAAGCTCTTCGGCCCTGGCCAGATCGTCGGCGCTTTCGCTCTTGGGATCGATGCCGAGATAGTTAAGGGCGGCCGGGACCATTTCGGTCGGCGCATCGAGCACGGTGACGCCGCAATCGGTGAATTTGGAGATGATCTCGGGCTTGAAGATCATGTCCCAGCTATCGATCGGCGCATCGGGCATGCGTTCGGCGATCTTGTCGACATTGTACCCCAGGCCGGAGGTGCCCCACATATAGTCGACGGCGTAGTCGTTGCCCGGATCGGCGGTCTGGACCACTTTCATGATCGTGGGGTCCAGGTTGACGATATTGGGCAGTTTCGACTTGTCGAGCTTCATAAACAGCCCGGCCTGAATCTGGCGCTCGAGGAAATAGGCGGTCGGCACCACGATGTCATATCCGGTGCTGCCGGTCAGAAGCTTGGCTTCAAGAACTTCGTTGCCGTCGAAAACGTCGTAATTGACCTTGATGCCGGTCTCGGCTTCGAAATTCGAAATGGTGTCGTCAGCGATGTAGTCCGACCAGTTGTAAATGTTGAGGACCGGCTCTTCAGAGGCAAGAGCGGGGGCGGCGAGAACGGAAAATCCTACGGCAAGCGCGAGGACGTGTTTCATTCTGTGCTGGGTCTCCCTGATGGCGTTTGAGCGACACTAACCGGTGCTGATTGGGAAGCAAAATCGCCCGGACGAGAGCACTAGCTTATACGAAAACGCAGCCCCATTTCCACACCGGATTCAGGAGTGATTAATCATTGGGCAAGCCCCGGCGCCTCAACGGCGTCGGGGCTGACAAAGCGGGTTTCCGGGCAAAACCGTTACGGTTTCAGGCCGGTGTCCCGGGCAAGCTGACGATGGAAGTCGCTATCGATCCGCCGGCCGAAAGAGGCAAAGCTCAGGGCGCCGAGACCGAAGAAACACAGGCCGAGCTGTGCGATCCATCCGAGGAACGGAATGGCTCCAACAATGCCGGCGACGATGAGGCCGACGACGAGGGCGAGCGCCCGTTTCCACAAACTGTCGGTTTCGAAACCGAACGCGCTGAAAATGCGGTCGGTGAGGAAATAGCCGCCCATGATGAAGCCGGTCAGCCCGGCCAGGATGGCGAGGATGACGGCGAAGGGCGCCAGCGGAATGCCGATCAGGGTCAAAAGAAGAACCAGGACAAGCCCGATATAGGCGGACAGAGCCAGGATGCCGAACAAAAGGCTCTTGATCGGTTTGGCCATACCCGTCTGGAACCCGGTCTCGATGCGGCGCGGGAACAGGGCGAGCAGCGCGATGCCGTAAATGATGGCCGCCGCGGCGCCGAACACACTGAACATCCAGTGGTTGAGCCGGTTGTCGGTCGCCTTGTCGAAGATGCCCTTGGCATCGCCGGGGATATCGGTCGTCTCGACCTTGGTGAAGGTCACGCGGTCAGCCGGAGCAACCGAGGCGGGCACCTCGATCGGGGAGGTGGACCGGATGTCGACATGGCCCAAAACCTTGGCATTGTCGCCGAAACTTGCAGCTTCTGTCGATAAAACCAGATCGCCCGCAATCGGGCCATCGATCGCAACGCTATGACCGGCGACAAGCGCCGATCCATCGACGGGACGATCGAGCGCGATGGACCCGCCCGTGACACGCAGATTCCCCTTGATGGCATCGGAACCGGACAGGGTGATTGTGCCGCCAAGAGCGGTGACGTCCTTGCCGACAGGACCGGACAGGGTCACGGCATTGCCCACGGCATAGACATTGCCGCTGACGGGCCCGGAAACCGTCACCGTGAAGCCGCCGGCATGGACATCGCCGGAAACCGGGGATGGGACGACGACGTTGAAGCCTGCGGCGAAGGCATCGTTTTCGACATCACCGGACAGGGTCGCCTCCTGACCGGAAACATATTGGTCGCCACCAAGGGTAAATCGATCCGGGCCATCAGCCAGGACGGGGGATGCGATGGTCAGCAAGGTCACAAGAATTCCTATGAACGCTTTCATGGCCAATTCTCCGTTTAAACAGTGCGAGCGTTAGAGACGTGAGGCGAAAGCAGCTTTCAAAACAGTATCCGATAATGAAATAAAAATAATTCGGATGCTGTCGAAACCGGAAATATTGCCGGTGCGGCTCTTTCCCAAAAACTATCCAATTTGTCTTTTTTCGATCAGGGCAATAGTCCGTGTGCTCTGAATAGACTGCTTACCGCATGAGGAGGTGCGGCAAACATTCAATTCTTTTTCGGGGGGTCAGGCTTCGATAAGCATTACGTTCAAAAGCTTTTGACCACACGTCCAGCGTACGGGCGATAGGTGGTGACTGTCTTGATTGGCTTCAACAGGCGGCGTAAGCCGGTGTCGAAATGCCACAGCGCAGACGATTAGGGGAGTGAAGATGAACACGGATCGACTGGTACTCGGCGCCCATGTGAAAGATGCGCTGGCGCAGAAACGGGCGGTGGTGGCACTGGAATCGACCATCATCACCCACGGCATGCCCTATCCGCAGAATCTCGAAATGGCACGTGGCGTCGAGGATCTCATCCGGCTGCAGGGCGCGGTCCCCGCGACCGTGGCACTGATGGACGGCCAGATGGTGGCCGGCATCGACGAGGCCGGGCTCGAACGGCTGGCTCGCGAAGGCCATACGGCCGACAAGGCGTCGCGGCGCGATCTCGCCGCGATCCTGACCAAGGGTGGCTTGGGCGGCACCACCGTTGCCACCACCATGATGATCGCCGCCATGGCCGGCATCCGCGTCTTTGCCACGGGGGGATCGGCGGGGTGCATCGCGGCGGCGAACTGAGCATGGACGTTTCCGCCGATCTCGGCGAACTGGGGCGGACGCCGGTGGCGGTCGTGTGCGCCGGCGCCAAGGCCATTCTCGACATTCCGCGCACGCTTGAAGTGCTGGAGACCAATGGTGTGCCGGTCGTTGGCTGGCAGACCGATGATTTCCCGGCTTTTTATACGCGCAAGAGCGGCCATAAGGTCGATCACCGGTTCGACAATGCCGAGGATCTGGCCGAGATGCTGGCGCTGCAATTCGGACTCGGCATGGGGGGCGTGCTGATCGCCAATCCGGTGCCGGAAAGCTTCGAGTTGGATGAAAAATTCATCGAGACCGAAATCAGGGCGGCGCTCAATCAGGCGGAGGAACGCGGCGTTTCCGGCAAGGACGTGACGCCTTTCCTGTTGCAGACCATTCACGAGCTGTCGGGCGGCAGGAGTTTGAAGACCAATATCGCGCTGGTGCGCCACAACGCCGAGATTGCCGCCGAGATCGCGGTGGCGCTGGCCAGGAAGGGATGAGCGGGCTTGCGACGGTAACCGGCCGCGTTCTGGTTACCGGCGATATCATGACAGATATCGTCGTTCGGACCGAGGGTCCGGCCGTGCCCGGTTCGGACCGACGGGCATTGATTTCAATGGTCGATGGCGGGTCCGCCGCCAATCAGGCGGCGTGGCTGGCCGCATCCGGTGTGCCGGTGGCGCTGTTCGCGCGGGTCGGCATGGCGGATCGGGATGGTGTGGCGGCGCGTCTTGCCGCCGATGGCATTGCACCGCTGGTGGCGGGGGACGCCGAACACGGCAGCGGGCGGCTGGTGACCCTGCTCGATCCCGGTGGCGAGCGCAGTTTTTTCACCGACCGGGGCGCCAATCTGGCGCTTTCAATAAACGATCTGCCTGACAATTGGCGCGATGGCACGGGTCTGCTGGTCCTGTCCGGCTACAGCTTTTTCGTCGAAGGCCCACGCGCCTGCGTCATGGCCATGATCGCGGCGGCACGGGAAAAGAGCATTCCGGTGGTTATCGATGCGGCCAGCGTCGGTTTTCTGGCCGAATGCGGGGCCGAGGCGTTCCTCACCTGGACGGCAGGAACCGATCTCATCGTCGCCAATACCGACGAAGCGGCGCTCATGACCGGCAAATCGGGTCCGGCCGAACAGCTTGCCGGTTTGCTCGACGCCTATCCCATGGCGGTGATCAAGCGTGGCGCCGAGGGCAGTCTTGGCGGCATCAGGGGTGCCGAACCCGTTTTTGCCGCCGGCAGCGCGCGCGATGCGATCGACACCACTGGCGCGGGCGACGCCTTTCTGGCCGGCTTCATTTCCGCCTGGCGACAGGGTGGGGATCTCGGCGCCTGTCTTGACGCCGGCAACCGGTTGGGGGCCGAAGCCGTCGCCAGGATTGGCGGACGCCCGCAAAGAACGAGGGAGGCATCATGGTCAGGATTGCAGCCGTAACCATTTCCGACCGGGCCAGTTCCGGCGCCTATGAAGACAAAGGCGGGCCGGCCATCGCCGACTGGCTCAGCGCGGCCATTTTGTCGGACTACGAGCTGGTCAGACGCATCGTGCCGGACGGCGTCGACAGCGTCGCCGACATTTTCGAGGTGCTTTCGGATATCGAGGGCGTCGATCTGATCCTGGCGACCGGTGGCACGGGGCCGTCGCCGCGCGACATGACCCCGGAAGCGCTCGATCGCGTCATCGACAAGGATCTGCCCGGCTTCGGCGAACTGATGCGCAAGGTCAGCCTCGAAGAGGTGCCGACCGCCATCCTGTCGCGACAATCGGCCGGTATTCGCGGCAAGACGCTGATCATCACGCTGCCGGGCAGGCCATCGGCGATCAAGACCTGTCTCGATGCCGTGTTCCCGGCCGTCCCCTATTGTCTCGATCTGATCGGGGCCGGGCGGATCGAAACCGATATGGCGGTGTTAAGGGCGTTTCGCCCGAAAGGCTGACGGCCTTGTCGCCGGCCACGCGGCGGGGCGAGAATTGCATATGGGCTCGGTATAAACCCGGAAACCGCCATGGTTTGGTCCGATAGCGACCATGTTTCGGGCCATTTTCTCCCTTACGGATCGGATCGGCGATCACGCCCATGTGATCAGTACGCCGTGACCGACTGGATTGGGGGAAAACAGGGAGCCCGATCATGAACTCACTCTGCCGTCTTCATAAAGTGCTGTTGCCCGCGGCCGCGTTGAGCGCGGCGCTGATGGGCGTATCTTTTGGCGAAGAACCGATGTTGACGGACATCGAGGCCAAAAAGCTGGCCGGAGCCTACACCACCACCGGACTTGATCTGTTCGACCAGCTTGCCGAAAAGACCGGTGGCAATCTCGTTTTGTCTCCGTTCAGCATCGGTACGGCGCTGGCCATGGCCTATGCCGGCGCCCGTACGACAACGGAAGCGGAAATGTCCGCGGTTCTGGGATTTGCGCCGGGCCCGGACGAGATCGGTCGTGTCAACCAGCATCTGGTCGACATGGTGGTGGAGCCCACATCCGAGAACGACGCGTCGATCGAGATCGCCAATGCTCTGCATCTGACCCGTTTCGGCGGGTTGGTCAGCGACGGCTACACGTCCCTTTTGCAAAAGGATTTCGATGCCGAACTGTTCTCCGGTTCGGGTCTTGAGCAAATCAACGCCTGGGTCAGCGACAAGACCAATGGCAAGATCACCGAGATTCTCAAAAAGCTCGATCCGAATTCGGTGGCCGTTTTGCTGAACGCCATTCATTTCTCAGCGACATGGCAGGCGCCGTTCTCCGAAACGCAGACGGATCCGGGCGATTTCCACCTGTCGCCGTACAAGACCATTTCGGTGCCGATGATGCACCAGGCCCTTTCGCTGAGGATGCTGAGCGCACGCGATTACGACGCCATTGCGCTGCCCTATGCCGGCGGACGGATGGAGATGGTCGTTTTCCTGCCCATGGTTACAAGCGAAAACGGTCAGGTCTCGATCAAGCTCGACGGCGACGACCTTGCCCGTGTCATCGATCAACTCGACCTCGTCACACCGAAGCACGTGGCGCTGACGCTGCCGAAATTTTCCTTCGAATCCGGGGCAAACCTTGTTCCGCTGCTTCAAGGCATGGGGCTCGATCTGGCTTTCGACCGGGACAATGCGGATTTTTCCGGCGTCACCGGTTCCAGCGATGAAACGAGCCGCATCCACATCTCGCAGGTCGAACACAAGGCGCTGATCGATGTGAACGAGTCAGGGACCGAAGCCGCCGCGGCGACGGCCGTCGAGTTCGCCGCGCGCGGGGTTGCGCCGCAGGCGATGGACGACGTAACGATCGACCGGCCGTTCCTGTTCGCCATCGTCGAGAGGGGATCGGGAACCGTCCTGTTCATGGGACGCGTATCCGATCCGTCGAACGGCGCGGCGACGAGCACCGACGACATCGGGGAATCGGAGCCCATCGTATCGCCTCAGGATGCGCTATTGGAAATGTTGGCGCCGACCTTCGCCGTCGAGAGCAAGACCATGATCGCCTCCATGCCGGCGCGACAGGTGGGCGGTGGCAACGTCCTTTTCGGATCGGGCGACCAGTTTGCCGGTTTTTCTGATGGACGTACCCTCACGGTGTTGGCGGAACCGGTTTCGACCTTCTCGATCGATGTCGATACGGCGGCCTATTCCTATGTGCGCCGCATGCTCGAAGCCGGCACGCTGCCACAGGCGGACGCCGTCAGGATCGAGGAAATGATCAATTATTTCGATTACGGCTATGCCGGACCGGACGGTATGGAAAAGCCCTTTAGTATCCATACCAACCTGTTTCCGACGCCCTGGCGCGACGGCACCCAGCTCCTCCAGATCGGTATCCAGGGCTATCGCGTGCCTGCCGAAAGCCGTCCGCCTGCCAATATCGTTCTGCTCATCGACACGTCCGGATCGATGGAAGCGCCGGACAAGCTGCCCTTGCTGAAAAAGTCCTTCGAACTGCTGCTCGGCCAGTTGACCGAAAAGGACACGGTTTCGATCGTCGCCTATGCCGGTTCGGCCGGCGTGGTGCTGGAGCCGACCAAGGCCAGCAACAAGGTGAAGATCCGCGCGGCGCTCAACGAGCTGCACTCCGGTGGATCGACGGCCGGCGCCGAAGGCATCGAATTAGCCTATCAGCTCGCAGCCGAAGCCGACACGGCGGCGGGCACCAATCGGGTGATCCTGGCCACCGATGGCGATTTCAATGTCGGGATCGACGATCCGGACGATCTCAAGCGGTTCATCGCCAAAAAGCGTGATAGCGGTATCTTTCTGTCCGTGCTCGGTTTCGGTTCGGGCAATCTCGATGACGAGACCATGCAGGCCCTGGCCCAGAACGGCAATGGCACCGCCGCCTATATCGACAGCTTCGCCGAAGCCCGCAAGGTATTGAGCGAGGAGGTCGGGGCGAGCCTTCAAACCATCGCGCGCGACGTCAAGATCCAGGTCGAGTTCAACCCGGCCGTGGTCGCGGAATATCGCTTGATCGGCTACGAGACCCGCCTGCTCAATTCCGAGGATTTCAACAACGATGCGGTGGATGCCGGCGATATCGGGTCCGGCCACGCCGTGACGGCGCTTTACGAGATCACGCCGGTCGGCTCGGCTGCCCAGCTCAACGATCCGCTGCGCTATGGCGACGATGCGCCGACCCCGGACATGAGCGGCGAGGCCGCCTTCGTCAAACTGAGGTACAAGCCGGGCGATGCCGACACGAGCCAGTTGATCAGCTTGCCCGTGCGGATCGCCTCGGCAGCGGCTACGTTCGATGCGGCGCCGGAGGCGGCACGTTTCGCGGCGGCGGTGGCGGGATTCGGCCAGAAGCTCAGGGACAATCCGGCCACGGCCGGCTGGGACTGGGCCCAACTCAAGGCGCTGGCCAAAAATGCGCGCGGCACGGATGAAAACGGCTATCGGGCCGAAATGGTCCGGCTGATCGATCTTGCCGAGGCGCTGAGCGAGTAAGGTATCAGGCGAAAAAGCCGGACTCCGGTTTTTCGCAAGAGCCGATGTGCGAATAAACGAGAGCCGGATGTTTTGATACCGTCAAAGCATCCGGCTTTCATCTTCCGTTGTAGATCACGCTTTGGTTGAATCGGGTGATCTGCTTTCACCTATTATCTTGTCGTCTCAGCGTCCGGTCAGCGACTGACGGCGCACCCGGCGTTCGATCATGGTCTGCAACACCACCGACGCGACGATGACGAGGCCGAAGGCGAGCTGGGTGTAGAAGGCGCTGATGCCGGCGGCGACGATGCCGGCATTGATGGCGCCGATGATGTAGACGGCCACGAACGTGCCGACGATCGAGCCCGTGCCACCGAACACCGAGGTGCCACCCAAAAAGACCGAAGCCATGGTGTTCATCAGATAACCTTCGCCGACGGTCGGCCAGAAATAATAGCCATAGATCGAGGTCATCAGACCGGCGAACGCCGACACCACGCCGACCAGGATGAACGTCATGGTCTTGATCCTGGCGGTGTTGACGCCCATCAGCCGGGCACTGGTCGGGTTGTCACCGGTCAGGAACACATGCGCGCCGAACTTGGTGCGATTGAGCAGCAGCCACGAGAAAACGCCGAGCAGAACCATCCAGACCGATTGGATGGGCAGGACGCCGAAAAGCGGCTCGCGCAGGAGTGCGTGCATCTCCGGAAACTGATCGGCGGTCAGCGGCACGCCGGTGCCGCTCATCAGAACGAGTTCGAGGCCACGGAACAGGAACTGGGTGCCGATGGTGACGACCAGGGACGGTATGTTCAGATAGGCGACCAGCGCCCCGTTGATCCATCCGCAGATGATGCCCGTTGCGAACGCAAAGATCAGTCCGACCCACCAGGGCAGGCCGTAATGCACCGTCGTGATGGCGAAGATCGCCGCGCCGAGCGCCATGACCGAGGGGAAACTCAGATCCATTTCGGCGGTGATGACCACGAAGGTCAGCGCGACGGCGATCATGCCGAACAAGGGCGTCGTTTCGGCGAAAGCGACATAGATGTCGATATCGGTGAACGTCCGCGGCGCGGCGATGACGAAGGCGAGCCAGATGATCAGTCCGACGGCCACGATGCCCAATTGCTGTCCATACCGACGGATGAAGGAGGGCGGCGCGATATCGGCGGCTGGCGCAGGTTTGCTGCCGGAGGTCTCTGGTGTGCTGGCCGGTCCGGATGTGGTGGTCATTTTTTTACTCCTCCAGAGAACCGGTCCGCGCCACGCGATAGAGCCGGTCGATCAGGTCGTCCATGGAGATTTCCGCCTTGTCGTACACGCCCGCGATCCTGCCGCGGTCGAGCACGTAGAGCCGGTCCACCACCGGATAGACATGGAAGATGTTGTGATCGATGAAGACCGCGGACTTGCCGGCGGTCTTGATGCTGGTGATGAAATCGAGCGTCTTGCGGGTCTCGGACAGCGAAAGCCCGACCGTCGGTTCGTCGAGGATCACCAGCTGGGCGTGGAAATAGAGCGCCCTGGTAATGGCCACGCCCTGCTTCTCGCCGCCCGACATGGTCATGACGATGTTGTCGGGATGCACGGCCGCCGAGGTGAAGCCCATGTGCTCGCCCATCAGGCGCGCGGCTTCCGAGCGCATGCGCCTGACATCGAGCGTGCCCCATCTGGTCCTGGGTTCGCGCCCCATGAACATGTTGCGCCAGATGGTCTGTTTTTCACAAAGGGCCCGTTCCTGATAGATGGTCTCGATGCCGAGCTTGCGCGCCCGCGCCACGGACCAGTCCTCGATCTTCTTGCCCTGGAAATAGATCTCTCCGCCCGGATCGGGCTTGTAGAACCCCATGATCGTCTTGACCATTGTCGATTTCCCGGCGCCGTTGTCACCGAGAAGGCCGACGATTTCCCGTGGACGGACGGAGAAATTGATGTCGGTCAGCGCATGGACCTCTCCAAAGGTCTTGGAGACGTTCTTGAGCTGGATGACCAGGTCGCCGGAGTCCGGGCTTGCGGCGTTTTTGTCGAGCATGCCGACCTCGCATTTGAGATGGGCGGGCTGAAATCAGCCCGTCCCAGGTTGCGATTTTGTCGAATCCGAAGAGCCTAGCGGATGGCCTTGGCCGCCAGATCGGCGATCGCCTCGACATTGGAAGCGTCGACGAAAGCACCGGCGGTGTTGATGTTGAGGCCCGAGAAACCGAACTTCTTGGTCAGGCAGATGTTCACGATCGACAGATAGCCCTGAAGGAAGGGCTGCTGGTCGATGACGAGGTTCTGATAGCCCGTCTCAATCGCCTGAGCGGAGTTGGGCGACATGTCGAAACCGGCGAAATAGACCTGACCGGGTTCGAGCGAGGCCGCCTTGGCATAGACCGGAACATTGGACGTAAGGGCGCCATGGTCGGTCACCACGATCTTGATTTCCGGATTGGCCTTCATGATGCCGACGAAAGTGGCGGTGCCGGCATTCGGATCGGCATTGGTGGCGTCGTCGATCTCCTGATAGATGACCGTGGCGCCGGCTTCCTCGAAGGCATCGATCACGCCGACGGTGCGCTGGCCGCGGTCACCGCCATGAGCCTTGAGGCCCCACACGAAAGCGGTGTCACCCGCACCCAGACCGGCCCGCTTGGCCGCCTCGGCGCCGAGATTGTGACCGGCCGCATAATTGGGCGCGCCGACATAACCAGTGCCCTGGGCCGCATATTTGGCCTGTGCCTTGGGCAGTTCGGTGTTCACCACCGTTACGATCGTGCCCTGTGCATAGGCCTTGTCGATCAGGGCGTCGGACGCATCGTCGCCCGGATGCCCCATGAAGGCGATGCCATCGACCTTGGTCGCGACAGCCTGCTGGAACTGGGTGATCATCATGTTCGGATCCCAGTTCGAGAAGTAGTAGTTCACCTTGGGCCCGAGATCGACTTCGGCCTGACGATAGCCATTATAGACCACCGTGGCGAAGGTGCCGCCCTGCGATCCGCCCGGGAACGCGGCGATGTTGACGCCGGAGCACCATTTGTCGACCGGATCCGCAGCCATGGCTGCACCCGCCGCCGCAAAGGTGATTGCAGACGCCGCAGTAACCATCAAAATATGATGCAAGAAGTGCTTGCCCATAACTTCCTCCCCTTTTTTCTGACCGTTCGATCGAGGCCGAACGATCCCGCGCGAGTCTCCACACTTGCGCGTAATCAGCCTAATCAAGTCAGATAAGTCTGTAAAGATGGAGAGGATATTCTGTTAAGACATCCTCAACCACATCGTCTCAGGCGTTCGAACGCGCGCCGATTCGATCTCCGGTAGAGACGTTTTCCTCTCGCGGAAAAGCGCAAAAATGCGCCGCAAACCGGGCCAAACGCGCTCAGCATTGTTTGGCACCCCAACGCAGGATAGGGTGAGCCCGCCGCCTGTCGCAGGACGGTTGCCGAAAGGCTTTGGGACACCATAACGTCGAAAGTAGTCAGATAAGTTGCAGAAACGAGATATGAACGATAATCTCTCGGAGGAAAAAACCGGCGAGGTTCAACAGGGCGGTAGCGCCGCCCTGAGCGTGGCCGATCAGCTCACCAGCCTCATTCTCGCCGACCTCGCACCCGGAAGTTCCCTGCCGAGCGAGGCCGATCTGGCCCAGCGCTACGATGTCAGCCGGCTGACGGTCCGCGAGGCGGTCAAGATGGTGGCGGGGCGCGGCCTTCTGGAACTGGCGCGCGGTCGCCGGGCTGTGGTCCGCGAACCCACCGGCACGGCCTTCGGCGAATTCCTGAACATGATCATGATGCGCGACCCCAAGGGTCTGTTCGATCTGATTGAGGCGCGTCAGGCGCTGGAGATCCAGTCCGCCATCGGCGCCGCCCGGCGCGCCAACCGTGCCGGTTTGGTCGCCATCGAACAGGCATTGGCCGGCATGCGCGATGCCGCAGCGGTCCTGAGTTCGACCACTGGCGGCGAATATGAAGCGGCGGCAGGCGATTTCCATAAATATCACATGGGATTCCACGAGGCTGTCGCCTTGGCCAGCGGCAACCGCATGATCACCTATCTCATTGAAGCCATGGCGGTGCCGCTGGCAGATTCGGAGGCGATGACGCTGCGTGGCCATCAAAGGCGCGGAAAGACCATCAAGAGCGCCATCGACTCCCACCAGCGTATCCTCGACTTCATCCGCGAGGGCGATGTTCGGGGGGCCGAGCAGGCGATGCGCAGCCATTTCGACGATTCGGACCGCAATTTGAGATTTATGATGCAGACCCGGATGTGAGAGCGTCGGGAAAGCGGAAGGCCGTTTTCGCACAACACGTTGCGACGACGACGAAGTCGAGCGTTCAGCACTCCGCGACGTTGACGGCCAGTCCGCCGCGCGCGGTCTCCTTGTATTTGTCCTGCATATCGAGGCCGGTCTGGCGCATGGTTTCGACGACTTCGTCGAGCGAAACGCGGTGGACGCCGTCGCATCTCAATGCCAGCGATGCGGCGGCGATGGCCTTGTGCGCGCCGATGGCGTTGCGTTCGATACAGGGCACCTGCACCAACCCGCCGACCGGATCGCAGGTCATGCCCAGATGGTGTTCGAGGGCGATCTCGGCGGCATTTTCGACCTGGGCCGGCGTGCCGCCCGAAACCGCCGCCAGTCCCGCCGCCGCCATGGCTGCGGCGGACCCGACCTCGCCCTGACAGCCGACTTCGGCGCCCGAGATCGAGGCATTGGCTTTGATCACGGCACCGATCGCCGCGGCGGTGAGCAGGAAGGTCCGCGTCCCCGCATCGGACGCGCCGTCATAGAACTCGCGGTAATAGCGCAGGACGGCCGGCACGATGCCGGCGGCCCCATTGGTCGGCGCGGTGACGATACGTCCGCCGCCGGCATTCTCCTCGTTGACCGCCAGTGCGTAGGTGCTGACCCAGTCGAGTTTCTCGTGCGGCGGGGCAGTGTTCGATTGCGGGGCGTCGAGAAGTTGCTGCCTGATGCTCAGGGCGCGCCGTTTGACCTTGAGACCGCCCGGCAGCTCGCCTTCGAGCGACATGCCCCTGTCGATGGAATCCGACATCGCCTGCCAGATGGCGTCGAGCCCGTCGCGGATGGCTTCATCGGACCGCAGTGTCAGTTCGTTGGCGAACTGGATGTCGGCGATGGCAAGGCCCGTCGTTTTGGCAAGGGCCAAAAGGTCCTTCATGCGGCAGAAGGGGTAGGGAAGCGCGACCGTGTCCGGCGTATCGGGATCGTCCTCGTCGGCGATCACGAAGCCGCCGCCGATGGAATAGAATACCCTGTCCGCCAGAAGAGTGCCGGCTTCGTCAAAAGCATGAAAGCGCATGGCGTTGGAATGGCGGGGCAGGATCTCGGTCTTTTCGAGCAGGATCGAGGAGAGGGGGTCGAAATGGACAGCGCGTCCGTCTGCGAGCGTAATGGTGCGTGTCGCCGACACCCTCGCCATCAGCGCTTCGATCTCGTCCGGATCGATGTTGTCGGGCGTTTTTCCCATAAGGCCGAGACAGAGAGCCTGCTCGGAGCCATGGCCCCGATAGGCCCAGGCCAGCGAACCGTAAAGCGTGACGTCGAGCGAAACGCAATTCGGCAAGGAAGAACCGACCAGATCCCGAAAACGCGCGGCGGCGATCATCGGTCCCATGGTGTGCGAGCTCGACGGACCGATGCCGATCTTGAACAGGTCGAAAACGCTGATCACGGCAGTACCTCACGTGACGTCATATTCCGGTACCGCCTCCTCACGCGGATCACATGTCGGTCGGACTTTATCGCTACCGATGCTGTGTGACCACGATCTTGAAAGACGAAACGCACTCAGAATCACCCTTTACGAAAAGGGAATGTACACATGCCGAGCGCGGGCGATGATTCGATCTGGCGGACACTGCGAAAATGTCGGTTTTCGTTTTTTGGGAAAGTGCGCCCTTTATTGTCCCGGATGCCTGGGAACGTGCGTTTTTTGCGTTTGTCCGACATTCTGGATCAACGATATCGAGCATGCCGCCAGAACGATCTTGCGCCATGGAATGAGTTGTGGCATAGAACTCGGAAAAGCTTTTCCGATATTACCAGACTCTCCGTTTATTTTGTCGGAAGCCAACTGGAAAAGCTTTTCCGAATTGGCCGGTGCGACCGGAACCGCATCAGCCAAGAGTTCGCAGCTAGGGAGGAAACCATGCGATTGCTATCAAAGAAGGCTGTCGTGAGTGTTGCCATGGGCGCAACACTTGCAGCCCTTATGTCAAGTTCGGCTCTTTCGGCCGAGCAGCTCAACCTGATGGTCCGGTCGAGCGCCGCCAATGGTGCCCAGATCATGTCCGATCTGTGGAACACGACTCACGAAGACCAGATTTCCATTACCGTCATTCCCGACAACCAGATGGTGACCAAGCTGGCCACCGGCGTGGCTTCGGGCGATGTGCCGGACATGGTGGCGTTCGATCTGATCTTCATGCCTGATTTCATGAAGGCGGGTTTTCTTGAAGACCTGACGGCGGATCTCAAGGACGATCCCAACCAGGCCAAGGTCGTCCAGGCCTACAAGGATCTTGCCTCCTATGACGGCAAGCTTTACGGCACCGGCTTCTCGCCCGACGTGTCGGTCCTTCTTTACAACAAGGATCTGTTCCGTCAGGCAGGTCTCGATCCCGAGTCCCCGCCGACCACGCTCGCTCAGCTTCATGAATACGCCAAGAAGATCAGCGCTCTCGGTGATGACATCTATGGCTATTATTTCTCCGGCCCGTGCGGCGGGTGCAACATCTTCACGGTTGCGCCGTTGATGTGGGCTGCCGGTGCGACCGTGGTCCCGAAGAGCGCCGAGGATACGCCGCTCAACGGCGACGGCATCAAGCAGGTGCTGACGACGTTCAACGAAATGTGGAACGAAGGCGTTATCCCCGAGGATGCCCAGACCGATACCGGCAACAACTTCGTTTCGGTCTTTTTGGGCGGCAAGCTCGGCATGCAGGGCGGTGGCGGCCTCGTGATCAACTCGATCAAGAAGGACCATCCGGAACTTGATTTCGGCCTTGCCTTCCTGCCGGGTGTGAAGGATGGCGAAGTGTCGTCCTTCGTTGGCGGCGACGTGATCGCCGTTCCGGCCGGCTCCAAGCATCCGGCGCTTGCCAGGGAATTCATCAAATGGCAATTGACCGACGAGGCTCAGCTCGAAGGTCTGGCCAAGAACATGATCGTGCCGTCGCGTGGCGATCTGGCCAACAACGAATACTTCCAGTCCGAGCCGCGCTACATCACCACGGCCAAGGCCATGGATATCGGGCGTGTGCCTTACGCCTTCCATTTCAACGACATGGTCAATTCCGACGCGAGCCCGTGGACCGAAATGCTTGCGACCGCCATCTTTGACGGCAATGTCGATCAGGCGATCGAGGATGCCCGGGCGAAGATGAAGGAAATCGCCAACGAGTAGGTTCTCCTGAGACTGCGGGTCGCGGTGTCCGTAATGGCATCGCGACCCCGTTTCGGCCCCCACCGTGATCTGCGGTGGTGACCAATCCGCCAGGAGCGGTAGGCTGGAAAGTGATTTCGACATACCTATTCGGGGCTGAAGATGAAACCGAACAGATCCGGTCTTGTTGGGCTGCTTTATGCGACGCCTGCACTGTTGTTCGTAGCGGCTTTTGTCATCTATCCGCTCGGCCAGTTGCTTTTTACCTCGATGACGAGCACCTCGCTGCTCGGCGGCGGCAAATTCGTTGGATTTGGCAATTACATCAAGGCATTCAACGACAAGACTTTCTGGCAGTCGCTGTTTTTCACGCTGAAATACACCATCCTGATAACGCCCCTGTTGATGGGCGGCGGGTTCCTGCTGGCCTTGTTGACCTGGCAGAACACGCCTCTCAAGCAATTGACGCGTGGCGTCATCTTCATGCCCTGGGTCATCGGTCTGGGGGCCTCCAGTCTCATGTGGTACTGGCTGTTCGACTCCCGGGTCGGTTTGTTCAACAAGTTTCTGGTCGACCTGCATATCATTCCCGAACCGCTCATCTGGTTCGCCGATGGCAATCTCGGCATGTGGGCGGTGATCATTTCGGTTACCTGGAAGGTCATCGGGTTCGGCATGATCCTCTTCGTTGCGGCCATCCAGTCGATCGACAGCGAAATCGTCGAAGCCTCGATGATGGACGGGGCCAATTACTGGCAGCGCGTTTGGTCGATCATCCTGCCGTTGTCGACGCGTTCCATTCTTCTGACAACGTTGATTTCTATCGTCGGATCAATGGTGGCGTTCGATCAATTCTATATCATGACGGCTGGTGGGCCGAGAACAGATACCTTCACCTCGGTTTACTGGATGTACCAGAACTCTTTCATCTACTTCAAAATGGGTTATGGCTCGGCGCTGGCGATCATCCTTACCGTGATCATCTTCACCGGCGCGGCGATCCAGGTCGTCATGACCAAGCCGAAGGGGACAGCATGAGCACCGCCATCGCAGCAACCACGTCCAGAATCCCTTTCCGCAAATCGACCGGGGAGCGTCGGCTGGGCCGTTATCTTATCGCGGCGATCTGCATCTTCCTTATCGCGTTGATGCTGTTTCCGATCGTGATGTCGTTTTTCGCGTCGATCAAAACGCCGGCGGACGCCATGGCGACGCCGCCATCCTATCTGCCCCACACCCTGAGCATCGAAAACTATCTCAAGGTCTACAATTATCAGGCCGGTCTTTTAACCTATCTGTTCAACAGCCTGTCGGTGGCCTTTCTGACCATCGTGTTCTGCCTGGTTCTGGCCGTGCCGGCGGCTTATGGCCTTGCGCGGTTCCCGGTGCCGGGCAAGGAAGCTTTGTTCATCATATTGCTGCTCGGCCTGATGATCCCCTATCAGGCGCTGGTGACGCCGCTTTATCTGATGTTCTCCAAGATCGGACTGGCCAATTCCCAGGTGGGTCTGGCCCTCATCCACACCATCGTTCAGCTGCCTTTCAGTGTCTTTTTGTTGCGCAACAGTTTCGAGACCATCCCGAAGGCGATCGAGGAGGCGGCCATCATCGATGGCTCCAACAGCTGGCAGATCCTTTGGGGCGTGTTCCTTCCATTGGTCAAGGCGGGCATCGTCACCGTCATCCTGTTTGCCTTCATCGCATCGTGGAACGAATTCCTCGGTGCCCTGATCTTCATGAGCCGCGAGGACAATTTCACCATCCCGATCATGCTGGTGAACGTCAGGACGGGACGACACGGCGCCATCGATTGGGGCGCGCTGCAGGCCGGCGTCATCATCGCCGTCATTCCCTGCGTCGCGATTTACGTACTTTTGCAGAAATATTACATGTCCGGCTTCCTTTCAGGGGCGGTCAAGTAGGCGAGGCGGTCATGACGCGCGACAATGACAGGCCACATGGCAAAGGTGACCAGACGGAGACCCATCGCGCCGGTCGTCTCGGACCGACCGTCAGAGACGTGGCCAGGCTTGCCGGTGTGTCCATCGGAACCGTGTCCAAGGCGCTCAACCGTTCGGGCAGCCTGAAACCGGAGACGCGCAAGCGGGTCATCGATGCCGCCAACGAACTGGGTTTCAGGCCCAACGAACTGGCGCAGTCCCTTCATCGCGGGTCGAGTTCGACCGTCGGACTGATTTCGAACGACAGTTTCGGCCGGTTTACCATGCCGATCATGGAAGGGCTCGAGGCATGCCTCGCCGAGAAGCGCATCGCGGTGTTCATGTGCAACGCCACCGACGATCCGGAACGCGAACGCCAGCATGTCGAACAATTGCTGGCCAAACGCGTCGACGGGTTGATCGTTACATCGCGCCGGGCCGACAGACGCGCCGGGATCGATCTCGGCGGGATTGCCCTGCCGATCGTCTATGTGTTCTCGCAAAGCGATGCGCCCAATTCGGTCTGCCTTCTGCCCGACGACGAGGGCGGGGCGCGTCTGGCCACGGAGCACCTGATTTCGCAGGGGCGGCAGCGCGTTGCTCATATCACCGGGCCGGAGCGGTTCGAGGCCGTGCGTCTGAGGCGCCAGGGCTACACCAAGGCGCTGGCCATGGCGGGTATCGAGTATGACGCGCGCCTGTGTCTGACCGGTACCTGGTCCGAAGCCTGGGGCCGGGAGGCCGTCGATATCCTTTTCGCCGACAGGGCGAACGCACCCGACGCCCTGTTCTGCGGCAATGACCAGATCGCCCGCGGCGCGCTCGATGCGCTTCACGAACGCGGCTTTGGCGTGCCGGACGATGTCGCCATCGTCGGATTCGATAACTGGGAGGTGTTGACCAGCGCCACCCGTCCGCCGCTGTCGAGCGTCGACATGAACCTTTACGAACTCGGCCGAGAGGCCGGACGCCATCTGATGACGATGATCGACGGCGAAACCTATGGCGGCGTAACCCGACTGCCCTGCACGCTCGTGGTCAGGGACTCATCCCGCGCGGCGGTGAAGCCGCGCCGGATAACGGAATACCCGGAAGGACAAGACCATGCGTAAATACACACCCGCCGATTTCACCAAGGTCGACCTGACCGGTTCGTTCTGGCGGGAGCGGCTTGATACGGTTCTTTCCCGAACGGTGCCGAGCCAGTATGCCCAGCTTGAATCTCACACCATGCTCGAAGCGCTCAAGCTGCCGAAGCCGGTGCCCGACCTGACCATTCCGCGCGGCGAAACCGGGTTCACCACCCAGGTCTTCTGGGATTCCGATATCGGCAAGTGGATCGAGGCGGCGAGCTATGCGCTGCATCATCGTCGCGACGCCGAAATCGAGGAAAAGATTGACGCCATCGTCGACGATCTCGAAAAGGCGCAGGCGCCCGACGGCTACCTCAACTGCTGGTATCTCGAACGCGAACCGGAAAACCGCTGGACCAATCTTCGCGACAATCACGAGATGTACAATGCCGGCCATCTGCTCGAAGGGGCCGTCGCCTATTTCCAGGCGACCGGCCGGCGAAAGTTCCTCAACGTCATGGAACGCTTCATGGACCATATCGCCCAAACCTTCGGCACCGGTCCCGGCCAGAAGCGCGGCTATCCCGGCCATCAGGAACTCGAACTGGCGCTTATCAAGCTCTATCACCTGACCGGCGACAAAAGCCGGCTGGACCTCGCGACCTATTTCATCAACGAACGCGGCCGCCAGCCGCTTTATTTCGTTGAGGAAGCCAAGGCGCGCGGCGACGAACACTTCGTTCAGGGTACGCAGGAATACAACCAGTCCCACAAGCCGGTCCGCGAGCAGGACAAGGTCGTCGGGCACGCCGTGAGAGCCTTCTACATGTATTCGGCCATGGCGGATCTTGCCGCCGAACTCGACGATGCGGGTCTCAAAAACGCCTGTGAGGTTTTGTGGAAGGACGTGGTCGAAACCCGGATGTACGTGACCGGCGGCTTCGGTCCCTCGGCCAGCAATGAAGGTTTCACCAAAGACTACGACCTGCCCAATCCCACCGCCTATGCCGAAACCTGTGCGTCGGTGGCCATGGTCTTCTGGGCTCAGCGCATGCTCAACATCGATCTCGAAGGCCAGTATGCCGACGTGCTCGAACGCGCCTTGTACAACAATTGCATGGCGGGCCTCAGTCGCGACGGCGAGCACTATTTCTATGATAATCCGCTTCAAAGCGACGGCTCGCACCAGCGTTGGGACTGGCATCCGTGTCCGTGCTGCACCATGAATGTGGCGCGCCTCATCGCCTCGGTCTCCGGCTATTTCTACGCCACCTCGGACGACGCTCTGATCGTTCATCTTTACGGTGGCACGCAAACGCGGCTCGAGGTGGCGGGGATTTCGGTCGGCGTCCGGGAGGTGAGCGATTATCCCTGGTCCGGAGAGATTTCCGTTACCCTCGAACCGGAGCGCGAGACCGAATTCAGCCTGAAGCTCCGGATTCCCTCCTGGGCCGAAAACGCCAGCGCAGAGGTCAATGGCGCAAGGATCGACGTTGCCGCCGGAACCACCAACGGCTATCTCGACATCCGCCGCGTCTGGACCAAAGGCGACCGGGTGAACCTGCACCTGCCCATGCCGATCGAACGCATCTATGCCCATCCGCTGGTTGCCGCCGATTACGGCAAGGTGGCGCTGATGCGCGGACCGCTGCTCTATTGTCTCGAACAGGCCGACAACGCCGACATCCCTCTGGATTTCGTCAAATTGCCGCGCGAAACTGCGCTGGAGGCGAAAAAAAGCCCCGATCTGTTCGACGGGATCGTGACCGTTGCCGCCAAGGGCGTTTGCGTTAAGACGTCGGACTGGCAGCACGTACTCTATCGCGCCCAACCGCCGGTCGAAACGCCGGTCGGGCTTACCGCCATCCCCTATTATCTCTGGGCCAATCGTGGGCAGAACGCCATGAAAGTCTGGATCGACGAAACCTGAAACCGACATCGCCTTCGTATTGTCGATGTCATTCCGTCTCAGGCGGTCTTTGTGGGTTCATTTTGCCTTCGAAACAACGCTCCGACATCAACGGCCCTTGTCCCAAACGCGTTTGATGTTTTCTGTCGTGATGTATTTGAAGAAAAACGTCTCGCTCCTTTTGTGGTCGTCCCGGCACTTGATGCCGGGACCCATTCTCGGGGTACCTTGTATCCGAGCTGGGAATTTTGTTCACCGGACGATAAATTGATTATATATCAATAGGTTGATCAAAATGTGCTTTGATACGTTGCCGACGCGAGTGGATCCCGGCACTTGATGCCGGTGGTATGAAACCAGCGGGCCGGGAGAAGAGGCGTCAGGCTTCTAGAGTGTTTTCAGGCGAAGTGGGTACCGGTTCGCCGGTTCGAGTGAAGAGGATCAGAAAACAGTCCAGTGGACTGTTTTCCCGATGAACACGTCATATCAAGAAGATAGAGCAGATCACCCGATTCAACTAAAACGTGATCTGCTCTAGCCCGCTGAGCGATCCGCGAATCATCGCCGGCATCGGGACATAGACGGTTTCCGGCTGGGCGTCCGGATCGAGAAGAAGCTCGACGGCTCTGGCGCCCATCGCCTCGTGCGGCAACTGGATGGTCGTCAGTCCGGGTTTCAGGTAGGCGGCCAGTTCGTCATTGTCGAACGAAACGATTCCGACATCGTCCGCAATCCTGATCGCGGCTTCGGCAAGGGCCTGATAGGCGCCGAAGGCCAGCCGGTCGTTGAGACAGATCAGCCCCTTGGGGCGATCGGTCGTAAGGAGTTTCGCCACGAGGTCGTAGCCGTGTTTGGGCTCCCATTCCCAGCAGCTGATCTGTCGGTCGAAGCAGAGCCCCCTTTGTGCCATTTCGTCGCGAATGCCGTCGAGGCGGCGTGTGATCGTCGCGGAGCGAAACAGCCCCAGCTCTTCATCCGGATTGTGTCCGAGAAGGACGATGCCGCTGGTGACGCCGCTCTCGGCCAGAAGGCGCACGGCCGTCTGGCCGCCCGCGAATTCGTCCTGAATGACGGCTTTGGGAAAACGGCCGCTGGTGCCGTTGAGCATGACGACCGGCACGGAAATCGGGATGTCCGGCACGAACACCTCGCGCGAACGCATGGAGGCGAAGATGATGCCGTCGACCTGGCGGTCGAGCACGGCCTGGATGGCCTGGGTTTCGCGGGCCGGATCGCCCCCGGTTTCCAGCAGAAGCACCACGTGTTTGGCATTTTCCGCCGCCGTCAGCGCGCCGCGGATGAGGCCGCTGGCGAAACGGGTCGTCGCCACGTGATCCGAAATGAAGGCGATGGTGCGCGTCTTGTCGGTCCTGAGGGCACGTGCCGCAAGGTTGGGCCGGTAACCGAGTTCGGCGGCGGCGGCATGAACCCGCGAATGGGCTTCGGCCGACAGGCGCGTATCCGGCCGTCCGGTCAGGATCATCGATGCGGACGTCGTCGACAGACCGGCCAGTCTGGCCACGTCCGCCAACGTTACGCGCTTCTTGCCCACCTTGTCTTTGCCTCCCGGCCACTGCCGGCAAGCCGGCTGTCACATTTGGAACGAGGGATAACCACAAGGCGGTCGCTTGACAACCCAAAGCGAATGGCGCATCTGCTAAATCCATTTATCAAGGAGGAAAATGCGGTTCGTGCCCTGTCGGGTCTGTTGTTCGATACTTCCCGCCACCGGTTTGCACAGCCGTGACGAAAAAATGAAGACAACCATCTCCGGCACGGTTGCGCCCGGTTTCGAACCCGTCGCAGAGGCTTTCGGCGCCAGTTTCGACGGCCTTCTGACCATGGGCGCGGGCCTTCACATTATCAGGGATGGTGAGCCCATCGTCGATCTGTGGGGCGGCGTCGCCGACGAACGCGACGACCGCCCGTGGCAGGCGGATACGCCGAGCGTGATCTTTTCGTGTACCAAGGGTCTCGTCTCGATCCTCGCCGCTCAATTGGTCGGAGAAAAAAGGCTCGATTATCAGGCGCCGGTTGCCCACTACTGGCCCGAATTCGCCGCCGCCGGCAAGGGCGACATCACGGTGGCCCAGGCCCTGTCGCATCGGGCCGGCCTTTCCGCCCCGCGCGCCGATCTCGGGCGCGAAGACATTCTCGACTGGCAGCGCATGACGGCACTGCTGGCTGCCCAGGAGCCGCTCTGGGCGCCGGGGACCGGCTATGCCTATCACGCCCTGACCCATGGCTGGCTCAATGGCGAGATCGTTCGCCGCGTGACCGGGAAATCAGTCGGCACGCTCATGGCGGAACGGCTCGCCGACCCCTTAGGCGCCGATCTCGGCGTCGGTCGGCCCGACCTGTTCGCCGTCAGGCCAGCTCATGTCCAGGCGGCCGAATCGATCGTTACGCTTTGGCAGGACGAGGCCGAAAAGCCCGGGCCGAACTGGCCCTATCGCGCCATGACGCTCGGACATGCGCTGCCCGCCGCCCTGATCACGCCGGATGGCGGTTTCAACGATCCGGAAATCCAGGCCGCCGAAATTCCAGGCGCTGGCGGCATTGCCAGCGCCCGGGGGCTCGCCGCGGTCTGGTCGGCCACGGTCGCCGAAACCCGCGGCGTGCGCCTGCTCGACGACATGACGATCGCGCAGGCTACGGTTCCCCAGAGCGAAGGGGCGCCGGTTTTTGCCGCCGATCCTCCCTATTCGCGCTGGGGCATGGGGTTCCAGCTCGATTCTCCCGCACGGCGCTATCTGAGCGGCAGCTCTTTCGGGCATGATGGCGCCGGCGGACAGGTGGGTTTCGCCGATCCGGTCCACCGGATCGGATTCGGCTTTGTCACCAACTGGATGATGGCCACCGAGGATATGCGGGCCACCCGAATTCTTGACGCTTTGCGCGCGCTTCTCGATTAAGACTGCTCACGAAAGTGCAAAGGCATATTGACAGCGCGTCATATCCGTGTGGTAAATCCATTTAGCAAAATGGAAACACCCATTGCTCAACGATCATGGAGGAGGTTGACGTGAGAGCTCATTCTCGCATTTCCCTTGGAATTGCCCTGGCGACGACGGCGGCGCTACTTTCCGGCACGGCCTTGGCCGGCCCGAGCTGCGGCACAGATCCTGTGGTGCTCAATTCCTATTTCGAGACCGGTTTCCCCCTGCCGACCAAACTGGCGGAAGAGTTCACCAGGCAGTTCCCGAATGTCACCTTCGACATCAAGGAGGATCAGTTTGCGAACCTTCTGGAGAATTCGCCCCGTATTCTGTCCGAAGACGACGCGCCGGATCTCATCCGGTTGCCCACGATGAGCGATCTGGTCGCCAACGACCTTCTGCTCAATCTTGATCCTTATTTCGATGCCTTCGGCTGGGACAAGTTCCCCGCCTCGCAGCTCGTGCAGCTGCGCATCGAGGAGGGTGGGCGTCCGCGCGGCGCCGGTTCGCTGTTCGCCATGGGTCTCAACTATTCGATGACCGGCGTTTTCTACAACAAGGAACTGGCCGCCCAGCTCGGCATGACCGAGCCGCCCCAGACACTTGCCGAACTCGATTCCCTGATGGAAAAGGCCAAGGCGGCCGGCATCCAGCCGATCATGCAGTGGAACAAATCGACTGGCGGTCTCGCCTTCCCGCTGCAGAACCTCATGGGTTCCTACGGCGCTCCCGAGCCGCTCAATGACTGGATCTTCCAGAAGGACGGCGCGACCGTCGATACGGCCGACAATCTCAAGGCGGCCAAGCATCTCGAGAACTGGATCAAGGCCGGCTATTTCCCGACCGATGCCAATGCCATCGAGTATTTCCAGATGATGAGCCGCTTCATTGGCGGCGAGGGTCTGTTCAGCTTCAACGGCGACTGGGAATCGGGCAATTTCGATTCGACCGCGCCGGGCAAGTTCGGCTTCTTCATCATGCCGCCGGTCGAGGAAGGCGGGCGCCATGCGTCCATGTCGGCTCCGTTGACCTTCGGCATCGGCGCCAAGGCCAAGAACGCCGATTGCGCCGCCTTCTTCCTCGACTGGGTCGCGACCAATCCGGAAGCGCGCGAAATCAACGTGGCGGTCGGCGGGTCCAATCCCGGCGGTCCGGCCGATCTGCCCATCCCGGCGGTCGAACCCGGTTCGGTGACCGAGGCTTCGCTCGCCGCCGGCCAGACCCTGGCCAAGGACAATGGTGCCATGGACTTCATCGCCAACGCGACCGGTGCCATCTTTGCTGCCGGGTGGACGCCCGAACTGCAAAAAATGATCGGTGGTCAGCAGGACGCCGAAGGTCTGCTAAAGGCGGTTCAGAAGGAATATGAAATCGAGCTCTCGCGCTAATCCGCTCCGAGTTCCAAACATCTGGTTCGAGCAATGACGAAAAAAGACGCGATCCACTCGGACCGGAAACCTAAGGGCATGCGACTCCCCGAACACACGGGGAGCCGCAAGTCCCGTTTTGTCGCCTGGGTGTTTTTGACCCCGGCCTTGATCGCCTATGCGGGCTTCGTGCTCGTGCCCTTGCTGATGTCTTTGTATTATTCGTTTCTCAGGTGGGACGGCATCGGCAAAGCGCGTTTCAACGGGCTTGCCAATTACGTCATGGTCCTGACCGACCCGGATCTGTTGCAGATCATCGGCAACGCCTTCCTTCTGGTTTTGTATTTCACCATCATTCCGGTCGGGCTCGGGCTTGCCGTCGCCTCCGCCATCCGTTCGCATATGGGCGGGCCGTTCGGCACGGCGACGCGCACGATCCTGTTTCTGCCGCAGGTCATTCCGCTGGTCGCCGCGGGCATCGCCTGGTCCTGGATGTATGCCTCGTCCGGTCTGGTCAACCAGTTCCTCAGGGCCATCGGCCTTTCGTCCTGGGCGCGGGGCTGGCTCGGCGATTTTACCTTTGCCCTGCCGGCGGTCGGCATGATCGGCGCCTGGGTTCTTCTCGGGCTGTGCATCATGCTTCTGGTCACGGGCATCACCAAGATCGACCCGAGCCTTTACGAAGCGGCGCGGCTCGACGGCGCCGGCGCCTGGGCCGAATTCCGCTACGTCACCCTGCCAGGGCTCAGGCAGGAAATCGGTGTCTGCGTCACGGTCACCATCATCCAGGCCCTGGCCGCCTTCGACATCGTCTATATTGCCACTGGCGGCGGGCCGGGCATCAACACGATGGTCCCGGGCCTCGAAATCTACCGGCTCGCCTTCGCCCATCGTCAGGTCGGCCTCGCTTCGGCGTTGGCCATCGTGCTCATGGTGCTGGTGCTGATCTCGATCGCGCCGGTGCAATGGTTCACCCGGGAGCGCAAATCATGAGCGCGACCGCGAAAACCCTTCTGGCGCGCGCGCTCATCGTGCTTTTGATGGTGGTGACGCTTCTGCCGTTCCTATCCATGTTCTCGGCGGCGCTCGCACCGTCCGGAACCTATCCCAACGGGCTCGAATGGCCGAAAGACCCGCAATGGATCAATTTCGTCAAGGCGTTCGAAGTGGCCAATATGGGCCAGCTTCTGACCTCCTCGACACTGATCGTCATCGGCGTGGTGCCGATCTCGGTCTTGATCTCGGCCATGGCGGGCTATGGGCTCGCCAAGCTCACTTCCAACCGCTTTAAATGGCTCTATTTGCTGTTCGTCGCCGGATTGACACTGCCCTTCGAAGCGGTCATTACGCCGCTTTACTACGAAGTCAGGGCGCTCGGCCTTCTCAATACGCGCTTCGCCATCATCCTGCCGCTTATCGGGCTCTACATGCCGTTCTCGGTCTATTGGATGCGGGCGCATTTTATCAACGTGCCCCAGGACCTGACCGAAGCGGCACAGCTCGACGGCGCCACGCGCTGGCAGGAATTCCTGCAGGTGCAGGTGCCGCTGGCCCGCCCCCCCATCATGTCACTGACCATTTTGTTGTTCCTGTGGACCTGGAACCAGTTCCTTTTGCCGGTGGTTCTGGTCCGTGATCCGAGCCATCGCACCATGGCGGGTGCGCTCGGCGCCTTCCAGGGCCAGTGGGGCACCGACGTGCCGCTTTTATGCGCCGGCGCGCTGCTGATCCTGGCGCCGACCGTCATTTTGTTCCTGTTCTTCCAGCGCCAGTTCGTGACCGCACTCATGCAGGGAGCGGTCAAGGGATGAGTCGCGGGAAACCTTATGCAACCGAGGACGAAACGGCGGGCGAAAACGGCGTATCTGTTTTCGCCCGCCAGGACCACGCGCCCTGATCGGGTCGGGAATGACGGCGGGTTTTGCAAGAGTTTGACACAGAAAAAAAGCGGGTCCTTTTTGGGATCCGCTTTTTGGTTTGGAAGGGGTCCGGCGGTTATCCGGCCCAATTTATTTGTCAGGAATTGAGCGCGGTGAGGACTTCGTCGAGCATTTTCTTGGCGTCGCCGAAGAGCATGCGGTTGTTGTCCTTGTAGAACAGGGGGTTGTCGACGCCGGCATAGCCGGAGGCCATGGAGCGCTTCATGACGATGGAGGTCTTGGCCTTCCACACCTGCAACACGGGCATACCGGCGATGGGGGAGGTGGGATCGTCCTCGGCGGCCGGGTTGACGATGTCATTGGCGCCGATGACCATCACCACATCGGTCTCGGGGAAGTCGTCGTTGATCTCGTCCATCTCCATGACGATGTCATAGGGGACCTTGGCCTCGGCCAGAAGCACGTTCATGTGCCCGGGCATGCGGCCTGCGACGGGATGGATGGCGAACCTGACATTGATGCCCTTGTCGCGCAGCAGCTTGGTGATCTCGAAGACCGTGTGCTGGGCCTGGGCGACGGCCATGCCGTAGCCGGGCACGATGATGACGGACTTGGCGTCTTTGAGAAGCTCCGCGGTCTCGGCGGAAGAGATCGGGGTGACCTCACCGGCCGGCACGATATCGCCGGCAGGGGCGCCGCCACTGTCACCGGTGCCAAACCCGCCCGCGATCACGGCGAGGAACTTGCGGTTCATCGCCTTGCACATGATGTAGGAAAGGATGGCGCCGGAGGAGCCGACCAGAGCGCCGACCACGATCAGCAGGTCGTTAGAGAGCATGAAGCCGGTGGCGGCCGCGGCCCAGCCCGAATACGAGTTGAGCATGGAAACGACGACCGGCATGTCGGCCCCGCCGATGGCCATGACCATATGCACGCCGAACAGCAGCGAGATGATCGTCATGACGATCAAGGGCAGCCAGCCGGCGGCGATGGCGGCGTTGTGGTTCTCGATGCCGGCGGTGCCGACGAACTGGAAGAAGAACCAGATGACGAGAAGGCCGGCGGCGGCGTTGATCCAGTTGCGGAAGGGCAAAAGGACCGGCTTGCCGTTGATCTTGCCCGAGAGCTTGCCGAAGGCGATGACCGAACCCGAGAAGGTCACGGCACCGATCAGGATACCGATATAGATCTCGCCGAGATGGATGTTGTGCTCGGCCCCGGTATAGTGGATCGAGGTGTCGATGAAGCTGGCGAACCCGATGGTGCAGGCGGCAAAGCCGACCAGGGAGTGCATGATCGCCACCAGCTCGGGCATCTGGGTCATCTTGACGGCCTTGGCGGCGTAAAGGCCGATGGAGCCGCCGATGGCCATGGCGATGACGATCCAGATGAGGCCCTGGGGCAAAACGAGCTGCCAGGTCTCGGAAACGCCGCCGCCGACATCGACCAGACGCGTGCCGAAGATGGTGGCCAGAACGGCAAGGGCCATGCCGATGATGCCGAACCAGTTGCCGCGCCGCGAGGTCTCGGGGTTGGAAAGCCCGCCGAGCGACAGGATGAACAGGATGATCGCAACGATATAGGCGACCGTTGTCAAAGTGGCAGGAAGCATTTTGATCGGTCTCCTACTTGTGGAACATCAACAGCATGCGCCGCGTCACCGCGAAGCCGCCGAACATGTTGATCGAGGTCAGCGCAATGCCGACAAAGGCGATGCCCAGGATGAGGGCGTCGGGACGAACCGTTCCCATCTCCACCTGCGGGGCGATCTGGATGAGCGCGCCGATGGTGATGATCGAGGAAATGGCGTTGGTCACGCTCATCAGGGGCGTATGAAGCGCCGGGGTGACGTTCCACACCACCATGTAGCCCACGAACACGGCCAGAACGAACACGGTGAAGTGTCCGATGAAGGCCGGCGGGGCGTACATGCCGACCAAAAGGAACAGGGCCGCGCCGACAAGCGCCATGACGGCGGTGCCGACACCGGACGTCTTCTTCTCCGGCTTGACCACGGGTGCCGCGGCGGCCGGCTTGGGCGCGGGCGGCGCCGGCAGGTCGAGCGGCGGGGCCGGCCAGGTGATCTCGCCTTGCTTGATGACCGTCAGGCCGCGGATGGCGTCGTCGTCCATGTTGACGTTGATGGCGCCGTCCTTTTCCGGGCAAAGCTCCTGGAGAAGGTTCAACAGGTTGGTGGCGTAAAGCGTCGAGGACTGGCGGGCCAGCCGGCTTGCCATGTCGGTATACCCGATAATGGTCACGCCGTTTTTGACCACGGCCTTGTCCGGCTCGGTCAGCTCGCAATTGCCGCCCTGTTCGGCGGCCAGATCGACGATCACCGAGCCCGGCTTCATCGACTTGACCATGTCGGCCGTGATGAGCTTGGGAGCCGGCTTGCCGGGAATGAGCGCCGTGGTGATGATGATATCGACCTCGGCCGCCTGCTTGGCGTACATCTCCTTCTGGGCCTTCTGGAAGCCCTCGGACATGACCTTGGCATAGCCGCCGCCGCCCGAGCCTTCTTCCTCATAGTCCACCTTGACGAACTCGCCGCCCATCGAGGTCACCTGATCGGCCACCTCGGCGCGGGTGTCGTTGGCCCGAACGATCGCGCCAAGACCCACCGCCGTGCCGATCGCGGCCAGACCGGCCACGCCGGCGCCCGCGATGAATACCTTGGCCGGGGGCACCTTGCCCGCCGCCGTGATCTGGCCGTTGAAGAACCGCCCGAAGGCATTGGCCGCTTCGACGACCGCGCGATAGCCGGTGATCCCCGCCATCGAGGTCAGCGCGTCCATCTTCTGGGCCCGGCTCAACTGGCGCGGAAGCGTGTCCATCGCCAGAACCGTCACCTTGCGCGCCGCAAGCTTGTCCATCAAATCCGGGTTCTGAGCCGGCCAGATGAAACTCACCAGTACCGTCCCGTCCTTGAGAAGCGCTACTTCCTCTTCACTCGGCGCGCGGACCTTGAAGATGATGTCCGACTTGCCATAAAGATCGGCCGGTTTTGACGCGATCGTGGCGCCGGCAGCGGTATAATCGGCATCGAAAAAATTAGCCTCCGTCCCGGCGCCGGTTTCGACGCTGACGGAAAAGCCGAGTTTGACGAGTTTCGCGACGATATCGGGAACGGTTGCCACACGCCGTTCGCCGGGAAACACCTCCCTCGGGATCCCTATTGTTAAGCCCATTGGTTCCTCTTTCTTTATGGGATCGCGCGCAAAAAGGTGCATCCGGTAGATGCGCGCAATGCGGGATATCGCAATGCGCGCATCTGGAACCGGTGTGTCTGCCGCATGACGAACGAAGGGGAGGGGTGCCGGCACGACGAAAAATTGCGTCGTACCGAGATCGAACGAAACATGCGGCAGACGACGAGCACGCGCCTCTGGCGCGGTTTGCAAGAAAAGGCGGGTGCTTGCGCACCCGCCACAGGCCTTGCAAAGACTAGTACATGCCCATCTTGTCGTTGGTCAGGGAGATGAAGACGTTCTTCACCTGTGAGTAGTGATCGAGCATCATCTTGTGGTTCTCGCGACCGATGCCGGACTGCTTGTAGCCGCCGAACGGGGCATGGGCCGGCAGCTGGTTGTAGGTGTTGACCCACATGCGGCCGGTCTCGACGCCGAGCGCCACCTTGAGGGCCTTCTGGATGTCGGAAGACCACACGGCGCCGGCGAGACCGAAGATGGAATCGTTGGCGGCGGCGACGACTTCGTCGACTTCCTTGAACCTCTGGACAACGGCGACCGGGCCGAAGATCTCTTCCTGGGCCACGCGCTGCTTGTTGTCCGGAATGGCGATCAGGGTCGGCTTCATGAAGCAGCCCTTGGCCAGTTCGCCCGAGTTGATCTTTTCGCCACCGGTGACGACCTTGCCTTCCTTGCGGCCGATATCGACGTAACCGAGAATGTCGGACAGGTGCTTCTTGTTCACCTGGGCGCCCATCTGGGTGTCGTTGAGCCACGGCAGGTTGACATTGACCTTTTCAAAGGCCGGCACGATGTCGGCGATGAAGCGGTCATAGATCGCGTCATGTACGAACAGGCGCGAACCGGCGCAGCACACCTGACCCTGGTTGAACAGAATGCCCATCTGCACGCCTTCGATCATCTTGTCCCAAGGTGCGTCGGGGAAGATGATGTTGGCGGACTTGCCGCCCAGTTCCAGGGTCGAGGGGATCAGCTTCTTGGCGGCGGCTTCGGCGACGGTGAACCCGATGTCGGTCGATCCGGTGAAGGCCAGCTTGCGGAAGCCTTCATGCTCCAGCATGTAGTTGCCCGTGGTCGAGCCCTTGCCGGTGACGATGTTGACGACGCCCGGAGGCAGGATTTCGTTGAGGAGTTTGCCGAGTTCGAGAAGGCTCAACGAGGTTTCCGAAGACGGCTTGATCACGACGCAGTCACCAGCCGCCAGAGCCGGCGCGATCTTCCAGGCCGCCATCAGGAACGGGAAGTTCCACGGGATGATCTGGCCGACGACACCGATCGGCTCACGGAAAATGAGGCTCATCGTGTCGTTGTCGATCATGGTCGCCGACCCTTCGTCAGTGCGGGCGGCGGCGGCGAAATAACGGAAGTGATCAACGGCCAGCGGCACGTCGATACCGGCGGTCTCGCGGATCGGCTTGCCGTTGTCGAGGGTCTCGACCAGCGCCAGGTGCTGGGTGTTGGCTTCGATGGCGTCGGCGATCTTGTTGATCAGCAAGGCGCGCTCGGTTGCCGTGGTCTTTTTCCAGCTTTCGAAGGCTTTCCAGGCTGCCCGAACCGAGGCATCGACATCTTGTTTGGTGCCGTTGGCGCATTTGGCGAGGACCACACCATTGGACGGGTTCGACGCTTCGAACGTGCCGCCATCTGAGGCATCGACCCATTGGCCGCCGATCAGCAGCTTGTATTTGGCGTCGACCGCTTCGGCGATGACCTTTTGAGAAAGTACGGGTGCGTTCATTTTCTCCTCCTTTTTAAGAGGCCGGTCTGTCGAACGACTTGATGCAGACCGGCGCGTTTTCGTTGGTTTCGACTGTGCGGTTCCGCCTCACAGGGCGGCGGCGTAGAGATCCACCACCTGCTTGAGCGTTGCGGTCCGCGGATTGGTGGCCTGGCAGGCGTCCTTCTTGGCGTTACCGGCCATGGTTTCGAGGTCTTCCTTCTTGACGCCGAGTTCGGTGAGGCCGGCCGGAATGCCGACGTCGTGCGCCAGGCGCTTGATGGCGGCGATCGCCTTCTCGCCGGCTTCGATCGGGGTCAGGCCCTCGATATTCTCGCCCAAAGCTTCGGCGATATCGGCGAAACGTTCCGGGCAGGCGATGAGGTTGAAGGCGGAAACGATCGGCAGCAGGACGGCGTTACACACGCCATGCGGCAGGTTGTAGAAACCGCCGAGCTGGTGGGCCATGGCATGCACGTAGCCGAGGCTGGCGTTGTTGAAGGCCATGCCGGCGAGATATTCGGCATAGGCCATGCGGTCGCGGGCCTCGATATTGCCGCCATTGGCGACGGCCGGCCGCAGCCATTTGCTGATCAGCGAAATGGCCTGAAGGGCACAGGCGTCGGTGATCGGGGTGGCAATGGTCGATACATAGGCTTCGACGGAATGGGTCAGGGCGTCCATGCCCGTGGCGGCCGTCAGTGAGGCCGGCATGTCCACCATCAAAAGCGGATCGTTGACGGCAACGGTCGGCGTGCAGCGCCAGTCGACGATAGCCATCTTCACATGCGTGTCGGTGTTGGTGATGATGCAGAAGCGCGTCATCTCGCTGGCCGTGCCGGCCGTGGTGTTGACGGCCAGGAACGGCGGCATCGGTTTGGTGGTCTTGTCGACGCCTTCGTAGTCGCGGATGGACCCGCCATTGCCGACGACCATGCCGATACCCTTGGCGCAGTCATGGGCGGACCCGCCGCCGAGCGAGATGATGGAATCGCACTGGTTGTCGAAATAGACCTTCACGCCGTCATGGACGTTCTTGTCGGTTGGGTTGGGTTCGGCGCCGGCATAGATGACGACCGGCACGCCGGCCTCTGCAACCATGTCGCGGATCCTGTCCGCCATGCCCAGTTTCACCATGCCGGCATCGGTGCACAAGAGGGCCTTGTGTGCGCCCAACGCCAGGGCTTGCGGACCAATTTCCTTGGCGCAGCCCACGCCCATCAGGGCAACAGTGGGAGTGAAAAAACCGTAGGTTTGTTCTGCAAGAGCCATTTGTCGTTCCTTCGTATCCTAAGGTGCGCGCCAGGAAATAATGTTCGGCATCGCGCTGACTCGGGGGGGAGCGGCAGTCCGCGGCCGGAACACGGCGCAAAGAAAAAGTGTCGTCCGAAATAAAACTTCGGAAGTTTTTCTGAATAACTCGCGATTTCAGGCGGTTATCGAGGTTCCGGTCGCGGTTGCTGCGACACGCGTTCGATATTGTCTTCGTTTTGTTTTCCTGCTTTTTCCGAAAAACGTTTCCGGAAACCTCCAGGAAGCAGGATTGGCAGGTTCCTTCCTTTTGATCTACTCTAGAGAGAGCATAGGATCGGACGGCGTGCGTCGCTATTCTACTTTGGTGTTGGATTTCGACCGGGACCGGAATCGGTCACGGCACACGGAAAATGCCCGGCCTGCGAGACGCATGCCGGACCGATCGCGTGAAAAAGACCGGAAAACGGCTGCTATTGCATCAAGTGCTTGAAAAGGATCAGGACGCCGAGGCCGATGAGAACGCCGCCAGCGAGCATTTCGGCGCAACGCCCGAAACGACAGCTCAGCGCGCGCCCCATGACCAGGCCAAGTGCCGCCATGACGAAGGTCGCGATGCCGATGGCAAGGGTGACGGCGATGATGTCGACGTCGAGAAAGGCCAGCGAGATGCCGACGGCCATGGCGTCGATCGATGTGCCGATCGCCGTCATGACGAGGGTCGTCATGGTGGTAACCGTCAAGGGCGCGGGTTTGCAGCATCCGTCCTCATGCCAGGCGACATAGATCATGTGGCCGCCCACGAAACCGAGCAGGACAAAGGCGATCCAGTGGTCCACCGGGGCGACATAGGCACTTGCGACCGAGCCCAGCCCCCAGCCGATCAGCGGCGTGGCCATCTGGACCACGCTGAAAAGAAGGCCCGTGGCGATCACCTCGCCGGTCGCGATGCGCGGACGTGCCGCGCCCCAGCCAACGGCCGCAAGATGGGAGTCGATCGACATGGTGAAGGCGAGCAGAACGATGGCGAGTGGCGACATCGATGAACCTGGCGTTTGCGGGGCGACGGTGTGACGCCCGACAGGGTGAGGCGTCCGAACACCCCTGGCGGCGAAACGGATGTCCGTACCGGCCGGAGGAGACACAAAAACCATCGTCTTGCCGGCGAAATCGGGAGGCAAGGTGACGGCTTCCTTCGAAAAAAGGAGATAGGGAGACTCGATGAAAAATTCAAGGTTATTCAGATAGTTAGTAGTAAATGCTTCCTATTTGCAGTAAAGAGGCTTTGTTGGTTTTCGTTTTGCCGGAAAGGGTTGCTCGGCTTGGTCAGATCGAGGGTGTAACCACAAATTCGACTCCCACCCTTGATCCGTTCCCGCAAGAGCCTGCTCTGGAGCGTTCTGTGTTCCGATGGACGCGGGACGCACGCTCTATCCTTTTGGTGTCGCGGTGTTCCTTTTTGAAAAACCGCAGCCACTTTTTCGCGCACAGTTTCAAGATTGCGTCAGTAAGGGCGGGAAGCAGGGGCAGGCGCTGCTTTCCGGAATCTTCGAGGCTTTGGTTGAACGCCGGCGTCCCTTCTTCTTTCCCTTGACGGGGGATGTCACGCCGTCCCAAGGGGCAATGGTGCCAGGAGGTCCACTGAAGTCAAATCCGGGGGGGGGGCCAAAAAAACGACGTGGGGCGACAACCCGATATCGGTCGGGGCAGATGACCGCTTGTATTATTTCAGCGTGGCTTCGACCTTCGTTCTCAGTTCGAGCGGTTGAACGGGCTTGTAGACCAGACTCATTCCGGCGCCTCGGACGCGTGACGCCACCTCGTCGGACCTGTCCGCGGTGATGACAAGGATGGGGATCGGCCGGGCGAAGGCCGCCCGGAAGGCTTCGCCGACCTCCACTGCCGTTTCCTCGTTTAGATGATAGTCGACGATCATCATGTCGGGTCCGTCCGGCCAGTCGCGAACGGCTTCGGCGGCGTCGCCGCTTTTGGTATAGGTCACCGGCCGGCTCTTCCAGTGCTGCAAGAGGTCCGCCACCGCCTGAACGACGGTGGCGTCGTTGTCGATGACGAAAATGGTGCGGCCTTCGCCCACCCAGCTCTTGTCGTCCGGCGCGCTCGGTCTTTCCAGATGCGGCGATGTCGGCACGGCAAAGGAGGTGACGGGCGTTTCGAGGGTAAAACAGGTGCCGCGCCCAAGTTCGGATTCGATCGTTAAGTGATGATCCAGAACGTCGACCAGGCGTCTGACAATGGCCAGCCCCAGACCGAGCCCCGGGCCGGTTTCGCTTTCGGGGGCATGGGCGTGGACCCGCTGGAATTCCTCGAAAATGAGGGCATGGTTTTCCCGGGCAATGCCGGGGCCGGTATCGATCACCTTGATCGCGGCGCTGTCGCCTCTGCGCCTTACCCCGACCAGAACGCGGCCTTCGCGGGTGTATTTGAGCGCATTGCCCACGAGATTTTGCAGAATGCGCACCAGCATGGCGGGATCGGACGAAACCACCAGCGAACTCGGCAATACGTCGAGCCCTAATCCGCGCTGCTGCGCGACGGGGGCAAAGTCCTCTTCCAGATCGGCCAGCACGGCGCCGAGCGAAACGGGCTGGACTTCCGGCTTAACGACGCCGCTGTCCAGCCTTGAGATATCCAGAAGCGTCAGAAGCGAGACTTCCATGGTCTCAAGACAGCGCTCGATCTGGCGAACGAGGCGCGGACTTTCGGCTCCCCCCGAATCCTGTTCGAGCGCCGACAGCGACAACAACGCCGCCGTGACCGGCTGCAACAGGTCATGGCCCGCCTGGGCGATGAAACGCGTCTTGGCGTGGTTGGCCGTGTCGGCCCTGTTTTTGGCGGCAACGAGTTCGCCGTTCATCTGGCGAATCTGTTCGAGCGACCGATTCAGTTCCTCGGTCCGTTCGGTGACCTTGTGCTGCAATTCGACATTGGACTGGAACAGAGCGAAGGGGCCGGGGTGAGAGGTGTTCTGTGCCTCTATCCGCTCCACCAGCACGGCGTTGATCTTTTCCAGTTTCTCGATGCGGTCGCGCAGGGACTGGACGTCGCCGCCGGGACTGTCGGTGTCCGATGCCATTGCTAAGCCTGCCGTCCGATCGCGAGACCGGTGAAGGTGTAGTTGAGGTGAAGCCCGTGATACTGCTCGCCATAGGTCCAGAACCCGGCGACGCGGTACTTGCGGTAAAGCTCGTGCAGTCCCGGCATGAAGCCGAGCGTTTCGGCTTCAACCTTGCGTTGCACGCATTCGAATCCGAGTATCAGGTCGATCGAGGTAAACTCCGCCTCCAGTGCCGTCAGTGACTGTCTGAGGCTTTCGGCGATGCCGCCGGCCTTGCCGAGCATGAAGATTACGCCGGTTTCGACGGCGGAATAGCACACCAGCGATCCATCGGCATTGATCGTCTGGATCGACCGGCAGAACAGTTCGCCATCGACCTGAACCAGAAGCGGATGGTTGGAAAAGACCCGGTGATCGAGCGTTTCGGGCGGAACGCCGAGGGCGCGGGCATAGGCTTCGGCCGCCGGCTCCGCATTCAGCTCCAGAATCGTCCGGTTTGCCGGATCGCAGGCGGTGACCACGAAACGCTCGCCGGTCGGCTGGAACCGGTCGGACTTGAACGAGCGGAAGGCCAGCGAGGTGCGCATCAGTACGATGACGCCGGCCCCGCGTCGCACGTCGCCATTTCTCAGGGCAAAGGTGCCGGTCAGTCTCAGGCTGTCGCCCGAAGACCCGCCCACCACGTCGATGGTCCCGAGCACGTGTTCGAGCGCGGCCAGGACCTGTTCCTCGCGACGGCTCAAACCGTCGAACAGGGTCAGGGCAAAGACGTTCTTTTTCTCCGTGAAATCGCCGGTGCCGATCCCGGCCTTGAGATCGGTCACCAGTTCGACACCATCCGCGATGGTGAAATCGGCAAGATCGAAAAGCGGCGAACAGGCCACTTCGAAACTGGCCTTGGCAAAGCCGATGGCGACCAACCCGTGTTCCACCACCCGGCCGAAGGCAATGGCGCCGCTTGTCGAACAGCCGGCATGCGGAATGTCCGGGGCATAACGGCGGAGGCCCGACGCGATGTCCTCGGGACTGTAATCGGGGGACACGTATAAAAGAAGAAAGCCGAATGCCTCGGGATCGCCCAGGCCGGCGACGATTTCGGCGACGGCCGCCTGCCCGTCGGGACAGGTTGAGACGAGAACCCGCACGGCGTCCGAGGACCCGGTTCCTTCGAATACGCTATTGTGTGCGCCCCCTTCCGTCATGAGCTTACCACTTGTCCTGGTGGGAGCCTTCTTCACGGAAGGCATCAAAATCGAGCCGCTGGGTCTCGATGACGACCTGGGTGCGCGAGCTGACGTTCATCTTGTGCAGCACTTCGGACACATGCGCCTTGACGGTCGTTTCGGAAACGCCGAGTTCGTAGGCGATCTGTTTGTTGAGCTTGCCCTGGCGGATGAGATGCAGAACCCGCATCTGCTGCGGCGTCAGCTCGGACAGCCGGCTGATGAGATCGGTGTCCTCGCTTCTCGGTGTACTGGCCAGACGGGCGTTGGACGGGCGGTAGGACCGACCGTCGAGCACATCGATGATCGCCTTGCCCAATTCCTTCTTGCTGGCCGCTTTCGAGACAAAACCGGAAGCGCCGAGCGACAGCGCCTCTTCGACGAGTTTCGGGTCGTCCAGGGCGGAAACGATGAGCACGGGCTGGGTGGGAAAACGGGCGACCAGTTGCACCAGTCCCCCGAAACCCGTGGTGCCCGGCAACATCAGGTCGAACAGCACCAGATCGTAGCCGCGCCTTTGCCCGGCGATCATGTCGAGCGCGGCATCGATCTCGGTGGCCTCATGTATTTCGGCATCGGGCAGTTCCGCCCGTACGACGGAACGTAACGCATCGCGGAACAGTGGATGATCATCCACAACTAAAAACTTCTTCAATAGCGGCTTTCCCCTCCGCGCTGGTCTCCAATACCCAGCTACCGTGCCTCACTCACGGTGTTATCGACACCGATTAGTTTGGGTTGGATCGAAAAGAGATAGCACGGAAGCGGATAATGCAAAACCGGGGCATACCATCGCGACCAATAGGGTCGGGTTTCCGGGACGGCCTTTTCGGATCGTGTCCTTAGGGCCTTTCACTGTTTCACGGAAACAATGAAAGGCTCCAGGTTCTTGTTTTATCGCATTTCCGAACGGTGAACCGGTGTCCACTTCACCTGGAAATGCTCTGGCGCCAACGGCGTCGGCAGGACCGCGCGTCCGGGCAAGACTCCCCGGCCGCAGGGATCGAGACCGGAAGCGGCATCCTCTGTCAACGATCATGTCCAATATAACCGGGGTTAAGCCGGTTTTCCGAAACTATACTATCCGGTTAACGCGCCCTTCGCCTGGGAACAAAGCAAATATCAGATATAGAACAGTAGGTTAGCTTTGGGCAGGCAAAGGGCGCGCAAGGGGCGTTTCGTGACAGGGCTCCCGTTTTGGTGCTTGCCCAGACGGCCGCCGGATTGTCCAGCGCAACCTGGATTGAAAGAGACTTCCGTTCCCGCGATGTCGCGCGTGATTCAGGAGGCGTGGGCCGGATCGGTTTTCCCGCCGCATAATTGGGGATCGACACAGCCCTCGGCCTGAAACGTCTGAAAGACGTGGTCGATAATGCCGAATGTCGCCAGATCGGATTTGAGACGTATCAGTGCCGGCTCATCGAGAAGCAAGGGATGGACGGTCGTCCGCGTCTGGCGGGCAACACCGCTGGCCAGCAGCAGTTCGAGGCTTTTGCGCGCCTTGTCGCCACTGCCCGGGACCTTGGTGATGCGTTCGTAGTCGGCAAAGGCAGCCTTGATGTCGAAGCCGATCCAGTCGACGAGGGGCAGAACCTCAGCCAGGCGTTTCGGGTAGGCGCCGCCGGTGTGAAGCCCGATGCGATAGCCCATGTCCCGGACTGTGCGCATGGCGGCGGGAAGCGCCACCTGCAACAGCGGCTCGCCACCGGTGAAGACCACACCGTCGAGCAGGCCGCGGCGGCGGACAAGAATGGCCAGGATATCCGGCCATTCCAGTTCGTCTTTTCCGCGTACGGGCCGTAGCGACTGGTTGTAGCAATAGCGGCAATCCCAGGGGCATCCCTGGCAGAATATTGTCGCGACCAGTTGGTCCGGCCAGTCGACCGACGACAGGGGTGTAAATCCCCCGATGCGCAGGTTATCGGTCAAGCTCGGCGCCTTCTTCGGCGAAATGCAGGCGCTCGGCAAATTCACCCTTCTTGCCGGTGTTGAAGGACGAAACCGGGCGATGGTAGCCCATGACGCGCGTCCAGATCTCGCAGGGCTGGCGCTCCTCGTCGGCGAGAACGATGTCGGTGTCGCGGGTGTGTTCGTTAATTGACTGGTTCATCGGTTTTCCTTTCGGTTGGGACATCAGGCGGCGGCCGAGCGCTGTTTCTCGGCGAGCCGTTCGGCATCGCAGATCGGGCAGAATTCGTGGGCGCCGCTCAGATAGCCGTGCTTGGGGCAGATGGAGAAAGTCGGGGTGACGGTGATGTAGGGCAGGCGGAAGTTTTCGAGCGACCGGCGCACCAGCTTCTTGCACGCTTCGACCGAGGAAACCTGTTCGCCCATGTAGAGATGCAAAACCGTGCCGCCGGTATATTTCTTCTGCAGCTCTTCCTGACGGGCCAGCGCCTCGAACGGATCATCGGTGAACCCGACCGGCAACTGGCTCGAATTGGTATAATAGGGATGATCGGGCGTGCCGGCCTGCACGATGTCGGGGAAGCGTTTTTTGTCCTCGCGGGCGAAGCGGTAGGTCGTTCCCTCGGCCGGCGTCGCTTCGAGATTGTACATGTGGCCGGTCTCTTCCTGGAACCGGACGATTTCGGCCCGCACGTGATCGAGCAACCTCAGGGCGAGGGCGTATCCCTTGCCCGTCGTGATGTCGTCTTCATCGCCAGAGAAGTTGCGGATCATCTCGTTGACGCCGTTGACGCCGATGGTCGAGAAATGGTTCCTCAGCGTGCCGAGATAGCGCCTGGTATAGGGAAACAGCCCGTCATCCATCAGTTGCTGGATGACCTTGCGCTTGATCTCGAGACTGGTGCGGGCGATCTCCAGCAAGTCGTCGAGCCGCTGCATAAGTCCTTGTTCGTCGCCCCTATACTGATAGCCGAGCCGGGCGCAGTTGAGGGTGACAACGCCGAGCGAGCCGGTCTGCTCGGCGCTGCCGAACAGACCGTTGCCGCGCTTCAAAAGTTCACGCAAATCGAGCTGCAGGCGGCAGCACATCGAGCGGACCATGTTCGGCTTGAGGTCTGAGTTGAGAAAATTCTGGAAATAGGGGAGCCCGTATTTCGCGGTCATGGCGAACAGGCGCTCGGCGTTTTCGCTCTCCCAGGGAAAATCCGGCGTGATGTTGTAGGTCGGGATGGGGAAAGTGAAGACGCGCCCCTTTTCGTCGCCCTTGGTCATGACCTCGATATAGGCGCGATTGATCATGTCCATTTCGACCTGCAACTCGCCATAGGCGAACGCCATCTCGACGCCGGCGATGATCGGCTTTTCGTCTTTGAGGTCGTCCGGGCAGGTCCAGTCGAAGGTCAGGTTGGTAAAGGGCGTCTGGGTACCCCAGCGCGAGGGCACGTTGAGGTTGTAGATCAGTTCCTGGATGTACTGGCGGACCTCTTCGTAGCTCAGCCCGTCGATGCGGACATAGGGCGCCATATAGGTGTCGAACGAGGAGAAGGCCTGGGCGCCGGCCCATTCGTTCTGCAGCGTGCCGAGAAAATTGACGATCTGGCCGACGGCGCTCGACATGTGTTTGGGCGGGCCGGATTCGACCTTGCCGGGAACGCCGTTCAACCCTTCGCGCAAAAGGGTCTTCAATGACCACCCGGCGCAATAGCCGGCGAGCATGTCGAGATCGTGGATGTGAAGATCGCCGTCGCGATGGGCGCGGCCAACCTCCTCCGGGTAGACATGGGACAACCAGTAGTTGGCGACTACCTTGCCCGAAACGTTGAGGATCAGCCCGCCCAGCGAATAGCCCTGATTGGCGTTGGCGTTGACCCGCCAGTCCTGACGGTCGAGATATTCGTCGATCGAGGAGACGACGTCGACCAGCGTCTTGCGGTCGCCGCGCACGCGTGTTCGCTGTTCGCGATAAACGATATAGGCACGGGCGGTTTTGAAGTGATTGGCTGAAATCAGCACCTGCTCGACCACATCCTGGATCTGCTCGATTTCCGGCGCCTCGCCGGGAAAACGGAAGGACAGCACTTTGACGGCCTGAATGGTCAGGAGCGCGGCTTCGGCGTCATCGAATTCGCCGCTGGCCTTGCCGGCGCGCGCGATGGCGGACTGGATCTTGGTGCCGTCGAACGGCACACGGTCGCCACTGCGCTTGACGACGAATCGAGGTGAAAAAACGGCCGACGGCACCGACATGGATATTCCCTGATGTTGTCGGGCGGTGCTGTCGGGGGATAACGGAGAGATCGCGGGCGCAAACGGATTTCAGGCCGCGCGCCAGCAACCGCACCTCCAGGACACCCCGCCCGAGGACGTTTACTACGCTGTTACGGCAGGTCTCCTGGCTCGCGGGTCAATGCTGCCGACCGGTCTTCCCGATGCCTTTCGGCATCAGTGACGTGAGTGGTCGGCGGCTCGCCGCCTACAGTTGCGGGGGCAGCGCCGGCATCTCACCGGCTTCCCTCTTGGCTCCAGATATTGAGGTTTCTGAAGAACCGTAACGCAACATACGGTGGGTCGCTGGCCTGGTGTTGTCAAGCGAGCAAGTGTGAACCATTCGTTAACGATGGCCCGATGCATCAGGCTTTCCGGCGCTTGACGGTGTGGTGGCGCATTGTCGCAGGGCACGAAAAACGCGCGCCCATACGGCGTCAGCTCCGGCAGGGATCGGCAATGGCTGATCTTTATAAGAGACTCAGGTCCCCGGCTTCTTGCGAACATAGAGTTCGAAGCGATGGTGGACGATGTCGTAGCCCATCTCGGCGGCAATTTTAGCTTGCAACCGTTCGATACGGTCGTCGCAGAACTCGACGACCTTTCCCGTATCGATATCGATCATGTGATCATGGTGGGGGATGTCGGCCAGCTCGAACCGCGCCGGCTCCCCCTCGAATTGCAGCCTGTGGATGGCGCCCTGTTCCTCAAGTGTCGTCAGCGTTCGATAGACCGTGGACAACGATATTTTCGGCTCTCTGGCGGCGCTGCGCCGGTGAAGCTCCACTGCATCCGGATGATCTTCGGCCTCGGCGATGACGGAAAGAAGCGCGGTGCGCTGACGGGTGATCCGTACACCGGCCTGTCGCAGGGCTTCGGTCATGCGCGCCGTTTGTTTGCTGATTTCCATCATTGCCTTTTTCATGACACGGGCCGGTGGATTTTACAAGCTATATGCAAATCATTCGCAAAAGGCTTGATAGTTGCAAATAATTCCTATATGCATCTGGTGAACGCAACAGGAGGCAATGATGTTCACCAAAACTGCCCTTGCGGCTTTTGCTGCCGCAATGCTTGGCTTGAGTGTGACGACAGCGTTTGCCGAGGACAAGCTCAAGGTCGTGACGACCTTCACCGTCATTGCCGACATGGCTGAGAATGTTGCCGGCGACGTCGCAGAAGTGGTTTCGATCACCAAGCCCGGCGCCGAGATACATAGCTATGAACCGACACCGCGCGATATCCTCAAGGCGCAGGACGCCGATCTGATCCTGTGGAACGGGCTCAATCTCGAACGCTGGTTCGAGCAGTTCTTCTCCAACCTCAAAGACGTGCCGGCGGCGGTCGTTTCGGACGGCATCGAGCCGATGCCGATTTCAGGCGGCGATTACGATGGCAAGCCCAATCCGCATGGCTGGATGGCGCTCGATTCCGCCGAAATCTATGTCGACAACATCGCGAGGGCGATGAGTGTGGCCGATCCGGGTCATGCCACGACCTATCAAGCCAACGCCGAAGCCTACAAGACCGAGATTGAAGCGGTCATCGGCCCGTTGCGCGACAAGGTGCGGGCGCTGCCCGAAGAACGTCGTTGGCTGGTAACCTCCGAAGGCGCGTTCTCCTATCTCGCCCGCGATTTTGGGCTGAAGGAGGTCTATCTTTGGCCGATCAACGCCGATCAGCAGGGAACGCCTCAGCAGGTCAAAATGGTGATCGATGCGGTCAAAGAGCACAATATTCCGGCGGTGTTCTCGGAATCGACTGTCTCCGACAAGCCGGCCAAACAGGTTGCCGCCGAAACCGGCGCAAAATACGGCGGTATTCTATATGTCGACAGCCTGTCCGAACCCGACGGCGCGGTGCCGACCTATCTGGATTTGCTGCGGGTAACGTCCGAAACCATCACAAAAGGACTTGAAGAATGACAGACGGCATTCGTGCCGAAGGTGTGACCGTTACCTATCGCAACGGCCACACCGCCCTCACCGAGGCGAGCTTTGCCATCCCCACGAGCACGATCACCGCGCTCGTAGGGGTAAATGGTTCGGGCAAATCGACCCTGTTCAAGGCGCTGATGGATTTCGTGCCGGTCGCCAAGGGCAAGGTTGAGATTCTTGGCCAACCGGTTGGCAAGGCGCTCAAGGACCAATCCATCGCCTATGTGCCGCAGGCCGAGGACGTCGACTGGTCCTTCCCGGTTTTGGTCGAGGACGTCGTTATGATGGGCCGTTATGGCCATATGGGCTTTTTACGCCATGCACAGCCTCGGGACCACGAAGCGGTTGCGGCGGCGCTCAAACGCGTCAACATGACCGAATTCCGTACCCGTCAGATCGGCGAATTGTCGGGCGGGCAGAAGAAGCGTGTCTTCCTCGCCCGTGCCTTGGCGCAGGACGCCAGGGTGATCCTGCTCGACGAGCCGTTCACCGGCGTCGACGTTAAAACCGAGGAACAGATTATCGCATTGCTCAAGACGCTGCGCGCGGAAGGGCGAGTCATGCTTGTCGCCACCCATGATCTCGGCTCGGTGCCCGAGTTCTGCGACCGGGTGGTGCTAGTAAAAGGTACGGTGCTCGCTTACGGACCGACCGAGGACGTGTTCACGCCGGAAAATCTCCGGATGACGTTTGGAGGCGTCCTGCGACACTTCGTGCTCAGCGGGAACGCGCTGCACGAGGACGCCGAGACGGACCAGCGCGAACTGGAAGTAATCACCGACGACGAGCGTGCGCTTGTCTACTACGACCGCCAGCAGCAGCGGGCGAAGGACGGTTCGAAATGATCGAAGTCCTTCTTGAGCCGTTCTCCTATGGCTACATGACCAACGCCATCTGGGTTTCGGCCTTGGTCGGCACGGTTTGTGCGTTCCTCTCGGCCTATCTGATGCTCAAGGGCTGGTCGCTGATTGGCGATGCGCTCAGCCACTCAATCGTACCAGGTGTCGCCGGCGCCTATATGCTCGGCCTGCCGTTCTCGCTCGGCGCCTTCGTCGCCGGCGGACTCGCTGCCCTGTCGATGCTCTTTCTCAGAACCCGTTCGGGTCTCAAGGAAGACGCAATCATTGGGCTGATCTTTTCGAGTTTTTTTGGTCTTGGCCTGTTCATGGTGTCGTTGAGGCCGATGGCGGTCTCCATCCAGACCATCACCATGGGCAATATTCTCGCCATCACGCCGGAAGACACGTTGCAACTCGTCATCATCGGTGGCGTGTCGCTGGTCGTGCTGCTGCTCAAATGGCGCGATCTGCTGGCCGTGTTTTTTGACGAGGCGCATGCCCGTTCGATCGGGCTCAATCCCGAGTTGTTGAGGGTCGTTTTCTTCACGCTGCTTGCCGCCTCGACGGTTGCTGCCATGCAGACGGTCGGCGCTTTTCTCGTCGTTGCGCTCGTCGTCACCCCTGGAGCCACCGCTTATTTGCTGACCGATCGTTTCCCGCGCCTGATCCTGCTGGCGGTAATCATCGGTGCCGTGACGAGTGCCGTCGGCGCCTATCTGAGCTATTTCCTCAACGGCGCCACGGGTGGCGTCATTGTCACCTTGCAAACCCTCATATTCTTTACCGCTTTCATCTTTGCCCCCAAACACGGCACGTTGGCGGCACGGCATCGGGCAAGGGCTGCGCTCAAGGAGATCGCATGATGGATGCGTTGCTTTTGCCCTTCCAGTTCCCGTTCATGCAGAACGCCTTCTGGGTGATGCTGATCATCGCGCCTGCGGCGGCCATGCTGTCGAGCTTTCTGGTGCTCAAGGGCTGGTCACTGATGGGCGACGCCGTCAGCCACGCGGTACTGCCCGGCGTGGTGCTCGCTTATCTCGTTGGAGCGCCGCTCGTCCTGGGGGCCTTCCTTGCAGGACTGTTCACGGCACTCGCCACCGGCTTCGTCAAGGACCATTCCCGCGTCAAGCAGGACACGGTGATGGGCGTCATCTTTTCCGGCATGTTCGGCCTTGGCATCGTCATCTATACAAGGATCTCTTCGTCCGTGCATCTCGATCATATCCTGTTCGGCAACATGCTCGGCATCGGCGTGGACGATCTCTGGACCGCCGGGCTCATATCGCTGCCGGTTTTTGTGATCTTGGCGGTCAAGTGGCGCGACATTCTTGCCCACGCCTTCGACCCGGTGCAGGCGCGCATGGTCGGTCTCAGGGTCAATCTGATCCACTACGGATTGTTGACCATCCTGTCGGCAACCATCGTCGCCATGTTGTCCTCGGTCGGTATCATCCTGTCGGTGGCAATACTGATCGCGCCGGGCGCTATTGCCTTCCTGCTGACCCGTCGGTTTTCGAGCATGCTTGGCGTGGCGGTCGTCGTCACGATACTGGCGGGATTTTCCGGCATCTATCTGAGCTTCTGGCTCGACAGCGCTCCGGCCCCGACCATCGTCCTGATCCTGACGACGCTGTTCGTCACCGCCTTCGTCTGGCGCAACTGGCAGGTGCGGCGGGCAACCGGAATGGCGGTGTCGCAAGGCGCCGATCTGACCGCATGAGGGAAGGGGGCGCGAGCGGCCCCCTTTTTCAGTCCCAATTCAGCGAACCTCCGGCCTGGTATCCGGTGACCCGGCTTTCGAAGGAATTTTCCTCCTTGGTCAGGTCTATGACCGCGCTCATCCAGGGGAGGGGGTGTCGGCATCGTATCGCGGCCGTAAGCGGCCTTGAGGTCCATGGCTTCCCATTTTGGCTCGTGATTTTGCGATCCTGGGAACCATGACGCACCACATATGGTGGTCGAACGGTTTGTGGAGGTTAATCGACAAGTTTTCCATGCGCATGTTTTTGAATATAAAGAGTTCTTTATATCACGGTTGACATCCCGGCAGGTGTTCGGGCACTGTCATGAGGTTCACGGTCCCCGCGAGGGGATAACAGGGAATTCGGTCAAGGCGTTTTGCCCAAGTCCGAAGCTGCCCCCGCAACTGTTGGCGGCGCTGGATGTCCAATTCGAGCCACTAAGGCCACGAAGGCCTCGGGAAGGCGGACATCCGTTCGAGCCGCAAGCCAGGAGACCTACCGTGAACGGGATTTTCCTATCAGGCCGATCGGGCGGATCGGATCGAGGACTGGACAATGGCTTTGTCAGCTTGCCGACGAATGTGCTGAGCGCCTTCAGCAAGAGGCACGGCGCCTGATCCCAGGCGCTTTTTCTCCCACGACTTCCTGTTTCATCCGCGTGGCTGTCCGAGCCGCCACATGCGGACGATTTTCTTCATGAGGCACATCATGACCGTTACGGCAAATCTAGGCTTTCCGCGCATCGGCGCGCACCGCGAACTCAAGTTTGCGCTCGAATCCTACTGGAAAGGCGCCTCGAGCGCCGACGATCTCAGGACCGTGGCGAAGGAATTGCGCCAGCGTCACTGGGCGTTGCAGCGTGACAAGGGTATCGGGATCATCCCGTCGAACGATTTTTCGTTCTACGATCACATGCTCGACACCTCCATCATGTTTGGCGCGGTGCCGGAGCGTTTCGAATCGCTGAAAGATGGCGATCCGCTCGATCTCGCCTTTGCCTGCGCGCGCGGCACCGCCGAGGCCCAGGCGATGGAGATGACCAAGTGGTTCGACACCAATTACCACTCCATCGTGCCCGAGTTTGTCCGGGACCAGACGTTCGCGCTTTTTTCGAACAAGCCGGTCGAAGACTATCTTGAAGCCAAAACGCTGGGCATCGAAACCCGGCCCGTTCTCGTCGGGCCGGTGACCTGGCTCAGTCTCGGCAAATCGCTGGACGACGGTTTTTCGCCGCTCGATCTGCTGGACGCGGTCCTGCCGGCCTATGTCGAAATGCTCGCCACGCTGAAAGCGGTCGGCGCCCGTGGGGTCCAGATCGACGAGCCGATTCTGGCGCGCGATCTTGACGCCGAACAACGCGCCGCCTTTACCAGGACCTACGCGCTTCTTGGCGCGGTTGCGCCACAAATCATGTTGACTAGCTATTTCGGCGGACTGGGAGACAATCTGGCGTTGGCCGCCAATCTCGATGTCGCGGGGCTGCATATCGATCTGGTGCGCGCCCCGGAGCAACTGGAAGATGTCCTGAAGACTGTTGGCGCGACGGGCAAGTTCCTGTCGCTCGGGCTTGTCGACGGCCGCAATGTCTGGCGTTCCAATCTTGCCGACAAGCTGGCGCAGGCGCACAGGGCGGTGGATGTTCTGGGTACGGATCGGGTGCAGATTGCGCCATCCTGTTCGCTGCTCCACACGCCGGTCGATCTCGCTCCGGAGACCGAACTTGACGATGAGTTGAAATCCTGGCTGGCCTTTGCCACCCAGAAGCTCGAAGAAGTGGCGGTCCTAAGCACGGCCGTCAACGAGGGGCCGGCACAGGTGAAGGCGGCGCTCGACGCCAACGCCGCGGCGATCTCGACACGCGTTGCCTCGGTGCGTACGCGCGATGCCGCGATACGCACCCGTGCGGCGGCAGTGACCGAGGCCGATCTCAAACGGACTTCGCCCTATCCCGAACGGCGCAAGACGCAAGAGGCGCGTTTCGGATTGCCGGTTTTCCCCACAACGACGATCGGCTCGTTTCCGCAGACCGGGGATGTGCGCAAGGCCCGCGCCGCGCACAAGCGGGGCGAGAAGAGCGATGCCGCCTATGAGGCTTTTCTCAAGGACAAGATCGCCGCTTGCGTCCGTTTTCAGGAAGAACTCGGTCTCGACGTCCTGGTGCATGGCGAGTTCGAGCGCAACGACATGGTCGAGTATTTCGGCGAACAGCTCGACGGTTTCGCCTTCACGAAAAACGGCTGGGTGCAGTCTTACGGCTCGCGCTGCGTCAAGCCACCGATCATTTTCGGCGATGTCCAGCGTCCGGCGCCGATGACGGTCAGATGGTCCCAATACGCGCAGTCGCTGACGAAAAAGCCGATGAAGGGCATGCTGACCGGGCCGGTGACCATCCTGCAATGGAGTTTCGTGCGCGACGACCAGCCACGCTCCGAAACCTGCAAACAGATCGGGCTGGCCATGCATGACGAGGTTGTCGATCTCGAAGCGGCGGGCATCGGCATGATCCAGATCGACGAGCCGGCCCTGCGCGAGGGCCTGCCGCTCAGAAAGGCCGACTGGCAGGCCTATCTCGACTGGGCGGGGGAGTGCTTTCGCCTGACGGCCGGGGGCGTCAGGGATGACACCCAGATCCACACGCATATGTGCTACGCCGAGTTCAACGACATCATGCCGGCGATTGCCGCGCTCGATGCCGATGTCATCTCCATCGAGACCTCGCGGTCGCGGATGGAGCTGTTGTCGGTCTTCGGCGATTTCGCCTATCCCAACGAGATCGGGCCGGGCGTCTGGGATATCCATTCGCCACGTGTGCCGCCGCGCGAAGAGATGCTGGCGCTGATGAACAAGGCAAAAAAGCTCATTCCGGCCGAACGGCTGTGGGTCAATCCCGATTGCGGGCTCAAGACCCGTGGCTGGGAAGAAGTCAGGGCCTCTTTGGAAAACCTCGTCGCCACGGCGCGAGAGCTGCGGGGCTGATCGTTTAAAACAGCGATGGCGATGCCGTCGGCGCGACGGTCATTCGCAAACCGCCTAATCTGGAGCATCGGGCGTTTTGAGTACATCAAAACGCCCGGTTCTTATTCCGAATGGCCGCAGCAATTGCCACCGAGGCGCTGTCATGTGCATCCGGGGCGATCTCAAGGAAAACTGGTTGAAATCAACAACCAGACTTCCCGTCACATGCTGAAAAAATACAAGTGAAGTTCAATCGGAAATCAGGACTGGTGGAGCTGAGGTCCACTTTGCATCGATCCGAGACGATCCGAGTTAGTCCATATTAACATTTTAAATCAGCGGCTTACGGTAACCATCAGTCCACAAGCGTCTTGATTGGTCCGGGTGCAACCCACATATTTCCATGGGTCAAAACATGGGTTGGGAGTATCCGCCATGGGCAAGCAGGTGACGGAGAGACTTTCGGCGTTGGAGGTCAGGAACGCGACCAAGCCCGGCCTCTACAACGACGGCAAGGGATTGCATTTACAGATCACGCCGAGCGGATCGAAGTCTTGGATTTACCGCTATTCCTTCAAGGGCAAGACCCGCGACATGGGGCTAGGCGCTTATCCCGGCGTGTCCTTGACCGAAGCCCGCGAAGAACACCGCAAACACAAGAAGGTGCTCAAAGACCAGAAGCGCGACCCCAAAGAAGTGCGCGACGCGCAACGCCGGGAAGAAGACCGGGAATTGGTAGCGCAGCGACTTGCAGAGAAACGGCGCATGACCTTCGCGGATGCTGTGGGCAAATACAAAACTCTTCCGAACTACGGCAAGCGGGTGAAGAGCGGCCAAGTTATCGGGCCTCTCAATCCGAAGTACCTCTATCAGATCGAACGCGCCATGGACGTAGCTACCGAAGGCTTCGGCGACATGGACGTGCTGGACATCACCAAGGAAGACGTAAAGCGCATTCTTACGCCCATCTGGAACAGAACACCCGAAACCGCCCTTCGCACACGGTCGGTCATAGAAACGATCTTGGCACTTGAGGAAATCACGGATCGCCGAAACGGCGAAAACCCGGCGTCGTCGTCCGCACTCGCCAGTTGGCTCAAGAGCCACGCGAAGCCTGCCGAAACCAGCCACCCGGCTTTGCCGTGGAAGGACATGCCCGCACTTATGAAGGCGCTTCGTGCTTGCGGCGGCATGGGTGCGCGGGCGCTTGAGTTCGCAATCCTCTGTGGAAGCCGCCAAGGCGAGGCCCGAGGGGCGTTGTGGTCGGAAATCGATCTAGATGCGCGAGAATGGCGGGTGCCTGCCGGCAGGATGAAGGCTCGCACTGCCCACACGGTGCCCCTCTCTGCCGCCGCCTGCGCGCTGCTGGAGGCCCTTCCCCGGTTGCCGGGCACCGACCTTGTGTTTCCGGCTCAGCGCGGCGGGCCAATGAGCGACATGACGCTTGGCAAGGTGATGAAGGATATGCACGCCCGCGAAGTGAAAGCCGGTCGGGTCGGATGGGTCGATCCCGAGCAAGGCAACGCCCCGGCTGTCCCGCACGGTTTCCGCGCGACGTTGGCGAATTGGGGTGCTGACTACGCCATGGTTGAAGACGAAGTTGCAGAACGCAGTTTGGCGCACGCAATCGGCACCGACGTTTCCCGCCGATACAAGCGCACTTCCATGCTTGAACGGCGTCGCGCCTTCCTCGAAATGTGGGCGAGTTTCTGTAACGGCGAAGAGCCGGCTAGCAACGTCGTCCAGCTTCGCGGGGTTGTGTGATGGCCGTTTGGACAAATCAAAAGCACGTGGAGCTTGCGGAGTACTTGGGCTGCGATCTTGCTCAGGTAGAAGCCGCCTTCGACATGCTCACCGACTTCAAGCTGTGGGCAGCGGCGCGGTCTGAGGATGGCACGGCGCGTGCCGAGAAAGCCGAACTCGGCAAGATCGCCGACGAATTGGATACGGTCATTCGGCGAATTGAGGCATGCCCGCCTAGCGTGGTCGAACAGATTGACCGGCAAGGTCTACCAACACCGATCAAGCTGACTGAACTGAGGGACCACTTTTTGCTTCAGGCCGACGTTGCGGCCCATTTCACCCACGCGGAAGGCTACCCGGCGACCAAAGGACGAAAAGAGCGAGCACGCATCATTGCTGACTGCGTGGCAAACCTCTTTGTCGCGACGGGAAGACCAATCGGTAAGGGCACGTCACAATCTGACGGTGAGCCTTCTTCGCCATATGGGAAGGCCGTAAAGAAAGCTCTTGAAATCTACGGTATAGACGCGAACTGGCGACAGCCTGCAATCGCAGCGGCGGAGCGCGCCCGGCAGAATACCAACTAGGTCCGCACTTTATTTCAGTTGGTATTTATTCAGGGCAGGGCGAATTTGGCACCTTCCTTTCCAGACGAACTCGGATTGTCATGGAAAGGAACCGAAAATGAATGCTCTCTCCCCCGGAGCCGCCAAGAACGCGGTTCATCGCTTGCCCGGCGTGTGCGCCACGACTGGTCTTGGTCGTGCCACCATCTACGATTTCGTCCAGCGCGGTTTGCTGCCCCCGGCATTGCGGATTGGGTCAAAGCTGGCCTTCTGGCCGGTTGATGAAATCGACCGGGTGATGGCCGCACGCATTCGCGGTGCGTCGGACGCCGAAATCCGCGAATTGGTGGCTGAAATTGTCGCCGCTCGTGCCGACCGCGCATAGCGGTTATGTGGATAGCTTATCCACAATAGGCCAAAATACATCAAGCAAAAACAACTACTTACTTCTACACGCTTCATAGCACGGCGAAGACCCACGGTTTTGACCCATGCTTTGATAAATCACAGGCGCGCCGGAAATGACTGAAAGCCCTTTCGAAAAGCCGCCTGCCGGTCTTCTAGGTGAAATCGCCGGCTTCATCTACAGCGCGGCACCGCGCCCTGTTCCTGAAATCGCCACAGCCGGGGCAATCGGGTACATGGCGGGCGTCGCCGGTCGGGCGTTTAACGTTTCGGGCACCGGCCTTAATCAGTACGTCCTATTGGTCGCTGAAACCGGTCGTGGGAAGGAAGGCGCCCGAAGCGGCGTAATGCGGTTCATTGCTAATGTTCAGCGGGGGCCGTCTGGCCAAGGTAGTTTGCTGCCCCACCTGCCAACCCTTCACGAGCATCTAGGTCCAGCCGAAATTGCCTCGGGTCAGGCGCTCATAAAGTACCTTGGCAACTCCCGTAGCTTCACGGCCTTTGTCGGGGAATTCGGACACACGATTGAACGCATTTGCCACCCACGCGCGACCTCTGCCGACGTGATGCTGAGAAAGGTCTTGCTAGACCTGTTCAACTTGAGCGGGGAGCACGACGTTCTTAACCCCACGATCTATAGCGACAAGGCGAACAACACCGGCGTCGTGGATAGCCCGGCTTTCAGTCTCTTCGGTGAGACATCGCCGCAAGCCCTCTATCCACACCTTAGCGAAAGTATGGTGGCCCTTGGTCTTCTGCCGCGCTTCACGCCCATAATCTATGAAGGCCCACGCCCGCCTTCGAACCCGAACACGCAAGCCGCTGTGCCCACGGTTGAGACGATACGGCATTTCTCCGAACTCGTAGCCTACTGTGCTCAGTTGAACGCCAGCAACGCGGTCGTGAACGTTCAGATTTCGCCCGAAGCCCATGACTTTATCGGGCCGGGCGGATGCGTCGACAAATTCGCGGATGACAAGATCAACGACAAAACCAAGTCGGGGATCACGGCTGAACTGTGGAACAGGGCACACCTCAAGACGCTGAAGCTTGCTGCCCTTGTCGCTGTGGGCAGAAATCACATTTCCCCGACGATCACCCTGCCAGATGCGGAATGGGCCTACGCGGTCGTCCGACACGGCATTGAAGCGCTAGCCCACAAGTTCGATGCCGGCGAAGTCGGCGACCAATCGAAGTCGGAGAAACTACAGCAAGACAAGGTGCGCAAAGTCGTAAGGGAATGGGTCGAACGCCCTTGGTCGGAGCTTAAGAGCTACGGCGTCGCTGACGAAGAGGTACACCGATCTTGGTACATTCCTTGGCGCTACATCTCTAAACGCCTGTCAAACGACGCGGCGTTCAAGAACGCGCACAACGGTGCCACCAATGCCATTAGGAACGCGGTCAGAGAGCTTATTGACTGCGGGGAAATTGCCAGAGCAACACCCAAACAGCTTGTCGGCATTACGACTAGTCATGCTGAGTTTTTCACGCTGGCCGAAGAAAGCGACGCATTCGGCGGTGACCTAAAACGGGTCGTGGGCGATGAACGTCGAGCCAAGAACAAAAGCATGACCACATGGGATGCCGGGACGGTGGCGACCGAACCCGAGGGCAGTCCTGCCGCGCCTTGGACGCCCTCACCGCCCGGTGGGGACGTCTAAAGTGTCTAAAACCTGTCTGAACGCTAAGTCATTGAAACCATTGATGTCTAAAGCGTCGTGCGTGTCTAGCGATAATTACCCAGATAGCCCCCCAAATTATAAAATCGGGAATATCAAATAGAATAAGACAATAAGACAAGAGAGAAAAAACACTTATGTTTCAGTTAATTAACCTGACTTACTGCGCTGTTAGGCGGGATTAGTCAGTAAGTCAGGGGACTGAAACGGTGGGGAAGGCCATTCACCAGTTCACGGTCTTTGCTGTGGGTAGCTAGAAAGGATTGAAGCCATGTTTCTTCACGATGCAATCACACACGGCAGGCTTATGGAATTATTCGACATGGTCGAAGACGAACTTGTTGGCCACAATGTCTACGCACAGCAGGAAGTGCGGGCATACTTGACGTTGAAGTATATCGATTTGACAGCGTCATTTCTCGAAAACTGCATAGCATACTTGCCGGCTGAAGAGATATGCGCCGGTGAAGGTTTCGTTCTCTATCTGTGCGAGGCCGCGAAGGCAGCAAAATTCAAACGACACAGACGGCCAATGGCACAACAGCTTCAGGCACAAACGGCTATGTACTTTCCGCGTTACGATGAAATGCTGACAAAGAAGTATCAGCACGTTCTACGCACCACCGAAGACGTAATGCAGTTGCGGTTTAGCGGTGTGATCTTCCTCGCGGCGGCAACGTTGCCCGGTGTGCGCGAAGACATACGGTGTGAACTACGGCGCAAAGGGCTTTCATACAAGGTAACTCTGGTGCTCGACAAAACACTTGAACAGCGCATGCAAGCGGCCTTGGGTGTGCCACGGCTGAGCAAGCCGGCGAAACAACACAAGTTGGATTGACGGTCGCCCAACGGCGTTCCTAAACGGCTTGCCTGACATGCCGGACATAGTTATTACTCATGTATATTTACGACAACGACAACAAAACTAAGCTACAAGTCAACGGTAGTTAGTAGTAGTCAAGTTATTATCGACTAGAATTGCAAAATATCGCCCGTTAACTATTGACTTTTCGAGCGTCTTCCCGCCCAATTATTCACGAAGAATGGCTGAATATGTCGGGCTAGAGAGTTGAATATTCCAATGAAACAGGGCGATTGGGAGCAACCCGCCGTCAAGCGGCGCCGTAGTCGCGTCCGACTTGATCTGCCCTCTAGCTGTAGCCGCGAGGCCGCACGCCAGTACCGTCGTGCGATCAACGGCGAAATCAAGATCGAAGACATGTCCCGCATGATCAATGCACTAGCGCTGATATCGCGCATGCTTGAGGGTTCTTCGTTGGAAGAGAGGATCGCTCGGCTGGAAGAAGGGGTGCACTAGTGGCCCATAATCTGTCCAACCGCGTTGCCAAAATCGAAGCGCGCCGACGCCCGCCCTCACGGGTTACTCATAACGTCGTCGAATACGATCCCGAGACTGATGAGATATTGACGCCATTGCCGCCACCGGGCACCCGCATACTGCTCATGCCACGGTATCGCTCCGACGAAGCGTGGGAAAAAGCAGCGAGAGAGCAACAGCAGCGGTTGATAGCCCAGGTCAATAGTAGACATCAAAAGTGAGTTTTGAAAATGAGTAGCACGTTCCCCGTTTCTGGTCAGGCCGACACGCTTAATCTCTTGCAAACGACCACGTGGCTTCGCAGCCAGCTTGGCGACCGCGACAACTATCCGAGCGTCGCTGACGCCATGGCCGACCAAGTACGCGACGTGGCCGGAATGGCCACCACTGCGTTTCGATTGGCGTCTGACCAGACCCGCTCACCAGAGCAGCGGGCCATTGCGGCTCGTGACGTTGCCGACCGCGCCACAACGCTGATCCGGCGCAATGCAGACGCCTTCAAGCGGCAGGCCGACCTGCTGATCGCACAGGGCAAAGAAGCCGCTGACAGCACTCTGGGGCCGCGTGGCGGCGCTTGGGGCTACATCGACAGCGAAATTCGCGGTTGGATCAGGGAACAGGCCAAAACCCCCGAAGGCATGGTCGCTGTGAGCGAGGCGTACAAGACCGACAAGAACGTGGCTTCGGTCATCTATTCATCGCCGCACTTCTTGCTCGGCCTTTCCAAAGACCTGCATGGCCGTATGCTCGCTACTGCCGTTGAGATGCACGCCCCCAAAGCCGGTGCGCGTTTGCGGGAAGGGCAGGCACTTGCCGATATCGTGGGCAACTATGAAAGCGTTGTGACCAGCATCCATCGCAGTTTTTAACAACGTCGCCATCGTTGCCAAGGCCGAAGCTTCGCGGGTGGAAGTCTAGCTCCGTCGCCGTTTTCTTGTTTCTGCGCGCTCATTTACCCGTTTGCAGGCGCGCAAGCTGAACCCCCGTCGAAAGGCGGGGGTTCTTCTTATGCACCGTTCGCCGTGTACGGCCTATTGTTGCCGTGCCGGTTGGTCTGTCTCAAGTCGTATGCGCCAAATCTCGTTAGGTTGTGAGACTGTTCTAAATTTCTGTTTGAGTTGTTTACTTATATAAAGTTAGGAGTTTCTAAGAGTTTTTGTGCTCGCCTTGGGCAGTGCATTTAGGAATGTTTCCATGCAACACGACCTGCTTGAAGACCTGCCGGCAAACCTTGCAGTGAAGGTTCGTGAAACGCTTAATGGCGACGAGACTATTCTGTTGACGTTGAAGGGTGCCTTTAAAGAGGCATTGGTTTGCACCGACAGAAGGGTCATGGTTCTAAAAACGGGCTTCATGACCGGCAACATGTTTGGCGTAAATGTGTTCCAGCTTCCGTATAAGAACATCAGCAGTGTCGAAGTTAAATTTGGGATGATGACCGGCTACTTTGAGCTTTCGACCGGCGGCGTGCAAAACACGATCAAAAGCTACTGGACAAACGGCGGAACCGGTGACGCTAAACAAGCACCGAACAGCATTTCAATTACTTCGCGCGAAATGGCTGACCGCTTTCGGGCAGCGTGCAACCTGATTATGGCCAAGGTGTCGGCCAACGACGTACACCAAGTTCATCCTCCTATTGCTTCTGTTTCTGTCGCCGATGAAATTGCCAAACTCGCGGCACTGGTGCGCGATGGGTTTCTCACGCAGGCGGAATTTGAAGCTCAGAAGCAAAGCTTGCTGATTGCGGGCAGCGGGCCAACCGCTCCAACGGCAGAAGCAACACCTGAACAAACGGATATCGAGGACAGTCACGACAAGGCGAAGTGGGGACACCTCGACCGAATGATAGATGCTGAGCTTGAAAGGCAAGCATCGCCAGCTAAACGTCCCGACGCTGAGACGCGCCCCGTGTTCGGCAGGAGACGCAGTTAATGCCTTACTCCCACGTCGGCGGGTTATTGCTCTGCCTTAATCGGGCATGCCCCATGCGACATGCAGTCACGTCTTCGTGAGCGTTAGTCCTGGCTTTCGAGCCGACAAAGGGCCTCAAAAAGCATGGGTGAAACTGTGGGTTAGTGCCAATTTCCTTCGTGGCACTCTGTCTTAAACATTTGATTTTAAATGGAAATCTCAATCAGGACTGGTGGAGCTGAGGGGAATCGAACCCCTGACCTCAACATTGCGAACGTTGCGCTCTCCCAACTGAGCTACAGCCCCGCCCTGATCGATCCAGCGACAGAACGCCGGACCGCGGTTGTTTACCCAATTCCGGCTGCGTCGCCTAGTGTTTTTTTAAGCCGAAACGACAAGTGGTGGAAAGGACGGGATCAAACGAGATCGCGGTCGATCATCGTTTTCGCCATGGCGAGGAAGGCCGTCTCGGCGTCGATCAGCTTGTGGCCGAGCAGGATTTCGGCTCGCGCACCATGAACGCGCTTGGGGCGGCCGAGTTCGCCGATATTGTCCCTAAGGTCCTGGTCGAAAAGGGCATAAAGCCGCGTCACCCAGTTCGGCAGTGTCAGGCGTGGCGCGCGGCGGGCTTGGTCGGGAAAATTCCGGCGCAGAAGGCGCGCCATTTCGGGAAGGCTGAGCGCGCGCGCCGAAACCAGAAAGCGCTGGCCTCCGGCCACGTCGGTTTCGAGTGCCGCCAGATGCAGCGCCGCAACGTCGCGGACGTCGACCGACAACAGGTGAATGCGCGGCGCGGCCGGCAGGGAACCGTTGAGCAGGCGGCGGATGATCAGCCCGGACGTGCCAATGTCGTCGCCCAGAAGCGGGCCGTAGATGTTGGTGGGGTTGATGCAAACGAGATCGTTCTCCCGTCCGGCCGCCTTCATGATGTCCCAGGCGCGATGCTCGGCCAGGGTCTTGGAGCGGATATAGGTGGTGATCGGAATGGCCGTATCGAGCCGCGTCCAGTCGGCGTCGGTGAAGGGCACCTTGCGCTCCGGGTCGTCGCCATAGGCGATGGCGGCGATCGAAGAGGTCAGGACGATTCGTTTTACATCGGCGCCGAGCGCAGCCTTGAGCACGCGTTCGGTTCCTTCAACCGCCGGGCGGATGAGTTCGTCCGGGTCCTCGGGCATTTCGATGACAAAAGGCGAGGCGACATGCATGACCGCATAGACGCCCGACATCGCTTCGGCCCAACCGGCGTCGTCGAGAAGGTCCAATGTTACGAATTCAAGTGCATTCGTAACGGCACCGGCCGCTTCAAGCTCTTTTCGGACCTTGTCAGCGCGGCCCGGTGATCGCAAACTGCCGCGGACTCGGTAGCCGGCGTTCAACAATTGCAGGGCAACATGGCCACCGACGAAGCCGGTAACACCGGTGACCAAAACGGTTTTCATCAGGGAACCTCTCTAGAGCTGAACGAAATATACGAATTCCGTATGTTTCGTACTACAGGACAACGAAACTTGAAACAGGCGGTACGACATCTCAATCCCGAACGGCGCGAACGAATCCTTTTGGCCGCGCATGATCTGTTCATACGCAATGGGCTGAGGGGCACATCCATGGAAGCCATCGCCCGTGCCGCCGGCGTCGCCAAACCGACACTTTATGCCTATTTCGCCGACAAGGATCTGATCTTTTCGACGCTGGCCGACCACGTCTTCGACGACTGGCGTCGGCTGATCATGCGCGAACTTGACGGGCCGGGCAATGCCCCGGACCGGATCGCCCGGGCGCTGGTGGCCAAACTCAAGGCCTATTTCCGTCTGGTCCATGTCTCTCCGCATGCTGCCGAAATCTATGCCGAAACGTCGCATCTGCTTGCCACGCAAAACCATGATTTCGAGCATTGGCTGGAAGACACGCTGACCGACGCGCTGGTGGCGGAGGGGCACCCGGAGGCGCGAAGATATGCGCAGGTGTTGCTGGCCTGTGCATCCGGGCTCGCGTCGAAAGCGCAGTTCATCGAGGAAATCGGCCCGGCGACGCGACTTCTGGTTTCAAAACTCCTGGCCTGAGCCTTGGATGTCGCCTTGAGGGAAACGCTGTTTTTTCCCAAAAATCGCGACGCGGCGACGCCTTAATAACGTCGCCTGATTCTGCCGAACCGCGAGCGGCCCCGGGGAACGGATCGGGATGCGGTGGCGAGCCGGTTCGCCGACACGCAGAATGGGCGTTTCTCGCCGGGTTTTCATCCAAATCCTGTCGTGTCCCAAAGCGTGAGGAAACGCGCCGGTATCGATCCGTTGAAATGGTTGACGAATATTTCCCGTATTTTTTCAGGAAGTTGCGCTTTTTTTGCGCCACGGCGCGTCGTTCGATAGGCCCTGGAACAAAAGATATCTTGAAAATAACTGACCGGTCATTTATTTAGGCGAAGAACATGGAGATCGCTCATGGACGAAATGGCAACGAACAAGGCGGCACGCCGGATGAGGCCTGATCAAAACGACGCAGGTCGATGGTAGCGAGTCGATGGTGAAGGATCCAAAAATCAAAGGCCAAGAACCCGACAGCACCGCTGCCAAAAAGACCGGGTCCAAGCGTCCGAAATTCCGCCGGCGTTCCGAGGCGCGACGCGACGAGGTGCTCGATGCGGCGCTCGAACTGTTCACCGAGCGCGGTTTTGCGGACACGCGGGTCGAGGATATCGCCGACAAGGCGGGCATCTCGAAAGGGACGGTCTATCTTTACTTCGACTCCAAGGAAGCCCTGATGAAAGGGCTGATCGATCGTGCCATCTCGCCGATCGCCCTCAAGGCGATCACGACGATCAACGCCACCGGCGTCGATCCCTATATCGTTTTCAAGTCCGTTGGCGGCTTGCTCGCCAGCAGACTTGGCGATCCCAAGGTCTTTGCCGTTCCTAGGCTGATCATTCGTGAAGCCGTACGGTTTCCCGAGCTTGCCCAGATGTATCGCCGGGAGGTGCTCGACAAGGTCATCCCGCGGCTGGTCGAACTGATCGATCGTCAGATCAAGGCCGGCCACTTTCGCCCCGTCGATCCCGACCTGGCCATCCGCAGCCTGATCGGGCCGATCCTCGCGCATATCGTTCTCGCCGAAGTGTTCGACATGGTTCCCGAGGACGGTCCGCAGGTGAATCGATTGATCGAGCAGCACATCGACATTTTCTACAACGGCATCTCGGTGAAACCGGAGCGTAAAAATGGCTGAATTCCTGACCTGGGTGGGTGACGCCTTCACCTGGACAATGGGCGCACTTGCCGCGCTTGCCGGCATGGCCGGTGCGTTTGCCTCCGGTTTCGTGGCACCTGGGGAAACGGTCTTCAACGGCTATATCGAGGCCGATTATGTCTATATCGCCGCCACCAACGCCGGTCGGATCAACGACATATCGATCGACGAAGGTCAGACGGTCACCGCCGGACAGATACTGTTCACGCTCGACGACGACCAGTATCGGGCGTCGCTGAGTGCCGCACGCGCCCAACAGGCGGCGGCCGAGGCCACATGGAAGAATCTCGAAACAGGCAGCCGCTTTGAAGAGATCGCGGTGACCAGGGCCTCGCTTGCCGAGGCCGAAGCCAACCAGGTGCTGGCCAAATCGACACTTGAACGCAATCTCAAACTGCAAAAGAACGGTCTGGTTCCGGAGGCGACGGTAGACTCGGCCCGGGCGGCCTATGAAACGGCCAGTGCCGCGGTCACCCAGTTGCAGGCGAAGCTGACCGTGCAGGAACTGCCGGCGCGGCCCGAGGAACTGGCGGCGGCCAAGGCCAATTTCGACGCCGCCGTCGCCAATGTGGATTTCGCCCGGGTGCAGCTCGACGAAAGAACGGTCGCGTCTCCGGTCGGCGGCGTCGTCGATCGCGTCTATTACAGGTCTGGCGAGGTGGTGACGATCGGCTCCCCGGTTCTGTCGATCCTGCCGCCAAGCAAGGTCAAGGTCGAGTTCTACATACCCGAGCCCGTACGCAACCAGTACCGTATCGGCGATGTCCTGATGGTGACCTGTGACAGTTGCACCCACGATATGACGGCAACCATCACCTATCTGGCCAGCCAGCCGCAGAACACGCCACCGATCATCTATAGCCGCGACGAACGGCGGCGCCTGGTCTTTCTCGCCGAGGCGAAACTCGATGATGGCGTTTCGCTGCTGCCCGGCCAGCCGGTTTCGATGAAGGTGCCCGAATGAGCGGGGACCCCACATCCGGCACCGGAGCGGATCCGACGGTTGCGCCAGTGACCGAACCGGCGCCGGCGGCGGGTGAAGTGCTGGCCGGAACGGCACCTGTGCCAGACGCGGCCGGGGCCCCGCCAATCGAGATGCCGGCGATTTCGGTCATCGGGCTCACCAAGCGGTTCGGCGACAAGACGGTGGTCGACAATCTCGACATGGACGTGCCGCGTGGCGCCATTTACGGCTTTCTCGGTCCGAATGGATCGGGCAAGACCACGACCATCCGCATGATGTGCGGTCTTCTGACCCCGGACGCCGGCGATGGCCAGTGTCTTGGCTTCGACATCCTCAGTGAACCGCTCAGGATCAAGCAAGAGGTCGGCTATATGACCCAGAAGTTCTCGCTCTACGAGGATCTGTCGATCCGCGAGAACCTCGATTTCATGGCGCGCATGTACCGGCTGAAAAACCGCAAGGCCAGGGTCGACACGGCACTGGACGATCTCGGGCTGGTCGATCGGCAGAAGCAGCTCGCCGGTACGCTGTCGGGCGGGTGGAAACAGCGCCTGGCACTGGCCGCCTGCCTGTTGCACGATCCGAAGCTTTTGCTGCTCGACGAACCGACGGCGGGCGTCGATCCCAAGGCACGGCGCGATTTCTGGGACGAGATCCGGCGTCTTTCCAGAAAGGGCGTCACGGTTCTGGTCTCGACCCATTACATGGACGAGGCGGTCCAGTGCGATTACATCGCCTATATCGCTTACGGTAAGAAGCTGATTTCCGGGCCCTCGGGCGACATCCCCACGATGATCGGATTGCACACCTGGCGGGTCGACGGGCCCAATCTCGCCGCGCTCGAAGCCGAATTGCGGCAGACCCCCGGTATCGAGCAGGTGGCGCGGTTCGGCTCCGTGCTGCACGTGTCGGGAACGAACGCGGCGCGTTTGCGCGAAATCGCCGAAGACCATGTGGCGCGCGGGGTGGGGCACTGGACCGAGAAGAAAGCCGAACTCGAAGAAGCCTTCATCTATCTGATGACCGGGGTCACCGATAATTTCGCCAGGGGAGAAGCGGCATGATAGGGTTGTCCCTTGGACGGTTCGCCGCCGTGCTCATCAAGGAATTCATCCAGATGAAGCGCGACCGCCTGACCTTCGGCATGATGCTCGGCATTCCTGTCATGCAGCTTTTGCTGTTCGGCTATGCCATCGACAACAACCCCAGGCACCTGCCGACCCTGGTCGAACTCAACGATACCGGCCCGATCGTCCGGTCGGTACTGGCCGGCATGGAAACCTCGACCTATTTCGACTTCAAGGGCACGGTGTCCGGCATCGAGAACGGCGACCGGGCCTTGCGGGACGGATCGGCGAACTTCGTCGTCGTCATCCCATCCGATTTCGAAAAGGATATCGTGCGCGGCCGGCAACCGGAAATCCTGGTGTCGGCCGACGCCACCGATCCCACCGCGATCTCCAGCGCCGTCGGCGCCCTGAGCGGTATCCTCGAAGTCGCCGTCAAGCAGTCCCTGACCGGACCCCTTCTCGCCTCGGCCGGTTCGGCCGCGCCGTTCTCTGTGACGGTCCATCGACAGTACAATCCGGAAAGCCGGACCTCGACCAATATCGTGCCTGGGCTTCTGGCCATCATCGTTTCGATGATGATGACCATGATCACGGCCATCGCCATCGTGCGCGAGACCGAAAAGGGGACAATGGAAACGATGCTGGCCACGCCGGTCAGACCCTTCGAGGTCATGTTCGGCAAGATCCTGCCTTACGTGCTGGTTGGCTATGTGCAGGCCATCATTTTCCTCGTCTTCGCGCGCCTGTTGTTCAATGTGCCGTTCGAGGGTTCGTTCAATGCCTTCTTTTTGGCGTTCAATCTTTTCCTCGTGGTCAACCTGTCGCTGGGGTTTCTCATCTCGACCATCGCCCGCAATCAGATGCAGGCCATGCAGATGAGCTTTTTCGTCATCCTGCCCACAATCTTGCTGTCGGGCTTCATGTTTCCCTTTGCCGGCATGCCGGGCTGGGCTCAGGCCATCGGCTCGGTCATCCCGGCCACGCATTTTTTAAGGATCGTTCGGAAGATCATGCTCAAGGGCGCGGAGCTTGCCGACATCGCCGGAGACATGACCAATTTGTTGATCATCATGACGGCGATCGTCATCGTCGCCATGCTGCGCTACAGGCAAACGCTCGACTGACGTCCCATGCACGGCAAAAGAGCGGAAGGCCGCATCGGGCTTGCCCGGTGCGGCCGTTTTTTTTGAGGGGCTGGAGTCCGACCCATCATCCGGAGCATCGCGCGAAAGGTGAAGCCTGGGTTTTTTTATAGATAACGAAGCAACCACAAGGAGATGGCGCGGTCCACATTCGGGCCGGGACGTCGCATCGCTTAAATGCGGCATCCAGCCACATGGCAGACGGGAAGGAACAAAAATAGAACAAAAACGCGTCGGCCAGGTGAGATGCCGGCGTCTTTTCAATCGATTCCAGCCCGTGGAGGACCGTCATGCTTTTTATGGTCAAGGTCATGATCGACCTGCCGTCGATGATGGAATTCGCCCAGAAGCTACATGCCGGTGCATTGGATCGCAGTGCCATCCGCTCCGGGATCTATTGCCTCAAATCCGATCCGGCCAGCGGCTTTTCCATCTGGGAGGCCGAGACCAAGGCGGATTTCGACGCCGTCTTCGCCGCCTGGCGTCCCTATTTCGCCAAAGCCGAGATCACCGAAGTGATTCCGGTCCGTGACGCCATGGGTACGTTGCTGAAAGGGCTGCATTGAGCCGGTTCGACCGATCCCGCTTCGGGCGGGATGCGACCGTTCCGTTTCAGGCCATCCCGATGAACCCGCCCGACTGGTGCCTCCACAGGCGGGCGTAAAGGCCGTTCCGGTTGACCAGCTCCTCGTGCGTTCCGATCTCGACCAGCCTGCCGTGGTCCAATACGCCGATGCGGTCCATGCGGGCGATGGTCGAGAGGCGATGTGCCACGGCGATCACCGTTCTGTTTTCCATGATGGCGTAGAGCGTTTCGAGAATGGCGGCCTCGATCTCGGAATCAAGCGCCGAGGTCGCTTCGTCGAGAACGAGGATCGGGGCGTTCTTGAGAATGGCGCGGGCCAGCGCGACACGCTGGCGCTGGCCGCCGCTGAGCCTGATCCCGCGTTCGCCGACGATGGCGTCATAGCCGCGATTGCCGTTGCGATCGACAAGTTCCGTAATGAAGGCATGCGCTTCGGCCTTTTTCGCCGCCGTCTCGATCTCCCCGAGGCTGACGCCATTGCGGCCATACCCGATATTGTCGGCGACCGAACGGTTGAGCAGGGCGCCGTCCTGGCTGACCATGGCGATGCGCCGCCTGAGGCTTTCCTGGGTGATCCCGGCGATGTCCTGCTTATCGACAAGGATGCGCCCGTCTTCCGGATCGAAGAACCGCAAGAGCAAATTAAGAAGGGTCGATTTGCCGGCGCCCGAGGGGCCGACCAGGCCGAGCTTTTCGCCCGGTGCGATGGCGAGGCTCAGGTCGCGCACGCCGCCGGCATCGGTGCCGTAAAGATGGGTCACACCCTCGAAACGGATGGCGCCGCCGGCAAAGCGAAGCGGTTGCGCATCGGTCCTGTCGGTCAGGGCCAATGGCTGGGCGATCGATTTCAGCGCCTCTCGGGTGGCGCCGATCCAGCCGAAGATGTCGGAAACGGCGTCCATCATCCAGTCGGCCAGCGAGGAGACGCGGGTCGAAAGGGCAAGGGCGGAGGCAACGATGCCGAGCGGGGCATCGCCGACCGACCACAAATAGACGGCATAGCCGGTCAGCCCGACCAAAAGCAGATTGCTCAACACCACCATGCCGGAATTGATGAAAACCTCGATCGTCTGCACCGAAACGAAGCTGTCCCGCGTGGCGCGGAACCGGGTCTTGCTTTCGGCGTCCTCATGGTCCTGATCGGCGAAGAGCTTGACGATATCGATATTGGCATAGGTATCGACGAACAGGCTGGTCAGATCGGTCAAGGCGTTCTGGAAACGCTCGGTGTTGTCGCGAAAGCGCGGCACCGCATAGCTGACATGGGCGAGATAAAGGACGATCCAGCCGACGAGGGGCAGGGCGAGACGGGCATCGACCGACATCATGAGCAAAAAGGCCCCCACCATGTAGGCGGTGACATAGGCCACGGTGTGGACGAGACGATAGACGATGCCGGTTCCGGCACTGCCGAGTTCGCGTACCCGGCTGGCGAGGCGCCCGGATGGCTCGTTGCGGAACCAGCCGACCGACTGACGCAGGAGATGGCGATGGGCCCGCCAGCGCATCAGGGAGACGGCATTGGAGCGATAGGCGATATCGTCGAACACCTCGCCGGCAGCGGTGTTGAGCGGCCTGACGACGAGCAGCAGCACGGCGGCGAGCAAAAGCTCCCCGCCGATGCGCGACCAGAGTTCGGCCGGCGGGATCGCCGTGAGGTTGTCGACGAGATGACCGGCATAATAGACCAGCCACACATCGATCACGGCGCCGAAAACCGACGTCGCGAAACCGGCGGCGAGCACCAGGCGGAACGGCTTGAGATTGCATAGGACATAGGCGGCGACGGAGCGTGGCGGCACCGTTTCGGCATAGGCCTGAAACGGATCCACCACGTTTGCGAAGATGCGAAACATGGATGCCCTCCAAAAGGGCGCGTTTTCGATGATGATTATGTGCCGGCTGACGCAGAGAACTCGTGCCGGCGGGTCGTTTTATCGGGAAGCCCTGGCTTTCATCGATCGAACTCCTCAAAGGTTCGCGTAAGCGGGAAAGTGTCTGCCGACCCGGCTCCAGTCAACCGTACGATATCGGGGGCTGGTCAAATCAGCAGGTCTTTGCCATGTCTTTTGAAAGAGTGTGTCAAAGGAGACACAGGTGCTGGCAAGACTGAGCGAACTCTATGAAGGCGATAGCCCAGGGGCCCATCGCTTCCGGTTGGGGCTTTTGATCTTCGATCTGACGACGATCCTTTTCGTCATCGTCACCTCGTTCTTTCCCCATACGCTGATGGTCGAGGAAATAGACATGGTGCTGGGCGCCGTCATCCTTCTCGATTTTGTCGCGCGCCTGATGATCGCGTGATCGAAGGGCAGGTTCTTCCTGCGCATCGCGACCTGGACCGACCTCATCGCCATCGCCTCGTTTCTCGCACCCGTTGCCGGGGAGGGCCTCGGGTTCCTAAGGGTGCTCAGAACCGTCAGGCTGTTGCACACCTATCAGGTTCTCGTGCGCCTGAGGCGCGACTTTTCCTGGTTCCGGACACGCGAAGACGTGGTTTTGGCGAGCATCAACCTCATCGTCTTCCTGTTCGTCATGACCGGGCTGATCTACGCCTTCCAGCACGACATCAATCCCGAGATCGGCAATTACGCCGACGCGCTTTATTTCACCGTGACGACGCTGACGACCACCGGGTTCGGCGACATCACCCTCAACGGCACCTCCGGACGCATGCTCGCGGTGGCGGTGATGATTTTCGGCGTGACCCTGTTCCTGCGGCTCGTGCAGGTTCTGCTCCGTCCCTCCAAGGTGCGCTTCGAATGTCCCGATTGCGGTCTCATGCTGCACGATCCGGATGCCGTGCACTGCAAGCATTGCGGCCGGGTGCTGCATATCCGCACCGAAGGCGAGTAACATCGGTGCGTTTAGTGCCTTGTTGTTGTCGCAAAACGTCAGCATAGGGGCGGTGTTCACAATTCTGTTATCGGGTGATGCAGGAATCGGCATATGGGACTGACTCTCACTCGCCTTTTGTCTCTGGCGCTTTGTTTTCTTGCGGGAACGACCGCTGCCTTTGCCGAGGACGGCGCACCGTAATGCTTTTTTCTCGAATGCGGGCCGGGCGATGCGTCCGTTCCGGTGCCGGCCGACACGCTGCCCTCCGCCACGCCGGCGCCCCCCACGACCCAGCATTTTCCACGTCCGGTTATAAAAGGCGAACAATGTAGCGGTTTCGGTGCGTTCACCGTTTGCGCCAGCAGCGTGCTCGCCCCGTGGCGCGACGTGACCTACGGGCCGGCGAACATGTTCGACGACCGGCTCGACACGGCCTGGGTGGAGGGTGCCGACGGCGACGGCATCGGCGAACGCTTCACCGTCAAGTTCGACACGGTCACGGCGATAAACGGCGTTTCGCTGCTCAACGGCTATCACAAGTCGAACGAGCTGTTTCACAAGAACGGCCGCGTTGCCAGCGGCGATTGCCGGTCCGGCTTTTCGCCGAAAGAAGGCCTTATCGACATGGGCACGAGCTTCGATTGCTTCGATCCGCGGTCATGGCTCGGGGCCGAGGGCCTGACCAGCCGACAGGTTCGCAACCGTGGGATTCTGCAGGCAGCAATGGCGAAAGCGGGCTTTCAGCCCTATCGGCGCGAATGGTGGCACTTTTCCTATCCGGCAGGCGATGCCGGCGCCGCGTTCGATTTTTCCGTTTCGGAAACGGCGCTCCCGGACTGAGGGAAGCGATCCGGCTGGCAAGCCCGCGCGCGCCTTAAGGCCTCGCGTCTCGCGCTGAGGACTGCGCGCGGCCGGTTTCCCGCCTTCGCGGGAATGGCGAGGTGGTTGGGCGCGTTTGGTGCACTTGGCGAGAAGTCGCCGGAATCCTGAGTAAATGGCGAGACGCTGGTTTACTGTTGCGCCCGCGACAACCACTTCGTCATTCTCGGGCTTGACCCGAGAACCCATGCGAAACTGGCAGCGGACAGCAAGCTGTTTTGGTGGGCAGCGGCCCTGTCGAGCAATCGCTGCTCCGGCGCCGGGGCAATCATCTCATGGGTCCTCGGGTCAAGCCCGAGGATGACTAGGGGGAGAGATCAGCGCATTTGATGCAGCCTTGCCGCCGCGTTCCTCACATCCCTTTCGTCATTCCCGCTTTCGCGGGAATGACAAGATGTTCGGGGCGAGTTTGGTGTACTTGGTGAGAAGTCGCCGGAATCCTGAGTAAATGGCGAGACGCTGGTTTACTGCTACGCCCGCAACAACCACTTCGTCATTCTCGGGCTTGACCCGAGAACCCATGCGAAACTGACAGCGGACAGGAAGTTGTTTTGGTGGGCAACGGCCCTGTCGAGCAATCGCTGCTCCGGCGCCGGGGCCATCCCCTCATGGGTCCTCGGGTCAAGCCCGAGGATGACGAGGAGGAGAGATCAGTGCATTTGATGCAGCCTTGCCGCCACGCTCACCCCACCCACGGCGTCATTCCCGACCTGATTGGGACTTGCAAACGTTCTCAAGGAGAAAGCGCGCCAGTGGCGCGGTTTCAGTGCAGCAAGGCCATGAGAGCTAAGTTCGAATGGCAGAAACAGCGCGATATCAATCGTGCCAGGGGAGTCAAACGCTCGGCGGACGCCTCGCACTTGATTCCCGCTTTCGCGGGAATGACGCAAGGAAATGCAACCGCCTTTACCCTCCACATTGCCGTCAGCATCAAGATCAAACCGCACTTGCTGTTTGCAACAAAATACGATACAAATCCCGTCGTGTGCAACAAATGGCTCGTAATGCATAGGAACGCGATCTTATGGAAACCATTCTGCCAGACTACAATATCGAGGTGCGACGCGATGTTCCGCGTGACTTTCTGATCGACGTAGAGGAGTATTTTTGCACCGCTGCGCAGCAGGCTGAGGCCGCAGTAGCAAGGTCTCATAAAGCGATTGACCGGGGCATCGCTATGGGCGTGCGCCGGCGCAATCAGGGCGTCGGCCTTGTGAGATATCTGATTACCGATGAAATCTTCGAACAACTCATAGCTCGGCATGGCGGTGATATCGTTCGCACAGTCGAGATTGAAGGACGAGATGGGCCGAAAGCTGTTCCCCTTCACCTTACAACGGCGCGCTTTGGCGCAACTTTGGTCGGCTTTGCCTCGCATTTCAGTTCGGATGATTTGCCGATAAAGAACGCGACTCGAAAGGCCCTCTGTGCGCAGAACGCCGGTTTGGCACGTGATCTTTTGTCGGGTCTTGAACTTTATCGGGATCGCGAGCGCTTTGTGCTCATCATGGTGCGTCGGGATCGATATGAAATCGGCAAAATCGCTTCGATCGATATCGCTATCGCTGATCGTCAAATTTCGCGGTTTCTGTCGCAAGTTAACATAAAGGAATTTCTCGCATCTTACGGCGCACGAAGCACAGGGCCGAAAACTGCCGAGGTGCATTTAAAAAAGGGCGCAGGCCGCCTACGCGGCAAAGGAACAAGGTCCGAAAGGACCGGCACGGAGTGAATTATGCCTCAAGGCGTTCGGGGATTTATTGGAGATCGGCTGACGGAAGCTCGATTGGTAAGGGGAATAACCTCTAGCCGAGCTTTAGCTGACCTCATCGGCTACGCTCCGAGCACGGTTAGTCGATGGGAGGATCAGCAGTCTGCGCCAGAACCATCAGCGCTTTCCGAAATATCGCGAACGCTACGTCTACCTGAAGCCTTTTTCCTAGAGCCGAGAAACGAAAGATGTGGGACAGTCTTTTTCCGCTCATTTGCGGCTGCACTTAAGGCCAGTCGGGCACTCCAAGCGGGAAGACTTCAATGGCTAGCTGACATTGCAGCGGTGGCAGACCACTATGCATACCTGCCCGAGGTGGATATGCCAGACCTGCTGCGTGGTCAGTCTTATAAAGATCTTCGGCAGGATGATATTGAGGGTGCCGCAAAACGCCTTCGCGATCACTGGGATATTGGGCTTCGACCGATCGAAAATATGATTGTGCTCCTCGAGAGCAAGGGCGTCATCGTTTCGAGTGAGCAAATGGATACTGATCGGCTCGATGGCTTAGGGGCTTGGGCTAGTGGTCGCCCGTATATCTTGCTTGCAAGCGACAAAGCCTCTTACGCTCGTCGACAGTTTGACGCTGCCCATGAATTGGCTCACATTTTGCTTCATGAAGCGGTTACAGAGCATGAATTATCTACAAATTTGAAACTCATCGAAGAGCAAGCAAATAGTTTTGCATCTGCATTTTTGTTGCCTGCAGATCAATATCCAATTGAAGTACAGAATATTGACCTATTTGAACTTGAGAGACTTAAGGTTCGTTGGAAAACCTCCATTAAGGCGCAAATATACCGGCTCCGGAAATTGAGTGTCTTGTCCGAAGAAGCCGCCACGAGTCTTTTTAAGCGCTATAGCGCGAAAGGCTATTCGAAGGGCGAGCCATATGACGATGGAGCATGGTCATTACAGCAGCCAAGAGTATTGGCCGACGTGTTTCGTGAAGTAGTGAACCAAGAGGTACTTACAAAATCTGAGCTAGCTCAGGAGTTTTGCTTGTCGGCAAGTGATGTTGAGAGCCTTAGTGGGTTGCCAGCTAATTGGTTCAGTCAGGAGCCTGCACGGGTTATCGAACTCAAAACACGGTCGCTTCAGTTTAGGGGCGATGCAGAAAACGATAATGTTGTGCACTTGGAGCGCAAGTGAGTTTGTTCAGTCACTTTCCTCCTCCATCGCCTCCATCCGCTCCCGCAGCGCCCAAAGCCGCGTCGTCTTGTCCGGCTCCGCGTTCGCCCGTGTCAGCAGCTCGCCCTTCCTGACCGGCGCAATGACCTTGCCGCCTTCCAATAGCCCCACCGGCACCGCGCCCTGCGCCCTCGCGTCGACGGCCGTCATGGTCCAGGACCGGTAGCAGGTCTCGCCGATGGCATCGAAGGTTTCGCCGGGGGTGAGATCGCGTTTGGCGACGGCGCAGACTTCGGCGACGGGGCGGGGAAGGGGCACCATGTCGGCCTTGCCGTAAAGCATGATGCGCGCGGCCGAGAGCGGGACTTCGAGGCTCGTGAGGTGGTAGGGGCGGAAAAAGCCGTAATAGGGCCCGTGCCCGACATGGAGGTCATCCATGCGCTCGATGATGCGCGGATGTTCGGCCTTGACGACGACGAAGACGCCGGGGGCGACACCCTTGCCGATCGTATAGTCGACGACGCCGATCTTGTTGAGGACGCCGCCATCCTCTTTCGGGATGAGCACGCCAGCCAGTTCCTCGCGGCTGGCCTTCGGCCCGTGCATGCCCGGAATGTCGGGGACAAGGCCGGTGGCGTTGGCAATGGCGGCCATTTCGACGGCGGTCTTGGACCCATCGACGAATTCAACCAGCATGCGCGGGTTCATGTTTCGCCGTTCCGCCTCTTCGCGATAATCGTCGGGCACGGCGTCGTGGTTGAGCGGGTTGTTCTTGCCCTTGCCGGCGGCGACGATGGTATAGCCGAGCGCGGTCGAGAACTCGATCAGCTCCATGGCGGCGCTCGGTTCGTCGCCGGCCCCGACCGTGTAGATGACGCCGAGCCGGTCGGCCTCGTGTTTGAGATAGGGACCGATGGTGACGTCGGCCTCGACGTTCATCATGATCACGTGCTTGCCGTGCTCCATTGCCACCAGATCGAAATCGGCGGCAACGCCCGGCTTACCGGTGGCGTCGATGATGACGTCGATCTCGGGCGCGGTGACCATCAGTCTGGTGTCTGAGGTGACGGCGGTCTTGCCCATGTCGAGGGCGGCGGCCATGGCGGAGCGGGTCGCGACTTCGCGGGCCTTGTCGCGGTTGCCATAGGCGATATCGTGAGCGACAAGGGCTGTTTCGGGGCGCCGCGTCGCGATGGCGGCAAGCTCCATGCCCGGCATCAACATGCACTGGGTGACGAGGTCGGTGCCCATCTCGCCCGAGCCGATGACGCCGATACGTATGGGCTTGCCCTTCTCTTCGTGTGCAGCGAGATCGCGGGCAAGTCCGGTTAGGTGGATATTGGTCATGTCAGACGGTTTTCTTTTCTAGCGCCTTGCACTAGCACTCGCTGCGCGGTTTTTAAACTTGGAATTGGCAAAAACGGGGAATCAGTGGCGTGACGGACGACATCATCACCGGGCGCGACGGCGCAATGGGGGTCATCACGCTCAACCGGCCGCGGGCGATCAATGCGCTTGATGCGGCGATGATCGAGACGATTCATGCGGCACTGGAGGCCTGGCGCGACGACGAGTCGGTCGCGGCCGTCCTGTTTGAAGGCCGGGGCGAAAAGGGCTTTTGCGCCGGCGGCGATGTCCGCGCCACGCGCCAGGGCATTCTCGACGGCCGCATCGAGGAGGCGCTCACGTTCTACGAGCGCGAATACCGGACGAATCTTTTCATCGCGACCTATCCCAAACCCATCGTGGTCATCGCTCATGGCATCGTTATGGGCGGGGGAATCGGCCTTGCCGGGCATGCACATTTGCGAATCGCCGTCGAAGGGGCGCGTTATGCCATGCCGGAATCGGCAATCGGGCTGTTCTGCGATGTCGGGGTCAACGCCCGTCTGGCCCGGGTGCCGGCGCAAAGGGCATTGCTGTTCGAATTTGCCGGTCTGCCGGTCGGACCGGGCGATGCCATCGTTCTCGATCTTTGCGATCTGGTCGTGCCGGTGGGTTCGGTTGACGCTCTGCGCGCCGGCCTGATTGCCGCCGCGGACGGGGGCAAACCGGCGCTCGAAGCCGCGGCGAAACGGTTCGCGGTCGTTCCGGGTCCGGCAGAATTCTTGGCGGTGGCGGATCGGCTGGCGCCGGCTTTCACGGGACGAAATGCCGGCGCGATCCTTGAAAGACTTAAACAAATTGCCGGGCCGGACGATGCGGAACTGATCGCAATTCTCGCCAAACGCTCGCCCACCAGCCTTGAGGCGATCCTTGAGACCTATTGGCGGGCGCTTGAGGATCCCGATATCGGCCACGTGCTGGCGCGCGATCTCGCACTGGCCCGTTTCCTCTCCGTTCGTAGCGATTTTGCCGAAGGCGTCAGGGCTGTTCTCGTCGACAAGGACAACGCGCCAACCTGGGTTCCCGATGATATGGCGGATGTCGATCGACAGGCCATCGCAGACGTGCTGGCGTAACGGTGCATTAGATTTACGCTAATTTATTTCGTTGCAACGAAAAAAGAACAAATTTGTTGTGAACCAAAACCTGCCCTTTATTCCGAAGGTTAGGAGTTCTTAAACCAATCACGTGTGAGACTCTGGGCGGGTTTTTAGGTCGGAAGGTTCATCTCACATGGCTGGTCAGGCTGTGGTTTTGCCCGCAATCGTCGATCTCGATTCGCTCGATACGTTTCGCGACAAATTGATGGACGCCGTCGATCGCGGGGATGCCGAAGTAGATGGTTCCGCCGTTGAGCGGGTGGCAACCAATGCCTTGATGATGCTGCTAAGCGCCGCCGAAACGGCCAAGCACAACAAGAATGGTTTTGCTGTCGTCACACCAAGCGAGCCGATGCAGTCGGCCATCCAGCGGTTGGGCCTAACGCCCTACTTCGCGCCGCTCACGAAAGGATAGACACCGCATGCGCGTACTCACTGTTGACGATTCCCGGACGATTCTGGCGATGCTTCATCATACGCTGACGGGTGCGGGCTTCGAGGTCCTTCAGGCGGAAGACGGACAAAAAGGTCTCGATGTCCTCAAGACCGAAGACGTGGATGTCGTGATCACCGACATCAACATGCCGGTGATGGATGGCATCGAGTTTATCAAAAACGTGCGCAATTCAGGCCAGTACCAGAGCCTTCCCATTCTCATTTTGACGACCGAGACCAGCCAGGAAAAGCGCGATCTCGGCCGGTCTGCGGGCGGCACGGGCTGGATTGTCAAACCATTCGATCCGGAAAAGCTGATCTCCGTGATTCATCGGGTGGTGCATTAATTCGAACCAGGACTATCGGCGTTATGCCGGCCGGTGAATCATGAGTGACCTTGACGACTTTAAGGCAACGTATTTCGACGAATGTTCCGAGCTTCTTGGAGAGCTCGAAGAACAATTTACGGCGATTGAAGAAGGTGAACGGGATTCCGAACGTCTCAATGCCGTGTTTCGTGCGATCCACTCGATCAAGGGTGGCGCAGGTGCCTTCAATTTCACGGAACTCGTCGGATTTGCCCATGAATTTGAGACACTGCTCGACTATGTCCGCAACGGCAAGGTCGAGCTGACCGACGAGGTCGTCGCCCTGTGTATCCGGTCCGTGGACCTCGTCGCCGACTTCGTGGCGGCGGCGCGCGATGGCGAAACCCTTGCCTCCGATTATGGCGCCGAGGAAAAGGCGCGGTTCATCGCCCTGTCCAAGGGCGATACCGACGAGGACGACGGCGGCGAGCCGATGGAAGAATTCGATATCGAGTTCACCCCGGTCGCCGTCGATCTGGACCATAAGGACGAGCCGGCCGGCGGTGATGACTGGCTGGTTCATTTTGTTCCGCATTCCGAACTCTATTCGCGCGCCAACGATCCGTTGTTGCTGCTGCGCGAACTGGGGGAACTGGGCGACGTGGTCGTTGTCGCCAATATCAGCGGATTGCCCGGTCTCGGCGAGTTCGAGCCGTTCGGCGTTTACTGCAATTGGGATATCCAGATCGCTTCGGAAACGGTCACAGAAGACAAGATCCGTGAAGTCTTCGAATTTGTCGAAGGCGATTGCGACCTCGAAGTTACGCGGGGTTCTCTGGTTGAAAAAGACGAAGACCCGGTGTTCGACGATGAAGACCTGCCGAGCTTCGCCGAACTTGCCGCCGAGATCAAACCGGTCAAGGCCGAGCAGCCCAAGACGGCCATGGCGCCGAAATCGGCGCCCTCTGCGCCGGGCGGCGATCATCCCGATCACGCCTCGAAGCACGTTGGGGTCCAGTCGATCCGCGTCGATCTCGACAAGGTTGATCGCGTGGTCAACATGGTCAGCGAGCTGGTGATTACCCAGTCCATGCTGACCCAGCAGATGGACGAGAATCTGAGGCAGAAGTACCAGGAACTGGTGCGCGGTCTCGAAGTTCTGGCACAAACCACGCGCGGGCTGCAGGATTCGGTCATGGCCATCCGCGCCCAGCCGGTTAAATCGGTCTTTTCGCGCATGCCGCGCCTTGTGCGCGAGCTGGCGGGCAAGACCGACAAGAAGATCAAACTCGAAACGGTGGGCGAAAACACCGAAATCGACAAGACCGTCATCGAGCAGCTTTCCGATCCGTTGACCCATATGATCCGCAATTCGGCCGATCATGGCATCGAAAGCCCGGAAAAGCGTATCGCTGCGGGTAAACCGGAAACCGGCATCATCCGGCTTTCCGCCGAGCAGGCGGGCGGAAACATCCTCATTACCGTCGAAGACGACGGGGGTGGCATCAACCGCGAGAAGGTCGTCCAGATTGCCCGCGAACGTGGCCTGATCGGCGCGGATCAGCAGGTGACCGAAGAGCAGATCGACAACATGATCTTCGCGCCGGGCTTTTCCACGGCAACCGAGGTTTCCGATATTTCCGGCCGCGGTGTCGGCATGGATGTCGTTTTGTCCAACATCAAGAAGATCGGCGGATCGGTGCATGTGCGCTCCAAGCCCGGACAGGGCACGCGTATGACCCTCAAGCTGCCGCTCACTCTGGCGGTTCTCGACGTCATGCTGGTGGCGGTGGGCACATGTCCCTATGTCATTCCACTCAGTTCGATCGTGGAAACCATGCAGACGGCGCGCGCCGATTTCGGCCGCATGCCGACGGGCAACAGGGTGTTGCAACTGCGGGGCGAATACATTCAGGTCATCGATCTGGCGGCGCGATTCGATCTGCCCAACGATACGCCGGAAGACCAGCGTTTCGTTGTGTTGTGCGAGGCGGAAGGCACCCAGAAGGTGGCGTTGATCGTCGACGAGATCATTGGCCAGCAACAGGTGGTCATCAAGTCGCTCGAAGAGAATTTCGAGCGAATCGAAGGAATTGCGGGCGGCACCATCCTCGGAGACGGAAGTGTGGCGCTGATCGTGGACGTGCAGGGACTGCGCCTGCAGCAGCAGACCGCGCGCAGAAATGCAGCCTAGAACCGACGAACAATCGGATCGGGGCACGGCGTCAGCCGGAAGGAGATAAAAATGGAAGCACTGGATATTCGCGAGGACGATGTCGAGACGCCTGCCGGTCAGGGTGGCGAATCCAAAACTCTTCAGCTCATCGCCTTTTCCATCGGAGAACAGATTTACGGTGTCGAGATCACCACGGTCAGGGAAATCCGGGCCTGGAACGGCGCGACGCCGCTGCCCAATACCCGCGATTTCGTGCGTGGCGTGATCAATCTCAGGGGCACCATCGTGCCGATCTTCGATCTGAGGGCGCGATTCGGCGACGGAAAAACCACGCCGACCAAGAATCATGTCGTCGTCGTCATGTCGGTCGGCGAAAAGTGGGTGGGTCTTCTCGTTGATGCCGTCAGCGATATCCTGACGGTTTCCAAGGACGACATTCATGGGGTTCCCGAGGGGAATGCCTCCGATATGGAACTGTTGTCCGGTATCGTTACCCACGAGAACGACATGGTCGGCCTGATCGATCTGCATGCCATTGTGGCCGGCGCCCAGAACGAAATGTAGATCCCGTCCGAAACGGAACCGATGAAGGGCGCCGGGTGGCGCCCTTTTCATGTCGTTCTGAAGCGAAGCCTTCCGATCAAAACATCGGGCGATTTGAGTGCATCACCTCGCCCGGTTCGAGCGATCATGAGACCGGCTCCCCGAAGGCCCAGGCTGTGGCAGTGTTGTAAAGGGAAGAAAAAACGGGCGTGGTCGGGGCGGTTTATTTTAGGAAAAACCCGGAGCCACTTTTCTCGATACGGCCCTAGAAAAACTCGCACTCGCCGTGATCGATACGGGCGGCGATGCCCGACAATTCGGGCACGGCCAGTTCGTCGAGACTGAGCGCCGACCAGATTTCGTCGAAACGTGTGTGGTTGATGCTCCTGTCGGAAGCCATGAGTTCGCGGACGGCGAGCGCCAGATTGTGGCAGCGCTGTTCGATGCGATCCTGCGCCTGTAGCGCAACGATAATGTTCTGAATGGCTTCTTCGCGCGTCTGTTCGTCACCCGCGGCGGCCTCGCCGAGGTGTTTCACGGCATAGGAAATGCTCGCAGCCATTTCCCCAGTTTGCCGGGCCGTTTCGTCAAGTTCGCGCGCCAGTCTCTCCAGCGACATCGGGTTCTCCCCATATCAATCGCTAGAACACTACTTGCCAATTCCTAAGTCGATATTTCGATTGGTAAAATCCAATCATCCTTTGCATTTGTAGTTAGCGATTGGCTAACGAATGCGGACCTACACTTGTGCCATCTTCGCAAGGAATGAGGCATGAGCCAAACCACCAGTCTCCCCCCGGATTTTGACCGGGGCATTGTAACCACAGTTCATCAGGGTGATTGTCACGTTTCCGGGGACGACGTGACTTTCTCTACGGTGCTTGGATCCTGTGTTAGCGCCTGTATTCGTGATCGTGTTGCCAATGTCGGCGGCATGAATCACTTCCTGCTTGCCGAACAATCGGGTTCGGCTCGCGACCGCTACGGCGCTTCGGCGCGCTATGGCGCCTTCGCGATGGAAAAGCTGATCAATCAGGTCCTGTCGCGAGGAACCGGCAACAAGGCCAATCTCGAAATCAAGGTTTTCGGGGGCGGTAACATCAATTCGGCGCTCAACGATGTTGGCGCGAAGAACATCGAGTTTGTCCACGACTTCCTCTCGGCCGAAGGCTATCGGATCACCGGCGAGGATCTCGGCGGCACCTATGCGCGCCGGGTGTTGTTCAAGCCGAAATCGGGACGGGTTTTCGTCAAGCGCCTCGATTCCATGGCGAGCGGCAAGGTGGTCAGGGAAGAACTCGAACTCGCTGGTCGCCAGAAGATCACTCCGCCACCTGCGGACGATATCGAGCTGTTCTAGCCCGGAGCGCCGTCAGGAAGAGTGCGCAGCGGTTTTCCGGTTTGATGGTGCGACCACGAAAAGTCGGCGCCATCAAGGAAAGTACGCAGCGGTTTTCCGGTTCGACGGCGCGACCACGAAAAGTCGGCGCCATCAGGGAAAGTGCGCAGCGGTTTTCCCTTGCCGATCGGCACTGTGCCGCGCGACGAGAGGTTTGGTGATCTTGCTGCGCCGCTTGCGCCATCCGACCATAGGTCTCATGGCCTTGCTGCGCCGCTTGTGCCATTCGACCATAGGTCTCATGGCCTTGCTGCGCTCGCGAAGCGCCACCGGCGCTTCGCGTCCGGCTTTGCCGGACCGCTTGCAAGTTACCAAGATCTTGCCGGGGCGGGGGCTTGCAAACATTTGGTTAACCTTGATGGGTCTAGCTTTCCTCAATCGGCATTCGGCGATTCTGAAGGGAGGCGGCAAGCATGACCCGCGCGGTTCTTGCGCATCTGGCGGCGGCCTGCGGGCTAATCGCCGGATTCACCGCCGGGCTTGCCTTCGCGTCGGTCGGATGGGCCACGTTGGCCTTTGCCGCGACGATCCTTCTGGCAATTGTGATCACGGGACTGGCCGTGCTGCTTGCACGGCGACTGGATCATCGCGTCGCCTTGCGTCTCACTGCCATCGGCAAGGCGGTCGGCCACCCGGACATGCCGCGCGGGCATGAAGTCGAGTATGTCGAAACCATCGTCTCGGCCCTGCATCAGAGCCTGCAACGCTCCAGCGCTGTCAAGACCGGCGTGGCGGCCTCGCCGCTGCCGATCGCCATCGTTTCCGGGACCGGAGAGATTGCCGTCGCCAGCGCCGGATTGACGGCCCTCGATCCCGGCCTCGCGCGTGGCAAGACCTTTCCCCGGTTCAACCAGCTGGAGCAGTCGGGCGGCATGCCCGTTGACCTCGGCGGGAAGCGTTACCGCGCCATGCTCGCGTCCTCGGACAGCGAACGCCAGATCGTTTCGCTCGTTTCCGACGAACCGGTATTGGCGCCGGAAATCCTCGCGACCATCGGCGAGGCCATGGTGTCGGGAAGCCTCGATCGCGGCCTGGTCGAAAGCCTTAAGGCGCTGGGCCCGGAGGGCACGCCGCTTCTGCGCGGCCTTGAGGCTCTGGCGGATGGGCTCAGGCTCATCGACGGCGTGCTCGACGGTGATGCCGGCGCGATCCGGTCGGCGCGGGGCCGCAATGACGCGCTCGGCGTTCGGGCACGGGCCGTGGCCGATCTTTTCGAAAGTCTGGCCGCCGGGCTCCAGGAAGAAGAAGAGCTTCGGGCGCGGCTCGAACAAAAGCTCGTGAGGATCGGCGAGCTGGTCGATCGGCACCGCGCCATGGCGGCGAAACTGCGCGACGCCGCCCTGGAGGTGCGCGAGGATGGCACGGTTCTCGGCGCGGCGCTCGAAACAGGCGTCGCACGTGCCGAAACGGTACAAGGGCTTGGCCACAAGGCGCGCGAAATGGTCGATGAAGCGGTCGTGGTGGCCAAGACGAACAATGAGGCGGCAGCGGGTCTGGGCACGTTGACCTCCGAAATCGCCGAGCTTGTCGCCTCCATCGAGGCGGTTTCCTTCCGCACCAATCTCATCGCTCTCAACGCTTCCATCGAGGCGGCGCGCGCCGGCGAAAAGGGCGCCGGCTTCGCGGTCGTTGCCGAAGAAGTGCGGACCCTGGCGCAACAATCGATCGGCACGGCCAAGGAAATTAAGGCCCTGGTAACGCGTGGACGGTCCCAGAGCGAGCAAAGCGCATCCGGAGCGACCGGTCTGGAGCGTCTTATCGCCGACCTTGATGATAATTTACGGAATTTAAGTACAGAGACTGACAAAATCGCCGATGCACTGAGCCAAGGGAAAAATGCCCTTGCGCAGCTGGATCACAACGCCGCCGCCATTGTCGAGGATGCGGATCGTGCCACTGGTGGCGCACACGCGCAGGTCGCGCGTCGCGCCTAGAGATCCTGCTGTTCCAGGTGCGCAGGAGTAAAGCCACTTGAGTAATGAACAGGTCGAAATTTCCTTAAGCGATGCCGAATTCAATCGCGTCAAGAAACGCGTTTACGCCATCGCGGGCATCTCCCTTTCGGATGCCAAACGTACGCTGGTGGTGTCGCGTCTGACCAAGCTGGTCAAGGCGCATGGGCTATGGAGTTTCTCCGACTACCTCGACATGCTCGATCAGCGCAAGGACGACGTGCTCGATCAGGACTTCGTCAACGCCCTGACCACCAATCTGACCCGCTTCTTTCGCGAGGATCACCATTTCGACCATCTGGTCGGGCAGGTGGAACAGCTGATACAGAAAAAGCCGCGGGTCAATCCCAATGGCAGGCCGCGCTTGAGGATCTGGTCGGCCGGCTGTTCGACCGGGCAGGAGCCCTATACGATCGCCTTGCAGCTCCTGTCGCGTTTTCCGGATCTGAAACGCTGGGATTTCCGGATCCTGGCCACTGATATCGACACCAATGTCCTGGCGCGGGCCGCTTCGGGCATCTATCCGGAAAGTGAACTTTCCGGGCTCACGCGCGAGCGGGCGGCCCTGTTCCAGCGAACCGGAGACGGTTCCATCCGCATTCCTCCCGAAGCGCGCGAACGCATTGCCTTCAAGCCGCTCAATCTTATGGAGGAGTGGCCGTTCCGCGGTCCCTTCGACGCCATTTTCTGCCGTAACGTGGTGATTTACTTCGACAAGCCGACTCAGGCGCGCATCTTCACACGCCTCGGCAAGGTCCTTGCGCCCGACGGCTATCTCTATGTTGGACACTCTGAAAACGCAGCCTATGCCGACAGCCCGTTCAAGCTCGTTGGCAAGACCATCTACCAGATGAAGCCAACGCAACAGGCAAGGCAGGTAGCATGACCATCAACGTACTCGTCGTCGACGATTCGGCACTGATCCGGGAAGTGATGTCGCGCACACTCGGCAAGGAAGGCGACATCAAGGTTGTCGGCGCGGCAGAGGATCCGATTCAGGCGCGCGAGATGATCAAGCAGCTCAATCCGGACGTGCTGACGCTCGACATCGAAATGCCCAATATGAACGGGTTGCAATTCCTGCAAAAGATCATGCGCTTGCGGCCGATGCCGGTGGTCATGGTTTCGACCCTGACCAAGAAGGGCGCGGACGAGACAATGCTCGCGCTCGAACTCGGCGCCGTCGATTTCGTCGCCAAGCCGAGTCATGATCTCAACGGCGGCATTGACGGATTTACCGCGGAAGTCAGGCGCAAGGTCCGGGCGGCCGCCGCGAGCGATGCACGTTCGCACGGCATGGCCGTGGCCATGCGGGTCAAGCCGGCCATTATTCCGCTCAAGACGGCGGCGGCGCCGAAGGGCGCCCTGATCGCCATCGGCGCGTCGACCGGTGGCGTGGAAGCGATCCGTGCCGTCCTGTCGACCATGCCGACCGACTGTCCGCCGATCGTCATTGCCCAGCACATGCCGCCCGGGTTCACGGAGCGCTTTGCGCAAAGGCTTGACGAAGTCACCCCGCTCACCGTCGTGGAAGCGGCCGATCGCCTGGTGGTTCAGCCCGGCCATGCCTATGTCGCGCCGGGCGACTATCACTTGCGGGTCGAAAAATCCTCGGGCGAACTCAAGTGCCGTCTCGGCCATGATGATACGGTTTCCGGCCATCGGCCGAGCGTCGATGTGTTGTTCGAATCCGTCGCCAAGGTGGTCGGGCCGATGGCGGTCGGGGCCATTCTGACCGGCATGGGCCGCGATGGCGCGACGGGTCTCAAAAAGATGCGCGACGCCGGCGCCTATACCGTCGGGCAGTCGCAGTCCTCGGCACTTGTCTATGGCATGCCGCGTGTGGCCTTCGAGGAAGGCGCGGTCTGCGAGCAGGTGCCCGTCGAACAGGTTTCGGCGCGATTGGCCAATGCCCTTTCCAAACTCAGGGCAGCTGCCTGAGTTGTGGTTGATGGATTGGTAAGAGATTGTTCCTAGAATGCCGGTGCCTTTTTTTTGGCAAGGGCGCGTGAAGAAGTGACGAGTAAACAATGCCCAAAGCGAGTGCAGTAAGCGTTTTGATCGTCGACGACCAGCAGTCGATGCGGGGGATATGTAAATATATCCTCAACCAGCTCGGATTTAAGGACATCATCGAGGCGAAGAGCGGTCGCGATGCGCTGACCAAGCTCGAGAAAGCCAATTTCGATCTCATCATTTCCGATTGGAATATGGATGATATCGACGGGCTGACCCTCTTGAAGGTACTGCGCAAACATCCGCGCACCGCGAGCCTGCCCTTTATCATGGCCACCGGTCGTTCCGACAAGGAACAGGTCAAGGAGGCCATCGCCTACGGGGTGAACAATTACATCATCAAACCCTTCGATGCCGCGACGATGAAAAAGCGCATCGAGGCGGTGATCGGCCAGCTGTCCTGATCATCGCTCATTCGGGTTCAACGGGGCCATCGGCGCGTTTCGCCGACGGCCCTTTGCGTGTCGGCAAACCCGATGTTCTTGACCTTGAGGGGGCATATCCTTCGGCCCTTTGCGTAGTGTCGCAATCGCTTATGCGACAAATTGGCATGTAATCGATTTCTGCCGACATGAAATCCACAACACATTGAAATCGCGTCATTTTATCCTAATCCCCTTAATCTCTACTGAGTAGATAAAGTTAAGGTGTTCATGCCTCTAATGTGCATTGAGAACGCACATGAAATCATTCCTTGAGGGGGCCCTTATGGCCAGAAGCAGCATTTATGCAAAATTCAACGGTCTGCTTTTTGGTGGTGCCATCGTCTCGGCGATTGCGGTCGCGTCCGTGACCATCATGTTGTCGAACCAGTTCGTCGAGCAGGCACTGACAAACGAGATGACGAGCGCCGAACGTGCTTTTGAAGGGGAGATTTACGCCTCCCAGCGGACCGCCGAAATGTTGTCGGTACTCGTTTCCAAAATGCCCCTTGTCGCCGAAGCGATACAATCCGGCGACCGCGCGGCGCTGGGCGCCCAGTTCACCGATAGCTACAAGCGGCTCAACGAGCTTTACGATATCCAGCAGATTCATTTCCACACGCCGCCGGCGACATCGTTCTTCCGCGTGCACAAGCCCGAGAAGTTCGGCGACGAAATGTCGGGTTATCGCCCGACCATTGTCGAAGCCTTCACCAACCAGAGACCTGTCAGCGGGCTGGAGGAAGGCGCGACGGGCGTCTCCATTCGTGGCGTGGCGCCGATTTCCGAGGGCGGGGACAAAATCGGTTCGGTGGAGTTTGGGTTGACGCTCAAGAAGGATTTCGTCTCCAACTTCACCGCCAAGAACGGGTTGCAGGCGGCGCTCTACATCGCCGGAGCGGATGGGTTCAACCTGCTCGGGTCCACCTTCGAAAAAACACCCAATCCGGCCGCCTACGATCTTGAGGCGCGCATGTCGGGATCGGAGATGTGGCAGACCCTGCCGGATGGCGACACCGCGTATGCCGGCATTGCATTTCCGGTCACCGATTTTTTGGGCAAGAGCATCGGCGTGGGGATCATTGCCGTCGACCGGTCGCACTATAATGGCATCATCGCCAATGGAAACTGGGCGGCCGGGGGCGTTTTCGCCTTGTTGATCGCCATTGCCCTGGGGACGTCGCTGTCTTCCAGGCGCATGATTTTCCGTCCGATTTCCAAAATCACGACCAATATGAACGTGCTTGCAGATGGCGATCTTGAAGCCAAAACCAACTATGCCGAGCGCAAGGACGAGATCGGCAACATGGCCAAGGCCGTCGAAGTGTTCCGCGAAAACGCCATCCAGGTCAGGGACATGAGCGCACAGGAAGCGGCGCGGATCGAAAAGACGCGTCTGGATCGCGCCCAGATGATGCAGGAATTGCAGCGCGCCTTCGGCGAAGTGGTGGATGCCGCCATCGCCGGCGACTTCACCCAGCAGGTCGACACCGAATTCTCCGACGACGAGCTGAACGCATTGGCGCGTTCGATCAACAATCTGGTCGGAACGGTCGATCAGGGCCTCAGTGAAACCGGCGAGGTCTTGTCCGCCCTGGCGCATACCGACCTGACGCAGCGGGTGACGGGCAGTTATCAGGGTGCCTTCGACAAGCTGAAACAAGACACCAATGCCGTGGCCGACCGGCTGGTCGAGGTCGTGGGTCAGATCAAGCAGACCTCGCGTGGCGTCAAGACGGCAACGGGCGAGATCCTCAGCGGGGCCAACGATCTTTCCCAACGCACCACCAAGCAGGCCGCGACCATCGAGGAAACATCGGCTGCCATGGAGCAGTTGGCGCATACCGTCATGGACAACGCCAAGCGCGCCGGTACGGCGTCCGATCAGGCCAAACAGGCGTCACACACGGCCGAAGAGGGCGGCGAGGTCATGCATCAGGCCAACGAGGCCATGGAACGGATCTCGGCATCTTCCGCCAAGATCTCCAACATCATCGGCATGATCGACGACATCGCTTTCCAGACCAACCTTCTGGCCTTGAACGCTTCGGTCGAGGCGGCACGGGCCGGGGAAGCCGGCAAGGGCTTTGCCGTGGTCGCCGTCGAAGTCAGGCGCCTGGCCCAGAGTTCGGCGGAAGCCAGTTCCGACGTCAAGGCGCTGATCGAGCAGAGCGCGGTTGAGGTTTCCGGCGGCACCAAGCTGGTGGCCTCGGCGACCGAGAAGCTTTCGGCCATTCTCGAGGCGGTCAAGACCAACGCCAAGCAGATGGAAGAGATTGCCTGTGACAGCCGCGAACAGGCCTCTTCGATCGATGAGGTCAACACGGCGGTTCGTCAGATGGACGAGATGACCCAGCACAACGCGGCGCTGGTCGAAGAGACCAATGCGGCGATCGAGCAGACCGAGGCGCAGGCTTCCGAACTCGACCGCATCGTCGAGATTTTCCGCCTGACGAACGCCGTTTCGTCCGGTATCCGCAAGCCGGAAGCGGCCTGACGGCCTCGGAAGCCGGGACGGAAATTCAAGGAAGGGCGGCCGCTCGGCCGCCTTTTGCATCGGGTCCGGAGGCCTTTCCCCCGCTGTTCAAATCGGGGCAAAACGCCAATCGTCTTAACATGTTGTTAAGACGGCTCATCGAACATCCACAAAGAAAAGCTGTGTAGCTTGGTGGCGAAGTGCGCCTTAACCGGCTGCTAGGCTATAGGGTTTCTCAGTCGGGACGATTCGTGTCCTGTTCATAAGGGCCTTTCGGCCCGAGGCCACGATCCTCTTGTTGCGTTTGCGTATCGCCCGGCCCTTCAAAGAAGGGTTCGATCAGTCCTGAAATGGCAAAGGCGGAGACCCAGCCATGTCGCTCCTTCTCGAATTCGAAGATGATCGCAACATCCACCCGGTGGATATCATCGAGCATATCGCTTCGATCAACGATTGGACTTTCGAGCGTCAGGATGCCGACGAAATCTCGATATCGGTCCGCGGCGGCTGGTCCGACTATCATGTCTCTTTCAACTGGATGGAGGAGATGGAAAGCCTGCATGTTGCCTGCGCCTTCGATCTCAAGACTCCCGATGCCCGCAAGGCCGAGGTCAGGCAGTTGATCGCGCTGGTCAACGAGCAGCTATGGATCGGGCATTTCGACGCCTGGAACAAGGAAGGCGTCATCCTGTTCCGCCATTCGCACCTGTTGTCGGGTGGCGCCGATGTCAGTCCGCAGCAATGCGAAGCGTTGTTGCGCGCGGCGACCGATAGCTGCGATCTTTATTATCAGGCCTTCCAGTTTGTCATCTGGGCCGGCAAGAGCGCCCAGGAGGCGCTCGCTTCGGTGATGTTCGAGACTGTCGGGGAAGCATGATACTCGTCAATATCGATGGGGTGGTTCTGGTCGGCGCCGGCAAGATGGGGCTGGCGCTCACACGTGGCTGGCTCAATGCCGGGCTGAGGCCCGCGGCGCTGACACTTGTGGATCCTGCCCCGCAGGAAACGACTCTTTCTTTCGTGAGCGAGATGGGCCTGACGCTTCGCGCCGCGCCGCCCACAGCGCCGGCGCGCGTGGTGGTGCTGGCGGTCAAGCCGCAGATGATGAAAACGGTCCTTCCCACGCTCAAGCCGGTCTTCGGACCGCACACGCTGGCCATTTCCATCGCCGCCGGCATTTCCCTCAAAACCCTGCTCGACGGGTTGGCGACCCATCGTGTCGTACGCGCCATGCCCAACACGCCGGCGCAGGTCGGCGCGGGCATGACCGGCGTGGTGGCCGCGCCCGGTGTTTCCGCCGACGATCTGGAGATCGCCAGTGCACTGTTGGGCGCGGTCGGGTCCGTTTTGTGGTTCGACGACGAGCGCCGTATCGATCAGGTGACGGCGATCTCCGGTTCCGGGCCGGCCTATGTCTTCCATCTGGTCGAAGCCCTGGCCGAGGCCGGAGTGGCCGAAGGGCTGGCGCCGGACGATGCCATGACGCTGGCGCGCCAGACGGTGATCGGCGCGGCCGCCCTCATGGCCGAAGACCCCACCGATGTCACCACCCTCAGAAAGAATGTCACCTCGCCGGAGGGCACGACAGCCGCTGCCCTCGACGTCCTCATGGTGGAAGAAGGGCTTTTGCGGCTGATGAAGCGGGCCGTGTCGGCCGCGCGCAAACGCTCCGAAGAGCTGGACAAGGGACCGGGCAAGTGACCGGACAGGCGCGCGAGACCGTCACCTATGCCGATTTCGAGCGCGTCGATATCCGCACCGGCACCATCGTCGAGGTCCGGCCGTTTCCCGAGGCCCGCAAGCCTGCCTATATCCTTTTGATCGATTTCGGCCCGGAGATCGGCATCAAGAAATCATCGGCCCAGATCACCGTTCACTACACTCCGGATACTCTCGTCGGTCGCGAGGTGATGGCCGTGGTCAATTTTCCGCCGCGCCAGATCGGTCCGGTCCGTTCGGACGTGTTGACCCTCGGGTATGAGGATGAAAACGGCGACATCGTTCTGGCCGGCGTGGAACGACCGGTGCCGAACGGGAAAAAGATGTGTTGAGTGAGCGGTGAATGGTGAAATCGTGAATTGTGAACGAGGAGGTCCCCCATTCACGATTTCACCATTCCCCGCTTCACATCTTCACAATCCGTTCGTCAGGTTGAGCCGGTCCAGTTTCGGCCGGTCCTTTTCGTCGACCATCTGTACGAAAAAGCGCCGAACGGTGTCGCGGCTGCCTTCGGGCAGTTTGGCCAGGGCGTCGTTGATGCGGATGGTCTGGCTTTCCGACAGCCGCTCCCAGAAGCTTCGGCCGAGAGGCGTGGCGTAAAGCAGGCGCTGACGCCGATCGGTCTCTCCGGTCTTTTGCTCGATATAGCCGTTGTCGATCAACTGCCGAAGCACGCGCGCCAGCGATTGCTTGGTGATCTTGAGAATGTCGAGAAGGTCGGCCACCGGCATGCCGGGCTTGAGATTGACGAAATAGAGAACGCGGTGATGGGCACGGCCGAAATCGGTCTGGGCCAGGATTTCGTCGGGTGCTCCCGTGAAGTCGCGATAGGCGAAAAACAACAAGCCCATGATGTCCAGCGGCATCTGGTCGCGGAATGGAGCAGCGGAATTTATGTCAGCATTGTTGACATTTATGGGTGTGGCTGGCATTGTTGCCCCATCGGTTTTTCATGACGGTCTTATCCCAGAGCCTTCCGGATTTGCCAAGTGCACATGGTGAGGCACGATGGGGATCTCCGCCTGATCGCCATCCAGTACGACCACAAAGGAGAAGAGCGAAATGGCAGGTTTGCCAATGGACCAGCGCGATGGCTGGATCTGGTACGATGGCAAAATGGTTCCGTGGAAAGACGCGCGCGTGCATGTTCTGACGCACGGCTTGCATTATGCGAGCAGCGTATTCGAGGGCCAGCGCGCCTATGGCGGTGAGGTCTTCAAGCTTCAGGAGCATTCGGAACGCTTGATTCGCTCCGCCGCCCTGCTCGATTTCGATCTCAGCTACACGGCCGGACAAATCGGCGAGGCCTGCCGCGAGGTGCTCGATCGCAATGGCTTGACCAACGCCTATATGCGGCCGGTCGCCTGGCGCGGTTCGGAAGTACTGGGCGTCAGCGCGCGGGGCACCAGGGCGCATGTCGCCATTGCTGCCTGGGACTGGCCGAGCTATTTCAGCCGCGAACAGCGTTTGAGGGGCATTGCGCTCAACTGGTCGAAATGGAAGCGGCCATCGCCGGAGACCATTCCCAGCCACGCCAAGGCGGCGGGTCTTTATATGATCTGCACCCTTTCCAAGGACGCCGCCATTGCCGCCGGCTACGACGATTCGCTGATGCTTGATTATCGCGGCTATGTCGCCGAGTCGACCGGGGCGAACATCTTCTTCGTTAAGTCCAGGGATATCGTTACGCCCGAGCCGGATTGTTTTCTCAATGGCATCACCCGCCAAACCGTAATCGGACTGGCGAAACAGAAAGGCTATAGCGTGACCGAACGGCATGTGAAGCCCGAGGAACTCGCCGGCTTCGACGAGTGCTTTTTGACCGGAACGGCCGCCGAAGTCACCCCCGTTCGCGCCATCGGGGACTATGCGTTCACCCCGGGCGAGGCCTGCCAGAGCTTGCTCGACGCCTATATGACAGCGGTACAGCCGAACACGGCAGCGGCGGAATAACGCGGCGTTCAGCCGTGGCGCCTTTGAACAAAGACATGCTGGAGCGGCGCGCGATCACATGGGATCACCGCGCTGCTCCATCGGTCTGGGATCGCACCGGTTTCGACTGAAAACCGATGCTCGTTTTGGCGCACGATGTTTTGTTTCTGCTTTTGACGTTGGGGCAAAAATGACCGTTGAAATCCTTCCCGTCGAGGCCCGCGGTTTTTTTACCGTTCGCTCGGCCTGTTCGAGAGCGACGTGGTCCTGTTCGCCAATTTTCGGGACGACGCGTCGTAGCGCTCACTCGTTCCAGCGGTTCCGCGCATTATCGTCTTCCGTTTTGGCAGGCCACCCAGCGCGCGCCCTCCGGTCCCGTTTCGCGTTTCCAGAACGGGGCATCGGTCTTGAGCCAGTCCATGACATAACTGGCGCCATCGAACGCGGCCTGTCGGTGACCGGCCAGGGCCAGCACCATGACGATCACCTCGCCGGGCCGGAGCGTGCCGAAACGATGGATGACGCCGAGATCGACAAGCCCGAAACGGGTTACGGCTTCGTCGGCAAAGCGCTCGATCTGTTTTTGCGCCAGCGCCGGGTAGTGTTCGAGCGTCAGGCTTTCGACCGGGACCTCGGGGGTCGAACGCACCGTGCCGACGAAACTGACCAAAGCGCCCGCCTCGCGGCCGATTACCCACAAAGCTATTGGTTTCGGCGCCGGGATCGAACGGTTCGGATTGCAGGCGGACGAACATAGGGCGCTCCAGGGGCGTTCGCACGGTTCTCCCTTTCCTTGATGGGGAGGGGGAAAAGGCTTCGCGTCGAAACCTAGTCTCAGCCCCCCGTCATCGGGGGAAACAGCGCCACGGTTTTTGCCGCGCCAAGTGGCGTGTCGAGCGGAACGATTTCCTCGTCGACGGCGGCCTTGATGACCGCACGGTTTTCGAAGGCGAGGGCGGCCGCTTCCTCGCGCGCGGCGAGCCAGTCGATCAGGTCCGAAACGGTTGCGACCTCCGGCGGCAAGGCGACTTCTTCCGCGCCCCGGTCGAGCCGCTCGCGCAACCAGGCGAAATAAAGAATCCTCATTCGGCGTCCGGGGCGGGTGTCGAATTCATGATCTTCCAGGCGCCCTGCCAGTAGCTCCAGCCGGTCCATAGCGTCAGAAGGGCGGCGAGCCAGAGTACGGCGTCGGAGATCAGGCGGATTTCGGGGGCCATCGGTTCGGCCATGCAGATGCCGAGCGCGATGAGCTGCACTGTCGTCTTGTACTTGGCCAGTTTCGAGACATGCAGGATGACGTTCTGGGTGCCCATGAATTCCCTGAGACCGGAAACGAAGATTTCGCGCAAAAGGATGGCGATGGCCGGGATCAGGTCGAACAGCGAAAAGGTGTGGTCCCAGGCGAAGGTGACGATCAGCGCGCCGACCAGGAGCTTGTCGGCGACGGGGTCGAGCATGCGGCCGAGCGGGGACACTTCGTTCATCATTCGCGCCAGCATCCCGTCAAAGAAATCGGTAATGGCAGCAAGGATGTAGAGCACCAGGGCAATGGTGCGCAGGAGCCCGGGGCCGGGCAGAACCAGAACGATGATGACCGGGATGGCGAGGATCCTCAGAACGGTCAACAGGTTCGGCAGGGACAGCGATTTGGGCGCATCGGTCATGGCGGAACCGAACAGGAAGGCGAGAAGGACGTCAAGGGGAAACGTGAGGGGCCGCCACCCGCCGGCCAGGGAGAACCCGCCCGGTTTCGGTGATCATCGGGAAAAGGGCGATTGAACCGGGTTTGATCCGGATGGTACGATATATATCTGGTATTCAGATACGGATACCTGTGTCCGGTCCATGCCGGCAAAACAAAAAACGGAGGAGGAAACGATGCGGATTTCCCCGCTTATTCTGGCGACTGGCCTTGGTTTGGCTCTGGCTCAACCCGTTTGTGCACAAGTGGAAACCAACAGCCCGGATCCCGTTGCGGGAGCGGCGGCGACAACCGTCGAGGAGATTGCGGTTCATTCGCCCGCCATCGAGGGCAATCTCATGGGTGAAAGCGCGGATCGTCAGGTCATGGTGGTTTTGCCGCCGAGCTATGAAAGCGAACCGGATCGTCGCTATCCGGTCGTTTATGCCCTGCACGGGTTCTCCATCAGCGCGCCGCAATGGATGCTCGAAATCCATGCGCCCCAGACCATCGAAGGCGCGTTCGCTCTCGGCACGCCGGAAATGATCGTCGTCTTCCCGACCTCGAAGAACGCCTATTTCGGTTCGCTCTATGCGAGTTCGAAGACGACCGGCAATTTCGAGGCCTTCATCTTTGAAGATCTGGTCGCCTATATCGATGCTCATTACCGGACCCTTCCGACGCGTGAGAGCCGGGGTCTGGTCGGTCATTCGATGGGTGGGTACGGCGCCCTGCGCATCGGGTTGAAGCATGCCGATGTCTTCGGCGCGCTCTACGTGATGAGCGGCGGTGGCGGTGGCATCACCAGCGTCATCGATCTGAGCGATGAGGATGTCGCCACCATCGAAGCCATGTCCGGACCGGGCGATGCCGTAGACATGCCGATCTTCCCCTATTTGGCGACCCTGGCCAAGGCCGCAGCGTTCTCGCCGAACCCGCAGAACCCGCCGCTTTACCTCGACCTGCCCTATAAAAACGGTGTCCTCGACGAAACGATCGTCGAAAAATGGCACGCCAATGCGCCGCGGGTTTTCATTGACCAGTATATCGACCAGCTCGAACGCTACAGCGCTATCCAGCTTGATGTCGGCAATAAGGACAACGGCAATCTGGAAGGCATGAGCGTCATCGACGGCGTGCTGACCGGTTACGGCATCCCGCACGTCTTCGAGGTCTATGAAGGCACACATACCAGCAACGTGGCCTTCCGGATTCAGGATCACGTCATGCCGTTCTTCGGCAAGAACCTGAAGTTCGATTGACAGGACCTTTCACCGCCGCTCCGGGGAAGCTTCCCCGGAGCGGACGCCTATCCGCCCGCCGCTCTATCTGCAAAGGCTTTCGCAGGGCACACCGTCGTTGTCGCCGTCCAGGCGCCCGCCCCAGGAACAATTGTACAAGTACCAATAGGCGTCATTGCAGGACCGGATTTTCTTGCAGGTCTTGCGCGGCGAACAGGAGAGGGATGCCGCCACCTGCAAGCTGATCTCCGGTGGCGCGATGCCGGGGATTGCCATCGACAGGCCGAATTCGCCGCCATTGACGGGCAAGCAGAAAAGAACACCCAGAACAAAAGGCAAGACGACGCGTTTCATGCCTGCATCTCCCTTGTACCTGAAAAGAGTATAGGCACTGGAAGGGGAGGACGGTACGCGGGATTCTACGCAGGAGTTTGAGCGGATCGGGAAAAAGGCAAGACAGCCTGCCTCTTTCCCGTGACGACATCCGAATACGGTTTGGAATTTACTTGCCGATTTCTTCAAGTGCCTCCTGGTTCCGCGCACCCGTCACCCGGCGCGCCGCGACTGCATCGGCCAGCCTGTCGAGCATGGCGACGGTGGTCGGCCAGTCGACGCAGGCATCGGTGATCGATTGTCCGTAGGTGAGCGGGGTGCCCGGCACAAGGTCCTGTCGGCCGGCGACGATATTGCTTTCGGCCATGACGCCGACGATGCGCGTCTCGCCGCCAGCAATTTGGCGGGAAATGTCGGCAAAGACCTTGGGCTGGTTCTCGTAGTGCTTTTCCGAATTGGCATGGCTGGCATCGATCATCACCGCTTCGCGTTCGCCGGCCTCGGCCAATAAGGAACAGGCATGGGCGACGCTTTCGGCACCGTAGTTCGGCACGGTGCCGCCTCTTAAAATGATGTGGCAGTCCACGTTGCCGGCCGTCGCGGCGATGCCGGCCTTGCCCGATTTGGTGACCGCCAGGAAACGGTGGGGGTGGGACGCACTCTGCACCGCATCAATGGCGATGCGGACATTGCCCGATGTGCCGTTCTTGAATCCGACGGGACAGGAAAGGCCCGATGCCAGTTCGCGATGGACCTGGCTTTCGGTGGTGCGGGCGCCGATCGCGCCCCAGGCGACCAGATCGGCGAAATATTGCGGCGTCGTCATGTCGAGGAACTCGACGGCGGCGGGGACGCCGAGACCGTTGATCGCGACCAAAAGCTCGCGGGCGAGCCGCAATCCGGTGTTGATGTCGTAACTGTGGTCGAGCCGGGGATCGTTGATCAGCCCCTTCCAGCCCACGGTGGTGCGCGGCTTTTCGAAATAGACGCGCATGACGATTTCGAGCCGGTCCTTCAGCCTTTCGCGAATGTCGGCGAGCCGGTTGGCATAATCGAGCGCGGCCTTGGGGTCGTGGATGGAGCAGGGCCCGACAATGGCGATCAGCCGATCGTCCTGAGCGTGAAGAATGTCGTGAATGGCAGCGCGGGTGGACGTGACGGTCCGCGTGGCCTCAGCGGTGCGGACGAATTCGGCCATCACGCGTTGCGGTTCGACAAGCTCGCTGAGTTCGGTAATGCGAAGGTCGTCGGTTGTGGACGTCATCGGAAGCTTCCTTCTTCTGGTCCCGGCCGGCGGCATAAAAAAACCGCCAGGGGAGCTGGCGGTGGTTTGGTTCGGTTTGTGCGTCGTTTTTAAATAACAGGCACCCCTCCGTCCGCCAGCGGCATCGGATCGCTAAAATACCAAAAATAGAACGTGGCGGCGGTGTGGGTCATGCCGGTTTCATAGCCCAGACCTGCCGGTCTGTCATCCCCCCAAGAGCGTTTCGAGGATAAATGGATTTCGGCTATCCGTCCGAAACCGCGCCAAAACAACACCTTAGGCTTGAAAAGCGAGTCCCCGTGAAAAGCTGACCGAGCCTGACGCCGACCGCGTTAATCAGGAGTTTACCGTAAGGACTCATCCGGCTGGAAACCTGCCGACAGGGCGGTGAAGGTGGTCTTTCACGGGGGCAAGCTCAAAAGGCGTACATGGCACGGATTGTCAGATTCGCCACGATCGTGGACGAGCGGTTACGCGAACGCGATCACGATTCAAATCGTGGCGGCGGGACACGCAGCCTGTGGCGACGTCTGTCGACGATACGCTGGGAGTTCCCGCTTGTCGCGATCATCTTGTTTTCTGTCGCCTATATCGTCGCCGCGGTCTTGCCGGAGGGAACGCTCGTGCGGCTCTTTCCGGCGCAACAGCGCGACCTCAACCTGTTCCAGACCTCGTCCGTGCCGGCCATGCATTTTTCCAAATGCATCGGATCGGTGCGCTACACCTGTGTGGTCGACGGCGATACGATCTGGCTCGAAGGCAGCAAGATCCGCATCGCCGACATCGACACGCCGGAAGTGTCCAGGCCGTCCTGTTCCGAGGAACTGGCTTTGGGCAAGGCGGCGACGCAAAGGATGATCACGCTGCTCAATCAGGGATCGTTCGTGGTCGAGCCTTACGCGCGCGACGAGGACGTCTATGGTCGCAAGCTCAGAATTCTCAGTCGTAACGGGCGTTCGCTTGGCATGATGCTGGTCGACGAGGGGTTGGCCCATGTCTGGGACGGTTCGAAACACTCCTGGTGCGGGTAGGTACGACGCCTTTCAACCCGTTTCCCTTTTGAACGCGGCTCGGGCCTTGCGAATACCGTCGTGATGGGCCTTGGCCCAGTCCACCAGCCCTTGGAGCGGATCGAGAAAGGACCGGCCCAGCGGGGTCAGCGAATACTCGACGCTCGGCGGCTGGGTGGGAAAGACCTTGCGATCGACATAGCCGTCGCGTTGCAGGTCCCTCAGCGTCTGGGTTAGCATGCGCTGGGAGATATCCGGCAGCATGCGGCGTAGCGCACCGAAACGGGCCGGCCCGTTGGCCAGCGCCAAGAGCATGAGTATCGACCACTTGCCGGAGATCTTGTCGATCACGTCGCGTACGGGGCATTCCGTCACGTCAACTCCGGCCTCGAAATCGAGGGCGCCGGAGGCGGTTTGCCGGTCCATCCCGGTTCCTTTCATGTAACCAGCTTACCTCGACCTGCCGTCTTTAACAGGCGCGACAAGCTCTCTAGATAAGCGTTAGTCTCTTTTCGAGACCATAATTTCCATTCACGGCCGAGACAAGGTGCGGCCTCACAAAACTCATAAGGACGATCATGACCAAGCTTCTGCTCACCGGTGCTTCCGGATATCTCGGGCGGCTGACACTCGATGCTCTCATCGCTTCGGGCAAGACCGATCCCGCCGACATCATCGCGGTCACCCGCGATCCCAACACGCTCTCCGGTTATGCGCAAAAGGGCGTCGATGTCCGTGCGGGCGACTTCAACGCGCCAGAAACGCTCGCTAACGCCTTTGCCGGCGCCGATCGTGTCGCGATCATTTCCGTCGATCTGGGCGACCGCATTCGCCGGCACGGCGCGGCGATTGCCGCGGCGAAAGCGGCTGGCGCGCGTCACATTCTTTATACCTCGCTGCCCAGGATTGCGGGCGTGCCGGTGACCTTTGGTGCCGATCATTTCGAAACCGAAGCACTCATTGCCGCCTCCGGCGTCGCCCACACCATCCTGCGCAATGGCTGGTATGCGGAAAACCTGTTCCTGAGCCTGCCGACCGCCCTCAAGGCCGGACAGCTTTTTTCCTCCGCCGGTGATGGCCGCGTCAGCTACGCCCCGCGCCAGGCTTATGCCGAAGCGCTGGCGGCGGCCCTTGTCAACGCGGGTGACGAAAACCGGATCTATACCCTGACCGGAACCGAGACGTTTTCCGATACGGAGATGGTGGCGCTGGCCAACGCCGTCTTCGGCACGTCCATTTCGGTGATCGGCATCAGCGACGAACAGGCGGCCGACGGGCTGAAACAGGCCGGCATGCCCGATTTCGTCGTGCCGGTTCTCGTATCGATGAGCACCAATATCCGCAATGGCGGGCTCGACATCGTTACGGGCGATATCGAAGCGCTGACCGGCAAAATACCGCAATCGCTCAAGGATTTCCTTGTCGCCAACAAGGACGCCTTTCTGGCGGCGGCGAAGTAAGTCAGGTCGGCCCCTCTTTTCCTCCCCGTAAAAGGGGAGGAAAAGCCCGACACTGCTCCCATACACCCGTTTGTTCAGGCCATCCGGTCGCGGACGAGGCGGCTGGTCAGCAAATCGCCGGTATCGGACAGGATCGGATAGGCGACGGAGGCGAACAGCGAGTTGATGGTTTTGAGCGTCCGGACCGTTTCGAGATGGATGCTGGATGTCTCGAGGCTTGCCGCCGAGCCTTCGCGCAAGCGGTTGAGATGGCCGGTCGAGCTTTCGCGTTCGGCGCTGCGCATGGCGTCTTTTTCGGCGACCAGAAGCCGTGCCGATTCCCGGTCCTCGGACATCAAGACGTTGAGCGCGAGCTGCATGTTCTGCCCGACGCGATGGTGCAGTTCGTTGAGTTCGCGCCAGCCGGCAGCCGAGAACTTGAGGTTCTGGTCGCGGCGCGTCTCGGCGAGCTTCAAAAGCGTCTTGGTGATGGCGTCGCCGACATATTCGAGATTGATGGCGAAATTGGCCAGTTCCTCGCCGCGCCGTTCGTCGTCGACATCGTTCTTGGGATACTGGATGCGGGTCAGATAGAGCGTGATCTCCTTTTGCGCCTGATTGGCGGCGCGTTCGAGCAGCTTGACCTGCCGGATCTTGTCCGCATCGCCGGTCTCGTAAATCTCCATGACCGGCTGGTACATGCGTTCGATGATTTCGGCCATGCGCAGCAGTTCGCGTTTGGCGCTGGCAAGAGCCAGGGTCGGCTGGTCGACCACCGCCTGATCGAGACAGGAGGCCAGCTCCGGCAAGGGCACCGCCGGGTCCGGCGTGGTGGCGACCAGGCGGGTCGTCAGCCTTGCCATGAGGCCGGTCAGGGGCAGGCTGATCAGGGCCAGAAGGATGTTGAACCCGAGATGCAGGTTGACAAGCTGCCGGGCGGCATCGGCGCCGATAAAATCGAGCGGCGGATGAACGAGCTGGAACCCCAAGAGAGCGAGAACGGCGCCGCTGGCACGGAAGATCAAATTGCCGAGAACGATCCGCCGCGCCTCGACCGCCATGTTGCGCGTCAGGCCGAACGCCACTAGGCCGCCGCCGAGATTGGCGCCCAGAACCAGCGAAACGCCGAGTTCGACCGGCATGACGCCGCTGATGGCGAAGGCGGCGATCATTAGGATGGCGGCAACGCTCGACTGGACCAGCCAGGCGAACGCCGCGCCGATCAGGAAGGCGGAGATGAAATCGCCGCTGAGGTAAGCGACGATCCCCGGCAACAGGCTGGCTTCGCGCAGCGGCAATGTCGCTACGCTGATCATGTTGAGCGAAACCAGGATCAGGGCAACGCCGAGCGCGATGCGTCCACCCTGACGCATCTGGCGCGAGCGTCCCTTGAAGAACAGAATGCCGCCGGTCACCAGCAGCAGCGGGATCAGCCAGCCAAGATCAAGCGTCAGGATCTGCACCACCAGGGCCGAGCCGATATCGGCACCGAGCATGACGGCAAGACCGGTGCCGAGGCTCATGATGCCACTCGCGGCAAAGCCGGCTGCGAGAATGGCCACGGCCGTCGCGCTTTGCAGCACGGTGGCGATGCCGGTGCCGATGAAGAGCGCGCGCAACCGGCCGCCGCTGCCCTCGCGCAGAATGCGCCTCAGGGCGGGCTCTTGGCTGCGTTCCACCCCCGTACGCACCATGCGTACCGCCCACAAGAGCAGGGTCACGGAACCGGCAATGTCGAGCAAGACCAGATAGGGGTTCATGAAGACCTGACGCGAAACGACATCCCGTTGTTTTAACGGTAAACGCGTTACCTAGATGCGTGGACAACGATCGTCAAGATTCTTCGGCTGGAATGGCTAAAACAGCGAAACAATTTTCATTGTTCATGACGGATAATGGTGTCGGCCGCCCTTCGGTTTCCTGTTCTGGCAAAAGAGGATTTCTGCCTTTTGGGACCAACGGACCTCGTTTCATCCCGATTGATTGAAATGATCGTAGATCTGGCGAGCCATGGTTTCGGAGATGCCGGGCACGGCGGAAAGATCGGCAAGTGCTGCGCGCGAAACGGCTTTGGCCGAACCGAAATGGTTTAAAAGGGCGCGTTTGCGGGTCGGGCCGATTCCCTCGATCTCGTCGAGCGGATTGCTGATCATGGATTTGGCGCGGCGGGCGCGATGGGTGCCGATGGCGAAACGGTGGGCTTCGTCCCTCAGCCGCTGCACGTAGTAGAGCACCGGATCGCGGGCCGGCAGCATGAAGGGAGGTTTGCCGCGAATGAAAAACTTTTCGCGTCCGGCGTCACGTTCCTCTCCCTTGGCGATGCCGATGAAGATGATTTCGCGCGGCAGGTTCATGCCTGAGACGACGTCGTGAACCGCATGGAGCTGGCCGAGCCCGCCATCGAGGAAGATGACGTCGGGCCAGTCCGGCATACCGGTCGTCTCGTCTTCGGCGTCGATCGCGCTTTCGCCGGCGAGCCGGGTCAGGCGCCGGGTCAGGACTTCCTGCATCATGCCGAAATCGTCGCCGGGGGTCAGTTCCTCGGATTTGATGTTGAAGGTGCGATAGTGCCGCTTGGAAAAGCCTTCCTCGCCGGCAACGATCATGGCGCCGACGGCATTGGTGCCCTGGATGTGGGAGTTGTCGTAAACCTCGATGCGGCGCGGCACCTCCTCGAGGCCGAAGGCCTCCCCGACACCGGCCAGCAGTTTTTTCTGCGTCGAGCCTTCGGCGAGCTGGCGCCCCAGCGCCTCGCGGGCATTGTTGAGCGCGTGCAGCACCAGTTCGTGTTTTTCGCCGCGCCTGGGCACGAGCACGTGCACGCGGTGGCCGGCACGGGCGCTCAGGGCTTCTTCCAGAAGGTCCGGCTCGCTCAGATCATGACTGACGAGCAGCGTTTTGGCCGGCAGGTGCTCCTGGTAGAACTGGGCGATGAAGGCTTCGAGCACCTCGGCTTCGTCCATGGCGGCGTCGGCGCGGGGCCGGAAGGCATGGTTGCCCCAGTTCTGGTAGGCGCGGAAGAAAAAGACCTCGATGAGGAACTGGCCAGCTTCGGAATGGATGGCGAAAATATCCGCCTCTTCGACGCCGCGCGCCGTCATGTCGCCCTGGGACTGGACGAGGGCGAGAGCAGAGAGGCGATCGCGCAGGAGCGCGGCGCGTTCGAAATCGAGTGCTTCGGCGGCCGCGTTCATGTCGGCCGACAGGTCGGCCTGCACGGCGCGCGACTTGCCGGACAAAAAGGCGCGGGCCTCCTCGATCAGCCGTTTGTAATCCTTTATGGAGATTTCTCCGGTGCAGGGCGCGGCGCAGCGCTTGATCTGATGCTGCAGGCAGGGGCGGGTGCGGGCGGCGTAAAAACTGTCCGAGCAGTTGCGGATGAGAAACGCCTTTTGCAGCGCCGCGATGGTGCGCCCCACCGCCGTGGCCGACGCAAAGGGGCCGAAATAATGGCCCGGCCGGCGCCTGACGCCACGATGTTTCAAAAGAACGGGCGCTTCGTGATCGGTGGCGATGAGGATATAGGGAAAGCTCTTGTCGTCGCGCAACAGGACGTTGAAGCGCGGCCTCAGCCGCTTGATGAGATTGGCTTCGAGTAAGAGCGCCTCGGACTCGGTTTCGGTCCGAACGAACTCCATCGAGCGCGTGGCGGCGATCATGCGCTGGATGCGGACCGGATTGGCCTCTGGCCGCGTGTAGTTGGTCACCCGCGCCTTGAGGCTTTTGGCCTTGCCGACATAGACGACGTCGCCGTTCTCGTCGAGCATGCGATAAACGCCCGGCGCGGTGGGCAGCGTCTTGACGAAAGCCTTGATGATGTCGGCGCCGGTCGTGAGATCAGACATTTCTGCGCGGTGTCGGATCGGCCCAGTCGGGCCATTCGAGATGGATGCCGCCATCGACCGCCAGCATCTGCCCGGTCACCGAACGCGCCGAGAGAAGATAGATAATGGCGGCGGCAATGTCGTCCGGCGGAGAGCCGTGACCCAGCGGCATGGCGTCGCTGCGTGCCGCGAACGCCGCTTCGGACTGGCCACGTTCGGCAAGGGTTGGTCCCGGCCCCACGGCGTTGACGCGAATGCGTGGCGCCAGGGATTGGGCCAGGGTTCGCGTGGCATTGAAAAGCGCGGTTTTACTGAGACCGTAGGACATGTAGGCGGGCACTGGTTGCAAGACACGGGCGTCGACGATGTTTACGATATTGCCTTCGACAGTTTGCGGCAGTTGCGCGGCGAAATCGCGGGCCAAGAACAGCGGCGCTTCGACATGCAATGCGAAATGTCGATCCCACAGCTTTTCGTCAAGTGTGTCGACGCTGTCCGGCTCGTAGATCGAGGCATTGTTGATGAGAACGCTCAGGGGACCGAAACGCCGCCTGGCGGCGGCGATGAGATCGGCGCGCTGCCGGCGGTCGGTCAGGTCGGCGTGGACAATGGCAGCCCGCCCGTCCCGGTTCTCGATTTCGGCGACGAGCGCTTCGGCCGATTTGCCGGAACCGTGATAGTGGATCACCACGGCGTAACCGGCTTCCGCCAGCCGACGCGCAATCACCGCACCGACGCGATGCGCGGCCCCTGTAACAAGTGCGATGCCTTTTGGCTCCGAATCCCTCATGCCCCTAATGTATCATGCCGTGGCTGATGGCGAGTATTGTATAACCAATATAGATCAGGGTCAGCACCAGACCTGTAAAGCGGCCAATACGGTGGGAACTGGAGGCAAGGACCAGGAGCAGGGCCGAGGTTGCCAGCATGACCCATATGTCGGTGTGGATGAGTTCTGGATCGACATCGAGCGGCACGACCAGCGAGGTCAATCCGAGAATGCCGAGCATGTTGAAGATGTTCGAGCCGATGATATTGCCGACGGCGACCCCGGCCTGCTTGTGAAAGGCGGCCGCGAGGCTGGCGGCCAGCTCCGGCAGCGAGGTCCCGAGTGCGACGATGGTCAGCCCGATGGTGCTTTCGGCCAGACCGAATGTCGCCGCGATGCCGAGCGCGCCGTCGGTCGTCAGCTTGCCGCCATAGGCGAGGCCTCCGAGTCCGACGATGACGAGTACGATGGCGAGAACAAGTCCGACAGGCTTTTCGGTCGGCACGTCCGCCTCCGCCTGCCGGCCGCGTCGGACGACGAGGGCGCTGTAAAGAAGATAGGAAACGAGCAGGCCGACGAGCAGGACGCCATTGAGACGGTCGATGTCGAGGTCCTGGGCCATGATGATGAAGACCAGCGAAATGCCGATCATGAAGAACAGGGAGTTGCGTACGCCGCGTTCGGCCATGGACAAGGGCACGAGGACGGCCGGCAGGCCGAGTACCAGCGTGGTGTTGGCGATGTTGGAGCCGATGACATTGCCAATGGCCAGGCCCGGCGCACCCTTGAGCGCCGCTTCGAGCGAGACCATCAGTTCGGGCGCGGACGTGCCGAAGGCGACGATTGTCAGCCCGACAATGATTGGCGGAATGCGCATCTGCTCAGCGATGCGAACCGATCCGCGTACCAAAGCATCCCCGGCAAGAGCAAGCAGCACCAAACCGACGACGAGAAGGAGAAAGGCCAATATGCGCTCCCCGATGAGCTGGAGCCTCCCCAACGACGCCCCTCCAACTCTCCGATATGGGAGTGTTGTCGTAAAAATCCAGAGCAGCTTGTTAAAATGGGTCCAGTTTTCCAACCGGAACGATGCGGCCACGCGAACCTGTGCCGGCTTTCGCAAGGGCGGTGGCGTGTTCATTCGTGCCGTTTTCGTTTGGCGCGAAGGCCTCTTCGCGGTTTTCGCACCAACCGCTATGATCTTCAAAACGGAGAGCCGGGCGTTTTGATGCACTCAAAACGCCCGATGCTCTAGGCAAGACCGAGGCAATGGCGCTATGTGACTTCCGCAATCCCGGGCCAGGCGGTCCGGGTTTTTCGTTGGAGTCACGTCATGAGGGCGTTGAAGGCGGGACGGGATAACGCCAGCCTTGGTATTATGCTGACCATCCTGTCGATACTGATCTTCGGCATCCAGGATGCGTCGGCGAAGATTCTGGTACAGACCTGGTCGCCGTTCCAGATCACCATGATGCGCTATTGGGCCTTCGGCCTGTTCTCGCTTCTGATGGTCATGCGCCAGGGGCCGATTACCCATGCCTTCCAGTCGCGCATGCCGGTTTCCCAGATCCTGCGCGGTCTGCTCCTGAATGTGGATATCTGGCTGTTCGCGCTGGCGGTGCGTTCGGTACCACTGGCCGAACTGCAATCGATCATACTGCTCAACCCGCTCCTGGTGACTTTGCTGGCGATTCCGATCCTCGGCGAACGCGTTGGTCTCTGGCGGATCGGCGCCGTGGTCACCGGGTTTGTCGGCGCGCTGATCATTCTGAGGCCGGGTGGCTTGCCCGTGACAACGGATGTTTTTTTTGCCTGCGGCGCGGTGCTGGCCTATGCCTCCTACACTGTCATGACCCGCAGGGTGGCCCAGGTGGATTCGACCGCGACCAGCATGGTCTATGTCGGCATGGTCGGTCTGGTCTGTTCCACGGCGGTCGGCATCTGGTTCTGGCTGCCGATGGATCTCAATGGGCTTTTGTTGCTCGGCGTGATGGTCATGACCACGATTTCCGGCCATTATCTGATGATGGCCGCGCTCAAGCTGGCCCCGGCCAGTGTGGTTCAGCCGTTCAACTTCCTTATGCTGCCCTGGGCCATCGTGATTTCGATGGTGGTCTTCGGACACTTCATCGATGCCATCTCCCTGATCGGAGCGCTGATCATCGTGGGGTCGGGTCTGCTGGTCTGGGCGCGCGAGCGCCGGGTACGCAGTCAGACCGTGCCGGAAGAGATGGCCCCGTAACGCCGCTGCGCTGCGTGGCGGTGCAAGACGCACAAGCTGTCAATTCCTGTGATAGCTGCCGACACTTATCCTGATTGGAATCCTTTGAAGAATGGGCCCATTTTGAAGGGGTCACGGGTCCGGACATCGTTTGTAAAAGTCCGGTTAACTCGATGGCTTTTTTGTAGGCGTTCTAACTTTCCGGCAATGACTTCCGCCTAGTCTGGACCATTGCCGACCAACAAGCGACCGTGCTTTCGATGTCTCAAGCCCAGAACTCTCGCCAAGTGGCGCATGACCCCCGCCTTCGCCAACGAAGTGCGGAACTGGAGCAATTGCTTGCGCATTGCCCCGAACATCTGTTTTCGACCGACGACAAGGAAATGGCGCCGATCGATCTCACTCCCGAGACGACCGAAATGGTCGAGAACGCACCGGTCGCCCTCGACAAGGCCGCCTGAGCGCTCGTTTCATAGCCCCAGGGCGGCGAGTTCCGCTCTCAGGTTTGGTAGCAGTTCATCCGTGAACCATGGGTTCTTGCGTTCCCACGCGGTTGTGCGCCAACTCGGATGCGGCAGGGGCACGAGCCCGTCTTTCAGAAACTCGGCAGAACGGCGCACCGTTTCGGTGAGCGTCTTGCTGCGCCGCGTGCCGAGATACCAGGCTTGGGCGTATTGGCCGACGAGCAGCGTCAGCCTGATATCGGGCAACAGGGCGCGGATGCGGGCATGCCAGAGCGGCGCACACTCCGGGCGGGGCGGCAGATCGCCGCCTTTGGCGTTGACCCCCGGATAACAGAACCCCATCGGGACGATGGCGATGCGCGTCTCGTCGTAGAAGGTTTCGGGCGTCATCTTGAGCCAGGAGCGCAACCGCTCTCCCGAGCGATCGTTCCACGGGATGCCGGTTTCGTGCACGCGCGTGCCCGGCGCCTGGCCAACGATCAGCAGCCGCGCCGTTTCCGAGGCCCGCAACACGGGGCGCGGACCCAGCGGCAGGTCGGCGTCGCACGCATGGCAGGCGCGGATGTCGATAAGGAGCGTCGCAAGCGCCGTCGCTTCGGTCCTCGTACCGCGCATTCTACTTCTTGAATCTGTTCACGACCCACAGGCCGCCCCCGGCGACGAGGCTGAGCAGCGCCAGCGGCACGAGCGCGTAAAGCGCCAGCACAGCGACGACGGCCGCCGCACCCTTGAAGATCAGGATGTCGATAACCGCCGGTGCGACGGCCAGGGCGGCAAGCACCAGACCAAGGCGGGTAAGGACCTGGGACCAGAAGACCAGCGGATCGGAAAAGGGGTTCTGCATGCCCCCTTGGTAGCCGGAATTATGCAATTGTGCCAGTCGACCTCAGATAAAGACAAGTTCAGGACATCAGGCGTTTTGGGGACACCGAAGCGTCCGGCTCTTTTCGTCAATGATCGCTGCGGTTTGGCGGAACCTGCAAATCCACTTTTCGCCCGCCGCGCTACTGGCCGTCCTCGGAGGAAAGGGATGGAAGGGTGGGAAACGTGTAGGGCGCGGCTTGCGGACCGGTTCCCCCGCCGGTCATGACGATGGCACTGAAACGATAGGCGTGGTAGGCGGCGGGGAAGGGAGCATCGCCGATCCGGTCGCCGGACGCGGTTTCGGTCGCGCCACACGTCCCGGCTCCATTGCGTGCGCCATCGGGGCAATCGGCGGCCTGGGCAATGCCGGTTCCGAGGCCAGTCAGGGCGGCGAGTCCGATAACAAGGGTGAGCAAACGCATGTCAAACAGGCGCATATCCTGGCTCCTTCGCAAGGTTCAATCGATGCGAGACCTTTATCCTTGCGCGTGGCCGGTTAAGTCCTCGGCCACGCAATGGATAAAGTTTTACCGATCGCGTCGGATCGCCTTACTTGAGCACGTCGATGCCGAGATCATTCGGCCCGCCGGTGCGGCCATCCGGGTTACCTGGCGTGACCCGCACCACAAAGCGTCCACCCGAACACACATCGATCAATGCGTTGGCGGCATTGCCGTCCTCGACGCGCGCCACGAGCCAGGCGGCGCATTTGCCATCGCCGGAACTGGCGTTGATCTTGATCCCCTGACCGGGCTTCAGCCGCTTGAAGCCGGTGACCTTGCCACCACGGACCTTCACGCTGATCACGTCGACATTCCGGATGCCGTTATAGATCGTCAGCCTGGAGCCGGCGGCATCGGCCGCCGCCACTGGCAACAGGCCAAAGGCCAGCGACAGGGTCAGCAGCGACAGGATTCCCCTGTGTCTTTTCATGGTCCCTCCCAACAATAGTCAAAATCAATCATGTATCCGACTGATCCTGCGTGACAAAAATATATCTTTCCTCCCGGCTTCATAAGAAAAGAGTGCACGCAACATGTGACTTGGCGCCGCGCCCGCAGGTTTCGGTCGCGCAGCGAACGCAGCTCCGTCAAGCAGCATCCAGATGTTGAAGCTCGCGTCAGGCGCTCAGCGTCTTGGCGAGGAAGGGGAGGGATCGGTCCATCCGATAGTCGACGCCGGTATGATTGTCGGGAAACTCCTCATAGACGTGTGCGACGCCAGCGGCTGCGAGCTTGCGGTGAATGCGCCGCGCGCCGTGAACCAGAGAGAACTGATCCTCGGTGCCGCATTCGATCCACAAGCCCTTGAGGGATTTGAGATTGGCGATGACTTCCGGCCGGTCTGCCATCAGAACCGGGTCCCACGCCAACCATCTGGCCCAGCGATCTTCGATGAGCGCGCAGGTTTCGGGATCGACCGGCAGGCGAACGCCCATATAGCTTTGGGGATCGGGATCATAAGTGGCCGCCATGGCGAGGATCAGCAGGACGATGACGTCGTCGTCATCCGGTTTCGGATTGGCGGCAAGATCGGCAAGGAAGGTTTTGACCGACATACCCTTTTTGGCCAACCGCCTCAGGACCTTCGGCATTTCGAAATAATAGCACAGCTCGAACGCCGCATCGCCGGAATGGGCGGCGGCGGCATCCCAGACATCGGCCCGCCGCATGGCGTGGACAAGGGTGCCATAAGCCCCCGAGGATTTGCCGAAGACGCCGCGTCTGCCCTTGCCGCCACAGCCGAAGCGGGTCTCGATCGCCGGCAGCATTTCCTCGATCAGGAAATCCTCCCAGTTCCCCATGGCGGCGGAGTTGATGTACTGGTTGCCGCCCAAACGCGTGTAGCAGTCCGGGAAGGCGACGGCCACGGGCGGCATGGCCCCATTGGCAATGAGCCGATCCAGACGCTCCGGCACGTTCTCTTCGAACGGTTTCCAGTTCACCTGGGCGAGCCCGGAACTGGCATAACTGACCAGATCGACGAGCAGGGGCAGGCCGGCGCCATCTAGCCCGTGCGGCGTGTAAACGATCACCTCTCGTGTGGTGGGATCGCCGAGCAGGTTGTTCCCGAGGGCGTCGGAGGCGATTTCGATCGTTGTCAGATTGCCTCGGGGCGTTGCCGGATCGCGCAGCATGGTCGTTTGCTTTCCTCAAAGGTTTTGGCATAGGGCTGGTTGTCAAAGAAAACGCGTCGCCGGGATTTTTGCAATCAGTCAGGACAGCGCGCAGGATCAGCGGGCGAACTCCGCCAGCGCTTCGTCGAGACCGCTATGGATGGCAAAATCGGCGATTTTGTCGAGTGGTGTTTTTTCGCGATTGACGATGCCGAATTCGGCGCCGTGCGACAGGGCCAGTTCCGGCAGGCCGGCGGCCGGATAGACTTTCAGCGATGTCCCCATGGCCAGAAACAGGTCGCAGCGCATCGCCGCCTCGGCAGCGCTTTTCAGGGCGTGTTCCGGCAGGCTTTCACCGAACATGACGATGGCCGACTTAATAAGCCCCCCGCAGGCCGGGCAGCGCGGCGCCTTGCCCGTTTCCGCAATCTCGCGGCGGCAGGCGTCGATCTCGTAGCGCTGGCCGCATTCGAGGCACTTGGCGTGACGGGCCGTGCCATGAATTTCGATGACGGCGTCGTCCGGGGCACCGCCCGCCTGATGCAGGCCCTCGATGTTCTGGGTGATGATGGTCGAGCACTTGCCCGACCGGACCCAGTTGGCGAGAACCTTGTGCGCCAGATTGGGCTGGGCCCGGCTCATCTGGTCGTTCATGTAAAAACAGGTCTGCCAGTCTTCGAGTCGCGCTGCTTCCGAATTGAGGAAATCGGCGTACTGGATGTTCTGAAACCGCTCCCAGATGCCACCGGCGGAGCGATAATCGGGAATGCCGGAATCGGTCGACATGCCGGCGCCGGTCAGGACGACGATATCGGTCGCGGCGTCGATCCTTTCCTTCAATGTGGTCACTTTGAAACCCAGACCTTTCTGGCTCGCCGAAACGAGTCTTACTATTTTAGCACCGTTTTATCACGTTCCCGAGGCGCTCAGCGTTCTGGCCAGGAAGGGAAGCGACCGGTCCAGGCGGTAATCGACGCCGGAATGGTTGTCCGGGAACTCCTCGTAGACATGGGCGACACCCGCCTTCTTGAGCTTTGCATGCAACCGCCGCGCGCCATAGAGCAGATTGAACTGGTCCTCGGTGCCGCATTCGATCCAAAGTCCCTTGAGGGATTTGAGGTTGGCGATGATTTCGGGCCTGTCCGCCATCACCACCGGATCCCAGTTGAGCCAGTTGGCCCAACGTTCCGCGATGAGTTCGCAGGTTTCGGGATCGACGGGCAGGCGCACGCCCCGAAAGGCGTTGGGGTCGGGATCGTAGGTCGCGGCCATGGCGAGGATCATCAACACGCCGATATCGTCGCCGCTCGATTTTTGCGCCGCATCGAAGGCGGTGAGCCAGGCCTGGATGTCGAGTTCGTTCTTGGCCAGGGCTCGCAATGTTTTCGGCATGTCGGGCAGATAGGCGATTTCGAAGGCCATATCCCCGGACAGGCATGCCGCCGCGTCCCAGACATCGGCGCGGCGCATGGCGTGAACGATCGATCCGAACCCGCCCGAGGATTTGCCGAACACCCCGCGTTTCCCCTTGCCGCCACAGCCGAAACGGGTTTCCACCGCCGGCACCATCTCGTCGATGAGGAAATCCTCCCAGTTCCCCATGGCGGCCGAGTTGATGTACTGGTTGCCGCCGAGCCGCGTGAAACAATCCGGAAAAGCCACCACAGCCGGCGCCATTTCGCCCGAGGCGATGAGCCGGTCGAGCCGCTCGGGCACGTTTTCTCCGAAATTGCGCCAGTTGACATGGCCGAGCCCGGATCCGGTATAGCCGGCCAGATCGACCAGCAATGGCAGTCCGACTCCGTCAACGCCATGCGGGATGTAGACCGCGATGTCGCGTTTTGTTGGATCGCCAAGCAGATTTGTCTTCAACGCTTCGGAGGTGACAATTATCGAGGTAAGGGACCCTTTGGGTGTTCTCGGGTCGTTGCGCATAAAAGCCTCTTTGAAATGCGAGTCGGGATTAAAACGTCACCCAATCCCTTCCACCCGGTTTTGACAACCCGGCATATGCCTGTCGTCCCGGTCATTGGGGATCAGGTCGCCGCGCCCTGTTCGGGCTGGAACAGATCTTCGGGCAGGTCGTCGAAGCTGGCGTAATTGAGGCTATAGAGTTTCGAATAGAGCCCTTTTTGCGCGATCAACTGATCGTGGGTGCCTTCTTCGATCTTCTGGCCCTGCTGCAACACGATGATGCGGTCGGCATTGCGGATGGTGGCGAGCCGGTGGGCGATGACCAGACCCGTGCGTCCCTGCAAAAGGCGTTGCAGCGCCTTCTGGATCAGCATTTCGGTATAGCTGTCGATGCTGGCCGTCGCTTCGTCGAGCACCAGGATCTTGGCGTCGACCACCAGGGCCCGCGCAAAGCTGATGAGCTGGCGCTGCCCGAGGCTCAGATTGCCACCACGCTCTTCGAGCATGGTGTCGTAGCCGTTCGGAAGCGCCGTGATGAATTCATGGGCGCCGACGGCCTTGGCCGCTTCGACGATGTCCTTTTCGGTGGCGTGTCTGGTGGCGTAGCGGATGTTTTCCATCACCGTGCCGGTAAACAGATACGGCTCCTGCAACACCATGGCGATGTGATGCCCGAGGCTTTCCTGGGTAACCTGGCGCACGTCCTTGCCGCCAACCAGAACCGCGCCCTGCTGCACGTCGTAGAAGCGGTGGATCAGCGACATGCAGCTCGATTTGCCCGACCCGGTCGGCCCGACCAGAGCCACTGTCTCGCCCGAGGCGACGGCGAAGCTGACATCCCTTAAAACCGGATGTTTGGGATTGTAGCCGAAGGTCACGTTGCGGAATGCGACGGCGCCGTCATCCTCGGGGGTGAGCGCGACGGCATCGGGTGCGTCCTTGACGCTGACCTCGACGTCCAGCACCTCGGTCAGCCGGTGTCCCGACGCCATGGCGCGCTGCATGACCGAATACTGCATGGTCAAAGACCGGATCGGGTCGAAGAAACGCTGGATGTAGAAGATGAACGCCACCATCACGCCCACATCCATGCGGCTCGACGCCACCATCAACCCGCCGCCGATGATGACGATGGCCATGGAAATGCCGGTCAGCGTGTCGACGATCGGGATCATGATCTGGGCGAGCCGCGAGGCCCTCAACTGCGCCTGATAGTTCTTGCCGACGAGCTTGCCGTAGAGTTCGTCGTTGAGCACGGTCCGGTCCATGGCCTGCATGGCCCTGACGCCGCTGATCGCTTCGGAAAGGGCGCCATTGGTCACCGAATTGGCCTGGTGCGCCGCCATGAAGGCATCGCGGGCCGGTTTCAGCCAGAACAGGCGGACGACGAAGAGGATCGGCAGGGCGATGAGGACCATCGCCGCCAATTGCCAGTCGAGCCACAGCATGACCGCGACGATGCCGATCAACAGGGCGATGTCGCCGACCGACATGATCGAGGTTTCGAGGAATTCCTGCATGGAATTGACGTCGCCCTGCAGGCGCGACATCAAGCGGCCGATTTCGGTCTTGTCCATGAAAGACAGCGAGACGTGCTGCAGGTGGTCGAACATCTTGCGCCTGATGTCGAACAGCACGCGCTCGGCCATGCGGCCGGTCACGCCTTCCTGAATGCGCGAGGCGACGTAGTTGACGGCGATGGCCAGCGCGAACAGGATCATGATGCCGGTCAGCGCGCCCTTTGGGGCGCCCGGCGCCATGCCATGGTCGATGGCGTAGCGGATGAGAAGCGGGATGACCAGTTGCGCTCCGGTGAAGCACAAAACGGCGATGACGGCGATGACGACCTTGTCTTTATAGGGCGTCACGAATTCCCAGATGCGGGACACGACCTTGCCGTCGAAGGCCCGCCCGAAGATCTCTTCCTCGATACGGGTCGAGCCGACCACGGCCCGTAAGCGCGGCTGACCGTCTTCATGCTGGTTGCGCGGATCGATCGCTTGCGGATTATGGCTCATTGTCCGCCTCCCATCTGGTCGAGCACGTCGCTTTCCGGGCGCATCTGCAAATCGTTGAGCGCCCTGTAGCGCCCGCCGAGGGCCAGAAGCTCGTCGTGCGAGCCCTGTTCGACGACATGGCCGTTTTCGATGAACAGGATCCGGTCGGCGTGCATGAGGCTGGCCAGTCGATGCGCGATGATGAGGGTCACGCGGCCCTTGGCGTAGTCGCGCATGGCGGCGCGGATGCGGGATTCGGTGCCCGCGTCGATGGCGGCGGTCGAATCGTCGAAAATCAACACGGCCGGATCGGTCATCAGCGTCCGGGCGATGGAAAGACGCTGGCGCTGTCCACCGGAGAGGGACACGCCGCGCTCGCCGACCACGGTGCCATACTGGTTGGGCAGGCCGAGCACGTAATCGTGCAATTGCGCGGATTCACTGACCCTGCGGATGCGCCGGTCTTCCGAATAGGGCGCGGCATAGGCGATGTTGTTCTCGATCGTGGTGGTGAACAGGTAAGAGTCCTGCTGCACCACGGCAACAGCCTTGCGCACCGAGGCGAGGGTGACGTCGCGGATGTCCTGGCCGTCGATGGAAATCGAGCCTTCGTCGACATCGTAAAAACGCGGAATGAGATGAACGAGCGTCGTCTTGCCCGAACCGGGTGGGCCGACAATGCCGATGGTCTCGCCGCGCTTCGCTTCGAAGCTCACTCCGGATATGGCGCGGCGCCCGGCCGATCCCTGATAGGCGAAGCTGACATTGTCGAATTTCAGCGTGCCTTCGGTGATGACCAGGTCCTTCGCGCCCGGCTTGTCGGCGATCTCGACCGGCATGTCGAGCAAGAGAAACAGGCGCGCGCCGCAGGTCGAGGCGCGGGCATAGGCATTGACCATCAGGCCGAGCTGGCGGACCGGCATCTGCAGGATGGTCATGAAGGTCAGAAATGTCGCAAGCGTGCCGACGCTCATTTGTTCGTCGGCCACCCGCCAGCCGCCGACCAGCAGCACTAGCGCCATGGCGGCGAAGAAGACGAGATTCATCGCCGAGGTGCTTTTTACCCGGACATCGATGCGCTCGAAGCTCATGTCGAGCGCTTCTTTCGACGTCGCGTCGAATTTCGCCATTTCGTGGTCCCAGGCGGCGAAGGCGCGCACCACGCGAATGCCTCCGAGATTTTCCTCCATCACCTGGCTCAACTCGCCGAGCTTTTCTTGAAGGATCAGCCAGGTCTTTCTGAGGGTCAGCTGCATGACCGAGGACCGCCAGGCGGCGAAGGGCACGAAGGAAAGGGCCAGAAGGCCGAGCAAGATGTCGGTCGACAACAAGAGGAAGGCGCCGAGCCCGATGAGCAGGAATAAAAGGATCGTGCGCACCAGAGCCGTGGAGAAATACATGCGCACGCCTTCCAGATCGAGCATGCCCACGGTGATGAGGTCGCCGGAATGGGTGCGGTCGTGGAAGGTGTAGGGCAGGCGCTGGATCTTGTCGTAAATGGCGTTCCTGAGATCCTGCGCCATGGCGTGCCCCACCGATTCCGCCGTGTAGTTCTGTATGAGCGTGAACAGGCCCCGAAGCACGCTGACACCGAGAAGGACCATGGCGATGGTGACCAGCCGGCTCGGATCGGCGTTCTCCCCGGCCATGGCCTGGGTCAGGTCGACGGCGCGCCCCAGGATCACCGGCATGGACAATTGCAGTGCCACCGCCACGATTGTCGCGAGAATGGACAGGCTGGCGCGCCAGCGATAGACGAAACACATCCGGGTGATCCGCGCCAATGCGCTCAAACCCTGCTGTTGATCGACTGCGCTGGTACGCCGGAACATGCGTTCGGTTTTGGTGCCGGAGGTTTGATTTGCTGTCGTCATGAATTGCACATCCGCAGCGCCATACGCTGCAGTCTCCAGATCGGGGCAGATGGATGCCACTTGCTGCCCTGAGTGCCATGATGAACGTTCGGCCACCACGGCGGTGGTCGAAGAGTGACGTTAAGGGATCGCGGAAAACTAAAATGACACTAGACGATTCCCTGTACAATGAGAATTGTGCGGAGTGACGCGCCGGGTTGTGAGTCGTAACAGGTTGATCTCACTTAGTATTTTGTCACCCGACGCGGGCTGGGGCGATAGGGGCCGAACGCCGGAACTCTTTTTGAGCCGAAAATGCGACAGAATGAGGCACATTTGTTCCGGCGGCACGTGTGCCAGCGACAGTGAAAGCCGGGCGGGCGTTCAAACCGTATCGTCCGGTCGCGCGACAAAAACAGGGCATTCTGCCGGTTGGTCCATTGCTGGCGGCGCTAAGCCCGAAACCCGGTCGAAAAAACGGCAAGTCTTTGGTTCATCTGCTTGAAACGGATGGCGTGTGCCTGCTATGGCCTTTGACGCCATTGCGGATCCCGGAAATGGCAGGCGATTGGCGCACACAGCGCAACTGAAAATATTAATAATAATTAGTTGTCAGATATTAGTGCGGCTGGTAGACTGAAAATCTGCCGGCATTGTCGTCGTTCCAACAAAACAGGCCGAAGGGCTTCATGGAAATCGATCCCAAAAATCCGGATACGGTAGAGCCTTCCGGCATTGGAAGAGTGGCTGGCAAGCAACGGGTCACCATGCTGGACATCGCGCGGGTTGCCGGGTGTTCGCAATCGACGGTGTCCTTCGTTCTCAACGCCAACAATTCGGTGAAGATTTCCGACGCCACGCGCCAGCGCGTCATGTCGGTTGCCAAGGAACTCGGCTATCCCGTCATGCCAGGCCTCGCCGTCCGCTCCAGGACGGAAGGGACGGTGGCTTTCGTCGTCGACAAGATCACCACCAGTCCGGAAGGCGTGGTGATGATCGACGGCGTCCATCAGGTCGCCCGCACCATGGGTGCGCTGGTCATGACCGTCGAAACGGATGGCGATCCCGATATCGAGGCCCGCACCATCGCCACCTTCGTCGGCATGGGGGTTCGCGCCATCATCTATGCCTGCATTTTCACGCGGGAAGTCGACGTTCCGCCCGCTCTTCTCGCCACGGACATTCCGGTCATCCTGCTCAATTGCTATTCCGCCAAGGGGCATCTGCCCGCCATCGTGCCGGGCGAGATCGCCGGTGGTTTCCGGGCCACCAATGTGCTGATCGAGGCCGGGCACCGCCGTATCGGCACGATCACCGGCGAGATGTTCATGGAAGCGGCGCAGGATCGCCTGCATGGCTATCGCAATTCCCTGGCCACGGCGGACATCCCCTTCGATCCCAGACTGGTCGAAGAGGGGGATTGGTCGCCGAGTGCCGGATATCGGGGCACGAAACGACTCATGGCCCTTGCCGATCCGCCGACGGCGATCTTCTGCCAGAACGACCGGACGGCGATCGGCTGCTATGAGGCGCTCAAGGACCTGGGCAAGCGGATCCCGGAAGACGTGTCGGTGGTCGGATACGACGACACCGAAGTCGCCCGGCATCTGTCGCCGCCCCTGACCACCCTGATCCTGCCGAGCCGGGCCATGGGCCGCTGGTCGCTGGAGCAGATCCTTCACACCGGCAGCGACGTGCCCACCATCGGGCCGCTGGTTAAGATGGAGTGTCAGCTCGTCGAACGGGATTCGGTGGCGCCTCCGCCGGGCTGCGAGAGCTAATCCGAATTCTGGCGGAACCGCCACCTCTTCTTTCCCCCCTTACGGAGGAGACGCCAAGGCCTGGACCTGCCAAAGCCAGATTCCCGGTCTTTGCCAGAGGGGGGCTATTGGCGCAAGCGTTTGTGGCGTCAGCCTACCCCATCGCCCGATCCGCCCTACCGGATGCGTTTTTCCGTTTTGGCATTGAAGACCATGACGTCGTCGTTTTCGAAGGAAATGCCGACAGGCTGACCGCTGGAATAGAGCGCGTCGTTATGCATTTCGCAGGTGATGCGCTCGCCGTCTCCGCTCAGATAGACATAGGAGACGCCGCCGAGGGCCTCCATCATCTCCACCACATGGCTCGACCCATCCGGTACGATGCTGATATTCTTCGGCCGGATACCGATCAGAACCTCGGTTCCGACCGGCGGCAGCTTGGCCGTGGTGGCAATCGGATCCTTGGCGAGACCCGGTGCGATGACGCCGCCCTTGGTCACGGTTCCCATACAGAAATTCATCGAAGGCGAGCCGATGAAACCGGCGACGAACTTGTTGTCCGGATCGTTGTAAAGATGCAGGGGCGCGCCGACCTGTTCAACGATGCCGTCATGCAGAACCACGATCTTGTTGGCCAGCGTCATCGCCTCGGTCTGGTCATGGGTCACGTAGATCATCGTCGTGCCCAGTTCCCGGTGCAGGCGGGCGATCTCGACACGCATTTCGACGCGCAGTTCCGCATCGAGATTGGACAGGGGTTCGTCGAACAGGAAGACTTCCGGACCACGCACGATGGCGCGTCCGATGGCGACGCGCTGGCGCTGGCCACCGCTGAGGGCCCTGGGGCGGCGGGCGAGATAATCGTCGAGCTTGAGGATCTGCGAGGCGCGTGAAACCTTCTCGGCGATCTCCTGTTTGGAATGCCCGGTCATCTTGAGCCCGAAGCCCATGTTCTCGGCGACGGTCATGTGCGGATAAAGAGCATAGGTCTGAAAGACCATGGCGACGCCGCGTTCGGACGGATCGAGCCGGCTCACGTCGCGCTCGCCGATGCTGATCGTGCCTTCGGTGATCTGTTCGAGCCCGGCGATCAGGCGCAACAGGGTGGACTTGCCGCATCCGGACGGGCCGACGAAAACGCAGAATTCGCCATCCTCGATCTCGAGTTCCACGCCGTGGATCACTTCGATGTCGCCGAAGCGCTTGATCACATTATTCAGAACGACACCGCTCATCCCTGTCTCCCTGCCTTTACGCATCGATTGCGCGGCGATGATAGGGAGCTGCTTGCTGTCGGCAAAGTCCGTCCTCCTCATGCACCGCGATGCCTGGTTTCCCGGGCCCGTTTTTTTAACGACGCCATTTGTGTGACGTCTGTGGATCGTACGAGACGTATCCTCCAACTGCACAATAAACCATCAGGTTTCGCTTTACTAATATTTTTACTAATGTGTGTTGACAACAACAATCCAATTGGAGTTACGATGCGTCGCATCCGATGTCGGATGCTCCAGCAATAAATAGGGGCGGACGTCGGAGCAAACGCAGCAGGGAGGAAGCTATGCGTTTCATTCTCAAGGCGTCGATTTCGGCTATTGCCATACTCGCCGCCACCACCGCCTATGCGGATCAGCGCACCCTTAATTACTACGGCGACATGGACCCCACGGTCCTTGTCGGCATGGAAAAGGTCGTTGCGGCATTTGAGGCGGCGAATCCCGACGTCAAGGTCAACCTGCAAAACTTCGATCATGAAGGCTACAAGACCTCGATCCGCAACTTCCTGACGGCCGAGCCGCCCGATGTCGCCAACTGGTATGCGGGCAACCGCATGGCGCCCTTCGTGAACTCCGGCTGGTTCATGGATGTGTCGGATGTGTGGGACGAATATGGCTTGAAGGATTCCCTGGCCTCCGCCCTCGCCTCGATGACCATCGACGGCAAGCAGTGGGGCGTTCCCTACACCTACTATCAATGGGGCATCTATTATAACAAGGACGTCTACAAGAAGCTCGGCGTCGAGGTTCCCACCACCTTCGATCAGTTCGTCGACAATTGCGCCATCTTCAAGGATGCGGGCGTCGACTGCCTGACCACCGGCACCAAGGCCCTGTGGCCGGCCGCCGGCATCTTCGACTATCTCGATCTGAGGACCAACGGCTACGAATTCCACATGGATCTGGCCAATGGCAAGATCGCCTGGACCGACGATCGCGTCAGAGAGGTCTTCAAACAGTGGAACAGGCTGGTGGAGCCGGGCTACATCACGGCCAATCATGCCGCACTTGAATGGCAGGATGCCGCGCCGTTGCTCGTCCAGGGCAAGGCCGCCAACTTCGTGATGGGCAATTTCGCCGTTGCAGTCTTCAAGGAAGGCGGCATGGACGAGAACTCCCTCGGCTTCATGGCGTTCCCGACCATCAATCCGGACATTGCCCGGGCCGAAGAGGCACCGACCGACACCGTCCATATCCCGGCCAAGGCCAAGAATCCGGAAGACGCCAAGAAGTTCATCGCCTTCCTTGGCAGCGCCGAAGCCCAGACCATCATCAACGACGCCATCGGTCAGCTTCCGATCAACAAGGACGCCAAGGTCGGCGACGATCCGTTCCTTAAGGCCGGTTTCAATCTTCTGTCCACGACGCCGGGTGGTATCGCGCAGTTCTTCGACCGCGATGCGCCGGCTGAAATGGCCAAGATCGGCATGGAAGGCTTCCAGCAGTTCATGCTGCAGCCCGAAAAGATCGACTCCATTCTCGATCGGCTCGAAAAAGCCCGTCAGCGGATCTACAAGTAACGAACAGACTTCCCGCATCGGGTTTCTGCCTGATGCGGGAAGTTGCCTGGTTGAAGATCGGGTAAATGCTTGTGCAAACCCGAAACGACTGGCACACAAGACTGCAGGTCTCGCCGGGCCCGTGTCGCGCGGGTTCGGCTCTGGTATGGCCACAGCTGGGGATCGCTTATGAGCCAGGAAAGCAGCATGACGCGGCGCCGGTCGTGGTGGCGTGAACATCAGCAGACGCTGACGCCCTATGTCTTTCTCATTCCGGGCGTCGTCTTCTTTCTCGTCTATGTGATCATTCCGATCTTCCAGAGCTTCTGGCTGTCGGGATTCGATTGGGACGGTCTGGGCGCCAAGACGTGGATCGGGCTCGACAACTATTTCGAGCTGTTCGACGACGAAGCCTTCTATACGTCATTGAAGAACAATGTCCTGTGGCTTGTCCTTTATCTTTTTGCCGTGCCGGCGGGTCTCGGGATCGCGATCTTTCTCAACCAGACGGTGCGCGGCATCCGGCTCTACAAATCGCTCTTCTTTTTCCCCTTCGTCATTTCCCAGGTCGTGGTCGGCCTGATCTTTTCGTGGTTCTACGCCCCGAATTTCGGCCTGTTCTACAAGATCATCGAATGGCTGACCGGCACCGGTATCGCCGTTCTCGCTGATCCGGATCTGGTGACCTATGGCATCATCGCGGCGGGTCTCTGGCCGCAGATCGCCTATTGCATGATCCTTTATCTGACCGGTCTCAACGCGGTCGATCCGGAACAGATCGAAGCGGCGCGGCTCGATGCGGCCAAGGGGCTCAAGATGCTCCGCTACGTCATCCTGCCCCAGCTTCGTCCCGCCACCTTCATGGCCGTGGTGGTGACCGTTATCGGGGCGTTGAGAAGCTTCGATCTCGTTTCGATCATGACCGATGGCGGCCCGTTCGGCTCCTCGCGTGTTCTCAGCTTCTACATGTACGAGCAGGCCCTGTCCGAATACGGCTACCGCATGGGTTATGGCGCCGCCATCGCCGTTATCCTGTTCCTCATCATGATGGTCTTCATCTCCAGCTTCGTGTGGAAGATGGTCAAAGACGAGCGGGAAGGGTACTGATCCATGTTTCCACGTCCCGTACAGAACTCCTCGCGCTGGGTGTCCATCACCTATCAGGTTGCCCTGCCCATCGCCCTGTTCATCTGGCTGTTGCCGCTCATCGGGGTGGCGATCACCTCGGTCAAGCCGGCCTCCGATCTGGCCTCGGGGAATTATTTCGGCCTGCCCTCGCATCTGGCTTTTTCCAATTATGCGGACGTTTTCACCAATTCGCTGATCGGGCGCTACATCTGGAATTCGTTCAAGGTGACGATCCCGACCGTTCTCGGCACGCTCATTCTGTCGACCCTGACCGGGTTCGCCCTCGGCATCTACCGGTTCAAGGCCAATATCTTCGTCTTCTTCATGTTCGTGGCGGGCAATTTCGTCCCCTTCCAGATCCTCATGGTGCCGGTCAGGGACATGACGGTCCGGCTTGGCCTTTACAACACCAGCCTCGGCCTCGTCCTGTTTCACATCGCCTTCCAGACGGGGTTCTGTACCCTGTTCATGCGCAACTTCATGCGCACCCTGCCACGCGAACTGATCGAGGTGGCGCGGGTGGAGGGCGTCAGCGAATTCCGCATCTTCTGGTATGTGGTGCTGCCCCTGATGCGCCCGGCCATCGCCGCGCTTTCGGTCCTGGTCTTTACCTTCATCTGGAACGATTATTTCTGGGCGACGGTCTTGACCACCTCCGCTTCGACCCAGCCGGTGACCGCGGGCCTTTACTCGCTCAACGGCTTGTGGATCGCCCAATGGCAACTGGTTTCCGCAGGCGCTATTGTTGCCGCGGTGCCGCCTGTCATCATGTTCTTTTTGATGCAGCGGCATTTCATTGCCGGTCTGACGCTCGGCGCGGTTAAGTAGGGCGCATTCGGGAAAGGCGGAACCCGGGTTCCGCTTCGCACATGCGACAGAACAAAACCTGGAACCCAGACGTTCCGGTCCCGTCGGGGCGCTGGGATTTCGGTGAGGAGAACACAAAGTGATTTCAAGCTGGCGTCTCGATACGCCGCGCCAGACCCTGGTTCTGGCCGCGAAACCCATTGCCTTCGCCAAACAAAAGGATCCGGCGCCGCTCGGCCTGCCCGAGATCGTCTATTGGGGCATGAAACTGCCCGACGACGCCGATCTTGCCGCGCTTGCCGATATCAGCGCCATCGATCTGTCCGCCGGCATGCTCGATGCCCTTGCCGCGCTCTCCATCTGTCCGGAAGCGGGACGCAGCTTTCCCGGGCAGCCGGGGCTGGTGGTCTCGGAGGCGGACGGCACGCCGCTCATGCCGCGTTTCCGCTTTGCTGAGGCGGAAGAGGCGGCGGGGGCGCTCGTTCTTGTCGCGCATGACGATGCCCTGGGTCTCACTTATCGCGCGCGTTTCGCCGTGACGCCGGAGACCGACATGATCGCCGCCAGCGCTTCGATCGAGGCGGACCGGCCCTTGCGGCTGCACTGGTTCGCGGCGCCGGTCTTCCCCGCCCCGCAACTGGCCGACGACCTCATCGATTTTTCCGGCCATTGGTGCCGTGAATTCCAGCCGGTTTCGACGCCCTGGTCGACGGGTGCGCGCCTGCGCAACAACCGTGCCGGGCGCACCGACCACACCCATTTCCCCGGCCTTGTCTGTCCGGTTCGCGGTGCGAGCAATACCGAAGGCGCAGCCTATGGCTTCCATTACGGCTGGTCGGGCGGTCATGGCATGATCGCCGAGGAACTGCCGGACGGTCGGCGCCAGGTCCAGTTCGGCCATGCCATCGAAACGGAACGCGCGCCGGCGACGCGGTTCGAAACGGGTGTTGTTTACGCCACCTATTCCGATGCCGGACTCAATGGTTGCGCCATGTCCTTCCAGCGCCACCTCCGGGATCACATCGTTGTCTGGCCGCATCCCGAACGGCCGCGTCCGGTACACTACAATTGCTGGGAGGCGGTCTATTTCAACCATGATCTCGACGTGCTCAAGGATATTGCCGATCGCGCCAGTGCTCTTGGCGCCGAGCGCTTCGTGCTCGACGATGGCTGGTTCGGCAAGCGCGACGACGACACGACATCGCTCGGAGACTGGGATATCGACTTGCGCAAATATCCCGACGGGCTGACCCCGCTGATCGATCACGTCAAGTCGCTGGGCATGACGTTCGGAATCTGGTTCGAACCCGAGATGGTCAACGAGAAAAGCGAGTTGTTCCGTGCCCATCCGGACTGGCGCCTGGGACCGGCGGACCAGTTTTCCGGCCGGCAACAGATGGTCCTCGACATGGCCAACTTCGATGTCCGCGCCTATCTCTTCGAAAAGATCAGCGCCATCCTCGGCGGCAACGACATCGACTATGTGAAATGGGATCACAACCGGATGTTGCCCGCCCCCGATGCCGATCAGGCGCGCGGGTTCTACGCGCTGCTCGACCAATTGCGGAGCGCCCACCCGAATGTCGAATTCGAAAGCTGTTCGTCGGGCGGCGGGCGTATCGATTTCGGCGTACTCGGCCGCACACAGCGCGTCTGGCTGTCGGACAGCAACGACGCGCTGGAACGGTTGCGCATCCAGCACGAGGCGGCGCTGTTCCTGCCTCTGGCGGTGACCGGCTCGCATGTGGGCCCGCGTATCTGCCACACTTCGGGGCGGGTGTTCGACATCGGTTTTCGCGCCTGGGTCGCCGCCCAGCGCCACATGGGCTTCGAAATGGACCCGCGCGAACTGACCGAAACTGAGGCCGCAACTCTCACGCATGTTACCTCCTGGTGGAAGAAGAACCGCGACTGGATGCGGCTTGCCGATATCTTGAGGCTCGACAGTGCCGATCCGGCCGTGATCGCCGAACAGCACTTGGCCCGCGACGGCGCCCGCTTCGTCGTTTTTGCCGGCCAGGCGGCGACCTCGACCCAGATCTCGCCACGTCCGCTCCGGCTGACGGGGCTCGATCCGGCGGCGACCTACCGGTTCGAACTGGTCAACAGGGAAACGGTGACGCCGTTGTCGCGCTCGTCGTCCATGGCGATCAAGACCGGGCCGGTGACGGCCAGTGGCGCCTTCCTGATGAGCCACGGCATCACGCTGCCCGCCGCCATTCCCGACACCATGTGGGTGCTCGAAGGCGCGCGTCTGTAGATGAGGGACGGCCCCGTTTCCTATGGGGCCGTGCCGGCCCGCCGATGGTGCCGGCGAAATCCTCATGGTGAGCCGCCCAAGCCCTCATCCTGAGCCTGTCGAAGGACGAGGGCGCCCCGCCGCCTACCCTCATCGTCATCCACGACCCGATCGGGCATTCAGCCGCGCCGCGTCGGCGGTGCGAAAAGACTCTTTTCGCGAAAACTCGCGTGAGCTGGACCCCGGCCTTCACCGGGGTGACGGCGGTGTTTGCGGCAGCCGCCCGCATTCCCGCGCCAAAACTGGCCGGGAGCATGAAGACTTTTTTCGCCTCGCCTTATCCGAAAACCGGTGCCCAATTTCGGGGCTCGGCCGTGGCGAGCGGGCATGGGGCGGGATTCACCCAAATGCCGGTATTCGGCAAAGAGGGCGCACCACGCCCCATGCCATTTGCCGGGATTTGGGATCGGGTCGGGCGCCGTGCCGGCGAGTGCAGTGCCCGCGGAGCTGTTCGAGATCCCTGCGCGAAGCCGTTCCGGTCTCATCCCCGCTGCGACGGCTCAACAGAAGCCGACAGCAATGCAATCGCGTCCATCCTCCCGGAAAGTGCCGGGCGGATACGCCGTTCCCGGCCAGATCGCGGGCGACCCCGCAACCTCACCGGCCCAACCCGCCGGAAGCTCGTATGCATCCTCGCTCGTGGTGGGGTGGTGCGGGGGAGTATGGGGGAGGTGGACGGGGTGGGGGATAAAGGTTTTTTGAGTCTAACCAACTTCGACCGCATAGCTCCGAGACCTGGAGTCGGATTGCGTGCTGTGACTCAGAGCAAATAGTAGAGTGTCACTAGGTGTTCAGTCCCGGCATTTGATGGAGTGGATCGAGAATGAATCGATCCGGCTCTGAAGTCCAGCGTTTGCAGATGAACTCGTATGGGGTGAGGCCTTTGAGGGCCTTAAGGCGACGGCCAAAGTTATAGGCGTTGATGAAGTCCTGAAGGTGCCGGCGCAACTGGTCGTGACTGTCGTAATGGAAGCGCTTGACGGTCGCCTCCTTGATGGTTCGGTTCATGCGCTCGACCTGGCCGTTGGTCCATGGGTGGTTCGGTTTGGTCAACCGATGCTCGATGCCGTTGTCGATGCAGACGCGATCAAACATGTGGATGCGCAGTCGCGCCGTGGGGCCATTCCTGCGGGAGGGCAGATCGCAGAACTGGGTACCGTTGTCGGTGAGCACGGTGTGGATCTGGTAGGGCACGGCCTCGATCAGGGCCTTCAGGAAGGCGGCGGCAGCGTGCACCGTTGCGCTTGTCTCAAGGCGGGCAAAGGCAAACTTCGAGGTGCGGTCGATGGCAACGAAGAGCTGGAGTTTACCCTCGGCTGTCTGGACCTGGGCAATATCGACATGGAAGTAGCCGATCGGATAACGCTTGAACTTCTTCTTGGGCTTTTTGTCGCCCTCTACTTCCGGCAACCGGGATATCCCGTGCCGTTGCAGGCAGCGGTGCAGTGAAGACCGCGTTAGGTGTGGGATCGTCGGTTGCAGGGCGTAGAGGCAGTCGTCCAATGGCAGCAAAGTGTGCTTGCGAAAGGCGACGATGACGGCCTCCTCCTCGAGAGACAGCACCGTCGAGTGCGGCACTTTCGGCCCCGTCGGCAGATCGACGGTCGAGGTCCGCCTCTTCCACTTGGCGACCGTTTTCTGGTTGATCCCATAGCGCCTAGCCAGCGCTCTCAGGCTCTCTTGACTATTTTGTATCGCTCGACGGACCGCCTCTGTCGTCGTGGCGCTGCCGTGTAGAACCTGTCCCATAGCGCATCCCTCCATGCCGAAGAAAACAATGCTCCATCAAAACTCGGGATCAAACAACTAGGAAAAACGGCTGCGGATCGTTGCCCGCTTCTTTCTTGGGCATGCGAGTGGCCCCTTAGGCGTTTTCATGTGACATCGAATTGAGTGCCGCCGTATATTTTCTGAACTAGGCAAACTTCGGAGGAGCTTTTCAAAAATGTCAAAAATCCAAAGAGTTGCGCTTTTTGCAATTTCTCTAGCTCTACTTTTTTTCATATTCTTCCTTTGGCAAGGTAGACTGGTTCCTAATTCGACTCACGCAACAATCATTTTTACCGCCCTATTGATGATTTCATTCGTGACTTTGTTTTTGGAGCACTGGTTTACCAAGCCAACTGACGTTTTAGCTGCTTCGATTTCAATTATGGTGTTACTCGCGCCGCTTCGTCAGGAGCTCACGGATTGGGGCATCTGGTACATCGTTTTCTTCACTTATAATTTTCTCGTGGCCATGGCGGCGCTGCTAGCCCTGTTGCTCCTGAATGCAGAGAAATCCAGTGGAAGTCTGCAAAATACCGCCTCATACCATCTGAAAAACTTTGCCACCACTTTTGGTAATGGTAGATTGTTATACTACTCGCTTTTTATTATATCTCTTTTGTTCTATGTTGATAGTCAATCGAGTTATTTCCTAATATTGTTTGCATATAGCGTGCTTATACTCCTTGCGGAACCGAAAAGATTTGTTCTTAATATAATAAAAACAAAATCATCTCAGTCCGATGACATTGGAGAGATATTCGGCGTTCAATCAAGAAATACTTTTTTGGTAAAACTATACAAGGAAAGAAAGCCAGTTCGTCGATTTGAATTCGTCGAGTTTAGATATTCAATGGAGGATGTCGGGCGAGTTCGCAAGGGGCTTATTGTTGATAACTACTTTTTGAATCAGCAGCAGTGGATAAAAGTTCTCGCCACGCCACAAATCGCCAGCACCGTTGGTGCAGCTCCGAAACACGAGAAAATTGAAGCGAATGTAGTCTACAAATTGGCCGCAGAGAACACCGAGAAGCTGCTAAATAGGTTCGTCGGTTTGGTAATAGATGACAGTAATATCCGCAGTCTTCGTTTCGAATATGGATCCAGAGTTCCCGTCGCGGAGGGCACCTTGCTCGAAGTGCAGGTTGGCGCCGTTTCGATCCTTTATCAAATTGTACAGGGTGTGACAGACATCGAGGTTCTCGAAAGCAAGAATGAAGCGGGGCTTATCGTCGGTCAGGCAGCACAGCTCGGAATTTGGAATGCTGACAACTTGTGCTTTGATCGTTTCGGTTGGCTACCAGAAGTTAATTCTCCTGTATATCTGGCAGAGAAAATTGAACAAACTGATCCACCAGAGAGCGAATTTCTCGTCGGGAATATTCCAGAGACAAATTACCCGGTGCTTCTCAACAAGAAAGACGCCATTACCCACCATCTTGCGATATTGGGTGTAACAGGCACTGGCAAGTCCGTGTTTGCGAGAAACCTAATACGTCAACTAGCTAAGGACGGAACTAAAATTATATGCGTCGACTTTACGAATGAGTATTCGAAGAAATTTGTTGATTTGAAAGCAAAGCCGCTAGTAGCTCTGAACCCATCAGCTGCGATGTTCAAGGCTATAGGAACACTCATTTCAGAAAAAGCGAAATACCTAGACAAACAAGACGCCAGCAAAATTGCCGACGCAGAAAGCGAACTCACCAAAAACTTTGGCGATGCCATTGGGCGTTTCCTTAAATCCGAGGAAAAAATCGCAATATTTGAGCTACCAGATGTTTCAAATACAACAGGAATACTGGACTACACAAAGTGGTTCTTCAAAATGCTATTTCAAATTGCGCGGACTGACAGCAATTATGGAAAGCAAGTGTGCGTCGTGCTTGAGGAAGCTCACACTGTAGTGCCTGAATGGAACTTTGTTGGCGCTGACGACAGAGGCGCTCAAGCACTGGTCAACAGTATAAGCCAAATTGCACTGCAAGGTCGCAAGTATAACATTGGGTTTATGATTATAGCGCAGAGGACTGCCAACGTCTCGAAGACGGTTTTGACGCAATGTAATTCTATAATTGCTTTTCAGCAGTTCGATAAAACTAGCGCCGATTTTTTGACCAACTACATGGGTAGTGACATGGTTGAAGCGTTGCCGACGCTAAAACCACGCCAAGCCATAGCAGTCGGAAAGGCCTTCAGATCAGGAGCGCCGTCTATTTTTCAGGTTCCAGAGATTGCGGAGCCAGCAATTGACGAAGCGCCTGCCCCCGAACCGAAAATCACACTTATCTGAAGTGCAGGGCCCGAAGGCCCGCGATGTCCTTCAACAGGCGCAGTATCAAGCTTGAGCATAGATCCTGCTATCCGCTCTTGTCATTCCGGGGCTTGACCCCGGAATCCAATCCGCGTCTCCACATGTGGCCAATGCCATTAGGTCCCGGGATAAGTCCCGGGACGACAGAGTGGACGGTTGAAGCCAACATCGCGTCATTCCCGCGAAAGCGGGCATCCAGCGGTGCGATGTCTATCGCGTCGGGAGAATCTTTTGGTTGGCGCACGCGTCGCTGCTGGATCCCGGGATCAAGTCCCGGGACGACGTCGTGCGGCTTAGCCGCCGAAGCCCTCTCTCCTGCGAGCACAGCTTTCCGGGGCGTCGCTAAAATCGATCCGCGGCTGGATCCTCGTGTCAAGCACGAGGATGACGCGGTGGGAAGAGAGCGGTGGGAAGAGAGGGGATGGCGGGGTGAAACGAGGGGTTGGCGGGGTGAAACGAGGGGTTGGCGGGGTGAAACGAGGGGTTGGCGGGCTTGACCAAAAAAGATGATGCGGCGGGTCACGAAGCGCGTAAGGCAGCCAATATCCTCTGCGTCATGCTCGGGCTTGACCCGAGCATCCATTGATCGCCACACAAACAGCGCGGGTGTCAACTATCGCGTGATCTCCTCCCAAAGGTCCACCCAATGCGGATTCATGGTTTCGATCAGGTCGAGCTTCCACTGCCGAACCCAGTGTTTCAGGTTTTCTCGCGCTGAATGGCGAGCGGGACGGTGTTGTATTCTTCGTAGTAAACGAGCGACTTGCAGCCATATTTGCGGGTGAAGCCCTCGACCTGGCCCTCGCGATGTTCCTGGACGCGGCGAATGAGGTTGTTGGTCACGCCGATATAGGGCGTGCCGCGCGGCTTGCTCGCCATGATGTAGACCCACCCGCTCATGCGCCAATGGAGCAAGCGAATGAATCCTCGTGTCAAGCACGAGGATGACGCGGTGGGTTGGTCAGATAACGCGGCAGATCGAACCAACGAAGTCGATGACGGATTTGAGGAGGTGGTTCAGCCGACGTCCGGATTCTCCAGGACGTCGAGTTCCATTTCCCGTAGCCGCTTGATCTCATCCCTCAACCGTGCCGCCTTCTCGAACTCGAGGTTCGTCGCCGCTTCGCGCATGTCTTTTTCCAGCCCCTTGATGGTTGCGGCGAGGTTGTCGCCGACGTGGAGGCCGGACTTGCCGGTCTTGTCGCCTTTCAATCCGGTCGAGACGGTGACGTGGTCGCGCTCGTAGACGCTGTCGACGATGTCCTTGATGCCCGACTTGACCGATTGCGGGGTGATGCCGTGCTCGACATTGTAGGCGATCTGCTTTTCGCGGCGGCGGTTGGTTTCGCCGAGCGCCCGCTCCATCGAGCCGGTCATGTTGTCGGCGTAAAGGATCACCCGCCCGTCGACATTGCGGGCGGCGCGGCCGATGGTTTGCACCAGAGAGGTTTCCGATCTGAGGAACCCTTCCTTGTCGGCGTCGAGAATGGCGACCAGGGCGCATTCGGGAATGTCGAGCCCCTCGCGCAACAGGTTGATGCCGATCAGGACGTCGAAGGCGCCGAGGCGCAGGTCGCGGATGATCTCGATGCGCTCGACCGTGTCGACATCCGAATGCATGTACCTGACGCGGACGCCCTGCTCGTGCATGTATTCGGTCAAATCCTCGGCCATCTTCTTGGTCAGCGTGGTCAAAAGGGTGCGGTAGCCCTGCTTGGCGACCTTTCGCACCTCGTCGATGACGTCGTCGACCTGGGTCGAGGCCGGGCGGATCTCGACCGGCGGATCGGTCAGGCCGGTCGGGCCGGATGACCTGTTCGGCGAAAACGCCGCCGGTCTGTTCCATCTCCCAGGCGCCGGGCGTGGCCGAGGTGTAGATCGATTGCGGGCGCATGGCGTTCCACTCCTCGAAGCGCAGCGGACGGTTGTCCATGCACGAGGGCAGGCGGAAGCCATATTCGGCCAGGGTCGCCTTGCGGCGGAAGTCGCCGCGATACATCGCCCCGAGCTGGCCGATGGTGACGTGGCTCTCGTCGACGAAGACCAGGGCGTTGTCGGGCAGGTATTCGAACAGGGTTGGCGGCGGCTCGCCGGGCTTGCGGCCGGTCATGTAGCGCGAATAGTTCTCGATGCCGGCGCAGCTCCCGGTCGCCTCCATCATTTCGAGGTCGAAGGTGGTGCGCTGTTCGAGGCGCTGGGCCTCGAGAAAGCGGCCGGCGGCGTTCAGTTCGGCGAGGCGGGCCTTGAGCTCGGCGCGGATCGATTTGATCGCCTGGGTAATGGTCTGGCGCGGCGCGGCGTAGTGGGAATTGGCGTAAACGCGGATGAACTTGCGTTCGCCGGCTGACTTGCCGGTCAACGGATCGAACTCGACGATCTTTTCGATCTCGTTGCCGAAAATCGCTCGATGCGCCAGGCGGCATTGTCGTAGTGGGCCGGGAAGAGTTCGATGGTGTCGCCGCGCACGCGGAAACGCACCGCGCGAGAATCGGCGGAGACGCGCTTGTATTGCAGCGCCACGAATTGGGCGATCAGTTCGCGCTGGTCGATCTTCTGGCCCGGTTCGAGATCGATGATCATCGAGGTGTAGTCCTCGACCGCGCCGATGCCGTAAATACACGAAACCGAGGCGACGATGATGACGTCGTCGCGTTCGAGCAGGGCGCGCGTCGCCGAGTGGCGCATGCGGTCGATCTGCTCGTTGATGGTCGATTCCTTCTCGATATAGGTGTCCGTGCGCGGCACATAGGCTTCCGGCTGGTAGTAGTCGTAATAGGACACGAAATATTCGACGGCGTTGTCGGGAAAGAACGATTTGAACTCGCCATAGAGCTGGGCAGCCAACGTCTTGTTGGGGGCAAGGATCAGCGCCGGCCGGCCGGTCTCGGCGATGACCTTGGCCATGGTGAAGGTCTTGCCCGAGCCGGTGACGCCCAAAAGCACCTGGTCGGTCTCGCCGGAATTGACGCCCTCGACCAGCTCGGCGATGGCGGTCGGCTGGTCGCCGGCCGGCTCGAGACTCGTGGCGAGGCGGAATGTCTGGCCGCCTTCCTTTTTCTCCGGTCGCTCGGGCCGGTGCGGCATCCAGGCGGGGGCGCCTTCCACTTCCTTGCGTCCGTGTTCGATCAGGTCCTGCAGGGCGGCGACGGTGGCGGTGACGCCGGACCCGGTCAGGGTGGGTGTGGCGGCGGGCTCGGCATGAAGGGCCGAGGCGGGCATGTGCCCGAACCCGGCCTGCGGCGCCTCTTCGAAGCCGGGCAGGTTGGCCGGGCGCTCGACGGCGTTGGCCTTGGATTTCGGCGCGCGTTTCGACATGCCGGTGACGGTATCGGGGTTGGAGGTCTTGGTTGTCCTCCGCTTCTCGAAGGCGGTCTTCAGTTCGCGCGCGCGCTGGTCCATCTCCGGCGCCGCCTTCGCGGCCGCTTCGCGATCCATCCGGCGCTTGTTCTTCAAGCGCTCCTGCGGCAACGGCTTGCTGAGCGCCTCGTCTTCCGCCTTCTCGATCTCGGCAAGGAAATCGTCGACGGAAAAACTGTCGCCTTCCCTCTTTTTTGGACGCGAAGATTTGGGGTCGTTGGCCATGGGCATCGAGTCGATTTCGGGATTGGACATTGCTTGCCCGCCACTATGGGATGTGATTGCGGCAAAGCCTAGCCCCTGCGCAAAGCGCGTTGGCCAGGGCCTTGACATGGTCGCGTGTTCGAACCGGAAAACCGGTTCCCACTTTTCTCGAATCCGCTCCTAGCAGGTACTGCTGACAGGATATGGCAGTGGTGGCGGCGCTTCAGCGTCATGCCACTGCCGGGATCTGACAACGTGCGGCGCCAGTGTCGGCGGGACATCGCAAGGAGGGTGGCATGAGACCTTCTATTGTTCTGTTCAACGCGATCAGCCTTGACGGCCGGACGACCGGCATCACCGTCGACATGGGGCTGTTTTACGGCATCGCCGCCGGTTTCGGCGAGGACGCCACGCTTGCCGGCTGCGACACGATGCTGGCGGCGACGCCGCCACAGGTGCCCGGGCAGGACGCGCCGCCGCCGGCACCGCCCCGTGACGGGCCGGCGCTCGTCGTAATCGACAGCGGCGGGCGCCTCTCGGGCTGGCCGTACTGGATAGCGCAACCGATGTGGGGACGCTGGTTCGCGCTCGGCTCGCACGCCACGCCCAGGGACCACGTCGACAGAATCGAACGGCTCGGCGTCGTCTGCCGGACCTTCGGCGAGCAAAGGGTCGATCTCGGTGCCGCGCTGGCGGCACTGGCATCGGATTACGGTTTTACCCGGATGCGCGTGGAAAGCGGCGGCCGGCTCAACGCTGCGCTGCTGGCGGCAGGACTGGTGGATGAGATGCACCTGCTGGTCTGTCCGGTGCTCGCCGGCGGCACCAAAGGGCCACGTTTCGCGCCCGATCTGCCCGACAGGCTGTTCGATCTGAAATTCGTTGCTGCCGAACCGAAGGAAGGGGGCACCGTTCTTCTGAGCTATCGGGCAGGGTGATGGAGGTGACGCCGAGGGGCGGGAACAAAAAACGGGTTGCGGCAAATCAGGGTTACAAATCGCGCTCCGACGGCTTGCCGCCACTCTGCGCGCGTTTGGCCTTCTTGAAGACGGTGAAATCGATCATCGACTCGATTTCAGGATCGGACATCGCTCGCCCGCCACCATGGAATGTGACTGCAACAAAGCGGAGCCCGCATTGCTGACAGGATTTCGCAGTGTCTCAGTTTGAATCTGATTTCTTGTAAGGGCCGCGCGGGCCGGGAGTAGGTGCGCGTGCGTCGATAAGGCCGACAATCCATTTGACGTCGCGCAATGTGTCGCTGATGCCTGCAGCCATTGCCGGGCTGACTTTGACTGCCTTGTTGATCCGGCAGAAGTTGTAGTGAACAAAGTAGAGCGACAGCATGTGAAGATGGTTGTCGATCTTCTTCGAAAACGCATTGGTCAGTCGCGTAAAGCGGCGGTTGCCCATGCGGATGCTCAGGTTCATTCTCTCCACATAGGACGTCGAAACATAGTCCTCGTCAGGGTTGCCGATGATCGGCGTTTTCTTCGTGCCCTTGCATTCGGACGGCGAATAGACGCCCTTGAAACGCTCCGGCACGTCGCCGTAAATCTTCACAAGCTGGCCGTAGTCAACATTGTTTCCGAAGGCGCTGGAAACGCCCTCAAGATATGCCTTGTGACCGTCAGTGGTCAGTTGCACGCGATTGGCGAGACGGTCGGCAACGTCTTCCATGAATGCCTTGGCGTAGGAAGCATCACGTCCGCCGACCAAATAGGAAACGATCAGCTTGCTATCGGCGTCGATTGCGGTCCAGGTCCAAACGTCGCCGGCTTCCTCAGGCGCTGCCTTCGCCTTCGCGACATTCTTTGCCTTGGTGTAGCAAAAGCTCCAAATTTCGTCGCACTGGACGCGCTCGGCTTCGACGCCGCGCACTGTCTTGTCGTGGTATTCGGCGCAAGTCTCGCCAGCCTCGACCAAAAGCTTTATCACGGTGTTGATCGAAACATCAGCCACGCGAGCAATGGACCGCATGGACATTCCTTCGACCAACATGGACAGGATTTGAACGCGTTTATGCAAGGGCAGCTTGTTCATGCCCTTAATATAGTTGCTTGAATTCAGATATCAAGCATTTTGTTCATTTTCATGGATGCACACGTCCCATCCTCTACCGCGCCGAATCATCAGTTCATAGCGGAACTCAGCCAGCATCTTGCGATTTTCAGCAAGATCAAGCTGCACATCAAGAGGAACGGCGAAATGACGCTCGTCCATGTTGACTTCGTTTTTTGGTTTATCTTCATTCGGTTGCATGGGGGCTCTCCTTACCGAATGGTAATTTCTCGATGACCTTCTTGACCGCCGCGAGCTCTGGTTTCTCCTGAGCTTTATACGCAGGTTCCATTTGTTCCAGCGTACCTTGTTCTAGTGGCGTAATTCCGTCAGCAGTGACTATTTTCATGGAAGTGGCTTGCCCCACACCTGGAGCCAACTCAGCGACCCTTTTGGCGCAATAAACATTGAATACCGTCTCGTTCAGAGACATTGATTTATGTTGACCCATTCCAACCATTTTTAGAACGGCATGCCGATGTCCTGAACCAATGGCGTGGTAACCAAGCCGGTCAAACGAGGACATTGCTCCCGGGTCTTCAATGTTAAAGATATGAGCTCCTGCTCCATCGACGCCTGCGACGAGGATTGTAGTTTGGAGTGAGTGCCTCTGCACTTGACTATCCAACAGCATAGCCAAGTCGGGCGGGAATCGGCTAATCATCCCCCCCGGCATAAAAGCTTTCAAAATCAATGCCTCTAGGGCCAAGAACCAAATCATTAATTTGTTGTTCGCGGACGCGTTTGAATTGCACCTTGATCTGCTCTGCCAGCGTACTAATCGTCGGATTCTGAATCTGACTTGCAGCCGCCTTGCCACCAATAAGGACATCTTGCACGCAAAGCGCATCACCAGACGAAAGGGCAACACACCGGTGTCCAATTTCATCTATCTTTGCGTCTTGATGATCGAATTCCACCGTCAAGAACGGAGCGCTAAGCATCCGATCGCTCGCTACAACTACAGCTGCGCCATTCTCACAAGTAGCAGCAATACATACAGTCATTTTTGATCCGCCTTTATGGACCAGCGTGCGCCTGCGGCCTTTTGTGCAATTTTGCTCCGTTCAGTCGGCGAAAGTTTGTCCGCACGTGCTTTTGCTCCGGCTTGACCGCTTTTGGCCCTGCCGGACTTTGTCTGCTTTGTCTCTTCGATTTCTCCGGTCGCGATCTTCGCCACCATCACAGCGGCGCCGATTGCATCCGCTGGCCTTTTCTGGCCTTGCGGTCCTTTTAGCATGGGCACCTCTTCCAGCTTCTACGCCGGCCCTCCCAGAGGTTTTGACCTTGGGTGAACCTTATAATGTCAACTCATGGTTGACAACGTAGGTCAGCCATTTGGTCATTTGAAGACCGGCAACCGCATTTCTGCATTGCACACCTTGCGCCCCAGATATTGCCATAACACTTCAATTCGGGGATTGATTGCGCTCAAATCGCATCATGATTTCAAACTGACCCACTGCCCAGGATTTGGCAGGAGGGCGGCCTCCCTTCGGCCGGAACCTGTCAGCGACACGGATCTGGCCTTTTCGGTGGCAGATGTTCGTCGCAGGCATGCCGGGAGACGGCGTGGGCGGCCGCGGGGGCTGCCCAACCGTTTGCCCGTCTTTCCAACGATCCAGAGGCCTTATTATACGGCTCAGGCGGCGGTGCTTTGGCGGGCGGCGGCGGGATTGACGCGTGAGACGGCCAGTCTGCGCGGAATCGTGTGGTTTTCCGCCAGCGCCTGGATGCGCTTGATCATCATCTCGGTGAGCACCGAGCCGCCGGTCAGAAGCAGGCCCTTGTTCTCGTCGAGCAGATCGTTGACCAGCACGTCGCCGATCCTGATCTTGTCGATCGAGAGTTCCTTGGCCACGTGTTCGTATTGCCCGTCCTCTTCGGCGCGTTTGATGAGCCAGGTGGTGACCACATCCCGAAGATGCGGGTTAAACCGCTCTGCCTGATCCGCGAGCGCCAGAGCCGCGTCCTTGAGACTGATGTCGCGGATTTCGGCGAGTTCGACGATTTCGATCAGAAGCGGCAGAAGGAAGACGGCGTTGCGCGGCGCATCGGGGGTTTGCTCGCCCACCGGGAAGCCGGAGCCGTCATATCCCTTGCGGCAATAGCGCAGATAGGTCGCGACCCGTTCGAGCTTGGGAATCCTCTCGACCAGTTGCCCGGCCACCACGCCGCTATTGCCGAGGGCGAAGTTCTCGGCCGCATTCAGATGCAATCCTTTCTTTCTTTTCTGGATGATCGATTCGGGAAGCGTGGCGAGCCCGAGCGGATAGAGCATGGCCGCCAGGCTGATCTCCCAGGGGCGGGATATCTTGAGCTGGATGGCGAGTTCCCTGGCCAGTTCATGCACCTTGGTCGATTCGGAAAACAGGTCCGGCCGCATCAGGGCCAGCATTTCGGTCACCAGTTTGACCGAGGTCGCCAGGGTCGTTTCGAGCAGCGTGTGCTCGTTCTTCCTGATTTTGTGTTCCGCCTGCGCCTCGTTGATGATGGCCAGCAGATCGGCAGGTTCGTACGGCTTTCTGAGAAACCGGAAGACACGCCCGGAATGGATGGCCGAAATCGCGGTGTCCTGATCGTTGTTTCCCGTCTGCATGACCCTGGTCACCAGCGGCCACCTCTCGGCAACCAAGGCGAGAAACTCGATGCCCTTCATGCCGGGCATGTTCTGATCGCTCACGACGACCGTGACCGTCGGATCCGTTTCCAGAATCTGCAAGGCGGTCTGCGCGCTTTCGGCCACGACAAGATCGATATGTCCGCGTAGCATCCGCCTGACCGCGCCCAATAGGTTCTGGCTGTCGTCAACGAACAATACCCGCGATTCCGTTGATGTGGTCATGGCTCAAGCAGCCTCCTTGTTCTGTTCGAGTGTTTTGGCCGCAGCCTCGATGGCCAGTTCCGCCATTGCGTCTTCCGATGTCGGTGGATCCGAAGTTTCGGTGAACCGGACGAGGCTTTCTGCAAGACGTGCCGGCAGGCCGAACAAGGTGGAGATACAGGCCGGCCGCGCGGCGCATGCCTGCGAATTAAGTCCCTTGTGCTCACCCAGCCCGGAAAACAGCGCGGTCGCATAGGCGAGATCCTGTTCATCCTCGCTCCGGTCCTCGGCGGCAGCCCGTTCCCGCGCGATGACGGCCGCCATGGCGCGTCGGTTATTGTCGATGCAATCTTCCGAATGGGCTTCATTCTCCGCACCCAGGCGTTGTCTTTCGACGAGCTGGGCGAGGCGCTGGAGCCCGATATAGTTGATCGCCTTGGGGATCCTGATCGTTTTGAGGGGCTTGCCGAAATAGGCCGAGTTGGCCAATTGCAGAATACGGACCGCGAGGCTGGGATCGGACATGATCTGCGCCACAATTTCCACGTCGTGCCGTTCGGGATGGGATACGAGATCGGCAAGCGTCGCCAGCCGGCCATGTTTGCATTTCAGCAAATCGAAGATGGCGACACTGCTCTTGCGCTGGTTCTCCAGGATCGTGCTCGGCCTGTCGAACAGCTCGTTGATGGCGCCGAACAGAATATCCGGTTCGATCGGCTTGGCGAGAAATCGGTGGCTGCGGCCGGCGATGCGGATCGCCTGGACGACATCGGTTTCGCCGGACAGGGCAAAACGGAAAATGCCCGGCTTCTTTTGCGAAATCCGTTCGAGCAGTTCGGCGCCGTCCATGCCCGGCATACGCATGTCCGTGACCACCAGATCGACAGGGTCCCGGTCGATGACTTCCAGCGCCGCTTCGCCGGTCGGCAGAAATTCCATGTCCCACAGATCGGTCCATCCCCGCGTCAGGCGCCTGAGACCGGACAGCAGATTCGGTTCATCATCCACGAAAAGAATGTGAGGTTTCATCAAGCAGCGGCCTCCTTGTCCTGTTCGCCGGCTTCCTCGATGGGAAGCGAAAGGATGAAGGTCGTGCCTTCGCCCTCGTGCGATACGCAGTCGATCGCGCCTCCATGCTTTTTGACCACGGCACTGAACACGATGGACAGACCCTGTCCCGTGCCTTTGCCGATATCCTTGGTGGTGAAGAACGGATCGTAGATACGGTCCCGGAGCGAATCGGGGATGCCGCACCCGTTGTCCTGAACCTCGACGATGATGGAGCCATCCTCCTGCCGGCTGGTGACCCGGATAAGACCTTTTTCGGGCGCCGCCGTTTCGATTGCCTGCGCGGCATTCACGACGAGATTGAGCAGAGCCTGGCCGATCTCGCCCGGCAGGCATTTGATGCTGGGAAGAGAAGGATCGAGATCGGTTTCGACCTCGGCGACGTATTTCCACTGATTTCGCGAAACGATCAGGGTCGTTTCGATGATCGAGTTGATGTCGAACTCGACCTTGTGCTCCTGACCGGGATGCGAGAATTCCTTGATGGCCTTGACGATGGTGGCGACCTGCTTGACGCCCTGTGCCGACTGGTCGAGTGCCTGCGGCAGTTCTTCCAGAATGAAGCCGAGGTCGAGTTTCTCCTCGAGTCTGGCCATGTTTTCGGCCTGTTCAGAAACGAAGCCCGGATCGATGGGCAGGCGCAGCGCCTTGCGCCCGAGCTGAAGGACCTTGAGCAGGTCGCGAAGCGATTGGCCGATGAAGCGGATATTGTCGCCAACATACTGGATGGGCGTGTTGATTTCGTGCGCGATACCGCTCGCCAGCGTGCCGAGGGACTCGAGCCGTTGTGCCTGCACGAGCTCCTTTTCGAGGCGCGTTTTTTCGTTCTCGGCCTCAAGGCGCTCGGTGATGTCTTCGAACGTCATCACAAATCCGCCTGCCGGCATGGGTATGCGCTTGTATTCGATCGTCGTGCCGTCGGAGCGGGTGAGATTGAACTTGGCGGGTGTGAAGTTGTTGGCCTCCACGAAGCGTTCGGCAACGATCGCGTCGACGTCTCCCTCGCCGTAATCCCCGCGCTCCGTATGATAGCGCAGAATATCGTTGAGCTTGGAACCGACCGGGAACCAGGCTTCGTCGATCCGGTTGATTTCGTAATAACTCGAATTGGCAACCTTCAAGACGAGGTCCTTGTCGTACATGCAGATGCCGCCGGGGAAATTGTCGAGAGCGGTGTTGAGGATCTGCAGGCTTTCGCGCACCTTGAGTTCGAGTTCCTTGCGGATGGTGATGTCGGTGTCGACGCCGATTACGCGCGTGGGCTTGCCGTTCTCGTCCTGGGCGATGGTTTCGCCGGCTCCCTGGAACCACATGTAGTGCCCGTCGACATGGCGTTCGCGATATTCGAAGGAGATGGACCGGATCTCGCCGGCCCGGTGCCGGCGCGTAATGTCGCGCAACCGCTCCCGGTCGTCGGGATGGACCCGTTCCAGCCAGTCCAGATAGGTCTTGATGCTGGTATCATTTTCGGAGAGCCCCCGCGCTGCGCGCCAGGTGGGCGAATAATAAATGTCACCGGTGACGATATCGCAATCCCAGACCCCCTGGCCCGTGGCCTGAAGAGCGAAATTCCAGCGCTCTTCGGATTCGGCCAGCGCCGCCTGTGCGTTTCGCGTTTCGGTGACGTCGGTGTCGGTTCCAAGGATGCGTGTCGGCTTGCCTTCCACGTCCCAGGTGAGCGCGCGACCCCGGCTCGAGATCCAGATCCAATGTCCGTCGCGATGCCGCTCGCGATATTCGATGCTGTAATCGAGCACTTCGCCGGTGGTCAGCCGGTCGAAAGAATCGAGGACGTGCTCCCTGTCTTCGGGATGCAGCCGCGCGTGCCAGGATTGCGGCGTAAGCTTTTCTTCCGGGCAGTTCTCAAGACCGCGGATGACCCGCCACATATGCGAATAGAAGGTGTCGCCGGTGACCAGATTGGTGTCCCATACGCCCTGGCGCGCGCTTTCGAGCGCGAAATTCCAGCGGTTTTCCGCCTCCCGCGCCTGCGCTTCGGCTTCGAGCACGGAGGTGACGTCGGAATAAATAGCCAGCCAGTGGCCGTCCTCCAACTTCTTGACGGATTGGCCGATCTTGCGCCCGTCCTGAAGAACCAGCGTTGCTTCGCCGATTTCTCCAGGTGCGAGTTGCGCGATGCTGTCCACAAACGAATTGACATGCGAGAAGTCGTCGAAAACGTCTTCCAGCAATGTGAACTGGATCAGTTCGTCCACCGGAGTGCCGGCGATGACGGCGGTGGGGACGAGTTCGAACACTTCGGCAAAACGTTTGTTCGAAATGATCAGCCGGTTGTCGGCATCGAACACGGCGGCGGCGGCGGGAAGATCGAGAAAAAAGGCTGCCTGCAACGCTTCGGACGGTTCGTGTCCGTTGTTCGCAGGCAAAGAGGAATGAGCTGGAGGGGCTTTCTTCCGACGAGACGTGCCGGGTTTGGGCTTGTCGACTCCCGAAGGCGTGCGACGTGCTTTTTCAGGGGATGTCGTCTTTCCGGTCATTTTTGGAGGTCCTGGCCAGCATTTTCTCCATAATGGAACAAGAATAGAAATAAAACCTATGCATGTACCGTAAATTGATCTCTAAAGTATTTGTTTAAAAATTAGTCATGCGATTTTGCATTTTGGAACAGAGTCGGTGGCTCAGGAGGACTGATCATCCGTCGGATAGAAGAGAACAAGGTCAGTCTCTATGTCGCTTTCGGATGTCTTTGTGGTATCGGAAGAGCGCGGAGTTCAAAAATAAACCTGATTTCAATTGTCTGAGTATGTCGGTTAGTTTTTACAACCGATTAGGGAGCGAAACGGACACTGCATTGGCTCCCATCCGAAAATGCTTTCTGTACGAAAACAGCGGTTGGAAATCGTACGACACTGCCGGCGCCGATATTTATCGGAGGATCACCTCGACCGATATCGCCACGAAACTCGCCTCGGGCGTGCGCTCGCTTCGTGTCATCGATCCCGTCGAGACGGTTTTTTAAGCTGGGTATCCGCGCCCGCTGAGGCGGGCTCTTGCTGATGAACGGGAAGGCGCTTCGAGTCTCCCCGACAGTCCATCTCAGGACGGACCGATCCGGTTTTCAGCCATAGCCTCCTGGCCCCCGGCTTTTACCAGTGGCGTGTTTGCCAAAACCTTTGCCGTTCCTGTCAAACCCGATGATTTTCAGGATGTCAGATGCCATTGCCCGAAGACTTTACGGCTGGTTAGGGCGTTTCTGGCAAAATGCCTCTATAATCTATACCATTTTCAACTGGTTTCCATTTATGGAAAAAATCGAAACTAACAACGGTGATCGAAAAGAACATGCCGAGTTTGGTCAGGTTAATCCAACGATCGTTGGTGAGAACCTGATTTCAGGCGTGCGGTGGCTTCGTTTTGCAGACCCCCTCGAACGTCTGTTCGAAGCGGAGACCGGACGTCGCCGGTCACGCCATCTGGCCATTGGCATGATCCCGGCCCTGATCATGTTTGAGATGCTGGTCTTCATGGACTACACGGCCCTGCCGGATATTGTCTGGCCGGCAACGATCCTGCGTCTCGGCGTCATGAACGTCGTTGGATTCATGGCGATGTGGGTGCTCTGGAAAAATCCGCGTCCAGTCGTGCGCGAAGGATTGGCGGTGTTGGTGCTGGTTGCCCAGGGCGCCATTCTCGGCGCTCTCGTGGCCATGAGCCACAGCGTTTTCCGGGGCCACTACCATGTCGGCATGCTGCTTGGGCTGATGTTCGGCGTCATGGTCCTGCGCGTGCGCTTCTGGTACATGCTTTTGGCCTCCGTCATGACCTTTGCGATCTTTGTCGTCACCTCGGTCTACTACAGCGGCATCCACGAGATCGAACAAAGCGGCATGATGTCCGTCATGTTCGCCGCCACGGTCTTTTCGATGATTGCCGGCTATTCGATGGAACGGGAGGAGCGGCTGAACTGGCTGCGCTCGCTCAACGAACGCATGCGATCCGATCGTTTCGAGGAGATGTCGAATATCGATCCGTTGACCGGCCTGGGCAATCGACGCGCCCTGGATGCGGCGGTGGCCGATCTGCGCGCGCAAGGCAAAGCCGGCGACAGCGTCGCCCTGGCGATTGCCGATATCGACTATTTCAAGGCCTATAACGATGCCTATGGCCACGTTGCCGGCGACGATTGCCTGCGGCGGGTGGCCGGCATGCTGACCGGCGAGGCGCGCAAGCACGGCGACAGGGTCTTCCGCTTCGGCGGCGAGGAATTCGTCATCCTTCTCGCCTCCGTCGATTTCGGCATGGCGGAGCAGACGTGTGAACGCATGCGCCAGACCGTCGAGGCGGCGGCCATTCCCCAGATCAGGCCGGAACGAAAAGGCCGGGTGACGCTGAGTTTCGGCGTGGCGGTGGCTTTTCTGGACGATCGGTTCGACACGGAGGCCCTGATCTTTGCCGCCGACACCGCGCTCTATACTGCCAAGAGCCATGGTCGCAACCGGGTGTCGTCGCTGTCAAATCCGTCGGTTAAGGGCAGGCGGCGCGTGAGTTAAGGCATCGGACGAAAAGGAGGGGGCCGGTTTTGCCCGACACCGATCCGCCCGAGTTCGCCCATTGCCATGTCGGACTGCCCTTTTTGCGCCGAACCGGTTATCCTCCGGTCTTGATGGTTCCGAGCGTCGTTTTTCATTGAAACCCCGCGGGAGGACGCTTGACCGATAACGGCCGATCGGCCACACGGTAGGCATCGTTGAAAGAGGATGTATCGCACTGGAGACGGGACACGCGCGGCTGAAACGCGAATTGTCCCCATCCGACCGCTGGAGCGGCGTGCGTTCGGGTTGGTTTACCTCGCTGCTCTGTTTTTGTGGTCGCATCGTTATTTGTGAAAACCGGCATCCGCTTTTCGCACGATGCTCTGGAAACGGATTGAGAAGATGACGGACGACAAGAAGTCTTCGGAAATGGACAAACAACTGGCGTCGTTGCCGCGCCTGCGTCTGGTGAAGAAGAGCGCCAAGGCCTACGAGCAATCGACCGGAGACGAGAACGAGAAGAGTACCGAAGAGGGTTACGAACGCCTGCGCTCGGCGATCGAGGACGATTTCGACGAAGAGCTGGAGATGCAGCTTGAGGAAGACCGGCTCGATGCGCTGGCCGACGAGCAGATCGGGCGCGACGGCAGCCGGCGGCTCGACCGCAAGACCTATTTCGACCAATTGTTCAAGCTGCAGCACGAACTGGTGCGCCTGCACGACTGGATCGCCTACAAGAAGCTCAAGGTTCTGGTCATCTTCGAGGGACGCGACAGCGCCGGCAAGGGCGGCGCGATCAAGCGCATCACCGCGCGACTCAACCCGCGCGTGTGCAAGGTGGTGGCGCTGCCGGCGCCGACCGAAAAGGAAAAGGGGCAGTGGTATTTCCAGCGCTACGTGCCCCATCTGCCCTCGCCGGGCGAGTTGGTTCTGTTCGACCGGTCCTGGTACAACCGGGCCGGTGTCGAGCGGGTGATGGGCTTTGCCTCGCCCGAGGAGGTGGAAGAATTCTTCCGCTCCGTGCCGGAATTCGAACGCATGCTCGTCAGGTCCGGTATCATCCTTTTAAAGTACTGGTTTTCGATCACCGACGAAGAGCAGGAATTCCGCTTCCACATGCGCATCGTCGATCCGCTGAAGCAGTGGAAACTGTCGCCCATGGACATGCAGTCCCGTGTTCACTGGGAGGATTACACCAAGGCCAAGGAAGAAATGCTGGCCCGCACGCACACGCCCGATACGCCCTGGTGGGTGGTCAAGGCGGTCGACAAGAAACGGGCGCGGCTGAACATGATCAGCCACCTGCTGACCCAGATCCCCTATGGCGATATCGAACACCCGCCGGTGGAACTGCCGCCGCGCGTGCACCATCCCGACTACAAGCGCCATCCCGTCCCCCCTGAACGCTATGTGCCGCAGATCTGGTAGCGCCCTGGATCATGGATGTCGGGCGGCGTTTCGCCACTGTGGCGCCCCCGTGGCGATCGAGATGGACGAAGCGGGCGCGATCCGGCATCGAACGGGGTGCCTGATGTGTCGGCAAGGTGCAAACAGACAGCGCCGATGTGAAATGAATGTGCCAATAACGTAAAATGGTCATTGCTTGGCAAGGTTACGTTGATAAAGCTTGACTTTGCGTCGCAGGGCGATCATACGGCCGCCCACACGTTGCTGCCGTCATGGCTGTCTGATCTCCCGGTTTACCGGTTTGCTTGGCTTCCTCTGATTACGCGAACGTCGACGCCCTCGAACATGTCGTTCTTGGGAAACCGTCTCGCATCCTTTGTCGAGCGAGCTACAAAAGGACATAACGCCATGACCATTGGCACTGTCAAATTCTTCAATACCACCAAGGGCTTCGGCTTCATTTCCCCGGATGATGGCGGCAAGGATGCCTTCGTGCACATCTCCGCGGTCGAGCGGGCCGGCATGAGCACCCTGGTTGAAGGCCAGAAGGTCTCCTACGAGCTTGAAGCCGGCCGCGATGGCCGCGCTTCCGCAACGAAGTTGCAGGAAGTCAAGTAAGCCAAGGCCCTTCGCGCCTGCGCTTTCGGGCGCCTTGGAAAAAAAATAAGCCCGCCGGTTTCGCCGGCGGGTTTTTCGTTGCGTCGATTTTGGACAAACAGCCCTGTTTTTCGATTGCTGGTGCGTAGTGTGTTCCGATGGAAACGGAACACACGCCCTATCCTTTGTTGTTGCGGTGCTGTTTTTGAAAAACCGGCTTCCGCTTTTTTCGCCCGATGCTCTACTCCGCCGACGCCAGTGCCGCTTCGCGTTTTGCCAGCCGGGCCTTGATGGAGGCGACGTCGGCGTGCGGCGTCGCGGCAAACAGGGTCTTGGTGTAATCGTGCTGGGGGTTGGCGAACACGCTGTCGCGCGTGCCGTATTCGACGACCTCGCCGAAATACATCACCATGATCTCGTCGGCGATGTAGCGGACCACCGACAGGTCGTGGCTGATGAAGACATAGGTGAGATTGAACTCGTCCTGAAGGTCGGCCAGAAGGTTGAGAATCTGCGCCTGCACGGACAGATCGAGCGCCGAAACCGGCTCGTCCAGCACCAGAAGGCTCGGATTGAGCATCAGGGCGCGGGCGACGGCGATGCGCTGGCGCTGGCCGCCGGAGAACATGTGCGGATAGCGGTTGTAGTGCATCGGATCCATGCCGACCTTTTCGAGCATGGCATAGGCCCGGTCGCGCCGTTCGGCAGCGGAGATTTTGGTATTGATCTTCAACGGTTCGCCGAGCACGTCGCCGATTTTCTGGCGCGGATTGAGCGAGCCGTAAGGGTTCTGGAACACCATCTGCACCTTGCGGCGTTGTTCCTTGGTCGCCGGCGCCTTGGCGATGTCGATCTCCTGGCCGCCGATGAAAAGCTGGCCCTCGGTCTGGCGGTCGATCATGGTCAGGATGCGGGCAAGGGTGGACTTGCCGCAGCCCGATTCCCCGACGATGGCCAGGGTCTTGCCGCGTTCGAGGGTGAAGCTGATGCCCTTGAGGGCCCTGACCGGCTGGCCGTGCGAGAACATGTTGCCCGAGGCGGCGTAGTCCCTGACGATATTGCGGGCATCGAGAACGGGAACGCTCATGACGTGGCTCCTTCGGTGAACTCGAAGCCGGAAATGGTGGGCAGCCGGTCGCCGGTGGCGTTGTCGGGCAGGGCAGCCAGAAGCGCGCGCGTGTAGGCGTTTCGCGGGTTCTCGAACAGGGTCAGGACGTCGGCCTCCTCCATCTTGTGGCCCTTGTACTGCACCACCACCCGGTCGGCGGTTTCGGCGACCACGCCCATATTGTGGGTGATGAGGATGAGCCCCATGCCGCGCTCGGCCTGGATACGCATCAGCAGGTCGAGAATCTGCTTCTGAATGGTGACGTCGAGCGCCGTGGTCGGTTCGTCGGCGATCAAGAGCTTGGGTTCGCAGGCGATGGCCATGGCGATCATGACGCGCTGGCACTGGCCGCCCGACATCTGGTGCGGGAAGGATTTGAGTCGTTCCTCGGCATCGCGGATGCCGACGGCCTCGAGAAGCGAGATGGCGCGCTCGTGCCGCGCATGGCCCTTGAGCCCGAGATGGGCGGTCAACATTTCACCGATCTGGAACCCGACGGTGAAGCAGGGATTGAGGCTGGCGATCGGCTCCTGGAAGATCATGGCAATGTCCTTGCCAATGATCTTTCGTCGATCGCTCTCGTTGAGGTTGAGAATGTCGCGTCCTTCGAATTCGATCTTGTCGGCGCTGACATGAGCGGTGGGCGGCAACAGGCCCATGACCGCCAGCATGGCGACCGATTTTCCGGAGCCGGATTCGCCGACAATGGCCAGAACTTCGCGCGAATCGATGCGATAGGACACCTTGTCGAGCGCCACGAACAGGCCGGCGGCGGTATCGAAGGCGACGGAGAGGTTGACGATATCTAAAAGGGGCATCGGCTCAGCTCCGCTTCAGCTTCGGATCGAGCGCATCGCGCAACCCGTCGCCCATCAGATTGATGGCGAGCACGGTGATGAGGATGGCGACGCCCGGGAAGGTGACGACCCACCACGCGCGCAGAATGAATTCGCGGGCCTCGGCCAACATGGTGCCCCATTCCGGGAGCGGCGGCTGGGCGCCCATGCCGAGAAATCCCAGCGCCGCGATGTCGAGAATGGCGTTGGAGAAACTCAGCGTGCCCTGAACGATCAGCGGTGCGAGACAATTGGGCAAAATGGTCAGGAACATCAGCCGCAAATGGCCGGCCCCGGCCAGGCGCGAGGACGTGACGTAGTCGCGGTTGAACTCGCTCATGACGGCGGCGCGGGTCAGCCGGGCGAAATGCGGCTGATAGACGATGGCGATGGCGATCATGGCGTTGAGCAGGCTCGGGCCGAGAATGGCCACCAGAACCAGCGCCAGAAGCAGGGACGGGAAGGCCAGGATCACGTCCATCAGGCGCATGATCAGCGTATCGATCCAGCCGCGGAAATAGCCGGCGATGAGTCCGATGAAAACACCGGCGACGAGCGAAATGACCACGACCACCAGGCCGATGAACAGCGAATAGCGGGCGCCATGGATCAGGCGCGAGAGGATATCGCGACCGACCGCGTCGGTGCCGAGCAGGAACTGGGCGGTCCCGCCGTCCTGCCAGACGGGTGGCGTCAGCAAATAGTCGCGGAACTGTTCGTTGGGCGCGTGCGGCGCGAAGACCGGCGCGAAGATGGCAACGAAGACAATGACGGCGAAAACAACAAGGCCGATCACCGCGCCCCGGTTCTGGCGGAAATAATGCCAGAACTCGGCGAGCATCTCGATGCGCGTGGTCGGGGCGTAGCCGACTTCAGGGGATGTGTCTGTCATGATCTTTTCCCCTATTGATGGCGGATGCGCGGGTTGATGAAGCCATAGAGCAGATCAACCAGCAGATTAATGGTCATGACAATCAGGGCGATGAGCAAAAGACCGGACTGCACCACAACATAGTCGCGCTTGAAGATGGAATCGATCATCCATTTGCCAACGCCGGGCCAGGAGAAAATCGTCTCGGTCAGGATGGCGCCGGCCATCAACAGGCCGACCTGCAACCCGATGGTGGTGATCACCGGGATGAGAGCGTTTCTGAGGGCGTGAAGCCCGACCACGCGCATCGGGGACAAACCCTTGGCGCGGGCGGTGCGCACATAGTCTTCGCTCAGCACTTCGAGCATGGCCGACCGTGTCTGGCGGGCAATGACGGCGAGCGGAATGGTGCCGAGCACGATGGCGGGCAGGATAAGGTGCCGGATCGCCGAAACGAAACCTGGCCAGTTGCCGTAGATCAGGGTGTCGACGGTCATGAGGCCGGTGATTGGGGTAAAGAAGAACTTGAGATCCATCCGTCCCGAAACGGGCGTCCAGTGCAATATGCCCGAGAACAGGATGATCAGCAGAAGGCCCCACCAGAAGATCGGCATCGAATACCCGGTCAGGGCGACGCCCATGACGGTGTGGTCCACCGCCGTGCCGCGCTTGACGGCGGCGAAGATGCCGGCCGGAATGCCGAGCAGAACGGCGAAGGCCATGGCGAAGAAGCTGAGTTCGATCGTCGCCGGGAACAGGGTGAGGAACTCGTTGATCACCGGCCGCTTGGTCGACAGCGAAATGCCGAAATCGCCAGTCAGCACCTGGCCGAGATAGTTGAAGTACTGCTGCCAGATCGGCAGGTTGTACCCGAACTGTTCCTTGAGGATTTCATAGCGCTCGGGCGAAACGCCGTGTTCGCCGGCCATCGCGAGGATGGGATCGCCGGGCAGGAAACGGACAAAAGCAAAAGCGGCCAGGCTGATGCCGAATATGGTCGGAATGAGCAGCGCCAGCTTGCCGAGAAAGAATCTGAACATAGGACTATACGATAAGGGCTGGCGCCGCCTGACGGCGGCGCCATGGATTTACGGGATTATTCAGCCACATCGACATTGTCAAAGCGGTGGATGCCAAGCGGATCCATGGTGTAGCCGATCACCTTCTTGCTCATCGGCATGAAGACCTTGGAGTGGGCAAGCATCAGAGCCGGAGCCTGTTCCTTGAACACCACCTGGGCTTCTTCATAGAGCTTGGTGCGTTCGGCCATGTCGGACGTCGTCTTGGCCTTCTGGATCAGATCCTCAAACGTGGGATCACACCAGCTCGAGTAGTTCGACACACCGATGGCCGAGCAGGAGAACAACGTCGCGAAGAAGTTGTCCGGATCGCCGTTGTCACCGGTCCAGCCGATCTGGAACGGGCCCTTGCGGTCGGCCAGCTTGCCGCGCGTGCGGTATTCGGTCCACTCGTAGCTAATGATGTTGGCCTTGACGCCGATGGCGGCCCAGTCGGCCTGGATCATTTCGCCGATACGACGGGCGTTCGGGTTGTACGGACGCTGGACCGGCATGGCCCAGATGTCGGTGGTGAGATCGGTGACGCCGGCATCGGCCAGAAGCTTCTTAGCCGCTTCCGGATCATAGGGATCGTCCTTGATCTCGGTATTGTAGGACCACATGGTCGGCGGGATCAGGTTGACGGCCGCCTGGCCGGCGCCCTGGTAGACCGCGTCGATGATCGCCTGCTTGTTGATCGCCATGTTGAGGGCCTTGCGGACCTCGACCTTGTCGAACGGCGGCTCGGTGACGTTGTAGGACATGTAGCCGATATTCAGGCCTTCCTTCTCCATCACGACGAGGTTGGAATCGGCCTGCAGCGAGGGCAGGTCCGCCGTGGCCGGATACGGCATGATATCGCATTCGCCGGCCTGGAGCTTCTGGGCCCGGACCTGCTGGTCGGTGGTGATGGCGAAGATCAGGTCGTCGATCTTGACCTTGCCCGCCCAATAATCGTCGAACGCCTTGAAGCGAATGACGGAATCAAGCTGGTAGTTGACGAATTCGAACGGGCCCGTGCCGACGGGTTCGGTCGAAAGCTTTTCCATCGTGCCGGCGGCGACGAGCTGGTCGGCATACTCCTTGGACAGGATGGACGCGAAGTCCATGCCCATATTGGCGATCATCGGCGCGTTCGGCTCGTTGAGAACGAACTTCACCGTCAGATCGTCGACCTTGACGATGTCCTTGATGAAGGCCGGCATGTCCATGCCCTGGAAATAGTCCCAGGTCAGGCTCGGCAGATAGGCGTAGTACGGGTTGTCTTCCTTCCACTGCCGCTCGAACGAGAAGATGACGTCATCGGCGTTCAGGTCGCGGGTCGGCGTGAAATAGGATGTGGTGTGAAACTTCACACCCGGACGCAGGTGGAAGGTGATCTCGGTGCCGTCGGCACTCGTTTCCCAGCTCTCGGCGAGACCGGGAATGACGGCGGTGCCGCCGTGTTCGAATTCAACGAGACGGTTATAAATTGTGCGCGACGAGGCGTCGAAATCGTTTCCGCCGGTCAGCGGGCCGGGATCGAAATGAGCCGGCGATGCCTCGGAGCAGTATACCAGGGTCTTGGCGTAGGCCGCGCCAGACAGGGCCGTCACCAGGGCAGTGGCGACCAATAAAGAAGACATTAAACGCATGAGTTGCTCTCCCTATACGAGTACCGCCGTGGCGTGCCGGCGGATTGGATTGTAACAAATCCTTTTTTGGCAGCACGTGCAACTCCTTTGACCCATTGGACAAAAGGGCTGTCCTAAATGAATAGGGTTTTTCCAAAGAGTTTTGAGACGCAAACCCAAAAAAGGCGGCGCATTGTCGCGAGTGCAGATGACCGATGGCGGGAAACCGAAAGGCATGATCTTGACGGTCTTTACGGCGCCAGACCTGCCCCCGACGCGTTGCGTTTTGGCTGAAATGCTCGTGTGTCGTTATGAGAATGCCGGACCTCTTCTTAGAGGTGATGCGGTGTTCTATCGATACCTAGACTGCAGCACCGGGTGAAAAGGCGGACACCGGTTTTCGCCCGATGCTCTAGGAAATTGCCGGGCCTTCAAAGTTGGCGTGGCGATGGATGCGGGGCGCGATGCAAAACAAATCAGCCCGCCGGTTCTGGGGCCGACGGGCTGAGCGAGTGGCGCTCGTGATGTCAGTTCTGGTTGGTCTTTTGGAAACCTCCTGGCGCGGGTGACCGGGCAGTCAGGTTGCCGAAGGACGTGCCGCGCCCGAAGACCGGATGGATTTCACCAACGTGGCGGAGGGGGCGGAAACGGATGGTAGTAAGGACGCGGCGGGTTGCGGTTGCCGAACGGGAAGCCGAAGTGGAAATTGACCGAAGGACCGCTCCGGTACGGCATGACGGTCCGCGACAGATATCTGGCGCTGACCCAGCCATCGGGACCGCGATGGGTAACGAAGCACCAGCCGTTCCGGCATTGCCGGACATCGACGCGTTCGCCCCTGTAGAGGGTATCGATCCTGGGGAACCCGACACTCGGGCCGGTGCGGACGTTGACGCTACCGGTGGCCCGAGCCGGTGCCGCCAGAGCCGAGCCAATGCCCAGGACCAGAATGGCAACGGCGATGCCGGTGGTGGCCATGTGTTTGCCAAGTTTCATGGAGCCTCTCCCTTCACGTGGGTTGTTCAAACGTGAGGCATAAGTGGCAGAACCTGGCTGAACCGAGACTGAACACTGGACCGGGGCATGTGGAAAAGACCGGCTTCAGGGCTTGGGCCGAGCCGGTCCGCTTCTCGGGGATGTCACATCTATCAGGACATCGAGATCGAAATCGCCAATGGTGTCGCTACCAAGTGTTGCGGGCAGATCGTACGAACCGGCATGCCAGGTTTCGGAGAATCCGGCGGCCACCAGATAGGGCGCATAGACCCAGCCATCGATTCCGACGCGGGTGATCTCGCACCACTCGTCGATGCAATGGTTGACCAGCACGCGTTCGCCAATGGCCAGCGTGTCGAGAATGGCATGATCGAGACCGGGACCGGTCCGGACATTGAGCGGCGCGGCGGCGGCCATCGAGTCCCCTTCGTCCGCGTTCGCAAGAACGGGAAGGCTGGCGACCAGCAGAACCACAAGAGCGGACGGATGGATTTTCATAATGCGAAAAATCGCGCCGGAGCGCGATCCGCGCAAGACAAGCCGGGCGTTATGGCTAATGCACCGGGCGAGGCGACCGAGCGGCAATGCTTCGGTCAGATTCTCAAGGATTCCGGAACGGCCCTAATAGACGTGGAGGCTCGATACGTTGCCGTAAAGGAACCGGTTGAGCCGCGGGGTGTCCTTGGTCAGCGTCTCGCAATAGGACGTGAAGTTGAAGTCGCGGCACAACAGAACCGAGGCATCACCGGCTACGGTTGCGGACCTGAACAGGTTGTCGAGACCGGTGCGGGCGAGATCCGTGACCACGAAACCGGAGTCGCGGCATAAATAGTCGCCGGTGAAATCGGCGCCGGTATATAGACAGACCGTGCCGTTGCCGCTCTTCATGTCGAAATGCGAACCGGTCACCGGGCCTCGCGCTTCGAGACCAAAGCTGAGATCGGGCCGCATCACCCAGCCGGTCTTGCCTTCGAAATCGATCTGGCAGAAGCCTTTGGTGCACCGTTCGACCGAAACCAGCGCGCCCGCCGCGCCATGGCCAACCGATTTGTAGGCCGCACCCGGGCCGGCAACCATCGCGGCATCGTTGAGGAGCCAGGCCGCGGTTCCGGCAAACGCTGTTGCGGAACCGGCAAGAAGAAAAGCGAATGCCAAGCTGGTGGCGCGAAGCAGGGCGGAACTACGCATGGCGGAACTTCCGATCGATATGAGTTGATAAAGTCTTAACGTTTGTTGCGCCGCACTCCAAGCCCTTCGATGTCCAAAAAACGGAAAAAGGCGCCGCGGTGTGGTCGCGACGCCTTGAAACACACAGGTTTCGGATCATTCGGGCCTATTGGTTGAGACAGATCTGCAATCCGCCGAAACCGGTGAAACAGACCGAATTGGGCGATTGCTGGCCGGGTGGCGGCATCGGCGCCGCCTCGGGCGCCTTGAGGGCGCTGGCCTGAACCCATCCCGTTACCGGCCCCTCGGTGATCTGGCACCAGGCGCCCGCCGGGCCGCATCTGTTGACATGCACCCTGTCTCCGGCCTGCAGCATGCCGAGAATCTGGGACTGATCGCCCGGCATCCTGCGAATCGGCGTGGTCCGCGCGGCGATGAGCCTTGTTTCCACGGGAGCGGGCTCAACCGCCTCCTTTATGGTGAGGAACATGGCCGGCACCCAGCCATCGAGGCCGTTGCGGGCGATATGACACCAATACCCATCGTCCGAGCATTCCCTGACCGTAACAACGTCACCGCGTTCGAGCCGGCCGGTCGTCGCCGTGAAGAGATTGGGGGCACCCCGCACCGGCATGGATGCCACCGCGGTTCCGGTCCGTTCGTTGGTGAAGGGTGGCCAGGTGTTGGGCGGCGTGATCCCCGGGCCCTGATGATCGGAAGACGGCATATCGACGTCATCACCGCCGGGCGCGCCGGGACGGGTGAGGAAGCGCGCCGATACCCAGCCATCCGGTCCGTTGTGGTTGACATAACACCAGCTCTTGTCGGAGGTGCATTGGCCGAGCGTGACGCGTTCGCCGGCATCGAGCCGGTCAGTTACGGCAAAGCTGGTGCCGGGTCCGGTGCGGATATTGACGGCGGACACGGCGACGCGCGCGGCATCGCCGGGCTCTGCGGCAGGCGGCGCGGACGGCGTCTCGGGGGTCAGGAAACCTGCCGATACCCAGCCATCGGCGCCGTCATGGCTGACATAGCACCAGCTGCCGGTGGAGGTGCATTGACCGCGCGTCACCGATTCGCCGGCGGTCAACCGATCGACGATGCCATATTGCGTGCCCGGACCGGAGCGCACGTTGACCGTCCGGTTCGCCTTGTAGGCGTTCGACATTGGGTCAGCCGGAGGCGGGTTGGAGGCGGGCGGATCGGAGATCTGCTGGCCCGGGGGCGTCGTGGTCAGAAACACGGCGGCGACCCAGCCATTGGTGCCTTCGTGCCGGACATAGCACCAGGTGCCGTTGGCGTTGCAATTGCCCTTGTCGACCGGTTCGTCGACCACCAGTTTGTCGACGGTTTCGTAATCGAGACCGGGGCCGGACCGGATGTTGACGGTACGCGTGGCATAGGCCGGCTCGGCGAGCGCCTGGCCGGCGACAAGGGCTGCGAACATGGTGATCGCGCCACTCAGCACGAGGATCGGAGTCTTCATTGAGGCTGCCTCCTTGCGGCAAGGTCCGCTGACTTATTAAGAAACATTCAGCAAAGTTACGGCCGAAATGCGGATGATGCCATCCGGCTTTCAACACTTTTCGAAGCCCGTCAGTCCCCGGAGCATCGGGTGTTTTAAGGGCATCAGACCGCCCGGCTCCCATTCCCGGCGATCGTGGCGCTTGGCGCGAGAAAACCACAAGTTCCCGTTTTTACCCGTCGCTCCCCTTTGCGCTCTGCTCCATGGGGAACGAACTGGATAAAGAGATTTCCAATCACGCATAGGAAAATGGGAACACGAACGGAGCACGTCTGGCAAAATCGCAGGATCGGCTCCGGCGTTCTGCTCCGTCGCGTTTCCGGACGGATGGCAAGTTACAAAGACCTCTCCGACCGGAGCCGGAGAGGCTTTGGCGTCTGGCGACCGAGTTTACCAGGTCTTGTAGGACGATGCCTTGTTGTTGAGCGGCATGCCGAGCATCGGCACGTTGCTCGAGAAGGTGTTGCAGAACCCGCCATAGTTGTAATTCTGGCACAGCTTGATCTTGGCGCCGCCGAAAAGCCGGATCGAGGTGATGCGGTTGTTCCAGGCCGGGCCCAGGTGGTCGTCGGAAATGCCGGCATTGGCGCAGACATGTGCACCGGAGAAATTGGGGCCGTCATAAACACAGACCTTCTTGGTCGGGGGCGGTGGCGGCAGCGCGCCGCCGGGCGTGGGCAGGGTGATACTGTTGTCGCCGCACACGATGCTGAAGCCCCGTCCGACGACCCAGTTGAAATGACAGTCATCGCCGGATTCGGCCGGCGCCGGCGTGGAACCGCCCGCTGGCGTCAGGTAGTTGGCGCTGACCCAGCCATCCGGCCCGTCATGCTCGACATAGCACCAGCCGGCCTGGCATTCGCCGATCGCGACGGATTCGCCGGAAAAGAGCGTATCGACCTTGGAGAAGGACGTGCCCGGCCCGGTCCGGACATTGACGGCGCCGGTTGCGACTCCCTGTGCGGCGAAAGCGCCAGTTGTGGCAAGAAGGAGGCCGGCAAGGGCCATTGTAATGCTATTGTTGAGTTTGCGCATGAATCGTCTCCTCGAAATAAGCGCCTTCAGTGCCTATGTGACGTGCGAGAACGCATTTCGGTTCAAACTTTCGGAAAAGCGGCAACGACATCGTTGCACGATTCCGGCAACAACACGACTTGCCCGTCGCCTTGCCGATATGAAACGGGACGAGGCGGACCGGGCGAAACGAGGAGACCAAGAACAAATGGCAATGGTGGTCGAACAGCCAAAACTCGGCATCCTGGCGCCGGATTTTCAATTGCCCGGTGTCGACGACCAAACCCATGCACTCAGCGACCTCATGGGCGAAAAGGGCATGGTGGTGGTGTTCATCTGCAACCATTGCCCCTATGTGAAGGCGATTACCGACCGCATGGTGGCGGCAGCGGTTACGCTCCGGCAGGAGGGCGTGGGCTTTGCGGCCATCTGCTCCAACGATGCCGACACCTATCCCGAAGATTCCTTCGACAACATGAAGCTGTTCGCGGCCAAGCGCGGCTTCACCTTCCCCTATCTGCACGATGAGAGCCAGGACGTGGCGCATGCCTATGATGCGGTGTGCACGCCCGATTTCTTCGGTCTCGACGCCAAAGGCGTCATCCGCTATCGGGGACGACTCGATTCGGGGCGGACCGATCCGCCGCCGCACGGCGCCAAAGCCGAACTGGTCGATGCCATGCTGGCCATCGCGGCGGGCAAGCCGGCGCCGAAAACGCAGATTCCCTCGATCGGCTGCTCGATCAAGTGGAAGGCGGTCTGAACCGTCACGCCTGCTGGACGTCGGATCAGGCCGGTCGCACCGGCCGCGGCTGGCCGTTTCCATCCAGCGCCACATAGACGAAGCGTCCATGGGTGACCTGCAGGCGGTCGCCGACCTGGTTGCGGCGCACCCAGGCTTCCACGTTGATGGTGATCGATGTGGTGCCGACGCGGTCGATGTCGCAATAAACGCACAGCGTGTCGCCGACCTTGACCGGGGCGATGAAGGTCATGGAATCCACGGCAACGGTGGCGACGCGGCCATGCGCCGCCTCGATGGCGGCGATGCCGCCGGCGATATCCATCTGGCTCATCACCCAGCCACCGAAAATGTCGCCGGCCGGATTGGTATCGGCGGGCATGGCGAGGGTCCTGACGGTCAGGGTACCGCGCGGTTCGCTCGGAACAGGGGTCGGCATGGGGGGTCTCCGACAAAGAGGGGATAGAAAAAGGCGTTGGTAGCCGTTTTGCGGGATTTACGCCAGATGCGGCCGGCTCTGGGACGAAAAACGAAAAAAGCCGCCCGGCGAAGGGCGGCTCATAGGGGCCGATTGGGGTATCGGCATTGTCTCATGCATGGGTCGGGTTGGGTTGGGGAACCGGGCGACCATGCTGCGGCGTTGCGGAAACAACCGCAAAGTGACGAAGACCGCGCCTCGTCGCCTTGAGTCGATTGGGGGCGACCAAAAGCATTGTGACGCTATGTGCACTTCATGACAATAAAGTGACATGTCGATATATGTAAAATCACACTGCCCGACCTGTGGAAAACTTGTTTACATTTTTCCGACTGCAAATACGGCCCGCCATATTTCGCCTGGACGATAGTTGTCAGGCAATCTGTGCTTTGTTCCGGATGCGCATGAGAGCTGGAATGGCCTCCACCATGACGATGGCGAGGAAGATCAGAGCGGCGCCGAGATAGCCGATCGGCGGCAGGCGCTCGCCGAGAAGAAGGGCGCCGCCAAGCGCGGCGAACAGTGATTCTCCGGATACGATGATGGCGGCATTGGCGGGTGGGACGTAGAGCTGGCCGACCGCCTGCAGGGTAAAGGCGATGGCGGTCGAGAAAATGCCGACATAGGCGATTTCCAGCCAGCCGGCCATGATGGCCTCGATGCTCGGCGTTTCGAAGCCGAAGGACAAAAGTCCGGCGGCGACGCCGGCGCTCAGGAAGGTCAGGGCAGAAACGAAGACCGGCAGGCCGGTATCGTTGGCAAGATAACCCAAGAGCAGCACGTGAAGACCCCAGAACACGGCACAGGCGATGATGATCAGATCGCCGATGTTCATGGTGTCGAGCCGGGCGCCATTGAGGAAGAAAAGCCCGCTGAGGGCCAGCGGCGCGCACAGCCAGACGATCGGATGCGGCGCCGTGCGGAAGATGAGAAGCAAAAAGATCGGGACGAAAAAAACGTAAAGACCGGTCAGGAACCCGGCATTGGTGACGGTGGTGAATTCGAGCCCGAGCTGCTGCAGATAGGAGCCGGCGAAGAAGTTGAAGGCCAGAATGCCGAGCACGCCCCATTGCCGCGGGGTCAGCGGCCGCCCGCGTCGGCGATACTCGCGCAAGGCCAGCGGCAGGATGCACAGGCCGCCGAGCAGGTAGCGGGCGCCGTTATAGGTCAACGGCCCCATATAGGCGACGGCGTTCTTCTGGGCGACGAACGCGAAGCCCCAGAACATCGTGGCGAGCAACAGCAACAAGGTGGCGCTGAAACGGTTGAGCATGATGGTTCGTTTCAGCGGAGTTCGGCGTCGAGCGCGGCGATCAGGCGGTCGATTTCTTCGGGCGTGGTGTAGTGGACGAAGGATAGACGCAAGACACCATACTCGGGATCGATGCCGAGCGCGCATAAAGGCCGCCAGCCGTAAAAATGTCCGCCACCGGCCATGATGCCGTGCGTCGCAAGGCGTTTGGCGACATCGCGGCCCGGCTCGGGCAGCGCCAATGACAGGGTTGGGGCGCGGTTTTCGACCGTTTTCGGTCCGATCAGGCGCAGGCGATTGCCGTTGGCGTTGAGAAAATCGAGAAGCGGCGCGACGAGGATTCTTTCCTGGGCGCGCATGGCGGTATGGGCGCGGCGGTACGGGGTCGGGCCGGAAACGGCTTTGCCGGCGATTTCGGCGACGCGGACGAGATAGTCGGCAATACCCGCCGCCGCGGCGATCTGGGCATGGTCCGGGCCGGCCGGCGTCAGCCGGTTGCGCAGCTTCTTTTCATTGAAGAAGTGGCCCTGGTTGGGCAGCTCGGCATTGAGTTCGGGACGGATGGCGAAAACGCCCTGATGCGGCCCGTAGGTCTTGTAGGACGAAAAAAGATAAACGTCGGCGCCGAGCGCGGCGAGATCGGGCAGGCCGTGCGGGGCATAGGACACGCCGTCGACCACGACCACGGCGCCGGCTTTGTGGGCGCGCGTGACGATCTCGGCGACCGGGTTGATCTCGCCGACGATGTTGGAGGCGTGCGGGAAGGCGACCAGACGGACCTTTTCGTCGAGCAGGGCATCGAAGGCGTCGAGATCGAGATGGCCGGTTTGGGGGTCGATCTTCCATTCGCGGATGTCCGCGCCCATGTCGGCGAGCTTGCGCCAGCTGCCGGTATTGGCCTCATGATCCTGGTCAGTGACGATGACCGCATCGCCGGGCTTGAGCCAGCCGGCGAACGCCTTGCCCAGAACATAGGTATTGGCCGAGGTCGAGGGGCCGAACTGAATCCAGTCGGGCGTGACGTTGAGCGCTTCGGCCAGCCGCTTGAAGGACAGATCCATGGCGGCGCCTGCCTTTTCCGAGGCGGGATACCAGCCATAGGGCTGAACCTTGGTGGCCCGGTAATAGCGGTCGAGCCGGTCGAGCACCTGGCGGGCGGTATAGGACCCGCCGGCATTCTCGAAAAACGCCTGCCCATTGAGGGAGGGTTCGGAGAACGCGGGAAATTCGGCGCGGACGAGTTGCGGATCGAGCGGCAGGGACATGGGACAGACCGAAAGGCAGAAAAAGAAGAACTTAAGTATCCAATGCGCGTGAGGCCGGCAAGTGCGGCAAACCGGTTGTCGTCGATGGCGCGTCCGGTCTTTGCTGCGCGGATCTGCGCCAAGCCGGTGGCTTGCCGCGTCCGCCGCTCCGATCTTGCCAATCCGCCCATCTGTCGGTCCGCCTGCGAGGCGAACAGCGCCTGCGCCGCCCGGATGTACGTGAAGCCCGGCATCAGGGGGCGATGGCAATGGATTGGCTGAAATCGGTCGTGCCGGCGGCAGGTCTCAACACCTCTTGCACATCAGGCGTCAATTAGAGTGATTTGAGGCGGAAACGGCATCGCAAAAGACGGTAAAAAACCCCGCCTGATCTTACGAGGCGGGGTTTTCTCAACGGTCGGCGCGATCCATCTGGCTTGAGACTGTCGTTGCCGCCGTCGCTTTTTTTTTAAAAACCGAAAAGGGCCGGGGCCGCCAGTCCCTCGGTTGGGTGAGGCGAAGGCCGCTTGGGCAGAACCGTCGCCCCGGGAGTGTGGCAGGGGCGGGAGAGACATGCCCCTGCCGGAAGAACATCAGTTCCGGATGGCAGAACCGTAGCCTTGTCCATTGCCGGGGCCGTAGCCCTGACCGGTGCCGGGCGCGCCGTTGTTGGGACCATAGCCCTGTCCATTGCCCGGGCCGAACTGAGCCTGCCCGGACCTCATGCCGCGGAACCATTGGCCGGTGCGCGCGTCGCGGGGGCCGGGCGGAACGGTCAGTGCGGCCTTCTGAGCGTCGGTAAGGCTATCGTAGAGCGCTTCGAGCGAGGGCAGCACACTGTTGACGGCGGCGATGCGGGCCGTGGCGTTGGTCTCGTAATGCTTGAGCTGGGCGACCGGATCGAGCGGTGCGTTGGCGTTGACCGTGGGCAGCGTGCAGGCGTCGGCGTAATCGGTCTGGGCCGTCAGCGTCGCGGCCTTGAAATCGTTGAAGAGCGGGGTCTGGCTGTCCTCGAGCGTCAGCCTGTCGGAAAGATGATTGAGCATCAATTCGGCAAGCGGGGCACCGTCTGCCGAGCAGACGAAATGGACGAACTGGTTCCGGCCGAGACCGATGTCCATGCCGCGATCGCCACGCGGGCCGACATTCCACATGCCATAACCTTGGGGCATGTGCTGGCCGGCGAAATTGCTGCGATGCATGCCACGGAAACTGTCCGCCGCGGATGCGGGAACGACGGCAGCGAAACTCAGGCCACCGACGAGCGCGGTGGAAACAAGAAAGGTTGCGAGCTTTTTCATTTGGGTACCTTGTTCAACTTTGGAGGTCTGAACGGACCGTTGTCGTTTGATCCGAAGCCAAGTTAACAAGGCTGAGTTTGCGCTGATCTGTCCTGCAGATGAAAAAACGGTAAGCCGCGCCGGAGCGGCACGCGCGCAGGAAGGTGGGCCGGAACCGCCGATTGGGAAGGAACCGGGGCTGGTCCTGAAGGCGGCGCCGCGCTTATGACGCGATGTATTGGCGCAGGGCTTCGGCTTCGCTTTCGGTCAGTTCGATCTTGGTCTTGACGACATCGCCGATGGAGATGAGCCCAACCAGAATGCCTTTGTCGATGACCGGAAGGTGGCGGAAATGCCGTCCCGTCATCATCTGCATGACGGCATCGACGGAATCAGTTCTGGCACAGGTGACCGGGTTTGCCGTCATCAGAGCCGAAACGGGCCTATGCAGCATGTCCGTTGTGAACTCGGTCAGGCGACGCACGATGTCACGCTCGGACAGGATGCCGGCGAGCCTGCCCTGACTATCGAGTACGACCACGACACCGATATTGTGACGGTTGAGCAGGTCGATCGCTTCCGACAATGCTGCATCGGCGGCGATGGTAACGACCCGGTTGCCCTTGTTCTCAAGAATCTGCGCGACGTTCATGACCCCTCCTCGCATGAAACGCTGGCCATATTGCGTCAGAATGTCGCATTTTGGCAAGACATGCGCAACAAAAGATGTCGATCGCGCTCAGGGCAAGGTGCGTTTGTGGGCGACTTTCCGGGGGCTCTCGGCCGGATCGATCATCGATTTGACCAGATCGCCCATGGAGACGAGGCCGAGAAGTGCACCGTTTTCGACCACGGGAAGATGGCGGATGTTCCAGCCGAGCATCAGGAGCAGGATGTCGTCGATCCGGCCGTCACGGGTGCAGGTGATCGGGTTTTGCGTCATGACCGAGGCGACGGGACGGGTCATGACGGTTTCGGCGTTTTCGGGAAGATGTCGCACGATGTCGCGTTCGGAGACGACCCCAGCGACCGCGCCGTCTTCGCCCAATACGACCACGACTCCGAAATTCTCGCGGTTGAGCATGAGAACGGCATCGGCGACGGTCGCGGATAGCGAAAGAGTGGCGACGCCGTTCCCCTTTTGACTCAGCAAATGCTCGATGAGCATGAATACGTTCTCCGGACAGACGTATATCATGAGGTAAATGGTAATCTTTTGGCAATGGCGTGCCAAAGCGTTTTTTGCCGTCTGGTGAATCGGGCGAAAGGGGCGCGCCGGATTTTGCCAAACGAGATCCGGTGCGAAGATAAAAAAAGGCCGACGCGGGGGCGGCGTCGGCCATCAGTTAACTCCACGGGAAAATAGGGAGTCCAACAGGGAAGGTTTGGAGGTCAGACGGGAGGCGATCAGAAGTCGCGACGGGCCGACTTGCGGGAGGTGAAGTGCCAGATTTCGTAGGCGACGGCGAAAACGAGAATGCCGATAATGCTGACCGCCGCCACGGTGCCGCCCTCGAGATGGGCCAGATCACCGGCGGCATGGGCCGGCGTGATGATCAGTGCGGTTGAAAGGGCGGCGATCACGGCCACGAGCGTGAAACGCAACCGGCGAAGTCTGGACTTGAGGGACGCAATCATCGGAGTGCTCTTTTGTTGTACCGTCGATGGCTGTCACTAGACCCGGCAATTGCGGACGCAGTTTGAGTCCAAAGTGAAGAAAGCCGTACCATTTCGGGGCGATTGTGTGGCGGTCGGGGCGGTCCGGTCACATCCACATTGCCAAGGCCGGCGCTTGCCACTATCAGGGCGACGGGCAGCAGCGAGGTTTTGTCATGGGCTTTTTTTCCGATGCAGTGATGCGCATTGAGCCTTCCGCGACGGTGGCGATCAGCCAGCGGGCCCGCGAACTGAAACGCGCCGGACGCGACGTCATCGCTCTCAGTGCCGGCGAGCCGGATTTCGATACGCCCCAGCACGTCAAGGACGCCGCTTTGGCCGCAATGAACGCCGGCCAGACCAAATACACCAATATCGATGGCATCCCCGAGCTGAAACAGGCCGTGGCCGACAAGTTCCGGCGCGACAACGGGCTCGACGTGACGGCTGACGATTGTTTCGTGTCGGCGGGCGGCAAACAGGTTTTGTTCAATGCCTTCATGGCGACGCTCAATCCCGGCGATGAGGTGGTGATCCCCGTTCCCTATTGGGTGAGCTATCCCGATGTCGTCCGGCTGACCGGGGCCGAACCGGTTTTCGCCCGTGCTGACGAAAAGACCGGGTTCAAGCTGACCCCGGACGCGCTTTCATCGGCGCTGAGCGAAAAGACCAAGTGGCTCATTGTCAATTCGCCGTCCAATCCGAGCGGCGCCGCCTATACCGCCGACGAACTCCAGGCGCTGGCCGAGGTGCTGCGGGCCTATCCGCGGGTGCATGTGCTCACCGACGACATCTACGAAAAGCTGATCTATGACGGTGGACAGTTCGCCACCCTGGCCGAAATTGCCCCGGACCTGCGGGACAGGTGCCTGGTTCTCAACGGCGTGTCCAAATCGCATGCCATGACCGGCTGGCGCATCGGCTATTGCACCGGGCCACGGCCTTTGCTCAAGGCAATGACCAAGCTGCAGTCGCAATCGATCACCAATGCCTGCTCCATCGCGCAATGGGCGGCGGTGGCGGCGCTCAACGGGCCCCAGGACTTCATGACCGACTGGCGGGCCACCTTCCAGGCCCGGCGCGACAAGGTAGTTGCCGGACTGAATGCGATCCCCGGGTTCACCTCACTCAAGCCGGCTGGGGCCTTTTATGTCTTTCCGAGCGTTGCCGGGCTGATCGGACGGACCAGTCCGGCCGGAAAAGCGTTGGCGACCGATGCCGACATCGCCATGGCGCTGATCGAGGAGGCGGATGTGGCACTGGTGCCGGGCAGCGCCTTCGGCCTTCCCGGCCATTTGCGCTTGAGCTACGCCGCTTCCGATGCCGATCTCGACACGGCGCTCAAACGCATGGCGGCGTTCGTGGCGGCCTGCTGACCGGGACGTCCGGCCGAGAAGTTCTTGTCCTTTCGAGGCGGAACCGGGTGACCGTATTTTTCGTAGGCATGCGCCCGGTCACGCGATTTTGACGAAACTTGCCTTGAACCGGAAAAGGCGACGGCATCAGCTTGCGGTTCGCAAGAACCCGAAAGGTGCCGTCATGCTGGTCCGCGTCAAGAAAAGCTGGGAGACGTCCGAAGCCGCGGTGACGCCGGAACGGGTCTATCTCAACCGCCGCACCCTGATGAGAGGCATGGCTGGTCTGATCGCCGGCGGCGGGTTGGCGGCCTGCGGCAACGAGGCCGAGACCTCACCTCCGTCCGTCCCGACCGCCGGAACGCCTCAGATCGATGCGCCCAGCCTGTCCTTTGTGCACAATGACGACTATGTGGCCGGACGCGACGTGACCGCCGAGTCGATCACGGCCCGGTTCAACAATTTCTACGAATACGGCTCGCACAAAACCATCGCCGATGCCGCCGATGCCGAGCTTCGACCCCGCCCCTGGCAGATCGTCATCGACGGTCTGGTGGAAAAACCGATCAGGCTCGATGTCGACGAGCTGATTGCGCGGATGACGCTGGAAGAGCGCATCTACCGGCACCGTTGTGTCGAGCGCTGGGCGATGGTGGTGCCCTGGATCGGCTTTCCGGTGAAAAAGCTCGTCGCGATGGCCCGGCCGCTCGGATCGGCAAAATATCTGAGAATGGAGACGTTCGGCGATCCGGCCCTGGCCAGCGGCATTCGCGACCAGTCCGGGTATCCCTGGCCCTATATCGAGGGCATCACCATTCCCGAAGCGCAAAACGATCTGCCGTTTCTGGTGGTCGGTGCCTATGGCAAGGTCGTGCCCAACGCCATGGGCGCGCCGATCCGGCTGCACCTGCCCTGGAAATACGGGTTCAAATCGATCAAATCGATCGTCCGGTTCACCTTTACCGAACAAAGGCCCGTCGGCTTCTGGGAAGCGGTGAACGCCAGCGAATACGGCTTTTGGGCCAATGTGAACCCGGAGGTGCCGCACCCGCGCTGGAGCCAGGCGAGCGAACAGCTTCTGGGGACCGACGAGGTGGTTCCGACCACGCTCTTCAACGGATATGCCGAGGTGGTGGCCGGTCTTTATGACGGTGTCCAGGATCAGATGCTGTTCCGGTAATGACGGCGCTCTTTCAGGCACGGCATGAAATGCGCGGGTTCTGGCGCCCGCCTTCGTCCCTGCCATTTCGGAACCCGCGCGATCACGCCAAAAAGGCCCCGCCTGAGGGGGTGGCGAGGCCTTGTCGTCGCCTGTCGCGAGGGGGACAGGCGGTTGACTTTCGCACGGCCGATGCTGTGCATCGGCAACGCTGGCGTTCCAGTCAGCGCTTTGGCGCTATGGAGGCCGTTTGGAACCGGATTGAGGGGAGAGGGGTGTACCCGGTACCGACGAAACTATCGCCCGCGTGCGTCGGTGACGCAAACGGCGAATGCTCATGTCAGCCATGCGATGAGGTCAGGAGCATTGGCACGATGCATGCTTGCAAAAAAAAGGCTCCACCAAAAAGGTGGAGCCATAGGTCGAAACCTCAGTAGGACGGGCTTCGAGGGAGGAGGAACCGTCGCCCGTCAGAAATGGGTCAGGGTTGAGGGAGGAGGAACAACCGGACCCGGGTCAAGCAAGGCAACATGGGAGGAGGAGAGTTGCGTTGCATCGACAGGAGGGAATATGCGTTTATCGGCGCCATTCAGCAACCACATGTCGGGAATGGCAGCTATGCACCTGATGCAGGTTAGTTTAGAGGAGTTATGACCTGCCGGTTGCATCGACATGGTGCTATTTCATTGAATTTGAATGGAAATTGGCGCCAGCCACTTTCTTTTGCACCCTTTTGATCCTGCATACGGAATGCGCATGACTTCGCGGCGTCAGGCGATTTGTGGCAAAATTGGGCGTTTGCTCGCTCATTTGAGGGCGAGGCATGCACATGCGCATGAGGGTCGCATGCTGAAAACGGGCAGGTCGGTTTGCCTTTGATGGTTGTGGCGCATCGGTCCTTGACCCGATGGAGGGCTTTTCCCGTTTGGCAAGGGAAAGGACCGACGTTCGTTTTTTTCGCCCTGTGCTCGACCAAACGACCATCCGCGTTACGCGAAGAACGAAAGGTACCGGCCCGGATCGGGAGAGCCCTGCGTTTTGCGCGTCAGTCGACCCCCATTCAGGCGATCCGGCAGGAGCATGCGACTTTCGGGCATCGCTGCGATCAAAGGCATGGCGACACGCCGCAGATCAGGTGGCTTGTGGCGGGAAAACGCGCGAATTGTACTGTTTTTTGCCGCGAACACGGTGCCTGGACGGCTTTTTCCAAAGGTTTGATAACGTTTTCGGGAAAAGTAAAGCTCCGCCCGAGGGGGGAGCGGAGCTTTAGTGAGCGGCTAGGCCGCTAGGAGGTTGCATCTCGAAGGCGCTGGAGGGGAGGAGCTCTTGAGATGCAAATAAACGTCTACACCGATGAATTGGCTCATGCAAACGATTACATCGCATGTCAGGCATGCACTGAGCGCATGGATAGACCGCATTGAGCGCAGGGTGTCGCTAGGTCCTTGGCTTGGAAGTGTTTTTTTCAAGTCTTGAAAAATGACATTTCCGGCACGTGAAGACACCATGGCAGAATTGTCCATATCAATGGCGTGATTGTCCGGGGCGGATCAGATGGCGGGTCGCTTGATCGTCCATCCTTCATGGCGCAATCGTCCGGGCGTTCGGAATACGGCCTTTGCGGGCGCGGGTGGCGCCAACCGGCCGCCATGCAGTCGTGGGTGGCGCCGGGGCCGGTTTACATGTTCCATGCACCAAACGCGGGGGTCAGCTCTTCTCTCGGTGCGCGGCGATAAGGGCCTCGGTTTGGGCGAGGTTGTCGGTTGCAACCTGGATGTAGAATTCAGCGCCCGCCGATTGGAAAACCTCGAGGGCGGCGCGATAGGCGGCAACGGCCTTTTCGAGGCGGGTGGTGTCGGCTTCGCGTTTACCGAGGGCTTGAAGGGCATTTCCGAGATTGTTCTGGGTCATGGCCCAGTCGAGCGGAACGCGGTCGCGAGTTCGTTCTTCAAGGGAGGCGCGATAGACGGCAACGGCCTCTTCGAGGCGGGTGGTATCGGCTTCGCGCGCGCCGAGGGCTTGAAGGGCGGTTCCGAGATTGTTCTGGGTCGTGGCCCAGTCGAGCGGGACGCGGTCGCGGGTTCGTTCCTCAAGGGCGGCGCGAAAGGCAGTGACGGCCTGTTCGAGGCGGGAGGTGCCGGCTTCGCACGTGTCGAGAATCCCAAGAGCAGTTCCGAGATTGTTTTGGGTCATGGCCCATTGGAGCGGGACGCGGTCGCGGGTGAATTCTTCGAGGGCGTCGCGATAGGCGGCGACGGCCTTTTCGAGGCGGGCGGTGTCGGCTTCGCGTTCGCCGAGGGTAGAAAGGGCATTTCCGAGATTGTTCTGGGTCATGGCCCATTGGAGCGGGACGCGGTCGCGGGTGAATTCTTCAAGAGCGGCGCGATAGGCGGCGACGGCCTCTTCGAGGCGGATGGTGTCGGCGTCGCGTTCGCCGAGGGCTTTAAAGGCATTTCCGAGATTATTCTGGGTTGTGGCCCATTGGAGCGGGACGCGGTCGCGGGTTCGTTCTTCAAGGGCGGCGCGATAGGCGGCGACCGCCTCTTCGAGACGGGTGGTGCCGGCTTCGCGATCGCCAAGGGTCCTGAGAGAATTTCCGAGATTGTTCTGGGTCGTGGCCCATTGGAGCGGGACGCGGTCGCGGGTTCGTTCTTCGAGGGCGGCGCGATAGGCGGCGACGGCCTCTTCGAGGCGAGCGGTATCGGCGTCGCGCTTGCCGAGGATAGAAAGGGCATTTCCGAGATTGTTCTGGGTCATGGCCCATTGGAGCGGGACGCGGTCGCGGGTCCATTCCTTAAGGGTGGAGCGATAGGCGGCGATGGCTTCTTCCAGATGTCGTGCATCACTGCCTTGCGCGCCAAGCGCCTGACAGGCCAGGGCATAACCAAAGTGGACGGAACCGCAGGTGTCGGCGCTGAAACTGGCAGGCGGCTTTGCGGCCAGTGCGCGCAAGCGCTCGACGACGTCGCGCATCCGGGGCACGAGATAGTGACCGGAATTATGAACCGCCGGTGCTGCCAAGGCCGCGGCGCGGACGGCAATCACCGAACCGAGCTCTTTGAGTGCCGACAGGGGAAGTTCGAGCGTTTCGGCCGTCAGGACATGAGTGTGTGCTTCGGTCGAAGCGCCTTCGGCCAGGGTGAAGCGCAGCGACAGGATGGTGTCCGACTTGAGCCGTCCCCAGATCAGGACGTCATTTCCCTTCTCGCGGAGCCACTTCTGCGCGGTCTTGTCCGCCGCGTGTTCCACGTCGAAATCGGCTCCTTCCGATAAGGAAAGCGATTCCGGCCATTTGGTGATGACTGCGGCATGGCCGAGTTCGAGTTTCAGGCTCTCGTAAATATTCTCGCGCTTGCTGTTGCCCTCATCGTCGCCGACGAGACGAGCGAGGAGAATACCGATTCGGTCGGTATAGGGACGTGAAATTTTCTGTTTCGCGTTCCAGCGTTCGAGGAAAAGTCGGAGCGTGTTTGCGCCGCCGCTGATGAGAAACAGCGTGCCAACCAAGGCCGCCCAGATGGGCCAGTTTGACAGCTCATTCAGTTGTCCAGTCTGCGACAAACCAGTGGCAAAACAAACCGCGCCGATGGCCGTATAGCAGATGCTGGCAATCATGCTCTGGCCAATGCCGCTGACCAGACCGACAATTCCCCCCGAATGCTTTTGATCCATCAGCGTTCACACCCCCATGTTAAGACAACATGCGCGTGAACGGCTTGGTTAACAAGATGTTACCGGCAGTTTCATTCGAAGAACTGGCAAAGATAAATCGTATCGGCGCCGGGAACTGTCGTCGACAGGCGAACGACTTTTCGAAGGGTGCCTAGAACACCCATTCCCGCGCCTTGCCGACCAGGAAGTCGCGGAAGACGCCGACGCGTTTGGAGCTTTTGAGGGCGGGGGTATAGACGAAATAGGTGTCGAAGGCCGGCAGCTCGAAATCCTCGAGCACACGCACGATCGAGTCCTGTCCTTCCACGACATAGTCGGGCAGCATGGCCAGACCCATGCTGGCGCGGCAGGCATGCATCTGACCGTAGATGGAATTGATCTTCAGCGAGACGCGGCGCGACGAGTTGTCGGACCGCCCGACGCGTTCGAGAAAGTTGATGTCGCCGAGATAGGACGGCACCGGTTCGCCGAAGGTGACCATCTGGTGCTGGTCCAGATCGTCGATGGTCTGCGGCGTGCCGTTCTCATCGAGATAGGCCTTGCTGGCATAGATATGGAAATGCATCGTGAACAGCTTGCGCTGGATCATTTCCGACTGGACGGGGCGATGCATGCGGATGGCAACGTCGGCCTCGCGCATGGCCAGGTCCAGTTCGGCATCGTTGAGCCTGATTTCGACCTGGATGGTCGGATAGAGCTTGACGAATTCGCTGATGCGCGAGGCGAGCCAGGTGGAGCCGATGCCGACGGTGGTGGTGACGAGCAGGGGACCGGTGGGGATCTCCTGGCTTTCGCTCATCGCCGATTCGACCTGCTGCAATTCCCAATGCATGCGGTGGGCGGTGCGGAACAATTGTTCGCCGACCTCGGTCAGCACCAGGCCGCGGGCATGGCGAATGAACAGCTTCAGCCCCAGATCATCCTCGAGGGCGGAAACCTGACGCGAGACGGCGGACTGGCTCATGTTGAGCCGGTCAGCGGCATGGGTGAAGCTGCCGGACTCGGCAGCCGTATGGAAGATCCGCAATTTGTCCCAGTCCAGCATGGCGAGGGACGTACCTCCTTAGGCAGAGCAACAGACCCATGAGAAAGCAACCGTATCCGGAGCTTTTGGGCCGTCGTCCGCTGACTACAATGAATTTCCCGAAGCTGCACAATAGCCTGAGAGCTTTTTATCCGGGTAGGGAATGTTCCTAAAACACAGCTAAAATGCGAACTTTTCTTCAAGACACGACCAAAATGTCACGCTTTTTCGCGCTGTGAAACCGGCAAACTTCCGGCCCGTCTGCACAAAGACGGATCGGCAAGGGATTGGTATCATTGGCAAAATTGCTGACAGCCGGACGATCCGGCATCCTGGTTGGTGATCCGGTTGAGCGACGGGCGAAAGGCGGGCCGGTTTTTTATAGGTCAAACCGCCCGATGCTCCGGGTGAAAAATGCCAAGCCCCCGGCATTGCCGCCGGGGGCTTGAAAAGGCGGACGGGGGGATAAAGACCGACTCGCCTGGTGTTTTTCTGCGGACAAGCCGGCCCGTGTTCTGCCGGGGCCGTGTCAGGCCGTTTCGTTGGCGGCGAGATAGCGCTCTACTTCGAGTGCGGCCATGCAGCCGCGCCCGGCGGCCGTGACCGCCTGGCGATAGACGTCGTCGGCGACATCACCGGCGGCGAAAACACCGGGAACGGAGGTGGCGGTCGAATCGGGTGCGGTGACCAGATAGCCGCCCTTCTTCATTTCAAGCTTGCCCTCGAACAGCGTGGTCGACGGTGCGTGGCCGATGGCGACGAAGAACCCGTCGGTCGGGATATCGCGCGTCTCGCCGGTCTTGACATCCTTGATTGTGACGGCGGTGACGCCGGGCGGCATGTCGTCTCCCTTCACCTCGACCACCTCGGCGTTCCACACCACTTCGGCCTTTTCGTTCTTCAAAAGGCGATCCTGCAGGATCTTTTCGGCGCGGAATGCGTCGCGGCGATGCACGACGGTGACCTTGGACGCGAAATTGGTCAAAAACAGCGCCTCCTCGACGGCCGAATTGCCGCCGCCGACCACCACGACCTCACGGCCGCGATAGAAAAAGCCGTCGCAGGTGGCGCAGGCGCTAACGCCATGGCCCTGGAACTTTTTTTCGGTTTCGAGCCCGAGCCATCTGGCCTGGGCGCCCGTGGCGATGATGACCGTGTCGGCGGTGTAGGTGTCGCGGTCTCCCTTCAAAACGAAGGGGTGCTGGTCGAAATCGACCTCGGTGATGGTGTCGTCGACAAGCTTTGTGCCGACATGCTCGGCCTGCGCCTTCATCTGGTCCATGAGCCACGGGCCCTGAATGGGATCGGCGAACCCGGGATAGTTCTCGACCTCGGAGGTGATGGTCAACTGACCGCCCGGCTGCAGCCCGGAAATGAGAACCGGTTCGAGCATGGCCCGGGCGGCATAGACGGCGGCGGTGTAGCCGGCCGGGCCCGAGCCGATGATGATGACCTTGGCATGCATGGCCTCGAGTCCTTGATGGTTGAAATCTGTTGAGGCCAACATAGGGATTCCCGCGACGGGCGCAAGACCATCGGCAAATTACGATGAAAGAAAACGCTGCGGTCAGGTGTCGCGGGAGGAAGGGAGCGGGAATCGGCAATCTCTGCGCTGGTGGTGGAGCGGGAATGGATCCCGGGATCACGTCCCGGGATGACACCGTGGGAGGGAATGCCCCGCAGAATCCGTCTCACACTCCTTATTGCTCCGTGACTTGATCGCGGGGCCCATCAACATCTGTCGATGGCTGACATCGGCGCATTGACCCGAATCAAAGCGTCCCCGCGCCACGTTGTGGCCGACTGAAGGGACGGTTTTCTCGCTCTGCCCAGGCGCGACTTTTGATCTCGCCCCCGCGGTCGCGGGAAGCCTCGGCACCAGCCCGATACCGCAAAGGGCAAAGAAGGCGCGACCGCATCCTGCTTCGGATTCCAACCTCAAACGTTCGTCGCGCCTGCGCCTGTGGGGCGAATGCGAGGAGTATGGGGGAGGGGGATAAGCTTTTGGGGGGTGGGAGACTTGTGCATTTGGCAAACAGTCGCCGCAGTCCTGAGCCGAGAGCGGGAATGGGTCCCGGGATCAAGTCCCGGGACGACCCTCGGGGGAGAGATGGCCTGCGGACGTCGTCTCATGCTCTGTGTCGCCCCGTGACTTGATCGCGGGGCCTATTGGCGGTGCAATACGCTCATCATAGGGATTGGTGTATTTGGTAAACTGTCACCGTAATTTTGACTGAGCTTTTACCCAATCCGCATCCCGGTGAAATCCTACTCGAGGATTTCCTGAAGCCGATGGGGCTCAGCCAGAACGCCTTGGCGCGCGCCGTGCATGTGCCGCCGCGCCGGATCAACGAAATCGTTCTGGACAAGCGGGCGATGACTGCCGACACCGATTTGAAACGCACCCGCTTTATGCCTGTCCGAAGGATTCTTTCTCGGTTTGCAGACCGATTACGACCTCATGAAGCGGCGTAGGGAAATTGCGGGCGAGCTGAGAACGATCGCGCCGAGGGCGGCTCAGGCCAATGGTTTGTTGCATTGATAGGTCGCCGTCCTCGCTCATGCCCCGTGCTTCGCCTTGCTGAGTGAGGTCAGCATGTAGGCAAGGACCGCGGTGAGGATGACGGCGCCGCCGACGAAGCTGTTTACGGGGGCGATTTCGGCGAAGATGACGAAGGCCAGGGCCGGGGCGAAAACGGTCTTGAGCATGCCGACGACGCCGACTTCGGGGGCGGAAATGTAGCGCGTGGCGACAAAACCCAGCACCCGGCCGGCGGGACCGGTCAGCAATCCCATGGCGCCCATGACCACCCAGGTCTGGACAGTGTAGGTCCCGGGCGAGACGAAAGACACGGTGGCCAGGGCCAGGAACAGGCCGCCCATGCCGACGATGACGGTACGGCTCATCTGCTTGTATTTCCGCGTCAGGGTCTGGTTGAGCGCCACGAAATTGGCGGCGATCAAGGCCAGGCCATCGCCGTAAATATGGATCGAGCCGACGGAGCCGGAGACCACGATGGCGATGCCCACCATGACCGAACCGATGGCAATCCATGTCGCCTTGCGGGTGACCTCGCCCAGAAACAGCCGCCCGAACAGGGCCGCCAGCGCCGGGGTGACGCTCATGATGACGGCGACATTGGCGACACTGGTGTGCTTGACGCTCATGACCATGCTCAAGGCGCTGCCCAGCATCAACAGGCCCGACACGATGACCGGCCAGCCGCCTGCTTTCAGCGTGCCGATCACCCCACGCTTGTCGAGGACCTGGGTAAGCGTCAGCATGGAGATGGCGGTGAACAGGCCGAACAGGAAGGAGGTGTCAAATCCACCCACTCCGGATAGGCGGATGAAAATCGAATCGAGGCTCATGAAGAAGGCGCTGATGACGGTGATGACGATGCCCGTCAGTCTGGGATTGGCAGGGGCTGCTTTGAGAACGGAGTCGACGGACATGATCGCACCTTGATAAATTCATACTGACGAGTATGATTTGATCGCGATCGGTGTCGGTGTCAACACAATTCATACTGATCGGTATGATTTTAGGAAGAGGAAATGGGAAAAATCGCCGAGAACAAGGAAATCAAGCGCCGCGCCATTCTTCGTGCGGCGCGAACCGTCTTTCTTGAGCAAGGCTATGTGTTGGCCAGCATGGACAGGATTGCGGAAGGAGCCGCGGTCACCAAGCAGACGGTCTATCGCTATTTCCCGTCCAAGATCGAACTGTTCCGCGCCTGCCTCGAACACATGCGGGAAAGCGCGCCAAAACGGTCGAGCGATCACTTGGACAACCCCGACACCGAAGAGGCGTTGACGCGGTTTGCTATCGATTTCATCAAGGCCCATCTGGCGGACGATCATCTGAAATCGATCCATCTGCTCATTGCCGAAAGCGCCAAGGCGCCGGAAATCACCGCCACTTTCGATTCGGTTGGTCCCGCCGCCATCAACGACCGGCTGAACCGGTTTTTTGCCGAACGTCTAGGCGTTGCCGATCCCAAATTGCCGGTTGAACTGTGGCTGGCGATGCTGCTGACCCATAGAAGCCGCGTGCTCATGGGCCGGCCAAAACCGACCGAAACGGAAATCCGCGACTACGCCAAGGCGGCAAGCCGGCTTGTCATGGCGGGGTTGGCCGGGATCGGCGAGAACGCAATCGCAAGGGGACGGCCCATGTAGGGCCCGATCATCCGGCACTGGCAAAGCCTCGCCTTGACACGTTCGCCCATTGTCGTGATTTTTCCGCCACGATCTTAAGGAGACCCCCGCACGTGCCCGACGCCACTTTCGACACCATCCTCATCTGGCTGACCACCAACGCGATTTCCATCCTGATCGGCCTGATCATTCTGATCGTGGGCTGGACGCTGGCGGGCTTTGCCCGGCGCACCGTGCGCGGAATGCTCGAAGGCTCGTCCCGCATCGACAAAACGATCGCGCCGGTGGTCGCCGATGTGGCGCGTTACGCCATTCTGGTTGTCGCCATCATCATGGCGCTGGCGCAGATGGGTGTCGAAACGACCTCCATTCTCGCCGTCCTCGGCGCCGCCGGTCTTGCCATCGCCCTGGCCTTGCAGGGCACCCTGTCCAATATCGCCGCCGGCGTCATGCTGATCTGGCTGAGACCGATCGCCGTTGGCGAATATATCGACACGGGCTCCGTCTCCGGCACGGTGCTCGAAATCGGCCTGTTCGCGACGCGGCTGAAGGCGGCGGACGGCGTTTACGTCTTTGCGCCCAATTCGACCATCTGGAACACGCGCATCACCAATTACAGCCGCGAGAAAACGCGCCGGCTCGATCTGACCATCGGCATTTCCTATGCAAACGACATGCAGAAGGCGCGCGATGTGCTGATGAAGATGGTCGCGGACGAAAAGCGCGTCCTTGCCGACCCGGCACCGGCGGTTCATGTCGCCACTCTCGGCGCCAGCTCGGTCGACATGCTGTTAAGGGTCTGGGTGCCGAGCGCGGCCTATTGGGAAATCCTTTATGCCTTCACCGAACGGGCCAAGCGTGATTTCGACGCGGCCGGGCTTTCCATTCCGTTCAATCAGCTTGACGTACATCTCGACGGCGCGTCAGCCTGACGACAGGATCAGTAAGGCGCGTCGGCGCGGCCGGCGTTTGACCATTGGCACGAGGGGAAAAAACAATGGCACGTATCGTGGTGATCGGTGGCAGCGGCCATGTCGGCACCTATCTGGTGCCGGCGCTTGTCGGGCGCGGACACGAGGTGATCAATGTCAGCCGCGGCCAGGCCAGGCCCTATCGCGCCCATGCCGCCTGGGCCCGGGTGAAAACCGTGATTGTGGACCGTATGGCCGAGGATGAAACGGGGCGCTTCGCGCCGCGTATTGCCGCGCTTGCGCCGGATATCGTCATCGACATGATTTCGTTCGATCTGGAGGGTACGCGCCAACTGGTCGACAGCCTCAGGGGACACGTCGAACATTTCCTTCATTGCGGCACCATCTGGGTCTACGGGCACAATGCCTGCGTTCCGGCGACGGAAAGCGATCCGCTCAATCCGTTCGGCGACTATGGCACAAAGAAAGCCGAGATCGAGACCTGGCTCCTCGGCGAAGCACGGCGTTCGGGTTTTCCCGCCACGGTGTTCCGGCCGGGCCATATCGTCGGGCCGGGCTGGGCGCCGCTCAATCCCGCCGGCAATTTCAACGTCGACATATTCTCGCGCATCGCGCGCGGCGCGGAACTGGTGCTGCCCAATTTCGGGCTGGAAACGGTGCATCACGTTCACGCCGAAGATGTCGCGCAGGTGGCGCTCAAGGCCGTCGACAACCGCACCGCCGCTCTTGGCGAGGCGTTCAACGCGGTCTCGCCCGGCGCGCTCAACCTCAAGGGCTATGCCGAGGCCATGTTCCGCTGGTTCGGGCACGAGCCGCGCCTCAGCTTCCAGCCCTTCGAGATCTGGAAAGACGAGCAGTCCGCCGAAGACGCCGCAGCGACGCTCGAACACATCAGCCGCAGCCCCAGCCATTCGATCGAAAAGGCACGCGTCCGGCTCGGCTACGCCCCGCGCTACACCAGCCTTGCCGCCGTCGAGGAGTCCGTTGCCGCGCTGATCGCGGTGGGCAAGGTCACGACGGATTGAGACGGACGTGTCAGCACGCCTGAAACGAGTCGCTTGCTTAAAAAAATGCACCGATCCTTCCCCGCAAAGGGGAAGGAAAGCGTCGAACGAATCTCAACCGAACCGAATGCTCAGACGTATTTGACGTCGAGAATCTCGTAGCCCTGGGCCCCGCCGGGGGCGGCGACTTCGATTGAATCGCCGACTTCCTTGCCGATCATGGCGCGGGCGATGGGGGAAGAAATGGAGATGCGGCCGGCGCTGGCGTCGGCTTCCGGATCGCCGACGATCATCCAGGTCTTTTCCTCGTCGGTATCTTCGTTGACGATGGTGACGGTGGCGCCGAACTTGACCTTGGAACCGGTGATCTTGGCGATGTCGATAATCTCGGCACGGGCCAATAGCGATTCGAGTTCCTGAATGCGGCCCTCGTTATGGCCCTGCTGTTCCTTGGCGGCGTGGTATTCCGCGTTCTCCGAAAGGTCGCCATGGGCGCGCGCTTCCGCGATCGCTGCAATGATGCGCGGCCGTTCCTCGGACGTGCGTTGCTTGAATTCCTCGCTGAGGGCAGCGTAGCCGCCGGCGGTCATCGGGACCTTTTCCATCTCGTGCCTCTCGTTTCGAAACGTCATTACCGCATGCTGCCGAATCATCATTCGACCCAAGACGAACACAGCTTTGGGGAAACGAATTACGACATCAGACTTACACCGGTACACATATGCGTCAAGCCGTCGCTCTATCGAAGCGCACTTCTTCCACGCCGCAAGTCCGGTTGACATCCAGGTTTTATCACAACCGGCGCGGCAGCCTTCGGGTGGGTTTCGACATAGTTCGACTTAACCTACACATTGACATCGAAACGGGTGTTTGCAAGGGTTGGCGTGCAACGCATTGGGCGCTGAGCGCGGTCCGCCTACGTGAAAGAGGCAACGGGCAACCGCAGCGCTTCGGCCCCATTCGTGTGTTCGTTGTCGCGATAGTGTCGGGGCCGTTTGAAAGGGCCCCACGATGAGAACCATCATCGAACCATTCCGCATCAAGGCTGTCGAACCGATCCGCATGACCACGCGGGCGGAACGCACGCGATTTCTCGACGAAGCGCATTACAACGTGTTCGCGCTCAAATCGGACGACGTGATCATTGACCTTCTGACCGACTCGGGCACCGGCGCCATGAGCGCCGCCCAGTGGTCGGCGATCATGCGCGGCGACGAGAGCTATGCCGGCTCGCCGTCCTTCTTCCGGTTCGAGGCGGCGGTGAAAAACCTGATGCCGTTCAACCACGTCATTCCCACCCATCAGGGGCGTGCGTCCGAGGCGATCTTGTTTTCGATCTTTGGCGGGCCGGGCAAGCGCATCCCGTCGAACACCCATTTCGACACGACCCGCGGCAACATCGAATCCTCGGGCGCGAGCGGCGACGATCTGGTGATTGAGGAAGGGCACGACGCGGGACTGATCCATCCCTTCAAGGGCAATATGGATGTTCAAAGGCTCGACGCCTATCTCGCCAAACATGGCGATGCGGTGCCGTGCGTCATGCTGACCATCACCAACAATGCCGGGGGCGGCCAGCCGGTCAGCCTCGAAAACATCCGGGCGACCGCCGATCTGGCGCACAAGTACAACAAGCCCTTCTTTATCGACGGGTGCCGGTTCGCCGAGAACGCCTGGTTCATCAAGCAGCGCGAGGAGGGCCAGAAGGACCGGTCCATCACGGAAATCGTGAGGGACTGCTTTTCGGTGGCCGACGGCATGACCATGAGCGCCAAGAAGGACGCTTTCGGCAATATCGGCGGCTGGCTGGCGCTCAACGACGACGATCTGGCCGAGCAGGCGCGCGCGCACCTCATTCGCACCGAAGGCTTTTCCACCTATGGCGGACTGGCCGGACGCGATCTCGAAGCCCTGGCACAGGGGCTGACCGAGATCATCGACGAGGACTATCTGAGGTATCGCATCCGCACCAACGAATACATCATCGAGCGGCTCGAGGCGCTGGGTGTGCCGACGGTCAAGCCGGCGGGCGGACATGCGGTGTTCGTCGACGCGCGCGCCTGGTTGCCGCATATCCCGCCGCTTCAGTATCCGGGCCAGTCCCTGGCCGTGGCGCTTTACGAAATCGGCGGCATTCGCGGCTGCGAGATCGGCACGGTGATGTTTGGTGCCCATCCGGACGGCACGGAAACGCCGGCGGCCATGGATCTGGTCCGTCTCGCCATCCCGCGCCGGACCTATACGCAAAGCCATGCCGATTATCTCATCGAGGTCTTTGCCGAACTGGCCGGGATGAAAAACAGTCTCAAGGGCTACAGGATCACCAAGGCGCCCAAGCTCATGCGGCACTTCACCTGCTGGTTCGAGCCGCTGGCCGACTAGAGTTTTGGGCGTTTTAATTACATCAAACTGCCCGGCTCCATCCCGTTGTGGTCGCATTGGGCGAAAAACCGCAAGTCCACTTTTTCGCCCGATGCTCCAAACGGGATTGATCCTTTCAACACAAAAGGCGCAGCGGAGGTCCGCTGCGCCTTATGTTCGTAACGTCCACCGGGACGCTTATTCTGATCAGGAATTGATCGTAAGGTGGTCGGCAGCGAACTTTCCGGTGCGCTTGTCGGTGACCAGTTCGTAGGTCACCTTCTGGCCCTCGTCGAGAGCCGTCAGGCCGGAACGCTGAACAGCGGAGATGTGGACAAAAACGTCCTTGCCGCCGTCATCGGGCTGGATGAATCCATAGCCCTTTTGACCGTTGAACCACTTTACGGTGCCGGTTGCCATATCGGGTAGTACCTTTCACGTCATCAGTTTTTTGGCCGGTTTCACCTTATGGGAGAACCAGCCGGTGCTCGAAATTTTGGATTTTGGGGTTCAGCAGGCGAGTAAACTCGCGCGGCTTCGTCCTTCTGTGCCGCCAGATCGATAGTAAAAATTGTAACGCGAAAACAAAGTCGCGACAATACGCAGCAAGCCCGAACGAGTTTGCATCGCAAAAGCTTGTCATCGCGGCCGGAAATTTCGCTTGCCAGGAATGAATGGCGGATGCATCAAGCACCCGCCGGCCCGAGCCGGTGTGTTTTTTCCGGTCTATCTTGGACACCACCTTCTTTTCGAGCGGCGACCTCATAGCGGATCGTCGCTTTTCCTATGCACAAATGCTGGCAGAAAGCGGCGATTTCGCCGCGGCGGCCGATCTCGTCACCCAGGCGCTGGAGCGCGTTCCCGGCTTTGTGCCCGGTCTCGAACTCTTGGGGCGCTTCGCCGAAGCGGCGGGCGACATGCCGACCGCTTTCGGGGCCTGGCGCCAAATGCTGGCGACAGATCCCGAGGACCGGTTCGGCGCCGAACTGAAGCTGGCCGCCCATGGCGCGGTGATCCGACGCGCGGTACCGGCGCTCGCCTATGTCGAAACGCTGTTCAATGCCTATGCCAGCGATTTCGATGCGGCGCTGGCGCAACGGCTTGCCTATCGCGTGCCACAACTGATCGAGACCATGCTCGTCGACATGAACGGGAACGACGCGACGACAACCGTTACCCGCGCGCTCGATCTGGGATGCGGCACCGGGCTGATGGGCGAGCGCTTGCGGCGCCATTGTTCCTTTCTCGAAGGGGTCGATCTCTCCGATGCCATGATCGGGCAGGCCGTGGCGAAATGTATTTACGACCGGGTCGAACAGGGCGAACTCCTCGCCTGGCTCGCCCGCTGCGGCACCGGCGCCGATCTGGTCACGGCGGCGGATGTCTTTGCCTATCTCGGCGACCTCAAGGATGTTTTTGTTGCGGTGGCAAAGGTCTTGCGGCCGGGCGGCCTGTTCTTGTTCTCGGTCGAGGCACTCGATGGCACCGAGCCCTGCGTGCTGCGTTCCTCGCTGCGCTATGCCCATTCCGAAACCGGTTTGCGCGACGGGCTGGCCATGGCGGGATTCGATGTCGCGCGGCTGGACCGGGCGGAAATCCGCATGGATCAGGGCGCGCCGATTGTCGGGTTTATCGTTGGGGCCAGACGGCGCGGCCTCCCGATAATGACAGAGGATCAGGCGCTGCCGGCCGAAGCGGCGGTGGAAACACCCAAGGTCAATTAGGCAACAAATCGCTGGGCAAAAAACCGCATCGATTCCGGCATTTGTGCTATCACGACCCTCTTTCTTTTCCCTTGTCCGGTTTTCATGGAGTACGTCATGTCCGCCATCCTGCACGATTTTCGATCCGATACGGTGACCCGTCCGTCCAGCGGAATGCGGGCGGCGATGGCTTCGGCCGAGGTGGGAGACGACGTTTACGGCGACGATCCGACGGTCAACCGGCTGGAAGCCATTTTGGCCGAACGCATCGGGACCGAAGCCGGTCTGTTCGTTGCTTCGGGAACCCAGTCCAATCTCATCGCGCTGATGACGCATTGCGGGCGTGGCGAGGAATACATCGCCGGACAGCAGGCGCATTGCTACATTCACGAGGCGGGCGGCGGCGCTGTGCTCGGCTCGATCCAGCCGCAACCCATCGCCCACCAGCCGGACGGCACGCTGAGGCTCGAAGACATCGCGGCGGCGATCAAGCCGGACGATTTCCACTATGCCATGACGCGGCTTCTGGCGCTGGAAAATACCTTCCACGGCAAGGTCATTCCGCTCGACTACACCAAAAAGGCCACCGCGTTCGCGCATGACAGGGGACTTGCAACCCATCTCGACGGTGCCCGTATCTTCAATGCCGCCATCGCGCTCGGGGTGACGGTCAAGGAGGTGGCGACGGGGTTCGATACGGTGTCGGTCTGCCTCTCAAAGGGATTGGGGACACCGGTTGGGTCGGTCCTGTGCGGTCCGAAGGATTTCATCCAGAAAGCACGGCGCAACCGCAAGATTCTCGGCGGAGGCATGCGTCAGGCCGGTATTCTGGCGGCAGCCGGGCTTTATGCGCTCGACCACAATGTCGACCGGCTCGCGATGGATCACGCCAATGCCGCGCGTCTCGGCGCCGGATTGGCGCGGCATCCCGAACTGAAGATCGAAACTGCCACCAACATGGTATGGATGCGCGTCGATCCGGAAGTCGAGGAAGACCTCGAAACATTTCTCAATGCCGCCGGTATCGCCGTCATGGGTGGCCATAATGGTGAGGAGCATCGCTGGGTGACGCATATCGACATTTCTCAAGATGATGTCGATGTTGCACTTGCGGCGGTGGACGACTTCTTTGACGGACGCGCTGCATCATCGGTCTGACGCCCGGAGTAACTCTTGGATTATGCCCTCGGCGAAACATAATGGGCACGATCCACACACTGTTTACCGAACCGGAAGAAAAGCGTTTTTGCCGGGTTTTCCCGAATAGGGTTTAACCGGCGACAAAGCTTGCCTTTGCTAGTTTCGCGCCGAAAGCGCGTGAGCAAAGAGCAGTGCCCGGCATGTGGATATGGCATGAACTGATCAACTATCTCGCGATTGTCGCAGTGTTCGTTTACGCTTGGCAGTCCATGGGAAACTGGATGGAGGACCGCTCGGCCCTCGTGCAGCGTTCCGTGTTCTTTTTTGCCACGACCTTTGGTGCAATCGCGGCCATATTGCTTTCCATCCGCGTCCCGGGCGGACTGGCACTCGATGCGCGGGCCACGTTCATCGTGCTTCACGGTTTTTTCGCCGGACCGTATTCCGTGCTCGCCAGCGGATTGATCGTTGCCATTTGCCAGATGATCTTGGGCGGTCCGGAAATGCCGGCCGGACTGGTGCTGATCGTTTCGGCGACACTGGTCGGAGTGGGTGGTGGCTATCTGGGTAAGCGTTTTGCGGAAGCCAAATGGCAGATCGTCATTCTGTCGGTTGCGGCGGCCGCTGCGTCATTGCTCGAAATAGTCGTGCTTCCGCCCGAAACCTGGATCGACGTGCTGGTGAAATATGGCCCGCCGATCGCCGCTTCCACATTCGTTTCCACGCTGGTCTTCGGCCTGCTCATCCTGTTCCGCCTCGAGACATCGATCGAACGGCGGTTGATGCGGACCGCGCTGCTCCAATCGCCGGACCTGCAATATATCAAGGACAGGCGGAGCCGGTATGTCACCGCCAACCGGCAGGTTGCCCAGTATAACGGGTTTGCCGATCCCGCCGACATGCGTGGCCTGACCGACTTCGATCTGACTGAGCCTGACCACGCCAAAAAGCTGATCGAAGCCGAACAGCGCGTCATGCGAACCGGCATCCCGATGCTCAACGAAGAGGAATGCGTCATCGACCGGACGGGGGAACAACACTGGTTTTCGACCTCGAAATCGGCGGTTCTTGGAGGGGATGGACGGGTCATCGGACTTGCCGGCGTGTCGCGCGAAATCACCGAACAGAAGAATATGGCGGCCGAACTCGTCAACAGCCGCAACCTGCTCTCGTGTGCCCTGACCGAAATGTCGGACGGGCTGGCGATGTATGACGAAAACGGCTTTCTGGTCTTGTGCAACGAACAGTTCCGCCGTGGGTTTCCCGTCACCGGCGCTCTTCGCATTGAGGGCGCCCATTACAAAGACATCCTGCGCGCCGTCGCCGCGAGCGGGGAGGAACTCGATTTACCGCCCGATATGGACGATCAGCAGATCGAGGAAGTTTTTACTTTCCTGAGCGACGGCAAAGAGCACGACATCACGCTTTTGAACGGACATACGCTGAAAATGCGGGCGCGTTCGACCAGCGACGGCAAGACGGTTTTCACCGTCTCGGACGTCACCGAAATGCGGAACGCGCAGGATGCCCTGTTGCGGCTCAACGAACAGCTCCGGCAACTCGCCACGACCGACGGGCTGACCGGATTGCTCAATCGCCGCGCCTTCGACGGGGCGCTGGCCGACGAACTCAATCGCTCGGTCCGCGCGAAAAAGCCCCTGAGCCTGCTTTTGGTCGATGTCGACCATTTCAAATCCTATAACGATCTTTACGGTCATCTGGCGGGCGATGAGTGCCTGCGCAAGATTTCCAGTAGTCTCAAGCGGCTGGCGCGGCGGCCGGGCGATGTCGCGGCGCGTTTCGGCGGCGAGGAATTCGTCCTGATCCTGCCGGATACGGATTCCGACGGCGCGGCGATCGTCGCCGAGGCCCTGCGCGAGGATCTCGCCGATCTGGCGCTGCCGCATTCGGGCAATGTCAGGCCGACCGTGACGGTGAGTATCGGCATTGCCTCGTGCGCCAGTGGGGGGTGTCAGAAGAATCCGACCGAATTCATCCATCGCGCCGATACCGCGCTTTACGCCGCCAAAAGGGCCGGCCGGGACGAAGTCGTGGTCTGGAACGAAGCGCTCGAACAAACCGACGCGCTGGCGGGTTGAGCCACCGTCCCGGTTACCCCTTTGACGAATCGGAAGGTGTGATCAGCCAGTAAATTCCCTTGCGCGGGTCGCGGTCGAGAATGCCGGCCTCGACCAGTTCGCGCCGCAAAAGCGCCCAGTCCTCGAAACTGTGGCGGGACCGCAAGAGATCGTTGACCTCGGATTCGGCATAAAGCCGGTCCGGCTGGAACAGCTGGGCGAGATGGGACAGAACCATCTCGCGCTCGGCCCTTTTCTTCGGCCAGCGCCTGACGATGCCGTTTTCGTCGATTACGTCCCGCGGATTGGCGCTCATCGGTTTTCCTTACTTGAAATAATCCTGCAGCGCCTTGACGTGGAACGTGTCGGCTTGCCAGGACAGGATGCCCTCGATGGCGGCGATGGCGCCGGAAACCGTGGTGTAATAGGGGATCCGACCCAAAAGCGCCGTGCGGCGGATGTCGCGGCTGTCGGAAATGGCCTTGGCGCCGTCGGTCGTATTGATGACCAGCTGCACGCCGCCGTTCTTCATTTCATCAACGATATGCGGACGGCCTTCGAGCACCTTGTTGACCTTGAGGCAGTCGATGCCGTGTTCGGAAAGGTAGCGTTGGGTGCCGCCGGTGGCGATGATGCGGAACCCGGCCTCATCGAGCTGCTTGATCGCCGGGGCGATCCACTCCTTGTCGGCATCCTTGACCGAAACGAAGACGGTGCCTTCCTTGGGAACCTTGTTGCCCACACCGAGCTGCGATTTGGCATAGGCGATGGCATAATCGGTATCGAGACCGATGACCTCGCCGGTCGATTTCATCTCCGGGCCGAGCAGGGTGTCGACGCCGGGGAAACGCGCGAAGGGGAAAACGGCTTCCTTGATGCCGATATGCTTCAGGTTTTTTTGCCTGAGCCCGAACACGTCGAGCTTCTCGCCGGCCATGATGCGCGCGGCGATCTTGGCCACCGGCTCGCCGATGACCTTGGCCACGAACGGCACGGTGCGCGAGGCGCGCGGATTGACTTCGAGTATGTAGATCGTGCCGTCCTTGATGGCGTATTGAACGTTCATCAACCCGCCGACCTCAAGGGCCAGGGCAAGTTCCGTCGATTGGCGTTTCAGCTCGGCGATGATCTCGGGCGAAAGCGTATGGGGGGGCAGCGAACAGGCGCTGTCGCCGGAATGAATGCCGGCTTCCTCGATATGCTCCATGATGCCGGCGATATAGACGTCCTTGCCGTCGGCCAGACAGTCGACGTCGATCTCGATGGCGTCGGTCAGATAGCCGTCGAACAGAAGCGGGTTCTCGGCGAGGATGAAATTGATCTGGCCGGTCTTGTCGTTCGGGTATTTGTGCCGGACCTCGGGCGGAACCAGCCCGGTCAGGGTCGACTGCACATAGTCCTCGAACTGTTCGGCCGAACGAACGATCGCCATGGCGCGGCCGCCCAAAACGTAGGACGGGCGGATGACCAGCGGGAAACCGAGCCGGTCGGCGACGAGCCGCGCCTGTTCCAGCGAATAGGCGATGCCGTTCTTGGGCTGGGTCAGGCCGAGCTTCTGGATGAGCTTCATGAACCGGTCGCGGTCTTCAGCCAGATCGAGCATGTCCGGCTGGGTGCCGAGAATCGGCACGCCCATGGCTTCGACGGCATCGGCGAGGTTGAGCGGGGTCTGACCGCCGAACTGTACGATGACGCCGTGGAGAGTCCCGTTCTGCTTTTCTGTTTCGAGGATCTCGATGACGTCCTCTTCGGTCAGCGGCTCGAAATAGAGCCGGTCCGAGGTGTCGTAATCGGTCGACACGGTTTCGGGATTGCAGTTGACCATGATGGTCTCGTAGCCGGCGTCGGCCAGCGAGAAGGCGGCATGGCAGCAGCAATAGTCGAATTCGATGCCCTGTCCGATGCGGTTGGGGCCGCCGCCGAGAATGACGACCTTGTTGCGGTCCGACGGCCGCGCCTCGTCGGCGACCGTGCCGGCAAAGGGCAATTCATAGGTCGAATACATGTAGGCAGTAGGGGCGGCGAATTCGGCGGCGCAGGTGTCGATGCGCTTGTAGACCGGCCTGACGCCGAGCGCCGAGCGGGCGGTGCGCACCTCGGCGGCGGTGCGGTTGGTCAGTTCAGCCAAGCGCTTGTCGGAAAAGCCCATCGCCTTCAACATGCGGAAGGTTTCAGGCTTTGTCGGCAGGTCGTTTTCGCGGATAAGGGCTTCCGTGTCGACGATCGAGCGGATCTGTTCGAGGAACCACGGGTCGACATGGCAGGCCTGGTAGATGGCGTCGTCGGTCATGCCGAGCCGCATGGCTTCGGCGATATAAAGCAGACGGTTTGCCGTCGGCGTGCCGAGGGCGGCGCGGATGGCGTTCTTGTCGTCGCCTTCGCCGAGGCCCGGAATGCCGATCTCGTTCAACCCGGTCAGCCCGGTTTCGAGCGAGCGCAAGGCCTTTTGCAGCGATTCGGCGAAGGTCCGGCCGATGGCCATGGCTTCGCCGACCGATTTCATCGAGGTGGTCAGCCGGTCGTCGGCGCCGGGGAATTTCTCGAAGGCGAAACGCGGCACCTTGGTGACCACATAATCGATGGTCGGCTCGAAACTGGCCGGGGTGGCGCCGCCGGTGATGTCGTTGTCCAGTTCGTCGAGCGTGTAGCCGACGGCCAGACGCGCCGCGACCTTGGCGATCGGGAAGCCGGTGGCTTTCGAGGCCAGCGCCGAGGAGCGCGAAACGCGCGGGTTCATTTCGATGACGACCAGGCGTCCATCGCGCGGGTTGACGGCGAACTGCACGTTCGAGCCGCCGGTTTCGACCCCGATCTCGCGCAACACCGCGATCGAGGCGTCGCGCATGATCTGGTATTCCTTGTCGGTCAGCGTCAGGGCCGGCGCGACGGTGATGGAATCGCCGGTATGCACCCCCATCGGGTCGACGTTTTCGATCGAGCACACGATGATGCAGTTGTCCTTTTTGTCGCGGACAACCTCCATCTCGAATTCCTTCCAGCCAAGGACTGATTCCTCGACCAGAACCTCGTTGGTGGGGCTGGCGTCGATACCGCGCTCGATGATCTCGAGATATTCCTCGCGGTTATAGGCGATGCCGCCGCCGGTGCCGCCAAGCGTGAAACTCGGGCGGATGATCGCCGGCAGGCCGATTTCGTCGAGGGCCTTCAAAGCCTCGATCATGTCGTGGGCGAGCTGTGACTTGGGCGTCTGCAACCCGATGCGGCGCATCGATTCGCGGAAAAGCTCGCGATCCTCTGCCTTGTCGATGGCTTCCGCGGTCGCGCCGATCATTTCGACGCCGAATTGGTCGAGCACGCCCATCTTTGCGCAGGGAAAGGGCGCAGTTGAGGGCGGTCTGGCCGCCCATGGTCGGCAAGAGCGCGTCCGGCCGTTCCTTTTCGATGATCTTGGCGACAACCTCTGGGGTGATCGGTTCGAGATAGGTCGCATCGGCCATTTCCGGGTCGGTCATGATCGTGGCCGGGTTGGAATTGACCAGGATGACGCGATAACCCTCGTCTCGCAAAGCCTTGCAGGCCTGGGTGCCGGAATAGTCGAACTCACAGGCCTGACCGATGACGATCGGGCCGGCGCCAATGATGAGGATGGATTTGATGTCGGTGCGTTTGGGCATGCGTCGCGGCTCTTTGTCGGGGCGTCCGGAACCAGCCGGCAGGGGCTGCCGGGCCGTGTTCGGCACGAGTCTCAGGCTAGGTGGGCGTTATAGGGGTGCGCGGCAGGGAAGGGAAGAGGGAGAGTGTCGCGCGAAGGACACACCCTCTTGATGCCGGTATCCATAACATCATTTCAGGGGCTTGGCGCGGCGTGCATGTTCGGATATTGTCCGGCCGGTTCTTGCGCTCAACAAGGGAGGGCCGCTGATGATCGATGGCAGTTTTGACCTCCTGGGTGGCGTCATGCATGTCGGGGTTAGAACCCTGTAGCACCGACCGCAACGGTTCGATGCCTTTTTCAGTCCAGCGAAAGCGCGGCTGAACCACTTCCAAAATCACTGTTTGTCATTGCGCGACCGCTTTTGGGTGCGCGCATATTCGGGGCCGGCGCGCGATGCCGGATCTGACCATGAACCGCTCTATTTTCTCCCGCGGCAGCGACACGATCGGGAAAGTCGCCAAGTTCACCGCACGCTACTGGGTGCGCCAGCCCTGGACGCTGGCGCTTGCGCTCGGCTGCGTCATGGTAACGACGCTGGCGGATGTGTTTACGCCTTTGTATATCGGCAAGCTGGTCGACGCTCTTGGCCGCTTTGCGTCCGATGCCGAAAACGCGCACGGCGATGCGATTCTTTATTTTGGCCTGCTCATGGCGCTCGGTGCGGTGTTGGTGGTTGGCCGGCGCACCTTGTTCGCCACCATCGTGACCTTCACCTTGCGGATGATGCCGCAGATGGCGCAGGAAGCGTTCTTCCACATCCAGCGCCTGTCGACGGATTGGCACACCAACAGCTTTTCCGGCTCGACGGTGCGCAAGATCACCCGCGCCATGTGGGCGCTCGACTCGCTCAACGACACGATCATCATGGGCCTGTTCCCGCGCGTGGTGATGCTGATCGGCGCCAGCGCGCTGTTGGGCTGGCACTGGCCGGTGATGGGCCTCATCGTCGCCATCGGGTCGCTGATCTATGTCACGCTCGTCATCGGGCTGTCGGTGGGCTACGTTTCGCCGGCCGCGCAGCTCGCCAATAGCTGGGACACCAAGGTCGGCGGCGCGCTGGCCGATGCGATCACCTGCAACGCGGTGGTGAAATCCTTCGCCGGGGAACGGCGCGAGGAAGAGCGGATCGACTGGGTTCTCGGCAAATGGCGCCAGCGGACACGGCGGTTGTGGATGCGCGGCACCAATAGCGGGCTGGTGCAGGACACGGCGATGCTGATCTTTCGCGGCGCCGTGCTCGGCAGCGCGCTGATCATCGGCTGGACCGGTGGTGTGTCGGCCGGCGATCTGGTTTTCGTTCTGACGCTGTTCCTGGTCCTGCAGGGCTATTTGCAGGAAGTGGGCATGCATGTGCGCAACCTGCAACGCTCGGTCAACGAGATGGAGGAGCTGGTCGATATCCATGCCGAACCTCACGCCATCGCCGACAAGCCGGGAGCGAAATCGCTTGTGGTTTCCAAGGGCGAAATCGTCTTCGACAAGGTGCTGTTCCATTACGAGGGGCACAGCACCCCGCTCTACAAGGATTTCTCCTTAAGAATTGCCGGTGGCGAGCGAGTGGGGCTTGTCGGGCATTCGGGATCGGGCAAGACGACTTTCGTCAAGCTCATCCAGCGGCTTCACGACGTCACCGACGGCGCCGTCAGGATCGATGGGCAGAACGTCGCCGAGGTGACCCAGGAATCCTTGAGGCGGCAGATTTCCATCGTGCCGCAGGAGCCGGTGCTGTTCCACCGGACGCTTTCCGACAACATCGCCTACGGTCATCCAGGGGCGCATATGGACGAGATCGTCGCGGCGGCCAAAATGGCCAATGCCCACGAGTTCATCCTCAACCTGCCCAAGGGCTACGACACCTTGGTCGGTGAGCGTGGCATCAGGCTTTCGGGCGGCGAACGCCAGCGTGTGGCCCTGGCGCGGGCCTTCCTCGCTGATGCCCCGGTGCTGATTCTCGACGAGGCGACATCGAGCCTCGATTCGGGCTCGGAACAGTTGATCCAGGAAGCCATCGAACGGCTGATCGAGGGACGGACGACGCTTGTCGTCGCCCACCGGCTGTCGACGGTGAAATCGATGGACCGGCTGCTGGTGTTCGAGCGCGGCGAGATCGTCGAGGAGGGCACGCATGACGAGCTGGTCCGCCTCGATCACGGCATCTATCGCTCGCTTTACGAAAAACAGGCGATGGAACTGCGGCCGGAAGCCGCCGAGTAACGGACACGGAAGGCGGGGCGTTTTCGCTCCGCCTTTGCTCCCGACCGGCACGATCCCCGCCATGAGCTCAATTCGGCGTCAGGGGCTTGATTGTCGCGCCGACGCTGCTAGATCTTCGGGCGTTTTGATTGCATCAGATCGCCCGGCTCTGGTCTTTTGTGGTCGCATCGGGTGATGCGAAAAACCGCAAATCCACTTTTTCGCCCGATGCTCCAGTCCGATGCAGATCCTTCATCCGTTCATGCATTTCAGAAGAGCCGCCAGATGACCGAACCGTCCGCTTACGTTCCCCCAGAGGTCTGGACCTGGGACCGCCCCGCCGACAGCACGTCCCTTGCCGGCAACCGGCCGATCGCCGGCGCGAACCACGACAAGGACCTGCCGCGCGGGACCCATCCGCTGCAGCTTTATTCGCTGGCGACGCCGAACGGGCAGAAGGTGACGATCCTGCTCGAGGAACTGCTGGCGGCCGGGTTCGCCGCCGATTACGACGCCTGGCTGATCCATATCGGCAAGGGCGACCAGTTTGGCTCCGGCTTTACTGCCATCAATCCCAACTCCAAGATTCCGGCGATGATGGATTACGGTCCCGAAACGCCGATCCGGCTGTTCGAAAGTGGCGCGATCCTTTTGTATCTGGCCGAAAAGTTCGGGGCTTTCCTGCCGACCGATCCGGCCGGCCGCGCCGAAACGCTCAATTGGCTGTTCTGGCAGATGGGCAGCGCACCCTATATCGGCGGCGGGTTCGGGCATTTTTACGCCCTTGCCCCGACCAAGCAGGACTACCCGATCAACCGGTTCACCATGGAAGCCAAGCGCCTGCTCGACGTGCTCGATCGCCGTCTGGCCGAAACCCGGTTTCTTGCCGGCGCCGAGTATACCATCGCCGATATCGCCAACTTCCCCTGGTATGGCGGGCTGGTGCTCGGCCGGTTGTACGACGCCGCGACGTTTCTCGACGTCGCTTCCTACACCAACGTCCTGCGCTGGGCGAAAGAGATCGACGCGCGCGAACCGGTCAAGCGCGGCCGCTGCGTTACCGTCGTTTCGGGACCGCCCGAGGAGCAGTTGCACGAACGGCACACGCCGGCCGATATCGACGCCGTGCTCGCCCGCCGCAAGGCATCCGGAACGATTTAGGACGGGGGGCGAAAACGTGGAGTTTCGGTCTTTCGCTTCAACCAATGCGACCGCAACAGGGCAGAACCGGGCGTAAGGAAGGGATGGAGTCCCCATTTGGGGGCAAAGCCATCAAAGGATCACCGTTTCCTCGAAACGGATGGCGATGGGCATCGCCATCTGGTTGACCTCAGCCCGCGTGAGGTGCTCCTCGCGTGGAACCATCGTGTCGACGGGGGGCGCCATGGCGTGGGTGTGGGACGCGGTATGCCAGATGATATAGGCAATCGCGATCATCAGCAGAACCAGCAGAAAGCCGATGATGAGGTGATAGCGCAGCGTCGTCGACGTGTAGAGTGCGCGCGGGGGGCTGGTCGGCTCGCTCGATTTTTCGGGTTTTGCCGTGTCGGTCTGTCCGTTTAACGTGAAAATCGGTCGGTAGGAGCCCTGGACCAGCCTGATGCGGATGGGGATGGCGTCGTTTTCGTCTTGGTAAACGCGATCGAGCGCCTTGCGCAGCCGGTTGGCCACCACGCGGATAACCGGATCGGAAGACGGGTCGAAACTGTCGGGACGCCCCAGGGCATCGACAGCGACGGTGTAGGCTTTGATTGCTTCGCCACGCCCGGCAATTTCTTCGTTTACTACGTAGTAAAGGAAGGCTGACAGTTGTGGAGAAGACCTGAACGCCGGGTGCTTAAGTATATTGTCGAGAGACACTATAATTTCAGCAACATTCTCAGCCGTGCTGGCCGAAAAATGACCCTTAAGGGTTAGGCTGCCCTCTACAGTTCCCAGCTTTGTTCTCCCGCACAGAACAACAGGACTATATCAATCGCACCATACTACCTGCGCATCCATGTGAAAACACCGCGATAAAAAAAATTTTACCCTGTTGAAATAGCGACATGGTTTCTGAACGGGACGATGAAGACAGAACAAGCAGCGTCATTTTTCATATTGCGTGGCAATCGGATCTCCGACAACAATGATTGACCGGATGCAAGGTATCTTTTGCCAATAGAGGACGTGTTGGCAGACTTTCTGTCTACGTGGCAGCGGTTCCAACGCACACGTATTCCAAATGAAACCCGACGCGAAAACGCCGGATTTTTTTCAAAAAGTCCGTCAAACACGCCATCGGCGCCGGAATGCCTCCGGCGTTCCGATCCATGGAAAAGACGGGGAAAAACGCGCGTGGCTCAACGTTGCGTCACATAGCCATCCGGAAGACCCCTGCCGGCGGGAGAGAGCACGAATTGCCAGACATGGATGGCGCGGGCGCGGAAACCACCGGCGCAGCACAAGAGATAATACTCCCACATGCGCTTGAAACGCCTTTCCTCGGCGGTCTTTGGCTCCGGCCATTTCTTCTGGAAGTTCTCGTTCCAGGCGATCAGTGTCTTGTCGTAATGCGGGCCGATATTCTGCAAGTCGACAATGTCCCAGACATTCTCGATGGCCTTGCCGATCTGTTGCAGCGAGGGAATGACGCCGCCGGGGAAAATGTATTTTTCCAGCCAGCCCTCGATCGTCGTCTGGGTGTCCGGCGAGCCGATCGTGTGGAGCATGAACAGCCCGTCGTCCCGGATCGCCTTTCGGGCCATTGCGAAATAGGCGGGGAAGTTGCGATACCCGACATGTTCGAACATGCCCATGGAAACGATCTTGTCGACTTTGTCGGTAAAGTCCCGGTAATCCTTGACCTGAAAGTCGGCGTCCAGTCCCTTGTAGCGCTGTCTGGCATAGGCGACCTGATCCGGCGAGACGGTAACCCCGACGCAGGACGCGCCGTATTTTTCGGCGGCGAAGCCCATGAAGGCGCCCCAGCCGCAGCCGATATCAAGTACGCGTTCGCCCTTTTTCAGCTCGATCTTGCGGCAGACCAGATCGAGTTTGGCTTCCTGGGCCTCGTCGATATTGGTCACGCCGTCGGTCCAATAGCCGCAGGACCCGGTCATGCGATCGTCGAGAGAGGCCTTGTAGGCATCGGTCTCGTTATAATGCATCCTGGCGACGCGTTTCGCGCGCGATTTGGTCTGCATGTTGAGAAAACGGGCCTGAAAAACCTGCCAGATCAGGTTCAGCGTTATCGGGATCTTGGTCTGGATACGGGCACCCACGACGCGGTTGAAGAACTCGGCCAGATCGGCGCAGTCCCATAAACCATCCATATAGGCTTCGCCGAGACCGAGTGAGCCTTCGGCGAAGACGCGCGTCCATGTCTCGTGATCGTGAATTTGCGGGTCCCAGGGATTGGGTCCGTTGACCTTGACCCCGACCTCTTCCAGTAACCCGTTGATAAAGCTTTCCTTGTCCACTTGTCGTCCTCCACAGCCCGTGCAGCTGAGAAGGAAACGTTAATCAAGGCTTTCCCAAATGGAAAGATGCCGCTGGACCTTCGCACCCTTTTGCCGACGGATTGTCGAGGGCCATTTTCCGGGCACTCCGGCGGATTTGTCTTCGTCATAGTCAATTCAGAGTCGCGAGTAAGGGATTTTTCACGTCGCGGCCGTAGAGTTTGGCATGATGTATCGGTTGCGTATTTTCCGGTACGCGTTCAGGGCAGGTGTGCGTGGCCGATCCGCGAATGGATGGGGATGCGGAATCCTGCCCGGATTGAGTTGGTAGTATGCGTACAATTATCGGCGTCCTTGTCGTTGTGGGTAGTGTTCTGGGCGGGTATGTTGCCTCGGGCGGGCACTTGTTTGTCCTGTTTCAGCCATTCGAAGCGCTTATCATTCTCGGAGCCGCGTTCGGCGGCTTCATCATCGGCAATACCGGGCCGGTGCTGAAGCAGTCCCTGGGCATTTTCGGGACCCTGATGCGTGGGCCGCGCTTTTCCAAGCAGGACCATCTCGAACTGCTGGGCGTGATGTACCTGTTGTTCAAGCTGTCGCAGACCAAAGGTCCGCTGGCGCTGGAACCGCATATCGAACATCCTGAATCCTCCGAAATCTTCTCGCGTTTTCCGCGGTTCGCTGGCAACGAGCACGCCATCACCTTTATCTGCGACTACTTGCGGATGGTGACGCTGGGCTCGCACAACGTGCACGAGCTCGAAGCGCTGATGGACGAGGAACTGGAAACCCATGAACAGGAACGCGAACGCCTGGTTTCCGCCGTGCAGGCCCTGGCGGACGGCACGCCGGCGCTCGGTATTGTCGCCGCCGTCATGGGCGTCATCAAGACCATGGGCGCGATCGACCAGCCGCCCGAAATCCTCGGCGAACTGATCGGCGCCGCTCTGGTCGGCACGTTTCTCGGTGTGCTGGCGGCCTATGGCTTTTTCGGCCCGATGGCTCAGGCGCTGAAGAACATCTACGAGGTCGAGTCCAAGTACTACCTGTCGATCAAGGCGGGGCTTTTGGCGCATATCGGCGGTTATGCACCTGTGATGGCGGTGGAATTCGCCCGTAAATCGCTGATGTCAGAAGTGCGGCCAACCTTCAACGAAGTGGAACAATCAACTTCCGATCTTGCGGCATAAATCCAGGACCGGAAGGAGACGCGCGTGGCGGATATCGGCGAACCCATCATTGTCAAGAAGGTCAAGAAAGGCGGCCATGTCCACCATGGCGGCGCCTGGAAGATCGCCTATGCCGACTTCATGACCGCCATGTTTGCGTTCTTTCTGCTCCTGTGGCTGATCACCACTGCGACCCCGGAGCAGAAGGAAGGACTGGCCGACTATTTCGCTCCGCCCAACACGAGCGAAAGCAAGAGCGGTTCGGGCGGCCTGTTGGGCGGCACGGAACCGAGCGATGTCGGCAGCAGGCGGGCGGGTGCGTCCTCGGACATCCTGTCGGAAGGCAGAGGTGACGAGACGGCGCTGCCGGCTACGGGGAATGCCAACCAGCGGGGACAGACCTCGCCGGACAATACCAGTTCCGCCGCGGACATGATGTTCCATTCCGCCGCCGTCAGCATCCAGCAGGCGTGGGAGGCGATGCCGGACATCACCAATATCCGCGACAACCTGATCGTCGAGGAGACCAAGAAGGGCCTCAACATCCAGATCGTCAACCAGCCCGGCAAGCGCATGTTCCCGGAAGGCTCGAAATATCCGGTCGACGAGGTGCGCCTGGCGCTGGCGGTGATCGCACCGATCCTCAACAAACTGCCCAATCAGATTGATATCTCGGGCCACACGGCCGCCGGCAACACCTATCCCAATCCGCGTTACGGCGCCTGGGAACTGTCGAGTGATCGCGCCAACATGATCAGGTCCATTCTCGGCGAATTCGGGCTGGAGCAATCGCATGTCAGCGCGGTGATGGGGCGGGCCGAGGACGATCCCTTCCTGCCCAACGACCCTTACCTCGACGCCAATGAGCGGGTAACGATTTCGGTCATGCAGAGTGCGCCGCCGGTGCCGATCAATCTGACGCCGTAAATCGACACGTGTGGCCCGCGCCGGGGACAGGTCCTCATAGCTTCATCTTGAAGCCCACATGCGATCTGGAAAAGCCGAGCCGTTCGTAGAAGCGGTGCGCGTCCGTTCTCAGTGCGCTCGAGGTGAGCTGGACCATGGCGCAGCCGCGTTCGCGGCACCGTTCGACGGCCCATCGCACCATTTCGCTGCCCAGTCCTTCGCCGCGCCGGTCGGAGCGGATATGCACGCTTTCGATCTGGCCGCGCCAGGCTCCGTTATTGGCCATGCCGGGCAGAAAGGCGAGCTGGAGCGTACCGACCACCGCGCCGTCAATCTCGGCGACAACAAGGCGCTGGTTTGGATCGCGGCAGATGGCGTCGAACGCCGCAAGGGTAGCGGGAGCGTCCGGCTCGGGCGCCGCCACCAGTCCCGGCGCGGCCGCGCCCTGATAAATGAGCGTCAGGATGATTGCGATGTCGTCACGCGTGGCGTTGCGAAAACTGAGGGGCATGGCGTCCTGATCGGCTCGGTGGCAACGGCAACCCGTCCCGGCGCGACCGGAACGGGCAAACAGACGATGCTCTACAGCGCCGCGCCGTTGGCCTCCAGCAGAAACGGCACGATCCGTGCCGGCGTTTCGGCGATGTAGTGCAGCGCTTTAGCGCGGTAGTCGACGATGGCATCGGGTGCCAGCGCGTCGAGCCGGTCGCGGGTTTCTTCCTGGTTGAGCATGACGTCGCGGCCGCCGACGACGGCCAGAACGGGAAAGCGAAGGTTGCGGACCTGATCGTCGCTCAGGCGCAGCAATATGTCGTTGCGAGGCCGGAACTGGGTGGCGATGAGAAAAAGGAATGCCTGGAACGCCTCGGCCTCCGGCGTCGGTTCCCCGAGCATGTCGCCGGCGATCATCTGCTGAATCCGCCGCCGGCCCCAGGTGCCGAGAAACAGATAGGGCAGGAATTTTAAAAGGAAATTGCGTTGCCGACCGATGCCGGCCGGCGAGATGGCGGCAAGGGCGACGATGCGATCGGGGCGTGCCGCGCCGTAACGCAAAGCCAGCCAGCCGCCGAGCGACAGGCCGACCAGCGACACCCTGTCAAGACCGAGACCCGCAAGGACGTCGTCGAGCCAGAGCAACAGGGCGTCGGATCGCATGTCGGGCCGGCTCGGCGCGCTGAGGCCAGGCTCTCCGACGATGTCGACGGCATAGCAGCGGAAATGTTGCGCATAGGCGGCGATGTCGCCGATCCAGGTGGTGGCGTTGCCGGTCGACCCGTGCAGCAGCACGAGGGGCGGCGCCGTTTCGGGGCCGGAAACGACGATGAAGGTGTCGCCTTCGCGCGTTGGAACCGTAACGAAATCGGCCGGAACGGGCCAGCGCTGGAGAAACGCACGATAGCTTTCCTCGACCCGGCTTCGGCCGGTGTCGGACTTGTAGATCGGTGACATTTTGTAGCCTCGGTTTCAGGTGTCGATTGCGTTGGACAGCAAGGACAAAAGAGTGCCGGCGTCGCCCGGCGACGCGATGATGATGAGCTTGAGCGTGCGGCGCACGGTGTCGTAGGCGGTCTCGAGCTGGATCGGGCGAGGTTTCGGCCCGTTGAGCGCCGCCCCAACACTGGTGACGATATGCTGGGCCTCCTCGCTGGTCAGATCGTCGATGTCGATAATGCTCGTGGCGCGCGCCGTGTGCCCGGTTCGCGGTTCGATTTCGTCGAGCCCGGCGAGCGCATCGACCTGGCTTCGCGGAATGCGGAAGGCACGGCCCACCTTGGTTGCCTTGAGCTTGCCCTCGCGGATGAAGCGGAGGACGGTTTTGGGGTGAAGCTTGAGCGTTTCCGCCGCCGCTTCGACGGTCAGCAGTTCTTGTGTCATGAATGTTCCTTAAAACTCCTTTTAATGGGAGTCAATAGGAATAATCAGTAATATTGAGGGGTATCTGGCTTAAGTACGGTCAGGTCCCGGCTCGGAGGCGGGGATGACCGAGGCGTGAGGCGGCGCCGGTCGAGGCAGGGAATCAATTGATGGATTCGGGATGGGGCAAACCCGAAAACAGAATGACCGGACGCGATATCAAACGCGCCCGGTCGGCAACAGCCGGAGTTTGCTTGTACATGGGATCCACCCTCTCCGACCTCCCGGCCGGAAACACGTAAGATTACTGTTACGTGTCAGGTGTGCCTTGATTAACATCAAGTAAACGACGGGAAAATGACGCCTCCCGCCGCAGGACGTCTTCCAGACGTTACAAGGTGATGCGATAGACGCCGAAGCCGTCTTCGGTCGTTTCGCCGGTCGGCTCGATCTTGACCGCCGTCACGTCGGCGACGTGATCGGCGCCCTTGGGACCGGTCTCGAACAACACGCTGGTGCCGGCAAGGGGCGCCAGCGACCAGTTGGAGTCGGCCTTGGGATTGATCGTGCCCTTTTCGTGGATGTAGCGAACGATAATGTCGCGATTGGTGTCCGGCCCGACGAAGATGATGGTCGTGCCATCGGCGCCCGGGAAATGGCCACCGCCGCCGGCGCGGTAGTTGTTGGTGGCGACGACGAATTTCTGATCCGGGTCGACCGGCGTGCCGTCATACATCAAATCGACGATACGGGACGCGTCGGGATTGATGACGTCCTTGCCGTCTGCGGAGTATTTCGACGGCTGGGAGATGTCGATCCTGTAGGTCACCCCGTCGATCACGTCGAAATTGTAGGACGGGAAATCCGGGTTGATCAGGGCTTGGTCGGAACCGCCGGGCGTGACCTGATTGAAGATGCCGGCCGAGCGCTCCAGCCAGTCCTTGAGCTGGCCGCCGGTGATTTCGACGGCGCGGATGGTGTTCGGATACAAATAGAGATCGGCGACATTCTTGATGGCGACCGGGCCGACGGGGACGTCGGTATAATAGGCCGGACCGCCACGGCCGCCGGCCTTGAACGGCGCGGCAGCGGATAAAAGCGGCAGGGTTTCCCACTGGGTGCCCTTCATCATCTGGGCGATGTACCAGGTCTGGGCCTGGGAAACGATCTGGACCGACGGATCGTCGGCGACCAGGGCGAAATAGGAATAAAGCGGCGCAGCCGTCTCGCCGACCGGACGGCGGATGTAGTCGAGCGTTGCCTGGTGATCCGCTTCGACCGAGGCGAGAACGGCGGGAACCGAGTCGACGGTCGGCACCTTCTTGCGGTCGACGGTTTCGTAGATCGGACGGGCTTCCGAAGTGTGGGCGACGATCGACCACTTGCCGTTGTCGCCGCGTTCGAGCATGAGGTCGATGAGCCCCATATGCGAGCCCCAGAAGCCGGCCATGACGGCAGGCTTGTCCATCAGCGTGCCTTTGGAGTTGTCGACGCCGGCCATGTCGGGGAAGTTGCCGGGGAAAATGAGGTGCTGGTGGCCGGTGAAGACCACGTCGATGCCCGGCACGGCGGCCAGATACAGCGCGGCGTTCTCGGCACCTTCCGAACTGTCCATCGAGATGCCGGTATGGGCGAGCGCGACGATGAGATCGCAACCTTCCTCCTGCATCTGGGGCACATAGGCTTCGGCGGTCTTGACGATGTCGCGGGTCGTGACCTTGCCGGAAAGGTTGGCGCTGTCCCAGACCATGATCTGGGGCGGGGCGAAGCCGATGAACCCGACCTTGATCGGATAGGTCTTTCCGGCGCCGTCGGTGATCTGGCGTTCGAGAATGACGTAAGGTTTGACGAGCGTCTTGTCCTTGGTGGCATCTGTGCCGAGCGTATCTCCGACAACGATGTTGGCGGAAACGAACGGGAAGCCGGCGCCGTCGAGCGAACGGGAAAGGAAATCGAGCCCGTAATTGAATTCGTGATTGCCGAGCGTTGCGACATCGTAACTAAGCGTATTCATGGCGGCGATCATCGGGTGCAGTTCGCCATCCTTGAAGCCGCGCTCATAGGCGACGTAATCGCCCATCGGATTGCCCTGGATGAGATCGCCATTGTCCAAAAGCATGGAGTTGGTCGCCTCGGCGCGGATAGCGTCGATCAGCGCGGCGGTGCGGGCGAGGCCGGCCGTGTCGGTCGGCGCATCGGCGTAGTAATCGTAAGGATAGATGGCGACGTGCAGGTCCGTGGTTTCCATCAGCCTGAGATGGGCTTGGTTGGTGGCGGCGTTCGCCGAAAACGGATGAAGGGCGATCAGCGCCGAAGCACTGGCCGAACCGGCCAGGAAGGCACGGCGGGAGACGGCATGATGAAAGAGCATGATGACCTCTCGAAATGGGTTGGTGGCATGAGCCGCACTCTAGTCTGCCGCCTTTGCGACAGAGATATTACGCATTTGTGTCTGGTTTTTTTTATTCCCGACAACTGCGTTCCGCGTTTCGTGAACAGATATCGGCGTGCTTGCCGAAAGACCGGCCCGCATGCCACAAAGCGGCGAAGTGTATCCGGGCGCGGCCCATTCCCATTCCGACGGAACGAAAACGGCTCGGATCGAGCGGAGCGAAAACGAAATGAAGGCTGAAAATCGCAACCACAAGACCCCCAAGACGGGCGGTCTCCTGATGGTGTTGCTGACGCTCGTCGGACTGGCGTTTTCCAGCGTGCCGGCGCTGGCGGCGGATGGCACGGCGAACGCGCCGCTCTCCTGTCAGGCTTTCGCCGACACCTATGCGCGCGCGCACCTCAAGAACCCGACACTGCCGAGCCTTTTCGCCCGGCCGTTCGATTTCGAAACGCTCGACTGGATGGATCTCGATGTCGGCAAGGCCGTCGACGTTCTCAAGGACGCGGACATCACCGAATTCCCCGGGGTCTCGGGCGCCTTCTTCTGCATGGCGGACGGCACGATCAAGCAGATCAACGCCTGCATCGATACAAGCGTTCTGGCCAGCGACACGAAGACCTTCGACGATTTCGCCCGCATGTCGGCGGTCTTTCTCGCCGCCACCGGTGCGGGCGACAAGGATGTCGCAAAGCTGACCGCGACAATGGAGACAGTGAAGAAAAACGTCGCCGAAACGGGCGCGCCCGGCGATGTCAACGCGTTCTTCATGGCGGGTTATGCCCGCTCCGCCTTCCTCAATGCGAACAAAAAAGGTGTTTGCTTCGCCATCACCCAGGCCCTCAATCCGCAGATGCAGGAACGGCTGAGCGATTTTCAGGCTGCGCAATAGATGCGACGCGAGCGGCTCCAGCCTCTATAGGTGACAAGATGAAATGACGCGCGACGCCGCCAACCAGATTGGCGACGACACGCTGAAAACGCAGGGCTATGCCGTTTTGCCCGATACTCTGGTCCAGGAACGGACGACGTCGGGCGAGCCGGCGATGGAGAGACAGACATGAATGGGTACGACGTCATCATCGTCGGGGCCGGCGCCGCCGGCATGATGTGCGCCATCGAGGCGGGCAAACGCGGGCGGCGGGTGCTGGTCATCGAGCGCAATCGCGATCCGGGCGAAAAGATCCGTATTTCCGGCGGCGGGCGCTGCAATTTTACCAATATCAATGCCGGGCGGGGGAAGTACCTGTCCGACAATCCCAAATTCGCCCTGTCGGCGCTTGCCCGATTTACCCCGAAGGACTTCACCGCTTTTGTCGACCGGCACCATATCGCCTGGCACGACAAGGGCGAGGGGCAGCTTTTCTGCGACGATACCGCCCAGCGCATCATCGACATGCTGCGCGACGAGATGCGCATGACCGGCATAACGCTTCTGCTCGGGGCGGAGATCGAGGCGGTCAGGAAGACCGAAACGGGCTACGAACTGGATGTCGGTACGGAAAGCTTTGCGGCCGAAGCGCTGGTCATCGCCTCGGGCGGCAAGTCGATTCCGAAGATAGGGGCGACGGCCTTCGGCTACAGGATCGCCCAGCAATTCGGCCTTTCGGTTACCGAAACGCGACCGGCGCTGGTGCCGCTGACTTTCGAGCCAAGCTTTCTGGCCATCTATGGCGCACTGAGCGGGGTGTCGCTGCCGGCGAAGATTTCGGCGGGCAAGACAAGTTTCGACGGGGATCTGCTTTTTACCCATCGCGGTTTGTCCGGGCCGGCGATCCTGCAGATTTCCTCGTTCTGGCGGGAAGGCCAGGAAATCGTCGTCGACTTGCTGCCCGGCCGCGATGTGCTCGCCGAACTCAAAATGGTCAAGGCCGCGCCGGGCAAGCGCGAGGCGGTGGGAGTCTTGAGCGAGTGGATGCCGCATCGGCTGGCCCAGGTGATCGCCGCCGATTTTCCCGGCAAGGTGAGCGAAATGAAGGATCAGGTGTTTATGAAGCTGGCGGAACGGCTCAAGGCCTGGCGGATCAAGCCGACCGGCACCGAAGGCTATCGCACGGCGGAAGTAACGCTTGGCGGCGTCGATACGCGCGGGCTCGATGCCAAGACGCTTGAAGCGCGCGACATGCCCGGGCTCTATTTCATCGGCGAGGTGGTCGATGTAACCGGCTGGCTCGGCGGCTACAATTTCCAATGGGCCTGGGCGAGCGGCTGGGCGGCGGGGCAGGTGGTGTGAAACCTGTTTTTTTTCGGGGATAGCCCACCCCTGATCCCTCCCCGCAAAGGGAATTATATACTTGACAAAAGTGGCGGGAATCCCTGTATTTCGATAGTGACTTAGGGGTTTCAGATATGACTGATTTCACCGATCCGATCTTTAGCAACGAAGAAGCAGCCCGCGAACACCTTGAGGCGATCCGCTGGCCGCTTGGCGTTACCTGCCCGCATTGCGGCAATGTCGATCATTCGACCATTGCCAAGGTTGAGGGACGTAAGCAGTCCCACCGTCCCGGCCTGTACTACTGCAACGCCTGCAAGGGCACGTTCACTGTGACAGTCGGTTCCGTCATGGAACGGTCGAAAATCCCGCTGCACAAGTGGGTTTTCGCCTTTCATCTGTTCGCCGCTTCAAAGAAGGGCATGTCCGCCCATCAGCTGCACCGCATGCTCGGCGTGACCTACAAGACGGCATGGTTCATGGCGCACCGCATTCGCGAAGCCATGAACGACGCCATCGAAACCTCCGGCCCCCTCGGCGGGCCCGGCAAGACCGTGGAAGCCGATACGACATTCATCGGCGGCAAAGAGAAGAACAAACACGCCAGCAAGCGCGACGGCTCCAAGATCGGCGGCATGGGCAAGCAGATCGTTCACACCCTTGTCGAGCGTAACGGTCGTGCCCGCTCGCACCACATTGCCAACGTCAGTGGCAAGACCCCTTCGTCCCATCCTGTTCACTCAGGTTGACCGCAAGTCCATGCTGATGACCGACACGGCCGGCGAATACTACCATCTGGGCAAGGAATTCGCCCATCACGAAACGGTTGATCATGGTGCCGGCGAATACGTGCGTGGCGACGCCTATTCGAACTCCGCCGAAGGTTTCTTTGCCATTCTCAAGCGTGGCATCATCGGTGTTTATCACCACGTCAGCGCCAAGCATTTGAAGCGGTATCTGACCGAGTTTGATTTCAGATACAGCAACAGGGCAGCCCTGAAGATCAGTGACACTCAGCGGGCGCGCATTGCCATGCGCGGTGCCATTGGCAAGTGGCTGATGTATCACCAAGCTAGTGCGGCCAACTACGCTTAAGCAGCAGGCAAAGAAACTTTTGCGGAAGAGGCGCGCACGATTCGACTCCAAAAAGTGATTCGGTGTACCTTCCGAGTAATGCGGCCCTACGAAAACTCCGCCTGCTAAGCGGAATACTATCGTGGCTACAACCGCAGCCCGTGCGCGAACCGGCGAACAGCCTCTCATACAGGCCAAGGGAACCGGAGTTCGCGAAGCACGCGGGGCGTACTGGACGCGGAGTACTACGCGGAAGGTACACCGATGCTGCCATGAAGGCCGGGTCAAGACCTTCGATGGACCGGATGGTTTCAACCTTTTGGGGTTGTACCGGTACTCCCCGATAGGAGCTTCCTATGAAGAAGCAAGTATCGGTCACAGTTGAAGTGAAAGTGAATGTCGCATTATGCCTTTTGGCTATCGCGGCGATCCTTAGAATCTTCTTCTGACTTCTGGGGGCGGCGGCTTTTGTCGCCGTCCTTTTTTGGCTTTGGCGGTGTATTCAGCGCGCGGCGCAAGGCGTCATCACGGCGCTTTTCAACTTCTTGGTCCGGTTTATCGGTATCGCTCATGACCACATTCATATTCTTGCTCGGTGACACCAATGCAGAACTTTACTCATCTCACGAGCCCAATCGAAGCCAAACTCCGAACAACATCCAAATGGATGACGTGATTAGGTTAGCGGAGTCCGATCCCTTTTGGGCACTTCGCGGGAAGGCCATTCAGGGATATGCAGAACTGGAGAATGCTCTTTCGTCACTGATGGCAGAGCTTAGTGGGATGCCTCGCGAGAACGCCAGTACCGTATTCTACAAGATAACAAATACCGGTTCACGTACCTCCATTTTGGAGCGTTTGCTCAACCTCAAACATGGGAGCCGATATAACCCATTCTGGAATGCCTACTTCAAGGAATTGAGGGTGCTCGACGCAAGGCGTTCAGAGATAGCCCATTGGATCGCTGCTGCAAATACCGTCCTAGATGACAATAACATTCTGCATGTTGGCGTCTCTTTGATCCATCCAGACCAGACCGGAAAGGGGCCAATCCCTGAACAAAGGTTAAGTAAACACTTGGTCGAATTCCAAGCGAAGTGTGAAATATTCGCCCATCTGGCCAATATGTTTACATTTTCTGTGAACCCACACGAGAGTGCTGATCCAGCCAACATTTCAGCATGGCTCGAAATATTCCAGCAACCGTTAGTCTATCCGCTTCCAAAAGATCATCTGTTATTTGGGAATCAGAAAGCACCTGATACCCCACCTGGATCATCTCCGGCGTAATCTCAATCTCTTCAAAGCTTGCCGGCCTGTCACGCGACGGGGAGTTTGACGAATCAGACACTTTTGTCAAGTATATAACTCCCCCCGCAAAGGGGGGGTACGTTGGTGCCGATGCCGGGCAAACCTGATGGAAGCAGGTGGGACCGAAATGCCTAGCCCCGGCCGAGCATCTTCATCAGCACATCGCTCTTGAGCCAGAAATGCTGGTAGAGCGCGCCCACAACGTGCACGAAGATGAGCAGGAGCAGAACGAGCTTGACGATTTCGTGGACCAGGATGGCCGGCTGGATACCGAAGAACCAGGCGGCGCTGCCGGAAAGGGGCAGGGCGAAGAGCGACAGGTAGATCAGGCCCTGAACGGACCGGGCAAGGATCTGCAAGGCGCGCGGTTCGTTGGCCGGCAGCGCGGGCGCGGCATTGGTGAACACAAGCCAGATGCGCCAGATCATCAGAACGAAAATGGCAATACCGAAAGCGACATGGATGTCGGGCACCGGGGTGTTGGCAATGGCGCCTGTCATGCGGTCGCGCCACAGTGCCGAGATCGAATCGTTGGCCACGTACTGGATCAGCACGAGCAGGACGATCGTCCAGTGCAGGATGATCTGGGTCTTCGAATAGGTCTTCTCGGTCGCCATGACAGAACCCCTCAAATCAGGTTGAACCCTCGCTGATTTGGCAATCGGGGCGCATCCGATGTCAAGCACCGGTTTCGTTCAGACGCGACCGATCATGCGCATGATGACATTGTTCCTGATCCAGAACTGCTGAATGAGGGTCGAGGCGATGTGAATGAAAATGACCGCCAGGAGCACGATTTCCAGGATCTTGTGCCAAAAGATCGCCGACGGAACGGAAAAGAACCAGGCAATGGCCCCGGCGGCGGGCACGGCGAGCAGCAGGAGATACAAAAGAACGTGCGTGGCGCGGCTCACCGCGACAGTGAGCCCGTTTGTCTCTTTTTCGGTTTTGGGCGCGCCTTCGCGGACGAACCGGAGGATGCGCCACACGGCCAGAAAGAAAATGACAACGCCGAAAAAGACGTGAAAAACGATGATCGGCTCGTCGGGAACGAGCCCCGTCATGCGGGCATTCCACACCGCCGTGACGAGGTTGTGGGCGAGGTACTGGAAAAAGACCAATACGACGATCAGCCAGTGCAAAAAGATCTGGGTTCCCGAATAGGATTTGCCGTCTGCCATGGTTCGATGCTCGGTTGGATACGAAGGTCCGGGCATTGGCCGATAGCGGGGCTGTGCTGTCAACTCGGTTCTGCCGCAAATCCAGACCATTTACACCGGTGCGCTTTTTATAAGCCGGCGCGCCATGCTCCACAGGACCAGCACCGCGACGAGGTGAAGAAGCCCGACCGTGCCGATCAGGGCGGGAAAGCCGCCGATCGAGGCGAACGCCAGAAGAACGGGCGTGCCAAGCGTGTTGCCGAGATTGCCGGTCTGGGCAAGGGCGCCATTGGCCAATGCCTGATCGTGTGCGCTGGCATTGAGTTCGGGAATGGCGGCGAAGCTTGCCCCCTGAACCAGCCCGAAGGCGAGGAACAACACGATGCTGAGAACGGGATCGCCCGGGAACACCATAAGGAGCAGGGACAAAAGAGCCCCGAAAGCGAAGCCGGCGATCATGACGGACACGGCCGAGAAACGCCGCAACAGGGTCATGCCGCCGCCGAGCGAAGCGATAATGCTCGCCAGGGGCATGGCCCCGGTGACCAGTACCCGCCAGCCCGGAGCGATATGCGCGGGCAAGAGCGTCAGAAGCGAGATGTAGGTCAGGGTGTAGAAAACGAAACCGACCGCCGGCAGCACCAGCGCGGGGGAGGTGTAGGTTTTGACATGCAGTTTTGCAAGGCCGGCCCAGCCGAGACGAGGCGTCGCGCCGGTTGCGGGATCCTCACGGGGCAGCGCCACGGCCAGCAACAGGGCGACGCCTGCCATCAGAGCGGCATGGGCGACAAACAGCGACCCCAGCCCCCAGGCCGAGACGAGCGGCAGGCCGAACCAGGCGACAAGTGCGAAGGCAACGCCGAAATAGGTGCTCCACACCGTCATCACCAGCGGGAAATGACGTCTGGCGCTGGAAACGGTGATGAGCGTCGGGGCGGCGACCACGATGGCGATCTGCGTGATGCCCTCGATGACGCGGCTCAAAAGCATCAGCGGCAGCGGCGGCAGGCTTGCCTGATAAAGCGAGATCAGGGCGCCCACGACAAGTGAGACGAGCAGGAGGCGGCGAAATCCGATCCGTGCCACCATAAGCCCGGCGACAAGTCCGAAAACGATCCCCACCAGACTGAGGAGCGACACCAGAAAGCCGAGTTGATTGCCGGTTTCGGGATAAACCGCCTCGAGCTGGGAAAAAACGACGCTGACCTTGGCGAACTGGCCGGCCGCGCCGAGACCCGCGAGATAGAGCAGAAGGATGCGGGGAAAACGAAGTGCGGTCGGGCGATTCCATGCCTCAGGCGTTCGTGGCCTGACTCGGGACGGCTTCGGTAACCTCCGGTAACCCCTTTTGCTTGCGCACGAGGTTGGTAAAGCGCGTGAACAGATAATGCGCGTCATGAGGACCGGGGCTGGCCTCGGGATGGTACTGCACCGAAAAGACCGGCTTGTCTGTGGCCATCAATCCGCAATTGGAGCCATCGAACAGCGATTTGTGCGTTTCGACCACGGTATCGGGCAGACTGGTTGTGTCGACGGCGAAGCCGTGATTCATCGAAGTGATCTCGACCTTGCCGGTGGTCAGGTCCTTGACCGGATGGTTGGCGCCGTGATGGCCCTGATGCATCTTCATCGTCCTGCCGCCGAGGGCAATGCCCAGAAGCTGGTGGCCGAGGCAGATGCCGAAGATCGGCAGGCCGGTGTCCATGAGCTTTCTGATGGTCGGTACGGCATAGGTGCCGGTGGCGGCGGGATCGCCCGGGCCGTTGGAAAGGAACACCCCGTCCGGCTTCAGGCGCAGGATGTCGTCGGCCGAGGCGGTGGCCGGCACGACCGTGACGCGCGCGCCCTGATCGGCAAGACGTCTCAGGATGTTGCGCTTGGCCCCGTAATCGACGGCGACGATATGGAATTCGGGGTTTTCCAGATGGGCGTAGCCCGTGTTCCAGGCCCAGCTCGTCTCGTCCCACGGATAGGACTGGACGGTCGAAACCTCGCGGGCGAGGTCGAGCCCTTCGAGGCCGGGGAAAGCCTTGAGTTCGGCCTGCATCGAGGCCTCGTCGAAAATCCCGTCCGGCATATGGGAGATCACCCCGTTCGGCATGCCGTTTTCCCTGATGCGGGTGGTCAGCGCGCGCGTGTCGATGCCGGCGATGCCGATGATGTTGCGCACCTTGAGCCATTGATCGAGCTTTTTGGCGGCGCGGTAGTTGGACGGGTTGGTGACGTCGGCCTTGAGCACGACGCCCCTGACGCCGGAAAGGGCCGCCATGTTGACGGTCTCGATATCCTCGTCATTGGTGCCGACATTGCCGATATGGGGGAAGGTGAAGGTGATGATCTGGCCGGCATAGGACGGGTCGGTCAGGATTTCCTGATAGCCGGTCATGGCGGTGTTGAAGCACACTTCGCCGGCGGTGTGCCCCACCGCGCCCAGCCCGTGACCTTCAAGGCGCGTGCCGTCGGCCAGGATCAGGAGGGCCGTCTGGGGTAGTTCTTGCCAACCGGGCATTTTCGGCTCCACGACTTGATTTCGCTATCGAAGCGTACCGCGAAAGACGGCAAAGGCCGGGTTTTTCGTGCGGCGCTGTCGATTGAGATGTCGTCATAAAAGCCCGGATCGGGCAAAGCAAGTGGCAGGCCGGGCGAATCCGGTTGGTATCCCGTGGGAGGATGCGCAAACCCGGTTGGGTCAGGCCGCCTTGGGCTGTCTGGCCTGACAGACGACATTGCGGCCGGCGTTCTTCGCCTTGTAAAGCGCGCTGTCGGCGCGGCTCAGGACCGAGCTGAACGTTTCGGTTTTTCCACCCGTCGCCAGCCCGACGCTGACCGTGGCGATGGAACCCGGCAGACCGCAGGACTGGGACAGCCCGGCGAAACCGGTACGGATGCGTTCGGCCGTCACCAGGGCCTCCTGCCGGCTCCGTCCCGGCAGCACCATGCAGAATTCCTCGCCGCCGATGCGAGCCACCACGTCATCGCCGCTGCGATGCGCACTGAGGATGCCGGCGAATGCCTGCAGCGTGGCATCGCCCTGGGCGTGGCCGAGATGGTCGTTGATCTGCTTGAAATGGTCGAGATCGAACTGCAGCACTGGCAGATCGGGTACGATGTCGGTTTCGGCGAAACGCTCGAACAGGGCACGGCGGTTGAGCACGCCGGTCAGAGGATCGGTATTCGCTTCCACGCGATGACGGCGCGCGGCACGCCCGAACTGGAGGGTGAGGATCAGCGCGCCGATGCTGGTGACCCCGACCAGAATCGATATGGCATCCATGCGATCCCACCAGGCATCTTCCACCGGATAACGGATCCATTCGTTCTTGAGCGTCAGCATTGTGGCCGAGACAAGGAAGGACGCCGACATGAGCAGGAAAAGCCCGGCGAGGGCGAGCGTGATTTTGCGCGAATCCTCCCTGGCACGCATGAATTCGAGCGCGCACAGGAAGAGGATGACGGAAACGACGACATTGATGAGAATGCCGCCCAAGCCCATCAGCCCGATGAAATAGGGGGTCTGACTGACAAGGATGGAGACCAGCCCGACGACAATCGGCGCCCGGAAACCGGACTTGCCGAGAAACCGCCTGATGCTCGCGTAGATAAAGGACAGGCCGGTCACGAGGATGGTGAAGGGGACGACCAGCGTCGAGAGATCGAAGCGCCCGTTGCGCAATCCCATGCATATCAGCGCCAGGGTGGCCAAACCCACGCCGGTGGCGATGAGGAACTGATAGCTCTCCTTTTGCATCCGCGACGAGCTTACGAGGATCGCCAGCAGGATGGATACGCAGGACGAGGCCGACGCAATCAGCAGTGAGTTGTAGTCGATGGGCATGAACGACCTTCGCGTTCTGGCTGGCTGCGAGAGAAATAAGAGGAGAATCGACAATTCTCCATTACCAAACCTGCCCGTTTTGACCGAAACGCTGCGGGAGCTGCGGATATGGTGACCGAGACATTAAGCGATTCTGTCGTATTTTTGCCCCGCCAAGGGATTGGTGAATCCGGCACCTTCAGACGGCCGGTGTTCGTCGGTTCGGGAGACGGGGCGGATCAGGCCGCCCTGATCGTTTCGGCCTGCTTCACGACATTGCGGCCGGCGTTCTTGGCCTTGTAAAGCGCACTGTCGGCGCGGCTCAGGACCGAGCTGAACGTTTCGGTTTCGCCGCCTGTCGCCAGTCCGACACTGACCGTGGCGATGGCATCCGGCCGGCCACAGGAAAGCGAGAGTTCGGCGAAACCGGTGCGGATACGTTCGGCGATGGCCAGCGCCTCCCGACGGCTCCGTCCCGGCAACACCATGCAGAATTCCTCGCCGCCGATACGGGCCACGGAGGCGGCGTCGTCAAGATGTGCATTGAGGATGCCCGCGAAAGCTTGGAGGGTGGCGTCGCCCTGGGCATGGCCGAGATGGTCGTTGATCTGTTTGAAGTAATCGAGATCGAATTGCAGGACCGGCAGGCCGGGCACGATGTCGGTTTCGGCGAAACGCGCGAAGAGCGCGCGCCGGTTGAGCACGCCGGTCAGGGGATCGGTATTCGCTTCGGCGCGGTGTCGACGGGAGGTGCGCCCGAACATGAGCACGAGCATCAACGCGCCGATGCCCGTAACCCCGATCAGTTCCGAAATCGCGTTCATGCTGTCCCACCACATGACGTCCGCTGGATAAAGGACCCACTCGTGCCGCAGCGTCAGCATCACGGCCGAGTTGAACAAGGATGTCGCCATGAGCAGGAAAAGTGCGGCAATGATCGACGTCACCGGCCGGGGATCGTCCTTGGCACGCAAGAATTCGAGCGCGCACAGGAAAAGGATGAGAGCGTTGACGGCGTTGATGAGCATGCCGCCCAAACCCATCAGGCCGAAGAAATAGGGAGATTGACTGACAAGGATGGCAACCAGCCCGACGATGATCGGCGGCCAGATGTTTGTGTTTCCGAGAAACGTCCGGACGCTCGCATAAACGAAGGACAGGCCGACAAGAAGAATGGTGAAGGGCACGACCAGGGTCATCAACTCGTAGCGCCCGTTGCGCAGACCCATAAGCGCCAGTCCCAGCACGGTCAGTCCGAAGCCGACGGTCAAGAAAACCAGATATCGTTCCTTGTAGGTGTGTATGCGACTGACAAGTATCGCCAGCAGCATGGACGTGCCGGACGACGCCGAAGCAATCAGTAGTGCATTGTAATCAACAAACATAAATAAACATCGCGTCCTAATCTTGGCAATCATTATGCCTGAAACAGCCAATGTACTGTTACCAGACGCGATGCGATTGGCATCAATGCATAAGGAGTTGCGAATATGGTGACCCCGTCGTTAATTTGTCCGGGCGTTCATTTTGATAAGTACAAGAACGCATCCGGTGACCGAATTCCGGAAAAAAGCGTTCTCCCGGTTCTTTGAATCAGGCCGCCTTTTCGGTTCTTGCCTGATGCACTTTGTTCCGTCCCGTTCTCTTGGCCAGGTATAGCGCGTCGTCGGCGCGGCTCAGGACCGAGCTGAACGTTTCGGCTTCGCCGCCCGTCGCCAGTCCGACGCTGACCGTGGCGATGGTGTCCGGCTTGCCCCCCGGCATGGCCGCGCCGGCGAGACAGTCGCGGATGAGTTCGGCCGTGGTACGTGCCGTGTTGCGATCCTGTTCGGGCAGGATCACGCAGAACTCCTCGCCGCCGATACGGGCGATGACATCGTTCTTGCCGAGACAGGATTGCAGAATTGCGCTGAAACGTTTGAGGGTGATGTCGCCCTGTGCATGGCCGAGATAGTCGTTGATTTGCTTGAAATGGTCGAGATCGAACAGGAGAACGGGCAGGCCGGGAACGATGTCCTGTTCGGCATAGAACTGAAACAGGCCGCGCCGGTTGAGGGTGCCGGTCAGCGGATCGGTATTTGCTTCGGTGTGGTGCCGCCGTACCGTACGGGCATAATGCAGCGTTATGGTGAGCACGCCGATGCCGGTCAGTCCGATCAGCGACATGATGGCGTTGAACGTGTCGACCCAGCTGTCCGAAACCGGGTAGCGAACCCAATCGCCTGTGGCTGCGACGGAAACGGCGCATATGAGAAAGGACAGTCCGGTGACGATGTAGAGCGTGGCAATGGCGAGCGTGGCGGAGCGTTTGTCCTCGCGCGCGTCGAGATAGCCGATGCCGCTCAGCATGAGAATCAGCCCAGCGGTGAGGTTGAGCACGATATTGCCCAGGCCGAGATAGCCCGTTGCGAACGGAATGGCGGTTACGACGATGCTGAGCGCGCCGATCAGTATCGACGGCCAGCGATTGGTCTTGTCGAGGAAATCGCGGGTGCTGGCATGAATGAAGCCAAGGCCCGCCAAAAGCAGGACGAACGGCGCCAGAAGGTTCAGCGCGTCCAAACGATCGTAACGAAGGACCATCAGTCCGACCGCCGTTAAAATGAGGGCGAGACCGATCGTTCCAAAGATCAGGTAGCGATCCTTGTTGGTGCTTATCCCGTTCGCGACAGCCGTAACGAGCACGGCAAGTCCGGAGAAAACCACCGCCAACAGAAGCGATGTGTAATTAACTGACATGGGAGTGGTGCGTCGTCCTCAGTTGGCAAGGAAGCTAGGAGCCAAACGGAAACGCTCTGTTACCGGCGGCACGTGGATACATTAGAAAATCATAAGATGTTTGGTTTGGTAATCGATCGGTTAATGCAAACCGGCGGATTACGCCTGATGCAAGAGGCTCATGACTCGCGCCGGCCGGGGCGACGTTTAAGTGCGTCGACGAAAGTTTTCTCAGAAAAGATCATTATTTTCAGTTAGTTGGTTGTTGTGACGCCGGATGGTTGGCAGATCGGGCAAGGCAAGGTATATGCTTTGGCGGTTTTCCGGCTCCGGAGCGACCTCATGCGCGAGAAGATCAATGCGGCTCTGAAGGAAGCGATCAAGGCGCGGGATACGCGCCGAATGTCGACCCTGCGACTCATCAATGCCGCCATCAAGGACCGCGATATCGCCGCGCGCGGCGAAGGACGCGAGGCGATCGACACCGACGAGGTAATGGCGCTGTTGCTGAAAATGGTGAAGCAGCGCGAGGAAAGCCTGGCCATCTACGATGGGGCCGGGCGCACCGATCTGGCCAATCAGGAACGCGAGGAAATCGAGGTCATCCGGGATTTCCTGCCCAAACCCTTGAGCGACGAGGATATCGCCAATGCCGTGGCTGAAGCCATCGCCCGGACCGGCGCCGCCGGGTTGCGCGACATGGGCAAGGTGGTGAGCATTCTCAAGGAACGCTATCCGGGACGGATCGATTTTGCCAAGGCGTCGAGGATCGTCAAGCAAAAGCTCGGCGCCTGAAAAACGATCGGACAAAGAGGGGGATTTTCATGCGTCGTTCGGTTTTCATCGTGATGCTGGCCGGGCTTATTACTGGTATTGTCGGTATCGCCTCCGCCGTGGCCGCCGGTTTGCCCGGCATGGATCAGCAGGTCTGGGTCCACTACTTCAACCCCCGGTTCGGCGTCAGCGCCGACGTTCCGCAGATCGGTTTTATCGCCCAGCCGCCCCCGGCAAATGGCGACGGGCAGGGCTGGATGGCGCCTTTTGGCACCGAGATCGCCGTTTACGGCGCTTACTGGGACGTGCTCGATCCGGATTTTGTTAGCCATCGCGCCACACGGCGCGGCTACCTTGTCGAAGAGGGGGCGAGGATCACCTATGAGCCGGCGCGATCCAACTGGTTCGTGTTTTCCGGCTATCTTGCCGATGGACGCATCTTTTACGACAAGACCCTGATCATTCCGGGCTGCGGCGTCTCCGCCAATATCCATATCGTTTATTCGAGAATGCTCCGCGATCCCATGGACGATATCACCACGCATGTCGCCAAATCGTTGACGCTGGCCGCGAGCGCGTGCGACGACTAGCACTGCAATGGCACGGAACGGGCGCCGGTGGTGCATCGGACCAGCCGCAATCAACCGGCATAACAAGAAAAACGCATAAGGAGGGGCTCATGGTCGCAACGGGACGTCGTCGCATCGGATCCATCTCGACCGGGCTCAGGGCTCTGATCATGCTGATCGCCGGGCTGTGTGCCATCATCTGGCCGATGGATGTTCTGGCCGTGCTGGTGCTTCTGGCCGGCGCGCTGTTCCTCGTCGATGGCGTTCTGGGCCTGTGGGCCGTGACCTTCGGAGGCGCCAAGACCGGCAATTTCTGGTTCGACGTGGTGCGCAACGCCGCCTCGATCGTGATGGGTGTGCTGATTTTCCTCAGCCCGCTTCTGGCGACGGTGCTGACCGCCACGCTTCTTGTCTATCTTGCCGCCTTTCAGGTGATCGTGGTGGGCGGCATGGAGATCTGGATCGTCATTCGCGAGCGCGACATCTATTCGCGGATCTGGCCGGCACTGCTCAACGGCGTGCTCTACATCCTGTTCGGCATCCTGGTTTTGATCACGCCGCTTCTGGCCGCGGATTTCTTTATTATGTTCGGCGGCGTGCTGGCGATCCTGTTCTCCATCGGCCTGTTCGGCCTTGCCATCAAACTCTACAAAAAGGGATTCTGATCCCCTGTTGGGTTGACGGCTTCCGGCCAAGCGGAACATGTTAAGAACACGACGCGGAGGTTGTGTTCTTTGCCATGAGCAGTTCGGCGCAGTTCCGGAAAAAGACGGTCTCGCCGATTGATGTTGGCGTCGCCGTTTTGCTGGCCCTCGTCCTGTCGTTCGCCCTCGCCGGGTGCGCAAGTTATGGCCCGCCTGTCGTCATCTCCTCGACATTCGATCCCGAGGCCGCCGCTTTCATTCATCAGAACGGTACGGCCGCTATCAGCGGTCAGGCTTTCGTGCGTCGCGACAATGGCAGGTTTTTCAAGGCAGCGGGAACGGATGTCTATCTCATCCCGCGAACGGACTATGCGGACGAACGCATGGCGGCCTTGTACGGGGAGAAAAAGTACCGGCTGCGGGAAACACAAATACCAGAGGCCGATCCCGTTTACGAAACCTATATGCGAACGACCATCGCGGGTCTGGATGGCAAGTTCACCTTCGAGCACGTGGCGGATGGCGAGTATTATGTCGTTGCGATGATCGTTCTTCCCAACAAGGTCATGCCTTTCGATTTTCCGATCATGGAACGGGTCACGATCGAAAACGGCAAGAACGTCCGTATCGTCATGCGCGGCTATTGACGCCGAAACCGGACGCGAAGAGGCGTGTCCAGAAGACCTGCGATCTGCGATGCGACGGTGCGGCGTCATAATCGTGTCGCACGTGACAACCTGTCTCTTTTGGTGACGTTTTTTTGTCCCTGTTTTTTGCAGGGGCGGCGATCGATCGTCTGACGTGAGAGGGTGGTCAGAGTGACGCGTGGATCACCGCCATGGTCAAATCGATCCGTGGTTCGAACCCCAGACTTCGATAAAGACTGATCGCCGCCGCGTTTTCGGCGCGCACGTGCAGATAGGGGGTATCGCCCGCATCGCGGACGCGATGCAGGATGAAGCTGGTGAGGCGCTTTGCCAGTCCTTGCCCGCGACAGGCGGGATGGGTGCAGATGCCGCTGATCTCGGTATAGCCGTCCTGGCTCATGCGCACCCCGGCCATGGCCGCGAGCATCCCGTCACGCCTGATGCCGAAAAAGGGGCCGAGGGCCTGGGCATTGAGGGTGAACGGTCCCGGCTCGGTCAACCGGGCAAGGGCCAGCATGTCCGGCGCATCGTCCTTTGTCAGCCTTGCGATATCGGCGCTATTCCCTTTATCCGGCACCTGCGCCAGCAACATCTGAACGATCGTTCCGTTTTCCTGTGCGAACGGGCGCATGACGGATGGCAGGGCGCCGGCCTCGACCACGGCGATGCTTTCGCCCGGCTTCATGAGCGCGCGCAGGGCATCGCAGCTTTGTGCACTGTCGTCGGCGGCGGCACCGAAAGGGATGATCGATGGCGGATAGCGTCGGGCGCGGGGGCCGCCTTCGGCGAGCCCGGCATGCCGGCTCGACAGGGCGCTCCAGATCGGCCGGTCGAGACTATGGCTCATCGGTCGGCATCTCCGGACGTGCCGAGGTGCTGCGCCAGGGGCCGGTCGGCAAGGCCATCCTCCAGAGCGGCGAGCTGTTCGAGCAGGGAACCGGACAGGCCGTCGCACAGATCGGCAACCGCTGCCGCGATGTCGGGCCAGATCACGTCAATGCCGAGCGCGACCTGCCGGCGTCCTTCGGCGGTGAGTGAGATGATCTTGCGCCGCCCATCCTCCGGCGCGACACGGATCTCGACCAGACCCTTGTCGGCGAGCTGCGCCACCGCGCAGGTCGCGCCTGGCTGGGTAATGCCGACAAAGGCAGCCACATCTCCCAGCGTCAATGGGCCGTTTTCATGAAGGGTCGCGAGAAAGGGGTACTGGCTTGCCGGCAGAATGGCTCCCTTGAGCGTGGCAATCTCGCCGGATTCGGCCTGCAGACGTTCCCCGATCCGCTTCAGCCGTGTGCCGAGCGTGAGATAGCCATAGGCACGAACGATATCCTTGACCATGAGCGCGCGATGCCTTCCTAAATACATAAGGCGATATATAACTAGTTATATAAACTGTGTGAAATGTAAAGTGCTTTTTAATACAATGGCTTGGGGCGGAAAGCGAGGCTGTCCCCGGAAAGGGCGCAACCCACTTGTGCAAAAGGCGTGATCGGTTTCGGCCGGGGCCGAGCGACATCATTGCCCATTCACTGGCGACCGCGTACTTATCCCTCATGCGCTTTTCCGATGCCTTTCTCGAAGAGATCCGTCAGCGCCTGCCGATTTCGCAGGTGGTGGGCGAGCATGTCACGTGGGACAAGCGCAAGAGCCAGCCAGGCCGGGGCGACATGTGGGCCTGTTGCCCATTCCATGGCGAGAAGACCCCGAGCTTTCACGCCGACGACCGCAAGGGCATCTACCATTGCTTCGGCTGTGGGGCGACGGGCGATCATTTTCGCTTCCTGACGGAAAAAACCGGCATCAGTTTTCCCGAGGCGGTCGAAAAGCTGGCCGGCATGGCGGGCGTGCCGATGCCGGCGCGCGACGAGCGCGCCGAGGCGCGTGACGCGGTTCGGCGTTCGCTTTATGACGTCATGGAACTGGCGGCGCGCTATTTCGAGGCGGCGCTCGATCACAATATCGGCGCCAGGGCCCGCGGTTATCTCAATTCGCGTGGCGTCAGCCCGGCCCAGCAGCAGCGTTTTCGCATCGGGTTCGCGCCGGATGCCCGTAACGGGCTCAAGGAGCATCTGGCGGCGAACGGCGTGTCGGCCGACGAGATGCGCGCAACGGGTCTGGTGGCGGAACGCGAGGGCGATCCCTTGCCCTATGACCGGTTTCGCAACCGGGTGATGTTTCCGATAACCGATTTTCGCGGACGGGTGATCGCTTTCGGCGGACGGGCGCTTTCCCCCGATGTGCCGGCCAAATATCTCAACTCGCCGGAGACCGAGCTCTTTCACAAAAGAAGCGTGCTCTATAACGGGCAGGGTGCGCGGCGGGCGGCCCATGACGGGGCCGAGGTGATCGTCGTCGAGGGCTATCTCGACGTCGTCGCGACGGTATCGGCCGGGTTCGAAGGCACACTTGCCCCGCTCGGCACGGCGCTGACCGAAGACCATTTGCAGCTTTTGTGGCGGATGGCCGATATTCCGATCCTGTGTTTCGACGGCGACGAGGCGGGCCAGAAGGCGGCGGAACGGGCCGTTGGTCTGGTGCTGCCCGAGCTGATCCCGGGCAAATCCGTCAGAATCGCGCATCTGCCCGAGGGGCAGGACCCCGACGATCTGATCCGCGCCGAGGGCCCGACGGCCTTCCGGCGCGTGCTCGACGACGCGACGCCGCTCTCCGAAGCGTTGTTCGACATCGAAACGCGTGGCGTCATGTTCGAAACGCCCGAGGCGCGGGCGGCACTGGAAGGGCGGCTGCGCACCCACACCAGTGCCATTCGCGACGTGACGGTCCGGCGTTATTACGTCCAGGTTTTCGACGAAAAGCTCGATGCGCTGTTCCGGCCCGCAATGGGGTGGTTTCTCGCGCGGGCGCGGCAACAGGAGATCGCAAAGCGTTTCGGGAAGGCGAAAGGGGAGCTGGGGATCAAGCCGGTCGGGTTCGGCGACGCCCAAGCTGATGGTGTCGGAAACCTTGCGCAATTCGCGTCTGTTGCGGCCGGGACGGGCGGCGGACGCCACTCCGCGCGAGGCGGCGATCCTGATGTGCCTGATCAATCACCCGCTTTTGTGCGAAACGCGGCTCGAAATGCTGGCCGGGCTCGATTTCGACACGCCCGAGGCGCGCGACATGCTGCGCTCATTGCTCGATCTGGTCGCGGCCGAAGGCATCGAGGACGGCAAGGCGATGCGCGAGGCGCTGACCAAGGCCGGCCACGGCGCGAGCGTCGAGCGCATGGCGCTGGTTTTGTCCCGTCAGGGCGTCTGGCAGTCCGGCGCCGGCATTGCGGAACAGGACGCCGAGACCGGGTTGCGGCACGCGCTGGCCTTGCATTACAAATCCGTTCAGCTAAATAGAGAACTGAGAGCGGCCGAGCAGGCACTTGGGGAGGACCTCAGTGAAGAAAATCTCGAGCGGCTCAGAGACATTCGGAACCAGATAACCAGCGTCGATGGCACAGAGGCATTGATCGAAGGGTTCGGTTCGTTATCCGGGCGTACATCGCGCGGCTTCTAGGAGGAAGCGGGCGCGTGTGCGCTTTTGCGCATGACGAAAATGCGCTGGATTTCGATTCTGCCCTTTAAAGCCAGAGCGGCCGTCGCCATATGAAAAGATTGCCCGCGTATTTCAGGCGGGGTTTTGCCGGAGACCCAGATGGCCACAAAGGCAGCCGAAGCGACCGAGACCGAACAGCAGACCGAAACCCAGGAATCGCCCGACAGCCCGTTGCTCGATCTTTCCGATGCTGCGGTCAAGAAACTGATCAAGACGGCCAAGAAACGCGGCTATGTGACCTATGAGGAAATCAACTCGGTCCTGCCGTCGGAGGAAGTGACCTCCGAACAGATCGAAGACATCATGGCCATGTTCTCGGATATGGGCATCAATGTTGTCGACGAGGACGAGGTGGAAGAGCCCGACACCTCCTCGAACAACGAGGAGGAAGAGACCAGCACCGAAGTCGCCACGACCACCGGCACCGCGATCGCTTCAAACTCCAACGCCAAGTCCGGCTCGGACCGCACCGACGATCCGGTGCGCATGTATCTCAGAGAGATGGGCTCGGTGGAGCTTTTGAGCCGCGAAGGCGAAATCGCCATCGCCAAGCGCATCGAGGCCGGCCGCGAAACGATGATCGAGGGCCTGTGCGAAAGCCCGCTGACCTTCCAGGCCATCATCATCTGGCGCGACCAGCTCAACGAAGGCGAAATCCTTTTACGCGACATCATCGATCTCGAAGCGACCTATGCCGGCCCGGACGCCAAACAGGCGGCGCCGGCGCCGAGTTTCGAGGAAACCGACGCCAAGCCGAACGCTGCGCCGGCCAAGGCGCGCGATGACGATGCCATCCAGGATTCCTCCGGCGTGCCCGAGCCCGAGGACGACGATGACGACGATTACGAGAACAATCTTTCCCTGTCGGCCATGGAAGCCGAACTGAAACCGACGGTGGTCGCCACGTTCGATCGCATCGCCGACATCTACGGCAGGATGCGCAAGATCCAGGACAAGCATCACGAACATGCCCTGCAGGCCATCGAACTCGATCGCGACGAGCAAAAACAGGTCGCCGGCTGGCGCTCCGAGGTGATCACCGACGTCAAGTCGCTGTCGCTCAACACCGGCCGTATCGAGAGCCTGGTCGAACAGCTTTACGACATCAACAAGCGGCTGGTGAGGATCGAGGGGCGCCTGTTGCGTCTGGCTGAAAGCTATGGCGTCAAGCGCGAGCATTTCCTCGAGGTCTATTACGGCGCCGAACTCGATCCGGACTGGGCCGACAAGGTCGCCGTGCTCGAACAGCCCGGCTGGGCCGAATTCGTCAAGCGCGAGCGCGATACCATCGAGGAATTGCGCGGCGAGATCCAGACGCTGGCCGCCGAGACCGGCCTCGACATCACCGAATACCGCCGCATCGTGCACAAGGTGCAAAAGGGCGAACGCGAGGCCGCCATTGCCAAAAAGGAAATGGTCGAAGCCAATCTGAGGCTCGTCATTTCCATCGCCAAGAAATACACCAATCGCGGCCTGCAGTTCCTCGACCTTATCCAGGAAGGCAACATCGGGTTGATGAAGGCGGTCGACAAGTTCGAGTACCGGCGCGGCTACAAGTTCTCGACCTATGCCACCTGGTGGATCCGGCAGGCCATCACCCGCTCGATTGCCGATCAGGCGCGCACGATCCGCATCCCGGTGCACATGATCGAAACGATCAACAAGATCGTTCGCACCTCACGCCAGATGCTGCACGAGATCGGCCGCGAGCCGACCCCGGAAGAATTGTCCGAAAAGCTGCAGATGCCGCTCGACAAGGTCCGCAAGGTCCTGAAGATCGCCAAGGAACCGATCTCGCTCGAAACGCCGATCGGCGACGAGGAAGACAGCAATCTCGGGGATTTCATCCCGGATCAGAACGCCATCCAGCCCATCGACGCGGCCATCCAGTCGAACCTTCGCGAAACCACGACCCGTGTGCTGGCGTCGCTGACCCCGCGCGAGGAACGCGTGCTGCGCATGCGTTTCGGCATCGGCATGAACACCGACCACACCCTCGAAGAGGTCGGCCAGCAGTTCTCGGTGACCCGCGAACGTATCCGCCAGATCGAGGCCAAGGCGTTGAGAAAGCTCAAGCATCCGTCGAGAAGCCGGAAGCTCAGGAGCTTTTTGGACAATTAGGGCGTCCTTTCGGCACGGACACGGGAGCAGGACTGTCGGCGCCGCGAGGTGCGCCAGGTCAAACAGATGCATTTTCCGCACCCGGTCAATTGCGTCATGCGCCCGTGCATCGTAGGCTCGCTGGCAAAACAAGTAACCGAGGAGTCCCCACCCATGTCCTTTCTCAAGAAGCTTTTCGGCGGCGGCGATGCTGGTGGCGGCGATGAACAGGGTGCGGGCGGCAAGGTGCTCGGCTCTCAGGAACACAAGGGCTACACCATCCGCGCCATCGAGATGCGGGCCGGGGGTGAATATCAGCTTTGCGGCGAGGTCGAGATCGAAATCGACGGTGAGAAAAAGGTGCACCGCTTCATTCGCGCCGACCGTCTGCCGAGTGCCGATCTGGCCACCAGCTCGGCGCTCGCCAAGGGCGTGCAGATCGTCGACGAGCAGGGCAAGCGCCTGTTCGAATAGCTCCCGATGAGCGATCCCGTCTTCGTGCCGGCCACGGCGGAGCGCTGGGCCGATCTTGAAACCGTCATGGCGTCTTGCGCCAACGGGCGCAAATGCTGGTGCGCCTACTGGATCGCGTCCAACAAGGACTTCCAGGCCGGCTGGGGCGAGGGCAACAGGCTGGCGCTCAAGACCTTGACCGAGGCCGGCACCGTCATGGGACTCATTGCCTATGTCGACGGCGTTCCGGCGGCCTGGGTCGGCGTGGCGCCGCGCAGTGCCCACGACCGTCTCCGCCGTTCGAAGAATTTCGCGGCTCGCGACGCACTGCCCGTCTGGTCGATCACCTGCTTCATCGTACGCTCCGGCTATCGCAAGCAGGGGATGATGTCCGCGCTCATTCAGGCGGCGGTGGATTACGCCTTCGCGCAAGGCGCACCTGCCGTCGAGGCCTATCCTATGGAGCCGGGACCGAAAACGCGCCCGGCCGATCTTTATCTCGGCACGCCCAAAGCCTTCCTGGCGGCAGGATTCGCGGAAGTTGCCCGTCCCCTGCCACGTCGGCCGTTCATGCGACTGATGCGGCCGGAAGCCGGCTGATCCGTCGCGCTATTTCGGCGGCATCTCGACGATCTTGCCGACCAGGCGCCGAACCGGGGGCAAGGCGAGGATCATGGTCGGAAAGGCGACGAGCCAGGAAATGCCCCAGGATGTCATCCAGTTAGAAACGAAACCGGGCGACACGCCGAGGGCGCGGGCGGTGGCGATGCCGGAAACCACGAAGGTCATGATGGCGGCCAGGATCATCGGCTGGATGAGTGTGGCGTAACGAGCGGGCAATTTGCGGAAAGAACGGCGAGGGTGGTCGGGCATTTTGGATCCTGGATCATCTCGTTTGTTTGTTGGGAAACGCCGGAATGATCTTGGTTGGTGCGTGTCGCATTTTTCAGGCGGCGAAGCGGTGTTCCTACCGGCTGAAATCATGCGAGCGAGGGAAAACAGTCGATCAATTCTATCGCCAATTGCAAATGATAAGCAACGGAGATTAGTCACATTTGCTGCGGCGAACGGTCCGTTTGCGAACGCGTCGGGAAGGCTTTTGGTCCTCATGAAAAGAGGCGTAGGTTCAGCCAAAAGAAAAAAAGGAGACCGGCATGATCAGTGCCGAAGCACAAAAGATGTGGGACCTGCTGAGGGCCAACCGGAAACCGGAACGGCCCGTGGCTCAACAACGTGCCGAATGGGAAGCCGAGGCGGCGGCGCAGCCCTTGCCCGAAGGCACGCGTACCGAGCCCTGCCAGATGGGCGGCATTGACTGCGAATGGATAACCTGCGGACCCGTTGCCGACAAGGGCGTGGTGCTGCAGCTGCATGGCGGCGGCTATTGCGCCGGCAATCTGGTGACGGTGCGCGCGCTTTCGGCACATGTTTCCAAGGCGACTGGCAAGAGGGTTCTGGTACCGGACTACCGGTTGGCGCCCGAACACCCCTATCCGGCGGGGCTCGAGGATGCCGAGGCCGTTTATACGGCACTCGTTGAAGCGGGCACAACGCCGGGCGAGGTGGTGTTTCTCGGCGACAGCGCCGGCGGCGGGTTGGTGATCTCCCTCATGCTGGTCCTCAGGGACAAGGGACTGCCCCAACCAGCCGGTGCGGTGCTGATGTCGCCCTGGACCGATCTTCAATGCTCGGGACCGAGCTATACGGCCAATATCGAGACCGATCCCAACATGTCGCGCGAGGGGCTGCTTCTCGCTGCCGACAGGTATCGCGGCACCTATCCGGCCGATTACCCGATGTTCTCATCGATTCATGCCGATCTCAAAGGCCTGCCTCCCATGCTGGCCCAGGCCGGCGGTGGCGAGATCATGCTCGACGACACGGTAGCCTTCGCGGAACGGGCCAAGGCGGCCGGCTGCGCGATCACGCTCGATGTGACGCCGGGGATGTGGCACGTTTTCCAGACGTGTGTCGACGACGTTCCCGAAGGAAGGGCGGCGTTCGATCGCGTGGGCGCCTTCGTCCATAAGGTCATGAAACCGGCATGAGCATCGCCCAGACCGAAATCGACGTCGCGACGCGTGGACAAGGGCTTTACGAGTTCACCCGCGCGGCGTCGGCCTTCATCTCCGAAGCGGGCATCAGAACCGGACTTCTGACGGTTTTTTGCCGCCATACTTCCTGTTCGTTGACCATTCAGGAAAATGCCGATCCCGATGTGCAGACCGATCTGGTAAGCTTTTTCCGGCGTCTGGTGCCCGAAGGGATGGACTATATCGTCCACACCACCGAAGGGCCGGACGACATGCCGGCACATATCAAGTCGGCACTGACCCAGGTGTCGCTCAACGTGCCCGTGGCCAACGGACGGGCTTTGCTCGGCACCTGGCAGGGGCTATATCTGTTCGAGCACCGAAATGTGCCACATAGACGCCGGGTGGTGCTGCATCTCCAGGGGGAGTGACGCAGGATGAAATGGGCGGTGAAGGCGGGACTGTTGCTGACGGTGCTGCTGATTGGCGCCTGTCAGCCGCGCGCGGTGGCCAACGATCCAATCATCGCTTCGGTCCGGGCCAATGACGTGGCGGCACTCAGGGCTTTCGTCGCCAAGGGCGGCGATGTCAACATGACCGACCGCGAGGGCAATCCGCTCATCTATCTGGCGTCCGGGCCGCAGGGCGGGCCGGAGATCGCGCTGGCATTGATCAAGGCGGGCGCGCGCATCGATGTCAAAAGCGCGAACGGGCGGACGCCGCTCGAAAACGCCGTGGGCTGGTGCGACGTCGACATGGTGCAGCTCTTTTTGTTCGCCGGCGCCGATCCGACGGAACTGGGCGGCAAACGCGTCGAGGATGTCGTGTGCAAGGAGCCCGCCGACCGTCGCGCCGTGGTGCTGGCGCTCATCGCCAAGGCCGTTTTGGACAAGGGTTGATACCAAAACGCGCATCGGTTGGGTATTGGTTGCCCGCGCGCCGATTGTTGCGGCGGTGGCGGTTTTTTTAGGGTTTCAGGCGTTTCCGCTTTGGCGCGAATGGCATAGACTGTCGGTTGCAGCCGCACTGCCTCCCCATCGTTCCCGGCGTGATCGGGAATCCAAAAAACAAGATGCGCGAAAGCGCTTCGTTTCGTCACGGAGTGTTCCCGTCAATGGATGTTGTTGTCGCCTATCTGCCGCTGGCCCTGGGTCTGCTCGGAGCCGGTATCCTGGCGGGACTGACCGCCGGTCTTTTGGGCGTCGGCGGTGGCATCGTCATGGTGCCGGCTATGGTCATTACCTTCGAGGCGCTCGGGTTCGACGCCGAAGCCTATCAGCACGTTGCGGTCGGCACGTCTCTGGCGGTGATCATCGTCACGGGGCTGGCCAGTGCCCGCGCCCATCACCGGCGCGGCGCCGTGATGATGGATGTCGTCCGGCTCTGGGCCGTACCGATCATGCTGGCCTCGCTCGCCGGCGCGCTGATGGCGCGCGTCTATTCGGGCGATGTGTTGCGCATGATCTTCGGCGTGGTGGCCTTGCTGGTCGCCATCAATATCGTTTTGCCGCTGCAAAAGATGCTGATGGGCAATCTCAGGGATTCGCCGATGACGCATCGGATCTCGGCGGTCGTTGTCGGCTATATCTCGGCTTTGATGGGCATCGGCGGCGGTTCGCTGAGCGTGCCGACCTTGGCCGCCTTTGGTCATCCGATGCACAAGGCGGTCGGTACCGGCGCCGCACTCGGCGTTTTGATCGCCGTGCCGGGCACACTCGGTTTCCTTATTTCCGGCTGGGGCGCCAGCAATCTGCCGCCTTTCACCATCGGCTACATCAATTTGCCGGCGCTGGTCCTGATCGGCGCGACGGCCACCTTCATGGCCCCGATCGGCGCGGCTCTGGCGCACCGGCTCGACCAGGTGGTGCTCAAGCGCGTCTTTGCCGTTTATCTTATCGTCATCGGCGGCCGCATGATCTGGCAGGCGCTGAGCTGAACGACAGCCGTCGGCCCGGCAAAGCCGGGTCGAGTGGGGTGAGGCCGCAGATGGCGGTCACGTCGAAAAGTTCCCCCTTGACCCTCACGCGCAAGAGCAGATCACGTTTTAGTTGACTCGGGTGATCTGCTCTCTCTTCCTGTTATGGCGTGTTCATCGGGAAAACAGTCCACTGGACTGTTTTCTGATCCTTTTTCACTCGAACCGGCGAACCGGTACCCACTTCGCCTGAAAACACTCTAGGGGGCGTCGGGACGTCTACTCGCACGGCGCTTCGCTCAGTTCCCAGTTGACCGTGACGGTCATGGAATAACCGATCTCGCCGGAGGCGACCGGAACGTCCGAGACGGCTTCCATGTTCAGGGCGCGCAGCATTTTCGGTTCGGGCACATAGCCGTTGTTCTCGGAAATCGAGACGATGCGGGCAAGGCAGACATTGGCGGTCTCGGCGTAAAGCCTGGCCTTGGAAAACGCGTCCGCCATGGCGGCCTTGCGGGCCTCGTCGACCAGTGCCTTGTTGTCGGAGACGGCAAAGCTGATGCCGCCGATGGTGTTGGAGCCTGCCGTGACCATCTGGTCGAGCACCGTTCCGAGGGTTTTGAGGTTTCTCAGATTGACGGTCAGGATGTTGGAGACGTTGTAGCCGACAAGCTTGGGCGGCAGGCGGTAGCCGTTGTTGTCGGTCTTTTCGGAGTAGACATATTGCGGATCGATCGAGAAGTTCGAGGTCTGCATATCGCGACTGGCAACGCCCGACGCCTTGATGGCGGACAAAAGGCTGGCCATGGCCGCGTTATTGGCGTCGAGCGCGGCGCGGGCGGTTTCGGCGCTATTGGAAACGCCGGTCGAGATGGTGGCCATGTCCGGTTTGGCCGAAACGGTGGCCGTGCCTTGAAGCGACATGATTGCGGTCTGGGGCTCGTCGGCAAGAACGGGCGCGGCGGTCACGAGGGCTGCAATAAAGGAAACGAGAACAAGGGATCTGGTCATGTCGGAAGTCCTTCGATGATGGCATGGCGATGATCGGGCAAGTCAAGCCCGGCAATACGCCCGGATTGAGGCGCGACTTGCACCTTTCGCCAAAGCCCGCTACGCCAGCCGATACGCAATCGCCGCGCCAGAAACGAGGAGAGACACGCCATGACCCAGATGTCCATTCTGCCGAGCGAAGGTGTCTTTCTCGGACGCGCCTGCCTGCCCGGATACGCCCATCCGCGGGTGGTGATGGCACGGCCGGACGGCGTGTTCGACATCACGTCGCGCGTGGCGCCGACGGTCAGGGATGTGTGCGAGATGAGCGATCCGGCCGGTTATGCGATCCGCGCCGAGACCCAGTTCGTCGGCACGCTCGACGATCTCGCCGCCAATTCCTGGGCGGATACGCAGGACCGGACCAAGCCCTATTTGCTGTCGCCGATCGATCTGCAGGCGATCAAGGCGGCGGGCGTGACCTTCGTCGTCTCCCTGCTCGAACGGGTGATCGAGGAACAGGCGCGCGGTGACAAGGCGCGGGCCGAAACGCTGAGGGCCGAAATCACCGGGCTGATCGGGGCGGACCTGTCGAAACTCGTGCCGGGCTCGAACGAGGCGATGGCGGTCAAACAGGCGCTGATTGCGCGCGGGGTCTGGTCGCAATATCTCGAAGTCGGCATTGGACCGGACGCCGAGATCTTCACCAAGTGCCAGCCTCTGTCGAGCGTCGGGTTCGGCGCCGATATCGGCATTCATCCCAGTTCGAGCTGGAACAATCCGGAGCCGGAACTGGTGGTCGTCACGGCGTCGGACGGGCGTATCGTTGGCGCAACGCTCGGCAACGACGTTAACCTGCGCGACGTCGAAGGGCGTTCGGCGCTGTTGTTGGGCAAGGCCAAGGACAACAACGCCTCGGCCGCGCTCGGGCCGTTCATCCGCCTGTTCGACAAGGATTTTACCCTCGAAACCGTCAAGACCGCCGAGATCAGTCTTTCTGTCGAAGGGGTGGACGGGTTCGTGCTCGAAGCCAAAAGCTCGATGGCACAGATTTCGCGCTCGCCCGAATCGCTGGTCGCCTCGGCGCTTGGAGACCATCACCAATATCCGGACGGCATGGTGCTTTACTGCGGCACCATGTTCGCGCCGACCAAGGATCGCGACGCTCCGGGCGAGGGCTTCACCCACAAGATGGGGGACAAGGTGACCATCTCGACCCCGAGTCTCGGCGCGCTCTCCAACACGGTGCGCCTTAGTACCGAATGCGCCCCATGGACCTACGGCGCCGGCCGGCTGATGCGCGATTTGAGCGCGGCGGGGCTGGTGTAGGGACGTCGCGAAAGACTCCGTCACGCAAGGATTTGCATAAGCTGGATTTCCGGTCGTCGCCGGGAAAGACGCAGAGACTGCTAAGCGCTGCTGCCTGGATCTGAAGCTTGGCCCTGACAGAGTCCGAATTCTGTCGCTTTCGCTCGGAAGCCGTGTTTTTTGGCGTCCGCTATGTTGTGCCTGTCGGCGATGCTCTCAGGTGTTGAACTTGAACAACAGCACGTCGCCGTCCTCAACCACATAGTCCTTGCCTTCGTCGCGGGCCTTGCCGGCTTCCTTGGCGGCGACTTCGCCGCCGAGGGTGACGTAGTCGTCATAGGCGATGGTCTGGGCGCGGATGAAGCCGCGTTCGAAATCGGAGTGGATGACGCCGGCAGCCTGGGGGGCCTTGGTGCCGCGGGTGATGGTCCAGGCCTTGGCTTCCTTGGGACCGGCGGTGAAATAGGTGACCAGCCCCAAAAGCTTGTAGCCCTCGACGATCAGCCGGTTGAGGCCGGGTTCGTGAAGACCCAGGGATTCGAGATATTCGGCCTGTTCGTCCGGTTCGAGCTGGGCGAGCTGGCTTTCGATTTCGGCCGAGATGACGACCATGCCGGCATCGCGGGTCTTGGCGTAATCGGCGACTTTTGCCGTCCATTCGTTGCCGGAAGCGGCATGCTCCTCGTCGACATTGCACACGTAAAGGGCGGGCTTGGAGGTTAAAAGTTGCAGCTCGCGGAACGCTTTTTGCTCCTCATCCTTGATCTCGGCCTCGATGGCCGGCTTGCCGGCGTCCAAAACCGGAATGATGCGATCGATAAGCGCGAGCGTTTGCTTGGCGTCCTTGTCCTGGCCCTTGGCCTTCTTCTCGACGCCGGTGCGGCGCTTCTGCAGGCTTTCGAGATCGGCGATGATCAGTTCGGTCTCGACCACTTCGGCGTCGGCGATGGGATCGATCCGGCCGGCGACGTGAACGATGTCCGGGTTTTCGAAGCATCTCAGCACATAGGCGATGGCATCGACCTCGCGGATATTGGCGAGGAACTGATTGCCAAGACCCTCGCCCCTGGAAGCGCCCTTGACCAGGCCGGCGATATCGACGAACGACAGGCGCGTCGGCACGATCTGCTTAGATTTGGCCAGCTCCGCCAGTTTGTCGAGCCGGGCGTCCGGCACAGATACCTCGCCGACATTCGGCTCGATGGTGCAGAACGGAAAATTGGCCGCCTGGGCGGCGGCGGTGCGGGTCAGCGCATTGAAAAGCGTCGATTTGCCGACATTGGGCAGACCGACGATGCCGCATTTGAACCCCATGGAACGCTCCGGTTTTGCGCGGTGGCGCCGGGCCGACCGTCAGGATTGAAAACGTTCATGGGATAGGTTTGCCCGCCGGTGAGGTCAAGGCCGATCTGGCGGATCGTGCCGCGGTTCAGGCAATTGCCAGGCTGACGCCATCGGAAAACACCCCGTTCAGCGTCCCATTGGCGAAGGAGAAGTCCATGGCCTGGCTTTTGATGCTTTCGGCCTTGGCCAGCATCTGGGTCCACAGCGCTTCGGCATCGCCCGGGTTGGCCGCGACGGCGGCGGCCGTTTCCTGCGAGGCGGCGGCGATGCGCTGGATGATGGCGCTCGAATGGGCACCGATCAGCGCGTTGCGCAACTCCCGCTCCGTGCCGTCATTGAGCATCTGTTCGAGTTGGGCCAGCTTTTCGTCGTTCCCCGAAACGGTGAACTGGCCGGAACTGGACAGGTGGATGTCGATCTTCGTTGTGGCGGAAATACCCAATTCCTGGCGCAACTCATTGAGCCGGCTTTCGGCATTGGCCAGATGCACCTGCGGATCGAGGATGATCGACGGCAGATTGGCAAGCAGGGTCGCACCCGGCGACAGGGCGACGGTGACGCCCTCGTTTTGCGGAAAAGAGGTTTCGGGTGTCGCATCGGTTTGAGGCGGGATGCGTGAAGCGGTCGCGTAAGTCGCGGCGGCGGTGGCGGAAACCGAACCGATCATGATGGGGACTCCCGGACAGGATTTGCCTTCATGATCGGCGGACGCAAGATTTAGGCCAAACGCGAAACGCCCGTTTTTGGGGGAATTACGCCGTTATGGGTGGCCAAGACGGGGCAGATCCTGCTCGGCCCGCGGCAGATGTTTCCGGCTAAAAGCGGTCCTATCCGATCAGACCGGTCGCCACGAGGTGCGCACGATGCCCTTGGGATAGGTCTGGGTCTCGATGAGGTCGAGAGCAAGCGGGTGCCGGTTGATGAAGGCCGGAAGGCCCGCGCCGAGAACCAGCGGAACGGTGATGAGGTCGATGCGCGTGATCAGGCCCGCTTCGAGAAAACCCGTCGCCAGATGGGCGCCGCCCGCGACCCAGTAGGGACCGGGGCCGAGCTTGCCGGCCGCTTCGAGAATTTGTACGGGCGTGCCTTCCGCCGCTTTCAGCGGGGCATCCTCGCTGCCGAGCTTGTGGCTGGTGGCGACGATGCCGGGCAGGCCGTCATAGGAAAAGCTGCCGGTTTTCTTGATGCGGTCCTTGGTGCGCCGGCTCATCAGGACCGTGCCGACCCGCGCGAGGAAATCGGCGTGGCCGAGTTCGGGGATGAAATAGGGAACGAGCCAGTCGCCACCGCCATCGGAGGTTGCCAGATAGCCGTCAGCGCTGACAGCAAGATGGTAGACCACGTCGTCCGGTGTCAGATGAGAGGCATCCATTACGTTACTCCTTGTGGCCGAAGAGCTTCCTCAGCATGTCGGCCATCGGGCCGGTCTCGGGCAGTTTTGGCACCGGTCGGGTCCGGGCCTGACGAATGTGACTCTGCCCTTTCGGCGCGGGTTTGTCGTCCTCTGCGGCGTCCGGTACCAGTGTTGTATCCGTGTCAGGTTTCGATCTGGTTTTTTTTGCCGGTTTCGGTTCGGGCTCGGGATTGGTCGCGTTGGCGACCCGGTTCATGAAATTGGCGGCGTCGCCCTTGGCCAGAAGACCGGCATTGTTCGCCACGGCCGCAAGCAGTGGCTCCAGCCATTCGGCATCGGATTTGGCGAAATTGCCGAGAACGTGGCGGGTGACGAGGTCCTTGTGGCCGGGATGACCGATGCCGATCCGGACGCGCTGATAGGCGGTGCCGATGACCGGATCGATGGATCTCAACCCATTGTGTCCGCCATTGCCGCCGCCGGTCTTGACCCTCAGTTTGCCCGGCACCAGGTCGAGCTCGTCATAGATGACGGTAATGTCGGCGGGCGCGAGCTTGTAGAACTTGACGGCCTGTCCGACGCAGTCGCCGGACCGGTTCATGAAGGTCGAGGGCTTGAGCAAGAGCACCCGTTCGCCATCGATCTGGGCATCGCTTACAAGGCCGTTGAACTTGGCGCGGAAGGGCGGATAGGCATGGGTGCGCGCAATGGCGTCGACCGCCATGAAACCGATATTGTGCCGGTTGTGCGCATATTCGGCGCCCGGATTTCCGAGGCCCACGATCAGGTGCATGGCCAGCCTCCGCCTGGAGCATCGTGCGAAAACGCGGATACCGGGTTATCGCCGAAAACGATGCGACTACAAGTCTCTGGAACGCCCATTTCGAACCTGCCGGACCTTTCGGCGCTCCAGCCGCATCGTCATGATAGGCGGGAACCGGTTTCCGGTTCGAAAACGCGCCCACAAGACCTGTTGTGAGGAACGGACGATTCTTTTTTTGAAAACGAGAGCCGCTCCAGCGCGTGACTCTCAAGAACCAAAGGCGGCGCATGGTTGCGCCGCCCGCATTTTGTTTGAAGCCTTATTCTTCCGGCTCTTCGGTCTCGGCTTCCGTCGTGGCATCAGTTTCGGTCGCCGCTTCGGTGGTCTCTTCGACCTTGAAGGTCGACGGCGCCGCGATGGTCGCGATGGTGAAGTTGCGATCCGTGATGGTCGGGGTCACGCCTTCCGGCAGATGGACATGCGAGATGTGCAGGCTGTCGCCGATCTGCTTTTCGGAAAGGTCGAGCACCAGCGATTCCGGAATGGCATCGGCCGGGCAGCTGACTTCCACCGTGTGGCGGACGATGTTCAGCACGCCACCCTTCTTGAGGCCGGGGCAGCTCGCTTGGTTGGCGAAGTGCACCGCCACATCGACGGTGATGCGCGAACCCGCGCCGATCCTCAGGAAATCGACATGCAGGGCGAAATCCTTGACCGGATCGAGCTGATAGTCGCGCGGGATGACCTTATGGGTCTCTCCGTCGACCTCGACGGTCATGACGTGGCTTAGAAAACCGCCAGCATAGATATGCTGCATGGCTTCCTTGTAGGAAATCGCGATGGCGAGCGGGGGTTTCTTGTCGCCGTAGATGACGGCGGGAATCAGACCTTGACGACGCAGCTCACGAGCGGCCCCCTTGCCCACCCGGTCGCGCGGCGTAGCCTTGAAGGCAACGGCCATTGGACACTCCAATTGGGTTGGTGCGATCTCCGGGATCGGTTGCCGTTAATGGCGCGACACCCGAAAAACCGCGCGCGCCTCCTCCAGGGGTGAGGCGCGCTTCATGGCGCCGGGATATAGGCGAAAAGCAGGGGTTGGGCAAGGGGCCGGCAACCCCTGCCGCGCGGCCGGCAGAATTTGCCGCGTTCCGAACGCGCCAATCGCCGGATCGGAGGAAAACGGCCGGTTTTCGGGCCGATTTCCCCGGCATGGATCTTGCATCGAGTTCTTAATATCAAGGCAGACGGACATTTTGTTCATGAGTACGATTGCTGACACCGATAGCGCGATGCAAAGCCTGCTGGTCAGTCTTTACGGTCACCCCAATATCGGCTCGGGTGGCGGACTGAGCGTCGGCGGCTTGTCGTTCGCCGAATTCGCGGCCCAATCCGGCGTGTCCGGGTCGACCGACGCGACCGACGGCGTTTCCGGCAATGCCTTTAACGAAGACCTGATGGGCGCCGACACGTTCGATGCGCTCCTTACTCTGCAGGAATTCGGCACCGCGACACCTGACGGGGAAACGGGCTTTTTTAAAGAGTCGCCGCCGGGCGATTTTTCACTCGCAGACGCGTCCGGTGAGTCGGCGGTGATGGATGCTCCGATGCCGGCCACCTTCATGACAAGCATACTCATGGCTGAAGGCGCAGAGGCCGCCTAGAGTGTTTCCAGGAAAAGTGGACGCCACTTTTCCGGTTCGAAAACACGATAAAACGAGCAGTTGGCACCGGTCACGTTTTGAGTGAATCGGGCGATGAGATCCGCCCGAAGGGCGTATCTCAGTCGAACAGGCTCGACACCGACTGTTCAGCTGCCGTGCGGGCAATGGCTTCGCCCATCAGCGGGGCGATGGTGATCCGGCGGATCTTGGGGGTTGCAGCGACGGCCTCGCTGGCCTCGATGGAATCGGTCACCACAAGTTCCTTGAACCGCGATTTGCCGACCCGTTCGGCGGCTTCGCCGGACAGGACGCCGTGGGTGGTGTAGGCCGAGACCTCGGTGGCGCCGGCGGCCAGAAGCGCCTCGGCGGCGTTCATCAGCGTGCCGCCCGAATCGATGATGTCGTCGATGAGGAGACAGGCGCGGCCCTCGACCTCGCCGATGATGTTCATCACTTCCGAAACGCCGGGGCGCGGGCGGCGCTTGTCGACGATGGCCAGCGGCACGCCGATGCGCGACGCGACGTTGCGGGCACGCAGCACGCCGCCGACATCGGGAGAGATGATGACGGTGTTCTCGACCCCGTAATGTTCGCGGATGTCGCGCACCATTACCGGCGCGGCGAACAGGTTGTCGGTCGGAATGTCGAAAAAGCCCTGAATCTGGGCGGCATGCAGATCGAGTGTCAAAACGCGATTGACTCCCGCCTCGACAAGGAGATTGGCGACGAGCTTGGCCGAGATCGGGGTGCGCGGCGTCGATTTGCGGTCCTGACGGGCATAGCCGAAATAGGGCAGCACGGCGGTGATCCGCCGGGCCGAGGACCGCCGGAGTGCATCCGTGAGGATCAACAGCTCCATCAGGTTGTCATTGGCCGGATACGAGGTCGACTGGATGATGAAGACATCCTCGCCGCGTACGTTCTCGTTGATTTCGACGAAGATTTCCTTGTCAGCGAACCGGCGCACCGTGGCGTCGGTCAGGGGAAGTTCCAGGTAGTCGGAAATGGCTTTCGCCAGGGCCAGGTTGGAATTCCCCGTCACCAGTTTCATTTGGCCACCCATTTCGATATCAGCGCACCTGCCCCAGAGCAGCGCCGGAAAGTGACGCTTTGTTATCGCGCCAGACGCCGCGGATCAACCACGCTGTTACCCTTGAGGGAAATTATCCGTTTACTCCTCGGCTGCCGCCGGCATGAGCGCGATCATCGAGATCTGCCGTCCCGTCGGTTCGCCGGTATGGGTGAAGCGGCGGTGGGAGAAATAGGCGTCCGGATCGTCATAGGTGCATTTGGGATGCGGCGGCGCCGGGATGCTGAGTTTGGTGATTTCCGAAATAACGAAGCCGGGCAGATCGAAATGAATCCCCGTCTTGCCGTCGGGCACATAGGCGAAATCACTGACGGCCGGATTGAAAACCGCCATTTCGTCGATGGTCTCCTGCGACAGTTCGTAAACGGAACCACAGATGGTCGGGCCGATGGCGGCGCGGATGTTCGGAATGGTGGCGCCCAGTTCGAGCATGGTGGCGACGGTATTGCCGATGATGCCCTTGGCGGCGCCGCGCCGTCCGGCATGGCAGGCGGCAACCACGCCAGCTTCGGCGTCGGCGAACAGGACCGGCGCGCAATCGGCGGTCAGGATGCCGAGCGCGAGGCCCGGCTTGGTGGTGATGATGGCGTCGGCTTCGGGGCGGGCGCCATGCGAATATTTGGCGGTGGTCTTGGAAACGCGGTCTTCCTCGGGGCGATGGTCGCGGGCAAACGGTGCGTTGGTGACCACGACACGGGCCGAATGGACCTGGGTCACAAGCGCCAGGCCGGCATTGCCGAGCCCGAGATTGATCAGGGCGCGGCTTCTGTTGGCGCGCACTGCGGCGATTGGCGTTCCGAGCGTTTCCGACATGTCGAAATCGCAGGACTCCTTGCCACGTCCGGATCGGCGTCCGAAAAACCCATGCACGATGCCCGGCATGGCGGCCAGAGTGGGATCCTGTTCGAAGGGGGGCGCGATAGTCATGGTGACTCTCCAAAACTGCAACGCGGATCGCGTTAATCGTTGCCGTGATCAATCCCGGTATCGGATCGCGGTTCCGTCCGGTCTCGGCCCCCCTCCTGGCCGGTAATGGAACGTAAATCGCGATCGTGCGCCGAGGAAAAAGGATAGGGAGAAAGGTCCCTGCTTGAAATACACAATACCTTGAAAACTTCGCCCATCTGACGGGGGTCGGTCAACCGGGCAAGATCGGCTGAAATGGCTTCGGCACGCGAGGGATTGGCTCTTTTGAGAGCCGTTGCCCGTTCGGCAGCGCCGAGCGCCATCAAGAACGCGCCCTGGCCGACAACGGGCCAGGATTCAAGACCCTTCGCGGCGGCGGTCAGAGCTTCGAAATCGACATGGGCGGTCAGATCGGCCTCGCCGGGACGGGCAAGCGGATCGGCATAGGCATGGCCGGCGATAGCCTGAATGGTGTCGCCAGTCTGGCTTTTCTTGTAGCCGTAATCGATGACGATGAGGGCGCCGCCACGGCGTTCGAGTTTGCCGGCAAGCACGGCCATCACGGCGTCGGCGCTGGGGCGGGATTCGAAACGGGCGTGAAGCGCGGCGTTGCGGGCCGCTTCGGGCAGGGCTTCGTCGGGAATGGGCGTGGGATCGAGCCCCCAGATACGGTTTCCCGCCTCCAGCCCGATCATGCGTTCGTGCCAGCCGTTTTCGGTCTTTTGATATTGATGAACGGGCAGGGCGTCGAAAAACTCGTTGGCGACAATAACGAGTGGCGGGCCGTGATCCGCAAGGTCGGAAACCGCATCGAGCCAAACCGGATCGATGGCGTGAAGGCGGCGCGCCTGTTCGGCCTTCAGGCCGGCGCCGATTTCGACAAGGAACGGGCCGTTCGGTTTTGCATCGGGCGCGACCCGAATAAGGCTGCGCATGAGATCGGCCATCAGCGTGCCGCGTCCGGGACCGAGTTCGACGAGATCGAAAACATTGCTGGAGAACTGCTGGCCCAAAAGCGCCACCCAGAGCCCGAGGGTTTCGCCGAAAATCTGGCTGATTTCAGGAGCGGTGACGAAATCGCCGCCACGTCCGATGGGCATGTCGCGACAGTAATAGCCGTGTTCTGTGTGCGTCAGGCAAAGCTGCATGTAGAGCGCGAAGGACAGCGGTCCCGACACGGCGATCTGTCGGTCAATCAGTCTGCCAAGGGGCGTGTCTTTGTCAGCGGCCACGGGTTTTCGGCTTGCGAAGGGCAAAAAGGACGAGGAAGAGACCGGTCAGAAGGACCGGGACCGAATAGACCATGCCGATGGTCAGCCAACCCCCGTAAAGATAGCCGATCTGCGGATCGGGCAGGCGAACGAATTCGACCAGAATGCGCGACAGTGCATAGCCGATGCCAAACAGGCCGGCAACGAGGCCGGGTTTTCTGAGGCCGTAGAAGATGTGGGTGACGACACGCAGGACCAGGAACAGGACGAGCCCTTCGAGGGAGGCCTCGTAAAGCTGGCTGGGGTGACGCGGCAGGGGCCCCCCGTTTGGAAAAACAACACCCCAGGGCAGGGTGGTGGCTTTGCCGTAAAGCTCGCTATTGATGAAATTGGCGATGCGGCCGAGCATCAGGCCGAGCGGCGAGACGGCGCCGAGCAAATCGATGCCGGACAGGAACGAGGATTTCTTGTGATAGGAAAACCACGCCAGCGCCACGATCAGGCCTAATAGTCCGCCATGGAACGACATGCCGCCGACCCAGGTCTTCACGATGTCGATCGGGTTCTCGAAATAATAGACCGGATCGTACAGGAGCACATAGCCCAGCCGCCCGCCGATGACGATGGCGATGACGGCCCAGAAGCCGAAATCGATCCATTCGGCCGGCGTGAAGGGGGTTTTGTTGTTCACCCAGAGCGAGGGGCGGTGCAACAGGGCGATCCCGTAAAGCGCTCCGAGCGCGACGCCGGCGAGATAGGCAAGGCCGTACCAGCGAACGACCAACGGACCGAGCGCAAAGACGATGGGGTCGATATCGGGGAAGGGCAAGGGTGAATTTCCTCGAAACAGAAGTGTGGACCATGCGCGGCGGCGCGGTACTGGTCAAGTCCGGCGCGCCGGCTTAAAACAAGGCGGGCTCGCCGCCCGGCACGGACAGCATTTTGTTGCGATTGGAATATGCTGTTTCCGGCCTATATGGTGTCACGCAAGAAAACCAGAAAGCGATCCTCGCTTATTCGAACCATGCTCTAGGGGAAAACGACCAGATGGCGCAATCCAAGGTATTCGATGATCTCGGCCGGTTGATGAATGATGCCGCCTCGGTGGCGGACGGGCTGAGACGCGAGGTGGAAACCGTGATCAAGACCCAGGGCGAACGCTGGGTGGCGGACATGGATCTGGTGAGGCGCGAGGATTACAACGCGCTCAAGGAACTGGTTCAGGCCCAGGGCGAGGAAATCGCGACCCTGCGCAAGGAACTTGCCGCTTTCCGGACCAAGAAGAAAACGGACGCCTGACCGGAGAGCGTCCTGTCCGGAACATCGGTTTTTACCGAAAAACCGATGTTCGTATCTTTGCTTGATGCTTTGATTGGCCCTGCGCCAACGCCCCGACGGACGGATGTGTCGACAGTTTGTCGGCATCCCGAGGCGGTTGGTGACATCCTGTCAACCGAAACCGGACTGTGCGTTCCTGCCGTACTGGACGTACGGATTGCGGAAGCGTAGTCCATAGGCGCCGCCCTTTGGCAATTCATGCGAAGGCGGTTCAACCTGAGGACGTTCATCGACTGCCACGGGGTGAATACGCTTTGTGTGGCAGCAATCGGCTCAAGGCCGCATTGCCGGTACCCTTTTCCGGGCGGCACTGGACTCGATCAACATATCATCAGGATATCCAAATGAAGATCACGGCAGCAGTCGCTTACGATCACCATAAGCCCATGAGCCTTGAACAGCTCGATCTTGAAGAGCCGCGCGACGACGAAATTCTCGTCCGGCTTGTGGCGACGGGACTTTGTCACACCGACATGGCAGTGATCGAAGGCCAGTTGCCGACGCCGCTACCTGTCGTCCTGGGACACGAAGGCGCCGGTATTGTCGAGAAGGTGGGCAGCAAGGTTTCCAAGGTCCAGCCGGGCGATCATGTGGTGATGACCATGGATACCTGCGGCACCTGCCCGGCCTGCCTCAACCACGACACCACCTATTGCCACAATCAGTTCGACTTGAATTTCATGGCCCATCGCACGGACGGGACCAGTTCGCTGTCGGCAAATGGCAAGCCGGTGCATTCGAATTTCTTTGGCCAGTCCTCCTTCGCCACCTATTCGCTGTGCCACGAACGCAACGCGATCAAGGTGCCCAAGGACGTCGAACTGGAAAAGCTCGGACCGCTCGGCTGCGGCATCCAGACGGGCGCCGGCAGCGTGATGAATGCCCTGGCAGTCGAGGCCGGCAGTTCGATCGCCGTCTTCGGCGCCGGCACGGTGGGTCTGGCAGGGGTGATGGGTGCGGTGCTGCAGGGCGCCACCACCATTATCGCGGTCGATCTGGTCGACTCGCGGCTTGAGCTGGCCAAGGAACTGGGCGCCACCCATGTGATCAACCCCAGCAAGGTCGACAGCGTCAAGGAGATCATGAAGATCACCGGCTACGGCCTCAACTACGCCTTCGACACCACCGGTTCGCCCAAGGTGATTCGGCAGGCGGTGGAATCTCTCGCGCTGAAGGGCGCCTGTGCCATCGTCGGGGCATCGGGTCCCGACACCGAGATCGTTCTGAACGAGACCCACTTCATGTCCGGCGGCCGGCGGCTGATCGGCGTGGTCGAGGGCGAGTCGAATCCGGACGTCTACATTCCGACGCTGATCACGCTGTGGCAGCAGGGACGCTTCCCCTTCGACAAGCTGATCACCTTCTTCCCGTTCGACAAGATCAACGACGCGGTCGCCGCCTCGGCCAATGGCACGGCCATCAAGGCGATCCTCAGGATGTAGTCCATACGATCCTGCACGGCAAAAGGGCCTGCCGGTTCGTTCCGGCAGGCCCTTTTGTCAGGATAAGGCTGAAATCGCAGGGCGGTCCGATTCCTCCAGCGCCGCCGCGACCAGCGCCCTGGCGTGCAGTTCGGTGGTGTCGTAGACCGGAAGCGGCGACACGGACTCCTCGATCAGCATGCCGATTTCGGTGCAGCCGAGAATGACGGCCTCGGCACCGCGTGTCGCCAGAAGGCCGATGGCTTCGACATAGGCGCGGCGCGAGGGTTCGCTCACGACGCCCTTGCACAGTTCTCTGGAGATGATGGCATCGAGATTGGTGACGTTGATCTCGGGCACCAGCACGTCGAACCCGCGTGCCGCGAGCCGGTCGCGGTAAAATGGCATTTCGAGGGTGACCCGGGTGCCCAGAAGGCCGACGCGGGTAATGCCGTCCTGCTCAAGGGCATCGGCGGTGGGATCGGCGATGTGAAGGAACGGGATCGAAAGCGCCGCCTCGATGGCGGGCGCGACGATGTGCATGGTATTGCAGGCCATTCCGATCAACCCGGCGCCGGCCCGTTCCAGCCGTTCGGCACTGTTGGTGATGAGTCTTTCTATTTCCTCAAAGCGTTCGCCGGCCAGCATGTCAGCAATAGGGGCGAAATCGAGCGAGTCGAGAAGGATCGGCGCCGAACTGAGACCGCCGCGCAACCGGGCCGTTTCCCGGTTCATCACGGCGTAGTAATGCGCCGTCGATTCCCAGGACATGCCGCCGATCAGGCCAATGGTCTTCATTGCGGGTCCAGATCCGTTTCGCCCCAGCCGTCGATCTCGTCGAGACGACCGAGCTTGTCGGGGATATCGCGAAAGGCGGCGACGATTTCGAGATAGACGGCGCGCTTGAACGGCACGACGAGGTCGGGGAGTTTGTCGAGGTCTTCCCAGCGCCAGGCGCCGAATTCCGCCTTGTGCTTGCCGCCTCCGGGCGTTGCGATGTCGATTTCGCTTTCTTCGCCCTCGAACAGGGCGGCGAACCATTTCTGGCGCTGGCCGCGATATTTGCCCTTGAGCGCCCGCCCCAGTTCCGCGTCCGGCAGATCGTATTGCAGCCAGTCCGGCGCGGTGGTCAGAAGCGAGATAGAGGAGATGTTGGTTTCCTCGAAGAGTTCGCGCACGGCGGCGTCGACCGGTTCCTCGCCGGTGTCGATCCCGCCCTGCGGCATCTGCCAGGCATGCGGTTCGGCATCGTCCGGGTAATCGAGACGCCGGCCGATCCACACCTTTCCGTCGCGATTGAACAGGGCGATGCCGGCATTGGGCCGGTAGGGCATTGCCGCGCGGTCGGGCACGGCGGGTTCGGATTTGGGCATATCGGATCCTACTCCATAATGGCGCTGACGGGGACGAGAAGCGCGCCACGGCTTCTCAACCCTTGGGCCCATTCGGTAATGGCATCGATCGAGACGGGCAGGGCGGAGGCGATGCCGATGGCGTAGCCCCGTTCGGCGGCCCTGACCTCGAGATCGGCAAGTTGGTCGAAAATAACGCCGCGCGTCGGGTTGGTGTCGATTTCGGTGTCACCACGCCCGAACGGCACCTTGTTGCGCCGCGCCATCTGTGGCGCGATGGAACGGTTGGACGAGCCGTCGTCGACATAGCCGAGCCCGCGCGTGCCGATTTCTTCCATGAAGGGCTCGAAATCGCCGGCCGAGGCGGTGAAGCGCGCGCCCATATAGTTCATCACGCCGAAATAGCCGCCGAAGCGGGCCATCAGCCAGTAAAGCTTGTCGAGATTGGACCGCGGCGTCTGCCCGGTCAGCAGTGTTTGCGGACCGGGATCGCTGTCCGGATAGTCGAACGGTTCCATCGGGATCTGCAACAGCATCTCGTGCCCTTCGGCCCGCGCCGCCGCAGTGGTGCGCTGAAGGCTGCGGCCATAAGGGGCAAACGCCAGGGTGACATTGTCGGGCAGCTTGGCGATGGCGTCGAGCGTGCTGGATTCGTTGAGTCCGAGCCCTGTGACGATAATGGCGATCAGGACTTGACCGTCGGCGGAGGTCGGGGTCACCGAAGCACGGGAATAGCTCGCAAAGGGCGTGTCGCCATTGCCGGAAATCTGCGGGATGGGCCCGTTGGGCGTTTCCTCGATCAGGTCTGGATTGACCCCGAATTCGGTCAACGCCCGCAAACCGACCGGAACGACCTCAACTTCGGGCAGGTCCGGATCCACCTTGGTAATCTGCGGATCGGATCCGGCAACGCTCGTTTGGGTTTCGGGCTTGACCTGGGGCCGGCTTGGCGGCGCGTATACGACGTCATTGGCCACCGCGTTGGAATTGCGCGAGGAGGAGATGTCGACGACGATCGATGGCCGTCCGCCCAACGGGTCGTCGACCAGCGCAATACGGGCATAGGCCACTACGAAGATGAGGGCGATGGTGGCAAACAGGATCCGGCCGATCGGCCAGTTGCGCGACGGCTTCGATTTCAACTGGCGTGTCTTCGGCCGGTGCACCTTCGGAAGGCGCACGCTTTTCACGCGGTCCAGGATGCTGGGACGTTTCTTCGGCCCGAGCGGGGCATCGAGTTCATCGGTCATGCGCGTTGCGCCTTTTGCGCCGGAAGCCTTTTTGCGAAAAGAACGAATCAGCCTTTCAAGGCTACCCGCAATTCCTAACAAATCCGGCTGGAGCCCTTGGTTCACCTGCCTTTCGCCTGGAGCAGATCACATCTTGATTGAGCCGGATGATCTGCTCCAGCGTCTTGCCTTATCGCGTTTTCGAGCCGGAAAAGTGGTCGCATCGGTTTTGCAAGAAAACCGCACATCCGCTTTTTCGCCCGATGTTCTAGTCCGCCTTGGGCGGGAAGGCCGAATTGGTTTCCTCTCCCAGGATCAGCCTGACGGCGTATTGCAGTTGCGTGTCCTCAGCGTGTTCGCGCGGAACGTAGATCGAGGAGCCTGTGGTCGCCTCGGCCTCGGTTCCACCGCCGATCTGGCCCGAAAGCGCCGCTTCGCCCAGGATCTCGTCATGTCCCTTGAACTCGTCGGGCACGTCCTGCAGCACCTCGATGTCCGGGGTGATGCCGGCGGCCTGGATTGAGCGGTTGTTGGGCGTGTAATAACGCGCTGTGGTCAGCTTCATGGCGCCATCGATGCCCAGCGAAATGATCGATTGCACCGAGCCCTTGCCATAGGACCGGGTGCCCACGAGCGTGGCGCGCTTCTGGTCCTGCAGGGCGCCGGCAACGATCTCCGCCGCCGAGGCGGTGCCGCCATTGATGAGAACGACGAGCGGCAGGTTCTTGACCATGGCATCGAGATCGTCCGGCTTTGCGTCGTAACGGGCGTCCTGATCCTGGACGCGGCCACGCGTCAGAACGATGGCGCCGCGGGCCAGGAAGGCGTCGGATACGGCGATGGCCTGATCGACGAGGCCGCCGGGATCGTTTCTCAAATCGAGAATGAGACCGGCAGGCGGCTTGCCGTCATTGTCGTCGAAGAAGGTGTTGATGGCCTTCTCGATGCCGACATAGGCCTGTTCCGAAAAGCGGGTCAGCCGCATCACGCCGACGCCATCCAGCGTGTAGGACTTGACGGCGCTGAGGGAAATGATGTCGCGCACCAGATGGACGCTGATCGGGTCCGCGACGCCTTCGCGCACGATGGTCATGTCGAGTTCCGTGCCCTTGGGGCCCTTCATGATGGACAGGGCTTCATCCAGGGTCATGCCGTAGACCTGCTTGCCGTTGAGTTCGACGATGAGGTCGTTGGGCAGGATGCCGGCCTTGGCGGCAGGCGTGTCGTCGATGGGGGAAACGACCTTGATGATGCCGTCTTCCATCGTCACTTCGACGCCGAGACCGCCGAATTCGCCGGTATTGTCGACTTTGGTGTCCTCATAGGCCACTGGATCGAGATAGGACGAATGCGGATCGAGCGAGGTCAGCATGCCGTTAATGGCGGCGTGGATGAGGTCGCGTTCGTCCGGCACGTCGACATATTCGGCGCGGATACGGTCGAAGACTTCGCCGAAAAGCTGGAGATCTGCATAGACTTCCGCGTCGCTGCGCGGGGTCACGGCATCGGCGGACGCACCGTCATCGGCATCCTGCGCCAGGGCGGACGGAACGATCAGAAAGCCAGCGACAAGGGCGCTGGCCAGAATTGCGCGAATTGGCGAAAGAGTCATTCTGGTTAACCACTCCTGGTCTCTTCGGTGCGCCACCAGGGCGCCGGATCGATCGGCGTATCGCCCTGCCTCAACTCGACGTAAAGGGTCGGACGCGACGCGCCGGCGGCTGTTGTGACCGCCTGGCCGATCGTACGCAAGCCCATGTTGCCGATCGGTTCGCCCAAAAGCACGAATTGTCCGATATCGACATCGATGGTTTCGAGTCCGGCGAGCAGGATGGAATAGCCGTCACCGGGATTGAGAATGATGATTTGGCCGTAATTGAGGTAAGGCCCCTTGTAAAGCACCCATCCGTCCGCGGGGGCGACGACTTCGGCATCGGCGCGGGTGACGATGGACATGCCGTCCGACCGGCCGCCAAACCCGTCATCGGCGCCGAAATCGATGACCGTCACGCCGGCCGCCGGGCGATCGAGAAGCCCGAGGCCATCCGTGAAGGCGAAGGCGGGCGTCGTGCGCGACGTATCGGCGAGCGCAAGTTTGATCTCTTCGGGCGTTTTGGTCGGCGTCGACAATATGGAAGTCGAAACGGAGTTGGGATCGCTGGCGATGCGGTTGGCGAGATTGTCGATGAGCTGGTTGAGCGAGGCGGACCGGGCGGCGAGGTCGTCGGCTTTTTCCTGTTCGGACGAAAGCGCATCATTGTCGCGGGTGATGCCCAGCTTGCGCGCTTCCAGAAGCGTTGCGATCCTTAGTTGTTCTTCGAACAACACGGCATAATTGGCCTTGAGCGTTTGGGTCTCATCCTCGGCCGTCTTGCGGACTTTGGTAAGGTCGGCGAGGTTGGCAGAAACGCTGGTGGCCTTGTCGCGCAACTGCGGCAGCACCTCGCTCAGGAGTGAAGCGGCGCGGGCGGCCCCGAGCGCATCGCTCGGCGCCACGATGAGGGCCGGGGGCGGGTTGCGCGAAATACGCGCCAGCGTGCCGAGCAGGCGCGATATGCCTTCGTCCTCGTCGTCGAGTCTGGCCCCGAGATCGGTTTCGCGCTCGATCAGCGCGTGCAGCTTTTCCTCGGAAGCGGAAATCTCGATCTCGGTGAGCTTGACGCGCTGGGCGGCGGCGATCAGCGCGGCGTTCTGCTCGCTGCGATCGCCATCCATTTCCGCCAGTTCCTTCTTGAGGGCCTCGATCCTGTCCCGGCTGAGCACGAGATCGGCATCGACGCCCATCAGTTCGGCCTGGGCCTCGTCGAGTTCGGGGACGGACGGGTCCTCACCAAGCACCGGGACGGCAAAAAGCGCGGCGAGGACAAGCACGAGGCTTGCACCGCTTTTCAGTCCTTTTTTCTCCCCGCGACCGATCAGGCGAATCATGAGCCCACTTTATCAGACGAAAATTACGGCGCGATCGGGACAACGGCAACAAAGGCGGGCGTTTTCGCAAGCGAATGCGCGGAATGAAGATCGGGCTGGCATCGGAAAAGACACGCGGCGCCCGTTTTTAAGGAATGTGTCTGAGCCAGGCCTCGGTCTCGAACTTTTCTTTGGCGAGCGTGTCGGCGGCGGCGAATTCTTCCGGGGTGACCGCGCCGGGCGTGGCCCCGTACAGATCCGCGAAGGTGTCGCTCATGCGCTTTAGCACGTCTTCGCGGCTGAGGCCGGTCTGGCTGCGCAAGGGATCAACGCGCTTGACGGCGCTGGTCGTGCCCTTGTCGGAAAGCTTTTCGCGCCCGATGCGCAGCACCTTGACCATCTTTTCGGCATCCATGTCGTAGCTCATGGTGACGTGGTGCAACACGGTGCCATCGCCAAGACGCCGTTGCGCGGCGCCGCCGATCTTGCCCTTGGAGCTCGAAATGTCGTTGAGCGGCTTATAGAAGGCGTCGATGCCGAGCGAGATCAGCGCTTTGAGCACCCAGTCGTCGAGAAAGGCGTAGGACTCGGCAAAGCTCATGTCCCTGACCAGCGTGCCGGGCGCATAGAGCGAATAGGTGATGATGGTGCCCGGCTCGACGAACATGGCGCCGCCGCCGGTTTCGCGCCGAACCACCGTTACCCCGTATTCGGCGCAGGCTTCGAGATCGACCTCGTTTTTGAGCGACTGGAAATTGCCGATGATGATCGCCGGGCGTTCCCATTCCCAGAATCTGAGGGTTGGTTTGCGATGGCCGGCCGCAACTTGCCTGGACAGAACGGAATCGAGCGCCATGTGCATGGCGGGACGAACCGGCTGGCCCGGAATGATCTCCCAGTCGAAATCGCGCCAGGTCCGGCTTTCTCCCAGCGCTCGGCGAACGGCGATGCCCACGGCTTCGGGCGAAAAGCCGATAAGCACGGCATCGGGCCTCAAGCCGGCTTTCACCGCGCCGGCGATCTCCTCGATACTCGCCCGGGCCGACAGGCCGTTGAGCGCCGTCACGATATCGCCAAGAGCCTCGGCGGGTTCGAGGAAGAAGTCCCCGGCGACCTGAACGGCCTCAAGCCTGCCGTCGCGCGTTTCAAGATCGACGGTAACGAGCTTGCCATCCGGAACCTTGTATTCGCCATGCATGTCTGGTGTATCCGTTGAAATGGGGGGGAAAGGTTCGGCTAGCCGCCGCGATGATAGGGGTGGCCGGAAAGGATGGTCGTCGCCCGGTAGATCTGTTCGGCCAGCATGATTCTCACCAGTTGGTGCGGCCATGTCAGGGGCGAAAAGCTCAGCACCCGATCCGCCTTGCCGACCAGTCCGGCATCGAGTCCGTCGGCGCCGCCGATGAAAAAGCACAGGCCGGGCCGGCCGGCATCGCGCCACTGGGCGATGTCGGCGGCGAACTTCTCCGACGTCGTCGGTTTGCCGTGTTCGTCGAGCGCAATCTGCACGAACCCGTCGGGACAGGCCGTCAAAAGCGTTCCGGCTTCTTCGGTCTTGCGGCGGGCGGCGGAACTGGCGCGGGACTCGCCGGGTTCCACAATGTCGAAGCCGGAAAGTCCGAGGGGCTTGCCGGAGGCGCGGGCGCGATCGAGATAGCGGGCGACCAGTTCGCGCTCAGGGCCCTGCTTCATGCGGCCTATGGCGGCAATGACGATACGCACGGCGTCTGTCAGTGACGGCCGGCAACCTGGTCGGCGAATTCCACGGACCACATCTTTTCGATGTTGTAGAATTCCCTGACTTCTGGCCTGAAGACGTGAACGATCACGTCGCCGGCATCGATCAGGACCCAGTCGCAATGCGGCAGGCCTTCGACGCGGGGCTTGTCGAAACCCGTGTCCTTGATCGCGCGGGAGAGCTGATCGGCGACAGCGCCGACATGGCGATGCGACCGGCCCGAGGCGACGATCACGTGATCGGCGAGACTCGATTTGCCGGTGATGTCGACATGGACGATGTTTTCGGCCTTGGCGTCATCGAGTGCATCAAGGATGCAGGAAAGAAGGGTTGGATCCGCATCGGAGTGCGGCGTCCGGCTCTTGCTGGGTGCGATTGGCATCAATAGGGCCTCGCGTCCCATGAAGGCGCTCCATAGGTCATGAGTTGAACAATAATCCTGATTCGTGTGTCGGGTTTATTGCGGCGTTGCACGCGAGAGTTACGTCCCGTTTCGGCGGATCATCCGCCCTTGTGATCTATATGGCCAACCAAGTCCGATCTGACAAGTGTCTGACCGCTCACGTTGCCGTTTCATCGGTCCTCTTGTGTCTTTTGCGCCCTTATGGCCGAAGACGAAAGGCCCGACATGACGCCGTTGAGATAGACCCAGGCAGGCGCCGTTTCGGTGGGTAGAAGCGCGGCATCGGTCTCGTCGAACCGGTAGCGCGCGAGCGCCTGGGCGGCGGGGGAGTGCATGGCGCGCCGGGTGTTGCCGGGCCGCACATAGATGGCGAGCGGCATCAGTTCGGCGATCTCGCGCCAGTGTTCCCAGCGGTGAAAGCTCGCCAGGTTGTCGGCGCCCATGATCCACACCAGCCTGCGGTCGCAAAGGCGCGTCTTGAGATGACTGAGGGTGTCGAAGGTGTAGCGAAAGCCATAGGCCGCCTCGAACCCGGTAACATGGACGTGCTGCGGATTGACCAGCGCGCGCGCCGCACGAACACGATCCGCGAGGGGCGGCAATCTGGCATTGTTCTTCAAAGGATTGCCGGGCGAAACCAGCCACCAGACAGCATCGAGTTCGAGCCGCTTCATCACCTGTCGCGTGACGAGGCAATGGCCGGCATGAGGCGGATTGAAACTGCCGCCGAACAGGCCGATGCGCATGCCCGGCGCGGAGAGCGGCAGGCCCGTAATCTCGTCGAAGGCGCGGTAGAGGATCGGTGCGGTCATGACTGGAAAAGGGGGCTGCCGCTGGGCCATTTTCCCTCTCGGATCGAGATCCGGGTGCTGGCGCTTGATAAAGAGGGTTGGGCTGGGGGGGAAAGACAAATGCTCCAGCCAGAGGACATCTCATCTCTGGCAAAGACCGGGAGCCTGGTTTCGCCAGACCAAAATCCTTGCGTCTCCGCAAGGGGAGAGAAGAAGAACGGCGATTCCGGTCGAAGGATAGACATGTTCACGGCCGGGTCTGTCCCGTGCCGCGAACGAGATATTTGAAGCTCGTCAGCTGTTCGACGCCGACCGGTCCGCGTGCGTGCATTTTGCCGGTGGCGATGCCGATTTCGCCACCCATGCCGAACTCGCCGCCATCGGCGAACTGGGTCGAGGCGTTGTGCATCAAAATGGCGCTGTCGATCTCGGAAAAGAAGCGCGCAACGGCTTTAGGGTCCTCGGCGATGATCGCCTCGGTATGGTGCGAGGAATGGGTCTCGATGTGTTCGATGGCTTCGGACACGTCGGCGACGACTTTCACGGAAATGATCGCATCCTCGTATTCGGTCACCCAGTCCGTTTCGGTCGCGGGGGTTGCTTCCGGCACGCGGGCGCGGGTTTCGTCATCGCCGCGAATGGCGCAGCCGGCCCCGATCAGCGTGTCGCAGATCGGTTTCAGATGCGTGTCGATGACGGTGCGGTCGACGAGCAGCGTCTCGGCGGCGCCACAGATCGAGGTGCGGCGCATCTTGGCGTTGAGCACCACCTTTCTGGCCAGGTCCAGATCGGCGCTTTGATGGATGTAGACGTGAACGATGCCCTCGAGATGGGCGAAGACCGGCACGCGCGCGTCCTTTTGTACCCGCGCCACCAGGGACTTGCCGCCGCGCGGCACGATGACGTCGATCGCTCCGTCGAGCCCGGCCAGCATTTCGCCAACGGCGGCGCGATCGGTGGTGGGCACGATCTGGATCGCATCCTCGGGCAGGCCGGCAGATCTGAGGCCGTCGACGAGGCATGAATGGATGGCGCGCGAGGATCGGAAGCTGTCCGACCCGCCCCTTAAAATGACGGCATTGCCGGCCTTGAGGCAAAGCGCGCCGGCGTCGGCGGTGACGTTGGGCCGGCTTTCGAAAATGACGCCGATGACGCCGAGCGGGGTGCGGACGCGGGAAATGTGAAGCCCGTTCGGGCGATCCCATTCGGCCATGACCGCGCCAACCGGATCGGGAAAGACGGCGATATCGTTCAAGGCGGTGATGATGCCATCGATGCGGGCGTCGTTGAGCGCCAGCCGGTCGATGAAGGAGTCCGAAGCCCCGTTGGCGCGCGCTGCGGCGATATCGGCCCGGTTGGCGTCCATGATGTCGGCCCGTGTCGCATCGATTCGTTCTGCGGCGACGCCGAGAGCCCTGTTCTTGGCTTCGGTCGATGCAAAGGCCAGCACCCGGGCGGCGGCGTGGGCGCGCTTGCCGATGTCGTGCATCAAGGCGGCAATGTCGGTCAAGGCGCTGGCCGCGTCCGTGCTGGTCATTTATCCGATCCTCCCCATTTCGCCGACAGAAGCGCCAGGTTGTCGGCATGCACCATTTCGGTGCGGTGGTGACCGAATCCGACCAGATTCTGTACGGCCTGGCTTTTCTTGCCCTTGGCCATGTTGGCTTCTTCGGTGTTCATGCCGACGAGACCGCGCGCGACCTCGTATCCGTCAGGACCGACAATAGACACGGCATCGCCGCGTGAAAAGTCGCCAGTCACGCCGGTCACGCCGATTGGCAACAACGATTTGCCGGATTCGATGGCGCGTACGGCGCCGGCATCGAGCTGGATGGTGCCGAAGACATCGAGCGAACCGAGGATCCAGCGCTTGCGCGCCGCCGCCGGCGTCTGGGTTGCGACGAACAGGGTGTGACGGGCGCCATCCGCCAGAGCGGTCAGCGGATGCGGATCGATGCCGTTGGCCACGATCATGGCGGTTCCCGAATTGGTGGCGATCTTGCCGGCTTCGATCTTGGTCGTCATGCCGCCACGCGACAGGATGCTGGCGGCGCCACCGGCCATCGCTTCGATTTCGGGGGTGATCTCGTTGACGACGGGGATGTGCCTGGCGTTCGGGTCGGTGGCGGGCGGCGCGGTGTGCAGCCCGTCGATGTCGCTCAGAAGAATCAGGCAATCGGCCTCGATCATGCCGGCGACACGGGCCGAGAGGCGATCGTTGTCGCCATAGCGGATTTCGGCGGTGGCAACGGAATCGTTCTCGTTGATGATCGGGATGGCCCCGAACCCCAAAAGCGTGCGGATCGTGGTGCGGGAGTTGAGATAGTAACGCCGTTCCTCGGTGATGTTCGGGGTAATGAGGATCTGGCCGGTGGTGATTTCGTGCTTGCCGAGCGCATCGCGCCAGGCCTGGGAAAGGGCGATCTGACCGGCGGCGGCAGCGGCCTGGATCTTGTCGAGATGCAGCGTCTTGTTCTTGAAGCCAAGCAGGCGGCGTCCGAGCGAAACGGCGCCGGAGGACACGACGACGATCTCGCGTTTTTCGGCGTGTAGCGTGGCGATGTCCTCGGCCAGACTGTCAAGCCAGTCGGCCCGGATAAGGCCGGTCCGGGCATCGACCAGAAGTGCCGAGCCGACCTTGATGGTCAGGCGCCGATAGGGCTCGAGGATGGAGGCCATTTACGGAGTCCAGGTTTTGTCTTCTTCGGGGACGGCGTCTTGCGCTTCTTCGGCGCGCGTTTCGGCCAGGGCATGAAGCACGGCATATAGAATATCGTTGACTCCCTTGCCGGTGGCGCCGGAGGCCGCGAAAACCCGCGTCTTCGAGACCGCTTCCAGCGCCTTGAGCTTGGCCTCGATCGTCATGTCGTCGAGTGCGTCGATCTTGTTGAGAACCACCAGCTCGGGCTTTTGCCCGAGATCCGGGCTATAGGCATCAAGCTCGCCCCTGATGGTCTGGTAATCCTCGACCACGTCTTCGGCGGTGCCGTCGACGAGATGAACCAGGATGACGCAGCGTTCGACATGACCGAGGAACCGGTCGCCAACGCCGGCGCCTTCATGCGCGCCTTCGATCAGACCGGGAATATCGGCGAGAACGAAATCGCGCCCGCCGATCTTGACCACCCCGAGATTGGGATAAAGCGTGGTGAAGGGATAATCGGCGACTTTAGGCTTGGCGGCCGAGACTGCGGCGAGGAAGGTCGACTTGCCGGCATTGGGCAGGCCGACCAGACCGGCGTCGGCGATGAGTTTCAGCCTCAGCCAGACCCATTTTTCGATGCCGTCCTGGCCGGGATTGGCATTGCGCGGCGCCTGATTGGTCGCCGTTTTGAAATGGGCATTGCCGAACCCGCCATTACCGCCTTCGAGCAGGAGCCGGCGCTGGCCGATTTCGGTCATGTCGGCGATGAGGGTTTCGTTGTCGTCTTCAAGGATCTGGGTGCCCTTGGGCACCTTGAGGGTGACATCGGCTCCGGCGGCCCCGGCGCGGTCCTTGCCCATGCCGTGAACGCCGGTGCCGGCCTTGAAATGCTGCTGGTAACGATAATCGATCAGGGTGTTGAGCCCGTCGACGCACTCCACCCAGACGGAGCCGCCCTTGCCCCCATTGCCGCCATCGGGTCCACCGAATTCGATGAACTTCTCGCGGCGGAAGGACACGCAGCCGGCGCCGCCATTGCCGGACCGGACATAGACCTTGGCCTGATCGAGGAACTTCATTGGGCAGCGACCTTTTTTGTTCTCGGCCGCGACAGCTCATAAGCCTCGCGGGTCAGTTCGGTGTCGATATGCTCCAGCTCTTCGCCCCGCGCAAGACACTGACGCGTCGAGGTGCCGGTTTCGACGAAACCGAACTTCATCTGCACGGCCGCCGAGGCCTCGTTGAAGCTGAACATGCCGGAGAGCACGTTGTCGGCATCGGTCACCTCGAAATACCAGTCGAGAATGGCATAAAGCGCCTCGGTCATCAGGCCCCGGTCCCAATAGGGTTCGCCGAGCCAGTAGCCGAGTTCCGGAGATCCATCGTCGCGCTGATGGAAACCGGCGACACCGACCGCCCCCTCGCCCTTGAGCTCGAGGATGAATTTGGTGGCCCCGGGCGGGGCATCGGCCTGCCAGCCGGAGAGCCAGGACCGCGCGTCGGCGATCGAGTAGGGATAGGGCACGGAGGCGAGATTGCCGGCAACGGCGAAATTGTCGAGCAGATCGGCAAGCCGCCGAGCATCTCCCACACCAGGCGGGCGCAGCCGGAGGCGCTGTGTTTCGAGCAAGGGCGTCATGACGGCCTCCCAACCGGTGTGAACGTAGCGCTGTGAAGGATCGTGCCGATGGTCCCGACCGGTTCGGTGCGGGCGAGGGGCGTGATCGACCCATCCCGTCCCGAGCGCGTAAAGCCGAGCTTTTCCTGAACCCGCCAGGACGCCGGATTGTCGGAAAAATAGGCCGAGATGACGTGCCGGATGTCGGTTTTGCCGAAAAGCCATGACAAAAAGGCGCTTACGGCCTCGGTCATCAGCCCCTGTCCCCAATGGGGCCGACCGATCCAGTAGCCGATTTCGGCGCCGTCGTCCTCCGGGTGCAGGCCAACGGTGCCGATAACGCCGTGTTCTTCCTTTTCGATGACGAGGCTCACGTTGTCCGGCGGGGTTTTTTCACATTTGGACGGTAGCCACTGCAACGCGTGTTCGGCGCGATAGGGATGTGGCGCGACCGCAAGATTGCGGGCGATTTGGATATCGTTGAGCAGTGCGACGATGCGGTCGAGATCGTCCATGCGCGGCCGGCGCAGACCGAGACGGGGCGTTTTTATGAAAATGGTCATGACAAAATGCCCCTCCTGGCAAAAGCCGACTGTGTCAGCAGCGTGGTGATGACAACGACCTCGTGATTGCGGCTACGACAGAAATCGGTACGACTGCCCGTGATTTCAAAGCCGAGTTTTTTCTGAACGTTCAGCGAGGCCGGATTGTCTTCATGGGCGCCGCTGGCGATCGCCGTCGCGCCGGTGGTGGAGAAGTACCAGTCGAGTGCTGCGCCGGCCGCTTCGGTGGCATAGCCCTGGCCCCAGAAGGGCTCGGCGAACCAGTAGCCGAGTTCGTTTTCGAGCCCGATCACGCCGATCACGCCGTCTCCCTCGTGAATGACAACAAAGGCGATGTGTTCGGCATCGAGCCCGCTCATCCAGTCCAGCGCATCCGATGCGGCGAAAGGGAAGGGCACCTTGGTCAGAAAACGCGTTACGTTGAAATTGTTGAGCCCTGTGGCAATGGCGCTGGCATCGACGCGACGGGGGGCTCTTAGGTAAAGTCTTGGCGTTGATATCCCGGCGATGGTCATCTTGAAGGTTCCCGTCTGAAAAAGGTGATGGAACGCCCTTTGTGCGGGCCGCAATCGGCGATGCGCCGGCTTGTTTCAGCAAATCCCGACTTTTCAAGGACACGGCACGAGGCCAGGTTCAAACTCTGTACGCGTGCGTCGATCCGGTCACCCCCGGCCCTTTCGGCGGTGGCAACCAGACCGGCGACGGCTTCGGAGGCATAACCGAAACCCCAGTACGGCTCGCCGATCCAGTAGCCGAGTTCGGCCGGCATTTCCGGTTCGAGATGAAGACCGATGGTGCCGATGAAGCCGCCGTCAGCGGTCAGAATCGAATAGGCATATTCCTCGGGACCTCGGGCAATCGTGTCGATGAATGCGATGGCATCGGCCGTGCCATAGGGATTGGGTAGATCCGATAGCCATTTGAAGATGTTTTGGTTATTGGCGAGGCGCGCCATGGCTGCCACATCGGTCCGGTTCGGCGCACGCATGACGAGACGCGAGGTGCGGATGGTCTCGGGCAGACGGGTGACGAAGGCAAAATCGGCAACGGCCATGGCAGTCATTGGAGGCGCTCCTTTTTGAGCATGGGCGCTTTTGGTGTTGAAACCCTCCTTTTTCGCGCCCGAAAGCAAAAGGGGAGCCTTTGGGGCTCCCCTTTGGAAATCTGGCCTAGTCGCCTTTCAAACCTGCCGGGGAGCTAATCTCCGGCGGGTTTGTCAGTCTCGCCGGGTCTATTCTGCGGCTTCCATCGGATTAACCGATACGTAAGTTTTGCCGCCGGTGCGGATGGCAAACGACACGGTACCGTCGGTAAGTGCGAACAAGGTGTGATCCTTGCCCAGGCCGACGCCCGTGCCGGGATGCCATTTGGTGCCGCGTTGACGCGCAATGATATTGCCGGCGATCACAGCTTCGCCGCCAAACTTCTTGATGCCAAGACGACGACCCGCCGTATCGCGACCGTTACGGGATGAACCGCCTGCTTTCTTGTGTGCCATTTGAAAACTCTCCTACGGTTCGAAACTTATTTCTGATCGGCCTTGGCGCGCGGCGGCTTGCCGGCGAGAAGATCCTTGGCCTGACCGATCCAGTCTTCGCGTTCGATGCGGCCCTTGAAATTCAGTTCGGCATCGACACGCTCGATTTCTTCGGCGGTGAACGCGGCGATCTGGGTCAATGAGGTGACGCCGAGCGCTGCAAGCTTCTTTTCGATGGCCGGGCCGACGCCGCCGATCAGCTTGACGTCGTCCTTGACCGACGCGGCTTCGGCCTTGGTTTCCGCCTTGGGCTCGGCAGCCTTGGTCTCGGGCGCGGCCTCGGCCGGCGCGGCGGTTTCCGCCTTGGGCGCTTCGGCCTTGGGAGCGGGCTTCGCCTTGGGCTTGGCCGCCGGCTTGGCGCCACCGGTCAGGATCTCGGTGATCTTGACGGTGGTCAGCAACTGGCGATGGCCATTGCGGCGGCGATAATTCTGACGACGCTCCTTCTTGAGGACGATGACCGTCCTCTGCTTTTTGGTCTCGACGAATTCCGCCGCGACCAGGGCGCCCTCGACGAGCGGTGTGCCAACGGTCACGTCGGCGCCTTCGCCGACCATCAGGACCTCGTCAAAGGTCACGGTGTCGCCGGCTTCGCCCGCGAGCTTTTCGACCTTGAGGATGTCGTCGGCGGCGACCTTGTATTGCTTGCCGCCAGTCTTGATCACTGCAAACATGTTCTCATCCGTCCGCCTTTTTGCGAACCGAACCCTTATTCGCGCGCTTTGCGGCGCCGCGGTCCTGCCCCAGATATCCCCGCGGTCTTTAATGTCGTGCCGGATTCCCGGCGGGCAGCCTCAAGCAGCAATTTCAACAACAAACCGCGCACCGGACGAACCGGTACGCGTTTGCGAAGTGCTTATGCGGACAAACGGGTCGCGAGTCAAGGATCGAGCTCAGCCGGGGTACCAGTTGGCGAGCACCACTTTGGTGCCGCTTCCGTTTCCGGCCACCAGCCGGGCGAAACCGGCGATGTCGCTGCCGCGACAGTGATAGGGATAGACCCATTTCGGACGGAACGCCGCCACTGCGGCCGCGGCCGCGGCGATCTCCATCGTATAGGGCAGGTTCATCGGCAAAAAGGCGATATCGACAGCCTTCAATGCGCGCATCTCGGGCGTTTCCTCGGTATCGCCGGCGATGTAGATACGCGCCTTCGCGAGAGTGAGCAGATAGCCGTTGTCGCGCCCCTTGGGGTGGTATTGCAGCCGGCCTTTGGTCGTGTTGTAGGCGGGCAGGGCCGCAATGCCGAGCGCGCCGATTTTTGTGCTGTCGCCGTTGGCGAGCGCCTGGGCGCGGTTTTTCAGCGCTGCAGGCAAGAGGGCGAAAACGGCGGGGTTTGTGACGAGCCGGGTCGCATCGGTGACGAGACCTTGCAGCGCCGCCGCATCGAAATGGTCGGAATGTTCATGGGTGATGAGGACGAGATCGGGCGTCGGCAGACCCCGATAGCGGGAGACCGGGCCGACCGGATCGACATAAATGATACGTTCGGGCAGCGACAGGACCAGGCTGGCATGCGTCACCGGATGGACGGTAACGGGCGTACCGCCAAGATCGTAGCTGTCGCCCGACAAAGCTTCGCCGGCCCGTGCAACGGTGCTGGCTCCCGGACCGAAACCGGCGGCGGCCGCTGCGCTCAGGCGGATGACGTCGCGTCGATTGATGGACATGGTATTTCCTCCAATCCGCATGTTCGGTGGCATGCCGGGCGGAATTATGGTCCCATTATCGGCGAATGTCAGCGACGATGGTCGAAACGGTCGCGCGCGCAAGCCATCGTTTTTTGCGGCTCGCGCGGCAAAAGCAGACCACTCCACAGATCCCGATACCTTGGCGGCAGGGCGGCGTGCCTGTTTTTTCAAAGACCCTTCAGGGTGATGATTGGTTTTCCGGTTGGGGGATGACAAGCAGCAGGCTTGGGCAAACCGACCGAATTCCGCAAATGCGTTGCCACGCCCGGGCGGAGAGATGGCGCATATCGACACATTTTTGTCGTGTCGCTTCGAGGCTGTTGCAGGGCGCGCCCGCCTATGTCATAAGCTCGCCCGCATTCGACCGGCGCAATGGGTCTCCTTACGTTCCATCAAGAGCGGAGTGAGAGGTCCGATCATTGAACGGATGCGTGTTCGGACAAAAAGCAAATCACGCTTTTTTTCGATTACGCCCCTTTCGGATGATGGCGTGTTCAAAAAGGAAAAGGCTTCGCTTTTTCCGAACACCCCCAACGCGCCGCACCCCGACGGAGAGGTGCCGGAGTGGTCGATCGGGCCGGTCTCGAAAACCGGAGTACGGGTTTCCGTACCGTGGGTTCGAATCCCACCCTCTCCGCCAGTCATATCTGCTCCAATTCCCCATCCACGGTTGATCAGGGAAAAGCGCCTTCACTTCCGGCGCTTGGCGGATCGGCGTGTCCACTGAGACGTGTATTGGCCTGAGAATCCTATCCGATTTTTCGCTTTGTCTCTGCGCGCTAACTTGGGATGTACGGTCAGGGATTTCCCTGCGAACAGGGAAATTATCAGGGAATTTTCGCGAATGCTGGAACCGCCGGATGCGCCGTGGGATAATTCACTGAGCTCGATCAGTAAGCTAGACGAACTGAAGCCGAGCGCTCGGTTTTGGAGCAGGGAAAAGAACAGGGAAACGTCGATTCAAACTCTCAAGCAAAGAGCTTTTCCTGATCCTGCCAGTCGAGCGGGATCTTGCCCTTGGTCAGATGGGCCAGGGTCAAATGCGGCGGCTGGGTGCCGTCAAGAATCTGCTGCTGAAGCTTGGGCGAGAGGAAGGCCAACTCGATCCTCAGGCGGACGTAGTTCTCGTTGCGGCCTTCCTCGATCGAAATTTGATGCATAGGTTTGCCGGCCCTGAGTTCGTCGAGCCAATGATGCGCCTTGCCGAGCAACTCGATGAGCGTCCTATCCGGCTCGGCTTGTTGGGCGCCTGAGACGATCCTTGCCTCGATCCCGCGCCGCTTCAATTGGAAGGGGGACGAGATTTCCAGTGCGGTCAAGGCAATCAGATCGGGGTTGATATCGAAAGCCTCACCGGTCCTTTGCCGATTGAGTTCGATAACGATTGTTCCGGAGGAGACGATGCAGCGCTCGACAAGTGCAGATGCGATCCCGATCCGTTGCTCGTTCTCAAGATTGTGCAGTTTGCGATGCGAACCCTGCAACGCGCCAATCGCGCTGGCATCGGGTTCGGCGAGCAAACGGTGCGTCGAGATCAATCGCTCCAGGTGGTTGATGACCAGAGCGGCAATTGTCTGCTCAAGCTGTTTGGCCGGTAGACGCCAGCAGGATTGGTCCTTTTGAGTCTTGCTCGCGCGGATCAGCCTGTTGGAAACATAGTAGCGGTGCCGTTTGTTCCCTTTGGTGGCATGGCTGGGCGTTAGCCGATCCCCGCTTTCGTCGAAGAGCTTTCCGACGAGCGGAGAGGACTCGCTTGGAGACTGTGGGTTTTCCGTTGTCTTTCGTCGTGGCCGTGCCGCACCGGCCTGAAGCTTGAGCTGCGCCCTTTCCCACAGGTCCCGATCGACAATGGGTTCGTGCAACCCTTCATAGCTCTTCTGCTTGTGGGGGATCCTTCCGATGTAGGTGGGGTTGCGCAGCAGGTAATAGAGCTGTCCGCGGCTGAAGGGATTGCCGCCTCTGATTCTGCCCGTCGAAAAGGCAATGCGCTTGGATCTCAGCCCTTCTCGGTCCGCCTGTTGCTTCGTGAGATTGAGGCAGCCCAGCTCGTCATAGAGTGTGAACAGGCGGCGGACCGTCTCGGCTTCGGGTTTGTTGACCACCAACCGCCGAGCCTGCGGATCTGGATCCTTATCGTAGCCGAGCGGGAGGGTACCGCCCATCCACATGCCCTTGGCCTTGGAAGCCGCGATCTTGTCCCTGATCCGCTCGGCCGTGACTTCCCGTTCAAACTGAGCAAAGGACAGCAGGACATTGAGCGTCAACCGCCCCATCGAGTTCGAAGTGTTGAACGCCTGGGTGACGGAGACGAAGGAACAATCCACCTTTTCAAACCGCTCCACCAGCTTGGCGAAGTCCGTCAACGATCGGGTCAACCGGTCGATCTTGTAGACAACAACCATGTCGACTCGTCCGGCATCGATATCGGCCAACAGCCTCTCCAATGCGGGACGCTCGAGCGTGCCGCCGGAGATGCCGCCATCATCATAGCGTTCGTTGACCAGCTTCCAGCCTTCGTGCTTCTGGCTGGCGATATAGGCGACGCACGCCTCATACTGGGCATCGAGGGAATTGAAGTCCTGATCGAGGCCTTCTTCCGAGCTTTTGCGGGTATAGACGGCACAACGAATCTTTGGTCGGGTGCTCATGATTTCAACCCGAAGAAACGAGGGCCAGACCAGTGCGCGCCGGTGATTTCGCGCGCAACCGCGGAAAGAGATCGGTAGGTCTGTCCCCGCCACTGCACGCCATTTTCAGTCACATCAACAACGTGACTGACACCGTTCCATTCGCGGATCAGTCGAGCACCGGGTTCTAGCCGGCTGGAGGTTGATGGCTGTATGCGCTTGCCGTTGCGAAGGGCTGAAAGCTGGCGCTTCACCGACCTGCTCAATCCACCGAACCGCTGGGACTGGATCTCAAAGGCGAGCATGGACCGAAGCAACCGACTACTGATATGGCGTGGAGGGGATGTCCTGAACACCCCCTCCCAGATCCGCACTAGTTCTTGGCGATCCATCGCCTCGATCTGGTCGACGGTCAGCCTCACTTCGCAGCCTCTGCGGGTGTGCCAGCAATTGCATAGACCGAGCGGCTGTCGGTCTTGGTTCGGGCAATTTCGTGCCCCTTTTTTCTCAGAGCGGTCAGGGCGGCGCGCACCGAGTGGCTCTGCCATCCGGTCACCGAACACAAGGCCTCGATCGTCGCGCCATCGGGTTGGCTCAACGCTTCAATCAACAGAGAAGTCTTGCTTGGCGGCCGAGCCATGCCGGATGCCGCCTTGGACGGGACGGCGGCTGAATCTGCATCGGCTTTCTTCGCAGACCTCGTGCTGGCTGCTACTGCGTTTATATTGCTATCGGGCCTGTCATTTGCATTGGAACGGGTCCGGGTTCTCGCTTTCGACATTCGTCGCTCCTCGATCATGCGCAGTCCAGCACGATTGCCGGCTGCTACTGACCGAGGCCCGAACTCGTCCCGGGCGCTTCAACACCAAGGCTTGCTATGACGGGAAAGTCCAGTTGAGTTTGACTGTCGGAAGGACAAAGGAGCATACCTACTGCGGAAGGGCCAAGCCAAGGTCGGAGTATATCGGCGCGAGTTCCTCATCGACCAGCAAGCCGGGCGACGTGGCGATGCTAGGAAAATTGCCCACCACGAAGTAGAGCAACAAGATAGACGGCATGGCGAACAGGCTCTGGTCCTCTCGCCGTCCCTTGATGCGCTCGAAGACGAAATCCTTGGTGTTAAGCCAAAGAAGTATGTCTTCTATTGAGCTCTCATCGGCCAGCGGCAGGTATGCGTCAATCAACTCGCCATCAAGAGTTGTGACTTCGGCGTCCACGCCGATCTTATCTCGATAACACAAGCTCAAGGCGTCGATGAGCGCCTTCGCGCTCCTAACCGATGCGTCGATGAGGTTGCCGACTTGGCGGAAGTAGTCGTCGGTGGCTTCAATCAACGCCATCGCCTTTGCCGCAGCCCGCATCATCTCAGGCGTTGATTTGACGCTTGGCTTGTAGATCGTGTCGTGGGTGACTTCGCTGAAGGCATGCTGCAGCAACGTACGAACCTGAATCTCGCATGGAATGTCCAAAGGTATTGCAACATCGTCGAAGACGACTCCCGCTTTTGCCCGAACCACATAGTGGACCGACTGGTATCCGAACTCCCAAGGCTTGCGAGCTCGCTCCTCGGCAAAATCCCTGGCTTTTTCCCAGAACCAGACCTTGTCACCAAAATCAGTGATTGCGTTCTCGACGATGGGTATTTCGTCAGAAGTGAGCACGACGAAGCGCACGCCTACCTTGTCTTCGATGTCGTCGTACGGGTTCGCATAGCCCTTGCCTCGATAAAGCGCCTTCTGGATGAGCGACTTGCTCTCCTTCAGCCTCGGCACAACTGGAAGACGTAGGAAAAGGTCTGGCGCCTTCACCTGATTCGAGAGCCCGTCGACGACCGTATGGACGACAAACCTGCCCCACGCATCATAGTGCTGCTGCTCCGCCTCCCAGCGCCGCAGAATCTCGAACTCGGTTGTCATAGCTGTTCGGTAACTGGCCTTCGGACCGTAATCCTGGTCCAGTTAACCGCTTCGGCTTCGGAAGCATCGTCTGGAGGCATATCCTCGATTTTCACGGTGCCGTTTCGAATGGCTTCAGGGGATGCCGAAAGCTCGATGTCTGGGCCGAACTTGTACTTCCGCCGCCGCAGTCTGCCACCCATCTCGCTGATATCACGAACAACGGCTCTATCGGTCGGGAACTTCTTTGTGTCGAGAAATTTGTTGAACGGGTCGCGCAATTCGGCTGGCAGGTATGCGTCACCAAACTCCTGTGAGGTGAATGTCGGGGCTTGATCCACCTTGACGAAGGAGAACAGCGCATCGCCCAGGTCCCTTCGGAGATCTCTGTCCTTAACCGATGTGCGAACGAATTCCTTGGTGAGATCGAAGAACTTGGCGGTTTCGTACTTCCCATCCTCGGGAAAGGCGCAACCAAGGAAACCGTCGTAGAAGTATACGGCCGCGTTCTCCCTGCGGGCGGCAGTAATATTGCTGTCGAATACAAAGCAACGCCACTTCGTGCTTTCGGTCACGGCCGGATTTTCGGAGATGAATAGAGCAAGCTTGTAGAGCCTGGTAGCCGGCGTAAGGAAGATCTTCTCGAGGAATTCCGTCACGACCTTGGCTGCAGTCGGTTGGCGCCGAAATCCGGACTGCATCTCTGCCTTAATAACCCCTACGAAGGGCTTTCCGTCGCCGCCGACCTTTCCGTCGAAGACAAGAAGCATACCCCCGGGAATGCCTCGTGACTTCTGAGCATCTGCGAGGGAATCGGCCATGTGTTGGGAAACGTCAGGAAAATCGCTGTCAGAAGCCAACACGAGACGTCGAGCTGCTCCCAACGCGCTCGCGTCGTCCGTCTTTACTATTCGCATCTCTATGCTCTTGGACTGAGCTGAAAGCGCGTCGGTTATGCGCATCCCAAAATGAGTAAGGGCCTTTGTGTCCAGGACTTCGAGCTCCTTGCCGTAAGATGGCGGCACGACATTGGGCCCATCTCTCCTCTGGAATACTTCATGCATAACAACTCGACCAATTGAAAGATTCTCTACAAGCAAAATGCGACCCCCCATAAAAATATGACTAAAAGTAATCTGAGCAGGTTAAGGAAGGATACTAGAACATAAAGGAAGCGCAAGTGCGCTAGGTTTAGGCACACCGACACACAGAATCGTAGGCGGGAGTACGCTCAGTGCCTTTCTTGTCGATGTCAGCGAGATGCGCGGTAACGTCATCAGGCGTCTGATTGAACCATTTGAGCACTTTGGTCGTACCGTCCGGCCCACAATCGATCGAGGCACCGGCGGTCCTTCGAACGTGCGACCGACAATCCGGTCCAAAGCATCGATCGTAAGGCTGCCGAGCGACAGCCTGCGGATTTCGCCTCTTGGGAACGCCAAGGTTGGGGATGACTAAGGTGAACAGAAAATCTTGAGGTCGATGTTCGCGCGTGCGGCCGAGGTTAGAAGGGCCGCGATGTAGTAGATCATCTGTCGAGCGTGCGCCGACGGATTGTTCCGCTTGAGTTCGGCCAAGAGAGCCCCCCGGCTGAGGATGTTCCCGGCGAGTATCCAGATCTCCTTGTTGTACTGTGAGGAACACAGGGCATCTCGCGCCAGCCCCCAAGCTGCCGCGTCGACAGCACCCTTGACCGCCCGGGAAGAGATTTGCCCGTCCTTGATAGGTACCGGGGTTTCCCAATAGCTGGTCCTGTTCGGCATTTGATGCAGCGAAGTCATGAACGCCAAGCTCGCCTGCGCCTGTCGACCGACGGCCTGCAGCGAGTTGAGACTAAGATTAGTATCGTTAACCTTGGCATGCATCAGAACGACTTTTCGCCGAATTTCATCAACCGCAAGAAAATCGCAGATTTCCTTGCTGCCTTCGTCACATACGATTAGTGAGAAGTCGTCGAGCCGCTTTGCGAAATCAGGATCCTTGCTCCGGAGGAGCGCGACATGCGCCGTATCGTCCAGCCCGCGATTGGCGAGGCCAAAATGCGCATAAATTCCCCCAAAGACGCTCTTTTTTGCCCATACTTCAACGGAAGAGGCGCCGGTTCCTTTCTCGCTGACCATCCCGCCAAGCCATGGTGATGGGATAACCGCCTCTAGAGGTCCGCCGGCTTTGTCTCGGCTAATCTCCTTGGCAGTCATCAACGGACTGTAGAAGTGGTTTTGCGCGTAGATAAGGGTGGGGTCCTTTACGATGACACGAAACGGCTGCTGGCGAGTGAGAAGCGACGAAAGGAGCTTGGCCTTCTCGCCCTTGGTGGGCTTGTGGCCGATCAATTGCTCATCGAGGCCCGCAATTTCCACGCGGTACCGCCCGCGCCGCCGCACGGATCCCATCACCTCGTATGTGAGCTTGCCGTCGAACGTCGCAGTTGCCGTAGCAAGCGAAAAGCTGCCGTCAGCGCCGACATCAAGGCAGCGGTCGGCATTGAGAAGCTCCATGATGGCATCGCCCTGCCAATCCTTGGGAGCAGACTCGGCAGCCTCGCCGAGCACGTCCACAAAATCGAACAAGATGTTTTGCGGAGCGGCCTTATCGGCGGATGGTGCCGGTTGGGATTGCGCGAACCTCGCAAATGCTGGGCTCACCGGGGAAGCAGTGTCGAGCATCCGCGCCAGGTCTGCAATCCACGAGACATATTGCTCAACCGGCACGTGCCCACCGCTCGCCTCCGAAACCGCCGACCGACGCAATGAAAGATATCGCGAGATGAGCTTGTCAGGACCTCGCATTATGGCGCGAACAGATGTCGCCGCCTGCATTCCCTGCGCCAGGTCAAAGAACCCCGTGCTGAAATCTCGCATGCGCGCTGTCACTGAGCGGATGCCGGTGTCCGACAGATCCAGACTAACGGCGGACGCCACTGTCACGCGCGAGGTTACTCCCGGCTTTGCTGACGGAACCAGACGTTGAAGTATTGACGCGTCTTCAGGTTCAAGGTCCAGAAGGCTCGGGTCGATGATGATCGACTCCGTGTCGAGCACGAAGATGCGCTCGCCGACTTCGACAAGAGCCATTACACCGAGGTTCCAACTGGGTATTGCCCCCTTGGTGAGCAGCGGGGAATTGCCCCATTGCACATATGCGATAATGCGTACGTTGAGTGGATCGCCGTTATCGTGTGGGGCAATGATCGTGACGTCGTGGCGATCCTCGAGACCCATCGCGAGGACGGATGCCTCGGTGAGGTCGTCCAGAGACCGTTTCTTCGTATTGCGAAAGACCACTGCGCGACGAGGAACTTGGATGTCCCCGAACGTGATGATGCCGCGCTCCAGATCCAGGCGGTCGCGGAAATCGCCGGAAATGTATTGTACGTTCGGGGAGGCGGCGCGCGACGCCTGGAAGAACTTCGTTTCTTTCTTCAATGCATCGGCAGGATCCCTGTCGAAGAGTTCCTCATAGCCGAGATAACGCCTGAAACGTTCCCTTAGGTTAGGCCCGGAGTCATCGACCCCCAAAACGAGGGCGCGTTCCTTTCGACCTCGATTGGAAAATCTCAGAACCCGACCGATCTGCTGAATTACGGCGCGGCTTGTCGTGAACGGGTCGACCACGGCGACCCCGGCAAAACGACTATCGTCAACACCTTCGAGGAGCTTCCATTGATGCAACCAGAAAGTGACATCCTCCGTGGCCCCGGCCTTAACGGCTTCAGTGACGTTTTTGTAGCGTAGGCTTGTAGCGCTGGCCTTTTTGACCTTGTGATGAATTAGGACCGACTTCTGGCCGGCGGCGCGCAGCTCGGCTTGTATAGCTTGCAGCCGGTCGTAGGTCTCTGCTCGGACAATCACCCGGGCGTTTTTTGTTCCAAGGTGACTTGTGCGGGCAGCCCGTGCAGCAAAGCCGATCAAGCGCTCGGCGAGCGACCCGGTCTTAGGATCATCTAGCACTTCGACAGCTCGCACGAGACGATTGGAGGTCGCCTCTTCAAATGAAAGGCTGAAGGCGAAACGACCGTCGATATCGAAATAGCGGAAGTCATTCCGGTACGGTGTGGCGCTGAAAAGGAGCGTAGGACGGGCAAGGCTTCGAATGCATTGCGACCACACGAAGGCGGGTTCGTAGTGGCTCTCATCCACGATGACGAGGTCAAACCCTCTTAGGAGCTTGACCAGTGAAGTGCGGGCAGCTTCGCTGATATCTTCGTCTTCCTGGTCGAAGTCGACCGGCACCGCATCTTTTCCAACCGGGCGTCGGCCTGTGAGCCGGTGCGCCGGCCGATCAGGCCTCAATATCTGCTCAAGCGCAGCGAAGGTACCAACGACGACTGCTCTTTCCGTATCGAGACTCGCAAGGCGCCGCGCGTCGCTCGGAAGTAGGCGCCAAACCGGTCCGTTGTTTCCGGGAGAATGCAGTTTATCTTTCTCGCCCTCACGAAGGGCCCGCACGGTCGTGCCGTCATAAACCTGGTCGAAGCGACCCCACAGCCGCCGGTGCAGGTCTTCGATCATCTGCTCGACGAGAGCACGTCGGGGCGTGATTACAAGCGTCCGCTCTATCTGGGGAACCGCGCAGGCCAGAACAGCGATCACGCCGGTTTTCCCAGTACCCGTCGGCATTTTGATGAGAGCGGCACCGTCGATGGTCTTGGCGTCACTCTGCGCAGCATAGTAGGCTAGAGCCAGTCCGACGGCACGACGTTGCGGAGCCCAAAGTCCGCACGAAGGGATGTAAGACTTCTCCTTAGCAGCCGCCGTCCAAAACGCGTGGCGGTCGAGCGCTTCCATGAATGTGGAGAACCGAGCACGTGCCGCATCGCTGACGGCAGCCTTGTCTAGCGATAAACGTCCGCCTTGTTGATCGGCAGTTGGACGCCCTGAATCCGACAAAAGGTCGCTGAATTGCATTGCCCCACCAGGCGAAAATTTAGGAAGCGTATTGCCGCACAGACAGTATCTATCTGCAGGCCTATCCACTTGATCGTAGACAATACTATCGGCCTTGGACACCATTTTGTTCCGACTACTTATGTGATGCTTGACCAGATCGACTGGCGTCAGAAGTGAGCATGAGACGCTCGCTTGATACCAAGGCTCTATGATGAGAACCCATGGGCCCAGTCGCGCATACCGATGGACATGATGTGCCAGGGCTGGTCGGCGAGGCGGTTCCAGGCGAAGCAGCAGTGGTCGAGGATGTCGTCGTAGGATTTGAAGATACGGTTCGACAGCCAGTTCTCGCGCATGAACTGCCAGACGTTTTCAATCGGGTTGAGTTCGGGACATTTCACGGGCAGCGGCAGGAGGGTGATGTTGGGCGGAATGATGAGCGCCTCGGCACCATGCCATCCGGCCTGATCGAGTATCACGACGGCGTGGGCGCCTGGCGCCACCATGGCAGCGATTTCGATGAGATGCAGGCTCATCCCCTCGGTGTTGCATCGTGGCAGGACGAGCGCCGCGCCTTTGCCCTTTGCCGGGCAGATCTCCCCGTAGATATAGGCCGAGCTCGTGCGCTGATCCTTTGGCGCCGATGGCCGCGTTCCACGTCTGGCCCAGCGGCGGGTGATCGCGTTCTTCTGGCCGACGCGCGCTTCGTCCTGCCACCATATCTCTATTGGCGTTCCGCGCGGGAGTGCTGCCCGGATCGCCGCCAAACGGGCGGGGAAGGCCTTTTAAAAGAGGTAATGGCGTCGGCGTCCTGGGCGTGATGGCGTGGACGTGCCGAAAGCTTGCGATAGCCCATGGCCCGCAGTTCCCGACTGAGCGTCTGCTTGGCCAGCCGCCGAACCTGCCCGGCGTCATCGCTGCTCCACGCCACTCGCCGCAAGTCCGCTCCATCAAAGTCTTTCCGTAGCCCTATCGCTGAACCCATTGATCTGCGTCCGACAAATGCCCTCGAAGTGAAGTAGAGTTTCCCGGGTTGTTTCCCTGGCCGGGGAAGGAACGGAGAACGATGAAGGCATCGAGGTTCACGGACGCGCAGAAGGCGTTCATCATCAAGCAGGGTGATCAGCTCGAGACCATAGTCCTTCAGTGCCTGTTTGAATTCGGCGCGGCGTTCGGGAATAGCACGCGGCGCCACCCACCAGTCGAGGAAATCGTCGCGCGGCGACAGCTCCATGCCCTCATAGCCGAGATCGGCGGTCAGCCGGCAGACTTCCGGAAGGCTGGACAAAACTTGGGGGCAACATCAGTAGGGACTAAGGGCGAGTTTCATGGATTATCCTCCTCTTCTTTCCGCTGCGGCCCGTCGCCCATGACGGATCGGATATGGGGCGTGCGATTGGGCCGCCGCCGGCGAACGCGGAATGGTATTTCTCAGGCGTAGTCGATCCAGACGCCGCCGAGATCGGCGGAACGAACACAGTTCTCCACCCAACGCACGCCTTCGACGCCGGCGTGAACGTCGGGATAGCGCACCGATGCGAGACGGGCCTCGTCGCCCTTGTCGGTCGCCTCCATAGCGATGGCGAAGCGGTAGTAGAGATTGCTCCAGGCTTCGAACAATCCTTCGGGATGGCCGGCGCCGATCCTGTCGTCGGTTACCGCCAACGGGTAGAGGTAGCCCATGCCGCGTTCGATGATCCGGGCGGGTTCGTCCTGTACCTCGTAGGAGAGCTGGTTGGGCCGCTCGTCCCACCACTCGATGCTGGCCTTGGAGCCGACGATGCGCACCTTCTGGCCATGCATCGAACCGGCGTTGATACAGCTCGACCAGACGGTCCCGAAGGCACCGTTCTCATACTCCATCAGCGTCATAGCATTGTCTTCGAGCGGCGCCCGGGATTTGACGAAGCTCTGTCGGGCGCACATCAGACGCTTGATCTTGAAATCGGGCAGGATGACCTCGGAAATGTAGAGGGGGTGGGTGCCGACATCGCCGAGAACGTAGCTCGGACCGGCGAATTTGGGATCGACCCGCCAGCGCGTCGCCGGGTTCTGTTCCTCGACGGCGGCGCTGTGGAAACCGTGGGCGAACTGGAGGTTGACGAGACGGATCTCTCCGAGATCGCCGTGGGCGACCATCTCGCGCGCCTGTTCGATCAACTGGTGGCCGGCATAGCCATAGGTGACACCGACGATCTTCTTTTTGGCCTCGGCCAGCGTCTCCAGTTCCCTTGCCTCGGCGACGGTGAAGCATAAAGGCTTTTCGCAGACCACGTGGATGCCGTGTTCGAGCGCCGCCTTGGCGATGGCGAAATGGGTACCGTTGGGCGTGGCGACGGAAACCACCTGAATGCCGTCGGGACGGGCCGCTTCCGCCGCGAACATCGCCTTGTAATCGGTATAGCATCGGGACGGGTCGATGCCGAGATCGATGCCGAACGCGCGTCCGCGCTCAGGGTCAATGTCGAGGACGCCGGCCATGAGGGTAAAGGCATTGTCGCGCAGCGCGGCCGAACGATGGATGTAGCCGATCTGGCTGCCCTTGCCGCCGCCGACCATGCCCCAGCGAATTGGCGCCTCGGTGTTCTTCTCACCGCAGATCATGTGTCGTCTTCCTTGCAATGATGTCCTGATCTTCGAGACAAACGCCCTGTTTGCCCTCAAAAGCAGGTTTGGGTTTGGAGCGCCCCCTATTTCACCGGACTGTCCGATGAAACGGGGCCACTCCAGTTTCTATATAAAGATGCACTCTCCCTACATCCGCTAAACATCGAGTGGATTGAGGGGAACAGTTGTGTTTATTCTGACACCAATCAGGATTTGTCTCAAGAACAAGTAAATCGGCAAGGCGTTGGCTTCGTTGCTTGGTATGGCCAAAATGCTTGCATTTGCCTTGAAACACATTAGTCTTCCCAAGATATATTGTTCACATAACTTAGGATTATCATGCCAAATTCAGTCTCTTCAGGATCGAATTTTCGAAGGTCCCAAGCATCTGATTTGGCGCTAAACGGTGGTAATCCAATTCGACAGCGAGATTGGCCGAAGTGGCCAAGAGCCGATCAAAACGTCCAGCGTAACGTCTATGACGTTTTGCATTCTACAAGATGGACGCAATCCGGTGAGTCACACCGAGGTTGGTCCTATGCAACGAAGTTTTCCGAGGCATTCGCATCATATCTTGGCGTGAAACACGCGATCCCTTGCTCATCCGGTTCGGCCGGATTGAGCTCTGCAATGGAAGCACTTGAAATCGGTCCTGGCGATGAGGTCATCATACCTGGCCAAACCTGGGTTGCGTGTGCAAGCTCTGTCCTGAACACCGGGGCGATGCCCATATTCGCCGATCTGGATACGGACTCACTATGTATCTCTCCGGACGCGGTCGCGGAGTTGATCACTCCTCGGACAAAAGCGGTGATGGCCGTGCATTGGCATTGTGCTCGTGCCGATATGCCGAGCCTTGCGAAACTCTGTGCAACATATGGACTTTCGCTCATCGAAGATGCCTCGCAGGCGCATGGAGCATCCCTTGGTGGAGATCGTGTCGGATCTCTAGGAACCGTTGGCGTCTTTAGCTTTCAGCAATCCAAACTTCTCACCGCTGGAGAGGGAGGGATCTGCGTTACCGACGATGACGGTCTCGCGGAAAGGATACTCAGACTGCGATCTGATGGCAGGACCGCAAAGAAGGAAACGCACCAAGAAATCTTAACTGCAAAAGCCCTTAATTCGAGCCAAGAAGAGTCTCTACTAACTGTACCCGGCGAGAGCTACGGCACCAATCGATGTATGGCCGAATTCCAGGCGGCGATTTTATTGGGAGGACTTAAGCGCCTCGACGCGGAGAACCAGCATCGGCGGAATCTAGCCAAAGAACTAGACGATATGTTAGTCAAAAGCGGCTTGGGAGCGCCCGCGCAAAGCGATGTTTTCGAGGAAAGTGGTCGAACGTTCTACCGATATACAATAAGGATCAATCGCGAAGCGCTCGGTCAGCTTAAGCCAGAAGTTATAGCGCGTGCGCTACAGTATGAGCTGAGGTTGGCCGTCAAGACGATGGATCAACCTCTACCGGACAATCCGCTCTTCCAACCCTTTACAATGCCGTTTCATCATGCCGCATCGGCCCTGAGCGCAGTCAACGCGCAGGGTGCCGATAGCCTGCCCGTCGCCTACGATGCATGGAATGAGACAATCGCGTTGCCTCATCAAACCTTCCTGGGCGATCGGACCGACTTGGATGACGTGATCGCAGGTCTGGGCAAGATCGCAGATATCGCTCGGAATGATCCAGATGCGCTTCGCGTGAAAGCAGGCTGACATGACGAATGTCGAAACAGATGGTCTTTTTGAAGTCATAGAGATCGAGGTGAACACGCGCTGCAATCTGAAGTGCGAATACTGCCCAAACAGCGTCTCCGGTTACGCCGGTGTCGAACGGAGGATGTCTTCTGCCCTATTCTCGAAGGTTTGTGATGAACTTGCGGATCTTTCGTTCTGTGGACGCATATCATTTCATTTCTACAACGAGCCGCTTCTCAGAAAGGACCTCTCCGGATTGGTTCGTGAGGCCAGGAACAAGGTCCCAATGGCATTTATCGATATCTATACGAATGGCGATCTTCTGAGTGATACGAAGTATAAGGAGCTGCTGGAAGTTGGCGCGGACCGCTTCTATGTCACGTTGCACAACGCCACCAGTTTTCCCAACCGGGAATACCAGTTGGTTCAAACCCCTCAGGCGATGACACTCACCGGTCGAGGCGGCCTTATCGATGAAACCAAGATCGCGTTGACCGTACCTTGTTACGCGCCTAGCGAGATGCTGACATTGCGCCACGATGGAACTGTTGTGCTTTGTTGCGAGGACGCTGGGCAGTCCCATGTCGTCGGAAATGCGATGTCTAGATCGTTGTACGACATCTGGAACGACAGCCATCTGTCCGCCATTAGGCGCCTGCTGGCAGCTGGTAGGCGAGAGAAAGTGGGCGGCATTTGCCGGGGATGCACAAGTCGCGCTCATCCAATCTCAGGCACCGCGATATAATCGGCGCTAATGATGGGAGGACGAACCAACACCTGCGCCGACCGCATCCATATCTGTAGGCTGGGAGAGCTCTCCGAGGGCCAGAGAACAACTTGGCAGGATTTCCGTGTTCAGGACCGTTCCTTGCAGACACCGTTTCTCAGTTTGGGTTATTTGGAGCTTTGCGAAAGATCAGGCTCTGATGTCCGAGTTTGCGTCATCGAGCGCGCCGGTGAGGAGATCGGATACTTACCGTTCGAACTCGTAGAAAGCAGTGTTGCCCGTCCGATCGGTTCTTACTTTAATGATTATCAGGGCATCATTGGGCGACCAACACTTCATGTCGATCTTCCTGGCCTGCTGGAAAATACATGGCTCACTGAAATCAGGTTCAATCACCTTTTGCACGCAAGACGATACAATTTGGATTGCCGAATTGTGAACGACGTCTCTTGGCTTGTTGAGCTTGACTCAGGGTATTTGGAATATCGCAAAAGCCTTTCCAGCTCTCAATTGAGGAATGCCCACAAGGTAGAAAACGCCCGTCGTCGTCTTGAAAAGAAATATGGCGAACTCGAATTTCGCGCGAATTTTTGTAGTTCTGAGCTGCTTGAAAAGCTGATGGAATGGAAGTCCAACCAATGGGCCCTGTCCGGATGGCATGGACGCTTCAAGGCGGATTGGGAGAGGTCGCTCATGCACGATCTGATGTCCCAACACAGTCGAGACTTCGCCGGTATTTTCTCTGGCGTGTTTCTTGGCGATGAGCCGCTCGCTTTGCACCTAGGCCTAGGATCATTTACCACATGGCACTACTGGACGACCGCTTACAATGCAGTATCAAATTATACGAAATATTCGCCCGGCCTGATTATGCTTCACGAGATGATAAAATCCGCTCCAAGTTTGATCTACCAGCGACTAGATCTCGGACGGGGCGAATTGAAGTATAAAAGGGATGTATCCAATGCTACACATCAAGTGTCGGAGATAACTCTCTTGCGCCGGTCAGAACCAAGTAACAATCCCAATACCTGACGATGTATCGCGCACGAATGGCGCGTTGTCAGGCACTCTATTTGTTTCATCGGTAAAGAGCGTGCCGAAGGTCCTTGCCTCCTCCACACATCGTTGCCTCATCTCGGGTTCGGACCAATGGATGATGCTAAACCCATGTACCTTAGCGAGCGTTTTTTGGACTTTTTGACCGCTGGCATAGTTTGAAAAGACGTTTACGGCCGACGCCAAAATGATGGGAACGGCGCTGCACAGCGGGCCATGACCAAGCAGGAACAAGCCTTCCTCCTCGATCTGCTTTATCGCTCTATCCATGGACCTTAGGCTGCGGCCCTGATTTCCCATCCGGTGAGAAATTGCGGCTCTTAAGTTATGCAATTGCCAAGCAATATATCCTATCGAGTGACGCTCACACGCATCAATACCACGACGAGCATTGCGGTCTGCTTGCTCTAGCATAATGGGATTAACGGCGGAGTTCACAGCCTCTGCGTCGCAATCATCGACGGCAAGATAGAACTGCAGAGCGGCCAATAACAGGTAGAGTCGTGGGGTTATCGAGCTGTAACCTCTTGCCAGGACTTTAGTGAGTTCCTCAGAAACCCAGCTCTCTTGCGCCGCAATCCATTCTCTATCTCTCGCCCTGTATCTGCCGGGGAGCTCGGCACCTATCAAACTGACTTGGCTATGTATCAGATGCTGTTGGTTTTCGCATCGCGTAAGCACATCAATCGATCGCTGGAGCATGTTTCGAGAACGCTCTGGCTCTACAAAGTAATATAGCATCGCTTCATCTCCGAAAGAACTACCAAGGACATGATCCTGATTTAGCTGCATGCAGGTCTGGTTCGCCATTTGGCTATGAAGGACGCCAAGATCGAAGAAATTTAGATAGTTAAACGCCATGCGAAGGCAATTGTGAACGTTGTAGGTAAAATCCAAGTCCTCGCGAAGATAGTCATGCAACTGCATTTTCGTGTTCATCCGCAAGAGGTCTGACAACGCTGACGCGGAGTGACCCGCATCGAGCAAAGCGTGAGCACTCAGTTGATTCATCCATTCGGCGGTTCGATCCTGCAATCTGGTCTCGAAGGGACCGTGTTCGAGCCAGGATAGACCGGACTGAACCGCCGCTTCTGCGCTTGCGTAGGATCGAAAGTAGGTGCCGATAAATACTTTCAACAAAAGTAACTTCGAAATCGTTTCTTGATCGAACCCCGGATCCTGAAGCGCCGATCTTACGGCAAAATCGATGCACTCATACCACCCCGCCTTTGTGCTGACCGTTTGAAATGAGGAAATTGAGGCTGCATGTTGGTATAGCTCGTGCCAGCCTTCTCGAGCAGGTTCATCTCGCTCTGCAACCGTCAAGATCTTTGCTTCTGTTTGGCAGTCGATATGCGAGCGAAATGCCTCACTATCTAGGACGCAGTCAGCAGCGTCGGGGTAGTGCCTACAGAATTCTGGAGCCCTTGAAGGTGATACGATCCATCGCTCCAGCATTGTCGCAAAGAAGATCTCTATAGTCTCGTGTTTCCATTCAACGACCTCATGATGCTGGTTCTCCCTCAAAAATCCCCATTCGACCAGCAGCTCTAGACTCGAACGCATATCTTCATCGGTATCGAGAACATCTTTCGGCACAGCATTTCCAAAGATGCTGAAGATTAGGAGAGTTTTCACAGCTGCGTGGGAGTCGTCTACACGGAGGAGATTGGAAACGCGTTTCAGGAAAAGATCCTCGACGTTCCTCGGCAAGCTTTCGGCCTTTCTTCTAAAGGCTTCCATGTTGACGATCGAGACACTACCCCTGCTCGTGATCTCAACGATACTCGCATCAAGTAGGTGTTCTATCGTCTGAATTGTGCGGATCGGCACCCCTTCGCTTAACCTGTGGATCTTTTCGATGCCGCCATCTGAAATATCATCAAAAATGAGTCTTATTAGATCGAGCGCCTCGCTTTCGGCGAGTCTGGTGACCCTACAGCATTTGATCCAGTTGGTAGATTGTATTTGCAACGCGGTAGCCAGGAATTGATCGTAACCTCGATTGTGGTAGGTGCCATCATCGCGGGCGGACAGAATGAACCTCAGGTTCTTGCAGTTACACTCATCCCGTGAGTTTTGCTCACTGAATAGGTTAAGCAACTCATCATCAGCGTTATGAAAGTCTTCTATCACTATAAATATTGTATTATGTTTTATATAGAAACGGCTGTGGACTAGATTAAAAAGCACTTCAACCAAGGTTTCACCCTGGATCGGTTCACCTGTTACCGCTTTAAGATCGTCTTTAATCGCGCGCAATTGAACTCTCCTCAGAGAGCCTCCCTTTTCAGGAATTGTAAACCTGAGGACAGATGCTCCCGTGCCGGAAATCGACTTGTTCGTCGTTTCATCGATGATCCTGCTCTTGCCCACGCCGGTTTCACCGAACAGAAGGATAATTTTCGGATCGTCGGCAATTCCCCTTTCAGACAGGGCAGAATCAGCCCATTTGGCGATGTCATCAACTGTCTTCTTGTGAGTTGCGCCGACAAAAGGGGGCAGGAACGTGAGATCAAAGCGCTCGAATTTGTCCAATACATTGAATATTTGATCTCTTGCCCGCAATCTGAGTGCTGATCTGACACTCTGATAGTGTTTGCTGGTTTCGCGACCAACGATGATCGTTCTGTTGACCGGCTTAAGGTACCAAATAAACGCCGCACTGGAATAAGGATCTAGGATGACTTCACGTCCTATTTGATGGTGAAATGCCCATAGTGTTGGGTTTGGAAATACATCAGGCGTTGATACGCCTTCCAATTCTATTCCAGCCCATTCTTCATCGTTTACAAAGAACAGTTCGCCATTTAGTTGCTCGTTCGTGCGATTAAAGACACTGACAACAACCTTCAAAATCTCTCCCGAGGGATCTCTAAACTTCGATAGGTATGGGATCGTGACTATCCCGTTGTGATTGCTCGCACGTGGATCGGCTTGCGGACCCAGAAAGCTGACACCGTTGGGAAGCGGAACATCAAAAGATCTAGCCAAGTTTGAAAGCAACTCACCATCAATTACGTCAAAAAACTGTAGTTCAGGGCTAAGTTTGCAAATATTTTGATAGCTAACCTGATCTGTTGGAGGTGAGAATGCATTTGTGAGAAAGAAGAACCCCGCGCACGCTCCTAGAGATTTACTAAGATTCGGAGATCCTCGGTGATAATCAAGTCTTACACGACCGTTACCTCCGGCCGTTCCGATAGATTTCGCTTCCACGAAGTAAATTCCACCGGGTGTCAGGGTTCTGCCCAAAAACTGAACTAGGTGATGACAATTGGCGGACACTTCGATTTCATAGTCTCGACCCCCGTCAATCCCTCCACGGCTGCGAACATCTGAGATACGCACACCTCTAAATTGTCTGCGCCATGCATACAGAACATCGCCAACAAAATTTTCAAAACCACCGTCTTGTTTGCTCATTGTCGTTCTGCGCTAACCGGGACCGCATTGGAAATCTGGATACTGAAGTGAAATCATAATCCTAAGTTATGAGAACTCGGATGCCAGCTTTGAGAGAGGATCAGCGGCCAGAAGCGCGGCGCGGAGGGATGTGTCGGAGACGTAGGTGTAGATCTCTGTCGTCGAGATGCTGGCGTGCCCTAAGAGGCGCTGGACGATGCGGATGTCGATGCCTTCCTCGACTAACAGCGTCGCGGCGGAGTGGCGAAAGCGGTGAGGGGTGACGTAAGGCTGAATCTGCAAATCGGCAGACAAGCGTCGTAACCGCATGCGAAAGGCCTGTTCCGTAAGGCGTTGCCGGTTGCGGTTGAGAAAGAGGTAATCCGTGTCGGTGGTCAGGCGCGCGCGATTTATGAGATAGTCCTGAAGCGCGGCGCGCAGTTGGCTGTTGCCGATATAGACGGTGCGTTCCCTGTTGCCCTTGCCTCTGATCCGGAGCCTTCCGGCGCCGTCGCTGACGTCTCCGAGACGGATATGCGTCAGCTCACCAATGCGGATGCCGGTGGCCAGCAAGAGCTTCATGGCCAATGCCGTCGAGTGTTCCGGATCGGTCGGCAATGGCGTGAAGACCGTTTCCGCTTCCGCCGGTTTGGGCTTGCGCGACCCGGCGGATAACAGGGTGGCCAGCGTTGCGTGGTCGATCGGCCGGGGTAGGCGGTGCGGTAGTTTCAGTTCGAGCTCGAGATCGGCGAAGGCGAAGCGCGCGACGCGATGCGTGCGATGGAGCCAGGCAGTAAAGGCCTTAATCGTCAGCATACGCCGGCGCACCGTTGCCGGCTTAAGTCTGCGTACCTCCCTGAGATGGCGTAGATAGGCGAGTATATTTTCCTGGTTCAGGGCCGCTTCCAGGTCCTTTGAACGCGAGAATCTGCAAAAGCACGCCAGATCTTGCTGATAGGCCAGAACCGAATTCTCGCTTAGCGCCCGGTTCTCCCGGCACATCACGATATAGTCTTCGGTCAAAGCGGCAAGTCCAGGGGATTTCACAATAGCCTCCGTGGGTTAGGAGGAATTCGTGTAATCCCGTCAGGTTAATTTCGTGCGTGTGATCACGGCGCACGACAAAAAAGTGCGCACAAAAGTACGCACCCCCAACGCGCGTATGTAACGGCGAATAGCAGGACCTATCCGGTATGTATGTCCGCAGGTTTCAACGTTACCCGTTACGACAAGCTTCTGAAAAGCGCCAAAGGCTTCGCAAAACGCGCCATCAAACTTTGGATATGCCGGGGTCGAGCATCTAGATCTTCAAGCGTTCGAGTTCGTCTTCGAACTCTATCCGCAATTGCGCTGCCTCAAGTTCGGGAAGAGCCAGCACCATCTGCGGAACAATCTTCTCATAAAGCCGGCGAGTATTGCTGTACCAGGGCATGCTTTCGGCTGCGCGCGCCTGCCTAAGGATGTTCGCCAAGCGCCGACGGATGCGCGCTGGATCGGGATGGAACACGACCGGCTCGGTGGGGAAAAGCTCATTCTCTTCCGGAAACATCTCAAGCTGCGGTTTGCCCATCGGCGACAGTCCTCACGAATCGTCGTTATTGTCAGGCGACGCGCTGAACTGCGCAACTGTGATCAAAGGCTCGGCAAGAATTTGATCGAGCAGAGCCTCTTGCTTCGGTTCGAGCACTACCAAGCGCCCAAGCACGTTCAAGAGGTTGATGAGATCGTTAGTGTATTCGGGCAACCAGTGGTCGGGCTAAATGGAATCGAGCGGCGAGGGAGGACGTCGATCGCCAATTTGAGGCTTTGTCCTATCGCGGCGGCGATAGCTGAACCATTGTCTTAGGACGTTCTTGCCCGATACCTCATAGGCCCAGACCTCGGGCGGTACGTTGTCGATATGCCCCTTGCCCACGTGCAGGCGGCGCCTGTCGGCGTTATAGTCCGTCGTCTCCGGTAGCGGCTCCGGTGCGCCGGGAATGGCACCATCGGCCGGAATGGTTGGTGCATCGCCCTTGCTCATGCGCGGCGGACCCTTCGGCCGGCCAGCCTCGGAGTCGTCGAAGCGTTCGCCATAGGTGTGAAGCCAGATCACCTCGCGCCCGAGTTCCACCGCCGCTCCGAACAGCGCCGGATCCGCCGTCAGCGGCACCCTGAGCCCCGGCTGAACAAGATCGTCGGCAAAGTGTGCGGTGAAGGCGGGGTGAGCCATGAATAGCCCCTAGATTCGTAGACGCCTTCTTCCCTAATTTTGAGGCAAGGAGGCCAAGATGGGCAAAGCCAACTTCAGTGACGAGTTCAAGCGGGACGCGGTGGCACAGATCACCGAACGGGGCTATCCGGTTGCGGAGGTTTCGAAGCGTCTCGGGGTCAGCCCGCACTCGCTCTACGAGTGGAAGAGGAGGTTTTCGGCGGCGGGGTCGGCCGACGATGGCAAGGATGCCGAGATTCGACGACTGAAGAAGGAGCTGACGCGCGTCACCGAGGAGCGCGACATCCTAAAAAAAGCGACCGCGTATTTCGCCAAGGATGCAAAGTGAGATACGCGTTCGTTGCCGAGCATCGCCCGCTGTTTTCGGTGCGTGCGATGTGTCGGTGCCTGCGCATCCAACCCAGTGGCTTCTATGCCTGGCTGAAGACCCCGCTGAGCAAGCGAGCGGAGGAGGATGTCCGGCAGACCGAGCTCATCAGGGCAGCCTGGCATGACAGCGGCAAGGTCTATGGCTATCGCAAGCTCCACGATGATCTTCTTGATCAGGGAGAGACCTGTTGCCCGAACCGGGTTGCACGACTGGCAAGACTGGCCGGGATCAAGGCCCAGATCGGCTACAAGCGCCGGCCGGGAAGCTATGGTGGCAAGCCTTCGGTCGTCGTCGACAACACGCTGGACCGGCAGTTCGACGTAGAAGTCCCTGATCGGGCCTGGGTGACAGACATCACTTATATCCGGACGCTGGAAGGCTTCGCCTACCTGGCGGTCGTCATCGATCTTTATTCCCGGCGTGTCGTCGGATGGTCGATGCAGAGCCGCCAGACCACGGACGTGGTCCTACAGGCATTGCTGATGGCGGTGTGGAGACGGAAGCCGAAGGGCAAGGTGCTGATCCACTCGGACCAGGGCTCCCAGTTCACCAGCATGGACTGGGCTGCATTCCTCAAGCATCACAACCTGGAACACTCGATGAGCCGCCGCGGCAACTGCCACGACAACGCCGTCGCCGAGAGCTTCTTCAACCTGCTCAAGCGGGAACGGATACGGCGCCGGGCCTACAAAACCCGCGCAGAAGCCCGGCAGGACGTGTTCGATTACATCGAGATGTTCTACAACCCAATACGCAAGCACGTCAGGAACGGAATGCTGCCTCCCGTCGAGTTCGAACGGCAGCAGAGAATGAGCACCGAGGGCGTCTAGAAAACTCGGGGCTATTCACCATTACTGCGGCCAGATAGGCTATCACGTCCTCAGGCGAGACTGGTCGATTGAGCGTGTCAGTTAGGAGTGCCAGGACCTCGGAACTGATGTTGCTCTTGGTGGCGTTGCGATTGGCCCAAAGCGGAAAGACGCGACCGCCACGACCATTGTGTCCGTCGTCAGGGATTTTGCGCAGAAGTTCGGCCTGATTTAGCGGAGGCTCTGGCCCATCAGGGGTGTCATTTTAGGCGGCTGCTTTTCGATGCAGCAAGCGCCGTTGGTTGATGGTCTTGCGTTTGATCCGTTCACGTTGGTTGAGGATGGATTGCCCGCGCCCGAAGTCGACGTCGGCGGGAGTGAGATTATCGAGGCTCTCGTGATAACGCCGATGATTGTAGTGTTCGACGAAGGCAGAGATCTGGCGTTCGAGGTCGCCGGGCAGGAAGTAGTTTTCCAGGAGAACCCGGTTCTTCATCGTCTGGTGCCAGCGCTCGATCTTTCCTTGTGTCTGGGGATGGAGGGGCGCTCCGTGGACATGGTCCATGCCCCGATCCTGTAGCCAGTCTGCCAGTTCACCGGCGATGTAACATGGCCCGTAGCACCTACGGAATGAACGGAGAATTTGGGCCAAGGCTGCGGTGTGCGAGGCTTTTCACTGCCGACGTGCACCGGTTGAGGTGGCCATGGCCGGTCGGAGTTTCTCTAGAATGTGTCTTTGCACAACCCATTCCGGAGAGACCAACCATGACCAATCGCGATTTCATCGCCACCGACGCGGTGTTGGTAGCCATCGACATCGCCAAGGTTCGCAATGAAGTTCTCATCGAAGAGCCCGACCATAAACGCCGCCGCCGGCTGCCGGTTCTCAACAACCGTGCAGAACATGATCGACTGATCGAGATTTTGCAGGACTATGGCCGGCCGGTGATCTGTGCCTTCGAGGCAACCGGCAACTGTCATCGCCCCATCGCATGGCGCCTGGCTGAAGCAGGCTTCGAAGTGCGCCTGATCTCGTCTCTGGCGCTTGCGCGTACCCGGGAAGCCTTGCACAACAGCTGGGACAAGAACGATCCCAAGGATGCGCAGGTCATCCTGCACATGCTCAGGATAAAGGCAACGCAGCGCTATCATGATCCGCTTCGCGCCGGCATCAACGACGTTCAGGAACTGTCGAAAACGCATGAGGCGATCTCCAGGGCCAAGACCGAGATCCAGCATCGTATTCTGACCCATTACCTGCCGCTCTATTTCCCCGAGATCGATCGCTTCAGGGGGAACAGCCGCAGCTCTCGCGGATGACCAGACGCGGCTCCAGTCGCACAGTGCGGATTGGTCCGGTGGGATTTTCGATACGCGAGTTCATCAGAGCCGCGGCGTTTCTGCCGATGTCCTGACAAGGCTGAGCGATGACGGTCAGGCGCGGCTCGAAACTGTCCGCCCATTCGAAGTCGTCTATACCAACCAGAGCGATATCCCGTGGCACGCGCAAACCGAGATGCCTGAGCGCCTTCATGGCACCGATCGTGGACAGGTTGTTGCCCGTGATAATGGCGTCCAACTGGCCGCGAGTGAGCAGTTGCTCGACTTGTGCAGTAGCCTCTTCCGTGGTGTTGCAGGGGGACGCAATCCTGACACCGGGATCAAGACCGTGATGGTGCATCCTGGCGGAAAATCCCTGGATGCGTTCGTGTGTCGTATCATAGCCTTCATGGCCGGGAACGAAACCGATTTTCTTGTAGCCGTGGCCGGCGAGATGGTCGACGAGCAGATAGAGGGCCTTGGAATTGTCCACGCCGACCTTGTCGAACGGCTTGTCCGGCATGCGATCCACGAGCACGGCCGGAATCTCGTTGGCGACAAGGTATTCGAAGGAACGGTCGAGCGGGTCTGGACTGGGTGCGAAGAAAATGCCGTCGACACGACGCTGATGCAGGTCCTGAATGACTTTCAGTTCCTTTTCAGGATCATCATTCGTGTCCGAAAACAGCACCGATATCCCCGCATCGTAGCACTCGCTCTCAATCGAACAGATGATGTCCGAAAAATAGGGATTGGCGATCCAGGAAAACACAAGTCCCACCGAGGAGCTGGAGTTGCGGACCAGCGCTCGCGCAAGTGTATTGGGGGTGTAGCCGGTCTCGCGGATCGCTTTGCGCACCAGCTCGACGGTGTCGGGCCGAACGAAGCGTGTCTCGTTAAGTACGTGACTGACTGTTGCCAGGGAGACGCCCGCCGCCAAGGCAACGTCCTGCATTGTCACTCTGGAATGTCGGTCTACCATCTCAAGGTGCCAGTTAAGGGCTATCCAAGTTTCGGGGTGCTGTGGACGTCAACCGGTTCGGACAATTGTGCGGTTAGGCGCATACCACTGGTCATGTCAAACAAATGCGCATGCTCGATGTCGAATTCGAATTGGCGGGTCTCACCAGGTACGACTTGTTCTTCCGCACCGGCGCGGCATATACCGTGGTGCTCCCCGGCGCGAAGGTCAAGCAAGGTTTCGTGGCCAAGATGCTGCACAACATCGACACGGAATGTCGCGGAATTTTCACGGTCGGCGACCCCCTTTGGCAGGATATGTATGTGTTCGGGCCTGACGCCCAGCGCCAACTCACCTTCATCGATTCCGCGAAGCTGGTCCGGCAGGGAAATGTCGAAGGCAATGCGTTCGCACGCAAGATGCCCATCCGCCACTTTTACCGGAAAGAAGTTCATCGCCGGTGAGCCAATGAAGTCGGCAACGAAACGGTTCACCGGATGGTTATAGATTTGCAGCGGTGGCGCGGACTGCTCGATCCGGCCATTGCTCATGACAACAATCCGGCTCCCCATCGTCATGGCTTCGGACTGGTCGTGAGTCACGTAGATGGTAGTGATGCCCAAATCCTTGTGCATTTTGGCAAGGAAGCTGCGAGCTTCGATCCTGAGCTTTGCGTCGAGATTGGACAGCGGTTCATCCATCAGGAACACACCGGGGCGACGCACCAGCGCTCGGGCCAGTGCAACGCGCTGACGCTGCCCCCCCGAAAGCGCCTTTGGCTTGCGATCGAGATATTGCTCAATCTGCAGCATGTCAGCGACGTTTCTGATTTCGCTGTCGATCTTGTCCTTGCCCTCGTGACGCAGTCTCGGGCCAAAAGCGATATTGTCGCGCACCGTCATGTGCGGAAACAAGGCATAGGATTGGAATACCATGGCAATGTTGCGTGCCTTCGGCGGCAGATCGGTCACGTCCTTGCCGCCGATCCGGATGACGCCCTCGGTTGCCATCTCGAGTCCGGCGATCAACTGAAGAGTGGTCGACTTGCCACAGCCTGACGGGCCGACCAGGACAACGAATTCGCCATCTTTAACGGTCAGGTTCATGCCCGACAATACCGAATGCGCCCCGAAGGACTTACCGACATTTTCAAGAATGACTTCGGCCATTTTGGTTCCTCTATAGTCTTGTCAGCCCTTGACCGCGCCGGTGAACTGTCCCGAGGACAGTAGGCGGTAAGTCAGGATGAACAGAATTATGATGGGGATCTGCGACAGCACCAGACCCGCAGCCGGCATGTTGAACACCGACATATAGCGGTCGGAATTGAGCTTGAGCATGCCTACGGTAACCGGGAAATTGCCTTCCGAATTGAGCAGCACCAGTCCGAAAACAAACTCTTTCCAGATAGCGATGAAGTTCAACGTGTAGCCAACGGCGATGCCTGGCAGCGAAAGCGGCAGGATGATCTTGCGGAAGATCTGGAAATCGGTGGCCCCCTCGACATAGGCGGCCTTGTCGAGCTCGCGCGGAATACCGGTCATAAAACCCCGCAGGATCAATACCTGGGCCGGCATTCCGTAGGCGGCATGCACAATGATGAGGCCGATTTTCGTGTCTAGCAGCGAAAGGCTCCTGAGTGTTTGATAAAGCGGGATCAACACTGTCTGTTGCGGCAGCATCAAGCCGACCAGCAAAAGGCCGAACAACAGACCTTGTCCGGGGATCTGCTTACGCGACAGGGCGTAGGCCGGAACCAGGGCAAGAAGCATAGCGCCCGCCGAACCGAGCGTCGCATAGAGCAGACTGTTGGATAGCAGGGTGGTGAAATCAAGCGCCTGCCAGACGGTCACATAGGGCGCGATCGTTGGATGTGTGGGCAACGAAAACGGTCCGGCGAGGAAGTCCGCGTTCGACTTGACCGAGGTCATCGCGATCAGGATGAACGGACCGAGCCAGAGCAGCAGAAACATGCCGAGCGCAAACAGCGCCGGCGCGCGCCAGATATAATAGGTCAGAGGCCGGCGGCGGCGGACGGTTGCGGCTATGGTCGCGACAACATCAATCATCGAAGGCACCTCGCATGATCGTGGCCAGCACCAGTGCGGCGATGCCGCCCGACATCAAAAGGATCAGTACCGAAATCGCCGCTCCGGAGCCGAAGCGCGAATTCCAGAAGCTCTCGAGATAGACCAGATAGCCAAGCACGTTGGTGCTACCGAACGGGGCGCCCTTGGTCATCACCGCGATGAGATCAAAGGCGCGGAAGGATTCAAAGATCGTCAGCATGACCACCACCGCCGTTACAGGGCGAAGCTGCGGAAGCGCGACGCGGGTGGCGATACGAAAATGGCCGGCACCCTCGATCCGTGCCGCATCCAGCGTTTCCTTGGGAACGTTGCCGAGCCCGGCGTAGTAAAAGATCATCGGCATGCCGGTGAAGGCCCAACCGGATACGATGGCGAGGGTGTAGATCGCCACCTGATAGTCGCCGAACCATTCGCGGATGAGAAAGCCCAGTCCGATCGACCTGAGCGCGACATTGAAGGCGCCGAAGAGCGGGTTGAGGATCAAAAGAAACATCAGCCCGACCGCGATTAGCGACATGGTCACCGGGAAAAAGATAATGGTGCGTACAAGCCCAGCTGCAGGCACGATACGGGAACGGAGCAGATAGGCGATGATGAAGCCGACAACCACCGGAAAGCCGAGGGAAACCAGAAGCCAGCGTATGTTGTTCCACAGGCTGGTCCAGACATAACTGTCGGCGAACATGGTGCGATAATTGTCGAAGCCGACAAAGACCTTTTCCGCCGAAGCGCCATTCCATTGAAAAAACGACAAATGAACGGTGTACGCGATCGGATAACCAATGAAGACAACAAAGACGATCAGGGGAACACCGATTCCAAAGACCGCGACAAACCAGTTTGACGCAAGCCAGTTCAGAAGACTGCCAGACGAGTGGGCGGATGGTTTGGTGATGGCGTGAGACATTATTTTACCCGCTAGAAACCGCTTCGAAACGACGCTTGCAGACAGGGGGATTGCACAGCCGGGCGACAGTTGGTCGCGTCGCCCGGCTGCCCCTGAGCCAGCTCACTGGCTCAGGCTTGGGAGGAGCGTCTATTTAACCGGCCCGGCGCTGCGCTGAGCCTCGGCCTCGATCAATTCCATCGCTTGCTGAGCTGTCATCGCACCTGCAAGCGCTCCTTGCACGCCGTCCAGGAACTTGTCGGAAATGGCCGGCAACACGGCATGGTCCACATGCATGAAGGTGAACGAGCCGGAATCGGCGATGGCCTGTGCCAAGCGCTGTTCCATGTCGGAAAGACCGCTCAGATTCGCATCTTTGCGCGAGGGGAACGGCTTGTCGAGGATGAGCTTTTCGCTCATCGCCGGCTTGCTGACCACCCAGTTGATGAACTCGGCCGCTTCGTCCTTGTGCGGGCTCTTGGCATGGATCATGAGAGTGTCTTCGGCGAAGACCGACATGATGGGATCGTGGCCTGGGAACGCCGGCATGCGGAAGAAGTCCATTGGCACCGTGCAGCAGACGTCCTTCTCGCCGCGGAACGATCCGAGGTTGAACGAGCCCTGATACCACATCAGCGCTTTACCCTGGTTCCACGGCACGAAAGCCGGTGCCAGATCGACCGAGTTGAAGCTGTCCTCGAACATGCCATTCTTGGCAAGGTCGACCATCATCTGTGTGATGTCGACGGCGCGCTCGTCCGTCCACGAAATGGTGCGATTGATCAAACCGTCATAGGTGTCCAGACCATACTTGTTGACCATCATGGCGGACCACATGAACTGTGATGGCCATTTCTTCTGGTTGGCCAGCTGGAACGGGGTCAGACCGGCCTTTTTTGCCGCTTCGGCATTGGCCATCAACTCATCCCAGGTTTGGGGAACCGCAAGACCAAGCTGCTCATACAGGTCAGTGCGATACCAGACGACGGAAGCCCCTACCTCGGTCGGCACGAAGTATTGCTTGCCGTCGAAAGTAGCTAGGCTCACGCCGGCGGGCACCAGCACGTCAGCCCATTTGTACTTCTTGTAATAGGGCGTCAGATCGGCCGCGAAGCCATTGTCGATGACTTCCTTGGCTCGACCGCCTTCCCAGGAATAGAAGACGTCGGGCGGATTGGACGAGTTCAGCTCGATTGCCTGTTTGGTCTTGTAGGTTTCGCCATCGACAGCGGCGCCGGTCACGTGGATGCGATCGCCATTTTTCTTGTTCCATTCGTCGATCAGCCAATTGGCATAGATCTCTGAGGACGGCCACGGCGCGCGATAGAAATAGCGCAATTCCACCGGATCCGCGAATGCGGCAGTAGCAGACATCATGGCCACGGTTGCCGTGAGTCCTCCCACCAGTCCAAGCACGTAGCGGCGCGGTAATTTTCCAAAAATAGTCACGGTGATCCTCCCTGAATTTCGTCATGTACGGCAGTCTATGAGAGCTTTTTCACCCTCTACGAACTGCCGCTTTGCTCCTCATCTCCGAGGCCCTCGTGGCTTCGGAACCTCCCAACAATCACAGACGCTAACGCAAGTAAAGCGCTTACGCAAGCGTTTACGTAAGCGCTTTACTTGAACGCCTGGCTTTTTGCAAAAGGGAAGAAAAGGAGAATTGAGAAGCAATGTCGTGATGGATTTCAGGAAGCATGGCGGTTTGCCAGCGTTGCCAGTACCTTAGCGACACCAGTTCGGTTACGATTTTCTCAGTGATGCTTCAGCCGGCGTGACTAGCGCTGTTTCGAGCAGACTCGCGAATGGATTTGATCAGATCGCCCTTATTGCCGCCGAAGGTGAGCTCGATTCCAACGCCGAGAAGCGTCGACAACTCGATCCCTTTCAGCATCTCTTGGTGTGGATGTCGACTTGGTCGTCGACACCGGCACAATCTGCGGCATAGGTTGCGGTCAGTAGACCGGCCTTGTTCCTATGGATGAAGGGGCAGCTTTTTTTGCTCTTCTGCCTAAAAACTGCCAGTCAGCTGGCGGCCCCATATTTGCCGTTAGCTGCCGTTCTGTTTCGGGGCGCTTTCCTGACCGGCTACTTTTGGCAGGAAAGGGACCGCAAGCGTACTGGCGGCTTTCATCTGCCGGAGGAGAGAAGCTGCCGTTCCCAGACGCTGGATCAATATGATGGCTGCAGACCTCATTTCAGTCATCCATGGCCAATCGCTTATCGCCGAGAGCAGACATGCAGCTCTGCTCAATCAAGGACTACGCAGCGGTTATTTGCCTGTTATCCCGATCATGTCGCCACCGGTGCAGATTCATCCGTATGAAAGTCTGCTGTTTCCTGGGGGTTCTTTCGCGCGAAGCCGTAATAGAGGATCGGCACCACGAAAACCGCCAGAGTGGTGGAAACCAGCGTTCCGAAGATAAGCGAAATGGCCAGTCCGCCGAAGACGGGATCGCTGACCATGATGGCTGATCCGAATATAATTGCCAGCATGGTGAGCAGAATGGGACGCAGTCGAATGGCGCCAGCCTGACGCACGGCGACATCGAGCGGCATGCCCGCTTTCTGATTGTCCCTGATGAAGTCAATGATCAGCAGTGAGTTGCGAACCACGACCCCGGCAAGGGCGATGATGCCGACCATCGAGGTGGCCGAGAAATCCGCACCCAGAAGCCAGTGCCCGGGGAAAATACCGATGAGGCCGAGCGGTACCGCCGACATGGCGATGAGCGGAATCTGGAACGAGCGATAGTAGGCGACAAGAAGCAGATAGACGAAAAGCAAAGCGCCTCCGAGCGCAATTCCCATGTCGCGATAGATGTCGATCGTCAGACGCATCTCTCCGCCCCAAAGGAGCTGGTAGCCATCGATAACGTCCGGCTCTTCGCTGTTTACGCCCAGATTGCCGATGCGCAGAGGACGCCCATCCGGCGCGATCATGCCGTCGAGGCGCTTTTGCAGATCAAGAACCGCATACATCGGGACCGAGTTGGACAGCTCTCCACCGACGAAACTGACCTTTTCGTTGTCGCGATGCTGAATGACACGATTGGCGTTGGCCGGAACAACCCGAACCAGTTCGGCAAGCGGCACGGGATCGCCGTTGGCATTACCGACGAAAAGCCCGTCAAGTCGCGTGGGATCGACTTCATAGCGGCGCGGCACAAAGGCCCGCACCGTGACGGGGTTCGTTTCACCGTCAAGGTGCACGCGGCCTGGTTCCGTACCGCCATAAACGAGTTCCAGCACTTGATAGATCTGGTAGACGGACACACCTGAAAGCGCCGCTTTCTCCTTGTCAGGAACAATGCGGTTCTCGCCCACATCAACCGGCTCGGTGTCCGTCAGATCCACCACGTCATAGGTTGCCTCAAACTCTTTGAGCACCTTTTCGGAAAGCGCGCGCAATCCTTCGGGATCGGGACCGTATAACTCGGCCAGAACCGTCGCCCGTACCGGAATGCCCGGCGGATCTTCAACCAGCGAAACCCTGGATCCCGGATAGTTTTCACGCAGCTTGTCGATTTTCGGACGCAGGGTGCGCACGATCTCGATCGAGCTGGTGTCGCGATCGTTCTTGTCCACCAGGTTGACCCGGATCTCCGCGACGGCGTTGCCCACGCGCGCGGTCGTCCCCTGAAAAAGCCCGTTGAAGTCGGCAATGCCGGCCTGTCCGACCCAGCTTTGATAGTTCAGCACGTTTTTGTCCTGAGCCAGCAAGCGGCCAACGTCCCGCACAAGTCGATCTGTTTCTTCGACAGGGCTGTCTTCGGGCATCCAGAAGACGACGTTGAAGGTGTTCTTGTTATCCTTTGGCAGAAAACCGATCGGCACACCAAACCAGGCGACGGGGCCACCGACTCCGGAGGGCCTTACGAATTGCCAGGCGCCCTGCATGCCAGAAGCAATGAATGCCACCACAATCAACGCAAGAAGACCGATCTGCCAGGAGCGGCGCGACAGCAGCGGCGTTATCAGCCTGAGATAGGATCGTTCCAGCAGACCTGCTTTTGGTGTCTTCTTTTCGGCATCGGCTGCTTCGGCGTCATCGGCTGTCTTGTGGCGATGCAGCCAGCGATTGGCGCCCCAGGGGGTAACGGTGTAGGCCACGAATATCGATGCTGCCATCGCCACAGGCACAGTCACGGCGACGGGATAGAAAAAGTCTCCGGCCATCCCCGAGATGGTCAGAAGCGACAGGAAAACCAGCATGATCGCCAGGGTTGCCAGATTGGTGGCATTGCCGATCTCGTTGGTTGCAAGAACGGTCATTTCGTCCTTGGCAAGTTTCGCGTTTGGCGTGGCGTAGTGCCGATGAATGTTTTCAATGACGACGATTGCGGCGTCGACCAGCAGTCCCAGAGACAGGATCAGTCCGAACAGCGTGACGCGATTGATCGTTATTCCCAACAGATAGTCGGCGAGCAGAGTGATCGAGAAGATAAGCGGAACAGTTATCGTAACGATCAGCGCTTCGCGCCATCCGAGAAAGACCAGCAGCACGAGTGCCACCGTACCCAAGGCAATGAGCAAATGCTCGAGCAGCAGATTGACAGCCTCATCGGCCTTTTGTCCATCGTTTCGCGTGACGATGACGTCGACGCCGTCTGGCACGAATGAGGCACGAATTCGCTCGACGCGTTCGATAACGGCATCGGCAACCTTGACCGCGTTCGATCCGCGCGCCTTGGCAATCGCGACGGTCACCGCTGCCATGTCACTTGGAGCCGTAGCAAAGCGCTTATCGGCGGGACCAAAAGAGAAGCGACTGAACTTTGAGGTTTCTGCTGGAGGGCCATCGGTTACCGTTGCCACGTCGCCGACATAGACGGGGCGACCGCCTGAAGTGGCCAGTATCTGGTTCTTGATGTCGTCAGCCGAGGTGAACTGGGCCGACAGAGCGATATCTTCAACATGCCCGTCGCGCACCGTTGAACCGAGCGGTGCAGACAGATTGCTTGCCTGCACGGCCGAATAGGCCTGGTTGATCGTGATGCCAAACGCCTGGAGGCGCGCAGGATCGAACTCAATGCCGATTTCGCGGTCGCGCCCGCCTTTGAGCGAAATAACCGAAACGTTCTTGACGCTCTGCAGACGCTCGGCCATGCGATCCGCGATGCGCTTGAGCGCATAATCGTCGTACTGTGCGGATGCGAGCGTGACCGTGACGATTGGAACATCATCCGCATCGACCGATGTAACAATCGGCGTGCCGGCGTCGGATGGCAGCACGCTCTTGCTCGCAATAATCCGATCGTAGATCCTGACGAGAGCCTCTTCCTTAGGCTGTCCGACCTCGAACTGGACCTGCACCATCCCCAGGGAATCCTGCGCCGATCCCGAGGTATGATCAACGCCGGCCATCTGGCTGAGCAGGGCCTCAAGAGGCGTGACGACAAGTCTCTCGACTTCCTGGGCCGAGGCCCCCGGCAAGGTCACAGCCACCATGGCTCCGGGCACCAGGATCTGAGGATTTTCCTCTCTTGGCGTTTGCACGATCGCAAACACACCCAAAAGAAGCATCCCGACAATGAGGATCGCCGTCAGCCGCGATGTCACGAAGTTTTGAGCCAGTCGCCCGGCCAGATTGAGTTTGGTCGGGGTCATTGTGCGTTCTCAACAGCAGAAATTGCAGACCCGTCGCGAATGCTGTCATTTGCCGTGAGGGCGATTGTCTCTCCACCAAAAAGGCCGGCTGTGACCACCCTCAAGCCGTTCCATTCCTTGCCCAAACGCAGCCATCGAAACGCGGCTTTGCCATCGGCAAGAACGAAGACACCTTCCAGTCCGCCACGATCGACGAGCGCGGATTTTGGCACGACAGGCGCCTTTTGGTGCCCGAGAACAATTTCCGCGCGGCCAAACATTCCTGGCAGGAGCGCAGACGTCTTTGGCATGACAATATTGATCTCGTAGCGCCGGGTCACGCCATCAGCGGAAGGCACGATGCCGCGCAAGCGCCCTTCAAAAACGCGATCCCCCAGGGTATCGATGCGGATGGGCACCGTCTGCTCCGTGTCGATCGCTGCCAGATCCTTCTCGGAAATATATGCCTTGAACAGCAGAACCTCACGCGATTCCACGGTAACAAGAGTTGCACCCGTCGTCGCCATTTCTCCGCGGCGCTTGGCAACCGAGACAATGACACCATCGACCGGGCTGGTGATGGTCGTATATTCCTTCTGCGCCTCGGCTGCCTTGACGGCGGATTGGGCCTTGTCGAGATTGATCCGGGCGATCTCCGTGCCGAGTTCTGCCTTGCGCAGGGCCTCCGATGAAATCGTGCCGGAGGTCGACAGGTTCCGGTACTTTTCAGCGTCCAGCTGGCTGTCTTCCAGCGTTTTCTCTGCCGCGAGCACTGCGGCCCTTGCCTGGCGGATCGTTGCGTCTACGTCCGTGGAGTCTATGCGCACCAGAACATCGCCGCGGGACACCGTTTGTCCCTCGCGTACGTCCAGTTGCTCGATAAAGCCGATAATGCGCGAAGAAACGTCTATTCTGCCATCCGAGACGATCGAGCCGGGCACGGCTACGCTCACCGGCACGTCCGCAAGTTCGACACCGCCAGCAACAATTTCAACAGGTGCGGCGGGAACAGCCTCATGAGAATATCCGGACGAATACGCCAATAAAGAAACAGTAAGCACAAAAGCAGATGCTGCGTACACGATTCTCAACATTTATAGGCTCCGTTAGTTTCTGGATTGATGAGAAAAGTCCGGCGCAGCATTCCTGCGATATGCGCTGCTATTATATCCGGGTTAACGATATCGTCCTGACCATCCGTGATATGTCTCAAAATACCGGACAGTTGTATGTGGCCGAGCATTGCGCTGATAATCGATATTGCCGTTAGTTTTGAATCTATCTCGCCAGATAATTCGCCCGCGAAGGATTCAAGCAGTTTGAATGGTTGAATGAAAACGGTCTTGGCCAGCCACTGACGTCTTTTTTCGTCGCCATCCAGCAATTCTCTTATGACAAGACGAAAAAACACAGAATCTTCTGCTAGAAGATGAACGAACAGATTTGTAAATTTGTTTATCTTGGTTTCTATTGCCTCATTCGAGGACAATACGCTCATCACTGAATTGGCTTTTACGGACAGTTCATTGATCAGAACAGCCTGTATCAACCCCTCTTTACTTTGAAAGTGGTAGTAAATGTTCGCCGGTGTGGTGCCGACTTTTCCAGCCACATCGCGCATGGAGACGGCGCTGTATCCGTTTTCCGCGAACTGTTTTGCCGCAGACTCCAGAATGGCGGACTTCATCACTTGCTCACTCATGGCTTCATCCTGACTGAACGTTCGTTAAGTTCTCACCTAAGTGGCGCTCGATTTGATGTCAAGGGGCGCACCCGGAAACGCCCTGTGCGCTGCAACCAGCCTTAACCAGACCTTTCCAAACAGGGCAGACATGGTGCCGCGCAGCCGGGCGTTGGCCGGCCGTTCTTCCCTTTTGTTTCAACAAGTTATCCGACAAGTGGCGCCGAACATTGATGCTGCGGACGCCAGATCAACTGGGCGAGAAATATCGAGCGGCTTTGGAAAGCTCCCGTACAAAACCAAACGGAACTGGACTCTGTCAGTTTATGTTGAAAGCGGTCGCAGGGCTTCCCTCCCCCTTGTGGGGAGGGTTGGCGAACAGGACTTAGCCCTTGCTAAGTCCGTTGTGAGCCTGGGTGGGGGTAAGGCCTCACGTTCGGTGCCTGTGGCTCCACCCCACCCGACTCGACTTTGTCGAGCCACCCTCCCCATCAAGGGGAGGGAAGAAACGGGGAACCCCGTCTGATAATGACCCGTGTTGCCCCATAAACGCGGGCAATCACCGGGGCAAATCGGCGTCCCAAAAGCCTGTGCAACTCGCCGCTAAAAGCCGCGTTTCAGCTTGAGTTCAATCGTCGGGAGCGCCAGTTCGGTTGCCAAAACGCCTGCCTTGATCCCGTCCGCGGCCTTGTGAAAATCCATGACCCCGATATCCGCGACCTGCGGCCCGATCAGCATATGCGGCGGTTCGCCAGCCAGACGGGAACGAATGATATGATCCTGCATGATGTCGATGGAACCGACCAGAACGTCGAAATAGGCGGGGGTGCCGCCAGGTTGTCCAAACAGCCGGAACTCGGTGATTTGCTTTTGAAGGGAACCGGGGAGCGACCTTAAAAGATCGGCCATGTTCGGTCGATCGGCGGGCGCTTTGTTCTTCTTCAGCGCTGGCGTTCTTGTGGTCTCGGCAAGTCGGCGGCCAAGCGTGTCCTCATTCAGACTGACCGCGATGATGAAGTCCGCCCCCATCGCGCGGCAAAGGGATACCGGAATTGGATTCATCAATCCGCCGTCGACCAGCCAACGATCGTCGATGCGTTGTGGACTGAATATGCCCGGAAGTGCGATGGATGCCCGTATCGCCTGTTTGAGCGATCCTTTTTTCAACCAGATTTCCCGGTCGGCGACAAGATCGGTCGCGACGGCGGCGAATGGAACGCGCGTCTGTTCGATCTCGGACGCGATACCCAGCGACTCGAGCCAGTTGACGATGCGCGAGCCTTCGACGACACCGCCACTCGTCAGATTGATATCGACAAAGGACGCGACCGTTCGCCAGTCGGCGCCAAGGGCCCATTCCTTGAGTTGGGCCAGTCGGTCGCTCGCATAGACTCCGCCAACCAATGCACCTATCGATGTTCCGCAAATGATGTCCGGCACGATGCCTGCGGACAAAAGGGTCTCGATGACACCGATATGTGACCATCCGCGTGCTGCGCCGCTGCCAAGTACCAATCCGATTTTGGGCCCAGTCAAAGCCGCGCTCCTGTCGCAAATCGAGAAAAGATCACGCTTCCGATAGTCACGAAAACACGTTTACGAAAATAAAACATGGGCGTTTGGCGACCTGATCTTCGACATCCTTGCAGATACCTTTCTTGATCTCTGAGTTCGTGACCCGGTCGCTGCCTCGGGGGCGTGCGCTCCGGTCAAGCCTGAGCAGGTAACCTCGGACATTTTTTGTTCTTCCATTACCAAATCGGGTTTTTCTGACCGGGCAGTGGTGTTTTCGGCGGGAGCCTGGACAGATTGTGCAGATTGAACAGCGCGACACCGGTGAAAACGACACCAGAAGTATAAATCCACGCCGTACCGAAGACCTCGGGCATGACCTGCGCCCACATGCTGCCGGGAATGAAGGTGTTTATCGTCCCGAGAACGATGACAATCGCCAACCCCATGCTGGCGCCGAAGCGGCTGTTGTCCTGCCGGCCGTGCCGCATCCACAGCACGCCAGGGCCAACCGCCATGACCACGTTGGTGAGCATGACCCACTGCAGGAAGCTGCCTTCACCCATGAACTGAATGAGAAGGTTCACAAAGCAGACAAAGCCCGCGACCTGAAGCCCGACATTCGTCAGCGCCTGGGCTAGGGTGACATCGGCCTTGTAGTAGTCTTCCCAGATTTCCTGACGTTCGGCCGTGACGGCCATGTAGATGTTGAAAAGTTCGAACACGGTCCAGATGAACAGGGCAATGGATGCTCCGACAAAGAACCAGTGCCAGCCATGCGTCGCTGCCGCCCAGAACAGGATCACCGCCCAGCTGGCGTCATGAGCGAGATAGAAGGTATGCATCCAGATCGGGAAGGGAGCCTTCTTCTCGTGCAGCACCAGAGCAAAGCTGTAGATGTATTCGATATATCCGAACGCAAAGGCCAGCGCCGCTGCGATGAGAAGTGCCGTATTGTCCAACCGGAAGGCGGCCATCAATTGGTCGTACATATGCTTTGACCCCTCACGCATGAGGTGTAACTTACCGATCGGTCAGTTTAATCCGCCTATGCCTGTTGTCAAACGAGGAGTGTCACATGATTGCGCCCGACCCTGATCTGGAGTCCAAGAAACGTACACGAGGGGGGCGGGAAAGGTTGCTGAAAGCCGTAGCGGGACTCTTCAGGGAAAGAGGGATATCCGGCACGTCTGTTCAAATGATCGCCGACAGGCTCGGTGTCTCGAAGGCCGCAATCTTTTATCACTTCAAATCCCGTGACGACATTATCGACGCATTGTTGGCGCCCGTCCTTGCCGATACCGAACAGGCCGTGACCGAACTCAAACAGCTGCCGAAAGCCGAACAGAGCGGCGCCACTTGCCGCGCCCTGATCGAGATCGGCGTCACGCATCGGCAAATCAGCAATCTGGTGTATTTCGATCGCTTCGCTGTGCGGCCGGATCTGTCGGCAAAGATGGACCTGCTGATCGACCAGATGGTGAAATTGATTGCCAGGGACCAGACAGCGACGGAAACGACCCGTGCCAGGATTCTTGTTTACGGCGTCACGATCCTGCTTGGCGAAAACCGGCGTAGGAAAATGCCGGACAATCAATTGCGCCAATGCATCGAAGCCGTCGTCGCGGATTTCCTCAATCCCCGGAACGATGCGGCGGTGGCCGATCAATAGGCAGTATGAACAGACGGCAGCTTACAGGCGTGCCTTAAGGCTGCCGAACGGCCGACATGGGGCGCGAAGCCACCGCTCGCGGAGTGTTTCTGTGACGACTACTTGCGTCCCCAATTTTACCACCCGCAACCTAATCATCACGGTAGAATTTCGACCGGGCCTTCCTGCGCTTCTCAAACAAGCGCTCTGCCCGTTCGAATTCCGGCGTTCCAGGCAAAAGCAGGTGCTCGTGGTAGCGGAGCAACAGTTCCTTGTCGTCTTCTGGCGTTTGGTCTCGATTGCCGAGTGTGTGGAAAACCTCGTCGCGTTGCGCATCGGTCATCTTGGCATAATGGCTGCGGGTGACCTGAATGTCGGCATGGCCGAGATTGTGCGACCATGTCTGCTCTTCGGCTAAGGAGCGGCAGAGGTTGCGACTGAGCGCCACCAACGCATGGCGAACAGCATGCGGATTGATGTAGTCGACACCTGCTGCCTCGCACCCGCGCTGAAAGGCGCGACGAACGCCTTCTTCCGTGGACCATGGTGCAACAGGTGCGTGCGCCTCGAGCCTGAACTGCCTAGAATTCTCCAGCGCCTTGTCCGGTGGGAACAGGGCATCGTCGCCTCTCAAGCCCAGCGCCCGCATTTCATCGACCCAGATCCTGAGCGGTTCCCGAAAAGCCTCATCGACTGGAAAGCGGACCGTGACCTGGCTCTTGCTGTTCTTGATCCGCATCCGCGTCGCGTCCTGGCGGAGTTTTGACAGGTCCTCACCGAGGTCATCCAGATGGAGGGATGCCGTCGCATTGGCGCGCGTGCCGAACAGACAGGTGATAGCGATGACCGCCTGATCGCGCCTCTGCATGAGGCTCTGCGTGCGCATGGCGGTGATGACCTCCAGCAGCATCTCCATCGTAGGGACAGGTCGGTCCGCAGGCTGAAGGGCTTTCGCGGCACTCTCGCGCGACAGTTCGAAATGGGCCGGGATCGAGTAGTTCATCTGGCGATAGCCGTCCTGATCGACGAGCCACTTGAAGAACGCCGCGACCTGCGAAGCCTGATGCCGGATGGTGCTGCGAGAGGATTTTTCTCGGCCATGTCGCGCCAGTTCCTGCCGGAATCTGTCCGCATGGTCCGGCTTGACTTGCCGGAAGCTCTTCAGGTCGAAATGATGTTCAAACGCACGGATTGCAGCCAGATGCGCGTCACGCGTCTGAACGGCGTATTTGCCGCAATAGACCTGATACGCATGGATGATGTGTTCGTTTTCGGCGTTCCAGACTACGGATTCCGAGCATGGAACCTTCGCGTTTGTCCCAATACCAGCCTGGGGCAGCTCCTCTTCTTCGTGTAGCGCGTACAGGCTGGTACTGGTTTCGATACAGGATTTATGGGCGGTGCATGTCGGTGCATCCAATAGCCGGACGATCAGTGCTCCGCACTCAGGACAACTGGCACGAGCGAAAAAAACCGCCTCGCCGGCTGACATCAATCTGAAGAGTGCCGATGTTCGGAACGACACGCGCCTTGCACCGCGTGCATTTGAACTCTCCCGCGCGAAGGTGCTGTCTATTCGAGAGCGCGCGGTCCGCATGAAAACGAGTGAGTTCTGCACCTCTGAACAATTGCGGTCGCCGTTCATCGACCGGCCGCAACCCGGCCTTGAGCCAATTGGTCAGCGTGTTGCGCGTGATGTCGTAGAGGGTGAGTACGTCCTCGACGGAGTAGACGAGGTTCCTTTTTGGCCGAACCGCACCATAAGAGCGGCTCATGCTTCACGCCTTGGCTTGATGGGGAGCTTGGCTTCGAATGCCCGAAGATCGGACAGGCGCCAGCGCGTGGTACCGGATGAAACCTCGAACGGACTAGGAAAGCCGCCCGCCTTGGCCCAGCGCCAGATAGTCGGCCGAGACACGCCAAACCTTTTGGCGACTTCCCCAACGGTGAGATAGCGCTCATCAATCGGAATGGACGCAGCATTTGGTGCGGAGGTGGGAGAAAGTGGAGACTTCGCGTCGGCAGCGCTCGACCGAGATGGAATGCGCCTCTTGCGCTTTGACGCGATCTTCGACCCGTCCGGTTTGGTTGGCGTGCCAAGTAGGTCAGTTTTGAAATGGGTAGGCTCGGTCGACATAAGCATGCTCCCTCCGCCAAAGCGGACTTGGGAGGCACGTCTTGCGCCTGAGTTATGTGAAAGTCGCGCGCTTCAATGCGCTGCAACAAGACGCCTATTGGATCGATTCGCCTCAGAATGGCAAGGCTAGACAGAGAGTTGGTGCAACAACCAACGGCAAGCTCGGTGACTTCGATCAGTTGAACACACTGGGAAGTGGGCCTAGTGCCTTGCACCAGTTAAAAAGACCAGTTGAGATTTGTTAAGCGAGCTGATTCTCTTGGTGCTGATTTGAGCATTAAGGAGAAGGGTTTTGACGAACAAACGATATGTGGTTGAGCTGACGTTGGACGAGCGCGAGGCGCTTTTGTCGAAGGTCAGGAAAGGCACATTGCCAGCACGCGCGAACACCAAGGCGCGCATCCTGTTGAAAGCCGACAAGGGGCCGTGTGGCGAGGGTTGGACGGATCGGGCGATCTGCCAAAGTCTGGAGACATCGCCGTCTACGGTCGCGCGCGTGCGCGAGACCTTCGTGATGGAAGGGATGGAGGCGGTCTTCGCCCGCAAGCAGCGTCTTCATCCCGCTGTCAGGCGCATTTTCGACGGCGAAGCGGAGGCCCGGCTGATCGCGCTGGCGTGCTCCGAGCCGCCGGAAGGCCATGCGCGCTGGACCATTCGGCTTCTGGCGGACAAGGTTGTCGAACTGAACATCGTTGAGGCGGCGCATTTCAACACGATTGGGCGCGCGCTTAAAAAAACGAACTTAAGCCTCACCGAAGCCGATATTGGGTAATCCCGCCAAAACAGAGCGCGGCCTTTGTCGCGGCCATGGAGAACGTGTTGGCGATCTACCAGCGCCCACGTGATCCCAAGCGTCCACTGGTCTGCCTCGACGAAGCGGCTAAGCAACTGGTCGGCGCCACGCGTTTACCTATCCCCATGAAACCGGGGCGCATCGCCCGGCACGATTATGAGTACAAGCGCGCAGGAACGGCCAGTGTATTCATGGCCTTTGCCCCGCTTGAAGGGGTGCGGCACCTCAAGGTCACAGACCATCGCGGCGCAAACGAGTACGCACACTTTCTTGCCGAACTCGCCGACATCCATTTTGCCGATGCCGACAAGATCGTGCTGGTCCAGGACAATCTCAACACACACAGCCCCACATCGCTTTACGCGACCTTCGAACCCGCCAAAGCCCGTCGCATCGCCGACAGGTTCGAATGGAACTACACGCCAAAACACGGTTCGTGGCTGAATATGGCCGAAGCAGAACTTTCAATCCTGTCGCGCCAGTGCCTGAAAGAACGCGTCAGCAGCAAGAACGAATTGATCCGCGACATCGCCGCCTGGCAAAAAGCGCGCAACGACAAACGCTGCATCGCAAACTGGCAGTTCACAAACGAACACGCCCGCATCAAACTTATAAAATTGTACCCGTCAGTTTGAGTGATTCAAAGGACTAGATGTGGGGCTGTCAAATCAGGATTCTGATTTGACAATATAATACAGCTATTTAAGATAAAAACTAGCGGAGAGGGTGGGACTCTCCCGAAGTTCAGGAAAACCAGCAATTTGAGACCATTCGGCTCAAAAAACAATGTGTATCATGCACTTCGCGTTTTCAAGAATTTCAACCTCCGCTGCATTTCCGACGGTCACAACGAGTTGCTGCCAGCCACCTTCATCTCAGTTTGATGTCAGTTCACATGCAACCAACGGCAGCCCAGCGGCCCAAAACCGATTGACAGATTTCGGGATGAACGGACGGTCAGCAACGCGCCCCAAATTAGTTGTTCGCCGTCGAAGTCGGGCGCCCTGACGACGGACAGGTCAAGCAGGCGCGCGCACCCTGGCGCGGGTCGAACACTGTATTGAACCGTCCCGGTTTGACCGGAGGCCTCCGCTCCTGAGAAGAAGGGGCCATTATAAGCAAGACCACGAACAAGTTCTCATCTGAGGTCCGCGAGCGCGCAGTTCGGATAGTCAGTTTCGTCCGGAATCGGTAGGATGCGGACATCGCCTGATTACTTGGCTGCCGTTCTTGGAAGCCATTCGTGCGGCAATTGGCGCAACAATGCCGCCGCCGACAGCGTCTTCTACCTGCTCAAGGCCCGTGATCTGGCGGCGTGTCTTGGCCTTGTTCCTCGACAGCATTCGACCGGCGGGAAGACCAGGTTGCTCGACATCAGCAAGCGAGGAAACGGCTATGTTCGACGGCTCCTGATCCACGGGTGCCAGATCCTGCTTCGCCCACATGGATCGAACCCGTGATCGGCTCGGAGGATGGCTGGATAGCCTCCAGGCCCGCATGCACCGGAACAAAGTCGTTGTTGCCTTGGCCGCCAAGATGGCGCGCATCGCCTGGGTTATTCTGAATCGACCGGGAGCTCTGTACGAACGCAGGAATCCTGCCTGCGTCTGAAGCCGACCAATCGACGATTGCGAGGTTCAGGATTAGTGATGACGAGACAGTCGATCAGCGTGTTGTAAGCTCTGAGCAAAAAAACGGGCTCATGCCCGAACCATTATTCGAGAACGATACGCGCGGATCTTATCATGGCCTGGCCGCAACAGCGGTCCACTCGCGAGAGGCCGGATACATTTACCCAACTGCTCAAGTCACCACATCACGACCCTTGCACGGACGGGGCGGACCATACATGTCGGCAAGGATCGAGAACGGACCGAGCTTCAGGGCGAACTGTTCCCGTCCCAGAAAGACATTGGCAGGCACATCGAGATCCTCGGCCAGGGCCAGATCCTGATGCACGGTTTCGATCCCGGCAAGACGCGCGTCGACCGGGCTGGCGAAATGGGTCGGCTTGTCGCTGTTTCCGAAGTACATCTCGCCCGAGGTCGGCTGCTCGACGCCGGTGATCTGGCGTACGAAGGTCGACTTGCCGGCGCCATTGTCGCCGACGATGGCAACGTGCTCGCCTTGGTGGAGAACAAAATCCGCGTCTTCCAGGGCGTGGATGCCGCCGTAATGCTTGGTCAATCCGAGCGTGCGCAGCACGACGTCGCGTTCACTTGTCTCGGTCATTTCTGCTGCCCTTTCGATTCGGCCAGACGGTAGCGACCCTGCCGATAGACATCGAGCACCACCGCGGCGACGATGATCGCGCCCTTGAGCATCTCCTGGTAGTAGACGTCGACACGAAGGAAGGTAAAACCGGACAGGATGAGTCCGAAGATCAGCGCACCGATGACGGTGCCGATGATCGAACCGCGTCCGCCAGTCAGCGAGGTACCGCCGATCACGGCCATGGCGATGGCGTCGAGTTCATAGGACAGGCCCATGCCGGACTGCGCTGTCTGGCCGCGCGCCGATAGAACAACACCGGCCAGGGACGCCAGCATGCCGGCTATGGCGTAGACCAGCACCAGGTGACGCTCGACATTGATGCCTGAGCGGCGTGCCGCCGTCTCGCTCGAACCGATGGCATAGGTGCGCCGGCCATGTAGCTATCGATGGTGAAAGAGATCGGGCGGGTTCGCTCAACACCCGCCATGCCTCGACGGATTCGACCAATGTGCCGCAAGGCGAGAACACAAACGCCTTCAGCAAGGCACAGATTTCGACGAAGATCAAAAAGGACTTGCCAGCCATCAATGGCAGCGTGTTCGCGGATGGCAAGCTCAATGCCGTTCTCGTCGACGACAGCCTGATGAACGCAACTTCGAGTCCGTTCACTCTGGAAATCGGTGCCGGCATCGAGTCACAACAGAGTGACGCGGTCAGCTTCAACGCGCGCGGCTTCGTCGGCTCAATCGGTCGGGCCGATCAGACCACGTTCGGTGGCTCGTTCGGACTTAAGATGAGCTTTTCGTCAAGCCGCGCGCCAAACCCTTGATGAGTTTGCGTCTTAGCTAATCTCGCCGCATAAATGCACGATAAGTCCGAGCTTGTCGGCAAGGGCCGCCTTGGCGAGCAAGGCCTTGAGCGCATCATCTGCGGAATTCGCGTAGGCGACCTGGATGTGATTGGCCTTGTGCCGGCCCATCATTTGGTCGCGACTGACGCCATGCGTGACGACATGCATGATCGGCCACTCGTAAGTCGTTGCCCTCAGGCGGCGTTCGGTCTCCGCCTCGGGCAGCGCAACGACATGGCCGCGGCCGATGTCCATGTGGAGGGCGTTGTCGGCGATGAAGATGCGCGACCAGACGATCTCTCCGGGCTTCGACACTCCGCGAAGCGAGCCACCTCCGAGCCCGAAATACATCGGCGGCTGGCGCATCGAACTCGCGCCAGCCCACCCGCCGACGTAATGCGCCGGCGGCGCCGCGCCGGAGATTTCAAAGACCCAGACGAAATCCTCGACCGTGCCCGAGAGATCCTCGTCTCCCCATCTCAGATCGTGAAGGGTCGTCTCGACCGGTTCGCCCAGGGCGCTATTGACGCGATTGGTCAAGACGGCATCCATGCCGGCGCACTCGTCGACCTCGTTGAAATGCGGGATGGCATCGCCATCCCTGATCGGGGTGCCGGCCTTGCCAATGACCGCCGGGCGATCGACATTGTTGAGCATGCCCTCCGCGAGGTCGGATGCCGGCAGCAGGTCCTTGAGCCCCTGCTGGTACTGAATGCCGATCGTATCACACCCGAACTCCTCGGACAGGCGCGCCGCAGCGATGTACATCTTGCACTGCAAGAGAACCTGAGCCTCGGTCAGTTCACTTGCTTCATCTGTTCCGAAATGAAAATCGACGCCTTTTTTCTTGAGCCAGGCGAGGACGGCGTCGGCTTCTTCGTCCGCGACCTCAAGCGTCGCATGATAGAGTGTCGATTGGGATAGACGTTCCTTGAAAAAGCCGGCCTTTGCAGCGAGGTCGTCTGGCAGGATGGCGTTGTACATGCCCATGCAGCCCTCGTCGAAAACACCCATGATCACCTTGCGCTTGATGATGTCCTCGGCGATCGTTTGCGCAACCTCTTCGATGTCGGCAGGCACTGTTTCCGACGACAAAGGCCTGACATGCGACTCGTCGTGGGGGACTATGCCGGTCTCAAGCCATTGACGCAGGCCGGACTTGAAGAAATCGTCTGTGAAATCAACGCTCCACAAGGTCGAATAGGAACGCCCCGCCTTGGTCAGTGAGCCGTTGAGATTGAGCATGCCCACAAGGCCTGGCCATTCGCCCGACCAGTTAGCGACCGTCAGGATCGGTCCGCGATGCGACATCAGGCCGGGCAGGATGTGATGCGAATACTGCCAGACCGCTTCGGCAACGACGATCGGCTGATCGGGATCGATATCCTTGAAGGCGTCAAGACCCTCGCGCTGCGAGGCGAGGAAACCGTGCCCCACTTCGGGCTTGAACGGATGGGCGCGAACGAGCTGGCGGCCTTCGGCGGCGAACGCCTCCGCCAAACCTTGCTCAAGCGCCGCCTGCGCCGGCCAGCAGTTCTGGTTTGCACTCAGCCGCAGGTCGCCGTTGGCAAACAGCAGCACGTCGGTTCCGATGACAGTCATCCTCAATCTCCCTTCAATGCGCGTTGTCGTCGCGCGCTTATTCTGTTTCCCGTAGTCCGTAGGTCTCGATCTTTTCGAGAACGGCGTCGATCTGCGCCCTTGAGAGACAGGGCGGCGTATCGGTGATCTGCAGCAGGTTCACGTACATTCTGGCCAGCGCCTCAACCTCGACGGCAAGCCACATCGCCTTTGCCAGCGTCGGCCCCGTGGCAATCATGCCGTGATGGCGCAACAGGATCGCCAGCCGGTCCTTGAGCCCGGCTTCGACGAGATCGGACAGTTCCTTGGTCCCGTAGGTCGCATAGTCGACGACGGGAATGTCATGTCCCCCGGCCACGGCAACCATGTAGTGGATGGCCGGGATGGGCTTGTTGAGAATGGCAATCGTCGTCGCGTTGATCGCATGGTTGTGCACGACGGCCTCTGCGTCGGGGCGCGCCCGATAGCTGGCGAGATGGAAGCGCCATTCGCTCGATGGCACAGCGCTGTTGTCGTAGATGCCGTCATCACTGACAAAAACCAGATCGTCAGGCGACATTTGCTCATAGGCGATCCCCGAAGGCGTGATCAACATGCCGCCCGGCTGGCGCACGCTAATGTTTCCTGCCGTCCCTTGATTAAGTCCGAGGGAGTTCATGTCCCGGCATGCCTGCACGACTCTCTCACGCAAAACGTCCGATTTACTCAATACTGTGCTCCTGATCCCTGAACGATCACCGAGGCGTTTGGACGCTGACGGTATCATATGTGATCGTTTGTGATCGATTTATCATTCTTCACAAAGGGCGACAAGCCGCATTTTCGCGAGGGGTCGTTGGCCATTCCACCAAGATTCATCGGAAAACCGCATAATTACAACAAGTTGAGGGAATTATCTGCCTAAATAGCCTCGGCGCCTTGAACGCCCGATCAGATCTGCCTAATGTTGAATGTTCGTTTTGGTTCGTTTTGTGAGGGAGCAATGCTGGCCGGACGCTTGCGAGACATCGTCAATCGCGTCGATCACCTCGGATCGGTCGGCGTCGCAGAACTGGCGGCGCAGTTCAACGTGGCAGTCGGCACCATACGGCGCGATCTGCGCGCGCTTGAGGATGCCGGCTATCTTCAGCGCACTCATGGTGGCGCCAGCTCGATCGCCGACGGGTATGGAGCTTCGCTCGCCCTGAGCTCGCGCGAGCAGGCGAATGCCGCGGCCAAACAGCGGATCGCCAGCCAGGCGGCAGCCATGGTTCTGCCCGGAGACGTTTTGATGCTCGATCACAGTTCGAGCTCTTTGTATCTGGCGCAGGAACTGCCCGATATCGAGATCACGGTTATCACCAATCTCGTGAAGACGGTCTTCGATCTTGTATGCAAGCCGAACATCAGGGTGATTTCGATTGGCGGCGAGTATTCTGAGAAGTACGGCGCGTTCGTCGGCGCCATCGCCGTCAACAATGTGCTCGAGTTCCGCGCCGACATCTGTTTCTTCTCGAGTCTTGCCTTCCAGCCGGAGGTCGGCGCCTGGGACAGCAACGAGATCAATGCGAGCGTCAAAAAGGCAATGCTGCGCAACAGCCGCAGCAACGTGCTTTTGTGCGACACCAGCAAGTTCAACCGCACGGCCTTTTCCCTGCTCGCTCCGGCTGACCGCATTCATTGCATCATTACCGAGGACAAGGTGATTGGCGACGTGCATCGCCTTCCCGGCACCCGAACGGAGTCGTCGCGCATGAGCGACCTCGTGTCCGGTGACAATAATGGCTGAGCCCGTCGTCCTCGTTCTTGACTGCGGCGCCACAAATCTGAGAGCGATCGCGGTTGATACTGACGGCAAGGTGATCGCGCGCGCATCCGAGCCGAACGCAACGGTTTCCGTCACAGGTCATCCCAACTGGCACGACTGGCCGCTCGACACGATCCTGGAAAAACTCGGGCGTTGCGCCCTGCAGGTGAGCGCCAAGATCGACGCGCGGCGCGTGCACGCCGTCACGGTGACAACCTTTGGCGTCGACGGCACCCTGATCGGTGCCGAAGGCACACCGCTCAGCCCGGTCATCAGCTGGAAGTGTCCCCGCACGCAGGATGCGCAACAGCATATGGGGCGCTATATCGATCCCGACGAAGTCGTGCGGCTGACCGGCGTCGGGCATTTCGCCTTCAACACCCTCAACAAGTTCATCTGGTTCCGCGAGAACCGTCCCGAGAGTCTCGACGCGGCCCGGCATTTCCTGTTCATCAGTTCGCTCATCACGCATCACCTGACCGGTCGAATGACCAACGACGCGACCATGATCGGCACGTCCCAGATGGCCGATCTCCAGTCGCAGACGTTCAGTGACAAAATTCTCGATGCGCTGCAGGTGAGCCGGTCTTTATTCGCCGAGACGGTGTTCCCCGGGGATGTAATCGGTCCACTGCTGCCGGACGCTGCCCAAGCGTTCGGGCTTCGCCCGGGCGTGCCGGTCATCTCGGCCGGTCATGACACCCAGTTCGCCATTTTCGGCGCAGGCGCCATGCCAAACCGCCCGGTCCTGTCTTCGGGCACGTGGGAGATCCTTATGGCGCGCAGCGACGGTATCGACCTGAGGCAAATAGGGGTATCCGACGCCGCCTTCACCTGCGAATGGGACGTGCGCAAGGGGGCATACAATCCCGGAATCCAATATCTCGCTTCGGCCGTTGTTGAATGGGTCGGGCGGATCATGTTCGGGGAGGTTTCCGGGCCGGAACGCTATCGAACAATGATCGATGAGGCTGAGGCCGCCGGACCCAACCCGCTTGGCGTTACCGTCGATCCGGATTTTCTCGGGTGTGGCGGCAGCATCGCCGGCTTGTCGCTGGATGTGGGGCGCGGCGCAATCTTCCGCGCCGTCCTCGAAGGGCTTGTCGCGCGACTGAAAGCCGGCCTGTCCGTTCTTGAGAGTGTTGGCGGTTTCACGGCGGAGGCGCTGACGCTGGTGGGCGGTGGCGCCCGCAATCCCTTATGGACGCAAATGAAGGCCGACGCGCTCGGGATTCCGATCCGCACACTCGATGAAGTGGAAACGACCGTCCTTGGCGCCGCCATGTTCGCCATGCAGGGCGCCGGCCTCTACCGATCCGCGGACGACGCACGCGCCGCGTTCAACCTGAGTTACTCCACAGTGGTCCCGAGGGCATCGGAATGATCCGGAAGCACGCCCTCTGAGCGCACCCCTTACGAAAAGGATCTCGCCCATGCGCATCGCCGTCGGTGGCATTCACATCGAATGCAGCACCTACAATCCGGTTCCGAGCCGCGAGGCCGACTTTCGGGTCGTGCGCGGTGACGCATTGACCGAGGCGCCTTATTTCGCCTTTCTCAGGCAGTACGACGCAACGTTCCTGCCAACCTTTCATGCCCGAGCCGTGCCTGGCGGCCCGGTCGCGCGGGAGACCTATGATACGTTCAAGGTCGACTTTCTGGCGCGACTGAAGGCCTGCGGTCCGCTCGATGGACTTTATCTCGCCATGCACGGCGCGATGAGCGTCGAAGGAATGGAAGATGCGGAAGGCGACTGGATATCAGCTGCGCGCGACGTGGTCGGGCCGGATTGCGTGATTTCGGCGAGTTACGACCTGCACGGAAACCTGTCCCAACCCATTATCGACTGTCTCGATTGCTATTCGACCTACCGCACGGCGCCGCATGTTGACGTCGAGGAAACCATGCGGCGCGCCGTTTCCATGCTCGTACAGGCGCTGGCAACCGGAACACGTCCACATGTCGTTTGGGCGCCTGTCCCCGTGGTTCTGCCCGGCGAGAAGACCAGTACAGTAGACGAACCGGCAAAGGGCCTTTACGCGCTGTTGCCGGACATCGACAGAACGGACGGCATCTGGGATGCCTCTCTGAATGTCGGCTATGTATGGGCTGACGAACCGCGGGCGACAGCTGCTGCCGTGCTCACAGGAACAGATCAGGTGCAATTGATGCGCACGGCGGAATTGCTGGCGCGCAAATACTGGGAAGCACGCGACGTTTTCGCCTTCGGGCCGGAAACAGGTTCGATCGCAGAGTGCGTCGCCATCGCGGTCGCCGAGACGGATGGACCGGTCATTCTCGCAGATTCCGGTGACAACCCGACCGCCGGCGGGGTCGGTGACAGGGCCGAACTGCTGGAGGCCCTCGTTGCGGCGGGCGCGCGGGATGCGATTGTCGCCGGCGTCTTCGATGCGGAAGCGACCGATGCGGCCTATCGGGCCGGCGTCGGTGCGATGATCCAGATACGCATCGGCGCCTCGCTCGATCCGCAGGCCAGCACGCCCTTTTCGGAACGCTTCGAGGTCAAATTCCTTTCGGAGGTCGACGACGACGCGGAACGCCAGGCCATTCTCGGCATTGGCGGCGTGACGGTCGTCGTTCACGCAAGACGGCGCGCCTTCCACAACATCTCCGACTTCACCAGCCTCGGCCTCGATCCGCTGAGGGCGAAAATCGTTGCCGTCAAATCCGGTTATCTTTCGCCGGAACTTGCCCCGATCGCGAAACGAAGCCTTCTCATTCTGTCTGCCGGCGCCGTCGACCAATATATCGAACGGCTCGGCTGTAGGCGTCGAAGGAGGCCCGTTTATCCCTGGGACAAGGATTTCGAATTTGTGCCGAAGGCCATCGTTTCGGCTCGATATGAGACGCAAAGATGAAGGTCGCCGCGCCTTGGAAGTCTGGTCTAGCGGATGCGGGCGCAAGAACCGCCGACGACCAGTCGCGGCATGGCGATATGGGTGCGCGGCGGAATCGTGGCGCCGCCGCGGGTGTTGATGCGCTCGAGAATCCAGGTAGCGGCGACTTCGGCGAGTTCCTCGACGGGTTGGACGACAGAGGTGATGCGCGGCTTGATGACATCGCCCCACGGCACGTCGTCAACACCGGTCAGTGAGACGTCGTCGGGGCAATCGAAGCCAAGATCGTTGATTGCCTGCAGCGCACCAAGCGCCATCAGATTGCTCGCCGCGACAATAGCGGTTGGGCGGTTCGGATGCGTCATCAGGCGGGTGACGTGGTCATAGGCCCGTTCGCCGCTAAAATCCGCAACCACCTCCAGTTGCGGATCGATGTCAACGCCCGACGTGGCCATGGCAGTGCGAAAACCGGCAAGCCGCAGCCGTGCCGTCCACCAATGGGGCTGGCCGCCGAGGTAGCAGATGCGGCGATGCCCGAGACGCACCAGATATTCGGTCAGCATGGTCGTCGCGAGTTCGTTGTCGGAACACACATAGTCGAGCTTGACCCCATCGACATACTGATCGATCAGCACGACGGGCACGTCGATCTTCCTTAAGTAGACGGCGAAGTCCTCGTCATTGGACAAAGGCGCCATGATGATGCCGCCCACCCTGTGGCGCCGGAGCTGATCGAGCGTTCTGACCTCGCGGTCGGCATGCGAGGCCGTGTCGGCGACGATCAGCATGTGGTCAGATTCGGCCACGACGCTGTCAACGCTACGCAGAAGCCGACCGAAAAACGGATTGCCGATATCACCCAGCACCAGGCCGATGAGCTTGTTGTGTCCCCACCTCAGACTTTGCGCCATCACGCTCGGCTCGTAGCCGAGTTGCTCGGCCGTAGCGCGGATGCGTGCACGCGTGCGTGCGCTGACGGACCCCTTGTCGTTGAGGGCCAATGAGACGGTAGATGTAGCAACGCCAGCGAGTTTTGCGACGTCCCGAATTGTAGCCATGATCAAATATCGAAACGATTGCGCTGAGTGACACGTGTTCGATTAGCACTCAGCCTGCACAATTTCTAGCCGTTTTCCTGTTTGTTCGGGCGTTTTTTGTTCTGTTCGACTTCAGTTCGATGTTGTCATTCAAAAACCGTGCATGCTTGAATATCGAAACGGTTCGATACCGAGCCGTGGTGAGGCTTCGGTGTGAACAACAACGCCGAGACGCGAAAGGGAGACGCATGACCAACCGTAGTTTTAGCAAGCTGCCGCTCGTGGCAGTTCTGGCGGCATCGGTCGCCGGGGTTGCAGGGCCGGCTTTGGCCCAGGATTCCACAATCAAGATGTGGACGCTCAATAATACGGGGTACCAGGAATTCATCGCCCAGGCGGCGGAGGCGTTCAAACAGACGCATCCGGACGTAAACATCATTCACGAAACTTTCCCGGGCGATCAGTACAAGACCAGCATTCAGGTGGCCCTGGTCGGGTCAGCCCCGCCGGACGTCTTTTTCAACTGGGCCGGTGAGGACGCCCGCCGTCTGGTTGCCGACGGTCTGGTGCTTAATCTGACCGATCTCGGAACCGCCGACGACGGATTCCAGAACACGCTGTCCGAAGGCTGGCTGGAAGCATTCAGATATGACGGCAAGCTCTATGGCGTGCCGGTCGATGCCGTTTCGGTTTATCTCTACAACAACGTTGACTACTTCGCCGAACATAACCTGACGCCGCCGAAGACATTCGACGAGTTGACCAACATCTGCAAGGTGGTCCGTGAGGACAACCCGCACACCATTCCGCTGCCGCTCGGCAATGCCGGCCGGTGGAAGGCCATTCACCTGATGACCATGCTCAACGAGCGCGTGATCGGACAGGCCGACGCGGCGGCGGACTACAATCTGTCGCGCGACACCGATGAGCTGTTCACCGATCCCGGCTATGTCGAGGCCTTCAACAAGCTTGTCGAGATGCAGGATGCCGGTTGCTTCGAGGATGCGCCGAACGCCACGGATTCCGAGCTTGCCGACGTGTTGTTCTCGTCCGGCGCCTCGCCGATGTCCTGGTGCGGCACCTGGTGCATGGCCGATTTCGACCCCGAAGGCGTCAACTACGACATGACCCGCTTCCCGGTCATCGAGGGTGGACGCGGCGACCCGGATGCCTATTTCCAGGTTCCCGAGGGCTACCAGATCTCCGCCAAGACGGCCGATCCGGAGCTTGCCGCAGAGTGGCTGAGCTTCCTGGTGTCCGACGATCAGGCGCAGAAGTTTGCTGAGATTCTCAAGTTCCTGCCTTCCAACCCGACCAATATCGACAAGGTCGAGGGCGCGACGGAGTACTTCAAGTGGGCGGCGGCCGACATGGCCAAGTATTCCGCCGGTGTGAACGTGCTCGACGTTTCGCTCGAAGCGAGCGTGGCCGAGGCGTACATGAATGCGTCCGTCGAGGTGCTCAACCGCACCATGACGCCTGAGCAAGCTGTTGCCCAGATCCGCGACGCGGCGGTTCAGGCCCAGGCGGCTCAGGACTAGCCGTCAACCGATAACTCCCGCCGGCGCGCAGTCGCGCCGGCGGCACGTCAACTGATCTTGGAGCGCCATCTCATGCCGTCGTCATCAAACGATGCATTGGCGAGACGCATGCGGGTTGCCGGACTTAACGGCATAATGCTCGCACCGGCGTTCAGTCTGGTCGCCGTCTTCGTTCTCGTGCCGGCCATCATCACGCTGATCGGGTCGTTTTTTACCTTCGGCATCACATCCAGTGCGTGGAAGTGGGCTGGCGTCAACAACTACATCCGTGCCTTTTCGGACCCAATCTTCTGGGTCTCGCTCAAGAACAATTTCATCATCATCTTCGGATCGATCGTTACTCAGGTCGGCATCGGCACGATCATGGCAACGATCCTGGATCGCGGCATCAAGCGCGGCGCGACGTTTTACAGAACCATCATCTTCATGCCGGTGGTGATTTCCTACGTCGCCGTCTCCCTGATCTGGATGATGATCTACGACCCCAATGTCGGCTCGCTCAATGTGATCGTGAAGGCCATGGGTCTCACGCCGCCACGTCTTGGCTGGCTGGGCGATCCCAACATCTCCATATGGATGGTGCTCGTCACCGCCGCCTGGGCCAATGTCGGTTTCCAGATGGTGCTGATCCTGGCGGGCCTGCAATCGATTCCTAAACAGCTCTATGAAGCCGCGGCACTCGATGGCGCCAAGGGGATCAAGGCGTTCTGGTACATCACGCTCCCCGGCATCCGCAACATCCTGATCGTCGCCGTCCTGATCACCACGATCGGCGCATTGAAGGTGTTCGATTTCATCTTCGTGATGACGGGCGGCGGACCGGCCAATGCTACCCAGGTCCTGGGCACCTACATCTACCTGCAGGCGTTCAACCTCGGGAACATGGGCTACGCGGACGCCATATCGATCATCCTTCTGGTCATCGCCCTCATTCTGGGCGTCGCCCAACTCAAGCTTTCGCGTCGAGGTTAGCCGCCATGAAACGTTTTCGTCTTGTTTCGGTCGGCATGCACCTCATCGTCTCGCTGTGGTCGTTGTTCGTCCTGTTGCCCGTTATCTGGATGGTGTTGGCCGGCTTCCGGACGCGCGCGGAGATCTTCACCGATCCGCTGGGGCTGCCGCGTTCGTTCAGTTTCCAAGCCTTTGAACGAGCCTGGAACACCGGTATCGCCGGCTTCATCGTCAACTCGATCTTTGTCACGGCAATTTCGGTCACCATCATCGTTCTGGCCAGCAGCATCGCGGCCTATGTACTGGCGCGCACCGAGAGCCGGGTGCTCAAGGTTCTCTACATCCTGATCGTCGCCAGCTTCGCCGTGCCAAGCCAGAGCGTTCTGGTGCCTTTGTATCAGATCATCTCTGCGGCCGGGCTCTTGAACTCGCTGTTCGCGATCATCCTGCCCTATGCGGCCTATGGCATCCCATTCACGATCGTCCTGTTCTACGCCTTTTTCCTCGAGTTCCCGCGCGAACTCGAGGAAGCGGCTCGGCTCGACGGCTGCAGCCGCCTGCAAGTGATCACCCGGGTCGTAGTGCCTTTGTCGGGCTCGGCGATTGCCAGCGCGGCCATTTTCCAGGCCGTCTTCATCTGGAACGAGTTCCTGCTCGCCCTGCTGCTTTTAACCGACAGCAGGATCAAGACCTTGCCGCTCGGCATGCTCAACCTGCGCGGCCAGTTCAGTTCGGACTGGCCGGCGGTAATGGCTGGCGTCACCATCGTCACCTTGCCGATGCTCATCCTTTTCATCCTCGCTCAGCGCTACTTCGTTCGTAGCCTCGCTGGCCTCGGCAAATAGGATTCGCCATGCCCAGTCTTCAGATCTCCAATCTCGACAAATTCTACGGTGACTTTCACGCGCTCAAATCGATTTTCCTCGAAATCGAGGAAGGTGAGTTCGTGGTGATGGTTGGTCCCTCCGGATGTGGAAAATCGACGCTCCTGCGCAGCATTGCCGGGCTCGAAACGGTTGAAAAGGGAGAGATCACCATCAAGGGACGCGATGTCACCCATCGCGAGCCGTCCGAACGCGGCGTGGCGATGGTCTTCCAGAATTACGCCCTTTATCCGCACATGACGGTCGGCCAGAACATGGGCTTCAACATGAAGATCGCCGGCCGTCCCAAAGCGGAGATCGCCGAAGCCGTGGAGCGTGCCGCGCGCATCCTGCGGATAACCGAGCATCTTGCCAAATATCCCAAGGCCCTGTCCGGCGGACAAAAGCAGCGCGTCGCCATCGGCCGTGCCATTACGCGTTCCCCGGACGTGTTCTTGTTCGATGAACCGCTTTCCAATCTCGACGCGGCACTGCGCACCCAGATGCGCGTCGAACTCGGGCGCCTCCACGCGGAACTCGGCACGACGATGGTCTACGTCACGCACGACCAGGTCGAGGCGATGACGATGGCCAACCGTATCGTGGTCATGCGCGACGGCATGATCGAGCAGACGGGCTCCCCACTCGATCTCTACAATCGGCCGGCCAATATCTTCGTCGCCGGCTTTCTCGGGGCGCCGCGCATGAATTTTCTGGCTGGAAAGATCGAAGCCGCAATAGGCGATCAGGTCACCCTGTCAATCGATGGCAGCACGCAAGTGCTCAGCTTTCCTGCGCAAGACTTCAAAAACCTTGCAAGTCCGGGGACGCCGATCCGGCTAGGGTTCCGTCCAGAAGCCGCGTTGACCGAAGAATGTGAGGGCCTCGTGCTCCCGCTTCGGGCACGCGTGGTGGAAAGCCTCGGGCGTGAAACACTTATCTATGGCGATGCCGGCGACATACAAAGCATCGAATCCGAATCCCAGGACGGCATGTTCGCCCTGCATCAGCCGCGTCAGCTTCGCGTCGCCCACGACGACCGGCTCGATGTCACCGTGCCGACCGACGCCATGTACCTATTCGATGCCGACGGGCAAACGCTGCGTTTCGCCCGGCATGCATCCTAGTCTTTTCCTCCTGCCATCGGACCATCATGCGCCTTCGCCAAGTACACCTCGATTTTCACACCTCCGAGCTCATCGAGGACATCGGCTCCCGGTTCGATCCGGATGCTTTCGGTCAGGCATTCAAGGATGCACATGTGGACTCCGTCACGGTGTTCTCCAAGTGCCATCACGGCCACTCCTATCACCCGACGAAGATCGGACGGATGCATCCGCATCTGAAATTCGATCTGCTTCGCGCACAGATCGATGCCCTGCACCGGCACGGGATCAAGGCGCCGATCTATCTTTCGGGTGGCTGGGACGAGTATGCCGCCAATACACAGCCGGGTTGGCGGCTCATGGATGAAAACGGGTTCCCCGACAGAGTCGGTGGTAACCCGCTCGGCGATGGCTGGGCGACTCTTGATTTCGCCTCGCCCTATCTCGACTATCTATGCCGGCAGGTCGAAGAGGTGATGGTCAACTATCCCGATGGGGATGGTATCTTCATCGACATCGCCTTCCAGAAGCTCTCCGCCGGGCCATGGTCGCAAAAAAGAATGACCGACGGAGGTCTCGACTGGGAGAACCCAGAAGACCGGGCGACCTTTTGCGAGCAGGTCAATCTCGAACTGTTCGACAAGGTCAAGAAAGCCGTCGACAAACACAATCCGGAAACCCCGCTCTTTTTCAATCTCGGCCATATCCGGCGCGGACGACGTGATGTCTACACGCGCTATTTCAGCCATCTGGAACTGGAGTCGCTGCCAACAGCGAAATGGGGTTACGATCATTTCCCGCTGTCGGCACGATATGTCGATGTCTTCGGCGCGCCGTTCATCGGCATGACCGGCAAGTTCCATCATCTGTGGGGCGAGATTGGCAGCTACAAGACGCCCGAAGCCCTGGCCTACGAGGTCGCCGTGATGCAGTCGCTTGGGGCCGGTGCCTCGATCGGCGACCATTTGCATCCAAATTGCGAGATAGATGCCACAAGCTACAAGTTAATTGGCGCTGCTTATGCCGCCGCAGAGGCGGCCGAGCCCTGGTGCATCGACACCAGAAACCGCGCCGATATCGGTATCGTGAGTTCGGAAGGGACCCGCCGCCCCGGTTTCATCGGCTCACCGAATGCCAACAATCCGGCCGACGAAGGCGCCGCCCGTGTCCTGCTCGAAAGCAGGTTCACGTTCGACATTCTCGATCCCGAGTCGGATTTCAGTCCTTACAGGCTGCTGATCCTGCCCGATGACGTTCTTGTCGACACGGCCCTCAAGTCCGCGCTTGATGCCTATCTGGCGAAGGGCGGCAAACTGTTTCTGACCGGGCGCAGCGGCATCAACCCTGAGGTGGGCTTCCTGTTCGACATCGGAGCGGAATGGGCCGGAACGAGCCCCTTCTCGGGCGATTATGCGCTGCACGACAGCGCGATCCGCGCCAGCTTCATCGGCGATCCGATCTACCTCTATGTACCGTCCGAGCGCATTTCCATCACAGACGGCCAAAGTCTCGGCCTTGTCTACGATCCCTATTTCGAGCGCAGCGCGAAGCATTTCAGCGGCCATGTGCACACCCCGCGCCGGTCCGATCCGTCCGGCTTTGCCGCCGGTGTCAGAAAAGGTGGCATCGTCTATCTCGCGCATCCCGCCTTTTCCGCCTATCGGATCTCGGGCGCCGTGGCGATTCTCGAGCTGCTCGAAAACGTGATCATTTCCCTGCTCGACGATGCGCCGCTTGTCCGGGCCGATCTTCCAAGAGCGGGGCGCCTCACCGTGCGGCATCAGGACACCGCCAACCGTGACGTCGTTCACCTCGCGATGGCGCAGCCTGCCCTGCGCGGCCATCTGCGCGGCGACGAAGTGCAACCGATCCAGGATTTCGTTACGCTCAAGGATGTCGGCGTCGATCTCGACATCGGTCAGCGAGCCGTGACCTCGGTACGAACCGTTCCCGATGGACGGGCGCTCGATTATCAGGTCAGCGGAACCCGAGTCAGGTTTTCCCTGCCGTCCCTCAAGGGGATCGCCATAGTGGAGGTCCAATATGCATCCGATACCAAAAGCTGATATCGGTCTCGCGTAGACACCTCATACCATAAGCGGAACGAAAAGGAGGTAAGCTCATGATGGTGCTGGCCAACGCGGAAGGCTGGCCGGGCTTTCCGGTCTCGGTTGACATGCTGCGCAATGGCGCCGAGTGCCTCGACGCACTGGTCGCGGGCATTGGCATGGTAGAACGCGAAGCCAGAGTGCGCAGTGTCGGATATGGCGGATGGCCCAATATGCTGGGCCGGATGGAGCTCGATGCGGGTGTCATGGATGGCAACACGCGTGCGGTTGGTGCTGTGGGCGCAGTGCCAGACACCATTCCCGTCGCAGCGCTTGCCCAAGAGGTCATGAAACGCCTGCCGCACGTCATGCTGACCGGAGCGGGCGCGCGACGCTTTGCCGACGAAATCGGCTTCGCCGTTGACGATGTGCTTCTCGAGGACAGCCGCAAGACGTGGTGGGCGCGCCTCGAAAAGGAACTCGCGCCGGATCAGCTTGCACGTTTTCCCGACATTCCCCTGGCGCCGTTGAGCAAGGCGATCACAGACCCCGAACGCGTGCGCGATACCACCGTCTTTCTGGCCGCCGATCCGGCAAAGGGCTGCCATGCGGCGACATCGACCTCGGGATGGGCATGGAAATATCCCGGACGGCTCGGCGATAGTCCGATACCGGGTGCGGGGTTTTATGCCGACAGCCGCTACGGTGCGGCGGCCTGTACCCATACCGGCGAGATGACGATGCGCTGCGCCACCGCCAGAACAGTCGTGCTCGCGCTAAAGCTCGGATACAGCCTCAAGGACGCGATGGCGTTGGCGGTCGAGGAGCTCGCCGAACTCGACACGGGATTTCTTGCCGGTGTGGTCATCCATGCTGTCGATGTCGCGGGAAACCACGACGTCGTCAATTTCCGCTGCCCCGGCGACATCAAATACTGGTTCTGGCAGACCTCAATGCCCGAACCGGAGTTGCGGGCCGCGCGCACGGTCTGAACGAAAAAGAGTGAACCGAGATGGTCATCTGCTTCGATATCGGCGGAAGCTGGATCAGGGCGGCGCAAGCCGAAACCGTCGACAATTTGAGATCTGTCGGCCGCGTTCCAACGCCGCTTCATGATTTCGACGCCTTCGTGACCGCGCTGGCGGGCCTGATCGAGGCCGCCGAGGCGCCGGCCGACGCATCTGTTGCCGTTGCGATCGCCGGCGTCGTAGACCCACGGAGTGGAGCGCTCAAATGCGCCAACATTCCATGCGTCAACGACCGTCCGCTCGCAAGGGATCTGTCGCATGCTCTGGCGCGGGAGGTTCGAGTCGCCAATGACGCCGACTGTTTTGTTTTGGCCGAAGCCCATGCCGGTGTCGGGAAAGGACATCACACGGTCTTCGGCATCATTCTCGGAACCGGTGTTGGCGGCGGGTTCATCGTCGATGGCCAGATGGTCACTGGCGCGGGCGGCTATGCCGGCGAGTGGGGGCATGGTCCCATTATCGCGACCAGAATACCGGGGTTAGAAATCGAGGTGCCGAGGTTTGCTTGCGGCTGCGGACAAACCGGCTGCGTGGATACGATCGGCGGTGCCCGCGGCCTCGAGCGGCTTCACACCTTTCTTTCCAACGAGACGGATGACAGCCAAACCATACTCGCACGCTGGCAGGACGCGGATCCGATCGCAACGCAAACGGTCGAAGCCTATCTGGCCCTCGTCTCGGACCCGCTTTCATTAGCGGTTAATATTACCGGAGCGGGCATCGTCCCCGTCGGAGGTGGCCTGTCCAATTGCCTGCCACTCGTTTCCGCACTGGACGTGGCCGTGCGCGGGAAAATCCTGCGCAAGACGAGTGCCCCGCTTCTCGTTCCCGGTGAATGCCGCAAGGATGGCGGCCTGTTGGGCGCCGCCGTTTTGGCTTTGGACTCTGCGCGCCGATGACCAGGCCTTTACTGGAAATCTGTGTCGACACGGCTGCTGGTCTAGATGCCGCAATCAAGGGTGGCGCCGATCGGATCGAACTCTGCTCGGCTCTTGAATTAGGCGGCCTGACGCCTGCGCCCGGGCTGATCGCCTATGCCAGAACCAGCCCCATTCCGGTCTACGCAATGGTCCGCCCTCGGCCTGGCGACTTCGTTTTCGACGTGTCCGATGTCGCTACCATGCTGGATGACATCCGTGCGGTTGCCGATGCCGGACTGGCGGGTGTCGTGCTTGGCGCCTCCCTGCCTGACGGGCAACTTGATTGCGCCACGCTCCAGACGTTGCGCGCTGCCGCACAGGGACTGGGCACCACGCTCCACCGTGCTTTTGATTTGGTTCCTGATTTTGACGCTGCGCTCGAAATGGCGGTGAATCTTCGTTTCGAACGTGTGCTGACATCGGGGGGCGCGCCGACAGCGCCGGCAGGTGCGGAGATGATTGCACGCATGCACAAACGCGCGAAGAAGCGCATCGTTGTGATGCCGGGCGCCGGCGTGAAGGCAACCACAGTGTCCGAGCTCTTCGGGCACGCGCACTTCACCGAGGTTCACGCATCCTGCGCACGCTTCACCCCGACACTGGGGGATGCGGCACAACGCCTGGGCTTTGCGCAGTCCGAGCGTCGCTACACCAGTTCCGAAGACGTCAGGGCGCTGAGAACAGCCCTTGATCAGATGATGCTCTCCGGGAGTGTGAGGTAAGGCTTGTTTCTCTCTCTAGGTTGTGAGGACAGTTATTTGATCCAGAGGACGATAGCGGCGATGGTGACGACGGCATTGTAGTTTCCGGCGGTTTTCTCGAAGCGGGTTGCGACCCTGCGGAACTGCTTGAGCTTTGAGAAGCAGCATTCGATCAAGTGACGCTGTGCGTATAGGTGCTTGTCCATTGGATACTTGAGAGCACGGGACGGATTGTTGGGGATCACCGCCACGGCACCCTTGTCGGCGATGGCGTTACGAAGGCAATCGCTGTCATAGGCGGTATCGGCCATGACGACGTCGGCGGGCAGGTTCTCGATCAACGCCTCGGCTAGTGGCGCATCGCCCTTCTAGCCTGCGGTGAGGTGGAACCGAACCGGACAGCCAAGCCCGCGCACCGCCATGTGGATTTTGGTGCCCAGACCGCCCCGGGAACGGCCAATGGCCTGATCTTCAGTCCCTTTTTTTGCGCCGGCAGCCTAGCTGTGGGCGCGAATGATGGTCGAATCGACAATCAGGTACTCGAAATCGGAATCGTCCGACATCGCCGCGAAGATACGCCACCACACGCCCTTTTGGCTCCAGCGGCTGAACCGGCGGAACACGCTGTTCCACTCCCCGAATATCTCAGGCAGATCGCGCCAGGGCGAACCCGTGCGCACGATCCACAACACCGCTTCCACGAACAGGCGATTGTCGCGCCCCGATGAGCCGCGCGTGCGTTCGTCGCCAATAATGTGAGCCGATATCCGCTCCCACTGATCATCCCGAAGGATCAAACGGTCCAGAACGCCCATGACTGCTTCCAAAAGACAGTCTTGAATCTGATTTGAGGCCCTTTGGGAATCCCAAGAGTCCACACAACCTAGGGGTGCATCCTGCAACACAACGGGCGGTCAGAACCGCCGTCCGGGCGCTTGGCGTTCCCCTTGATATCGGCTTCGTATTTCCGCCCAAGCCCGGAGAGCACCGTGGCCACGGTCAATGGACCAATCGCGATCTCGGTGCCGAAGAAATCCTGGCGTTGTTGCCGCACTCTGCCGCAGCCAACGCACGTGGCGGCAATGTCTACATGCGTCTTGGGCCCAGTTCGAAGGTAAGCGCGAAGCCGGCACCGTTCAGGGTTTGTAATTCCAGGGCATGAGGTCGTCGATCTGGCTGTTGGGCCAGCCGTTGGCGATGCGCTCAAGGGTCTGGGTGAGCCATGCGTTGGGATCGACGCCGTTCATCTTGGCAGTGGTCAGGAGCGTGGCGATTGTCGCCCAGGTGCGACCGCCGCCGTCACTGCCGGCGAACAGCGCATTCTTTCTTGTAATGGCCTGGGGCCTGATCGCACGCTCGACAATGTTGGAGTCGATCTCGATGCGCCCGTCATCAAGGAAGCGCTCGAGGACTTTCCGGCGGGAGTTCGTGTAGCGGATGGCCTCGGCCAGTTTGGATTTGCCGGACAGGCGGGGCAGTTCTTTTTCCATGAGATCGAAGATTCCGGCGACGATCGGCGCGGATTGGCTTCGACGACGTTCTGCGCGTATTTCGGCGGATTGCCCGCGGATGAGGTCTTCGCAGGCCCAGAGCGGTGCCATCATCTCGACGATGCGTGTGGCCAAAACCGAGGTGCCGTTGACATGCAGTTCATAGAACTTGCGCCGCGCGTGGGCCCAGCACCCGGCCAGGGTGATGCCGTCGTTCTGCCGGTCGGATTTGGCCAGTTTGTTGTAGGCGCCATAGCCGTCAACCTGCAGGATACCGCGGTAGTCCTCGAGATGACGGACAACGCACGCGCCGGCCCGGCTGTCCTCGAAGCGATAGGCAACCATGGGCGGATCCGATCCGCCAAAGGGTCTGTCGTCCCTTGCATAGGCCCACAACCAGGCGGTTTTGACCTTGCCCGTGCCCGGCGCCAGTGTCGGCAGGCGGGTCTCGTCGGCAAAGATCCGCTCGCCCTGCTTGATCTTTTCAAGGACATGATCGGCCAGCGGCGCGAGGTCGAACCCGACCTTGCCCATCCACTGCGCCATCAAGGAGCGGTCGATCTCAACCCCGTCACGGGCATAGATGGCTTCCTGCCGGTAGAGAGGCAGACCGTCGGCGTATTTGCTGACCGCTACATGTGCGAGAAGCGCCTCGGTCGGGATGCCACTTTCTACGATGTGGTTGGGCGCCGGCGCCTGGACGATGTGGTCCTCGCCGTCTGCCATGCGGTAAGCGTACTTCGGCCGGCGGGTGACGATGACCCGGAACGTCGCCGGCGTCACATCGAGCCGTTCCGAGACGTCCTCGCCGATCAGGATCTTGTCCTCATCCTTGCAGCCGGCCGGCACCTCGGGTTCGATGACGATTTCGACCCGTTCGAGATGGGCGGCAAAGCCTTTTCGCGGCCGCGGCGCCCGTTTGGGTTCTGAAGGTCCACGGGCCTTTATGAGACCGCTCTGGATATCTGCTAGCCCCGTCTCGATCTCGTCGAACACGAAGGCGTATTGATCATCGTCGAGCGGATCGATCCGGAGCTTTTCCGAGCGTGTGCCGTAGCGGGCCCGCTCGAACATCTTGATGATGGACGTCAGCCGTGCAATGCGCTCATTGGCCGTCGCATTGGTCGCCTCGAGATGGGCGATTTGCGCCTCGGCCGCCGCCGATTGTTCCTGCATGGCAACGAGCATCGCCTTGAGCGCGTCGATATCGTCTGGAAGATCGGAGGCGTTGATGTCCATGCCCGATCAGAGCACAAAACGGCCCGGATTTCCTCAGTTTCCTGCCTGCTGAGTCAGTCCGCCACAGACCTTTGCCCAACAGATTGCGGCCGGCTCTCCGATGTCGCCCGAACCCGTTTCCAGTCCATGCCGTCGACCAGCGCCAGCAGTTGCGCGTGGTTGATCCTGACCCTCGTATGTCCGATCCTGGGCCAGCAGAACGCCGCCTTCTCGAGCCGCTTGGCATAAAGGCAAAGTCCGGTGCCGTCCCACCACACGATCTTGACCCGATCCGCACGCTTGGCCCGGAACACATAGAGCGCGCCGCTGAACGGGTCCGCCCCGGCGTCCCGAACCAGCGCCATCAACCCGTCCGGACCTTTCCTGAAGTCGACCGGGTGACTGGCAACGAACACCTTCACCCCCGACGGGATCATGCCGACCGCACCGCCCGGATCACCCGCTTCAACGCCTCTTCGCCGATATCGGCGCCAGTGCGGATCAGGATGCCGTCCACGATGATCTCGATCCGACACAGTGTCGACGCGAGCGCAGGCGGCGAGGATTCTGACTGCGGCACGTTCAGACGTGCAAGTGCCTGTCGCTTCCAGCAAAAAAGCTGCGCCGGAGCTATCCCGTTCCGCCGCGCAATCGCCGACACGTTCGCATCCGGCGCCATCGCCTCGGCCACCAGCCGTGCCTTCGCCTCCGCTGACCATCGGCGTCGCGGTGCCGCCGGACTCGCGTCCAGCCGATCCGCCTGAACCTCGATCACATGAAAGTTTCTATCACCAGGCATATGCGCAGACATGGAACGTCACACCCTCGACAAAACACGTCATAGGTGCGTAGCCGCTGCAATCACCTTGCGAAAGACGGGGTCGGCTTGCCGCTTACGTTCGAAGGCATCTCACCCCGGGCTCATAATGATCGACGACCTCACCGATGAGGCCGTTCATCACCTTGAAGAAGATGGGCTGGAACCTTGTCTGATTATCGAAACCAGTCGGCGAAATTTCCAGGCATGGATCCAGCTTGCCGATGTCGGTTCGGTCCCTTATTCCGTCATGGGGATGGCGGCGCGCCATCTGTCTCAGGTCTATTACGCCGACCAGCGGGCAGTGTCGCCGCGACAACCCGGCCGGGTGCCCGGCTTCACCAATCGAAAGCCGAAGCACCAACTGGAAAGCGGGCAGTTTCCGTTCGTGAGCATTCGACTTTCCGCCCCCGGACGCACAGCCAGCAGCGGCCTCGCACTGCTGAACCGGCTTTCGGCAATGGACACAGCCGGGGCGGCGGCGGGCGCCGCGGCGGTACCGTCGACCAATGTCAATCGGGCAATCCTGGCCCGCCTCGATGAGATCCAAGCGATGCAGAGGGAACGCATCAAACGAGAGTTGACTGAAGGGCGCAGGCCAGTACATGCGGCGTCGCAATCCGAGGTGGATTTCGCGGTGGTCGCAAAAGCTCTTGAAGAAGGGTTTTCGGCGGACAAGATATCAGCATGGCTTGCATTCAGACGACCAGAAAAGAGTGCTACCTATCCGGAGCTGACGATCATGGCCGCCTGCGAACTCGGAAGGGGATAATAACAGCGCCGTCGTTTTGGGAGTCGGTAGAACCGGCAACCGGAGACCTCTCAAGCGGCAACAACGCGCCCCATTTGGGTCGTTCGAGAGAGCTCTGAGAATTTCCAGAAGCTGACAATGCTCTCCGCCCTAATCGGCCGGCTGGTGGCCGGTGTGATCGGGTGCCTTGGGCAGGAAGCGGCGGACGAAACGTCCGAACGATTCGATGTAGGTCAGCGCCACAGGCACGACCACCAGGGTCAAAACCGTCGAACTCAGAAGTCCGCCGATCACCGCATGGGCCATGGGGGCATTCTCGCCGCTGCCTTCATGCAGGCGAAGCGCCAACGGCAACATGCCGCAGATCATGGCCAGGGTTGTCATGATGATCGGGCGGAAACGGGTTCCACCCGCCGTTACCAGCGCATCGAACAGGTCGTCGCCCGCGGCCACGTGCTGGTTGGCGTTGTCCACCAGAAGGATGGCGTTCTTCACCACTAGGCCCATCAGCATGATGAACCCGATCATCGAGTAGATGTTGAGCGTGCTATGGCCGACCATCAGCCCCAACAAGACGCCGATCAACGCCAGCGGCAGGGCGAACATGATCGCCACCGGCTGCAGGAAGCTGCCGAACTGGCTGGCCAGCACCAGATAGATGAAGATCACAGCCAAAAGCAGTGCCGAGCCCGCCGATGAGGCGGCGTCCGCCAGATCTTCGGCATCGCCGCCCATGCTCACGCGATAGCCGGCCGGCAGATTGAGACTATCGATCGCACCCTGAAGCGGCGTGGTGACAGAACCAAGCTCGACGCCGTCGAGATTGGCCGTAACCGTGACCTGACGCGACAGGTCGAGACGGTTGATCTGCGCCGGGGTCTCGGAATGAACGATCTCGGCGACCTGGTCGAGTCGCACCAGCGAAGCGCTGCCGGTGGCGCCGCTCTGGGCGATCGGTAGAGCTTTCAGCGCCTCGATGTCGTTGCGGGCGGATTCGGGCAGACGAACGATGACCGTGTAGTTCTTGCCGTCGGGCGCGGTCCAGTCCGTCACCTCCTTGCCGCCGAGCATGGGACTGAGCGCCGCGCCAATTTGGGCGAGGCTTACGCCGAGATCGCTGGCGGCCTCGCGGTTGACGCGGACGCCGAGCACCGGCTGGGCGGCGTCATAGCTCGACTCGATGTCGACGACGCCGTTGATCTTTCTCATCTTCGACATCAGCTGGTTCGCCAACCGGTCGAGCGTGGCAAAATTGTCGCCGTAAAGTTTGACCTGGATCGGCGAACTGACCCCGCCGAAGCCGCCGGCGGCGCCGACATTGATCTTGATGCCGGGAATCTGGGCCAGGGCGTCACGAACGGCGCTGGTCATTTCGAGTGGCGCGCGGTCGCGTTCCTCGGGCGGCACGAGCGTGGCGACAAGCGTCGCCTCATTGCTGCCGCTGGTGGAGTAGGACGAGGCAATGGTGGCGTAGGTGCTCTCCACTTCGGGGAAGCGCTTGAGCACGATATCGACCTGCTGCAGCTTGGCGGCGGTGTAATCGAGGCTCGAGCCGAGCGGCGTTTCGACGTCGACCTGAAGCTCGGAATTGTCCACAGCCGGCGCGAACTCGGCGCCGACCATCGGCACGAGCAGGAACGACCCGACAAAGGCGGCAAGCGCGATCATCAGCGTGGTCTTGCGATGCTTGAGCGCCCAGCGCAGGACGTGCTTGTAGCCCGAACGCACGTGGTCGAAGAAAATGTCGAAGCGCTGCACCGTCCAGCCGATCGGTCCGTGCTTCCTGTCGGGATCGGCGTCAGGGTCGTACCATACGCTCGACAGCATGGGATCTAGCGTGAAGGCCACGAACAAGGAGATGAGCACGGCAACCGACACCGTGACGCCGAATTGCAGGAAAAAGCGCCCTAGAATGCCGTCCATGAAGGCGACGGGCAGGAAGACTGCGACGATGGACAAGGTGGTTGCCAAAACGGCGAGACCGATCTCGTTGGTGCCGTCGAGCGCCGCCTGACGGTGGTTCTTGCCCATATGCAGGTGCCGCATGATGTTTTCGCGCACGACGATGGCATCGTCGATCAGAAGCCCGACGGCCAGCGACAGCGCCATCAGCGTCATCATGTTTAGGGTGAAGCCAAAGAAATAGAGCGCGATCATGGCGCCGATGATCGAGATCGGCAGCGTCAGACCGGTGATGACGGTCGAGCGCCAGGAATTGAGGAAGATGAAGACGATGAACACGGCCAGCAGAGCGCCTTCGACAAGCATGTTCTGCACGGCGTGGAACGATTGTTCGACCTCAACCGCATTGTCGCGCACGACCTTGATATGAACGCCTTCCGGCAGTTCGCTGCTCTCGAGTTTGCTGATCGCCTTGCGGATATCGTGAACCACGCCGACGGTATTGGCGCCTTGGGCCTTGACCACATTGACGGCCAGGGCGCGCTCGCCATTGAGTAGCGCGATCGATTTCACGTCGCTTTCGCCCGCCTCGATGGTGGCGACATCGCCGAGCCGCACCGGCTGGCCGCCGAGCCGGCCGACGATGATGTCGCGGAACTCCTCGACCCTGCCGAGCCGGCCTTCGACCTGGATCGACTGCTCGAGCAGGCCGTCCTCGATGGAACCGGTCGGGATGTTGACGTTCTCGTTGGTGATCGCCGAGGCGACCGCACCGACACCGATGTTGAAGGCCGTCAGACGGTCCGGATCGATGCGGATATGGATCTGCCGGTCGATGCCGCCAACGACGGTGGCGCTGCCGACACCCGAGATCGCGGACAGGCGCGGGACGATGACGTCTTCGGTCAGCGCCGTGAGGTCGCGGGCGGACATGGTGTCCGAACTGATGGCCATGGACAGGATCGGCATCTGATTGGGGTCGAACCTGAGGATCTGCGCGTCTGCGGCGTTGTCCGGGAAAGAACCGGCCAGCGTCGCCATGCGGTCGCGCACGTCCTGAACCGCCGTCGTCGAGGGAACATCCATGTCGAACATCAGGATGATCATTGCCCGGCCCGACTGTGCGATCGACTGGATGGTATCGATGCCGTTGATAGTGTTCACCGCATCTTCGACCGGCTCGATGATGTCGGATTCGACAGCTTCCGGCGAAGCGCCGGGATAGCCGACAACGACCGCGACGACGGGGATGTCGATATTCGGAATCGATTCGATCGGCAAGCGCTGGTAGGAATAAATACCGAAGACCAAGAGCGCGAGCATGATCATCGTCGCGAAGACCGGATGACTGACGCTGATACGCGTGAGAAGCATTGTCTATTCTCCGACCAGCTCGACGCTGTCGCCGGGCTCCAGTTCAGGAAGCGGCGCGGTCACCACCGTGTCGCCGGGCTCAAGGCCTGAAACGATGTCCACCAGACGCCCGGCGTTCCAGGTCGTTCCCTTTTCGACGCCGGCGCGCACCAACTTGCCATCCTCGATCTTGAGCACATAGTCGCCCTCGGCGTCCTCGCGGATGGCCTCGACCGGCATGGCCAGCGCATCGTCACGTGCGTCGACGACGATCTCGCCGGTGGCGAACATGCCACCGCGCAGCAATCCTTCCGTGTTGTCGGTCCTTATGTAGATGGGGATGGTGCGCGTGCCCGCCGTTGCGACGGGATTGATGCGCACGACCTCGCCAGTGAAGCTGCGTTCGGCCAGTCCGTCGACGATGATCGTGACCTTCTGGCCGGGCGCGATGACCGGTCCTGTGCCGATGGCCGCGTTGCCGACCATTTCCATGACGTCTAGGTCGACGATGGTCATGAGCGGCGAACCGGCGCCGATGATCTGGCCGGGCTCGACCGAGCGCGAGGCGACGATGCCATCGAAGGGTGCGCGCACGGTGGCATTGGTAAGAGAGATCTCGGAGGAGGCCACCTGGCTTTCTAGCGCCGCGAGATTTGCCTTCAGCGCGTCGACGTTGGCGCGCGCCTGTTCGATCGAAGATGGCGAGACGATGCCGCGGCGAGAGAGTTCTTCAGTGCGTTTGAGCTGGCTTTCGGACTGGGCCAGGTTGGTGCGCGTCGCCTCGGCGGTGGAGCGCACTTGGCGCAGTTGCAGCGACAGGTTCTCGGTGTCGACCTGGACGAGAATGTCGCCCTCGGACACGGCGTCCCCCGGCCGGGCATTGACCGCCTCGACCTTGCCGCCGGCCTGGGAGGACAGGTCGGCCCGAACGCTCGGATTGAGCGTGCCGGATACCTTGACCAGCCATTCGAGCCGGCGCGGTTCGAGCACACTGTATTCGAGTTCGTTGACCTGCATGACCGGTTTGGCGTCCGCCACTTCGGCCACCTCTGCCGCTGGAGGTGGCGGCGCCTGGGTGGTCGTGAAGAAATAGGCGCCGCCGCCACCCAGGACGAGGAGCGCGAGCACGATCCACGGCCAGCGACGGCGCTTTGGCTTGAGGCCCTGGGCGACGCGTTCCGCGTTCAGCTTTTCACGCTTGCTCATGGCCCATTCGGGCTTGGCGGCGGCGTTATCGGTCACGGGGGCCTTGATCGGCTTGTCCATTTGTCTTGATCGCCTGTTTACGTGGTCGGGGGAGCATCTCTTGGCGCCTAATGTCGGTGTGCCGGCGGAGTTGTGCCATTACGGTGCCGGCGGCAATTTGTCGTACCATTCGTCGAGCACCTCCGCGGCGGAGCGGTAAAACTCCGCGAGGTGGTGTATCCGCTCGCGGATATCCACCTGCTCGTCGGTGAAAAGCTCCTCGATCTCGGCGATGACGGCCGCCTTTTCCGTCAGCTTTTTCGTCATGGAGCGTACGAGTTTCCGATAGGGATCGCGCGGAAGCTCGTAGAGGTCTTCGCGGCTGCCGGGGCGCGTGGTCAGGCGCAAGAAACCCGCCCGCGCAAGCTGCCGTGCATTGGTGCTGATTGAGGCCTTCGAAACCTGCAGGCGTTCCGCCATTTCCCGAAGCGACATTGGCCGGTTCTCGACAATGACCAACCCGAACAGGCGCCCGGCAATGCGCGGTGCGCCATCTGCCTGGGTCAGAACACCTATACGTTCGATGAATTCCTCGACGGCGTCCGTCTTGTTGAGTGTGTCGACCATATGCCTCTCGCGTTTGGTCGGCATATGGCACATTCAGTTCGTTCAATCAATACTGAACGATCGTAACCTTAATGATATATGATCACAATTGAAGACTTACCGATCCGAATCTGAGGAGCGATGTGACAGGTGCAAATGAGAAGCGGAATCGCGGGCATTAGCGCGGCGGATAAGCCGAGCGGCATCGCTCAATCGAATCCCGGCATCACCTCTCGCAAACGGATGTCGCGAGAGCGGGCTGCCTGCGTGGACTGCCCAATCACTTGCGCGCCCATGGACCGCTTATGCCAATGCGCCGCCGAGAGTCGCCGTTCTGTTTCCGACCCCAAATCGTCCAAAAGCTGCCGGTCCGCTCCTGATGCGGTGGACGGCTCTCCTCCCCCCTGCGGCTATAGTCGCGGGATCAGAGCTGGAGGAGAACTGGGATGGCTACGATTACGACGATCGGACTGGATATCGCGAAATCGGTCTTTCAGGTGCACGGGATTGATGGTGCGGGCGAGGTCGTGGTTCGCAGGAGACTGACGCGCGGGCGGGTTCTTCGGTTTTTCGAGAAGCTGCCGCCGTGCCTTGTCGGGATTGAGTCCTGCGGTACCTCGCACTATTGGGCAAGAAAACTCATCGCACTTGGCCATGACGTGCGGCTGCTGCCGGCGCAATAGGTGAAGCCTTATGTGAAGCGACAGAAGAACGATGCGGCCGACGCGGAGGCCATCTGTGAGGCAGTGACCCGGCCGTCCATGCGCTTCGTGCCGGTCAAGATACCCGAACAGCAGAGCGTGATGGTGCTGCACCTGGTCCGGCTGATGCTCAACCGCCAGCACACCTAGCTGTCGAACGCGCTGCGGGCACATCTGTCGGAATTCAGGATCGTGGCCCCGGTCGGACGGAACGGCATCGAGCAACTGCTTGTGGTGGTCAACGACGAGAGTGACCAGAGGATATCCGCTATGCCGAGCGACACGGAACAACGCGGCCATGGCTCGTGCAGCTGATGGCCCGGCGAGCGCTACAGGGAGCCGGTCGTCGCGTAGAACGAGACGCGGCGAGCGCTCGCCGACGAGGTTGGAAAGGGCGACAAGGAGCTGATGCACAAAGCCGGTTGATACCGCCGGACCAGGAAAACCCATTTGCGCCCTACACTTCGAGTGCGTGCTTCCGATCGGGACCAGGTCCGCGCGAATGGCATTATGGCCAGCGGCGCATGACAAAGCCGCACATACAGGTCGGATACATGGCCGCTCCAACCAGCTCATGCAATCACTCAACAATCCCCTTGCCAACGGAGAGCCGTCCATACACGGCCAATAGCAGTCGGTCCGCAACGCGCCCCATTTTCGGCCGTAGATACCGAAGTCGCTGTCACCTGAAAGCTGGCATTTGGTCGCCAGGATTCGGGCTCGAAAGCGGTCTATCCGATGGTGGGTTGGAGGCGGTAAAAGGCCGCAGTTTTCTTGCTCCATCCAGGTATTGGCGCGGTTACCGGCATTGCGGACTTTGTGCTGTTGATTTCCGCAAGACGAGTTCGGTCTGATAGGTGATACGGCGAGCACTCCTGTCGGGATTGGTGATCGCTTCGACAGCGAGTTCGAGCGCAGAAAAGCCCATGGCGTTAAGCGGGCGGCCGATGGATGCCATGGGCGGGGTCATCAGATTGGCGATGGAATTGTCGAAGCCGATGACGGAGATGTCTTCGGGCACCTTGAGTTCGGCAATCTTGAGCGCCTGCAGGGCACCAGCGGCGAGAATGTCGCTCGACGCCAGAACCGCAGTCGGACGATCCTTGAGCGTCAGCAATTCGTCCATCATCTGACGGCCATGGAAGGCGGGATCGTCTCCCTGCAGTGAGAAATACAAGCCGAGACGGACCAATTCCGGGTTGTCGTCGGCGCCATTCCTGGCGATCGCCGCTCTGAAGGCAGCGAGGCGATCCTCCTCCATCGACGTGCCATGAACGCGGGCACGGTGATAGCGCTCGGGATCGCCACCGATGAACGCGATACGGCGATGCCCCAAGGCGCAAAGATGGTCGATCGCGGCGTTTATGCCAGTTGCCGGGTCGATCAACACCGCATCGGTTCCACCACGGACCTCCTGCTCGATCTGAACGACCGGGATGCCCGCCTGCAACAAAGGCTCCATACCTTCGGCATTGATGCCGTAGGACAGGATGGCGGCATCCACTCGTTGCTGAAGAAGCTGAACCACGGCGCTCGCTTCGCGCTCCGGTTTCATGCCGTGCTGAAACATCAGAACCTGAAAGCCCCGGTCGAGTGCCTCGCTGCGAATGGCCTGGCTCAACTGGCTGAAAAAGGGATTCAGCGTCCCGTCGACAACGATCAGACCAATGGTCCAACTTCGCCGGGTGCGCAACCCACGCGCAACCGCATTTGGCCGGTAGCCGGTCGTTTTCAGCGCTTCGCGCACCCGCCGCTGCTTGTCGGGCCCCACCTTATCGGGTTCGTAAAGAACCCGCGCCACTGTCGCCGGTGAAACGCCGGCATGGTTCGCCACATCTTCCATCGTCGGCAGGCGATCGCTAATTTTCAAATTTCGCCTCGATTCCCTATTGATGATGACGTCATCATTTTCCATGATGACGTCATCATAGTTGCAAGAATGAGACTTGCCACTGTTTTTTGCCTGAGGAGGGGAGCCTCGCGCACATGACATTGCCCCGCCATCTGCCGAAGATTCTGCAACTGGCCCTGGTGGTGCTGGCCTATGCGCTCGTCATGGCGCCGGTCGTTACTGTTGTTGTGGTCAGTTTCTTCGATCAGCAGATCGTCAGCTTTCCGCCCGACGGCCTGACCCTGCAATGGTTCGCCAATGCCTGGGCTCGGCGCGAGTTCACTCAGGGGCTGATCAGCAGTCTCGAACTCGCCCTCATCGCCACCGCCATCGGCGTGCCGATCGGCACGCTTGCCGCCTACGGTCTCAATCGCGGCCGCTTTCCCGGCAAAGGTGCCATTTCGACCCTGCTGCTCGGGCCGTTGGCGGTTCCGGCCATCATCATGGGCACCGCTCTTTACATCTTCTATATCCGCGCCGAGCCCGTCATCGACCAGACGATCATCGGCACGACGGCCGGCCTTGTCGCCGCCCATGTGCTGCTGACGATCCCGTGGACGGTGCGGCTCGTGTCCGCCGGCATGGAGGGTCTGGACCTGTCGGTGGAAGAAGCCGCCGCCAATCTCGGTGCTTCGCCGAGCGTCGTCACTTGGCGCATCACGCTGCCGATGCTGCGCTCGGGCATTATCGCTGCCTGCATGTTCTCATTCATCCAGAGCTTCGAGAATCTTGAGCTTTCCCTGCTGTTGATCGGTCCGGGCAAGATCACCTTGCCGGTGGCGATGCTCAACTATCTCGAATTCCGCATCGATCCGACGCTGGCCGCGGTCGGTACGCTGCAGATCGTTCTGATCGGCGCGTTGATGCTCCTGACCGACCGCTACGTGAAACTTTCGCGCGTTTTCTGACGCCTTCGACCCGGAGACTCCTATTGAGCAAACTGACACTGGATCATCTGGCCAAGACCTTCGGAGAAACCCGGGTCGTTCGGGATCTCAATCTCGAGGTCGCACAGGGAGAGATGGTTGCCCTGCTCGGCCCGTCGGGGTGCGGCAAGACCACCACCCTCAGAATGATCGCTGGTTTCATCACACCGGCCGGTGGCCGCATTCTGCTCGACGGAGAAGACATTTCAGCGCTACCACCTTACCGGCGCGACACCGGCATGGTGTTCCAGTCCTATGCGCTCTTCCCGCATATGAGTGTGGCCGCCAATGTCGGTTTCGGTCTGGAAATGCGCAAGGTCGGCCGCGCCGAACGCGAACAGAACGTGCGCAACGCGCTGGATTTGGTCCGGCTCGGCGAACTGGTCGACCGCATGCCGCGCCAACTGTCCGGCGGCCAGCAGCAGCGCGTGGCGCTGGCACGCGCTCTTGCTGTCAACCCAAAGCTTCTGCTGCTCGACGAGCCGCTCTCAAATCTCGACGCCAAGCTGCGCGGCGAGGTTCAGCATGAAATCCGCACCCTGCAGCAGCAGTTGGAGTTGACCACGGTGATTGTGACGCACGATCAGGAAGAAGCGCTCACCATGGCCGATCGCCTGGTGGTCATGGAGGGAGGAGTCGAGCGCCAGATTGGTACGCCACGCGAACTCTACGATGCGCCGGCCGATGTTTTCGTTGCCGGCTTCGTCGGCCGCTGCAACCTGATCGAAGGGCGGTTGGGGCAGCCAGGCGTCTTCATCAGTCGAACCGGTACGGAAATGACCTGCGCCGCCGCACCGGAAACGATGGCGGATGAAGCCGTTCTGGCGCTGCGTCCGGAAAAGATCACCATCGCGCCGGTTGTTCCTTCCGAGGTGCCTGCAACGGTTACCGGCGTCATCTATCTCGGCGCCCTGACCGAATACCGGCTCAAGCTGGGTGGCACCGAGCTTTTCGCCATCATCCCGACCCCCGTCGACGACTCGCCGCTGTCGGCAGTGAACGAGGGTGCACAGGTCTCGGTCAACTGGCGGCCACAGGACGCCCGCCTGCTGTCGAGCCGCATTTAATTCTCAATGCCCCAAAAGACGACCAAAAAGGAGAGACCAGTCATGTCAGACACATCGAGACTTTCCCGCCGAGCCTTCTTGGCCACGGGCGCTGCCGCATCCGCTCTGGCGGTCGGCATGCCAAGCCATTCCTTTGCTGCCGACAAGGGGCAAATTATCGCTTCCATTTTCGGTGGCGATTACGGCGACATCCTCCGCCGCACTGTCGATGAAGCCATTATGGCGCCCGCCGGCTATCAGGTGATCCAGGACATCTCCTCTACCGAAGCGCGGCAGACCAAGCTGCGTACCGAAAAAGCCCGCGCCAAGTCGAGCTTCGACGTCGCGGTTCTGGCCGATCTCGACATGTATCCGATGGCCCAGTTCGGCGTGCTGGCAGACATCAGTGAAACCAACGTTCCGCGCGTTTCCGCTGTCATCCCCGCGCTTCGCAAGCCCTATTCGGTTCCGCAGATCTATTCCTATATCGCCATTCTCTACAATCCGGAGAAGGTGACGACGCCGCCGACGTCCTATGCCGATCTGTGGAAGCCGGAATACAAGGGGCATGTCGGGGTTTCCGACAAGCTGCATGTCGCGACCTCGGCCGTTGCCGCTTTGGTGGGCGGCGGCTCGATGAGCGATTTCACGCCGGGCCACGACAAACTGCTCGCACTGCGCAACGAGCAGGAGGTCAAGATTCTTCCGTCCAACGAGGCGATCGCCTCCGCTTTCGATGCCGGCGACATCTGGATCACGCTTAACTACGTCTCCCGCGCCTATTCCTGGCGCAAGAGTGGCCTCAACATCAAACGCGCCGTTGCCTCCGAAGGGGCCATTCCAATTGCCTTCGAGATGGCGGTGCCGAAAAACGCACCAGACATGGAAGGTGCGCTTGCATACCTCAATGCCGCTCTCGATCCGGAGGCACAGACCGGCTTTGCCGAGCTGATGGGCTACCTGCCGACGGTCACCGACGCCAACCTGCCGGCCGAACTCGAACAGGCCATCGGTCTCCCGCCCGAGGATCAGGCTCGGCTCCTGCGACTCGACGATGACTATCTGATGCAGCATCAGACCGAGATCCTCGATTTCTGGAACCGCGAGTTCAAGGGTTAACATGCCGTTCCTGGTTTTCCCCGCTTCGCTGCTGGTCTTTTGTCTGCTGGTCCTGCCCATGGCCGGACTGTTCAGAATGTCTCTGAACCACTACAGCCCGATGGAGCTGATGACCGAGGCACTGAGCGGGGAAAACTATGTCGCGGCGCTCTCGGACCCTTATTATCAGAAGATCCTGATGACCACGGTGGGTGTCGCGCTCTTGTGCATGACGCTCTCCCTCGTCCTCTCGCTCGCGCCGGCCTATTGGCTGGCGCGCATGCAGAGCCGCTGGAAATCGATGATCACCATCCTCACGCTCTTTCCGCTGCTGGTGGGCAATGTCGTGCGCGCGGCGGGATGGATGGCGCTGCTGGGGACCCATGGCGCGATCAATGCCGCACTTGGGGTCTTCGGTGTCGAATCGGTGAAGCTGATGTACACGCCGCTTGCCGTCGTCGTCGGCACCACGGCGGTCGTGCTGCCCTACATGATCCTTACCCTGTCTTCGGTGGTGGAAACCGTACCGCGCCAGACCGAAGAAGCCGCCGCCAATCTCGGCGCCCGCCCGCTCACTGTCTTTTTCCGGATCTTGTTGCCGCAGGCGGCTCCCGGCGTGTTGGCGGGCTGCGTGCTGGTCTTCATCCTGTCGATGAACGCCTATGCAACACCGGTTCTGCTCGGCGGTCCGGGCTTCACCATGCTGGCCCCGGCTGTCTATGAGCAGTTCGTGCGCGCGGGCAACTGGCCATTCGGTGCCGCTCTAGCCTTCGTTCTGCTCGCCACCACTCTGATTCTCACCGTGGCCGTCAGCTATGGCCTGACACGTTCACTCAAGTGGCGGGCCGCCTGAATTAATGACTTGAACATGAGCGATCCGGATCTTGATGCGCAACTCGACGCGATGACGCTCGAGGAACAGGTCAGCCTGCTGTCCGGCGCCAGCTTTTGGCGAACCGCCGCCATCGAGCGACTTGGTGTGCCGGCCATCAAGCTGACCGACGGACCGAATGGTGCGCGCGGCGAGGATTTCAACGGGGGCGTGCGCTCTGCCGCCTATCCGGTCGCCATCGCACTTGCCGCGAGCTGGGATCCTGATCTGGTGCAGGCGATCGGTGCGGATCTGGCGCGCGAGGCCCGTTCCAAAGGCGCGCGCGTTCTGCTTGCCCCGACGGTCAACATGCACCGCAATCCGCTCAACGGGCGCAATTTCGAGTGCTTTTCCGAAGATCCGGTGCTCGCCTCAGCCATGGCGGTTGCCTATATACGCGGCGTCCAATCCGAGGGCGTGGCGGCAACGGTCAAGCATTTCATCGGCAATGAAAGCGAACACGAAAGACGTACGACCAGTTCCGAAATCGACGAAAACGCCCTGCGAGAGGTCTATTTTCCGCCCTTCGAAGCGGCGGTGAAGGACGCCGATGTTGCCTGTGTGATGACCGCTTACAACGCGTTGAACGGCGTCCACACCTCGCAGAACACGTGGCTGCTCGATCAGGTCCTTCGCCGCGAATGGGGGTTCGACGGTGTCGTGATGTCGGACTGGACGGCGACCCATTCCACGGTGGAGGCCGTTCTGGCCGGTCTCGATCTGGAAATGCCCGGGCCGGGTTGGAGCCGTGGCGAAAAACTGGTGAAGGCCGTGAATGAAGGGACGGTGCAACCCGAAATCATACGCCGTTCGGCACGTCGCATTTTGGCGCTTGGGCGACGGGTCGACGCCTCATCGATGGATGATCTCGATGCGGAAACCGCTGAGGATCGGCCGGAGACCCGCGCGCTGATCCGACGCGCGGGAGCGGAAGCCGCTGTTCTTCTCAAGAACGAGAACATGCTGCCGCTAACGCCGCAGAAGCTGCAAAGGATCGCGGTCATCGGCCCCAACGCGGCGCGCGCTGTCATGTTCGGTGGCGGATCGGCGCAGATCAACGCCCACTATGCCGTTTCGCCGCTTCAGGGCATGCGTGCCGCTTTTCCTCAGGCGCAGGTGGATTATGCGCTTGGATGCCCTGGCGACCGCTATCTGCCCCTGATCGATGCCCCGGTCGAAATTCGTTTTTATCAAAATGCGGATCTCTCTGGTGATCCGGTGCTGACGCAAACCCATCCGCGAAGCGAGTTGCGCTGGTTCGGCCCGGTCGCGCCCGGCATCGATGACCGGTGCTTTTCCGCCCGGCTCACCAGCACCTTTGTCGCCAAGGAAAGCGGACTGCACGATATCGGACTGATGAGCGCCGGCACCAGCCGTCTCTCGATCGACGGAAAACCGGTTCTCGAAGCCTGGGAAAGCTGGCGGCCCGGCTCTTCCTATTTCGGTCACGGTTGTGAGGAGCGCCATGCACAAATCGCCCTGGTCGCGGGGCAAAGCTACCGGATTAGCGTCGAGTATGCCTGTGGCGACGGTATCACCACCACGCTCAAGGCTGTTCGCTTCGGTTTGCGTGCGCCATCCGACAAGGGGTCGCTTCGGGAAGCGGAGGATCTAGCGCGCGCGGCCGATAGTGTCGTTCTGGTTATCGGCCTTAACGACGATTGGGAAACCGAGGCCGAGGACCGCGACACCCTCCGTCTTCCCAGTGCGCAGGACGCGTTGGTCCGTGCTGTGGCGGCGGCAAATCCGGCAACCGTCGTGGCCGTGCAATCCGGATCGCCGGTTGTCATGCCCTGGGCTTCCGCCGTGCCGGCGATTTTGCAGCTCTGGTATCCCGGCCAGGAATGCGGCAATGCCCTGGCAGACATCCTGTCGGGAAAAGCCGAACCAGGCGGACGCCTTCCGCAGAGTTTTCCTGCCGCGACGGAAGATCTCGGCGCAATGACGGAAAAGCCGCGGATGCACGGGCAGGTCGTTTACGCCGAAGGGAGCCTGATCGGCTATCGCGGCTTTCTGGCACGCGGCAAGGTTCCGCAATTCCCTTTTGGTCATGGACTTGGCTATGGACGGATCGATTTTCTCGATGCCCGGGTCACCGTGCGGGGCGAGTCCGTTGAGGTCGCCGTTGATCTGATCAACCGCGGCGAGCGATCCGGGAGCGAGGTTGTGCAGGTCTATCTCATGTCCGAACACTCGGAACCTTTGCGCCTCGCCGCATTCCGCAAGTCTCGGCTCGCGGCCGGCGAACAGTGCACGGTCGTGTGTGCGCTTGCTCCTCGCAGCTTTTGCCGGTGGAACAGCGAAAAGGCCGATTGGGCCAGGGATGGCAATCGCTTCACCGTAGCTATCGGTGCATCCAGCACGGACCTGCGTATCTTGCGCCGGATCCGGTTGAACGCCCCCGTGTGTGACGTCGAGGCTGATGGGTGAAAAGGCGGTGGACAAAGACCGCAAGACTTTTGGCGTGTCGTTCTCCATCAGGGCGCAGATGTGAGACGGAGTATCCACTCCCGCACGGAGATAAAGTCTAAACTACAAATCGGAATATCGCTGGCGCGGCACACAAAGGAAAGAGGATAATCTCGGAACGAGGCCGGCAAAATCTGTATGTTTGTACAGCTAACTACGATCTATCGGTTTATTGGAACTGCGAGTGTCACCGATGGGCTGAGTGTCCGCTTATTCCTTAGCGAACGCCCAAAGCCGTCCGTCCGCTGACGGACCCGGAGCATCCCCTACGGTGGAGCATTCGATGGTGTGGCCGTCGACAACAATCCAGCCCTGCGGCGCCGAAACTATTGTGCACCTCGCCGGCCATGATGGCCGCGGGAGAACGACAATGGGGTATTCACAATTTGATCCTGCCGGGCTCGGCAGGCCTGCCTGGAATGCGGGAAGAAAGGTCGGAGCAAAACGAGCACTGAAACCGCGACAGATCTGGGCGATCCGGTTCTTTCTGGATCGGGAAGGTCGGTTGCGGGACCGCGCCCTTTTCGATCTCGCCATCGACAGCAAACTGCGCGGATGCGACCTGGTGAAGATCAAGATCGGTACGCTGGTCGCCGGACCGGACATTCGAACCCGCGCAATGGTCATTCAGCAAAAGACCGGACGACCAGTTCAGTTCGAACTGATGTCCGACGCGCGTGCGAGTTTTCTCGCATGGCTGGAGCGTCGTGGTGGCACAATCGACGATTTCACCTTTCCTAGCCGCATCGATCATTCGGATCACCTGAGCACCAGGCAGTATGCGCGACTGGTCGACGAGTGGGTGTCGGCAATTGGTCTCCGCCAAGAGGAATTTGGGACGTACTCTCTTCGGCGGACCAAGGCGTCGATCATCTACAAGGCGACCGGAAACTTACGAGCGGTGCAGATCCTGCTCGGCCATACCAAGATCGAGAACACCGTTCGCTATCTCGGCGTGGACGTCGAAGACGCACTAGAACTGGCAGAGGGTACTGAGATCTAGCGAATGGAGCGGCCCGCAGATATCGCTTGCGGGCCGCTAGCTGTCTGGTCGGAAAAAGGCGACAGTCTGCAACGCGCCCATGCCGGACATTTGATAAGGCACAATCGGTCTCCGAAAGCGGACACTGTTTTGTGCGGAATACGCCCTCCGGAGATCCGGATCCTGCCGACGACTTGATCCCGGACATCCCGAGCCATAAGCGCCTGATCCTGCTGCCAGGATGGAACGCCATGCTCGAATTCCCGAAAGGAGTTCGGCTAGCCGGTGCCGCCATGCTTGACTGATCGGAGCGAAATGAGCAGTCCGCCTAGGTTCCTCCGAAACAGCAAAGCCAACAGCACTACAGCGCATGGCCACGCCAGTGAAGAAATCAAGGAAGAAATGAAGCTCAACCAGTCCATGAGCAGCGCCTACCTGGTCGGCCTTGGGCCGGTCGGTTTGAAAAGGGCGAAGATGCACCCGGCGGCTTGAGGCATCCGTGTTGGCGCGAGCGGCTTTCGGCTTGCTAGCCGCTAGGATTGAGACGAGTCCTGCGCGGATGGCGCGACACCCGGCATTATGCTGCTCAGCGTGTAGTGGACGAGCATTTTGGTGGCGTTTTTCTGCCCTTGCGGCGCGAGCAGCTTGCGCAGTCCATGACCCTCAATCGCATCCAGGATCATGCAGGCATATTCCCTGGCGTCCAAACGCGGCGTGAACACACCAGCCTCGCTTCCGCACTGTATGCAACCGGCCAGTGCATCGATCAAGTCCTCCCGATTGGGCTCGAATGCCTTGGCAATGGCCGGATTGCGTATTGCTTCGGCCATCAGCTCCAGGCCGAGCAAAGCGTTTTCGGGGTTTTGGGCGTAAGCAGAAAAGGCATGAACAAATGCCACCAGGGCAGCCGCCGGGTCGCTCCTGTCGGACAACATGGTTTTGAACCTGAGAAGTTCGTCGCTTTCGAGCTCGGCAATAAAGGCCAATACGGCGTCTTTGCCTTCGAAGTGATTGTACAGGTTGCCAAGGCTGACACCTGCTTGCTTTGCGATGTCACGCACGCCTGTTTGATGAAATCCGCGCTTCAGGAAGCAGGTTACAGCGGCTTGGACGATTTTGATTTTCCCAGGGTGAACTGGCGTTTTGTTGTCCGTCATGGGCTTGACGTATCAACCTCCGGCACCTAGATAGCGAACGAACGATCGTTCATATCTGATATTGGAACTGGCGGAATGTCAAGGTCGCGCCGTTGCAAGGGGAAATCTCTGTTGTTCGCAATCGCTATCGAAACGTAGTGCCCAAATGCTGCATAAGTAAATTATTAAAATATCGAGTTTTGAGATCTAATAATAATTAGCGCGTATTGCGATATAATTGATGTCTGGGCCAAATTAATTGCAAAAACCGCAACGAATGGATAGAAAATAATGAAAAATAGAAAATCTATCCGATACGAGCGCGTCATAGTTCTGGTGATCGCGTTGGCGCTATTCGGAGGCGTGATTGCCTATCTACTGTCCACGGAAGACACTGCCGATATTGTCGCAGATCAGAGGAGCACAAGGCTTCAGATCGTTTCGTTCGAGCGCGTTCCTGTGGAGCCACAACGATTAGAAATTGTAGCGTATTCCCAAGTCAATCCGCGTTGGTCAGCAAATTTGACCGCCGCTGTCTCCGGCAGAGTGCTGGACGTGACCGACAAGGCGCTGGCCGGTGAGCCCGTAGCGGCCGGTACGGTTTTGTTGCACATAGAGCCCAGTCCGTACGAGGCCGAATTGGCTTCGGCGAAGGTCGCACTTCAGGAAGCCGAGCTTGCCCTTTGGAATGCGAAAAACGCCTCCCATTTGGCGCAGGAGCAGTTCCGTCGCGAGGGCAAGACGGCACCAAACGATCTGGCGCTCAAGCTGCCTCAGTTGCAGATCGCAACTGATTCCGTAGCCCTCGCACAAGCACGACTGAAACGTGCCGAGCAGCAATTGGCAAACACAATTGTGTCGGCGCCTTTCTCGGGCTTTGTCACCGAGCGGCATGTCAGTCCCGGGCAGGCGATCGGTACTGGTGAAACGCTGGTACATCTGGTCGATGACAAGGTGTTCGAGCTTGAGGTGGAACTGAACCGACGCGACTGGTCGCTTCTGCCTCAGCCAATAGTCGAGACCGTTGCCCGTGTACTTGACCAGAGCGGCGCTGAAATCGGGCAGGCTCAGGTCCGGCGCGCTGGCGGCTTTCTTGATGAAAAGACCCGCCTATATAAGATTTTCCTCGAAGTGAATGCTGCGGACAATCCGGCAATATTGGCAGGTGACTTCGTTCAGGTGGCGTTGACCGGGCGCATCTTCGAGCGGGCTATGAGCATTCCGGAAGGCGCTCTCACCCAGGAAGGTTATGTCTGGCACCTGGACGAGGAGGATTGTCTGAAGCGGTTTGCGCCAATCGTCCTGTTTCGGCGGGACGCCCGCGTCATCATTGAAGCTCCGGACGAGCCGCACGTCGCTTCCTGGCGCATCGTAACCACGCCTCTTGCCTCTTTCCTCCCAGGTCAGCGCGCCGAGCCCGCTGAGACCACGCAGCATAGGTAGACCCAGACGATGCATTCCCTTACCGGCTGGTTCATCCGCAATCCTGTTGCCGCCAATCTGTTGATGGTGCTGATTCTCATACTCGGCCTGATGACCGTTTACGCGATCAGGATTGAGGGGTTTCCGCGTATTCCGCCAGAAACAATCCAGATATCAACCAGTTATCCTAATGCGACTGCCAATCAGGTCGATGAACTGGTGACACGTAAGATTGAGGCCGCGCTCGAGGGTCTGGATGGCGTGCGCACCATCAGTTCGGAATCGCAGAACGGCTATTCCGAAGTGAGTGTCCGGCGCGCTGGTGGCAAGGATTTGCGCGATCTCCTGGACAAGGTGCGATTGAGAATCGACGGCGTCGAGGGCTTGCCCGCCGGCGTGACGCGCCCTGTCATAGACGCAAGCGGCTTTGACATTCCGGCGCTTTACGTCAATTTGCACGGTGACGCCGATCCCGTCACACTGCACAAACTGTCCACGCGGCTTAAAGAAGCGTTGCTGTCGGAGCCGGAACTGTCGCGTTTGCAGATCTGGGGTTTGCACAAGCGTGAGATGCGGATCGAAATCGCTCCGGCCACGCTCGAACGCTACGATCTGACCATTGCGGACATCGCACAAAAGATTCAGTCCAGTTCTCTGGATTTCCAGGCCGGCAGACTTCGAACGGCAAGCGGCACGATCTATTTGCGCGCCGACAACAAGGCCAGGTTCGTTGCCGATTTCGCCGATATCCCGATAGTCGAACGCGCGAGCGGCACTACAATTGTGCTTGGAGATATCGCCGAAATCAAGGACAGCTTCATCGAAGGCGACTACTTCTTCCGGTTCAACGGTCAGGTGACCTCGGGCATGGAGGTGCTGGTCGGGGCCAAAGAAAACTTGTTGACCGTTTCCAAGGTGGTGCATCGCGTGGTGGATGGGTTCCGCCAACAGCTTCCTTCCAATGTGGAGATCACGATTTGGGGCGACAGCTCGGGCTACATTGCCGACCGCCTCGCATTGCTACGCTCAAACGGCATTCAGGGCCTTGTTCTCGTGGCGCTGATTTTGGCGCTGTTCCTGAATGTGCGTTTGGCGTTCTGGGTCGCCATGGGCATTCCCATTTCTGTCATGGGCGCTCTTGCCGTGGCGGGGTCGAAATGGGTGGACTACTCGCTCAACGACGTAACGACTTTCGGCTTCATTCTTGCGCTTGGCATTCTGGTGGACGATGCCGTGGTTGTTGGTGAGAGTGTTTTCGACGAACGCCGAAAGATCAAGAATCGCATCCTGGGCACCGAAGCGGGTGTGGCCAAAGTTGCTGTCGCCACTGTTTTCGGGGTGCTGACCACGATTGCCGCCTTTTTTCCGTTGCTGGTTATCGACAATCAGCTCGCCAAGGTTCTGGCTGGCTTTGCCGGTGTGGTCATTCTCGCGCTGACCTTCTCGCTGATCGAAAGCAAGCTGATCCTTCCCGCCCATCTTGCCGGGCTGGATTTTGAAACGAGACCGAAATCCATGGTCGCCCGCATCTGGGCCGCGATACAGGGCGGCGCACGGGCCTGTCTCGATTTCGTCCGAGACCAACTTTATCGGCCGGTTCTCAAGGCGGCGATAAGCCATCGCTACGCCACGCTGGTGCTCTTCACAGCCGTCGCCAGCCTTGGCATCGGCCTTGTCTCCCTGGGCAAGATCAAGACCGTGTTCTTCCCCGATGTGCCGGGGCAGATTATTACGGTTGCGATGGAGATGGACGCACGTGCGCCATTCACACTGACACAGGCCAATATCGAACGCATCCGGACAGAAGGCGAGACGCTGAACAGGGAAATTCAGGCATCCAACTCGTTGGCGGAGCCACCAATCCGTTCCATCTTTGTCATCGTTGGCAGCGCCCGTTCAGCCAGCATATTTGCTGAACTGGCACCAGCAATCGACCGACCCGGCGTGCCCATTCTTGATGTTGTGCGGCAGTGGCGTGATCGCGTCGGTCAGGTCGAGGGCGCACTCAGTCTCAATTTCACTGGTTCGGAAGAAGTCGCCGGTGGCTTCCAACTGCGTCTGCAATCAAAGGATGCCGATCTCCTTGAGACTGTCAGCGGTGAACTGCGCGCTTTTCTGTCCTCAATTGCGGGCGTGCACAATGTGCGGGATGGCCTTGCCACCGGACAGTCCCAACTGGAAATTCGCGTCAAGCCCGAGGCCCGCACGCTGGGTTTCGATACTGAAACGCTTGCCAGACAGATCGGCTATGCCTATGGCGGCGCCGAAGTACAAAAGTCTCAAAGAGACGGTGAAGAAGTACGCGTCCTGATCCTGCATACCGGCACGACGCGCGATACCATTGACGATTTTTTACAATCCCGTCTGCGCAGTAAAACCGGCGAATGGATTCCCGTTCGATCCATTGCCGATATTGCCGGCAACTATATCGCGGGGTCGGTTCATCGGCAGAATGGCAGAAGAGTCAATGTGGTGGAAGCGTCAGTGGACCGCTCCATGGTTGCGCCCGAAGAGGTCAGCCAGGCTGTGTTCGAGCAATTCTGGCCAGATGTCAGGGCGCGCTATCCATCTGTCGAGATGCTGGCAGGCGGCGAGCTGGAAGAGATGGGTGAAATCAAGGGCGGTTTGATCCGCGCACTCGTTCTCGCGGCATTGCTGATCTACGTCCTCATGGCCGTGCCGTTGAAGTCCTATTGGCAGCCCGTCATCATCTTGTCGATCGTGCCGCTGGGATTTGTCTGCGCCGCCCTTGGCCATCTCCTCATGGGGCTGCCGCTTTCGCTATTGTCGTTCTTCGGCATGCTGGCCCTGACCGGCGTCATCGTAAACGACTGCCTTGTCATGATCACGCGCCACAATCAGGCGCGCGAGGAAGGCCTGAATTCCGACGATAGTATCCTTGAGGCCGGTATTGGGCGTTTTCGCGCGATTTTCCTGACAACAGCAACGACGGTTGCTGGGCTGTTGCCCCTTCTCATGGAAACTTCGGAGCAAGCACAATATCTGATCCCGGCGGCCGTATCGCTTGCTTTCGGTGAGTTGTTCGGCACGGGCCTGACACTGATCCTGATACCGATATTGCTGGCAATCTCCGAAGATGTGAGGCGGCTGGCCGGAGCTGTGTTTCTCGCGCGATCGCGATCGATCTCGTCCTGAGAGCCGCCGAAGCTCGAGTGTGGGCGCCTCATTTATCCAGGAACTGATCCCGGCCCGCGTGTCATCGCCGTGCAGATCGTCCAGAACGATCCGGATCTCATCTTCCGCCAAAAAAGTGCCGCCGCGTCTTTCGGCGAATGTTTTTGACCACCTGCTCGGCCGGCTTCTTGGGACTTGAGGATTGGGGTCTCATCTTCGTTTCTTCATCCCTTCGACGAGGCCCAAATCCTCCTCAAATCACAACCTCAATTCTGTGCCATGGGCGCTGACGGGGAACGCCCGATTGCTCTCGTCAGATGGGGCCCAAACGGGCTGCGACCGGCGCGACGCTTGCCGTGCGCCGGTCATTGTTGGTTCAGCCAAACCGCAGGCATCGGCTGCAATCAGCAGCGAGGGGCACAAAACGCCTTGCAGGCAAAATGTTATTACGTTACACTCTGGTTGATGTCAGGTTTAGCGGCGAGAATCGTTGTCGACAGGCCTGACTCAGGATTCTTCGAAACGACAGGAAACTATGGAAATGCGCCTGAATTTCTTGAAATTGGTTGCTCTCGCGGCCCTACTGGCCATGCCCGGCATGGCTCAGGCTGATCCGTTGAAAGTTGCCGTCAGCATTCTGCCCCAAAAGCAGTTTGTCGAGCAGATCGGTGGAGACAATGTCGAGGTCGCGGTCGTCGTCCCGCCCGGCGCTTCCCCGGCAACCTATGCGCCGACCGTTCGTGAAATGACGGACCTTGCCGCGACGACACTTTATTTCCCGATGGGCGTGCCTTTCGAAAAGGCATGGCTGCCGCGCTTCACCGACGTCAACAAGCAGATGACCGTCGTGCCGATCTATGAACGGGTTTGCTTGAGTGCATGGCCAAAAAGTGTCGCCAAGGCGTTGGGTAAAGAGACGGATCAACCGCAAACGGCTTGCCGGCCCGAAGGCGGCGACCCGCATAGCTGGATGTCGCCGCCGATGGTGCGCGTCATGGCCGGAACCATCCGCGACGCGCTGATCGCTGCCGATCCGGATAATGAAACTGATTACCAGACCAATTTCCGGGCCTTTGTCAAAAAGATCGATCAGGTTGATCAGGAGATCGCCGAAATCATCAGCCCGACGCTCGCCGGCAAGAGCTTCATGGTCTACCACCCGGCCTTCGGCTATTTCGCCCGTGCCTACGGTTTGCACCAGTTGCCGGTTGAAATCTCGGGCTCCGAGCCGAGTCCGGCTCAGCTGCAAGACGTGATCAACCGCGCCAAGGCCGAGAATATCAAGGTCATTTTCGTGCAAAAGCAGTTCTCACAGGACGCGGCGAAGACCGTTGCCAAAGAGATCGGCGGCGAAGTCATTCCGGTCAATCCACTGGACGAAGACTGGCTCGACAACATGACCAGCATTGCCCACGCCCTTGCGGCTGCGATCAACTAGGAAAACGACCATGCAGCAGGCCATTACCTTTTCCGGCGTCAGTTTCGCCTATGACGATATCCCTGTGATCGAGGACGTCTCCATTGAGGTGGCATTGGGCGGGTTCCTGCTCATTGTCGGCCCCAATGGCGGCGGCAAGACGACGTTCGGAAAGCTCATGCTTGGCCTGCTCAAACCCGTGTGCGGATCGGTTCACCTGTTTGACCGGCCGCCGGGACAGACGCTTCGGCAAGTCGGATATGTGCCGCAGATATCGACGGCCATGTCCGGCTTTCCGATCAGCGTTTTTGAGGTCGTGCGTCTCGGTCTTTACGGCCGCACGGGGCAAACCCGCCGTGAGATGGCGCGCAGCGTTGCCGAGGCTCTTAATCGCGCGGGAATTTCCCATTTGGCAAAACGCGGTTTTTCCGGATTGTCCGGCGGGGAGCGTCAGCGCGTCCTGATTGCGCGGGCGTTGGTTTCGGAGCCGCGCCTGCTGTTTCTCGACGAGCCGACCGCCAATGTCGACGCGCAGTCGAGAAGCGGCATCCATCAGGTCCTACAGTCCCTGGCCGGCAAAACCACGATCGTGCTGATCACCCACGATCCGGAAATCGGAACGCTGCCGGCCACCGATATCGCCTATATCAACCGCCGGCTGACGCATACCAGGGGCGGCGATGTTGCCCAGATGGTGCGAAAGGCGCTGCAGCAATCGTTTGCGCAGGACGCCGGCAGCCACGCTTACGAGGAAGTGCAGAATATTGCGGCTGCACGGAACCGGGATTTCGCCTTCCATGCTTGATTTTTTGTCCTTGAGTTTTGTACAGCACGCTCTGATCGCATCGGTGCTCGCCGCCATCGTCTGCGGTGTCGTCGGCACGCTGATCGTGCTCAATCGCTTGGTGTTTCTCGCTGGCGGTGTTGCCCACGCCGCCTATGGCGGGGTCGGATTGGCCCTGTTCTTCCAGCTTCCCATGATGCCTACGCTTTTGGGCTTCACAAGCGCAACATCGCTTCTGATGGGTTGGTTGACCGAGAAAAGCCGGGAGCGCACCGAAGTCATCATCGGCGCGCTGTGGGCAGCTGGTATGGCGACCGGCATTCTGCTGCTCAACTTCAGGGGCGGCTACAACGTCGATCTGACCAGCTATCTTTTCGGTTCCATTCTCGTGGTCACGACCGGCGATCTCAGCGTCATGGCGCTGATCGCTGCTGCCATTTTGGCCCTGGTTATTTGGCGCTACGACGACTTCCTGATGATTTCCTTCGATCCGGAATATGCTCGCACGCGACAGGTCCCGGTTCGCCTAATGTACAACCTCCTGCTTGTTCTCACAGCTCTGGCAAGCGTCATCCTGATCCGGGTCGTCGGCATCATCCTGACGATCGCCCTTTTGACCATCCCACCGTTTCTCGGCATGAGGTACACCAAACAATTGTGGAAGATGATGATGATTGCCGGGCTCAGCACCCTGGTGTTCAGCATCGGTGGCCTGTTCGCTGCCTATTGGCTGAACGTGACCGCTGGCGCGGCCATCATCATGCTGGCCACCCTGACGCTGGGCGTGATCCTTTTCACCGACCACTTCCTTTCGCGTCGTCGTCTACGCCAAACGGTAGCCGGCTTTGCTCGGGCAACACGCGATTGACGGATGAATAGCACTTCGCGCGCGCAACACCGGCAGCCCGGTTTGGCGCCAGAGACGTGGGGCGCCTTTCACGAACCGGTTGACCCCACGTAAAAACGCTGTCGGCTGTTATCGCCTGCGGTGGCGCCTCCCTTTCGAAGGCTCTCTACAAACGAAAACCCATTTTCGATTCTCTATCGGCATCGTGGCGAGAGGTCTTTCCTCCCGCTGGCGTGTACGCCAAACCCGATCTGGCCAATATGAAAATCGCGCGCCGCTCTCGACGCCCCAATCCGATCTTGGGTCATGTATTGCCCGGCCCTCTGGCGAACGGGCAGTAGCACCAAGCTCTCCGAATTTATCTCAAGACCGGAGTGGGGCCGAATTCATGCCCCGTCCTACTGATCGAGATAGATATTGATCATCTTGTCGAGCAGGGCCAAGGCGTCGTTCTTGGGCCGCTGGAACGCGTTGCGGCCGATGATCGAACCATTGCCGCCACCTGCTTTGATGGCGCGGGCATCTTCAAGAATGCTTTCATCGCCTTTTTTAGCGCCGCCGGAGAAAATCACGATACGCCGACCGCCCAGGGCGGCTTTCTTGATATGGGCAACCCGGTCGGGCAGGGTGTCGAGCTTGACCTTGCCGGTCTCATAGAGCTTTGCGACATCCTGGGCCTCGACATGCTCGGTCGGCAGCTTGACCTTGATGATGTGCGCGCCCAACAGCGCGGCGATCTGCGTTGCATAGGCATCCACGTCGATGGCCGTCTCGCCGGGTTTGGTCAGGTCTTCGCCACGCGGATAGGACCAGATCACGGTCGGCAGACCGACATCTTTGGCGGCGGCAACGAAATCCCGGGCCATTTCGAACATGTCGTAGGATGCCAGCGATCCCGGATAGATGGTCAATCCGATGGCAGTGCAGCCAAGCCGCAGGGCATCCTTGACCGATGCGGTAACGGCCTGGGTCTTCGGCCCGTCATGGGGGTAAAGCAGATTGGCGCTGTTGACCTTCAGGATCAGCGGGATCCTGCCGGCAAAACTTGCGGCTCCCGCTTCCAGCATGCCCAGGGGTGAGGCAAAGGCCGACAGACCGGCATCGATGGCAAGCTGGAAATGATAATGTGGATCATAGGCCGGAGGGTTGGGAACGAAGCAGCGATCCGGACCGTGTTCGTAGCCCTGATCGACAGGAAGAATGATCATCTTTCCCGTGCCGCCGAGTCGACCATGATAAAGCATCCGCGCCAGGTTCGTCTTGACTCCGGCATTATCGTTTTCATAGGCGGCGAGAATTTTCTGAACGGCGTCATTCATGGCAGTTCCTTCCCAAAGGCAGACCGAATTCTGCGACCAGATCGCATCGACACGCGCTGGCATGCACGCGGTACTTATATAGGTAGATGCAAATCATTCGCAAATGTGAAAGATCGGTGTGTATCTTAGCAGAACCGGGCCAATTGACGCAGCATCACGCAGATGAAATGGCCTTTGGGGTCAGAACAGGGGTGTTCTCGCGGGTTTTGGCCAACCCGGCGCCGTTCGGTTCCCTCATATGGCGGCAATGAACAGGACCGCTCCAAAAGCAAAAACCGCCGTCGCGCCCAAAAGTTCAAACCACCACGTGGCGCGGGCAATCCAGGGATTTCCGGCGCCACCAATGCGCTGGGCAAGTCCTTTGGCGGTCACGGCGATTGCGGCAAGGCTCGACACCGTGATGCCCGTACCCAGCCCCATGAGGTAGGTTGCCGCGATGCCCGCCGCAAACAGGTTCTGGGTCAGCGAAAAGGCGAGCACGATCAAGGCGCCGGAACAGGGACGCAGTCCCATCGCGGCGACAACGGGAAGCGCGTCGAGCCAGTTGCCCGTCAGGTCCTTTGGCGTGACGACATGGGCGTGAGCATGCCCGTGTTCGTGAGCATGAGAAGAACTTGCCGAGACATGATCCGGCTCTGGATCGTGCTGGTGGCCGCAACTCAGTGTTGCCGCACCCACGATCCCGCATGTGGCAAAGCCCGCATCGGCGTCTTGTTCATGCAGCGCCCTGATAAATTGCTCGTCGGCTGCCGTTCGCAAGGACGCCAGTGCCATTTGTCCCTTTGGCTGGTGATGCGGTTTATAAAGCGGCGTTTTCGAAGGGTGTGGAGCAGCATGGTGGTGGTGCCCGAGTCCGAAAATGCGCCGGATCATCAGCCAGAGTCCGAGTGCGGCAACCAGGGCATAGGATCCGGTTGCCATGGCGTTCGTGGCGCTGCTCATCGAAATACTGGTCAGTTTCAGCACAACGGACGCCAGCACCATGAACGCCACCGCGACCGTCGACTGCATCATCGCCGCGATGAAGCTGAGGGCGACACCGCGGTAAAGCTGGGTCTCGCTGGCGAGAAGATACGAGGAAATCACCAGCTTGCCGTGACCGGGGCCGGCGGCATGGAATATGCCGTAAAGAAAACTTAAAAGGCCAAGGATCCAGAAGGCGCTGCCATTTCGCTTGAGCGCCTCCATTTCGCTGGTCAACGCCTTGTAGAAGGCAATCTGCTGCCTGTAGACCCAGACAAAAAAGGCATTGCCGGGCATGAACCCGGTTTCCACGGGCGGTGCGGAAAATGGCGGTGATTTCACCTTTGCGACAGGAGAGGCGGCTTTTGCCACCGTGTCGATCGGTTCCTTACAGATGAGGTCGGCGAAATTCCCGAGATCGGCAACCGCCTTTCTGAGATCGTCGGGAATGTCATGAACGGTTGACGGAACGGCGAAAAGCCGCGCCGCGATGTCGGGCGGCAGTTCCTTGGGTGGGTTCACGCTTACGCGGCAGCCCGATGGCGCGTCCTTCAGACTCACCGCCTCTTGCAAGGCAAAGGTGAACTCGACGTAGTATTCGGGATCGGAAACCTCGACCTGCAGATCCGTGATGCCGGTGAGGATGGTTGTCGGGTACAAAACGAAATCAAGCGTTATCGCCTGTCCGTCATAGCTCAGACGCGCATCGGGATCGGCATTGAAGACCACCGTTTCGTGCTGGCGGTCGGCGTCTTTTATTTCCGTGTAGTAATTATACTGGGCAAGCCCCTGCATATAGTCATGGGCAAGGGGGACGAGTTCCTCGCGGCTGAAGCGACCGTCGCCATCGGCATCAAAGCCCTGCACGGCCCAGGCAGAGAATTCCTTGTCGAAGGTCCATGTCTGTTCGATGGCGGCGAGCTTGCCCTGCGTATTGAAGAGCATCCGGGCGCGAACATTCACCCATATATGGGGGTGAGCCGAGGCCGGCTGGATGAAGGCCAGGACAACACTTCCCACCATGGCGAGCCTGACGAGCAGGCGCAAAACGGCGGCGAACATGACGACCCTTTTATTGTGCCGTGTCACGATGACGTGGCGTCATCGAACTGACTAAAGGCTGGAGGTTTTGTTCTTCCGTCACGCCTTAAAAAGGCAATGGGGCGAGTCTGTGATCGCGATCATACAAATCGCTAGAAGCTCGCCAACAATAGCAAAATCCCGAATGTAAACACCACGACGGCACCGGCCAGTTCGATCCACCACAACGCATAGGACGCCGTGCTATTTCCTCCGAGTGCTGCAAACCGCAGCACCACTCCACGTGCACTCGTTGCGAAAACGGCGAGCATCGAGACGGTTATCGCCGTGCCCAGTCCCATCAGATAGACCGCCGCGACACCGGCAGCCAATACGCCTTGGCTGAGGGCGAAGACCAAAACGATCAGGGCTCCGGAACAGGGGCGTGTTCCAACGCTGATTACCACCGCCAGTTTCTCTCGCCAGCCGCCTTTGATCCGGTCAGCCGGCACTACATGGAGATGACCGTCTTCCGCGTTGTGATGATGGTCGTGGTCATGTTCGTCATGCCCGTGTGCGTGATGGTGCCCGAAAAAGACATGGCGAACGATCAGCCAGGCACCGAGCAGGGCTACAAGGCCGTAGGATCCCGCCACCATCCAGTTTGCGGCCTGGCTCATCATCGCGCTCGACAGATGCAGGAGCGCCGTTGCCGCAAGAATGAACGCAACCGCCACGCTCGATTGCATCATGGCCGAAATCAGGCTCAGCAGCAGACCTCGTCGTAATTGTTGATCGTTCGCCAACAGGTAGGACGAGATGACGATTTTGCCATGTCCCGGCCCCGCTGCATGGAAGATCCCATAAAGAAAGCTTAAGGCCCCTAGCAACCAGAAGGCGTTGTTGTCGCTGTGCAGCCGTGCGAGGGCGGAAGTCATGGCACCATAGAAGCGGCGCTGCAAATCGATGATGACAGCGAGCATGCCAATCCTGGGCATGATCAACCCTGGTTCCGTCTGTGGAGCATCGAAAGGGGCCGGTTTGAGAGTCGGCAGTCGCAAAAGGCTGGTTTCGGCGGACGCAACGCTGGTTTTCTCCGTCTCTCCATTTGCATCCGGCTGCGGGGGCGCCATCGGTGCGGAAGCAGAGACTCCCGACGCGTAAGGTGTCGGCGGTTCAGGCGGGGCAGCCGCTATTGCGGTCGTCGTTGTGGAATCGATCGAGGGAGCGGCAGCGTCGGTAGCCTGGTTCGCGGTTTCCCCCGGTGGCAACCGCGCCGTCATGATGGACACTGGCGGCATCGTCGGCATCGGCACGCCAGAAGCAGCGACACCAATCTCCGTTGGCGTTGACGTCGCGCTGTTGCGCCAGTTCGGGATCGGCGCTGGGTGGGGAGTAGCGTCGCGTGATGGCTGAGCGGCGGCCACTGCTTCCACATCGCTTTGCGCAAGTATGCCACCAGCCATAGCCCCCGCTGCATCCAGAGCACTTGCCGGTGGCCTGGCGGCGACCGGTGCATTGGCGCACCTCACCAGAATCGCGCCCATGATCTTGCGGAGTTCGCGTTCGAGATCTGTCGGGATCTTGGTGATGTCGGCCGGGATGGCATAGAGCTTTTCGGCAAGCGCATCCGACATGGTTTGAGGCGGCTTCAGCTCGATATGGCAATCTTGGGGTGCATTGACGAGAAAGACATCCCCTGGTTCGGGGAATGCAATGTCAACGTAGTAGTCGGGATCGTAGATGCCGATTTCGGCCTGGCGTTCGATTACGTACGGTTTTGCCAGCGGCTCGAGGAAATCAAGAGTTACACGAGTACCATCGTAGCTCGCGACGGCCTGATCGCCATTCATAAAGGCAATGTCGTGTTCATCCTCTCCGGCGGTGGTGAAATAACCGTACTCTGCGAGGCTTTGCATGCTGTCATTGGCAAAGGGTTGCAATTCGGCACGGCTCAGCTTGCCATCGTTGTTTGCGTCGAGCCCCTGGACGACCCAGGCGCTGTAGGCGGCATCGAATGTCCAACTGTTGTGGACAGTCGAAAGTGCGCCATCGTCGTTGAAGATGATGGCGGCCTTGGCGTCGATCCAGACATGGGGATGGGCGAAGGCTGGGCTCGCGATGAACGCGCAGCCAATCACCAGGTTGATGACGCGCCCGACAGCATGCATTCACAGGTCTCCGAATCGCAACAAACGTGACTCCTGGAGACGTCGAAATCCAGAAAGGCACTTGGTGCCGAGTCTATTTTGTCGATCGAGCTGTTGCCGAGCCTTGGTGTGGCTCTTCTCCTCGGCCTTTCCACCAGGGCGAGCCATCCGCATATCATCGACCCAATCGGGTGGCGGCGCCGTCGAGAAGGATGTCGAGCTTTTGGTGCCACCACGCTTCCGGGTCTCCGGCAACGATTTCGGTCATGGCCGCCGCGCTTGTGCTCGGCTGTGTCGGATATGCAAATGATCGCCTTACAGCCACATATTTGCAAATGCTTAGCATTAAGAAAATCGCTCGCCTTTCGCCGCATTCTGTTCAGTGGCTTGCCTACAACAGATTGTCGAGTGGGAAATTGAGCTTCAATTCGCTGATTATAAAATGCTATTGCAGGATTGCATGTGCGACGAAAGGGCACAGAAAAGTCGCGTCCAGCGCTCTTTACATTTTTCGGAAATGGCCATCACGTAGCGCTAATGCAAACCATTAGCAGAAAATGAGAGCAGAAAAATGAAGGCAACACAAAAAGCAAGCTCAATGCTGGCGGCTTTTGGCATGGCAATCCTCTGCCTTTGCTCAAGCGCTATGGCTGATGAAAACCTGTTCAGCGATTGGCAAGGTGAGTTTCTCAGCCGAGATTATTTTAACAAGCAGCCTGCCATGGACGTGAAATACGAAGAAATGGCGGCGGCTGCGCGAGAAGATGGCAAGGACTACACTGCGGCAGAGGCCAAAGAATTCTTTACAAAAATGATGCGTAGCGACTTCACGCGCATGGTTTTTGATCAAGACAAAGTGACCTTTTATTATGAGGACGGGAAATCTGTCACGCATGAGTATGAAAGCGGAGGCGTGATTTCGGATACATATGGCGGCGAACCGCTCGAGTGGTACGCTTTTGAAGCCGTTGATGAACAGGCTATAGATTCCGTGTATAAATACCTGCTTCTGTTCAAAGTTCATCAACATGGCGAAGGGCAGGCTCATTTCCATTTGCGTTATGGCAGTCATGGATTTGATGCATTGACCTCTGCGGATCTGGGAAACTGGTGGCCAACAGGTGTCTGTCCTGATTTTGACCTCGAAAAGGAAATTGCCAATTTCAATGCAAAGGTGATGGCAAAATTCCTGCCTGAGAAATAGGCCTTAGGAGAGCCGATTGAAGCATCGCAAGTCGGACTGTGCTTTCCCTGGCCTGCAGCTTTCGGCATCGGTGTATCAGCACCCTCATGGGACCATGGCGCAGCACTTTTCGGTGGGCGACATGGTCCCAAACCATTTTGTCTTTCGGTAGAAAAGAACGCACCCGCCGATCGTCCAGACCTGAAAGTCGTTTTGACAGAGCAGGTTGGAACAATCCCCGTCCGCAGTTAGGCGCTATCATGGACTGGCCCGGTGCAGCATTGACAGCGCCGGACTTGCCAATCAACCCTGCTTTCGTTGTGTGGCAATCGGTAACGCGGTGCTTTCGGGACCAAGAGCAATGATACGCGACAAAAGCTACGCTCCGGACCTTTCTGGCGTTCCGGAAACGATGCTCTGGCCATTGTGGAACAGAGCCGTTGAACAGAAGCGGGATCAGCCGCTGGTTGTCGATCCTCTGGCGGCCGCGCTCGCCGACAGGATCGATTACGACTACGCTGAAAGTTTCGGCAAACCCAATGCGGGCCATGCCATGCGCGCCAGAGTCTTTGATGATGCCGTCAAAGCCTGGCTGAAAGAGCATCCCGACGGATATGTCGTTTCCCTGGGGGAAGGTCTGGATACTCAATTCTGGCGTGTCGACAACAAGAGGTTGCACTGGCTCTCGGTTGACGTGGAAGAAAGCGCGAAGATCAGAGCCGATCTTTTGCCCAAAGACGAGCGAATGCAAACGTTCGCCTGCTCGGCCCTTGATCACGCCTGGATGAAACAGGTTCCCGAAGGGCAGCCGGCATTCGTCCTCATGGCCGGCCTGCTGATGTATTTCAAAGAGCAGGAAGTCTTTGGCTTAATTTCCAGCATGGCGGAGACCTTTCCTGCCGGAACGGAATTCATTTTCGATGCCGTTCCGCCCTGGCTGGCAAACCTGTCGATGAGAAGCAAGGGACTGAACATTACCAAGACATATATCGTGCCGCGTTCGCCATGGGGCATGACGTTCAGGGACGTGTACAAGATTGCTAACTTGCATCCACAGCTCCGGATCAAGCAGAAACTCACCTTTGCCGATCCTTATCCGGACCGCATGAAGCCGTTTTCCTGGTTCTCGTTCATTGCCTGTGTCAGGAACAATTTCGCATCCTGGATGTTGCATCTGGAATGCATTTGATTTGCCAACGGTCGCTGACTGATCCTGCCCTCAAGCGAACGGCTCCCCAAGCTCAACGCCGCCTGTCGCATGATCGTCAGGAAACAAAGCTTCACCAAAGACCGCGACACCAATTCGCGTTCTCGACGAGCCGACGAACCGTCTCGACATCCGATGCCATCTCGAACTGCTGGAACGTGCGCGCAGGGCAGGCGTGACGACGCAAGCCGCTCTGGACGACCTCGCGCTTGCGGTCCGCTATGGCGACCGGCTGGTCATGATGGATGCCGATAAAATGGTCGCGATCGGCAAGCCTGCCGATGTGTTGACACAAGGCCGCGTCGCTAGGGTTTGCGGCGCCGATGCCGCCATAGCTCCGACCCCGGACGGGTTGACATCCAGTTCTCGCTTGGAAGGGATATGGCCTGGTGGAACGGCGGATCGATGTGGCGGAACTGTTTTTTCGCGCTCTCCTCAACAGGACGTGAAGAGCATGTCGTTGCTCCAGCGAGCCCGTGTCAGGTGCAGATTGCGTGCCTTATTACCCTATCGCTTCGGATTATAAGCGCTTTTCGTCGCACATTGGAATAGTTCTAACATATTGAAATATATATTGATTTTCTCATCTGCGTTCGTTATGCGTGCAAATGCTAATCAATGGCAACGCCAATCCCCTCCGTAGTCGATCGGGTAACACGGCCTGCGTTCCATCGAGAAGCGCAACGGCATCGTGACGCCGACTCGCCACCATGTGCGGGCATTCTGCAACCACCGGGCCTTGAACCCGGAAGGAGACGACAAAGATGAATCGGACGTTCGCCTGCGGGGTTTGCACCGCAGCCTTTTTGCTTGGTACGGCCCTGCCGAGCAACGCTCAGGAAATCAGCTTCACCGATCAGGAAGGCCGCGAGGTCACTCTGGAAAAGCCGGCCGAACGTGTTGTCACGATTCCGATGCCCATGGCCTCGGGCGTTATCGCCATCGATGGCGGCGCCGATCATCTCGTGGGCATGAATCCGGCGTCCAAGACCGCGATCACCGATGGCATTCTGGGCAAGATCTTCCCCGAAGCCGCAAAGATCAACGACAAGGTGACGGCCGCCAACTTCGTCCCCAATGTCGAAGAGCTTGCCGCGGTCGATCCCGACCTCGTCATTCAGTGGGGCGGGCGTGGCGGCGATCTCGTCGATCCGATCACCAATGCCGGCCTTAATACCATGCTGATCCTTTACGGCACCGAAGAGCGGACGCGCGAGTATATGAACATCACCGCCAAGGCTCTGGGCAAGCCGGAGCGCTTTGCCGAGCAGGTCGCCTGGCGCGACCAGGTGATGAACGAGATCGAAGCCAAGACCGAAACCATTTCCGAAGCCGATCGGCCTGGGGTCCTCTATTTCGGCGGTTTTCTCAATGGCATGACCGTGACCGGTTCGGGCAACAACTACAACAACTGGTACATCGAACTTGTCGGCGGGCGGAACGTCGCCGCCGAACTCGACGGCTGGAAGCCGGTCAATGCCGAGCAGGTGGCGGCCTGGGACCCGGACATCATCTTCCTCAACAATTTTGAATCGGCGCTGACGGTCGATGCCGTTTATGCCGATCCGGTGTTGTCGATGACGCGTGCCGCGCGCAACCACCGTGTCTATCGCATGCCGCTCGGCGGCTATCGCTGGGATCCGCCGAACCAGGAATCGCCGTTAACCTGGATGTGGCTGGCCAATCTGGTGCAGCCGGATCTGTTCGATTTCGATCTCAGGTCCGAAATGAAGACGGCCTACGAGTCGCTCTATAGCTATGAGCTTTCGGAAGCCGATATCGATTCCATCCTGTGGATGGATATGCAGAGTGCCGCCACCGGCTACGACGTGTTCAAGGCCGACTGATCGATGAGCGCTGTCGATGAGGGGCTGGCGGGCGCAACGCGCCCGTCCGCTCAGGTCTCGCGTCTTGCGACGGTTTATCTGGGATCGGCGGTCTTTCTGGGGCTGGTCGTTCTCGCCGGTATCGGCGCCGGACGGTTTGGCGTCGATCCTGCCCGGATCATCGCCGTGGTCGGCCAGAGCCTCATGGATCCCTTCCGGGAGCTTTCGGCGGTCGACGAACGTATCGTCCTGTTGGTGCGCGTGCCGCGCGTGTTGCTGGTCGCGCTCAGTGGCGCGGCACTGTCGGTGGCGGGCGCTGCGCTGCAGGGTGTGTTTCGCAATCCGCTCGTTTCCCCGCAGGTGCTCGGTATCTCGCAAGGCGCGGCCTTTGGCGGAGCGATGGCGATTCTTCTCGGCATCTGGGGCCTGCCGCTGCTGGTTATCGTCTTTTCATCGGGGCTCATGGCGTTGGCGCTTGTCGGGTTCATCGCCCGCATCAACGGGCGCACCGAGATCGTCACCGTCATCCTTTCCGGCATGATCGTGGGGGCGATGTTCCAGGCCTTCGTGTCGCTGGTCCAGTTCGTAGCCGATCCGGACGGGTCCTTGTCGGCCATCGTTTACTGGCTGATGGGATCATTCGCCTCGACCACCTGGGCCCGGTTTTTCGTCGCCGCGCCGGGCCTGATCGTCGGCATGGCTTTCCTGTGGGCGCTGCGCTTCCGGCTCAACGTGTTGTCGCTCGACGAGGCGGAGGCAAAAAGCCTCGGCGTACGGCCCGATCTCGAACGCTGGCTCGTTTTCGCACTTGTGGCGCTCATCGTTGGATCGCAGGTGGCCGTTTCGGGAATCGTGGGGTGGATCGGGCTGGTGATCCCGCATGCGGCGCGGCTTCTGGTCGGGCATGATCACCGGGTGCTGCTGCCGGTCTCCATGCTTTTGGGCGCCGCCTATCTGGTCGGCGTCGACACGCTGGCGCGCACCGTGACCGCCGCCGAGATCCCTCTGGGCATTCTCACCGCTCTGGTCGGCGCGCCGGTCTTCGCCGTCCTTTTGAGAAATCACTACCGTGAAAGGAGCGCAAGATGATCGCGCTCGAAAATGCCACCGTTCGGTTCGGTGCGCGCACCGTGCTCGAAAGGCTAAGTCTAGCCGTTCCCGCAGGGCAATCCCTTGCCATTCTTGGGCCGAACGGGCGCGGCAAAACCACGGCGCTCAGGGCCATGCTGGGCTTTCAGCCGCTCAACGAAGGCCATCGCATTGCGCCCTCCATTGTCGGCTACGTGCCACAAACGGCAAACACCAACCAGCACGTGAGCGCGCGCGACGTGGTCGTCATGGGCCGCGCTTCCCGTCTCGGTCTGTTCGGACAGCCGGGGCGAGAGGATTTTGCCGAGGCTGACGATGCGCTGGCGCGTGTCGGGATTTCACAATTTGCCGATGCCCTGTTCAGCCGCCTGTCCGGCGGTGAACGCCAGCTTGTCTTGCTGGCGCGGGCGCTGGCGACCGGTTCGGCGATTCTTGTGCTAGACGAACCGGCCGCCGCGCTCGATCTCAGAAATCAGGAACGGTTGCTCAGCCTGCTCGTCTCGCTCAGAGACGAGCGCACGCGTGCCATCGTCTTCACGACTCACGATCCCAATCACGCCTTTGCCGCCGATCAGGCACTTTTGATGATGCCGGATGCCCAAACGCTTTGCGGGCCGGTCGAGCAGATGCTGACCGCCGGCAATCTCGAACGGCTTTACGGCGTGTCGATGCGCCATGTCACCATAACCGGGCCGGATGGAAATGCGCGCAATGCCATCCTTCCGGCCTTTGCCGGAAAGGAGGCAGCATGAGCGTTGTTTTCATTCAGTCCCACTATGGACCCATGCCCAGGTCCTTTGCCGGTCCCGTCAGCTACAATCGAGTCGAGATCGTCGAGGAAACCGATCTGACCGACGACCGGATTGCATCGGCACACGGTCTTATCACGACCATGCATCTCGATCAGATCGGCTTTTTAGAGCATCGAGCGGCTCTGGCCGAGTTCTTCGGCGGCGGCGGCCGGTTGTTCTTCAATGGACATATCCTCAAGCCGTTCGTTGACGGGCTTCAGACCTTCCGCCCGGTACTGTCGCTCAAGCTGGCCGATCTGCAGCTGTGTCGGCTCAATCCCCATCCCGTTTTCGGCGCTCTCGATCCAGTCGACATGGCGGCCCAAAAGGGCGTCATGGGCTTTTACGGACGCGGTCACAATCCGATGCCCGAGGGCGCCAGGCCATTGACCGGAATCGGCGTTCAAAAGCAGCCGATCGACTGGGATTGGGCGCTGCCCGATGGCGGCATGATGTTTTGCCATGCCGGCAACGATCTGTGGGGTCTGGCCCCCGGTGGGTATGACGCGGAGAAAGCGCTGACCGAGCGTATTATCGCCTGGGTCAACGGAGACCTGGAGGACGTTGCCGCATGAGCATCCTCGCCATTCATCCCGGTGCCTATTATCACATCGAATCTCTCGAAGGACCGCGTTATGCGCGTTACTTCGATGCTCTGGCGCGGCCCGAAGAGCTGGACGGGATCGATCTCATGCAGTTCGGCGCCGTACTTGTGCCCTGCCGGACGCCGCCCGGGCGTATGCGGCCGCATAGAGCGCAGCTTCTCGAGTATCTGGACGCGGGCGGCACCGTCATTGCCATGGGCGAAAGCGAAAGCCGTCTCTGGCTGCCGGAGATTCATTTCACGCCCCAGGATACGAATTTCTGGTGGTGGCTGACCCCCGGCGCCGATCTCGGCGTCAGGATTGCCAAGCCCGAGCATCCCCTGTTTCAAAGGCTCGAACAGCGCGACCTGACCTGGCATCTGCACGGCTGGTTCGACGCACCGGAAGGGGCCGAGATACTGGCCGTCAATGGCGCCGGCAAGCCGATCCTTTATATCGACGAGGTCACGACCCGCGGCAGAATGGTTCTGACAACGCTCGATCCGTTCTTTCACCACGGATCGCACTTCATGCCGGCGACAACACGTTTCCTCGACGGCTTTCTGCCCTGGATGCGCGAAACCTTTGCCAGCGCCGAAATCGAGCCCGCCTGACACCATCCGTTTTTGGGCCGCCCACGCAGAGCGGGCGGCCCTTTCGGTCCACCCACACCAATAAGGAAACCCGAAAATGGCTCGCACAGCCGTTGTCTATTCCGGCATCAGCTTTCAGCATCAAACGATGAACATGCCCGAGTTTCGCGGCCGGTTCGATATCATCGACGTCTACGATCTGCCGCGCACCGATCTCAGCGCCTACGATGGCCTCATCCTGCCGCGCTCGACCGACCAGGTGCTGATGGCGAGCTGCCGTCCGCAGATCGAGGCGTTTCTTGCCTCTCCCGGCATTGTTGTTGCACTCGGCGATTACTGGCAGCAATGGCTGCCGGGCTGCACCTATGGCGGGTTCGCGCGCGAAGATGACGAGCCGCTGACAAAGATCGACGATCATCCCATTCTCGAGGGCATCGAGTCCGAGGATCTGCACTGGCACAAGGGCATTAACGGGTTGTGCTGCCATGGCCATCTCGAAGCCCCGGACGGCGCCAGGGTGCTCATTCGCAATGGGCGGGGCGACTGCATCCTTTACGAGGACCGCGTTTCGACCAACGGTATCGTCGTGGCCGGAAGTCAGTTCGACGTCTTCTGCCATACCTTTTCGAACGATCCCGGCGCCAAGCGGGCGCTTTCGAACATGCTCGACTGGATCGATGAAGAGGGTCCGAAGCTGCGCGCAAGGCGCAAGACCAAGCCCATCGGGGTCGTCTATGCCGGGCTTCACTTCCAGCACAATCTGTTCACCCGGCCCGAATATGCCGACGATTTCGAGCTTTTGCACATGCGCACGCTCGAAACCACCGACTTGCTGAAATACCGGGTTCTGGTGGTGCCGCGCGAATCCAATCAGGAAGTGCTCCATCGGATGAAACCGCAAATCCGGCAGTTTCTCGATCAGGGCAGGACGCTCGTCTCGTTTGGCGAAATGGTCGTGCCCTGGCTGCCGGAGGTGCGCTGGCAAAGGCGTCCGGTCGCCGTCAGGTATGAATCCGAGAACCCGAAAAGCTGGGACAAGGGCAGGGTGCAAACGGACGACCTGAGGATCGAAACCCCCGACCATCCGCTGTTTCAGGGCATCACGCTCGACGACATGAAATGGCACTTCCACGGCGTTTTCAATCCGCTGCCGGGCCAAACGGTTCTTTTGTCTGACAGCCGTCCCGACGGTGCGGTCATTCTTCTCGACGAGACCCATTTCCCTGGCAAGCTTTTGGTGACGACACTCGATCCGGAAGAGCATGCCGGCTTCGGAGAAGTGACCATCACCATGAACTTTCTGAACAAGTGCATCGAATGGATTCGTCAGGAATCCGAGCGTATCGGACGGGCATAGCGTTGCACCGATCCTGTCTCTGGAGCGCTCGTGTCGGGTTCTTCAGGGGCAGGCTCCCAATCGGGTGGCGGCGCCGTCGAGAAGGATGTCGAGCTTCTGGCGCCACCACGCTTCCGGGTCTCCGGCAATGATCTCGGTCATGGCTGACACATGCTCGTCCAGGCCGCCGCGCTCGGCTGCGGCGGCCTGCCATGAACGGCGCATGCTGTCGGCGACGGTTCCGCTGTCGCCCGCGGGCTTTTCCATCCAGCGCCAGCCGGCTGCGGAATCGCAGGTCATGTCCATGATGCTGTCCACGATCAGTACCGTGTCTTCGGCGGCAAAACCGAAGGCTTCGAGTTGCCGACAGACCTCAGCAAACGTCGCGATCATTTTCGGCGGCGTGGCGACAAGTCTCCGGACTGTTTCGGCAAGGCCCGGATAGCGCATGTAAAGATCCCAGGCCGCCTGCGCCACGTTTTCAAGATAGGCGCGCCACTGGTTGGGCACGGCGTCCCAGGTGACGGACCCGATGGCATGGTCGACCGCTCCAAGCAGCATGTCCTCGCGCCCGTCAATATGGCGGTACAAAGAGGAATGATCGACACCGAGCCGCTTGCCGACGGCGGATAGGGTGGCGACGTCGAGCCCGATTTCCAGCGCCGCCACCAAGATGTCCTGCCGCGATATGCGGGCCGGTCGTCCGAGTTTCCGTTTCGTTTCCGTCAAGCTTTATCCGCGCTCCCCGAACCGCCAATTCGCTGCCTTGGTCCAGCGCGACCAAAGATTGGCGTAGGCGCCCGGTTTGGCAAGCAGGTCGTCGTGACTTCCCTGTTCGATAAGCTTGCCGTCCTCGATGACCAGAATCTGGTCGGCCGCCTGAACGGTCGTCAGCTTGTGGGCGACGACGATCAGCGTCTTGTCCTCGACCAGTTGCGCCAGCGCCGTCTGGATGGCGCGCTCGTTGCTCGGATCGATGGCGGCCGTTGCCTCGTCGAGCAAGACGATCGGGGCATCCTTGAGAATGGCGCGGGCGATGGAAATGCGCTGACGTTCGCCACCCGAAAGCGTGGCGCCGCCTTCGCCGATCCTGGTATTGTAGCCGTTGGGTAAAGCCGTGATGAAACCATGCGCCTGTGCGGCCTTTGCCGCCTCTTCGACCTCGGCGTCGCTCGCACCTTGCCGCCCGAAGGCAATATTGTCGCGAATGGTGCCGGCGAACAGATAGACGTCCTGAAACACCATGGTCACCATCTCGGAGAGCCTGTCGGGCGTCATGTCGCGGATATCGGTACCGCCGATGGTCACGCGGCCTCCCGACACGTCCCAGAACCGGGGCAGGAGGTTGAGAATGGTGCTTTTGCCGGCGCCGGATGGGCCGACAATCGCCGTCATCGAATGCTCGGGCACCGAGAAACTGAGATCCTGCATGATCGGCTTGCCCGGAACATAGGAGAAGTCCACGTGTTCGAAACGCACGGCAAACCCGTCCGGTTCGATCGGATGATCGGTAACGGCCAGCGCCTGGGCGGTGACGATGCGGTCGATGCGGGTCAGGGACGCATCCGCCATGCGGGTCAGCTCCATCACGCTGATCAATCCCAGAAGAGGGGTGTAGAGGGTGAAGACCAGTACCAAAGCGGCGATGAGCGTGCTCATTTCGATCGAGCCTGCCAAAAGGCGCATGCTGGCAATCATCGTCATCAACGGCACGCCCAGCATCAACACCGCTCCGAACAGGGCGATGGGCGCGGTGAGATCCAGGATCATCCGAACTGAGATGTCGCGGAACGCCTTGAGCCCGGCGCGGAAACTTTCTTCGCCCTTGGCGATGCGGTTGAAGGCGCGGATCACGGCCATGCCCTGGGCATATTCGATCATGCGCGCGCCGGCTTCGGCCTGCATGTCCTGACGCCTTATGCCCAGCTTGGCGAGGTGACGACTGGTCCATGTGAAGATTGGCAGGGCAACAAGGATCGAGGCCAGCCCCGCCAAGGCAATGGGCCAGTCGATCCAGAACAGGAAGGCCAGCACGACAAGCGGCAGGCCGAAAGCCTGGGCGATGCGCGGCAGCGTATCGCACATGAATTCTTCCAGCATCTGCATGTCGGCGGTCAAAACGGTCACTGTGTCGCCCTGATGGCGGGACAGGTGAAAGCTCATCGGCAGGCGGGCGAGCCTGTCGAGAATGGTCAAACGCAATTGCCCGGCCAGATCGTAACTGGCCATCCAGCTATTGGAGACCGAAAGGAAGCCGAACACGGTCTGTCCGACAAGGGAAACGGCCATCAGTCCCGTCACCTGAAGCACCCAGGTCCAGTCCGGAACGCGTCCGGCAGCAAGCTCGATGATCACCCAGATGACGCCGCCGAAGGCAAAACCGAGAAAGATCGATTGCAGGAAACGATAGGCGATGCCGGCGGCGACCTTGCCACGTTGCGGTCCGGCCAGGGCCCAGACCCGGGCGATGCTCTGAAGATCGGTACGCACTTCGTCGTGCCCGGCGGTTACGTTTGCCATGCTCATTGCGCGGCCTCCTCAAAATGCGTTGTTCCCTCGCCGTGCAGGCGGATCGAGCGTGCGGCCGTGTAGTCCCGCCAGAGCCGGGCATAGAGCCCGTCATCGACCAACAGGTCCTCGTGTTCGCCCTGTTCGACAATGCACCCGTTCTCGACGACGATGATGTTGTGGGCATGGGCGATGGTGTGCAGGCGATGGGCGACGACGATGAGCGTGCGCCCTTTTGTCAGCGCGCCAATGGCCTCCTGGATTGCGGCTTCATTGTCCGGATCGGCGAAGGCCGTCGCCTCGTCGAGCACCACGACCGGCGCATCCTTGAGGATGGCGCGGGCGATGGCGAGACGCTGGCGTTCGCCCCCGGACAGGGTGCCGCCGTGTTCGCCGAGATGGGTCTGGTAACCGTCCGGCAGCGCCATGATGAACTCGTGCGCCCGTGCCGCCCTGGCGGCCGCCTCGACTTCGGCGTCGCTGGCGTTGGGATTGCCAAAGCGGATATTGGCGGCAATGGTGTCGGAGAACAAAAACGTGTTCTGAAACACGAAGGCGACCGTATCCATCAACTGATCGATGCCGATCTCGCGCACGTCGATGCCGCCGAGCGTGATGCGGCCGGATCTGACGTCCCAGAAACGCGGCACCAGACTGGCAATCGTGGATTTGCCCGAACCGGACGGACCGACCAGGGCGGTGATTTCGCCGGTTCTGGCGGTGAGGCTGACATCGTGCAGCACGTCATGATCGCCATAGGCAAAGCTGACGTTATCGAAACTGATGTCGGTGTTCGGCAGGGCGATGCGTCGACCGCTATCTGCCTGCGGCGCTTCATCGAGCAGGTTCGCGACCAGCATGGAGCCCATGGAAATATGGGCCAGGGTATGGAACTGGTTGAACAGCTTCAAAAGCGGCTGGCTGTAATGGGCGCCCAGCAGCACGAAGAGCAGCAAGGTCGGCAGGTCGAGCGTGCCGGTCGTCATGAAGGCAAGTCCGACCGGCAGAATGACGACGATATTGGTCAGTACCAGGGTGTAGAAACTGCCGCCGAGCGGAATGTAGTCGCGCGCCCATTCGACCTCGATCTCGGCATAATCGCGCACCGCCGCGCTGGTCTCGGCCAGGCTTTCGCCGGTACGGTTGAACATTTTGACCACGGGCATGCCGGCCAGGTATTCGACGATGGATCCGTTCATGCGTGCGTTGGCCGCCTGATAATCGGCAGCGCGTTTCCCGCTGCGCACCATGGCGATCGTCATCAGGGCGAAAGACACCGGCGTCATGAAAATGGCGGCGAGCGCCATGCGCCAGTCGACGACGAACAGCCAGATGGAGACCGCCATCCAGGTGGCAAGGGCGCTGACGCCTTCGGGCAGGCCGTGTGCGACGATGAGTTCGAGCTTTTCCGGTTCGTCGACCACCAGCTTTTTGGCATCGCCGCTCTTGCGGGTGGCAAAATAGCCCAAGGGCAGCCGCGCCATGTGACGCGCGATCGCCAGACGCAAACGGTAGATGGCGTCGAATGCCACGATATGCGACAGGCCGAGCGCCCAGCCGAGCATGGTGTATCCGATCACGATGCCGGCGAGCGCCAGACCTGCATAAAACAGTCCGAAACCCCAATCGAGCGAGCCGGCAATGGCGGCATCGATGACGCGATAAACCGCCCAGATCGGAACGAGTTCGCAGGCCGTCGACAGGGTTGCCAACCCGACTGCCCCGAAAAGTTTCGGACGGGATCCGGACAGAAAACGCCAGACGAGGCGTAAACTGGCGAAATAATCGGGACTGGCGGCGGATGCCGTCGTTCTCCCGTGCTCGGCTGTATCGGTCATGCGCATGATTCCAACATAGTTCTGCTAATGCCTTTCATTTGCAGATATGATTTTATTTCGCAACAGTCTGTTTCAAAATGAGCCAGCGACAGTTTGGCGGGCCAGAGCATCGGATGGCGGCAAGGCCCGGAGTAACGTGTGGTCTTCAGCAGGAAGAACGACTGCTTTTTTTCTCGCGCCTTTTGTCAGCGCGAATTCTGGTCCGATCCATCCGGTTGCGCTTCAGGTGAAACGCAACCGGATGGGCGTCCGGTCCACAGCGAGGGGCGTATCCTTCGATCCTTGATTGGCGCTATTGGCACCATTTATCCCTTTGGGCCGGATCTCAGTTCACGAAAGCCGGTGCTCATTTTCGCCCGATGCGCTAGATCATTTCACCGTTTCAATGAAACGCTGAAATGATCCAACTCTTTGTTTTGTCGCGTTTTCGAATTGCAAAACCGGTATCCACTTTTGCTGAAAACGCTCTAGTCGCCCAGAATGGAGGCGAAAGCCGTGGACCAGCGTTCCAGAACGCCCGGATATTCGATGACCTCGCTGTCGTAATAGGCCGGCAGTGTCAGCATCGCATGGTTGGCGATGGCAGGCACTTCGTCGGCCAGCTCCGGATGGCGTTGCAGCGCCTCGAACAGTTTGCGCTGCACGGCATCGGCATCGCCGGTCATGACGATCAGATCCGGTGCCGCCCTGGAAAGGCCGTCCAAACGCGGCAGGGAGGCAAAACCGTTCTCTCCCGTCGCCAGGGCATCGCCGGCATTGGTGACGCCGAGCGGGGCCAGCAGAAATTCATCGACATAGCCGCCGCTCAGGTGAACCCGGACGAAGGTCTTTCCGGTTGCGGCCTGGCTGGTGCCGTCGAGCACGAGGACCTTTGGAAGCGAATCGAAAGTCGGCAGCGCTGCGGTGACAGCCTTCATGCGATCGGCCCGGCTGGTGATCAGCGCTTCGGCCTGTTGCTCCCTCCCGAGGATGGTGCCGATCTGGCGGATTGCCGTATCAAGACCTGCGGTGAAATCGACCACGACGAGCGTCGTGCCCAATTCCGCGAGGACACCCTTTTCCTCCAGGAACGGCGGCAGGTCCATCGGATCGCGTTGCGGCTTGGTCTTGTCGAAGGGAGCCGACTTTTCAACCAGGATCGTGTCGATCTTTTTCTGGCGCAAAATGTTCGGAACAGCATCGGGAACCCTGTTCACGATGCAGAACGGGCAGCCCAGAAGGGTGCTCGTGGCTTTTGCCAGGCTGACGCCGGCCGGCCAGAGATCGCCGCGGATCGACACGGCTTCCGCAACGACGCCGAGATGATAGGCAACATCGACCAGGCGGTCGCCGACCATGATGACGGGCATGCGTTCGGGCGGCGCCTTGCCAATTTGCGATCCGGCGGCAAGGCCGGGGCTGATCAATGCAGCAACGAGCAGCATGGCCATGCAGGCGGACAGCATAAAGCGTATCAGCGCCTGTCGGCCTCGAATGAGTGTCGAGATCATGAAGACTTCTCCAATGCAGATGGTTTTACGCCGGCCAGCTCATGCATCATGACGCCTCACCCCAAGCGGTCGGTCAGTCAGAAAGAAATATCGGGACGGTGTGTTTGCGCATGCCTGCGATACGGCATTGGCCACTTCCGGGATGCTGGTGTTGGATCGAACGTGAAGTTCACTGAACACGCCATCATCCTTTCATTGGTTTGCCCAATTCCGGATCGATGGAAGCACCAGCCGGCCCGACTGAAGCGGGAATGGCTGTGTCGCAGAACATCATCCGATAAACGGGGGTCAAGGTCCCGCCACCGAAATGGCGAGATACGACTAGCCTGATCCAGTGACGAATTCAACAATTGCTATTAATACTTAGATCTGTTCCAGAAAGCAGCAGGTACTTTCGAATGATTTAAAGGTATCAGTTTTTGCCTTTTTACTTCAGGTATATTCGCAAACAAGGTTTTGTCGACTTCTGAATGGCAGATTCCGTCAAAACCCCGAAATGAACTCAAGTCATTTTATGTCGAACGGCTGAACGTGCCGCTCACATCAGGGCGTTTTTGTTTCTCCATCAGGTCCTGATGACGCCATGCGGCGATGATCGCGGGATTCCGATCGAGTTCCGCGATGCAGGCGCTTGATGATGCCGGGATAGCTTTGGTGGGGATAAGCAAGATGAATGAATGAGGGAAACTTATTGCGCGGCGTGCTTGCAGGCGAGATCGGGCGCGGCGAGCTTGCCGTGCGAGAGGCGCAACGTGCGGGTGCCGATTTTCGCACGGAAATGTGGATCGTGCGAGACCAGCACCATGGCCTGCGGCAGCGATAAAAGGATGTCGGTCAGCCGCGCCGTGTTGTCCTCGTCGAGGGCATTGGTCGGCTCGTCGAGCAGCAGGACATCCGGTTCCATGGCGAGGGTGGCGGCGAGGGTCACGAGACGCTTCTCGCCGCCGGACAGCTTGTGGGTGATGCGGTCGCGCAGGTGCATGAGATCGAGCCGGACGAGTACGGCTTCGACGATCGCAAGGGCTTCCTTGCGAGACTTGCCGAGATTAAGCGGGCCGAAGGCGATGTCCTCGGCCACGGTCGGTGAGAACAACTGATCGTCCGGATCCTGGAAGACGAGCCCGGCGCGGCGGCGTACTTCGAAAAAATCGGCTTCGGCCTTTCGTTCTTTGCCGAAAGCCATGACCGTTCCCACCTCCGGCACAAGCAGCCCGACCATGATGCGCAATAGCGTCGACTTGCCGGCGCCATTGTGCCCGGTAATGCACAGCCGTTCGCCGGCTTCCAGCACGAAGCCGGTGTCTTCGAGAACATGTGCGTGGCCGGGATAGCCGAAATGGATACCGCTCAGCTCAAACAAAACCATGTGTCGTCTCCAGAAAGGCGAGCAGAACGACCACGCTGCTCATCGCGGTTGCAAACACGGCGTCGCGTGAGGTCAGTTCGAATTCGGCCAGCAGCGGAATGGTGCCAGTGAAGCCCCGGCATTTCATCGCGTCGAGGATGCGTTCAGAGCGTTCGAGGGCCCTGACAAGCATCATGCCGACGAGATAGCCGAAGCTCTTGTAGGTGTGCAGCGAGTTGGATGGCCGGAACCCGCGCGCCTTCATCGCCATGCGCAGCCGCTGATACTCGTCCTGCAACACATCGATATAGCGCACGGTAAAAAGCAGCAGATGCACCAGCGCCGCCGGTACGCCGAGGGAATGAAGGGCGTGACCGAGCGTCACCGGTTCCATCGTTCCGACCAGAACCATCAGCATGAGAATGACGGCATTTGCCTTGAGCGCGATGGCGACGGCCTTGTGAAGCCCGTCCCAACTCGCGGTCATTCCCCATAGTGTCAGCATGGGCTCCCCGGGCATGGTGAAGGGCAAAAGCACGAGGATGAAGATGATGAAGCCATCCATTGCCGCCATGCGTTTGAGGGTCGAACGCAGCGGCAGGCGCGTCGTCAGCATGGCAACAAGCGCAATGGCAAGCGCCAGAACCAGTGCCGGAATCCAGGAGCAGGCGACAACGGTGACGGCAAAGCCGGCGGCGGCGACGATCCGCATCCGCGGATCGACGCCGTCGACCAGACCATGGGCATGAACGTCGCCATCCGGGGCAGGCGATCTTTCGGCGTTCGAAAGGACGTGCCCCACGCGCGTCAGCCTTTCACCCTGCGGCGGGCCGCCAGATAGAAGCCGAGGCCGAACAGGCCGGCGATATAGCCGATGCCCCCGAGGATCGACTGGATGTCGTGATGTTCCTTGTAAGCATCGATTTCCCGGCGCAGGGGGCGAATCTCGTCACGGACGGCGGTGGCGATGACGTCGATCTCCTCCGGCGTCAGGGCCGCGATGGTGACACTTGCGCCAGGCGCGGCCGCGGCGGCCGATTCAGCCGCCACGACCGTCTCCGCGTCCTCGGTTCGGGAAGACTGCTTGCCGAGAACTTGCGCGATGTCGGGCTCGTCCATCGTCACGTTGGCGATGTGGCCGGCGCCAAGATTGGACGTGAAGACATGCGCCACATCCTCGGTGGGAGTGAAGGTGAAATAACCGTCTGCGTCGGTCTGGGTTTCGCCGAGCTTGTTGCCGTCGGGATCAAAGATCTCGACCGTTGCATTGGCGGCCATGTCGCCGTTGGAAAAGCCGATTTCGCCTTCGATCATATCGCCGCTCGGAAAGACCGAGGCGATGACCTTGTGGGCCTGAGCCGGTGTGGCAGCCAGAACAAGGGCAACGACCAATGCGGTTAGCCAGGATTTCATTTTGGACCTCCGGAAAGAGCGAGTGTGCCGATCAGTTCCGGCTTGACGCGGCGGATCAGGTAGATGGCGGCAGCCGACAGCAGCGCCTCGATGATCATGATCGGGATGTGGGCAAAAAAGACCAGTTGCGCCGCCGGGATGAATTCGTCTCCGGACAGGGACAACGCGATCGCGACGCAGCCGGTGGTCAGGGCGATGGCAAGCCCGCCGCCCAATCCGCCCCAGAGTGCGGCAATGGCAGGCGATGCGGACTGAACGCCTCTGAGGCAGACATAGTAGACGATGACCGCGGGGAGGGCGATGTTGAGCGTGTTGACGCCCAGAACCGTCACACCACCGAAACCGAAGAAGACCGCCTGAAGCAGCAGCCCGACGAACAGGGCCGGGAAGGCGGCCCAGCCGAGGATAAGCCCGGCCAGACCGTTCATGATGAGATGAACTGAGGATGGTCCGATCGGCACGTGGATCAGCGATGCCACGAAAAAGGTGGCCGACAGGACGCCGGCCGCCGGTATCTTTTCCATAGGCAGTTTTCTGAGGCCGAGCATAAGCCCGCCCAGAGCAAGCACCGTGCCGCCGATCACGACCGGATTGGACAGAGCACCATCAACGATATGCATCGTGCCGCGCTCCTAGTTGAGGTCGTAGGCGCGGATCCAGATCACCGCGTCCTGGCTCAGTTCCTTGCCGTCGTATTCGGTTTCCGGGCCGGAGCCGAGCGCAGCAAAGCCCCAGAAGCCGGCCTTCGGGATCCCGAAGGTGAAAATGCCGTTGTCATCGGAAATGGCGACGATCGATCCGCCGGGCAACGGGCTGGCCGTCGGCGTGCCGGTGGCGCTGGTTTCCATGTCCGGCTCGGCGGCCATGTACTCGATCTCGATTTCTGCGCCGGCAACGGGCTGGCCTTCGGACAGGACACGTCCGGTGAAGGTCGAGCCGACAATGGTGTTGGCCGGCTTGTTGAGCGGCAGGATCTCGGTCTTCAGGCCGAGCGGCTCGGACCAGTCGGTCGGCATTTCGGCACGGTTGAGATAGGACTTGGTGATCTGCTGGATGTAGATGTCCTCGGATTCCTCGTAATAGGGAGCCGGGGTCAGGGCGAGAACGTAATCGCCGGCCCGCTTGACCGGAACACTGGCGTCATAGGCGATGGCATCGTTTTCTGCGCCGTGAAAAACAGTCTGTTTCAGTGTGTCCATCAGATCGATTTTTTCGCCGCGATTGACGGCGTAAAATTCGAGCGGGACGCCCATGTCCATGGCATGACCGTTCTCGAACGGGTGCCAGAAGATCAGCTTGACCGGCACGTTACCGGGACGGGCGATCTGGGTCTCGGGTGTGTAGACAAGCTGGAAGTGGGCCTCAGCGGCAGGCACCGCAAAAAGGGATGCCGCGATCAGTGCGGCGGTGGCGGTTTTCTTGAAGTGCATAGGTCGTCTCCCCATGATCCCGAAAACGGGATGTTCGGAAAGGACGAAAGGGAATTCGGGCGCCAAGACGGGCCGATGGCGTAGTGAGTCTGCCTGCCCGCTTACCGCCAAACGCTCACCCCGGCGTCCGGTTACGGTTTGCGATGCCTTGCGGGCAGCGCGTGTAACAGGCAGGTCTCCTGGCTGGCGGTGTGACATCCGGCATGATCCTTGACCGAAAACCGGTTCCCGCCTTGCGGGGATCATGCATGTCGCTCCTGTCTACCTTCCCAGCCTTGTGGCCAGTGGCATACGGACAGTCGCTCACCGCTTACAGTTGCGGGGGCAGCCACGGTTTTGGTCCCTTTTGGGTACGCCGCACCGTGTTCCCTTTTCATCCCCGGTCTGATTCTCGTTCCGGGGCAACCTGAAACGAAAAGAGGTGTCCCGCACTTGCGCGAGATCTGTCAAGGGCGCGCATCACAACGGCGCCGAATGGCGCGGTGTGCCTGCGACCAAAACGCACAGTACGGGGAAAACACGTGTCACGGACTCGGATTTGCACCGAGCGAAGAGGGATCTCCTGAAGGTCCAAGAATGTAAGGTCCGTCAACGCTAGTTTGCGATGAGAATCCGGCGAGGACCTCGATAACTAATTGTAATATAATGGATTATTCTTTGATGTGCTTGGTGTCGTCCGATGTGAACGTCATTGGATCATGGCGTGAAAGGAGCGCGGTCTGAAGCGCGCAGACAGGGGGGTGAAGCGCCAGTCTCGGCAAAATTAGAGTTATTATAATCTAGTACGGCATCCTTTGGACTCTGAGTTGCGAATGATTAGCATCGGCAAAACCAGTTGATGACTGGATCTTGAATCCTGGTAATCGAGGAGACCGATATGCGCGTCCACCACTTGCTTTCAATCGCCGTTTTAGGCCTTGGCATCGGGTTTGCCGGCGCCGCCCAGGCACACACGCCCTTATGCGCGTGCTACGACAACGGCGACGGCACGGCGCTTTGTGAAGGCGGTTTTTCCGATGGCTCTTCCGCATCCGGCGTGCGCATGGCCGTTATGGATGCCGATGGCAACGTCCTGATCGAATCCGAAATGGACGAAAACAGCGAGTTCACCTTCGATATCCCGGACGGCGCCTACAGCGTCTATTTCGATGCCGGCGAAGGCCACCGCATCACCGTCCCCTCGGGCGAAATCTACTAGCCAGTGGCATGTCCCGGCTTTGCCGGGCTCCATTTCCTTTCCCGCTGTCACGCCGGATTTGGCGTGATGTTTTCACTGCCCTCCTGGAGGAAACTCATGAAGCGCTTTGTCGCCGCAGCGATGCTCGCGGCTCTTTTTGCCACGCCTGCAAGTGCCCATTTTCAGCTGATCTACAGTCCCGACCTCAACATCGAAAAGCCGGGCGATGTCCCGTTGCGCCTGATTTTCTGGCATCCGTTTGAGAACGGCCATGCCATGAATATGGGAGCCCCGGAAGAATTTTCCTATGTTTTCAAGGGAGAAAAGACCGACCTGATGGACGCGTTGGCGCCGATCACCTTCAAGGGCGCGCATAACGAGTCGGCCGCCTATGCGGCAACCCTGCCGGTCAAGCGCAATGGCGACTACATCGTCTCGCTGGTTCCCGCGCCCTATTACGAAGAATCCGAGGATATCTATATCCAACAGATTACCAAGGTCGAGTTCAACAAGGGCGGCGTGCCCACTGGCTGGAATGAACCGGTTGGCCTCAAGACCGAGTTCGTGCCGCTGAACAAGCCGATGAATGTCGTTGTCGGTTCCACCTTCTCCGCGCAGCTCCTGTCGGATGGCGCGCCGGTTGCCGGCGCAGAGATCGAGATCGAATACGTCGCCGCCGAGCCCGATCTTGAAACCAATTCGGCCGGCACGCCGACGGTCGAGGCCATGCCCGGCGGAGCGCTTGTGGCAATCACCGATCCGAACGGCGTGTTCACCTTTGGTATTCCGCGCGCCGGCTATTGGGGCTTTGCCGCCCTCGGTTCCGGTCCGGATACCGAGTTCGACGGCAAGGAACTCAGCCAGGACGCGGTGATCTGGATCAAGGCATACGACCTGAAGTAGGCCTTCACGGCTACGAATAATTAGCATTAGCTAGAAATGCGCCGGCCGAATTGACCTTCGGTCGGCGCACTATACGGGAAGACGCAATGAGACAGGGTTTGTTCGGACCTAAGGGTCATGGTGGCCGGGGGCATGGCCCGCGGCGTCGGCGCGAAGACGGCGGTTGGCGCTTCACTGGATGGGGCAGGAAACGCCGGGCGGCGCTTTCAAATGGTGCATCCGGTCACGGTGAACAGCCGAACATGTTCGATCTCAATCTGGCCAGGCTCGGCGCGACCTGCCGCGTTGTCAGCGTTCGGGGTGGACAGGCGATTCGTCAGCGCCTGATCGATCTCGGATTGCATCCCGGCCGCGAAATCACCGTGCTTCGCAACGCGCCGCTGAACGATCCGATCGAGGTGAAGGTCGGTGACAGCTACATCGCCGTGCGCCGCCGCGAGGCGGCCGAAGTCGAGGTCGAATATGTCTGAACATCGTCGCGTGGCGTTGGTCGGCCAGCAGAATGCCGGCAAGTCGACGCTGTTCAATATGCTGACGGGCCTGGCCCAGCACGTCGCCAATTATCCCGGGGTGACCGTCGACAGGAAATCGGGCGGCTACACCAGCGGCGGTGTCCGCTATGAAGTCACCGATCTGCCCGGGTGCTACTCGCTCACCAGTTTTTCTCCCGAAGAGCGCGTCACGCGCGCCTATCTGCTCGATGACCGGCCGGATGTGGTGGTGAACGTCATCGACGCCACCAATCTGAGACGCGGATTGACGCTCACGTTCCAGCTTCTGGAAATGGGCCTTCCCGTTATCGTCGCCCTCAACATGATGGATGTCGTCAAGGCGCAGAAATTCGAGATCGACATCGATCTTTTGTCGCAACGCCTTAATGTACCTGTCATCCCCGTGATCGGGCGAAAGGGGCAGGGGGCGAAGGCCCTGCGCGCGGCAATCGATGCGGCGCCCGAGGCCCGCTTCGTCTCTCTCAACTACGACCGGCTCAACGATGCCGTTGAGGAGGTGCAGGCCGCCCTTGCCGAGGAACCGGCGCTGGCCGGTTTTTCTGCGCGATGGCTGGCGGTCAAACTCATGGAAAACGACGAGGAAACGGCAAAACTCGTCACCTCCCGTCTCGACAACCCGCATTCCATTCTCGATCGGGCACACAAGCTGCGCGATGCGGCTGGCGGTGCCGAAGCGGCGTCCGACGGGATTGCCGCCGCGCGCAACACCTTGGCCACGGACATCGTTCAGACAGTCGTTACCAGCAAGAGCACCGGTCGCCTGCCGATTTCGGAGCGGGTCGACAGGTTCCTGCTCAATCGTTGGCTGGCGCCTGTCTTTCTGGTTCTGGTTATCTGGACAATCTACGAACTGTCCATCGTTCAGGGCTACGAACTGACCAAGGTCACCTGGCCGATCCTGGCGAGCTTTCGCAACATCATGTCGGACCTGTTGCCGCCCGCCGGTTTCTTGATCGATTCACAGGTACGTGCGCTCGGCATGTGGATCGTTGATTCCATCAATACCCTGCTGAATTACGTGCCGATCTTCCTGATCCTGTTCGCCCTGATCGCGATCCTGGAGGATTCCGGCTACATGGCGCGGATCGCCTTCATCCTCGACAGGATTCTGCATCGGTTCGGGCTGCATGGCCAATCGACGCTGCCCTTCGTTCTGGCCGGGGTGTTCGCGGGCGGCTGTGCCGTACCCGGCGTCATGGCGACCAAGGGCATTCCCGACACACGCGCGCGCCTGGCGACCATTTTGACCGTGCCGTTCATGAACTGCATGGCCAAGATCCCGCTCTATACCCTCCTGATCAACATCTACTTTCCGGAAACCAAGGGGCTGGTGCTGTTTTATCTGAGCACCATCACCATGTTCGTGGCCCTGCTGGTGTCCAAGCTTCTGACCTCCTCGATCCTTGCGAAAAAGGAGACGGCCCCCTTTGTCATGGAGCTGCCCAATTATCATCTGCCCACGATCATGGGCGTGCTCAGGCGGTCGTTCGACCGCACCTGGCTCTATATCAAGAAGGTCGGCACCATCGTCGTGGCCATCGCCGTGGTCATTTACGTGCTGTTGCAGTTCCCCGGTATTCCCGAAAACGAGCAGGTCACGTACCAGGCACGGGGCGAAGCCGCGATCACGGAATTCTACGGCGCGCTCGATGGCAATCCGAACCTGGCGGCGGTCGCCAGCCAGGACAAGCTCATCGACCTGATCAACGCCTATTCGTCCTATAGATCCCAGCGCCTCAATGCCGGCGGCAAGGACGCGGCCGAGGCCATCGATGCCAGTTTCAGCGCGCGTTATCCCGACTTCGCGCCCTATCTCCTGCGTTCGAAGGACAAGAACGACAAGGCGGCGGCCAAGGCGCTCAAGACCCTGGACAGGGACCGTTCCACGCTCAGGCGTGAGATGCGCCAGGACAAGATCGAGCGCAGTTTCCTCGGCATGATCGGGCGCGCGCTCGAACCGGTGACGCAGGTCGCCGATTTCGACTGGAAGATCAACGTGGCACTGCTGTCCTCCTTTGCTGCCCGCGAAAGCAGCGTGGCGACGCTCGGTGTGCTGTTCGACCAGGACGAGGGCCAGAACGACACACTGGAAGAGCGCATGGGCGAACAGCAGACGGCCACGGGCTATACCGCCCTGTCCGCCGCTGCGCTGATGTTGTTCTTCGCGCTTTATCCGCCCTGTCTGGCCACGGTGATCATGGTCCGGGTGCAGACGGACAGCACCAAATGGATGCTGTTCTCGATCGTCTTCCCGACGATACTGGGCCTGACGGTCGCCGGCAGCCTTTACACCATCGGCAATGCACTCGGCCTGTCGGGGCTCGAAGCCATGACGGCGATCTACCTTTTGACCTTCGCATTGCTGCTGATCGTCGGCCTGCCCAAACGCTGGTTCGGCTTCAAAGACCAATCCGTTGCGGAGACTGAGACATGACCGGTTTGCCGCAAGTCGATCTGTCCAGCGAAATGAGCTTCGCGTTTCAAGACTATCTGATCATAGCCTTGGTGATCGCGGCGGCGCTGGCCTTTCTGTTCCGGGGGCTCTGGCGCCGTCGGGGGCGAAAACGCGGGGATGTGGCGGCCTGCAGTTCCTGTTCGGGGTGCGGTACGGGTGCGCCCTGTCACCTGCCGCAAGCCGATCTGTCCAGACCGTCGGAAAGCAGTGCGGGCAAAAGGAAATCTTCCGGGGAATAGCGGAAAAGCCTTGGCAGCCAACGATGTTCGGGTCATTTGTGCGCGTGTCGAAATGTAAATCTTATTTACATTGAAGCGTGCGGACGGTGGCCTTCAACAAAAAGCGGAGTTGCAGCGTTTCGCCGACGCGAAACTGGCGATCGTCAAGCCGGCAAGGGCCGCGGTAATGGTGACGACGGTGACGGGGTGGCTGGCGAGACGGCTTGTCGCCTGCGTCCCGGCGCCCGGTCCCCAAGATGACGAAATTTCAGGGTAAGGTCGGTTGGTCCGATGGATTTGGCTCAATGTCCCGGCTTTTTCCGGACATAGAGTTCGAGCCGATGCTGAACAACTTCATACCCCATCTTTTCAGCGACTTCGGCATGCGATTGTTCGACCTGGTCCGAGCAAAATTCGATAACCCTGCCTGTGTCGATTTCGATCATGTGATTGCTCAGGGGTGTTTCGGCCCATTTGTATCGGGTTGAGCTGCCCCCATATTGTAGCCTCTGGATAACGCCTTGTCCTTCGAGCGCAGCAAGGGTTCGATAGATTGTTGATATGGAAATGCCGGATTCCCCGCTCGGCGCTCCGTCGATAGAGTTCCACGACATCGGGATGATCCTCGGACTCGGCAATCACGGCAAAAAGCACTTCCCGTTGAGGGGTGATCCGCATGCCCGCATTGCGCAGAGTCTCGGCCATCTGCATTGCCCGTTTTTCAGTTTCCGTCATGGCATCCAGAGTATAGAAATTGTTGCAAAAAGCAACTTGTTGCAAATAATTTGCAACAAGTTTGTCTCTTCAGAAGGCGCTTTGTTCATCGGCAAGGCGCCTTGCTCATCGGCCTCAGCGCCGAGATAGGCTGTTTCAGGTCGGCGTCAGCAGCGCGACGTTTTTTCTACACAGTTCGTTCAACTCAACGCCTGTCTTGCAGGAAATGGTTAGATGTAAATGTTACTAACATTTACATTAGTGGGTAAAACTCATGTTTGTCAAGGGATGACGTAAAGCACGCTTGGATTGCAGCGAGAAATGGGGGGTTCAGCAAAGATGGTCTTGGCCGTTCAAAAGGTGGCGTCACGACCAAGATTCATCTGATCGCCAACGCCTGGGGCCGCCGGTCAGGGCGGAGATCACCGGTGGCGACGTCTCCGACTACAAGGGATATGACGTTCCGATCGATGCCGATCTGCCCGCTGCCAAGGTTTTCATCGCGGACCGTGGTTATGATTCGGACCACATCCGCGACGACGTCGAAAAGCGTGGCGGAACGCCCGTCATCCCCGGCAGAGCAAATCGCAAACAGCCGATTCCGGTTGATGGTTTCGTCTATGCTCTTTGCGAAACCAGATCGAGCGCTGCTTCAACAAGCTCAAATGTGCCCGCCGCCTCGCGACCCGATACGACAAAACAGCCGAAAGCTGTCTCGCCATCGTCCATATCGTCGCCGTCCGGTTGTGGGGCCGGAGTTTATCAACAGGACCTAGGAAATGCCTGTTATTCGCAAAGCCGAATAGCCTGCCAGCGCGGCAAGGGCGCTGAGTGTCGTTCCCCAGGCCATGTCGATGACCGTGACGGCGACCGGCCAGTCGCGAAGCGTCGACAGGTTGGTGATGTCGTAGGTGCCATAGGCGACAAGACCGAGCAGTGCCCCGAGGCCAAGCGCCATAAGCCAGGAGCCGGCATTTGCCGCCGGCAAGACGGCGAAGACCACAAGACCGACGACGTAGAACACATAGAATAGCCCGGCAATCGGTAGGGACGGCTCCGGAGCCAGCAAGGGGCCGAGCATCGGCTTGTATAAAAAGCCGGTCGCGGTCGTCAGCCAGATGAAATCCAGCGCAAAGAAACACACCGCGGTCGCGGCGTAGGCGACGCCGTAAGTGATCATCTCTCTCTCCGGTTCAAATTCCAAGGAAGGGCTGCGCCAGCCGCACGACAAGGGAACGGAACTTCAGCGGCGCGTCGGTGACGGCGAGGCAGATGCATTCCTCCTCCGTGCCGGCGCAGGGCGTGTGCTCGACATCCACATCCGCTTCCTCGATTTCGCCGACGCCGAAACGTTCCGCGCCATCAATGAGCGTGCCACGCAGGACGACGGTCAGTTCGAGCCCGCGATGGCCGTGCTCGGGTACGGGCGAACCGGCGGGAATGCGCAACAGGCGCACCGAGGTCTCCTTTTCGCCGGTCGGGATCAATGCCTGGTGACCGGCCGTGCCGATCCGCTTCCACCTGATGGCGTCCAGATCGTTGCCGATATAGGACCAGAGCGGCGAGGGTACGTTCGAGCGCTCCGGCTGGGCCGACGGCGCCTTTGTCTCAGGCACAGGCGCATCGATCATCGCCATGACGGTGTCGAAGGCGGCGGCGGAAACCGGCGCGGTTTCGAGCCCGTCGAGCAATGCGCCGCCAACCGCCAACGCGGCACGGGCGCGTTCGCGGCATTCCGGGAAGAATGCAAGGTGGGTGGCAACGGCCAGGCTCCAGCCTTCGGCGAGGCTGCCGGCCTCGTATTCCATCAACAATTCGTCGCTGACGTGATGCGACTTCTTCATTGCGTGTCTCTTTCGAGATGATCGAGGCGCACACGCAATCTCATGTAGATCTGGCGCATGCGCGATTTGACGGTTCCGAGCGGCAGCCCGAGCTCGGTGGCGATCTGGGATTGCGAACGGTCCTGGTAATAGGCCAGTTCGAGCAAATGCCGGTCCTCGGCGCTCAACTCGGCCATGGCCTCCGCCAGCGCCGCCACGTCCTGGGCCCCGGCCAGTTCGGCCATGGCGTCGGCGGGAGCGCTCAGCTGCAGCATCGGGTCTTCAGGATCGATCTCTGGATGTTTTTCCTTGCGAAAGGCGTCGATCCTCAAATTGCGGGCGATGGTGAAGATCCAGGTCGCGGCGCTGGCCTTTTGCGGGTCGAACAGATGCGCCTTGCGCCAGACGGCGACCATGGTCTCCTGTGTCACCTCATCGGCGCGGGCAGGATCGCCGCCCGAACGCATCAGGAAGCTCTTGATGCGCGGCGCGTAGAAATCGAACACGGCCCGGAATGCATCGCGGTCGCTCGCCTCGGCAATGGCGAGGAGATGCGCCGACATCTGCGCATTGAGTTCCCGCGACTGTTTTGGCGACAAGGTTTGGTTCACTGGCCTGACCGCTCTTTTCTCCTTGCGACGGCGCGCCGTCAGGAAGGACAGTAATCCATCCCCTGGCAAACCGACATCGAAGACAAGTGCATGTGAACGCATGTCCTCAATACGGGCAAGACCGAAGATCGGATCAGGCTCCAAGAAATTTTTCTTCGGAATGCATCCGATCCGCTTTGGCATGCGTATCTTATTCAAACAGGATGACATGCCCCCATGCTTTACAGCCTTGATCGCTCCCAATACGGCCAGTCCAGCAGGATCGCCGTTGTCGGTGCCGGAATAGCCGGCCTTTCCGCCGCCTGGCTCCTGAGCCAGAAGCACACTGTCACCGTGTTCGAGGCCGAAGCGCGCCTGGGCGGGCACGCGAACACCGTCGATGTCGAAACCGCACACGTCACCCTTCCCGTCGATACCGGGTTCATCGTCTACAACCCCGGCAACTATCCCAATTTTCAGGCCCTGCTCGATCACCTCGGCGTGAGGACGCAGCTGGCCGGCATGTCCTTTTCCGCCTCGGTCGACGATGGCGGGTTCGAGTATTCGAGCAATCTCGGCGGCATCTTCGCCCAGTACGGCAATCTGGTGCGGCCGGCCTATTGGCTGATGCTGCGCGACATCGTGAAGTTCTACCGCCATGCCGCGAGCCTTCTCGACAGTTCAGAAATCGTCGATATGACGCTTGGCAGTTTTCTGGACCGCCATGGTTATTCAAAGGAGCTAGTCGACCGCCATATCCTGCCGATGTGCGCGGCGATCTGGTCCTGTTCGGCCGCAACGATCCGCGATTTCCCCATGCGCGCTTTCGTGCGTTTCTTCTCCAATCACAACCTGTTCCGCATCGGGCGTCCGACCACCTGGCGCACCGTCACGGGCGGCAGCAGGTCCTACGTGTCCGCACTCGAAAAAGCGATGGCGGGTAAGGTGTCTGTCAAGAGCGCCGCAACCCGCATCATGCGCGGACCGGCCGGCGTGGAAATCCGCGACGCCGACGGCAACGTCTCCGTTTTCGACGATGTCATTCTCGCGACCCATGCCGATATCTCGCTCCGCCTGCTCGGCGATGCCGATGACGAGGAGAGGCGATTGCTCGGGGCCTTCCGCTATTCCGACAACCGCACCGTGCTGCATGAGGACGAACGCCTGATGCCCAAGCGTCGCGCCGCCTGGGCAAGCTGGAACTATCTTGGCGGTGACACGCCGGACAATGCCGCCGAACTCGCCGTCACCTACTGGATGAATGCGCTGCAGGGCCTCGACCGACGGCAGAACATCTTCATTTCGCTCAATCCGCCGCGCGAACCGCGCGACAGCGCGCTCAAGCGTGAATTCTTTTATACGCACCCCGTCTTCGACCAAATAGCGCTCGATGCCCAGGGTGACCTCTGGCGCCTGCAGGGACGGCGCCGGACCTTCTTCTGCGGCGCCTATTTCGGCTACGGTTTTCACGAGGACGCCCTGCAGTCCGGTCTCTCGGTCGCAGAACGGTTTGACGTGCGCCGGCCATGGAATGTCGCCAACGAATCCGGCCGAATGCCCGCAATGCCCGAATTGATGATGGCTGCCGAATGACGTTTCGATCCGGATTGTATCAAGGTCTGGTCGTTCACCAGCGGCTCCGGCCGAAGGCCCATCGGCTCGTCTATCGGGTGTTTTCGCTGCTCATCGATCTCGATGAGGCTGAAAGCCTGAATGCGAAACTGAAACTCCTGCGCTTCAACCGTCCGGGACTGCTGTCGTTTCACGAAAAGGATCATGGCGATGGCGGGGATCTTCGCATCTGGCTTTCGCGGCAGTTGCGGGAGGTCGGAATCGAGGCCGACGGGCCGGTGCAGCTTTTGTGTTATCCGCGCATGTTCGGCTATGTCTTCAACCCGCTGAGCGTCTATTTCTGTCACGACCACGACGGCGCGCTCAAAGCCATCGTCTACGAGGTCAACAACACCTATGGCGAGCGCCACGCCTATGTGCTGCCGGCAGGTGAAGACGCGCCAATCGTCCGCCATTCCTGCGACAAGGCTTTTTTCGTCTCGCCCTTCATGCCCATGGCGTGCCGCTACAACTTCGTCATCCAGCCGCCGGGCGAGACCGTTCGGGTACTTATCAACGAGGATGATGCCGAGGGCCGGCTGCTGACGGCGAGCTTTTCGGGCAGACGCACGCCTCTGACCGACAAAGCGCTCATCAAGGCGCTCATCGTCCACCCGCTGATGACACTCAAGGTCACCGCCGGCATTCATTTCGAGGCGGTCAAGCTTGTCTTGAAAGGCTTTCGCATTTTCGACCACCAGCCGGGCGGCCGACCCGAACCCGGCTCAGGCCTGTAGCGCACGGACCATGCCGCGTGTGATGCGGAAGAAAAGCGGGTAGGGCAGGACCTTGATGAGCCGCATGGCAAGGCTCATCCGCCGGGGAAAAGCGATCTCGAAACGGTGTGAATCAAGTCCGCGCAGGATGGCGCGCACCGCTTTGTCGGGCGGAATGATGAACGGCATGGCAAAGCTGTTGCGGCGGGTCAGCGGGGTATCGACAAAGCCCGGACTGACAAGCTGCAGCTTCACGCCGGCGACATCGAGTTCGGGTTTCATCGCCTCGCACAACGCAATCAGTCCGGCCTTGCTCGCCGCATATGCGCCGGCGGTCGGCAGGCCGCGATAGCCGGCGAGCGAGCCGACAATGGCGACATGGCCGGCCTTGCGGGCGACCAGTTTCGGTAGCAGGGCGGCAAGACAGTTCGCCGTACCGTAAAGATTGGTGTCGACGATATGGCGAAACACCTTGAGATCAAATGAGGTCCCGCTGATCTCGGCATGGGTGCCGGCATTGAGGATGGCGAGCGCTATCGGGCCGAGTTCGCGCTCGATCCGGGCGACCACATCCCGCGCCGCCGCCGCGTCCGTGATGTCGAGCGGATAGGCCCTCATGGTGCCGCCCGTTCTTTCCGCGTCCGCAACGAGGGTGTCTAGATCGTCGCGCGTGCGGGCGCTCGCCGCGACGATATCACCGGACGCCGCCATTTCGAGGGCCAGGGCACGCCCGATGCCTTTTCCCGCTCCTGTGATCCAAACGACTTTCTTGTTCACGTCACTTCTCCGGATTGTTCCTTGATACGCGGGAAACGTCCGGATGGATCACCTGCTGCGCGTGACGGGAAGAGTGTGCCGCCGGAATTGGCGTTCGCATCGTTATCGTGATGGAGAAAAGGCACGCACGAAGGCTTCAACCTCGATGGCGAGGAACGCCTCGATATCGAGTGGCCAACGCTCGCTTCCACCGAGGTCGCGCTGGTGCAGGAACGCCAGGATGATCGGCGAAATGAGGATCAGGGCCGCGGCGCGCGGATCGCTCCTGCGCATGTCGCCGCGCTCCATATGTGCCGCAAGGCGCCTGGACAGCGCCTCAATACTCGGTTCCAGAGTTGCCTCAAGAAAGACCGGTCCCAGCCGTGGATGATGCAGGCCTTCGATCAGTCCGGTCGCGTTGAGCCCGCTCAACGCGGTCGAAAAGGCGAAGGCAATCTCGCTCACCAGGCTGGCAACAGAGTCGGGAAACGGTCCTTCCGGCGTCGCTGCGCGTTCGAGATGCGGCCGGCCCTTGTCGAGTGCGTCGACAAGGATGGTGCGAATCATTTCCTCCCGGGTGCCGAAGTAATGCGTCAGTGTCGGCACGCTGACGCCGCACACCCGCGCCAGGTCGCGGTAGCTCGAAAGCCGACCCTCGGTGCTCGACAGGTGCTGGCGGATCGCCAGTATCATCTCGCTCCGCTTCTGGTCGTAGTCTGGGTTTTTGGATCCGGTCGGGCGCGCCATGAATTTGTCCCTAGTGCAATCCAATTGCCGTTTGTGAACGTAGTCAATGGAAATCGGCCTTTAAAGCGCCGTTATCATTTTTTATGTCACATGCTATACGAAATAGAACACAAATCGCGAACCAGTTTGTGAGACGGAGGGTGAACCTGGCCATGCCCAAGCCAAGTACCATGCGTGCACTTCGCCGCCTCGCGGTTGTTTGTGTGCTTGTAGCCGCAGCCGGCGTCTATGCGTTTTCGGCCAGACCCTGGGAGGCCAAACCGGTCCCTGTCACGGTGCAAACGCTCTCGGCCGGCGTGCTGCGTGACGTTCTGGCGGTCAACGGACAGATCGTCCCGAGCCGTCAGGTCGACATTGCCGCCCCCGTTGCCGGGCAGATCGTCGATGTGCTGGTCGCCGAAGGGGACAGCGTCAAAAAGGGGCAGGTGCTCGCAAAGATCGATGATTCCATCGCGGCGGCGGCTGTCGACCAGGCGTCCGCCTCGCTGCAATCGGTGCAGATCAGCATGAACGAGGCCGAAGCGGCCTGGAAACGCGCCAAGGCGCTGGGCACGGCCATTTCGTCGCAAACCCGCGACGGCGCCCGGTTCGCCTATGAAACCGCCAAGGCCAATGTGGCGCAGCTTCTGGCGGCCGAGACACAGGCCAGACAGCAGCTTGCCCGCTACCGTATCGTGGCGCCGATGGACGGTGTCCTTTTGTCGGTTTCGGCCGATCCCGGTCAGGTCGTTTCGACCAGTGCGACATTGTTTTCCATTGGCGATCTCACCAAGCCCCTGATCGAGGCCAGTGTCGACGAGACCTATGGAAGCCGGATGAAACTGGGGCTTTCCGCACGCGTCGCGCCGATCGGTGTTTCCAGGCCAGTTGCCGCACACGTCACATTTGTCGCGCCGACCGTTGATCCCGACACGGGTAGCCGCATTGTCAAGTTGGCCTTCGACCAGCAGCCCGCTGAGCAGTTGCCGAGCGGTCTGACGGTCTCGGTCAATATCGTCGTCGGTTCTCACGACAACGCCATCAGCGTACCGCGCTTTGCCATTCTCGATCTTGGCAGCGCGCCTTATGTCTTCGTTCTTGCCGATGACAAGGCGGTCAAGCGCAAAATCAGTGTCGCCGATTGGCCGTCCGACAGTCTGCGCGTTACCGCTGGACTGAAGGCAGGCGATCGCCTGATCCTCGACCCTGGACCCCTTGCGGACGGTACGCTTGTCACCGCACAACCGGCTTCCTGAGCCATGCTCTATCAGCTGAAGTTCGCCTTTCGCTATTTGAGCGCAGGTCTGGTCCAGACCGCCCTGCTGGTGCTTGGTGTGGCGGTCGGCGTTTTCGTCTTCGTTTTCATGAGTGCTCTGATCGGCGGGCTCGCTGTCTTCCTGATCAACCAGACCGTCGGCGACATCGCTCATGTGACGATCGCGGCGCCGGAACTGGTTCCCGCAAAGCTCTACGATCAAAGCCAGGGCGCGCTCATTGCCACCGAGAAATCCGGTGCGCGCAGCGCGGTGTTGCGATCGAGCGCAGCGCCGCTTGCCACGCTCCGGCAATTGCCCGGCGTCACGGCCATATCGGCGGAAATCAGCGGCAACGGCTTTGCCAAACATGGCAGCATCGTCAAACCGGTTGCGGTTGTTGGCGTGGCGCCGGACAAGGTTTCCGCCATCGCCGACGTCAAGTCCCGGCTTGTTGCCGGCAGCACCGACCTACAGATCGGATCGGTTCTGATCGGCAAGACACTGGCCGACGACCTCGGCGTTGGCATAGGCCAGGGCCTGCGGCTGACTTCGGATCGCGGTGTCGACACGGTCCTGACGATTTCCGGCATTTTCTCGTTCGGCCTTGCCGCGCTCGACGAGGGCACCGCCTATATCAATCTCAAGACGGCACGCGGTCTTTTCGGCATCAGATACGGCGTGACGCGCATCGAATTGCGCCTCGCCGATCTCTGGGCCGCCCCGAATTTCGCCAAACGGGCGGCCGAGGCGACCGGGCTGGATGCCACGCCGTGGACGGCGAACAACGCCCAGCTGTTGTCCGGTCTGCAGGCGCAGGCGCGTTCCGGCACCATCATCAAGGCATTCGCACTGATCACCATCGTCATCGGCGTCGCCAGCGCACTGCTCCTGTCGACCTACAGGCGACGCTCCGAGATCGGCATCATGCGGGCGATGGGGGCCGGCAAGGGCTTCGTCGTCGGCGTCTTCGTGCTTCAGGGCGCGCTGATCGGCTTGTTCGGAGGCCTGTTCGGTGCGGCTCTGGCCTATCTTGTCCTGTCGCCTTTTCCGCCCCCGAGCGAAATCACCACCGGGCAGCTGCCGATCGATATCGCCCAGGGCGGATTCGGCATTGCCATCGCCCTGACGCTCGCCGGCGCCATCCTGGCCTCGATCCTTCCCGCACGTTCGGCAGCGGGTGTCGACCCGGTGACGGTGATCAGCCAATGAGCACAAGCACCCCCCTTGTCCAGGTCGCAGGCATCACCAAGCGTTATGGCTCGGGCGATGCAGCCCAACTCGTGCTCAGGGGGATAGATCTTGAAATCGAATCCGGAAGCCTGGTGGCCCTGCAGGGGCGTTCGGGGTCAGGCAAGTCGACATTCCTGTCCATTCTCGGCACGCTGCTGAAACCTACCGGCGGTCGATACAGTATGCTGGGAACGGATCTGATCGACATCTCGGAGCGCGATCTCACCGTCTTCCGCAACCGCCATATCGGTTTCGTTTTCCAGTTCCATCATCTGCTGCCGGATTTCACCGCGCTTGAAAACGTCATGTTTCCGGTCGCCGTCAGTGCCGGCTTCGAAAGCCGTAAGGCGAAGCGGCGTGCCCGCGATCTGCTCGATCAGGTTGGGCTATCGCACCGCATCGACTATCGCGCCACCGAACTTTCGGGCGGCCAGAAGCAGCGCGTCGCCATCGCACGGGCGTTAATGAGCCAACCCGAACTCGTTCTCGCCGACGAGCCGACAGGCAATCTCGATCGCGACTCGGCGGATCAGGTCATGGAACTGATCGACACGATCAACCGCGATAGTAAAACGACCTTCCTCATTTCCACGCACGACGAAAAGATCGCGACACGCTGCCATGAGGAAGTCCATCTCGACGAGGGCCTGATTGCCGGGCAACAGGACACTTAGCGCCCGTGCCTGCACGGCCTTGCCTTAATCTCGCACAGTCCCGCGCCCACCTGCCGGCGCGGGATCTGTTCAACCGGTTCGTCCTTTACAATGGCTTATGGCTGCTGTCGCCGGATAGGCTCGATCGCGGCGATATTTGTTTGTATTTCCCTGGTCCCGTCCGTCTTAACCAGTTGCGGTGTGAAAGGCGCTTCGACGGGGCGGCTGAAACAGACCCCCTGGACGCAGCCGACACCCATGGCGCCCAGGCGCTCGAACATGGAACGGCACCACGCGCGGGTTTCGGTGGCATTCTCCGGGTTCTGGATGTAGAGGCAATCATCAAGCCTGCCGTTTTGGCGTTCATGGCTGCCTGCGGACCGCGCATGATCTCGATGGACTTGCGGACGAGATCGGCGGACGGAAGGTCGTCCAACTCACCCAACAGGTCGTCCTTCTAGCGACGGCAGGCGGGGGTGTCGCCATGCTGGCCATCATGGTGTTCTTCGCGCTGGCCGGGCATCGCGGTCCGCCTCGCACAAATCACTCGTCACCTTTCGAAGAGTACAATGCATGCAAATCATCGAGACAGAGCGCCTGATCCTGAGGCCCTTCCGGGAGGGGGATGAAGCAGACCTCTTCGCCTATCTGCGCGCGCCCACAGCATCCTGCTTTTTCTCGCTCAGGCTCGCAGACCTGGCCGAGGCGGCGATCGAGGTCAGGAAACGCGCCCTCGACGAGAGTAGCGTGGCAATATGCCTGAAGCAGACCGGTCAGGTCATCGGCGATTTGTTCGGCGGTGCCAGAGAAGGTGAGGAGGACGACACGACCTCGGTCGGCTGGCACCTCAACCCGCAGTTCGGTGGCCAGGGATATGCGTTCGAAGCCGCGAGAGCTCTGCTCGACCATCTTTTCCGGGCAAAGGGCTTTCGCCGGATCTATGCCTATGTCGAAGATCATAACACACCCTCGCAGCGCCTCTGCCACAAGCTGGGCATGCGCCGGGAAGGCATGTTCATCGAGTTTGTATCGTTCACAAATGACGATGCGGGCAACCCGATCTACGAAAACACCATCCAATACGCCATTCTCAAAAGGGAATGGATATCTGGCGCCTAGGTCCTGTTGACAAACGCCGGACCCACAAGCGGACGGCGACGATATGGACGATGGCGAGACAGCTTTCGGCTGTTTGTCGTATCGGGTCGCGAGGCGGCGGGCACATTTGAGCTTGTTGAGGCAGCGCTCGATGTGGTTTCGCAAGAGCATAGACGAAACCATCAACCGGGATCGGCTGTTTGCGATTTGCTCTGCCGGAAATGACGGGCGTTCCGCCGCGCTTTTCGACGTCGTCGCGGATGTGGTCCGAATCATAACCACGGTCCGCGATGAAGACCTCGGCACCGGGCAGATCGGCACCGGCGAGGATGTCATATCCCTTGTAGTCGGAGACGTCGCCGCCAGTAATCTCTGCCCTGACTGGCAGGCCCCAGGCATTGGCAATCAGATGAATCTTGGTCGTGACGCCACCTATTGAACGGCCAAGACTGTCTTTGCTGAGTTCCCCTTTTGCGCCTGCCGCCTGATGGTGGGCGCGGATGATGGTGGGATCGATCATTTGAACCTGAGGGGAAGCCGCCCCGCTTTCGTTCAGGGTCTCAAGCATAAGTTCTCACAGTCCGGCCACGGGTTCGGGCATATAGCGCATCGCGTAATGACGCTTCTTTACTCTATTATGTGCGCGAACGAGTCCCCCGCGCCCCGGGGTATTCGGAAAACTGCGGAGCATGGATACCGGGGAAGCGCTTGGGCATCTGATGCGGTGATTGATCGACGTGAAGCTGATCGCGCCCAGGGAAATGACCGGAACCGATCTCATCGGGCAACGGGTCCAAGGTGTTCAGTTCCGCTTTGTACCCATCCATTGCGAACGTGCAGATTCAGTTGATGCAATGCAGCAAGAAGGAGGCGGCTCAATGAGCGATTTCAACGGTCTCGGGATGAATCTCGGCACGCTGTCGCGCTTGTCGACTGCCAAAACCCGTTCGATCTGTGCGGAAAACCCGACGGGGGAAAAGGGGGGTGCCTGCCGCAGCACCGACGGCGTTCTTTCTGAGGCCAGCCGGGATTACGGCAAGCCCGTCAAGGTATCGCCTTTCGTTTATGTCGAACCCGGCGAGACCAGAATCATTGCCGATATCGAGGGAGCGGGAGCGATCCAGCATATCTGGATGACGCCGACCGGCACCTGGCGCTTTGCCATTTTGCGCATCTATTGGGACAATAGCGATATTCCCTCGGTCGAATGCCCCTTGGGCGATTTCTTCTGCTCGGGTTGGGGGGAATTCGCGCAGGTGTCGGCGCTGCCCATCTGCGTCAATCCCGGAAGCGCCTTCAACTCCTATTGGGAAATGCCGTTCCGCAAACGGGCGCGCATCAGTGTGACGAACATCGCCGAAGAGCGGATGACGCTGTTTTATCAGGTCAACTACACCCTGACCGACGTGCCGGAGGATTGCGCCTATTTCCACGCGCATTTCCGCCGCACCAATCCCATTCCCTATAAGAGCGATTACACGGTCATCGACGGCGTGACCGGGAAGGGCCAGTTCGTCGGCCTGTATCTGGCCTGGGGCCAGAACAACAATGGCTGGTGGGGCGAGGGCGAGGTGAAGTTTTTCCTCGACGGCGACGGGGAATATCCGAGCATCGCCACCACCGGGCTCGAGGACTATTTCTGCGGCTCGTACAATTTCGACCCGACGCCCGGGCACGATCAGGGCTACGTGACCTATACGACGCCCTATGCCGGGTTCCATCAGGTCATTCGCCCTACCTCGGACTACAAGACGCAGTTCCGCATGGGCATGTACCGGTTCCACGTCATGGATCCGGTGCGCTTCGAGACAGATCTCAGGATCACCGTGCAGGCATTGGGCTGGGGTCTCAACGGGCGCTTCCTGCCGATGCAGGATGATGTTGCCTCGGTCGCCTATTGGTACCAGACGCTTCCCGCGCCAAAGCTGCAGCCGCTGCCCGACCGGGAATTCCTGTTCGTTGTCTGATGCTCGGGCGAAGGTTTCGTGCACGCGATGCAAGGCGATTCTCGCCGCAAAGGTCATCAGCTGTTAATGCTCGCTGAAAGTTGACCCGGAAAGGGCGTCCATTTCCACCGAGACGTGACCCCAGTTCTTTGCTCCCTTTGTTGTTGGGTCGGGAAAGATCGGAGCGATCGGCATGGCGTTCGCGCGCGCAATCCAGCGCTGACATTTTCGGCCCATTTTCCCAAAGCGTTTGCATCGATGATGTGGGCAAAGCCGATGCCCGGCAAATCGAACGCCCGGCATTTCATCCCGTCTTTTCCGCTCGTATCAGCCGAAACGCCATCGCGAAGACGGCGCGGGTCGTGTTTCTGGTCGCTTTCGACAAGCCCTGGATTCTACCGCTTGACAGATAAAAACAAGTGTGATCATCCTTTGAAACACGCCGGGACCGGTCCCGGGACCGGTCCCGGGACAAGATAGACGGAGTTTGGCCAAAAATGAGAAAGTGGACGATCCGAGATATCGCTGCCGAAGCCGGCGTCTCAAAATCGACGGTGTCGCGCATTCTCAACGGGCAGCCCGACGTCGACGCGGAGACCTCGGCGCGCGTTCTCGATGTGATCGAACGCGTCGGCTATGTCCGGAGCGACAAGGCGCTCAATCTGACGCAGGGGCGTTCCAACATGATCGCCCTGGTCGCCGGATTCGACACCTCGACGTGGATGATCGAGGTTCTGCGCGGCGCCATGGGCGTTCTCGATTCCACGCCGTTCGGCCTCACGCTCCATGCCCTGCCCGAAACCGACGAGGCGGCGGAACAGATCCTGGCGCGAATGCGCAATGGCAGCATGGACGCCGCGCTCGTGGTGTCGCTGCGGCGGCCCACCAGGGTTTTCGTGGATGCGGCCCGAAGCGGGCTGCCGATCATGTTTCTCAACAATTACGGCTGCAATAACGGCCTGCCGGACGTCATGCCGGACGAAGCCATCGGTATCTCCGAAGCCGTCGACCATCTGGTCGGGATCGGCCGCCGTCGTTTCGCCATTCTCGCCGGCACACAGGATTATCCGGACTCCGATCGACGCCTGAACGCCTATAGCGCGGCCCTGGAACGCCACGGGCTGTCGCTCGATCCGCGCCTGATCGTCAGGGCGCCGTTCACCGAGCCTCTGGCCCGCGAGGCAACCCAGCTTCTGATCGACACCAAGGTGCCGTTCGATGCCCTGTTTGCGTCGTCGGACGCCATGGCGATCGGTGCCATCCGTACGCTGAAGCGGAACCATATCGGTGTGCCGAGGGATGTCTCGGTGGTCGGGTTCGACGATTTTCCCGGCGCCGACTACTGCGATCCGCCCCTTACCACCGTACACAACCCACTCTTCGAAATGAGCGCCCGCGCCATCTCGCGGCTGATCGATGCCGTGACCGGCAAAGCCACGCTGGCCGCCGGCGAAGAGATCGTCAAGACCCATCTCGTCATTCGAGACTCCAGCCGTCCCAGAGGAGACTGAAGCCGGATCAACCGCGCCTTGAGAGCGCTACCAACGACCAAGGGAGGAATTTGGTCATGTCTAGCATACGCACAAGCATCTTCATGGCATCGCTGCTCGCGGCATCCGCGTTCAGCGCCGTGCCGGCCCTCGCCGACGGTCCCGTTATCGCCTTCCTGATGCCATGCTCGACCTGCGCCGACCGTTTCGAAGCCCAGGACAAGCCGCTGTTCGTCGAGGCCATCAAGGCCCTCGATCCGACGGCCACCGTGATCGCCAACAATGCCCAGGGCAATGGCGACGCCCAGGTGGCGCAGGCGGAAGCCGCCCTGACCAACGGCGCCGACGTCATCGTCGTGTCGCCGTTCACCGAAGCGGCGGGCGCCGCCATCGTTGCCAAGGCCCAGGCGGACAACGTTCCGGTCCTGTCCTACGATGGTCTGTTGACCGCTGCGCCGGTAGATTTCTTCGTCTCGTTCCAGAACGGCCGCGTTGGTGAGTTGCAGGCCCAGTACATGGTCGACAATCTTGCCAAGGGCAGCACGATCATCATGATCAACGGCTCCCAGGACGCCGCTTCGGGCCGGCAGTTCAAGGCCGGCAGCCATGAGGTTCTCGATCCGGTCGTCGCGGCCGGCGATCTCAAGATCGGCTATGAGACCGACATTACCGCCTGGACGCCGGCCACCGCACAGGCCGATACCGAGCAGGCGCTGACCATGCTCGACGACGACGTGCAGGGTATTCTCGTCGCCAATGACGGCATGGCCGGCGGTGTCATCGCGGCGCTCACCTCGCGCAACCTCAACGGCAAGGTGATGGTGACCGGCCAGGACGCGACCGATGCCGGCTTGCAGCGCATTCTGGCGGGCGACCAGTCGATGACGGTCTACAAGGGTCTCAAGGCCGAAGCCCAGACCTCGGCGAGAATCGCCCTCCTGCTTGCCGCCGGCAAGTTCGACGAAGTCAAGGCCGCCGCCAATGCCAGCGTCGACAATGGCGCCGGCGAAGTGCCGTCGATCCTGCTCGATCCGGTGGCCGTCGACATCAACAACATCAAGGAAACGGTGCTGGCCGACGGCTTCACCACCACCGACCGTATCTGCGCCGGCCCGGCTGCAGAAGCGGCCATCTGCAAAGAGTAAGCGACATGGAGTCTCCCACGCAAAAAACGGAGGGTCAGCCACGGCTGGCCCTCAGAAACGTCCACAAGCGTTTCGGGTCCGTTGTGGCGCTGTCCGGCGTCGATTTCGACGTCAACGCCGGTGAGGTGGTGGCGCTTGTCGGCGACAACGGTGCCGGCAAGTCGACCCTGACCAAGATCGTGTCCGGGGCCTATCGCATGGACGAAGGCGAGTTCTTGTTCGAAGGCAAACGTGTCTTCGTCAACTCTCCCGACGATGCGAGCACGCTCGGCATTTCGGCCGTCTATCAGGATCTGGCCTTGTGCGAGAATCTCGATGTCGTCGCCAATCTGTTTCTCGGCCGGGAACGCGGACCGAGACTGCCCAATCCCATCCGTCCGCTTTACGAGGACCAGATGGAAGCCGAAGCCTTAAAGGTCCTGTCCGAACTTGCGGTCGTCCTGCCGTCGGTGCGCCGGCCGGTTTCGTTCCTGTCCGGCGGACAGCGTCAGGCCGTGGCGGTCAGCCGCGCCGTGTTGTGGGGCTCTAAGGTCGTCCTGCTCGACGAGCCGACGGCGGCGCTTGGCGTTGAGCAGACGGCGATGGTCCTTCGCCTCATCCGGCAATTGCGCGAACGCGGCCTCGCGGTCGTGCTCATCTCCCACAACATGGCCAACGTCTTCCAGGTTTCCGATCGCATTTCCGTGCTGCGCCAGGGGTGCGGCGTCGGCACCTTTTCTACGCGCGACGTGACCAACAACGACATCGTCGCCGCGATCACCGGCGGCAATCAACTCAAGGAGGCCTGATCATGGCCGACACCTTTTCGGCATCGGCGGACGGCCAACGGCGCAACTTGCTCGACCGGGCCCTCGGTCGCCTGCGTTATGGCGAGTTCGGGCCGGTCCCGGTCATCATCGGGCTCATCATCATCTGCGTCGTCTTCCAGGTCCTCAATCCCAACTTCCTGACGCCGCGCAACATTTCCAACCTGATTCTTCAGATCGGCGTTGTCGGCACCATCGCCGCCGCCGTCTCCCTCGCGCTTCTGCTTGGCGAGATCGATCTGTCCGTCGGCGCGGTCGCCGGCGTCGCCGCCGCCATTCTTGCGCTTGCCATGACCAATCTCGGCTGGCCCGGCTGGGCGGCGATCATCGCCGGCATTGCCGTCGGCGCGGCCATCGGCCTGCTGCAGGGCGCGATAACCGTTTACTGCTACGTGCCGGCCATGATCACCACACTTGCCGGACTTCTGGCCTGGCAGGGCGTACAGCTCATCCTGCTCGGGCCGCAGGGCGAACGCCTGATCCTCGATCCGCTCATCCGCGGCATCGCCTCGACCTATCTGAGTGCCTGGCAGGGCTATGCGCTCGGTGCTCTCGTGGTGGCATTTTATGCCCTCAGCACCGTGATGCGGCGAAAGAGCCGTCTTGCCCTGAACCTTGTCGTCGAATCCCGCGCGCTGTGGATCGGCAAGATTGTCCTTCTGGCGCTGGTGCTCGGCGCGGCGATTGCCGCCTTCAATTCCTATAACGGCGTTCCGATCGTGCTTGTGCTGTTATTGGCCTTGCTGTCCGTTTTGACGTGGTTCACCGAAAAGACCACGACGGGCCGCCATATCTTCGCGATTGGCGGCAACGCCGAAGCGGCACGCCGCGCCGGCATCGCCGTGCCCGCCATACGCGTCGCGGTCTTCACCCTGGTGACGGCGGTCGCCGGCTGGGGCGGCATCATCAGCGCCTCGCGCCAGTTCGCGGTTTCGATCGGTACCGGCGGCGGAACGCTTCTGATGGATGCCATCGCCGCCGCCGTGATCGGCGGAACGAGCCTGTTCGGCGGGCGGGGCAGGGTGTTCAACGCCCTTCTCGGCGCGCTCGTCATCGGCAGCGTCGCCAACGGCCTCGACCTGCTGGGTGCGCCGTCGAGCATCAAGAACATCGCGACCGGTGCAATCCTCGTCACCGCCGTTGCCTTCGACTCTTTGAGCCGCTCAGGCCAGAACCGCTAGAGCATTCCGGGGTGAAGTGGAAACCGGTTCACCGTCAGGAAATGCGATAAAACAAAGACATAGGACTTTTCGGTGTTTCTGGAAAAAGCACCGGAAAGCTCTGGATTGGGAGTTTCGTGATGTCTGAGTTTCCTCAGGGCTTCATTTGGGGCGCGGCGAACGCTGCCTATCAGGTGGAGGGCGCGGTGGCCGAAGACGGCCGCGCTCCCTCGATCTGGGACGTCTTCTCGCATGAACCGGGCAAGGTGTTCCGGGGCGATAATGGCGATATCGCCTCAGACCAGTACCACCGTCTTGACGGCGATCTCGACCTGATGGCGGAAACGGGGCTGAAACTCTTCCGGTTCTCGACGGCCTGGTCGCGGGTCATGCCCGACGGCACGGGCGCCGTCAACAGGAAGGGGCTCGATTATTACGAGCGCATGGTCGACGGCCTTCTTGCACGCGGCATCACGCCGATGCTGACCCTTTATCACTGGGATCTGCCGCAGGCGTTGCAGGATCGGGGCGGTTGGGGCAATCGCGACATCGCCAAGCACTTCGCCGACTATGTCGGCATCGTCAACGAGCGGCTCGGCGATCGCGTCGGCTATTGGTGCACGGTCAACGAGCCCTGGTGTACCGCCTTTCTCGGCCATCGCGACGGCACATTTGCACCGGGGCTCAGGAACGAGGCTCTGGCGATCAGGGTCGTGCATCATCAGCTATTGGCACACGCCTTTGGAACCGAACGCCTCTGCACAGAGGGAACGAAGGGCAAGATCGGACTGGCCCTCAACCTCGTTTCCGAGCACCCGGCATCCGACGATCCGCGCGACGTGGCGGCGAGCCGGCGCCAGGACGGCATCGAGAACCGCATCTTCCTCGATCCCCTGTTCAAGGGCCGCTACCCGCAGGATCTCGTCGAATTCTATGAGCCGCACACCGATTTCAGCTTTGTCGCGGACGGGGATCTCGAGCGCATCTCGCGGCCGATCGACTATCTCGGGGTCAACTATTACGAATCGCATCTGACCAAGGCGCATCCTTCCGACCCGCGTAAGGCCAGTTTCACCTATCCCGGCGCGCGCCGCACCGCCATGCGGATCGGTATCAATCCGGAAGGTCTCCTCGACGTTCTGACGCGCGTGCGTCGCGAATATACAAAAACGCCGATCCTGATCACCGAGAACGGCCTGGCCTTTTCGGACTATGTCGACCCGAACGGCGAGATCAACGACACCGACCGGATCGAATATTGGCAAGAACACCTGTCGGCCCTGGGCGCGGCCATCGCCGCCGGGGTCGATGTCAGGGGGTATATCGCCTGGTCTTTCCTCGACAATTTCGAGTGGCAGGCCGGCTATTCGGTGCGCTACGGCATGGTCTTTGTTGATTACGGTACCCAGCAGCGCAAGCTCAAGGCAAGTGCGAAGTGGTACAAGACGGTGACCGCCACCAACGGGGCCGGCATTCCCGACTGGAAGAAGACGCAAAAGGAGCGCGAACCGGCGGTCCTGTCGCCGGCCTGAGGCCTGAACGCATACCGGTTTTGTGGCTCGAACGCCGTTCGAGAGTCACCCCACCACGTGGAACAGGTTCAAGCCGGACGAAAGACTTACGGCGATGGTGCCGTCCGGCGCACACGAAAATATTCTGCCCGACGCCGCCTCGCGCAGTGCCGTGACCGTGTGTCCGGTAAATCGCAGCGTCGCCTGCCGGACGGACGTTCCCCATGGCACGACATGGACCAGTTCGGCGCCTTCCGGATTGCGATGGAGACGACACAGCATGCCGGGCTCCCGCGCCGAGACTCTGGGAACGATATCGATCACGTCCCGGTCGGACGTCGTGCCGGTAACACAGAAAAGATCGTCGCGCGGTGCGGGCACCAGGGCGAAATGCAGTCCCCTTGCCGTTAGCGACGCCGCAGCGGCTTCGAGCCTGCGATAGGCATCGGTGGCGGTGGGGTCGTCCCATGGCGTCAGCGGCGCCGCCTGGGTTCCGGCGACACGATAGGCGGCGTCGAGAATGGCGGGGTCCCAGACCAGAGCAACGTCCGCGACCGGTCGGTAGGACGCGAGGTCCGGCACGGCTCTGACCGTCTTCATCAACGCATCGACCAGAGCGGCGGACCGGCCCGGCGTGCCGTCTTCTCCAACCGGCGCGAAGGCCCAGTTCTCGCGATTGACGAGCATGTAGAGATTGAGGCCCTGATAGCCAAGCGCCAGCGAGGCGCCCCACCAGCCGGCCAGTTCGTCGTCGGTTGGGTCGGGATAGTCCACCTTTTCGCCCGGCGAACGCCAAATGCCGGCCTGCACTTCGGGAGCCCAGACCAGCGACGTTCCTGACGCCATGCCCTGCGCCGCAGCCAGCGCCAGGCCGGCCAGGTCCCGCGCATCGAAGGGGGGCACGAAATAATGGTCTTCGCCGACGATTGCCGTCTTGCCGTTACGCCGAAGGGTCGAGCCAATAAGCTGGCCCGACTGGGGACGGCCGCGCACGGGATGGGTGTTGAGGTTGACGAAACTTGTCAGGTGACCGGCGCCGGCCTGTTCGTTCACTTGCTGCAGCCAGCCGAGATAATCGGCAATGTAGTGCTGCTGGAAATCCATCCAGTCGAGATCGCGGACCGAAGGGTGCAATCCGCTGCCGCCCAGGTCTTCGGGATATGGCGGGCGGATATCGTCTTTACGTGCAAGCGGGCGTTCCCAAGCCGCAGCGAGGTCTCGCACCGATCCATGCCGCATGAGGACAAAGCTGCGAAATGCCGCCAGCGCGTCCGGATGATAATCGAAACCGAACATCGTATCCTGAAAACCAAGGCTCGGTTCGTTGTCGAGCTGGGTCGCCACGATGGGGCCGCCCGGTTCCATGAAGGCGGCAAGATCGCTCCAGACAAAGCCGATCCATGACACGACGGCGTCGCGGAAGCGGCGGCTCATATAGCTCGGCATCGGGTGCTTGAACGGCGGATTGTAGCCCATGACGATTTTGCCGGCGTGGTCGCGCGCCATCATGTCGGTGTCGGCGAGAATCCAGTCCGGCAGCCCGCCGCCCGTTTCCTCCGCGCAGATCCAGGGCCCGGGCTTGAGCTGGACCGAAATATCATTCGCAGCGCAAAGATCGAGAAAGCGGTGGACGTCGAGATTGCGATCCTGGCGACCCCTGAGGTCGGTGGTGCCTTTTTCCGGCGCGTGCCGCCGCCAGGACAAATAGGTGGCGATGCAATCGATCCCCAGAGACTTCACCGTTTTAAGGGCAGGGGCCCAGTTTTCCGGCGCCATGCGCCAGAACTGCACTTCGCCACTCATCAGCGGTGTCTTTTGGAAATCAGGACGGGTTCCCGTCATGGCTACCCCTTGACGCTTCCGGCCATGGTGCCGCCCACCAGCCATTTCTGGATCATCGTGAACAGGATGACGGAGGGGAGGAGAACGAGCACGGACATGGCGGCGAGGTGGTTCCACTGCACCTGATAGGCCGTGCTCAGCATCGAGAGGCCGACCGGCAGGGTGCGGTTGGCATCGGAACTTGTGAAGGTCAGCGCGAAGGTGAATTCCTCCCACGAGCCGATGAACAAAAAGATCGCGGTCGCGATGACACCGGGACGAGCCGCCGGGAGGATGATCTCGAACAGCGTGCGGAACAAGCCGGCGCCATCGAGATGGGCGGCTTCATCGAGGTCGACGGGGATTTCGTCGAAGGCGGTCTTCATCAGCCAGACGCCGAGCGGCGCCGACATGGACACCCCGGAGATGATGAGCGCCCACAGCGTATCGTAGAGCCCGGCGTTGGAAATCAGCCAGAACAGCGGCACGATCAGCACCACGCTCGGGAACATCTGCGTCATCACGAGGCCCACCAGCACGAGATGACGCCCCCTGAAGCGGAAACGCGACAGTGCGTAGCCGCCGAGAATGCCGATGAGCAATCCGATGACGACCGTGCCGATGCTCACGAGGATGGAGTTGACGAACCAGTTCGCCAAAGCGCCGCGCGTGAGGACGTAAAAGAAACTGTCGAGCGTCGGATTGGCGGGCAGGATGGTCGGCGGCGTCGCAAACACCTCGCGACTGTCCTTGAAGGCGGCAAGCACGGTCCACAGGATCGGAATGAGCGCGAAGGCGCCGATGGCCAGGGCAAGAACGCGCACGGCAACGGTCCGCAAGATGCGCCGCATCCGCGCACCGAAGGACCCTGCGAACGGGGAGGCAGCGACTGGAACGGATGAAACACTCATTTGAGAGCATCCTTTCCCAGTGCCCTTATATAGGCGAGCGCGCCGATGGCGACGATCACGAACAAAAAGACCGACAGCGCCGAGGCGTAGCCGAAATCGAACCGCTCGAAGGCGTTGCGATAGACATAGGTCGTCAGGATCTCGCTCTTGCCGGCGGGTCCGCCGCCGGTCATCACGAAGATCAGGCCGAAATTGTTGAAGGTCCAGATCAGTGACATCAGCGTGCTGAGCAGGATCACGGGACGCAGCAGGGGCAGGGTGATGTAGCGCATCTTGTGATAGGGGCTGGATCCGTCGATTTCGGCGGCCTCGTAAAGCTCGCCCGGAATGGCGGCCATTCCCGACAACAGCATCACCATGATGAAGGGAAAGCCGCGCCAGATATTGGTGACGATGGTGGCCGGAAGGGCGGTCGTCGGGTCGGAAAGCCATGGCATGGCCCAACCATCGAGCCCGACCCGCACGAGGATATCGTTCACCAGGCCGAACTGGGGCTGGTAGAGCCAGCGCCAGGAGGTCGCGCCGACGATCATCGGCGTCGCCCATGGCAGGATGAAAGACGCCCTTAGCCAGGTCCAGGCGCGTCCCTGCAGGCTTTCCCTCACCAGTAGTGCTGCGGTGAAGGCGATGACGAACTGTAAAAGGACCGAACCGACCGTCCACACGAGGCTGTTGAGCATCACGCCGGCAAGTTCGGGATCGCTGGCGATGCGCAGATAGTTGTCAAGCCCGGTCCAGACCCAGCCGCGATGGCGGGCCGGATTGACGTCGAAAAAGCTCTCGATGAAGACGACGGCGACGGGAAAGCCGATGATTGCGGCCGCCGCGACCATCATGGGACTCAAAAGAGCGACCGGCACGGCCTGTTGCCGGAGCGCCAAAAGACGGCGTGCGAAACCTCGCACGCCGCCAGTTTGGGAGGAAATAACCGTTCCGTCGGTCATTTGCCGGAGATGGCTCGATTGGCCTTGTCGACCGCGGCATCAAGCGCGGCCTTTGGCGTCGCTGCGCCGGAAACGGCAGCCTGCACGGCCTCGCCGAGCGCCGCATCGACGTCGCCGGCACGTTCGATGGTCGGACGCGAGCGCGACGCGGCGATGATTTCGCCGAAGGCGACAAGGTTCGGATCGGACGCGAAGGGGTCGGTTCCATAGAGGGACTGCTTGACCGGCACGAAACCGAGTGTGGTTGCCCATCTGGCTTGCACGTCGTCCTGCATCAGCCAGGACAGGAAGGCTTCGGCTTCCGTCTGGTGGGGTGAGTTTTCGAGGACGGCGAGGTCCATGCCGCCAAGCACAGATGCGGCCACCTTGTCCTCAGGCAGCGGCGCGACGGCCCAGACGTCTCCGAGGTCTTCGCCCCCGAGAATGGCGGTCATGTACGGACCCGAGGTCAGCATGGCGAGCTTGCCGTTGCTGAAGGGGCCGCGAACGTCGTCTTCGGTCGCCGTTGCCATGCCGGGCGGCATTGCCGTCTTCTGCAGGTCGACCCACAGTTGAAGGGCGCGCACCGCGTCGGGGGAGTTGAACACGGCGGTGCCGCCGTCTTCGCTCAAAACCTCGGCGCCAGACTGCCAGAGCCAGGGATAGAATTCATAGGCGCCCCAGCCACCGAACAGGCCGATGCCGTACTGGCCGTTGCCGGTCAGGGCGGCGGCGTCTTTTTTCAACTCGTCCCAGTTGGCCGGCGGCGCGTCGATCCCTGCCGCGGCGAACATGTCGGTGCGGTAGAACAGCGCGAGTGTCGAGACATCCTGGGGAACCGCATAGACGATGCCGTCCTTGGTCGCCGCTTCAAGCGCGTTGGCGAAGAAATCGCCGCGGTTTTCGTTGGTGACCACCGTATCGAGCGGCGCAAGCCAGCCATTGGTGATGTACTGGGATACCTTGGGCGGCTCCAAACGCACGATGTCCGGGCCCTTGCCGGCGATGATCTGGGTCACCAGCTTGTCATAATAGCTCGAATCGTTGTCGCGCACGAGCTGGATGGCGATGCCGGGGTTCTGCTTCTGGTACTCTTCCACGAGCAGCTTCATTTCAGCCGACTCGCTGTCCGAGAACTGGTTCTGGAACACCAGGGTCACCGCGTCCGATGCCCAGGCCGCCGGGGCGAAGGCCACCATGGCCACGCCGGCGAGAAGGGCCGATACTCTCGCGTATTTCGATCTCATCTATCTCTCCCTTGGCGCTAGTGCTTTATGGGATGCGGACGGCCTAGCGAACCGTCCCATCGTCTCGTCATCGTGGCTGGCGGGCACGGGCGGCAAGAAGGGCCGCGTACCAGCGGGCGCTGAGCTTCGGGGTTCGCGTCTGGGTGGCATAATCCACGTAGACCACGCCGAAACGCTTGGAATAGCCTTCCGCCCATTCGAAATTGTCGAGGAACGACCACAGGAAATAGCCGCGCAGGTCGATGCCCTTGGCCAGGGTTTTGGCGGCTGCGTCGAGATAGCGCGCGAGATAATCGACACGCTCGGCATCGTTCACGCGGCCCTCGGGATCGACATAATCGTCAAAGCTGGCGCCGTTCTCGGTGATGTAGAGCGGCAGGCGGGTGTAGTCGCGCGCGACGCGTTCGAGCACATTGGACAGCGAGTCAGGCAAAACCGACCAGCCGAAGGACGTCGTCGCCGGTTCGGCCGGCTTTTCGCCCACCCCGAACGGCCCGATCGCCTCGTCCGCCCAGGCGATGACGCGCTGATAGTGATTGATCCCGGCGAAATCGGTCGGCGCGCCGATCAGGTCGAGGTCCCCTTCGGCGACGATGTCGGCGAGGCCATAGGCGTCGTAAAGCGCATGAACCTCGGCCGAATAGGCGCCGGTATAGACCGGGTCGAGAAAGAACCTGTTGCTGCTGGCATCGAGACGCGCGGTGGCGGCGCGGTCTGCGGCGCTGTCGGAGCGCGGCACGATGTCGGTGACCAGATTGACGATGCCGACCTTGAGTTCGGGGCGAAGGCTGCGAATCCGCGCAAGGGCCAGGCCGTGGGCGAGGTTGAGGTGATGGCCTGCCGCAACCGCATCGCGCAGGTTCTTTCGGCCGGGGGCATGTGCGCCCGTGCCATAGCCGAGAAAGGCCGAGCACCAGGGTTCGTTGAGCGTCATCCAGTTTTGCGCCAGCGTGCCGAATTCGGCGACGCTCAGTGCCGCGTACTCGGCAAAGCGTTCGGCGGTGTTGCGGGAAACCCAGCCCCCGTCGTCTTCGAGTTCCTGGGGGAGGTCCCAATGATAGAGCGTGACATAGGGCTCGATCCCGCGTTCTCGAATTCCGTCCAGCAAACGGCGATAGAACGCCACGGCCTCGGGGTTGAGGGCGCCCTTGCCGCCGGGCTGAAGCCGGGACCAGGACAGCGAGAGCCGATAAGCCGGCACGCCGAGTTCCGACAGGAGGTCCAGATCTTCGGCCCAGCGGTGGTAATGGTCGCAGGCGATGTCTGCGGTGTCGCCATTGTGGGTCAGGCCCGGCGTATGGGCGAACGTGTCCCAGATGCTCGGTCCTCGCCCACCCTCGGCGGCCGCGCCCTCGATCTGATAGGCGGCCGTTGCGACGCCCCACACGAAATCTTCGGGAAACCGGGTCGCGAGGGCCTTGGCAGCCGAAAGCGTTTGCTGGTCGATGGGCATTGACACGTTCCTTCGTCACCACGGAATGTTGACCTGTGCCGCAACATTACTTACTGAATGTTTAGTAAGTCAATAGGGTCTCGCAGGTGACAACCAAACGAAGGATAGGTCGGTAATGCGGAAGCAGGTCAGCAAGCTCGGCAGGCAAAGCGCGGCGTCACGCGCCCAGCGTCCCCATGAAAAGACCGCACAGCGGCGGGAGGACATCCTGGCCGCCGCGATGATGGTCTTCGGCAGCCGCGGCTACAACAGCGGTTCGCTGGCCGAAATTGCGCAGGGCGCCGGCATGACGCAGGCGGGCGTGCTGCACTATTTCGGCAGCAAGGAACAATTGCTGATCGCGCTTCTCGAATACAGGGACGCTGCCGACGTCGCCAATCTCGAGGGCAAGCACGTTCCGCGCGGTGCCGATTTCCTCAAGCACCTGATCCTGACGGCCAAGGAAAACATGTTCCGGCCAGGTATCGTGCAGGCCTATGCCGTGTTGTGCGGCGAGTCCGTTACCGAAGATCATCCGGCACAGCAGTTTTTCCGCGATCGTTTCGCCGGTCTGCGCGAGATGCTTGTCAACGCGCTGGCCCTGATTACCGAGAGAGCCGTCGACGACGACGAGATCATGACGGCAGCATCGGCGATCATCGCCGTGATGGACGGTCTGCAGGTTCAGTGGCTGCTCGATGCGGACGCAATCGATATGCCGGCGGGGATCGAGCTTGTCATCGAGAGCGTGCTGGCCAGATTGGTGCGCAACTGAGCGGCACGCAGCGCAAGCGAACTGCCCGGCGGTGCCGTGAAGGCCAGAAGTGCAGCCGGCGCAACGGGCGCGGCCAAAATTCGCATCGATCCGAATGACTGCCGTTTGGTGGCACCAAGGACACGCCGACGATCGAGAAGGGGCGGCAAGGCGACCGGCTGCTTTCGATGCCGGCAGGGCGATGATGGACGTTCGGTTGCGCAGGGCGAATGCCTCGGACAAGCCTTTTTAGGAAAGGGGGCAATTTCAGTTTTCGCCGAATGGCCTTGCATGGTTTGCATCGTTGATCTGTGCCTATGCGCACGAAGTCCATGGAGATTCGCATTGTTTCTGCCGTGGGTCTTCAGATGAACGTCCTTTGTCCGCCCGAGAGAACAGCCCGACGAAACGGACATTTCGCAGGCCGTCTTCACTCCCCCGAAAAGCGACTTCTGGAGCGAAAAAGGAGGCAGGATGACCTCATACGAAAGGGCTCGGAAGGCACGCTTTCCGGTCGATGAAATGGCGCCAAATGAATTTCCTTGACACGCCTGCACGCTCACTTATACGTATAAATGATACGTATAAGTGAGCTTGTGATGCGCTCTAGACCCACCCAGAAGGATGTTGCCGAAAAAGCCGGGGTTTCCCAGGCGACCGTATCGATGGTCTTGGGCGACAAGCTGACGACGTCGATTCCCGAAGAGACTGTCGAACGCATTCGCGCCATCGCCAAGGAACTCGGCTACAGTCCCAATCGTCTCGCCCAGGCGCTCAAGACGCGCAAGACCATGATGATCGCCTGCATCGTGCCGGACATCACCAACCCGTTCTATCCGCGGCTGGTGCGCGGGGTTCAGTCGGCGGCGCAGCATCAGAATTACGATGTGATCACGCTTAACACCGACGGCACGCGCGAGCATGAGAGCTATTATCTGCGCTGGGCCCAGGAAGGACGCGTCGACGGTGTGGTCGGCGTCTTTTTCAATCTGCGCGTTCCCGATTTCGCCACAGCCGTTCAGGCCGGCCTGCCCATCGTGCGCATCGAATCGTCCCGAAAGACCGGTGGACGGATTGCCGTCGACGACATCTTCGTCGACAGCAAGGCCGCAACCATCGCCGTCATCGACTACATGCTCGGCGCCGGCCATCGTCGCATCGCCATGATCGCCGGCTCGGGCGGTCCGCAGCGCGTGCGTGTCGAGGGCTATCGCGAACGGCTCGCTGCGGCGGGCCTTGAGGCCATGGTCGTGGTCGACGAGGCGTTCAGTGAAACCGGTGGCTCCCGGGCCGCCGAACGCATCCTGGCATCCGATTTCAAGCCAACCGCAATCTTTGCCGCCAATGACCTGATGGCCATTGGCGCGATGCAGGCTCTTTCCAGCCGCGGCATCGATATTCCCGGCGACATCGCCGTCGCCGGTTTCGACGATATTCCGGCAGCAAAATTCGTTTCGCCTTCCTTGAGCACTGTTACCCAGTTTCAGGACAAGCTCGGAGAAAAGGCGGCGGAGTGTCTGCTGGAACGTCTGAATGGGAGCAGGAGCGACGGGGGGCTCGCCTATGAGATGCCCTACCAGCTCATCAAGAGAAGTTCGGTGTAACAATACCTTTATCGGGAGGAATCCATGAAAAGACGTACTTTCCTGACAGCGAGTTCAGGTGCATTGCTCGGGTCCGCTTTTGTCCGGCCGAGCTTCGCTCAGGCGGTCAAGCCGGTGACGTGGTGGTACGAGAGTGCCGCTCCAGCCCAGCAGAAGGCCATTGCCGATGTTCTGGTCGCCGGCTTCGACGCCGTCCACCCCGAATATCAACTCATGATTGACTATCGCGGCTCCGAACTCGACAAGCAGATGCGCGTCGCGCTGCTGTCCGGTTCCGGTCCGGATGTCGTTTATACGGCTGGCCCGAGCTATGTCGCACCAATGGCCCGTGCCGGTCAGCTCATGGCGCTCGACGACTACGCCGCCAAGTATGGATGGGACAAGCGCATCCTGCCGGTCTTCCTCGAAATGGGCAGGTATGACGGCAAGCTCTATGCCGTTCCCAAGACCTACGAGACGCTCGGCCTGTTCTACAACAAGGCGGTGCTGGCGAAATATGGCTGGACGGTGCCGACCACCATTCCCGAGATGGAAGCTCTGGCTGACGATTCTCTCAAGGCGGGTCTGGTTCCCTTCGCATCCGGCAATGCCGGCTGGCGTGGCAACAACGAGCATTACGTTACCATCGCCCTCAACTCGATCGCCGGCCCCGAGAACGTCTACAAGGCACTGAAGGGCGAACTGCCCTGGACAGCGGAGCCCTTCGTGGCGGCCATCGAAAAGCTGAACGAATGGTGGCAGAAAGGCTATTTCGGGCCGAACTACTTCTCGCTTGAAACCGAGCAGTTCTTTGCCCAGATGGCGGCCGGCAACTCGCCGCTGCTGCCCAGCGGCACCTGGCACTTCCAGTACATCTCGACCTACATGAAGGACAATCCCGAGAATCTCGGCTTTGTCGGCTTCCCCAGCGCCGCCGATATCGGCGCGCCGGTCTATGCGCTCGGCGTCGGCTCGACCCTGTCGGTTGCTTCCGCCGCACAGAACCCGGATGGCGCCGCCGCCGCCATCGACTACGTCTTCTCGCCGGAGTTTTACGGTGCGATGAATTCTGTGTGGCAGGGTGAATGGAACACGCCGCTGGTAGACCTGAGCATGGTCAAGATCAGCGACAAGGTTCCGGCGCTTTATGCCAATACCATGAAGACGCTGGCCGATGCCGTTGCAGCCAATAGCTACGGCTATACCTCCTGGACCTTCCTGTCGCCGGCTTCCGATACGCAGCTGATCAACGGCATTGAAGAAGTCTGGCTTGGTCGCGCCAGTGTTGCCGACTATCTTTCCCAGCTCGACGCCGTGTTCCAGCAGGACCTGAGCGAGGGCAAGGTTCCGGCGGTCCCGGCCCGCTAGATACCGTTTCATCCTGAACGGAAGCGGCCTTGCGCCGCTTCCGTATGCCGGAGACCCCAACATGAACCGCCTCTTTCTGCTGCCGACACTGGCGATCAATGCCATCATCATCCTCATCCCCGCCGTGCTGACGATCGCGCTTGCTTTCTTCCGCTGGGATGGCATCTCCATGCCGGTCTTCATCGGCATGGCCAATTTCCAGTCCCTTGCGGCGGATCATGTCTTCTGGGGAGCCTTGATCAACAACATCATCTGGACGGCGATGTTTCTGACGATCCCGATCGGCATCGGGCTTCTCGCGGCGACGATGATGCTGATTGCCCGAAGGGGCAGCACCTTCTTTCAGGTCATCTACTTCCTGCCCATGGTGATCGCCACCGCCATCACCGCGCGCGTCTGGCAGGGCATGATCTATTCTCCCCTGACCGGCATCGCCGGACTGATCACGCGGGCCGGCTTTCCGGTGCCCAGCCCGTTGACCATGACGAATACCGCCCTTTACGGCATCGCCACTGTCGATCTCTGGCATTGGTGGGGCTTTTTATGCGTGATCTTCTTTGCGGCGCTGAGGCAGGTGCCGCAGGAACAGATCGAAGCGGCGCGCATTGAGGGGGCGAGCTTCTGGCAGTTGATGCGCTACGTGCTCCTGCCGGGCATCCGTCCGACAATCACCTTGATGATGATCATGACCATCATCTGGTCGTTCCTCGTTTTCGACTTCGTCTACATCCTGACCCAGGGCGGCCCGGCCTTTTCGAGCGAAGTGTTGTCGACCCTGGCCTATCGCAGCGCCTTTTATGATCTCGCCGTGGGCAAGGCCGCCGCCGTTGCCGTCGTCATCAGCCTGTTCGGGCTTGCCACCACCGCCGTCTACATCCGGCTGCAGGCGCGGGAGTATGCGCAATGAAGTACATCGAGAACAGACGGACCTTCATCCTCACCTATCTCGCGCTCGGCATCCTTTTGCTGATCACGCTCTTGCCAATCGCGCTGCTGATCCTTAACTCGGTCAAGCCGCACGCGCAGATCATGCAAAATCCGCTGGCCTGGCCGGAAGTTTTCCGCTGGGACAATTTCAGCCGCGCCTGGAGCGACGCGCGTTTTGGCCGGACCATGGTCAATTCGGCCCTGCTTGCCGCCATGACCATCGTTCTGGTCAGCACCACGGGTTCGCTGACCGCCTATGTGCTGGCGCGGCGTAAGGTCAAGAGCTGGAAGATCATCACCTTCTACCTGCTCGGCACCACCACCGCGCCGATCCAGCTCTTTTTGTTCCCGCTCTATTTCGGCTTCGCCAAGCTCGGGCTGATCAACAACGTCTTCGCGGTGTCGCTGGTCTACACCGCCATTTATTCGCCCTTCGCGATCATGCTGTTGCGAACTTATTTCCTGGCCGTTCCGCGCGAACTCGAAGAGGCGGCGCTCATCGATGGCGCCACACCCTGGCAGGTTTTTTCCAAGGTGATGCTGCCGATCGTCTCGCCGGGAATCCTGACCGTGGCCCTGATCATCGGGCTTTATTCCTGGAACGAGTTCCTGATCGCCACGACCTTTTTGCAGCGCGCCGACAATCAGACCGCAGTGATCTCGTTCTTCCTGCTGTCGGGCCAGTACACCTCCGACTGGGGTGAGATTATGGCCGCTGCGCTCATCGTCGTTTTGCCAATCGTCATTCTCTTCGTTTTCCTGCAGCGCCGTTTCATCGAGGGCATGGCTGGCGGGTCGGTGAAGGGCTGATGCAAAGATGATACTGGAGACCAGAGTGAGTATCCCCAACGACTATCTCGATCGCGTCTATGCCGGCGTTCTCGGCAAGCTGATCGGTGTCTATCTCGGCCGTCCCTTCGAGGGTTGGACCTATCAGCGCATCATGAACGAACTCGGCCCCATTGAGTATTACGTCCACGATCGGCTCGGCGACCCGCTCGTGGTGACGGACGACGATGTGGCGGGTACGTTCACCTTCGTCAGGGCGCTTGAGGACTACGGCATCTCCCCCGATTTATCATCGCGGGATATCGGCCGGGCCTGGCTTAATTATATCGTCGAGGAGCGTTCGATCCTGTGGTGGGGCGGGCGGGGCAATTCGACCGAACACACCGCCTGGCTTAATCTCAAGAAGGGCATCCCGGCGCCGGATTCGGGCTCGATCGCCACCAACGGTCGGGGCATGGCAGAGCAGATCGGCGCCCAGATCTTCATCGACGGCTGGGCCATGGTCGCGCCGGGCCAGCCGAAACTGGCGGCCGGGCTCGCCGAGCAGGCCGGCAAGGTCAGCCATGACGGCGAATCCGTTCATGCGGCCATGCTCTGGGCCGCCATGGAGGCCGAAGCGTTCGTATCCGCCGATATCGACCACCTGCTCGATACCGGACTTTCAGTCATCCCGGCCGACAGCGCCATCGCCCACCTGATCGGCGACGTTCGCGCCTGGCATCGCCAGAACCCGGACTGGCGCGATACGCGCCAGCTCATCCAGGACAATTACGGCTACGACCGGTATCCGGGCAATTGCCACGTCATGCCCAACCACGCCCTGATGGTCATGGCGGTTCTTTATGCCCCGGACGACTTCCAGAGGGCGCAGATGATCGTCAATACGTCGGGCTGGGACACCGACTGCAATGCCGGCAATGTCGGGTGTCTCGTCGGATTGATGCTCGGACTTGACGGACTCGAGGCCGGCCCCGACTGGCGCGGACCGCTGGCCGACCGTTTGCTGATCTCCTCCGCCGATGGTGGCTCGTCGATCAACGACGCCGTACACATCGCCCACTATCTCGCCAATCTTGGCCTCCGGCTTGCCGGTCGCGATCCGATCGCACCGCCCAAGAATGGTGCACGCTTCCACTTCTCACTGCCGGGGAGTCGTCAGGGCTTTCGCCTGCAGGAAGGGTTCGCTGCCAACGCGTCCTCCCGGATCGGCAACGAACCCTTCGAAGGCGGAAGGGTTCTTGCGCTTTGTTATGAAGCGCTCGCGCCCGGCCAGTCTTCGGCTGCCATGACGCCGACCTTCGCGCCGCCGGAAGTTGTGCGCATGCGCACCTATGAACTGATGGCGACACCGCTGGTTTATCCCGGTCAGGTGGTCCGTGCCCGCGTGATTGCGCCGAAGGATAATGAAGGCACTGTCTCCGCGACGCTTCGCATGCGCAGCTATGATGGCAAGAACCATCTGGGCGACAGCGAAGGGCCGGCGACCGAACTTGCACCCGGTGCAGAAACGGTCCTCGAATGGAGGCTCCCCGAAATCGACGGTCAGCCCATCGCCGAGATCGGCGTTGCCGTAAGGGCGGTGGGCCGCAAGGCGTCGGGCAAGATCCTGATCGATTATCTGCGTTGGGATGGTGCGCCGGCACTGACACTTCACCGACCGGCCGACAGCGGCGATTTCTGGCGGCGGGCATGGGTCAACGGGGTGAGCTTTTTTTCCAAGCACTTCCCCGCCAGTTTCAGGATCTCGCAATCCGAAGGTGAGGGGATCGTTGCCCACGGCACCCGCGAATGGACCGACTATGCCCTCGACACGGCGCTGGTGGTGCTTCACGCGCGACATGCCGGCCTCGCTATGCGGGTGCAGGGCTTGAAACGCTACTACGCCGTAAGGATTACCCGCGAAAACCGGCTCGAAATCGTCCGTCTGCGTGACGGCGAGACCGTTGTGCTGGCGGCAGCCGATTTTCCCTTTGTGCTGGATGAATGCATTCCGTTCCGGGTGACCATAAAGGGCACGAAAATTGATGCAACGGTCGGTGCGGTCTCGCTTCGAGCTGTTGACGACACCGCCGAGGCCCTCATGGACGGCGGCTTCGGCCTCATCGTCAACGAAGGGGCGCTCTCTTGCGATTCCATCACGGTCTCGCCGGCATGAGATGGCGTAGGGCTGTTCAAGTCCAGTCTTGGCCGGACTGCGGTGCACGTCATTTCGAAGGAATGAAGCCTATCTGGAGGAGGGCATAATGGCCCCGGTTTCACTGAAAGGGGTAAGGAAGGATTTCAGTCGCCTTACCATCATGAAGGACGTCTCGATCGACATCGAAGACGGCGAGTTTGTCGTCCTCGTCGGTCCCTCCGGCTGCGGCAAATCCACTCTTTTGAGGATGATCGCCGGCCTGGAGGACATCACTGACGGCACCATCTCGATCGACGGCAAGGTGGTCAACGACTTGCCGCCCAAGCAGCGCGACATCTCCATGGTGTTCCAGAACTATGCGCTCTACCCGCACATGACGGTGGCGGAGAACATGGCGTTCTCGCTGACTCTGGCCAAGGCGTCGAAGCAGGAAAAACAGAAAAAAGTCGCCGAAGCTGCCGAGATCCTTGGCCTGACCGAGCTTCTCGATCGCTACCCGCGGCAATTGTCCGGCGGCCAACGCCAACGCGTTGCCATGGGACGATCCATCGTGCGCGATCCCAAGGTCTTTTTATTCGACGAACCGCTCTCCAATCTCGATGCCAAACTGCGTGTCGCCATGCGTGCCGAAATCAAGGCTTTGCACCGGCGGCTCGAGACGACCATCGTCTACGTCACCCATGACCAGATCGAGGCGATGACCATGGCCGACAAGATCGTGGTCCTGCAGGGCGGACGTATCGAACAGACCGGCACGCCACTTGAGCTCTACGACACCCCGGCCAACAGCTTCGTGGCCCAGTTCATCGGCTCGCCCTCGATGAATCTCTTGAACGCCGTGGTCAAGAATGGCGCCCTGATGCTCGATAACGGCATGCAGAGCGGCGTGACGCTGCCCAAGGGGTTGTCCGAGGGACGGCGCGTTCAGATCGGTAAGCGTCCCGAAAATATCGTTGTCGAACCGAATGGCATCGAGGCCCTGGTGAAGGTGGTCGAGCCGACGGGATCAGAAATCTTCGCCCAGATCGAGCTTGGCGGCGTCGAGGTGTCGTGTGTCTTCCGCGAACGCATTGCCATCGAGGAAGGCAAAACCATCGGGATCGACCTCAGCAGAGGGCCGACGCACTTTTTCGATGCGGATAACGGCCAGCGGATCTGACAGGTGGAAAGCACGTAATGGCTGACGGTTGCGTCGCGATTATCGGCTCGCTCAATGTCGATCTGGTCACTCGCACCATTCGGCTGCCTCGCCCCGGCGAGACAGTGGCAGGCGAGGACTTCGAGACGGTCCCCGGCGGCAAGGGGGCAAACCAGGCATTGGCCGCCGCGCGTGGCGGTGCGCGGTCTATGATGTTCGGAGCGGTCGGCAGCGATGGCTACGCCGCGATCGCCACCGATCTTCTGCGTCGGGCCGGCGTCGACCTGAATGGCGTGCGCAGCCTGGACGGTTCGACAGGCATTGCCCAGATCGCCGTCGACCGTGGTGGCGAGAACACCATCATCGTCGTTGCCGGCGCCAATGGACGGGTAGATGCAGCCGACGCAGTTGCCGTCGTTGATGCCTTGCAGGCGCGCGACATCGTCCTGATGCAGATGGAAGTTCCGCCTTCGGTCAACCGCGCTGCGATGAAGGCCGCGCGCAAGGCAGGCATTCGCAGCATTTTCAACACCGCGCCTTACACTGAGGACGTGCCCGAGCTGGCTGCACTGGCCGACTTTGTCGTCTGCAACGAGACCGAGTTCGACCTGCTTGTCCGATCGGAAGGACTTTCCGGCCAGCGCGAACGAACCGCGCAGTTGCTGGCAAACAAAAACCGCCAGACGATCATCGTCACGCTCGGCCGGCAAGGCGCTTTCATTGCCCGCGGAGATGAAATCGTATCAGTCCCGAGCATAGTCGTGGACGCTGTCGATACCGTTGGCGCCGGCGACACGTTTTGCGGCGTTCTCGCGGCTGGTCTCGCGCGCGGTATCGATGTCACCGCCGCTGCACGAACCGCCTGCGTTGCCGCGGCGCTGAGTTGCACCAAACGCGGCGCCCAGACGGGCATTCCCTCCCTGGCTTCGGTGCAAGCCGCGCTCAAACCGGCAGACCTCCGACCGAGGTGCTGATTTCACGGCTTGGATCAGTCGATCCTGCTTTTTTTTAAAGTGCCTGCGGGCATCGTGGTTTGAGTTTCGAACAGGCGTCTTTACTCGCGAGAACCGATCGGCAATGGTTCATTGCGGTGCACGCTTGATCGCTGTCCGCGCAAGGATTTGAGGCCGGTAACAGGACGAATACATCGAACAAGCCGCTGTGTTCGCCCTGTTACCGGCTGTTATTATCCGGTGATTACCGGGTCTCGCGGAGACCGTAATTGCCGATCTTTTCAAGAACCTCCTGCATCTTGGCGTCGGATATAACAGTTGGATTATCCGTAATCTGCAGAAGATTCACATACATTTTGGCGAGCGTTTCCACCTCGACGGCCAGCCACATGGCGGACGCGATGGTCGGGCCCGTGGCGATCATGCCGTGATGGCGCAAAAGGATCGCCTTGCGGTTCTTGAGGCCCGCCTCGACATAGTCCGAAAGCTCCTTGGTGCCGTATGTGGCGTATTCGACCACCGGGATGTCGGTGCCGCCGGCGGTCGCCACCATGTAGTGGATGGCCGGAATGGGCTTGTTCATTATCGAGACGATGGCCGAATACATGGCGTGATTGTGTACGACCGCATTGGCGTCGGGACGAGCCCGATAGCAGGCCAGATGGAAACGCCATTCGCTCGAGGGCACGGCATCCTCGGCATATTTACCATCGTTGCTGACGAAAACGAGCTGATCGGGGGTTATCTCGTTGTAGGGAACGCCGGACGGCGTGATGAGCATGCCGCCATCCTGCCTCACGCTGATATTGCCGGAAGTGCCCTGGTTCAAACCATGTGCATTCATGTCGATGCCCGCTTGGACAACGCTTTCGCGCAGTGCGGCATTCTCGCTCATTTTGTCTGTCCTATAGTTTTGTTTCGGCGGTCGATAAGGATCGGCAGCCTTATGCCGCATATCCCTCGTATGCCCGTATGTGCCCACTTTAGCATGCCACCTGAGACTGAGCAAGATTCCTGATGCCCGCGCAAGTCGCGCAAGATCGGTCGATAAGGCAGGCCATAACATGTGAAAAATCCACAAAAATCGACGTTTTTCGGGAATTTCCGGCAAGCGTTGCATAGAATCGTTTGAAAACGGTCGTGATTTGACATATGTCAATTATGCCCGTTTGTGACCGTTTATGTTGAGCGGAGGAGGAGGAACGGTGATGCTCGCTGGGCGCATGAAGGATATCGTTAATCGGGTCGACCATCTCGGCACGGTGTCGGTTGCCGATCTTGCCGAGCAGTTCGACGTGGCTGTTGAAACGATCCGGCGCGACCTCAGGGTTCTCGAAGAGGGCGGCTATCTTCGCCGCACCCATGGCGGCGCGGAGTCGCTTATCGACAGCGACGCGGGCATGCCGTCATTCGGATCGCGGCAGGCCGAGAACGCTGCCGCCAAGCAGATCATGGCCGACCAGGCGATCTCGATGATCCGCGAAGGCGACGTGCTCATGCTCGATCAAAGTTCGAGCTGTTGGTACCTCGCCCAGTCGCTGCCCAATATCGAGCTGACTATCATCACCAACTCGGTCCGTATCGTCTTCGATATGGTTCAGAAGCAGAAGATCAAGGTGATCGCTGTCGGCGGCGAGTATTTCGAAAAATACGGCGCCTTTCTCGGCGTCATCGCCGTCAATAACGTTTCGGAATTCCACGCCGATATCTGCTTTCACTCCTGTGGTGCCTTTCAGGAGGGGGTCGGCGCCTGGGACAACAACGAGCTCAATGCCGGCGTCAAGAAGGCGATGATCCGCAACTCCCGGAGCAATGTGTTGCTGTGCGACACGAGCAAGTTCAATCGCACCGCTTTCTCTCTGGTCAATTCCATAGAGCGCATCCACTGCATGATCACGGAAAAAAGCGTTGTCGGTGACGTTCACCGGGGGACGGGCGCATGACGCGAAATGCGCGCCTGCCCAGATCAAACGATGCCGGCGCCCCGGCCTGCTGCCTTCGGGCTGCGGGCGCTCCCGCAGGCCGTTCACCCCTCCTGTCCGCAACCCTCCCGTTCTCCAGGTGATCCCATGTCAGAAGATCTTGTCATCGTCCTCGATTGTGGAAGTACCAATCTCCGCGCCGTGGCCGTCAACCGGAGCGGCAGGATCGTTGCGCGTGCCGTTGACAAGAACAGTACGGTTCCGGATCCGGATCACGACGACTGGCACTACTGGTCGTTCGATCTGATCTACGAAAAGCTCGGCCGGTGTGCCCGCAAGGTGGCGGCCGAAATCGACACCGCGCGGGTTCGGGCGATAACGGTCACGACGTTCGGTGCCGATGGCACGTTCCTGGATGCCGATGGCAAGATGATGTTTCCGGTCATTTCCTGGAAATGCACCCGCACCATCGATGCGCAAAAACACATGGCGCGCTTCATCGATCCGGACCGGGCGGTCGCCATTTCCGGTGTCGGGCATTTCTCGTTCAACACGCTCAACAAATTCATCTGGTATCGCGAAAACCGACCCGACCTTATCGAGACCGCGTCGCACTTCGTTTTCGCCAGTTCCCTGCTGACCTATCGGTTGACAGGCCGGCTGACCAGCGACGCCACCATGGTCGGCACCTCGCAGATGGCCGACATCAAGACCCAGCAGTTTTCCGAGGAGATTCTTTCCTCCCTGCATGTGGACCGGTCGCTCTTCCCGGAACTTGTTTTCCCGGGAGAGGTGATCGGCCCCTTGCAGGCGGAGGCTTCTGAGGTGCTGGGCCTGCCGGAGGGTATTCCGGTAATCTCGGCCGGGCACGACACCCAGTTCGCGGTATTCGGCGCCGGCGCCGCCCCGGAACGTCCGGTCCTGTCCTCGGGAACCTGGGAAATTCTCATGGCGCGTTGCGACAGCGTCACTCTGCCCGAGGTCGCGGATTTCAACGATGCCTTCACCTGCGAATGGGACGTGCTGAAGGGGCATTACAATCCGGGCTTCCAGTATGTGGCGTCCGCGGTGGTCGAATGGGTGGCCCGTACCATGTTCGGCGAACTCAGCGGCGCGGAAAAATACGAAACCATGATCCGGGAGGCCAAGGCCGCGCCTGCCGATTGCCGCGGCGTGACCTTCGATCCCGACCTGTTGGTCGGCGCCGGCGTCCTTACCGGCGTCTCGCTCAATGCCGATCGCGGAACCCTGTTCCGCGCGGCGCTCGAAGGGTTGTCGCGACGGCTGAAGGACGGCATGCGCATCCTCGAAAAATCGGGAAGCTTCACCGCAACGGAGTTGACGCTCGTCGGCGGTGGCGCCCGCAATACCTTCTGGACGCAGCTCAAGGCCAACGCCCTGGGCATTCCGGTTCGCACGCTTGAAGAGCCGGAAACCACGGTGCTCGGCGCGGCGATGTTCGCCATGCAGGGCGCCGGCATGTTCGATGCGGCCGAACAGGCACGCGACAGCTTCAACCTCAGCTATCGGGTGATCGAACCGGAATCGTGACCGGTTGCGCCGGTAGGGCGGTAGGGCCGCCTACTCAGAAACACTGCAACGGGAAAGGAACACAATGGCATGAATCGGAAGGGGAACAGGCGGAAAACCTTCGGACATGAAGACATACGAGCCAGTTTGTCGATCCGCAGGTTTCAGCTGTTCCAGCATGGTTGACGCAGCCGGAGGCGGCAGGAGTGGGAACCCAGAACGCCGAATTCGTCGCCTGCCATGTTCTTAACTTCGACACGGGTCTGCGCGGTCGCCCGAGCGAGCAGAAGGCGTTCAGAATGCCTTCGGTTTGTCATAGGGCCGCGTGAACAAAATCACACAAGGATGGGCGCATAGAACGCCCGGGAGGAATTGATGAACAAGCATCTCGTAGCCATTACCACAGGCTTGGCACTCGCCATGAGCCTTGTCTCGTTCGCCAGCGCCGAGACCACCATCGGCGTGGTCGTCAAGATCGGCGGCATTCCGTGGTTCAACGCCATGGAAGAAGGCATTGCCCGCAAGGCTGCCGAACTCGGCGTCAAGGCGGAAATGATCGGTCCGGTTTCGGCCGATCCGGCTCTTCAGGTTCAGGCCATCGAGGATCTGATTGCCAAGGGCGTGGATGTCATCGGCATCGTGCCCAATGACGAGGCCGCCGTCGAACCGGTGCTCCAGAAAGCCCGCGAAGCCGGCATCAAGGTCATCGCCCACGAAGGCCCCGGCATCCAGAATGCCGACTGGGACTTCGAACTGGTGTCGACCAAGGGTATCGGTGAGGCCCATGCCAAGCTGATGGCCGAAACCATGGGCGGCGAAGGCAAGTTCGCGGTCTATGTCGGCTCGCTGACCGTGCCGCTGCACAATGCCTGGGCCGACGCCTCGCTGGCCTGGCTGGCGGAGAACTATCCGGATATGACCCAGCTCGGCGACCGCTACGGCGTTGGCGAAGATGTTGATCTGTCCCGCTCCACCGCGCTGGACCTGCTTTCGGCCAATGCCGATCTCAAGGGATTCCTCGCCTATGGCAGCCAGGGTCCGATCGGTGCCGCACGTGCCGTCGAGGAACGCCGGTTAGTCGGCGACGTCTCGGTTGTCGGCATCTTCTCGGCGGGCCAGGGCGCCAAGCTCGTGCATGAGGGCGCCATCACGGGCGGCTTCATGTGGGATCCTTCGCTGGCGGGTGAAGTCTTCGTGACCCTCGGCAAGATGCTGGCCGAAGGCACCGAAGTGACCGACGGCATGGATATCCCCGGTCTCGGCGTGGTGCACCCGGACTTCGAAGGGCACGACATTATCGCCGATACCCTGCTGCCCCTCAACAAGGACACCATCGACGAACTGGCGGCCAAGGGCCTCTAGTTTCTTCTTCAAGAGCGTTGGCGCGGGCCGGTTCGCCGGCCCGTGCGGCGCGGTTCGGGGTCCGAGATGACTGAAAAACAACAAGAACGCTTTGCCCTTCGCCTCAAGGGCGTTTCGAAATCGTTCGGCGGTCTCAACGCGCTCGACGCTATCGACTTTGAGGTCAAGGTCGGCGAAGTGCATTGTCTGGCCGGTGAAAACGGGTGCGGGAAATCAACCCTCATCAAGATCGTCACCGGCGTCTACCAGCCGGAAAAAGCCGAACTGATCGAACTGTTCGGCGAAAAGCTGAAATCCATTTCTCCGACGCAGGCACGCGCCAAGGGCGTTTCAGTAATCTGGCAGGATCTCGCCCTGTTTCCGCATATGAGCGTCAGGGACAACATCGCCTTTGACGACATGGTGGGTCTCAGGCCGCACGCCGTCAATAAACGCAAGATCGACGCGCGCGCCAGGGCAGTGCTCGACCGGCTCGGCGTCACCATCGATCTCGACGTCAAGCTCGAAGACCTGCCGATCGCCCAGCGTCAGGTCGTCGCCATCGCCCGCGCCCTGATGAACGAGGCGCGTCTTATCTTCATGGACGAGCCGACGGCATCGCTATCGAAATCGGAAACCGACCATCTGCTCGACATTGTGAAAAAGCTGTCGGCAGACGACGTCGCGGTGGTCTTTGTCAGTCACCGGCTGGCCGAGGTGATCGAGATCGCCTCGCGCGTCACCGTGTTGCGCGATGGCAAATTCGTCGGGCGGTTCGATGCCGAAGGCATGACCCAGGCCCGGCTTGGCGAACTGATGACCGGACAGGTGATCGAACAAAAGATCCGCGCCCATAAGGACAACACCGAACGCACAGTCTTTTCAGCAAAGGGTCTGAGCCGAACCGGCGAATTCGAGGACGTCTCGTTTGCCATCAAGGCGGGCGAAGTTGTCGGGCTTACCGGTCTGATCGGCGCCGGACGCACCGAACTCGCCCATGTCATGATGGGCATGCGGCCCGCCACGGCCGGCAAGATGATGCTTGGTGGCGCGCCCTTCCATCCCCGTTCGATCCGCGAGGCCATCCGATCGGGGCTGGCCTATGTCTCGGAGGACCGGCTGTCGCTCGGCCTCTTACAAAAGCAATCCATCGCCGACAACACCGTCATTTCCGTGCTCGACAAGCTGCTGTTTGGTTTCCCGCTCATCTCGATGCGCAAGAAGGATGCCCTCGTCGCGAAATGGATCGACGAGCTTGGCGTCAAGATCGGCGGGCAGGACGATCCGATTTCCACCCTGTCGGGCGGCAATCAGCAGAAGGTGGTTCTTGCCAAATGGCTCGCCACCGAACCCAAGCTGCTCATTCTCGACAGTCCGACGGTCGGCGTCGATATCGGCGCGCGTGCCGGCATTTTCCGTATCGTCCAGGAGCTGGCCGGAAGCGGTCTCGCCATTCTTCTGATCTCGGACGAGATCACCGAAGTCATGTTCCACGCCGACCGCATCCTGCATATGGCGGATGGCCGGCTCGTGGCCGAATACGACCCCAATTCGGTTACGGTTCCCGAGCTGGAGGAGCGGGTCTATGCATAGTTTCCTCGAGGACTACAAAATAGAAACCCGCCTTGCGGTGGTGCTGCTCATCGGCTGCGTGATCCTGTCCGTCACGACCGACTCGTTCCTGACGATGAGCAATTTGACCTCTTTGCTCAACAACAACGCCATCAACCTGATCTGGGCCGTTGGTCTTCTCGTCGTGCTGATTGCCGGCGGCATCGACATTTCCTTCGCCGTTGCCTCCTCGGTGGTGCAGTACGTCGCGGTACAGGTGCTGTTCTCGATGGGTGGCGGCAACTGGATGACCGGGTTCATCGTCTGCGGTGCCCTCGGCATCGGGCTCGGCCTTGTCAACATGTGGCTGATCCACACGTTCCGCATCGTCACGATCGTAGTGACTATCGCCACCTACAACGCCTTTTTCGGCCTGTTGATGTTCTTCTCGCGCGGGCGGAGCATCTACAATCTGCCGGACTGGCTGACCGACCGGATTCTGGTCTTCGAATATCAGACGGCGAACGGCACCTGGGTCGAACTCAATCTTGCCGTCCTGGTCATGGTGGTCTGTGTCGTCGCAACATGGATCCTGATCCGGCGCACCAATATCGGCCGCCAGCTCTATGCCTTCGGCGACAACCCCGAGGGCGCGCGCCGCGCCGGGGTCAATATCGCCGCCATGCAGGCGATCGCCTTTGGCTGGATGGGTCTGATGGCCGGCATTGCCGGACTGATGCAGGCCAATATCGTTCAGGAGGTCGTCCCCAACGCCCTGCGCGGACGTGAACTCGACGTTCTCGCTGCCGTGGTTCTGGGCGGCGCGCGCCTCGGCGGCGGCAAGGGGTCGATCTTCGGCGCCATACTCGGCGTCATGTTCGTCGCGGTGACCCGCAACGGCCTCAACCTTCTCGGCGTCTCGCCCTTCGCCTTCCAGATGATCATCGGTGCGGCGATCCTCGTCGCAATCTCGACCTCCAATCTCGACTTTGGCGGCCTGTTCCACCGCCGTCAGGAGAGCGGCAAATGAAAAGTCTCAACCTCAATCGGCTCGGATCCGACACCGGCGGCCTCATTCTGGCGCTCATCGCCATCACCGCACTGTTCAGCCTCTGGAGCCCGCAATTCCTGACCCTGGCCAATTTCGGGTCCATGGGGTTCCAGATGCCGCTGCTCGGCCTTCTGACCCTGGCCATGCTGGCGCCGATCATCTCGGGCGGCATGAACCTCGCCATCATCTACACGGCGAACATTTCCGGTCTGACCCTCGCCTGGATTCTCATCCAGTTCGGCGGGCCGGATGCCAGCATCTGGGCCATGATCCTCGGCTGCGCCGCTGCCATGGCGGTCGGCATGCTGGCCGGTGCCATCATCGGCGCCGTGGTTGCCTATGTCGGCGCCCATCCCATCATCGTCTCTCTGGCCATGATGATCTTCCTGCGCGGCCTCGGCGAATTCCTGACACGCGGCGGCGATATCTCCGGCTTTCCCGACTATGTCGGCGTGATGGGGCACGGAGACGTTCTGGGTATTCCCGTGCCGCTGATCTTTTTCGGCGTCGTCGCCACCATCTGGTACGTCCTCTTGAAGCGCACGCAACACGGCTTCTCGGTCTATATGACCGGCTCGAACATTTTGGCCGCCGAGTATGCCGGATTGCACACCAAGCGAACACTTGTGCTGATCTACACCTTGTCGGGCCTGTTGTGCGCCCTGGCCGGGATTTTGATGGCGGCCCGCTTCAACTCGGTGCGTGTCGGGCATGGCGAGGCGTTGCTTCTGGTAACGGTGCTGGCCTGTTTCCTCGGCGGCATTGATCCGTTCGGCGGCCATGGCCGCGTCGTGCCGGTCGTGCTGTCGCTGCTGATCCTGCAGGTGCTTTCTTCGGGTCTCAACCTGATCGGTGCCAACCAGCATCTGGCCACGGCGATCTGGGGCCTGTTCCTGATCCTCGTCATGGTTCTGCGGTCCGATCAGGTGAAGTACGCGCTGGGCTTTTTCCGGCGAACCTAGTCTCCTGAACTCCGCGCCGAGCAAAAGAATAGTGCCTGCGATCGCGACGATAGCCTTTGACGCCGCCGCCGCGCGGGCCAACTGGGTCAGGGACGACGGCATGCGCCGTATCTACTAGATGCGCTGCCTCGTTCCCGGACCTCGGGCACGCCGCTACCGCCTGTGTCCGCCATGCGGAAGCTAGACCACGGGGCAGCTTGTCACTTTTTCAGTGCGATCATGAACCCGTTGGGTCCGAGGTCCAGCACTCCGTTTGCCAAACGCGCATCGAAAAAGACGACCGGTTCGCCAATCGTTTCGGAGGCGAACCGAGCCGTTCCGGCCGAAACGTTGAACACGCAGACAAACCTGTCGCCACGCATGAAGGCCAGAACAGGCTCCTCGGTGTCGAAATAGGCCGTTTTTCCCGTTTGCAATGCCGGCTCGGCGCGGCGCAGTGCCAGCATCCGCCGATAATGGGCGAGGACGCTTTCATCTCCCGTCTGACGGTCCAGGGCATGCGAAAGCTGCAGCGGTTTGACCGGCAGCCAGGGCGTAACCGACGAAAAACCACCGTTCGGCGCGGCACTGTCCCAGGCAAACGGCGTCCGGCAACCGTCACGACCCTTGGTTTCGGGCCAGAAATTGATGCCCTGCGGATCGGTCAGCTCCTCAAAGGTCAAAACCGATTCCTCCTGCCCAAGTTCCTCGCCCTGATACAGGCAGATCGACCCCTCGAAGCTTAAAAGCATGGTCGCGCACAGTTTCGCGAAGCGCGCCGGATCGGCGGCATACGCGCGCCAGCGGCTGATATGACGGGTGATGTCGTGGTTGGAAAAAGCCCAGGCCGCCCAGCCGTCGGGCGCACCCGAGATGAAACGCTCGACGGAACTGCGTAGATATTTCGCGCCGAATTCGTCCCCGAGCATCTCGGAGGAATAGGCCATATGCAGTCGGCCGCCGGAGGTATAGGTGCCCATCATCTCGATCGGGTGATGGTTTTCTCCGATCTCGCCAACGGTTGTGCGCGCGTCATAGCGGTCGAGCAGTGCCCTGACGCGCCGCAAATAATCGAGATTTTCCGGCTGGTTCTTGGAATACATCGGATATTGCATCTCGAAGGGATTCCAGTCCGGCTCCGTCTTGATCCGGTAGTCGGCGGGATTGTCGCGCAGCTTCTTGTCGCTGAACTGGAAGTTGACGGCGTCGAGCCGGAAGCCGTCGACGCCGCGTTCGAGCCAGAACTTCAGGGTTTCGAGATGGTAGTCCTGGACGTCTGGATTGTGGAAGTTGAAGGCCGGCTGCTCCTTGAGGAAATTGTGGAAGTAGTACTGGTGCCGCCGCGGCTCCCATTCCCAGGCGATGCCGCCGAATACCGACAGCCAGTTGTTCGGGGCGGTGCCGTCATGTCTGGGATCGGCCCAGACATACCAGTCGGCATATCGGCCGGTTTTCGACTGCCTGCTGTCCACGAAAAAGGGATGAAGATCCGAGCTATGGGCGAAGACCTGGTCGATGATGACCTTGAGCCCGAGCCGATGCGCCTTTTCGAGCAGGGCGTCGAAATCGCCGAGCGTGCCGAACAGCGGCTCTATGTCGCGATAATCCGAGACATCGTAGCCCATGTCCTTCATCGGCGACGGCGTGATCGGATTGAGCCAGATCGCATCCACGCCCAGATCGGCGATGTGGCCGAGCCGCGCCGTGATGCCGGCGAGATCGCCGACGCCGTCGCCGTTCGAATCCATGAAAGACCTTGGATAGATCTGATAGATGACAGATCCGCGCCACCATTCACGAGCGACCATGATCCCTTCCGAGCCTCCAGACATTCGGGGAAAGACATCCGAAACGTTTCGGTTGGCGGATACTTGCCCGAAACGTTTCGGTTTGGCAAGCTCATTGAATTGCAAAAGCCGGAGCGGTACGAAATCGGATCATGACAACGCTTAAGGACTTAAGCCGCCATCTCGGCTTGTCGATCACTCAGGTCAGCCGCGCGATCAACGATCACAGCGATGTGTCCGAGGAAACCCGAAGACGCGTTCACGAGGCTGCGGATCTTCTGAACTATCACCCGAATATATCGGCGCGCCAATTGGTTACGGGCCGATCCGGCATTGTTGGACTTGTGCTTCAAGGGGTGCCGCCCCGGGCCGAGGCCGCCTTTAGGATGGAGCTGGTCGGCGGCATATCCAAGCAGTTTGCCCGCCATGGCCTGCACTTCATGCTTCACGTCGCCGACGAATCCGAGAACCCGGTCAACGTCTACAGGCGTCTCGTCGCCAGCGGTTCAATCGACGGTCTGGTCCTGCTCGACCCCGTGGTCAACGATCCGCGTATAGCCTTTCTGAGACAGCGGAACTTCCCTTTCGTTCTGCATGGACGCACCCAACCGGAGCCGGACTATCCCTTTTTTGACATCGACAACGACTATGTGGGCTACCAGCTCACACGGCTGCTGATCGAAAAGGGGGCATCGCCGGATCGCCTTCATCAACGGTTTCGCGCGCATGACCTTCACGCGTGCGCGCCATCAGGGTTATTTACGCGCGCTGACGGAAGCGGGGATCAAGCCCGAGCCGAGATTTCATCGCACCGGCGAGATGACCGAAGGCGTGGGCCTGCGCGAAACCATTCGCCTTCTGGAAAGCAAGAGTCGCAAACCCACGGCATTCATAGCTGGTAACCCTTTGATAGCAAAGGGTATATATACCGCTGTGCAGGCGTTCGGATTGTCCGTTCCCGACGATATCTCCGTTGTTGCGCATGATGACAAGATCCCGGAACTGAACCTGGCCACGTTCGAGCCGACCGTGACCTGCACGCGATCGTCGATCGAACACAGTTCGGAGCCGCTATCGCGCTTTCTTGTCGGCGCGCTGAACAAACGGCCGATATCACAGCTGCAACAGATCGAAATACCCGAACTCATCCAGCGCGATTCCGTGGGACCATGCTGCGATTGATGCCCGCCATCCGGCGTCTTTCCGGCCCGTTTGTGCCCCATAGTTGACAAATGGGTCTTTTTGGCGCTATTTCCGAAACGTTTCGGATGGCATGTGGGCCGGTTTTAGGAGCGTTCACGCCTTCCACCTGAACATGAACCCGCTATCGCAGGTCGGGACCGCAAGGAGGAACCGCGTATGAATATCACCAAGTCTTTGTTGCTGGGCATGGGGCTGGCCGGCCTGACGGCGACCGCTTCCATGGCCGGGCCGCTCGAGATCGTCACACTCGGCACGATCAAGCCTGAAGTCGCCAAGCAGTTCGAAGCCGCCATGGACGACTTCAACACGATGCAGGATGCCTACCGCATCAAGTCGATTCCGCTCGACAGCACCACGAACGCTTTTTCGAAGATGGCGACGCTGAATGCATCGGGCAACGCGCCGGTGTTCTTGACGATGGGTCAGGAAGCGGCCGAGTTCAAGGATCGCCTGCTCGACCTCAGCGCGACCGATCTGGTCGCGAAGGCTCTGCCCAACACCCTCAACGTCGTCACCGAAGGCGACAAGATCTACGGTGTTCCCGTCACGATCGAGGCCTTTGGCTTCATCTACAACAAGGCGGTTCTGGACCAGGCCGTTGGCGGCAGCTTCGATCCGAACTCCATCAAGACCAGAGACGATCTCGAAGCCTTGTTCGAGGCCATCAAGACCAATACCGATGCGGCTCCGCTGACCATCAGCCCGATGGACTGGTCGCTGGGCGCGCACTACACCAACGTGTTCTTCACCAACGCAGCCGACGACCTGGCCGGCAAGCTCAAGATCATCTCCGATCTCGAAGCCGGCAGCTATGACCTCAAGGCCGACAAGACGTTCGGCGAGTGGGTCGACATGTTCGACCTGATGATGGCCAACAACCTCAATGCGGGCGCGCCGCTGTCGCCCAATTACGACGATGGCGCGCTGGCGTTGGCAACCGGCGAGGCCGGCTTGTGGTTCCAGGGCAACTGGACGTATCCGCTCCTCAAGGAAATCAACCCGGATGGCGAATACGGCATCCTGCCCGTGCCGCTGAACTCGGATGCGGATGATGCCGGTAACACGGCAATCTCGGTCGGCGTTCCGATGTATTACGTGGTCGACGACAGCCAGTCGACGCCCGAGGAACGTCAAGGTGCGCTGGACTTCATCAGCTGGTTGTTCCTCAGCGACGCCGGCCAGAAGCACACCGTGAGCGAAATGGACTTCATCCCGGTCTATCAGGGGGCGACGGTTCAGCCTTCGAGTTCTTTGTCGCAGATGGTCCTCGATTATGCCGCCGCCGGCAAGTCGCTCGACTGGGTCAACATGTACTACCCCGCGGACGCGTTCCCGGCGATGGGCGCATCCTTGCAGAAATATCTGGCCGGCGTGATCGACCGCGACGGTCTTGCCGACGAGTTCGAAGAATACTGGGCAACCAAGTAGAAAGGATCGGTGCGCCATCGGACTCGACGCGGTGTTGACGAATGTGCATTTGTGCCAACACGCGTCTTCTCCTCCCAAGCCCGATGGCGCACCTGACCGCGAACACGCGCGCGCTTACGCGCCAATCCGAGTGAAAAACCGCGTGAGGCCGACCCATGTCCGGAACATCCAGTAGGGTTATGACGACAAAGGATTTCGGCCTTTTCGCCGTCGTTCCGCTGTTTGCCTTTGTCGTCGTCCTCATCATTCCGTTCTTCATCGGCATCGCACTCACCTTCACCGACTGGAACGGCTTCGACATGACCGGTCTGGTCGGGTTGGAGAACTACACCGCCGCCTTCTCGGACAAGCGTTTCGGCGAACTGCTGTTCCTGACGTTCACCTATGTCTTCTGGGTCCTCATCTTCACCAACTTCATCGCCTTTGGTCTGGCGCTGATCATCACCTCGAAGATCAAGGGGACGACGCTGTTTCGGTCGGCGTTCTTCCTGCCCAATCTCATCGGCGGCATCCTGCTCGGCCTCATCTGGCAATTCATCTTCAACCGGGTATTGGTCGAGTTTGGACAGACCCTCAATATTCCGCTGTTCAGCGCAAGCTGGCTGTCGGATCCCGACAAGGCGCTCTGGTCCCTGATCGTGGTGACCGTCTGGCAGCAGTCGGGCTACATGATGCTGATCTACATTGCCGGCATCATGAACATCGACACCGAGGTCATGGAGGCGGCTTCGCTCGATGGCGCCAGCTCCTTCAGGCTGATCAGGGACATCATGATCCCGTCGATGATGCAGTCCTTCACCATCTGCCTGTTCCTCACCCTCAAGAACGCCTTCATGTCGTTCGACATCAACCTGGCGCTGACCAATGGCGGGCCGTTCCGCTCGACCGAACTGCTGACGCTCAATATCTACAACGAGGCGTTCATCTATCAGAACTACGGGACCGCACAGGCCAAGGCGATCGTCTTGTTCCTCATCGTTCTGGTGATCTCGCTGGCGCAGGTCTACTTCTCAAGGGGCAAGGAATGATCAAGCGCCTCAAGATGCCCGCCGCTTATGTCATGCTGATCGCGGTGGCGCTGTTTTACAGCTTCCCCTTTCTTTTCGTCATTCTCAACTCGCTCAAGGAGAAGGTCGAAATCCTGAAGAATCCTTTGGCTCTGCCGAAGGGGCTGGCGCTCCACAACTATGTCGAAGCCTTTGAGGCCATGGATTTCGGGGTGGTGTTCTGGAACTCGCTGGTGGTCACGCTCGGCTCGCTGGTCATTCTGACCGTCTTCCCGGCGATGCTGGCCTATTATATCGACAGGTCGAAGTCCCGGTTCACCGAGGCGATCTTCTATACGCTCGTGGGGTCGATGATCATCCCGTTCCAGGCGCTGATGATCCCCTTCGTTTCCATCTACGGCGCGCTCGATATGCTCAATGGCCGCTTGCCTTTGATCTTTTTCTATCTCGGTTTCGGCACGGCCCTGTCGACCTTCCTGTTTCGCGGCTTCATCACCAAGATTCCCCTCGACATCGACGAGGCCGGTCAGATCGACGGCGCGTCCAACATGCACATCTTCTGGGATCTGATTTTCCCGCAGCTGAAACCCATCGTGGCCACCGTCGCCATTCTCAATGCCTTGTGGATCTGGAACGACTTTCTGCTGCCGTCTCTGGTTCTTTACGACGAGAACCGGACCCTTCCGCTGATGACCTACGCGTTTTTCGGCCGCTACACGAGCAGTTACGGTCTGGCCATGGCAGGGCTGGTTCTATCGGCCTTGCCGATCGTGATCTTTTTCATGTTCAGCCAGAAATACATGGTCCGTGGCATCTCCGCCGGCGCCGTCAAATAGCACCTGGAACAGCCCCGAGTTTCCGAGCGCACTGCGCCGCTGCCGTGAACCGGTGCCGGATGGCATACCCGCTGTGCAGCGATCCGCCGCCCGACAAGAGGTGTTGTCTGGCGAAGCGGTGAACGCAACAACAGCTTCATAATTGTGCAGCGGCGCTGTCACATTGATCGGATACCGCTTTGGCGTTTCGTCAAGTTGGTATCCGGTTGGTGCAGGCGTCTTCAGTGGTTGTGTAGGGTAATACGTAACACCACAGCAAACCTGCGATCGGCCGGTGCCACGCTTCAAACAAGAGGTGTGAGCCGTGGCACGCGACACTATTCATCGATCCCAGTCCGTGACCTCGCGGGATGTCGCAAGGGCGGCCAATGTCTCGCAGGCCCTGGTCAGCCGCGCCTTCACCGGCAAGGGACGCATCGCGCCGAAAACGCGCCAACACATTCTTGACGTCGCGGAAAACATCGGCTGGCGTCCGAATGCCCTGGCGCGATCGATGGTCACCGGCGACGCACCTCTCGTTGCCGTCATCACCACCCGCCTCAATTTTGATTGGCGCGCCCAGGTGTTGTCTCGTCTTCTGGATTCATTACAGCAGAACGAACTGAAACCGCTTCTTTTTTATGCGGACAACGACCAGCAGGTCGACGCGTTGCTGTCCGAGGCGATCGGCTGGCGGACCCGCGGCGTCATCGTCACCGCCGGCGCCATTGCGGCTGAACGCGCCAATGACGTCATCGATCACGGCTTTTTTCTCGCTGCACTCAACCGTTCTGCCAATCACCCGGAAGCCTTTTCGATTGCGACCGACAACGCTTTGGGCGGATCTCTCGCGGCGCGCACATTGCTGGCCGAAGGGCGGTCGCGTTTCCTTATTATCGCCGGCCCGCCGGACAGTTGGGCAAACGACACGCGTACGGCCGGCTTTGTGGATACGCTTGCCCGGGCAAACCGCACGGCAATGGTGTGGAACAATGCCGCCATGTCGGTCGAGGTCGGACTTGAAAGTGCGGTCCGGTTTCTGGCGCTGCCGATCGACGAAAGGCCCGATGCCGTATTCGTCACCAACGATGCCATGGCGATCGGCTTGCTCGATGGGTTGCGCGGCGCAATTGCGATACCCGAGGCACTGTCGGTCATCGGTTTCGACAATCTGCCGGCGTCGTCCTGGGCGCCTTATCGGCTGACGACGTTCGAACAGCCTCTCGATGACCTCGTTGGGCAAATCATCACCCATATCCGCCAACACGCAGGCAATGCCGAAAACACGGCGGAACCGGTGCCAAAGGATCTGTCCGAGTGCCTGATCCTGTGCCCGCCGCGGCTGATCTTGCGGGAAACCACAAAGGTGCGGTCATGAACGACGGGCATGCAGCTTCAGAGGGTGACGAACGCGTCGCACGAACCGATTTCGGCCGGGCGTTCGTCGGACAGGCGGCCGACACAGCCCGCAAAGCGTTCCGCGATCCCGCTCTCGTCATCGATGAAAAGGGTGTCGGCGACCTTGTGACGGACGTCGATTTCGCCATCGAAGGCAATTTGCGACGCGTCCTGTCCGAACACTTCTCAACGGATGCGGTTCTTGGCGAAGAAGGAGGCGGTGTTGTCGAAACGAAAGGCTTTACCTGGCTGATCGATCCTGTCGATGGCACCATCAACTTCGCCCGGGGCATCGGCTATTTCTGCATCTCGCTGACCCTGCTCCAGAACGGACATCCCATCGCCGCCTGGATCGCCGATCCCTGTCTTGACGAGGTCTTTTCCGCCACGCCGGACGGTCGCGCTTTTCTCGGCGATACCGAAATTCGTGTTGCCGATACCACTGACATGGTCAGCGCCGTCATCGGCATCGGGTTTTCGCGCCGACACAGTCCGGAGAAACCGGCAGAGGTGGTCGGGGCTCTGACGGCGGCCGATGTCGAGTTCCGTCGTCTCGGTGCCGGGGCGCTCTGTCTTGCCCATGTCGCCGCCGGACGGCTCGACGCCTATCTCGAGCCGCACATGAATCCCTGGGATGCCATGGGTGGACTCTATATCGCCCGCTGTGCCGGGGCGGTGATCCAGCCTTACGCTGCCGAAGGCGAACTTGCGGCAGGCGGGGTCGTGTTTGCCGCCGCGCCCGGTATTGCCCGGCAACTCCTGACCATTTTGCCGGACCCGTTTTCCGGCACTCCGCCACATCTGGAAAATGACCTGCGGAGTGCCGGGGAAGCCGCGACCCAAGTCGCAACCTCAACTCTTATTGGGAGACGAACCAGATGAAACCCATCGTTGCCGCAATTGCCGGCGTGCTGATGACGTCGGCCGCCTTCGCCGTCGAACCTGTCGGTTCGAACATGTTCAACACCGATCCCGGATTCGACCTTTCCAGTCTGGACGCCAGTAACTTCTATAGCGTTATTGAGCCCAAGGCGAAAGAAGAGGGAAGCCTGACCTTCTTCGATTTTACCAATTCTTTCGGTCCTTTGTTCTCCGAACACCTGATCCCCGAATTCGAAGCCAAATACGGGATTACCGTCGATTACATTCGCGGCGACAGCGACGCCGCCACGCAGCAGTTGATCGCCGCCCACAACGCCGGCAACCCGGCGCCGGCCGATGCCTATTTCATCGGCTCGGGTTCAATCGGCAATCTGATGTCCGAAAGCGTGATGGCCAATATTCCGCTGGTCAAGCTCCTGCCTAACGCTGGCAATTTCGACGAAAGGATCGCGACCGTCACCCGCGGCTTCGCGCACGGTGGCGCCTATCTGCCGTTTCACCGTAACCAGACCAGCATCCTTTACGATACCCGCGTCGTCTCCGCCGCCGATGTGCCGGACACCCTCGACGGCCTGCTCGACTGGGCCAAGGCGCATCCGAGCCAGTTCATCGTGACCTCGCCCAAGGGCGGCGGTTCGGGCAGCGGTTTTTTGCAGTCGATCGCCTTTGGCAAGGTTACCGATGCCGAGTGCAAAGCTGACCTCGTCAACTACAAGCTCAGCGACGACGAGGCCAAGGCGCTGGTTGCCAAGCCGTGCATGACGCCGGTCTGGGACTATTACCGGGAGCTTCTGCCGGTCGTCGAACTGACCAACGGTAATTCCGACACACTTAACCTTATCGCCAACGGCGCCGGCGCCATCGGCACAGCCTGGGAAGACATGGTCTACGACTTCATGGGTCGCGGCCTGTTGCCCCCGGCCGCACGGCAGGAACTGATCGTTACCGGACAGGTCGGCGGCGGTGACGGCATGTTCTTCCCCGTCGGAGGCGAACATCCTGCGGCGGGCCTGTTGTTCATCGACTTCATGATGAGCCACGACGTTCAGCTCGAAAAACTGCAGATCAACGGCTCGCGTTCGGCCCGTCTCGACATCGATCCTGCCGCAAGCTTCACGCCCGAGCAGGTCGCCCGGCTGATCCCGACCGATCAGTTCATGAGCCGTGCCCTCGAGAGCGTGCCGAACACGATCAATTCGGCGCTGGGCGACTATTTCGTCGCCAACCTGCTCCGCCAGTAGATCGCCGTATGCAAACATCCGGCGCCGGGTCTTCGGCGTCGGCCTTCCGGAAGACCAGTTATGGACAAATCTCTTTCCATTCGGAAACTCGTCAAGGATTTTGGCGCGACACGTGCTCTCAAATCTGTCGATCTCGATGTGCCGGAAGGTCGGTTCACGACCCTTCTCGGGCCGTCCGGTTGCGGCAAGACCACGCTGCTTCGCGCTGTCGCCGGCATCACCGACCCGACCTCCGGCGAAATTCATCTCGGCGACCGGCGTATCGACGAGATCGTTCCCGAACAGCGCAATTTCGGTCTGGTCTTCCAGACCTACGCCCTGTTTCCACATATGAGCGTGGACAAGAATGTCGGGTTCGGGCTCGAAATGCGCCATATCCCCAAGCCCGACATAAAACGTCGCGTTGAGATGGCGCTCGATCTCGTCGGTCTCGGCCATTTTGCCAAGCGACTGCCGCGTCAGTTGTCCGGCGGCCAGCAACAGCGTGTCGCCCTTGCCCGCGCCATCGTCATCGAGCCGGACGTGCTGCTGTTCGACGAGCCGCTGTCCAATCTCGACGCCAAATTGAGGGATGGACTGCGCGAGGATCTGCGGGACTTGCAGCGCCAGCTCGGCGTCACCTCGATCTATGTCACCCACGATCAGTCGGAAGCCATGGCCCTGGCAGACGAGATCGTCATCATGAAGGATGGCGAAATTGTCGAGCGCGGCACGCCGGTCGATCTTTATCGCCGGCCGACCTATCGGTTCACCGCCGAGTTTCTCGGCTTGACCAACGTCATCGCTGCCGACATTGCGGGCGCGTCCTGTCGTTTGCCCTGGGGCGCCGAGGCGCGGATTGAAAACCCCGGCGCGAACGTGACCGAGGGCGTCGCAATCAGACCCGAAGACTTCGACATCGCCGTCGATCCGGGAGGCGAGGGTATCGTCACGCATGCCGTCTTCATGGGTGCGTCGACCCATTACAACGTCGATATCGCCGGGCTCAGTCTTCGTGTGGTCACGGCCGGTGGCCAAGCGACGATCCTCGAACAGGGTCAGCGCGTGAACCTGACGCCGCCGCCGGTGCTGCACCTGCTCAGATCCTTCTCGCCGATGCAGGAGGCAGTGGAATGAGTAAGGATATCAATACCGTGCGGGGCTCGACCATCGCCCTGCTGCTTTTGCCGGGCGTTGGCTATCTTTTGCTCTTTTTTGGTCTTCCGCTCGTGCGCGTCGTCGTCGGCAGCTTCGCCGGTCGCGGCAAAACCGCCTCGCCGTTTACGCTCGATGCCTGGCAGCAGCTATTCTCCAATCCGGTCTATCTCGACGGCCTGTGGTTTTCATTGTGGCTTGGCATCGCCCCCACCGTTCTGAGCCTCGTCGTCAGCCTGCCCCTGTCGGCGCTGATGCAGGCCAACGAGACCAGCCGTCGCTTCTTCGGCTCGCTCTACCGCGTTCCGCTCGTCGTGCCGGGCATCGTTGCCGCCTTTCTCGTGCTTGTCATGCTCGACCGCGGCGGCATGCTCACGCGTATCCTGACCCCACTCGGCCTCGGTCTGCCAAAGCTCGTGCGCGATCCGATCGGGCTCGGGGCGATCCTGGCTTCGTCCTGGAAGACCATTCCTTTCATGACGCTGATCATTTCCGGGTCCATGGCGGCGATCAGCAAGGACGTGATTTCCGCCGCCCGCACCCTCGGCGCGAGCCGGCTGACCATCCTCTTGCGCATCCAGCTGCCGCTGGCCCGTCCGGGCATCACGGCGGCGGTGCTTTTGAGCTTCATCGGTTCGCTCGGCTCCTTCGTCATCCCCAACCTGCTCGGGCCGACCTATCCGCTGCCGCTGAGCGTTCACATGTGGTCCGAGGGCTTCCAGAAGGGAAACTGGCCGCTGGTTTACGCCATGGGTACGCTTTTGAGCGTGATGTCGATCGCGGTGCTGCTCGCCTACTACTTCCTCATCGGTTTCCTCAACCGCGACGAGACCGAGGCCCGTCGCGCCGGTCTCCGTCACAAGGACGATGCGCAAGCCCGTCCGGCGCGCAATTTCAATACCGATCTGGCTCGGGAGGGCTGAGAGATGGCGCTCACCCACACACAACGCACTCAGGTCTGGGTCGGGTTCGGCCTTTACGGGTATCTTGTTCCCATTCTGGTGCTTCCGATCCTGGTTGTCGCGCTTTGGTCCTTCTACGACCCGGCGACCGGCTGGTTTCCGCCCGATATCCTGCCGCGTTCGCTGTCGGTCTCGGCCTGGACCGAAGTGCTGGCCGACCGCCAGATCATCCCGGCCTTCTTTTTGAGCATCTTCGTCTCGACAGTTGTCACGCTTCTGACCGCGGCACTCGCCTTTCCGACGGCCTGGGCCCTGGCACAATACCCCTTCCGCCTGAAACGCGTGGTCGAGATCTTCGTGCTGGCGCCGATGATTGTGCCGGGGATCGTTGTCGCCGTCAGCCTCGGTGAGGTTTTCTTTTCTCTTCGCATAGCGGGCACGGTGCCAGGCGTTATTCTCGTCCAGACGGTCGGCACACTGCCGCTGATGATCCGCATCCTCGCTTCGACCCTCGAAAGCATCCCCAAGGAACTGATCCTCGCGGCGCGTACCCTCGGCGCCTCGCCGCGCACCGCCGTGATGCATATCGCCCTGCCACTCGCCTGGCCCGGCTTCATGGCCGGCGGCCTTCTCAACTTCATCGCCTCGTTCGAGGAGTTCGAGAAGAGCTTCATGGTCGGCGCCCCCAAGGTGCAGACCCTCGCGGTCAGGCTCTGGGCCTATCTCGGCGGCCAGATTCTCGTCCTGCCCACGGCCGCCGTCGTCACCTTCATCCTGCTCATCCCGATGCTGGTCATCTTCTTCATCGCCGAACGCGTCATGCGCGAGGACGTGATGGCGGCCGGCCTCGGTAAACTCTAGCTTCGGGGAACACTAAATGACCTTCAGTTTCTTCGCCAAGGATGCCGGCCGCATTCATGTCTGTGGACATCGCGGCCATTGCATCGCCGCTCCGGAAAACACCCTTGCCGCCTTCCGCATCGCCCATGAACGCGGCGCCACGAGTTGCGAGATCGACACGGTCTTGACGCGCGACGGCGAGATTGCCGTCATTCACGACCTGCTCGTCGACCGCACGACGAACGGAACCGGTGCGGTCGGGGACATGAGCCTTGCCGAGGTGCAGGCGCTCGATGCTGGCATCGGCTTTAGTGCCAGATTTGCCGGCGAACGCATTCCCTCGCTGCGCGAGGCGGTTGATCTCGCTCACGAACTCGATATGGGGCTCGAAATCGAGATCAAGGAGAAGCGCGACCTGCCACGTTATTACGAGGCGCTCAGACGCACTCTCAACCGCCCGGGCGATCTCGACCGCGTCATGATGATTTCGTTCGACCATGTCAGCCTAAAAGACGCCAAGGCGCTCATCCCCGGGCTCAAGACCGGCGCGATCATCCACGAGCGGCTCGGCGATCCGGTTGCCGTGGCGCGCTCCGCCAATCTTGACGAGATGTGCATCGACCTCTCTGTTTATTTCATTGAGGATGCGAGGGCGCTGCACGACGCCGGGATGTCGATCCGCTGTCATGCCTATAAGCCCGAAATCATTGCACAGGCGGAACGGGCGGGGCTCGCCTGGACCGAATTCCTGCTCGGTGCGCTGAAGGCCGGCCTCATCGACACCCTGTCCGGCGACGACGTCGACTGGCTTCGTTCGATGGTTGACCGGGCGGCGGCGTAACCTTCTGATCGCGCGCATATTATGGGGCGAGACCCGGAAGGCTCGCCCCGTAGGGGGCGAGCGCCTTGGAGGCGGCTTTCATGTGGCCGCCAGTTATCAGGATCTTGTGCGCCGACCGGATGAAGGTGATGCCCGAACCAGTGTCGCGCTCAGGTCGAATACCCGGCGGCCGTCTCGCTGAGACTTCGTCCTTTCGTCTCTGGAGCCCACATCTGGGACACCACGGCACTGCTTAGCACCACGAATGCCGCGACCAGCATGACGATCGAAACCCCGTATTTCTCCATTCCGATCGGCAGCAGGAACGTCCCCATGCCGGCGCCGACCCGGCTGATGGCGGCCGCAAATCCCGTACCGATGCAACGAACCTCGGTTGGAAAGACTTCGCCGGGGTAGATGCTTGTCAGCGTGGCGTTCATTGCGTTGAGGAACGAAAAGAGCAGGAAAAGAGCCAGGACAATAGGGGATGGCGCGTTCGACCATAGGCCTATGACCAGAAAGATGGCCACGGTGATCCATTGCGGCGGAACGGTGAACAGGCGTCGACCGGCCTTGTCGATCAAGGCTATCGTAAAGACAACGCCGACGACCGCCACCATCGACAAACCCACGCCACCGGCGAGACCTCCGCTGAGGCCGTATTGCGCCAATACGTTTTCGGCGAATGTCGCTATCGCGAAGTACGGCAGGACATTGCAGAACCAGAACCAGGAAACGAAAACCGTCGTTCGCCAGTGTCTTTTGGAGAACAGATCCATAAACCGTCCCTGACGCGACAGTTCTTTTTCCATGTCTGTCGTGTCATCGGCGCTTTCCAGGTATTTGAGCGCGACGGCGCGGGCTTCGTCCTTGCGGCCTTTGCTCCATAACCAGCGCGGTGACTCGGGCAGGCCGATGCGTGTCACGAACAAAACGGCGGCGATTACGGTGCTCGTTCCCAAAATGATCCGCCAAGGCAGCGGTTCGGGAATACTCAGCACGTAGCCCGTCATGTAGCCGAGCATGAACCCTATGAACCATGCAAGGACGGTAAAGCCCATCAGACGCCCACGCAGCCGGGCGGGCGAGAATTCCGACATCAGAGGCCAGCCAACGGAGTATTCCGTGCCGATGGCGATGCCCATCAACAGTCTGACGATGAACAGCGATGTCGCCGAATCGACGAAGAACTGCATCGCCGAAGTCATCACCAACAGGCCCATGTCGGTCAGGAAAAGCGGCCGCCGGCCAATCCGGTCGCCCGCCCATCCGCCCAGCGGCGAGCCAATCAGGATGCCGAACAGTGCCGCCGACGCGACCAGGCCGGTGGCGAGCGTCGACATGCCCAGATCCGCCTTGATTGCATTCGTTACCGGACCAAGGATCCCGAGGATGTAGCCGTCGAGAATCATTCCGCCGGTGAGAACGGCGACCAGCCTTGCGAGAAAGCGGCGTTTGGATGCTGCCGAACGCGTCTTTGGCGCGTCAACAGAAACCGCGATAGACAACATGTGGTTTACTCCTGCAGAGCGTTGACTAGTCACATTCGCCGAAGTATTAGTTGGAAATCGCAGGAAAAGGCTTCGAAATAAAAAAAAGAATGGACGGAAACCCTATTAATTCCGCCTATGATAGGAAAAAGGCCTACCACCAAATGATGTCCATGGACCGCATCGATCTGCGCATTCTCGAGGAGCTTCAAAACGATGGCAGGCTGTCGATCGTGGAGTTGTCCGCCAGGGTGAATCTGTCCAAGACTCCGTGCGCTGAACGCGTTAAGAGACTGGAAAGACAAGGGTTAATTCGTGGCTATCGTGCGGAGCTCGATCCTGCCCGTCTTGACGCGGGCCATGTCGTCGTCGTCCTTGTCACCCTCGACAAAACCAGCGACGATGCGCTCGCTCGGTTCAAATCGGCGGTTCGCCTGATCCCGGAAGTACAGTGCTGCTATATGGTGGCAGGTAATTTCGACTACATTCTCAAAGTAAGAACGAGAGATATTACTCACTACAAGAACTTGCTGGAAGATTTTATCGGCAAGCTTCCGAATGTGCAGCAGACCCATTCCTTCGTGGTCATGGAGCTTGTGAAGGACGAACTTACCGTTCCTGTTGGCGCGCACCTAAGCTAGACTTTACGATTGCGAACAAGGCCATCTGCCAGATTTTTCATCGAAATCGTCGCGCTTCGCGCAAGATTCTCCGGCGTCGATGTCAGAGATGATTCCAAAAATTTCTTCTGGCGGAGCAAGAGTAGGCACGCAGCGCGCCAACTCCGATATTGCCGGTTCTTTCAGAAATGCACCCCTTTTCACGCAAAACGGCACATCACACACCGAAGATATCAGTAGTCGCTGATTTTCTTCATGTAGCGGCGTCCTTCGAGCATGGGATGCTTGCGAATATCGGCAATCTGATACGCAAAACGCCACAGCGTGTCGAAGAAGATAAAGGGGACGAAATATCCCTGGAACGCCTCGTCGATGCCGCTCAAGTCCAGTAGCTTCGCGTCCAGCACGAGGATATTTTCTTTCGATCCGAAGCGCAGGGCGAAGTCGGCAGCTCTTTGCTCGATGTGGCGCGTTTCATCAAGTCCGATCAAGGCGACGAAACTCGCATCCTTGTCCGTTATTTCGAACGGGCCATGGAAAAACTCATTGGCATGGATGGCCTGCGAGTTGATCCACAGCATTTCCAAAAGCACGCAGGTCGAAAAGGAATAGGCGGCGCCGTAATCGGCACCGCTGGCAAGCGTATAGATCACATTCTTGGCTGCAAGTTTGGGGGCGTAGTCGTCGAACAAAGGCTTGAGGTCCCGGTGCGCGCGGTCGACCGCCGGCTGAAAACTGTTGAGGCTGGACAAAAGGGACGCAACGACATCGGTGCCTTCGACCTGCCTCAGGAGCCCAGCCAGCAGCATATAGAGAACGCCGTAATTGGACTCTGCGGCGTCGATGGGAATTCCCGTTGTGTAGGATGCCTGATACTGGACGACAAATTCGGATTCTGCGGCCAGGGGTGAGTTCGGATCGAGCGTCATTCCGATCGTGGCTGCACCCTTGGCGCGCGCAAACGCTGCGGCGCGAACCGTTTCCTTGGTGGTGCCGGTTTGCGAGCACAGAATCACCAGCGCGTTCTCGTTGAGCTTCAAAGGATTGCGGGCCACGAATTCGGCGCCATTGTACATGTCGCTGTTGAGTACCTTGGCGTGACGATCAAGGAAGTACTTGCCGGGGTGCATTACTGAGAGAGAGCCGCCACAGGCAACCAGGAACACGTTGTCTATCCTGCGGCCCTCAATGGCGCGCAGAGCCCCGGAAACGTCGGCATTAAGTTCGGTTTTCATGAAGCCTATTGCATCCTGTTTTGCACCGCGTGCTCGGCCGTGGCCGGCCCGTGCGCGGCAGAAATTGACCTGATGTAGCAGGGGAGGCGCATATTGCGTTGACAGCTACGACCGCAATATGCGAACGTTCTCACACTAAGTCAATACGAAATTCTCGTCAGTGTGAGTGGAATGGTCAGACTCGTTGCAATGGGTGATAATGTCGTGGATTGCTATGTTGCCAATGGGGTGATGTACCCAGGAGGAAACACGCTCAATGTCGCGACATATGTCAGCCGATTTGGCGGGCAGGCTGCCTATGTGGGACGTGTTGCCAACGATCCGGCCGGGCGGCTCATTCGTTCCGCGCTCAGTGCCGAAGGCGTCGACATTTCGCATCTGCTGGTGAGCGACGAAGGCACGACAGCATACTGCATCATCGGACACCAGAATGGAGATCGCGTTTTCCTGGCGTTCGATCTTGGGGTTTCGGTGTTCACGCCGGGCGCGGACGAGCTGGATTTTATTGCAGGTTTCGATGCCGTTCATGTCGGCAGATCAAGCGGACTCGACGGTATGCTTCAGGCCGTGGCGAGCCGGACGAGACTGTCTTATGATTTTTCAACCAGCCGCGACGCCGCTCACATCCAGGCGGTGGCGCCGCTTTGCTATTTTGCCGCCAGTTCGGGGGGCGATCTTGCGGAAAAGGATGCTCTGGAGCTGCAAAGGCAATTGCTGGATGCTGGTGCGGAATGGGCATTGGTAACGCGCGGCAAGGCGGGCGCGCTGTTGTCCAACAAGGACATGGTCTATTCGGTGTCGGCAAAGTCTGTCGATGTGATCGACACCCTGGGTGCCGGCGACACATTTGCCGCGAGAACCTTGTACGGCTTGCTCGCTGGAGAAGAACCGACCCAGTTGCTGGAGGCCGCAGCGCAAGCCTCGGCGGATACCTGCCGGCATTTTGGCGCGTTGGGGCATGGCGTGCCGATCGAGATTGACGCCAATATCGATGAAATGGTGCCCTGAGACGTTGAACCGAAATTGTTCCCGCATATTGGGACGAAACCGGATCACCCTGTTGTGGAGCGGGTCTCGTTCAGGTGGATCGGGTGCCTGGCCCCAAGCTCTTGAGTGGTCGGATTTTCGAACCGGGAAAAGGGGTGACGGCTTTTTCCGGAAACACCCTAAGCATCAATAAATAAAGAGTTTTTGCGAGCTTACCTGAAGGCGATGTTGCGTTCCGGGGCCATATGCCGTGTTGACAGTCCCTAGCCGGCTGCCAGCGGGGAAAGAGGCGCTGCGGATCGATGAAGAGCTGGCGCCTTGATGTCTTTCATTCCGGATTTTCCGCTTTTGGCAAACAGGCTGACCATGCCCTTTTGTCAGTACGCGAATTCCATGCAATTGCGTCAGTGATGCGGTGGGGCGACCGATCCGCGCGGCAGAAGGCGTGACGCCATGATGATCTTTTGTGGTGCGATGTCGGATCCTTCGATGCGGTCGAGCAGAAGTTGTGCGGCGGCCTCGCCCATCGCTCCGCGTGGTTGGGCTACGGCGTCTATGCCAGGTTGCAGGAAGTTCATCCAGTCGAGGTCGTCAAAGCAGACAATCGAGAGGTCGTCTGGCAGACGAAGCCGGCTCGCGCCGATCGCAGCCATGGCGCCTGCGGTCATGACGCCGTCGGCCGTAAAGACGGCGGTTGGCCGGTCGCCACCCGCAAGAAGCAACTGCATCTGCCGTTCGGCGGCGTCGGTCGCGTAGCTTCCGACCTGACGGATCAGTCGGGGATTGACCTTCAGCCCCATGCTGAGGTGCGCCTCGATGAAGCCGTGCAGTCTTTGCCAGCTCGGATACAGCATTTCCGAGGACACCGATTGATCGGCTACCGCAGCGATGAACCGCTCGATCGTCCATTTGGCGTGCACAAGCTCTCCAACCATTCCGATCTGTGTGTGTCCCAGATCGATAAGGCGTTTCACCGCGTCCCGAGCCCCCGCGCGGTTGTCAATCCCGACGAAGTCGGCAGTCAGGTTTTCAACCTGTCTGTCGATCTGCACTATGGGAATTCCGGCGTCGATCAGCTCATCCAGATGCTTGCCTCCCTCAGGCGCGCATGGAGACAGGATCACGCCGTCGACCTGCTTTTCTATCAACAGCCGTACCGAGCGCATCTCATGGGTCACGTTCTCGTCGCTGTTGGTGATGATGAGGCCAATTTCGTTCCGTTCGGCAACATCGGAAATGCCGCGGATAATGCTGGCGTAAAATGCGCTCTGAATATCGCCCGCGACGACGCCTATGGTTTTGCTGCGGCCGGTGATCAAGCCGCGTGCGACAAGATTAGGTCTATAACCCAATGACTTGGCTGCTGTGAGAACCTTTTCTCTTTTCTCGCCGCTTGAGTAGCCATAATCACCCAAGACACGGCCGGCTGTTGCTGTGCTAACCCCCGCGAGCTTGGCCACGTCCGCTATGGTCGCACCCGATTTCTTACCGACCATCGCTTCCTCCCTTGCTCTGCCAGGTCTTTGTCATTGTTGTCTTTTGCCCCATTGTTCAGGTGGTTGTCCAGCAGCTAGATCCGAACCGGGACGTCCCGGATCGACAGTTCCATCTTGACCCTGCCGACCAGGAGTGACTGAATGCTGAGAGCGCTCCCACTATGAGTTATGTTGGCAGGCCGGCAATGGTTTGAAAAAGCGGCTCAATGCTGAGAATATGTGGACTGGATCAACGATACCGTAACAAGGATGCACTTCAAGGCTTGACATTGCAACCTCATAAGTGCGAACGTTCTCACATATGGAAGGAGCGCCCGATGAAATGGCCGGAAAAAGCCGGCGACCGGGTGTGATGAAAGACCGCAAAACGGCAGGGGGCAAGTCGATCCAGTCGGAGCCGCCCGGTCGAAACCGCAGTCTGCAAGGTGCAGATGCAGCAATGAGTTTTGTCTGAAAAGGGAGAGACAAATGCCGAGTGATGCTTCTACCAAGTTTGTCGACAATGCAGTGCGTGCCGCAATCGGCGGGCAGATGTCTCGCCGTGCTTTCATGGAAAGGGCAATCGCCCTGGGGATGACAACGGCGGCGGCCGGAACGCTGTGGTCAGGGAACGTCATGGCGGCCACTCCCAAGTCCGGTGGCTTTTTCAGGACGGGCGTAACAGACGCGAGCACGACGGACACTCTGGATCCAGGTTCTGCCGCCGGCGCCTTCATGATTCATGTCAACAGGTGCTGCCGTACCTACCTTACCGAGCTGACACCCACCAATTCTCTGGGTTCGGACTCTGCGGAAAGCTGGGAGGCATCACCGGATGCCAAGGTGTGGCGCTTCAAGCTGTTCGAGGGCCAGCAGTTCCACAATGGCAAGGATCTGACGGCAGACGATGTCGTCGCTTCGCTCAACTTCCATCGCAGAGAGGATTCGCGGTCCGGCGCCAAGGGGCTCTTGCTGGACGTTGAAGATATTCAGGCCGACGGCAAGCTGACGGTCGTGGTGAAAATGAAGGTTGGCACCGCCGATCTGCCCTATCTGCTTGCCGATTACCATCTGGCAATCATGCCGGCTGGTGCGGATGGCGAACCGGATTGGGAATCCGGCATCGGTGCCGGTCCCTACAAGCTGGAATCCTTCGACCCGGGCGTGCAGGCGTCGTTCTCAAGATACGAAGGATATCACCGCACGACCTATTTCGACTCGGTGAAGATTTTCGGTGTCAGCGATGCGAATGCGCGCGTCAACGGTCTGATGACCAAGGAATTTGACGCAATCAGCGATGTCGATCTCAAGACGGTCGCTTTGCTTGCCCGCAGTCCCGGAGTTGAGATCGATGACGTGCCGAGCGGATTGGTCATCAGCCTCGACATGCAGTGCGCAAGCGGGCCGTTCAACAATCCGGATGTTCGCAAGGCCCTCAAATACGCATTCGACCGCGAGGCGGTGCTGCAAAAGGTGGCCTTCGGCCATGGGACAATCGGCAACGACCAGCCGATCGGTCCGGTTATTCCTTACTACTCCGAGATCGAACAGACGATCTATGATCCCGACAAGGCGCGGTTCCACCTCAAGAAGGCTGGCGAAGAAGGTCTCAAGATCTCGGTCTCGACGAGCGATCTGGTGTTCAACGGCTCCGTCGACATGTGCGTTCTTTACGCAGAAAGCGCAGCCAAGTGCGGCATCGACATCAACGTCGTGCGCGAGCCTGCGGACAATTACTGGTCCAATATCTGGCGCAAGAAATCGTTTGCGGCTGCGAGCTATGGGGCACGGCTGACCCCGGACATGATGTTCTCGACGTTTTACCGCGACGGGGCGCCCTGGAACATCACCGGCTGGAATAACGAACAGTTCCAGAAACTGCTCATTGAGGCCAAAGCCGAACTCGACGACACGAAGCGTACGGCCATGTATCGGGATATGGAAACCCTGTGCCGCGACGATGGCGGCCAGATCGTCGCGTTTTTCCCGAACATGGTTGGCGCACGCCGCGCCAACGTCAAGCACGGTCCCAGCCTCGCCTCCGATCAGCAAATGGAAGGCGGTCGGGCTTATTCGCGCTGGTGGTTCGAATAAAGCTGGTCTCCGATTGCATGCCGCCCGTCGAGCTTTCCTCCCGCCTCGGCGGGCGGCATGCAGCCCGCAGTATGGATCGAAACCTCAGCTGGACTGGAGGTCAGCCATTCTGAATAAAGGAGCGGAAACCGATATCTGGTCGGGCAAATCCACAATCCACTCTCGAGGTGTTGTCAAATGGGCTTTTTAGCAAAGACAATATTGAAGCGGTTTGCGCTTGGCATTCTGACGCTATTCTTTGTCTCGGTCGTTGTCTTTTCATGCGTGGCAACGCTGCCTGGCGGATTTGCGGAGGCCGTTCTTGGACAGAGCGCAACTCCGGAAGCGATTGCATCCTTCAATCAAAGGCTCGGTTTGGACCGTCCGCCCATAGAACGGTATCTCAGTTGGGCCGCTGCGGCGGTTCAGGGCGATTTTGGAAGCTCCTACGCCAGCGAGGGTGGATTGGGCGGCCATACCAGGACGGTCGCCTCGCTCATAGCACCACGGTTGGCGAACACGCTTTTTCTGGCGGCCTTCGCCGCGCTGATCGCGGTACCGACGGCGCTCTTCTTCGGCACGGTGACGGCCATCTTCCGCAATTCGATATTTGATCGTGTGGTCAATGTGTTTTCGCTCTCGATGGTATCGGTGCCGGACTTTTTCGTTGCCTATGTTCTGATGTTGTTTCTTTCGGTGAAGTTTGACCTGTTCCCATCACTGTCGGTGATTGACACAGACACCACCATCACCCAACGCCTTTATCTGTGTTTCCTGCCGGCCCTTACGATCGTCGTCGTGTCGATCTCGCACATGATGCGCATGACCAGATCGTCGATCATCAATCTTTTGTCGACACCCTATATCGAGATGGCGCGGCTGAAGGGGGTTTCCCCGGCGCGGGTTATTCTGCATCACGCCTTGCCCAATGCGTGGGCTCCTATCTCGGCCGTCATCGCCCTCAATCTCGCATACCTTATCGCGGGTGTCGTCGTCGTCGAGGTGGTGTTTGTCTATCCCGGTATTGGCCAGCTGATGGTCAGTTCGGTATTCGCCCGCGATATCCCTGTGGTGCAGGCCTGCGCGCTTGTATTCGCTCTGGTCTATATTCTTTTCAACCTACTCGCGGATTTGGTCGGAATCATCACCAATCCTCGCCTCCTTCACAGTCGCTGACCGGGGAAGTTCGATGACCGACATCCATCAAGACAATACTGCACCGACTCTCCCCAATAATTCGGACGGCTGGTTCCGCGGCTTTCTCGATCGGTTGAGAAAGACTGCAGGAAAGCTGTCGATCACGGCCTGGTTCGGCGTCTCGGTGATTTTCATCTATCTCTTCATGGCGGTCTTTGCCCCCTGGATTGCGCCATATGGCGAGTCGCAGATCGTGGCCGAGCAATATGCACCATGGAGCGCAGAGCATGTTCTTGGAACGGACCAACTCGGGCGCGACACGCTCTCTCGTCTGATATACGGCGCGCGCAACACGATCGGGATTGCGTTCATCACCACGGTTCTTGCCTTCGTGATCGGGGGAACGATGGGCATCGCCGCCGCAATCCTGGGTGGGCGTTTCGAGCAGTTTCTGACGGTCGTTGTCGATATATTGATGGCCATCCCGCAATTGATATTTGCGCTCGTCTTGCTGGTTTTGTTCGGAAACAACATTGTTAATCTTGTTGTTATTATAGCGGTTTTGGACAGCTCGCGTGTATTTCGTCTGTCTCGTGCCGTTTCGATGAGTGTTGTGGCACAGGATTACGTCGAGGCGGCAAGACTCCAGGGCGAGAAACTGGGTTGGATTGCTTTTCGGGAAGTGTTGCCGAACATTTTTGCTCCGCTGCTGACTGAATTCGGGCTCCGTTTCTGCTTTGTTTTTCTCACGCTTGCAGCGCTTTCATTCCTCGGCCTCGGAATCCAGCCGCCGACGGCAGACTGGGGGTCCATGGTTCGAGAGAACGCTACGCTCATCAATTATGGAGATATCACGCCGTTATTGCCTGCGGCGGCAATAGCTCTGTTGACGATTGCGATCAACTTTGTGGTGGACTGGGCATTGCACGATCTGGACGGGACGCGAGGGTAATCACATGTCGAAACCTACGTTTGCGGATGCGTCGGATGCCAACAAAACCCGGCTTCACGGTGAGGAACTGCTGCATATCGAGGGGCTGAAAATCGAGGCGCAAAACGAGCGCGGCTGGTCGAGCATCGTTGATGGTGTGGACCTCAGCGTCCGGCGCGGCGAGATCGTCGGATTGATCGGCGAGTCGGGCGCCGGAAAATCGAGCATCGGGCTTGCGGCCATGGGTTATGCCCGTTCCGGCTGCAGGATCAGCGAGGGCCGGATCGCGTTTCTCGGCAAGGATTTGGCGCGGCTTTCGGAGCGGCACAAGCGCGAGGTCTGGGGGCGCAATGTTGCCTATGTTGCGCAGTCCGCCGCTGCGGCGTTCAACCCGGCCCACAGGCTGATCGAGCAAATCGTCGAACCTCAAACGTGGCACGGTGTGGCTGGGCGCGACGACGCCGAAAAAACCGCAATCGGCTTGTTCAGCAAGCTTCAGCTTCCCGAGCCAGAGACAATCGGGCACCGGTTTCCGCATCAGGTCTCCGGCGGTCAGCTCCAGCGCATCATGACGGCAATGGCTATGTCGTGCGGACCGGACCTCATCGTGTTCGACGAGCCGACAACGGCACTCGATGTTACGACGCAGTTCGAGGTCCTCATCGCGATCAAGGATGCGGTGCGCAATACCCAGACAGCGGCGCTCTACATCTCGCACGATCTTGCGGTTGTGGCCCAACTCGCCGACCGGATCGTGGTTCTCCGCAACGGCAAGGTCGTCGAAGCGGGCCCAACCGAACAGATCATGCGCCAGCCGAAAGAAGAGTATACGCGTTCGCTCTGGGCAGTCCGCTCGATGGAAGCCACAGCCCGGCCGCCAGCTCCAAAAATGCTGTCGGTGGAAGGCATAAGTGCGTCTTACGGCGCGCTCAAGGTTCTGGAAAACGTGTCGCTTGAATTGCCGCGCGGTCGCACCGTCGCGATCGTCGGCGAATCGGGATCCGGCAAGTCGACATTAGCGCGCGTGGTAACCGGGCTCTTGAAACACGATGAAGGCCAGATCGCGTTTGACGGGCAGGCGCTGCCGGAATCCTACAAGAAGCGCAGCATAGAAATGCTTCACTGGATACAGATGGTCTATCAGACGCCCGACACCGCGCTCAATCCGAAGCGGACCATCCGGGACATCCTCTACCGGGCCTTGCGCAAGCAGGGAACCAGGCAGGGCACGGCGGTGGAAAAGCGCGCGCGCGAACTGATGACCCTCATCGAACTGGACGAAAAACTGCTCGATCGAAGATCTGCGCATCTCTCCGGTGGCGAGAAGCAGCGGGTTTGCATTGCGCGTGCCATTGCGATGAACCCGAAACTGATCATCTGCGATGAAGTCACATCGGCTCTGGACCAGTTGGTGGCCGAGGGAATCCTGAAGCTTCTCCGAAGGCTTCAGGAGGAACTGCAGATTTCCTATCTTTTCATCACCCATGATCTGTCGACGGTCCGGGCAATGGCCGATGATGTTATCGTCATGCACCGCGGAAAGGTGGTGCAGTCGGGATCGAAAGAGCAGGTGTTTGAAGGCCCACATCATCCCTATACGGCCAAGCTCCTGGCATCGGTTCCCGAAATGGATCCGACATGGCTCGATCGGGTTCGCGCATCCAGAGACGCTCGTTTGTGACGTGGTTCCGGGTTTCCGGACGGATCGGTGGTTGAGTTGAGACGCGTGCGGATTGGTTGTCACGCCGCCGACCGCCTGCCATTTTCTCTGACTGATCTGAGTTTGGGGGAGCCTGGTGCCTTTGCGGCGGTCTTTAGGGCTGCCTCGTCATCATTTAAGGCTTTCCCAAAGCGGATCAGGCATCATGCGGCGGCGTTCCGGCGTGGGCCAATGCGTGTTCGGTTCGCGCCTCAATCGCGCGGATAACCGATATCATATCGTCTTCTTGAAACTCGAAATCTTCGGTCTCGCCGTAAAGGGATAGGCAGGTGTCCATCAGGGGGGATGCGATCCCGGCCGTGCGGGCGGCCTCGACCACGAGACGGTTGTTCTTCAGCACATCGGAGATTCCCGCCTGACGGGAAAAATCGCGCTGCGTGAGCTTTTCCATTTTGATCCGGGAAACGTCGCTCGCCATCGGTCCCACATTCACGATGGCGGCGAAACGACCCATGTCGAGACCGTGCCGCTCAGCGAAATGGGCCGCTTCGGCCAGCCCCGTGACCATCGCGATCAGGAAAGCGTTGACCGCGAGTTTCATGTTGAGGGCGGCGGGGATTGCCCCGCACTCGAAGATTTCCTTGCAGACCGGCGCAAGAATTGGCCGCAGACGTGCGCGATCCTCGGGATCGCCGGCGAGCATGCCGATCAGTTGCCCGGCTTCGGCCGGCTTGCGCGAGCCCGAAACCGGGGCTTCGACATAACGCCCCCCGACGGAACGGATGTCATCGGACAGGTGTCTCGAACAGTCGGCCGATATGGTGCCCATGAAAACGATGGTGTGCCCGGCGACGCGTGAGGCGAATGCCGGGCCGTGTCGATCAAGAACGGCATCCACCGCCATGTCGTTTCCCAGCATGAGGATGACCGTCTCGCATCTCGCGAACAGCTCGGCCACGTCAGCGGCAACCGTCGCGCCCGCCTGTTGCAGCGGCCGGCATCGGGTTTGCGTGCGGTTCCAGACGACAAGGGGCGTTCCGGCCCGTACGAGGTTCAGCGCCATGGGCGCGCCCATCGTGCCAAGGCCGATGAAACCGATTGGTAAACCCGGCATGTCTGCGCTCCCGATTGTCTTTTCTTGCAAGTCTACATGTCCGCGTTTTTTTGAAAAACGAATGTTAATGGATTGTGACTTCAACAAAACGGGATTGTCGTCTTCTGCCCGCATGGCGGTTGAAAAGCGCTGGCCGGAGCAATTCGCGCATGGCGGCAACGGCATCGGGCAGTGGATGTCCGCTCGTGGCGATCATGGCCGGTTGTCTTGCCGGATAGCGATGTCGGCGGCCAGACGGGCAACCCTGGCAACATCGAGACTGAGGGCAAGACCGGTATCGTCCAGTTCATCGAGACGAAACCATCGCGCATCAAGAGCATCGTCTCCGGCGACCGGGTCCCCGGCAACCCAGTCGCAGAGTACCGCAATAAGCACGAAATGCCGGCGAAGCCGACCGTTCTCGTCGCGGTCAAAGGCATCCACCGCCGTGAAAACCCGGCGCGCCTGCCCGCGGATCCCCGTTTCCTCGAAAAGTTCCCTGATGGCCGCTGCTTCAATCGACTCGCCGGCTTCGATCTTGCCGCCCGGAAAGCCCCAGAAACCGGCATCCGGCGAATGGGCCCGACGCACCAGAAGGATTTTTTCGTCGTGGAAGACAGCGGCAATCGTGGCGGCGATTGGACGGGGGGTGGAAACGTGCTTTGTTGTTGCGGGCATGGTGGCCTCTTGAGCGAGGCCGGCAAAGAAGGTAGGCGGCAAGACCTGTCCCTTCGCCGGCATGATCCGGATCAGGTTCGAAGGGTCACTGCGCTGCGTCTGGCTCAATCGGGAGCTTGCCAGCAGTCTCTCAGCCCCTTGTCGGGACTCCCCTTAGGTGTGAGTGAGCCTATCAACATGCGTGCCGAATTCAACGCGTCACTGGCGATGAACGGCTCGTACCCAGCCTTTTGACGGTCTCTTCCCGCAGGACCAGGGCCAGTCGCTCGGCAAAGCGCGACAGGTTCGGCGCGCGCAGCAGGCGCAGTTCGATCCTCGGCAATTCCGGCAGGCCGAGCTCTTTGCCAACCACACCGATATCGTCCGGTGTGCCATGGTCCGTCCGCACCGCCACGCCAAGGCCCGAGCGCAGCGCCGCCCAGACAGCCGGCAGGCTCGGCGTGGTGAGCGCGGCCCGCCAACGGATCTGGTCGTGGTCGAGAGCGGCAAGGCTGGCCTGCCGAAACAGGCAGGGATGGTTGAAAAGGACCAGCGGGAGGGGGCCGTCGGGGAGTTCGCCTGTTGTGTTGCGCGGTGCAAGCCAGCGCATGGGCAGCTCGCACAGGGTTTCGCCCTCGGCTGGGCTTTTCGGGCGAAAGAAGGCAATCGCCGCATCAAGTCGCCCGGCACTGACCTCTTCTGCGATTTTGTGGTTATCACCGGCCTGCACATCGACATGCACGTTTTCCAGTGCCTGTCCGAAAGACCTGAGCGTTGCAGGCATCACGTCGTCGAAGAAATCCTGTGGCAAACCAAGGCGTACGGAAGCCGCGGGCGACGCGGCGCCAACAGAAAGTGCGGCTTCATCGTTCAGAGCCACGATCCGGCGCGCATAGGCGATGAATGCTTCGCCTGCTTCCGTCGGGACGAGGCCACGTCCCTTGCGAACGAAGAGGGTGGTTCCCGCCTGTTGTTCCAGCTTCTTGAGCTGCATGCTGACAGCCGATTGGGACCGGCCGAGTTGAACGGCTGCACGCGCAAAGCTCCCGAGGTCGGTTCCAACGACGACCGTGCGAAGGGCATCCATGTCAAAATTGCGTATCAGTTTCGAATTCCTGATGATTAAGTTTCGATATATCTGATTTTCTTAAGTGATAGCGTCGGGTATCGTGCAGATCAAGAGGGGGTAGACGCCATTGCGCGCCGGGCAGGAAACCGGACAGACCCTAGGATGACGGGGAAATCGGATCAGGCGCACGCTTGGCAAAGACCAGCGCCATGACGCGATCCTTTCTGTCTGATCCAGATGTATTTTGAGGCGGAGCCTGGGGATATAAATGATCGGCAATACCTTGATCGTCGTTGCAGCGGCCTTGCCGCTCATGGGAAGCCCGGGGCCAGCCACCATCAGTCTGGCGAGTCTGGGCGCGGCGTTCGGATTTCGAACCTGCCTGCCTTATCTTTTGGGAATAATACTCGGAACCACAGCGGTTCTGTTGATCATCGCCACCGGACTGACAGGGGTGTTGTCGTCTCACGCCGGGCTCTTGCTGGCGGTGCGCCTTGCGGCGGCGGCCTATATTCTGTTCCTTGCCTGGAAGATCGCGACGGCACCTGTCGGTTCGGCGTCGCCCGGCGCCGGGCATGGGTCTGGTGCGGTCGTGGGGTCTTTTCTGTCCGGTCTCGGTCTGGCGATAGCCAACCCCAAAGCCTTCGCGGCGATCGGAGCTGTTTATGCCGGATACTCTATCGTTCCGGAGCAGGTGCTCCTTGATACGCTCTTGAAAATCGCCGTATTGGCAAGCATCATCATAATCGTGAATAGCGCGTGGCTCGCCTTCGGGAGCACGTTTTCGCGGTTTCTTGTGGATCCAGCGATGGGACGCGCGATCAACATCGCTTTTGCGATTGTGCTGCTCATATCCGTTGGCGTGAGCTTGGGTCTGGGCTAGCAGTGCCGGGAAGGGAAGGTTGGCGGGGCTGTCGGAGCGCATCACTCTTTTCGTCAATGTCGTGTGCCTGATCACCGGAGCGAACTGGCTGGCGGTTCTTGTCGGTGCCATCTTGGAAATCCGCGCTTGGCGCGATGGCGCTCACGCTGATCTCGGGCGCAACACGGAGCGCTTCTAAATGACGGTACGGCTTCGTCCCCATCATCTTTTGTGCATCCTGACCTATGTCGGCAAAGGCTACAGTCCTGCGTTCACGGCAAACATGTCCGCGATCGTGGAGCGGCTGTCCGCAGGCGAAGAGGTCGAGATCGTCGAGGGGCCGGACGAGATCTGCGCGCCCCTTCACGACGATCCCGAGGCGCATTGCCGTTGCGAAAGCGTTTCCGGGCGAGATCGTGCCGCGGCGAAGGAGGTCGGGGAGTTGCTGGCACTGACCGTGCAGTCCGGGACCCGGTTCGTTCTGAGCGATGCCCGTATTCGCACGCTTCGCCATGCGTTCGCACGCGGCCATGCGCGATCGGCTTGTGCCCAATGCGAGTGGAGCGATCTTTGTGGCTCGGTTGCCGCGTCCGGATTTACCGATGCTTTCCTTTGACACTTGCAGGTGTGCGGGCGGTCATGGACCGCCCGGCTGGTGCGCGTAAAAAAGCGAACCGCTGACGGGCAGTCTTGCCGCGGCGGAATTCAGGCTGTCCTTAAAGGACATCGCTCTTTTTGTTGTCGGTTCAGCTTTGCGGTCGCGCGCAAGATCCCCTGACAACCAGAGGACACGGCAATACCTGGTGTTCTGGCTCTTGCGACGGTGTCGTCAACTGCCTGCCCAAAAGCTCGGCCCCGTGGTACCCAAGATCATAATAGGGCAGGGCCGCTGTGGTCAGTTCGGGCTTCAGGGCTGTTGAGACAATTCGGAAATCGTCATAGCCGACGATGCCGACGTCTTCCGGAATGCGCAACCCGAGCCCAAGAGCAGCCAGATAGGCCTGAAGCGCAATTTCATCGTTGCCGCACATCAGGATAGTGGGGCGGTTCGTTTGGCTCAGCATGTCATTCGCCTCGGCAAACACATGCACGTTCTCCGACCCGATCGGTCCTTCCATGGTCATCCGAATATCGAGGTCGGCCTCTGCAATACCTGCTGCGCCAACAGTGTCGCGAAAGGCCGACAGGCGCTGTTCGGCGCCGAGCAGTTTCGGATTAAGACGCAGATAGCCGATGCGACGATGCCCGAGTTCCAGCACGTGTCGGGTCAGGTCCCTGGAGCCTTGATAATCGTCCGGTTCGATCGACGCATACCCGCTCGTACCATCGGAACGCCCGTTGATGAGAACGGTCCTGATCGAGACTCCGCCCGGCGTCGGCACAATCACGCGGTGATACATCGAGACGTAGAGCACGCCTTCGATCTGATGGGACTGGAAGGTGCGCCAAATGTCCGCTTCCCTGCGCGGGTCGCCGCCGGTATTGGCCAGAAGCACCGTGCGGCCATTTGTTTCCGCCCAGTCCTGGATCCCGCGGACGATGTCGCCGGAATAGGGCGAAATCGAGATGTAGTCGGTGATGATCCCGAGCGTCCGGGACTGGCTGGATCGCACCAGCCGCGCCGCCATGTTCGGCACGTAGCCAAGCGCCTCGATGGCCTTCATCACCTTGTCCTTGGTCGCTGGCTTGACGCTCGGTTCGTCGTTGACGACGCGCGAGACTGTTTTGTTGGACACGCCGGCGGCACGCGCGACATCGACAATGCTGACCATGAATCCGCTTTCTCCTTCCGTTGGTATTTCTTCTAGATCAAAAAAATGACAACGTCGACATTTTTTAATTGACGACGTTGTCATTTTGCGGATAGCGTCCGCTCCGTTACGTTGCCTGCATCGCAAGGCGACCAAAAGACTCAAGGGAGGTCTTTGATGAAAAAACTCGTCTGCACCAGTCTCCTCGTGCTCGCCTCGCTGACAGCGGCGGCTCAGGCGGAGAGCATCAACATCCTGGTCGAGGGTGGTGGCGAACTTCTGCAAAAGCCGATTGCCGCCCAGTTCACGGCCGAAACAGGCATCGACGTCAACTTCACCGTTGTCCCGTATCAGGGTGTCTTCGACCGGCTGTCGGCCGAGATCGCCTCGGGAACGTCGAATTTCGATGTTGCGACCATCGACGTGGTCTGGAATGCGCATTTCGCCAAATATGTCGACGATCTGTCCGATCTGTTCACCGACAAGGTACGCAACGACATCCCCACATCGCTGCTGGCCGACGCCAAGGTCGATGGCAAGACCATCGGCATGCCGACCTGGGCCAATTCGGAAATCGTCTTTTTCCGCAAGGACCTGTTTGAGGATCCGAAAGAGCAGGCCGCTTTCGAGGCCGAATACGGCTATCCGCTGGCGCCGCCGGCAACCTGGCAGCAATGGCGCGACATGGCCAAGTTCTTCACGCGCGACACCGATGGCGACGGCAAGCTCGACATGTGGGGAACCGCAACGGTCGGCATGAATTCGGAAGAATGGATGGCTCACGTCCTTCAGGCCGGCTCGCCGGGCGTGGTGCTCGATGCCGACAACAACGTGATCATCGACAACGATGCCCACCGCAAGGCGCTCGAATTCTACATCGCGCCCTTGTGCGAGGATCATTCGGTGCCCGAGAACGCGCTCGAAATCGGCTGGGGCGAAACTCAGAACCTGTTCTATCAGGGCAAGACGGCCATGATGAAGTTCTGGGCCCATGCCTATCGGCTGACGCCCGAGGACTCGGTCGTTTACGGCAAGGTCGGCGCCGCTCCCATGCTGGCCGGCGAAGCCGGAATCGCCGGCATTCCCGGTCCCTGGTATAACGTCATTCCGTCCAACGCGAAGAACAAGGACGCGGCGCGCAAGTTCATCGCCTATGCCATCGCGCATAATGAACTGGGTGTCGAAGCGCCCGGCAGTCTTGGTCTGGCCGCAACCACCTCGGCCTACGAGGCCTATATGAACAAGCCCGGTTTCGAACATTTCGGCCCGCTGCTCGAAACGCTCAATGCGCCGGCAACGGCTGGTCGTCCGCTCAACGAGGACTTCCAGGAAATGATCGACGAGGCCGTTCTGCCGGCGATGCAGGAGGCATTGTCCTGCAATGCCAATCTCGACGACGTTCTTGCCAATGCCAAGGAGGTCATCGAAGACATCCTCAATTGAGAAAAGGCGAGGGGGCGCATCTTTTGCGCCCCCGCCACTCTGAGCGGAGGCGGCCATGACAAGAGAAAACCGGTTTGTGTACGCGATGCTGGCGCCGGCCGCCCTGATCCTGGGTGTGCTCATCGCCTATCCCGTCGGCCTTCTGGTCTTCAATTCCTTCTTCGAAGTCGAAACGATCTCCCCTGCGATCAGGACGTGGGTCGGCCTGCAGAACTACATCGATGCACTGACCTCGAAGCGGATCGCCGAGAGTGCGCTCAGAACCCTCAAGTATTCCGTCTTCGCACTGAGTTTCGAATTCTTCTTCGGCTTCTGTGCGGCGCTGATGTTCTCGGCCATTGCCGAGCACTCGCGCTGGCACCGGACCATCTTCGCGCTGCCCCTTATGGTGCCGCCGATCGTTGCCGGTCTGCTCTGGCGTTTCCTCCTGGTCGGGCAGATCGGCATCCTTAATTACGGGCTCGTGGCGCTCGGCATCATCGACGATCCCGGCGCCATCAAGTGGCTGTCGGATGCCGACATCGTCATCTATTCGGTCGCCTTCGCCGACATCTGGCTGACAACATCTTTCGTCGCGCTGGTCTCCTATGCCGGGCTGACCAACATCCCCAAGGACCTTATCGAGGCGGCGCGCATGGATGGCGCCAACGCGCTCAACCGGTTCTGGCACGTCACCCTGCCACTGATGCGGCCGGTCATCGCCGTGATCGTCATCGTGCGCGGCGTCGACGCGGCCAAGACCTTCGATCTCATCTGGATCCAGACCCAGGGTGGGCCGCGCCAGCAGTCCGAGGTTTTCTCGATGAACATCTATCAACGCATGGTGCGCTACGGCGATCTCGGCGAGGCCTCGGCTTCCGCGACGCTGTTCCTCATCGTCATGGTGCTACTCGCCGCCATCGCCTATTGGAAGATCTGGAGGCCGGCCCATGACTAATGCGACCCTGAGCGGCGTGACCGGCCGTGATCTCGGCAAGGCTCTCATCAACGCGGTGGCGCTGGTTTTGGTGCTGACCTATGCGCTGCCCTACGTCTATCTGGTTTCGACCTCGTTCAAGCCGGCGGCAGACGTGCAGCAAATCCCGCCGTCCTTCTTTCCAAACATGTTGTCGCTGGAAAACTACCAGACGGTCATCGCCGAGCACGGGATCCAGCGGGCCTTCGCGAGTTCCTTCGTGGTTGCCGTGCTGACGACGCTGTTATCGCTGGTCGTCGCCGTCCCGGCGGCCTATGTGGCGACGCAGTACCGGCGTCGGATCACCGTGCTCTTCCTGCTTTTTGCGCTGGTCACCCGCATGGTGCCGAGCGTTTCGCTGGGCGTGCCGCTGTTCCTGATCCTCAAATCGGTGAACCTGCTCGACACCATCCCTGGTCTGGTTCTGGCCCACACGGCCAATGCCGCGCCGCTTTCGCTTTTGCTTGTGGCCGCCTTTTTCGAGGGCGTGCCCAGGGAGCTGGAGGAAGCCGCGCGCATGGATGGGTGCACGCGTTTTGGCGCCTTCTTGTGGATCATTCTTCCGGTCATGCGCTCCGGCATCGCCGTGACGGCCCTGTTCGCTTTCATCGCGAGCTGGAACGAATACCTGTTCGCCCTGCTTCTCACGTCGGAAGCCACAAAGACGGCGCCGATCGTGATCGCCGAGTACAACTCCGTTTATGGGCTGGCATGGGGGCCGATGACGGCGGCGGCGGTGCTCTACTCGCTTCCCGTGATCCTCATCACCCTTCTTTTGCAAAAGCAGATCATCGGCGGCCTCACCTTTGGCGCTGTGAAAGGATAGCAGATGGCCGAGATAAGCCTGAGGAACATCAACAAAATCTATGGCGACCGCTTCCACGCCATCCATGATCTGAGTCTCGATATCCGCGACGGCGAATTCATGGTCTTTGTCGGTCCATCGGGATGCGGCAAGTCGACGGCGCTTCGCATGATCGCCGGGCTCGAGAATATCTCGTCGGGCGAACTTTTTGTCGACGGCACAAAGGTAAATCTCGTCGACCCAAAAGACCGCGACATCGCAATGGTGTTTCAGTCCTACGCGCTTTATCCGCACAAGACGGTGCGCGAGAACATCGCCTTTCCGCTGAAGATGCAACATGTTCCCAAAGCCGAAATCGAAGCCCGGGTGACCGAAGCCGCGCGCATCCTCGAACTTGGCGAACATCTCGATCGCAAGCCCGCCCACCTTTCGGGCGGTCAACGCCAGCGCGTGGCCATGGGGCGCGCCATCGTGCGCAAACCCAAGGCCTTCCTGATGGACGAACCGCTGTCCAATCTCGACGCCAAGCTGCGGGTGCAGATGCGCGCCGAGATCGCGGATCTGCAACGCAACCTCGGGGTCACGACGATCTACGTCACCCACGACCAGGTTGAGGCCATGACCATGGGCGACAGGGTTGCCGTCCTCAAGGCAGGCGTGCTGCAACAGGTGGATACGCCGCAAAACCTTTATGCGCGTCCGGCCAACATCTTCGTTGGTGCCTTTATCGGCTCGCCGTCGATGAACCTTTACGAGAGCGAACTTGACGGCTCGACTCTCACCATCGGCAGCCAGTCCATCGATCTTCCCGATGCGGTGTTTGCCACCCACCCAAGTCTCAAAGGCGTCCGGAAACGGGCATTGATCGTCGGCATCCGCCCGGAGGATATCGACGACGCCAACGTGACCGACAAGCGCAGTTTCGTTGAAATGACGGGCGAGGTCACGCTGGTCGAGGCATTGGGCGCGGAAACGATGGTGCATCTGACGCTCGATGCGCCCTGGGTGAACGCCGGCGACCCGGACGCCGTGGCCGGGATCGGAGAAAAACACGCCGCCGTCGGGCGTTTCTCACGCACGACCCAGGTCCGGGCTGGCGATAAGGCCCGGCTCGCGATCACCGCAGAGACCATACACTTTTTCGATCCCGAAACGCGGACCAGCATCTGGTGATGAGTGCGCAAGAATATAACGTGGCCGATCAGTTCGTTGTTGCAGGTCGGCGCAAAGTCCTTTCGCCCCTCGAACGCGCGGTTGCTTGTCATCCATATGGCGCGCGTTCCGGCAGTGAACGCATGCCATTGGCCAAGCCGGAACACGCTTTGCCCGTCTTCGATCGCCTGTGCTCAAAAGGGCGCTAGAAAATGAGCAACGCGAACTACTACGATGTGACAACATGGCCGGACGGTAATCCTCACAAGGATATCGGGGCGGTCATCAACAGCATTATTTCGGACATCAAAACCAGACAGTGCGCTTCCGATGTGAACGATGGCGGAAAGCCCGGCGCCGTCATCTATATACCTCCAGGCGACTATCATCTTTCTACTCAGGTCATAATTGATATCAGTTATTTGAGGATTGTGGGCTCGGGACATGGCTTTACGTCTTCGAGCATCCGCTTCAACACCGACACGCACGAGCTGGCGCATTGGCATGAGTTATGGCCGGGCGGCAGCCGCATCATTCTGGACTTTGCTTCAGAACCTTCCGACGGCGAAGCCGCCGGAGCCGCCTTTCTTGTCAAGCGGTCCGGAGACCCTCGGATCAGCTCCGTAGAGTTTGCGGATTTTTGCATCGATGGCCTGCACTTCACCGGCGAGTTGCCGGAAGGCGGCCACGCGGAGAACTCATACACAAACGGCAAAACGGGAATTTACGTTGCCAGCGCCAACGACTCGTTCCGAATGACGGGCATGGGCCTTGTCTATCTGGAGCATGGCATCATCGCGTACAATGCGGATGCCGTGACGATAGACAACAACTTCATAGCCGAATGCGGCAATGGTATCGAATTGCGCGGCATGGGACAGGCTCTGAAAATAAGCAACAACCTGATCGGGGCCGGCTATCGCGGATACTCGATCTATGCCGAAAACTGTGGCGGAATCCTCGTTGCGGCAAACAACGTTTTCCCGCGCGGCAAAAGCAGCATCCATTTTTCGGGTGTGGCGCGCTCCTCGATCACCGGAAACAGGTTCCATTCCTTTTATCCGGGAATGCTGGTGTTCTCCGAGCACTGTGTGGAGAACCTGGTGTCTTCGAACCACTTTTTCCGTGATCGAGAACCCTGGGCACCCATGACGGCCTGCGATAACGGCCTCGATGATCTTTTCGGCCTCATGCGCATCGATGGCAGCAACAATTCGATTATCGCCAACCATGTTTCGGAGTCGATCGACACCCGATACATCCGGCCACCCGGCGCAAAGCCCATCATCATTCGCGTGGTTTCCGGAATGGGCAACTACATCGCCAACAACCATGTCGTCGCAACGAGTGAAGCCTCGGAGGTAACGAACGCGCCCAACAGTGCCTGTTTCTCGACGCAGGTGGGCGCGCTTCTGGCATCGGACAGGCTCAGAACGCTCGAGGTCGAAACGGTCGTGGTGGAGCGTGCGTCGCAACGAAACACGATCCTCGATTCAGGAAGCGACGAGCAGGTCGTGATGGACCGGAAGGCCAACGCTTTTCGCGGCACGCCCATGCCCGGAGAGCCGCTTCGATAGTTCCCGATCTGACCTGCCCAGACAAACTTGGCCGCGAACGGCCAGGAAGGTCGCCAGCGTTCCGGATGGTCTATCCATGGCCCAACAAAAAAGCGCACGAGTGACATGAAGAGCAGATTTCGGCTTGAAGACGGCGCCCAGATAGAGATGTGGGCTTGCGGCCCCGGGTTTATTCGCATCGTGGTGGACGATGATTGTGTCTGGCAGGTGCCGGCGCTTCCGAACCATCCTGCGTTTTTCAGATATCACCACCGCGAAGCCGGTACGGTGGAGATCGAATGGGATCGATCCGAAGCCATTCTCTGGGCCTACGATTACGATCCGGCGCGGGTTGTCGAGACCGGCATCGCCGCCTGGGAGGTCGGATCGGACACGATCACACGTCGCATGGGTCCGGAGATCGACGCCTGGACACGGTCGGATCCGGATCGACCGCAAATGCATTTCTCGCCGATTTGCAACTGGATGAATGACCCCAACGGGCTGTGCAGGATCGGCGATATCTGGCACCTGTTCTACCAGTTTCATCCGGCCAGTGCCGAATGGGGGCCGATGCACTGGGGACATGCGACCAGCACCGACCTCGTCACCTGGATTCACCTGCCGGTTTTCCTGCATCCCGAGCAGAACTACTGGCAGCTTGGCGCGACTGGCGGCGCTTTTTCCGGCACGGCCTTTTGCGATCGCGATGGTGCGCAGATGTTCTTTTATACCGAACGGCTGCCGGCCTATGATCTAGTGAAGGGCTATCGCGAAGTCCAGAAACTGGCGCGACCGGATCGAAACCTCATTCATGCCGAATACGTTTCAACGGTGATTGAAAATCGCCCGCAGGGTGTCGAGCACGATTTCCGCGACCCCAAGGTCTGGTGGGACGCAACAGCCGGCGCCTATCGCATGATTCTGGGCGCTGCCCTTCATGGCGATCCAGCGGTGTTGCTTTACGGATCGGACAATCTCGTCGACTGGACATATCTCGGCCCGCTTTATCGCGCGCCGGCGCGGTACCGAACGGAAGGTGCCCGGGCGGTGGAATGCCCGGATTTCTTTGCGCTCGACGGTCATTGGGTGCTCGTCATGGGATTCGTCGGTCACACGGAACCCGAAAGCGGCCGGCATAATCTGCTTTACGGCCTGGTCGGCGATTATGCGAACGACCGGTTCGTCCCGCATTCCGACGACCTGCAATTGCTCGATTTCGGCACCGACTTCTACGCCATGCAAAGCATGGGGACAAACGACCAGCGCGCGGCTTTTGCCTGGGTGTTCAACTGGGAAGACCGCAAGCCACCCGGATCGACCTATTCCGGTGAAATGAGCCTGCCGCGCGACCTTTCGATTGACGACCGGAAGCGGCTCTGCATGCGTCCGTCCCGCGCGTTCCTGTCGGCGACGACGGCAACACCGATTGGCCTCTCGCCAAATGGGAGCTGTGTTCTGGACGATGTGATGACAAACCTGCGACTGACTGGTCCGTTGAATGGCACACGCATTCTCGCGACGCAGAACGAAAAGCCCGCGTTTGAGATCGAAGTTGAAAACGGCATCATCCGGGCAAGGTTGCCGCGCGACGATGGTCACATTGCCTATGCCGCCGAGATCGGCGACTCCAGGGACCTTCAGGTCTTCTTCGATCGTGGCATTCTGGAGATTTTCGCAGAAAAAGGCGCCGTCTGCGGTACCCGTCGAAGCTATCTGAACATCAAACCCGATCGTCTCGTCATCCGTTCGCAGGCTTGTTGCGAGGTTTTTTCCATCACGGCATGACGGCAGTGCTTGAGGAAAGCCGCAACAAGCATGCCGCGAACGGTCAACTGCGATTGGCCGACGGTTCTAATGTGTCAGGCATGCCCCGTTGCCGGCGAACTTTGATGATTACCCATCCAGATGGTGCCGGATCAGGCTGTCGTGCTCCTGTTCTTTAAAAACGTCGAAGCGCGGCAGGAATTTTTCCCAGTCGATGATGTGCGAATCGAGTTCCGGTCCATCGATGCAGGCGTGCTTGCGGATCAGTTTGCCGTCGATTTCGCACGGAACCATGCAGGCGCCGCACATGCCGGTGCCGTCGACCATGATCGAATTGAGGCTGACGACAGTGGGGACCTCATAGGCTTTCGTCAGATCGCTCACCGCGCGCATCATCAGGGGCGGGCCGATGGCAATCACTTCGGCGATGGTCCGGCCCTTGAAGGTTTTTTCGTCCTTGAGCATGGCTTCCAGAGGCGTCGTGACGAAGCCCTTGATGCCGAACGAACCGTCATTGGTGGTCGTGATCACGTCAAGCTGGTCGCCGAATTCCTTTTTCAAAAGGTCGATGCGCTCCCCGTCGTCCATCCAGAACATCAGGTCCTTGTTGCGGTAGCCGGCGATCAGGGTGACGTGGTTCTCCATCCGCAAATGTTCGCGCATGATCGGATAGACCGGCGGCAGGCCGAGACCGCCGGCACAGAAGACGACCGTGCGCTGCCCCTCGTAGCGATGCAGTTTGGAAGGCTGGCCGAGCGGGCCGGCAACGCCGGAAAAGGCCTGGCCGGTTTCCATCTGGTTCATCAGGATGGAACTGGTGCCGACGCCCTGGACGACGAGGTCGACGGTGCCGGCCTTTTCGTCCCAATCCGCAATCGTCAGCGGGATCAGCTCGCCTTTAGGTGTCGGCAACACGCGGACGAACTGCCCGGCCCGGGCCGAGTGCGCGATGACGGGAGCATTCACGGTAAACTCGACGATGTCCGAGGACAGCTGAACCTTTCTGATGAGCGTTGCCGTCGCCGATGCTCTTTCGGTGTATTCGGCGGCGCGTTTCACCAGGTCCCCGATCTCGCTCGGCAACAGTGTGGTTTCGCCGGCGATCTTTTCGGCGGCCGCCTTGCCGTCACCGGCGGCGTTGATGGCGGTGGAGCCGCCGCGCGTGGCATCGCCGCCCGAATAGACGCCCTCAAGGGTCGTCTCACCGCCCTCGACGACGATCGTGCCCCATTTGGTCGTCTCGATGCGCGGTTCGGAATCCTTGATGATCGGATTGGAATCATTGCCAAGGGCCATGATGACGAGATCGGCCTTGATGGTCTCGGTTTCACCGGTGGGGGCCGGTCTGCGCCGGCCCGACGCGTCGGCCTCGCCCAGCTCCATGACGTCGAGAATGGCGTGGCAGACATGGTGGTCGCTGCCGCTGACAAACTCGCGCGGCGCCCGCAAGGGCATGAGGTCGATGCCTTCTTCCAGGGCATGAGCCAGTTCCTCGACGCGCGCCGGCATTTCCTTTTTGGTGCGGCGATAAACAATGGTGACCTTGCCGCCCAGGCGCTTGGAGGTGCGGGCCGCGTCCATGGCGGTGTTGCCGCCGCCGATGACGATGACGTTCTGGTTCCTGACGGCGGGCAGGGGCGTTTCATAATCCTCCGTGCGCGCCTGCATGAGGTTGACGCGGGTGAGGAATTCGTTGGCGCTCATCACGCCGTTGAGGTGCTCGCCCGGCACGTTCATGAAGCGCGGCAGGCCGGCGCCGGTGCCGACGAAGATCTTGGAGAATCCGGCGTCGCGCAGATCCTGCAGCGTCGCGGTCTTGCCGACGACGAAATTCCTGACGAACTTGCCGCCGAGCCGGTCGATCTTTTTCACCACATCGTCGATCAGCCCGTTGGGCAGGCGGAATTCGGGGATGCCGTAGCGCAGCACGCCGCCGAGGTCGTGGAAGGCTTCGAACACCGTGACCGGATAGCCTTCCGCTGACAACAGATAGGCGTTGATAAGGCCGGAAGGACCGGACCCGACCACCGCGACCGGCGGTTTGTCGGCGGTCTGCCACGGGCTGATATGATCCTTCCACGCTGACTCGTCGATGCCGTTTTCAAGCTCAAGCTGGCGCTGGCGTTCGGGCAGATACCATTCGAGCTGGCCGATTTCGAGCGGCAGGCCGACGAGCTTGCAGGCGCCCTGGCACTGGTGTTCCTGCGGGCAGACGCGGCCGGTGACGTTCGGCAGCGGGTTGCACTCCTGAATGAGCTGCAGCGCTTCTTTAAGCTTGCCCTGACCCAGAAGGTTGACCATGTCCGGAATGTGGATGACCACCGGACAGCCGCCGACCCTCAGGCCGTTGACGACGCAGCCCAGTTCGCAGGGACGATCGTCACACTGCTTGTCCCGCAGCACTTCGAGCCAGACGATGAGATCGATTTCACGCATCGAATAGCCGAGCGCGCGATAGCCGAGATAACCGGTCGTCACCAGATCGAAATCGTTTTTGCGCTCGTTTGCCGGGCGCACATAGGGGACGATGTGGTTGGCGGTCGGCCAGCCCTTGGAAAGCCCCCTGAACATCGGGTAGCGGCCGGAAAGATGCTTGTCGATCGCCTCGATGAACTTGATCTTGTACCTCAGAGGCGCGTTCCAGATGAATTGCTGCAACAGTGTCGAGATGTCGTCGCCGCGCAACAACAGATCCCAGAGCGAAATGGTGAAGTCGCGGCTGAGCGCCAGCTTGGCGCTGATGTCGAACTCGATATGCCACATCGCCTTGAGGGATTGGGGGGTCGTGACCGCAGGCGCCGGCGCCGGTGACGGTGCGGCCTCAGGGGCGGCGCCATCCGGCGTGGAGCGGCTGGCATCGGCTTCGGCAACGAGCTGCTTGAGCAGGCGCGCGGTTTCCTTTCCGCCAGGCTCGCAAAGCGTCGTCCGCTTTTCCTCGCCGAGCGCCAGGGCATTGGCGTAACCGGCACAGTCGTAACCGCATTTGCGGCAGTCTTCCTGAGCTGTGGCAGCCATTATGCGCATTGCGATGGGTTTGCCGGCGGCCATGGACATGCGCTGGCCGACCGACAACCCCAGTTGATGCCATGGCGCGTCGTCATTGTCGGCGAGTTCGATTTCGATCTCGTCCGGCATCGTGTCGGCCGCTGGATCGGGACTATCCTTGTCTTCGAGTTCGACCCAGGCGGGGGTGTCGAAACGCGGGCAGTCGCGCGCGGCGATGAAGTCGATACCAAGGCCGAGAACGTCGGCCAGAACCACGCTGTCGGCAGCGATGGGCGCGGTTACGGTGAGTTTCCTCAGCTCGGCAACCGCATCGAAGATCGCTTCTTTAGGAACGGGCCGATCCGAAACGACCGGCAGAAGCGGCAAGACCCCGTCAGTAACGCGGATCGTTGTTGTTACGGTGCGTTTGGGAGCAATGACCTCTTCGGCGACAAGGGCTCTGCCGATATCGCAGGTGTAGCCGCGCGTTTCGACAACAGCGCCGTTTTCAAGAACGACCTCGCCGTTGCAGCCGGTCGGGCAGCCGATGCAAAGCACCTTTCGTATCTGCTTTTGCTTCGCAGTCTGCGGTGTCACGTGCTGCGTCATATCGCATCCTCTTTGTGAGGTGCGTCCTGGTTCTCCGGCTCTTCGGGGGCCGGCTCCACCGTAAAGCTGATGTTCTTCGCCGCGCCGATCTTCTTCCACGGGATGTCGGCGACAATCATCTCGCTCGGCTTGACCACCGGATGGTTGCTTTCCCACACGGGTTTGCCATCGGCGAGAAGCCGGACAATGGAGGCGCCCATGGGCTGGGTGGCCCGCATGAAGAAACGAACGGTCGGCCTGCCGCCCGGCGGCGACAGCTTTTGTGGCACGACATAGCGGATGCCGTCTCCGGCAGATACGGTTCGGAATTCGTTCACCTTGGGCAGCTTTCCAAGGGCGTTAAGGGCCGCCGAACGCCCGGCGATCTCGGCTTCCTGGGACACCCAGTCGACCAGATCGTGCACATGCAGCACGTTGCCCGCCGCGAAGAAGCCGGACATGTTGGTGCGCCGGAACTGGTCGGTGACGGCGCCGCCCGTTACCGGGTCGATCTCCAGCGCGTGGGCGCGGCCGAGTTCGTTTTCCGGGATCAGACCCACCGAGAGCAGCAGGCAGTCGCACTCCATGTCGAATTCGGTACCGGCGATCGGGTTCATCTTTTCATCGACCCTGGCGACGCTCACGCCGGTCACATGGTCCTCGCCATGCACGGCGACGACGCTGTGGCTGAGATAAAGCGGGATGCCGAAATCCTCGAGACACTGCACGATGTTGCGGTTGAGCCCATTGGAATAGGGCATGATCTCGAACACTGCCTTGACCGTCGCGCCTTCGAGCGTCATGCGGCGCGCCATGATCAGGCCGATATCGCCGGAGCCGACGATCACGACGTTACGGCCCGGCGAAAAGCCTTCCATGTTGACCATGCGCTGCGCGGCGCCGGCGGTGAACACGCCTGCCGGCCGGCTGCCCGGAATGCGGATGGCGCCGCGCGTTCGTTCGCGACATCCCATGGAATAGACCACCGACGCCGCCGTGACGGTGCGCAGACCCTTGTCGGGATTGACGCTGGTGACAATGCCGCCCGGATCGGCGGAAAGAACGGTCGAGTCGAGCCAGACATCGACGCCCGCCTCTTTCACCATCTCGATATAGCGATGCGCATAGCCCGGCCCCGTCAGCTCCTTGTCGAACCGCCTGAGGCCGAACCCGTTGTGGATGCACTGGTTCAGAATGCCGCCGAGTTCGCGGTCGCGCTCGATGATCAGCACATCCCGGGCGCCGGCCTCTTTGGCGGCAATCGCTGCGGCCATGCCGGCCGGACCGCCGCCGATCGTCACGACATCGTAGTGGTCATTACGCATGATCGTGCTCCGCGCTCACCTGTTCGGAACGGGGCAGATAAAGCCATGACCCTTCGCCGTCCTTGATCACTTCGGTCACCGGAATGCTCAGTTCGCGGGCGAGGATCGCCGTCACCCGCGGCCCGCAGAATCCGCCCTGACACCGCCCCATGCCGGCGCGCACGCGCCGTTTGACGCCGTCCATCGTCCGGGCGCCGCAAGGCGCGTGGATGGCTTCGACGATTTCGCCCTCGGTGATCTGTTCGCACCGGCAGATGATCCGGCCGTAAAGCGGGTTTTCCGAAATGAGCTTTTGCCGCTCGCCGGCGCTCAACTCGGTGAATTTTGGCTTGATGGGATTGATCGGCATGAAGCTCGGGTCCGGAACCAGCTTCAGGCCAGCTTCGGCGAGACACTCGACAATGGTCTCGGCAATGGCGGGAGCGGCGGTCAGGCCCGGCGACTGGATGCCGGCGGCATGCACGAGCCCGGAAACGGCGGGGGAGGGGCCGATGACGAAATCGTGCCCCGCGACGGCCCTGACGCCGGCGAATTCGGTGATGGCATTGCCCAGCGGCAGTTTCGGCACCACACGGCGCGCGCCCGAGATGATCTCGTCGAAGCCGCTGCGCGTGGTTTCGTGATCGTCCAGACCGGAGACGACGTTTGCATTCGGGCCGATAAAGACATTGCCGTGTACGGTCGGCGCCACCAGGATGCCCTTGGACACCTTGGTCGGGGTCGGGAAAACCACCGTGTTGACCAGATCGCTGACGGAATGGTCGAACAGCACGTATTCACCGCGTCTCGGCGTGATGGTGATGCTTTCGTCACCGGCCATAGTGGCGATTTCGCCGGAATGAACGCCGGCCGCGTTGACCACGAAGCGCGTTTCGATGCGCCCGAGCGTGGTCTCGACACCCGTCGTCTTCTTGTCTGTCACCTCGATGCCGGTGACCGTGCATTCGGTAAAAATGCGGGCCCCGTTGCGAATGGCGTTTTCGGCGAAGGCGATCGTCGCCGAAAACGGGCAGACGATGGCGGCCGTTGGCGCCCATAAGGCGCCCGTGACGTCCGGCGACAGATTGGGTTCCTGCCGCAGCACCGTATCGCGCGACCAAAGGGTCAGCCCGGTGACACCGTTTTCGACGCCACGCTGGCGCAGCGCGTCGAGATCGTCGCGTTGCGCATCGTCGAGCGCCACGACCAGGGATCCCGTCCGGCGCCGCGGAATGCCGAGTTCTTCGCTGAGAGATTGATAAAGGCGCGATCCGCGTACGTTCAACCGCGCTTTCCAGGTGCCTGGGTCCGCATCGAACCCGGCATGAAGGATGCCGCTATTGGCCTTGGACGTTCCCATGGCGACATCGGGCGCACGTTCGAGCAGAACGACGTCGAGGGTATATTGAGACAGCGCGCGCGCAATGGCGCACCCGACGACACCGCCGCCGATGACAACAACATCTGCCTGTCTCGGAAGTCGACGCGAAACCGCCGCTTCAAGCATGGAGTTCCCCTCTCCAATCCGTGCTAAGGCTTCTGCGTAGCAGCGTGTCGCCTCGGCTTCAGTTTCCGCAACCCTTCGCTACTGGCTTCCGGAAGTTCGTTTTATTTCCATAACGAAACTATGGCATCCGAAGCGAAATTTCAACGAAAAATACGAAGACAATTCGCGCTTCCAACAGTTTCGTTAGCGAATAGTGGGGTGACTCGGTCAAAGCGTGGAAGGGGCAGGATCGCTGGCGATCCTGCGTCAAAAAGGCGGTTTTTGGGGAGTTCCATCGGTTTTCGAACAGGTTGCGGATGGCTTTTGCCAAAGCGTGATCCGTGTGCGGCGTCAGGTTCGTGACGTCAGGATCGGTCCGCTTGTCCCCGTCTTTCGCTTCGCCGACGCGACTTTCGGTCTCACCAACACCGAAATCTCGCTTCGACGCCGAAATTTCGTCTTTCGGGCGAAAAGGGATGCCGGGCACCAAAAAACGAAGGTGCGGAATTGCTCGACACCTGTTCGAGATCTGAATGCAGTCCCGCAACATCCGATGCGACTACAAAGCGGTAGCGCGGCGCGGCAAAAAAAGGGAACGCATGCCGTTTTGGGGCGCCCCCGAATGGCGGACCGATGCGGTTTTCGGTCGTTACCGGACGTCGCCGGCGTCAAGCGGTTGGTGTCAAGCGGTCAAGGGGTCACGCGCGGACACACCGGCGAGCTGGAGGGGGGCGAGCCCCGGATCATCGGGATTCCAGTCGGTGGCGGTCTCGACAAGACGCACTTTCTCACGGGCGCAGAGTGCCCTGAACGCCGCCGACGGCACCTTGTCGGTGACGAAAACGTCGATTTCGCGCAGGTGGCCAATTCTTGCCGACGCGCACCGGACGAATTTGCTGGAATCGGCGACGAGCATGACCATTCTCGCATTGGCGATGATCGTTTGAGCGACCGCGATTTCGCGCATGTCGAAGTCGAGCAGGTCGCCATCGGCGTCGATCGCCGACACTCCCATGACGGCGAAATCGACCTTGAAGGTCTGGATCATGTCGACCGCCGACGCACCGACGACGCCGCCATCCGAGTGCCGTACCGGCCCCCCCGCGATGATGACGTCGATGCCTGCGTACGGATAAAGCATCGACGCCACGTGCAGGTTGTTGGTGATGAGCAGAAGGCCCATGTGGTGCATCAGCGCCCGCGCAACCTCTTCGGTCGTGGTGCCGATGTTGAGAAACAGCGAGGAGTTGCTCGGAATGAGGGCTGCCGCGGCGCGCCCGATCTCCCGTTTTTCCGACTCTTCGAGGGATCGGCGCGCCTGATAGGCCAGATTTTGTGCGCTCGATGCTACTATCGCACCGCCATGCACACGGTCAAGCAGCCGGCGATCACTAAGTTCTTTTAGATCTTTTCTAATCGTCTGAGGTGAAACGCCGAAATGCAAGGAGAGTTGTTCAACGTTTACTCGACCCGTTTTACGCGCGAGGTTCACGATTTCTTGCTGGCGCGCCACTTGCATCGCTTGTTGTCTTTCATTCTCTTCGTTTTTTGGGATGACACGCATACTCCGCCGTTTCGCCTGGAAAGACAATATCGATGCGGTCGCGGGGCATCGGGAAAAGCCCATGCGAAACGGGTCGTCTGGCGCGTGAGCCGAAGCGTTCGGGACAAGGAAAGAAAAGGCGCGACGCGCGTATTGGCACGCCTTGACCGAACTGTTTTCGGGCAGGTATCGCACTAGTCAGAAAACGGATCAGGATCGTGCCAGCCGCTTGCCAACGGCGGCAATCTGATCGGGTGTCATGTGCAGCCCGAGTTTTGTTCGCCGAAACAGGATGTCCTCGGCCGACCGGGCCCATTCACGCGCAACAAGATAATCGATCTCGGCATCGTAGAGGCCGGCGCCATAGTGTCGACCGAGATCGGCAAGCGTATATTTTTCGGCGAACAGGCGGTGAATGTCAGTGCCGTAAAGGCGCATCAGGCGCTCGATGACGGCCGGATCGACGAAGCCATAGCGATCGTTGGCTTCGCGCAGCATCGTTTCGAAGCTGTCGACCGGGAAATCTCCGCCAGGAAACGGCGTTTTGGCCGTCCATTTCGGACCGCGTTTTCCAAGTACACCTTCGATTCGGTCGATTACGGTTTCGGAAAGTTGCCTATGCGTGGTGACCTTGCCGCCAAACACGTTCACCAGCGTGCCGCCTTCCGCTTCTGTTTCGAGGTCGATGACATAATCGCGCGTGGCCTGCTGGGCACTGGAACTGCCGTCGTCGTAAAGCGGGCGTACCGCCGAATAGCTCCAGACCACATCCTCGTTTGTGATCGGCTCGCGGAAATAGTCGCTGGCCATGGTGCACAGATAATCGGTCTCGTCTCGCGTGATTTCCGGCGCTTTACCAATGTCTTCGTGATCGACGTCAGTCGTGCCGATCAGGGTGAATTCGCCTTCATAGGAGATGGCGAAAACGATCCGGCCATCGGAATGCTGGAACACGTAGCCGCAGTCGTGCTCGAGACGCTTGCGAACGACGATGTGGCTGCCGCGAACGAGACGCACGTTCCGGGCGCCCTTGCGGCCGAGAACGGATTTGAGCACCTCGTCGACCCAGGGGCCGGCGGCGTTGACAAGCACGGCGGCGCTGACGGTTTCGGGCTCTTCGCCGGCTGCCTGCAACGTGATGGTCCAGCCGTCCGGAGCCTTTTTGGCCGCAATCACTCGGGTACGCGTGCGGATGCTGGCCCCCTTGTCGGCAGCCTGGCGCGCGTTCAGGACAACGAGCCGGGCATCGTCCACCGCACAGTCGGAATACTCGAATGCCAAGGTGTATTCGGGCTTTAGGGTCGCGCCGGCAATGTTGTCGGTCAGATCCAGCCGGCGGGACACGGGCAATAGCCTGCGTCCCCCGATGTGATCGTAGATGAACAGACCAACGCGCAGCAGCCAAGCCGGGCGCAGTCCCTTGTGATGGGGGCAATACGAAGCGCAGCGGCCGGATGATATGCGGCGCCAGTTTCCACAGCAGTTCGCGCTCGAGAAGCGCCTCGCGCACCAGTCGGAAATGATAGAATTCAAGGTATCGCAGGCCGCCATGAATGAGCTTGGTCGAGCCGGACGATGTTCCGCTGGCCAGATCGTCGGCTTCGCAGAGGCAGACGGAAAATCCGCGGCCCGCGGCATCCCGGGCGATGCCGCATCCGTTGATGCCGCCACCCACGATGAAGACATCGTAGCGCGTGCCGGTATTCTTCGTCATTTCGACCGTATCCTGTTCTATCATCTCACGTATTTCCTCCGTGATTGCTTGTGCGGGCAAGTGCTCACGGACCATGGCAATCCGGTATAGGCAATTGGCGTACGTTAAGACCGAAGCGACAGCGCTATATGCAGCGAAATTCAGCAACGCGCGATTCAACGATCACGCATGGACTCGCACTGCTTTTCCTGTGACTCGAACCAGATAGTCCAGCTCCCGTTTTTTCGGAAAGTCAGTTTGTCGCGGTTGTCGTGCATCCCTGCTATACCCCTCTTTTGGTTCACATTATTTGCGAGAAATTTCGCAAAGAGCAACATTGACTTTCGTTTTTACTCGCCTTCTAATTATGGGGCATGATGGCGCAAATAACGCAACTTAAGTTGGCGCCGTCATGAAGGAGGGAACCGTTTTGAGGAGGAGACGGATATGAACAGGATGCTTATGGCATCGGTGGCAGCGCTTGCGTTGAGCATTGCCGCAGGTCCTGCCCTGGCAGGAATGGCAGAGGCGGAGCGCTGGATTGAGGAGGAATTCCAGCCCTCAGCACTGTCGGTCGACGAACAAAAGGCTGAAATGCAGTGGTTCATCGACGCGGCAGCGCCTTTCGCCGGCATGGAAATCAATGTGCTTTCGGAATCGGTTGCTGCGCACGAATATGAATCCGCAGTGCTCACCAAGGCCTTCGAGGACATCACCGGTATCAAGGTCAATCACCAGATTCTCGGTGAAGGCGAAGTCGTTCAGGCCGTTCAGACGCAGATGCAGACGAACCGCAATCTTTACGACGCCTATGTCAACGACTCGGATCTGATCGGCACGCACTCGCGTCTGCAGCAGACCTACAACCTGACAGACCAGATGGCCGGCGACTGGGCCGACGTGACGAGCCCGACGCTCGATCTCGACGACTTCATCGGCATCCAGTTCACCACTGGCCCGGACGGGAAGATCTATCAGCTGCCCGATCAGCAATTCGCCAATCTGTACTGGTTCCGCAAGGACTGGTTTGACCGTCAGGACTTCAAGGACGCCTTCAAGGCCAAATACGGCTACGAACTCGGCGTGCCGGTCAACTGGTCGGCCTATGAAGACATCGCCGAATTCTTCACCGACGACGTGAAGGAAATCGACGGCGTCCGCATCTACGGTCACATGGACTACGGCAAGCGTGCGGCCGACCTCGGCTGGCGCATGACCGACGCCTGGCTGTCCATGGCCGGTGAAGGCGACAAGGGTCTGCCGAATGGCCGCCCGGTCGACGAATGGGGCATCCGTATGGAAGAAGGCTCCTGCAATCCGGTCGGCGCCAGCGTGTCGCGTGGTGGCGGGGCGAACTCGCCGGCCGCCGTCTATGCGATCCGCAAGTGGGACGAATGGCTGCGCAAATATGCGCCGCCGGCAGCGGCGAGCTACGACTTCTATCAGTCGCTTCCCGCCCTTGCCACCGGCAACGTCGCCCAGCAGATCTTCTGGTACACCTCGTTCGTTCCGGACGTGGTTGCCCCGCGTGAAGACGGCAACATGACCGTCGACGAGGAAGGCTACCCGCTGTGGCGTGCTGCGCCCTCGCCGCACGGCCCGTATTGGGAAGAAGGCATGAAGGTCGGTTATCAGGACGTGGGGTCCTGGACCATCCTGAAGTCGACGCCTGGCGATCGTGCCAAGGCGGCCTGGCTTTATGCCCAGTTTGTGACGTCCAAGACCGTGGACACCAAGAAGAGCCAGGTTGGCCTGACCTTCGTCCGCAACTCGACAATCATGGACGAGAGCTTCACCGAACGCGCGCCGAAGCTCGGCGGTCTTATCGAGTTCTACCGCTCGCCTGATCGCTATGTCTGGACCCCGACCGGCATCAACGTTCCGGACTACCCGAAGCTGACCCAGATCTGGTGGCAGCAGATCGGTGACGTGAACGCCGGCGTGTTCACCGCCCAGGAAGCCATGGATCGTCTCGCCGAGGAGATCGACACCACCATGGCCCGCATGCAGGCTGCCGACGAGACGGCGAACGTCTATGGCGGGTGCGGTCCGCGGCTCAACGACCCGGTCGATCCGCAGTACTGGTTCGATCAACCCGGTGCGCCCAAGCCCAAGCTCGACAACGAGAAGCCGCAAGGTCAGACCATCGCTTATGAAGATCTGATCAAGCAGTGGAGCGAGGCCAGCAACTAGTCCTCCTAAGCGTTGTTACAAAGACCCGGGGCGTATCTCGTCCCGGGTCTCTGAAAAAACAGCTTGTGATAAGCGAGATACAAACTCGCTACCTCTCGGTAGGGCGGCATAACTATGCTCGAACTCAAGTCAGTAGAAAAAACCGTTGGTATTGATACCCACATTTATCCGACGAACCTCGTACTAGAACCAGGCAGCTTCAACATCCTTCTGGGAACGACACTCGCGGGCAAAACAACCCTTATGCAACTGATGGCCGGACTTGAACGGCCGACATCGGGCGAGGTCTGGTTCAACGGCAAGGACGTCACCGGCGTCGCCGTGCAGAAGCGCAACGTTTCCATCGTCTACCAGCAGTTCATCAACTATCCGAACATGACGGTATTCGACAATATCGCCTCACCGCTGCGCGTTGCCCGGATGTCCGGTGACGAGATCAAGAAACGCGTCGGCGATCTGGCGGAGGTGCTTCGGATTTCCAGCATGCTGGATCGACGGCCTTCCGAACTCTCGGGCGGCCAGCAGCAGCGCACCGCCATCGCGCGGGCGCTCGTCAAGGAATCGGAGATGATCCTGCTCGACGAACCCCTGGCCAATCTCGATTTCAAACTGCGCGAGGAACTGCGCGACGAACTTCCGCGCATTTTCCAGGAACGGGACTGCGTTGTGGTTTATGCCACGACCGAACCGACCGAAGCGCTTCTGTTCGGCGGCAGAACCGCGGCCATGCACCAAGGCCGGATCATCGATTTCGGTCCCACGGGCGAAGCTTACCGCAGGCCGGTCAACCTGTTGGCGGCCAAGGTCTTTTCCGAACCCCCGATCAACACGGCGGCCATCACCAAAAAGGGCGCGTATTTCGTGCTCAACGACAAGGTACGCTGGCCGGTGCCGGACAGGCTCAAGGCCCTCGGCGACGGCCCCTATACCATGGGCATCAGGCCGCACAATGTCTCCCCGCTCAAGACAGGAGAAACGCCGGTCGCGGTGGAAGGCACCGTGCGCATCGCCGAACTCAGCGGCTCGGAGAGCATGATCCACTTCGATGCCTACGGGAATCCCTGGGTATCGCTGTCGCATGGCGTTCATCCGTTCGATGCCGGCGCCACGGCAACGCTTTATGCGGACGTGTCCAGATGCCTTTATTTCGATGAAAACGAGCGGCTGGTGAACGGCTCGGAACAGCGGGAGGCCGTGTGACATGGCCAAGATCACGCTATCCAAACTTCGGCACAGCTATTTTCCTGTTCCCTACAAGGAGGAACACTGGGCCCTCAAGGAACTCAACCTCGAATGGGACGATGGCGGCGCCTACGCGCTGCTCGGTCCGTCCGGCTGCGGCAAGACCACGCTTTTGAACATTATTTCCGGTCTTCTGGTGCCGAGCGAGGGACAGATCCTGTTCGACGACAGAAACGTTTCGCACCTGCCGCCGGAACAGCGCCAGATCGCGCAGGTGTTTCAGTTCCCGGTCGTCTACGACACCATGACGGTCAGAGACAATCTCGCCTTCCCCTTGCGCAATCGCCGCGTTCCGGAAACCGAGATCGCCGAGCGGGTCAGGGAAATCGCCGACATGACCGACCTGACCCCGACCCTCAACAATCGCGCCTCGCACCTGACCGCCGACGGCAAGCAGAAGATCTCGCTCGGTCGCGGCCTGGTCAGGACCGATGTCAACGCCATCCTGTTCGACGAACCGCTGACGGTGATCGATCCGCACTTGAAGTTCCGCCTGCGCGCCAAGCTCAAGGAACTGCAACAGCGCGTCGCCCTGACGATGATCTATGTCACCCATGACCAGACCGAGGCGCTGACCTTTGCGGACCGGGTCGTGGTCATGAACATGGGCGAGGTGGTGCAGATCGGCACCCCCTCCGAACTGTTCGAGCGACCGCACCATACCTTTGTCGGGCATTTCATCGGTTCGCCGGGCATGAACGTGCTGCCCTGCGACATCGACAACGGCAAGGCGGTGGTGGCCGGCCAACCCATCGAAACGGCAAACCGGCTCGACCAACCCGCTGACCTGACCGAGATCGGCGTACGGCCGGAATTCGTCAGCCTGGCTGCCAAAGGACTGAAGGCCAGGATTGTTCGTGTCAGCGACGCCGGCCGGTTCCGTATCGTTTCGGCCGAAAGTGCCGCCGGTCCCGTCAAGCTTCTTGCCGGCGAGGACGTCGAGATCCCCTCGGACGGGGCCAGGCTGCGTTTGGATCCCGCCAATACGCGCATCTATGCCGACGGATGGCTCGCCGAATCGGAGTCGAACCCATGAACAAGACCTTAAATCAAAAAGGCTGGCTCTTCGTGATGCCCGTCGTCGTGCTGGTGGCGTTCAACGCCCTCATCCCGCTGATGACAGTGGTCAATTACTCGGTGCAGGAGACCTTTGGAGACAATCTGTTCTTCTGGTCCGGGCTGCGCTGGTTCGAGGATATCCTCAGATCGCCGCGCTTCCACGACTCGCTGACGCGCCAGCTCATCTTCACCTTTTCCATTCTGATCATCGAAATACCGCTCGGCGTCGCCGTGGCCTTGGCCATGCCGCGCAAGGGCATTGGCGTGTCGTTCTGTCTGGTCTTCATGGCCATGCCGCTCCTGATCCCGTGGAACGTGGTCGGCTCGATGTGGAACATCTTCGCGCTGCCCGATATCGGCCTGTTGGGGTACGTGCTGAATGCCATAGGCTTCGACTACAATTTTACGCAGAATCCGACCGCCGCGTGGTTCACGTTGATCTTCATGGATGTCTGGCACTGGACGTCTCTGGTCGTGCTGCTCGCCTATGCAGGTCTCGTCGCCATCCCTGACGATTACTATCAGGCGGCCAAGATCGACGGCGCGCGTCCCTGGGCGGTGTTCCGCTACATCCAGCTTCCCAAAATGCGTCGCGTGCTGACCATCGCCGTGCTGCTGCGCTTCATGGACAGCTTCAACATCTATACCGAGCCTTTCGTCCTGACCGGCGGCGGACCGGGCAATTCGACGACGCTTCTGTCCATCGACCTCGTCAAGATCGCGCTGGGTCAGTTCGATCTCGGGCCGGCGGCGGCAATGTCGCTGATCTATTTCCTGGTGATCATGCTGTCGAGCTACATCTTTTATACCCTGATGATGCGTGGGGAGGAAAACTGAGATGCGTCGCTTCAAATGGCTCGTTCCCACACTCTACATCGTCGTTCTCATGCTGCCGATCTATTGGCTCGTGAACATGTCGTTCAAGACGACGACCGAGATCATCAATACGTTCTCGCTGTATCCAAAGAACTTCACCCTGGAAAACTATGCCCAGATCTTCACCGATCCGACCTGGTACATGGGATACATCAATTCCATCATCTATGTGACGCTCAACACGCTGATCTCGGTGACGGTGGCGCTGCCGGCGGCCTACGCCTTCTCGCGCTACCGGTTCCTGGGTGACAAGCACCTGTTCTTCTGGCTCTTGACCAACCGCATGGCGCCGGCCGCCGTGTTCGCTCTGCCCTTCTTCCAGCTCTATTCGGCCATCGGGTTGTTCGACACCCATCTGGCCGTGGCGCTGGCCCACACCCTGTTCAACATCCCGTTGGCGGTGTGGATCCTGGAAGGGTTCATCTCCGGCGTGCCCAAACAACTCGACGAGACCGCCTATGTCGATGGCTATTCGTTCTGGTCCTTCTTCATCAAGATCTTCATCCCGACGATTGCCGCCGGTATCGGCGTGGCCATGTTCTTCTGCTTCATGTTCTCCTGGGTCGAACTGCTGCTGGCCAAGACCCTGACTGCCGTAGCAGCCAAGCCGATCGCGGCGACCATGACCAGAACGGCCTCGAGCACAGGATATCAACTCGGCCTGCTCGCCGCGGCGGGCACGCTGACCATCATCCCGGGTGCCGTGGTGATCTATTTCGTGCGCAACTACATCGCCAAGGGCTTTGCCCTGGGTCGGGTTTAGGAGGATTTGGCCATGGATTTCAATCTGACATGGATGGCCTGGACTTGGCCAACCGCCGGATTCTTCATCTTCATCTTCGGATCAATCGCCGCCATGGGCGTATGGGAGCATTTCGATCCCGGTGGAGGCCCCCGGCACGGTATCTTCGCGCTCAACACCACGCGTGGCGACCGGCTTTTCATCTCTTTATTGGGGAGTGCCTTTATCTATCTCGGCTGGCTGGCAGTGTTCGGCGCGCCGATCTGGTGGCCGAGCGTCATCGCGCTGGCCTGGGCCGTCTTTGTGTTCCGCTTCGTTTAGGAGCGGCAGGCGAATAAACGAAGTGCCGGTTTTGATCCAAAACCGGCACTTCTCTTTGGGTTTACTGCTCTATTTAGGCGCGTGAACGCCGATAGCTGTCGAGTGCGACGGCGGCGATGATCACCAGGCCCTTGATGATGTACTGCCAGATGTCGGAGACGCCGACCAGGATCAATCCGTTGGAGAGCACGGCGATGATCAGGGCGCCGACCAGGGTTCCCCAGATCGAACCGACACCGCCGACGAAACTCGTTCCGCCGAGAATGACGGCGGCGATGGCGTCGAGTTCGTAGGACTGTCCGAGCTGCAATCCGTTGGCCGCATAAAGACGGGCCGCGCTCATGACCCCGCCAAGGCCGGAAAACAGGCCCGATATCGCATAGACGAACACAAGGATCGCCGCGACGCGGATGCCGGCCAGACGCGCGGCATCGGTATTGCCGCCTATGGCATAAATATAGGTGCCGAGCACGGTGCGGCGCAGGATCACCCAGGAGATCAGGATGGTGGAAAAGGCGATGATCACCAGCCACGGAATGCCGAGAAAGCTGCCATTGCCGATAAAGGCGAAGGGCATGTCCGTATTGAAGACCGTGGTGTCGTTGCCGATGAGCCGGGCCAGACCGCGAACCGCCGTCAGGGATCCCAGTGTTGCGATGAAGGGCGGAAGCTTGACATAGGCAACGAGCAGACCGTTGGCGACGCCGCAGGCAAGCCCGAGTCCCAGTCCCGCCAATATGCCGAGATATCCCATACCGGGAATGAGGGAGCCGATAACCGCGACCATGGCCGAGGCGGCAACGATCGAGCCGACGGAAAGGTCGATGCCGCCGGTCAGGATGACGAAGGTCATTCCGGCCGAGAGCACGGTGTTGATCGATGCCTGTTGCATGACGATCGACAGATTGGTGAAGGTGGCGAAACGGCCGCTGAAAATCTGGAAGCCGATGCACAAAAGGATCAGCACGGGCAGCATGCCCGTCACCTGGATCAGCGTTTGCACCTTGGCGCCGCGTGCGCTGGTTCCGAGTTCGTTCGTGTTTGCTGTGGTATTCAACTTGACCCCCTAGAGCGTACTCACGATGCCGCGCTGATGTTGGCAGCGCCCGTCGAGTAGGCCATGATGGCTTCCTGGGTGATTGGCGTATCGACAGTGTCGATGATCTCGCCGACGATCCGTCCGTCGCGCATCACCAGCACCCGGTCGGCGACGCCGATGACTTCGGGCAATTCGCTCGAAATCATCAGAATGCCGATGCCGCGTTTGGCGAACTCGTCGATCAGATGATAAATTTCGGATTTTGCCCCGACATCGACGCCGCGCGTCGGTTCGTCGAGGATGAGGATGCGCGGTTTGGTTTCGAGAAGACGGGCCAAAAGCACCTTTTGCTGGTTGCCTCCCGAAAGCGATCCGGCCAATGCGGCGATGCCCGTGGAGCGGATCGCCAGTGTTTTCAGGGACTTGCTCGCCCGCTCGCGCGCCTTGGGCCGGTTGGAGAAACCTCCACGATGGGCGTCGGCGGCGATCACGTTCATATTGATGTTCTCCCCGATCGACATGTCGAGGAACAGACCGAGTTCCCGACGGTCCTCGGTCAGATAGACGATGCCGGCGGAGATGGCGTCGCTCGGTTTGCGGATGGTGAGCTCGTGCCCATCGAGCATGATCGTGCCGCGCCGGCGCGTGTCGGCGCCATAGATCAGCCGCGCAAGCTCGGTGCGCCCCGCGCCGACCAGGCCCGCGATACACAGGACTTCACCGGCTTTCAGATCGAACGAGCAGTCACGAACATGGCGATCGTCGGAAATGTTACGAACCGACAGCAGCGTCTTGCGATCGGGGGACGGTTTGTGGTCCTTGGTATAAAAGGAGCCCAGATCGCGCCCGACCATCATCGAAACCAGCCGTTCGGCCGCGATGTCCTTGCGTTCGAGCGTGCCGATATAGCGGCCGTCGCGCAAAACGCTGGCGCGGTCGGCGATGGCGTAGACTTCTTCCATGCGGTGGCTGATGTAGATGATGCCGATGCCTTCGGCCTTGAGATCGTTGATGATCTCGAACAGCCGTTCGGTTTCCCGCGTCGTCAGCGACGTCGTCGGTTCGTCCATCACCAGAATGCGGGCCTCGGAGGCGAGCGCGCGGGCAATTTCGATCAGCTGGCGTTCGCCGAGCGACAGGCGTGAAACCATGGTCGAGGGCGGAAAGCTCAGTCTCAGGCGGGCAAGCACGTCCTTGCAGGCGGCGTTCCGCGTCCTGTTGTCCGTTGTCCCGTTCTTGCGGCTTTCCCGGCCGAGAAAGACATTTTCGGCGACGCTCAGGTTGGGACAGAGCGAAAGCTCCTGATAGATGACGGCGATTCCGTGTTCCCGGCCGGTGCCGGGGCGGTCGATCCTGACGCTTTCGCCGTCGATGAGGATTTCTCCACCCGGATCGGCGCGATAGGCGCCGGACAACACCTTCATAAGGGTCGACTTGCCCGCACCATTCTCGCCCATCAGGGCGTGGACTTCGCCACGATCGACCGAAATCGATACGTTCGTCAACGCCGCTATGCCGGCGAACGTCTTGGAGATGTTGCGCATTTCGAGAAGCGGCGCTGGCTGCGCAGTCGAATCTGTCACGGTGATACCCAATTCATTGTCTGGCGATCGTGCCAGTCGTGAAGCCGCCGCGACCCGTTCGTGTCGCGGCGGCGATGATCGGTCAGAGCCCTTATTGGGCGCCCCAACCCGTGTAGCTGCCGATATTCTCGGTCGTCACCAGTTCGGTGTCGAGCAGAATAGGTTCGGACGGCTGGCTCTCGCCACGGAAGACGGATAGCGCCATTTCGGTGGACTTGGCGGCCATGCCATAGGGATCCTGGGACGCCGTGGCGACGATCCGGGTGTTGCCGGCCTTGAGGGCCGCGACCACGTCGGGCGAACCATCGACACCGCCGATGATCATCTCGTCACGATTGAGCTGCCTGGCGGCGAGATCGGCGCCGAGGGCGGTCGGGTCATTGGCGCCGAACACGGCGTCGATATGCTCGAAACGGGTCAACAGGCCCTGCATGACATCGAGGCCGCCATCGCGCGACGCCTTGCCGTTCAGGTTGTCCGACAGGATGTTGATGCCCGGAAAGGCGCTGAAGGCATCCTTGCAGCCGGCCACGCGGTCCATGATCGAGGAGATCGGCGGGCCGTTGATGATGGCGACGTCACCGGTGCCGTCGAGCTGTTCGGCCAGGTAATTGCAGGTGATCTGGCCGGCCTGGAAGTTGTTGGTCATCACCGTCACGTCGGCACCCTTGGCGGTGACGTCGAAGGCGCCAATGGTAATGCCCGCGGCCTTGGCCTTGGCGACGGCAGGCGCGATGGCGTTGGCGTCCACCGAGTTGATCATGATCACTTCGGCGCCGGAGGCGATGAAATTATCGATCTGGGTGGCCTGTTTGTTCAGGTCGTAATCGGCGCCGACAACCGTGACGTCCGCATCCGGAGCGGCTTTGGCAACCGTTTCCCTGGCACCGGCAACGAGCGGAACGAAGAACGGATTGCCGAGGTTCGCAACCGTGATGCCAACCCGCGTCGGCACCTTGTCGGCAGCGGCGACGGGCATGGCCACAAGTGCCAGGGCCGTTGCTGCCAAGAGGTATGTTGCAGTCTTCATGAGTGTTTTCTCCTTCTTGCGGGCGGCCGGGACGGTTCCATACCTGCGCCAAGCAACCCCTTGTCAGACTCTATGGTCTGCATCGCTAAACAACGTCCGACAGTGCATCGGATTATGTCGATCCAAATGGCGTCAAGGTTTTGTGCCCTCGTGACCAAGCAGTGCGGTCTATCCGACCACATCCGCTTCCCCTCCCCAACGGTCCTGCCTCGACCGCGTTTGCGAACCGTCCGGCATGAACCAAAGGTCAGCCACGACGAGGCAGTTGCCTGGATACGCGACGGTCAAGCCAGTGTGCTTGCGCAACTCCCAAATCACTGTGTTTGCCGTCCGAAGGAGAGCTGTCGCTTGCTGCAGCAAACCCTGAACTTTCTTGTACCTACAAGACGTACGATACGGCTTACTAATCGGCCGCGTCAAGTGCGTCCCGTGCAAATGGAAAGATTAAGTTTGCATTGAGCGGCATTCCGGAACCATCCGGTTGCCTTGTTGTCCGTGTCGACGGATCGGGTCAGGCGAGTTGCGAAAAACCAGGTTTGCCAGATGAATGAAAAGCATAGGAGCAGGTATCAAGCCGGAACCTGCGGGATCGTCATTCCGGCGATTTGTGCATCAATACGTCATCAATATGTGGCGGGTTGTCGCAAGCCCTGCCGTTGCGGAAAAACGGGTATAACGTCGATGCGACAGAAAGGAAAACATAAGTTATCTCGTTGGAATAAATAACTTAATTCTCTTAATGAGACTCTTTTCGGTGACGCGGACGTTTGATGGCAGGGCAGGCGGCCGGGCGCGCTGGCCTTTGCGTTTGTGCAATCCGTTTCCCATCACAGGTTTTCCCCAGGCAGGCGATGATCGCGCCGAGAAAACGGCGGTTTTCGAGACCCTGGACTGTTCATGACAGTCTTCGAACGCACTCCAGACCGGGACGATTCCACGAGGCCGACCAGGATTTCGCAGTCGGTGACGTGAAATCGACGCTTTTCGCTTCGGCAGGGATCGGCGCGACAAAAAGCAGTTGAACACACATGGCAGGTCCGGTATGTACGTACAAGGCGTACATGAAGTCGGATCTGCCGCAGCGCTGGATGCATATCAGCACCCGAAAGCTCCGCACGACATGTTGTCAGGCATTGGCCAATCGGGCGTGATTCCGGGGATCCGGCAGGCCGGGCGGACAATACCGCTTATGGGAACGATCAGCTGAAGCCATGATAAAAACGAACGCAGACTATGTGCCAGACCGCAGGGATCGAAAGACCGAACCGGACACATTGTTGTCTGCATCGATCACAGCGTTTGTACGGTTCGATGCGAACGAAACATACGATGTCGCGTACCCGGCGCCGTCTTGTTGCATCGCGCACGGATCTGGCGTTGTCGGGTTTGGACCCGAGGCTGACGCGTTCGATCCCACCCCAAGACCGATGTCGTGCATCACAAAGGGCAGACCTGGCCGCCTGCCCGCGGTACCCATCGCGCCCGGCAACACGGCGCATGCAAACCAGAACCGGCCAGAAACCAGATCATCATCACCCAATTCGCTTCGGCGATAGAACGCGACTAACAGGAGACTGGCATGGCCAATCGCTATTCGACCAATTACCGCATGAACCGGGTGCTGCGCGACGATCGCGCGGCGCTTGTCATTCCGATCGACCATGGCCTGGTCTGGGGGCGCGTCGAGGCGCTCGAGGCGCCGGTTCAGGTCATGCGGCGCTACATTCCGGAAGATATTACCGGCTTCATGGTCTCGACCGGCATCGTGAAGCAGTCGGAAGTGGATCTTGCCAAGGCTTCGCATCTGGCCCGCATCCTGGCCATCGACGCCTTCTGGCCGACGCATGCGCCCGAAACCGGGACCGGTTGCATGGTCTCGGTCGTCGAGGATGCCGCGCGACTGGGTGTCGACTGCGTTAAGATGCTGATGCCGTTCAACGTCAACGACGCGGAAAAGATCAGATATTTCGAGCGTGTCGGCGCGATCATCAATGAAGCCGACAAGTGGAATATTCCGACCATGCTCGAGCCGGTTTATCTCAATTCGCCGCGCACGCCCGAGATCATCAAGGCCGAGATGGAAGTGGCGCGCGTGTGCTACGATCTCGGGGCCGATATCATCAAGATCACCTTCCCGGGGAGCGACGCGACGGCCAAGCTCGTCGACGAACTCGATATTCCGATCGTCGTTGCCGGCGGGCCGAAGGAAGGCGATGCCGCTTCGACCGTGAAGGCCATCAAGGACTCCATCGAAGCAGGTGCACAGGGTGTGGTCGTCGGCCGCAAAATCTGGCAGCGTGATCCGGCGGAGGCCTCCGACATGATCAAGCAAATCGCCGAGATCACGCGCACGTCCTTCACGCGCCGCTGGTAAGGGGTGGCGTGTGATGCCTCAGATTGATTGCGGGATCGATATCGGGAGCACCAACCTGAAAATCATCCTCGTGACCGACGGGGGCGAGATTCTTTATACCAAAGCCGTGCCGACGCCGCGTGTTCACGACGGCGTCGGATCGGCCACCGATCCCTTGGCCCTGGTGGCGCTGCTCGAAGACATGATCGTCGAAGGGTGGCGTTCGGTTGCAGACGGGCAGCCGCTCCGCTCCCTTGCGGCCGCCGGCGTTGGCGAAGATGGTGTGGGCGTTGGCCTCGACCTTAAGCCGACCGGTGCCGCCATTGCCTGGTTCGACATGCGCGCCAGCGAGGAGGCATCCTGGCTGGCCGCACGTTTCGGCGCGTTCTCCGATGTGGCGGGCATTTCCATCGCCGCCGACCGGACCGTCGCCAAGTGGCTGTGGATTCATAACAATCGTCCGGACGAGCTGGCTTCGCCCGCGACCTGGATCACCCTCACCGATTTCCCCGCCGTCTGGTGGACAGGACGCACCTTCATCAGCGCCAGCCTGGCGCCCCGCACGGCCTGTTTCGATCTTTCCAGCCGTCGCTGGATAGACTCGCTGACCGCCGCGGTACACGCGCCGCGCCTGCCGCCGATTCTGGGGGCGGGCACGATTGTCGGCGGCGTGAAACGGGGCAGGCTTATCGAAACCGGTGCGGCGTCGGCCGAGACCATCGTCGTTGCCGGCGGGCACGATCATCCGGTCGGCGCGACGGTGATTCGGCGGTTCGATCCCAATGCCATCATCGATTCTTTGGGAACGGCGAACCTTATTTACGGCGAAATCCGTAACGGACTGCCCAAGGGGCGCGACAAAACGATTGCCCTGTCGCTGACGCCGACAGGCGATGCGGGCATTGCCTGCCTTGCCGTGTTGGAGCTTGATGCCGAACTGGCGGCGACCGGGGCGAGCGAGGCTGAGGTGCTGTCATGTCTTGGCCATGACACGCTTTTTGGCGCTCCACCTGAAGGCGACGCAGATCTTGCCGGCAATGCGGGTGGAAAAATCGGCATTCGGCGTGCTCTCGAACGCGAAACCCTTGCCGCGCGCCAGCGTATCGCGCAAATGATAGATCTGGGTATGCCGCGCGGGCCGATTTACGCCACTGGGGGACGGGCGCGCTCGCGCGGGTTCATCGAATTGCGTGCAAGTGTATTTGACAAGGAAATCAAGGTGGTGGACGAGATGGAACTGTCCGCACTTGGTGCAGCGCAATTCGGAGCCGAAGCCGCCACCGGAAAAAAGAGCTGTTTCTTGCGTGAAAAAGACATCAAGACAGTCGTTCCCCGGACCGAGTGGGTCTCGCGCTATAATGTGCTTTATCAGTCGTAACGGATTGCAGGAACGAAGGAATGTCTCGGGCAGGGAGCGGAAAACTGGATCATTCTGAATTTTTCAACTGGGATATCGATCGCGTTTCGCCTGAGCCGTTCTACATCCAGTTGTCCCGGGCCATCGAAGAGGCGATCGACAAGGGCATCTTTGCGCCGGGCGACAGGTTGCCGTCGGAAAGCGAGCTTTGCCGGCAGTTCGACCTGGCCCGCTCGACCGTTCGCGAAACGCTTCGCAATCTGGAGGATCGCCGGCGCATCCGTGTCGTGCCGCGCCGTGGCGCCTTCGTGATGGACGCCGATCAGGCCGGCTGGGGACTGCAGGTTGCGGCCGGCTTTTTCGAAGGCGAGGTCGATCTCAACCAGCGCCATGTCGACACCGAGATTCTCGAAGCGGCGCTCAAGCCGTTCGTGGGCCATTGCGCTTCGGTGCTGAACATCCCAGACGGCAGTCAGGGTTTTTTGTTGCGTCGTTTGCGCAAACTCGACGGCAAGATGGCGATGTATTCCAAAAACTATCTGCCCAAGGATTTGCAGAAGGTCGTGCTGAACAGCGACGTGATGTCGGGGGGCTCGCTCAACAAGACGCTCGAAGGGGCAGGGCACCGGATCTACAGCGCCCGCCGTTCGGTCGAGGCCATCGCGGCGCACGGGGAAATCGCCAAGCTGTTGCAGGTGCCCACTGGATCGCCGCTTCTGCTGGTGAATTCGATTTCCTGGGGTCAGGACGGTCGTACGATCGACTACTATAATTCCTGGGTCTGCACCGATGTCGTGAAGGTCACGGTCGAAGCCACCACCAACCCGAACAGTCCGTAAACCGTTGCCCGGAGCCGAGGCGGTCTGAAATCGCGCCAAACGCACGGCTTTCTTTTGAGGCGCCATAACGCTTTTCCGCGAAAAACGGATCGTTGTCCCGGTCTTCGCCGGAAGGGGCTTTTGTTCGCCGCTCAGGACAGTTTTGAAGGCAGTTTTTCGGCTGCGGCGTCGAAATTCGCTTGAAATTGTCTCGAATCTGTGGGACGTATTGTACGTACATGAGGTACAATATTGTGCAAGTGCCAAAGAGCCGAACTTGGGCCGGCGGCGTGCAGGATCCTGCGGTCGGCTTTTTGGAAAAATGCTTCCTCCCGGCATCCCGGCTTCGAAACCGCCTGGCGGTCAGGAGCCGGGGTTGTCGAGGACAGGATCCGTTCCGGGCTCCGAAAAGGCTGGACGAGAGTGTTTGTCGTGAGAAGGCGGAATGCTGGAGACGCTTCGATATCTGCCTTGGTTTGAAAGACATGCGTCGCACCGGCCCTTCGATATTGTTTTCGCCTCGCGCATGCGCAACGATCGCCGCACCTGCCGGCAGTGCGGCGAACCATCGCCGGACGAACCGCGCTTTGTGCCGGATGCTGGTTTTAGACTGCCGAGTTGTGAAATCGGCACTTTCGGGAGGTTCGAATGCCCCTTCACCTTGACCTTTTGATCGAGACGGCCTGCACGCGCATCATTGCGGCCGAGCCGGAATTGACCCAGCTCGATTCGGCAATCGGCGATGCCGACCACGGGCTCAACATGAAACGCGGTTTCGAGGCCATTCTGGCCGACAAGGACAGGCTCGCAGCCCTGTCTCTGCCGGAAGCGCTCAAGGCCGCCGGCATGATGCTGGTCATGAAGGTCGGCGGCGCCTCCGGGCCGCTTTACGGAACATTGCTGATGGGGCTGGGTAAAGCACTGCCGGCCGAGCCGAGCTATGCCGATCTATGCGATGCTTTTTCGTCTGCGATCGAGGCCGTCAAGGCACGGGGCAAGTCGGATTTCGGCGCCAAGACCATGCTCGACGTGTTGGGTCCGGTGCGTGCGGCGCTTACCGAAACGCCACCAGATTTCGCGGCGATACGGGCCCTGGCGGCCGCGAGCGCCGAAGCAACGATCCCGATGCAGGCGAAAAGGGGGCGCGCCTCTTTTCTCGGGGAACGCTCCATCGGCCACATGGATCCTGGCGCGCGTTCGAGCCAGATCCTGATCACCGCCCTTTGCGACGTTCTGGAAGGTCAGCCATGAGTACTGTCGGTATCGTCATCGTTTCGCACTCGCCCGACGTGGCCAGGGGCGCGGCCGACATGGTCCGCCAGATGGTCGGCGACGAGGTGCCGCTCGCCTGGTGCGGCGGCGATCCGGGTGGCGGGCTCGGCACCAGCGTCGAGAACATCATCGCCGCCATAGACTCCGCATGGTCAGAGGCCGGCGTCGCCATTCTCGTCGATTTGGGCGGCGCGGAATCCAACAGCGAAATGGCCATCGAATTCCTGCCGGACGAGCGCAAGGGCAAAGTCGTGATCTGCAATGCGCCTCTCGTCGAGGGCGCGGTGATCGCGGCGACCGAGGCCTCCGGTGGGGCGTCGCTCGAAGAGGTTCGCAACACTGCCGAGGAGCTGTCGCCGAAATGAGCGAAATGCGTCAGGCTGAAATCGTCGTCACCCACAAGGTGGGCCTGCATGCGCGGCCTTCCGTGGCGCTGACCAAGCTCGCCAAGAAGCTGAACGCCAAGATCGAGATCGCCGCCACGCCGGAGGGCCCGTGGATCGATGCTAAAAGCGTCATCAAGGTGATGGGGATGAAAGTTCCGCAAGGCGCGACGCTTTACTTGCGTGGCGACACGCCGGACACAGACGTGGCCATGGACGCAATCCTCGATCTGATCCGGCGCGATTTCGATCTCGAAACAAAGACCGACAGCGATGGCTGAGACCGAACGACACGGCACCATCGCTTCGGACGGACTTTTTATCGGGCCGCTGTCGCGTCTTGAGTCCGCGCCGTTGAGCGCGCGTCGCGCCGGCACGCCGGACGAAGAAAAAACGGCAATGGCGGCCGCCATTGCCGCGGCTTCGCGCGATATTGCGGCGCTCATGGACAAGATGGAGGGCGAGGCGGCGGATATCCTCGAGTTCCAGCTCGCTCTTTTGGAGGACAATGAACTTGTCGCGCCGGTCGAGGCCGCCATCGCTGGCGGTCTGGCGGCCGATACGGCCTGGCAACAGGCGATCGATACCGAAATTGCCGGTTACGAAGCGGCAGAGGATGAGTATTTCCGCGCCCGCGCCGCCGACCTGAGAGACATGCGCGACCGGGTTACGCGTCACCTGTCCGGCAATGCCGGTGCTGGCCGTGCCGCAGGCGTCGTATTTGTCGGCGAGGATATCGCCCCCACGAGATTCCTCGAAACCGACTGGTCGAAAGGGGGCGCCATCGTTCTGACAAAAGGAAGCACGACCGCGCATGTCGCCATGCTGGCGCGCGCCCGTGGCGTGCCGATGCTGGTCGGGTTGGGAGATATCCCGGATGGGGCAGGGGAGGTCATTGTCGACGCGCTCGAAGGCGTGGCGGTCTTCGATCCCGATCCCGAGACCAAATCCGGCTTTGCCGCCCGCTCTGGTGCGCTCGCCGAAAAACGACAGGCCGAAGAAAAAGTGCTTTTCGCTCCGGTGAGGTTACGTGACGGGACACCGGTCGAGGTCTTCGTGAACATCGCCAGTCTCGACGAGCTCGACGCGATCGATCCGGCTATCTGCGACGGTATCGGGCTGATGCGATCGGAATTCCTGTTTCCCGATGGCAAGGATCTGCCGACAGAAGAAGACCAATACCAAGCCTACAAACGCCTGCTAGATTGGGCCGGGGACAAACCGGTGATCATCCGCACGCTCGATGCCGGCGGCGATAAACCGATTGGCGGGTTGACCCCTGCGGGCGAGCAGAACCCGTTCCTGGGGCTTCGCGGCGTGCGCCTGATGCTGACCCGGCCGGATGTCTTTCGCGTCCAGTTGCGGGCACTTGCGCGCGCCGCCGTCCACGGCAGGCTGAAAATCATGATTCCGATGGTCACCGTGCCCGACGAGATCACCCGCACTACCGCCCTTTTCGACGATTGCGTCCGCGAACTCGAAGAAGAAGGTGTTCAGTGCGCGCGCCCGCCTCTCGGGATCATGGTCGAAGTGCCAGCCGTCGCCATCTGTCCTGAACAGTTTGGCGCGGCGGCGTTCTTTTCGATCGGCTCGAACGATCTGACGCAATACGTGACCGCGGCCGCGCGCGGCGAGGCGGCAGTGACGGCGCTGAACACCCCCGCAAATCCGGCGGTCAGGCGCTTGATCGAAACAACGGTGCGGTTTGCGCGAAACGCCAATATCGAGGTCAGCCTGTGCGGCGACATGGCGAGCGACCCAGCCTATCTGGAAATGCTGGTGGACGCGGGACTGCGTCGCTTTTCGGTGGCGCCGGCCCGTGTTGGCCGCGTCAAGCTCAAGCTCAGGGAACTGTAATAGAGCCGCGATGCGGCAGGTTGCCGACCAATCTCGGCCAAAAAACACATCAGGGAGAGACCCATGAAAAAGTTCATCAACGACGTGGCGAACGTGCTTGACGAGAGCATTGACGGTTTCGCCGCCGCCTATGCCGACATCGTGGTTCTCGGCGAAGAGCGCAAGTTCGTCCGCCGCAAGGACCTGACGCCCGGCCGGGTCGGGGTCATCTCGGGCGGTGGGTCGGGGCACGAACCGCTTCATGCCGGGCTCGTCGGATACGGCATGCTCGATGCCGCCTGTCCGGGACAGGTTTTTACCTCGCCGACCCCGGACCAGATGCTCGCGGCCGCCGAAGCCGTCGATACCGGTGCCGGCGTTTTGTTCATCGTCAAGAACTACGAAGGCGATGTGATGAATTTCGACATGGCCGCCGAGATGTGTGGCCGCGACGTGGCAACGGTACTGATCAATGACGACGTGGCGGTCGAAAATTCACTCTATACAACCGGACGGCGCGGTGTCGCGGGAACGCTCGTGGTCGAAAAGATCGTGGGAGCCGCCGCCGAGGACGGCCTCGGCCTCGCCGATCTCAAGGCGCTTGGCGACCGGGTGAATGAAGCCACCCGTTCGATGGGCGTCGCGCTTACCAGTTGCACGGTGCCGGCGGCGGGCAAGCCGACGTTCGAGATCGCGGACGACGAGATGGAAGTCGGCGTGGGCATCCATGGTGAGCCGGGCCGGTATCGCAGGAAGATCGTGCCGGCCAACGTGATCGCGGAGGAGATGGTCAGTGCCATCGCCAACGATCTGCCGGGCAAGGGCAAGGCGCTGGTTTTCGTCAACGGGTTTGGCGCTACTCCCGCGATGGAGCTTTATCTCATGTATGGTGCGGCGGTGGCCCAGCTCGCCCAGTACGGGATCACGCCGGAGCGCACGCTTGTCGGTGATTACGTGACCTCGATCGATATGGCGGGATGTTCGATAACTGTCACATTGCTGGATGAGGAAATGACGCGATACTGGGACGCCCCCGTTCACACCGCGGCGTTGCGCTGGCGGATGTGACACGGCTGGAGCATCGGACGAAAACCGGCGTCCGGTTTTTGCACACGAGTCCAGCGCTTTTCAGGCTTTGACCGCAGCGCGGCTGCCCGATCGTCCTCCGCCTGGCGGGGGAGGGGCGGGACCGCGCGCGTTCGCGCCAACGGCTTTTCCTCATTTGACAAAGACCAAGGGCCTGGCTTCGCCACCCCCGTCTTTGCCTTTTTCCCGCAAGCGGGGAGGTTGGAAGCGGTGATTTCATCGCAGCCGGACCTCTGCTGACGGCTTCCTCTGCCCCCTCGTTTTCTCCCGTTTTTGGTTCTGCACATTTTTTCACCGGAACCAAAGAGTGCACGATTGACATCCAAAGGGATAATGAATAGCCTTTTGATGTGTTAGGTTGAAACCCGGAACTAAATCCAATGAAAAATACAAACAGCCCGAGTAAATTTGCGGCGGCGCTCTGTGGAGCCACGGCGATGTTCCTTATTCAAGGGATGGCGGCGCAAGCTATTGAAATAACGCCGAAGATGCCTGCCGAGACGGCATGGACTTCTTTGTTGCCGGCCGATGTCAAGGCAAAGGGTACACTGGAAGGGGCGACCACGGACGGCAATGCGCCCTGGTCTTTCGTCGAGCCGAATTCCGGCAAGCCGGTCGGCGCCGACGTCGACCTTATGGATGAAGCCGCCAAGCGGCTCGGCCTGACCGTCAACTGGAGCGCCATCCAGTTCACGGCCGGCATTCCCGGTGTCCAGGCCGGTCGCTACGACTTCTATGTCAGCGCCATGGCCGACAGCGTGGCCCGTCAGGAAATCGTGAACTTCATCGACTATTCCGAAGAAGGTTCGGGCGTCATCGTCAAGAAGGGCAACCCGCTCGGCATCGAAACGATGATGGATCTGTGTGGCAAGAGGGTGTCGATCGTCACCGGTTCGTGCTTCCCGCCCTTCATCGAAGAGCTGAACGCCAAGTGTGATACGCCGGTCCAGGTCTCCGAGACCGCCGACATGTCCGGTCCCTATCTGGCGGTTGCCAGCGGACAGGCCGATGCGACGATGAATACCTATGGCGTCTCCAACTACGCCCTGACCATGGCGACGGACGGCATTCAGACCCAGCTCGAACTGTCTCCGGTCGAGCGCTTCATCCCGGCGACCCAGGGCTTTGCCTTCGCCAAGGACAAGACCGACCTGATGGCGGCCCTTGCCGGCGCGATGCAGTCCATGGCCGAGGACGGGACCTATCAGGAAATCATGTCCAAATGGTCCGTCGGTAATGCCGTGCTGAATCCGATCACGCTCAACTACGCGATGTTCTGAGAGTGGAACAGTCCATGACGGATAGCGTCGTGTTGAGTTCAACACATGGTGCCGGCCTGCGCGTTCACCGCAGGCCGGGGCCAATCATTCGAAATGTGATCGCGGCGCTAATCGCGAGTTTCATCGTGATCATGGCCGTCTGGATCGTTATGGACAGCGGGCAGGTCCGTTGGCACGTGGTGGGAGACTACATGTTTTCCGCCGTCGTGCTTAGCGGCGTGAAGACGACGCTGATCCTGACGATCACATCCTTTCTCGGTTCCCTGGTCCTGGGAACGGTCCTGGCGGCGATGCGCGTCTCGCACAATCCCGTGCTGAGGGCGATATCGGCCGGCTATATCTGGTTTTTCCGTGGGACGCCGCTATTGGTCCAGGTCGTTTTCTGGTTCAATCTCGCGCTGTTTCTTCCGGCCATCAGATTTGGCGATTATTCCTTTTCGACCAACAGTCTGATCACGCCGATGACGGCGGCTCTCTTGGCCCTGTTCCTGAACGTCAGCGCGTTCATGTGCGAGATCATCCGGGGCGGTCTGATTTCCGTCGATCACGGGCAAACGGAAGCGGCTTTGTCGATCGGTTTGACGCCGGCGCAGTCGCTGATGCGCATCGTGCTGCCGCAGGCCATCCGCGTGATCATTCCGACGGCGGGCAATACGGCGATCGATCTATTGAAATCGACCTCGCTCGTCTACGTCATCGGCACGCGGGAAATTCTGGGCACGACCCAGTCCATTGCCGCCCAGACCTTTTACGTCATCGAAATGCTGATGGTGGCCTCTGCCTGGTATCTGATCCTGGTGACCATCGCGTCGACGGGGCAGTCCTGGATCGAGCGGTATTTTGCCCGAGGTGTCGACACCGGCGCTCGTGAGCCCATCGAACCCGAGCCCAAAGCCGAGGAGGTCTGATATGTCCCCGACAAAAGGGTCCGAAAAGAAGTCAGAAGACATCGTCCGTATTCACGGCCTGAAGAAGTCCTTCGGTCACATCGGGGTGCTCAGCGGCATCGACATGTCGGTCAAGCGGGCACAGGCGGCTTTCATCATCGGGCCGTCCGGCTCGGGCAAAAGCACGTTGTTGCGCTGCGTCAACAGCCTTGAGACCTATGAAGGCGGCGAGCTGTGGGTGGAAGACTATCTGGTCGGCGCCGAACGCAAGGGCGACCGCTGGATCGAGGCGCATCCGCGCACGACCGCCGCGCGTCGCGGCAGCATCGGCATGGTGTTCCAGCGCTTCAACCTGTTTCCCAACATGACCGTCATGGAAAACGTGACGGCAGGTTTGAGACTGGTGCGCAAGATGGGACGGGAAGAGGCCTTCGCCCGTGGCAGGCCGCTTCTGGAGCGGGTCGGACTGGCGTCGCGCGCCAATTCCTATCCGTCCCAACTGTCCGGAGGCCAGCAACAGCGGGTCGCCATCGCGCGTGCCATTGCCGTCAATCCGGATCTGATCCTGTTCGACGAACCGACCTCGGCACTCGACCCCGAACTGGTGGGCGAAGTGCTGGCGGTCATGCGCGACCTGATCAGCGACGGTCTGACGATGATGGTCGTCACCCACGAAATCTCTTTCGCGGAGGAAGTGGGCGACGTCGTCTATTTCATCAATGCCGGCAAGATTGCCGAATACGGCCCGCCCTCCGAGGTGATCCGCAATCCGCAAAATCCGCGTACGCGGGAATTCCTCTCGCGCATTCGCTAAGCTCACGAAAGAAGAAGTCCCATTCCTAGTCTTTATATCTACCTCAATGCCGCGTTGCCCAAAAAGTACGTTCCACCGAAGGTGGTGGGAACGGTCACGCTTTCGCGCGCGGAACTTGGCAAGCTGCTGATCTGCAACGATGCGGACATCGTTCCGGCCGCCACGGGGTCGACCGAAGAACGGATCCTGTCCATCTTCGAACAGCCTGAAGTCCTGTTCGGCGATCCGGGCTTCATTCCGGCCAATCGCCAGAAATGGCTCGAAAAGATCGGGTATTTCGTCAAGGCGGGCAAGGCACTCGAATTCGTTTCCATGGCCTTTCCCTACAAGTCGCCCAATCCGCTGAAATCCTCCCGCCTTGCCCCGGACCTCGGCGAAGCCCTGATGCTGCGTCGCTACGAAGCGGTGCTCAAAGCGGTCCGATCCGTTTACGAACCCGGTGCGCGCCTGACCATCCTGCAAGAAGGCATTCTCGGACGGTGTCAGGGCGTCGATCCGGCCGAGATCGCGACTTATCGCGCCGGCATCGACGCAGTGGTCGAGATTTCCGGCGTCGATCAGGAACGCGTCGTTTTCCATAGCCTCGACAGCATGGTGACGGATATTCCCAATTTCGAGGCGCGCTGGGTTTTCGAGCAGGAACGCATGCGCGAGCTTTATGCCCAGGGCGATCCTGCGGTCACTGATGCCTATGAGACCACGTTGCCGGCCTCGAAGACCTCTGTGCCCACACGCGATTACGATCCCGAAGTGCTCGCCGCGGCCTACGATCCGGACCAGACCGAGTCCGCGTTGCGCTATGTGCGCGATTTCATCGACAAGGTCGCGCACCGGCAGGTCTTCGCCTATCGCTCGCTTCTGGCCCTCAGGGATTCGACCGGCTACCTGCAGTCCGTTCGTCCGAACGCGCTCAAGCTGACCGTGTCGCCCAAGCCGGAAAATCTGGCGGTCATCCCGATCAACAGGTGGTCGCGCATCCTGCCCTATCACGGCATTCCCGTGCTTCAGGCCGATGGCAAATGGGTCATTCGCTATCTGGGCGGCATGGACGGGCTCAACGTCGAGGCCCTGTGTCTCGAAGGCGATGCGGATCCTGCGCCCATTGGTTATCGCGAAAAGGCTTGATCGTGGATTTTTGCGTGGATATCGGCGGTACGAAAATCCAGTACTGCCTTCTTGATGCGGCGTTGTCCCCGACTCCCCAAGGGGCAACGCCGACGGCGCTTCTGCGCCGTGGGACCAAAGCCTTCGCAACCGATCTGGCCACACTGATCGATGCGGTCTGTCCTCCGGGCATCGACCGCATCGGCGTTTCCCTGAACGGCATTCTGAAAGGAGGGCACGTCGTCTACAGCTCGCTGATGGGCGGGATGGTGGACTTCCCGTTGCAGGACTATTTCCGCCAGCGTCTCGGACGCGACGTCTATGTCGACGACGATCTGCATGCCATGGGCATAGCGGAAGCGCATCTCGTGCCCGAATGCCGCAACAAGCCCGTGGCCCTGCTCAACATCGGAACCGGAATCGGCGTAGGCTTTTTCGACGGCACGATCATCCGAGGACAATACGCGGCAGGGTTGATCTCCGAGCAGAACGTCTATGTCGAGGAACTCGGGCAATATCGTTCGCTCGACCGCACCGTATGCGGCCGGGGGATGCGTGAGATTTATGAGCAGTTGTGCGGGGAACGCGTGGAAGCCGTTACGATTTTCGCCCGCGCGCGCCAAAACGAGGCAACGGCCAGAAAAACGGTCGACATCTTCACGCACTATCTTGGGGAAACCCTGCAAATGATTTCAAGATTCTACCACCCCGCGCGCATCTCGATCAACGGATCGATCAAGCGGGCGGCGGCGGACTATCTTGATGCCGCGGTCCAGTATTGTAACGCGGGACTATCGGAGCCTTTTCGCACGGAAATCGTGGTATCGCCTCTCGACCACGCTGCCGAACGCGGGGTGATACTTGGAAGTACCAAAGCATGAGTACTGGAATTATTTGCATGGATTGCCGATGACGAGAAATCAGAAAGACCTGTCTGAAGTGTTCAAACCGATTTCGGTTCATCGCACTTTTCAGACGATTATCGAACACATCGTCGAGGCTATCGACGAGCAGGGCGTCTCGGCCGGAGACCGGTTGCCAAAAGAAAGAGATCTGGCCGAGATGCTCGGTGTTTCCCGTTCGACGTTGCGCCAGGCGTTACGCGTTCTGGAGGGCGCCGGCGTTCTCAGTATCAGGCCTGGCAATTCGGGAGGTATCTTCATTGCATCGGAAATGGTGCCTTCGGAGGTCCTCGGCCAGCAGATCGCGCATGAGGCCGGGCAGATCACCGAACTCGTGACGGCTCGGCGTCTCATCGAACCGGTCGTCTATCACCTGACCGCCGAGAACGCTTCGGAACGGGAGTTCGAGTGGATCGAGGAAGCGGTTTCGCTGATGGGCAAATACAAGCACGCCCCGCAGATGGTGCTGCGCGCCGACAGCGTTTACCACCGGCGTATCGCTTATGCGACGGGCAACCAGACCGTGCGCAGGGCCATCAACGGCATCTATCGCGACCTCTACCCGTTGCGCAGCGCATTGGGACTGACCGCCGAAAACGCCGAGCACATGATGGACGTCCACACCCGTCAGCTCGACGCGATGCGTCAAAAGGATCATGCCCTGCTCGACAAATGTCTGGATGAAACCTTCATCGACCTGGAGCTGGAGTTCGACGTCAAATTGTCTTTCAGCATGCACTCCAAGTTGAGGTAAAGGGCGCGCAACGAGCAAAACCGGCCAATAAGCACATACAAAAACACTAGTAATTCCAGCAGGATGGAGAAATCCCGCTTGCCGGAGACAGTTGGTCTTTGCCAACAATCAGAAGTAAAGGAAACCCAAATCATGGAACGTCTGAAATACGATGAGCTCGAAGTGCTCGTCGCGCCGACCGACAAGGAACAGGGTGAAGCCGCTGCCGAAGCACTGGCCACCACGGTGAAGGCCGAACTGGCCAAGAAGAACGAGATCGCCATCATCATGGCGCTCGGTGCGGCGCAGGCTTCGTTCTTCGCGGCCCTCAAGGCACGCGACGATATCGAATGGAGCCGTATCTCGATCCTGCATGTCGACACCTATATGGGTGTCGAGGAAAACCGCCCGGAAAGCGGTGCCTCGCGCATGCGCAAGCATCTTCTCAACGAAGTGAAGCCGAAAGCCTTCTACCCGATGAACGGCGCCGCCGAGCCGATCGAGGACGAGCTGAAGCGCTACACCAAGATCTACAACGAGCTGCAGCCGGTGCTTTGCGTCGTCGGCATCGGCGAAAGCGGCCATCTGGCCTTCAACGATCCGCCGGCGGATTTCGAGACCAAGGGCATCATCAAGGCGGTGGCGATCGACGAGACGACGCGCGGCCAGATCGTCAAGGCCGGCATCTTCGCGAAAAAGGAAGACACGCCGCAGTATGCGCTCTCGCTCACCATGCACGCCATGCTGAAGCCGGGCCGGGTGCTGGCGCTCGTTCATGAAAAGGACAAGGCAGGGATCATCAAGAAGATCCTCGAGGAGCCGATCTCGATCATGCGTCCGGCTTCGATCCTTCGGACCGCGCCGCAGGCAACGCTCTATCTCAATCAGCCGGCAGCTTCCGAGCTCAAGCGCTGATCCTCCCGGTGGGCCGGCCTGTGGCCGGCCCACGACCCAATGTCCTTTTAAAAAAGCACCCGCTGGAGAACCGGCATGTCGACCTCTGGCTCCGATGCCCGAATCCTTGTTGCACGCGATCTTCTGGATCGTTGGGACGCTCAGCAGCGGGCCTATATCAAGCATCGCGCCTTGAGATTTGAGACCATCGTTGAGACTGTCGCCGAACTCTGTCCCAAGGCGCCTCGCGTGCTCGATCTGGCTTGTGGTCCCGGTTCGTTGACACGGGCGGTGCTGACTGCGATCCCCGACGCGCACGTCGTTGGCGTGGACAAGGATCCGGTGCTTGTCGCCCTTGCGCGCGATGTCTTTGCGGGCGATACGCGCGTCGAGATCGTCGATGCCGATCTCGATCTGCCCGCGTGGCGGCACGCCATCGATGGCCCGTTCGATGCCGTTATCAGCTCCACGGCGCTTCACTGGCTGAAGGGAGACGTTCTGGCGCGTCTTTATTTCGAGTTGGCCGACATGATCCAGCCCGGGGGCGTTTTCCTCAATGGCGATCACATGCTTTACGACGACATCGCGCAGCCTGGCCTCAGGCGCCTGGCAAAGGCCGACGACGAGAAGACGCAGAAACAGGCTTTCGACGCCGGCGCGGATACCTGGGACGCTTGGTGGGACGCTGCAGAAGCGGTCCCGGCCTATGCCGATGCGGTAAAGGAACGGGCAAGGCGCTGGCAGGACAAGACAGCTGGCCCAAAGGTAACGCTCGGCTATCATCTCCAGACATTGCGCAGCGCCGGCTTTTCCGAAATCGGAACGGTCTGGCAGTATTTCGACGATTATGTCGTCAGCGCCATTCGCTGAAGCATCGGGGAAAACCGGAATTCGTTTTTTGCGCCCGATTTGCCCCGATTCAGGCCGGGTTTTGCCTCACCAGAGCGTATAGCCGCCGTCGACGATAAAGACCGAGCCGGTGATGAAACTTCCGGCGTCGCTGGCCAGCAACAGGGCGGTCGGCGCGATTTCTTCCGGCACGGCATAGCGCTGCATCGGCACCTCGTCCTTCCAGTAATGGCGATAGTCTTCGTATTCGGTGGAGGCGATCCCGGTCTTGACATAACCCGGCGCGATGGCGTTGACGCGCACGCCCTTGCCGGCCCATTCGGCGGCCAGCGACTTGGTCAAATGGTGGACCGCCGCCTTGGAGATGCCATAGGGCGAATGCCATTGCGGACGATTGATGATGAAGCCCGAAATCGAGCCGATATTGACGATCGAGCCGGTGCCGTTGGCGGCCATGTGGCGCCCCACGACCTGGCACGATTTCCACACGCCTTCGAGATTGATGGCGAATAGCCTGTCCCATTCGGCGTCTTCGAGCGTCAGAGCCTCGGCGTGAAAGCCGATGCCGGCACTGTTGACGAGCGAATCGATCTTGCCGAACCTGGTGACGACCTTGTCCAGCATGTTTTCGAGGTCTTCGCGCCTGGAAACATCGGTCGTAACGGCCATCACCTCGACGCCCGTGGCTTTCAGCTCTTCGACGACGGACGCGTTTCTTTCCGCATTGCGCGCCGCGATCACGACATTGGAGCCGGCCTCTGCCAGTCCTTGGGCGATTGCCCGGCCGATTCCCCGATTGCCGCCCGTCACGATCGAGACTTTTCCCTTCATCGAAAAGCGATCCAGGATGGACATGAAATTCTCCTTTGTGATTTCCGTTGTCGGCGTTCAGTTCTGGCGAACGATTGCGGATGGAACCTTGTCGGGCGAAAGCGCTCCGGTCATCACGGCCACCACGTCGCTGGGGGAGACCGCTTTCGCATCGACCACCGTCGCGCGCTTGCCGAGCCTGTGGATGTGGATGCGATCCGCGATCTCGAAGACTTCCGGCATGGAGTGGCTGATCAGAACGATGGACAAGCCCTGGTCCCTGACCCGCTGGATCAGTTCGAGCACCTGCTTGGTCTCGCGTACGCCGAGCGCGGCGGTCGGTTCGTCCATGATCACCACCTTGCGGCCCCAGGCCGCCGCTCGCGCCACGGCCACGGCCTGGCGTTGTCCGCCCGACAGGGTGTCGACCTTCTGGCGGATGGATTGCACGCGAATGCCGAGATTCTGCATATGCTCGGTGGCCTGCCGGCGCATCTGCGGCTTGTCGAGCTGCCTGAACAGCTTGCCCCGGATGCCGCTTCGACGCAGTTCGCGTCCGAGGAACAGGTTCTGGCCGATATCCAGTTCGGTGGCGACGGCGAGTTCCTGGTAGACGGTTTCGATGCCGGCCAGACGCGCCTCGAGCGGGTTCTTGAACCTGACGGGATGACCTTCGAGGAAGATCTCGCCCGTGTCGGGTTCCGCGGCGCCGGCAAGCGCCTTGATGAGGCTTGATTTCCCAGCGCCATTGTCGCCGACGACCGCCAGTATCTCGTTTTCGACGAGCTCGAAATCGGCGTCTTGCATGGCCACCACGTGTCCGTAGCGCTTGGACAGGCCGCGGGCTTCGAGAACGATCGACTTGTCCTGATCGGATGGTGTGCTCACGAGCGCCTCCTCCGGACCAGATGCTGATCGGTGGCAACAGCAAGCACCACCAGAATGCCGGTCGCAATCTGCTGATAAAGGGAGTCGATTCCAGCCTGCGTCAGTCCGTTCTTCAGGACGGTCACGATCAGGGCGCCGACAAAGGTTCCCGCCACCCCGCCACGGCCGCCGAACATGCTGGAGCCTCCGATCACGACTGCGGTAATGGAATCGAGATTGGCATTCGGATAAGCGCTGGGATCGGCGATCGGGGTTCTGCCAAGCGCCTGCCAGCAACCGAAGAAGTAGAAGACGCCAGCAAGCGAATAGACGCTGAACATGATGCGGTTGACGTTGATGCCATTGAGGCGCGAGGCGCTGGGCGAGTTGCCGACCGCATAAACGTGAACGCCCCAGGATGTCTGGTTGAGCGCGTAGCTCAAGATGAGTGTCAGAAACACCCACAACAGCATGCCATAGGTAATGGTGGCCGGTGTGGTGATCGCAGCCTTTCCAAGGATCGTCAGGAAATCGGAATGGATGGGGTAGCTTCGCGAATTGGTATAAAGGCGCGCCGCCGCGAGCAGCGCCGTGTACATGCCGAGCGTAACGATAAAGGGCGGCAGGTCGAGCTTGGAGATGATGAGGCCGTTAAGACTCGCGAAGACGATGCAGATCAGCAATCCAAGTACCAGGGCCAAAAGGATATTGCCCTGAACGGCGACACTGCCGACGATGACGGTGCCGAGCACCATGATCACGCCGGCGGCCAGATCGATCCCCGCGACGAGGATAACGAGCGTTTGGCCCAGAGCCAGTGTTCCGATGACCACAGACTGCTGGAACAGCAACGACAGGTTTCCCGGATTGAGAAATGTCGATGTCGTCGACGAGAAGAACAGCGAGATGGCGACAAGCGCGACCAGCGGCCCCGCCATGGGTTGCTTGAAGAAGGCAACCAGCACCGATTTCAGTCTGTTCTGTTGGTGGACGGCATCGCCGTCCACCTTTCCCTTTGTCTGTCCGAAATTACCGGAAGTCACCTTATTCGCCCCAGCAGTTCTCGAGACCCCATGCCGAATCCTTGGACTCGATGCCCGCGACGGGCTCGTCCGTGATCAGAATGGTCCCGGAATTGTTGATCCCGCTCGGCTTTTCGCCAGCAGTAACCGCCTTGTTGATCGCGTCGACCGCCATGATGCCCATATTGGTGGGGAATTGCATGACCGTCGCGCCAATCGTTCCATCCGCGACGCTGCGGACGCCCGAGCAGCTTCCGTCAATGGAGGTCACGACCACATTAGCGTTAAACTGCTTGATGGCAAGATAGGCGCCCTGAGCGGTCGGCTCGTTGATCGTGTAGAGCACGTTGATCTCGGGATGCGCGCTCAGAAGGTTCTCCATATAGGACTGGCCGGTTTCGACATTGGCCTGGGTCAGCGCCGTTCCGGCGATTTCCGGGCTGTCTTCGGTGAGCCCGAAGCCCTTCAGGAACCCGTCGTGACGCGACTTTGAGGTCTTGTCCGACAGATCATAATCGAGCAGGGCGACATGCGCATCCGTGGCGCCGAGCTTGGCCTTCGCCCATTGGCCGATCAATTCGCCGGCGGCGAGGTTGTCGGTTTCGAAGGAGGCATCGGCCGCATCGGCGGGCGAGAGCGACGTATTCGTCGTCACCACGATGATGCCGGCGTCGCGGGCCTTCGTGACGATCGGCACCAGTGCGTAGGCATTGGCCGGATCGAGGGCGATGCCCTTGACGCCGCGATTGATCATGTTCTCGACGGCATCGACCTGGGTGGCCGAGTCGCCGGCAACGGTCGATTCCGCCGTCATGGTGTCGTAGCCCAGTTCCTGGGCGCGTGCGACGGCCGCCTCGCGCAGCTTGGCGAAGAACGGATTGGCGAGCTGCTGCTCGACGACGCCGATCAACGGCTTTTCGTCGGCCGAAACGGCGATGGTGGAAAACGGAACCAGAGCCGTTCCCAGAGCCAGAGCGCCGACGAACGCCAGACGCGTTGCCGTTTTCTGTTTCAGAATTGTCATGGTAAAACCTCCCTTTGACACCTGATTGAATGGCTGCGCGGTACGCGCGCAGTCCGGTTATCGAACGTTCATCCCTCCTAATGATGCGACGTTCTGAATTTCGGTTCCGGCCGGAGTTGGCGCCGGAGACCGGGGGCGTGCGATGCGGTGCAGGGCATGCATGACGTCCCGCACCTCGACATTGCCGGCGATGCGCCGGTATTGCGTGTAGAGTGCCTGATAGACGCGGCTGGCCTCGGCATCAGGCGTGAAAACCCTGACGTCGCGCGCCGCGAAGCGCGTTTGGGCCTCGTCGAAATCGCTGACGATCTCAGCGGCGACCGCGCCGTGGATGGCGGCGCCGACGCAGGTGGCGTTGTCGATGAGCGGCACGCGGATCTCGCGATCGAGGACATCGGCCAGGATCTGGACGAGCAGGGGATTGCGCGTTGCCAGTCCGCTCGTGACGATGATTTCCGCCACTGCGAGCTTGCCGTTCTCGAACATATCGACAACGGTCCGCGTGCCGAAACACAGGCTTTCCATCAAGGCGCGATAGATTTCGACAGTCGTCGTTTCCAGCGTCATGCCGATCAGAAGGCCGCTGAGGTTGGAATCGGAATAGGGCACGCGGTTTCCGCTCCACCAGTCGAGCGCGATTAGGCCGCGCCCGCCCGGATCGATGGCGCCGGCGGCCCGGTTGTAATGCGCGAAATTTTCGTCGGAATCATCCGAAACCGGAAACCGGCGTACGAACCAGCTCAAAAGATCGCCATAGGCCGCCTGGCCGGCCTCGTAGCACCAGAGCCCCGGCAGGGCGCTGTCGGCAGCCATGCCTTCGACGCCATGCGGCAGGGGTTCGGGCGTATCGGTGAGATAGAGATAGGCCGCCGACGTGCCGATCGCGCATGTCAACGTTCCCGTCTTGCCGGCATGGGCGGCCGGCAGGACGGCATGCGAATCGATCACGGCGACCGCGACGGCGCACCGACCATTCAATCCGGTCCGGCGGCGCCAGTCTTCACTCAGGCGGCCCGCAGACGTTCCTACCCGATGGGGAGGAGCCAGCTTGTCCGACAGATCAGGGACGATCTCCGTGGGATAGCCGCCATCGGGCAGGAACTGTGCTTTAAAGGAAGCGAAGTCGAGGCTGCGCATCTCGTTGCCGGTCAGCATCCAGACGAGCCAGTCGCCGGCCTCGATGAAACGATGGGTTTCGGCCCAGAGATCGGGGTCTTCGTCGGCGATCTGCGCGGCCTTGGCCAACATCCATTCGGCCGAGACGCGACCGCCGAAATGCGTGCCGATCACGCCGGCAACGGACTCCATCTCCCGGGCATAGGGCTGGGCCGAATGATGCTTCCACAGCTTCACATAGGCATGCGGATTATCCGGATGGGCGCGATCGAGCGGCGTGCCGTCGGCGCTGACGGGGAGGGGGGAGCTGGCGGTGAAATCGATGCCGATTCCGGCAATTTCACGCCCGCTCCCCAACTCATGAAGCAAAACCTCGGCAATTTCGAGATAGTCGTCGGCGACCTGAAGGGCGTAGTCTTCCGGCAGCTTCTGGCCGCCGGGCAGTTGTGATGACAAAACGTGATGCGGATAGCTCCGGCTGGCACTGGCTTCCTGTTGGCCGGTGGCAATTGAAATCCGTACGCCGCGCGCCGATTCCGTGCCAAAATCCAGTCCGATGAGATAGGTATCCGTCATGCTTGGTTTAGCTGAGGATCGGATATGAATCTGGGCCGCGAACCTGTCCGATATCGTCATGCGAACCGGCATCATCGCGTCTGGCGCCTCATCAATCTCCGATCCTCTGTACTCCCTTGTCGTCATACTCTGCGGTATGTGTTGGGGTGCATGATATGTCCATAATTCGACATGCGTCAACGACTTATGTAAGAAATTGGACATTTGTGACGAGGCAGATTGAAGCTTGTCGCAGAAAATGCTTTCGTTTTCCGGGAGATGGCTTCACATCAGTGGCAAAAGATGGAATATAATAGTGCGAAATTTGACATATTTATCGAAGCCGGCGGAGGGTATTGAACGTATGCGGGAGGAACAGGAGCCGTGACTCGCCGACACACCAGCCAGACGAGTCAGCCGCAATCTTCAGCCGCAAGCGACGAAGTGAGCGCCCTGTTGGCGACGTCGGATCTGCTGCGCGTCATTGCCGGCGGACGGTTTTCGCGCGCAGATCTCGGCCGCATGACGGGGTTGTCCCGCATGACGCTTGGCCAGCGTCTGGCGATGCTGATCGATTATGGATTGGTCGAGGAACTCGCCGAAACCGTGCCGAGCGGCGGGCGGCCGACCAAGATGCTGGGATTGAAGACCTCGTTTGGCGTCATCCTGTCCGCCGATCTGGGCGAAAGCCAGATCCGGCTTGGCATCACCGATATCGCCGGCACCCTTCTGGCCCGGTCGAGCGTGCACTACAAGCCGGAGGATGGCCCCGAATCGGCGCTCGAGCTCATTTCTTCCGGGCTTGCCGCACTCATTGACGGTTTCGAAAAGCCGCCTTTCCCCGTCGGGATCGGCGTCAGCATGCCGGCGCCGACCGACGCGGCGGCGGGCGAGGTCATGGGGCCGTCCATCTTGCGCGGCTGGGACGGGTTTCATCTGGTCGACTGGCTCGAAACGGCATTCGGCATTCCGGCGGTGGTGGAAAACGACGTCAATCTGATGACGTTGTTCGAGGCCAGCCGATCGGCGGAATCCACGGACTATTTTTTATTCATCAAGATGGGGACCGGCATCGGTTCGGGGCTCATCGCCGGCGGCGAACTCTATCGCGGCGCCAATGGCGCCTCGGGCGATATCGGCCACGTCCAGCTCATTCGCGATCAGGCGCCGCTTTGCCGCTGCGGCAAGGTTGGCTGTCTCGAAGCCCATGCCGCCGGCTGGGCCATTGCCCGCGATCTCAGGACGCGCGGCATTCCCGCCCAGGACGCGCATGATGTCGTGGCGCTCGTCGAACAGCACGTGCCCGAGGCCATTGATCTGGTGCGCAAGTCAGGGCGCGCCCTTGGCGAAGTCGTCGCCGAGTGCGTTTCCATCCTCAATCCCAAGGTGATCCGAATTGGCGGCACCCTCGCCGCCGCGAACGAGTATCTTTTGGCCGGCGTGCGCGAGATGGTCTACCAGCGGTGTTTGCCGCTTGCGACCAACAGTCTGGTGATCGAGTCTTCATTGCCGGACGAGCGCGGTTGCCTGATCGGCGCGGCGCTTCTGGTTGCCGATCGCCAACTGACCAAACGCCCCCTGGAGCCCATGCTCAACCGCTACTACGCTTGGTCGAAATCCGTGTAACAAAAAACGTTGCAGGAAGCGGGAAAAAAGGGCAAGGCCGGTTTTTGTCCGCTGCTTTCGATCAGGGTTCCCTCGGAAACAGGTGCAGCGAGTTCACATCGCAATATAGGGTAACCGTCGTTCCCGGTTCGACCGCCTTGTCGCCGCCGAGCGCCGCGATGAGCGTTTGTCCCGAAGGCAATGTCAGATTGACGATCGTTTCGGTGCCGAGGCGTTCCACGAGCTGAACCTCGCCCGTCACGCTTGCCAGACCGGTTGTCGTCTGGTCGGACGGATCGGCCAGGAAGAGGTATTGCGGTCGAACGCCCAGAAGGGCCTTGTCGCCGGGCGTCAGTCCCGATGTCGCCGCAACCTCGACCTCCCGGACATCGCCGGAGGCGACGCGCATCCTGCCGTCGACGTCCGCCAGAACGTCGACCTCGAGAAAGTTCATTCGCGGCGAACCGATAAAGCCGGCGACGAACAGATTGGCCGGATGGTGGAACAATTCCATCGGTGCACCGACCTGCATGACCTCGCCATCCTTGAGAACGACGATCTTGTCGGCCAGGGTCATCGCTTCGATCTGGTCATGGGTGACGTAGATCATCGAAGCCTTGAGGCTTTGATGCAGCTTGCCGATCTCCATGCGCATGTCGAGCCTGAGGGCGGCGTCGAGATTGGACAGCGGCTCGTCGAACAGGAACACCGACGGATCGCGCACGATGGCGCGGCCGATGGCGACGCGCTGGCGCTGGCCGCCCGAAAGCTGGCTGGGGCGGCGGTCGAGCAGGTGTTCCATTTGCAGGATGCGGGCCGCTTCGAGAACCTTTTTGTTCTTTTCGGCCTTGTCGACGCCCTTGATGGTCAGTCCGAACCCGACATTCTCCCTGACCGACATGTGCGGGAAGATGGCGTAGGATTGAAAGACCATGGCGATGGAGCGGTCTTTGGGCGGGATGTCGTTGACGACCTTTCCGTCGATTTCGATCGTGCCGGACGTGATGTCCTCAAGCCCGGCGATCATGCGCAAAAGCGTGGATTTCCCGCAGCCGGACGGGCCGACGAAAACCACGAACTCGCCGTCCGCGACACTGATGTCGACGCCTTTGATGACCTCGACCGGTCCGAAGGATTTGCGTACATTGGTCAGTCTGACTTCAGCCATTGCCGTTCGATGCCTCCGACGTGTTCGCGATATGCAAAAGCCCGTCCTTGTCGACGCTGACCGGCTCCGGATCGAGCAGGTAGCCGCCGAATGCCGTACGGCTCTTGTCGGCAAAGCCGATGACGACCCAGCCTTTTTCGGTATTGAGCATGCGCGCCGCGTAGCGGTGGCAGAAAACCCCGCCGTCGAACCAGGGGCCCGGCGCGATGTGCCATGGACCGCGTGGGTTATCGGCCATGAGATAATGACTGCCAGTGACGGGTTGCTGTGGCGCGTTCGTTTTGTAGGCGTTTGACCAGTGCTGCGCCGAGGTGCAGAACAGGCAATACCAGCGCCCGTCGATCTCGAGCACCTGGGGCACTTCCAATTGTCCGAACCCGCCGACAAAGACCGGCGGTTCGAGCGTCCAGGTGAAAAGATCCGGCGAGGTGGCGAACCCGATCGCCCCGGCGGCATTGGCTTCCGCGACGCCCGGGGCGCGGGCGGTGAAATACATCAGATAGCCGTTTCCGTCCGGGTCCTTCATGACCCATGGGTCACGCATGGCCCGGTCGTGCCAGTGCCCGATTGCGTGGTCGGTTTCATAAAAACGTGCGTTTGGTTCGACAAGATCGAGACAGAACCCGTCGCCGACCCGCGTCCAGGTGTCGAGATCGGGAGAGGTCGTGTGGCCGATGCGCTGGTAGAGGCCTTTTTCCGCCTTGCTGGCCCCGGTGTAGAAATGGTGCCAGAGCCCGTCGGGGCCTTTGAGAACCGAGCCGGTCCAGGTTGCCGCATCGTCGAAAGCCGGACCTTCGGTCGGTGCCAGCGTCGTGCCGAGATAGGTCCAGTTGACGAGATCGGTACTGGTTGCGTGGCCCTGGGAGACGTTGAAATGCCTCAGCTCGGGATCGCCGATCGCCTTGTCGGCCTTGAGGAAGAAAGCATGCCAGGTTTCGCCGTTACGAACGTACCAGCTGTCCCAGATCCATTGTTTTTCGAGTGAGAGTACCATTGACTTATCCCTTGACGCCGGTCGAGGCGATCGAAGCGATGAACGCGCGTTGCATGAAGAGGTAGAAGACGAGGACGGGCACGGAAATCAGCGTGAGATAGGCCATCAGCTCACCCCAGGCGACGTCGAGCTGGAAGAAATAGCCCAGGCCCACCATGATCGGGCGGTGCGCCTCGTCCTGTACCACGATCTTGGGCCACAGATATTGTTCGTTGTACATCTTGAGGGACTTGAGGATCGCCGCCGTGGCGAGGATGGGTCCGGACAGGGGCATGACGACCCGGTAATAGACCTGAAGCCAGCTTGCGCCCTCGACCCGTGCCGCCTCGACCAGTTCACGCGGCAGATCCTTGAAATACTGCACGAACAGGAAAATCGTCAGCGCGTCGACGATCCAGGGGACGATCTGCACCTGGTAGGTGTTGAGCCAGCCCCATTCGATGCCCTCCATGCCGAGCCAGGGCAGGCGCGACACCATCAGCAGAAGCGGTACGGCAATGGTCTCGAACGGAATGATCAGCGTCGCAAGAACGATCGACAACAAGAGATTGCGCCCACTCCATTCCAGATAGACGAAGGCAAAGGCGGCCAGCGAGCAGATGACGATCGACAAGGAAACCGTCACTACGGTGATCGTCACCGAGTTCAGCATGAACCGGCCGATCGGTGCGCGCTCGAAGGCGGCGATGTAATTGTCGAGACTGACGTCGCCGACCGGCAGGAAGGCGCGGAAACTGCTGGTGTCGGCCAGAAGCTGCGCATCGGGCTTGAACGAGGACACCACCATGAAGATGAGCGGGAAGAGAAACACCGCCGCCACCAGCGCAAGCACGAGATAGCGGGTGAAAAGCTGGATCCCGTGATTTTGCGGAGAAATCTGTGCCATCAGTCCTTGTCCCTCGTCAGGTAACGCTGGGTGAGCGAGATTGCGAGCACGATGAAGAACAGGATGACCGAGATCGCCGAACCGCCGGAAATATCCTGCTTGCCGTAGCCGCGCTCGACTGCCTGGAAGACCAGGGTTTGGGTCGAATCGAGCGGCCCGCCCTTGGTCATGACATCGATCTGCGAGAACAGGGCGAAGGCCTGCATGGTAATGACGATCAGCACCAGGATCGCCGTGTTGCGCAGGCCGGGCCAGGTGACATAGCGGAAGGTCTGCCAGCTGGATGAGCCTTCGATCGCCGCCACTTCGTAAAGCGTCGGCGGAATGGTCTGCAGGCCCGAAAGCCAGATTACCATGTGAAATCCCATCCCCTGCCAGGCTGACATGAAGATGATCGAACCAAGCGCGGTATCGGTGCGTCCGAGCCAGTCGATCGGCTGGAACAGGCCGAAACTGAGCGAGGCGAGGATATTGTTCAGCAAGCCGTCGGAGCCGTCATAGATGAAGCGCCAGAGCAGCGAGATGACCACGATCGAGATGACCACCGGCATGAAATAGATCGTGCGGAAGGCGTTGATACCTTTGAGCTTTTGATTGATCAACAACGCCAGAACCAGGGCGCCTCCGCCTTGCAGCGGCACGATGCATATGGCGAAGGTGAGGGTGATCAGCAGCGCCTTGACGAACACCACGTCCTTGGCGACGACGACCGTCGCGTTGTCGCCCCAGGACCAGCGCAGCAATTCGCGCATGCCCTTGTATTGCGGGAAATCGGCGCTGCGAGTGATGGTGCGAACGCGCGGATAGACGATGTCGCCCTTGTCGTCGCGCAGGATCTGTCCGTCTGCGTCGCGCTCCGGTTCGAGCGTGATCACGCCCATGCCGAGCAGGTTTTCGTAGTTCTCTAGTCCGATAAAGGCGGTGGGGTTCGGCGAGATCAACCGTTGGTTGGTCAGCGAAAACCAGAATCCGAAGAAGAACGGCAAGATGATGAACATCGCGATGAGGGCAAAGCCCGGCAACGCGAAAGCCCAGCCAGCAGCGTTCGATCGTGTGAGTTTGCTGGCCATCGCATGACTCCGCTACGGTTCGTTTGGCCTTTGGCGTCAAGCCGAGGCTGGCTCACCGCCTGAAATACAATCAAGTCGAGACTTCCGGGGCGTTCGGCGCGGCGAAAGACACGCCGAACGTTGCGAAAATCGTCCCATGCCCCGGACGCGAAGGTCCGGGGCACGGAGCGGCTTCAAAGGTCAGTGCCCGTAACCACCGTTCTTTTCGATGTCGGCGTCGATCTCGTCGACCGCGGCATCAAGCGTATCGGCGACGTCGGCACCGTTGGAGATATCGGCCAGCGCCTTGGTGAAAATCTTGGCCTGGACAACGTAGCCCGGGGTCACCGGGCGCACCAGCGCCTGCTTCTCACTGAGATCGAAGAACACCGACAGCGGACCGCCGGTCTTGTAGTTCTCGGTCATTTCGGCCGCTGTCGACGTTGCCGGGATCAGCCCGAGCACGTTGGTGAAGGCCGCCAGGTACTTGTCCTGCAGGGCGAACTCGATGAAGGCGGAGGCGCCGTCCGGATGCTGAGACGTTGCCGAAACGCCGAACTGCCAAGAACCGGCACCGATGACGCCGCCATGGCCGAAATCGGGGGCCGGCAGGAAGAGGACGTCATCCACCGCGTCGAGCGTCGCCACGGCGCGCCAGTTGCCCATCCACTGGAAGGCGTAATCGCCGTCGATGAAGCCGTTGGTCTGGTCGGCCGGGCTCTCGGACGTACCGGGCGTGTAGCCGCCGGTAAACAGAGACTGCCACCAGGCGCCGAACGCCAACGCCGCGTCGCCATTGAGAACGCCGTCGGCGCTCATGTAGGTCGAACGGTCGACGATGTCGCCGCCGAACGACTGCAGGAAGGGTGAGAAGGCATAGGGATACCACTCGCCCTGGTCGTAGGTTCCCATTTCGAGCGGATACTTGTACTTGCCCGTTGCCTTGGCGGCATCGAGCGCCGCCATGAACTCATCGCCCGACCAGGGATTGTCGAGAGTGGGCACCCTGAGACCAAGCTCGTCGAGCGTCGATTTGCGGGCAAAAAGCGCCACGGCCGCATCCCACAGGCCGATCGAATAGAGCTTGCCGTCCCAGATGCCCTTGGTGCCGGGCAGGAAGTTGGCAACCACGTCTTCGGAGATGTCGAGCGGCTGCATATAGCCCGACCAGGCCCAGTTCGGCATGTTCGGACCGTCGGTGTCCAGAATGTCGGGCAGGTTGCCGGCCAGGGCCGCCGCGACGACGGAATCGTTGTAGCTGTCCTGCGGGAAGCTTTCGATGACCACCTTCCAGTCCGGCTGGCTGGCGTTGAAGTCGTCGATGATCTGGTGGATGACGGCGCTTTCCTCGGGGTTGCCGGCACCGTGGTACCACATGCTGAGTTCGGTTGCCGCGAACGCTCCGCCCGAAAGGGCCGTTCCGACCAGCAATGCGCCTGCGAAAAGTATTGTCTTTTTCACGTCAGTTTCCTCCCATTGGATTTGAATTTCACGATCGAAGAAGATCTGGCGAGAACAGAGTCCCGCCAGACCGGCGGTCCCGAAACCAGCTCCTTGCTGGCCTCGTTGGGTTCGGTTTGACCTCGCATCATGCGCAGGAGCCGCAGGGCAGCGCGTGCCCCCATGGCTTCGTAGGGCAGGATCGCGGTCGATAATCCGGGGTGAAGATGTTCGGCGATGATGCGATAATTGTCATAGCCGACGATCGATATCTGTTCGGGGATACGCAGCCCGCGCTCGCGCAACAGGCCATAAACGCGCATGGCCATCTTGTCGTTGGCGCAGCAGATAACGCTCGGCGGCTCGTCGAGCGTCAAAAGCCGTTCCAGTGAATCCCACAACAGGTCGTATTCGTGCAGCGGATCGATGAGCGCCGCCGGAATGACCAAAGCCGGGTCATAGGGGATGCCGGCTTCGGCCAGGGCCTTCTTGTGCCCGGCCAGGCGCAGGGGCTGGGCCGTCTGCAACTCCGGCAGGGTCAGAAAGCCTATGCGCGTATGTCCCCGCGCGATCAGCCCCTTGGCCAGGTTGTACTGGCCGTTCTCGTCATCCGGCAGAATGGCCGGCGTGCCGTCGTCGTCATAGCAGTTGACGAGCACAAGCCGGTTGCGGGCGGCGCTTTTGGGAAAAGCGACCTTCTGGTGATGGTCCGCGACATAGAGCAGGCCCTCGACGCGATGCTCCAAAAGGGTCTGGACCAGGTCTGGCACGCAGTCGAGCCGACCACCCGTGTCCGAAATCAGGGTTGTCAGGTTTTCCTGGGCGAAGATGCGTTGTGCGCCCTGCACGATCTTGATGTCCGGCAGGCCGGCGGGCTCGTCCGCGCCCGGCGACGTCGAAATGGCGCCTGTGATGATGCCGATCAGCCCGGATCGCTGCGAGCGCATGGTCCGGGCGGCATGGGAGCGGACGAAATCGAGTTTGGAAATGGCGGCCTCGACGCGGGCACGCGTCGCCTGATTCACCGGCGCATCGTCGTTCAGAACCCGCGATACGGTTTTGGGCGAAACGCCCGCTTCCCGTGCGACATCGTAGATCGTCGCCAAGCCATCCCCCTTTTGGCACCAGCGCGCCAGTCACATGACATCCGTCGTCCGTTTGCGGACTGACATCGATGTCATGACATCGATGTCATCTATAGAAAAACCGTTGTCCGGAGTCAAGCCGAAGGCCGGCGGGTTTCAGGGCGTCAAGATCAAGTGTTTTTTCCGTGTGCGGGATGGTGTTGTTTTGTCAGCCGGCCCTGTCGCTGCGGCCTCTGTCCGGTGCATAAAGGAAGGGGGCGTCGATGCCGGAAAAGGCGTTGCGTACGATCGGATCGAGCAGGCGGCTGTCCGGATCGTAAAGACCGCAGGCACGCACCGATTCGCGTAGCGAAACCGTGTTGCTCAGGCGTTTCATGATGACGGGCGAGGCGAACGGCGCGCGCTGCGGTTGCCAGTCGATGCCGAAGCACATGCCGGTGATGTAGTTCGACTGGTGCTGGTGGGCGGCATAAAGGATGGTCTGCCCCAAGCTGTCGGCGTGGGGTGAGGAGTGTTCGAGGATGAACAACCGGTCGCCACGCAGCACGATGCGTCCGATGAAGCGCGAACGGATGATCTTTCGGAAATCGGGATCCCAGACGCGACCGAGATAGCGTGTGCGTGCCTCTTTCTCGTCGGTGGCGATCGTCATCAATCCACATTGCACCTGGCCCGGCCAGTTGGGCGACAGGAAGAAATAGAAATAAAGACCGGCGTAATTGCTCAAAAGCGCAATCTCGCCCGGTTCGGGACTGAGCGCCTGTTCGAGCGCCGACTCACGCGTATAAAGCGGTTCCAGCCGCCGCCTGAGCCGTCTGGGCTCGCCCAAAAGATCCTCCTCGCCGATGCCGAAATAGGTGCAGATACGCCGCATATTGTATGCGGACGGCATGGTGCGCCCCTTCAGATAGCGGTCGAACTGTTGCCGGTTGAGCCCGATTTCGCGACAGATACGGGAGACGGACGGCTGCTGACTGCATAATTCCCGAAGGTTTTTTGCCATTTTTTCGGCATCGGACAGGGAACTCTGCATCGGATTTTGTCCTGTTTTGCGCGCATTAGGATAATCTGGCGAAAACTAGCGTAAAGCCGCACAATTGGCAAACCGGGCTTTATCGCCCATACAGAGGTCTCACGCCATTATTGGGCCCCCGGAGCCGACACCGCCGGTCTTCGATGCCCGTTTTGTCCGCAGCTCGTCTTGCCGGGCTTTTGCATGTGCCGTCCACCCTTTGGACGCACCGATGCGGACATTGCGTTTAGCGCATTTTTGGCACCGATCCGAACCTTTCGGGGCGGCAACAACAAGATCAAGAGCGTTCGTTGCAGGATAAAGAGCAAAAAGTCGCAATCGTCGAAAATCCGGACATGGGGATTACCCTTCCCGACGGAACAAGACTGTCAGCACGTGTATGGATGCCAGAGGATGCCGAGGCGCATCCGGTTCCGGCCATTCTCGAATTCCTGCCTTACCGCAAGCGCGACGGCACCGCGGCGCGCGATCAGATTACCCACCCTTATTTCGCCGAGCACGGCTATGCCGCGATCCGCGTCGACATGCGCGGCTGCGGCGAATCCGAGGGATTGTTCGACGACGAGTATTCGCCGACCGAAATGCGCGACGCGGTCGATACCATCAACTGGATCGCGGCACAGCCCTGGTGCACGGGCCGGGTCGGCATGATGGGGATATCCTGGGGGGGCTTCAACAGCCTGCAGGTCGCCGCGCTCGCTCCCGAACCGCTCAAGGCGGTGATCACGATTGGCTCGACGACCGATCGGTATGCCGACGACATCCATTACAAGGGCGGCGTTATGCTCGGCGAGAATATCGGCTGGGTAGCGACGGCGACATCCTGGTTTTCGACGCCGCCCGATCCGGCACTGGTCGGCGACAAATGGCGCGACATCTGGCTTGACCGACTGAAAAACATGCCCGATCTCGCCCCGATCTGGCTTGGTCATCAGCATCGCGACGCCTATTGGAAACACGGGTCGGTCTGCGAAAACTATGCGGCCATCAAGGCGGCCGTCCTGACCATCGGTGGTTGGCATGACGGCTACCGCAACACACCGGCGCATCTGGCCGCCAACCTCAAGAGTCCGGTCAAGGCGCTCGTCGGCCCGTGGAACCACAAATACCCGCATATGGCCGTGCCCGGTCCCCGGATCGGCTTTTTGCACGAAGCGCTGAGGTGGTGGGACCACTGGCTCAAGGATCTGCCGACCAGTGTCGAAAACGATCCGGCCTATACCTGCTGGCTGATGGACAGCGTTGCGCCCGAGGTCAGCTATGAAATGCGTCCGGGCCGCTGGATCACCGAGCCGGTCTGGCCGGCCCCCGGCATCGCGACGCGCAAACTGGCACTGGGCCCGAATACACTCGGCGAGGCTCCGGAAACGCCCTTTGTCGTCAAGGCCTTCCCCTCGACGGGTTGCGGCATGGCGACGGGCGAATATTTCCCCTTCGGCTTCGGTCCCGGCGAATTGCCCGACGACCAGCGCGGCGATGATGCGCTTTCGGCCTGTTTCGACAGTAAGGAGATGGCGGAAACGACCGATATCGTCGGCGCGCCGCGGATCACGCTCGATGTCGCGACCGACACGAAGCGCGCCCATCTCGTCGTACGCCTGACCGATCTGAGGCCGGACGGCAGTTCGGCCCTCATCACCATGGGCATCTTCAACCTAAGGCATCGCACCAGCCGCGAGTTTCCTGAAGACATGGTGCCCTCAAAGACCGAGCGGATCGGCTTTGCGCTTGACCAGATCGCCTATCGTCTGCCCAAAGGGCACCGGCTGCGCATTGCCGTATCGACAAGTTACTGGCCCTTTGTCTGGCCAGAAGCCGAACCCGTGACGGCGACGCTTTCCGGCGGCACGCTGGACTTGCCCGTGCGGCCGACGACCGAGGGCAGTGAACGCGATTTTCCCCCGCCCGACGGCGCACCGCCCCTGCCGGTCAAAAGACATGGCGAAGGGGCCGAATCCAAGCGCATCGAAACCGATGTGGCGACGGGCGAAACCCGCATCGTCATTTCCGGCCAGGTGCCTCTGACAGAAGACCTGACCCACGGCCTTGTGACCGCCAATTCGGTCGAGGAGGTCTGGAGCATCAAGAAGAACGATCCGGCGAGCGCCAGGGTCGATATGGTCTGGACCCGTCAGATGGGTCGAAACGACTGGTGGGTCAAAACCCGCCTGACCACCACGATGACCGGGGATGCCGGTCATTTCCACGTCAGGCAGAAACTGACCGCCTATGAAGGCGAAAACTGTTTGTTTGAGCGTGATTTCGGAAACGACATCGATCGAATCTGAACACGCGGGGCCCGCCGGACTTCTTCGGCGGCGTCATATTCGGAGTAACGAAAACTTATGGAGACATAACCAGATGACACGGGTCTTGAAGAATCTCTCACGCCGTCGGTTCCTGCAGTCGAGCCTTGTCGCCGGTGCTGGTGCCAGCCTCGCGACCGGCATGTTCGGTCACAGTGCATTTGCCGCCGCCAGTGCCGAGGGGGGCACGCTGCGCGGCCAGCTCTACGCCGATATTTCCAATCTCGATCCGGCCTTCTGGACCTCGGCCTCCGATTCCCTGGTCATGGCATGTCTGTTCGTTCCGGCCTTCGAGTTCGATCCCGAATCCGATGCCTTCTCGCCCAAGCCGCTGGCGTTCAAGAGCTATGAGGTCGTCGACGACACCCATATCGCCTTCGAGCTTCACCCCGGCATCGTCTATTCGGGCGGCTATGGTGAAATGACCGCCAAGGATGTGAAGTTCTCCTTCGAGCGGATCGCCGATCCGGCCAACGATTCACCCTATCAGGGCGACTGGGCCCAACTCGAGCATATCGAGGTCACCGGCACCTATACCGGCATCATCGTTTTGAAGGCGCCGTTTGCGCCGCTGTTCACGTCGACCCTGCCGACCCCGAGCGGCATGATCCTGCCCGAGGCGGCGCTTCAGGCCGCGGGGGGCAAGTTCACCACCGAGCCGCCCGTGACCTGCGGCCCCTATCGCATCCGGGAATGGACGCCGCGCACCCGCCTGGTGCTCGAAAGAAATCCGGACTTCACGCTTTTCGAGCCTATGTTCGATGTGCTGGAACTGACCCCGATCGAGGACAACAAGACCGCCGAACTCGGTTTCGAGGCCGGCGATCTCGATTGTGCCCAGAGCGCCATCTCCTCGATTCCGCGCTATGAGAAGACCCCGCCCAAGGATGGCCATTTCGTTTTCTCGACCGGGCTCAACTACAACTGGCTGGGCATCAATCAGGACAACGAGGCTTTGAAGGATCCGCGCGTCCGCCGCGCCCTGCAACACGCCATTTCGCGTGAAATCGTCGTCGAGGCGGCTTTTCTCGGCGCCGCCAAGCCCTCGGCCGGCATCATCGCCCCCGGTCTGATCGGGCATCGCGAGAAGAACCTTTACCAATACGATCCGGACAAGGCCCGCGCTTTATTGGCCGAAGCCGGTGTCAGCGGGCTCAATCTGACCCTGTCCATCCAGCAGACTGCCGAGGATCTGGCTGCGGCCCAGGTCATCCAGGCGCTTTTGGCCGATGTCGGGGTGACGCTCGAAATCAACCAGTATGAAAGCGGCACTTTCTGGAGCCTCGGCATCGAGGCGGACGGCGACAGCTGGAAGGATGTCCAGCTTTTCATTCTGTCCTTCACCATGCAGCCCGACCCGAGTTGGGCGACCGCCTGGTTCACCACCGATCAGGTCGGCGTGTGGAATTGGCAGCGTTTCTCCTCTGAAGAGTACGACACGCTCAATGCTCAGGCCCAGGTCGAGATGGACGCGGACAAGCGCGATGCGATGTATGTGAAAATGCAGGACCTGATGGAGGAATCCGGGGACTTCATCTTCCTCAATTTCGAACCGGTCGGGTCGCTTATCCGCAACGGGGTCGACGAAGCGCTAAGGCCCGACGGCATTCCGCAGTTCGAGCATTTCTACAAGGCGTGATCTGGTAAGGCGGAAACGGTAGCGATCGGCATGCTCAACTATATGCTCAAACGAGTAGCCCTGTCCCTGGTGGTCATCGTGACCGTCATCGCGGCGCTCTTCGTCATGATTCACGCGGTTCCGGGCGATCCCGTCCGGATCGCGCTGGGGCCACGGGCCAGCGAGGCCCTGATCGCTGCCTACCGCGAACGCATGGGACTGGATCAGCCGATACTGGTCCAGATCCTCAAATTCTACGCCGCCATCCTTCATGGCGATCTCGGACAGGACGTCATTTCCAACACGCCGGTTTTGAAGGTGGTTCTGGCGCAACTGCCCGATACGTTGCGCCTTATCGCCGGCGCCATGCTGGTTGCGATTATTCCCGGCATCCTGCTCGGGGTATTCTCGGCCATCAAGCGCGGTTCGCTGATGGACCGGCTTACTTCGATCCTGTCGGTTTCGGTGATGGCGGTGCCGTCCTTCGTCATCGCCATTTATCTTTTGCTGCTGTTTTCCATCCATCTCGGCTGGTTTCCGGCCATCGGCGCGGGCCGGACGGCGCCTGATATCGCCTGGCGCCTGGTGCTGCCTTCGCTCGCCCTCGGGCTGGCCTGGATCGGCTACACGGCGCGCATCCTCAGGGCCTCCATGCTCGAAGTGATGGAGGAAAACCATGTTTCGACGGCGCGCGCCTTTGGGTTGCCCGAACACAAGATCATGTTCAACTACGTGTTGAGGATCGCCATCCTGCCCACCATCACCGTGCTGGGGCTTGGTATCGGACAGATGCTCTCGGGTGCGGTCTTCGCCGAGATCGTTTTCGCGCGGCCGGGCATCGGCAAGCTCGTCTTCGACGCGATCGTGGCGCGCAACTATCCGGTGGTGACCGGCACGGTGCTGGTGACGACCGTCTTTTTCGTTTTCGTCAATCTTCTGGCCGATCTGCTGATCGCCTGGCTCGATCCGAGGGTGCGCAATGACCTTGCAAAATGACACCGCCCGGACAATCGATCCGCCCAGCGCGCCGACCGCCGTCAGGCGCCCGAAGAACGCGCTGCTGCGTCTGGTCTCGGACCCGCTCGGCGCCCTGGGGCTCGGGTTGATCCTATTCACCGTCATTCTCGCCATCGCGGCGCCGCTCAGTTCCTATGCGCCTTTTGCGCTTGATCCGCTCCACAGGTTCGCCGCCCCGTCCGCCAGCCATCTTTTGGGCACCGACAATCTCGGGCGCGACCTGTTTACCCGCGTGCTTTACGGCGCGCGTATCGCGCTGTCGATTTCGATCCTGTCGACGGCACTGGCACTGGTTCTCGGGCTGTTCCTGGGTGTTCTCGCCGGTTTCGCCCCGCGCTGGCTCGACAATGTGCTTCTGCTTTTGCTCGACGCCGCCAAATCGGTGCCGACCGTCATGCTGGCCCTGGTTCTGGTGACCTTTACCGGTCCGAGCCTTTGGGCCGTGGTGATCGTCGTCATCCTCGTCAACTCGCCGGCCTATGCCCGTATCGCGCGCACCCAGGCGCTGACGCTGAGGCATGCCGATTATGTCGATGCCGAAAGCGCCCTCGGCGCCAGCGTGCTGCGCATTGTGTTCCTTCACGTCCTGCCCAACATCGTCGGCCCGATTCTCATCCTCGCCGCCATGGACATTCCCATCGTCGTCGGCATCGAGGCAGGCATGAGCTTTCTCGGCCTCGGCGTCCGCCCGCCGACCCCATCCTGGGGTACCATCCTTTACGACGGCTTTTCCTATATCCGCGACAGCGCCTGGATGGTGATCGCCGGCGGATTGCCCATCGTCATCACCGCGCTCGGCTTCACCTTCCTCGGCGAAGCGCTGCGCGACACGTTCGATCCCAAAATGGCAAAGAAATGAGCACCGATCCCATTCTTTCCATCCGCGATCTCTCGGTCAGTTACGATACCGTCAACGGCCGGCTGAGAGCGTTGCGCGATGTCGACATGACCATCGCTCCCGGCGAGATCGTCGGGCTCGTGGGGGAATCGGGGTGCGGCAAGTCCACCCTGATGCAGGCCATTCTCGGCCTCATGCCCGGCCAGGGCAGGATCGAGAGCGGCGAGATTGTCTTTGCCGGCCAGGATCTGACCCAGATGACCCGCAAGCAGATGGCGCAACTGCTCGGGGAAAAGATCTCGGTGGTTTTCCAGGACCCGATGACGACGCTCAATCCGGTCCTTTCCATTGCCCGGCAGATGATCGACATCCAGTATCGCCAGCCGATCTCCAAAGCGGAAAAGCGCGCACGCGCCATCGAGATGCTGCAAAAGGTGCATATTCCCGATCCCGAGAGCAAGATCGACCGCTATCCTCACGAGTTTTCGGGCGGCATGCGCCAGCGCGTCGCCATCGCCATGGCGTTGATGGCCCGACCTGATCTGCTGATCGCCGACGAGCCGACCACGGCGCTCGACGCCACGCTTGAAGTTGCCACCATCGATTTGTTGCGCGACCTGCAACAGGAGATCGGCTGCGCCATTTTATTCATTACCCATCATCTCGGCGTGGTGGCGGAACTGTGCCAGCGCATCAATGTCATGTATGCCGGCGAGCTGGTCGAGACCGGCCCGGTCGCCGCGATGTTCCGGGCGCCCCAGCACCCCTATACGCGCCTGTTGTTCGCCTGCGATCCGGCCCAGATTGCCGAACCGACCCGGCATCTGCCGACCATTGGCGGCCGTGTGCCGGATCTCGTCGATCTGCCGCGAGGTTGCATCTTTGCCGATCGCTGCCCCGATGTCTTCGCGCCCTGCCGCGACACGGTTCCCGGCGCCTGGCGGGCCGGTGCGTCCGAACATGTGCGCTGTCATCTGGCAGCGCCCGAACACAAGCGGCAGGTGACGTCATGAGCGCGCTTCTCGAAGTCGAGGATCTTCGTGTCCGCTTCGCCATTGGCGGGGTCCTCAACCGACTGCGCGGCGATCCCACCGAGATTGAGGGCGTCGCGGGCGTGAGTTTCAGGATCGAAGCCGGCCAGACCATGGCCCTGGTCGGCGAATCCGGTTCGGGCAAGACCACACTGGCCCGCGCCGTCGCCGGCCTTGGCGGCGATGTGTCGGGTGAGGTGCGTTTCGAAGGCGAGGATGTTTTGGGTCTCAACCGCACCGAGCGTCAGGCGCTGCGCCGTCACGTGGCGATGATCTTTCAGGACGCGGTCAGTTCGCTGAGCCCGCGCCTGACTGTCAGGGCCCTGATCCGCGAACCGTTCATCATTCACAAGGTGGCGTATGACGAAGCGATATTGGAAAGGCTGCTCGATCTGGTCGGGCTCACGCCCGACATGGCCGATCGCTATCCGCACGAACTGTCGGGCGGGCAGGCGCGACGCGTCGGCGTGGCGCGGGCGCTGGCTCTGAAACCGCAATTGGTGATTGCCGACGAACCGACGGCCGGGCTCGACGTTTCGGTGCAAAGCGAGGTCCTGAATCTTCTCAACACCCTGCGCGAAAAGCTCGACCTGTCCCTGTTGATCATCACCCACAATCTCAACATCGTGCGGCACGTCGCCGACCGCATGGCGGTGATGTATCTGGGGCGTTTCGTCGAGATCGGCGACACGGCGGCGATCTACGAAGCGCCGCGCCACCCCTATACCAAGGCGCTTTTGTCGGCCAATCCGATCATCGATCCGGAGGCGCGACGCGACCGCATCCGGCTCGAAGGAGAGATCCCGAGCCTGTTGCAGCGTCCCACGGGCTGCGAGTTCAACGGCCGTTGTCCGTTCGCCAAGGAGCGCTGCCTTGTCGAGGCGCCGGTGCTGTCGGGTGACAGCGAACGGCGCTTTTCCTGCCATTTCCCGCTCGAACCGGCCGCTTCCGCTCAGGACGCCCGATGATCGGCCTGACTGAAACGCAACGCCGTCGCGCCGCCCCGTTCATGCCGAAAACACTGCGTCCGGCGATGAAGAATTTATTGGTGGAGCCGGTCTGGTTCGCCGGTGGCAGGCGCTTCTGGTATCGGCGCGACGGCGTCGCCGGCTCGGAATATGTCATTGTCGACGCGGAAACGGGCACCAAATACCCTGCTTTTGATCACGCCCGCCTGCGCCCGCTGATCGAGGCCGAAGGCGTCGATTTCAACACGCTCGAAATCCTTTCGACGACGCCTGATGGTGTGGTCATTGCTTCGGAGGGCCGGGTCTGGCGTTTCGATGGCGCCGGGTTGATCCCGCAGCCGCCGCGTCCGAGCCGGCCCGACGAGTCCCTTTCGCCCGACAAGAACCTGGTCGTTTTTCGCCGCGATGGCGATCTGTGGCTACGCGTGCTCGAAACGGGAAACGAACGGCGCTTGACCCATGACGCCGAGGCGCATTTCGAATGGGCCAAATCGCCCGATCAAAGCCTTGAAACGCTGCATCTGCGAAGGTGCAACATTGTCCTGCCGCCGATCCTCGTCTGGTCGCCGGACAGCCAAAAGATCTTCACCTATCAGCTCGACGAACGCGCCGTGCGCGAGGTGCCGTTGCAGGAAACCGTGCCGGAAGACGGGAGCCTCGTGCCCAGAATGCACCTGCTACGCAACGCCTTTACCGGCGATACCGAGCTGCCCATGGCGTATCAGGCGGTGATCGATGTCGAGACCGGCGCCATAATCAAGGTTGAGGGCAAGCCGACGCATGTCACTGAAACCTCGCTCATCGAGCGTTCAGAAGCCTGGTGGAGCCAGGATGGCACGCGCGTCTTTTTTCTCGATCACGACCGTTACGAGCAATGGATCGCGCTTGTCGAGGTTAATGCCGAAACCGGCACGCGACGGACGATCCTCACCGAAACCGATCCGCATTTCGTCGACGTCAACATGGCGTTCGGGGCGATGCCCAATATCGTACCTTTGGACGAGACGGGCGAGATCGTCTGGTTCTCCCAGCGAGACGGCTGGGCCCATCTTTATTTGTGCGACCTTGCGACCGGCGCGGTGAAACGCCAGTTGACCGCCGGTGATTTCGTGGTGCGCGATCTTTTGGGGGTCGACAGGGCCCGGCGTCGATTGTTCTTCATCGCCGGGGGGCGTGGCGACGGCAAGACGCCCTATCGGCGGACGATCATGTCCGTCGACCTTAACAGCGGCGAGATGCACGATCTCACGCCCGAGCCCGGCGACCATTCCGGCGTTATCCGCACCGTCGGCTGGCCGGACCGCGTCGCACGCGCCACGCGTCTCACGCCGCTGGCGGCGGCCCTGTCCCCGGACGGAACCCATTTCGTTGAGATCGACGAGGATTTCGACCGGCTGGCCCGCACCGTTCTGCGCCGTGCCGACGGTTCGGTCGTTGCCGAACTCGAACGGGCCGACTATCGTCCAAAGGTGCCGGCCGGGGCGTGCAAGGGCTTATGTTTTCCGGAGAGTCTCAAAGGCCTGGCGGCGGATGGCGAAACCGAGATCTTCGGCATGATCTGGCTGCCATCGGATTTCGACCCCAAAAGGCGTTATCCGGTCATCGACATGATCTATCCCGGCCCGCAATGCATCCAGGTGCCGCTGGCCGGCTATCCCGCCGATCCGGGCGAATTCCGCCTTGCCGCCAAGGCCCGCGCCTTTGCCGAGGCCGGCTTTGCCGTGGTGGCGATCGACGGACGCGGCACGCCCTACCGCTCGAAAGCCTTTCATGATCTTAGCCATGGCCATCTCGACAATCCCGGCTTTTTGAACGATCACGTTGCCTTTCTGAAAGCGCTGTTTGCCGCGCGAGCCTATCTTGATGCCGACCGGTTGGCGATCATGGGCCATTCCGCCGGCGGCCATGCCGCGGCCCGCGCCATTTTCGATTATCCGGATGTCTTTCACGCGGCGATCGCCACCGCCGGCAGTCACGAGCCGCGCTGCTATAACCATTGCTGGCCGGAGAAATGGCAGGGCAGGCTGGTGGTCAATGCCGATGGCACGTCCAATTACGACGCCGTTGCCAATGCCCCCCGCGCCCACCGGTTGCGCGGCGCGCTGCTGCTCGGGCATGGAGGTGTTGACGAAAACGTCCATCCGGCCATCACCGACCAGGTGGCTGAGGCCTTGTTCGATGCCGGACTGCCGTTCGAAACCCTTTTCGTGCCCCAGGACGACCATTACACCTATTCGCGCAACCCAAAAGTGCTCTGGCGCGAACTCGATTTCCTGTGCCGCCATCTTGGTCCGGAGCGGGCCTGATACCCATCGCCTGTTGACGCGCGGGGGGCCTCGAACTGGAGGATGGGCCTTCAGTACGTGGTCGGCGTGCCCGAGGCGCTGGTGCTCGTCACATCGCCGTTCTGGCCGAGACCGGAGGTTTTGTTCATGGAGGGCTTGGACGGATCGAGCGTTTCGGCGGCGAGGTTGGCCTTGACGGCGTCGCCGGCGTGATAGCCGACCCGGTCGGTGTTCTGCAGATAGTCATAGGAGCAGGCGCCGAGCGTCAGGGCCAGAAGGGCGGCGGCAAGTCCTGCAATCGGGCGGACCGGGCTCATGGCATTGCTCCTGACTTGGGGTCGAGGCCGAGATCGATGATGTAGCCGTAAGGGCCGACCACGCCGGCGCCCGAACGGAAATTGCGCATCATCTTCGGGGTGACTTCGAGCTGTCCGAGCAGGAAGAACTGCAGATCGTTGGCCGGCTGGGTCTGATCGAGGGGGGTGGCAAGGCGTTGGCCGGGCACACTCGGACGGACGAGCCGGGGGGTGACGATGACGACGAGTTCGGTATCGTTCTTCTGGTAACCCGAGGATCTGAACAGGGTGCCGAGAATGGGCACGTCGCCGAGCCAGGGCAACTGGTCCTGGCTGAGCGTGGTGCCGTTTTGCAGGAGCCCGGCGACCGAGAAGCTCTGGCCGTCGCGCAATTCGACCGTGGCTTCCAGGGTGCGTGTGTTGAAGATCGGATCGCCGCTGTCGGTATAGCCGTTGATGCCGCTGACTTCCGGCATCAGGTGGATCTGGATGCGGTCGTCGTCGAGCACGACGGGGGTAAACGACAGCCTGACGCCAAAATCGCGGTATTCGAGGGTGATGCCGCCATTGCCGTCCGCAACCCGGATCGGGACCTGTCCGCCGGCAAGGAAACTGGCATTGACGCCGCTGAGCGTGGTCAGGTTCGGCTCGGCCAGGGTCCTGACGAGATCCTTTGTTTCGAGGGCGTTGATCGTGGCGGACACATTGACGCCGTTGGAACCGCCGGCAATGACGTTGGCGAGGAACGAGGAGAAGGACATCGCTTCCGCCGTCGGTCCCGTGGTGCTCGACACGACATTGGTGCCGACGCCACCGATGCTGCCGCTCCATTGTACGCCGAGCTGACGTGCTGCCGTGCGCTGTGCTTCGAGAATGCGCACTTCGAGATTGACCTGTTGGCCCCCGCTGAGCGTCATGGTGTTGATGACCGCCGGACTGCCGTATTGCGCGGCAATTTCCAGCACCTTTTTCATTGATGTCTCGTCGGGCACCGTGCCCGACAGCTTGACGCGGCCATTGACCGAATCGACCTTGACCGCGGAGGCGGGCACGGCCGCGCGAATGGAACGGGTCATATCGGTGACGTCGGCGCCGACCTCGACCGACAGCAACCCGACCGGTTGGCCGTCCGCATCGAATACGTTGACTGTGGTGGTGCCGAACGAGCGGCCGACGACGAAGATCGACCTGGTGGTGATGATCTGCGCATCGGCGATGGTGGCGTCGGCGGGCACCACCTTGCCGATATCCGTGCTCATCAGCACGGTCAGCGCCTGTGAGGCGGGCAGATTGATACGCAGCGCCGAGGTGGTGGCCACATCGTATTTAACCGTCTGGGCCAGGCCCGGCACGACGCAGAACAGAACAAAAAGAACGGCGGCGAGGAACGAACCGATGCGGCGCGTCCAGTCTCTGGGCGAAAGGGGAACGACGGCTGCGTATCCGCGTGGAACGGCCGTGTCTGGAACTGGACTACGCATGGCACACTCGAAACACATTACCTTGCCGAAGCTGGAGTTGGTCGCGGCTGTCTGGATCTGGATGACCTGCTCCAGGCTTATTATCCTGTCGCGTCTTTAAAGCGGGATTGCGGTGCCCGTTGTTTTCAAAAACGCTCAACCAGAGTAATCGCCTGTCCTGAATCCCCGCTTAACGCGGTTGCGGCAGCGCAAAGGGGGCTATTTAAGCCCCGGTGAATAGCCATCCTTCCAGAAAGTGCTGGTCAGCCGGATCGACTGGTTGGCGCCGTTGTGCGCCGTCAGGGCCTTCTCGGCGACATCGACGGGCGGACACAGGGTCAGCGTCAGCTCCCCGCTCGTTGCGGCGCGCACGAGCACTTCGGCCGCGCGCGGATCGAGTTCGAGCGTTGCCATGGCAAGCCCGGTAAAGACGTCGCCGAGCGCTGCGTCATCCTCGGCTTCCCCCGTGGTCGCAGGGCCCAGCTTGGCGTTGATGGACAGGACCCGCACATTGCTGAGCACCGTCCGCGTCACGCGCTGGCCGCCGATTTCGGTACTGAGGACCACGTCGACATAGTCGTCGGGCTTGATGAAGCCGCCGGCGGCAGCGCCGGCATCGACCTTGACCGACACGCCACGCATGCCCGGTTCAAGTGTACTGGCCAGGGATTGTTGCACTTGGCTCAGGAGCTTGTCGGCCCGGATCGGATCGCCGGGGAAAAGCGGATAACGTGCGACGGCGTTCGCAAAGCGCGCCATTTCCGCATCGGGATCGGTCTCGGCCGTGACATAGCCGGGCAGGAGATCGGTATCGGCCATGTCCCGCCACCCTAGGCTTGTCTCGTCGAGCGATTGGCCGGCGGCGACGGCTTCGGTGGCAACCAGAACGCGCGTGGTCGCAACCGGAAGGGTTGTGGCGACGACCGGTGCCGCCAATTCCGGGGGAGGGGCGGGGGTGGTCTTGGGCGGAGCGGTCAGGAAAAGTGCGGCAGCGATGGCCGCGGACATGGACGCCACGACGAGAAGCACCATACGCGACGGCTTGAGCCTTGATCCGGCAAACAATCCGGGCTTGTCTTCGTCTTCGGGCGAGGTTGACCACGCCAGTTCGGTTCGCATGAATTCGATGTTGCGACGTTCGGCCTGTCGACGGTCGCCTCTGCGACGATCGTGCGGAACCGGCGGTTCCTCATCGTGCGGCGCTTCGGTGAAGGGCAGGGGATCGAACTGTTCGCGCGCCAGCTCCTCGGCGAAGTCCTGTTCGAACGATGCCAGGTCGGGCGTCGGTTCCATCGCGGGATCGGTTGGCGTGTCGGGCTGGGTTTTCTCCCGGCGCAGCGAGGATGGAGCGGGAGCGACCGGCGCCGGATCCGGACTGGTTCTGGATTTTCTGAGGCTGGAGCGTTCGAGCCGCTGGGCGAGGATCTGCTCGACCTCGTGGCGAAGGGAGTCCTGGGCTCCGTCGGAAGCCGGCGACAGTTCGGGATCGGCGCTCTGAAGCATTCTGGTCTCGCAATCCGCATCCGGCCTGATCATTCAGGAGTCCGGACCGTTACCAGCCTAATGCGTGTCCGATCACTGTCGCGTTTTCAAAAAGCATAAAATGCCATTCATCAGCTCGAACCGAGCGGACGCTCAACTGGGTTATGGCCCGATATCCTTGAACCCAGCGCGGTCAAGTGCGCTGGCTCGTGGATGGCGTCACCGCCCATGTTTCAAGCCCGAGGGCTTTTGGCAACGACAAAGAATTGTGTCAGCGCTTCGCGTTGAGGCGCAGGATGATATCCTGGTCGTAATTACCGAAACCGCGTCCGAAGATATTGAGCCCGCCGGGATGCTTGGCGTCCTGATGCACGCCGATCCTGAGCCGGATCGAGTGATGGCCCGAGATGTTGAGATCGTCGAGCGAGACTTCGGAAATCCGGACACCGTCGACATAGGTGCCGTTCTGGCCGACGCGCCAGTTCTTGAGCTTGCCGTATTGCGACCCCTTGAGCTTCCACCAGTCCGGCGTGTAGACGCCGCGCTTGTCGCCGAAATCGCCCGGCGAGGTCCAGGTGCCGATGTCGATGCCATTGACGGTCAGGGTGATGTCCGACGGCCAGTCGGCGCTGGTGCCCGGCACTTCGGAACTCAGTTCCATCGAAAAGGAAATGGAGTCGAGATCGGTGTTGGTCAGCTTGGCGTTGTTGGGAAACTGGTATTCGATATAGCCACGCGTCAGCCACAAAAGGCCGGCCTTCATGCGGGACGGATCGAGAAAGGAATCCGGGACGTCGAGCAATCCCACGATGCCTTCGGACGTGCACAACCCGCACGGCGCCGTGACCTCGTAGCTGGTATAAAGGCCGATCGGCATGGAGACTTCGATACCGTCGTCCTGCGCTTTCTTGAACCCGTCCTTGAAGGCGATCAGCACTTCGTCGAAGGTCAGGTGACAGATCTTCTGGTTTCCCTTGCGCGCCTTCTGCACCTCGGTGCGGATGAGCTGGGCCTTCTCCAGAAGCGCCATGTTGGACGAAACCGTCGATTGCGGCAGACCAAGATGAGCGGCAATATCGTTGATATTCATCGCGCCTTCGTCATGAAGCAGCTTTAGAATACGAACGCGGGCAGGAGACGCGAGACCTTTGAGAACGTCCGATCCATCCTCCGGGTCGACCACGAGAAAATTGCGGGCCAAAAAAAGACTCTCCTAGTTCGAGGCGTTTGCGCCGGATTTTATGTATCAGATATTTTGATTTAATCAAGCCGCTCGCCGGACCTCAACAGAATCCGTGATCGAAACGATGCGTCAAAACGCGCGAAACGCATTTTGAAAGGATCGCCGGAAGGAAAATCAAAACCCCCACCTCACAAAGGCGGGGGTCTTGATAACAGGACACGACGCGCAGGGGAAATCCCGGCGCGCGGAGGTTAGCCCTGCTTCTGCTTGTAATAGTTGTCCATGAACACGGCGAGTAGAAGCACCATGCCCTTGATGACCTGCTGCCAGTCGATGCCGATCCCCATGATCGACATGCCGTTGTTCATCACGCCCATGATGAAGGCGCCGATGACCGCGCCGATCACCTTGCCGACGCCACCGGTCGTCGCCGCGCCGCCGATGAAACAGGCTGCAATGACGTCGAGTTCGAAGCCGAGACCGGCCTTCGGGGTGGCAACGTTGAGGCGCGCCGCGAAGATCAGGCCGGCAAGCCCGGACAGCACGCCCATGATGGTGAAGGTCCAGAACAGCAGGGCTTCGGTATTGATGCCGGACAGCTTGGCTGCCTTGAGGTTGCCGCCGACGGCATAGATGCGGCGCCCGAAGGTGGTGCTGGTCGTGAGGAACATGAACAGGGCGATGAGGATGAACATGACGATCAGAACGTTCGGCAGGCCCTTGTAGTTGGCCATCAGATAGGTGAAGCCGATAAAGCCGACGGCGATCAGGGCGTTGCGGCCCCAGAAGATGGCTTCCGGTTCCTCGGCCAGGCCGTGCTTTTTCTGGTTGATGCGTTCGCGCATGTTCATCCAGACCAGAAGGGCCGTCACCACGATGCCGACGATAAGGGCCAGAAGGTTGAACGGCTTGCCGTTGATCTGGAAGTCGATGAGATCCGGCACATAGCCGGAGCTGAGAAGCTGGAAGGACTTCGGGAACGGGCCGACCGAGGCACCGCCCAGAACCGCAAGGGCCAGGCCCTTGAAGATCAGCATGCCGGCCAGTGTCACGATGAAGGCCGGAATGCGGTGGTAGGCGACGAAATAGCCCTGTGCCGCCCCGATGACGCCGCCGAGCGCCAGGCAGGCGATGACGGACACGAGCGGATCGAGCTTCATCTGCACCATGAGCACGGCGGCGACGGCGCCGATAAAGCCGCAGACCGACCCGACCGAAAGGTCGATATGGCCGGCCACGATCACCAGCAACATGCCGAGGGCCATGATGACGATATAGCTGTTCTGCAGGATGATGTTGGTCATGTTGACCGGCATGAACAGTGTGCCGTTGGTCGTGAACTGGAAGTAGATCATGATCGCCAGAAGCGCGATCAGGAGCACATAGTCACGAATGTTGGACTGGACGTACTTCATCCAGTTGCTTGATTTCTTGTTTTGCGCTGCAACGTCCGTCATTTCAGTGCTCCCACGAATCCATGATCGCATGCATGATCTTTTCCTGCGATGCGTCCTTGGCGGCCATCTCGGCCACGATGCTCCCCTCGTTCATCACGTAGATCCGGTCGGTGACGCCCAGTAGTTCGGGCATTTCCGAAGAAATCACGATGATGGCCTTTCCGGCTTCGGCGAGGTTGTTGATAAGGCTGTGAATTTCATATTTGGCGCCGACGTCGATGCCACGGGTCGGCTCGTCGAGAATGAGTACGTCCGGGCCGGCGAATAGCCATTTGGACAGAACGACCTTCTGCTGGTTGCCGCCCGACAGGTTGTTGGTCACCTGGTAGATGCTCGAAGAGCGGATGCCGACCTCCTTGCGATACTTGTTCGCCGTGGTGATCTCCTTGACGTCGTTGATGATCATCTTCGAGGAGACGTTGTTGAGGTTGGCCAGGGTGATGTTGTGCTTGATGTGGTCGATCAGCACCAGACCGTAGGTCTTGCGGTCCTCGGTGGCATAGGCGAACCCCGCAGCCATCGCCTTGGGGATGGTCGACACGTCGACCGGCTTGCCGTGGATCAGGACGTCGCCGGTGATGCGTTGTCCCCAGGAGCGTCCGAACAGCGACATGGCCAGCTCGGTGCGGCCCGAGCCCATCAGCCCGGAAATGCCGACCACCTCGCCGGCGCGCACGTTGAGGCTGACGTCCTTGATCGCTTTGCGGTCCCCGTGCTGCGGGTGATAGACGTTCCAGTTCTTCACTTCGAAAACCGGTTCGCCGATCGTGGCGTGGCGCGGCGGATAGCGATCGGTCAGATCGCGACCGACCATGGCCTTGATGATCTGGTCTTCGTCGATCTTTTCGGCGTGGCAGTTGAAATTGGCGACGGTCTGGCCATCGCGCAGAACCGTGATCTGGTCGGCGACCTTCAGCACTTCACCCAGCTTGTGGGTGATCAGGATGGACGCCATGCCGTGATCGCGGAAATCGCTCAAAAGGGCGAGCAGGGCGTCGGAATCGCGCTCGTTGAGACTCGACGTCGGCTCGTCGAGGATCAAAAGCTTGACCTTCTTGCCGAGCGCCTTGGCGATTTCGACGAGCTGCTGCTTGCCGGTGCCGAGGGTGTCGACCAGGGTGTCCGGGTTTTCGCTCAGGCCGACCTTGGCAAGAAGCTCCTTGGACCGCGAAAAGGCTTCGTACCAGTCGATGACGCCGAACTTGCCGGTCTCGTGGCCGAGAAACAGGTTCTCGGCGATCGAAAGCAGGGGAACCAGCGCCAGTTCCTGATGGATGATGATGATACCGACGTCTTCGCTGTCGGAAATGGCATGGAAGGCGCGCGGCTTGCCTTCGAAAACGATGTCGCCGGAATAGGTGCCGTGCGGATAGACGCCGGACAGAACGTTCATCAGCGTCGATTTGCCGGCACCGTTTTCGCCAACGATACCGTGAATTTCACCGGGCATGACCGTGAGATTGACTTCCGACAGGGCATTGACGCCCGGGAAGGTCTTGGTGATGTCCCGCATTTCTAGGATGGGCTGCATGGTCTTACTCGATCTGGCCAGAGGCTTCGGACGACAAGAGCATCCCGATACACCAGGGCCAGCACGTCACATCGGGTGACGCGACGATCGGGAGTGGGCGTGGATGAAGTTCTCGGTCCGGTCTGCCGCCTCAATCGCGCACGGGGCCCAGCATTCACTGGGCCCCGCCAACACGCGGGAGGACTAATTGTCGATCTGGTCCTGAGTGTAGTAGCCACTGTCGACCAGGATGTGGATGTCGTTCGGACCGATGGAGTACGGAACGAGCAGGTTCGAGGGAACGATCTTCACGCCGTTTTCGTAGGTCGTGGTGTCGTTAACCTCGGGCTCCTCGCCCTTCATCATGGCGTCGACCATCTTGGCGGCGGCGGCGGCCAGGTCGCGGGTGTCCTTGAACACCGTCGAATACTGCTCGCCGGCAACCATGCCCTTGATGGACGGAAGTTCGGCGTCCTGACCGGTCACGATCGGCATTTCCGGACCGGGCTCGTAGCCGATGCCCTTGAGGGAGGAGATGATGCCGCGGGAAAGGCCGTCATAGGGAGCCAGCACGCCCTGGATCTTCTTGTCGGTGTAGAAAGCGGACAGAAGATTGTCCATGCGGGCCTGCGCGACCGCGCCGTCCCAGCGCAGCGTGCCGACCTTGTCCATGCCGAACTGACCGGACTGCACGATGATGTCGCCGGCGTCGATCATCGGCTGCAAAACGGACATAGCGCCGTCATAGAAGAAGTAGGCGTTGTTGTCGTCCGGTGAGCCGCCGAACAGTTCGATGTTCCACGGATGCACGTCGCCGAAGCGGGTCTTGAGGCCTTCGACCAGCGAGTTGGCCTGAAGCACGCCGACCTGGAAGTTGTCGAACGTCGCATAATAGTCGACGTCGGGCGACTGACGGATCAGACGGTCATAGGCGAGCACCTTGACGCCGGCTTCATGGGCCTTGGCCAGAATGTCGGAGAGGGTCGTGCCGTCAATGGCGCCGATCACGAGGGCCTTGGAGCCCTTGGTGACCATGTTCTCGATCTGGGCGAGCTGGTTCGGGATATCATCCTCGGCAAACTGAAGATCGGTCTTGTAGCCCATCTCCTCGAACGCCTTGACCATGCTTTCGCCGTCGGAAATCCAGCGCGACGACGACTTGGTCGGCATGGCGATGCCGACGAGATCCTGAGCCGGCGCAGCGCTGGCCGCCAAGCCGACACCAAGTGCGGCGAGTGCCAGCAAGCTGATGAGTTTCTTCATGTATTCCTCCCAAAAGATATGAAGTCTCTAGTCTGTTAATCGGACAGACACGCGGTGTTGCCCGAACTTCCCGATACGAGGTTTTCGTTGCCGCGTCGCATGACTGAATAGAAAACAACGGAACACCCTCACTCAAATGCTAGGGGAAATTCAGGTGGGCACGTATGCAACGTTTGGTTATTTGTATGGATAATCCTGCTGCATCGTTAAACCCGTTACCGAGCATCAATTGTGGTAGTCTAGCATGGTAGACTCTCATATTTCCAACTCTGTTTGTACGATTTTCAAAGGCGAAACGGATTTTCATCCAGGAAATAGAACGTTGTGCGTTCTCGTACTTTGGAGACGACCGGCGAATGCAGTCGAACTTGACGCGCGACTATGTCGCAAGGCGGTTCGATCCCGGCAAGACATGCGACTCGGCACGAAACGAAGCGGCATCCGGCCCGATCCGCACAGGCCGTTTCCAGTTCGACATGGTGGGGTCAAGGAGGTGTCGGACGGGGCCGTAAGGCCGGCGATCCGGGATATTGCGACATCATGTTGTGATGTTGTGCGGTACCCGAAGGGTCGTGCGATCCGACGCGGAAACGGATAAATCCGAGCCAGTATTCGACTTTTCAGGTGACGTCCGAAACTGTCGGACCTTGTCGGGGCTTAAGGACGATTTTCCTTTCGGGTCCAGGTACGGCGAAAAGGCGAACTGGACGATCACGCTATGCAGACGTCAGACCCGTCATCTGCAAAAAGGATGGTGCGACACGATATCTGAACCGGAACCGGCGATCCGGTACGCGGATTTGACCGGAAACGGAAACGAAATTCCGGAGGCGAAACAAGGGTATTACTTGCCGGTTTCGCCGGCACCAAATAACCCGGACGAATCACCTGTGGTTCTGTCGCCGGCAGGGTTTTGCGCCGGGCGTACGAACCGGATCGGAGCGGGATGCCACTCGTTTTCTCCAAAGCTCTGTGACGTGACATACCAGTTGCGAAAACGGCATTCCGACCGTGCAGACCGTCGAACTGAGAGGCCGAGTTTCGACGGTAAGGCGCTGGTACAAGATGAGAAACGCGCGGATTATGCCGTACGATCTGTTCGGCGTTGTTTGATTTCTTGTGTCTTTACGAGGCAGTTTTTTGCCGCAATGTGCCGTCGATGAAGATTTGGCAGGCGACGCCAATCTTGAAAAAAACGGGTGAATGGTTTCATAGCTTCGGAAAAAAGTGTTTTTTAGTCAGATTTCGACAGGAGAGTAGAATGGGCGCCGTCAACATCAACGATGTGCGCAAGAGTTTTGGTAGTCTGGAAGTGCTGCATGGCGTTTCCCTAACGATTGACGAAGGCGAATTCGTCGTGCTGGTCGGGCCCTCCGGATGCGGAAAGTCGACACTTCTCAGAATGATTGCCGGGCTTGAGGACATTACCTCGGGTGACATTTCCATCGGAGACCGGGTGGTCAACGATCTGGCGCCAAAGGATCGCGATATCGCGATGGTGTTCCAGTCCTATGCGCTTTATCCGCATATGACGGTCGAAGAAAACATGGGTTTTTCGCTCAAACTGCAAAAGGTGGACAAGGCGGAACGCAAGACGCGCGTTCTGGATGCCGCCTCCATTCTCGGCCTCGAATCCCTTCTGGAACGCTATCCGAAGGAACTGTCCGGCGGACAGCGCCAGCGCGTGGCCATGGGGCGGGCCATCGTGCGCAAGCCGGAAGTGTTTCTGTTCGACGAGCCGCTCTCCAATCTCGATGCCAAGCTTCGGGTGCAGATGCGCTCCGAGATCGAGCAGAACCACACAAAGCTCAAGACCACGACGGTCTATGTGACCCACGACCAGATCGAGGCCATGACCATGGCGGACCGGATCGTGGTGATGCATGACGGCATCATCGAGCAGATCGGCTCGCCGCTCGATCTTTACGACAAGCCGGCCAATCTTTTTGTCGCGGGTTTCATCGGCTCGCCAGCCATGAACGTTTTCTCCGGCACGCTTGACGGCGGTGCTTTCATCGCATCGGACGGCACGAAGTTCGCGCTCGAAACCGCGCTGGCCGGCGCGACGGGAAAACCCGTGACGCTGGGTGTCAGGCCCGAGCATTTCGAACTCGATCCGCAGGGGCTTTCGGCCGAAAGCCTGACCGTCGAGCCGACCGGATCCGAAACCCAGGTCGTGGCCCGGCTCGCGGGGCGGGAAATCACGGGCGCTTTCCGCGAACGCATTTCGGCGCGACCGGGCGAGATGCTCCGCATCCGGCCCAAGTCCGGCGCCGTCCATCTCTTCGACGGAGAAAACGGAAGCCGTATCGCTGCCTGAATTCTGCCTTGATCAGGAAACGAAACTCATGGTTCGAATTCGTCTCGACGGCACCCACTCAGACAAGGCGCTACGGGCGAAATCTGTGGCGTTTTCGGGTGTGACAGTCGTCGGAAACAGATGGGAGAGTTTAAAACCGAACTTGGCAAGACAGGAATTAATTGTAATAGAGAAATTCTTGACAGTGCCTTCTCGAGGTATAGCCTTTCGATTGGCTTGAGTTACGTAACTCAATACCGCGGCAGAAACAGCAAGGGTGGGAGGACCCAATATGAAAATTAATCCACGTTTGATGCTTACGACCGGGCTTGTGGCATCGCTGGCGGCTTTGGCTGCCGTTCCGGCCTTTGCAGAGCCCGTGACGCTGCAATGGTGGACCAATGCCACCGCCGATCCCCTCAAGGGGATTTTCCAAAAGGCAGCGGACGACTATCACGCCGCCAATCCGGATGTGACCATCAAAGTCACGCCGATCCAGAATGAACAGATCACCCAGAAACTGACCCTGGGATTCCAGTCCGGCAACCCGCCCGACATCTTCTTCAATCAGGGCGCCGCGCTTCTCGGAACCTATTACGAGACCGGCAAGGTTGCCGACATTACCGAGCAGACCAAGGACTGGATCGGCGACCTTGGCGCCGCCGCCCAGAACTGGTCCTGGGATGGCAAGCAGCTTGGCGCGCCCTACACCATGCACGTCGTCGGCTTCTGGTATCGTAAAGACATCTTCGAGCAGGTCGGCATCACCGAACTGCCCACCACGATGGGTGAACTCGGCGCCGTCGTCGACAAGCTCAAGGCGGCTGGCGTTGCCCCGATCGCACTCGGTGGCAAGGACCGTTGGCCCGACGCTTTCTACTATGACATCTTTGCTCTGCGTGCCTGCGGCAAGGACGCCATGATGGCGGATCTCAAGGCCGGCAAGCTGACCGACCAGTGCTTCATCGATGCCGGGCAGGCAACGCTCGACTTCCTGGCGACCGAACCGTTCAATATCGGCTTCAACGGCACCTCGGCCCAGCAGGGTCCGGGCAGTTCCGCCGGCCTGGTCGCCAATGGCAAGGCTGCCATGAATCTTCAGGGCACCTGGAACTTCGGCGTCATGCAATCCCTGACCGACGAGGATCTGTCCGACAAGATCGGCTGGTTCCCCTTCCCGGCCATCGAAGGCAGCGCGGGTGACCCGTCCGCCATGCTCGGTGGTGGTGACGGCTTCTCGTGCGGCAACACGCCGAATGTCGATGTCTGCGCCGATTTCCTGCACTTCCTGTCGAGCAAGGAAATCCAGGAGCAGATGATCAAGGACAAGGTGATCACCATTCCGGTGGTCGCGGCCGCTGCTGAAGCGATCGACCTGCCGTTCCTCAAGGACGTCGTCGACTTTGCCGCCAAGGCTGCCTATGTGCAGACCTATTTCGACCTTGCCCTGCCGTATGACCAGGGACAGGCACTTGACGCCGCCGCCGCCGACATGTTCGCCGGCCAGGGTGGTGCCGACGCCATCGTCAGAGCGGTTAACGATTATTAACCATGACAAATCCTGCCGCCGTGACCGTCACGGCGGCGGGGTCCCAGCGCAGTCAACGATCTGCGCCGGCACCCCGCCGTCAGATGAAGATTCGCAAGACCGCAGAACTCGTCGTTCTGGTTGGGCCTTCACTTGTACTGTTTGTCGCCTTCGTCTTCTTTCCGTTGATCGCGGCATCCTATTACAGTTTCTTCAAGTGGAATGGGTTTACCCCGCTCGACCACTTCGTCGGATTTGGCAATTACATCAAAATCCTGTCCGACCCCGTCTTTCTGAGGGGGCTCACCAACAATTTCTTCGTCGTCACCTTCTCGCTGGTGGTCCAGCTGCCATTGAGCATCGGCATTGCCCTTCTGCTTAACGGCCGCATCATCGGGCGGACCTTCTTGCGTCTTCTCGTGTTCACCCCATATGTGCTTTCCGAAGCCATCGCTGCGGTGGTCTGGTCGCTCTATCTGCTGCCCGGCGGCGCTTTCGACGACATGCTCAAGGCGGTTGGCCTGGGCGATTTCATTCAGTTGTGGCTGGCCGACGGCAATGTCGTCATGTGGACGATCTTCTGGGTCGCCACCTGGAAATATATCGGTTTCGGCATCGTGTTGTTCCTGGCGGGCCTGCAAGGGACGCCCGAGGACATCCGCGAGGCGGCGCTGATTGACGGCGCCAATCCCTGGCAGGTGACACGGTTCATCACCTTGCCTTTGCTCGCACCGACGATCCGCATCTGGATCTTCCTGTCGGTGATCGGTTCGCTGCAGCTGTTCGATCTCGTGTGGATCATGACCAAGGGTGGTCCGGCCGGCGCATCGATGACGATGGCCACCTATCTTATCGATCGCGGTTTCGGACGCATTGCCTTCGGCTATGGCAGCGCCGTTGCCGTCGTTCTGTTCATCATCTGCTTCACCTTCGCCCTGCTCTATCAGCGCTACGCCCTGAGCCGGGATATTGAAGGCGCACAGACAAACGCGGTTGGTGCATGATGACGAGTGAGGTTCAAGTCAGGCGGCGTCCCCGTCGTCCTTTTTCGATTCTTCCGCCGATCCGCTATCTGTCGGCGTTCCTGATCGTGGCCGTAACCCTGGTGCCGATCCTGTTCGTCATTCTCGGCGGCTTCCGCTCCAATGGCCAGCTCAACGCCAATCCGGCCGGATTGCCCAATCCCTGGATTTTCGACAACTATATCGGGGTGCTGACCAACTGGATGTTCTGGCGCTTCATGCTGAACTCGCTGGTGGTGTCGGCCGGGTGCACGATCTCGACCGTCGTTCTGGGCTCGATGACCGCCTATGCGCTGTCGCGCTACAAGTTCAACGGCCGCGAGGTGATCTATGCCATCTTCACCGTCGGCCTGCTGTTCCCCTTGAGCGTCGCGGTTCTGCCGGTCTATCTGCAACTTGCGCGATTGCATCTGCTCGACAACCCGCTCGGTGTGATCATCACCCAGGTGGCCTTCTCGCTGCCGATCACCATCATCATCCTTCGCCCGTTCATGGCGGCCATCCCCGGCGAGTTGCAGGACGCGGCTGAAATCGATGGTGCTTCGCGGCTCGGCTTCTTCTGGATGATCCTGTTGCCGCTGTCCAAGCCGGCTCTGATCACCGTTGCGGTCCTGGCTTTCATCACCAGCTGGAACGGCTATCTCCTGCCGCTACTGGTCTTCACCACTCAGGAGAATTTCACCCTGCCGCTCGGTGTCGCCACCTTCCAGACGCAGTATTCTCAGGACACCGCCTCGATCCTGGCCTTCACGGCCCTTTCGATGATTCCGGCGCTGACCTTCTTCATGCTGCTGGAACGCCACATCGTCGGCGGCCTCACCGGTTCGGTGAAGGGTTAGGGCGGCGGGCTGCCGGTCCCATGTGCCTTCGTCATCCCCGACCTGACCGGGGATCCAGCAGCGCCGCGTCGGCGGCGCGAAAGACTCCCTTTCACGCGACGACTCGCGTGAGCTGGATTCCCGTTTTGCACGGGAATGACGATGTGTTCGTTCAGGCGGCGCGGGCAGAACACCGGCCAAGCCAAGGATCGCCAACCGGTTCGCGGATAGGTTCACAGACCTTATTCACTGGGGCCTTTCGCAACGGTTTTATATCAACGGCTCTTGTCCCAAGCTCACTTGAGGGTTTGGCCATGGTGAGTTGTGTGAAGCGTCTCATCCCTACCATGGTCATCCCGGCACTTGATGCCGGGACCCACTCTCGGAACAACTTGCATCCAAGCTGCGGGTTTGCTCACTCGAGCAGATCACGTTTGAGTTGGTTCGGGTGATCTGCTCTATCTTCTTGTTATGGCGTGTTCATCGGGAAAACAGTCCACTGGACTGTTTTCTGATCCTCTTCACTCGAACCGGCGAACCGGTACCCACTTCGCCTGAAAACACTCTAGCCAATAAAACAGTTATATATCAATAAATTAGTCAACAGGCACTTTCGCGCGTTGCCGATGCGAGTGGTTCCCGGGTGTCAAGCACCGGGATGACTCCGTCATGTTGTTTCGAAGGTCAAGTTCCCCCAAAAGGAGTCAGGTGACAGGCGATAATCGGTCACCATGAAAGGTCGCTGGTATCATGCCAGTGAAAGAACGGGCCGGCACAGTCTCCCGTGCCGGCCCGATTCATATGCCTTGCCGCGAAAGCCTACTTGTTCAACGTCACCGCGTCGAAATAGGGCTGGTTGAGCGGCGAGCGCCAGAAGCCTTCGACATAGGGCTTCATCATCATGTAGTTGGACCGGTAGTACATGGGCAGGATGACCATGTCGTCCATCATGATGGCCTCGGCCTTGCGCATGTCGTCGAGCGAGGTCTTCGGATCCTGGGTCACCTTGGCGTCGGCGATCAGCGCGTCGTAATCGGCGTTCGACCACTTGGCGAGGTTGTTCGGGCTGCCCGTGGTGAAGTTTTCCAGAAACGTCATCGGGTGCGGATAGTCGGCGCCCCAGCCCATCTGGGCGATCTGGTAATCGACCTTCTGGATTTCCGGATAGTAGACCTGCCATTCGCTGGCCTGAATCTTCACGTCGATGTTCAGATTCTGCTTCCACATCTGCTGGATGGCTTCGAGGATCTTTTCGATCGCAGGCGAGGAGTAGGTCACGAAGACGGTGTCGGGGAAGCCGTCGCCATTGGGATAGCCGGCTTCGGCCAGAAGCTTCTGGGCATCCTCGACGCGGGCCTCCGGCGCCAGACCGAAATCGGAGGTGCCGTCGCGGAATTCCTCGCCGGCAACGTTCATGCCGAAGGGCACAAGGCCCGTGGCCGGAACGTCGGCCGACTGCATGACGAAGTCGATGAGGTTCTGCCTGTCGATCGCTTCGGCCAGGGCCTTTCTGACCTTGACGTTGTCGACCGGGCTCTTGGCCGGGTTGAAGAAGGCGTAGGTGTGGCCGAGCGCCGGCACGACTAAAAAGCCGTTGCCATCCTCGGAGGACAGGCGCGGCAGTTCCGGACCCGGAACGGCTTCGATGCCGTCGACGTCTCCCGCCTCATAGGCGGCAAGCGCTGTGGCCGGATCGGGTACCAGGCGGAAGGTCAGCTTGTCGAGGCTGACTTTGTCGGCGTCATAGTAATTCGGGTTCTTTTCGAGAACCGTCGACTTGCCGAAATTGAACTCGGCCACGCGGAACGGGCCGGTGCCGACAAAGGTCGCCGGATCGCGGGTCCAGCCTTCCGGATCGGCGGAGACCACGTCCTCGCGCACCGGGTCGAACACCTGGAACGGTAGAAGCTGCATCATGTAGGCGACGGGCGCCGCCAGCGTGAAGGTCAGCGTCTGGTCGTCCGGCGCCGAAATGGCGACGTCCGTGCTCTTGCCATTGTAGAAATCCTCGGCGCCGGCGATGACGTAAAGGATCGGCGCGTTCTTGGCGCCGGCCGCCGGGGTCAGCACGCGCTTCCAGGCATAGACGAAATCGCCGGCGGTAACCGGCTTGCCGTCCGACCACTTGGCGTCGGAGCGGATATGGAAGGTGTAGGTCAAGCCATCATCGCTGATGTCCCAGCTGTCGGCGAGCGCCGGCACGACGCTGTTGTCGGGCGCAAACTTGACCAGACCCTCGAAAGTCGCGCCGATCACCGGCAGCGCAAAGGTTTCGGTCGACGTGCTCGGATCGAAGGTCGCCGACTCGTTATTGACCACATAGGTCAACTCGCCGGCTGCCAGCGCCGGCAAGGCGGTTCCCATCATCAGCAGCGCCGCCGTCAGCGGCAACAGTTTCCTCAACATCAAAACACTCCTGTTCCGGCGCTTGCGCGCCTCTTCTTTCAGACCCTTGTGAGCTTCAGCCTCGGGTTTTCGATTGCATCAGAAAACCCGGTTTCATCTTGTGTTGGCCGCATCGGATATGGCGAAAACCGGATTCCGCTTTTTCGTCCGATGCGCCAGCAAGACGCTTGTCATGCAGAAACTGCAGGCGTCCCCTCATCCAGTTTAGTCGCATAGTGACAGGCTGCGAAGTGCCTTTCTCCCAGCTCTGCGAGTTGCGGTTCCTCATGGGCGCAAAGGTCGGTCGCCAACGGACAACGCGTGCGGAACCGGCATCCGGAGGGGATGTCCATGGGGCTGGGAATTTCCCCTGCCATGGGCGATGCATCGCGACGCGCCGTCGGGTCGGCGATCGGGATCGAGTTGAGCAGGGCACGCGTATAGGGATGAGCCGGAGCACGGTAAAGCTGACGGCCAGGGGCCAGCTCGACGATCTTGCCCAGATACATTACCCCGATACGGTCGGCGATGTGCCGGACCATCGACAGGTCGTGGGTGATGAACAAATAGGTCAGGCCCGAGCTCGGTCTGCAGGTCCTCGAGCATGTTGACGACCTGGGCCTGGATCGACACGTCGAGCGCCGAAATCGGCTCGTCGCAGATGACGAGTTCCGGGATTGATGCGCGATGGCACGGGCAATGCCGATGCGCTGGCGCTGGCCGCCGGAGAACTCGTGCGGGAAACGCACGGCGTGGTCGGGATTGAGCCCGACGCGCTCGATCAGATCATCGACACGGGCCTTGCGCGTGGCGGCGTTGCCGGTCCCTGCGATTTCCAGCGGCTCCGCGATGAGGTCGCGGACCGTCATGCGCCCGTTGAGCGAGGCATAGGGGTCCTGGAAGATCATCTGCATGCGCCGCCGATAGGGCATGAGCTCATGCTTGCTCATCTCGGCGATATTGACGCCATCAAAGAGCATCTGGCCGCGCGTCGGTTGCAGCAGGCGGATCAGCGTCTTGGCGAGGGTCGACTTGCCGCAGCCGCTTTCCCCGACCAGCCCCAGCGTTTCGCCGCGCGCGATGGACAGGTCGACGCCGTCGACCGCTTTGAGCACCTTGCGGTTCTTGCCGAACAGATCGCCGCCGAAGGTGAAATGCTTGGTCAGCCCCTTGAGTTCGATGAAATCGCTCATGCCGGCACCTCCATGGCGGGAGAACCGGTTGCCGGACGCGGCGCGTCGGGATGAAGGAGCCAGCAGCGGGCGAAACGATCCGGGCCGGGTTCGAACAGCGGGGCAGGGTGGGCGCATTGGCGCAGCGCCAACGGACAGCGGGGCGCGAACGGACAGCCCGAAGGCGGTTTCAGCATGTCGGGCGGCGAGCCCGGAATCGGCGTCAGGCGCGTATGTTCCTCGTTCCGCAAGTCGGGAACGGACGCCAGAAGGCCGCGCGTGTAGGGATGGACCGGGGTGGCGAAGAGCGTTTCGACATGACCCTCTTCCATGATCAGCCCGCCATACATGACCAGAACCCGGTCGGTGAATTCGGCGATGACGCCGAGATCGTGGGTGATGAGGATGACCGCCATGCCGAGCCGGGATTGCAGCTCTTTCAGCAACAGAAGGATCTGGCGCTGGATGGTGACGTCGAGCGCCGTCGTCGGCTCGTCCGCGATCAGCAGTTTGGGGTCGCAGGCCAGCGCCATGGCGATCATCACGCGCTGGCGCATGCCGCCGGAGAACTCGTGCGGATAGGATTTCAGCCGGGATTCGGCAGACGGGATCCTGACCAGCGAGAAGAGTTCGACGGCGCGCTTGCGGGCCTCGGCCCGCGAGACGTTGCGATGCCTCAAAATCGTTTCCATGACCTGTTCGCCGACCGAAATGGTCGGATTGAGCGAGGTCATCGGATCCTGGAAGATAACGGCGATGTCGTTGCCGCGGATATCGCGCAGCTCGTCTTCGTCGAGCGCCAGAAGGTCGCGTCCCTCGAAGACTGCCTTGCCGGTGAGCACGCGTCCGGTGCCCTTCAAAAGCTTGAGGATCGACATGCAGGTGATCGATTTGCCCGAGCCGGATTCCCCCACGATCCCCAGGGTCTCGCCGGGCGCGACGGAAAAGGAGACGCCGCGCACCGCCTGCACCTCGCCGCGCGAGGTAAAAAAGCTGGTCTTGAGGTCTTCGACTGTGAGAAGTGCCGTCATGTGCGAAGCCTCGGATCGAGCGCGTCGCGCAAGCCGTCGCCGAGGAAGTTGAAGGCGAACATGGTCAGGGAGATGGCGGCGGCGGGGAAAAAGAGCTGATAGGGATAGGCCCTCAGAGTTTCGACGGCGTCGGAAGTCAGCGTGCCCCAGCTCGCCTGTGGCGGGGTCACGCCGAGGCCGATGAAACTCATGAAGCTTTCGATGAAGATGGCGCTCGGAATGAGCATGGTCAGGGTGACGAGGATCGGCCCGATGGCATTGGGCAACAGGTGCCGCGTGAGGATGCGCCAGGTCGAGGCGCCCATGGTGTTGGCGGCGGCGATGTAGTCCTGTTCCTTGAGGGTCAGGATTTCACCGCGCACAATGCGGGCCATATCCACCCAATAGACCGAGCCGATGGCGATGATTACCGCAACGAAGCCGGAGGTCATGACCACCATGATGAGAATGACGTAGAGCGTCAGCGGGATGGTGGAAATCACCTCGACGATACGCATCATGATGGTGTCGGCCTTGCCGCCGAGATAGCCGCTGAGGCCGCCGTAAAAGACGCCGATGGTGAAATTGACCAGGGTTGCGACCAGCGCCACGGTCAGCGAGATGCGGGCACCGTAAAGCTGACGGGCCAGTTCGTCCCGGCCGAGCTGGTCGGTGCCTAAGGGATAAATGGAGTTCCACACCCAGCCCGAGGGCGACAGCACGGTGCCGTCGTCGAGACTGATCACGCGTTTGGACGTCTGGATGGTGACCTGCCTGTCGCCGATCTGATAGATCAGCGCCTTTTTCATCATGTCCTTTTTCTTGTAGCGCACGAGATCGTTGAGCGAGCCGTCGGCGCCGATGGCGTAAAGCAGCTGGGAGCCGGAATTGAAGAAGAACCGCTCGTCCCCGCCCGCCGTCTGCGGCACCGAATAGGTTTGCAGGATCGGCGGCACATTGGCGTATTTAAGGTTCTGGTCGGAATAGTTGTGGACGTAGAAATACGGCCCGATCACCGCCGCCAGCGACAGGATGATGATGAATATGAGGCCCGACATGGCGAGCTTGTTGTGGGAGAGGCGTCGACGCACGTCCTGCCAGAAGGTCAGGCTCGGGGCGGCGATCTCCTCGGCGGCGCCGGCTTCACGGGTGGCGGGCGCCCACATTTCGGGCGCGATGGTCTGGTCCGTCATCTGGCACTCCTGCCGAATTTGATGCGCGGATCGAGCACCAGATAAGCCATGTCGACGATGAAGATCATCACCATGAGGATCGTGGCGTAAAAGATCGTGATGCCCATGATGGCGGTGTAGTCGCGATTGGTGATGGAAAGGACGAAATGCCGGCCGATGCCGGGCAGGGCGAAAATCTGCTCGATGACGAACGACCCGGTCAGAAGGTTGGCCGCCACAGGGCCGAGCACGGTGACGACCGGGATGAGCGAATTTCTGAGCCCGTGCTTGAACAGCACCTGGCCGGGTCTCAACCCCTTGGCCTTGGCCGTGGTCATGTAGTCCTGTTGCAGCGTTTCCAGAAGCGAGGATCGCGCCAGACGGGCGACAAAGGAAATCCAGAAACCAGAAAGCGCGAAGACCGGAAGGAAATAGCCGCGCCAGTCGTCAATGCCGAAGGTGGGCACCCATCCAAGTTTCAAGGCGAAGACATAAAGCGTCAGGGTCGCGATGACATAGGACGGCACGGCCACGCCGACGGTGGCGAGGATCATCACCAGCGAGTCCGGCCAGCGGTTGCGGTTGAGCGCGGCGACAATGCCGAGCGGCACGCCAAGCGCGATGACGCAGATCAGGGCCAGAACGCCGACCTTGGCGGTGACCGGCAGGCCCGTCGCGATCATCTGGTTGACCGTCATGCCCGGGTATTTGAAGGACGGGCCAAGATCGAGCATGGCGACGCTCTTGAGATAGTCGAGATATTGCAGCCAGATCGGCTCGTCGAGATGATACTTGGCGTTGAGCGCCGCCTGGATTTCAGGCGCCATCATCTTGTCGGAAACGAACGGTCCGCCCGGCACGACATGCATCAGGAAAAAGGTCAGCGTGATGATGGCGAACAATGTCGTCACCATCAGAGCCAGACGTTGCAGGATGTAATTGGTCAAATCACGAACCGGGAGCGCAGGAGGAAAAATGCGGCGATAGCCGGCACGATCAATCCATTGGCCGCTTCGACACGATCCGGCGTGTACCAGCCTTCTTCGTGAAGCAGGTTGACCGAGCCGAGCATTTCGCCGGCGGCAACGATGGGCATGTTGAGCGCTGAGCCGCAGCCGAGCGAAACGATCAGGTCGAGATCGGGAAAGTCGGCCTTCATGTCTTCGATCGAATTGACGACGAAGACAAATCGTTCCTCGCTCATCCTGCGATAGGTCTCGTCGAAAACGATCGGCTTGGTGCCGAGTACCGGATAGGCCTTTTCATCGCTCGAATAGACGCGGCGCACATAACCCTTGGCGGGATTGTCGGCGGTGAGCGTAAAAAGCTTCACCCCAACCGTGTCTGCGGCGAGCCGGTGCAGCGCTCGCCCGATTTCATGCTCGCTCTTCGCCTCGGCGAGAGCATTGGCGAAAACGAAGACAGGATCGGAAGAAGACACGGCGGGAATAACCTTTGGACTGCGTGGGTGAGGGCCAAGACCAATAGCAAGCTGGATGGCATGCGCAAAGCAAAATGCACGGCAATCCGCAAGGGGATCGGCATTTTGAGGCCTGAATTGTACGAGGCGAAACTATCGGGACGACACCGGTGCTGGCCATGCGACCAAATGACATCGAAACGTGGTTCTTCGGCGAGGCGATATCTCGGACATGACGAGCGGCGATCGAAACCGACATCGTCCCATGCCACTGCCCTTCACGCAAACGGGAGCGTGGAAGACCATGATGCCGCCGATGCCGCCAAATTCGGCCGTTTATGCCAGCGTCAGCCGGTAAAGCGCGCTGCCATGCGCCGGCAGCGTCACCGAAACCTGGCCGGGTGCTCCTTTGATCTTCTTGCCTGACCAGAGGTCGCGCACGTTTGCAACGGAGGAAAGCCCCAGCCGCGCCAGCGGGAAACTGACCGTGTTGCGCTCATCCGTCATGTTGAACAGGGCGATATAGGCATCGCCGCTTTGCGGATCGCGTGCCGACCACAGGCGTGTGCCGTCCCGTTCGAAATGGGGCTGGTTGTCGGTACTTGTCTGATCGACAGCGATCACGTCGCGATTGGTCAACAGCCTCAGCGTTTTTTCGTCGAGATGGCGAAGGTCGCCGCCCATGATCAGCGGCGAACGGGTGATGGCCCACAGCGTCATCAGTGTTTGCTGTTCGTCCGGCGTGAAACTGGTGTCGCGCGCGCCGAGCGCCAGCCGGCCGAGCGGCAGCATGTCCGGATCCGGCCATGCGCCGTCGCGGCGCCAGGCATTCCAGTTTTCAAGCCGCGTGAACTGCGGTTCGAGCAGGGCCCAGTCATCCCAGAGATCGTCGCTGATCCGCCACATCTGGGCGTTTTCGCTGACGTGCGCGCCACGACAGACCGGGGTCTCGCCCGGCGACAGGGAAAGGATCATCGGTCGGCCGGATTTGGCGATGGCGGCATGCGCCGCCTCGATCTCGGCCGCATGCGCGTCATAGGGCCGGCTCATGTCGTCCATTTTGACGAAATCGACGCCCCAGGAGGCGTAAAGCGCGAAAATCGAATCGTAATAGGCTTGGGCGCTGGGTTTCGACATGTCGACGCCATACATGTCCGGATTCCACGAACAGATCGCGTCGCGGTCGGCGATGTCCGCCGCGCTGGAGGACGTTCCGAAAACCGGCAGGTTCCGTTCCACTGCCCGGCGCGGAATGCCGCGCATGATGTGGATGCCGAATTTCAGGCCGAGCAAGTGAACATTGGCGGCGATTTCGGCAAAGCCGCGTCCCCCTGCCGCCGATGGGAAACGATTGGGCGCGGGTATGCACCGGCCCCATTCGTCGAGTACGGTCTGGGGCGATTTGGAATACTCGTAGCTCGATGCGCCCGGCTCGTACCACTGGATGTCGATGGTGAAAACGTCATAGCCGAAGGGCAGGAGTTTTTCGGCCATGATCGCCGCCACCTCCAACGCCTGATCCTCGGTGATGGTGGTGGCGAAACTGTTCCACGAATTCCACCCCATCGGTGGCCTCGGCGCCAGAAGCCCGGTCATGTGCATGCCTTTTTTAGCTGTTCACGGGAAAAGCGCGCCGTTGGATCGCGCTGCCGTGCGGCGAGAAACTCGCGCACCTTGGCTTTGCCGGTCGTCCGGATACCAATCAGGTTTTTCCGGGTTTTATCGATTGTCGATCACAAGACAAAAGGCGAGGCCGGGCGCTGCGGACGAAAAACGGACTTGTGGTCATTGGTGCAAACCGCCGCGACCCCCAGGAAAGAAAGTCGGACGGCTTGATGCACTCAAAACGCCTGGTTCTAGTGGATAAGGCGCCGGCGCATTTCCATTGGCGTTACGCCATAGGCGCGTTTGAAATGCGAATAGAACTGGGAAAGCGAGTTGAAGCCGGACTGAAAGGCGACATTGGCGATCGACAGATTGCTTTCGAACAACAGGGCGCGCGCCCTGACCAGCCGCATGCGGATGACGAATTTACGAATCGGTACGCGCATGACGCTGGTGAACAGGGACAGGGCGTAGTTGGGGTGCAGGCCAACCACCTTGGCCACGTCTTCGACCGAGAGCGGCTCGGCCAGGTTTTCAAGAATGTAGCTGACCATGGCGACGACGTATCTCACCGGCGGCGCCTGACGCGGGTTTGCCGCCGTCGGTTCGATCCAGGCCGGCATCAGCGTATCCCAGCCGATCAGCATCGCGCGCCTGAGCATGGTGGAAATCTCGGTTCTGAGGATGTCCTGGCGCTCGGGATCGCCGCTGCGGTAATCGCCGTACCAGCGGTGCAGGGTGCCGACGCCGACCGCGTCCGCCCGGAACCCGAGCACGGCGCCGCCCATCATCTCCTCATGCAGATGCTCGATATGCGGAATGTGCAGGAACAGATCGAGCGGCAAATAGATGTTGCATTGCTGGCCATCATCGTCCGGACCGTAATCGATGTGGGTGGTCTGATGCGGAATTCCGGCCCAGAAGGCCGAGAGCCGGCCGGACTCGACGTGAACGGGCCGGCCGTCGAAGAGGTAATCCATATGTCCGGCGCTCAGCCAGTTCATCTCGATATGGCCGTGCATGTGAGGAGTCGACATGACCACGGGCCGAAACCAGCGCATGCCGAACCGCCCGAAAGCGCTGGACTTGGCATAAAACTGGCGATCCGGACGGCCGATGGGTTTTGAGATTGTCACAACGCCGCGGCGCTGGCCTTTTTCCTGGGCTCGCATGGGGGCACCTTAATTTTCCGGAATACTTGCATAGCAAACCGGATTGGCGACTGAAAAGCCCCGAGGCTAGATTTTAGGGTGCGCGCCGTTCGACGACGAGTGCTCGACATGTTTGCAAAGGCAAATACGCGCATCGCGAAAGCGCAATTGGAGGAATTCAGATGAAATACTTGAGCGCCCTGGGAGGGGCTGCGCTGCTGCTTGGCGTTTCGGTTATTGCCGTGCAGGCGCAGGCAATTACGCCGACTACACCACCAGATCCGCCGAAATTCGACGCGCAGTTGTCGCCGGATTTCGTGTCGATCTCGGATATCCTGGAATTCAAGGCACTGCCGTCCTATTCGGAACCCGAATGGGTCACCAAGCAGTTCGTCGACACCGGCAAGCTGCCGCCGGTTGCCGAGCGTCTGCCCAAGGAACCGATGGTCTACAAGACCGCCAACGAGCCCGATGGCACCGGCGCCTATGGCGACGTCATCCGCCACGTCATCGGCGCCCGTCCGCAGGGCTGGAACTATGCCGCCGGCCAGATTCAGGGCTGGGGCGGCATCGACATCGGCTTGTACGAATGCCTGACGCGCACCGGTCCGTTGTTCGAGGTCAAGGCCGACGAACTCGAGCCGATGCCGAACCTCGCCAAGGGCTGGGACTGGTCCGAGGACGGCCATGAACTGACCATGCACCTGATCGAGGGTGCCAAGTGGTCCGACGGCGTCCCGTTCACTGCCGACGACGTCATGTTCTACTGGAACGACAATATCGTCGACCCGAACGTCAGGCCGCTCAATTCGGGTGGCGCGGGAAGCTTCGGCGAAGGCACCACGCTCGAGAAGGTCGACGATTTCACCGTCAAGTGGACCTTCAAGGACGCGTTCCCCAAGCAGTACCTTTACACCATGGCCTATGGTGGGTTCTGCCCGCTTCCCGAACACATCCTCAAGCCGATGCATCCGAAATATTCGGATCACACCTACGAAGAATACCAGAACGGTTTCCCGCCGGAATTCATGAACTTCCCGGTGATGGGTGGTTGGGTTCCCGTGGAATACCGGCCTGACGACATCATCGTGCTGCGTCGCAATCCCTACTACTGGAAGGTCGACGAAGCCGGCAACCAGCTGCCTTATCTCGACGAGATGACCTACAAGCTCTCGACCTGGGCAGACCGCGACGTTCAGGCCGTGGCAGGTACGGGCGACTTCTCCAACCTCGAACAGGCCGAAAGCTATGTCGAGGCGCTGAAGCGCTCCGCCGAAGCCGATGCGCCGGCCCGTCTGGCCTTTGGTGCCCGCACCATCGGTTACTCGGTCTACATGAACATGTCGGGCAATGGCTGGGGTCAGCCGGACGAGCGCGCACAGGCCGTGCGTGAACTCAATCGCAATCTCGACTTCCGCCTGGCCGTGACCTCGGCCATCGACCGCGCCCATCTCGGTCAGTCCCTGGTCAAGGGGCCGTTCACGACGCCCTATCCGGGCGGCATCTATGCCGACACCTCGTTCTACGACAAGGACTCGACCGTCTACTATCCGTTCGATCTCGAAGCGGCCAAGGCCGAACTCGAGAAGGCCGGACTGAAGGACACCGACGGCAATGGCATCGTCAACTTCCCGGCAGACGTTGCCGGCGGACAGGACGTTTCCGTGACATTGCTGGCCAACTCGGACTACCAGACCGAAAAGAACCTTGCCGAAGGCATGGTCGCTTCGATGGAAAATCTGGGCATCCGCGTCATCGTCAATCTGGTTTCCGGTTCCAACATTGAAGCGGTCCAGAACAGCGGTAAATGGGGTTGGCGCCTGTTCCGCAACCAGTCCGAACTGATCGCCGTCGTCCAGAACACGTCGGCTCTGGCTCCGATTGGTCCGCAGACGAGCTACTTCCACCGCGCCGGTACTGACGGTACGGTCGACATCCTGCCCTTCGAGCAGAAACTGGTCGATCTGACCAATGCCTTCATCGCCGAACCCGACACCAACAAGCGTGCCGAGTTGATGAAGGAATACCAGAAGATCCACACCGAGAACGTCTACACCGTTGGTCTCACCCAGTATCCGGGTGCGCTGATCATCAACAAGCGGTTCAAGAACGTCCCGCCCGGCACGCCGATCTTCATGTTCAACTGGGCTGAAGACAGTGTCATTCGCGAGCGTCTGTTCGTGCCGACTGCCGACCAGCAGGGCAACGAACTGCATCCCAAGACCCTCCCGGGTGAACCGGGTATCGGCAACGGTCCCGTTTCCGACTGACCCGAGCACCAAACAAGGCAAGGGGGCTCAGGTCCCCTTGCTTTTTCTGAAGTGGACATCCCGCGATGCTGAGATTCATTGTGACACGGGTTCTGGCGGCGATACCGGTGCTGCTGATCCTGTCGATCGCCACCTTCGCCATCATCAAGGCCCAGCCCGGTGACTATGCCGACTATCTCAAGTCCCAGCTGATGAGTCAGGGCAATATGCCCAATGACCAGGCCCAGGAACAGGCCGATGCCTATCGTGCGGCGCATGGCATGTCCGGCCCGCTGCCGGTTCAGTATTTCAACTGGATCTCCGGCATCGTCACGCGCTTCGATTTCGGGGATTCCTTTTATTACAACAAGCCGGTCGGCACCGTCGTTTCCGAACGTCTCGGCCGGACGCTGATGCTGGCGCTGACCTGTCACATCCTGGCTTCAGTGATCGGCATAACGCTCGGCATTGTCGCGGCGACCCGACAATACAGTTGGGTCGACACCATATTCGGCTTCATATCGTTCCTGGGGATGACGATCCCACGATTCCTGCTGGCGATCATCATCATCTACATTCTCGCCTTCAAACTGAATGTTCAGGAAATCGGCAGCTTCTTTTCAGCCAAATATGGCGGCGCGCCCTGGTCGTGGGCCAAGTTCGTCGATCTCGTGCAACACATCTGGCCGGTGGTCTTCATCGCTACCTTCGGCGGGCTCGCCTACAACATGCGCGTGATGCGCGGTAATCTGCTCGATGTCTTGAAGGCGCAATATGTCGAGACCGCCCGCGCCAAGGGCCTGCATGAATCGGCCGTCATCATGCGCCATGCCGTGCCGAACGCCCTTCATCCGCTGGTGGCCTATCAGGGCGTGGTTCTGCCCTATATGCTCACCGGCGAAATCGAGGTGGCCATCGTTTTCGGTCTCCCGACCGTCGGCCCGGCGATCGTCGGCTCGCTCAATGTCGGTGACGTGTGGGTGACGGCGACCTTCATGCTGGTTTTGGCGGCAACCCTGCTCATCGGCAACATCATCTCCGATATTCTGCTGGCGATCATGGATCCGCGCATTCGTCTGGGTGGAGCGAACTGACATGACCGACAAACAGAACCCCTCCGCCACGCCCGCCGGCCCGGACACGGCTCCGGGATCCCATCTTTCCCAGAGCGAAGACCTCGCCTATGAGGAACAGGTCATCGACGACCGCATCGCCGATAGCGACGAGACCTACCTGTCTCTGGTCTGGCGACGCTTCCGGCGCTCCTTTGCCGGCATGCTCGGGCTGGTACTGATGATCATGCTGCTGGTCATGGCCGTGTTTGCCGATTTCTTCGCACCCATGGATCCCAAGGATCAGGGATCGTCCTTCTCCCCGCCGGACATGCTGTTGTTCCAGGCCCAGGACGGCTCATTCTCGCTGCTGCCCAAGATCTACCCGATCGTTGAATCCGACGAACTCGATCCGATCACCTATCAGCCGCTCACGGCGCCCGACATGGAGAACCCGATCGACCTCGGCTTCTTCGTTCCCGGCTATTCCTACGAGTTCTTCTGGCTGATCCCGTCCAATATCCACTTCTTCGGGTCGACCAATGGCGCGCCGGTGCATTTCCTCGGCACTGACAAGCTCGGACGCGACATCCTTTCGCGCGGTATGATCGGTGCCCGCATTTCGCTGACCATCGCGCTTGTCGTCGTCACCATCACGACCATCGTCGGCACATCCATCGGCATCACCTCCGGTTATCTGGGCGGACAGTTCGATGCCTGGATGCAGCGTTTCGTCGAGGTGATTCTGGCCTTCCCGCAACTGCCGCTCTATCTGGCGCTGACCACCCTCATTCCGGTGACGGCGCCATCCAATGTCTTTCTCGGCTTCGTCATCGCCGTGATGGCGGCGTTGATGTGGGCGCAGCTTTCGCGCGAAGTCAGGTCCAAGACCATGGGACTGGCCCGCATCGAATACGTTCGGGCGGCCATGGCGGTCGGAGCGGGCAGTGGCCGTATCATTTTCCGGCACATCCTGCCCAACGTTTTGAGCCATGTCATCGTGGCGGTGACGCTCGCCGTCCCCACGGTCATCCTGCTCGAATCCTTCCTCGGGTTTCTCGGCTTCGCGGTGAAGCCGCCGCTGATTTCCTGGGGGCTGATGTTGCAGGACACCGGCACCTTCTCGGTGATCGGGTCCTATCCGTGGATCTTGTCGCCCGTCATCTTCGTGCTCATCGCCGTGTTTGCGTTCAACGCGCTGGGCGATGGACTGCGCGATGCCATCGATCCGTATTAGGGAGGCGGGAATGTCCAGCAAACCGACCGAATTCGCGCCTGCCGAGCGCTTCGATCTCGGCGAACACGATAGGGAACTCATCCTCGACGCGCGTAATATTGCCGTCGACTTCAAGGTGGAAGGCGGCGTGGTGCACGCGGTCCGGTACATGTCCTTTCAGCTCCATAAGGGCGAGACCATCGCCATCGTGGGTGAAAGCGGCTCCGGCAAGTCCGTCACGGCCCGCACCATCATGGGCCTTCTGGGCAAGCGCGCGACCGTGGGCCAGAAGGCGTCGATTCTGCTCAATGGCGAGGATGTGCTCAAGTTCAGCGAAACGCGGATGCGCAAGCTGAGGGGCAATACGGTCTCGATGATCTTCCAGGAGCCGATGTCCTCGCTCAACCCGGTCTATACGATCGGCATGCAGCTGACCGAGATCCTGCACCTGCACAACAAGATGTCCAAAAAGGAAGCCTGGGAACGGGCCGAAAAGCTGCTCGAGGAAGTGCAGATTCCGGATCCGGAGGCGCGCCTCAGGTCCTATCCGCACCAACTCTCGGGCGGCCAGCGCCAGCGCGTCATGATCGCCATGGCGCTCGCCAACCGTCCCGATATCCTTATCGCCGACGAACCGACCACGGCGCTCGATGTCACGGTGCAGGCGCAGATCCTGCATCTGATCAAGGACCTGCAGGCCCGTTACGGCATGGCGGTGATCCTGATCACGCATGATCTGACCATCGTCAGGCAGTTCTCCGACTACGTCTATGTCATGCAGAACGGCGAGGCCAAGGAGCACAACCGAACCGAGGCCGTGTTCTCCAATCCGCGCCATCCCTATACCAAGCACCTTTTGGCCTCAGAGCCCAAGGGCGTGGCCAACCCCCTGACCGAGGATACCGGCACCATTCTCAAGGGCGACAAGATCCGGGTGGTGTTCACCCTGCGGCATGGTGGGTTCTTCTCGCGCAACTATTTCGACCTGGTCGCGGTGGACAATCTCGACATCGAGCTGAAACGTCACGAGACGCTCGGGCTGGTGGGCGAAAGCGGCTCGGGCAAGACGACATTCGGGCAGGCGCTTATCCGGCTGATCTCGAACAAGGGCGGCAAGATCGATTTCGACGGGATCGAAATCGAGAACTACACGCGCCAGCAGATGCGCCCGCTGCGCTCGCGTATGCAGATCGTCTTCCAGGATCCCTATGCCTCGCTCAACCCGCGCATGTCGATCCGCCAGATCATCGAGGAAGGCCTGATCGTCAACCACATGGGCAATGGCCGAGAGCGGCTCGAACGGGTTCGGCAGGCGCTCAGCGATGCGGGCATGCCCACCAACATCCTGTCCCGCTTCCCGCACGAGTTTTCCGGCGGTCAGCGCCAGCGCATCGCCATCGCCCGCGCCATCGCGCTCGAGCCGGAATTCATCCTGCTCGACGAGCCGACCTCGGCGCTCGACCTTTCCGTGCAGGCGCAGATCATCGATCTGTTGCGCAAGCTCCAGGACGAGAAAGGTCTTTCCTACCTGTTCATCTCGCACGACCTCAAGGTGGTCAGGGCCCTGTGCCACCGCGTCATGGTCATGCAGCACGGCAAGATCATCGAACAGGGACCGGTCAATCAGGTGCTGACCAACCCGAAGACCGAATACACCGAGCGGCTGGTCAAGGCCGCGTTTGAAATTGCTGCCTGATTTCGGAGTCCTAACATGGCCGCCAATCCAAAAATAACAATCATCGGTGCCGGTTCGACGGTGTTCATGAAGAACATCGTTGGCGACGTTTTACAGCGTCCGGCGCTTGCGGGTGCAACCATCGCCCTGATGGATATCGATCCGAAGCGTCTTGAGGAATCGGAGATCGTCGCCAAAAAGCTGGTCGATACGCTCGGCGTTCCGGCCAGGGTCGAAACCTATACCGAACAGCGCGCCGCGCTCGATGGCGCCGATTTTGTCGTCGTTTCGTTCCAGATCGGCGGCTACGTGCCCGCCACGGTCACCGATTTCGAGATCCCGAAGAAATACGGCCTCAGGCAGACCATCGCCGACACGCTCGGTGTCGGTGGCATCATGCGCGGCATCCGTACGGTGCCGCATCTGTGGAAGATCGCCGCCGACATGACCGAGGTCTGTCCCGACGCGATCATGCTGCAATATGTCAACCCGATGGCCATCAACACCTGGGCGATCGCGGAGAAATATCCCAAGATCAAGCAGGTGGGCCTGTGCCATTCGGTGCAGGGCACGGCCATGGAACTGGCCCACGATCTCGACATTCCTTACGAGAACATCCGCTATCGCTCGGCCGGCATCAACCACATGGCCTTCTACCTCAATTTCGAGGAAGTCCTGGCGGACGGCAGCACACGCGATCTCTATCCTGACCTCATCAAGGCCTACAAGGACGGCAGCGCGCCCAAGCCGGGCTGGAACCCCAGGTGCCCGAACAAGGTGCGCTACGAGATGCTGCTGAAACTCGGCTATTTTGTCACCGAGAGCTCCGAGCACTTCTCCGAATATACTCCATGGTTCATCAAGCGCGACCGGCCCGATCTCATCGAGAAATTCGGCATTCCGCTCGACGAATATCCGGTGCGTTGCGTCGAACAGATCGAGCGTTGGGAAAAGGAAGCCGAGGAGTACCGCAAGGCTGAAAAGATCGAAGTCAGCGCCAGTCGGGAATATGCTTCCGCGATCATGAACTCGGCCTGGACCGATGAACCTTCGGTCATTTACGGCAATGTGCGCAATGACGGGCTCATCACGTCGCTGCCTCAGGGCTGCGCCGTCGAAGTGCCGTGTCTGGTCGATCGCAACGGCATCCAGCCGACCCATGTCGGCGAATTGCCGCCGCAACTCGCCGCGATCATGCGCACCAACGTCAATGTGCAGGAACTGACGGTCAAGGCGCTTCTGACCGAGAACAAGGAACACATCTACCACGCGGCCATGGTCGATCCGCACACCAGCGCGGAACTCGATCTGGACCAGATCTGGAACCTCGTCGACGATCTTATCGTCGCCCACGAGCCCTTCCTGCCCGATTGGGCCCGTGGTCCGATCAAGCGCCGCGGGGCCTAGTTCTTTCGAAGCGGTGCCGGGCGACGGAACCCGACGCCGCTTCCTTTTTCAAAAGTGGGCTTTTTCGGGTGACGATAGAGCGTCGCCTGATGGACGTGCCCTATCTTCCTTTCCGTTGCGGGGGAGGGAGGTCCGCCACTTTGCCCGAAACCGCCTCAGCCCTCGTCCGAGACGTGCGGTTTTGTGCTGTACATGCCGGAGGCGCGGAATTCGGTGGGGCTGACATCGAAGGCGCGGCGGAAGGCCTTGGCGAAATAATTGGCATTGGCGAACCCGCACTGACGGGCGATGTCGCCGATGCCGGCGTTTGAAACCTCGAGCAGCCGCACCGCCTTTTCCATGCGTTTTCGAAAAACGTATTCGGCCGGAGAGGCGCCGACCTGGCGGGTGAACTGGCGGACGAAATGGGCGCGGCTGAGCCCCGAGATCTCCGCCAACGCATCGACATTGAGAGGTCGGTCGAGGTTTTTTGCGACATGGGCGATAACCGGCGCGACCCAGTCTTCGCCGCCATGCGCGCCATCCGATGTCACGTGATCGACGAGCAGGCTCATCGTTTCGTAGGCGATGGAGGATGCCGTGCCGGGACTCATCGCTCCGTTGTTGACAAGATCGAGACACAGCCCGGCCAGCCGGTCGACGGTGGTGGGCGTCAGCGTCAGGACCGGGCCGGCGCTCCGCACGATCTCTTCGCTCATTTCCAGCGCGTCGCGCCCGGCGAGAACGAAAAAGAAGAAACGCCAGGCCGCGCCCGGCGCGACGAAATAGCTGTGGGCATGGGGAATGCGCACCAGCATGGTCGATCCGGGCTGAAGCAGGAAATGACGGTCTTCGTACTGGAGATGACCCTCGCCCGCGATGGTGTGCTGCAAAACGACGAAACGGGCATTGCCGCGTTTGAGCCCATCCCAGCAATAGTCGGGATGATCGCGCAACTCGATGCCCGCCGAGGTGGGCAGGATCGGCAGAATCCTGCGTCCGCGGGCAAAGGCGATCACGCGCATGGCGTTGTCATGGGCCATCAGTTCGTCGAGCATGAAATTACCCTTATAAGCACAATCTTCCTCTTTTTCAGTGACTTTACTGCAAGTAATCTCGTCACATAAAGGAAGATGCCGGCGCTGCGCTGCTTTCGCAACCGGTGGGAGGTTTTTATGTCGTTCAAGATCGCCATCATTGGCGCCGGTTCTGTCGGCTTTACCCGTCTGCTCGTTTCCGACCTGTTCAAGGTGCCGGAATTTGCGGATGTCGAGATCGCCCTGACCGATATTTCAGAGCGCAATCTCGACATGGTCGCCAGAATCTTGAAGCGCATGGTCGAGGTCAACAAACTGCCGGCCAGGATCACGGCCACCACCGATCGGCGCAAGGCGATCGAAGGGGCGCGCTACGTGATGAGCGTCGTGCGTGTCGGCGGGCTCGAAGGGTTCGAGACCGACATCGACATCCCGCTCAAATATGGCGTCGACCAGTGCGTCGGCGACACGCTGTGCGTGGGCGGCGTGATGTACGGCCAGCGCAACATTCCGGTGATCCTCGATTTTTGCAAGGACATCAGGGAAGTGGCCGAGCCGGGCGCGCGGTTCCTCAATTATGCCAACCCCATGGCCATGAACACCTGGGCGGCTAACGCCTATGGCGGCGTGGAAACCATCGGGCTGTGCCACGGCGTGCAGCATGGCGGCGAGCAGATCGCCAAGATCTTCGATGTCGAATTCGAGGATGTCGATTTCATCTGTTCGGGCATCAATCACCAGACCTGGTATCTCGACATTCGCGTCAAGGGACGCAAGATCGAGGCCGACGAGCTGCTCGAGAAGTTCCTCGCCCATCCGGTCTATTCCAAGCAGGAAAAGGTGCGTCTCGATGTGCTGAAGCGCTTCGGTTATTACTCGACCGAATCCAACGGCCATCTGAGCGAGTACCTGCCCTGGTACAGGAAGCGCCCCGAGGAAATCACCAAGTGGATCGACATGTCCGACTGGATTCATGGTGAGACCGGCGGTTATCTGCGGTTCACCCGCGAAAATCGCAACTGGTTCGAAACCGATTTCCCGAAATTCCTCAAGGAGGCCGACACGCCGCTTTCCGAGCACAAGCGGTCGACCGAACACGCCAGCTATATCCTTGAAGGCATTGAGACCGGACGTACCTATCGCGGCCATTTCAACGTCCGCAACAACGGCATCATCACCAACCTGCCGGATGACGCCATTGTCGAAAGCTCCGGTTTCGTCGACCGGTTCGGCATCAATATGGTCGAGGGGATCACTCTGCCCATGCAGTGCCGGGCGAGCCTTGAGGCTTCGATCAACGTCCAGCGCATGAGCGTCGAGGCGGCGGTCACCGGCAATGTCGATATGTTGAAGCTTGCCGTGCTGCACGATCCGCTGGTCGGCGCCATCTGCTCGCCCGACGAAGTCTGGCAGATGGTCGACGAAATGCTGGTCGCCCAGGCCGAGTGGCTGCCGCAATATGCCGACGCCATCCCCGCCGCCAGGGAACGGCTGGCCAAGGGAACGGTCAAGACCCGCGCGTGGAAGGGCGCTGCGCGCAAGCCGGCCGAATAAAACGCCGCCTGGAGCATCGGGCCAGAGCCGATGCGGCCAATCAGGTTTGGAGCCGGGCGCTTTCGCTTAAAAAAACGCCTAAAGCTTCAGGAGATGGAGCCGTCCCTTCCCCCCACAGTCGGCTCCAGCCCCACCCCATCCCTCCTCCGTCAAGGGGGGAGGGATGTTGGGTGGAGATATGTCCGTTTGCGCATTGTCCGCCAGCACAGGATGCGTCTTGAAACGCCCCGCCTGGGCGGGTTCCGGTCTTTCGGAACTAACGGTGCGATCGCAACAGGTCAGGACATGCGTTCCGACCTGGCCGGAACGCGGTGTGCCCTCAGGCGTGCGCCCATTCCATATAAAGGGACCGGGCCTTTTTGGTGATCGGGCCGTAGTCGAGCTTCTTGTCTTCGATGCGGTTGACCGGGATCACCTTGGAAATGTTGCCGGTCGAAAAAATCTCGTCCGCTTCCATGAAGTCTTCGATCGTCAGGGTCACCTCGTAAACGGGGATGCCGGCGTCCCGCAACAGCATCATGACGCGCGCGCGCGTGATGCCGGCAAGGAAGGTGCCGTTGGGAACCGAGGTGAAGACCTCGTTGCCCCGCACCAAAAAGACGTTCGCCGTGGCAAGCTCGGCGACGTTGCCGGCGCAGTCCTGTGCCAGGGCATTGTCGAAGCCCTTCGATTGCGCCTCGCGCAGCATGCGGGCGTTGTTGGCATAAAGGCAGGCCGCCTTGGCATTGGTCGTGGCGACGGCCAGCGTCGGCCGGCGGAACCGGGTGGTCGTGACGGAAAACCCGTTCGGCTCGACCATCGGCATTTCCTCAAGGCACAGGGCGAAGTCCGTGGAAGACGGGTCTGGCGGCAACAGGCCGACGCCACCTTCTTCGGCCCAGTACATCGGGCGGATATAAACGTCGGTATTGGGCGCGAATTTCTTGAAACCGTCCCGGGCCAGCCCCTGGATTTCTTCTCCGGTATAGGTCGGCTTCAGCATCATGGCTTCGGCGGACCGGTTGATCCGCTCTGAATGCAGGTCGAGATCGGGCGAGACGCCCTCGAACAGGCGGGCCCCGTCGAAAACCAGGGACCCGAGCCATGTCGCGTGGGAGGCCGCACCCAGAATGCGCACATCCCCTTCGTGCCAGTCGCCCTTGTAATAGGTCCACATCGTGCGCGTTGATGTCACTTTTCTTCTCCTCGATAGCTGGACGACACAGTCGTCAATAAACGGCTGCGTACGTGATATTTTGCTCGGTTGCCTCTGCGGGAGAAAATTCTTCCACAATGCGTCCCTGTCGATACACGAGAATAGCTCGGACAGGTTTATGATTTGGGACAATAGGACGAAATGACCACCACCGCGCGGCCCTGATCGGCCAGATTGTTGATGATCCGATGGATTTCAGCGATGGCGCCGACGTCGACACCATGCGTGGGCGCGCCGATTTCAGTGCGCGTGACGTGCCGGGCCTTGTCTTTTTCCGGCGGCGACCGGCTGCGGACGGGTCTTGTCGTCGGCACGACGAGGCGAGTGGTTTTTTTATCGGGATCACCCCGGAAGGCCTGGCCGGTTTGCCCAACGGGGTTTGGGTTGCCGGACACACTCTGATAGCGTTCAACGACTTGTTTTTCGAAAAAAGGACGTAAACGTGACTGGAGCCGCATCGGAAACCGTTTCGTATCATGCATGGTCCGCCGAGAAGGCTCTTCAGAGCCAGGGCGTCACGATTGAAAAGGGGTTGACGGACACGGAAGCGGAGGCGCGACGGGCACGCGTCGGATCGAATGCGATCGAGGCGCGCGCGCGGACGAGCCTTTTCGTGCTGCTCGTGCATCAGCTCGCCAGTCCGGTTGTTTTGCTGCTTGCCGGCGCGGCGTTTTTCGCCCTGTGGTTCGGCGAGATTGAGGAGTCGATTGCCATCGGCATCGTCCTCGTTCTCAACACGCTGATCGGCTTTTTCACCGAATATCGCGCGGTGCGCTCGATCGAGGCCTTGCGGGCTCTCGAAACGCCGAACGCGCGCGTACGCCGCAACGGCCATGAACGGACGATCCCGGCACGGGATCTGGTGCCCGGCGACATTGTTCTTGTCGAAGCCGGCGACGCGGTGCCGGCGGATCTGCGCATTGTCGATTGCGCCAATCTCAGAGTGGACGAATCCACGCTGACCGGCGAATCCGTTGCGGTCATCAAGGACACAAAGCCCGTATCGGAAGAAGCGCGTCTCGGCGACCGGCACTCCTTGTTGTTCAAGGGAACGGCCCTGACCCGGGGCACCGCGCTCGGCGTCGTCGTCGCCACGGGCCTTCATACGGAACTGGGCAAGGTCTCCCAGCTCGTCGCGGAAGCGGGCGCGGGGGCCTCGCCCATCGAGAAAAAGCTCGCCCACCTGTCGCAGCAACTGGTCTGGGCCGTGCTCGCTCTCGCCGTGGTGATCATCGGTGTCGGCCTTATCACGGGCCGGGAGCTTCTCGTCATCATCGAAACCGGCATCGCGCTGGCCGTGGCCGCCATTCCCGAAGGGTTGCCCATCGTGGCAACGCTGACGCTGGCGCGCGGCATGTGGCGCATGGCGCAGCAAAATGCGCTGGTCGAACGGCTGTCGGCGGTCGAAACGCTCGGCGCCACGACGATCATCATGACCGACAAGACCGGGACCTTGACCGAAAACCGCATGACGGTGCGCCAGATCCAATTGCCTTCGGGCGCCATCGCGGTCGACGACGACGATGCGACATCCCTTGCCGGCCCGGATGCGCAACTGGCGGCGCTCATCGAGGTCGCGGTCCTTTGCAACGATGCGGCGCTCGACAGGCTGGACGACGAAGGCGTTGGCGATCCCATGGAGCTGGCCCTGTTGCGGGCCGGACTTTTAGCCGGTCAGGCCCGTTCGGACCTGACGGCGCGTCGTCCGCTTGTCCAAAAACATGCTTTCGACAACGAATTGAAGATGATGGCGACCGTCCACGGTTCGGAAAACGGTCATCTGTTCGCCGTCAAGGGCGCGCCGGAAGGGGTGTTGCGCGCGTCCCGCTTCGTTGCGCCGGACGGTGTGGCGCGCCCGATGAGCGACAAGGAGCGGCAGGCCTGGTCCGATGAAGTGTCCGAACTCGCCCGACACGGGCTGCGCGTGCTCGGTTTTGCCACGAAATCGACCGAAGACCCCGACGCCGCGCCCTATGAGGATCTGAGTTTTCTCGGCCTGATCGGACTGGAGGATCCAGCCCGCGACGACGTGCCGGAAGCCATCGCCGCATGCCATCGCGCCGGCATCCGGGTCGTCATGGTGACCGGTGATCATGCGGTGACGGCGCGCGCCATCGGCCGCGCCGTGGGTCTGGCCAATGAGACCGACCAGGTCGCCGAAGGCGGGGACGTGGCGGCGCTTGCTGCAAACGGCGGGTTTTCCCGTGTCGGCATCTTCGCCCGCGTCAGCCCCAAGGAGAAGCTCGATCTGGTCAAGGCCTATCAGGGCGCTGGCGAAATCGTCGCCATGACCGGGGATGGCGTCAACGACGCCCCGGCATTGAGGCAGGCCGATATCGGCGTCGCCATGGGCCAGCGGGGCACGGACGTGGCGCGCGAAGCGGCCGCCATGGTGCTTTTGGACGATGCCTTCACCACCATTGTTGCCGCCATTCGCGAGGGGCGGGTCATTTTCGGCAATATCCGGCGCTTTGCCTCATACCTGCTCGCCTGTAACCTGACCGAGGTGCTCGTCATCGGGCTGGCCGTGTTGTCGACATTGCCCTTGCCGATCCTGCCTTTGCAGATCCTTTATCTCAACCTCATCACCGATGTGTTCCCGGCCTTTGCCCTGGCTCTCGGCGAGGGTGAGGGCGACGTCCTCGATCGGCCGCCGCACGACCCGAAACACCCGATTCTCGGGCGGGAGCAATGGACCCGCATCCTCATCCAGAGCGCCCTGATGACCATCGGCATCTTTGCGGCGCTGGCGGTGAGCACGCTCTGGCTCGGCCTCGATGCCGGGGCGGAGGTGACCGTGACCTTCCTGACGCTGGCCTTCGCCCAGCTCTGGCAGGTGTTCAACATGCGGTCCGACCATTCGCGATCGTTCGTCAACGAGATCACCCGCAATCCCTGGGTCTGGGCAGCGTTGGCCTTGTGTGCCGTTCTTCTCGTCGTGCCGCCCTATGTTCCGCCGGTGGCCTCGGTCCTCGGTCTGGTGCCGCCCGATGCGCTGATGTGGTCCGTGGTCTTCGGGTTTTCCATCGTGCCGGTTCTCGTCTGGCAGACCGTCCTGTTGTTGAGGGCAGGGCGGAGATGAACAAGGAGCGTCTCTTTGAGAAAACCGTGCCGCCAAAGCCCGCCCGGGTCAGGATCGCGACCGGCTCGCGGCGCCATTTGTCCCGTGGTTTTCATGAGGACACTGGCGTGATCGGAGAGCCGGTCGCCTCGCCTTGTCCACCTGAAGACGGGTGGCACACGAAGAAAAATCGGCCATGCGCGCCGGTCTACAGGGTTGCATCACGATGACGAACGCAATTTCGCGCTTTCTGGAGGCTCTTGCCGAGGGTGAAGACGGGACGTGTCCCGCCACTCGGCTCGACGATGACGGCTACGATCTCTGGCTGCGCTATCTGCCGCTGCCTGAAAGGCAAAGACAGGTTGTCGGTGCGGCTGCGTCGCTGCTGGTGGCGGGAGACGAAAGTCCCGTTCTCGTTTCGGCGCGTCTGGAGCTTGAAAGGGCACTTGGCGCGATGCTTTTGAAGCCTGTTCCGGTCCGCAAGGCTGGGGCGTCGGACGGCGCCGTCCAGCCGGGAACCATTCTTTTCGGCACGCCGAAAAGCCTTCCCCGTCTCGCAAGGCTCGATCTGCCCCTCACCACGCTTGCCAGGGACGGCTATATCGTCCGGAGCACGCATATCGAAGGGACGCCGGTCACGATCATCGCGGCCAATGAGGATGTCGGCGTTCTTTACGGGTGTTTCGCCTTTTTGAGGCACATCCAGACGGGCGGGGCGCCCGCCAGCATCGATCTCGTTTCGTCGCCCCAGTTGTCGCTGAGGATTCTCAACCATTGGGACAATCTCGATGGCTCCATCGAGCGCGGTTATGCCGGGGGCTCCATCTGGGACTGGTGGACACTGCCGGACCATGCCGATCCCCGCTACACCGATTATGCGCGCGCCAATGCCTCGATCGGCATCAACGGGACGGTGCTGAACAACGTCAACGCCGCGTCCGAAATGCTGTCGCCCTTCTATCTCGCCAAGGTCGCGAAACTCGCCGACATCTTCCGCTCCTACGGCATCCGCGTCTTTCTATCGGTCAATTTCGCCACGCCGGCCGGTCTGGACGGGCTCGAAACCATCGATCCGCTCGATGCCGGGGTGCGCGACTGGTGGGCGCGCAAGGCGGACGAGATTTACGCCCTCATCCCCGATTTCGGCGGCTTTCTGGTCAAGGCCAATTCGGAAGGCCAGCCTGGACCGAACGACGCCGGACGCAATCATGCCGACGGCGCCAACATGATCGCCGATGCCCTCAGCCCGCATGGTGGGTTGCTGATCTGGCGGACCTTCGTTTACGCGTCCGATCCCGTTGCCGATCGTGCCGCCGAAGCGCTCGACGCCTTCAAGCCGCTCGACGGCGCCTTCCGGCCCAACGTCATCCTGCAGGTCAAGAACGGGCCCATCGATTTCCAGCCGCGCGAACCGTTCTCGCCTCTTTTTGCCGAGATGAAACGGACCCCGGTGATGATGGAAGTCCAGATCACCAAGGAATATCTCGGCCAGGCGACACATCTTTGCTATCTCGGCCCCGCCTTCGAAGAAGTGCTGAAATTCGATAGTTTCGCCGCCGGGGAAGGGACCAGCATCGCCAAGATTCTGACGGGCCAGGTGTTCGGGCAAACCATGACCGGCATGGCGGGCGTCGCCAATATCGGCACCGACCGCGCCTGGAGCGGCGGGGTGTTCAATCAGGCGAACTGGTACGCGTTCGGCCGTCTTGCCTGGGACCCGGACATGAGTTCGCGCGCGATCGCCGAGGAGTGGGTGAAAATGAGTTTCGGGTGCGACCCGGCATGCGTTCAGCCCATTATCGACATGATGATGGGCTCGCATGAAACGCTCGTTAACTACATGATGCCCTATGGGTTGCACCATCAGTTCGCCACCGACCATCACTACGGCCCCGGCCCCTGGATTTCCGATCTTTCTAGGCCGGAATGGAACCCGACCTATTACAACCATGCCGACAGAAACGGCATCGGCTTCGACCGCACGAAGACCGGTTCCAACGCCATCGCGCAATATGCGCCAGAACTGCAGGCGCTGTTTGCCGATCCGCGGGGCTTCGACGAGAAATACCTTTTGTGGTTCCACCACGTGCCCTGGGACTTCAAGATGAAGTCGGGCAAGACCCTGTGGGTGAGCCTTGTCGAAGCCTTCGATTCCGGGGTGGACGGGGCAAAAGAGATGGAGCGGACCTGGCAGGCGCTCAGGCCTCATATCGACAAGCGCCGCTTCGCCCAGGTGGCGGCCTTCCTTGCGATCCAGTGCCGCGAGGCAAAATGGTGGCGCGATGCCTCGATTGCCTATTTCCAGGAGGTTTCGGGCCTGCCCCTGCCCAAGGGCCACGCGCCGCCGGCGCATCCGCTCGCTTTTTACAAGGCGCTGAAATTTCCCTTCGCGCCCGGCCAGGCCCACTAGAGTTTTCTCAGGATCTCAACGCATTCGGGTGAACAAACATGAAGACAATCAAGGGCCCCGCCATCTTTCTTGCGCAGTTTGCCGGTGACGCGGCGCCGTTCAACTCCTTCGATGCGATCTGTGGCTGGGCGGCCGGGCTCGGCTACAAGGGGGTGCAGATTCCAGCCTGGGACGCGCGTCTGATCGATCTCGCAAAGGCTGCCGAATCCAAGGATTATTGCGACGAATTGAAGGGCGTCGCGGCCAGTCACGGGATCGAAATCACCGAATTGGCGAGTCACCTTCTGGGTCAGCTCGTTGCCGTGCATCCGGCCTATGAAACCGCCTTCGATGGCTTTGCCGCGCCGGAAGTGAGGGGCAATCCCAAGGCCCGGCAGGCATGGGCAGTCGACCAGATGATGAAGGCCGGCAAGGCGTCCCAAAATCTCGGGCTTACGGCGCACGCGACCTTTTCGGGCGCTTTGGCCTGGCCGTTCATCTATCCGTGGCCGCAGCGTCCGGCGGGATTGATCGAGGAAGCCTTCGACGAACTGGCGCGGCGCTGGACGCCGATCCTTGACGCCTTCGACGACTTCGGCGTCGACGTCTGTTTTGAAATCCATCCCGGCGAGGATCTGCATGACGGGGTGACCTACGAGATGTTCCTCGATCGGGTCGGCAACCATTCGCGTGCCAACCTCCTGTACGACCCGTCCCATTTCGTGCTGCAGCAGCTCGATTATCTCGACTATATCGATATCTACAAGGATCGGATCCGGATGTTCCACGTCAAGGATGCCGAGTTCAATCCGACCGGACGTCAGGGCGTTTATTCAGGCTATCAGCCTTGGGTGAACCGGGCCGGACGTTTCCGCTCGCTCGGTGACGGGCAGGTCGATTTCGCCGCGATCTTTTCCAAGATGGCCGCCAATGATTTCGACGGCTGGGCCGTGCTCGAATGGGAATGCGCCTTAAAGCATCCCGAGGACGGTGCGCGCGAAGGGGCGGACTTCATCAAGAACCACATCATCCGCGTGACCGAGCACGCCTTCGACGATTTCGCCGGGTCCGGCGCCGACATGGCGGCCAACCGCAAGATGCTCGGCCTCGACTGATCGGAAAGGACATCACGATGGCCATTACCGCAAGCAAGTCTTCCGCATTGGGCCGGCGTATCCGGCTCGGCATGGTCGGGGGCGGGCGGGGGGCTTTTATCGGCGCCGTCCATCGTATCGCCGCCCGGCTCGACGATCGGTACGAACTGGTCGCCGGAGCGCTTTCCTCCGACCCGCAAAGGGCCAGCGCTTCGGCAGCCGATCTCGGCATCGCGCCCGAGCGCAGCTATGCCGATTTTTGCGACATGGCCAGGGCCGAGGCGGCGCGCGCGGACGGCATCGAGGCGGTGTCGATCGTCACGCCGAACCATATGCACGCCCCTGTCGCCAAGGCCTTTCTTCAAGCGGGTATTCACGTCATTTCCGACAAACCGATGACGCGGACAGTGGCGGAGGCCGAGGAGCTTGTCCAACTGGTCAAAATGACCGGCAAGCTCTTTGTCCTCACTCATAATTATACCGGCTATCCGATGATCCGACAGGCCCGCGCCATGGTGAAGGACGGGGCTCTGGGCACGATCAGGCTGGTGCAGGCGGAATATCCGCAGGACTGGCTGACCGAGAAGGTCGAAGACAGCGGTACCAACAAGCAGGCCGAATGGCGCACCGATCCGGCCCGCGCCGGCGCCGGCTGCATCGGCGATATCGGCACGCACGCCTATAATCTCGGGTGCTTCGTTTCCGGCATGAAGCCGATGGAACTCTGCGCCGAGCTGACGAGCTTCGTTTCGGGGCGGCGGCTCGATGACGATGTGCAGATCCTCATGCGTTATGCGAGCGGCGCCAAGGGCATGCTCTGGGCCTCCCAGGTGGCGCCGGGCAACGAGAATGCCCTGAAACTCAGGGTCTACGGCACAAGGGGCGGGCTCGAATGGCGCCAGGAGAACCCGAACTGTTTATGGTTCACGCCCTTCGGCGAACCCAAGCGCCTGATTACCCGCAACGGTGCGGGTGCCAACCCGGACGCCGGTCGCGTCTCGCGCACGCCCTCCGGACATCCCGAGGGCTATCTCGAAGGCTTCGCCAATATCTATTCCGAGGCCGCCGCGGCGATCATCGCCGCGCGCGACGGCAAGCCGGTTCCGGACGGGGTCGTCTTCCCGAGTGTCGAGGACGGTCTTGACGGCGTAAAATTCATCGCCGCCGCAGTGAATTCCTCGCGAAACGGAGGCGTGTGGACCAAAATCTAGAGTGTTTTCAAGTGAAGTGGATACCGGTTCACCGTTCGGAAATGCGATAAAGCAAGAACTTGGAGCCTTTCACTGTCTCCATGAAACAGTGAAAGGCTCTAGAAGGCGTTTTCCCGCGCTTTTTTGGAAAAGACCGTCAGGAACAGGATCTTGATGTCGAAGAACAAGGACCAGTGCTCGATATAGAAAAGATCGTGGGCGATGCGGCCTTCCATCCTTTCCTGGGTCGAGGTGTCGCCGCGATAGCCGCTGACCTGGGCCCAGCCGGTGATGCCGGGCTTGAGCCGGTTGCGATGGGCGTTGCGCGCGACGGCGCGTTCCATCTCGCTATTGTGCGCCAAAGCATGGGGACGGGGCCCGACAAGGCTCATCTCGCCATAAAGCACGTTGATGAGCTGCGGCAGTTCGTCGATGCTCGTGGCGCGGATGAACCGCCCGATGCGGGTGACCCGCTCGTCCTGCCATCGCACCTGCGTCATTTCCCGGCCGTCCTCCATGACGCGCATGGAGCGGAACTTGAGGATCATGAAGCTGAAGCCGTTGAAGCCCATGCGTTCCTGTCGGAACAGGGCCGGGCCCGGCGATTCCAGGCGGATGGCAAGGGCGGTAAGCGCCAGCAAGGGGCTGAGGACGACCAGAAGAATGCTGGCTCCCACGATGTCGAACAGGCGCTTGACCACGGCGCCGGTAAACCCGACCGGCCGCTCGGCGATCCAGTCGAGATGATTGGGATCGAAGGGGTTCGACGCGAAATAGGCATCGATATTGTAGCGCGCGCAGATGTGTTCGAGCTGAGAGCGCTCCAGACCGAGCTGTTCGGGCAGGAACAACACCTGGCTGCATCCATGCGCGATGCAATCGATGAGAAAAGTCCGCAACGCCTCGGGATCGGCTGAACTGATCTCATGTCGCCTGCTGGGCTGCAATCCGCGTTGCCAGATCTGGTCGCGTTTCAGAAAGTCTCTGATGTCTTCCGGCCGACCGACGATCCCCAATTGTTCGAATTGAAGCCGCCCCTGGGTGATGACCTGAACCAGACTGGCGGCCAGAAGCGCACGCAATCCCATAAAAACGACAAGCCCGATCCCGCCGAGCCAGACGATCAGGTTGGCATCGAGCCCGGCGCCGAAAACGGGTGCGAGGATTGCGGCAATGCCCGTCGACACGATCCATGCCCCGGCTGCGGATACGAGCATCGGCACGAACTTCACCTGTCCGCCGAGGAACAGGTACCAGGATGGATAGGTGAACACGATCCAGAACGCGGCGCCCATCAAGGCGGCGATCGGGGGCAAGCCGATGGCCAGGACCTGAAACAGGACAACGCCCACCGCCTCGCAGCCGGAAACAAGCCAGCCCAGCGATGCCCGACCCGGAAGATAAATGCGCTTTCGAGCGCGACGCTCAACATGTCGCGAAGTGCCGGGAAATGTAATCAAGGCCTTCAAAGCCTCACCGGAATTGGCCGTGGTGGGTAAACAATAACATCGGTAGATATCCGCTCTCGTTCTTTTGAGAAAAACAGTTAATCCGCAATCATAAACCCGGCCCGAAACAACGGCTCAGGACGCATCCGTCATGAGCAGCGGGGGAAGATGGAGATAGCGGGTCGCCCTGCGTTTGTTCTCGATATCGGCCCAGACCCGTTTCACCTGATCCGGACTGAGCCCGGTGGCGGCGGCAACGTCTTCAACTTCAATGCCCATGTCGAGCCCGTACATGCACAGGTCCATCTCGCGATAGGGAACCGAGAAGTAGAATTCCTCCTGCGACTGGGCCAGCGACCAGGTGTCGGTGGTTGGCGGGCGGCGGCGGATGGCCTCGGGCACGCCGAGATATTCGGCAAGCTGATAGACCTGGGTTTTGTAGAGATGTGCGATGGGCTTGAGATCGGCGGCGCCATCGCCGTTCTTGACGAAAAATCCCTGGTCGTATTCGAGCTTGTTCGGGGTACCGATCACCGCGAAATTGAGCCGGTCGGCGTGGTAATATTCCAACTGCTTGCGGGTCCGCTGTTTCATGTTGGTCGCGGCGATGACGTCGCGATAAATTTCGGCGGGCATGCGCAGCTTGCGGGTTGTCCCGTCCGGGGCCTGAACGATGAGGGAGGTGATCGCAAAACTGTCGCTTTCGAGAGCATTGGCGATGGCGACCTTGCAGCCCCAGTCCTCGGCGAATTCCGGAACGAGGTGGCGGATCGCCGCGTCGCGGCGGCGATAGCAGCCCATGGCGTCGAGCGTTTCACCGATATCCTCGACGATGCCCTCGATGGAGAACCGGGACAGCAAGCTCTCGGCGAGTTTGCGGCTGACCGGGTCGGAATCATATTCCGGCATCATCAGCCCGATGACGCGCTCCGGGCCGACCGCCCGCGCCGCCAGCGCCGCGCAGACGCTTGAATCGATGCCGCCGGAAACCCCCACGACCAGACCGCGCTTCCTGAGATCGGCGCGCAATTGCCGGCGTATCAGGCCGGTGATGCGTTCGACTTCGGCCTCGGCGTCGAGAACGAGACTGTCGGCGGAAAAACCCGCCCCGGCGGAGCGCTTCGAAGATGTCATTGCACAAGACTTTCTGCTGCGAGACGGCGGTTCAGTTTGCCCGATTCAGTGGTCGGCAGGGTTTTGCGGAAAACGATTGATTGCGGCACCATGTAGTCTTCGAGACGACGGGCACAGTGCCGGATGATGTCCTGTTCGGTCAGTGCGGGGTCGGCCTTGACGACGAGGGCGCAGATCGCCTGCCCGAGGATCGGATCGTCGCGACCGACGACGATGGCTTCGGCAACCGAAGGATGAGACAGGATGACGGCCTCGATTTCCTTGGGGGCCACCTTCTCGCCGCGTGTCTTGATGATGTCGTCCTTGCGACCGACGAAATAGAGAAATCCTTCGGTATCGGCATAAAACAGATCGCCGGTGGCGAGCGTGTTTTCGCCCGGAACGGCGCCCGGTCGTATGGCGCGGGCCGTCGCTTCAGGGTTTTCCCAATAGCCCTGCATGACATGCGGACCGCTGATCATCAATTCGCCGATCGTGCCGGGTCTGAGTTTATGCCCCTGTTCGTCGGCGACCCAGGCCCGGGTTCCGGGAATGGCGATGCCGACCGAGCCGGTTTTGTCGGCGAGCCTTTCGGGCGGCAGATAGGTGCCACGGGCGCATTCGGTCTGTCCGTACATCGAATAGATTTTCGTGGTCGGGAACAGGGTTGCAAGCCGGTCGATATGGGCGGGCGGAAGCGCCGCCGCGGCATTGGTGATGTAGCGAAGATCGGGGACGAACCCCGGTTCGAGATCCCTAAGGCCGAGGATCAGCGCCGCGATGGTCGGCACGAGCGCAAAGCCGGTAACGCGTTCGGCGCGCATCGTTTCGAACACCGCCTGCGGAAAGGCGAAGGACTTTTCCAGAATGAGGGTCGCGCCCGTCCGCATCGTCACCAAAAGCTGATAGAGCCCGTAATTGAAGGCGAGCGGCAGAACGTTGAGGATGACGTCGTTTTCGGTATTGCCGAGATAGGTGGCGATCGAGGCGGCGGCGGCGTCGATATTGGCATGAGACATCATCACGCCCTTGGACTGCCCGGTCGAGCCCGAGGTGTAGATCAGCATGGCAATATCGGTTTCGGGGCCCGGCGCCGGCGGCGAAGCATTCGATGCAACGAGGTCGGCGAACGAGAGCGCCTCGGTAAGGGCCTGCGTCTTCGCGCCGGCGATGATGCTCAAGGGTCGGGTTTTCGCTATGGCGCTAGCCTCGGCGAGCACGCGCATGAGGCGCGTCTTGGTGATGACCGCGCTGGCGCGGCAATTGTCGATAAGATAGGCAAGCTTGTTCGGCTTGGTCGAGATATGGACCGGCGAGACGACGGCGCCCGCCTTGAGAAGGGCGAAGAGCGCGATCACTGCCTCGGCGCAATTGTCGAGAAAGACCAGAACGCGGTCGCCGCGTGTGATGCCATGGGCAGCGAGCCCGGCGGCAAGCGCGGACGCGAGGCGATCGAGCTCGCCATAGCTGAAACGGCGGCCGTCGGCGACAAGAGCGATCTTGTCGGGCACGCGGGCCGCACTGAGGCTCAAAAAGCCGTCAACGCGCATGGGTCTTGCCTCAGGCAGCACTAGCGGTTTTGCGGGAAACGAAACGGGTGATGGCGGAAATCGAGTCGAGATTTGCCGGCACGATATCCTTGTCCTCGACAATGATGCCGAAATGCGTTTCCAGAAAGGCCACCAATTCGAGCACGGCCGTCGAATCGATGGCGCCGCTGTCGATCAGCGAAGCGGAGTCGTCGGGCAGGGCCTCGGCTTCTCCAAAAAGGAAGTTCTCAACAATGAAGTCGCGAACGGTTTGCTCATGGGTCATCAGAAGGCTCACTTTCAGGCAGCTTGGGAGTGTCTGTTGGTTCGGGACAGGGTGAATTGGCTGTGCCAGAGCTGGCTCGATACGATGCCGACAAAGGCGGCGTTATCGCGAAAACCGCTGAGTCCGCCGGCCTCAAGTTTTGCATGGAGCTTGGCGACGGCGCGCGCGTTGAAAAGACCCGCGGCATCAAGAGCGCTCTTGCTGAGGCTCTCGTCGAGCCAGGCGGGTTTGTTGTCACCGGCAAAGGCGGCGCTGTCCGGGGCGCGATAAGGCTGTTTGGTGCGCGTGCCGATCGTTTCCGGCAAAAGCGACCGGGCGGCGCGTCTCAGGATATATTTCTCGTTGAGGCCCTTGAGTTTCAGCCCGGGCGGAATGCGGGCGGCCAGCTCGACGACGCGATGATCGAGGAAGGGGAAGCGGGATTCGACGCCATGCCCCATGGCCATGCGATCGCCCTGGGCCGACAGGATGTAGCCGGGCAACAGGAACCGGGTTTCGAGATATTGCGCCTGGTTGAGCGGATGCCAGCGCATGAACCGGTCGGGCAAAAGGCCGGCCAGCGTCGCGGCGGCATCGCTGTTTCTCAGTTCGACCTTGAGATCGTCGGAAAAGAACAGCTTGGCCGCCGCCGTCGAGCGAAACCGCGGACGATGGGAGAAAAGCGGGTCGTCGCGTTCGGCGGCGTTGACCCCGAAATAGCTCGCCAGATAGGCCGCGTTCTGCTTTTGCAGCTCGGGCAGATAGGGGTAAAGCCGCTTGAACAGGAGCGCGCGCCGTGTCGATTTGGGGTCGCGCGCCGCGAACCGCCGGACCTTGGCTTCCTTGAAGAGGTCATATCCGGCAAAGACCTCGTCGGCGCCTTCGCCGGTCAGAACGACCTTCATGCCGTCTTCGCGAACAAGACCGGACAGCAAAAAGAGCGGCGCTGGCGCCGTGCGCAGGATGGGACGCTCCGCCAGTCTGACCACATCGGGGAAAACCCTGGCGATGTCCGCGTTTGTGCAGGTGATGGCGGCGTGATGCGTGCCCAGATGCGCGATCATCTCGGCCTGAAAGGCACTTTCGTCGTGTTCGGCGCTTATAAAGCCAACCGAAAAGGTTGACAGGTCCTTGCCTTTTTCGCGTGCGGCAAGAGCGGTGACGATCGATGAATCGAGGCCGCCGGACAGGTAGGAGCCGACCGGAACGTCGGCCCGCAAACGGATGCGGGTGGCATCGGTCAGAAGCGCCAGCACTTCTTCGGCCAGGGCGTTCTCATTGGCATCGGGCGCACGTCTTTCGGCATCGGGATAATCGAGCTGCCAATAGGCGCGTTCGGTGACCGTCTCGTTTTCGACGATCATCAGATGCGCCGGCGGCAGTTCGTTGACGTTTTTGAAAACGGTGCGCGGCGCCAGCGGCGACCAGAGCGTGAAGATCTCGTCGAACGCCGTGACGTCGAGTTCGGGGGTCAGGTCGGGATGGCAGAACAGCGCCTTGGCTTCCGAGGCGAAAACGATGCCTGTTCCGGTTCTGGCCCAGAAAAGCGGGCGCACGCCCATGCGGTCCCGCGCCAGCAACAGGCGGCGATTGGGGGCATCCCACAGCGCAAAGGCGAAATCGCCGTTAAGATGGGTGACGCAGTCGGGACCGTATTCTCGATAGAGCTTGAGAATGATTTCGGTGTCGCTGCCGGTCATGAAACGGTGCCCGCGCGCGATCATCTCGGTCTTGAGTTCGGGATAGTTGAAGACCTCGCCATTATAGCTCAGCACCAGTCCCGCCTCGGTGTCGTGCATGGGCTGGGCGCCATCGGTGAGCCCGACGATGGAGAGGCGCCGGTGCCCGAGACCGATATCCGGCGTCGCCCAGATACCCTGGTCGTCAGGGCCACGATGGGCGATGGCTTCGGTCATTGCGGTCAAAAGGCGCCGTCCCTGTTCGGCGTCGCCCATGGTTCCAAGATAGCCTGCAATGCCACACATTCAGTCGTCCCCAAAACCGGTTGCCGGGATCATATCCGCGCGGTCCTAACGGATGCAGAACAAGTTCCGTTAACGATTAATGCCAGTTAGCCTGGAAACCCGCCGCCGGTGAAACGGGTCCAGCGTTCGCCGACAAGACCCGTGAAATGCACGCGTCCTGCTTCGAAAGCTTCAAGCAGCGCCGGATGTTTCGTGTCGATGATGCTGGCGCTTTCATGGGAGAAAACGACCCTGCGATTGAGCAGGGCATTCAACAGAACCGGATTGGTACGCCCTTCGACAGCGGTCGCGCCGAGATCGCGTGCGTAGATGAACACGGCGTCGAGAACGGGGCCGGCCTGTCCCTTCTCGTAGAACAGATCGACGACGCGGGCGGGGCCGGCGCCGGCAAAATGCATGAGGAATCCGCCGATCCGCTTGCCGCCATGGGTGACGGTCTCGCAAAGGTGCGGCTTGCCCCAGCCGGGCTTATCCATCGCCTCGGCAACGAGCGCACCAAGCTCTTTACTCGACCAGACCGGAACGGCGGCATCCCTGGCCAGAACGGACTTTACGTAATCGGCAAAGGCTTCGGGTGCGACGGGACGCGCAACAAGCCCCGCCTTGGGCTTGAAGCCGAGCGGCAAGCCGGTCCAGCGCACCTGTTCGTCCTTTTTGACCGCCGCACGATCGACCAGACGCATGAGCGGCATCAGAACCCGCACCGCGCCAAGCCGCGTTGCGATGAGGTCGAGACCGAATTCGGCCGGACGCAGCACGCGAACGTATTCGAGGCTATGACGATCGAGAATGGCGCCATGCAATTGACGCCACATGGCGAGCGTCTCGTCGCTGGCCGTTTCGCTGAGGGTCACATCCTGCGGGCCGGTAAGGATCTGACGGATCAGGCGCGCCCCGGCCATAGGGTTCTTTTTGTGATCGCGGACCATCAGGTTGCCCGCAATCACCGCCCGGATCGTTTTCCCGTCGAACAGCATGGGTTGCACGTTCGCCCCGGCAAAGCCGTCGATCGTGCCATCCGGATCGACATAAATGAGCGAGGGGATGTCGGGATCGACGAAAGGGCCTTCAAGGTAATGCGCGATGAAATAGTCGATAAGCGCCGCGGATGCTGGTGCCTGAGACGATTTCATGACGATCTGAAACAGGTTGGCCACGCGCTCGGCATCGTCGGCGACAAACGGCCTGATCGTTGAAATCTTCGCGTCGTCGGACGGGCGGTTCATAGTACTTTTTCCAATATGGTCGGTATCAAAACAGCGTGCCTCGTAAAATCGGTACCAGCCAGCCGGATGCGGCGCGTTAAGGGATTTGCCGAAGCCCCAGTCCGCGCGTCCTTGTCTGGCCGAAAGCTGGTCAACATAGCGTGCCCTTTGGCTCAGGGGACCAAATGCACGCGCTATGGTTAGCGCCGGAAGCGGCCGCGCCCGGAATTAACCTTTGCTTAAGGAAATTGCGCGGGGCCGGCCACGCCAGGTTATATGACTTCGATGAAGCGGGAAGACGCAAGAGACGTGCATGATGAAACTCAGCCTGGTCAGTCCCGAACCATATAGTGCGGCAGACGGGCTTGCGCGGGTCAGGATCGGCGGGCTGCCCATCATCGTTCTGGATCGCGCCCAAACCGCACAGATGATGTGCGACGCCGCACGGACCCATTCACGGAATGATCGCCCACTCTATCACGCCTCGGCGAATGTCGAGGTGCTGGCACAGTGTTTTCTCAATCCGCAACTGGTCAGCTTTTTCGGGCACGCCGACCGGATTTCCGCCGACGGACACTTGCTGGTCGCCGCTTCGAGGTTCTTGTGCCGGTATCCGCTTCCCGAATGCGTCGAGACCGCGGAGCTGTTTTACGCCGTTGCCGAACGGGCCGAAGCCGAGAAGTTGAGTTTTTACATGCTCGGCGGGACGGACGCGGAGAACGCGCTTGGTGTCGAAAACCTGCAACAGCGCTATCCGAAGCTGGAGATCGCCGGAGGCAGTCCCGGTGATCTCGACGACCGCGCCATGTCGAAAAAGATTATTGAGATCAATGAATTGCGCCCAGATATCCTGTGGCTCGACATGGATGTGCTGACCGCCCAGCGCTTTATGCTCACCCATGGTCATGCGCTCAGGGGCGTGGGTGTCATCAAAACCGCCGATGGCATATTGGAAATCCTGTCCGGCAGCAAAGAACAAGCACCGCGCTGGATGCGGATGGCCGGTCTCGAATGGCTCTGGCGTTTTGAACGCGAGCCGCGCCGTTTGTTGTGGCAAACCGTCGTGGCCAATCCGGTCGCGGTCTATCTCATGGCACACGCCTCGTCCTGACGGACAGGCGTTTCAGCACCGCCTCGATGCTTTCACAGTGACAGGCTGCGGGCCCGGTGGACGCTGACATGATGGGCGAGAACCCACCACGAGGCGATCCCGACCGCGATTTCGACCAGATAATAACTGGTCAGCGTGCCGAAAATGCCGAAGGTGTAGGTCGCCAGGGCAACGATCGCTGATCCAACGAGATTGCCGGAATTGAGAATGGCGGCACGCGAGCCCTGCAACCCGGCGGCGCCGAGAACCTCCAGTGCCGCGGCATAGGCCCCCATCGGCACGACGACCCAGCACAGCACTCGGGTCAGCCAGACGAGGGAGACGTACTCGTCTCCGAACAGCAATGGCAGGAACGGCGCGATGATGAAGATCGCCATTGCGCTCGCGATGGAAATACCCACGGCGGCGACGGCAACCTTGCGGGTTCTTTGCCAGGCATTGTGGATGCCGTTGGCGGCTTTGGCGGCCGAGCCCGGATAGATCAGGCGATTGAGCGCCTCGATGGATAAAAAGGAGCTTTCGAGGATACGCCGCGCCACCGAATAGGACCCGAGGATTTCGGCACCGGCGACGGTTCCGAGGATCAAGAGATCGGCATTGCCGCGAATGGCCCTGAACACGAACTGGGTCGAGAACAGAAACCCGATCCGGATCTCTTCTTTAAGGATCGTCAGTTTGGGCAGGCCCAGCGGACCTACCTGCCAGATGGCGAAACCCGCCATGACGAAATGGGCGCCGAAAAACCACCACGCCCATTCCGCGACGCTTGAAACCCCGAAAACCATGCACCCCAGAACGGCTGCGGTTGTGCGCACGAAGGCAAAGATGACATCGAGCCGGTTGGCGGCGCCGAAACGGGAATGGGCGATGAAAGCCTGGGTCGAAAGCGAGATCGCCTTGAGCAGGAAAAGGTTCGAGAACAGCAACAACGCGCTGGTGACCAGCGTCGTTGCCAGATCCTCGGATGCGGGCGCGGCAAGAGGCAAAACGATCATGCCGATGACGAACAATACGGCGCCGCTGATCACGCTCAGGATGGCGGCATGACCGATCAGCCGCGGATAGCTCTCCGGCGCCTGCGCGACGCGCCGTATGAGAGATTCCTGGGCGCCCAACCCGCAAAGCTGCACCCCTACGTTGATGATGGCGGTGATGACGGCATAGGTGCCGAATTGGGCGACGCCGAGAAAACGGGCCAGGATCGCAAATGTCAGCAGCTGCGCGACGCTCGAGGCCAACAAGGCGCTGCCCGAGCCCATGTAGGAGATCGCCATCGGAATGAAGCGCGTCAGTGACGTCGACAAGGATTTGGTCACAACAGCTTTCTCGACACGTGTGCGCCGCCGGACCCTATGCCAGAACTGATAACCGAAGGTTTCGAGCCAGGGGCGAGCGGAATGGTAAAGGCGGATTAACCCTTCTCATGGTTAAACGAAAGGGATGATCCGGCGAATGGGTAACGCGTGCCGACGGATGGCGAATCAGGGGCAGTGTCTTAAGCGATGTATTCGAGGCGGGCATCTGACAGTTCTGTTCCGGCGAGCGTTATTGCCGCGCGTCTGGCAAAGTTCGAAACCCAGCGTCAGGAGGTGTTGGTCGCCAATGCCAACCGGACGCAACAGGACCCGTTCTCTTCCACCTCGACGAACGGCGCCGCCGGTGGCGGTCACGTCCCCGCGTTTCGCATCACGATCTGGCAGATCGCCCAATGGCTCTGGGCCGGCTGGAGGGCCGTTGTTGCGATGCTGGTTGTCGGTGCGCTGGCGGGATTTCTGTTCTCCCAGCTCGTGCCGCCCAAATATACCAGTTATGTCGATCTGATCGTCGGGCTTCCCGATACCGAAATCCTTCCTCGCACGGCAACGGGCACCTCGACACGGGACGCCCAGCTTCTCGAGGTCGACAGCCGGTTGCGCATGCTCACCTCGACCAATGTGTTGAGCCGCGCGGTGGAGGCACTCCATCTCGATACCGATCCCGAATTCGCCAAGGCGCCAGGCCTGCTTGCGGGTTTGTTCGGCGGCGGGAAAAACGAGGACGATGCCGGTTTGAGTGCGACGCGCAATCTTTACGAGAAGGTTTCGGCATGGCGCGACGACCAATCCTACGTCATCACGCTCGAAGTCAGCACCGAAGACGCAAAGAAGTCGGTGAAGGTCGCCGGGGCGATCACCGAGTCCTTCCAGAAGGAATTATGGGCCGCCGATCAGCAGGAAAGCGAACAGGCGGTCGAGGCGCTGAGGGCGCGGCTCTCGGAGATGGGCAACAAGGTCCATGAGGCCGAAGAAGCCGTCGAGACGTTCCGTCGCGAGAACGGATTGCAGAATACCGACGGCCAGCTTCTGTCCAACCAGTCGCTCAACCAGTTCAACACCCAGCTCAACGATGCCCGCACGGCATTGATCGACGCACAGAGCCGGCAGGCCAAACTGGCCGCCGGCAAGTGGTCGACGCTGGCCGGGATCGGGTCCGCCGACACGCAAACCATGGCCTCCTTACGCGAGGACTATTACGCCGTGCAGCGCGAGATGCAGTCCTTGTCCGCCATCTACGGTCCGCGCCATCCCAGCATCGCCAAGCTCGAACCCGAGCTTGAAGCGGCCCGCAAGGCGCTGGAGCAGGAATATAGCCAGCTAAAGGCTTCGGCCGCTGCCGACGTCAGCCGGGCACAGGCCGTTATCGACAAACTGACCGCCCAGGTGCAGAGCACGCGTGAGAGCGTTTCCGACGCGGACACGTCCCTCATTCAGCTTCGGGCCCTGCAGCGTGAGGCCGAGACGCAGACCACCATCTACGGCACCTATCTTTCTCGCCTGTCCGAGATCAGCGAACGCGGACAGATGAAAATCACCACCATGCGGGTGATTTCGCCGGCGCTGCCGGCGACCAGCCGGAGCTGGCCGCCACGCGCCCTGATCCTGTTGCCCACGGGTGCGATTCTCGGTGCCATGCTCGGCCTTGCCCTGGCCGTCGCTCTTGGCGTCTGGCGTGCTTTCTGGCCGGATGTCAGACGGAACCTCGTGCCGCAAAAGGCCCCGGACCCGACAGCGGCGCCGAAAAAAACTCCGAACCGGACGGACACGCCGCAACGGGCCCAGAACAAGACTCCGCCGCCGCAAAAACCGCAGGATCGGACCGTTGCGCCAAAGCCCGCCGGTCGCGTTGCCGCGCCTGCAAAACCCGCCATCCGCGCTGCCGCTCCGCAAAGGCCGCCTGTTCGTGACACCGTACCGCAAGGAGCGCCGAACCGGAGCGCCGTGCCGGCAAAGACGCGACCCGCCCGTTTGCCGCCGCAAAAAGCCAAGACATGACGACGACACCGGTTCTCGCCGAAGATAGCGAGACCGGCGGCTTTTTCGCCGGGGTCGTCTTCAGCGTCGCTTTTTTATATTGCTGGATTTCCATTTATCCGTTTGCAAGCCTTGCCGCGCCAGCGCCCGGAGGCATCGCGGCCATCAACCAGATCGTCGGTTTCCTGTTGGCGCTGGGGCTTGTCGCCTATGCGCTGGCGAAGGGCGTTTTTGAGATGGTCCTCAGGCCGCGCTTTCTGATCGCGTTGATCCTTTTATGGTTCGCCATCGCCTGTGTTGTCGGCACCGATTCCGTTACCACATTGCGCCGGCTGCTTTTTTCCGGTCTGATCCTTTCAAGCGCCGCGCTCGTTCTCTTCGTTCCGCGCAGCCGTGAACAGTTCACGCGCCTGATCGGTTTTGTCGCCTTCGCCATCCTGTTTTTATCCTATGCCGGCGTGGTTCTCCTGCCGTCGCGGGCGATCCATCAGGCCTACGACCTCACGGAACCTGCCCTTATGGGCGACTGGCGCGGCGTCTTCCTGCACAAGAACATCGCCGCCTCGGCGATGGGGCTCATCGCCTTTTTCGGTCTTTATCTCATGCGGAGCGGCGCGCCCCGGCGCGGCGGCGCGGTGGTGGTTCTGGCGCTCATTTTTTTGTGGATGAGCAATGGCAAAACGGCGCTGGGCATGTTCCCCGTTGCTTTTGTCCTTTCATTCATCATCGAGCGCAGGCCGCGCTGGGGGAGTTTCCTCTTTTTCGTCTTTCTTGCCGCCGTGACGGTGGTGACGCTCGGTTCGGCCCTGTCGCCGGTCCTTAGGCATTTCGTTGCGTCGCTGGGCGTCGATGCGACATTTACGGGACGAACCGATATCTGGCAGCTGGCCCTCAGCGCTGTTGGTCAAGCCCCTTTGTTTGGCTACGGATTCGACAATTTCTGGGGAAACGAAGCACTCCTGCGCGCGCACTTCGTCCACGAAACCTGGGCGATGGGTGCGGCCCATGCCCATAACGGGTATCTCGAAATCCTTCTTGATGGCGGTGCGCCGGCGCTGGTGCTGGTTCTTATTTGGCTTTTGTTCCTGCCGATGCGCGACATCCGCTTGGCGGTCGAACGCGGCGCCGACCCCGCCCTCACCGGTCTTTTTATCCACATCTGGACCTACGGCATGCTGTCGAGCATGCTCGAAAGCGATTTCTTCACGGGTACGGGGCCCGTCTGGTTTTCGCTGACACTGGCGGTTTTCGGGCTCAGGCAACAGGCGCACGACTATCTTGTCGTCGAAACGCCGAAAGGTTGAGGACGTGACGGAAAAAATCGGAACCTTGTCCGACAGGATCGCCAACAGGCTTGTGCGCCACTTGCCACGCCGCACGCTGACGATTCGCCCGGAGACGCCGATCGTTTCTTTCACCTTCGACGATGCACCCGTCAGCGCCGGACAACGGGGCGCCGACATTATCGAGGCCGTGGGCGGACGGGCGACCTATTACGTCGCCGGCGGACTGGCCGGGTCGGTTTCCGATGGGCATCTCATCCTCGAACCGGATGGATACGCCGATCTAGCGGCGCGCGGCCATGAACTCGGCGCGCACACATTCGCCCATCGCAAGCTTGCCTTCTATTCGCGCGCGGGGCTCATAAGCGATTTCGAACGCAACGACGCCTGGCTTCGCGATTGCGACGGGCGGCGGACGCCGCGCAATTTCGCCGTGCCCTTCATCATGGCCAGTCCGTTGACGCAGCCTCTGATCAGGAAATATTTCCTAACAAGTCGTGGCGGACAGCCTGGTATCAATCGCGACATTGTCGATCCGCATTATCTTTATTCGGTCGAACTGGGCGGCGAAACGGATCCCGACGCGCTCAAGGCGTTGTGCGACGCGCTGGCACGCGATCCGGGGTGGCTGATCTTTTTTGCCCATGACATTTCCAATAGCGGTTCACGCTATAGCTATGCCCCGGACGCACTTGCCGAACTGGCCCGATCCGTTGCGGCGCAGGGCTTTCGCATCGCCTCCATCGACGGCGCCATCGATCTATTGGGTGCGCGGGAGCAATTGACCGCGGCGGTCGCCGCTGCCTGAGGCGGGCGTTTCCTTTTTCCCATATCTCAGCGAGAGGCCGAACCGGGTCGGCCTTTTGTAGAAAGCCTGCGCAAACGGGCGAGCTGCACGGCGACAAGCTGTCTTGCGGCCTTGCGCCAGCGCACCGAACGCCGCTTCTGGCTGAGGGCGCTCGTCCAGTCAATCATTGAAGCGTTGACGTCGAAATCGCCGCGCTGGCCCTCGGGAATGTCGCCGGCTTCGATGCGTGCGATCAGGTGCGGCAAGTCCTTGTAGAACGTTTCGGAGCGGTAGGGCGGATGGAGCGAAAACATGCCGGGGACAGCGCCGAGCCAGTCGATGCGCGCGAGGCGATGGGCTGCCATATTGGCGCTTAAAACCTCTTCGGCCGGCATCGATAGCGGAGATTCATCCAGGGCGAGGGCACGCAGCCGCCGCTTGAGATTGGGACGGAGCAGGCGAAGCGAACCGATCCGTTCGGCGAACCGGTTCATGTCGATCATGAAAATGCGCGTCGACACCGTCGCGAAACGGTAGCCGGGAACAACGCCGTCGAGACGCTCGGGCACGGCAACCTCGTCGAGCCCCGGAAACTGGGTATGAAGGTCGGCGCGCAACGTGCCGTCCGCAAGCGGCGGGCCGGAAAACGGACAGACGAACAGCGCGTCGGGACGTTCGGCAAAGACCGAAATGGCGTCCTCGATCCAGTGCGGACTGCCGCCGCCGAACAGCATGTCGCTGTCCATATGGAGCACGTAATCGGCATTGGCGCGCATGAGCCCGTGGAAATAAACGAGGAACGGCCCGCCGTCGAAGGCGCGATCGGGCCAGTCCGGTGTTGCCGAAAAAAAGGTTTTGCCAATATCGCGATGGGTTTGGGAATCGTAGGCGACCTCGTCGACAATCACGTGCGGCAGGGACGCTGTCAGGCGTTCAAGCGTTTCCAGCATCTCATTGCGGGCGGTTTCGTAGGCGCCGGCATGATAGCGGCCGGCCCCGGCAACGCGCGTGTCGAGCGTTATCAGAACCCGGTCGACCTGGGCCCCCCAGACGCGCAGCTGATGGGGCAAGGTGTGTTCCACATGGCGCACGTCGAACGGATGCATGTTGATCTGCAGGGCCGTGCGCACATGTGCCGACAGGTCCGTCATGCCATTCTCCTGAAGCGTTCGATCACGTCATGCATGGGTTTGGGCGCGTAGAATTCGTCGAGCGGCAGGGGACGGTTGCCGCTGCCGTCCGCGCGTGGATAGGCCCATTTGACCCAGGTGAACTTGTCCGTGAGGCCCCATGTGGTGATCGAGTGAACGGGTCCCGATGCCCACAGGGCCTCGAAAAGATCGGTGACCTGAGCCGCGATCAACGCGTCGCGTTCCGTGATCGATCGAGGCAGGTCCTGATCCATCACGTCGAGTTCGGTCACCAGGATCTGGAGCCCCAGCCGGCGCATGTCTTCGACGAAGCGGGCGAATTCGTCCTTGGCGATGGGCCAGCCGCCGCGCAGATGGGCCTGGATGCCGATGCCGTTAACGGGCACGCCGGCATCCACCAGTTCGGTCACCAGATCGGCGAAAGCGGCGCGTTTGGCCGGAGAATGCTCGATGGCGAATTCGAGATCGTATTCGTTGAGCACCAGCAACGCCTGCGGGTCGACCGCATGGGCCTTGCGGAAGGCCAGGCCGATATAGTCGTCGCCCAGAAGCCTGCGCCAGATGCTGTCGCGCCGGGCCTTGGGCGAACGGGCGACGTCGGGGATTGGTTCATTGACCACGTCCCAGCTTTGCGCCACATCGCCATAGCGCGTCATCAGTGTGGCGATATGATCGTCCATTTCCCGCTCGGCCGCGGCGGCGCTGGTCAACGAGGCCAGCCAGTCGGGATTTTCGGCATACCAGACAAGAGTATGTCCATGCATGGCAAGACCATTGGCGCGGGCGAAATCGGCGATGGCGTCGCCGGGAGCGAAATCGAACTGTCCCGATGCCGGACGGCTCAGGTTCCACTTGAGTTCGTTGACCGGCGTCACCCTCTGGCACCGCTTTGCGATTTCGACGCCGAGCCGGGGATCGGCGTCGAGATCGGGACGATAAAGCGCCGCGCCATAGGGAAGAAGAGCCTGTTGCGCCATCGCCGGAAACCCGAGACCGGCGAAAGCACCAGCCGACAGGCCTCCTTTCAGAACGTCACGTCTGGAAAGCGCGGTGATGGTCATGGCTGCACTCGGCTCCGGATGATCCGGCTTGTCCTAGCAGGACCGTTGCGCCGGCTCACGCCGATCCTGGGCGGATGGTTAAGTCACCGAGGCCTTAACCACAGATGACCCCCACTGATGCGAACGCCGCCGAAACGGGCTAGAGCAGATAGTGTTTTGGTTGAATCGGGTGATCTGCTCCAGCTTGTTGTCTATCGCGTTTTTTAAACCGGAAAAGTGGCGCCCACTTTTTCAAAAAAACGCGCTGTGGCTCGGCCGTTGCATTTCCGGAGAAACGTTCAGGTTTTTCATGCACGCGCTATCCGTCATCATTCCCGTTCGAAATGGCGAAACCTATATCGCCGAGGCGATCGACAGCGCTCTGGGGCAGGGACCTGTCGTTGCCGAAATTATCGTCGTCGACAATGGCTCGACCGACAAAACGGCATCGATCGTTGGCGGGATCGCCGATCCCCGAGTCAAACTGATCACCGGACGGAGCGGCGTTTCGGCGGCGCGCAATGATGGGCTCGCGCTGGCGAGGGGGGAGGGGCTGGTCTTTCTCGATGCCGACGACAGGCTGAGACCGGGGGCGCTCGATGAACTGCTGGCCGGTTTTCCGGACGACGCCGTCGCGGTCTATGGCGATTACGAGCGGATCGACGCTCAGGGCCGGCGCATCGGCAACAGGCATCTTTTCCGCAACCATCGTACCAAACCGTCCGGCGCGATCGCCGAACGGCTTCTCGGCGGCGATTTCATCGTCAATGGCGGCATCATGATCATTCGTCGCGCGGCTTTCGTTGCGATTGGCGGGTTCGATGAGGCCCTGCGCTATTCCGAGGACTGGCACGCCTGGTGCCGCCTGTCGCTTGGTGGCCCCATTCTCTATCGCCCGATCCATGTGCTCGATTATCGGGTTTACGAGGCGAGCGTGATGATGGCGCGGCCGCTGGAGCTGAACGATTGCCTGCCTGCGCTCGATGCCGTGTTTTCCGATCCCACTATCGTCGCGGGTTTTCCCGAAGCAGTCAGAAGCCGGCTGCGCGACCGGGCCCTTTCCCATCTCAATGCCTATGTCATCTCGCAGGCAGTGCGAGCCCGTCGTTTCGGTCTGGTCCTGTCCTCGCTGGTCGAAACGGCCCGTCGTTCTCCGCGCTATCTGTCGCACGCCTTTGTGGTCGGCACCGCGACCATTTTGGGTTTGTAGGCATGTCCGCAACCGTAAACGCCGTCATCTGCATTCCGAGCTTTCGAAGGCCCGAAGGATTGCGAAACCTTCTGGGCTCGCTTCACCCGGCCAAGAGCGAATTCGGTTTGGCTTTGGTCGTCGTCGACAACGATGCAACACGGCGCGAAGCGCTGCCGGTTGCCGAAGCTTTTTTCGCCAGCCAGGGTATTGAAGGGCTTGCCGTCGTCGAACCGCGACAGGGCAATGTTTTTGCCATCAACACCGCCTTCGAAACGGCGCTGACGCACTTCTCCACCGCCCGCTTTTTCCTGATGATCGACGATGACGAGACAGCGGGGCCCGGCTGGGCCGATCTCATGGTTGAAACGGCAAAACGCTTCGATGCCGCCATTGTCGGCGGGCCGGTGCGGCGCGTGTTTTCAGGTCCTATTGATGCATCGATTGCCAACCATCCCCTGTTTCAGTCCATCGAAACCGAAACCGGCGTGATCGATAGTATCCACGGCTCGGGAAACTGTCTGATCGCGCGTCAGGCTTTCGAAAAGCTCGGCACGCCCCCTTTCGACATGCGTTTCAACATGCTCGGCGGTGGCGATCTGGACTTCTTCACGCGTGCGCGCCGGGCCGGTTTCCGTTTCGCCTGGTCGAACGAGGCGGTTGTGTCCGAAAAGGTCGGCGCCGCGCGCCTTACCAGAACCTGGCTGATGCAACGCTCCTTAAGAACCGGCGCCATCAACTATATCGTCGATCGCAGGAAATGGCTGGGCCCGTTCGGCTGGCTCGTTCTGGCGGGGAAGAATGTTCTCAGTCTTGGACGCGGCATTTTCCGGTTTTTCCGGGGGGCTCTGTCGCCCGGGGGTGGCGTTTTCGCCAGCAGCCACTGGCTGATCATGCCCGCGGGCAGGGTGCTGGCGAGCTTTGGCTGGTCGCCGACGCCCTATAAAGCCAAAACGGACTGACCTGTCATTCGCATGCGGTCTGTCGCTTCGGGTTTTCCCTCGGACATATTCAGACCTCCTCTTACAAACCATTGTTGCCAAACCTAGATAAAAGCCGGATTTCAATTCTTTTCTGCCTTGGCATCGCCTTTTTGGCGGCCGAGGTTGGCGCGTTTCGACGTGGTAGCCAGACTGGGTTATCTGCGGCACACGCGATCCGGGCGCGCATTTCATGAAAAGGAAAAGCAGCTTCATGCAAACGGATACGGGACCAGTTATCACGGCAGCGAAAGCCGTGCCGACGCAACACTGGCGCGATCGGCTCCGTGCGCATCGCTGGGCCATTCTGGCATTGCTCCTGTGCCAGTTGGGACAGGTGTCCGCGTCCCTGATGCTGCCCAGTCTCAGTGCCGACACCATCGACAAGGGCATCGTCGCCAATGTGCCGTCCCAGATCCTTCATTACGGGGCGCTGATGGGCGGGGCGTCGATCCTGCAGCTTTTGCTGAGCGCCATCGCGGTGACGCTCGGTGCGCGGATCGCTTTTGCCGTTGGCCAGCAATTGCGCGCCGACGTTTTCGACAAGGTGCATAGCCTGGCTCTGGTTCAGGTACAGGATTTCACCGTCGGTTCGCTGATCACCCGGTGCACCAACGATGTCTTGCAGGTGCAGACCATGTTGATCATGGGGCTGACCATGATCGTCATCGCGCCCATCATGGGCGTGGGCGGTGCGTTCATGGCGATACGCCAGGATGTCCAGCTCTCGGGGCTGTTGCTGGTGGCGGTGCCGATTCTGGCGCTGATCATCGGGACGCTGACCTCGCGCGCGACGCCGCTTTTTCAGCGTATGCAGGTCCAGATCGACGGGGTCAACGGCACCCTGCGCGAACAGATCGACGGCATCAGGGTGATCCGCGCCTTTTTGCAGCAGGTGCGGGAATCGAAGCGTTTCGGCAAGGCCAATGACGATCTGACCGAAACCGCCAGACAGGCGGGACGGTTGATGTCGATGACGTTCCCTTCGGTTTCGGCGGTGATGCAGATCGCCTCCGTGGCGCTCATCTGGATGGGGGCGGGACGGGTGATCGCCGGCGATCTGGAGATCGGCGCGCTCATCGCCTTTTTGTCCTACGTTTCGCTGATCCTCATTTCGGTGATGATGATGGGAATGCTGATCGTCATGCTGCCGCGTGCGCTGGTCAGCGCCCGTCGCATCGACGTTCTGCTCAAGAGCCCCATCGCGGTGGCACCGCCCGCTGATCCCAAGCCGCTGCCGCCCAAGGGAACCGGACTGCACCTAAAATTCGACGGCGTGGGCTTCGGTTATCCGGGGGCGGACGCCATGGTCCTCGAAAACGTCAATTTCGATCTTGCGCCCGGCGAGACGCTCGGTGTCATCGGGCCGACCGGTTCGGGCAAATCCACCATCGTCAACCTGATTGCCCGGCTCAATGATCCCAGCGTCGGGCGCGTGACGCTGGGGGGCGTCGATCTCAGCGCCGTCGCGCCCGAAGACATGGCGGCGCGGATCGGCTACGTGCCGCAAAAGGCCTATCTCTTCTCGGGAAACGTGGCCGAAACGCTGCGGCTCGGCAATCCTGACGCAAGCGAAGACACGCTGTGGCGTGCTCTGGAGATCGCCCAGGCCGCCGATTTCATAAGGGCTCTGCCCGAAGGGCTTGATGCACCGGTGGCACAGGGCGGGACGAACTTTTCCGGCGGTCAGCGCCAGAGGCTGGCCATCGCCCGGGCCCTTGTGTGCGACGCCGATCTTTATCTGTTCGACGACAGCTTCTCGGCACTCGATCAGGCGACTGACGCGCGGCTGCGCGCCGCGTTGCACAACGAGGTCACCAAGGCGGCGACGGTGATCGTTTCCCAGCGCGTGGCCTCGATCCGCGATGCCGACCGGATCCTGGTGATCGAAAGGGGTGAGGTCGTCGGCTATGGCCCGCATGCGAAGCTGATGAAGGCATGTCCCGTCTATGCGGAAATTGTCCGCTCGCAGACCAGTGTGGCGGAGGATGCGGCATGAGCACGGAAAAGAACGATACCCGTCTCGAAAAGGTCGAACGCCTGCCGCCGGGCGCGCATCGCGGACACGGGCCGGGGGGCGCCATCGGCGGGGCCAAGCCGAAGGATGCGCGCAGCGCCGCTCTGAGGATGTGGCAAACCTTCGGAAACGACCGCAAGGTTCTGGTCCTCACCGTTCTGTTCAGCATCGGTTCGGTTGCCGGCAGTACGATCGGTCCCTGGCAGCTCGGCCGCGCAACCGACCTTCTGGTTGGCGCCACCGCCATGCCTTCGGCGCTGATCGGACAGCTCGTTTTCGTCGCGACGATCTATCTGATGGCGGCCGGGCTCAACCTTGCCCAGGCCTGGATGATCAACGATCTGGTACAGAACACCGGACGCTCCCTGCGCAAGGCGGCCCAGGCCAAGCTCAATCGCGTGCCGCTTAAATGGTACGATGCCCAGCCGAATGGCGAAGTGCTGTCGCGTTTCACCAATGACATCGACAACATGATGCAGAGCTTGCAACAGGTCGCCAGCCAGGCGATGCTGATGCTTTTGACCATTATCGGCGTCATGACGATGATGATGGTCTTGTCGCTGCCACTGGCCCTGGTGGCGCTGGCGGCGATCGGGGTGTCGCTGGTCCTGACCCGCATGATCGCCCGTACGGCCAAGCCGCAGTTTTCGGCGCAATGGCGCGAGACGGGCCATCTCAACGCCACGGTGGAGGAGAGCTTCACCGGACAGGCGCTGATCAAGGTTTTCGGCGCCCGCGAGCGCATCGACGCCCGGTTTGCCGCCGAGAACGCGGCGATGACCAAAGCCGGCATGACCGCGCAGGTTCTGGCCAACCTCATTCAGCCGACGACCATGTTCGTCACCAATCTCGCCTATATCGCGGTGATGGTAGTGGGGGCGTTCCGGGTGCTGAACGGCAGCTTGAGCCTCGGGGAGTTGCAGGCCTTCATCCAGTATATCCGCCAGATCGGCCAGCCGGTCTCGCAGCTCGGCTCCATGGCTGCCCAGGTGCAGTCGGCGCTGGCCTCGGCCGAACGGGTGTTCGAATTGCTCGATGCGCCGGAAATGTCGGACGAAAGCACGGTCCCGGCGCGGATTTCCGGTGCCGTCGCGGGCGATGTCGCGTTCGAGACTGTGGGATTCCGCTATCTTGCCGACCAGCCTTTGTTCGAGAACGTCAGCCTTGAGGCCAAGCCGGGACAGATGCTGGCCATTGTCGGCCCGACCGGCGCCGGCAAGACGACGCTGGTCAACCTGCTCATGCGGTTTTACGAGATCGAGGGCGGCGCCATCCGGCTCGACGGCCACGATATCCGCGACATGGCGCGCGTCGAGCTGCGGCAGGCCATGGCCATGGTGTTGCAGGATACCTGGCTTTATACCGGCACGATCCACGACAACATTGCCTATGGCCGGCCCGATGCCAGCCGCGAGGCGGTGGTGACGGCCGCCAAGCGCTGCCATGTCGACGATTTTGTGCGCACCCTGCCCGAAGGCTACGACACCATTCTCGAAAATGCCGGTGCGTCGCTGTCCCAGGGGCAACGCCAGCTGATGACGATCGCCCGCGCCTTCCTTCTGGATGCGCCGATCCTCATCCTCGACGAAGCCACGAGTTCGGTCGATACGCGTACCGAAATGCTAATCCAGAAAGCCATGGCCGAGCTGCGCCAGGGCCGCACCAGCTTCGTCATCGCCCACCGGCTCTCGACCATCCGCGATGCCGATCTGATCGTCTATATGGAAAAGGGCAACGTGCGCGAAACAGGCACCCATGACGAGCTGATGGCGTTGAAGGGCGGCTACTGGAAAATGCAGGGCGCCGCGGTGGCGTAACCGCGCGTTCTGCTCGGGTCGTTTGCACGGGCGCGCCTGCCTCGCCACGGCGTCACCCCGCGACCTGATCGCGGGGTCCACGCGCATCGGCGATTTGCCGAGACGGCTTGTTGACCGGATTGCTGGGATCTGCGTCGTTTTTTTGCCGACAGATTGCCATGACGCTCCAGCACGGTGGCAAGTTGCCCCGCGAGTGGGTCCCGGGGTCAAGCCCCGGGACGACCATAGAGGTGACTGAAATGCTTTCGTGCCTTACTTCCCGCGGATCTTTTTGACGAGCGCCAGGGTGTCGGCGACCCTTTTCTCAATGCCCTTGTAGTCCTTGGCGGCGAGCAGGTCCTTGGTGATCAGCTTGGAACCGATGCCGGCGGCCGCGATCCCGGCCTTGAACCATTTGGTGAGCGAGTCCTCGGTGGGATCGACCCCGCCGGTCGGCATCAGCTTGGTCCAGGGCATAGGCCCACGGATGGCCGAGACGAATTCAGGCCCGCCGACGGAGGAGCCGGGGAACACCTTGACGATCTCGCAGCCCAGTTCCTGCGCTTCGGAAACTTCCGAAACCGAGCCGCAGCCGGGGCTGCTGGGGATGCCATGGCGATTGCACAGGCGCACCATTTCGGGGTTGAGCAGCGGGCTGACGACGAAATTGGCGCCATTGGCGATGTAAAGGGCGGCGGTCGGCGCGTCGATCACGGAACCGACGCCCATGATCACCGAGGCGTCCACTTTCCTGAAATGCTGGTTCAGCTCCATGAAGACCTGCCAGGCGAAGTCACCGCGATTGGTGAACTCGACGCATTTGGCGCCACCATTGGCGCAGGCCTGGATGACGTTTTTGCACACGTCGAGATCCGGGTGATAGAAAACGGGGATCACCCCCTGATCGATAATGGCCGAAAGCACCGCCAGTCGGTCGACGCTCATGGTATTAACCTCTCTTTTGCTGTTGTGCCCGGCGTGCCCGGCACAATCCGATATCCCGATTGTGTAGCTCCCGCCGGCTTTCGGATAAAGGGAAACGATGCGGATTCAGTTCGCTAAGGTGCGATCCGCCGCAGCGATGCCTTCCCAGAGGCCGTTGAGATAGACGGCGCCAAGCGCGCGATCATAAAGTCCGTAGCCAGGCCGACCCGTTTCGCCCCAGATCATGCGGCCATGGTCCGGACGCACGTAGCCGTCAAAACCGGCGTCGTAATAGGCCTTGACGATCGCCGCCATGTCGAGCGAGCCGTCGGCAGAGCGATGGGCCGTTTCCGAGAAATTGCCGTCGGCATCGACCTTGACGTTGCGCAGATGGGCGAAATGGATGCGTTTCCGCCCGGCGAATTCCTTAACCAGTGCGACGATGTCGTTGCCGATGTCGGCGCCCAGGGAACCGGAACACAGGGTCAGCCCGTTGGCCGGATGGTCGACGATAGCAAGGATTCGGTCGAGATCGGCGCGGTTCTTGACGATGCGCGGCAGTCCGAAGATCGGGCGGGGCGGATCGTCCGGGTGGATCGCCATCTTGATCCCGCTTTCGGCGGCAACCGGAATGATCGCTTTCAGGAAGTGTTCGAGATTGGCCCAGAGCTTTTGTTCGTCGACGCCGGCATAGTCGGCAAGGAGTGCCTTCAGCTCCTCGGGTTTATAACTCACGTCCCAGCCGGGCAGGTCGATGCCCCTGGAGACGTCGATCTTCTTGACGACGTCCGTTTCGAACGCCAGCGCGCTCGATCCGTCGGGGAGTTTCTTGGCGAGCGTCGTTCGGGTCCAGTCGAACACCGGCATGAAATTGTAGCAGACCACCTTGATGCCTGATGACGCCAGATTCCTGAGCGTTTCGGCGTAATTGGCGATGAACCGGTCGCGGCTCGGCTTGCCCAGCTTGATGTCCTCGTGTACCGGCACGCTTTCGATCACCTCGAAAGATAACCCGTGATCTTCGATGGTTTCCTTAAGGGCCAGAATCCTGTCGACCGGCCAGACCTCGCCAACGGGAACGTCATAGACGGCGGAGACGATCCCTTGCATGCCGGGTATCTGGCGAATGTTGTCGAGCGTGACCGGGTCGTCGTTCCCGTACCACCGAAAAGTCATCTTCATGAACGTGTTACCCTTGATGTCCCTTTTTTGGGTTTGGGATCGAACGGGCACAGGCACCGGCTTGCGACCCGCCGACAATAGATCCCGACTTCCACAACGAACGCAATATGGAGACCGCACTCATAAAACGCGATCGCATGCGTTTGCGGAACACGTGCGTCGGCTGCATGTGGTATTGCGCTATTTCCCTGTCACGGCACCTGGGAATTGGTCAGCATGCCGGTGGTGAAGGCCAGGCTTGCGGCGGCGCTGAACACATCGCTGCGCGCCTGTGCTTCGGCGAAAAGTGCCTTTAGCAGCCCGGTCTGGGCGACGCTCACGTCCGACAGCGTGCCGAGACCGTTCTTGTAATAGTCGAGCGCGGCCTCGTGGTTGGTCCGTGCCGCCTTGACGAGTTCTGCGGCGGCGGCGGTGCCGGACAGGCTGGTCTGCAACAGATCGTAGGCGATCACGATCTCCTGGGCGGCCTTGCTCTGCAATTGCGCGAATTCCTGTTTGGACGCTTCCGCCTGGGCAGTGGCGGCGTCCAGCCGGGAACGACGCAATCCGCCGTCGAAAATGGGGAAGGAGAGCCCGACCATGATCGCGGCGTTCGGTTGGTTGGTGTCGAGCGTGTTGGTCGTCGAGAAACGGTTGTCGCGGACATCATAGCTGCCCCAGGTCCGGTTGACATTGCCTGTCAGCGCTACCTTGGGCATGAACTCCGCTTCCGCCGCGACGATGCCCTGTTCGCCGGCCTTGACGCGGGCGAAGGCTGCCTGAACGTCCGGACGACGCTGCAAGGAGTCGATGACCAGCTTGTCGAGATTGGTCGGCATGGCACGAGGCAGGGACTGGTGGGTATTGTCCTTGACCCTGATTTTGGCCGTCGGCGAAATACCCATGGCGGCCAGCAGAGACTGATAGAACGCCTGTTCCGCGGAGGTTGTCTGGGTCAGGTCGAACTTGGCCTGCGCCACCTGCTGCTTGGCCTGTGCCACTTCCATCGTGGTCGCGATGCCCTGTTCAAGACGCGCTTCGGCGGCGGTCTGAACCAGCTTGGCATTCTTGAGCGATTCGCGGTTGACCTGGGTCTGCGCCCGCGCCGCGTTGTATTTGAAATAGGCGTTGGAGACGTCGAAGATGAGCTTTTGATGCGCGGCGTTGAAATTGACATTGGCGGCGAAGGACAGCTCGCGCGCACTGGCCAGGGCCGCGTCGCGCCCGCCGAAATCGAACAGGAGCCAGCTGACGGCAAGCGTGGGCGCGATCTGTGAGCCTTCGGTGGTCACCGTTCCCGACGGAATGTTGATCTCCGGCGACGAGATGACCCCCACCCCCGGGATGGTGGCGATGGGAACCGACGGGATGTCCAGTCCGGAGGCCGTGGCCGAGGTTCTAGCGTAGCCGGCCAGAACGTCCGCTGAAAGGATGGGCAGATAGACGGCTTCGGCGGCGCCAACGGCGCTTGCGGCCTGGCGGGCGCGCTGCCAGGCGGCCTGCGTCACCGGATTGGCCATCTGGGAGATATCGATGAGTTCGGCCAGCGAATAGACGTGCTTGGCGTCGAGTTGGGGCTTGGCGATGGAAATCGGCATGCTTGCGTCCGGGGTGACCGAAAAATCGGCCGTGCCCGGATCGACGGCCGCTTCGCCCGCCGTGCCGCGATAGGGGGTGGTGGGGCTGGTCGGCGCCAGGCGCATGTTGCTGGTCGAACAGGCCGAGACGGTCGCAAGAGCGACAAGCGCGAACAGGGCAAGCGGTACTCTTGTCCAGTTCATTTCAGACCCTTGGTTGCATGTTCGAAATCGGCCTGGAGTCTTGCATAATCGGCAATGGTCCGCATCAGATCATTGCGCCAGCGTTGACGTCCCTCGGTGCGCGCGGCGTAACGCTGCAAACGGGAAAACGATTCCGTGCTGCGTTTCAACGCGTTCATTAGCATGACCTTTGCCTGTGGACCAGGAGCGAGCATAGCCGAGCTTGCCGTTTCCAGAAACGCACTTGCTGCCGATTCATAGGTATGAAGGACGGCTTTTGCACTACGCGGCGCGCCAAAAAGATAACGGTGACGCGACTGATCGAGTTCGACACGGGCCAGGGTCGCCGCGGCCGACTCTATGGAGATGAGGATTGCCGGCGCGTGCGGAAGCAGCGGCGAGCGCATGCGCAGCCGGTCGACTTCGAACACCGACAGGCCGGTTATGCGCCGTGCCTCGGCAAGATTGGGCCAGATTTCAGCCAGGGTCGCCGGTTTGCCGGAGAGCAGGCGCCGCATGGGCGCAATGGTCCGGTCGAGCGCCTTGGACAGGCCTTCGGTAATGCTGACCGGCCAGAAGCTGAGAAACACCATGGCGACGATGGCATTGCCGATGATGATGCCGAGAACGCGGTTGGTGGCGACATCGACGTCGAAAACCGGCGCATAGCCCTGGGGCAGGAAACTGGTGGTGATGGTCGGCATGATGCACAAGAAGAACGCCAGGGCCATCTGCCAGCCCATGTACTGTACCAGGCTCGAACCGGTCGAAATCCAGGCGGCGATGAAGCTGCCGACCCCGGCCAGGATCATAAGGTGGCCGATATCGGTCATGTGCGGCATGAGGAAGATGATCGATGCGATCCCCATGGCGCCGCCGATCAAGGCGCCCGTGATGCGCAGCGCCGCCTTGTGCAGCGTCTCGCCGGTGCTGCCGAGGGCGACGTAAAAACAGGTGATCATGGCCGTGTGGATTTCGAACCAGTCCCAGGCCGTGTAGATGGCATAGGAGGTGAACACCGCGATGACGGTCTTGAAGGCGAATTGCGCGTAAACCGGATTGGAGAAGATATCCGGCTTGAAGATGGACAGTCCCGTAATCGCCGAGGCGCATTCCACATCGGCTTTTCCCGTCCAGATTCTGGCGACATGGCGTGCCATCTCGATGAGCGGGGCATTGACCGCCTGCTTGCTTGGCACGAACCAGTCGCCGGAAAGCTTGCGATGGTTCTGGATGGCCTTGGCAATGCGGAGCAGGGATTGCGCCAGGTCCGGGTCGTCCCGTGCTTCCAGCGACAGGGCGAGAAGATTGCGGCTCAACGGCGCCAGCGTGCAGATCCGGCGCGCTTCGGTGCGGGAATGATAGCTCGTGATCCGCCCGATGATGGCGAAGCGCCTGAGATCGCCTTCGCCTTCGGCCAGAAGGGCATGCGCACGCGTCAGGGCGCCCTCTTCGTTGTTGAGAACGGCCGCTGCCGCTTCGAGACGTCTGGCGATGCCTCTGCGCGCCAGAACGGCGGGACTTCTGCCGAACAGGACGTTGACGAAGATCAAGACGCCCATCGGCAGGATGACGACGACCCAGATCCAGCTCAACGCATGCGAAATCAGCTCGGGCGAGCCGATAAAATCGATCAGCGACAGGGCAAAGGCGAAAACGAAGCCGGCAGTTGCCGCCAGCGAGCCGAGATGCGTCGCCTGCGACAGATACATGCCCACGAAGGTGAACGCCGCCATGAGAAACAGGCGGATGATCGGTTCGTCGGCCGACAATTGCATGACGACGATGCCGATCGACAGGCCGAGAAAGGTAACGGCAAGAATAAGCCCCGTCGCGATGAGAAGGCCGGAACCGGCATCGTCGCGCGAGGCGAAAAAGATGAGATAGCAGGAAAGGACCGCTTCGGGCACCTGCAGGCTCATGGCCATCACCACCACGAGAATGACGCTCAGGGTGATGCGCAGCACCTTGCCGAGCCGGCCCTCATAGGGCTGCATCTCGTCAATGAACGTGTTTACGAGACTCGGCCGCAAGATGGTCGCTTCTTCGGGGTGTTTCGTCTCGTCTACGCCCGGATCGGATACCGTCCGTACGGTTCGCGCCCCGATGACCGCAGTCGCGGGAAGCGTCCTAGCGATCGCCGCCATTACCGGCCTCTGTCGCGTCGTCGGTAATCGCCACCACGGCCGAGGCGCCGACACGCATCAAATCCGCCGGCGGTTCGTCGAGATCCACATAGACCGGGAAACGTTTGGCGACCCTGACCCAGTTGAGCGAACTCGAAACCAGCGGCAGGCCGAGGATGGTGGCCGCTTCTTCCGAACGCACGCCCCAGCCGATGGCGGCAACGGTGCCGGCGAGGGGCTTCTCGGGCGCTGCCATGACGAAGACTTCGGTGGTGTCTCCGATATGGATCGCCGGCAGTTCGGTTTCGCGGAAATAGGCCACGGCCTGCCAGCGGGACGTGTCGATCATGGAAAAAACGGTCTGGCCGGAGATAACGAACTCGCCGACCGGAATGGTCAGCCCCGCCACCAGTCCGTCGACCGGGGCCCGAACGGTGGTGTTGTCGAGATCGCGCTGGGCCAGCGCCACGGTGGCCGTGGCGGTATCGACCTGCGCCTGGCGGGTGTCGAGCGTGCCGATGACTTGGGAAGCGCCTTCTGACTGCCTTAGGGCCTGATCGAGGCTGACCAGCGAATCGTTATAGGCGGTGCGGGCCTGATCGACCTGCTGGGCCGTAACGAATCCCTTTTCGAGCAGCGGTTCCAGCCGGTCCAGGGTCTGCTTGGTCAGATCGACATTGTTGCGGGCGCGGTCGATCTGTTTCTGGGCGACCTCGGCATTGCTTTCGGCCGTGGCGATATTGCGTTTGCCCTGCGCCAGTTCGGACTGTGCGGCGCGCAGTTCGGCCTGGGCCTGTTCGAGCCGCAGTTGGTAGGAGGCAGGATCGAGCTGGAACAGCACGTCCCCCTTCTTGACGCGGGCATTGTTTTCGATGGCGATGGAGATGATCCGGCCGGGAACGGTCGAGGAGATGTGCACCACCGGCGCGTCGAGTTCGGCGACATCGGTGCGCGGTTTGGTCGAAACGGTGGTCCACGCCAGATAGACCATCACCAGGGTGCCGATCAGGATGGCGTAGCCAACGAGCTTTCCGAAAAACGCGCGCATTTCAGATCATCCCCGACCACAGGAACCACAGACCGATGCTCAGGCCGACCGCGAGGCTGAGATAGACCAGCGGCGGCGCTGGCAGATGTTCGTCGAGCCCAAGCCCGATGAGAATCGATCGCGATATAAGCGCCAGAATGACGCCGGCAACGGCACAGATGATCCACGCGGGAAAGAACGAACCGAAAATCGGCACCGAAGGCGGAGCTTGGCTCGTGCAGCCTGCCAAGGCCAGTGTCACCCCACCGGCGAGAAGGTTCCGTGCAGGACGTGCGAACGACCGAATGCGCATTGGCAGGTGCAAATTCATGGTCATGCTTATCCCCGTGGTCGTTGTTGGATGCAAGAGGAGCGCCGGATTTTACGTGAGGTAAATGGAGCCGATGTTGACACTTAAGCCGTCAGTGTCGATTTCCGGACACACCAAAAGGACCAATTTCGCAGGCGAAACGGCTGCTTCCCGACGGCATGACGCCTTTCCGGAGCAACAGAATCACCGGCTTCGGCTAGAGCAGACCGCGTTTTGGTCGAGTTAGGCGATCGGCTCTATCTTCCTGTTTTTGCCGCGTTTCCGAACCGGCGAACCTCTATCCACTTCGCCTTAAAACACTCTAGGCTGCATCGATATTCAGGTTTCGGGCGCGGCGCGAGTGGATTTTTGTCCTGAAAGGACTTTGGGACGTGCCGTGGTGTGATCACCACAAGAGGCACAAAGTCCTTTCAGGGCGAAAAGACGCCGCGTCCCTTCGGGATATGGCCAAAATCGCTCATACCGCGCTCCAAATCCTGAATATCGATACAGCCTAGTGCGCGGCACGCGGAACGAAATCGCGTCCCGTGTCGATTTGTTCCGGCCGGCCGTCGAGCGAAAGGGTGGCGATGCGTGGCGGCGTTGTGGAAATGATCCGGCCCGCTTTCAAAACGAACAGGCGATTCGGCTTGAGGCGCAGCGCTTCGGTAACGTTTTCGGCCTGCAGCACGACGAGATCGGCCTTTGAGCCGACATCTAGGCCGTAGCCTTCCAGTCCCATGGTCTTCGCCGAGTTGGTGGTGATTGCCTCGAAGATCTTCTGCTTGTTCTCGATGCCGTCCATATGCCCGACATGAATGGCCATGTGGGCGACTTCCAGCATGTCGGCATTGCCCATTGAGTACCAGGGATCGAGCATGCAGTCCTGCCCGAAGCTGACATTGACGCCGCCCGCCATCAGTTCCTTGACCCGGGTCAACCCGCGCCGCTTGGGATAGGTGTCGTGCCGGCCCTGGATCATGATGTTGATCAAGGGATTGGGAATGGCGTTGATTTCGGCCTCGGCCATCAGCGGAATGAGCTTGGAAACGTAGTAATTGTCCATGGAATGCATAGACGTGAGATGCGAGCCGGAGACGCGCCCCTGAAGCCCGAAGCGGATGGTTTCGGCGCTGAGGGTTTCGATATGGCGCGACATCGGATCGTCGGTCTCGTCGCAATGCATATCGACCCGGAGGCCGCGATCCGCCGCGATGCGGCAGAGGGCCTCGATCGAGCGGCGCCCGTCATCCATGGTGCGCTCGAAATGCGGAATGCCGCCGACGATCTCGACGCCCATGTCGAGGGCCCGGTTGAGCGCCGCGACGCCTTCGGGATTGCGATAATAGCCGTCCTGCGGGAAGGCGACGAGCTGCAGATCGATATAGGGGGCGATCTTCTCGCGGACCTCCAGCAACGCTTCGACGGTGACGAGCTTCGGATCTGAGGTGTCGACATGGGAGCGAACGAACAAAAGGCCCTGGCTGACCGCGAGATCGCAATAGCGCAAGGCGCGTTCGATGAGCGCCTTTTTGGTCAGCGTCGGACGCAATTCGCCCCAGAGTGCGATGCCTTCGAGAAGCGTGCCGGAAACGTTCATCCTCGGAATGCCGAGCGACAGGGTCGCATCCATGTGGAAGTGCGGATCGATGAAAGGCGGGCTGACCAGACGCCCCGTCGCGTCAATTTCCGAACCGGCCTTGGCGGAAAGGGCTTTTTCGACGGCCTTGATCCGTCCGGTCTCGATGCCGATGTCGAGACCGGTGCGCCCGTCGGGCAGGTTGGCGTTGCGAATGATCAGATCGAACATGGTGATGCTCTCAAGGCTTGGGGGGTTATCTTTCGCCGCGGCGATAGGGCTGCATCAGCGCCTGCGGTACGCGGGCGCGCCGGGCCATGACCGCCAGGGCGACGATGGACAGAATATAGGGGATCATCAGGAAAACCTGATAGGGCACGACGCCGCTCAAGACGGTCTGCAACCGCACCTGAAAGCCGTCGAAAAAGGCGAAGAGCAGGGCGCCGAGCAGCGCGCGCGACGGGCGCCAGGAGGAAAAGACGACGAGCGCGATGCAGATCCAGCCGCGCCCCTGCACCATGGTTGGAAAGAACGAGTTGAAGGCCGACAATGTCAGAAATGCACCGCCGACGCCCATCAGGGCACTGCCGAAAGTCACCGCGCCATAGCGCATGATCATCGGATTGATGCCCCGCGCTTCGGCGGCGTGCGGGTTTTCGCCGGTCATGCGGATGGCGAGGCCCAAGGGGGTGCGGAAGAGAATATAGGCGAGGATGATGGCCACAAAGATGGCGACATAGGTCGGCGGGGTCTGGGTAAAGAAGGCGGGGCCGACAAAGGGCAGGTCGGAAAGGCCCGGAAAATCGATCGGTTGGAACGGTTCGATGGTCGGCGGCGTGCCGGCGACCGGCACCATCAGGCGGAAAACGTAATAGGAAAAGCTTGAGGCGAACATGGTCACGCCGAGGCCGGAGACGTGCTGGGAAAGCCCGAGCGTCACGGTCAGCGCGGCATGCAGCAGGCCGAACGCACCGCCGGCGATTGCCGCGACCAGCAGGCCGGTCCACAGGTCCGCGCCATTATAGACGGCCAGCCAGCCGATCATGGCGCCGAAGGTCATGATGCCCTCGATGCCGAGATTGAGCACGCCCGAGCGTTCGCACATCACGGCGCCGAGGGTACCGAAGATCAGGGGCGTGGCGATCCTCAGAACGGCCGCCCACAGGCCCGCGGAGGCGAGAATGTCGACGACTTCGGTCATTTGCGGATCCTGTATTGGGCGAAGAACAGCGCCACCAGCATGGACAAAAGCGACAGCGACACGATGACGTCGGCGATATAGGTCGGGATTTCCATGGCACGGCTCATGCCGTCGGCCCCGACGAACATGGTGGCGATGAACAGGGCGGCGAAGATGACGCCGATGGGGTTGAGATTGGCCAGCATGGCGACGACGATGCCGGAATAGCCGAAGCCCGGCGACAGATCCGTGGTGACATAGCCCTTGACGCCCATGACTTCGATGGCGCCGGCCAGTCCTGCGAAGCCGCCCGAGATGATGGCGACGATGACCAGCGTCCTGGTGAAGGGAATGCCGGCGAACTTGGCGGCGGCCGGGCTCAGGCCGGCGGCGCGCGACTGCATGCCGAACACGGTACGCGCCTCGACGAAGGCGACGATGAGCGCCAAAACGATGGCGATGAGCAAGCCGATATGAAGGCGCGACCGCGACAAAAGCAGCGGCAGCATGGCCTGATCGGCCACGGCTTCCGATTGCGGCCAGCCGAAGCCGAGCGGGTCCTTCAAGACCGTGTCGATCAGCATCGAAACGATGAGGACTGCGACGAAGTTGAGCAACAAGGTGGTGACAACCTCATCGACCGAAAACCGCAAGCGCAGCCAGAGCGGGATCAAAAGGAAGATGGCGCCGGCCAGGGCGCCGACGGCCAAAAGGAGCGGGATCTGGACGATGCCCGGCATCTCGCCGAACAGATGCGAACTGGCGGCGGCCACGGCGATGGCGCCCAGATAGAACTGGCCCTCGCCGCCGATGTTCCACACCTGCGCCCGGAACGCGACGGCGGCGGCCATGCCGGTCAAAATCAGCGGCACGGCGCGGGTCAGCGTTTCGGTGGTGGCCAGGCGCGAGCCGAAGGCGCCCTTGATCAACTGGCCATAGGCTTCGAAAACCGGCGCGCCGGCCAGCGCGATGAGCACGCCGGCAATGGCCAGCGCCACGATAACGGCGATGATGGGGGTTGTGACGACCAGCGCCAGAGACCGGTGTTCGCGTCGCTCAAACCGCATGGGCGGTCTCCTCATGCGTCCATTCGCCGGCCATCATCAGCCCGAGCAGGCGCGCATCGGCATGGTCCGCATCGACCGGCGGCGACAGCTTGCCGCCGACGATGGCCTGGATGCGATCGGAGAGTTCCATGACCTCGTCGAGATCCTCCGAGATCAGCAAGATGGCGGTGCCGTGCCGGCGCGCATCGAGAATGCGTTCGTGGATGGCGGCAACGGCGCCTTCGTCCAGGCCCCGTGCCGGCTGGGCCGCCAGAAGGATCTTCGGATTTTCAATGAGGTTGCGCCCGACAATGAGCTTTTGCATGTTGCCGCCCGACAAAAGCCGAAACCGCGAGTTCGGCGTGCCGCCGCGGACATCGAAGGCTTCGATGATCCTTTTGGCAAAGGCGATGCCGGCCTTGCGGTCGATGAGCCCGTTCTTGGCATAGTCCGGCAGGCGTTCGAGAATGGCGTTTTCCCAGATGGTCATCTCGCCGATGGAGCCTTCTCCGGTCCGGTCCTCGGGGATGCGTCCGATACCCGATTTGACGACGTCGGCCACGTCAAGCGAGCCGACGTCCACGCCATAGATCAAAAGGTCGCCTTCACTGGGGTTGATCAGGCCGCTGATCACCTTGGCGAGCACGGTCTGGCCGTTGCCGGAAACGCCGATAATGCCGAGCACCTCGCCGGCGCGCAGGCGGAAATTGACTGATTTCAGCCGGTCGACCCCGTCGATGCGAACGGTGACGCCGATGGCTTCCAGAACCACCTTGCCATGCTCCACCACGTCGCGAACCGGCCGGTTGACGGCGCGGCCGACCATCAGCTCCGCCAGTTCGGCCTTGGAGGTTTCACCGGCGCGGCGTTCGGCGACCGACCTGCCGCCGCGCAGCACGAGGATGCGGTCGGCGGTGGCCATGACTTCGTCGAGCTTGTGGGAAATGAAGATCAGCGACAGGCCCTGACGCGCCATGTCCTTGAGCGTCGAGAACAGCTTTTCCGCTTCGAGATTGGTCAGAACGGCGGTCGGTTCGTCGAGAACGAGGATTTTTGCGTCGTTGTAGAGCGCCTTGAGGATTTCCACCCGCTGCTTTTCGCCGACCGACAGATCGCCCAGACGGGCTTCCGGATCGACCTTGAGGCCGAACCGTTCGGACAATTCCATCAGTTTCTTGCGGGCGGCGATGGTGTTCGAGACAGGCCGCCAAAGGCTTTCCGAGCCGGTCATGACGTTTTCGAGGACCGTCAGATTGGCCGCCAGCGCGAAATGCTGGTGCACCATGCCGATGCCGGCGGCGATGGCGTCGCGCGGCTTGCCCGGCGGCAGGTGATGGCCCATGACCGAAACGGACCCCTCATCGGGGACGTAATGGCCGAACAGGATGTTCATGAGGGTTGTCTTGCCGGCGCCGTTCTCGCCCAAAAGCGCAATGATTTTGCCTTCATCAAGGCTCAGCGAGATGTTGTCATTGGCCAGGGTGTCGCCGAACCGCTTGGACACCCCGGAAATCTCGAGAACCCGCTTGCTCATCGGTTCATGCCTCCAGCCCGGCGATCGGGAACCTGTGCTGCCAGCGGTCCTCTTTTTCGAGCGTTTCGGCCAGCGCCAGAAGCAGGGGCTCGCCGCCCATCGGCGCCATGAGCTGGACGGGCAGGGGCAGGCCGGACGCATCTGATCCGAAAGGCAGTGTCAAAGCGGGAAAGCCCGAGATATTGGCGAGTGGCGCCAGAGGGGCAAAGGCGGTCATGCGGTCGAAATGGGCATCGACATCGCGATGATCGGTCGGGAAACTGCCGATCGGCTTGGGCGCGGTGGCGAGCATCGGGGTCAACAGGCAGTCGATGTCGTCGAACAGGGCCCATGTATCGCGGGCAATATAGGCAGAGGCATTGACGAGCTGCCAGGCGGCCGTTCCGCTCATCGTTTTGCCGCGTTCTATCACCGCCTGGGTCATCGGTTCTGCTTGAGATGCATCGAGCCCGAACTCATCGAAAAAGGTCGCCAGATTCACCGCCGCGATGGCGGCAAAGGCTTTTGCACTGCTGAGGGCCGGCGCTTCCATATCCCGCCAGTCGACCTGGACGACGCTGTGGCCAGCCCTGTTCAGGACCCGCGCCGCATTTTCGACCGCCGCAATCCGTTCCGGGTCGGTAGGGTAGCGGGTGCCGGTGTCCGTGAGCACCCCAAGACGCAAGTGATGAACAGGTTTTCCCCTCATGGCTGAGGGTGGGAAGGGGCCTTTTGTCTGTCCCGATGCGGCATCGAGCAGACGGCTGGCATCGCGAACCGAGCGCGTCACGGCCAGTTCACTGGCGATACCGCCGAGATAATTTCCGTAGCCCGGCCCGGCCGGCATGGTGCCCCGGCCCGGTTTGAGGCCGACAAGACCGCAGGCGGCGGCCGGAACGCGGATCGAGCCGCCCGCGTCGGTGGCATGGGCGATGGCGACGATACCGGCGGCAACGGCGGCGGCGGCGCCTCCGGAAGAGCCGCCGGGGCTGAGGGTGGGATCGAGCGGATTGCGGCAGGGCGGTTGTCCGGCGGGTTCCGCCGCCAGCGACAGGCCGAATTCGGGACTGGTCGTCAGCCCGAAGAAACAAAGCCCGGCGGCGCGGAACCGCATCGCGAGATCGGAATCGGCCGCCTCGTTTCTGTTTATCGCCACATTGGAGCCCGAGCGGGGCGGAAAGCCGCGAAACGGTCCGCCCAGATCCTTGGCGAGCGAGGGCACGCCGCCGAAGACTGCCGCGATGCGGCGCGGATCGTTTCTGTCGAGAGCGTCGAAAAAGCCGGCGGCAGCAAGCCCTTTTTGCGGATCGGTCTCACAGACCGCGCCGAGATCGGCCCTGTCCCTGGAAGCGGCAAGTGAGGCCTTCATGGCCTCGGTCGCGGAAAACCTGCCCTCGCCGATGGCTTCGGCGAGGGCTGTGGCATCGAATGACATTTTTCTTCTTTACGCGCTGGCGGGCTCGCCCATGTCGCGCGGGACTTCGAAGGCGCCGGCCTTGATCTCGGCCCGGACCTTCTCCATCGCCTCTTCGGCATCGGCCGGGGCTACGCCCTTGACATAGGAGATATCGGAGCCGCCATCGACCATCATGCCATATTTGGTGTAGTCCCTGCCGACCGGATTGCCGGCAATGACATCGGCGATGGCCGCATCGAGAATGGGCCTGAAGCCCCACAGGGCATTGGCGAACACGGTATCGGGATAGCGCGGCGTGTAATCGATCAGCGAACCGACGGCCTTGACGCCGCGTTCCTTGGCGGCGTCGGCCGTGCCGATGCGCTCACCGAACAGAATGTCGGCACCGGCATCGATCTCGGCCAGACCCGCTTCGCGCGCCTTGGGCGGATCGAAGAAGGTGCCGATGAAGGCGACGAGGTGCTTGCAGTCCGGATTGACCGCCTTGACGCCGGCGGCGAAGGCATTGATCAGCATGTTGACTTCGGGGATCGGCATGGCGCCGACCGAACCGACGACGTTCGTCTTGGTCATCTTGCCGGCCAGCATGCCCGCCAGATAGGCGCCGTCATGGTTCCAGGTGCCGTAGACGCCGAAATTGTCGCCCGAGGCCTGGCCGCTCGACCCCATGACGAAGGCCGTGTCCGGATAATCGGGCGCCACCTGGCGGCCCTGCTTTTCCACCGCGTAGGTTTCGCCAATGATCAGCGGGATGCCCTGTTCGGCATATTCGCGCATGGCACGCGGATAGTCGGTGCCCGAAACGCCTTCGGAGAAGACGTAATCGATCACACCTTCCGCCGCGGCATCCTGCAACGCCTTGTGCAGCACGGAGTTCCAGGCATTTTCAACCGGGGACGCGTGAATTCCCGCGACCTTGAGCGGACCTGCCGCACGCACCGAAGGAATGAGCGTGCTCGCGCCGACGGCCAGGCCAGAGGCGAGAACCGCGCGACGGGAGAGGCGAAGAGAGTGTGCCATGTGTTTTGCATCCAGAATTTGACCAATCGGTCAAAACCATAGGTTTTGCCCAAGAAACTGTCAATGAAAACGCCTGCGCGGTAAATGGGCAGATGGTCGCAATCCACCGGGAAAGCCGCATCTCGGGCGGGCCTCAGGGCCGAGGAAATTTCCCGTGCCGGTTCTGCCATTCATTCCGTCACGAGGCAAGGCCGGACTGGGTGGAAAAGCCGATCCGTTCAGGATCGAGACACAGGTCTTGCGGCAGCGATACCGTTGCCGATCGTGAGAAACCCATTCCGTCTGGCCGGCGCGTCATCGACCAATACGTGTGGAGCCTGGGTAGTCGCGCTTGGGCGCCGTGTTTTTTTTGTGATCTGGTTCGAGTAAAACCTGAATTGGCCACAAAGTCCTGTTGGCCTGCAGCACGTGGCATTGGGCAGATGCATGGGAGGGCAGGATGCGCTGGCGCACTCTAATTTCGACTTGGCTTGTCACCGCCTTTTTCCTCGGTCTTTTCGCGGGGGTTGCGAATGCTGCGGAGCGCAGTGTCACGCCGCTGCCGGACAGCGATCTGCCCGGTTTCGATTATGCTGTCGTCAAGGGCGTTTCGCTCAGCCAGTGCCGGAGGGACTGCATCGGCGATGCCTCCTGCCGGGCCTTTACCTATAACGAAAAGGCGAAATGGTGCTTTCTCAAGGGGAAGGCGGCCGAACTGGTACCATTCAAGGGAACCACGTCCGGACGGATCGTCCAGACGCCCTCGCCGGAAGATATCGCCATTACCCGCGAACGCGAGCTTGGCTTTCCCGCCATGGGACTGATCGAGGGCGCCCGCGCCTTTGCGGCAGGGCTTGCGGCCAGCGATCCGGCGCCGGAAGGCCTGAGCTACAAGGATCTGGTGAGCGAAGCCGATGCCGCCCGGTCCGGAGGCAACGCCGCCGGTGCGCGCGTCTATTACCGTCAGGCTCTCGGGATCATGGGCAACGACCCCATGGTCTGGCTGAAACTGGCCGGTGTCACCCTTTCCGTCTACAACACCACCGTTAAATCGGATGGCCAGGGCGACTACAATGTCGCAAGCGATCTGACCTATGCGGCGCTCAATGCCTTCCTGCGCGCCGAGCGCATCGAACTGCGGTCCTCGGCGCTGGCGCTGCTCGGGCGCGGTCTGGATGGCCGCAAGATGTGGCGGGAGGCGATTGTCACCGTTCGCGACAGTCTGAGACTTGTCGAGAACGCCAGGCTCGAAGCGTGGCTGGAGGACCTCATCGCCCGGCACGGGTTCCGCGTTACCTCCCATGAGGTCGACGCCGAAGCTGCCGAACCGCGCATCTGCGCCGTCTTTTCCGAGGCGCTACCCGCCGGCAGCGTCGATCTGGCCAGCTATGTGTCGGTCAGGGGCAATCCGCGCCTCGCGGTCGAACGCAACGACAACGCGCTTTGTCTCGAAGGCGTTGCCCATGGCGCCCGCTACCACATCACCCTGAGAGCCGGCCTGCCGTCGGCGTCCGGCGAAAAGCTGAGGTCCAATGTCGACCTCGACGTCTATGTGCCCGATCGGTCGCCCTTCGTCGGGTTTGCCAACACCGCCTATGTCATGCCCGCAGGGCTCGGCGGCGGTCTGCCGATCACCTCGGTCAATGCCCAAAGCGCCGATATCGCCATCTATCGCATCGGCGACCGCGCCATTGCCGCGGCCGTGCGCGATGGCGTTTTCCGCGCAACGCTCGACGGCTATTCGGCCGAGGATATCGCCAATAGGACCGGCCAGCTCACCTTCAAGGGCACGGTCGATCTTTCAGCCGCGCCGCTCAACGAGATGGGTGTGACGGCCATTCCCGTCGCCGACATCCTGACCGACATGGCGCCCGGCGCCTATGTCATCACCGCCAAGGTGACCGACAGCAGCCAGGAGTTCTGGCAGAACACGGCCACGCAATGGTTCATTGTCACCGATCTTGGCCTGTCCGTGGTCACGGGCAATGACGGCGTGCATGCCTTCGTACGCTCGCTGACCAGTACCGATCCGGTCGCCGGCGTCAGGCTCAAGTTGGTGGCGGTCAACAACGAGGTGCTCGGCGAAGCCGTTTCCGACGAAACCGGGCGCGCCGATTTCGCCCCCGGCCTGATGCGCGGCGACGGCGGCATGGCGCCGCAACTCTTGGTGGCCGAAACCGAAACGGGCGATTATGCCTTCCTCGATGTCACCAAGCCCGCTTTCGATCTTTCCGATCGCGGGGTGACGGGGCGTCCGACGGCGGGTCCGCTCGATCTTTTCGCCACCTCGGAACGCGGGGTCTACCGGCCGGGCGAAACGGTCTATCTGACCGCCCTGCTGCGCGACAGCCGCGCCGTTGCCGTGACTGGTCTCAACCTCACCATGAAGGCCGAACGGCCAGATGGCGTCGAAGCGACGAGCAAGGTGCTGAAAGACGAAGGGGCCGGCAGCTATTTTGCCGAGCTGGCATTGCAGGCCAATGCCATGCGCGGGTCCTGGCACGTGCGTTTTTATGCCGATCCCAAGGCCAGTCCTCTGGCCGACATCTCCTATCTGGTCGAGGATTTCGAACCCGAACGGCTGGCCTTCGACATTTCCGCGCCCGAAGAGCCGGCCATGGCCGATACGCCCCTGCCGGTGACGGTCAAGGCGAAATACCTTTATGGCGCCACGGCGCCTGGCCTCGATATCGAGGCCGACGCCATCCTGAGGCCGCGCACGACGCTCGATGCCTATCCGGGCTACAGTTTCGGCCGGGAGGACGACACCATCCAGATCGACCAGATCCCGCTCGGGATCGTCGGCACCACCGACGAGGCCGGTAACGCCGTCGCCGAATTGGTTCTGCCCGAACCGCAGGCAACGACGCGTCCGCTCGATGCGCAGGTGGTTTTGCGGCTGATCGATTCCAATGGCCGTACCGTCACCCGCAGCCTGACCCGCCCGCTCATGGCCGATACCGATCGCATCGGCATCATGCCGGCCTTCAAGGGCAAGGATCTCGGCGAGGGCAGCGAAGCCGGTTTCGACATCATCTCCGTTGCGCCGGACGGGACGCTCCGGTCCGGGGCCAGTCTCGACTGGACGCTGTCGCGTATTACCACCACCTATCAGTGGTATCGCGAGGATGGCACCTGGAAATGGGAAGCCATCACCTCGACGACAAAGGTTGCCAATGGCAGCGTCGAAACCAAATCCGATGGTCCGGTCCGTGTCAGCGCCCCGGTCAAGTGGGGCCGGTATCTGTTTGAAATCAACAGAACCGGCGAAAAGCCGACTTCGTCGAGTTACAGTTTCTATGCCGGCTATTATTACGCCGAAGCGGGGTCGGACACGCCCGACACGCTGGACGTGGCGCTCGACAAGCCGGCCTATGCGCTAGGCGAAACCGCCACGCTCAGGCTCGAACCGCAATTCGCCGGGACGGCTCTGGTTCTGGTGGTCGACGACCGCATCATCGACATGAAAGCGGTCGACGTGCCGGCCGAAGGCATAAGCGTCGAGCTGCCCGTGACCGAGGACTGGGGGCCCGGCGCCTATGTGACGGCGCTGCTTTACCGGCCCGCCGATGCGGCCGAAAAGCGTATGCCGGCGCGGGCCGTCGGCCTGGCCTTTGCCGATGTCGAACCGGGGGCCCGGCTCATCGATGTCGGCCTGGACGTACCCGAAGAGTCTTTGCCGCGTCAGGCCTTCACGGCCAAAATCGATATCGGCAAGGATCATGCCGGCGAGACGGCTTATGTCGCCGTCGCCGCCGTCGATCTCGGCATCCTCAATCTCACCGGCTTCAAACCGCCTGATCCGGACGGCTGGTTCTACGGCCAGCGCCAGCTCGGTGTCGCCATCCGCGACCTTTACGGCCAGTTGATCGACCCAATGCAGGGCCTGATCGGTGCGGTTCGGTCCGGTGGCGACGGCATGCTCGGCCAGAACGGCGCGCCACCACCGACCACGGTCCTGGTGGCCCAGCACTCCGGCATCGTCGAAATCGGCGAGGACGGCACGGCCAGCGTCATTTTCGACATGCCCGATTTCAACGGCACGGTGCGCGTCATGGCCATGGCCTGGACCGACAAGGCGGTCGGCCATGCTTCAAAGGATGTGGTGGTGCACGATCCGGTGGTTGTTACCCTGTCGCCACCACGCTTCCTGCGCGTGGGCGACAGTGCACGGCTTCTAGTCGAGATCGCCAACGTCAGTGGCGCAGCCGGAGACTATCAGGTCGAACTGGCCACCAAGGACGGTCTGGCCAGCGACGACGACATGCGTGTTGCCGATATTGCGCTGGGCGGACGGGCGTCGTTCGATTTCACGCTGATCGGCACGGCCATCGGGGATCACGACTTCCGCGTGCTGGTCACCGATCCGAACGGTAATGCTCTCGTCAAGAGCCTGACCCTCGGGGTGCGCGCAACGAGCCAGCAGATGACCACGCGTTCGACCCTGCCGATCGAACCGGGCGCGACGCTCGATCTCGATGCCGGCTATCTTGCCGGTTTCCTGCCGGGAACGGGGGTCATGACCGTTGCCGTCGGGCCTCTGGCGCGGCTCAACGTGCCCGAACTCCTGTTGGCGCTCGACCGCTATCCCTATGGCTGCGCCGAGCAGGTCACCAGCCGGGCTTTGCCGCTTCTCTATCTCAACGAAGTGGCGGGCATGGTGGGTCTTGGCAGCGATGCCGCTCTCAAGACGAAGGTCGAAAACGCTATCGCCGATCTTTTGTCCAAGCAAACGTCGACCGGCGGCTTCGGGCTCTGGGGACCGTTCTCCTATACCGAACTCTGGCTCGACGCCTATGTTACCGACTTCCTGTTAAGGGCTCAGGCGGCCGGATACGACATTCCGGACACATCGCTCGAGATGGCGCTCGACAATCTCTCCAACCAGGTGTCCTACGCGTCCGATTTCACTGAAGGGGGCGAGGATCTCGCCTATGCCCTTTACGATCTGGCGCGGGCCGGGCGGGCCGCCATCGGCGACCTGCGCTATTATCTAGAGGCGCGGCTCGACCGGTTCGGCTCGCCTCTCAGCAAGGCGCAGATCGGCGCGGCGCTGGCGCTTTACGGAGAGCGCACGCGGGCGGCGACCGGCTTTGCCGCAGCAATTGCCGATCTGGCGGTTTCGGACGACGATACGCGTTATCGTTCCGACTATGGCAGCCGGTTGCGCGATCTCGCCGGCGTTCTGGCGCTCGCCAGTGAGTTCAAGCCGACCGGTGTCGATCTCGCCAAGCTGGCCAGACAACTGGCCGGCCTGCGCGACGCCGCCCGCTACACCTCGACCCAGGAGGATGCCTGGACGCTGGTCGCGGCGGCCGGGCTTGGCCGCGACACCGCGAGCGGCACCGTTGCGATCAATGGTGAGACGCTCGACAGTCCGGTCTATCGGCGTTTTCTTGCCGAAGACCTCGTGGCAGAGCCGTTGGCCATCACCAACAACGGCAACAAGGCGACGGAAGCGACGGTTTCGGTGACCGGGCTGCCGAGCGAACCGCCACCGGCGACGAATGCCGGTTTCACCATCTCCCGGTCTATCTACCGGCTCGATGGCACTCCGGTCCCGGGGCTCGACACGGCGTCGCAGAACGATCGCTTCGTGATGGTCCTCACCATGCGGGCGACGGCACTCGGTTCCGGCCAGTATGTCGTGACCGATCCGCTGCCGGCCGGATTCGAGATCGAGAATCCCGACCTGTCGGCGGCGAGCGGCGTCGGCGATCTGAGCTGGCTCAACGTCGATACGCCGCTGCATGTGGAATCGCGCACCGACGAATATGTCGCCGCCTTCCGCTACAGCGAACTTACGCCGGACTTCTCGACTGCCTATATGCTTCGGGCGGTAACGCCGGGCAGCTTCACTGAACCCGGCGCGGTGGTCGAGGACATGTACCGGCCCAACCTTCGCGCCAATACCGCAGCCGAGGAGGTGATCATCCCCTCGGCCGGCGGGTAGGGGAGTACTGCGGTTTGCCCCTCTTTTTCCCTCCCCCTTGTGGGGAGGGTTGGCGAACAGGACTTAGCTCCTGCTAAGTCCGTCGTGAGCCTGGGTGGGGGGAATAACGGCGGTGCCATCGGCTCCACCCCACCCGACCCGGCTTTGCCGGGCCACCCTCCCCATCAAGGGGAGGGAGAAGAGGCGAGCGGCGATGCTCACTAGGACGCATGGTTTGAACGAAGTCGGAACGACAACCGAAACAAACCCACTCCCTTGGTGGATCCAGACGCTGTTGACGGCGGCCGTGACCGTTCTCATCGGCAGCGTCTTTGCCATTGCCTGTCTTGTGACCGGTATTCTCAGCGATCTGCCGCTGGTTCCTCATCCGGCGGACCTCAGCGTGTCGCGCGTGGTTGTCGATCGTGACGGGCGGCTGCTGCGGGGCTTCACCACGCCGGAAGGGCGCTGGCGTTTGCGGGTCGATCTCAAGGATGTCGACAGGCATTTCGTCGACATGCTGATCGGCTACGAGGACAAGACTTTTTACGCTCATGACGGCATCGACTGGCCGTCCATGCTGCGCGCCGGGCTGCAATTTATCGGGGCTGGGGGGCATATCGTTTCGGGCGGCTCCACCCTTACCATGCAGGTGGCGCGTCTGATCGATCAGGCGTCGACCCGCAGTCTTTACGCCAAGATCCGGCAGATGGCCTATGCCGCAAAGCTCGAAAAGACATTGAGCAAAAGCGACATTCTCGACCTCTATCTGATGCTCGCGCCCTATGGCGGCAATATCGAGGGCGTCCGGGCGGCGAGCCTTTCCTATTTCGGCAAGGAGCCGGCGCGGTTGACCACCGCCGAGGCGGCGCTTCTGGTGGCGCTGCCACAATCTCCGGAAGCGCGGCGTCCGGATCGCGATCCGGTTTCGGCCGCGGCCAGCCGCGATCGCGTGCTCGACCGGCTGGTCGGCGCGGGCGTCGTCGGTTCCGAGGAAGCGGAATTCGCCCGGCGCGAGGCTGTTCCCGTTGCCCGGCGCGATTTTCCCATGCTGGCGCCGCATCTGGCACAGGCGGCGATCGGCAACCATCCGGACGATGAGCGCATCGCGTTGACCGTCGACAGCAAACTGCAACGGAGCCTCGAAAAGCTTGCCGCTGCGCGCGCCGCCGAACTGGGACCTGAAGTGTCGGTCGGCATCGTGGTTGCCGACCTCAAAAGCGGCGAGGTTCTCGCTTCGGTCGGTTCGGCCGGCCTGATGGCGAGCGAAAGCGACGGGTTCATCGACATGACCAGGGCCGAACGGTCGCCGGGCTCGACGCTCAAGCCGCTGATCTATGGTCTCGCCTTCGAACTGGGGCTGGCCCACCCGGAAAGCCTGATCGCTGACCGCCCCACCGGCTTTTCCGGTTATGTGCCGGTCAATTTCGACGGGCTCAACCGTGGTACGGTCACCATGCGTCAGGCCCTGACGTCGTCGCTCAACATACCGGCGGTCATCGTTCTCGATGCGGTGGGGCCGGCGCGCCTGTTGGCGCGTTTGAGGCGCGCGGGTGTTAGCCCGGCTCTGCCCGACGCCAACACGGTGCCGGGTCTGGCCATCGGGCTGGGTGGGGTCGGGGTGACCCTGCGCGATCTGGTGGCGCTTTATGGCTCGATCGCAGGCGGCGGTACGCCGATGTCTCTGGTCGACGGCGCCAATCCGTCCGCAACCTGGTCGGGGCCGCGTCCGCCTGTCCTCGACGAACTGGCGGCCTGGTATGTTTCCAATATCCTGGCCGACGTCGCGCCGCCGCGCAACGGCGCGGCCGGGCGCATCGCCTTCAAGACCGGCACGTCTTACGGCTATCGCGATGCCTGGTCGATCGGGTTCGACGGCAAGACGGTGATCGGCGTCTGGGTCGGCCGTCCGGATGGGGCTTCGGTGCCGGGCATGACCGGCATTTCCGCCGCCGCGCCCCTGTTGTTCGAGAGTTTCGACCGGCTCGGCGCGCCGAGTGTGCCGCTAAAGGACCCGCCGAAAGGCGCGCTCCTTGTCGCCAACGCGCAACTGCCCGACCCCTTGCAGCACTTCCGCCACCCCAATGCCGCGCTGGTGGCGAAAAGCCCGGCGCCGGAAATCGCCTTTCCCGCCAACGGAGTGGATGTCGATCTCGGTCTTGGCGAGGGCAGCGGCCAGAAGCTGGTGGTCAAGATCCGCAACGGCGTGCCGCCTTTCACCTATTTCGTCAACGGCGCGCCGCTCAACCAATCCGATTTTGCCCGACAGACCAGCCTCGTGCCGGACGGGCCGGGCTTCGTCACCCTGTCGGTGGTCGATGCCGCCGGCCAGTCCGACAGCGTCAAGGTGTTTCTGCAATAGGTTGGGGGAGTCCTGTTGTCGGTCCGACGTCTTGGTTCGCCCCGTTTGTTTGCGCATCGGCCGGCCTATACTCCGAGTCATCACGGCACGTGATGCTAGGAACTACACGCGGAGCAACTTCTATGCGTGCTGGAAAGGTTCGCTTGCCTGTCGACAAAAAACAGAAAAATCAATAAGTTCGTCAACAAGTCCCTTGGCAGAATGTTGATGAGAGTGGACCCTGCGATCACGTTGCGGGGGTCCACTGAGACGGTAAACGATGTGTGCAAATGTCGAGGGGAAGACGGTGCCGTTTGCCATTAAGCATCGGGCGTTTTGAGTGCATCAAAACGCCCGGCTCTCATTCCTGACGGTCGCGGCGGTTGCGCGAAAAACCGGATGCCACTTTTTCGCACGCCGCTCTAGTTTGAGCGCACGAAGCGGCCGTCGGGCATTTCCACCATCTTGCTGGAAACGGCCTTGGCCAGCATCTCGTCGCTGGCGGCGATCAGCTCGTTGGCCGGCTTGAGATCGCCCTGTCCGGCGTTCTCCGGCGACAGCACCGACGCCTTCAACAGCTTGGAATAGGGATGCTGCGGCATATCGAGCACCGGGCGGGCCGGGCCCATTTCCACCACGCGCCCCTTTTGCATGATGATGATGCGGTCGGAGATGTAATAGGCGGTCGCCAGATCGTGGGTGATGTAGATGACCGTCACGCCATGTTGATCCCTCAGCGAACGCAGGAGATTGACGATGGACATGCGCAGCGAGGCATCGACCATCGAGACCGGTTCGTCGGCGATGATGACGTTGGGGTCACACACAAGGGCGCGCGCGATGGCGCAGCGCTGCAACTGGCCACCCGACAGCTCGTGCGGATACCGGCCCTTCACTTCGGCCAGGGTCAGGCCGACCTTGACCAGCGCCTGGTCCATGGCTTCGTCGATGGCGGCGCGATCCTTCTTGTGGTGGAAGGCGGTCGCGGTGGATTCGAGATAACGATCGACGCGTTTCAGCGGGTTGAAAGCTTCGAACGGGTTCTGAAACACCGGCTGAACGGTGGCCATGAACTCATGCCGACGCTTGTCCCACAAACCGACGGGGATCGGCTGGCCGTTGAAACGGATGGTGCCTTCGGTCGGGGTCTCGAGCCCGAGGATCATGCGCGCCAGCGTCGTCTTGCCGGAGCCGGATTCGCCAATGATCGTGAAGATCTCCGGGTTTTCCTTTTCGATGGTGAAATTGGCGTCGAAAACCGCATCGATGACGGTGCGCGACATAATCCCGCCCATGGCGAAACGCTTGTGAACGTGATCGACTTCCAAAAGAGCGGTCATGCCATCACCTTTGCGCCCGCGGCGTGGCCGGCTTCCTCAATAACGGGACGGACGTCATCCGAACGCCAGCAGGCCGAGCGGTGCTCGGTGCCGACCGAAACCAGCGGCGGAACCTCGGTCCTGCATTTTTCGATCGCCAGCGGACAACGCGGGTGGAACCGGCATCCGGTTGGCGGATCGGCGAGATTGGGCGGCCGTCCTTCAAGCGCCGGCCGTTGCCGCGTGTCGCCGATACGGGGAAGACTGGCGACCAGATGCGCGGTGTAGGGATGTTTTGGCGCGAGGAAAAGATCGCGCGTCGGCGCCTCCTCGACGAGGCGGCCGGCGTAGATGATACCGACGCGATCGGCGATGTTGGCATGCACGGCCATGTCGTGCGTCACGAAGATCACCGAGGACTGCATCTCCTGCTGGATGTTGCGCAACAGGGACAGAACATCCTTTTGCACCACCACGTCGAGCGCCGTGGTCGGTTCGTCGGCGATGATGAATTCGGGATGGCACACGGTGGCAAGCCCGATGGTTACGCGCTGGCGCATGCCGCCCGACAGTTCGTGCGGATAGGCTCGAAGAACGGATTTCGGCAGTTTCAGATTATCGAGATGTTCTTCGACACGATGCCGGAAGGCAGGACCGGTCAGCCCGAGCGGCCGTTCGGCGAAATCGGCGAAGATGCGTTCGATCCGCCTCAGCGGATTTAGAACGCTCATCGAGCCTTGCATGATGTAGCTCAGGTTCTTCCAGCGAATATCCTGAAGCTCGTCCTCGCTGGCCTTGCTCGGATCGATGATACGGCCTTCGAAATCATAGGTAACGTTCCCTGCAACGACGCGCAGGGGAGGGCGGATGGCGGCAGCGAGAACCTTGATGAGACTGGTCTTGCCGCTCGAACTCTCGCCGGCGATGCCGTAGATCTCATTGTGCTTGATCGACATGGTGATGTCGTCCACGGCGCGCACCTCGCGGGAGATGCCGTAATAGTTCATCAGGTAATAGGCCTTGAGACCGTCGACCTTGAGAATATCTTTCTGCATGGTCACGCTCCCATCCGCCGAAGCCGGCTGCGCGGGTCAATGTATTCGTTCATGGAAACGGCCAGAAGGAACAGGCCGATGAACAACATGATGATCAGCACCACCGGGATGAGGATCCACCACCAGACACCGACGACCAGGGCCGAATGGTTGTTGGCCCAGAACAGTGTCGTGCCGACGGTGGGAATGGTGATGTTGGTGAACCCGAGAACCGCCAGCGTGACCTCGAGGCCGATCGACCAGATCATGTTGGCCATGGCCGTCGAAAAGACGATCGGCATCACGTAGGGAAGGTGTTCCTCGAACATGATCTTGGTCGAGGACATGCCGGCAAAGACCGCCTGACGGGTAAACTCGCGATGCCGCAACCCCAGGGCGACGGTGCGGATGAGCCGTGCGTCATAGGGCCAGCCGAAACAGGCCATGACCAGCGCCAGGGAGAACGAGTTGAGATCGCTCCTCAGCACGAAATAGAAAAGGATCAGGATCGGAAAGATCGGGATGGCGACGAAGATGTCGGCGAAAAACATCAGGACGCGGTCGATGGCGCCGCCCATATAGCCGGCGAACATGCCCACACCGATCGAGATGATACGGGAAATGACCGCCACGGTGATGCCGAACGTCAGACTGTTCCAGAACGCCTCGGTCAATTGCCAGAACATCTCCTGGCCGCGCGAATTGGTGCCGAACCAGTGCGCCCAGCTCGGCGGCAGATCCGGCGGCACCACATAGACCATGGTGGGGCTCGTCGGCGCGAAGAAGTTGAGGCACGCGAAGATGACGATGAAGCCGACCAGCAGAACACCGATGAGGAATTCGACGTTGTAGCGTAGAAGGTCCTTGATAACACTGAACATTGTCTATTCTACCTTCACGCGCGGGTCGACGATGGGGTGCAGCAGATCGATGATGAAGATCGCGGAAGCAACCGCGATGATCGCGATCGACGAAACGGCGAGAACCACGGTGGTGTCGCCCTCATTCACCGCACGAACCAGAAGGCTGCCGAGACCAGGATAGGAGAACACCTGCTCGGTGATGATTGTACCGGAGAAGATGAGCCCGAGGGTCATGGCGAGGGATGTGAGCTGCGGCACCAGGGCATTGCGGATCACGTAACCGAACAGGATCGTCGGGCGTCTGACGCCGGCGAGTTCTGCATAGGTGACGTAATCCTCGGTGACGATGTTGGAGACCAGGGCGCGCATGCCGAGGAACCATGTGCCGATGCCCACCAGGACAAGCGACAGGGCCGGCAGGATGGCGTAGTGCAGAACCGACAGGATGAATTGCGGTGTCCAGCCTGGCCGGACATTCATGGAAAATCCGCCGGAAATCGGCAGGACCGGCCAGAGGAACCCGAAGATGATCACCATCAGGAAGGCGACGATGTAATAAGGGATCGGCTGAATGCCGATGGCGATGACGCCGAACACCTTGAGAAACTTGTTGTCCTGATAGTAGCCGGCCAGACCGCCGAGAATATTGCCGATCAGCCAGTTGATGACAATGGTCGTGACCAGAAGGCCGACCGTCCAGGGCAGCGCCAGCATGACGAGGCGCAGGGCCGGGGTCGGGAAGGCCAGAAGCGACGGCCCGAGATCGCCGCGTACGAAACGCGAAAGGAAATTGAGATATTGCTGCCACATCGGCACGTCGAGGCCGAAGAGTTCTTCCAGCGTCGCCCGCAGGGAAGCGATGGCTTCGGGGCTGTAGGCAGATCGGCCGGTCATACGGCTGACGATGGAATCAACAGGACTGATGGGCGACAGGTGGGAAATGACGAATGCGGCGGAAACACCGGCAAACACGACCGCCACAAGCTGCAGGAAGCGCTTGAGCGCAAACAAGAGATACGCCTTCATGTCGTGGGAATTCCCTCTCCGCTTGCTCTAGTGTGGGCAGGCGCCCGGTCGTGACCGGGCGCCCAGATTCAGGGTGTTACCCTATTAGTTACCAGTCGGCTTCAACTGGGTGAAGATGTACTTCGAGTTCGACCAGTTGGTGACGATGTTGGCATAGGGCTTGGATTCGGCAGCCGGGAAGCCCGTCCAGTGACGCGTGTCGTAGCAAGAGAACACGTTGAACGACATGATCGGCATCATCGGCATTTCGTTGATCATGAGCTTGATGAACTCATCGCCCAGAGCAACGTTGGCTTCGTGGTCGTTGAACTCGGTGACGCGCATCTTTTCGATGATCGCATCGAGCTCAGGACTGGAATAACGCTGCCAGTTGCGGGAGGTCTGACGTTCGCCAGGAGCCGAGACGTAGTCCGAATGCCAGCTGTCGAGGAAGAAGCTGAGGTCGGGATTACCACCCCAGGTCTCGATCGACCAAGCGGTCGCAACTTCGAACTGACCCATGTCGAGCGTGGTGCCGTAGATCACCGGGTCGGCAACCGGGGTCGTGTCGATACCGGCCATCGTCCACTGCTGGGCAATGTCGGTGCCGAGACGATTCACGACGCCGTCGGTGAAGGTGTTGATGGTGATCTTGAACTGGGTACCATCAGGCTTGTACCACTTGCCACCCTGCTTGGTGAACCCAGCGGATTCAAGCAGTTCGCCAGCGGCCTTCTCGTTCTTCGCCCACCAGCCGAAGCCGAAGGACTTGTGGATCATCTTTTCGTCGGTCGGCACTTCGTCGCCGAATTCAGGACGAACCATGTCGGCAATGCGGTCGCCAACACTCGGATCGTAGGGCTTGATGACCGATTTGCCGGTATCGAGCTCGTAGTTGATCATGTAGTCCTGCAACGGGCCATGATAGTCGTCGGTATGCGTGCCGGTCGGCGGCATGGCAATGGCAGAAAGCGTGGCGGCGCCACGATAGGAAGCCATCGACATTTCAAGCGGATCGAGCAGCAGAGTCAGAGCCCAACGCACCCGGCGGTCGTCAAACGGCTTCACCTGGTTGTTGAAGATCGCCATAACGAGGGTCGGATCCGGATGGGCATACGGGAAGCCCGGGAACCAGCCGCGCGCAGTGGGATCCTGCTTGGCCAGAGCGAACATGCCTTCCGGCGACAGGTCGTGGATCATGTCCAGATTGCCATTGACCATTTCGATCAGGCGCTTGTCGACGTCCGGAATGGACCGGTAGATGATGTACTTCGGAGCCGGTTCACCCCAAAGAGCCAGAGCGGTCTTGTCCCAGTCGGGGCGCTTTTCCCAAATGTACCAGTATCCATTCGGATCGTACGAATGGAGAGTATAGGGGCCAAGGCCAACCGGCGGGTTGAAGTTGAACGACTTGGGATCGTCAACTTTTTCAAAGACGTGCTTCGGCATGATCCAGGCCGCGTTCCAACGCACCATGAACAGGGAGTGGAAACGGGCATTCGGCTTTTTCAGCTTGAAGTGGATCGTGTAGTCGTCAGGGGTGTCGACGCTTTCGACGGCGTCAGCAAACGGAGCGCTCCAGCCGTAGCCGGGGTTGTTCGCCTGCAGTTCGACCGTGTACTTGACGTCGGCGGACGTGAACTCGACGCCGTCGGACCACATGATGCCCTTACGGAGCTTGGCGGTCATTTCCGTGAAATCGTCGTTATAGATCCACGGTTCCGATGCGAGTTCGTTGTAGAGCGATCCGTCGAGACCGGCATCCGGGTCGATGAACCACAAAGTGTCCAGAACGAGCTGATGCAAGCCATTCGCGTTCGCAGCGCCCGAACCGGCCACCCACAAGTTGAAGCTGTCGGGGTTGGAGGCCGGCGCTTCAGGATTGTTGATGATCAGGGTTTCGTTACGCGGTAAATCCATCGTGGGTGCCTCGGCTGCGTCTTGAGCCAAGGTTCCAGATGCATAACCGACAATCGCCATAGCGGCCGCGGCCGCGAGCGTAGTCAAGGTCCTCATCTTTTTCCTCCCAATAGAGTGCCCACCTTTTTGCGACACTCCTCTACACCGGCAGGCTACATTAACCTCCGGAGTTGTCAACACAATATGCGATATATACCAACAATAGTGATGCAAAAAAGAAAGTGGCGCATCCCGGAGAATGCGCCACATGCAGTGGGAGGAATATCGGCCTTTATCAAGCCTTAAGGCGGATCATCTGGTAGGAATAGGGCGGCAGGGAAACGGTGACGGTATTGCCGTCGACCTTGGTGCCCTGGCCGTCATACGGGACCACTTCGTTGGGTTTGTTGGGGCCGTTGACAGCCTCGAGGTCGGTGTGAGTCATTACCTTGTGGTCGAGCACCTGAGCGGGCGCGAAGCCGTTGAGCGCGATGTCCAGGGCGATGGTTTCGCTGGCATGGCGGTTGACGGCGAAGAAGGTCACCGTACCCGCTTCTTCGTTCCTGACGCCGGAGATGTCGACATAAGAGACGTTGTCGCCATGCTCGCAATCGTAGCCGGGGCTGTTGACGGCGAGGTTGAGCGCCGTGCCGCGGCCATAGCGCGAAGCGAAGTAGAACGGATAATAGGTCGACTGCTTCCAGGCCGGTCCGCCCTTGACCGTCATGATCGGGGCAATCACGTTCACAAGCTGGGCAATGGCGGCGATCTTCACCACGTCCGACCGGCGGATGAAGGTGTTGAGCGCGCAGCCGACCTGAAGCACATCCTCGAAGTTGTAGATGTCTTCCAGAAGCGCCGGGGCGTGCGGCCAGCCATCATTGCCTTCGAGAATCTTCCGATCCTGCTCGTTCGAGTGATACCAGACATTCCATTCATCGAACGAGATGTAAACGTTCTTCTTGGAGCGCTTCTTGGCCTTCACGTAATTGATCGTGCTGGCGACGGCGCCAATATATCGATCGAGCTTCTCGTTAATGGCAAGATAGTTGGCAGTGTTCTTGTCATCGTTGCGGAAGTACATGTGCAACGAAATGTAATCTACGTTCTCGTAAGCATGTTCGAGAACTGTCGATTCCCAATCGGGATAGGTCGGCATGTCCGCATGCGAAGATCCGCACACCACCAGCTCGAGATTTCTGTCGAATGCCCTGACCGCCTTGGCCGTCTCGTTGGCGAGCTGGCCGTATTCGTCGGCGCTCTTGTGCCCGATCTGCCAGGGGCCGTCCATCTCGTTGCCCAGAGCCCAGAGCTTGACGTTCCAGGGGTCCTTGCGACCGTTCTTGATGCGCAGGTCGGACCAGTAGGATCCGCCGGGATGATTGACGTATTCGACGAAATTGCGCGCGGCGTCGAGCCCGCGCGAGCCGAGGTTGAGCGCCAGCATCATCTCGGTTCCGACCGCATCGCACCATTCGGCGAACTCGTGCACGCCGACCTGGTTGGATTCGGAGGTGTGCCAGGCCAGATCGAGGCGCGTGGGACGCTGATCCTTGGGGCCGACCGAGTCTTCCCAGTTGAAGGCGGAAACGAAATTGCCACCCGGGTAACGCAGAATCGGGATGTTGAGATCGCGAACGAGATCGATCACGTCCCGGCGCATGCCGTTGGCATCAGCCGTCGGATGGTCCGGTTCATAGATGCCGGAATAGATGGCTCGCCCGAGATGCTCCAAAAACGCGCCATAGATCCTGTCATCGATTTCGGCGATGGTGAAATCCTTATGCGCAGTCGCGGTCGCCCTCATGTTCTCCTCCAAAACAAAACCGTTTATCGGATTTATATCGAAACATTTGGTATGTATGAGGCTGACGAACGCGCGCGTCAAGCCGGATTCTTTCATGGATTCGACCGGATGGAGCGGTCTTTCAGGCTTTTCAGTCCGGATTTACGGGTTTGAATCGAAGGCGCGATCGATGGTCACAAATCCAGGATTTCCGGCCCTATGGTGGATAACCCAATGAGAATACGGGGAAAGTGTTCCTGGCTTTCTATCAGGATCGCCGATTTACTCGGCAATCCATAGCGCGAAAGGCCACGCGCATCGCACCGGAGAGAAAACTGTGCGGTGTGTGCTTTTCGTGAGTCGAGGTGTCGATGTCGCGTGTTGGGCATGGATGCGATTTGCCGGCGTCGTTTCGAATCATTCGCGCCAGTTTGGAACGCTTCCGGAGTTCGGAGCCGTTTCCCGCCTAAAAAACACTGATAGATCTTCGGGCGTTTTGATTGCATCAAGCCGCCCGGCTTTGGTCTTTTGTGGTCGCTTCGGGTGATGCGAAAAACCGCACGTCCACTTTTTCGCCCGATGCTCTAGCCGATCGTTCGCAGATGGCGGGCCGGTGGTGTCGACAGTGCCTGCCAGGTCGTCAGCGCTCCGGCGCCGATGGTCAGCAAAATGGCACCGAACACCACGCTCAGTAAAAGCACCGGGTCGGCGACGAACCCGACTTCAAGCGCGCTTTGGGTGATGAGCCATGCGGCGATGATACCGATGGCCGCCGCCATGACAGCGGCGAAAGCGCCCAGAAGCGCATATTCAAGAACGAAGACCTTGAGCACGTCGCCACGCGTTGCGCCGAGCACCTTATCGATCACGGCATCGGCTTCGCGCTGCTTGCGGCCGGACGCCATGGTCCCCGCCAGGACCAGAAGGCCGTTGATGACCGCAAGCCCGCCGACCGTGTTGACGGCCATGCCGAGTTTGCCGAACAAAATCGCCGCCTGTTTCAGCGCGTCCCCGATCGGAATGAAATTGATGTCGGGGAAGGTGCGGATGAGCATGCGTTCGAGGTTCTTCTCGTGGCCATCGGCCGCCTTGATGGTGCCCAGATAGGTTGCCGGATACATGTCGAGCACACCGGGCGAGAAGGTCACCATGAAATTGATGCCTTTCTGGTAGTCGAAATCGCGGAAATTGGCGATGGTCGCGTCGATCGTGTCGCCGAACAGCTTGAATTCCATGGTGTCGCCGACTTTGAGCCCAAGCTGGCTGCGCATGGAATCGCGCAGCGAGACCAGCGGCGGGCCATCATAGTCATGCGGCCACCATGTCCCCTGGGTGACGGTCGAACTGGGCGGCAGATCGGCCTTGTAGGTCACCGGAATGTCGCGGGCCAGCATGAAGGAGGCTTCTTCGCCCAGGTTGGAAAAGCTCTGCGGGTCGCGGCCGTTGATCCCGGTGATCTCGCCGCGCAGCATCGGGCTCGATTCGAAGCCCACCATTTCGGGATCGGTTGTGAGCATCTGCTGGAGGTCGTCGACTTCGTCGCTGAACAGGTCGGTGACGACGAATGTCGGAGCGTCCTTGACGATCTGGCCGGTCAACTGGTTGTGGATGTTGACGTCGAGCAGGCCGATCACCAGCAAGAGAGCCAGACCCAATCCGAGCGAGATGATGACCACCGGGGTTGTCGAACCGGGGGCGGTAATGTTTCTGAGAGCACGGCGCAGCGTCGCGAAATGCGACGGGGGCAGGTGTCTCAGCACGATCTGCAGGCCCGATGCGGCCAGGCGCAGGATCACGAACGTCACCACCACGCCCAGCGTGTATAGGCCGACCAGCGTGAAATCGCCGGTGATCACCACTGCCAGTAAAAACAGCGCCAGCGCCGACAGGCCGATGGGGATGAAGATGGACGGCCTGGCCAAAGTCCGCATCTCGACATGCGGCGTCACCGCGCCGACGCTGCGGAACAACAGGGCCGGGCTGATGCGCTGCGCCTGCATCAGGGGAAGGAAGGAATAGGCAAAGCCTGCGATCAGGCCAAAGGCGGCGGCGGTCAGAAGCGGCACCGGCTGCAGTTCCGGTGGCAGGTTGACGCTGAGGGTGCTGCCGACGACGGGCAGAAGGATCAGCGAGGCAATGGCGCCGAGGGCCACGCCGATCACGACGCCAATGGCGGTCAAAATGCCGATCTGGGTGAGGAAATGGGTGAGGATGCGGGCGCTGGTCGCGCCGAGGCTGCGGAAGATCGCGATCGAATGCTGGCGTTCGGCGATGTAGGCCATGACGCCGCTCGAAACCCCGACGCCGCCGACCAGAAGCGAGGAAAGCCCCACGATCAAAAGGAAGCGGGTGAACATATCGTAGAAACGGATCAACTCGCCGGCGACTTCGCGTGGCGAACGCACCTTCCACTGATTGTCGTCAAGATGCGCCTTGATCTCCTGCTGGGCCGTGGTGAAATCGAGCGCATCGAGCAAAAGCTTGTAGCGGTAATGGGTTAAAAGACCGGGAAGTGGCGCCCGCAGGTCCGTCATGGATTCGAATGCCGGCGTCGAAATCAGGACGGCGATGCCGAGCTGGAAACCGCGTATCGCGCCGTCCGGCAGGCCATCCAGTTCGCCGCGTATCTCGAACGGAGTTTTGCCGATGAAGAACCGTCCCCCGACACCGATGCCCAGCCGGTCGAAAAGGACCGGATCGACGAGCGCGCCCCAGATGCCGTCGCGCGCGGCGAGCAGATCCGCCGGCTTGTCGCCGGCGGGCAGTTGCGGGCTCACCACATCGCCGAGAAGCGGGTAGGCGTCATCCACGGCATAAAGATCGAGCAGGGCGGATTCCTCCCCCGCCGACCCGCGGGCCGCGGAGTCGATGACGTAGGACACCTGTCCGTAGGTCTTGAAATAGGCGATTTCATCGGGATTGGCCGGACGATCCGGCCGCGATATTTCCAGATCGCCGCCCATCAGCTGGGCAGCGTCGTGGTCGACGGCGTTCTTCAGGCTGGTGCCGACCGAACCGACAGCCGCGATGACGCTGGTGCCAAGGGCCAGACAGGCAATAAGCACGATGAAGCGCAGCATGTCGCCGCGCAAGTCGGTAACCGCAAGGCGTGTCCAGTTGAAGAGCCGCCTCATGCCGCCGGCACTCCGGCGAGTTCCTGCAACTGGCCGCGATTCATGGCAAGACGACGATCGGCGCGGTTGGCTAGGCCGTTGTCGTGGGTGATCAGCACCACCGCCGTGTGGTGCTTGCGGGCCAGATCGAACATCAGGGCGATCACGCGGGCGCCGGCATCCTGATCGAGATTGCCGGTCGGCTCGTCGGCAAGCAACAGGCGCGGCTTGACGACCATGGCGCGCGCCAGGGCGACGCGCTGCTGTTCTCCGCCCGACAGGGCATTGGGCAGATGGGTCAGCCGATCCCCGAGACCGACTTCCTCGAGCGCCTGTGCGGCTGTCTCGCGCACCCTGGAATAGGGCAGGTCGCTATCGGCGATTTCGAGCGCCAGGGCGACGTTTTCGATGGCGGTCAGCGAGGGGACGAGATGGAAGTTCTGGAACAGGATACCGAGGCTGTTGCGGCGGAACATGGCCAGCGCATCCTCGTCAAGTCCGGTCAGTTCGTGGCCGGCGACGATCACGGTGCCGCTGGTGGCCTTTTCGAGCCCCCCCAGGATCATGAGCAGCGATGTCTTGCCGCTGCCCGATGGACCGACGATGGCAACAACCTCGGCCGGTGCAACCGAAAAACTGATGTCCTTGAGAATATGCAAGGACTCTTTGCCGGACATCAGATGAAGATTGGCATTCGCCGTCTGGATGAGCGGCACGGTCTGATTCATATTATTCATGTCGCCATCGTCTTATATCTTGCCCTTGCCGTGGCACCCGCTTCGGGGCTTGACCCAGATTGTACGTCCGACGGACAAAGCTCATAACCCGGATTCGGGGCGAAAGCCAAACAACAAGCTGGAACATGACCATGGCGCGGCATTGTTCCAACCATGTCTTGTGCGTCAAATCGCCCGTATCGCACGATGTCACGGCAAATTGTCCCGTCGCGGTTGGCTCCGGCACCGATGCCGCCTAATTTGAACCGACCGCCAGACGGCGGAGGGGGCTTTAACGGAGATCTTGAAAAAAATGGCTATTCACGCATGTTGGCAAAGGGGTCTTGCGCTTGGGGCACTTGTTGTCCTGATCGGCATGCCTGAGATGTCCTTTGCCGGCCCCCAGCAGGCGGCAACGCTGCAATCCTATATCGGCAACTGGCGCGGCAGCGGTCTACTCGAAGGCGGCGACGAGCCCGAGCAGTTTTCATGTCGCATTCAGGTTACCGATGGCACACAGGGCAAGATCAACTACCAGGGGCGCTGTGGCGTGGCCGGGATCAACCTCGCCATCTATGGCACCATCGACTACAACGATGACGCCCGTCGCTACGAAGGCGTGATGAACTCGAACACGGAATTCAAGGGGCTTGCCATCGGACGGCAGCGCAGTAGTGGCATCGTCTTCGATTTTCGCGGCCAGGAAGTCCGGAACGGCGATGAACTGACGATCAATTCGAAGATGACGCTGAAGCCGGAAAGCATTGTTGTCGAATTCAATGTCTGGATAGCGGATTCTGAAATGAAGCTGTCGACTTTGGTGCCGTTCGAGCGCAAATGAGGGGAAACGGGACGTATCCGCAGGACGGCGCGTCTTATTTAGGTTAACGATGCATTACAGCTTGACGGCGGTCTGTCCGCCGATTTTTTGTCGGGACTGTTAGCGGACGCGGTTGCGTAAACGAGGATTGAAGTGACGACAACAAGCCACGAGACGCGGATCATCGAGACATCACGGGGCAAGGTGGAGTACAGCGATCTTGGTATCGGTGAACCTGTCCTGTTTTTTCATGGCGGTCAGGGCAACGCCCAGAACACCACCTTCGACAGGATTTTCCATCGCGATACGACGCGGCTGATCATCCCTTCGCGGCCCGGCTATGGCGAGACGGAGATCGAAGGCAACGAGACGGCCTCGGCCACCGCGCACATGATTGCCGAACTGCTCGATCAAATCGGTGTCGGACCGGTCGTTGCCATCGGCGTTTCCCTTGGCGGGCGTCCGGCCATCGAGTTCGCCGCCCGCTATCCGGAGCGCACCCGTGCGCTCGTGCTTGAATCGGCCATTACAGGGCCGTGGCTGACCGCCGACGACAAGCGCTATCACCAGACCAAGATGCTCTATAATCCGCGCTACGAACGCTATGTGTGGTCCGCCACGCGCCTGGCTTTCAAGCTGTTCCCCGACGCGGCGGCGAAGAATTTCGTCAACAACATTTCGACCATGGTCATCAAGGGCGTCGATCACGAGGATGCCGTGGCCTTACGCGAGAAGATCAATACCCTGAGATCGTATTCGGGGCTGGCCGCCGATCTCGACCACCGTCTGGAAGACGAGATCATGGCGCAGGTGAAATGCCCGACGCTTTTGCAGTTCAGCGCCAACGACGCCATGGTGGACATTTCGCACGCCCAAAAGGCGGAAGAACTCATCCCCGGCGCCAAGCTGAAACTCTACAACAACAAGTTCGGACATTTCATGTGGGTCGGGCCGGGATCGGAAGAGGTGATCGGCGATCTGATTTCCTTTATCGGCGGGCTCGAGTCCGAGCTTGCGGCGGCCGAATAGGCTGGCACGGCCCCCGTCTTCGGGGCTGACCGAAGCGCTGTTCTTTTTACCCTGTCCTCAACGGGGAGGGGGCTTGGCGAAGGCCGATCGGGCGGGTTGGCGCCACAGGTGCCAAAGCCTCAATTCAGGTTCGGAACGTCTTCGACGTGATGAACGCGTTTTCTGCGCCGTCGCAAGCGCGAGAGCCGTCAGCTCAGGAAGTCCTCGCGATGCGGCGAGAACGTGTCGATGAGCACGCCGGTTTCGATCGCCAGGGCGCCATGCACGACATTGGCCGGAACGCGGAAGCTGTCGCCGGGGTTGAGAATGACGGTGTCGTCGCCAACGGTGACCTTGAACCGCCCGGAAACAACGCGGCTGACCTGAATGTGCGGGTGGGAATGCGGGGCGCCCATCGCGCCCTTTTCCACAAAGACCTCGACCATCATGAGATGTTCGTCATGGCAAAGCAGACGCCGCTTGACGCCCTCGCCGAGATCTTGCCAGTCGGCATCGGTCGGCTGCACGAAAATGGGACTGTCGGTCATCGTTATCTCCATCAGGGCATCGGGCGTCTTGATCGCATCAAAACACCCGGCTCTTTTCCTCGGTTGTCGCATCGCGTTTTTTCACGAAAAACCGCAAGTCCGCTTTTTCGCACGATGCTTTCAAAAAAAGGGAGCGCGGCAGAACCACGCTCCCGAAGCTTGCTTGATCCCGACTTCAGCGCGCCAGCCAGCCGCCGTCAACCGGAATGATGATGCCGTGGATGTAGTCCGAGGCCGGCGCCATCAGGAAGGCCGCGGTGTCGCCGATGTCCGAGGGCACGCCCCAGCGACCGGCCGGAATGCGACCGAGAATTTCGGCGCTGCGCTTCTCGTCGGCTCTCAACGCCGCCGTGTTGTTGGTGGCGATATAGCCCGGTGCGATGGCATTGACGTTGATGCCCTTATGCGCCCATTCGTTGGCGAGGATCTTGGTAATGCCGGCCACGCCGTGCTTGGCGGCGGTGTAGGAAGCGACCCGGATACCGCCCTGGAAGCTCAGGAGCGAGGCCGTGTTGACGATCTTGCCCTTGCGACCCTCGGCGAGAACCTTGCGCCCGAACCCCTGGGACAGCATGAAGACGGCGGTCATGTTGATGGCCACGACTTCGTCCCAGTCCTTTTCGGACAGGTTTTCCGAATCCTCGCGCCGGATGATGCCGGCATTGTTGCACAACCCGTCCAGCGGGCCGAACTTTTCCGAGAGAACGTCGATCAGCGAAGTCTGGGTGCCGCGATCCAGAAGGTTGGCGGCGAAGCCGGTGAAGCTGCCCTTGAGCGCCTTCACCTTCTCGACGGTATCATCCAGCTCCATCAGGTCGACACCGATCACCTCGGCACCGGCCCTGACAAGGGACAGGGTCATACCCTGTCCGATGCCGGTCCCCGCACCGGTGACGACGATGCGTCGACCGGTGAGGTCAAATGCCGAAAGATCGCTCATTTCATCGTCTCCAGCGGCACCTGATCGATGTCGGTGTAATCGACATTGTCGCCGGCCATGGCCCAGATGAAGGTGTAGTTCGACGTGCCGGCGGCGCTATGAAGCGACCAGGCCGGCGACAGGGCGACTTCCTCGGGCTTCATGATCATGTGGCGGGTTTCCTGCGGCTCGCCCATGAAATGGAAGACGCGCTGGGCCGGATCCATATCGAAATAGAGATAGACCTCGATACGGCGGTCATGGACGTGCGCCGGCATGGTGTTCCACACCGAGCCGGTGGCCAGATGGGTCATGCCAACCACGAGCTGGCAGGTCTTGATGCCTTCGGGATGCACGAACTGGAAGATCGAGCGCTCGTTGGACGTCTCCTGGGCACCGAGATCGATACGCTTGGCATCGCCGATACGGACCATCTTGGTGGGATAGCTGGCGTGCGCCGGGGCGCTGATCAGGTAGAACTTGGCCGGATTGGCGGCATCGGCACTGGCGAACGACACCTCGCCGGCCCCCATGCCGATATAGATCATGTCCTTGGTTTCGAGCGTATGGGTGTCTGAACCGACGGTCACCGTGCCCTTGGCGCCGATGTTGAAGATGGCGAGTTCGCGGCGTTCGAGGAACGATTTGGTGCCCATCGGCTTGATCGCCTGAAGCGCCAGGGCCTCTCCGGCAGGCGTTGCGCCCCCTACGACCATGCGGTCGTAAAAAGTGTAGGTCAGATTGATCTTGCCGGGGACGAACATGTCTTCGACGAGGAAATTCGCGCGCAGCTCGGTGGTGTCCATCGCCTTGCCGCGTACCGGATCGATCGCATTGCGGATGGTGTAGGTTTGATAGGTCATTGTTCAGTCTTTTCTTTCAGTAGACGGGCCGGTCAATGGAAGAGTGCTGGCAGCCATAAGGAGATGGCCGGGATGTAGGTAACGAGCATCAGCACCACAAGCATGGCCGTATAGAAGGGCCAGATGCTTTTGATGGATTCCCATACAGGTATTTTGGCAACAGCGCATCCCACGTAAAGGACCGCCCCAACGGGGGGCGTGACCAGACCGATGCCGAGATTGAGTACCAGGATAACGCCGAAATGGACAGGATCGATACCATAGGCCTGCACCACCGGCAGGAACACCGGGGTGGTGATGATGATCAGCGGCGCCATGTCCATGAAGGTACCGAGGAACAACAGGATCAGGTTGACCAAAAGCATGATCACGATCGGATCGTCCGAAATGGACTTCATGAACATGATCATGGCCGCCGGAACCTTGAGATAGGCCATCAGCCAGCCAAAGGCGCTGGCCGCGCCGACGATCAGAAGCACCATGGCAGTCGTGCGGACCGCGCCCATCGTTGCGGCGACGAATTCCTTCCAGGACAACGTGCGCATGACGAAGGCGGTGACGAGTATGGCGTAAACGATCGCGATGTCCGAGCTTTCCGTTGCGGTGAAGATACCGGACCGCACGCCGCCGAAGATGATGACGATGAGCAGAAAGCCCGGGATGGCCGCCACGGCCAGCGTCGCCACAACGCGTCCGCCGGGGAATTTCTCGGTCGGATAGCCGCGCACGCGCGCCACGATATAGGCGGCGATCATGAGGCCGACGGCAAGAAGCAGGCCCGGCATGATGCCGGCAGTGAACAGATCCGCGATCGACAGCCGCCCGCCGGCCGAGATCGAATAGATGATCAGGTTGTGCGAGGGCGGGATCAGAAGGGCGATGATCGAGGCGGTCACCATGACATTGACGGCGTAGTCGGCGCCATAACCGCGTTCGCGCATCTGCGGGATCATCAGTCCGCCGATGGCGGAAGCGTCGGCCACGGCCGAACCGGAAATGCCGCCGAACAGGATCGAGGACACGATGCCGACCTGACCGAGGCCGCCACGCATATGCGCGACGAGCGAACTGGCGAAATTGACGAGGCGGGCGGCGATGCCGCCCCTGACCATCAGGTCGCCGGCATAGATGAAAAAAGGAATGGCCATCAGCACGAAAACCGATACACCGGCAGTCAGACGCTGGAAGACGACCATCGGAGGCAGGCCGAGATAAAGAATGGTCGCAAACGAGGCGACCCCGAGACAAAAGGCAATCGGGGTTCCGAGTATCAGGAGGACCGCGAAGGTGCCGAACAAGAGCCAGTATGCCATGGTCCTGAACCTAAGAAGACAATGAAGCGCTGGAGCGATGATCAGCTTCGAGTTCGTTGCTGACGCCGAAAATGCGCGACAGGAAGCTGTTGAGCGCGAAAAGACAGGTGAGAAGACCACCCAGGACAAGCGGGATGTAGCGCGCGCCGTCGGGGATGCCGAGGGTCGGCGTAATCGCGTCCCAGGTTTTGATCATGAGCAGAAAACCGTAATAGACCATGCCTGTGCCGAAGGCGAAAACGGCGATGTCCGAAAGGGTCCTGAGGAGGGACTTGCCGATCGGCGGCACGAAATAGAAAAGGACGTCGAAACCGAGATGGGTGCGTTCGTGCACGCCGACGGCGGCGCCGAAAAAGATGAACCAGCCCATGAGGGCGACGGCGGACGACTCGCCCCAGGACGGCGTCGAGTGCAGCACGTAGCGGCCGAACACCACGTAGGCGATGATGACGACCATGACGACCAGGCACGTGCCCGACAGCCAGAGCGAGAAAAGACTGACGCGATCAAGCACCGCCGAAAACCACGCGACGAATTTTTTCACGAAGGACCCCCTGTCATCCCAAGGATGGCGCAGCATGACCGCGCCATCCGAATGTCAAGAAAACCGGACTACTTGGTGGCCTGGATGCGGGCAACCAGGTCCTTGAGTTCGGGCGTGTCGACGTATTTTTCGTAAACGGGGCCCATGGCGTCGATGAAGGGCTGCTTGTCGATTTCGTAGGTGACTTCCGAACCGGCGGCGATCACCTTGTCCATGGACGCAAGCACCTTGGCGTCCCAGGCACCGCGCTCGTAGGCGACGGAGTTCTTGGCCGCCTTCACGACCGCTTCCTGTACGTCAGGGCTGAGCTTGTCCCAGGTCATCTTCGACATGACGACGACTTCCGGAACGATCAGGTGCTGATCGAGCGAATAGTACTTGGCAACTTCGTAGTGACCCGAAGTGTCGTAGCTCGGCGGATTGTTCTCGGCGCCGTCGATAACGCCGGTCTGGATGGCCGAATAGACTTCGCCATAAGGAAGCGGAACGGCATCGGCACCGAGCGCCTTGACCATGTCGACGAAGATGTCGGACTGCATGACGCGGAACTTCAGACCTTCGAGATCGCTCTTGGCCTTGATCGGCTTGACCGAGTTGTAGAACGAGCGCGATCCGCCGTCATAGAAGCACAGGCCGATGAGATCGTAGGGCTCGAACGCGGCGAGGATTTCGTCGCCGATCGGGCCGTCCATCACGGTGCGCATATGCTGTTCCGAACGGAAGATGTAGGGCAGCGAGGGAATGCGCGTGGCCGGAATAAGGCCATTGAACGGTCCAAGCGAGATGCGGTTGAGATCGATCGCGCCGAAGCGGGTCTGTTCGATCGTGTCGGCTTCTTCGCCGAGCTGCGCGGACGTGGCGACTTCGATGCCATACTTGCCGTCCGTGTAGCGTTCGAGCAGTTCGCCCATATATTCAACCGCGGTAACGGTCGGATAGCCGGCCGGATGGGTGTCAGACGAAACGAGCGTGATTTCGGCAGCGCCAACACCGGTGGCGAACAAGGCGGTTGCCCCGGCAATGACTGCCAATTTCGAGATGTGAAACATCAAGTTCCTCCCAAAAAAATGATGCAAATCAAACGTCCCGACACAGCACGCGCGGGCCGCTTTTAAGCCGGTTGCAGACATTTCCCTTTGTCCAACCGCCAGCTTGTATGGTACTGTATGGAAGCTTGCACACACTGTCAATTAATGCTCTGACAACAGGCATGGGTATTTCCATCACCTCAACAGGTTCGAACGAAACCGCCGCCGCCCGCATCGAACGCGAGCTGCGCGAAGCGATCGTTCGTCTTGAGCTGCTGCCCGGTACGCGCCTCAGCGAACAGGAGGTCGCGACGCGCTACGGCGCCTCGCGCCAGCCGGTTCGCGAGGCCCTGATCGCGCTGGCCAAGTCCGGTTTCCTCGAAACGCGGCCCAATCGCGGCACCGTGGTCGTCAAGATTTCCATGCAGCACATGCTGGAGGCGCGTTTCGTGCGCGAAGCGGTCGAAGTGGCCGTCGTCAGGCGGGCCTGCGAGCATTTCGACCCGTTGACGCGGGAGCAGATCGCCGGGAACCTGCAGCAGCAGGAAGAGGTGTACCGTTGGGAAGACAATAGCGATTTCAGCCTGCTGGACGCCAAGTTCCACAAGGAACTCGCCAAGGGCGCCGGGTGCAGCCTTGCCTGGGACACGATCGCCGACACAAAGGCGCAGTTCGAGCGCGTCGGCAATCTGATGATGATCAAGCGGGACAACCGGGAGCTGTTGCTGGTGCAGCACAAGACGATCATCGAAGCCATCGACGCACACGACGCCGACACTGCCGAAAAGGTCATGCGCGAGCACCTGCATTATATCCTGAAGGATCTGCCACAGGCGGCTGGTCTTTATCGCGATCTGTTCGAGTGATGCTGTTGCCTTGTGTCGCAGGTCGCGTTTTGACTTAGCGGCTTGCAACGCGCGCACTATCCTCTATTTTCGAATCGTTCCAAACTTTGCGACCTCGCTTACCGGCGAATCCCGTGAAGTTTGCTATTTGGTATTGGCATTATCCAAGGGAAATGCACATTCTGACGTCGTTTGCTCCGAAAAGAGGCAAAAACGTCAAAAATGGCGTAGACTTCGCGTGTCTAGGCGCGGCGTTCCGACGCAGGTAGGTCGGAATGGGTTTGCTATATACGAATGGTCGCATATGCGAAGGTTGTCGCATACGCACAGGGCAGTGTGACTAGGAGGGCAACTTAATGATCGACGCATTATTTGTCGAATTGTCCCGGTGGCAATTTGCATCGGTTGCCATGTATCACTTCATCTTCGTGCCGCTCACCCTGGGCCTCACGTGGATTCTGGTGATCATGGAATCGGTCTATGTCATGACCGGCAAGGAAATATACCGGGACATGACGAAATTCTGGGGGAAGTTGTTTGCAATCAACTTCGCGCTCGGGGTGACGACCGGCTTGACCATGGAGTTCCAGTTTGGAACGAACTGGTCTTACTATTCCCATTACGTCGGCGACATCTTCGGAGCGCCGCTGGCTATTGAAGGTCTGATGGCCTTCTTTCTTGAATCGACGTTTGTCGGCCTGATGATCCTGGGCTGGGACAAGCTGACCAAGGTCAAGCACCTTATGGTGACGTTTCTGACGGCGCTTGGAACCAACCTCAGCGCCCTGTGGATTCTGGTCGCCAATGCCTGGATGCAGAACCCGATCGGGTCGGAATTCTCGGCGCGGACCATGCGCATGGAAATGACCGATTTCTTCCAGGTGGTGTTCAATCCGGTCGCGCAGGTCAAGTTCGTGCATACCGTTTCGGCGGGTTATGTCACCGCGTCGGTCTTCGTTATCGGTATTTCGGCCTTCTATCTGTTGAGGGGGCGTGATCTCGCCTTCGCCAAGCGCTCGTTCGCCGTGGCCGCCGCCTTTGGCATCGCCTCGGCCCTTTCCGTCATCGTTCTCGGCGACGAAAGCGGGTACGAACTTGGCGACGTGCAGAAGGTCAAGCTGGCCGCCATCGAAGCCGAGTGGGAAACCCAGCCGGCACCGGCCGACTTCACCCTGGTCGCCCTGCCGAACATGAAGACCCGTTCGAACGATTTCGCCATCACCATCCCGTGGGCCATGGGTATCCTGACCACGCGGTCCCTCGACAAGCAGGTGATCGGGATCGAGGATCTGATCGACGAGCACGAAGTGCGGGTGCGTTCGGGCATGATCGCCTATGCGGATCTGGTCAAGATCAGAGGCGGCGACCAGTCCGAAGAGGTCATGGCCGAGTTCGACGCGCACAAGAACGATCTTGGCTACGGGCTCCTGCTCAAGCGCTATCTCGATGATCCATCCCTGGCTACAGACGCCCAGATTCGTCAGGCGGCCGAAGACAGCATTCCGACCGTGCCGCTCATCTTCTGGAGCTTCCGCATCATGGTCGGCATCGGCTTCTTGTATCTGGCGCTGTTCGTTCTGGCGGCATGGTTCCTGGCACGCGGCACTCTGATGAAACAGCGCTGGCTGTTGCACACCCTGTTGTGGAGCATCCCGTTGCCGTGGGTTGCCGCCGAACTCGGCTGGTTCACTGCGGAATATGGCAGACAGCCCTGGGCGATCGGTGAAATCCTGCCGACCTTCCTCGCCACTTCGGCGCTGACGGTTCCGGATCTGATCGTCTCTATGGCCGGCTATCTCATCTTCTACACGCTGTTGCTCGTCATCGAGATGTTCCTGATGTTCAAGTTCGCCCGCCTGGGTCCGAGCTCGCTACATTCGGGACGGTATCATTTCGAAAATGGCGGCGCTGCGGCGCAACCGGCCGAATAAAGCCAAGGGAGAACACCAATGCTGGATTATGAAATCCTCAAACTTGTCTGGTGGGCTCTGGTCGGCATTCTGCTGATTGGCTTCGCCATCACCGACGGCATGGACATGGGGGTGGGCCAGTTGCTGCCCTTCCTCGGCAAGACCGACCCTGAACGTCGCGTCATCATCAATGCGGTCGCTCCGCACTGGGATGGCAACCAGGTCTGGCTGATCACTGCCGGCGGCGCCATCTTCGCGGCCTGGCCGGCGGTCTATGCCGCTGCCTTCTCGGGCTTCTATCTCGCCATGCTGCTCGTCTTGATCGGCCTGTTCTTCCGGCCGGTGGGCTTCGACTATCGATCGAAGCTGACGGACAAGAGCTGGCGAACCGCCTGGGACTGGGGTCTGTTCGCCGGTGGCTTCATCCCGGCCCTGATCTTCGGTGTCGCCTTCGGCAACCTTATCCAGGGCGTGCCGTTCCACCTCGACCAGTTCCTCAAGCCGCATTTCGATGCACAGTTCCTGTGGGCACTCATCATCCTTTTAAACCCGTTCGCGCTTCTGGCCGGACTGGTCAGCGTGGCGATGCTCGCCCTGCACGGGAGCCTCTGGCTGCAGTTAAGGACCGAGGACACCATTGCCAACAGGGCCCGCGACGCGTCGAAATGGCTGGCCATTGCCGTGGTGGCGCTCTTCGCGCTGGGCGGAATCTGGGTCGCGTTCGGCATGGATGGCTACAGGATCGTCAGCCAACCGGCGCTCGATGCCCTGCCCAATCCGCTGGACAAGGTTGTCGTGCGTGAACACGGTGCGCTCATGGCGATCTATTCCGACTATCCGATCGCCATCCTCGCGCCCGTTCTCGGGTTGGTCATGCCGCTCGTGGCCTGGTGGCTCGGCTCCGTCAAGCGTCCGGGCTGGGGCTTCGTTTCGAGTGCCCTCGGCATCGCCGGCATCATCTCGACCGCAGGTCTTTCGATGTTCCCGTTCGTGCTGCCCTCGTATTCGGACCCGAATTCGAGCCTGACGGTGTGGGATGCGGTTTCGAGCCATCTGACCTTGAACGTGATGTTCTGGGCGGTGGTCATCTTGCTGCCCATCGTGCTTTTTTATACCGTCTGGGCCTACTGGCACATGTGGGGCAAGCTGTCGGTTTCCGACATCGAAGCCAAATCGAACGAAGTCTACTGACCGGGACGAAAAGGAGCCATTCTTATGTGGTACTTCACCTGGATCCTCGGCGTGACAGCCGCCCTCGGCCTCGCTGTGATCAATGTCATGTGGTACGAATTCCAGAACGAATTCGAGACCAATGGCAAAGGCGCGAACGTACAGCCAGTGAAACCGGCCAAGTCCGCCAAGCAGTGATCGCCTGAACCCGAAATGCGATGGCGCCAGCCTCGCCGTGAGGCTGGCGCCATCCTATTTGGTGAAAAATCATGGCGGTAGACGCCAAGCAGCTCAAAGCATTTCTCAATGCGCAGCGTCCGACCGCAAGCGGCGCCTTGCGCATTTCTGTGGGGTTTTCCTTCGTCAACGGCCTGACGATCATCGCCCAGTCCTGGCTGGTGGCGCTGATTGTCAATGCGCTGGCCTTCGACAAGGCCGGTTTTGCCGACGTGACGCCCTGGCTTTTGTGGCTCTTGCCGCTGTTTGCACTCAGGGCGGTTCTGTCCTGGGGCGGCGAGCGCTACGCCATCCGCGCCGCGACGCTGGTCAAGCGTGACTTAAGGCTTCGTTTGCTGGACCACCTGGTTGCGCTCGGACCGCTGGCCTTGAGCGACAGGCCGGTCGGTGGGCTGGTGAGTTCGCTGACCGACGGTCTCGGCGATATCCAGCTTTACTATTCGCGTTACGTGCCGGCGACCATGCTGGCCGCCATGGTGCCATTGGCCATCTTCATCGTCGCCGCCCCGGCGGACTGGATCTCGGGTCTGGTTCTTCTCGGCACGGCGCCGCTTATTCCGGCCTTCATGATCCTGATCGGGGTGGGGGCGGAAAAGACCAATCGTCGGCAATGGCGCAAGCTCATCCACATGTCCGGTCATTTCCTCGATGTCGTCGAAGGCCTGACCACACTCAAGATTCTCGGTGCCAGCCGGCGCGAAGCCGAGCATGTCGAAAAGGTCGCGCAATCCTATCGCCGCGAAACCATGGTCGTTTTGCGCATCGCGTTCCTGTCGGCCTTCGCTCTCGAATTCTTCGCCACCGTGTCCATCGCCATGGTCGCCGTGTTCATCGGCTTCAGGCTGATGTGGGGCGACATGACCTTTCTCTCCGGCTTCTTCGTGTTGCTGCTCGCGCCGGAATTCTATTTGCCTTTGCGGACGCTCGGCACCGCCTATCATTCGCGCATGGAAGCGATCGGGGCGTCGGAACGCATCGTCGAAATCCTCGATACGCCTCTGCCGGTCAAATCGACGGGAACGCGGCGCGATATCGGTAAGGACATTGCCATTCGTTTCGAGGATGTCAGCGTCACCTATCCGGACGGCAGGACAGGCCTCGACGGCATGAGCTTTTCCATTCGCGCCGGCGAGCGGGTCGCCCTGATCGGGCCGAGCGGGGCCGGCAAGAGCACCGTGATGAACCTGCTGCTCGGGTTCGTCGCGCCGACCTCCGGACGCATCCTGATCAACGGCATCGCACTCGACAGTCTCGATCTCGATCACTGGCGGTCGCGCATCGCCTATCTGCCGCAACATCCGCACATGTTCGATGCGTCCATTGCCCAGAACATCGCCATGCAGCCGCCTGACCGGATCAACATGGACAAGGTCCGGGCCGCGGCCGCCATGGCTCTGGCCAGCGATTTTATCACCGATCTTCCGGACAGGTTCGACACCCATCTGGGAGAGAACGGCATCGGGCTGAGCGGCGGACAGATCCAGCGTATCGCGCTTGCCCGCGCCTTTCACGCCAATGCCGGGCTCATCCTGCTCGACGAGGCCAGCGCTCATCTCGACCGCGAAAGCGAAACGGCGATTGCCCGGGCGCTCGACCAGTTGCGCAAGGACAGGACCCTTGTCGCCATCGCCCACCGCCTGGCCACCATCAGGACCGCCGACCGGGTGCTCAGCATTGAGAACGGCCGGGTCGTGGCCGAAGGTCCGCCCGAGACCGTATTGGCGCGTCTCGGCGCCGATCTCGATCTCGACCTCGACGAGGGGGAGGCCGCCAGATGAAGGACCTTTATCGCATCTTCAAGCTGGCCCAGCCCTATTGGCAATGGATGGCGTTCGCCTGTGTCATTTCGCTCGCCTCGACTTTGGCCAATATCGGGCTGATGGCCACCTCGGGATGGTTCATCACCGCCATGGGGTTGGCCGGGGTGACCGCCGGCGCGGTGATCAACTATTTTACGCCTGCTGCCCTCATTCGCGCTTTCGCCATCGTGCGCACGGTCGGGCGCTATTTCGAACGCCTGATCAGCCATGAAGCGACATTCCGCATCCTGGCGGGCCTCAGGACCTGGCTTTACCGGCGCTTCGAACCGCTGGCGCCGGCCGGGCTCATGCACATCCATTCCGGCGACGTGCTCGCCCGTATCGGCACGGATATCGACCGGCTGGAAAACGCCTTTTTGCGCCTGCTCGTGCCCATGGCCGTCGCGCTCCTGACCTCGCTGATCATGGCCGCCGTCGCCGGGGCCTATCTGGCGCCGGTCGGCGTCATGCTTTTGTCGTCACTCGTGCTGGCGGGGCTGGCCGTGCCCTCCGTGACCCATTGGTTCGGTCGCGAAGCGGGGGCGCGCCAGACCGACAACGCCGCGCGCATGAGCGTCATGCTGGTGGATTCCCTCGAGGGCCTCGCTGAACTCAAGACCTATGGGCTCGCCGAAACCCAGTTCGAAACGATCGCCGCCCTGTCCGACGAACTGATCGCCGACGAAACCCGGCTTGCCGGTCTTGCGGCCGTGACCCGGTCCGGCATCGGCATTTTCGCCAATCTTGCGCTGTGGGGAGCGCTGGCCATCGCCGGGGCCGCCGTTGCCGCAGCCACGTTCGAACCTGCCGATCTGGCGCTTCTGGCGCTTTTGTCTCTCGCCAGTTTCGAGGCGCTCTCGCCGATCCCCGACGCCATGGAATCCCTGTCGGGCACGCTGGCTTCAGCGCGGCGCATCTTTGCGCTGGCAGACAGCGAACCGACGCCACCCGAACCAAAGGCGCCCGCGGCTCTGCCGGATGGCGTCGAACTCACGTTCTCCGGCGTGTCACTGACCTATGAAGGCGGACGGGTCCCGGCATTGAGCGGCATCGATCTCTCTCTGACGCCCGGCAAGCATGTTGGCATTGTCGGACCTTCCGGTTCGGGCAAATCGAGTCTGGTTGGACTGGCGCTGAAATTCTGGGCGCCGACTGCGGGCACCATCAGCCTGGGCGGGGTTCGGTTAAGCGATCTGGACGGGAGCGATCTGCGTCGCCGCTTTGCCGTGGTGCCGCAGCAAAGCCATCTGTTCGCTGCCTCGATCGCGGAAAACCTCCGGCTTGCCGCGCCCGAGGCCAGCGCCGCCGAACTCGAAGACGCCTGCCGCATCGCCCAGGTTCACGATTTCATCGTGGCGCAACCGGACGGTTATGCGACGGAAGTCGGGGCGCATGGGCTGAAACTGTCGGGCGGGCAGGCGCGGCGGCTCGCGGTCGCCCAGGCGCTGCTCAAAAAGGCACCTATCCTCATCCTCGACGAGCCGGGGGAGGGCATCGATCTCGCCACCGAGAGATTGTTGCTCGACGCCGTGCTGACGGCCCGTTCGGATGCCGCCGTGCTCTACATCACCCACCGCCGCCAAGCGCTCGAACGCATGCACGAGGTGGTGGTGATCGAAAACGGCCGCATCGTGCAACGCGGTCGTCCCGAAGAGGTTCTGGCAGAAGCGAAGCCGTCCCTTCTCCCTTCTTTTTGAGGGGGAGGAGAACCCGGTGCAGCCGGATCGGGCGGGGTGGAGCCGCACACTCCGCAGCCCCCACCCTCAATTCCTGCCCACAAGCGAAGCCTCAACGCCACTTCCGGGCAAAATGACGGAACCGGGGGCGGTGCACTCGCCACCAACCAGGTGGAATTGCATCCCTACCTCCAGAACGGGGCGCTGGCGGGTTTTTTATGTCGCGACCGAGATTGCCGCGACCTGCTCCCAGCCCCTTGGCAATGGCCGGCTCAGCGGGGATGCCGCGCTTTCTGCCATTGCCTGGATACATGATACTGATATCACACAAGTGGTACTGGTCTTCGAAATGGCCAAAGGTTACGTTGTCATTCCTGCGTCGAGCCGACATGCGCATCTCGAAAGCAACTTCGCAGCAACAAACGTGACGCTGAGTGCCGACGAGATGCGTGGTATAGAAGCGCTGAACCGGAAAGAACGTTTTATCGATCCACCATGGGGCCCTGATTGGGATTGATGAAACTTCATCGAACGAACAATGATAGTAGTGCGGCAGGAAAGGCTGATCCGGAACTGATTTCATGGGTAGGGCAAGCGTACGCCTAAAGGACATTGCAGATCGCACGGGTTTTTCGGTCAACACGGTTTCGTTGGCTCTGCGTGACAGCCCGCGTATCCCCGAGGCGACGCGCAAGCTGATCCGGGAGGCGGCAGATCAACTCCACTATCTACCCAACCAGATCGCCAAATCGCTGGTCTGCCGGGAAACCAAGACCATTGGGCTGGTTCTGACCGACATTACCAATCCGATTCTGACCAAGGCGGCGCAGGCCATCGAACTGGCGCTGAGCGAACATGGCTATGGCACCCTGTTCGCCACTTCGAACAACGATCTCGAGCAGGAAAAAAAGGCGCTGGAACTGTTCCGGTCGCGCCAAGTCGACGGCATGCTGATCTATCCGCGCAGTCACCGCAAGCTCGACCACATCCGCCGCCTGCGCGATGCCAGCTATCCCATCGTGCTGCTGGTCGGCGATCCCGATGCCGGCATCGACGCGGTGTGCGTCGACGAACGCCTCGGCGCCAGCAAGGCGACCCAGCATCTCATCGATCTGGGGCATACGCGCATCGGCATCATCGACAGCTCCAACCCACTGGGCAATCTTGAAAAGAGGGAGGGGTATCGTTCCGCGCTCAGCAAGGCCGGCATCGACTACGATCCGCGACTGGCGGTCGATCCGCACGGTCATTCCGTGTTGAGCGGCTACTGGGCGATGGACGAGCTGTCGCGCAGCGGCGGCGCGCCGACCGCCGTGTTCGCCGCCAATGATTCACTGGCGATAGGCGCGCTCAGATGGGCATTGCTGCATGAACTCAAGGTGCCCGAAGACATGGCGATTGTCGGTTTCGACAACATCGAGTTCGCGGAGCACGCCGCCATCCCGATCACCAGCGTCAACTATGCCATTGAAACGGTGTCGTCTCTGGCCGTCGACCGTCTGCTCGGCCTCATCGCCGCCGACGATAAGCTGCCCGATCCGAACGTCACGCTGGTTGCGCCGGATCTGATCGTTCGCCGGAGCACGATCGGCACCGCACCGCGTATTTGATGCGAAGCGGCGACCGACTGATGTGATGCGCTTCCCACACGGCGAACGACGGTTTGCCGGAATACCTTTGTCGCTGCCATTTTGCAGTATTTGCGCGTGGTGATTCGCCTGTTTCGAACAAGCGGACAGGTTGACTCAACCGGATCAATTTCACCGTTTATAGGAGCGGCAAGAGCATTTCTTGCAGGTCAGAACGCGTTGTTTGCCGTCTTAATGATCGAAATGATGATATTTTTCAACAAACGTAGCGGAAAAACGGGGATGTGCGCAAAAGATTAAAAATTTCTTAGGTAGAGCCCGACAGACTGGCGACATGCCGAGGCTAGTTCCTCATCCTGTATGAATTAGTAGTATTTTAAACAAACATCCGAAAACGGGCCAAGAGTTTGTTTGCGTGGTCGGTCATTAGGTATTGAAGGCGAAATCCGGTGTGGATCATTCATCTGGACGGCGCTTGGGGAGGGCAACGCACCGAATCATGGATTTGCAGGCAATCACATTCGGTCGCCGGCCGCATGAGCTGAACACGCTCGAGCCGTCCGCTACCGCCGAACTGAGCCCGGAAATCTGGCGTGAAAAGATTGCCGCCGCCTATCGGCCGATCCTGCGCGGTTTTCTGTTGCCGGCCACTTTCTATTACGGGCTGATTGCCGTCCTGCACTTCTTTTTCCAGACGCCGGAACATGTCAGGATTCTTGCGCCTCTGGCGGGAACGACCGCCCTGTCGAGCCTGCTGCTCTATCTGTACATGCGCAAGCACGCCATTGGTTATGTCCATCTCGAACTGTGTTCGATCGCGATCTATTCCATGGTGTTCGCCAATATTCTCGTGCATCACCTGCTGCATCTGGAGCCTCCGAAGCTCGTCTACTTCATGCTTTTGACCATCGCGGTGGCGACCTCGGGCGTCAGCCTCAGAATGATCATTCCCGCTTCGGTGATTTCGCTGGCGACATCAATCCTCCTGGCGGGCCGGGCGGGTCCCGAAATTCAACAGCAATTCGCCTTTATCGCCCTGGCCAGTTCCTTCGTGGCGCTGGGCATGGCGGTGTTGATGCGCATGGCGATCAAACGCGAAATCTCTGCCCGCTACAGGGCCGAGAAGGCGCACGAAGCCGCCGAACGGGCGGCGGAATACGACTTTCTCACCGGTTTGCCCAACCGGCGCAATTTCTTCCGACGTCTTAGCGAAGCCTATGACGACCCGTCACGAAACGGTCACCTCGCGCTCGGGCTGATCGATCTTAACGGGTTCAAGCACATCAACGATCTTTACGGCCACGTGTTCGGCGATCAATTGCTGGCCAAGGTGGGAGAGCGTCTCGGGCAAAGCTGTGATGGCCTGGCGACAGCGGCGCGGCTCGGTGGAGACGAGTTCGCCATTCTTTTGGAGCGGCCGGCCAGCGATGCGGCTCTGCGTGCCATCGGATCGGACATCTGCGAGGCCGTCGGCCAGTGCTATCTCATTGCCGGAATCGAAATTTCCGTTTCGGTGGCGATCGGTTTCGCGCGACGGCTGGCGACGACCGCCAATCCGGCCATGCTCTACGAACATGCCGATTTCGCGCTCTATCGGGCGAAGGGAATGAGCAGCGATCATGTCGCCATCTTCTCGCTCGCGGACGAGGCTGAACTTGAGACGATCCGATGCGTCGAACAGCATCTGTCCGGCGATGCACTCGAAGACGAGATGCATGTCGAATATCAGCCGATGATCCTGGTTGCCGAAAATCGCGTGATCGGTTTCGAGGCGCTGGCCCGCTGGCAAAGCCCGCAACTGGGCAATGTGGCGCCGGATGTGTTCATTCGCGCCGCCGAACGGTGTGGCATCATGAACCGGCTGACCCCGACGTTGTTACGCAAGGCGCTGGCCGATGCGGTGAGCTGGCCCGAGGATCTCTGCCTGTCGTTCAACCTGTCGGCGCGGGACGTTGTCTCCGCCGAAAGCATCGAGCACATTTGCGAGGTCGTTGCCGAGAGTGGGTTCCCCGGAAGCCGTCTCGATTTCGAGATCACCGAAACCTCGATCATGACCGATTTCGCCCGCGTCAGGGATTCCCTGGCCAAGCTGCGTGCCCTCGGCGCCCATATCGCCCTCGACGATTTCGGCGTCGGGTATTCCAACTTCCAGCATCTCGACGAGCTGGCCATCGACAAACTCAAGATCGACAGGCGTTTCGTTTCGCGTATTGGATCGCCGGAAAATCCCGGTCGCATTCTCACGACGATGATCGAGATGTGTGCCAATCTCGGCCTGGCTTGTGTGGTGGAAGGCGTCGAGACCGGCAGCGAACTGCGTGCCGTGCTCGGCGCGGGCGGCACCATTATCCAGGGCTTTTATTTCAGCCGGCCGATGCGTGGCGAACGCGTGCTCCCCTTCCTCGATCACGGTCTCGATTCCCCCGACGAAGAGATCCGACGCTCGGCCTGATACCGTTATCTGCGGCGTTTGGGACTCGCGTTGGCCTGGACTTCAGTATATGAACTGAGCGGTCCGGATGACGGCCTGTGTTCTTTGGTCGGTTCCGGTGGGGAAATGCTACACGACACTTTTTGCACTGCAATCTGGTAGCGGTTACTTGTTATCCGTTCGGATAATGTATGTCTTTCAAAGGATTGGAATCCGTGCGCGATTCCTCCAATGGCAAGCCGATCCCCGGATGCCGGTTGCCTCATGGCGAAAATGCTCATGACCACCAGAGAATTTCTTGTCAGTATCAGTCACCTTCGCTCAAGATTTGGCAAAAAGCTGTTGAGATTGAGCTGGGCCCAGAAACGCATTGTCCTCGTCAGCCTCGACGTCGTCATGCTTTCGGCGAGCGTCTGGCTGGCTTTCTGCATCCGGCTCGGCACATGGGTCGTGCCCACGCAACACCAGATGGTGGCGATCCTGCTCGCGCCGGTCATCGCTGTCCCGATTTTCACGCGCATGGGACTTTATCGCGCGGTTATCCGGTACTTGCCTGATCGCGCGTTCTGGACAATCACGCGGGCGGTCGTTTTTGCCGTTCTTGCCTGGATTGGCGTGGTCTTCATTCTTGAGCTGGCGCGGCTGACCGTGATTCCGCGTTCAGCTACGCTGATTTTTGGCGTCACCGCCATTGTGCTGGTCGGTGGAAGTCGCTTTGCCATCAAGTATTTGCTGCGCGGACCGATGCCGGAAAACATTGGAACCCAGCGCACGCTCATCCTTTACGGGGCGGGGCGGACCGGGGCGGTGCTGGCCGAAGCCCTCAGACGCGAACGCATCGCCAAGGTCGTGGCCTTCGTTGACGACAACCCGGATCTACACAGTCGGGATGTCGCCGACGTTCGCATTTATCCCGCCAGACAGATCAAGGAACTGATGGATCAGACCAGCACCAACGAAGTGGTGTTGTGCATGCCCGCCGTCAGTTCGGCGCGCCAGGCCGAGATCATCACCAGGCTCACCGCGCTTCATGCCAAGGTTCGTGTCGTTCCAATGGTGTCGGATCTGGCGACCGGACGCTATCTGATCTCGCAGATGCGCCAGATCGATATCGACGATCTGCTCGGTCGTTCGACCGTGCCAGCGAACGAAGACCTGATGCGCGACACCATCGAGGGGCAGACGATCCTGGTCACCGGTGGCGGCGGTTCTATCGGCTCGGAGCTTTGTCGTCTGTTCGTCAAATGGAAGCCGCGCGAACTGATCATTCTCGAACAGAACGAATTCGCGCTCTACCAGATCGACCGGCAGTTGCGGCAGGTGACCGATGTCCCGATCATGCCGATTCTCGGCTCCGTCACCAACGAAGCCCTGGTCCGGCGCTGCTTCAAGACGCATTCCATACAGATGGTTCTGCACGCGGCGGCCCACAAACACGTCCCACTGGTTGAGATCAACCGTCTCGAAGGCATTCGCAACAATGTCTTCGGGACGCAAACGCTCGCCGCGGCGGCGTTCGATGCGGGCGTCGAGCGCTTCATCCTGATTTCGACCGACAAGGCCGTGCGGCCGACCAATGTCATGGGGGCAACCAAGCGCGCAGCGGAAATGATCGTGCGCGAATATGCCGAAAAGGCCGCCGCTCAGGGGCGAAACCAGAAATTCTGCGCGGTGCGGTTTGGAAACGTCCTGGGCTCCAACGGGTCGGTCGTTCCCCTGTTCAAGGAACAGATCGCCCGGGGTGGACCGGTCACCCTGACCGACGAACGCATGACCCGATATTTCATGTCGATTCACGAAGCGGCGGAGCTGATCGTTCAGGCCGGGGCGTTGAGCGAGGGCGGCGATCTGTTCGTGCTCGACATGGGCGAACCTGTTCGCATCAGGGAGCTGGCCGAACATATGATCCTGCTTGCCGGGCTGTCGGTGCGGACAGAAGACAATCCCGATGGCGATATCGAAATAGCAATCGTCGGTAAACGGCCGGGTGAGAAGCTCTTTGAAGAACTGTTCTACGACGAGAAAACGGTGTTGCCGACCAGCCAGCCAAAGATCATGCGGGCCAACAGCTTCGATGGCGCGCGGATCGATATCGATGACGAGATGGGGCGTCTGATCGATGCCTATGAGGCCGAGGACGTCAACGAGGTTCAGCGCCGGTTGTTTGCCATGATCGACGAGGAGCGTCCCTACCGGCAGCGCGATGCCAAGGTCATCGAACTGGGAACCCGAAAGCCCCCCGTCTGATTGGCGATGGTCAATCGTCGCGATCCGACGCGTCGGGGATACGGTCGCCGCGTCCCTTTCGCGCAAAGACCGTCTTCGCGATCAGCTTCAGATCCAGCCGCAGATTGCGCGTGCGGAGATACTCGGCATCGATTTCGGCGAGCCTGACCGGATCGGACATGTCCACACCCTGAACCTGGGCCAAACCGGTGATGCCGGGCAAAAGAGCGAGCACGCCCCTTTTTTGGCGTTCGTCGATCAGTTCGGTTTGCTGGCAGAGAGAAGGGCGGGGGCCGACAAGGCTCATCTGGCCGCGCAGGATATTGACCAGTTGAGGGAACTCATCGATCTTGGTTGCACGCAAAAAACCGCCCAGAGGCGTGACCTGGCTCGCGCTTGCAGCATGGGTCGGAACGTCCGGCGCGTCGCGGTACATGGTCCTGAGTTTGTAACAGTAAAAAACGCGTCCGTTCCGTCCGACCCGTTTCTGGCTGAAAATGCCGGGCCCCGGCGTTTCGAGCTGAACCAGAATGACGAGAAGGAGGAGAACCGGCCACAATAAAAGCAGGCCGGCAATGGCGATCACGTAATCCAGAAGCCGTTTCGACAAACTGTTCATATCATCGGGTTCTCTGGATCGCAGGTGCGTGTTTGTCCGACATCGTTGGTTCGGTGATGGAATGGCTATGCTCGCGTGGCTCAGGCCGGGTCCGGAAGAGATATCCGAATTTTCCTTTTGGATGAACCGAAAGGTTCTTTAGCCGGCAGGTGAAAAGGGGCTACCTGTTTTCCACTCTTGCCGCCGCGGCCAGCAAAACGCAGCCCATCGGGTCTTGCCGTGTTCACGTCCGACCCGAAGCAGGCATCCGCGATATCTTTCTGGCTCTGAGCGAAAACAGAATATTACCAATGATATAGCGTCGAAACAGGCGCCGTGGCTCATGCAACAGGCGGAAAGCCCATTCCAGACCAGTCATACGCATCCAGTCCGGTGCGCGCGGAACGCGATCGGCCAGAAAATCCAGTATCGCCCCGCCGCATATGATGAGCGCGCGCCGTTCTCCCAACACAGTACGAAGCGCCAGCGCAACCTCTTCCTGTCGCGGCATGCCCATGGCGAGCACGATGACGGCCGGCGCCGTGGCTATGGCTGCCGCGACATAGGCTTCGGTCGTCTTGAAGCCGTCGAGTGTGGAGACAATGGTGTGCCCCTTCGCCGAAAGGCGTGCGCCGGCCGTCGTCAACCAAGGGTCCGTGGTGCCGAACAGGGCGATGGGCTGTCCCTTCACCCGTGACAAAAGCTCCGGGATGAAATCCGTGCCGTTCATGTTGAGCCCCGGATCCCGTTCGCACCACCTGTCCAGAATTTCCAGCCCCTTGCCGTCTCGCAACACACTGTCCTGCGTCATGAACAGCTCGGCGATGGCGGGGTGTTCCCAGGCCAGATTGATGGCGTGCGCGTTGACAAAGCCGAGAACGCAAGCCCGTTCCGGGCGAACCAGGCGTTCGATCAGTTCTTGTTTCGCGGCCTCATCGGCAATCCGGTCGATGTGTGCCACAAGGCTGGCAAGAGTTTCAGGCTTTCCCATCCGTTCCGACCTGACCCGACTGTCTTCATTCGAACCAAGGCGCGGCTGTCACCGAGACGTTTTTAGGTTTCGGCGTCCCGCGCCAGACGCTTTTTGGTAAGAACGCATATGTGACCACGCGGTCAAGCCGGAAGACTCGGTTCAGGTTAACGACAGAGGGCTCTCACCGCTCCAACATGGCACGGGCGGAGCCGGCATCGGCTCCGCCCGTGGCACAAAACGGCACGATAATTCGGCAATGATGGTTTATTCGGCCTCGATCTTTCGCAACAACGCGGGCAGGTCGGCGACCGTGTCGATGACGTAATCGGCGCCGGCATCCAGGAGGCTCTTCGCTGCCGCCTCACGGCGGGCGGCGCGCTCGGGTTCGGGCAGGGCGGCGACTTCTTCCGGGGTCAAGCCGACGGCATTGCCCGAAAGGGTTACGCCCACCGTCAGGCAGCCAGCCGCCACGCCTTCGCCGATGCCGGGAACGGTATCGTCGACCTTGACGATCGTTTCAGGGGGATAGACCACCAGATCGATCATGCATTTGTACATGCCCAGAGGTCCCGGCCGCCCCTCGGGCAGGTCGTCGGCGCAAACGAGATTGTCGGGCGCAAAGCCCTGTTCGGCTGCGACCGGCAGCACATGCGCCATGATCGAGCGGGTGTAGCCCGTGGTCGAGCCGATCTTGAGGCCCATCGCCCGCAACTCCTCGACCATTTCGCGCGTACCGGGAACCAGGGTCGCGTAGTCGGCAACGATATCTTCGTTCATCGGCACGAAAACCTTGTAGACGTCGTCGACATCGGCGTTTGTCGGCGCGTGGCCGCACTTTTCCTGCCATTGCGCCGCGACGCGCGGCGCGCTCAGCATGGCATGGACATGGTCCCATTTCGGCTTGCCCATCGGCGCGCGCGCCTCTTCGATGGTGACGTCGATGCCGAATTTGGCGAAGGCGCGCTGAAAGGCCCCCATCGGCGCGAACGAGCCGTAATCGACCACCGTTCCGGCCCAGTCGAACACGGCGGCTTTGAACTTTGTCATCGGATTGGGTCCTTGTGGGGCTGGAGTGTTTTTGGGGCGAAGTGGATTCCGGTTCGCCGGCTTGAAAATGCGATAGGTCAACAGACTAAAGGGCTTCGGCGCGGCTACGTTCGGCCAGCGCGGCTTCGGGCGGAGCGGCGTTTTTCACACCCATGTCAGAAAGGGTCAGCCGGACCGCTTCGAGCACGCCGCGCATGGCGGCTTCGTCGATACGGCCGATGCACCCGATACGGAAGCTTTCGACCACCGTCAGCTTGCCGGGATAAAGGATGTAGCCGCGCGCCTTCATCGCTTCGTAGAACCGGGTGAATGCGAAGGCTGGGTCGGCGGGGCAGAAGAAGGTGACGATGATCGGCGACAGCCAGCGTTCGGGCAAAAGCGTGCCGAAGCCCATCGCCTGCATCCCCGCGACCAACACGTCGCGGTTGTGGGTATAGCGCGCGCCACGTCCGGCGACGCCGCCTTCGGCTGCATGCATCTCCAGCGCCTTGAGAAAGGCTGCGACCACGTGGGTTGGCGGCGTATAGCGCCACTGGCCGGTCTTTTCCATATAGGCCCATTGCGCGTGGGCATCGAGAACCAGTGAATGCGCCCGGCCCGCAGCGGCCTCGAGTTCATTCTTGCGCACCACGAGAAAGCCGAAACCCGGAACCCCTTCGATGCACTTGTTGGCCGAAGAGACGAAAGCCTCATAGGCAATATCGGCGGGTTCGAGCGGCACGGCGCCGAAGGCCGACATGGAATCGATCAAAAGCTTGCGGCCGGCTTTGGCGACCGCCTCGGCAATCTCGGCAACGGGATTGAGAATGCCCGAACTGGTTTCGCAGTGAATGGCCATCACGTGGGTGATGGCGGAATCCTCGGCCAGGATCCTGGCCACCTCGGCACCGCGCGGGGGCTGGTAGTCGCCCTTGTCGAGCACCGTCACCGCCCGGCCGATGCGGCGTGCGGTCTCGGCGGCGCGTAGGCCATAGGCACCGTTGGCCAGCACCAGAAGCTTGCCGTCGCGCGGCACGAGCGTACCGATCATCGCCTCGACGAGATAGGAGCCGGAGCCCTGCATCGGCACGCACTCGTAGTCCTCGGCGCCTTTGCCGAGAAGCGCCAGCACGCCGGCGCGCAGCTTGCGGGTCATGGCGCGAAAATCGTCGTCCCAGCTGCCCCAGTCGCGCAGCATCGCCTCTTTGACCTCATAGGCCGTGGTCAGCGGGCCGGGCGTAAGCAGATAGGGTTCGCCGAGGCGCGGCGTGGGGAAAACGGTTTGGGCGGACATTTCAGGGTTCCTTGCTGACGGGCGGTTGCGGGGGAGGTTTGATCGCATTATTGCTATATGTGAAATCTCTTGTTCGGATACATCCATAGGAAATCTCGATAGATGCGCTACACCCAGATTCGCGCCTTTCATCAGGTCGCCACCCATGGGGGATTTTCCCGCGCGGCCGACAAGACCGGGCAGAGCCAGCCAACGCTTTCCGATCAGGTGCGCCGTCTCGAACAGGCCTATGACGTGTTGCTGTTTCAGCGCGACAGCCGCCGGGTACGTCTGACCCAGGCGGGAGAGTCCCTTTTTCAGCTCACCAGACGTTTTTTCGACATCGAGGAGGAGATCGACCAGCAGCTCAGCCGCTCGCGGGCGGTGCTGTCGGGTCACTTGAGGATCATGGCGGATTCGGCGACCCATGTGGTGCCGATCCTCACCTCCTTCCGCCACCGCCATCCAAAGGTGCTGGTGGAGGTTCAGGCCGGCAACTCGGCCGAGGTGCTTGCGGCGCTGCGTAATTACGATGTGGAGTTCGGTGTGCTCGGCAGTTTCGAGCCGACGCTCGACATCGACATCCATCCGCTCGGCGCGGCGCCGATCATGGCGATTTCCGGCGTCGGGCTCGGTCTCGATATGCCTCCGACCATCGGGTTTGCGGAGTTGACCCGTCTGCCGCTCGTGTTCCGCGAACGCGGCTCGCAGACCCGCCAGAGGGTCGAAACCGAGGCCCGCCGTCAGGGAGTGAGCTTGCACCCTGTGCTGGAAATCGCGGGACGGGAGGCCTTGCGCGAAGTCGTCGCTTCGGGGCTCGGCGTCGGTTTCATCTCGGAGGCCGAGATCGGCCGCGACTCGCGCATTCGTCGCCACCGGCTCGACGCTCCGAGGCTGGAAATGACCGAAAGTCTGGTCAATCTCAAGGCGCGCCGCGACCTGCTTTTGATCCGTGCCTTCCTCAACGAGGCCGAACGCCAGCCCGAGCGGAGCGGTTGAGCCTCACCCCCTGCTGTTGCACACGACCAGTGGGTCGCCTGGGCCTTTTCGGCCCCGGTCATATCGATTGTGCGTAACCAATAAGGCAGAACTTATATCTATGCGATATGCATAACGAGTGTCATGTGATTGTTATCCTGCTCGGCTAGCCTCGGATGGTGCCGCCCCAAAGGCGAACCCCATTCCCCGTCGAGGACAGGACCGAAATGAAACGATCTCTGCTTATTGGAGCCGCCGCCATTGCTCTGGCGGTCGCGGCTCCTCAAGCCATTCTTGCCGCCGATTGTCCGGCGGTCACCGTCGCGGACGATTTGGTCGCGAAGGCAGCCTTTCCCGAGCAGTTCGAACTTGGCGAATTCCAGTCGCTGGCCGACTGCACGCTGAGCTTTTCCGAAAATCCCGATATCGGGGCGCTCAATGCGCGCATCATGGGCAATCCCGACACTCTGGCCCCGGTCGCCGAGCGTTTGCCTGAAGAGCCGCTCGTGGTCGCGCCCTATGACCGGATCGGTGCCTATGGCGGGGTTCTGGACGGCATGTCGAACGCCACCGAAGCCGGCACGTCCGACCTGCTGAGCGTTCGCCATGTCAATCTCGTACGGTTTTCCGACGATCTGGTGACCGTTGTTCCGAATGTCGCCAAATCGTGGGCGTGGAACGACGATTTCACCGAGCTGACCGTGACCCTGCGCAAGGGGCACAGATGGTCGGACGGTGCGCCCTTCACCGCCGAAGACATCGCCTTCTGGTACAATGACATGACCATGGATCCGAAGGTGGTCGAAAAGCCGCGCGATCTGTGGAGAGCCGGCGGCGAGCCGATCGAAGTCGAAGCCGTCGACGACGTCACCGTCGTCTTCCGGATGAAGGCGCCCAAACCGGGTCTTTTGTCAGCCTTCGCTACCGACTTCGCCCAGCCGTTCCAGCCCAAGCACGTGTTGAGCCAGTTCCTGACCAAGTATAATCCGGACGCGGACAAACTGGCCCAGGAGATCGGCTTCGAGACCGGCTACGACGTCATCCGCTTCTATTATAACGGCTCCGACTGGAAGGACGTTCCCTCGCCGCTGTTCAAGGATGCCGACAAGGCGGCCAAGCTCGCCCATGCGGTGCTGCCGACGCTCGAAAGCCACGTTGTGGTCAAGGACACCACCGAGGATCGTGTCGTCGTCGCCAATCCCTATTTCTTCATGGTCGACACGGCCGGCAACCAGTTGCCCTATATCAACGAAGTGCACGAGGTCTACATCCCGGACAACGAGGTCAAGATCCTCAAAATGGTCAACGGGGAGATCGACTACAAGGCGCAGGGCGTCATCCTGCCGGATGCGCCAACGCTTCTGGATGGCCAGGAAAAGGGCGATTACACCGTTGAACTCAAGCCGCAGATCGCCATGCCGACCTTCGCGTTCAACGTCACCGACAATGATCCGGAAAAGCGCGAACTGTTTGCCAACCGCGATTTCCGTGTGGCGATGAGCTATGCCATCAACCGCGCCGAGATCAATTCGGTCGCCTTTTTCGACCTTGGCGAAGCGCGCCAGTATATCGGCTTCGATCCGGTTCCGCCCTTCGCCACCGAGGAACAGGTCAAGTTCGCCACCGAATTCGACCCGGAAAAGGCCGAGGCGATGCTCGATGCCATCGGCTTTGTCGATAAGGACAGCGACGGTTTCCGCGATCTGCCCTCGGGCAAGAAGCTGACGCTCAACCTGCAGTTCTCGACGCAGGGAATTTCCACCAGCGTCGCCGAACTCGTGGCCCAGCAATGGAGCAATGTCGGTCTCGAGACCACGATCAAGGAAGTCACCTCCGACGAGGCGCGCGCCGCCAATTCGGCCAATGAACTCGATGTCTATGGCTGGGCCAAGGGTCAGCCGATTCCGATCATCCAGGGCAATGCCGAATTGTGGTCCCCGCCCTACGATTCCTATTTCGGCGGCCGCATGGCCATGCCGTGGATGCAGTGGATCGATTCCAACGGCACCGAAGGGCAGGAGCCGCCGGCCTGGGTGTTCGAGATGCGGGACAAGGTTGCCGAGTGGCAGCAATATGCCTTGGGCTCGGAAGAGTCCAACCGGCTCGGTCGTGAGCTGGTCCAGGCGCAGCTCGACGGTTTCCTATTCATCGGAACGGTCAATGCGCCGAACCCGATCTACCACTCGAACAGGCTTCAGAACTTCATGACGCCCAAGACCTGGTCCTACGAGTATTACCGGGTCTTCCCCTACCGTCCGCAGCAGTGGTTCCTGACGGACTAGACGAAGGTTTTTCGAACGACGGCGCGGCGGGATTTTTCCGCCGCGCTCCTTCAGTTATGGAGACTGTTGATGAAGGCATATGCGCGGTTCATAGCGGTGCGGGCGGGCATGGCTTTCCTGACGCTTTTGCTCGTGTCCTTCATTGTCTTTTCGCTGATGGAGCTGGTTCCGGGTAATTGCGCGGAGCGCTACATCGCCTACAAATCGACCCAGGGCGCCATCATCACCGAGGCGGACATCCGTGCCGAGGAGATCCGCATGGGGCTGGACCAGCCCTTCGTGGCGCGCTGGGGGATGTGGGTCGGTGATGTGTTCACGCGGGGCTATTTCGGCGAGAGCTGCCTGTGGCGGATCGGGGTCAACAACCTGATCGGGGACAAGTTCATGATGTCGCTGGCCCTGTGTCTGGTGGCGCTGGTCTTGACCTACGCCATCGCCATCCCCGTAGGGATGCTGTCGGCGACCATAAGGGGCGGGTTCACCGACAGTTCCTTGCGCATCGTCTCCTATCTCGGTCTGGCGCTGCCGAACTTTCTTCTGGCGCTCGGCGTCATGCTGTTGTCGACCGTCTGGTTCGGCAACACGCTGACGGGCTTGTTCAGTCCTGAGTTCCGGGACGCGCCGTGGTCGCTCGACAAGCTCATCGACATGATGAGCCATGCCTGGCTGCCGATCGGCATCCTGGCCTGGTCGGCCACCGCCATCCAGCTTCAGACGGTTCGCGCCCTGATCTCGGACGAAAAGGACAAGCTTTACGTCACGGCGGCGCGGGCGCGGGGCATTTCCGGCAACCGGTTGTTGTGGCGCTATCCGGCGCGCCATGCACTTGGCCCGGTGATCAACTCGATCGGGTTCGATCTCAACCGCATCTTCAATGACCTGCCGATCGTTGCAGCGGTTCTGTCGCTGACCGAGGCGGGGGCGCTTCTGCTCGATGCGCTGGCCAAGTCGAACGACCAACAATTGGCCGGGGCTATCATCTTTCTTCTGACCGCCTCGATCGTCGCGCTCAATTTCATCACCGACATCGTTCTGGCCATCATCGATCCGCGCGTCCGGCGCGGTATCCTTTAGGAGGTGGCGGCATGAGCATGGCAACGATCTTCGACAGGCGCGCCGCACGCTCCAGGGAAGACTATTTCACCGCTTCGCAGACCCAGCTCGTCTGGGCGCGGTTCACCAGGAACCGGTCGGCCATGATCGCAGCCGGGTTCCTCATCGTCTTCGTCCTGGCCGGGTTCTTCGCGCCCTTCCTGTCGCCCTATAATCCCACAATGGCCGGGCGCGATGCGGACTATGCGAACGGGGCGCCGCAGATCCCGCTTTTCTGCGACGCCAACGGCTGCGATGTCCGCCCCTTCATCCATCTGGTCGAGCGCTATCGCGGCGCCGACACCAATTTCCGCTGGGTGACGCGCCAAACCGACAAACGCGATTACCTGACGTTTTTACCCAAAGGCTGGACCTATACGTTCGGCGCGCTGACGCTCGACATGCCGGGGGAGGGAGTCGACATCCGCATCCCCGGACTGATGTTTTCAACGCATCTGTTCGGGGTTGAACAAGGCTATATCCACCTGTTCGGCACAGACGGGGCGGGCAAGGACATCTTTTCGCGCACGCTTCATGCCATCTGGGTGTCGCTGTCGGTCGGTACGCTCGGTCTGGCGATCACCTTCATTCTGGCGCTCGCCATCGGCGGAACGGCCGGCTATCTCGGGGGGTGGATCGACACATTGGTACAGGCCGTGACCGACGCGGTCAGAACCGTGCCGACGATTCCGCTCTTCATGGCGCTGGCCGCCTTCATCCCCGACGAATGGTCGGCCGAGATGCGCTTTTTCTTCATCTCGATGATCCTGGGATTTGTCGGCTGGCCGACCCTGGCGCGCAAGATCCGCACCCATCTTCTGGCCGAGCGCACCGCCGATTATATTCTCGCCGCCGAACTCAACGGCGCCTCGGCGGCCCACGTCATCGGGCGGCACCTGCTGCCGAGCTTCACCAGCTATATCATCGTCGATACGGTGATCAACTTCCCCTACATGATCCTGTCCGAGACGGCGCTGAGCTTCATCGGCCTGGGGCTCAAGGATCCGGTCAACTCGCTCGGGGTGCTGCTGCAGAACGTCACGCGGGTGGACGTCATGCTCAACTACCAGTGGTATTTCATTCCGGTCCCGATCTTCGTGGCCCTCATTCTCGCCTTCGTGTTCGTCGGCGACGGGTTGCGCGATGCGGCCGATCCTTACGCGGAGCGCAGGTGATGGGCGAGGCGTTGCTCGAGGTCAGGGATCTGACCATAAGGTTCAAGACCGACGAGGGCGAGATCACCGCGGTCGATGAGGTGAGCTTTGATATCCGTCCGGGCGAGATCATGGGTCTGGTTGGCGAAAGCGGCTCCGGCAAGTCGGTAACGGCCAAGGCGATCATGCGGCTCAATGCCGACAACACCATCTACGACCCATCTTCGCGCATTATACTCAATACCGGGGACGAAAAGATCGAGATTCTGTCCTTAAAGACGTCGCGCCAGCTGCGCCGGGTCAGGGGGGATCTCGTTTCGATGATCTTCCAGGAGCCGATGGCGAGCTTTGCGCCGGCGATCAAGATCGGCGACCAGATGGTCGAGCAGTTGATGCTGCACCGCAATCTCACTCGAAAGCAGGCCAGGACCTTGTCGATCGACATGCTCGATCGCGTGGGGATTTCCGAACCGGCCAAGCGGTTCGAGCAATATGTCTTCGAGATTTCGGGCGGCATGCGCCAGCGCGCCATGATCGCCATGGCGCTTTCCACCAAGCCGAAGCTTTTGATCGCGGACGAGCCGACCACGGCGCTCGATGTGACCATTCAGGCGCAGGTGATCGACCTCATGAAGGATCTGGTCGCCGAGTTCGGCATGGCCATTATCTTCATCACCCATGATCTGGGGGTTATCGCCCAGACCGCCGATTTTGTGTCGGTGATGTATCTGGGACGCAAGGTGGAGGCCGGTCCGATCCGCGAGGTGATCCGCTCGCCCCGGCATCCCTACACCCAGGGCCTTCTGGCCGCCCTGCCGCGGCTCGACGATCTCGACGCGCCGCTGACCCCGGTTCCGGGCGATATCCCGAGCCCGCTCGAACGGCCATCCGGATGCGTTTTTCACACGCGTTGCCCGCGTGCGCTCGGCGCGGCGTGCAGGGCCAGTGTGCCCGAACGGGTGATGCTTTCGCATGATCATGAGGCGGCCTGTGTGCTTTATGAGGCCGGAGCGGCGGAGGCGGCGGAATGAGCGATATCATCGTTTCCATCCGCAACCTGTCGGTTCACTATCCGCTCGGCGGACATCTTTTCGGGCCCGCGCCGATGGTCAAGGCCGTGGAAAACGTTTCGCTCGACATCCATCGCGGCCAGTTCTTCGGTCTGGTCGGCGAGAGCGGATCGGGCAAGACCACGCTCGGGCGCGCCATCCTCAAGGCAGCGCCGATCGCCGCAGGCTCCGTCGGCTTCGATACGGGCGAGGTGCGTTTCGATGTGGCCGATCTTGCGGGCGACGATCTCAAGGCCTATCGCCGTCAGGCGCAGCTGATCTTTCAGGACCCTTACGCCGCGCTTTCCCCGCGCATGACGGTCAGGGACATCATCGCCGAGCCTCTCGAAGTGATGAAGCTGACCAAAACCCGCAAGGAGACAGACGCCCGCGTGCGTGAGATGGCGGCCAGGTGTCGGCTCAATATCGAGCATTTGCGGCGGTTCCCGCACGCCTTTTCGGGCGGGCAGCGCCAGCGCATCTCGATCGCCCGGGCCCTTGTCGCCGAACCGCGTTTTCTGGTGGCGGACGAAAGCGTCGCCGCGCTCGATGTTTCGATCCAGGCCGATATCCTTAATCTTTTGAAGGCGCTGCAGCGCGATCTCGGGCTGACCTTTTTATTCATCAGTCACGATTTGAGCGTGGTTGCCCATGTCTGCGACGTTGTCGCGGTCATGTATCTCGGGCGCATCGTCGAACTGGCACCGCGCAAGGCGCTCTTTTCCACGCCGCGCCACCCCTATACGCAGGCTCTGCTGTCGGCCATCCCCTCGCTCGATCCTGACGATCGCGGCCATGCCATCAAGCTTCAGGGCGAAATCCCCAGCCCCGCCAATCCGCCTTCGGGCTGTGCCTTTCACACCCGTTGCCGCTTCGTCCGCGAGGGCTGCCGCGAGCACGAACCCAAACTCGAGACTATCGGCAACGATCACGCCGTCGCCTGCCATCATTGGAAGGCCGTCGCGAACGAAACCCGGAAGGTTCTGACATGAACGCAACGCCGGAACCGGCACATTTGGACGAAGTCGCAGAGATCAACGCCCTGCTTGTGGCGGCCTTCGACACCTATTCGCGACGGCTTGGCCGCGAAAAAGCCGGTCCTTTCGCCTGGGTCGAAGAGGCGATCGCCGCCGGAGCGGTCTATGTGGTACATGCCGATTCCGGTCTGGCCGCCGTGATCAAACTGACCGATACGCCGGCCGAGGAGTCGACGACACTCGATATCCTCGCCGTCGCACCGGCGTTCGCGCGCCAGGGGCTCGGTTCGGCTCTGCTCGACTGGGTGGAAAACCGGGCCCGCACCGCGGGACGGACGGTCGTGAAACTTTATACGGCTGCGATGATGACCCATCTCGTCGCGCTTTATTCCCGTCATGGCTATGAGGCCGTGCGTGTCGGTCCGCATCTCGATGGTAGGGACCCGTTTCCGCGTGTCTTCATGCAGAAAAGCCTCGTTTCGATGGCCGCGCAGTGACACTCTTCCGGCCCGGATTGCCCAAAAGGAAAAGTGAAATGACTGCCCGCAGGAACGTGCTTTTCGTCGTTATCGATCAGTTGCGTGCCGATGTGCTGGACGGAGGTCTGGCGTCCTATATCCAAACGCCGAACCTTGACAGGTTCGCGCGCAATGCCCTGCGTTTTCGCAACCATTTCACCGTGACCGCGCCCTGTGGTCCGGCGCGCGCCAGCCTTTTGACCGGGCTTTACGCGATGAACCATCGCGCCATCAACAACGGAAGTCCCTTGGGCGCGCATCACACCAATATCGCGCTCGAAGCCCGCAAGATCGGCTACGAACCGTTGCTGTTCGGCTATTCGGACATCCAGCCCGATCCGACGACGCGCTCGGCCCGCGATCCGGACAATTTCGTTTACGAAAACGTGCTGCCGGGCTTTCGGGAAATGGTCGAGATGCGGGCCGAATACGGCGCGGAATGGCTCGGCTATCTGCGCGCCAAAGGTTATGACGTGCCGGATGCCCAGACCCCGGATCTTTTGCAGCTCTACCGGCCGAAAGACGGCATTTTCGGCCATCCGGCCCTTTACGAGGCCAAACACAGCGACACCGCCTATCTCACTGACAAAACGATAGAGGTACTCTCGGTCAGAAAGGCGCATCCCTGGTTTGCCCATGTGACCTATATCCGCCCGCACCCGCCTTTCGTGGCGCCGGCGCCCTATAACGATCTCGTCGATCCGGACGCATTGCCTGCGCCGGTACTGGAAACGCCGGACCACCCATTCATCGATGCCTGGTTCAGTGAACCGAACCAGAAGGGCATGTTCTGGGGGTTCGACGGCGATTGCCGGGCGATCACGCCCGCCACTGCCGCGAAAATCCGCGCCACCTATCTCGGTCTGGTCGCCGAAGTCGACCATCACATCGGGCGGCTGATGGATTGGCTCGACGAAAGCGGACAGGCGGACGAGACCCTGGTCGTGGTGACCGCCGATCACGGCGAACTGCTCGGCGATCATGGCTTGTGGGGCAAGGAGGCGGTTTTCGATCCGGCTTTTCACGTGCCGCTCATGATCCGCATTCCGGGCGTTGCGGGCCGGGAGATCACGGCGCTCAGCGAAAGCGTCGATGTCACGCCGACCATTCTCGACTGGCTCGGTGCCGATCTGCCGCCGGTTTTCAACGGCAGGTCGCTTTTGCCGTTCGCCGGGGCCGACGCGCCGGAGGACTGGCGAACCAGCGCCTTCATGGAAATCGAATTTGGGGATTTTCGCGAGACGTCGCGTTACGAGCGTTTCTGGCAATTGCCGCCGGAGAAATGTCGCGCCGCCATCTTGCGCGAACCCCGCTGGAAATACGTGCATTTCGCCGGAGGCGTGCCGCCGATGCTCTTCGATCTCGAAAACGATCCGAACGAGACCGAGAATCTGGCCGACAGGCCGGACGCCGCCGCCGAACGCGACCGCCTGCGCGCTGCCCTCATCGACAAGCGCATGGAAAATGCCTATCGGCCCTTCCAGTAATCCGTTGTGCGGTGCGTTACGAAGACGATGTCGGGGAAGGGGGGAAATCGGCGCTGGCCTCGATCGGAGGCTGTGCGTGAATGACATCCAGCAGCAGCGCGACGGGCGGCACGAGAGACAGTTCCCGATGGCAGACCACATATTCGGTGGCAGCGACAACGCCACGCTCGATCGGGATGCGTTTGATATTGGCATGCGCCGGCGCCTCGTGTTCGAGCACGGTGCCGACCCCGAGGCCGAGAACCACGGCTTCGAACGTAGCCTCGCGACTGGCGATCTCATAGCCGATGGTCGGTTCGAACCCGCGTGCGTAGGCCGCGTCGAAGAACAGCCGGCGGGTATAGGATCCGCTTTCCCTGAAGATCAGCGGGATCGTGCAGAGTTCGCGGATCGTCGTCTCGTCGTTCCTGGCGAACGGATGGTCATGGGACGCGATCGCGATCAGGGGCTGGCGCAAAAGGCTGATGCATTCATAGGCCGAATGCGGTTCCGGCAGACCGACGAAGATCGCATCCAGTTCGAACCGTCGCAGTTTTTCGAACAGCCGGTCGGAGTTGGCGTTGACGAATTCCAGCGACGCACCGGGGAATTGCTGCTTGAAATTGCGCGCGATGGGCAGGGCGATCTGCGGGGCGCTGAACCCCAGTCGGAGATGGAATTTCTGTTCCTGTGTGCTCTTGCGCAGATTGGTCAGAGCGTCATCGACTTCGCCGACCAGCCGACGGGCGACGAGGACCGTCTTGCGGCCGGTTTCCGTCAGGCTGAGTTCGCGTCCGAGACGGTTGAACAGCTTGGCGCCGAGCATCTCTTCAAGGACGCGGATTTGCTGCGAAACCGCTGGCTGGGACACGCCGAGCCTGCGGGCCGCCGCCGAGACACTCATGTTTTCGACGACATCCAGAAAGATGCGCAAGCGCCGGAAGAACAGGTCGTCACCACTGTTTCCCGTTCTCCTGGAGGGGGCCATGGACAAACCCATCCTTGTGCAAGATGTGCCATTATATAATAAATTCCTTATAAACGGACAACATGCATAACTTGTGACAGCCCGGATTTGCGGGTGCCGATAGGGTCGGGAACGCACGAAACGTGCCCCCAAATCATGTGCCTTTTTTTAGCCCGTTCGCTCAGCGTTCGGCGAGGGATGCCAGAAGATCGGCGATATGGGCGGGACCCGTTGGGCGGATGCCGGAGGGGTTGAGGGCCTTGAGCGCGTAATAGCCGCGCGTGATGTGATCCATATTCACCGTCGCGCTTATGCCCGGCAGTCTTAAAATGCGTTCCATATAGGCGGAAAGGCGCGGATAATCGGCGATCCGCCTGCGGTTGAGCTTGAACAGCCCGTGATAGACCGCATCGAACCGGATGAGGGTGACGAAGGTGCGGATATCGGTTTCGGTCAGCCGCGCACCGAACAGATAGTCGCTGGTCAGACGCGCTTCCAATTCATCGAGCATCAGGAAAACGCCGTTTGCCGCTTCCTCATAGGCTTGCTGGGTTCCGGCAAATCCGGCCCTGTAGACGCCGTTGTTGAACAGCTCGTAGATGCGCGGATTGAGGGCGTCGATTTGTGTCGCGAGATCTGCCGGATAAAGGCAGAGGTCCGAGGGCGCGATTTCTTCGAAGGCCGTATCGAGCATGCGGACGATGTCGGCGCTCTCGTTGTTCACCAGCACATTGCGCTTCATGTCCCACACTATCGGCACGGTGGCGCGGCCGGAGAAGCGGGCATCGGCGCGCGCGTAGAGTTCATAAAGATAGTGGGCGCCGAAAAGAGGATCGTCGTCGGCGCCGGGAGAACCACCGAAGCGCCACCCCTTTTTTGTCATGACCGGGTTGACCACGCTCACGGGAATGAGGCTTTCAAGCCCCTTGAGCGTGCGCACCATCAGCGTGCGTGACGCCCAGGGGCAGATCAGCGCGACATAGAGGCGATAGCGTCCCGGCTCCGCCTTGAAGCCGGCTTCACCCGTCGGGCCGGCGCTGCCGTCCGGCGTGATCCAGTTGCGAAAGCTCGAAACCTGACGGATGAACCGCCCTTTTTCATCGGCCTTGTCAACCGGCGTCCAGTCTTCGGTCCATTTCCCCTCGACAAGCATGGTTTCGGCTCCTTCAGGCTTCGTGGAAGACGAACGAGCGCATGGACACCGATCCGAAATCGATGGTGTCGGTCATGAACACGAGTTCGTCGCGTTCGTTCGAGGCGCCGGCCACCGTCAGGGCCGGCAGATAATGGTCGGGGGAGGGGTGCGCCATGCGCAACAGCGTGCCCAATTCGTTGCGATCCGTGAGCGCGCCAAAATCGCGCGCCGCCAGACGGTCGGCGAAGAGTGCGTCGAATTCTAGGGCGAAATCCTGCGGCTGGCCGTTCATGCTGAGGGCTCTGAGGTTGTGCACGACATTACCCGAACCCAGGATCAGGACGCCCCGGTCGCGCAGGTCGGACAGGGCCTTGCCGATTTCGATCTGCTGGGCGAGCCCGCCCGTCATGTCGACGGAAATCTGGAACACCGGTACGTCCGCCTCGGGATAAAGGTGCCTGAGCACCGACCAGGCGCCATGATCAAGTCCCCAGGACTGATCCTGTTTGGCGTGATGGCTGACAAGAAGCGACGCAACCTCGCGCGCCAGCATGGGGTTGCCGTGCGCCGGATAGGTCTGGGCATAAAGTTCGGGCGGAAAGCCGTAGAAATCGTGGATCGTTTTCGGCATGGCGGAGACGTCGACGAGCGTGGTGCCGTCGCTCATCCAGTGTGCCGAAATGACGAGAATGGCCTGCGGTCGGGGCAGGGACCGGCCCAGTTCCGTCCAGGCCCGCGCGTAAGGGGTGTCCTCGATGGCGTTCATCGGCGAGCCGTGACCAAGAAAAACCAGAGGCATTCGCGCGGAAAAAGCCAGACTGTCCGCCAAGGATTGCAGTGCCTGCGAAGTGCTCATCGTCGATATCCCTTTTGTTGTCCGGAGCGGCCGCGTCAGTCCCGATCCCGACAAACAGGCGGATGATTTCCGTTTCTTCGCCGTGTCGCGCCCCGGCGGGCTGTTCGTCTTGTCACGCTGCGAAGATAGGAGACGTCCGGCGGCGATGAAGTGGCGATAGTGTTGACTGACTATTCGCAAAACCTGTCCAATAGGCCGCCGTTACTGGCGTTTTCATCGGACCGCACCCTGCCGGAGCACAAAAGCCCCGGGCCCTCCCGACGCAGGAATCGCGGGACCTTTCTCCAAAAAACCGCGCCTCGAACCGGCCGAACGAGCCGATACGCTCCGTTCCGGATGTAGACATTGGCCGGGGGCGGGGCGGTTGGCGATGCCGTTCGGGTTCTGAAAACGAAAAGAGCAAGAATGCAACTCTCTGATATTTCGAAGAAACGGCTTCACCTGGGGGCGTGGGCTTTCTATGATGGACGGGTGCAATCGCACGCCATATGCGGCAGCCGGTCTCGGTGCCGTCAACGCTACCAAATGGGGCTGCCGCACCAGTCGCGCGCCGAGCGCAACGCCTTCGGTACGCCGCGTAAGATGCGTCACCCGGACTAGGTGCTCATGACCAACATCACACTGACATCCGTTCTTGAATCGCTGCCCGACAGGTTCCGTGGACCCGGCGGCGTTGCGGGGGTGGTCAAGGATGGCCAGGTTATCGAGAAACGCGCGTGGGGATACAGGGATCTCGCCCGGCACCTGCCGATGACGAGCGCCACGCGCCTGCCGATCTGTTCGATCTCGAAACAGTTCACCTGTGGCGTGCTCCTGGGGACGTTCAGCGATTTCACGCCACTCGAAAAACGGGTTGCGGACCTCTTGCCCAATTTCCGCGGTCCGCGGCCGAGCATTAGGGAACTGGCGGATAACCGGTCCGGACTTCGCGACTACTGGGCGATGACGGTGCTGCATGGCGCCAGGGCCGGACAGAGTTTTGCACGCGAAGACGCGTTCAAGATTTTCAATACGATGCGGACCGGCCATTTCGCGCCGGGAACCAGCTATTCCTATTCCAACGGCAATTTCCGGATTTTGGGCGAAGTGATCGAACGAGAAACCGGCCGGCCGTTCGAAGACCTGTTGAAGCAGGTCATCTGGGAGCCCGCCGGCATGCAAACGGCCGTGCTGGCCTCGGACACGCGCCATCCCGTCGATGATGTCGTGGGCTATGAAGGCAATGATGGCACGGGCTTCATTCCGGCCCAGAATGGCATCTACTGGTTCGGCGATGCCGGCATTTCCGCCGCGCTCGACGACATGCTGGCCTATGAATGCTGGATCGACAGGACGCGGGACGATGCCGATGGGCTCTATCGTCGATTGTCCGCAACACCGCGTTTCAAAAACGGGACGCCGGCCAGATACGGCTATGGGCTGGCCCATATGGATATCGCCGGAATCAAGGTGACGGGGCATGCCGGTGCGCTGGGCGGTTTTCGCGCGTTCCGGCTCAATGCCGCTTCCGAACGCCTTTCGGTTGTCGTGATGTTCAATCACGTCGTCGATACATTTGCCGCCGCGAGTTCGCTTTTCAGGGCGGCACTAGGTCTGGAGGCTCCCGAGCCGCCGCCGATGGCGCGGGGATGGGATGGGCAATGGCTTTGTCCCGAAACGGACCTGCTGGCGCGGCTCGATACGGCGCCGACCGGCGGTATTCTCCGCTACGCGACGTCCGCCGATTTCGTCCATACGGGACCGGACGAAACGCTGAAGGGTGCCGAGCTGACCCTGTCGCGCGACGGCGAAAACCTTATCATGTATCGGGTGGACGAAGACCTGAGTGCGAAACTCGTTCCCCTGCCGACCGAACCGGTGACGCCCGGCACGCAACTGGCCGGACGCTATCGGAGCGAGGACGTTGGCGGGGAGATGGTTATCGAGGCGCGGGATGGCGGCCTTTATGCCTATTTCGAGGGCGTTCTCGGACAGGGGATCATGGAACGGGTGCATCCGGTCGGTCCGGATGTCTGGGTTCTGGCCACGCGGCGCTCCCTGGACGCACCCGCGCCGGGCGACTGGACGCTGATCGCCAGGCGAGACGATGCCGGTGCGATTTCGGGCCTGACGCTCGGCTGCTGGCTGGCGCGAAAGATCGTCTATTCAAGGGTCGCGTGAAACGCGTCCATAGCTCTGGCCCGTCTGCCGCCGCGCGGCGCCGTCCCAGATCCGGGCCGCGTCGATGGTCCCGCCCGTCTTGATTGCCGTCTTTGCGGTAACGCTTCGCCTCTTTTGGCTTTGACAGACAATGAGAATTGAGGTACGTACCTCATATGCGGGTGAACGGCTTTCGTTCAGGTTCGGGAAACCCGGTCGGCCGACTTTTTTTGAAAAACGATCGCGCATGTCTCGCGACGGCTGCGATCGCGGCGTCAGCCCGGTTTGACCTCACCTGGAGATGGCGTGACGGCGCTTGGCAAAGCGCCCTGAAGGCCACGGGAAAAAACCCATTCGCCCGGCGGGAGGACGGATCGTTCGCTTAGGTCGGCCAAAAAGGGCCGGGGTCTTGTAACCGGGCATCCGGCAAGGGGCCCGGACCGGGTTTTTACAAGGTTCGAACCTTCGTGAAGTTCTGAGAAAAAAGGCGGATAGTGCCGCAACCAAAACGCGCACCGGTTGCCCGAAATGAAACGGATGGCGAACCCTGCGTTCCAATATCAAGGAGGAATTGAAGTGAAGTCGATGACATTTGGCATTATCGTGGGGAGCCGTGGTTTCTTTCCCGGACACCTCGCGGCAACCGGGCGCACGCAGATCATCGAGGCCGTCGAGAAAGCCGGCCACAAATGCGTCGTGCTCAGTCCCGAGGACACCGAGCACGGCGCCGTGCAGTCCTTCGAGGACGCGCGCAAATGCGCCGCTCTGTTCAAGGCCCATGCCGACGAAATCGACGGCATCATCGTCACACTGCCGAATTTCGGCGAGGAACGGCCGATCGCCGACACCATTCGCCTGTCGGGTCTCAAGGTGCCGACGCTGATCCAGGCCACGCCTGACGATCCGGAGAAAATGAGCATTGAATGGCGTCGCGACAGCTTCTGCGGAAAGATGTCGGCCTGCAACAATCTGAGGCAATACGGCATTCCCTATTCCCTGACCAAGACCCACACCACCGAACCGCTCAGCGACGCCTTCCAGGACGATCTCAGCCGGTTCGCCGCGACCTGCCGTATCGTCGGCGGTCTCAAGGGCTTGCGCATCGGCGCCATTGGCGCACGGCCGCAGGCCTTCAATACCGTGCGCTATTCCGAAAAGCTGCTCGAGGCGGCGGGGATCTCGGTCATCACCGTCGATCTTTCGGAAATCCTCGGGCGCGTGTCGCGGCTTGCCGATGATGCCCAGATCGTCAAGGACAAGATCGCGGCGATCGGCAACTACATTGCGATCGACGGCGTGCCCCATCCGGCCATCGTGAAGCAGGCAAAACTTGCGGCGGTGACCGAGGAGTGGATGAAGGAGAACGACGTGGCGATCAGCACCGTGCAGTGCTGGACCTCGATCGAGGAAAACTACGGCGTTGTCCCCTGCACGATGATGTCAATGATGAGTTCGAAACTGATGTCGAGCGCCTGCGAGGTCGATGTCTGCGGTCTCATCGGCATGCACATGCTGGCCCTTGCGTCCGAAACGCCGAGCGCGCTGCTCGACTGGAACAACAATTATGGCAGCAACGCCGACAAGGCCGTGTGCTTCCATTGCTCCAACCTGCCCAAGGAGTTCTTCAAGAACTACAAGATGGATTTCCAGGCGATCGTCGCCGGAACCGTCGGCAAGGACAATACCTACGGAACGGTGGAAGGCACGATCAAACCCGGCGACATTACCTTCATCCGCGTCTCGACCGACGACGCGACCGGTCGCATCCGCGGCTATGTCGGCAAGGGCCGGTTCACCGATGATCCGCTCAAGACCTTCGGCGGCGCCGGCGTCATCGAGATCCCGGGCATGCAGAAACTTTTGCGCTACATCTGCGAAAACGGCTTCGAGCACCACGTCGCGGCCAATTTCTCCGCCGTCAGCGATGCCGTGATGGACGCGACCCGTACCTATCTCGGTTGGGATTTCTACCTGCATGATGCGCAGGATTAGGGCACATCCGGCTTTGTCGGACTTGCGGCCTCTCTTCTCCCCCCAAGCGGGGGGAGATGGCAAAGACTAGGTGTTTGATCCCGAGTTTTGATGGAGCATTGTTTTCTTCGGCATGGAGGGATGCGCTATGGGACAGGTTCTACACGGCAGCGCCACGACGACAGAGGCGGTCCGTCGAGCGACACAAAATAGTCAAGAGAGCCTGAGAGCGCTGGCTAGGCGCTATGGGATCAACCAGAAAACGGTCGCCAAGTGGAAGAGGCGGACCTCGACCGTCGATCTGCCGACGGGGCCGAAAGTGCCGCACTCGACGGTGCTGTCTCTCGAGGAGGAGGCCGTCATCGTCGCCTTTCGCAAGCACACTTTGCTGCCATTGGACGACTGCCTCTACGCCCTGCAACCGACGATCCCACACCTAACGCGGTCTTCACTGCACCGCTGCCTGCAACGGCACGGGATATCCCGGTTGCCGGAAGTAGAGGGCGACAAAAAGCCCAAGAAGAAGTTCAAGCGTTATCCGATCGGCTACTTCCATGTCGATATTGCCCAGGTCCAGACAGCCGAGGGTAAACTCCAGCTCTTCGTTGCCATCGACCGCACCTCGAAGTTTGCCTTTGCCCGCCTTGAGACAAGCGCAACGGTGCACGCTGCCGCCGCCTTCCTGAAGGCCCTGATCGAGGCCGTGCCCTACCAGATCCACACCGTGCTCACCGACAACGGTACCCAGTTCTGCGATCTGCCCTCCCGCAGGAATGGCCCCACGGCGCGACTGCGCATCCACATGTTTGATCGCGTCTGCATCGACAACGGCATCGAGCATCGGTTGACCAAACCGAACCACCCATGGACCAACGGCCAGGTCGAGCGCATGAACCGAACCATCAAGGAGGCGACCGTCAAGCGCTTCCATTACGACAGTCACGACCAGTTGCGCCGGCACCTTCAGGACTTCATCAACGCCTATAACTTTGGCCGTCGCCTTAAGGCCCTCAAAGGCCTCACCCCATACGAGTTCATCTGCAAACGCTGGACTTCAGAGCCGGATCGATTCATTCTCGATCCACTCCATCAAATGCCGGGACTGAACACCTAAGGGCTTGGCGCGGCTAAATCCTTAGTGCGGTGTGCGAAAAACCGGATCCACGTTTTCGTACACCACTCCAGTGCAAGCGAGGCGGCACCCCACCAGCGCTTTGTGTAAATGCTGATGGCGTGCCGTGCCCGCTTACGTTCGCTCGCAATACGTCTTTGTTCGTTTGACCGAGCCTCAAGTGCAGGCCGGGATCAGGCGACGAACAGTCCCGGAACGTCGGTCAACACCTCGGCCCAGCGCGCATAGCCTTCGTGGTTGAGGTGCAGGTGGTCGAATTGATAGAGGCGGCAGACCGGCAGGCCGTTGGCGCCGATCAGGCAGCTGGTCGCGTCGATATAGCGGCTCTGGGCATCTTCCTCGCAGATCTGCCGGGCCAGATCGTTCAGCTTGTTGACCTCGTCCTTGTAGATCCATCTCGCGGGGCTGTGCTTGGCCGAGATGTAATAGATGGGAATGTCGCCGAGGGAATCCCTGATGCGCGCCTTGAGCGCCAGATACATCTGGATAATCGTTTCGGCGCCGAGACCATCGTTGGCGATGTCGTTTTCCCCCGAAATAGAGCACCAGACTGCGGGGCGTGACACAGTTGAACACGTCGTCGAAATAGCGCATCGCGCTTTCCATGGTGCCACCGCCGAAGCCGAGATTGGCGATGTCGAGGCAATTGAGATCCTCGGCCATGCGGTGCCACAGGCGGAACGAAGACGAGCCGTAAAACACGATCGGCTTGGTTTTGAAACTGCGTTGGCCGATCCGCGATTTCAGATCGATGACTTCGTCATCGTAATGCGATGTCGACCACGTGTTGCGGGCAGGAAGTATCTGGGACTGAAGAGACATAGTTGTTACCCTGGCAGATGCTCACCCGCATGGATGCAGGCGACGAGATGGTTGTCCTTGGCCGAGTGGAGCTTGGGGGTCTCGGCACGGCACGCCGGTTTCATCAGGGGGCAGCGTGCCTGAAAGGCGCAGCCCTGAGGCAGGTTGATCGGGCTCGGAGGGTCGCCGGACAGCGGCACCCGCTGGCGCCGGTCTCGCGGATGGGCGACCGGCACGGCGTCGAGAAGCGCCCGCGTATAGGGGTGGGCCGGCGCTGCCATCAGGTCTTCGGTGCGGCCGATCTCGACGATGCGCCCCAGATACATGACCGCGACGCGTTCGCTGATATGGGAAACGACGCCCAGATCGTGCGAGATGAACAAGATGGACAGTTCCTGCTCCGCCTGAATGTCGGCTAAAAGATTGATGACCTGGGCTCTGACCGATACGTCCAGCGCCGAAACGGGTTCGTCGGCGATCAGGATCGTGGGGCGCAGGGCGAGGGCCCGCGCAATGCCGAGACGCTGACGCTGGCCGCCCGAAAGCTCATGCGGGTAGCGGGCGGCGAAGCGTTCGGAAAGCCCGACCCTGTCGAGCAGTTCGAGAACGCGGGTGTCGCGCCTGTCGTTCGGCTCCATGCCGAAATTGTCGAGCGGCTCGCGCACGATCTGGCGTGCGGTCATGCGCGGATCGAGACTGGTATAGGGATCCTGGAAGATCATCTGGATCTGACGGCGCTTCTGTCTGAGGGCCTCGCCCGAAATGCGGGTGATGTCCTCGCCCTGGAGCATGACCGTGCCGCCCGTCGGTCTTTCCAGGCGCATCAGCGCCCGGGACAGGCTCGATTTTCCGCAGCCGCTTTCGCCGACGAGCGCCAGCGTCTCGCCACGCCGCAATTCCAGATCGACACCGCTTACGGCGCGGACGACACGATGATCGGCCAGGGGGTAGTGCAGGTCGAGATTGGATGCCTTGAGGACCGTATTTGGTTCAACCATGATGGGATTCCCCGTTTCCGAGTGCAGTCTGGCGGACCAGGGCGTGCCGGCGGCATCTGGTTATGTGGCCGGGTTCGAGTTGCTGGAAAGCGCCCTCGTCGGTGCGGCATTCCGGTTCGGCGAAGGCGCAGCGGGTGGCGAAGGTGCAGCCCTTGAAGGCTTCGGTGACCTGGGGCGTGTTGCCGGGTATTTCGGGCAGACGGCCCTTGGTGCCCGTGCCGCGGATCAGCGAGGATAAAAGGCCGTGGGTGTAGCCGTGCGAGGGCGTATCGAAGATCGGTTCGATCGGCGCCTGTTCGACGATGCGGCCCGCATACATGACGGCGACAGTATCGGCGAGTTCGGCGACCACTCCGAGATCGTGGGTGATGAACAGGACCCCGGCGCCGAAATCGGTCTTGAGGTCGTCGATCAGCTTGAGGATCTGTGCCTGGACCGTCACGTCGAGCGCGGTGGTCGGCTCGTCGGCCAGAAGGAATTTCGGCTTGCAGGTCAAGGCCATGGCGATCATCACGCGCTGGCGCATGCCGCCTGAAAGCTGATGGGGATATTCGTCGATCACGCGGCGCGCATCGGGGATGCGGACCTTGTCGAGTATGTCGAGCGCTTCGGCCCGCGCCTGGCCGTCATACATGTCGTTGTGCAGTTGCAGCGCTTCGGTGAGCTGATAGCCGATCGAATGGGTGGGATTGAGCGAACTCATCGGGTTTTGGAAAATCATGGAGATTTCCTTGCCCCGGATCCTGGCCATCTCCTTTTCGGAGCGCCCGAGCAAAGACATGCCGTTAAGCGACAGGCCGTCGGCCGTGATCCGCGCCGTCTTGGGCAAAAGCCCCAGAATGGCCAGCGTCGAAACGCTCTTGCCGGAGCCGCTTTCGCCGACAAGACACAGGGTTTCGCCAGCGTGCAGGGTGAAAGAGACATTCTGAACCGCACGGACGGAGCCGAACGACACGCTCAGATTGTCAACGGTGAGGATGGATGTGTCGGTCATTTGTCTGTCAGGCTCTTCAGGCGCGGGTCGAGCGTGTCGCGCAGGCCATCGCCGAGAATGTTGACGGTCAGGACCATGAGCGACAGGAACAGGCCCGGGAAAAACAGGATCCACGGCGCGATCTGGAAATAGAGGCGCCCCTGCGACATGATCATGCCCCAGCTCGGGGAATCGGCGGTGGAGCCGATGCCGAGAAAGCTCAGGATCGCTTCGGTGATGATCGCGGAGGCGGCGACGTAGGTGGCCTGCACGGTCAATGAACCGATGGCGTTGGGCAGGATGTGGCGAAAAAGGATCTTCCAGGTTCGCGTGCCGAGCGACACCGCGGCGACCACATAGGTCTGTTCCTTGAGCGACAAGACGATCGAGCGCACAAGGCGCACCATGCGCGGGATTTCGGGGATGGTGATGGCGATGATGACTGTGCCGATGCCACCGCCGATGAGCGAGGCGAAGGCAATGGCCAGCAACACGCCCGGAATGGCCATCAACCCGTCCATGATGCGCATGATCAGCCATTCGCCGATCTGGAAATAGCCGGCGAGCAAGCCGATCGTGGCGCCGATCACGGTGGTCAGAATGGCCACCGAACCGCCGACCAGAAGCGAATTGCGCGTGCCGACCATGGTGCGGGCGAAGATATCGCGCCCCATCTGGTCGGTGCCGAACCAGTGCTCGGCGCCCGGCGGGATCAACCGCGCCGTGGGCGTGATGTTGACGAAGTCGCCCGCAAGGAATGGCGACAGGATCGCCACCGCGATATAGGCGACAAGAACCATCAGCGTGCCGGTCAGGAGGACGTTCTTGCCCTGGAAGAATTTGAGCCACGAACCTGCGGAGACGGCGGCGGCCGGGCTGTCGGAAATGGATGACATGGTGGCCCCCTAGTACCGGACGCGTGGGTCGAAGAGCGGATAGGTCAGATCGATCAACAGGTTCACGCCGATCAACATCATTGCAAAGGTGAGCATGACGCCCTGAACCACGGGATAGTCGCGCTGCATGATGGCGTCTGTCGTCAACCGTCCCATGCCGGGGATGTTGAACACCGTTTCGGTGACGACCACACCGCCCAGAAGGCCGGCGAAACCGATGCCGATAATGGTGATGATGGGCGGGCCGGCATTCTTGAGCGCGTGGACGAACAGGGTGCGCATCGTCAGGGCGCCCTTGGCGCGCGCCGTGCGGATATAGTCCTCGTCAAGGATTTCCAGCATGGTTGCCCGCGTCACGCGGGCGATCAGCCCGATGGTCAGGAGCGCCAAAGACAGGCTTGGCAGCGCCACGCTTCTCAAACAGGGTATGAGACCGTCCGAAAGCGGCTTGTAGCCTTGCACCGGCAACCAGTGCAGATTGACGGCGAACACGTAGATCAACACGTAGCCGATGACGAAGACCGGAATGGAGAAGCCGGCGACCGACAGGGCAATGACGAACCGGTCGATGAGGGTGTGGGAGCGGTAGGCGGCCAGAATCCCCAGCGGGATCGCCACCAGCGAAGCCAGTACCGTCGCGGTGATCGCCAGAACGACCGTCGGCTGAATGCGTTGCCCGATAAGTTCGATCACCGGACGCTTCGAAAAGACGGATTCGCCAAAGTCGAGGTGAATGAGATCATTGGCCCAGATGATGAACTGAACCGGCAGCGGTTCGTCGAGATGCAGGCTGGCGCGGATGGTTTCGACCTGCTCCGGAGAGGCATTGTCGCCGGCGATCAGCAGTGCCGGATCGCCCGGAACCAGATGCAGCAGGGAAAAGACCAGAAGCGCGACGAAGATCAGAACCGGTATCGTCGAAAGTATGCGGATCGAAAGGTATCTCAGCATTGTCCAATGCCCGTGTCAGAAGAGTGATACGGGCGCGTCGCCGCGCCCGCATCGCTGGGAGGAAGCGCGTCTATTCTGTCTTCGAGACGTTCCAGAACACGGAAACCGCACCCGGGATCATCCCGTCGACCTTGGTGCTTTCCAGAACGGGATTGGCGAACTGGCCCATGGGAATGACGGTGACGATCTCGTTCATCTCGGCCTGCATCTTCTCGGCGATCTCGAAACGCTCTTTTGGGGTCTGGGCATCGACATAGGCCTCGCGTAAGGCGACGAGCGTCGGGCTGTCGGGCCAGCCGAACCAGGCGTCGTCGCCCGAGCCGAGCGCGTAGACATTGGTCAGCGGGTTCATCTGGTCGAGCCCGCCCCAACCGGTCCAGAAGATGTTCCAGCCGCCTTCGTCGATGGTGCCGCTATTGGCCCGGCGGGAGAACTTGGTGGCGTTGTCGGTCACGAAATCGGTGATCTCGAAGCCACCCTGGCGCATGTCCTGAACGGCCACGGTGCCGATCACTTCGGAAAGCGTGGTGTCGGAATCGTGGATATAGAGCAGAGGCGTGCCGTCATAGCCGGCTTCGGCCAGCAGGGCCTTGGCCGCTTCCGGATCATGGGCCATCACCCGTTCGGAATTGATGTCGGTCTCCAAAGGCGTGCCGCAGAAGAAGACCGCCGGGCAGATCTGGTAGAAATCCGAACGATCGCCGAATAGCGAGGTCATGAAATCTTCCTGACCCATGGCAAGCTGGATCGCCTGACGCACCTTGATGTTGTCGGTCGGCGCGACCTTGTGGTTGAGCACGATCTGGACATTGAGCCCAAGCGGGTCGCGGACATAGGTGCGGACGTCCGGGCTGCCCTCGACAAGCGGGAGCAGGTCGGTGGGCATGTTTTCCATGTAGTCGAGATCGCCGGTCAGCATGGCGTTGACTGCGCTGATGGTGTCCGGGAAGGTGATGCGCTCGACGTGATCGACCTTGACGACCTTGCCGCCCGCCAGGAAACTGGCCGGCTCGTCGCGCGGCACGTAATAAGGGTTCTTGACGTAGACGACCTTGGACCCCGGCACCCATTCGTCCATTTTCATCATGAACGGACCGGAACCGATATAGTCCGTGATCGCCTCGGTCGCCGGAGTCTTGGCGATCCGCTCGGGCATCATGAACGGCACATAGGCGCCGGCCTTGCCGAGCACGTCGATCAACATGCCGAAGGGCTCGGACAGGTTCAGCGCGAAGGACGTGTCGTCGATGGCTTGCATGGACGCGAGACGGGCGGCCAGCAGCTTGCCCATCGCGTCCTTCGCCATCCAGCGGTCGAGCGAGGCAATGCAGTCGGCCGACGTCACCGGCGTGCCGTCACTCCATTTCAGCCCGTCCCGAAGCGTCAGCGTATAGGTCAGTTCGTCATCGCTGACGGTATAGGCGCCAACCATCTGCGGCTGCACCTTGAAATCGGCATCCATCGCGAACAGGGTGTCCCAGATCATGTAGGCCATGTCCCGGGTCGGGTTGGCCGTGGTCATGATCGGGTCGACGATCGACAGGTCGCCGACCTGGTTGATGCGCAGTGTCGTATCAGCCCAGACCGGGGTTGAGCACAACGCCGTGCCCGCCAGCGCTGCTGCGACGAGAATCGAGTTAAGTCCATGTTTTAAAATCACAACGGTCTCCTCCGGATGCGCCTTTGCTTCGCCGTTTTCGGGCGGCAAGGCTGTTGGTCAAGAACGCTAACACCCGCAAAATGGGCGACCTAGTTGACAAGCTTTCTACCAGATATAAAAGTTTTATATAGCTTCCAGAGCTATAGAAAATATCTATCGGACGAGTGGCAGGGCACGTTGGAACTCAGACAGTTACGCAATTTTCTGACCATTGCCGAAACGGGCAGCTTCACCCGGGCGGCGCTGCAGATCGGCACGGCCCAGCCGGCCCTCAGCCGGGACATCCGCCTGTTGGAACAGGAACTCGGCACCAAGCTGTTCGACCGCAACGGCCGCGGCGTCAGCCTGACGCGCGAGGGCGCCATCTTCCTCGCCGAGACGGCCGATCATGTCGCGGCCCTCGATTCCGCGGCGATGTCGATGGCGGCGCGGCTGGCCAATGCCGTCGGCACCATCCGGTTGGGCTGGACGAGCGCGTTCGGCAACCCCTTGAGCGGCCGCATGATTTCCGCCTGCACCCGACGCTTTCCGGGGATTACGGTCAGCGTCTTGCCCGGCTCCAGTGCCTCGGTCAGGGATTGGGTCGCCAGCGACCGGCTTGATATCGGCGTCTATAATTCCGAACGCCCAAGCTCCGGCTATACGGTCCGCAACCTGATGCAGACGCCGCTCTATTTCGTCGCCAGAAAGGAGATCTGTCGCGGCCTGCCTTCCGAGACGATCTCATTTGCCGACGTGGCGTCCTATCCGCTCATCGTCTATTCCTGCCAGAACGCCCTGGGGCGGATCGTGCAGGGCCACGCCCAGGAGCACAAGATCAACCTGAACATCTACGCGATGATCGACGATTTCTACGCCGTCTACCCGATGATCCGCGACGGGCACGCCACCACGATCGCGCCCAAAAGCCTGCTGCTCGGCAATCCCGACGACGACAACCTGATCTGCCGGCGCGTGGTCGAGCCATCCTTGCCGTTCTACACGCTCATGGCCATTTCCAAGGCCAAGAGAAGCAATCCCGTGGTCAACTGCCTGGCCGATATCATCAGCGAAGAAACGCACGCCGCGCTCGAAGAGGGGCTGACGGAGGGCACGCCCTTTGCGCCGACCGCACCTCTGGCGCCTGTCTAGAGCATCGGGCGAAAAGGGGAGGCCAGTTTTCGCGGGGGGTTCAGCACATTACTGCCGATGACCGATGGCGGGGCAGGAAACCGGTTTGAGATTGAAGGGGATAGCCGTGGTCCATTCGGGCATTCCCGTTTTCTCCCAGGCCTCGCCCGTGGAGTTTGCCGTGGTGGCGAACAGGCCCTTGGCCGGTTTGTACCGGTCGAGGCTGCCGAAGAAACGGAGATCGCGCTTGATCTCATGCAAGTGGTCGCTACATAGCGTCTGGCTTGGATGTTAACGCGATCAAAGCCAAAGGCCCGGCCGATATTGGCCGAGCCCCTGGCTCATGACGGATGGCAGGTTGGCAATCAACCGCTGCATGAAACCCGGTGGTGCAGCGTGTGCATTCCGTCCACCCTAAACGGGCAACCTTTTTGCATAGCCGTCGGAAAGGTAAAGGAACGGCTTGTTCTCGCTGTCTTCGCTGAAGAAAACGGGGGTTGCCGATACGCCCTCGCACAGGAAATCCCATCTGTAGTCGATGAGCAGATGCTGTGTGCTCTCATCCCAGATCGGCAGGCCGTGATAGGGCAGCACGTCGACCGGGGCCGGAAGCGGACGCACCCCGAGCCGGCCCGGGCGCGGCGAAACCGTCAGACCAAGTGCCTTCGGCGCATAGGTTTCGAGAAGCTGGACCTTGTCGCGAGCATCGAGAAAGGCGCGATAGCGCACAACCGCTTCTTCCGTGCGCTTGTTCAGGCTGTCGTAAAGCGCGCTGGCGGATGGATCCTGCTTGTAGGCCCGCCGCAGCAGATCGGCATCAACATCAGGGTTGGCGTTCAAATGAAAACTGACCGGGAAGGAATCGGTCAGCGCCTTTCGCGTCTTGGCATCGCCTGCGTCTCTTTTCGCTTTGATCTCGTCGGCGGTTTCGTCCCAGACCTTCTTGAAGCCTTCGGTGTTCAGCGCGATCTCGTTGGTTTCGTGCAGAACGAGGTGGGCATCGTAGCCCCAGGCTTTGGTCATCGCCACGAGAGCGGCAAAATAGGCATCGGAGTTCGCCTGCGGCATGCCGTTGATCGGGGCGAAGGCGCCTTCGGTAAAAATGTGAATCTTCACGCCCGGTGCATAGTCGCGCGCAATAGCCACTCCGATTTCGTACAGGGATTTCAGCATGGCAAGTTCGCCGAAATCCGGCAGGATGCGATCGGTCTTGAGAATGACCGGCGCCTTGAAGGGAAAACCGAGAATCGTGAACAGAATGGGCTGGTTATTGGCGATGAAGTGGTTCGCCATGGTGCTCCAGTGTGCCGTCAGATCGGTGATCCACTCGCGTTGACCGAAACGCACGGCGTCGTCCGCGAACAGTAGGACAATCCGTTCGGCCAGCGATTGTCCTTCGGGAAGGGTTAGCGCCGGGGCAAGCTTGTCGAGCATCGGGACGAAGAAATCCCTCTCGACGGTTCTGGGGGCTTCGAGGCGGGTGCTCGGTTCGGCCACGTCAAGATGGCGGAACGGGCGAAAAGGGAAAACGTAGGCGCTGGTAGTGGTACTCATGATAGACCTCGGATGAATGGGGAGTCTGGATAGAAGGGATCAGGCCAACCCCTGACAGGCGGGTGCTTCGAGTTGCGAAACAACAATGGTATCGGGCTGGCATGCCGGTTCGAGTTGTGAGGTCGCGTAGGCCTTTGCGCGCGGCAGGAAGAGATGCGCGGCCCGGGCCACTGACCCCGACAACACGAAGCCTTTCGGATTGAGCATCCGCGACAATGTGATCAGGTAGTTTCCGAAATGGTATTCGATGATATCGAAAACCTGCCGCGCGACGGCATCCGTTTCCGCCAGCCCGGCGACTTCGGCAGCTGTCAGGCGTTTTGACGAAAGCCGTTCGTAGAGCAGTGCGATGCCACGGCCGGACAGGAGGTAGTCCATGGTCACGGCTTCGTCGAGTTCCCGAATCCACCGGGTTTCGTTGCACACCAACCCCGCGCCCCCAAGGTGGCCGCGCATGACGTCCTCGCCGTCGTGATAGGCGAACCCGGCACCGGACCCGAGATTGATGACGACGAACGGCGAGAAACTGCTGGCGGTGCCGAAACGGAACTCGCCCAAGGCCATGGCATGGACATCGCTCTCGACCTGAATGTCACGCCCCGGAAAGCGCTCGCGCAGCATCGTAGCGAGATCGATATTGATCCGTCCTCCCAGAAGCGAGCTCTGGGTGAGGTGTCCTTCGAAAACGGGTGCATTCCAGCTCAGCCCAATCTTGGTGTCACCATCCGAAACGTGGTGGGCAAACAAGGCAAAGGAGCGCTCGAGGAAAGGCGGCGTTCCGGGCCAAAGATCGATCGTGGGCACGCGGTGGCGCTCGAGGATCTTGCCACGTTTGTCCATCCGGCAAATATCGATCTTGGTGCCACCAAGATCGAAGGCGATCGTCGTGTCGTCCACATCAAACCTCGATATACATAAAGGGGTTGTTGTCTGAATCTCCAGACCAGTGCACGGCTGTCAGACTGGCTTTCGAGCCCATCAGGTCCCAAAGGTATTCGATCCGCATTTGGCTGCGGTCCGGCGTAAGCACGGGTACGCCGTGGTAGGGCAGAATTTCGGAAGGCGCGGGCAGGGGGCGCACGCCGAGGCGTCCGGCGCGAGGAGAAACGGTCATCGCCAGCGCACCGGGCGCATATCTTTCGAGCAAGCCAATGCGGTCCCGTGCCTCGAGAAAGGCCCGGTAGGAGACGACCCCTGTTTTGGCGCGCGCCATGATGTTCCGACGAAGGGCATCGGCATCGGCCGAGCCGTCGTCGAGATAGGCGCGTCTCAGCAGGTCCTCGCCGACCCCGAAATTGGACAGATTGTGGAAGCGGACCGGCAACGCATCGCCGAGCGCTTTAAGCGTCGCCGGATCGCCGGCGTCGCGCCGTTTTTCGATCTCACCCTCGATTTCGGACCAGACGCTCTTGAACTCGGGCGTTTCGTCCACGACGACATTGAGATCGTGAAGCACGATGGCGTCCTCAAGGCCGAACGCCGCCACCATCGTTTCGAGCGAAGCGAAATAGCGGTCGGACCAGGCCCGGTCCACGTCGTTGAAGGCACCAAACGCTCCTTCGGTAAACACATGAACCCGTGCGCCAGGTGCGTGGATACCGGAAACGGCCCTGGCGATTGCGGCCAGACGCGCAAGCGAAACGGCCTCGCCGAAATCGGCGCATCGTCTGTTGGTCTTCAATGGCACCGGCATCTTGAACGGGTAACCGAGGATGGTGAAATCGACCGGCCGCCTGGCCGCGATCAGCGCCTCGATTTTCGCGATCCAGTGGTCGCGCCAGCTCTCGATAAACGCCTTTTCGCCGAAAAGGATCTCGTCGGAGGTAAAGATGGCGAGGATGCGTTCGGCCGGCGTTCCATCCGCTTCCGGCCGGACAGTCGGTGCGAAGCGGTCGAGAAGCGGTTCGAAGCGGTCGATGTCCCAGATTTCTGTCGCGACGATCTCTGAATTGGGCTCGGCGATTTCCAGATGCTTGAACGGATGAAAGGGGAATATGTAGGGACTGGTATTTTCTGTCATCATTTCAACCAAGTAGGCAAGAAGAGCACAATCTGCGGGAACAGGGCGACAAGCAGCAGAACCAGCAACAGCGCCAGGAAGAACGGCCAGATCTCTTTGAGAAACTCACCCAGCTTGCATCCGGTGATCGAGCACACGGTGAAAAGGACGATGCCGACTGGCGGCGTGAGGGTGGAATAGGTCAGAAGCATCACGACCATGACACCCATATGCACCGGATCGATGCCGAAATGCGTTGCGATCGACACCAACAGCGGCGCTGCGAGAATCATGATGGCTGCGCCTTCGACGATCATCCCGAGCACGATCAAGCCGATGCTGACGAAAAACAGGACGACCAGCGGATTGTTGCTGACGCTGGACAGAAGGCTGATGACGTGTCCTGGAACCTGTTCGATCGCAAAGATGTAGGAGAAGGCGCCGGACGCGGCGATGATGATGAGGACCGAAGACGTCGTGCGGGTCGTGTCCTTGGCGATGTCCCAGAAGTCCTTCCAGCCAATCGAGCGGTAGACGAAGGCGCTGATCGCGGTCGTGTAGAGTGCCGCTATCACGGCGAGTTCGGTGATGGTGAACAACCCGGTTCGCAGACCGAAGATGAGCAGGACCGGCATCATCAGGGCCCAGAAGGCTTCCTTGAAGGCCCGAAGGCGCTGCCTGGCGGTTGCCGGCGCATCGAGCACAGAACCGTATTTCCGGATGCGCGCGATGATGCTGACGGTTACCATCAGCGCCAGGGCGATCAGGATGGCCGGCATGATGCCGCCGAGAAACAGGCTGGCCACCGAAACCTGTCCCAGCAACCCGTAAAGGATCATCGATGTCGACGGCGGCAGGATGGGGGCGAGGACGGCGGAGGAGGCCTGAACTGCTGCCGAAAAGCCGAGCGAATAGCCGAACCGCCGCATCTGGGGCACGAGAATGCGCGAATCCACCGCGGCGTCGGCCACGGCCGATCCGGACATGCCGCCCATCACGAAACTGTTGAGCACACCCACCTGGGCAAGGCCACCGCGCCAGTGTCCCACCATGACGCTGGCGAACTCCATGATGCGCGCCGCGATGCCGCCATAGGCCATGACTGTGCCGGCCATCACGAAAAACGGAATCGCCAGCAGCGGAAACGAACGCACGGTGGTCTGCACGTTCTGCATCATGACCAGCGTGGACATGTCCGGGTGGCCGAGAAAATAGACAAGGCCCGACGCTAGGATGGCGATGACCACGGGGACCCCGAGCATCATCAGCGCGATCATGCCGACAAGGTCCAGAATAAGGAAGGTACTCACGAGCGCTCTCTCCAGCCGGACTTGATGTGCGTGATAATGCGACGCACATAGGAGAGCGCCATCAGGCCGAAACACACGGGAAAGGCCATGTAGAAATAGCCCAGCGGCATTTCGAGGCCTTCGGAAAGACGCCCCCAGCTGCGGGCCGTGTACTCCCAGGACGCCTTGGTCATGAGAACGGCGACAGTCAGTCCGACGAGCTCGACGAAGATGGACAGCACCATGAGGGCGCGGCGGGGCAGGATGTCCATGAGCATGCTGACCTGGAAATGGCTCCCGGTTCGGGAAGCCCCTGCCGCCGCCAGAAAGATGAACCAGACAAAGGCGTAGGTCGCGATCTCAATGCCGTTTGGGATGGTTCTTCCGAGCGTGTTGCGCAAGAAGATGTCGGTGGCCACCATAATGGTGACCACCAGGAACAGGACGGTGGGGATAACCTCATCGACGAAATCCCAGACAAAGTCGACGACCTTGCGCATGTCGCGCCCTATTCCATCGCGTCGCGGACGCGGCCGAGAAGGTTCTCGGACCATTCGGGGAACAGGTCGTAGAATGGCTCGGTTGCCTTGCGATAGGCTTCCTGATCGGCCTCAACAAACGTGACACCCTGTGCCTTCAGGTCGTTGATTGCCTGAACGGTGATGTCGTTCATGCCGGCGGAATAGGCGTCGCCCTTTTCCGTGAACTCGCTGACCAGCAGTTCCTGACAAGAACCAGGCAGTTCCTTGTAGAGGTTTTCGCTCATGGCATAGCCGTAGAAAAGCCGGAAATGGTCGGAGATCGTGACCGTTTTTGCGACTTCCATCAGATTGGCGTCGGCCATGCCGCGAATGCCGCCTTCGGCCGCGTCAACCACGCCCTGCTGCAATGCGAGATAGAGCTCGGAGAACGGAACCGCCTGCGGTGCGGTCTTGAGCACTTCGAAGGTCCGCATATAGGCGGGTGCTTCCGGAACGCGCATCTTGATGCCGACGAGATCCTCGGGATCGGGATAGGCCTTGTGGCCCAGGATCGAACGCGGCGCATCAAACCAGTTCAGAGCCAGAACGCGCAGGTTGCCCTTGGCGGCCAACTCTTCGTTCATGCCGGCAATCAGATCGGACGCGGCCAGCTTCTGGGCGGCTTCAAGCGTCGGCGTCAGGAAGGGGCCGTTGAACACGGAATAGTCCGGAACGCCGGCCGTCGCCAGATTGCCGGACGACATGTAGAAAATGATGTTCTGGTCGAAGGTTGCCTGCTCAAGTGCCTGGACAGGACCGCCAAGCTGCGCCGAGGGGAAGATCTCGAGCTTGAGCTTGCCGCCGGTCTTTTCGCCGACCGACGCGACGATTTCCTCGAGCTTGGGATGGATCGGGCTGGTCGTGGAATTCTGGTGCGAGATCCTGAAATAAGCCTGGTCCGACAGGTCGGCGGCGCATTGTGCACCGATATCGGCTGCCTGTGCGTTTGCCGAAGCCAACATGAGCGCGCCAATGGACGCGGCAGTCATGAAAAGCCTTCTGTTCATTCAATCCTCCATTATTGGTTTCGCAGACGCCGGAACCCCAATCACTTTGCGATGTTTGGCAGCGTTGATCTACCAACGGTATTGGGTCGCCCAAAAGGTATCTTGAATGTTTGTGCGTGTGGCGATTTGGTAAGGGAAAGCCATTGACACGCTGGCGCAGACGGCATGCCGATGGGAGAAAGTGCTGACGAAGACGGAGGTTTGTACGCAGCAATGGGTCAGTCGAAATCGCGTACGCTCGGGCATTGGCGCATAGAGCCGGATGTGGACATCTTTGACATTTGTACCGAGGAGGAACCCGGTACGCTTCATTGTCATGTCACCTACAATCTGGGTTGTGTGCTCGAAGGCAGCGGTCGTCTCGATATAGGCGGGCGCTCCATACTGCATCCGAAGGGCTCGGTGATCCTGCTCAATCCCTTCGACGCCCATGCCAGCACCTGGCTCGGCAAACAGAACCGCTATTTCGTCGTTTATGTGGGCGAGGACGGCTGGCAGGAGCTGATCGACCGGGTAGGCACGAACACGGGGCTCCGTCTCGAACACCCGGTCGTTCGCGACAATATCCTTTTCTACACGCTCAAGGGCCTGTGGTCCGAACTTCAGACGGCGCCCGAGGGGATCGGCATCGAGGACATAACCAACCTGCTGCGCGTCTGCATCAGCCGGGGCAAGACGAGCGTGACCGAAGACGCGTTCAACATGCCGCGATCCTGCGCCATCCTGCAAAGCCTTGCCCCCAGGGAAGCTGCCGATACCCCGGACGGCCGACGCCGGGTGGAGGATATCGCCGCCGATCTGGGCATTTCCCGTTTCGAACTGTCGCGGATTTGCGTCGCGAGCCATGGAATGCAGCCGCGCCGGCTGAAGCTTCAGCTCATGGTGGCGCGCGCCCAGATCGAGATCAGCAACGGGGCTTCGCTCACCGAAGCGGCGCTTCACGCAGGGTTCAGCGATCAGAGCCACATGAGTCGCGAGTTCCACAGGACGATCGGCATGACACCGCGCGAATACCAGAACGTCATCGTTCCCGGCGCCCGCAACTGACCGGCACACAAACATTCAAGAACGCAATACGATCTCGCACTAAACCTTGGCGAACAAAATCAGCAAGGGGCGAGACGTGGAAAAGGTCGATTTCAGAGCCGCGATAGCGGCACAGCCGACAATGCTCGATCGCTGCCGCGAAGCGGTGCAAGAGCAAGTAGCTGCCGCCTGCGCGCGCGACATTCCAGAAGGGTGTGCCTTGGTGACCGGCATTGGCGCCAGCCATTACGCGGCGTTATGCGCGGTGTCGCACTGGCGTCACCAGGGCCTTCCGGCCATGGCGGTATGCAGCGGCGAGCTTTTCGGAGCAGCCCCGGGGCTTGGTCGGCTGATGGTCGCCCTTTCGGCATCGGGGCGTAGCGTCGAGCCAATCGAGGCGATCAAACACGTCCGTCCCAGTTTCGCAATCGGCGTTTCCAACGAGACGGGCGTTCCGCTCGAAGACCATGTCGATGCGCTCGTGGCAACGGGATGTTCGATCGACAGCAGCCCCAATACGGCCAGCTTCGTCGGCACGCTACAGGCGCTCGGGTTGCTCGGCGACAGGCTTGGCGACGCCCGCACGGACTGGGACCGCTTCTCGGACCGAATGGAAAACGCGATCGCCGCGGCAACACCGGCACTTGAACGCGTAACCGAGATGCTCAGGGATCGGACGTCTATCGATCTGGTCGGCAGCCAGTGCATGTTCGGCATTGCCGGTTATGCCGCACTTCTGTTGCGCGAATTTCCACGCCTTTCAGCGCAGAGCTGGGCGACCCACAACTTTCTTCACGGCCCCATGGAACCGAACGATATACATACGGCCGTGGTCATTTTCGGTGACGGACGCGAGGTGCCGCTGGCATCGTGTCTTGCCGGCTATGGCATCGCGACGGTTTTGGTGACAACGAACGCGTCCATAGCGGATCGCGACCATCTGTGCGTCGTGAGACTGCCGGACATCGGACACGGGATCGTCGCCGCCATGTCCGTCGCGTCGGTTGCCCAGCTCATGGTGGCCGAACTCGCTGCGGTGCGCGGTTTCACGAGCTGCAACTTTCGCTATCGCCAAACCGACACGAAGATCCTGCCGGGCCTTGCGAAATAGGCCATAGGCAAGACACCCGACGCGTCCGAAAAACCTCGTGAGTCGCTGCGCTGAATGTGGATCGGTCGAACCACACCAGGGCCCTGAGTTCTGTGCGCTCCGGGGTCGAACGATGCCGCATTGCCAATGATGAAAGCGGGCCTTTGCTTGAAGCGCGCGGCATTTTCGGCTGCGCACAACAAACCGAGCCGCGCAGTTTGAGGTTGGAGCCATTCGGCATGAAAAATCTCCTTCCCCAGGTGTTATAGCGTTCCCGAAATGGCGCTGCGCACTTTGCGCAAAATGGGACACCAAAGTGGGACAGTGCCATGCTGAAAAGCCCTTGCAGAACAAGAACTTATTTTAGATCAGACATTTAGGAAGGTTTGGCTGTGCAATTTTCCTTGGGCGAACGGGTCTCTGGTCGGGTTTCCCTGGACAACAGGGAATTGGCAGGGAATTTCGTCGACTGCAGAAGGCGTGGCAGCGTTCATGCAGAGAAATTCTCGCTTGATTTCAAAGGTTTGTGGACTGTTCCCTTGCGCGGCAGCAACAGGCAAATCAATCTCCATGAACTGGGTATGAGGGGTCGCGGAGCAGGAGATTTGTTCGAATGACCTGGCGAATGAGCCGCTGAAGCGCGGTTTCGCGTGCGGTTATGCGGGAATAAATTGTCGCTACGTGGGATCGAATTGTCGTAAGCTGAGACGCGATTGTCGGTAGGTGGGATTGGATTGCGCCTAAGCGGGATCGAATGCGCTGTTCTCCTGGATCGCATTGAGGTTCGCTGGTCGTGTTCCGTGCGATTTGCTGATCGATGAACTCGGTTTGCATTTTGGCGGGACGGCCTGGGTCCAGAGCTACGATTCTACCCTGCGGGAGCTTGGGCAGTGAGAGCTGGACGTTGGCGCAGGCAGTCAAACGCGATGGCGCGTTCCAATTTCCAGCGATATTCACGCCCGGATTGGAATAAAATTCTACGATTCGGATTCGATCTACCGGGTTTTGAAGGGGGGAACCTTCAAAACCCCTTCAAAGGGTCTTCAAGAGACCTTCAAAGTAACTTTGAGGATCTCGTGAAAGGAAGTCGAAACAGTATTGCTTTCTGCATTCGGCCGGTTGCGAGCGGTTATTTTGTTCTAGTAACGTTCACGCCAGTCAGGCACACCTGACCCATTAAGAAAAAGCCGTTCCGCCCCATCCGGGGGCACTGATGGAGAATGTACATGCATTTGCCAAACGACGAATTGTGCCCGATCGACCGGCTGGTTCCCTATGCCAACAATGCGCGTATGCATTCAAAGAAACAGGTCCGGCAGATAGCCGAAAGCATCAAGAGGTTTGGCTTCACCAACCCAGTTCTGATCGCCGACGACGAGACAATCATTGCCGGTCACGGCCGTGTCGAGGCAGCCAGGCTGATTGGCTTGACCGAAGTGCCGGTGCGCAAGCTGTCGCATCTGTCGCGCGCAGAGGTGCAAGCCTACATCCTGGCCGACAACAAGCTCGCCGAGAATGCCGTCTGGGATCGGGATATCCTGGCAATCGAGATTCAGGGCCTCATAGATCTCGACTTCGACATCGAACAGTTGGGCTTCTCGACCGCCGAGATCGATCTGACCATTGGATGCGAAACAAACGAATCGAAAGCTGCCAATCCGGTTCTCGACGCGATCGAGCCGGTCGCGGCCAGACCGGCAGTCACCCGGCCGGGTGATCTATGGCATTTGGGGCCGCATTTCTTGCTGTGTGGTGATGCAAGATCGCAAGAGGATGTCGCGCTTCTGTGCGACGGCAAGGCGGCGGGGCTTCTGTTTACCGATCCACCCTACAATGTCCCGATCGTTGGTCACGTGACCGGGCTCGGCCGGGTCAGACATCGCGAGTTCGCGCTCGCCGCGGGCGAGATGGACGCCGTCGCCTTCACCGATTTTCTCAGGCAATCGCTCGACGCGGCGGCTTCTCATTTGAGAGACGGCGCCATTGCCTATATCTGCATGGACTGGCGCCACATGCGCGAGTTGCTGGAAGCCGGTCACGCCGTCTTCGATGAACTGAAGAACCTGTGCGTGTGGAACAAGACCAACGGCGGGATGGGCTCGTTCTACCGCTCCAAGCACGAGCTGGTCTTCGTCTTCAAGAAGGGCAGGGCAGCCCACGTCAACAATTTTGGTCTCGGCGATACCGGCCGCTACCGCACCAATGTCTGGGACTATCCCGGCATCAGCTCGCTCGGTGCATCAAGAGACGAAGAGCTCGCCATGCATCCGACCGTCAAGCCGGTGGCGCTGATAGCCGATGCCATTCGGGATTGTTCCAAACGCGGTGATCTCGTCCTCGATGTTTTTGGCGGCTCGGGCTCGACTCTGATTGCAGCCGACCAATGCGGCCGACACGCAATGCTGATCGAACTCGATCCGCTCTATTGCGACACCATCATCCGGCGCTTCCAGCGCATTACGGGTGAAAAAGCACGGCTTGGCGAGGCCGGCGCGCCATTCGAAGAGGTGAGCGCGATACGACGGAACGAGGAAAGCGCTGATGAAAAGACGGCTCATCCGACATCCGGAGCCGGCCGTCCGGACAACACGCCACCAAACGGACCGACAGTGGACGCAGCCCATGGCGTCGCCGGGGGAGACGGGCCCAGGGACATCGGCAAAGGGAACTTGACGCGGACAGTCGACCGCAAAAACAACGAGCTGCGAGGAGGCCACTGATGGCCACGAGACGAAACAAATCGCGCCGGCCGGCGACCAGGGGCGACTTTCTTTCGCTCACCTCACTGCAGCGCGCCCTGCTGAAAGAAGGTGATCGACAAGTTACGATCACTATCGAGGGCCAGCAGCAGGTCACGATCAAAGAGGTGATCGCCCGCAAGCTGCTGCAGATGGCAGCCAACGGCTCGGTTCATGCGCTGAGCAACGCGCTCAATGAGATCGTTTTTGCGGAGAGGCTGCGGCAGCTCGAGATCGAGGCAAAGGTCGAGATCGGCCACAAGGTGAAGAAGCGCCAGCAGATACTTCTCGACGAGGCAATCAAGGCCGGCGCCGATCCAGACAGCGTCCTCCCTCATCCCCACGACATCATTGTCGTCGAAGGCGAGGGCTACCGGGTCGTCGGGTCGATCAACGAGGAAGAGCTGGCCCAGCTTAAGGAGACCTGCCGGTTTCGTGACCTTCTCATCATGCAGGACGAACTCGACCGGCGGCTGGCCGACGAACCCGAGGGTGACGATCCGCTGGATGGGCCAGGCACGGCATTCCTGTTTGCCAGTCTTCTGAACCGCACTCTGCCTGAGCGCCACAGGCTTGACGATACGGCGTTCATTATCCACTCGATGCGCTGCGAGGCCATGCCCAAGCGCCAGTTGCTGAAGAAAATCCATCGCGGCTGGCGCGCGCTCGGCTACCGCGTTCCGCGCGGCAAGGTGCTCCCACCGCTGCGTGTCGGAAAAGCGCATGTCGAGATCATGGCGGGTGTGCTCCGGAGGCTCGGCGACGGGCGTCTGAGCGACGACGCCACCGTGGAGGACTTCGCCGATGCGATCGGCGAGATCATCGCGGAACGATCAGTCGCGGCCAGCACCCTTTATGCCAACGGTTGTCATGATTGACCGATGTGGGCCCAGTGGCGCATTCCGATGGACGTGATTGTGTCGGCTGATCGATGAGGTTGTTTCAGGCTTGGCAGGCTGCGTCGATGATGGCGTCATAGGTGTCGAAGAGGCGGTTGGAGTGCCAGTTCTGCCTGATGCACTGCCAGGCATCCTCGACCGGGTTGAGCTCGGGCGATCGTGAGGGCAGGAAGATCAACGTCATGTTTTGGGGGATGATGAGCCTTTCCGTGGTGTGCCAGCCCGCGTAATCAGGGAGCAGGGCGGCATGGGCGCCGCGCTGGACGTGCAGGCTGATCTCGTCGATGTGGAGTTGCATGGCGAAGGCGTCGGCATAGGGCGGCGTCGCCGGCAGGCGTCCCAGCCAGTCGTTATTGTCTGGAACGGCGGCACAGCCCGAGATGAACTGCGCGACGCGCAAGACCTCAATATCAGGCGGGCTTAGCCCGCTTATCGGCTCTTGTGGCATGGCCATTGTCAACTGCGCTGGCGAAGTCGACGGTTATCAGCCGGTCCTTCCTGTCAACAATGACCCAGCCCGTTTTTTCCGCGGGCTCGATGGTATGAGGCGTCAACCAATAGGCACCGGAAGACAATGACTTGACGAATTTCCAGCGCTCGAACGCGCTCTCGAGAAATCGCTCGACTTCCTGCCAGTAAAGTTCCTGAACCGGACGATCCCCTTCCGCTTCCTTGATTGCCAATTTCCAGCCCTCGAAAGCAGCGCGGTGCTCCCGGTCCCGTGCACATTGGTTAAGGGCGACGACCCAGCCAACCAGCAGCGTGAAGATCACAAACGTTTAGGGAGTTTTCACCCCACCAGTTCTCGTCCATCACCTTTGCGGCCACCGCAACAAAAAACTGAGGTCCGAAGATGGCCAAAGCTGCGACAAGTGCCGCAACCAAAAAAGAGGATAAACCAAGCGTAGCTCGTCAGAAGTCTTTTTCAAATGATCCATCAAATCCTCCTCACCTCGAATTCCTCCAGTCGCGCCCCAAAGGCGTCCATGTCTTCTGGGGTCAGTTCCGTGCCGCGCAGCTCTTCGGGCGTGTCGATCGACAGGTGGAAATAGCGCGGGCGCCGCGGGCGCAGACCTCGGCGGCCAACGACACCGGGAGCGTGCCGAGCACGGCGTCGCCCGGGGCGATGTCGGCAACATCGAGATGTTCGGTCTGTCGGGCTTTGATCCCACTTCGAGCCGCCCACTCGACGGCGCCGCGATGTCTGGTCACGAAAATCGTCGT